>NZ_CP047198.1 GCF_030408635.1 Corynebacterium coyleae | reverse complement strand
AAGCGCTGAGGATGATCGGCTTGGCTCTCACCTGCCGATCCACAATGTTATCCACAGGTGTGGACAGCTTCGCATTCGGGAGTTGTCCACAGGTGCATTTTCCTCTGTGGATAACTGTGTGAATTACAGAAACCTGACCTGCCCTGCGGAAATGACCGCCGAACCGGGAAAGTCTCAACCATTACTTCACAGTTATCCACAGGGCTGTGCATGAACAGCCTGTGTGATTGTGGTGTTGAAACATTGTTACCCCGCCCGACCTCGCAGTGTCTAACGTTTTGTCATTCACCAAACTGTGGACAACTTCTGTTGTCGAACATGTGTCCCCCTATTCACAGTTACCCCGCAGGAAACTTCGGCGATTCGTTGCCCGACCTGCGAAAAAACACAAGCTTGTAATTACGGGGGCACCCGTTCGGGAGAGATAAGAAACCCGGAGTGTTGATTTGGCCGCGGCCGCAAATCTCGCGTAGTCTTAACCCCGTCTTCACGCCAGTTACCCCTGGCGTGCTTCACGAGAGCACCGCCCCCGCCGGGCACCGGGCCGCTTACCAAGGCGAGCCGGCGAAGGCGCTGCACGCGACTGCGCACCGATCCACTGGTGCCGAACCGCAATCTCGACGCACTCGTTTCAAACTTGGAACGGCCACTACCCCGGGAGGCTTTCACGAGCCGTCGGCCGTTCATGACCGCACAAGGAGTCCACCGTGTCTAAGCGGACTTTCCAGCCGAATAACCGTCGCCGCGCACGCAAGCACGGCTTCCGCGCTCGCATGCAGACCCGCGCCGGCCGCGCAATCGTTTCCGCGCGCCGCAAGAAGGGCCGCGCGAACCTTTCCGCGTAGTCTTACGCAACTATCGTGCTACCCCGCCCGCACAAACTCACTTCATCTGCCGACTTCAAAACGGCGATGAAGCAGGGAGTGCGCGCGGGGTCTCGCACGTTAATGGTCCATGTCTACCCACGCCCGGACGAGGTCATCACAGGTGGCCCACGTTTCGGGCTTGTGGTGTCTAAGCAGGTCGGCAACGCCGTGACCCGCCATGCGGTGTCGCGGAGGTTGAGGCATGTGGTGGTGCAACGTGGGGTCGTCGATAAGCTGCCGCGCAATTACGACGTCGTCATTCGCGCCCTGCCGAAATCAGCCACCGCAACCAGTGATGACCTCGCGCGCGACATGGAACGCGCCATCACCAAAGCGCTGAACCGCTGATGGCGTACTACAACTTCGCCGGCGGCGAAATCCCCGCCGCCCGCGGACCGGCCGCCAAAGCGCTGGTCGGGCTGATTCGCGGCTACCAAAAATACCTCTCACCCCTTAAAATGGGCGGGACCTGTCGTTTTCTGCCGGTATGCAGCGCGTATGGGCTCGAAGCTGTGTCTCGGCACGGCGCTCTACGTGGTGGGATGCTGGCGGCGGCCCGGATCTGCAAATGCGGACCCTGGCACCCGGGGGGCTACGACCCTGTCCCGGGCAGCATCGAATTGAGTGAGGAGTAACACCGAAACGTGCTGAATTTCATTTATTGGCCGATTTCCTGGGTGCTGAAGTTCTGGCACGAGGTTCTCGGCTTCATCCTTCCGAAGGATTCAGGTATTTCCTGGATCCTCGCCATCGTGCTGCTGACATGCACGGTGCGTCTGCTGCTGCTGAAGCCGATGGTGAACCAGATGCGGTCCACCCGCAAGATGCAGGAGATGCAGCCGCGGATGCAGGAAATCCGCGAGAAGTACAAGGGCGACCAGCAAAAAATTGCGGAGGAGACGCAGAAGCTCTACCGCGAGATGGGTACCAACCCGCTGGCATCCTGCATCGTGCCGCTGGTGCAGATGCCGATTTTTATTGGCCTGCTGCACGTGCTGCGTTCCTTCAACCGCACCGGTGACGGCGGCGGCGTTGGCCTTGGTTTCACGGTTGAGCAGAACCGCAACACCGCCAACTACGCCTTCCCGCCGTCGGACGTGCAGTCCTTCCTGGACGCGGACTTCCTCGGTGTGCCGCTGTCGGCGTACATGTCGATGCCGGAGGAGATGTTCGCAGCCTTCGGTAACGCTGACCTGACGCGCGCGAACATCATTGCCGTCTGCGCCCCGCTGGTTGTGCTGTGTGCTGCGTTTACCCACTTTAACGCCCGCATCATGATCAACCGCCAGGCCGCCCGCAAGGCTGCCGGCAAGACCGCGAAGCCGCAGGGCGAGATGGCCGCGATGATGGAATCCCAGATGGGCATGATGAACAAGATGATGCTCTGGTTCTTCCCCATCATGATTCTGGCCACCGGTGTCATCTGGCACATCGGCCTGCTGTTCTACATGCTGACCAACAACGTCTGGACCTTCTTCCAGACCCGTTTCCTGAACAACAAGATGGACGCGGAGGAGGCCGCCGAGGAGGCCCGCAAGGTGGAGATGAAGCGCACCACCGCGCCTGCCCCGGGTGCCCGCAAGGTGGATCGCCGCACGAAGAAGCAGCGTAAGCAAGGCAACTAAGCATTTGCTTCTCGACGACGCCCCGGCCCCACCCGGGGCGTTTTTCATACCCATATATATGGTGTGGGGTCGTGTCGGAGAGCCGACTACAGTGTTCTGCATGTCGGATACCTCCCCTGCAGCCGCAGCCCAAGTTTTCGGAGATCGCCTCGCATTGGCCGAGGCGTACCATCAGTCGCTGGCCACCACCGCCGCCGAGCGTGGCTTCATCGGCCCCAAGGAAGTCGCGCGCCTTTGGGAGCGCCACATCCTGAACTGCGCGGTGATCTCGGAAGCGTTTGAGGAAGGGCTGAGGGTGGCGGACATCGGCTCCGGCGCCGGCCTGCCGGGAATCCCGCTGGCGATCGCTCGGCCGGACCTGAAGATCACGCTCATCGAGCCGCTGCTGAAGCGCTCCACCTACCTGCGCGAGATCACCGAGGAGCTCGGCCTGGACAACGTCACCGTCATCCGTGGCCGCGCCGAGGAGCAGCCGAAGGCATCCTTCGACGCCGTGACCTCCCGCGCCGTGGCACCCTTGGGCAAACTTGCCGGCTGGTCGCTTCCGCTGCTGCAGGGCGGTGGGGCCATGATCGCCATGAAGGGCGAATCCGTCGCCGAGGAGCTGGAGCGCGACGCCAAGCTCATCGCCAAGGCTGGCGGTAAGGATCCCGAGATTCTCACCGTGGGTGCGACTACGCTTGAACAGCCAACCACCCTAATCCGCATCACCCGCAAGAAGAAGGGGGAATAAGTGGATCACTACGATGACACGCCTTTGATGGAGGAGGCGATGCGGGCGGCGAGGGTGTCGTCGAGAAGCGAAACGCTCCCGCGACCCGACCAACCCCGCGTGATCACCGTTGCCAACCAAAAAGGCGGCGTCGGCAAAACCACAACCAGCGTCAACCTCGCGGCGTCACTGAGCCGCCAGGGCATGAAAGTGCTGGTGATCGACCTGGATCCGCAGGGCAACGCCTCAACCGCCCTCGGCGCCGAACACACCTCCGGCACCACCTCTAGCTACGAAGTGCTCATCGGTGAGGCCGACGCCGCCGACGCCGTGCAGGCCCACGCAGACAACGAGAACCTGTTCTGCATCCCCGCCACCATCGACCTCGCCGGCGCGGAAATCGAGCTGGTGTCCATGGTGCGCCGCGAATACAGACTCCACGACGCCATCCGCCGCGGTTTCATGCAAGAACACGGCTTCGACTACGTGTTCATCGACTGCCCACCATCCCTCGGGCTGCTGACCATCAACGCGATGACCGCCGTCGACGAAGTACTCATCCCCATCCAATGCGAGTACTACGCACTCGAAGGCGTGGGGCAGCTGCTGGGCAACATCGGCATGATCCGCGAACACCTCAACCACAACCTGCACATCTCCGCGATCCTGCTGACCATGTACGACGCCCGCACCCGGCTTGCCGCCGACGTCGCCGACGAGGTCCGTGGCCAATTCGGCCAAGTCGTGCTGAACAACGTCATCCCCCGCTCCGTGAAGGTCTCCGAAGCGCCGGGCTACGGCCAGACCGTCATCGACTACGACCCCGGCTCCCGCGGCGCACTCGCCTACTTCGACGCAGCCAAAGAACTCGCGCTGCGCGGCGACTACCAACCCCACCCCACCACCGGCCCAATCGGCGTGAGCCCGGAAGTCTCCGCCCAACTCGACAGCTCTTCCGAGGAGGACTAAACCATGGCAGAACGCAAAGGCGGCCTCGGCCGCGGACTGGCAGCACTGATCCCGTCGGCACCCGCAGACATTGACAAGAACGGCAAAACCCCCGGCATCGGTGGCAACGCCTCCGACGTGATCTTCGGCAAGCAGGACAAGGGCTCTGGTGCTGGTTCTGGTGCTGCGAAGAAGGGAGCGCCTAAGGGGGCGCCGAAGGGTGCGCCGCGGGCTGTGAAGGGCGCGCCGACCGTTACTGCGAAGCAGGACAACGTCATGCAGCCGGTGCCGGTGGGCGCCCGATACCAGGAAATCCCGATCGGCCAGATCATCCCGAACCCGAAGCAGCCACGCCAGGTCTTCGACGAGGATGAGCTCGCCGAACTGGTCCACTCCATCCGCGAGTTCGGCCTCCTCCAACCCATCGTCGTACGCGACACCCCCGAAGGCTTTGAACTCATCATGGGCGAGCGCCGTTGGCGCGCCTCCTCCAAGGCAGGCCTCAAGCACATCCCGGCGATCGTGCGCGAAACCTCCGACGAGGACATGCTCCGCGACGCACTGCTGGAAAACATCCACCGCGTGCAGTTGAATCCACTCGAAGAAGCTGCCGCCTACCAGCAACTTCTCGACGAGTTCGGCGTCACCCAAGAACAACTCGCCGACCGGCTCGGCCGCTCCCGCCCCGTGATCACCAACGCGATCCGCCTGCTCAAGCTGCCGGTTCCGGTGCAGCGCCGCGTCGCCGCCGGTGTGCTGTCCGCCGGCCACGCCCGTGCGCTTTTGGGCATCAAACTTGGCGACGACACCACCGACGCCCAGGCCCAACTCGCCGACCGCATCGTCGCCGAAGGCCTGTCCGTGCGCGCCACCGAAGAGGCCGTATCCATGATCAACGCAGGCGGCAAGGTGCCGGATAAGCCGAAGCGCCAGCCTGTCCCCCAGCCGGAGTACCTCACCCAGGCCGCCGACTCGCTTGCCGACATCTGGGACACGAAGGTTTCAGTCACCATGGGCAAGCGCAAGGGCAAGATCGTCGTCGAGTTCGGTGATAAGGACGACTTCGAGCGCATCATGGGGCTCATCCAAGGCACCGACTAGGGGTTTTAGGCGGCTGGTTTGGGCGGTTGGTTTGGGTCGCCTGTGCGCCCGCGGTGTCCGCATGCCCGCTGTCTGCCCGCCACGCTGCCTGCCGTGCCCGCCACCGGCAGCCGATTCTGACAGATTCTGCCGGACTTTGTCAGGGTCGTTTCTGACCTGCACGTTTACCGGCGGCTGACAGATTCTGCCGCAATGTGTCAGTGATTGGGCGACGGGCGACCGCTGCCGCGATCTAGGCCGTTGCCGCTCCTCCCACCAAAAAAGCTCCACGGAAATCGGCAGATCGCGTTAGGCCCGGGAACTATCTTCGGCCCGCGACGGCGCGACCTGGGCGAAGTGAACTATTTGGGCCCGGAATGCCGAAATAGTTCCCAGGCCGCGAACTATTTGGGTAAAAGAGGGCTGGGAGGGCGGTTAGGCCTGCTCTTCGCGCAGTAGCTCCTTGAAGGAGTAGGTGCCGGTCGGGCGGGTGTCGTGGTCCAGCAGGTAGAGGCGCTTCACGGCGACGACGACGGCTTCGGCGATGGCGTCGCGCTGGGCGGGGTCGGTAAGTACGGCCAGGTCGCCCGGGTTGGTGAGGTAGCCGGCCACGAGCTCCACCGACGGCATGCGGGTCATCCGCAGCATCTCCCAGGTGCGGGCGTGGTTTCGGCAATTCTGCAGGTCAGTTCGGGCGGCGATTTCGCGCTGGATGTAGCCGGACAGGGTCTCGCCGGTAAGCGACGAGCTGCCGTGCTCGGAACCGAAGTAGAAGGTGGCGACGCCGTTGGCCTTCTCGTTCGGGTAGGAATCCAGGCGGAGGGAGATCAAGAGGTCCGCGTTAAACCCGTTGGCCAGGTCGGCGCGGTGCTTGTTCGTAGGGTTGTCGCCACGTGGGCGGGACAGGATGGTTTCCATGCCGGTGGCGACCATGCGGCCCTCGATACGCTGGGCGAGGTCCCAGAGGATCTCCTCCTCCGTGATGGGGCCGTACGGACCCTCCACAACCAGGCCCTTGTCGGAACCACCGAGGTCAGGGTCGATGACTACGCGCTTACCAGCCAGGTTCGGGCCGGCCTGCCGGACGGTCTCACGTTCACGGATCGCCTGGGCGGAACCACCGGTGATGCGGCGGCCAAGCAGGGACAACGCATGCAACGTGTCGGGGCCGCACACACCGTCGTCCTCCAAACCGGAGTTCAACTGGTAGTTCATCAACGCTTCGTAGGTCGCGGGGCCGAAGCGGCCGTCGATGCGGTTGGAGTAAAAGCCGAGCTCGTGAAGCTGCGTCTGCAACTGACCCACATCGTCGCCGACCATTTCCTGGCCCGGCTGGTAGCTCAGCACGCGCGCGCCCAACGTGTAGGAGGCTTCGCGCAGCTCGCGGAGCGTCAGGTCGTCGATGGAGCCAGACGGCAAAATGCCGCGAGATTGTTGGAAGGCTTTGAGGGCTTCGGCGAGGGTGTCGTCGAAAAGCATCTCGCTTTCGGTGAAGCGACGCGTGCTATCGATTTCGCCTTCGTATCCGTCGAGGAGACCGAGGCGGGCCAGCGACAACCGAACCTCGGCAACCCGCGAGCTGGAGTCGCCAACGTGCAGCAAGTCTTGCACTAAGCACCTAACTTTCCCGGTCGAAAAAACAAAACCAACTACAACAGCTTACGCGTCGAGCTGCGCCTGGATCTTAGCGACGATCTCCGACTTCGGACGCAGACCCACAAACTCGTCGACGCGCTTGCCGTCCTTGAACAGCAGCACGGTCGGAATGGACATGACCTGGAACATTGCGCCCAGGGTGCGCTCGTTGTCCACGTTGACCTTGGCTACCTTAACCTGGCCTGCCATCTCCGACGCGATCTCATCGAGCAACGGGGAGAGTTTGCGGCACGGGCCGCACCACTCTGCCCAGAAGTCCACGAGAACCGGGGTGTCGGACTCGATGACCTCGCTCTTGAAGGTGGCCTGGGTGACATCTACTGGTGCGCTCATGGCCGTTAGTTTACAGCTCCGCGAGATAGTGCTGTGCGTCCAACGCGGCACGGCAGCCCGAACCAGCCGCCGTGATGGCCTGACGGTATGTCTTGTCCACCAGGTCACCGCAGGCGAACACACCGGCGACGCTGGTGCGTGTCGACGGATCCTCCACCGAAACGTAACCGCCCTCGTCTACAGCAACCTGGCCCTCGAGGAACCCGGAGCGCGGGTCGTGGCCGATAGCAACGAACAACGCGGTGGCATCCAGGACGGACTCTTCGCCGGTTTCCACGTTGCGTACGTTCAGTCCGCCGACCTTGCCGTCTGCCTCAACGACGGACTCGACGACGGTGTTGGTGACAAACTCGATCTTCTCGTTCTGTCGCGCGCGCTCCAGCATGATGGCGGAGGCACGGAAGTTCTCCGAACGGTGGATCAGGGTGACCTTGTAGCCAAACTTGGTCAGGAAGGTTGCTTCCTCCATTGCGGAGTCGCCACCACCGACGACGGCGATGTGCTGGTCTTTGAAGAAGAAACCGTCGCAGGTGGCGCAGGTGGACACGCCACGGCCGGTCAGTTCGGCCTCGCCCGGGATGCCCAGGTGGCGTGGGGCTGCACCGGTGGCAAGGATGACGGCGCGGGCGTGGAACTCCTCGTCGTCCACGAACACTTTCTTAATCTCGCCGGAGAAGTCCACGCGGTCTACCAGTTCAGGGCGCAGGTCTGCACCAAACTTTTCGGCCTGCTCGCGCATGTTGCCCATCAGGTCTGGGCCGAGCACGCCCTCGGGGAAGCCGGGGAAGTTCTCCACGTCGGTGGTGTTCATGAGTTCGCCGCCGAACTCGTAACCCTCGAATACGAGGGGCTTGAGCTCGGCGCGAGCGGCGTAGAGCGCGGCGGTGTAGCCGGCCGGTCCGGAGCCGATGATGATCACATCGTGGATGGTGTCTACATCGGTGCGGGCGGTGGCGGGTTCCGTTGCGGAATCGCCGCTTTCGTCGGTCTGCGGGGTAACGAAATTGAATCCGGAGAAGTTCATATCGGTGAGTCTAGCTGCTTGTTAACCTCTCCCCGATTGCTGCAGCTACTGCCTCCCGGGCACGGTATCTCCGGGACTTCACGGTGCCCGGTTTCACGCCTAATTCGTGGGCGGCGTGCTCGACGGACATGCCTGCGACATCGATCAGCCACAGTGCCTTACGCTGCCCCGACGGCAACACGTTGAGCGCCTGGCGCATCGCGATGGTGCGTTCCATGGCCTCCATGGGGTTGTAGGCGAGGTATTTGTTCATGTCGCTGCTGACGGCCACGGCGTCGTCGTCAAGACTCGCCTGTGCGCCCGCGCGCGTGAACTTGCGTTGGTGGTCGATGGCGGCGTTGATGGTCATGCGGTGCAGCCACGTGGATAGCTTCGCTTCCCCGCGGTAGGTGTGCAGGCTGCGTGCCGCCTTGAAGAACGCGTCCTGGACGATGTCCTGCGCGTCTTGGTCGTTGCGCGTGTAGTTGCGGGCCACGTAGTACATGGCTTTGTGGTGGCGTTTGACGATCTGCCTGAACGCTCGTCGGTCCCCGTCGAGGTATTGGGCGACTAGAGCCCGGTCATTGCGGTAATCCATGATTCCCCCCAGAAAAGTGTTGACCCCCAGTGTGCACGACCCCTCCCCGGAAGGGAAGGGGTCAATTGCACAATCTATTGGACATCCACATGCCCTGCCAACGAAACTTCCGAAATTTCGAGCGGTTTCTGTTCCGCCGGGGTGAAGGAGATGATGACCTCGGTCAGCGCGCCGGTGTAGTCCACATCGGCACTGATCTGGCCGGTGCGCACCGTGCCCTCCGACAGCACCACAGGCGCTTGACCACCCGCGGGCACGCCGGAGATGGTGAAGGTTGCGCCGGTTGCGCCGGAGGCGTCGATAAGCACTTGCTCGAGGTCGAACGGCTGACCGTTGCTTTGCTTGACGACGAGATCCCCTCCGACCTCCCACTTCGTGGCCCGATCACCGTCAACGGCGGCGTGAGCATCAGAGCCGGCAACAGCCTCCAGCGGTGCAATGAGCACCGGTACGCGAGGGGCGGGCGCCACGGAGGATGTCGCGACGGCTTCCTCTTCTTCCTCCCCGGAGACGATGTCCACCAGGTAGGTCGTCAGCACACCGATCGCCACTGCGGCAGCCACGGCCACCAGTGTGACCAGCGCGATTGTCAACGGCTTGGTGCGGCCGCTGCCGAAGCCACCGTGGATCACGTCCGGGTCCTCCACGTGCTCGGGCACGGGCTCGACGGACTCGGGCACCTCGACGACGGGGATGGTGTCGGTCGGGGTGTCGTCTTCCTCGCTGTGGCGGCGCGAGCCCGGCAGGTTGGCTGCTTCCTTCAGGGCGGTGGCGATTTCGCGGAAGGCGGCTTGGTCGACGGCGTCGGCGTCGACAAGCGCACGCGTGCGGGCGGTGATCTCGGCGAGGTCGTCGGAGGTGACGTTGGAGGTCAGCAACTCCAGGGCGGCGGCGAACGCCTCGGCGTCGGTCGGCTTCGTCGCATCCGGCAGGACGGCCGGGAATGCGAGGCGCACGATGCCGTCTGTATCAATGCGCAACTGCTGGCGGTTGTCCAGACCCAGCGGCACGCCGGCCTCGTGCGCGGTGGCCAACGCAGCAGCCAGCGGCACGAGCGCATTGGCGACGGCCTCCGTGTGCAGCGTCTGGCCCGACTCCGCAACAGCCTTCACCGAGGAGCCCTCGATCCAGTCGGACACCACGACGGCGCCGGAGCGGAACGACAGGATCTCCACGTGGTCCGGCAGCGCTGGCAGGTGCATGTTGACGAGCTGGCGGGTACGGCGCGCGATACCGGCGGCCTGGAGGGCGGCCTCGCGCGGGGTGGCGGGCGCCATCGGGGCGGAACCGGTGGTGTCCACGAACGTCAGGGCGACGTTGCGGCCGGTGGCAATCTCGCGGGCCTGCCAGAAGCGTGCGCTGGAGGACGCGCCGTGGTCACGGATGAGGCGGAACCGGCCGTCGGACACGGACGCACCGGGCACGAGGCGCGGGCCACGAACCACACCGGCGGACATCGGTGGTGGTACCGGGGAGGCGTTGAAGGTGTCGGCGGCGAGGAACTGGTTGGACATCTCGCGTGGGTCGACCTGGCCCACCTCGAGGCCGCGGTCGGCATCCGCGGTGATGAACCGGCCCAGGCCCGGGATGCGGCCCACGGCGGAGCCCAGGTTCTGCACTTCCGGCAGGCCGGAGCGCGACAGCACGACGCCGGTGACGATGAGGAACAGCACGCCGAGCAATGCGATCTCGATCAGCGATCCCAGCGACGGCGCACCGATCATGCGCCCAAGGGCTTCCGGGAGGTGGAGGCCGGCGACGTCGCGAAGCAACCAGCGCACGCCGAACACCGCGGCAACACCGACGGCGGACGCACCGATGGCCCACAGGGACGTGCGTAGCACCTCACGGAACTGCAGGGTGCCAAGCTTGCGGCGCAGTAGCAGCGCACCGATGATCGCGCCGGCCACGAAGCCGAACCCGTTCGCGGCGCCCAGCAGGATGACCACGTGGCCCGGCTCGCTGGCGATGGTCGGCGCCAGCATGGACAGCGCAATTTTGGTGCCGGTGATGCCGGCGATGATGAACGTCGGCGTCCAGGCCTCCTCGCGCGCGTAGAACACACGCAGGTGCAGCATGACCAGCGCGTACGGGATGAGCGTGAACGCGGCGGCGCTGATGGTCAGGCCGAGGGTGTAGGCGGCTTCGTCGCTAAATGAGCCGTAGGCGAACAGGGCGCTGGCGATGTCAGGGCCGAGCGCCGTCATGAACACGATGATCGGCAGCAGGGCGATAAACGTCAGTTTGGTGCCCATGGTCAGGTCGTGCACAACGGCCTTGTCGTCGCCGTCGGCGGCGTTGCGCGACAGGCGCGGCATGATCGCGGTCAGCAGGGTCACGCCGATGATGCCGTATGGCATCTGCAGCAGCATCCAGTGCTGTTGGTAGATGAACTGTGCCGCCGGGTCCGCCGCGAACGCGATGCGGGTGGTGATCACGTAGCCCAGCTGGCTGATCGCCACATAGGTGATGATGGCCAGGGCCATGCCGCCGAACTGCTTGAGGCGCTCGTCGATCCCCCACAGCGGTCGCAGGTCGATGCCCAGTTTCCGCAGTGCGGGCAGCATGATCAGGCACTGCACCACTACGCCTGCGGTGGTGCCCAGGCCAAGCAGCATGACGTGCGGATTGCTTATCGACGACGGCGCCGCCGGATTCAACGTCCCCGGCAACGCCATATACGCCACCAGCACCGCAATAGACACGACGTTGTTGGCCACCGGTGCCCATGCGCCCGGCCGGAAGTGTTCCTTCGTGTTCAGGATGGCCATGAACAGGGAGAACATGCCGTAGAAGAAGATCTGCGGCAGCAGCAGGTAGGCAAAGGATGTGGTTTGGACGAGGTTGCCTGTCGAGTCCTCGTCCAGCATCATCTCGGTCAGCCACGGCGCGCCGACGACGGCGAGCAGCGTGACCACCGTCATCAGTGTCAGCGTGAGCGTGAACAGGCGACGGATGAAGGCGGCGCCGTGGTCGGCGTCCTCTTTCTCCGCGCGGACGAGCACCGGCACGACGAGTGCGGTGAGCACGGAGCCGAGCACGATCTCTGTGATCAGGTTCGGCAGCGTGTTGGCGGTGTTGAACGCGGAGGCGACAACCTCGCCGAGCGCTGCACCGATGAGCACGGTGCGGATGAAGCCGGTGATGCGCGAGATCAGCGTGGCAATCGCCATCGAGCCGGTGGCGCGGACGACCTTTTCGCCCTCGCTCGGTTTGGTGTCCTCGGCAGGCTCGGCGGGCTCGGCGACCGCAACGCTTGTCGCGGCTGTGGCGACTGCGGCGGCGTCGTCAGCTGTCGGCGGCGGGGCGATGGTCTCGCCCTTGGGGCTGGTGGTCAGCAGGGACTTGTCCGGCAGGCCGGTTGCCGCCGGGGTGGGCGGCTTCGGCTCGCGCGGGGCCGGTACTGGCGCCGGGGGTGCCGGGGCGACGATGCGGCGGCGCAGGCCAGCCTCGGGCTGGCTGTTGTCCTGTGCTGTCACGGCTGTCTCCGTTCACGTGGGTTGCTGGGTGGTGGGCGTTTGGTTGGGCGCCTGTTCGGCGGCGCTTTCCTGCGGGTGATGAGCAGGAGCGCCAGCATCGCGGCGATCAGCGCGCCGGCGAGCGCCCACCCGCCGAGTTGTAGCCCGGCGGTGCGCACGGAGATGTCCACCGGGCGCGAGATCGGTTGGGCCGAGGCACCCGCGAGGTAAAGCTGCAGGTCGGTGCCGCGGTTGTTGTCGGGCAGGTCGGCGGTCATCTGGACGGTGACGGAGCCGCGTGCGGGGATCTTCAGCGTCCCCGGCACGTTCAGTTTCGCGCCGTCGGGCCCCCAGTAGCGGATCTGGGTTTGCACCGGCAGCGGCATGCCGTTTTGGGCGACGATGAGCAGTGGGCTTGACGACGACGCCCTGGTGTACACGTTCCCCGGCGGAATCAACGTCACGGAATCGCGCAGATCGTTCAGCGTTGCCCGGCTGGCGGCGAGGCGGTCGCCGGTGGCGCGCACGGCGTCGTCGTAAAGCGAAAGTGCCCTGCGTCTGTTGGTGCTGAGCGCGACGAGCATGTCGCGGCGCAGTGGCAGGGTGAAGCCGTAGCGGGTCAGCGCGATGGCGGGGTCGTTTGCCATGAGCGCGGTGATGTCGTTGATGAAGCTGTTTTGCTGTGTGACCTGCAGGATTTCCGCGTCGGTGAAGGCGGCGGGGTCCGAGAATGTGGCCGTGGTGTCGGCGGGTGGGACCTCCGGCGGGGCGGCGAGGTAGTCGCCGAACGAGATCGGGCGGGAGGTTCCGTCGGCGATTAGGCCAGCGATTGTGCCAAGGAACACCGCGGCGGTTTTCGCGTCCCACGTCGCCGGTGGGTTGACCATCACAGGCTGCGTCGGTGCGTCGTCCTCACGCGTGGTGGCGTTCTGGGCGGCAAGCCGCATCGCGGCGGCGGCGTTCACATCGCGCGCGGTCTTGGAGTCCATGGTGTAGTCGAACCGCAGGCTCGGGTTGGTGTAACCAGGCGTTTCGGGGTGCTCCCCCGTCGCCGCTAGCACCGCGGCCAGCGAATCCTGGTACCCGACCTCCATCACGCCGGCAGTGTTCCACGTGAAACGTTGCGCATCCGCATGCTTTGCGACGAGTACCTGCACCGGCACCTCCGGCACCGGCGCCGCCGCGCCCGAGAAGTCTGCGAGCTCCGCGCGTTCGAGCGCGCTCTGGTGGGAGTCGGCTTCGGCGTCGGACGCGCTGTCAGCTTGGGCCGCCTCCCACGCGGCGTGCATCCCCCCGTCGAACACCGTGGAGCGGGTGTGGTCCGCCCAGCCAAGCGCCGGCCCGGCGCCTGCCTCGATGTAGCCGGTGCCAGCGACCACCGTATTGATTGTGCCCGCCGTGCCTAGCACCCGCTGCAGCACAAACGGGCCGCGCTCGACGGCCTCGCGCATCAGCCACGGATCACCCGTACGCGCCACCGCGTTGAGGTCCGCGTTCGCCCACGGCAGCGCCACGGTGCAGCCGGTCGCGGCGATCTCGCGCACTTTGTCCAGCCACGCCTTCGCGTCCTCGGCCCCGGAACCTGGGGTGCGGTGCGTGTCGTCGTTCGAACCCCAGCTGTCGCGCAGACGCTTCGGTTCCTCCACCACGGCGGGGCGCGAATCACTGACGGTGTAGCCGCCGGTCATGCGGTCCACTGTGTCCACCAGCGCCGGGTCGAGCGCCATGCAGGTGGCGTAGCCAACCTCAGGGGTTTCCACCGCCTTGCGGTACTGCTCCACCAGGGTGTCCAAGCGCCCGCCGGGCGCGAGTTGTTCCGCCAGTGCGTCGCTCTGCAGCACCAGCGGCGGGTCCTCGGGGGCCTCGCCGGTCTCTCCCGGCACGATATTCACCGGAGCGGAGACCGGGTACAGGGCGGTCAGCCCGCCCGGTTCGACGTCGTCGGCCGACCCGCGCACGGCCAAGTGGAAGCGGTCGGTGTCCAGGGTGGCGCTGGTGTCGTCGATAAGTTGCAGCATCATCGGGTACACGCCGATGCCGCCGGGCGCGGTCATCTGCAGCGACAGCTCGGCGCTTTCGCCGGGGCGCAGCCGGGTATCCACGACCACCTCGTCGCCCACAACGCTGTACTCCCCCACCCCGGCGACGGCGGCCACGCGCTGCTCGGAGACGGAGCCCACCGGCGCGGCGCGACGCGTGAGCACTTTGAGGCCCTCGAGGGTTGTGTCGGTCTGATTGGTCACGCGAAGTTTCACGTGAAACGGATCGTGCGCGGAGACGACCGCGGGGGCGTCGATAAGCGACACGCGCGCGAGCTGGCCCTCACCCGGGCGCACCGCCGGGTTGACCCACTGCTCTGCAACCTCAGGGTTCTTCGGGCTCACTGGCACCGCGGGCACCGCGCGAGCCGGGGTCGCTGACGGGACCGCCAGCGCCACCGCAACCGCGGCCGCAGCTAGACGGGAAATCGGCCGAATCATCGCGGGGTAGACCTTCCGGCGGCGACTTCCTTCCGAGCCAGCTCAGGCATCCGGTCAAACGCGATACGCGCCAGCTTGCGCTCGTCGGCATACGCAAGGTGCTCCATCAACTCGCTCATGGGCACCCAGGCCACTTCGGTGACCTCCGGGTCTTCGTCGTTAAACACGCCGTCCACAAACCGCAGCAGGTTGTGGTGCACCGTCTTGTGGATCCGTACTCCGTCGGACACAAACCAATAATCAATGGTGCCCAGGGTGTCGAAGGCCTCGCCGGTAATACCGGTCTCCTCCCAGACCTCACGCTCTGCGGTGCGCCACTGGTGCTCGCCATCCTCGACGTGGCCCTTCGGCATCGACCACAACAACCGCCCACGGCGATCCAGCCGGCCAATCAGCGCGACGTAGATGCGGCTCATGTCTACCTTGCCGTCCGGGCTGACAGCCTCCGCCATACCGGAGACCACCAGACCACCGGCCGAGGTCTCGTCGCGCACCTCCATCGAAGAGTCGTGCTGGCGGTTGTACTGCGAATGACGGCGATGCTGGTTGCGGTTTCGGTTCCGCTGATTCCCGCGCCCGCCCCTCCGGCGGTTGTTCGGGTTACGGCGACGGTGTTGCTTCTTCTTCGGCTTGTCGCCGCCTTCTGACTGGTTCTTGTCCTGGCCCTGCTGGTTTTTATTCTGGCCGCCGCGGCGCTTCCGCGGACGACGCCGCCCGCCGGATCCCCCCTTACCGCTGGGGGGACCCGGTACAGGCCGCGTGTTGTCACTCATTCGTGCCATGCTATCCGGCTTCAGGCCGGTTGTGGTACTCCACGCGCGGGGGTGGCGGGTATCGTGTCCAAGGTGACAAAGCTTTTCGACATGCCCGATCCGAACGACCCACTTGCCCCCGCCGCGTTGATGGCCCGAGCGCAGGGGGTCGTCGAGAAGCAATCTGCCCTGCTGGAGCCGCTTGCCCGACTCTTCGCGGCGCGCGGCGAGTCCTTATATATTGTCGGCGGTTCCGTCCGCGACGCCATGCTGGGCCGCGGGGTGCACGATTTGGACTTCACTACCTCCGCCCGACCTGCGGTTATCCAGGAAATTCTCGCGGAGTGGGGCGAGAAAGTGTGGGACACCGGCATCGAGTTCGGCACCGTCTCCGCGATCCGGCACGGCGAAACCGTGGAAATTACGACGTTCCGCTCCGATCTTTACGATGGCGTCACCCGCAACCCCGAAGTCACCTTCGGCGACACCCTCGAAGGCGACCTCGTGCGCCGCGACTTCGCCTGCAACGCGATGGCCATCGAGCTCTCGCTTGTCGACGACCACCTCGCCCCCACCTTCCACGACCCCGTCAACGGCCTGTCTGACCTGGTCGTGGGCGTGCTGGACACCCCGCAGGAGCCGGAGGTGTCGTTCCGCGACGACCCGCTGCGCATGCTGCGCGCCGCCCGCTTCGTCTCCCAACTGGGCTTTACGGTGGCCGACCGCGTCTTCGATGCGATGCGCGACATGGCCGGTGAGATCCAGCGCATCACCGTCGAGCGCGTCCAGGCCGAACTGGACAAACTCATGTGCGGCTCGCGCCCCTGGGAGGGCATCGACCTGCTCGTGGCCACCGGTGTTGCCGAGTACATCCTGCCCGAGATCCCTGCCCTGCAACTCGAGACTGACGAGCACATGCAGCACAAGGACGTCTACCGCCACTCCCTGACCGTGCTGCGCCAGGCCACCGAACTTGAAGACTCGGACGAAGGCCCTGACCTGAAGCTGCGCTGGGCGGCGCTCATGCACGACATCGGCAAACCCGCCACTCGCGCGCCGAAGGAAGGCGGTGGGGTGACCTTCTACCACCACGAAGTGGTCGGCGCGAAGATGACCCGCAAGCGCCTCAAGGCCCTGAAGTACCCGAAGCACGTCATTTCCGACGTGGGCCAGCTCGTGTTCTTGCACATGCGTTTCCACGGCTTCGGCGAGGGGCAGTGGACCGATTCTGCCGTGCGCCGTTACGTCACCGACGCCGGCGAATTGCTGCCTAAGCTGCACAAACTCGTTCGTGCGGATTGCACCACCCGCAACCCCAGGAAGGCCGCGCGCCTCCAGCGCACCTACGACCACCTGGAGGAGCGCATCGCCGACATCGCCGCCAAGGAGGACCTCGCTCGCGTGCGCCCGGACCTGGATGGCAACGAGATCATGCAGATCCTCGGCCTCAAACCGGGCCCGGAGGTTGGCAAGGCGTGGAAGTATCTGAAGGAACTGCGCCTCGAGCGTGGCGAGCTCGACCACGACGAGGCCGTCGCCGAACTCAAAACCTGGTGGGAGAACGAGAATGCCTGAGTACTTCTACGCCGATCGCCTCTTCAACGCCCTCGAGCGCACTGACCCCGAACCCGGCATGCTGCTCGTCGCCGCACCCGGCATGTACTCCCCCGAGTTCGCCCGCACCGTGGTGCTCATCATCGAACAGAGTGCGGATCGCACCCTCGGCGTCGTGTTGAACCGACGCAGCGAGACCGCGCTTGCCAACGTGATCCCTGCGTGGGCCGACCTCGCCGCCAAGCCCCAGGCTGTGCACATTGGCGGGCCCGTCCGCCCCGAGGCCGCAGTGTGCCTCGGCGTCACCTCCCCCGGCGTGGACATCGACGCCAACCCGTACTTCCAGCGCATGGCCAACCGCCTCGTGCTGCTCAACCTCAACGTTGAACCGGAGCTTGTCTCCGCCGACATCGACGGTGTTCGCATCTTCGCCGGCTACGCCGAGTGGGAGCCGGGCCAACTCGACGAAGAGATCCTGCGTGGCGACTGGTTCGTCGCCCCCGCCCTGCCCTCCGACGTGATCGCTCCGGCGGGTGCGGATTTGTGGGGGGACGTGATGCGTCGCCAAGCAATGCCCTTGCCTCTGTTCGCCACCTTCCCGGCGAATCTGGAGGACAACTAATTGGGTGTTTCACGTGAAACAAAGCGGCAGATCCGCCTCGGCCTGAAGGACTCATGGCTCGTCTGCCTCGGTTTGGTGCCGCTCGGGCTGGCGTTCGGGTTGCTGGTTACGCAAGCCGGTTTCGCATGGTGGTGGGCTCCGATCTTCTCCGTCATTATCTATTCCGGCTCGATGGAATTCCTCGCCATCAGCATGGTGACCAGCGGGTTCGGAGTGTTCTCCTCCGCCCTGACCGCGTTCATGGTGAACTTCCGCCACATCTTCTACGGCCTCACCTTCCCCCGCGACGTCGCGCGCCCCGGGCTGCCGCGCCTGTACCTCACCTACGGCGTGACCGATGAGCTCTACGCGCTGACGTCCACGCTCGTCGCTAATGGCGCGCGCCTGACTCATGCCCGCTTGATGACCAGCGCGATGCTGATCAACGCGTCGTGGATCCTGCCGGGCATCATCGGCGCACTCGTGGGCAACCTCATCCCGGAGGACATCGAAGGCTTCGAATTCGCTCTCACCGCCCTGTTCGCCGTCCTCGCCTACGAGGCATTCCAAAGCAGCAAGGACCTCTCCGCCCCACTCATCGCGGGTGCGCTGGCCGTGGTCGCGGCGTTCATCTTCCCCGACCAGATGATCATCATCGGCCTGCTCGCCTACTTCGGCGTGCTGTTGCTGCGGTTCTGGGCACCGCGTATCGACGACCTCCTCACCTGGCAGGTGAAATAAATGAGCACCCTCGGACTCCCCGACGGCGTCACCCTCGGCATGGCCGCCGCCGTGATCATCTCGGCCGGCATCGTGACCTTCCTGCTGCGCGCCCTGCCCTTCGCGCTCACGCGGTACCTCAAGGGCAGCCCGTTCATCGACTTCCTCGCCGTCCTCATGCCCGTCGGCGTGATGACCGTCCTGGTCGTGTACACCATCGCGGGCGAAGCTGGAAACCCCGGCCGCTTCTGGTCCGCCCTCGCGGCTTTGGTGATTACGTTCGTGCTCCACGCCTGGCGACGCCGCGCCGACCTCTCCATCTTCGCCGGCACCGCCGTGTACATGCTGCTGGTGAACCTGGTGGTGTGAGGGGTTCGCCCGTTTTGTTGTTAACGGGTGTCATGCTTAACTGACTAGGCTCAGATATCTGACAGCGCATATTCAGTTTCGGGTAAGGAGACCCCAATGAAGCGCCGTATTGTTGCAGCCTCCGTGGCAGCCACCACCGCCCTGTCGCTCGCTGTTGTTCCAACACAGTTCGCCCACGCGCAAACATCCTCCATCGCGTACTTTAATTGCGTCGCCACACTCAACGACCTTGATGAGAAGCGTGCTGAGGCGCCGACAGATGATGTAGACAAGTTTGCAAAAGATTTCTACGAGAGCATTGTTGATAATTTTGTCGAAGAGCTTGATGTCAAAGGCTCGTCTAACGAAGGCACGTGCATGAATGTGCTGCTGCACCCAAAGAATGCATATCGCCCTGGAACCATCGCGTTTTTGGTTCTGGCTCCGATTGCGGTCCTAGCTCTGCTGTACACCGCAGCAGGCAAGATCCCGGGTGTTGAGCTTCCCTCACTTTCTAGCCTTCTTCGCTAAAGCAGATAAGCCTGACGTTATTGGTGCCCCGGCTGGTTCAGTCGGGGCTTCTCCCCTTTCTAGTCGTCGAATCCTCCCCCGCTTTCTGCCCAGGTCTGTGCGTTGTCGCGGCGCCGTGGCAGGGAGTAGTTGTCCGAGATGTAGCGGGTGCCGTCCTGGTAGATGAAGTGCACGTCGCTGCCGTCCTTGACGGTTTCGAGGTAGCCATCCGTGACCAACGAGTGGCAGGCGGAACAGAGTGGCAGCAGGTTTTCTAGATCGGTCATACCGCCCTCGGACCATTCCTTGATGTGGTGGATTTCGATGAAGCGGGAGTGCGTGCAACCGGGAGCGGCACATTGCCCGCCCCACATCGTGAGCAGGGCGTTGACCTGTCCCGGCGTCGCGAAGCGGGAAGAGCGGCCGGTGTTGATGATCAGGCCGTCGTCGTCGACAGTAGAAACGCGCAGGTCAGCGTTCGCGATCAACCCAACCAGTGCCTCGGAGCGTGCGCCGACGTTGTTGGGCATGTAGGCGCGGCCGTCCTTGGTCACCAGAACGTTGACGTGCGCGCCTGGCGTTGTCAGTGTGCTCTTGGGCTGGCTGCGGGTCATGTGCACCATGCCCATGAAGGCCTGCAGCAGCATTCGGCCGATCGGCATGCCATAGCCCGAGGCGGTCTTGCGTGCCTTCTTTGCGGGTTCGACGGCGTCGGCTTTCTGCAGCATGTCCCTGATGGAGAGCTCGGCGACCCGACCGTCTTCGTGGCGCAATGCATCCTCGAGCATTTCCTCCATCTCGTAGTAGGCGATCTCCCCGAGTTTCAGCGCGGCGATGAACGCGGCGCCATCCGAGGCGTTGAGCACCCCGTGGAGGGCAATCTCGCCGTTATCGCGGGTGTGTACGCGCAGGTAGTGGTCCGGTTTCTCGCCACCGCCCTCTCCTGGTTTGTCGTACCCGGTGAGTGCGATCTCGAGTTCGTGGTAGCCAAGTTCCAGGGCCATGTCGACAAGTTGGCGCTCTACCGCCGGGGTTAGGTAGCGAAGCAGCAAGCGAACCACCGAGTAGCTGATCTTGCCCGCAGAGAACTGCTGCTGAAGGTACAGAAACTCGCCGAGGCGGCAGCCGACGTGGACATATTCGTGCGCTGTGGAGATCGAGATCCCCAGGCGACGCGTCAGAAACTGCGCCGTGGTCCGTGCCCCCATCTGCGGTGCGAAACCGCCCTCCTCAAACGCGCGTATCGACGACAACAGCTCCGCCTTACAACGCGTCATGCTTCTGTGCGACTGCTCGATTGCATCCGTAAGCAACTCCGCAAACGCGCTAGGTTCGGTGCACTTCTCCTCCACTGCCGTTGTCATTGTGGTCCCCCTTAAGGCCGTATGTATGTTCGATAAAGCAAAGCATACAACCCGCCACGACACGGCTTTGACCTGCAAAAACAACGTTTTCTATGTGCGCTATAAAACGCACTAAAACCGAACGAAAAACTCCGCATTGCGGACAATTCCAACCACCCCAATCGTTGGGTCGGGCCAACTAATTCGGACGCGTGGGGTCGTCGTCAAGCATCCGCAACTCCGCATTGCGGACAAGTGGGGACGCACCAACTAATTCACCACGCGGTACCAGAGGCGCTTGCCTTCCTTCTTCGGCGGGACGAGTTTCACGCGGACCGGCTGCGGCAGGGTGAAGTCGTAGCCGCCACTCTGGATCTGGCGGCGGATCTCGCGGGCTTTGAGCGTGTCGCCGACGTCGATCCGATGCGAGCGCTGGCTTAGGGGGCGCTTGAAAATCTGCCGACGAACCGCGCTGGGGAGGGCACCGGGACTGGCGGGGATGTCCTTGTACTTCACTACCCCATTGGGCGTGGTGGCCTCGATCGTCGCAACGGACATGTATCTGACGGTCGAGTCCACACCCGGGATGTGCGGGGTGATGTGGATGGTGCGGATGACGCCGCCGATAAGGTCGCGGCGAAATCCGATGGGTGCGCGGCCTGGGAAGATCATCCGGGCGATGAAGAACAGCACCAGGATCGGGAGGAAAATCTTGCCGTAGAACCCGATGATTTCAAGCGGGCCAGGCAGGAAGGGGCCTATGGTGTCGAAAAAGCTACCCATAGGCGAAGAATAAAGCTAGTGCGGGAACTTCGCTCGGGCTTCGCTCCAGAGGCCCTCGAATTCGTCGGCGGTGAGGTGGCGGGCGGTGATGCCTTCCATCGCGTCGTAGGTGCGCGGGTGTGGCACGGTGCCCATGGGTCGGTTGGCCTGCCCGATGACGCGACCGTCGACGTAGATGCCGGTGATGGTCTCGGCGGGGTCGAGTTCAATCATGCGGAGCATGGTGCAGCTTTGCGACGACACCTCCTCCAGCTCAGCGATATTCAGCAGCTCTCCGCCGAGTTCGGGGACGTTGTAATGGATGCGGACGTAATGTTTCACGTGAAACTCTTTCTGGAGACATATGCGGAACAGATCATCAACTGTGCCATGTGATAGATCATTAGCGGAATAATAAGCACGCCGAGTTGGGCACCGCCGAAGATGACGGTAGCCATCGGCAAGCCGGTCGCAAGAGATTTCTGTGTGCCACACATCTGCACGGCGACGACGTCCTCGCGCGGGAACCGCAGCGCGGCAGGCACGACGCGGGTCAGCCACAGCATCGCGAAGACCAACACCACGGAGAATACGATCAGCAGCACGATCTCAAGCGCGGTGACGTTCGACCACACGCCGGAGACGACACCCTTGGAAAAGGCGGAGTAGACGACCATCCAGATGGAGCCGCGGTCGACGATCTTGGTGGCCTTGGACTTGGCTAACTCACCCAACCGCTTGTGCGCCAGCTGGCCGAGTAAGAACGGCAGGAGGAGTTGGAGGGCGATGTCGGTGAAGACGGAGGTATCCACGGATACGCCGTCGCCCGCGCCCATCAGCCACATCACGAGCAATGGCGTGACGACGACACCCACCAACGACGACACCGACGCCGCCACAACAGCACCGGACACGTTGCCGCGTGCGATGCCGGTCAGCGCCACGGAGGACTGGACGGTGGACGGAACGAGGGTCATGAAGAGTAGGCCCTGGTAGAGGTCCTCGGAGATGAGCCCGGTGGTAGGTCGCGCGAGCAGACCGATCAGCGGGTATGCCACGAAGGTAAACGCGAGGATGAGGGCATGGAGGCGCCAGTTGGTGAGGCCCCGGAGGGCTTCTTGCGTCGATAGGCGTGCGCCGTAGAGGAAAAAGAGCAGCGCGATCGCGAGTTTGACGGCCACCCCAAAGCCGTCCGCGAACGCGCCGCGCGCCGGCACGACGAAGGCGAGGATCGCAGCAACAACGATGCCGACGAGGAGAGGATCGAGCTTCTTCATGTGGCCGAGTCTACGGCCAGCAGGCTAACTCGCCGGGTTTTGGGCTTCGACCTTGTCGCCGGCTTCGATGACCTCTACCTCGCGCAGGCCGGTCACGGCCGGGCCGGAGACGCGCTCGCCGGTCGCAATGTTGAAGACGGAACCGTGGGCGACGCACTTAACGGTCTCGCCCTCCACCTTGGTGATCTTCTTCTGCTGGTGCGGGCACACCGCCGAGTATGCGACGAACTGGCCGGCGGACGGCTGGGCGATGATGAACTTGTCCAGGATCACCGCGGAGCCGACCGGCACGTCGGTCTTCGCAATTTCTTCGGGGGCCTCTTCCCCGCAGGCGGCCAGGAAGGCACCGGCGAAGGTGGTGGCGGTGCCGAGCAGGAACATGCGACGTGAACAGGTCATGATGCGATCGTAGCCTGCTTCATGGCGCTGACGTAGTCGGAAAGTTCCCGTTTCAGCCTGTCCATGTTTTCCACACGATTATCGACGACATACTTATCAATAATGTTCGTAATCGCCGACCCGGTAATCGCGCCGGCGGCCCCAGCGGCGATCGCGTCGCGCACGTGCTCGGGTCGGGAGATGCCGAAGCCGAGCAGTACCGGTGCGCCGCCGAAGGACTGCACATTATCGACGACCTCACGCAGCCCCTCCACTGTCGCCTCATTCTCCGCGCCGGTGACGCCGTCGCGAGAAATGGCGTAAATGTAGCCGCGGGAGTTAGCGGCCACGCCCTCGAGGACCTCGCGGGAGGCCTTGGCCGGGGCGATGAAGATCGGGTCGATGCCGGCGCGCTCGGCGGCGGCGGTGAAGGGGTCAGACTCGCGCACGGGGACGTCGGGAAGCAATACGCTATCGGCGCCGGCCTCCTTGAACTCGGTGTAGAAGCGGTCGAGGCCGCGAGTGTGGGCGACGTTGGCGTAGATCAGCATGCCGATCGGCAGGTCCGGGTAGCGCTCGCGGATGGTGCGCACCTGGTCGAGGGACTGCTGCACGGTTGCTCCCCCACGGAGAGCGCGGACGTGGGCGCCCTGGATGGCGGGGCCGTCGGCGACCGGGTCGGAGAACGGCACGCCGAGCTCGAGTGCGTCGGCGCCTGCTTCGACGATGGCGGAGATGATCTCCACCGCGTCGTCCGGGTTCGGGTCGGACAGCATGATGAAGGGGACGAACGCGCCCTCCCCCTTGGCAAAGAGTTGCTCGTAGCGCGACATTTACTTGTTCTCCTTCTGCTCGAGGGTTGCTCGCACGTGTGCGATGTCCTTGTCGCCGCGGCCAGACAGGGCGACGAGAATGTTCAGCGGCTCGGCGTCGGCCGGGTGCTCGGCGGCGCGCTTCAGGGCGTAGGCCAGGGCGTGCGAGGACTCGAGCGCCGGGATGATGCCCTCGTGGCGGGATAGGGCCTGGAAGGCGTCGAGGGCCTCGTCGTCGGTGACGGGCACGTACTTCGCACGGCCGGACTGGGCGAGGTAGGCGTGCTCCGGGCCGACGGCCGGGTAGTCCAGGCCGGCGGAGATGGAGTAGGACTCTTCAACCTGGCCGTCGTCGTCACGCATGAGGTACGAGCGGGTGCCGTGCAGGATGCCGATGGTGCCCTGGGCGATGGCGGCGCCGTGCTTGCCTTGGCCGAAGCCTTCGCCGCCGGGTTCGGCGCCGACCAGTTCGACGGTGTCGTCGTCAATGAAATCGGCGAACATGCCGATGGCGTTGGAGCCGCCGCCGACGCAGGCGACGACCACGTCCGGCAGGGCGCCGGTGCGCTCAAGGATCTGGGCGCGGGCCTCGGTGGAGATGACACGGTGGAATTCCTTGACGATCTTCGGGAACGGGTGCGGGCCGGCAGCCGTGCCAAGGAGGTAGTGGGATTCGTGGAAGGTTGCGGTCCAGTCACGAAGCGCCTCGTTCACCGCGTCCTTCAGGGTGCCCGCGCCGGATTCCACGCCGACGACCTTCGCGCCCATCAAGCGCATGCGGTACACGTTCGGCGCCTGGCGCTGCATGTCGGTCTTGCCCATGTAGATCACGCAGTCAAGGCCAAGCAGCGCACAGGCAAGCGCGGTTGCGGTGCCGTGCTGGCCGGCGCCGGTCTCCGCGATGATGCGGGTCTTGCCCATCTTTTTCGCCAGCAGCGCCTGGCCGATTACCTGGTTGGTTTTGTGGGCGCCGCCGTGCACGAGGTCCTCGCGTTTGAGGAAGATGCGCGCGTTGCCGTCGACGGGCAGGTTGCGGCATTCAGTCAGCGGGGTTGGGCGGCCGAGGTAGTCGCGCAGGAGGGAGCGGTATTCGGCCATGAAGGCCTCGTCGTTAAACGCGTCGACGAAGGCTTGCTCGAGTTGGTCGAGCGCTGGCAGGAGGGATTCGGGGATGAACTGTCCGCCGAATTCACCGTAGTACGCAGGGAGGAGAGTCATAGGGTGTCCTTTAATCGTGGTAGTTGCCGATTGTGTCGAAGCCGCGTCGCAGCGCGCCCGCGTCTTTGTGGCCGTTGGGGTCTTCGAAGCCGGAGTTCAGGTCGAGGCCGGCGCATCCGACGCGCAGCGCATAGGTGAGGTTGTCGGGGTTGAGGCCGCCCGCGAGGAACGCCTTCTGCTTCACGGCGTCCGGCACGCGCGTCCAGTCGAAACGCTCCCCCGAGCCGCCGTCGTGGGCGTCGAGCACTAGCTTGTCGACGACCCCAGCAACCGCCTCGGCCACCTTTTCGCCATCCGGCTGCGTCATGGAGACGGCACGCCAGACCTCGACGTCGACCTCTTTGCGCACGGATTCGATGAGCGCCAGTTCCGTCTCCACGGAGCCCTGGTACGGCGCGTGGATCTGCACGGCGGTGATGCCGGGTTGGACGAGCTCGTCGTAACCCGAGGTGCGGCGGGAAACCGCGACGTAGTCCAGCCCGGGCTCGGCGGCAATGATGTCGGTGGCTGTTTCACGTGAAACATTGCGCGGGGAGGCGTCGTCGAAAATGAGCCCGCCGTAGACCGCGCCGCACGCCTTGGCAGCCTGGGCGGCGGAGCCGGTGCGCAGTCCGCAGACTTTGTTCGGGCCGTAGACGAGCTCGCGGCAGGCGCGGTCGATGTCCGGCTGGGAGGTCAGCTGGCTGCCGACCAGGAACGCATCCGAGTGGCCGCCGAGGCGACGCACGGTTGCGGAGTCGCGGATGCCGGACTCGGAGACCACCACTGCCCCATCGGGAGCGAGTTCGGCGAGGCGTGCGGAGCGGTCGAGGTCGATGGAGAGATCGTGAAGGTTGCGGTGGTTCACGCCGAAGATCTTTGCGCCGAGCTTTATGGCGCGGTGGGCTTCTTCCTCGTTGATCACCTCGGTGAGCACGTCCATGTGGAGTGACTCGGCGATGGAGGCCAGGTGCGCGTACTCCTCGTCGCTAAGGACGGAGAGCATGAGCAGGATCGCGTCGGCGCCGAAGTAGCGCGCGGCGTAGATCTGGACCTCGTCGATAATAAAGTCCTTGCACAGCACCGGCAGATGCGTCGTGGCGGCGACGGTGGCCAGGTGGTCGTAGTCGCCGTTGAAGTAGTCCGGCTCGCACAGCACGGAGATGCCAGCGGCGTAGCGGGAATAGACCGACGCGATCTCCCCCGGCTTGTAGTCGTCGCGAATCGGCCCGAGCGAGGGTGACGCGGACTTGCACTCCATGATGAACGCGGTGCCGGGGCGGGCGAGGGAGTCGTAGAGAGAGCGCTCCGAATTGCGTAACGTGTCGAAAGCAACGTGGGCGACGCGTGCGCGAATATCGTCAAGGTGACGTTTTCGGTTCTCAACGATATTGGTCAAAATCTTAGCCACTGTAATCGGCCTCCTCGTGGGTGGCGAGCCAATCGGCCACCGTGCCGTCCGCAATCAACTGCTTCGCGTGCTCGGTACCGGCCGCCAGCGAATCCGCGATGCCGTAGAGGTAGAACATCGCACCCGCGGACACGGCAACGGCATCACGGTGGGCAGCCGGGCCCTCCCCCGCGAACGTGGCGCGCATGAAGGCTGCGTTCTCGGCACCGTTGCCGCCACGTAGGTCCTCCAGGCTGTGGCGCTCCACCCCGAGCTCCTCGGGCGTGACCGTGTAGTGGGTAATCTCGCCGTCCTTGAGCTCCCAGACCTCGGTCTCGCCGTGGACCGCGATCTCGTCAGTGCCCGCGCCATGGACGACGAGCGCACGGTTACGGCCCAGCTCACGCATCGTTTCCGCAATCACCTGGCCGAGCGCCGGGTTGGCGATGCCCATGATCTGGAACTCCGGGCGTGCCGGGCTGAGCAGCGGGCCCATCGTGTTAAACAGCGTAGACACGCCCAGCGTCTTGCGGACCTGCTGCACGAACGCGATCGCCGGGTTGTACGCCGGGGCGAACAGGAACGTGAAGTTGGAGGACTCGAACTGGCGCACAGCACGATCCGGGTCGAGGTCCAGCGGGATGTTCAGCGCCTCGAGCACGTCCGCCGAACCGGACTTCGAGGACACGGAGCGGTTGCCGCACTTGATCATCTTCACGCCACCGGCAGCTGCGGTAAGCGAAGCGGCGGTGGTGATGTTGATGGTGTTCGCGCCGTCGCCACCCGTACCGGCGGTGTCCATGATCCCCTCCCCCGTCACCGGGAACGGACGCCCGGCGGCAAGGAACGCGCGGGCCGCACCGGCGATGTCGGCGAAGGTTTCCCCGCGCGTGCGGATCATGGCCAACAGCGCGGCGATGTGCACGTCGTCGTAATCGCCGACGGTCAGCGGGGTAAACGCCTCGATGGCCTCCTCGAGGGTGGGCTCGGGGTTGTCCATGAAGCGGCGGAAGATCTCGAGTTGGCTAGTCATTGTCGTGGCCTTTCTGTAGTAATTTCGTCACACAGTGGTCCAGGATTTGCGGGCCAGAGGGGGTGAGGATGGATTCGGGGTGGAACTGCAGTCCGATGGACATGCCATCGTCGGTTTCGGCGGCCATGATCACGTCGCCGATCTCCGTGCCGGTCCACGCCAGCGGCGTAATACCGGGTGGCGCGGTGGTGGCGCCGAGGGAGTGGTAGCGCGCGACGGGGACGTGGCGGCCGTCGTTAAGCACCATGCTTTGCGACGACCCATGCACCGGCCCGCACGGCTCAACCCGCCCACCAAAGTGCTCCACCAACGCCTGAAATCCCAGGCAGATGCCCAGAATCGGGATGCGGCCCTGAGCGCGTTCGATGACCTCCATCATGCAGCCGGCGTCCGCGGGGTAGCCGGGGCCGGGCGAAAGGACGATGAGGTCTGGGTTGGCGTTCAGCACAGTGTCGGCGGTAACGGTGTTGCGGTAGACCACGGTGTCGTAGTCCGCGAACGCGTCCACCAGGTTGTAAACGAAGGAGTCTTGGTTATCCAGCAGGACGATCATTTCTTCACCTCCAGGTCGCGGCCACCGGCGAGTGCATGCAGGACTGCGTAGGCCTTGTGCAGAGTTTCGTCAGCCTCGGACTGAGGCACGGAGTCGCGCACAACGCCCGCGCCGGCCTGCACGATGGCCTTGCCATTGGCCACGAAGGCGGAGCGGATGACGATGCAGGTGTCGAATTCGCCGTCGCCACGCAAGTACCCCACCGCCCCGCCGTAGGAGCCGCGGCGCTTGCCTTCCACGGAACGCAGCAGTTCGGTTGTGCGCAGTTTCGGTGCGCCGGTGAGCGTGCCCATGTTCATGCACGCGCGGTAGGCGTCAAGTGCGTCGAGGTCCGCGGCCAGGGTCGCGGTGACCCGACTGACCAGGTGCATCACACGCGAGTAGCGATCCACCTGCAGCAGGTCTTGCACCTTGCGGGTGCGCGGCTCGGCCACGCGCGCCATGTCGTTGCGGGCCAGGTCCACCAGCATGGTGTGCTCGGCAACCTCTTTGGCGTCGGTGCGCAACTGCAGTTCCATGCGCGTATCCAGCTCGTGATTGACCGTGCCGTCCGGGTTCAGCCCGCGCGGGCGCGTGCCGGCAATGGGATACAGCTGCACCTGGCGCGTGGCCGGCGAGAACTTCAGATTCGACTCCGGCGAGGCGCCGAACAGCTCGTAGCCCTCACCACGGATGTAGAACATGTACGGCGAGGGGTTCGCGGCACGCAGGCGGCGGTACGCACCGAAGGCGTCGTCGCAGTCGGCGGTGAAGCTGCGCGCCGGCACGACTTGGTAGATGTCGCCGTTGTAAATGTTGCCCTGCAGCTGCTCCACTACCCCACGGAACTCCTCGTCCGGCATATCCGCCTCGGCGACCAGGGTGCCGGTGAGGGTGGTTGGTGCGGTGGGTGCGGGGGCGTCGTCGATAAGTGCTGCAATCTCGGTGAGATCAATGCCGTCACCTGCAGCATCAACCCCGGCGAGGTACGCCGTGCCGGTTTGGTGGTTCACGCGCAGCACCACCTCGGCGAGCACGAACTCGTAATCCGGGTAGGTGTTGTCGCCGTCCGCGACCTCGGGCAGACGCTCGAACGTCTCCAGGTAATCAAACGCGAAACCGCCCGCGAGCAGCGGAAAGCCCTCATTGCCCTCGGTGGAGGTCAACTTGCGCAGGACATCCATCGTCGACGCCGCGGTCAGGCGCTCGCGCTCGTCCTCCACATCAACGCGCGGAAACTCGTGCTCGAGCCCGATCTCGTTCGCAATAATCTCGCCCGACGGCGTCAGCGGTGTCAGCGTCACGCGGTTGCCGGAGCAAGTAATGCGTATCGACGACCGCAGCACCGCCAACGACTGCAACCCCGAACGTGTCGTGATGTCAGCGGACTCGAGCAACACCGTGTCGGTTGCGTCGAGGCCGCCGATGTGGGCGAAGAGGCTTGCCACATCCTCGTGGTAGCGCACCTCTTGGCGGGTGAATTTCATGTGATCCTCGGTTCTGTTCTTGCTTGCACCGAGGGATAAAAAAGGCCCGCGGCGCTTGGGGGACAAGCTGGCGGGCCGTGACTTCGCTAGGTGGCGCGCCAGTTAGGCGAGCCACCACCATGTTTGAGAAGTCATGTACGTCACAAAAAGGAAGTGTAGCCGAGGATCCGGCTTCGCGGGCTCATTTTATTCGTTGTTGTCGGCGTGGTCGGCGGCTCGTCGCAAAGCATCAAGGTTCACCGCGGGCTTCTCCTCTTCTTGCGCAGGCGCCTGCTCACGCGCGTGCTCCACCAACGTCGCGGCGCGCGCACCGAAGTTGCCGCCCACGGACGCCGAAATCACCGCCGCTACCGCCGCGATCGCCGGCATGACCCACATCCAGCCGGAAGCGATGAACGAAAACGCCGCGCCGAACGCGAGCGCCAACGCGGCCAGCACCCAGAACGGACCCGCTACCTTATGCGCCTGGTTCCAAATGCCTTCGTCCTTGCGCACAGCCGGCACGTGGAGGCCGATCCACTTGTTGCCGGGCAGCTTGCCCGCAGAGGCGAGCGCGCCGGGGATGAACAGCGCAAGCGTTAGCAACGAGAAGATAATGCCGAGGACAACGTTAAGGGAGCTCATGTTCGCGAACGGACTCATAGCCACTAAGCATACGACCGGACGCTCACCTGCAAAAAAATATGATCAAAATACAGTAGATTGCATAAATACGGGCTACGCTAGGCCCATGCAAAAGAAAATCCTCCACTCATTGCTGTTCTGGGTGGTTGTAGCGATTGCCTTGGGCTTCGCCTGCAGCTTCTTCTTCCCGGACTGGCTTGCCCGCGTCTTTGTCACGTTCAACGGGCTGTTCTCTAACTTCCTCGGCTTCTTCGTGCCGGTCCTCATCTTCGCCCTCATCGCACCCGCCATCGCGGGTCTGGGCCAGGGTGCGGGCAAGTGGCTCGGCGTCACCGCCGGTGTCGCATACGGCTCCACGTTCATCTCCGGCCTGATCGCATGGTTCACGGCGTCCACGCTGTACCCGAGGCTTCTGGACGGCAAGACCCTCATCACCGATGTCGCCGACCCCGATGCCGGCGGCCTCTCCCCTTACTTCAGCGTTGAAATGCCGCCACCACTGGAAGTCATGTCCGCGCTGCTCCTCGCCTTCGTCGTCGGCCTGTCCATGACGGCAGTGAAGTCCGACAACCTGTTCAAGGTGCTCGGCGAGCTCAACGACATCGTGCTCAAGGTCGTGGTCACGTTCGTGATCCCGCTGCTGCCGCTGTTCATCTTCGGCACCTTCCTCAACCTGGGCATGAACGAGAACTTCGGCGACACTATGGCGGCCATGGGCGTAGTCCTACTGCTCTCCGTCGTGATGACCGTCGTGATCGTCCTGCTGCAGTACCTCGTCGCAGGCACCGTCGCTGGCGTGAACCCGTTCAAGGCGCTGAAGAACATGCTGCCGGCATACTTCACCGCACTGGGCACCTCGTCCTCCGCCGCGACCATCCCGGTCACCTACAAGTCCACCCTGAAGAACAAGGTTGACGAGGACGTCGCCGGCTTCGTGGTCCCGCTCTGCGCGACGATTCACCTGTCCGGCTCGATGATGAAGATCACCCTCTACGCGCTCTCCATCGTGTTCATGGCCAACCTGGATATTTCCGCCGGCCAGGTCATCGGATTCATCCTCCTGCTGGGCATCATGATGATCGCCGCGCCGGGCGTGCCGGGTGGCGCCATCATGGCCGCTGTCGGTCTGCTGCAGTCCAACCTCGGTTTCGACGAGTCCATGGTCTCCCTCATGATCGCGTCCTACATCGTCGTTGACTCCTTCGGCACCGCCGCCAACGTCACCGGCGACGGCGCGATCGCCCTGATCGTGAACAAGTTCGCTGCGGGCAAGATCAAGAACGATTCGCTTGACGACGACACCGTCACCACCCCGGCGGACACCCAAGCAGGCGCTGCCCGCTAGTCCCCCACTGATTTGAGACGACCGCCCTTCGGGGCGGTTTTCTTTTGCCTTGTTGCTCTTCGAGGTGTTTCACGTGAAACATCAGGTGCTCACTGTATCGAGATGGCTCCTCACTGTATGAAGTGACGCCCTCACTGTAAAAAGAGAGGTGAAAATGGGTCCTCACTGTATTGAGTGATGCCCTCACTGTAAAAAGTGAGTACAGTGAGAGCATGAGTGAGCGGATGGATGACATCATGGCCAGGCTGCGGCGCCAGCGGAATGATGATCACTGGATTGAGGCGAAATCCGGTACGGGGAAGTTGGATACAGCCTTTTGGAAAGCAGTGAGCGCCTTTGCAAATACGAAGGGTGGCCTGATCGTCCTTGGCATTGAGGAAGATCAGTCGACCGGTACGTTCCAGCCAGCCACTGATTTTGACTCTCGTGCGATGAATGATCGACTCATCAGTGCTTTGAGGGTCGACCAACAGAAGCCTCCGGTGACGCCGATACCCGAGACTGTCGTCGAACTCGATGAATACCAGGGTTCGCCGGTGATCTTGGTTGAGGTGCGGCCGATGCGTACCGATGAGCGCCTCGGAAAGCAGATGCCGTGTTACGTGACCTCGCAAGGACTCCGGGATGGCGCGTACAAGCGAGTACTGGATGGCGATCAGAGGCTTTCCAGCTACGAGATCTTCCAGCTCATGAATCTCTACACGCCAGATTCCTCGGAGTTGCTGCCTGTTCCTGGGGCGAACCTCGATGACCTGGATGGCCAGATGTGGAACGGGCTGATCCAATCTTTGGAGAAGAGGGGATCCCGGATCCGGGTGGGAACAAGAACCGATGCAGAGGTTCTGGAGCGACTGCATGTGCTTGATGCAGAGGGCGTACCAACCCTTGCGGGCGCGTTGGCATTGGGCAGCTATCCGCAGCAGTTCTTCCCGCAGCTCTTCATCGATGTCGCAGTGCACCCGACGACGGAGAAGTCGACGTCTGAGACACGCTTCCTTGATCGGGCTCACTGCGACGGTCCGCTTCCACTGGCGGTCGAGGATGCGATTAAAGCTGTCGTGCGCAATCTCCGGGTTCGTACTGTGGAAGTTGGGTCGAATATGGTCGACGAACCTGAGATTCCAGAGATTGCTCTGCGTGAAGCGATTGTGAATGCCGCGATGCACCGTGACTACAGTCCGCAGGTTCAGGGGCGGCAAGTGCAGGTTGATGTGTACCCGGACCGGGTCGAGGTAAACAGTCCCGGCGGACTGTGGGGAGATCGCACCGAAGACAATATCGACGAGAACAGGTCGGTAAGCAGGAACCCTTCGCTCGCGAACTTGCTGAGCAACCTTCCAACGCCTTCAGGCTCGATGCGCGTGGCTGAAAACCAGGGAAGCGGCATTCAACGAATGAAGCAAGGGATGGAAGGCTATGGCCTGCCCCAGCCGGTGTTCGATGCCCGGATTGGTGAGTTCACCGTCATCCTCTACAGGTTCGGGATCCTTGATCCTGAAATGTCGGCATGGTTGGAGTCGGTTGCTCCTAATAGCTCTCGAGAGGAACAGATCGCGCTGGCGATTGCCAAGGGTTTGGGTGCTGTGTCCGTGAAGGAGCTCCGTAAGCACATTGGGCTTGATAGTGACGATGCGCGGAGTCTGTTGAGTGATCTCGTCACACGCGGGCTGCTCGGTCCGGGCCACACGCGGGATTCGTTTGTTCTTTCAAGCAGCGGCATCGAACTCGATGAAACGGACAACAAACTCATCGCCTACCTGGCCCAAGTTGGAGAGGCAGCAGCACGCGATATCGCGGACCACCTAGACGTGAGTGTCAATACCCTGCGCCCAAGACTCCGCAGCATGGTGGATGTGGGTGAAATTGTGCCCACTGCCCCACCGACAAGCCGCAAGCGAAAGTATCGCCTCCCCAACTAGGCGCACCGTTTCACGTGAAACATCTGCCCGCTCCCCCAATGGCGTAGTGTCATTCGCATGTCCTTCGAGATCGTCACCACTCATTTCGTGGCGCACGAGCCGGACCTCGACGGCGCGTACGAGCTCTACCTGAACCGCATCCGGGCCAGCGGCGTCGAGATTGCGGCGGTGTCGCCGCACCCCCACCCCATCGAGGACGAGTATGTGCTTTGGGATCTCCGCTGCCAGGCCGCGTACGACAACCTCGCCGCACCTGAGGACCTCCAGCTCTACGAGCTCAACGCGCTCGTGGACTTCTCCACCACGAACCGCGACGAAGCGCTTGACTACTTCTTTTTCGAGGATATGGGCGGCCCCACGCGGTTCGCGGCGGCACTCGGCGGCCTGTCGGACCTCACGCTTCGCGACGAGCCCACCGGCCCCCTCTCCCTCACCACCATCGTCTATCTCGGTGCCCCGCAACATATGGCGGTCGCACAACAGCTTTTCGACGACACCCTCGCCGCCCTCAACGCCGTCGCCTACCAACCCTTCGTCGCCCCACTCGAAGGCACCGAGCATGCTGATCTTGTCGGCCCGCTCTGGCTTCGCGACGCCACCCTGAACATCATCGGCAAAGGCGACGGCATCTTCTCCCCCGGCAAGGACGCCTGGGCGGGGTGGGTGCTCACCTCAGACAGCAACAACACCGCCGAGCTCCAACTGCGTGAGCGGATCGAGCCTGACGCAGTAGTGATTAGCCGGGCGGTGTCTGAACCGTTCTAGCGGGACTTACCCGCTGCCGGTATTGGCTTAGTTGGTCGGTGCGGTGGCTGCACTGCCAGCTGCATCGTCGGCAGCGCCACCTGCTGCACCGTCAGCCGGAATGGAGTTGGTCACTACCTCGTCGGAAATGACCGCGTCGCTCGGCGCCAACGGATCCTCGGAGACAACAGCCGTATCGGAGACGACCACATCGCCGGTGGAGTCCGTGCCACCCGTGCTGCCCGTGTCACCTGCGGTGGCGCCACCGGTGGTGACGGCGTCGCTGACGTCGGAGACCACACCGTCGGTCGGGGTGGTCACGGAGTCGGTGGCGTCCTCCGAGTCGTTGCAGGCGGCCAGTCCGGTTGCGCCGAGAACAAGAGCGGTAGCGGCGGCTGCAATACGAGTGTTGGTCATGTTTACTCCTTCGCTAATTGATTCGCACGAGTTGATTCGCTCGGGCGTCGTACCCGTCGCTATTCACTTGTACGGGCCGAATCTGTGTTGCGAGTTGGAGAAATCACACAGGTTTCGTGTTCTTCACTGACGTTTGCGTCCCCACTGCGTCACGCGACGGTGAAAACAGCTGTTCTCGGGAACTTTCCTCCCCCACCGCACCCAAATAATTCACTTTCCCCAGGAGACCACGACGGCACACCGAAGAAAGTTCCACATGGCAACACAAAACCCGGCCCCTTCAACAAGGACCGGGTTGAATTTGTAGCGCCTAAGCGCGCCGACCTAGAACGGGAGAGCCGGGAGCTGCAGGCCCGGGATAGCGCCGGAGAAGGCAGCAGCGCCGAGCAGTGCGACGAGGGCAACCGGGACGCCGATCAGGAGACCGAGCATGCCGGACTTGTACGCTTCCTGATCTACAGTCTTTTTGATGCAGACACCGGAGGGGGTGGAGCTGTTGTACTCCTTTAAATATTCGGTCTTGTTTTCCTCGATGGCCTGCTTGATCTCGGCCCGCTCTTGGTCGGTCTTGGCCTCCTTCAAGGAGAGGTCGTAATTAAGGAAAACTTCGTCTATTTGGACTTTGCAATCCCTGTAGTAGAGCGAAGAGCCAAAATCTCCTTCAGCGGCGAATGCCGGGCCGGCAACGAGGGACAGGGGCAGGGTTGCCGCGACAGCGGCGGTAGCGATGCGCTTCATGGTTTTCTCCTTGAGGTGAGGTGTGTACCTGCTATTAAACGTGTGTCAAAGACGTTTCGCAGCACGAACAACAGAAAAACCTCACCACAACAAAAGACCCGGTCTCCCACCAGGGGAGCCGGGTCAAAGTACCGCGTCTAAGTGTGACTTAGAACGGGAGAGCCGGGAGCTGCAGGCCCGGGATAGCGCCGGAGAAGGCAGCAGCTGCGCCGAGCAGTGCGACGAGAGCAACCGGGACGCCGATCAGGAGGCCGAGGATGCCGGACTTGTAGTTGTCGTCCTTGATGAGCTCCTGGATGCAGTCGCCGGTGGACTTGGTTTCCTTGGCCTTGGCTTCGTCAGCCTTAGCGTCGCCGTCCTTGGCTTCGACCTTCTTCTCTTCCTTCTTGCACGCCTTGAAGCGCTCGGAGGAGCCGACCTTGGTCTCGCCGGCCTTGTCGCCCTCCTGCTTGGAGATGGAGGAACCTTCCTTACCCGGCTTCGGGGCGTTGGTGCCCTCGGTCTCAGCGAAAGCCGGGCCGGCAACGAGGGACAGGGACAGGGTTGCAGCGGCTGCTGCGGTAGCGATGCGCTTCATGGGGTTCTCCTCAATGTGATCGGTTAAACATGCCAGGGCTCTGACACGTGTAAACCTAACATCGCTTGCCAAGCGATGTGCGTTACTTCGTCGCTAAAATTTTTTTCCATGGCGAATTTGAGTGAGACTGCAGCGGTTCTTGGCATCACGGCGTTGGTGGGTTTCGGTGGCGCCGCCGTCGGCTACAACATGGTGGATGTGCCGGAGATTTCGCAGGTCACGATGTAAACGCATGGCGCGCCGAATGCGATTATCGACGACCCGCAGCAGGTCCTCTCCCCCGACGACCGCGCCCGTCTCGAGCGTGACACTGCACGCATTGATGCGCCTGAGGTGGTCACGGATTTCCACTACATGGTGTTCAAAACGAACCACAAGAACGTCCTCGACGACGTTGAGGAACTCCTGCGCACCCAGTACCCGGACCTCGTCGATCAGTCGAAGCGCGAGAACGGCCACCTTGCGGACGGCGCGCTCATCGTCGGCGTTGGCCTCGACCCACGCCAGGCGTTTGTGTACGGCGGCGAGGATGTGACTCGCGAGCTCATGCTTGACGACAAATCCCACCTCGCCGATCTCCTCGACGCCATGAAACCCGGCGTGAAGGACGGCAACATCCCGGCCGGGCTGTTCCGTACCGCGAACCAGGCCATGAACGCCGAGGCACTCGCCCAGAAGCAGGTGGACGACGCGACTGATGATCAGATCGGCGCGACCATCGGGCTTGGCGTCCTCGGTGCCGGTGTGGCAGGCGCTAGTGGGGGTGGGTTGTTGGCGGTGCGGGGGCGTCGTCGAAAAGCAGTCGCCCAGGCGCGCAAGGACTACGACACCGTGACCAGCGAATACACCCGCCTGGCAGGACGGCTGGACGAGGTGGACGTGCGGGCGAACTCGCTGACGTCCGCGTTTGCCGACGAAACCCTGCGCCGCCAGTGGGCGGAAGTCCGCGACCGCTTCCTGAGCATGAACGAGTTGGTCCACGGCGCGGCGGGGCTGAACGCGATCAACATGAACGACGACAAGGACGTGTACGAGCACCGCAGGCAGTTGGCGGACGCGGCCGAATCCGTCAAGCACGTGTCTAAGGCGGAGGAAAACATCGACAGGCTTTTCGCCGTCGAGCATGGCGACGCCGCGGCGCGACGGGCCGACCTGACCAAGATCCGCGAGGACGTGCTGCGGGCGCGCAGTGAGGTGAAGGGCAAGGAGCTGAAGCGGGAACTGGATCTGCTGATGGGGCGGATCGAGGCGCTGGACGCAAACCCGAACTCCCCCACCTTCCTCGACGACTTCGTGCGCGTGCTCGGCGATTACCGCGTGATCCTGGACCAGGTGAAGAAGAAGCAGTTCAGCGACGTGAAGGAGAAGCAAAAGCTGCGGGCACCGGCGGTGTACGAGACTGGGTTCTGGTACGGCGGGTACGTCCCATACGTGCAGATGCACTCGTGGCACGCGGCGAACGTGCAGGCGGCAAAGGCGGCGTCGTCCTCCTCGAGTGGCTTTAGTGGCGGCGTGTCCTCGTCAGGCTTTTCCGCTGGTGGTGGCAGTTCGTCATTCTAAGAAATTCTTCGGTGACAATCGTCACAAAACACAGTTAGGGCTTTTCCTTTATTAAGTCCGTGTTTATACTTGGGTGCGGAGAAATTCGAAGCCCAAACCCGCCACTGAGAACACGCAGTGGCGGGTTTCCTTATGCCACGACCTAGTAGGTAGGTAGGCGTAGCGTGAAGGTATGTCTGTCGAGATTGGCAAGGTCAAGAAGATTTTGGGTGGCCTCGCGTCAACCCAAACCGAACGCGAAGCGCTGTACAAGCACTTCCACCAACACCCCGAGCTGTCCATGCAGGAGCATGCGACCGCGGAGCGGATCGTTAAGGAACTGGAATCCTCAGGTATCCGGGTGACCCGTGTGGGGGAAACAGGGGTGGTGGCGGTCGTCGATAATGGCGAGGGCCCAGTCGTGGCCATGCGCGCAGACATTGATGCGCTGCCGGTCAAGGAAGCCTCTGGCAAGGACTATGCCTCCACGGCCACGCAGGTTGACGCCAAGACCGGCGTGGAGGTTCCCGTCGCCCATGCGTGCGGCCACGATGTTCACCTCATGTCGCTGCTCACCGCGTTGCAGGCGTTCAACGAGCACAAGGACCAATGGTCCGGCACATTTATCGGCGTCTTCCAGCCCGCTGAGGAGACTGCTGAAGGTGCCCGCGCGATGCTCGAGGCCGGGTTGGAACAGGCAATGCCGCGGCCCGATGTGTACCTGGGCCAACACGTGCTGGCCAGCCTGCCCGGCGGGCACGTGGGCACGCGACGCGGACCGGTGCTGTCCTCCGCATTCTCGGTGAAGGTCACGGTGCATGGCAAAGGCTCCCACGGGTCGATGCCGGAATTGGGCGTGGACCCGGTGGTGCTTGCCTCCACCATCGTGATGCGCCTGCAAACCATCGTCTCGCGCGAAGTGGCGGCCAAGGAAACCGCGGTGGTGACCGTCGGTGCGATCCACGCGGGCACGAAGTCCAACATCATCACGGACTCCGCCGAACTGCTCATCAACACCCGCGCATACAGCAGCGAGGTCAGCGAGCACCTCAAGGAAGCCATCGAGCGCATCGTGCGCGCCGAATGCGTCGCCGCCCGCAGCCCGATGGAACCCGAGTTCACCTACTACGACCGCTACCCGCTTACCGACAACGACGGGGACGCTACCGACACCGTCCGCGAAGCCTTCGACGCATACTTTGGCGACGAATCCTGCGACCTCGACGCCGTACCCGCCTCCGAGGACTTCTCCATCATCCCCGACGCGCTCGGTGTCCCCTACACCTACTGGGGCCTGGGAGGCTTCGCGGACATGAGCAAGGCTGTGGGCAACCACAACCCGGCGTTCGCACCTGATCTCCAGCCCACACTCGACCGTGGCACCGAAGCAGTCGTCGTTGCTGCTTCCGCCTGGTTGACCGTGCCGGTCTCGGCGGATTAGTGGAGTTTAAAAATTTATGCAGCGGCCAATGGGGGGCATGGGCCGCTGCAAAGGACCCGAAGGCCCTGGGTGGGGACTATGTCCCCCAAAGGGAGCCCGCGCCTCTCGCACTCTAAATGGGGGGGTGGGTGAGTGCTCAGCCGGTTCTCGGGGGGGTGTAACCGTGGGCGGGGCTCCGGCTCAAATATAGATCATGTGTAAATGGCTTGTCTAGTCTTAGTGCAAAATACTGCTAAACATGCAGGTAGATAGCGTGGTTTTGCGGTTGTGAGGTGCGGTTACGGCAGTTCCACGCCACACTGCTTGAGGATCGTTTTGGGCAGGCGGAAGCGAGCGGCCATGCGAACAGGTGTGCTAATTTTGTGCTGAAGATTCTCGGCACCTATTAAACTGTCGGTTAATAAAACTGCTGGTTACGAAAGAAGCAGACGGAGGCGAGAAAGTTGCCATTGGAAATCACTGTCACCAATAGTGAAGAGCTTCTTGAAAGGAAGCGAGAGTGTTTGGCATCTCTAAGGGCCACCACTCGCCTTCCCCATGCTGAATTTCAAGACCTCAAGGTGCTGGCGAATGCCGGCATGTTGAGCGAGGATGAGCGGACCGTGTACGACGAGCTGCAGACAGTTCTCTTACTGCTCGGTGAGGGTCGTTTTGGGAGTGCATGATGCGGCAGGGCGGTTTCTCGGCGACGTAAGAGACACGTTACTTGAGGCGTTGCCGCTGGCATGCAGAGCGGATTTACAGGCGAAAGCCAAGCTAAACATCGACAAGAATATCGTGGTGGGTGATTTCAAGGCTCCTCTCGTTCACGGTGCTGGACAACCTGAGGGCTCAGTGCGCAGGGAAGACTACAGTCAACTCTTTCACGTGATTATCAATTACGAACTGTCATCCGATTCGTCGGAGAAGTTCCTAGCCGTAAAGAGCAGCAAATTCGAACTGCGGGTTGCTACGTCGCCGGGCATACGTTTCGAGTTTGAGCGTGACTACACCAGCGCGCCCTGTGCGCATATCCACTACTCAGGGGTCGCAGGGTTGCTCAGTCCAGCGTTAATGCAGAACTTTCAGGACAAATCAGGCAACCCGAGGAAGAAGGGCCGCCTAGATGAATTGCACTTACCTGTGGGAGGAAAGCGTTTTCGTCCGTCGCTTGAGGACTTCCTCTATTTTGTGATCAGCGAATGTGGATTCCGCGGGAGGCCAGGATGGGAACCTGCACTACAGGAACGACGCCGAGTATGGCTTTCTAAACAGGCTTCTGCGGCAACCCGAGATCATCCCGAAGCTGCTGCAGAGGCGCTCAGGGACCTCGGGTTTACCGTCACTCCCCCGGAGGGGTTCACTACGCCTAAAGCAGATGCGCAATGGTGAATTGCCCGTTAGCTACGGCAGTTCCACACCGCACTGCTTGAGGATCGTTTTGGGCAAGCGGAAGCGAGCAGTCATGCGGGGGTCGACGATCTGGCTGATCTGGGTGTCGCCAGTCAGGGACAGGAGCATGAGAGCGTCGGTCGCGTCGAGGCGAGATGCACTCACGAGCCAGTCCCGCATCATGCGGGTCGATTCCTTGACGGCATCCATCAGTTCGACCTCGGAGGAAATGGCGTAGACCGCGTCGCCGGAATCCAAGAACGGCAGTGGCAGCGGGCGGCCCTCGAGCACCGTGACGCGGATCTTCACCTCGGCTTCGATCTCGGCGCCGCAGACTGCGACTTCGCCGTCGCCCATCACCGCGTGGACGTCGCCAAGGCTCAAGTTCGCGCCGTCGACCTCCACTGGCAAGTACAGGATGGAACCGGCAACGATCTCCTTGGTGTCCATGTTGCCGCCGTGCTGGCGCGGCTCACCGGTGGGTACCGACTCGGATGCCGGTGCGGTGCCGATGACGCCGATCATTGGGCGGATGGGGATGGTGATGTCGTCAGAAAACTGCGCCTTGCCATCGCGGATCGGGACGATGCGGGTGCGCTCCTCCACCGTGCCGGGCAGTGCGCCGAAATCAGGGTGGGTGGTCATGGTGGCCTGCTCGCCGACTTCGATGCTGAGGATCTCCACCTTCAGCGTGTCGCCAGGGCGTGCTCCCTTGACCGCGATTGGGCCGGTGGCTGGGTTGACCTTGTCCCAGCCGACGGTGCTGAACAACTGGGACTCGTCGGTAATCGTGTTGGAGAAGCAGTCAAGGGTAAGAACCGTAACCTCGTCGCCGCTTTCCACATGAAGGCGCGGATCTTGGTCCGGAGACAGGGCCAATACACACGCGTTGGAATCGATGGAGTGCATCCTTTTACCTCTCTTCGAAGGAACAACCACTGGATTGCCTCTGACCATAGTGGGAAACAGAAATTCGCAGGTGAAGGTTGTGAAAAGGTTGGGTGCGTTCAGGCCGTCAGGGGCCTTCAGGGGCCTGGAGCATTTATTGTCGACGAAGCCCGCGATCGCTTGGCACGTGGGCACTGCGGCCGGTGGCTTCGAATGTTTCACGTGAAACCCGGCTGTTGTAAGGGCGCTGGCGGCAGTGGCGGTGGCGATAACGAAGTCGCGACTTGACCCCCCGAGTTTCCCGGTACCAAATACGCGGAACACGAGAGCACCGGCTCTGCGAAACACTGAGACCAAAGACCTGCACTGGTACTTCGGGCATTTGGTATCGATTCAATGGTTGCTCAGTAGATCATCTATGTTTGGGTTTACGCACACCACGTCCTCTCCGGTTCGCCGTGACGGCGTGGTTTTCTCAATCCAAGGGGGTAATGGATGGGTTAAGGGTCAAAGGGGACGCGGACATTTTGACCCTTAACCCTAGGCGCCTAAAAACGCTTGAGAATAGCGGAATTCCTTCCGCCTACTCGCACTCTAAATGGGGGGTGGGTGAGTGCTCAACCGGTCTCGGGGGGATGGACCGTGGACGGAGGGGCCCAAAAGCGGATATAGACGATCGCCCTCAGTGTGTCTACACCTAGAGCAAAAAAGTTTTTCGGTGCAGGTGGGAGGGTGCTATGGGATGATAGTCGGCATGACCATTCAGGCCCGGGCGCTGACATATAAGCGTGAAAAGGAGCAGTCGGCCGCGATCCGTTTGTTGCACGCGGACAACGCCCCGGTGCTACTCGCGGTCGTGGCGGAGCACTTCCCGCGAGGCGCAGAGGTCCGACCTGCGGAGCAGCTCTATCAGCTCATGGCTGAGGACTTCGCGGTGTTGCGCGGTATCTTCGAGCTCCCGAAAAAACCCCAGGCGTACTGCAACGACTGGGTGAAAGCCGGGTGGCTGGTGCGCAAGTCCGGTACCAAGGAAACGGGTGAGACGCTTGAACCAAGCGAGCAAACGCTCACCGCGCTGCAGGTGATGGACCGTGTCAGTGCACCGCGATCGGCGGTGACGGCGAGCCGGGTGGCGTCGATAAGCAATGCCCTGCAGGCGCTCGCGCGGGACACGGACCCGAACATCGACTCCCGCCTGAGGCACCTCGACGCCGAACGCGCCCGCATCGAGGCAGAGATCGAGCAGGTCGAGCGCGGGGAATTCGAGCTGCCCTCCCCCGCCACCGTGCACGAACGGGTGGGCGACATTCTGGAGCAGGCGAATGCGATCCCCGGCGATTTCGCGCGCGTGCGGCACGAGCTGGAAACGCTCAATACGCAGCTGCGCCGCCAACTGCTGGATCCGGAGGGCTCGCGCGGCGACGTGCTGGACGAGATCTTCGCCGGCGTGGACTTGATCGGGGAATCCGATGCTGGCAGAAGCTTCAACGCGTTCTACTCGTTGGTGGTCGACCCGGAACGCGGCGCGTGGTTGGACACGTGGATTGGGCAGGTGCTCGAGCGCGCCGACAACACCGCGATGACACACGAAGAGCGGGCGAAATTCCGCAGGCTGTTCCGCGACATGGAAGACGCCGGCTATGAGGTTAACCGTATGATGACGCGCCTGGCCCGCAACCTACGCAACTACGTGGCCAGCGAACAGTTTGCCGAGGACCGCCGAATGATCGAGCTTTTACGCGACACTCGCAAGCTCGCCGCCGACGCCGCGGAGCGCGAGGAGCTTGCAGCCACCCACAAGATGGACACGCCCTTGCAGCGCATCGGGATGCAGATCACCTCGGTGGCGCAGATCAAGCTGGCGGACCCGGGTGCGGAGGTCATCACCACTGCGGTGGAGGCGTTTGAACCCGGCGAGGGCGACGCGGAGGCGCTCTACCAGGCGGTACGTGAAAGCGAGATCGACTTGGAAGAGCTTATCGCGGCAGTTGGGGAGACGGTTGGGATGGCCGGAGGGGCGTCGATAGGCAAGGTGCTCGAGCGCCATCCCGCCTCCCAGGGGCTGGGGTCGGTGGTGGGCCTTGTGTACCTGGCCCTGAAGCATGGGGTGCGGCAGGACGGCAGCGAAGAGGTGCGCTTCGAGGAAGACGATGGGAGCATTCGCTTGGCGACGGTCCCGCGGTGGCATTTCGACGCCGCAGCAGTAAAGGAGATGCAATGACGGAACCGCTGTGGACGGGCGACACGGGCATCCTGTCCGAGGAAACCCGGCGCGCACTGGTGGACCTGCTCAAAGGTCCGCTCATCACCGCCGACCGGAAGAAGGAAACCTGGCACGCCATCACCACCGACACGGAGACGCTGCGCTCTCGGCTGCACGATGTGTTTTTGGAGCTGGTTGTGGACGAGGACGCCGGCATCGCGTTCACTCGCCACGTCCGCCCGGACAACGAGGACGTGAAAGTGCCGCCGGTGTTGCGCACGGAGGCGCTGACGCACTTGCAAACCGCGATCCTGCTGCAGCTGCGCCACGAGCTGGGCATGTCTACCCCAGGCGAGCGCGTCGTGGTGGGAGAAGATGAGTTGTATGGCGCCATCAGCTACGTCCGTGCGGTGGACAACCGTGACGAGTCCGGGTTTAAGAAGCGCTTCACCGCGGCGGTGAACACCATCCGCAAGTACAGCCTGCTCACCGACACGGAGACCGAGGGGCGCTGGGAGGTCTCCCCTGTGCTGCGCCACATCTTCGACGCTGACACGGTCCACGCGCTGCGCGAGGAGTATCTGCGCCTGGCACAGGAAGGGGAAGAACAGTGACAGAGCAGTTCCGTCTTGCGCGCGTGCAGCTGGTCAACTGGGGCACGTTCGACGGCTACTACGACATCCCCGTCGGCGAGCGTGGGTTTTTGATCACCGGCGCGTCCGGCTCGGGCAAGTCCACGCTTATCGACGCCTTCTCCGCCGTACTAGTCCCGCCTGGCAAGCTGCGGTTCAACGCCGCCGCCCAGCAGGAAACCGGCCGTGACAAGGGGCGCAGCCGCGTGTCCTATATCCGCGGTGCGTGGCGCCGCAGCGAGGACCCGGCCACCGGCGAGATCCGCAGCCAGTACCTGCGCTCCGGAGCGACAGCCAGCATTGTCGCGCTGACCTACCGCGCCGGGAAGGAGGCGTTCACGCTCGCCGCAATCTACCGCCTCAATGCGGGACAGCAGCAGGAAGCGCAGGTGAAAACGCTCTACGGCATTTTTCCCAGCGAGGTGGACGTGGACGGGTTCGTGCCGTTGCTGCAGAACTCCCTGGATAAGCGCAAGTTGGAGGCGAAATACAAAACTGCCGGCGTGACGTTCACGGACCAGTACTCCGTGTTTGCCAACCGCTTCCGCTCCAAGCTGGGTATCGGCAGCGAGGAAGCGCAGATGCTGCTGCACCGCACGCAGTCCGCGAAGTCCCTGTCCAGCATGGACGAGCTGTTCCGCAACTACATGCTGGACGTACCGGACACGTTCCAGGTCGCGGAGGACGCCGTGGCCACGCACGAGGACCTGCGCCAGGCGTACGAGCGGCTCGAAGACGTGCACCAGCAGATTGAGACGCTCGCTCCCCTGCCGGGGCTGGACACCAAGCTCAAGGATGCGCAGGCGACGCAGGAGAACAATGCCGCGTTGTCTGCCGCCCTGCCCAACGTGCGACGTGCGATTGAGGCGAAGCAGCTGCGCGAGCGTATCGACGTCAGCTCCGCCCAACTCGCCGCCCTCGAAGTGCAGGCGCAATCCCTCGAGGCCCGCAAGGAAGCGCAACAGGAGGCGGTGCAGCGCGCCGTGGTGCAGAGAGAGCAGGTTGCCGGGCAGAGCCTGGGCGAGATCGAGCGCAACATCGCCCGCGAGGAGCACGAGCTTGTTGCGCGCAAGGCGAAAGTGCGCGACCTGGCGGCTCTGGTGCAGTTAGACGGGGCGTTGGACACCGAGCGCTTCGCAGAGCTGAAAGCACAGGCGTCGGCGGAGCTGGCGGCCGCGCCGGAGCAGGGAGAACGCCTGCGCGAAGCGTGGTTCAAGGCCCGAAGCGAGCACGAGAGGCTTGCCGGCGCGGAGACGTCGGTGGAGACGGAGTTGGCGTCGTTAGGCAACCGCACCTCCAACCTTGACCGGCGGTACGTGGAGAAGCGCGCACAGCTGTGTGCGGATACCGGGCTGACGGTGCGTGAGCTGCCGTACGTGGGTGAGCTCATCGACGTGCTACCGGAGCAAGCCGAGTGGGAACCGGTGATCCAGCGCCTGCTCGGCGGTTTTGCCGCGACTCTTTTGGTGCCAGCGGAGCGCGAGCGCGAGGTGAGCAGCTGGGTCAATGGCCGCCACTTGGGGATGCGGCTTGAGTACCGCACCGTGCCCGAGGGCGTGGACATGCCGCGCGGACCGAAGAACCCGCTCAGCCTGTTTCATAAGGTGCGCGTGGTGGAGCACCCGATGCGCCCCTGGCTGATGCGCATGCTGGCCACCACCTTCGACTACGCCTTAGTGCGCACCGTGGACGAGCTGGAACGGCAAGACAAGCGCGCGGCTACCATCGACGGCTTGGAGCGCAACCCGGCCGATAGGACTGGCTCCGCCCGGTACGTGAAAAACGACAGGCAGCGCCTGGGCGAACGGCGCAACTACCGCCTCGGCTCCTCCAACCATGCCAAGGTGGAGGCGCTGCGCGCGGAGCTGGCGGAGGCGAAACGCGCGACAACGGCGGCGGGCAACCGCCTAACAGAGGTTGAGCGTAAGCAAAAGGCGCTGGCCAGCGACGTGGAGAAGGCTCGGGCTATCGACGCTATGGAGTGGGCCAGCGTGGACGTCATCAGCGTCGAGGAGCAGTTGGCGAGCCTGCGCGCCGAGCTTGAACGGCTGACCTCCTCGCCTGAAGCGAAGGAGTTGGAGCGGGCGTGGCGCGAGGCCGTCGATACGTTGAAGGCCACCGAGCAGGAGTTGCGCAGCGTGCACGACGAGCTCGCCGTGGCCACGCGGGCACTGCAGGACGATCAGGCGCGGCTGAAGCGGATCGAGTCGGAGCACGTGGAGGTGGACCCGGCGCTGGCGGAGCAGCTGGATGCGATGCTCGCGGCCACCACGCGCCGTCTGACCCCGGAGAACTTAAGCGACAGCGCCTTCAAGGTCACCGCGCAGCTGGACGCGCAGGCGAAGCAGGCGGCGAAGACGATCACGGAATCCAGCAACGCCATCGTGAACATTCTGTCCAACTACAAGTCCCGGTGGTCCGCAGAGTCTGCGGAGCTGCAGGCCGCGGCCGAGTTTGCGGGCGAGGCTATTGCGAGGTTGGAGATGCTGCGCTCGGACCGCCTGCCGGAGTTCCGCGGCCGCTTCCTGGACCTGCTCAACGGCCAGTCCGTGATGCACCTGAACACGATTTACAAGGAGCTGCAGCGCGCGAAGGGCGACATTGAGACCAACCTGGGCCCCATCAACGCGTCGCTGCGCCGCTCCCCGTACACCGAGGGGCGCTACCTGCAGATTGAAGTCCGTGACAACCGAGACCGCGTCGTGCGTGACTTCCTGCAGGACCTGCGCGAAGCGACCGCCGGCAGCTTGAGCGAGGCGGACGAGAAGACCGCCATCGAGCGCTACCACCGCCTGGCCAAGATCATGGATCGCCTCGGCTCCTCCGAGCGTGCCGACCGCAGTTGGCGCAACGTCGTGCTGGACACCCGCAGGCATGTGAAGTTCGTGGGCAACGAGGTGGACGCCGAGGGCACGGTGCACAACACCCACGTGGATTCCGCGTCGTTGTCCGGCGGCCAGGCGCAGAAGCTGGTGTTTTTCTGCCTCGCCGCGGCGTTGCGTTATCGCCTTGCGGGGGTGGATGCGGACGTGCCCCGCTACGCCACCGTGGTGCTGGATGAGGCCTTTGACCGCGCAGACCCTGTGTTCACCCGCACTGCGATGGACGTGTTTGAAAGCTTTGGCTTCCATATGGTGCTGGCTACGCCGATGAAGCTGATCAAGACCCTCTCCCCGTACGTCGACGGCACCATCGTGGTCCACTACACCGAGGATCCCGTCGCACGTTCCACCTTCGAGCTCATTGAAACCTATGCGCCTGCCTGACCAGTTACCTCTCAAGCTCAATATGGAGCAGTTGCTCCTCGACGAACCCGTCGAGGTGTCCATTCCTCTGAAACCCCCGACTCGTGCGCAGGTGCTTGACGACGAAACCCGCGCCCGCGAATTCGTCCGCACCTGGCAAGCATGGGAACCCGCAGGTGAGGTGGAGTGGGCTACGCGTTCCTGGGCGGGCTTGGGCAAACACGACGTGCCGGTGCGACTGATGTTGTCCGGATGGGATCGCGTAGCAGAGGTGGTCGGGCGTGCTGGGGAAGTTGCCCTGGCTCGCGAAAGGTTTGCGCGTCTGATTCAGCTGTTTCCCGACAGTTCGGAGTTCCGGGAGCGTGCTGCTCGCACCAATTCAGCGTGGATTGCGCTTTCAGCGGAAGATTTCAACCGACTTTGCCTCGCATTGCATTGGTTTCACGTGAAACCACAATCCGGCCTGCGTCCGCGTGCGGTGCCTATCGAAGGTCTGGACACGAAGTGGATCGCCACGCACCGGAGATTGCTGCAACGGCTCCTTGGGGTGAACGACCTCGGGCTCGCCGAGGGCGACCGCATGATGAGGGTACGGTTCTTGGATTTTTCGTTGGCACCGGCGCCAGGGCTTGTCGATGTGTCCGTTCCCTTTGGCTCGCTTGCGCTCCCGGATGACCTTAGGGTGCTCGTCGTCGAGAACAAGGAGACGTTCCTCGCACTGCCGCACACGCCCGAAGGCTCAAACGTGGTGCTGGTTTGGGGTGCGGGGTACACCGCCGGCGCGCTCCACGAGCTGCCGTGGGTCCGTCAAGCGCGGCAGATTGTGTACTGGGGCGATGCGGACGCGGACGGCTACGCCATCCTGAACACTGTGCGTACCCGTTTGTCTGCCGACGGGTGCTCCGTTTCGGTAGTCAGCGCAGCGATGGACATTGACACCGTGCAGAGGTTCCTCCACCTCGCAGTCGCTGACCCAGGGGATACTGCACGCGTGCTCCCCCGCCTCACCGAGGAGGAGGAACGTGCACGGCGGTTCTTGATCGCATCAGGGAACAAACGGCTCGAACAGGAGCGTGTATCCCTGGACTGGGCGCTCTCACTGCCACAGTTAGCTCCGTTGTGGGATCGGCCATCCCGAGATGGAGCCGTGTAACTCCTCTACACTGGCCGCCATGCGCTACGTGGACTACGACGAAGCAATGGCCACCCTCTCCCCCGCCGCCGCGGTCCAGGCCGTGCGCGACGCGCTGCTCAGCGGCTTCGACCCCGCGACTGACTCGCAGCGCCAAAAGGTCGGCCTCCCCCACGGCGAGATGCACCTGCTTCCGTCGGCGCTCGACGGTGCGGTCGGCGTGAAGGTGCTCGGCATCCAGCCGCCGGGCTCGACCGTGGATGTCCCGTTGATCCAGGGCTCGTACCTGCTCATGGGCGGCGAAACGCTCACGCCGGAGTGGCTTATCGACGCCGCCGCGCTCACCACCCTCCGCACCCCCGCCGTCGCCGTCGCTGGGGTGCTTTCGCTTCTCGACGACCCCGTAAACGCCGTCATCTTCGGCACCGGCGCCCAGGGCCTTGGCCACGCCGCCACGCTCGAGGACGTCCTCGACGTCTCCTGCACGTTCGTCTCCCGGACTCGCCCGGACGGTTTTGCCTATCCCTGGGCTGAGGCGGGCACGTCCGCTGCCGACGAGGCGGTGGCCGGCGCTGAACTCGTGGTCACCGCAACCTCCTCCCCTTCTCCGATCCTGAGCGCCGAGCATCTTCGCGACGGCGCCATCGTCCTCGCCGTCGGCGCCCACACCACCGACACGCGCGAGCTTGATACTGACGTCCTTGCAGGCGCGCAGGTGATCGTCGAAGACGTCGGCGCCGCCAAGGGCGAGGCCGGCGACGTTGCCATCGCGGTCGAGGAAGGCGCACTCTCGTGGGACGACGTCGTGTCCATGGCCGACGTGGTCCGTGGCGATGTTGCGCTGGACACCAGCCGACGCATCGTGTTTAAGACGGTCGGCATGCCGTGGGAGGACTTGGCGGTGGCGCGGGCGCTGGCCGCAGCGGCATCGTGATGTTCCACGTGAAACATTCGGGGGCTGAAAAAGGCTCTTAGATTCCTAGCGTCCAAGAGTTGGGAACGTTTAGGCGAGGGGTGGCCCGGGGGTAATGGGTTGTGGAAGAGGGGGACGAACACTATTCTCTATCCCATCACGACTAGCCGACCTCTCCGTACGGGGAGGCGGCTAGTTTTATTTATATGGATGATGAAGTGCGGGTTAAGGCGGGTTAAGGCTCAAAAAGTGTGTCTGCTATCGGCGTGTCGCGGGGGTTAGATGTGGCCTTTTTGGATGCCGATTGAGTGTGTGTACTCGGTATCGATACCGTTGTCGTAGAGGGCTGGTCGTCCTGTTTCATAGTCGGCTTGGTTCTCGTTTCGGGTCAGGGTTGTAACTTTGGCGAGTTGGTCTTGGCCCCAGTTGGACTGTCTGGCGATGTGTATTGGATCGCCAGGCAGTTCCGTTTTCAGATACAGCCACCAATCCAGCATTTTGCGTTGGTGCTCACCGCGTCTGCCGCGATGAGTTCTCGCAAGGAGCTTCAGCTGGGCGTTGATGCCGCCTTCAAGGCTGTTGGTGGTGGATTTGATCCGATGCGGCTTAAGCACGTCTTTCGGGGGCTTGAGGTAGACAAACAGTAGGTCATTGCGCCACAGGTGGTTGAGGCTGTTGTAGGCCTTGCGCACGTTGACATGGGTCCACACGAGTGTGTCTTTGCCTGTTTTCGGGTCTTTGACCTGTGTCTTTTCGTTGAGCCAATCCTTGTAGAGCGTGTGAAACTCTTGCAGTTGTGCACCCCATTGTGCAGCCTCGTCCAGGGTGGTGATGCGGGTGAGTTTCAGTGCGAGTTGGTAGATGGTGCGGCCAGCATCAGTGCGTGGTCGTGAGGTGGTGTAGCGGCGTACTCTGCGTTGGGCGTGGACGAGGCAGGTTGCGTCCCTTAGTGTGGTGTAACCCTTGCTGATGGTGGGCCCTTGAAAATAGTGGGCGGCCACCGTCAGTAACCTTTCGACTCAACTACCACATCTCACCGAAAGGCACATGACGATGACCGCTGCACCGCATTCTATCGACCCGACAACCTATCTGGATGATTTGCTGGCCCAAGCGTCGCCGGATCTGATGCGCCAGATGCTGCAAGGGTTTATCAACCAGATCCTCTCCGCCCAGGCCGACACCGTGTGCGGCGCTGAGTACGGTGTTGCTTCCACCGAGCGGGTCAACCAACGCAACGGGTACCGCCACCGCGACCTCGACACCCGTGTCGGCACGATCGACGTGGCGGTACCAAAGCTGCGCCACGGCGCGTTCTTTCCGGACTGGCTGCTCGAGCGCCGCTCACGAGCGGAACGCGCACTATCGACCGTGATCGCGACGTGCTATCTCAAAGGAGTCTCCACCCGCCGAATGAACGATCTGGTGGCAACCCTTGGCATTTCCAACATGTCGAAATCGCAAGGCTTACGCATGTCGGAAGAACTCGACGAGATGGTCGCAGATTTCAAAAACCGCCCACTCGACCCCGGCGGGTATGCCTACCTGTCGTGCGACGCACTCACGATCAAAGTCCGTGAAGGTGGCCGGGTAGTCAAATGCTCCGTACTGCTTGCCACTGGGGTCAACGCCGACGGGTACCGCGAAATGCTCGGTATGCATGTTGCCACCGCGGAATCCAACGCATCGTGGAAAGGCTTCTTCCAAGACTTAAAAGCCCGCGGACTTCGCGGTGTCTTCCTTATCACCAGTGACGCTCATGAGGGCATCCAGCACGCGATATCTGAAGTGCTGCCCGATGCATCCTGGCAGCGGTGCCGGACTCATTTCGCGAAGAACCTCTACGAAAAAGTCCCCAAGACACAGTGGCCGATGGTCTCTGCGATGTTCCAGACAATCTTCCAACAACCCGACGCCCAATCCACCTGGCGACAAGCCCGCGAAGTAGTTGATTTACTGGAAGTTCCGGCGTATCTGGAGGAAGGTGTGGTCGAAGAACCCCGCCGAGCGGTAAAACTGGGAGATCCGCCGGCGCACCGATGTCGTGAGTATCTTCCCGAACCGCGACTCGGTCATCCGGCCTGTTGGCGCGGTGCTTGCCGAACAGCACGACGATTGGATCCAACAAAAACGCTACATGTCACTATCCGCACTCGAACACACCAAACACCTCATGCACCAAACTGGAGGTGACCATGACGACCACCACCAGCTAACCGCATAATCCAAACCCCGAACTTCATACCGAGCCGAAAGCACAAACGGCTACACCACTACACGGGACTTGACCGGCGATTACGAATTCGAGATTCCGGAGTACCAGCGCCCGTACGCATGGGGAGCCGAGGAAGCCCTCCAACTGTTGTCCGATCTGTCCGGTGCGTTGGAGCGTGACACAGATGAGCCGTATTTCCTCGGATCGATCGTGTTAGTCAAAGCCCCTGGCAGTCCGCGCTCTGAGGTCATCGACGGTCAGCAACGACTGACTACGTTGACGATCCTTCTGGCGTTATTGCGGGATCTCGTGGACAAAGAAAGCTTGCAGCAGTCGATCCACAAACTCATCGAGAGCGAGGCGTTGGAATGGGACAACGTGCCTGCCAAGCCACGTTTGAACATCCGACCGCGTGACACACATTTCTTCCGCACCTATGTGCAAACGCCCGGTGCAACCCAGGCGCTTATCGGGCTCAGCGACAACGCTGTAGGGACCGATTCTCAGAAGAGAATCCGCAACAACGCAAAGGCTTTACACGAGGCACTTGTCGAGTGGGACCAGGAACAGTTGACCCAGCTGTTCAAGCTCATTGCCGCTCGCGCATACCTGGTGACGGTGTCCACCCCGGACCTGAATAGCGCGTACCGGATCTTCTCAGTGATGAATGCGCGAGGGCTTCCGTTGTCTCCTCAGGACATCTTCAAATCCCAGGTGATTGGCTCAATCGCGGAATATGAAAAACAACAGCACGCTGAGGTGTGGGAGAACCTCGAGGAGGAACTCGGGCGCAAGCAGTTCGGCGACCTGTTCTTGTACATCCGCGCGATAAAGTCTCGTACTCGTGCTGTGAAGGGTTTGTTACAGGAGTTTCCCGACCAGGTGCTCAATGCATACTTGCCCGACAATGGGAAAGGCTTCATCCGCGAGGTGCTCGAGCCGTACGCGAAGGCAGACATCCGAATGCTTGCCCAGGATTTTCACGGTGATGATCCACGTTGGGAGGAATTGAACAACTGGCTGAAACGGCTGGACCAGCTTGATAACGACGACTGGCGCCCGCCAGCCTTGTGGGCACTCAAAGAACACGGGGAAGACGTCGAATTCCTGGTGCAATTCATGTCCAAACTCGAACGATTGGCGGCAAGTATGCTGCTGCGGCGAGTCTATGCCACTCCACGCCAGCAGCGCTACATGGAGCTGCTGAAACAGCTCGTCGAGGGTGACGGCCTCCAAGCGGACGCATTCGAGCTCTCCGATGCCGAGCGAAGAGAGACGCTCGACCGCATCGACGGTGAGCTTTACCTGGCAACCCGCGTGCGCAAGTATGTTTTGCTGCGACTCGATTCGGTTCTCGCCCAGGACCCAGGCGCGTCATACGACCACCGCATCATCACTGTCGAGCATGTACTCCCCCAGACCCCTCCGCAGGAGAGTCAATGGGCGCGAGGACTTCTCCGAGGAGGACGCGGAGCAGTGGACGCACCGCCTAGGCAACTTGCTGCTGCTTAACCGCCGTTCCAATTCTCGAGCACAAAACTACGACTTCGCCGTGAAGAAGGACAAATACTTCACCTCTGATCAGGGAGTGGCGGTATTCGCCCTCACCACGCAAGTGCTGAAGGAACCCGTGTGGACACCTGAAGTTATCGCCGACCGTCAGAAATATCTGGTGGGGACTCTGGCGCGGGAGTGGGATTTGTCCTAAGGCTTAGTGTGTTTCGGTCGGTGGTGTGAGCGGGCCGATTGGCGCTGCCTGCTGGTCGGCTTCGTCGCCCTCGCGGTCTTCCCAAGCCGCCAACGTGGTAGTTGGTTCTTCCTGCAGGTGCCACATCGTTCTGCCATTTGCTGCACCGCCCACCAGAAACGCCGCTGCGGCGGACGGGCTGGTGAACTCCAAGTCTGAGGTCAGCGTGTTGTCTTGGATCTGGTCCGCGTAGCGTTCCCGGGTGGCGTGGACCCCTCGCGGGGCGCTGGGACGCAGCTCTGGGCGCAACGTGGATCCCTCCAGGACGAGGAAACCGGAAGCGGTGCGCTGGCCTAAGCCCTGAACACCTTGGCTGAGAACGGTGAGTTCGAAGACCGGTTCTTCGTCGTCGCTCGGGTGCGTCGGGGCTGCAGCCGTGTTGGTCGAGGTGCGAGCCTTCGACGAAGTTGCCTTCGGCTGGAACGCGGAAATGCCCAGAGCGCTGATGATGAGGTTGGTGTTTTCGATAAACTCGTCCAGCTCCGCTTGGGTTGAGCGTAATCCTGACTCAGATTGAGGTGACGGAGGTCGCCGATGGGTCAACCCTTGCGGACTCCGCATTGCGCCGTGTGGGGCCTGCCGAGATTCGACAGTTGCGCAGCGCCATCAGTTAAGCCGGGGTCGGCAATGCCAAGAAGAACTGTGGCGCGGGAGATAGAGTGTTCCTATGAAAAAGCTTCCTCTCCTTGCTGCAACAGCAGCACTACTCATCACAACACTGTCCGCGCCTGCTGCTAACGCCGAGCTGACCCCTACTGAGCGGGACCAGTTCCGCACCGATCCCGTCGGGGCGATTGCTTGGCAAGCTATTAAGGGCTCTTCGGAATACGTGCGCGCCGATGGCAACACCATGATGGCCGCGTCCTTCTTCTCCATGACTTCGCCCGGGGAGAGTATCGGCCTGCCAGCCCTGGAGAACTGCGCCGAGCGCGTCGGCTCCTCTTCGCCGGCAGGCGGTGTGCGCTACGTGGCGGCAGCCCTGTGCGCAACCTTCGACCCGAATGCCCGCAGTCAGGTGCAGCGCGGTGACTTTGGCTACGCGCCGCTGGGCTAAGCCGGTGCGTAGATAGGCAGATCGCTGCGTGTATGCGGCCGAGGCCACCCTGCGAGCTTGCCCTCGGCGAAACGAACGTGCCGATCTGAAATTGAGGGCGCTTGCCTCCAAGTCGGAGCGAACACACCGAAATGCGCTGTTTTGCGCTAACCTGACGGCCTATAGGAACAGATTCGGTGCGAACGTTCCGTAACAGCATACGGTCAGCGAGGAGACGTGACACGTGGACATAGAGGCACTCGGCAGCTTTGTGCGCGCCCAGCGTAAGGAGCGGAGGCTGACCCAACTGGAGGTCGCCGAGCTTGCCGACGTGTCGGACCGGTTCCTTCGGGAGCTGGAGCACGGTAAGCCGACGGCCGAGATTGGCAAGGTGATCGACGTTCTTGCCGTGCTCGGGTACGACCTTGAACCCGTCGTGCATAGAGCTGACGAGCTGGGGCGATTTTGAGCGTCGCCCCTTGCGGACTCCACATTGCGGACAAGTAGGTACGCACCAACTGTTTGAGGCCGCCAAGTTTTGAAACTGCCGGGCATGGAGCTATTGCCTGAAGCGTTGACGCTTAATGGTATCTTCGGCATGAGCACCTCCATCAATCTCTTCTCGGACATTCTCGAGGCAGCCAAGTTAGCGGCTGAAAAGAACGACCTCCGTCAGGCACTGGGGCGGTCTGAGGAATCGGCGGCCAGGTTGATGGTGGAGATCAGCGGGGAGGCACTCGCGCACGAACTGCGGTTTGCTGGCGTATACGGGCTCGCGATCTCCGCGCGGGAATGCGCCGACGCCGGACGTCTGGACATGATGGGGCCGATTTGCGACACCATCTCACGCGTGTTGCCGCAACCTCTCTCCTATGCGGACGAGGCGGATCGCGCGATGCGGGTGGAAATCCGAGAGGTTGAGTTCCCAGAACCTAGCGCTGAATTGGCTGGTGACGGCCTGGCAGAGATGGGCCTGAACTACAAATGCAGCGAGGTGGATGGCAGTGAAATCGGTAAAGACTCCGGCTCAGCGTACTTCCCGCTGCCGCTGTTCGCGCCGGGGACGGCGGAACCGCGCGTGGTTATGGAGATGTGGGTCGATGGCCTGCAATTGATCGTGGACCTGGAGGCGAAGCTCGCGGGGTACGGTGCCCTTCGGGACATGGTGTATGCCGTGGAGGAGGCGGTAGACCGGCACCGGTTCAGCAGTTGGGGGATGTGGCCCGCGTAGCGGCGGTATCGTCAGTGGCCACTGGAGGTCCACTGACGGTCCTCCGATGGTTCACTGACGGAGGTGAACAATGGTTACTCAACCTTTGGCAGAATCGTTCCCAGTGGGAGATTTCCTCGCGGAGGAATTAGAAGAACGTGGTTGGAGCGAAGCAGATTTCGCCGCGATCATGGGACGGCCGACGCGCTTTGTTAAAGAGATCATCTCGGGCGAGCGGGAGCTTACGCGGGAATCCGCTGAGCTGGTCGGAGCAGCACGTGGTACCTCGGCAGAGCTGTGGCTCAATCTGCAAGACACATTTCTTGCGTGGAGGCACGGGTAACCTCGCCAATCCGCCCCTACACTCGGGTTCATGAGCACTCAAGATATGAACACGCAGTTGCAGGATCAGGTTGCCGTGGTCACCGGCGGCGCGGCAGGTATCGGCGGGGCAATCTCGCGCACTCTCGTCGCACGTGGAGCGAAGGTAGTGGCCGTAGACATTAACGACGACGCCGGCGCCGCCCTCGAGAACGACCTCGGGGACAACGTTGTCTTCCTCAACGGCGACGTGAGCAAACCGGAGACCGCGAAGAAGGCCGTAAAACTTGCGGTGGAGAAGTTTGGCAAGCTCACCGGCGTGGTCAACAACGCACACGCGTCGCGACAAAAGCCATTCACCGATCTGCAGCAGGAGGACTGGGACCTGTCCTTCGGCACCGGCTTCGAGGCCACCAAGAACTTCATGCTTGCTGCCTACCCGCACCTTAAAGACAACGGTGGCGCGATCGTGAACTTTGCCTCCGGCGCCGGCATTGTCGGCCAGCCCACCCAGGCGGCGTACGCGGCAGCTAAGGAAGCGATTCGTGGCCTTTCACGCGTGGTAGCCAACGAGTGGGCGAAGGACGACATTCGCGTCAACGTCGTCGGTCCGATGGCGCTAACCGAGGGCGTGCAGAAGTGGTCCGAGGCATTCCCGGAGCTCTACCAGCAGTCTCTGCAGCGCATCCCGCTCGGTCGTTTCGGCGACCCAGAGACAGACGTCGCCCCGGTCGTCGCATTCTTGCTTAGCCGCGACGCCCGCTACATCACCGGCCAAACACTCATGGTGGATGGCGGAACCAACAAGGTCTACTAGACGTAGCTGCGCGGGACGAGATGATTACGGGTCAGCGTCACGAGGAGTAGCAATGGCTGGTTATCTTCCATATGGTCTTGTCTCGGGGGCTGGTGAGGTTGCGGTTATCGAGTCGCCCAACGGTGGATGGAACGTTATCTACTCCGACCGCAGAACAGCGGGCGGCGGAGCAACCGTGGAGGGGCACGACCAAGAGTTCGCCAACCGTCTTGCCCACCTGTTCGTGGCCAAAAGCAAAGAAGGCGTGAACCCTGGCGACCTATTCGGCACGTTGTGCTGGAAGTTCAAGGCGGAACGTATCGAGATCTACAACAACCTTTCGACACTCTGCCTTCTCACCGGATACGGTGAGCCACTGCCAGACGAGGAGTAACTGACCCCTCGCATCCGCCCCCTACACTCGGTGCTGTCCGTCTTCGCCGCTGTCCCGGAAGGTGCCCATGAACGTCACGCAGCTCCGCGACGTCATCTTCACCGCGGGTGTCGTGTTCGACAATCTGTCCACCAGCTGGCTCGCGACAGGTCGGTTCCTCCAGTCGAGCGAGGTCGCCAGCATCGGCGCGTCTTGCGTGTGAACCCCCAAGCGCTGCTTGTTTAGCACTTTATTCGTTTGGTGCGGTTTTCCGCGGGGAAGTGTTCACTCAAATGAGCAGTCAGAGGCTATGCAGACCGTAGATCGCTCTCTACACTTCTTCTCATGGGGAGAAAAGGGTGGGCAAGCGGGCCAACGCGTAATTTAGGCAAGTTCTCAAACGGCCGGTGTTTTCACCAGACGGAGTCATGGTCTGCGTGAGAATTCGTTTCGAAGACAAGATCCTTAAACGCCTTGCCGAAGATTCCACGTTCCAGCCAAAGCGTTGGTCTCCCGAGCTGGTGCGAGCCTTTCGTCGCAAGATTCAGGTACTTGCAAATGTCAGTGACGAAAGAGATTTGCGAGCGCTGAAGTCCTTAAGACTCGAGCAACTTCGAGGCGATCGAGTCGGTACCTCATCGATTCGATTAAACAGGCAATTTCGCCTTGTCATTCGGTTTGAGACAGATGAAGATAGACGCATCGTAGTTGTGATCGAGATGGTCGACTACCACTAATGGGAGGTGAACGATGACTACTCAACCACTGGCCGAAGCTTTTCCGGTCGGAGACTACCTGGCTGAAGAATTGGAAGCGCGCGGCTGGAGTGAAGAAGACTTTGCAGAAATTCTGGGCCAGCCAACGACGTTTGTGGAAGCGTTGATTTCAGGGCAACACGAGCTCACGAGAGAATCAGCAGCCCTCGTCGGTGCGGCGCTGGGAACTTCGGCAGAGCTGTGGCTGAACCTGCAGGACACGTACCTGCGGCGCACTCAGTAGTTCGCGGACTAACGGAACGAATTCGGCGTGATCGCTCCGCAAAGACAAACATTTGGCAAGAGGAAGTGACACGTGGACATTGAGGCGCTCGGCGCTCCTGTAAGTGCCCAACGTAAGGGGCGGAGGCTGACTCAGCTTGAGTACCGAGGATCTTGTTGCAGAGCTTGTAGCTGCAGACCGAGATAGGCATCCGCCCCTACACTCGGTGCTGTCCGTCTTCGCCGCTGTCCCGGAAGGTGCCCATGAACGTCACGCAGTTACTCAGCGTCATCTTCACCGCGGGTGTTGTCTTCGACAACCTGTCCACCAGCAGGCCCGCCACGGGCCGTTTCCTCGAAACCGGCGACACCACCGGCGTGCGCGGACGCAGCGACCTCGCGTTGCTTGAAGACCTCAAATCCGCCGGTGAATTCATCCTTAACACCCCCGCCACCAGCGTCGACGCGTCGTATCTGAAGCGCATCAACGCAAAACTCACGCGGAGCGCGGCGCTCAACCCGGGCAGTTTGCGTACCGACGACCAGGGTATTGGCGTGCGCACTCGCTACGGGCGTCACGAACCGCCGGCGCTCTCCGACTCAGAGCTCGACACTCTTATCGACGACGCCCTCAACCACCCCGACCCAAAACACGCCTCCGTCGACCTATTCCTCCAGGTCGCCCGCGCGCAACCGTTCGAGGATGGTAACAAGCGAACTGCGATCTTCGCCGCGAATGGCTATCTTCTCGCCCAGCAGTCGCCCTTCCTGCTCACCGCGCCCTTCGACGAGGACGACCCGTCCGTCACCGAGCACTTCAACGACCTGCTCGCCCGGTTCTACATGTTCGGCGAGGATGGGCCGGTGAGAGATTTGTTGTTGGGGCGTGGGGTCGTCGCAAAGCAATGCCCGTAGACCGAACCCAAGAACCGGAATGAGCGCACCGAAACGAACAAAACTGCGCTAAACTCGCGGCCTAACGGAACGAATTCGGTGCGAACGCTCCGAAAAAGCACACGTTTGGCAAGGAGAAGTGGCACGTGGACATTGAGACGCTTGGCGCTTTTGTACGCGCCCAACGTAAGGAGCGCAGGCTGACGCAGCTTGAAGTCGCAGAACTTGCCGACGTCTCAGACCGGTTCCTTAGGGAACTCGAGCACGGCAAGCCGACTGCGGAAATCGGGAAGGCCATGGAGGTGCTCGCGGTGCTGGGGTACGACCTTGAGCCTGTGGTGCATAGGGGTGATCTGTTGTGAGTTCCGCGGATCCCTCTCGGCTCCGGTCGGTGACTACCTAGCCGAAGAATCGGAAGCGCTGATTCCGGGCAGCGCGAACCCCTACCCCTGCCTGACCCGTGCGGCGGCCTCCAGCGCCGCGAACATCAGCGCTGCAAATGCGGCGCCGAGCAACGTGTGCGGCTTCTTCACGCCCCGGCGCTCGAGTGCGCGGGCGAGCTTCGTCTGGACGACAACGTGCAGGCGCAGGCCCAGCGCATTCAGCGCGATCCCACCGGCGAGCAGCCCCCACGTGACCTTCGGGTTCGTGGTGTCGGGCTTCTCCTCCACCTTGGCGGTGACGTCGTGGTCGGTGTCCTCGTAGACGGTGTCGAACTTCGCCACCGCCGCCGCGTACGCGCCGAGGATCGCCGTCCACGCGAAGATGCGACCCGGGGTGGACCGGACGTAGTCGGGGACCGCGACCAGGGTGCCGGCGATGGCGGATTGGGTGAGGCGGTCGGTGGTGGTGTCGTCGTGAAGCGATGCGCTGCGGGTTGACTGAGTCATGGGGCCGAGCGTACCGGCTCCCGTGCTGCCTTTCCAGGCTTCATATGCAGGTCTCGATATGCGTAACCCCTGGTCACGGTGTTTCTGGGAAAATCGGCCGAAATTTCGGAAAACGCTCTGACCGGCACTTACGCATATCGAGCCCTGCATATGAACGGAAACGCCCCCGACTCACCTTGGCGTTCCGCACGAACCACCGACAACCCCACCGCACAAAAACACGCAGCGTGCCGGAGGCGCCTGTACCGTAATTCTTTATGACTAACGCGGACCTGCCGGAGCAGTACAGCGATGAACACCTGGAACTCGCGCGTGACGAGTTCGACGCGGAGAACCTCACCGACGCGGATATCGACCAGATCAAGGAGCAGCGTGAGGGCGACGAACCAGACGGTTCGTTTATGCGTTGGGTGATCACGCTCTTCGGTACCGGCGTGGGTGCGGGCATCCTGTTTCTGCCGATTAATGCGGGTAGTTTCGGGTTCTGGCCGTTGGTCGTCGCTACGCTGCTCATTGCTCCGATGGTGTTTTTCTCGCATCGGACGTATGCGCGCATTGTGGCGGCGTCGCCGGTGAAGGGCCTGGATGTGCTGCAGGTGATTACGGCGCTGACGGGCCGCAAGCGGGGGTTCGCCTCGGCGGTGCTGTATTGGCTGGGGATTTATCCCACGGTGTTGATTTACGGCATTTCGATTACGAACACGCTGGACAGTTTCATCGTCAATCAGTTGGGTGGCGCGCAGGTGGACCGGTGGGTGCTGGCCACGGTGTCGGTGGGCATCATGACGGGTGCCTATGCGTTGGGCAAGAAGATCACGCTGTGGATCGCGAACGCACTGGTGTATCCGCTGATCATTGCGCTTGCGGCGGTGTCGTTGTATCTGATTCCGCGGTGGGACTTTGCCAGTTTCCGTGGCTACGAGTCGGATGTTCCGGTGTGGCAGGGCCTGCTGTTGATTCTGCCGGTGTTGGTGTTTTCGTTCAGCCACATGGCGGCGTTGAGCCAGTTCGCGTTGGATGTGCAGAAGAAGAAGGACGGCGACGTTGAGGCTGTCGAGCGTGAGGTGTCCAAGGTGGAGTTGGTCACGGCGCTGATGCTGGTGGCGTTCACTATGTTTTTCGTGTGGTCGTGCGCGCTGTCGCTCGGCGCGGAGGGTATGGATGCGGCGCGCGAGCAGAATGTGCCGGTGCTGTCGTATCTGGCCAATGAGACGGATACGCCGTTCATGGCGTGGATGAGCCCGATCATTGCCATCGCTGCGATTGTCACGTCGTACTTCGGTCACCTCCTGGGGACGGAGGAGGGCACCGGCTATCTCGTGCGCGTGGTCGCGCCGGGCTTTGCGTCTCGCGTATCGACGACCACCCTGCGCTGGTCCGTCAACATCTTCGTCTTTGTCACCGCGGTGTTGGTGGCGGTGGCGAACCCGTCGATTCTGGACATGATTTCGGTGGTCGGCGGTATTTTCGTTGCGTTCTTGGTCTACATCATGCCGGTGTTGCTGTTCCATAAGGCGGTGGCGTTTAAGCACTACGCGCGTCGCCCGGACACGATCTTTGTGCTCGTGGTGGGGTTGGTGATCATGGGTGTCACCGTGTGGAACATCGTGGCCGGCTAACTACCCCCAGAAGGTGAACGCTAGGTGCCGTAGACCGGAAACCCCCAGGTAAAGCAAAGTAGCACCAAAGGGCTTGGTAAACGGGAGGTTAATGGCGCGACCGTGAGTTTCTTAAGTGCTAATTAGGGCGCATAATGCCAGGATGTGAGCATCACTATCCTCCTCGTCCTAATTATTGTTGTGGCGCTGTTTTTTGATTTCACGAACGGCTTCCATGACACCGCGAATGCGATGGCGACGTCGATTGCTACTGGCGCGTTGAAGCCGAAGACGGCTGTGGCGTTGGCTGGCATTTTGAACCTCATCGGCGCGTTCTTGTCGGTAGCGGTGGCCAAGACCGTGGCCAACGGCATTGTGAAGCTAGACGTGTTTGACCTCAGCGACACGGTTGAGTCGGAGCGGCTCCTGCTGGTCGTGTTCGCGGGCCTGACGGGCGCCATTCTGTGGAACTTGTTTACGTGGCTGTACGGCATCCCGTCGTCGTCGTCACACGCGCTGTTCGGCGGCCTGATTGGCGCGGCGATCGCGGCGATTGGCTGGCAGGGCGTCGTGTGGGGCGGCGTGCTGCACAAGATCATCCTGCCGGCGTTGTTTGCGCCGTTCGTGGCTGGTCTCGTCGCAATGATTGGCACCTGGCTGGTGTACCGCCTGACGTCGAATGCGGAGAAGGAGCACCGCGACAATTACTTCCGTTGGGGCCAGATTGGCACGGCGTCGCTGGTGGCGTTGGCGCACGGTACGTCGGATGCTCAGAAGACCATGGGTGTGATCTTCCTGGCCATGGTGGCCGCGGGTCAGTTTGATTCGGATCACACGATGCCGTTTTGGATCCAGGCGTCCTGTGCGCTTGCGATCGCGATTGGCACCTACTCGGGTGGTTTCCGCGTGATCCGCACCCTGGGCAAGGGTCTGGTGGAGATTCACCCGCCGCAGGGTATGGCTGCGGAGACGTCGTCGGCGGCGATCATTCTGACGTCGTCGCACTTGGGCATGGCCTTGTCGACGACCCACGTCGCCACCGGTTCCATCATGGGCTCCGGCCTGACGGGCCCGAAGGGCGAGGTGCGTTGGGGCGTTGCCGGCCGCATGGCCATCGCGTGGATCACCACCCTGCCGATCGCCGCGTTCGTCGCGTTCGTCACCTGGTGGGCAGCCCGCTGGGTCTCGGATCTTGGTGGCGACCCCGTGTGGGGCGGCATCATGTTGGCAGTGGTGCTTGTGATTTGCGGCGGTTACATGTTCATCGTGGCGCAGCGCGAGCCGGTGCACCGCGACAATGTCAACGATGACTGGGAGAGCGACTCGCTTATCGACGAACCCACCACCCCCCACCGCGGCGAACCCGCCCATATCGTGGATACGACCCGCGGCCTGGACCACCAGTAAAGAGGTATAGGTCATGCTTGAAATTCTGAAGTCTCTGTTGATGGTGCTCGGCACCGGCTTGCTGCTCGGCGCTGGCCTGCCGGCGTTGTTCTCGTTGAGCATCCACTTCCTGTCGCCTGAGGAGGACGGCACGGCACCCGTGGGTGCGCGCCGGGTGATCGGCTGGGTGTTCCTGGCTGTGGTGCTGGTGGCGGTGGTTGCGGCGATTCTATTGATCGCTCGCGAGCGCATTGAGTACTTCACCGGATGGGACCCATATCCGTTCCTCTAGTCACATGCGTCACATTAATTTTTAGTGCGTATGCAGGGATTATTCGCACGGGCCAATCGTTGGTGTTGACAAACTATTTGGCCCGGCCTAGGGTTGCCTCAAGATGAACGGAAGGTGAACAACCTTCACGCTTTGAAAGGAGGTGAACCCGCATGATGAACCTGTTCGACCAGATTCGCGCGTGGTTCCGCGATGAGGACCGTGGCCTTGCCACGCACATCGACGTGTCCCCGCTGGCAGTCCTCCCCCGCGCATAAGCGGTAAACGGCATGTACGCCCGCGTCCCTGAGGTTTGGGGCCGCGGGCGTTTTTCGTCGATAAGCAAAGGCGTGGTCTATGATCCGTGTGGCGTATGACACCCCCTAACGAGGAAGGCGACATTGACCACACCAGCGCGTGAATTTAACTTAAAACATCTGACAGATGCGGACATGCGGCAAATCAAGGCCGAACGTGCCGCTGACGCGCCCGACGGCGGCACCCTGTCCTGGGCAATCACCCTCTTCGGTACTGCAGTGGGCGCGGGCATTCTGTTCCTGCCTATCGACGCCGGCTCGTTCGGCATCCTCCCCCTCATCTTCATCTCGCTGCTGGCGCTGCCGATGGTGTTCATGTCGCACCGCACCTACTCGCGCATCGTGTCGGCCTCCCCGGTGAAGGGCCTCGACGTCCTGCAGGTGGTTACCGCCCTGTCCGGCCGCACCCGTGGCCTGATGACGGGCCTGATGTACTGGCTGTCCATCTACCCCATCGTATTGATCTACGGCGTGAGTATCACCAACACGATGGACAGCTTCCTGGTCAACCAATTGGGCGGGCCGCAGCTTCCGCGCTGGGTTATGGCAGCGCTGTGCGTGGGTGTGCTCACCGGCGCCTACGCCATGGGCAAGAAAGCCACCCTGGCGTTTGCCAACATCCTGGTCTACCCGCTGATCATCGCGCTCGCGGCCGTGTCCATCTACCTCATCCCCCAGTGGGACCTGGCCAGCTTCCGCTCCTACCAGTCCGACACCCCAACCTGGCAGGCGCTGCTGCTGATCCTGCCGGTCTTCGTGTTCTCCTTTAGCCACATGCCGGCGATCTCCCAGGCGGCCCTCGACGCGCAGAAGCGTTTCGATGGCGACGAGAAGGCCACCGAAAAGCTCGTCTCCAAGATCGAAGCCATCTCCGCGATCATGCTCGTCGGCTTCACCATGTTCTTCGTCTGGTCCTGCAGTCTCGCACTCGGTGCCGACGGCATGGACGCCGCCCGCGAAGCGAACATCCCGGTCCTGTCCTACCTGGCCAACGAAACCCACGCGCCGTTCCTGGCGGTGCTCTCCCCCATCGTCGCCCTGTGCGCGATCGCTTCGTCCTACTTCGGCCACGTCATGGGCGCGGAGGAAGGCACCACCTACCTGGTACGCGCCGTCGCCCCGAAGTTCGCGGACCGCATCAGCCCCAAGGCAATGCGCTGGGGCATTTACGTCTTCGTGTTCGTCACCACCGTTGCTGCAGCCGTGGTCAACCCGTCCATCCTGGACCTGATCTCTGTCGTCGACGGCGTATTCATCGCCTTCCTGGTGTACATCGTGCCGATGCTGCTCTTCCGCAACGCCAAGGCATTCCGCCGCTTTGCCAACAAGCCCGAAACCATCTTCGTGTTCGTTCTCGGTGTGATCATCATGGGCGTCGCCATCTGGCAGATGTTCGCCGGTTAGGTGACACAATAAGAGTCATGGTTCGGATCTATTACTCCACCGTCTATGGCTCGACCCGCGAGTACGCCGAGGAGCTCGCATCGCTTCTCGACGACACCGCGCAGCCGATTCCCTCCACCTCGCCTTCAATCGACGGGCCGGTGGTGGTCCTCTCCCCCATCCACGGCCCGTCGCACGCCGGCGCGAAGTTTGTGAAGTCGCTGCCGGCCGACGTGCCGGTGGCGCTGGTGACCGTGTGCATGTCTACGGCAGCGCCCGAGACCGACCCGGCGGCAGGTCTTCTCGGCAAACGTGCCGACTCCGTCACCCGCTTCTACCTGCCGGGCCGGATGAACTACTCAGGGCTGTCGCTCAAGCACAAGATGGTGATGCGCGGGCTGGTCACCGCGCTGAAGGCCAAGGGTAACCTCAGCGCCTCCGAGCAGGACACCGTGGATATGTACGGCAAAGACACCGACTGGGTGGCCTTTGCGGCGTTGGACCCGGTGGTGGCATGGGTTCGTCGTCAAGCGGACGCTTAAAGGTGCACGACCTCGACATCGCTGTCCTGCTCGGCCAGGTAGTCCGCCGCCACGGAACGGTGGCAGACGTCGGGGTCGGGTTCTGAGCAGAGGAGCACGGAGGCGTCGGCAAGTTTCGGCATCGCGCGCTCGTCGAACTCTGCCCGCAACTTCTTCGCGAACTCCTCGAACGGCAGGCCCTCCTTGCGGTAGGCGTGCATGAGGTCCTCGCTGGGCGCGAGGGCGAGTTCGTGGGTGTAGCCGATGCCCGCGATGGTGTCGAGGAACCACGGCAGATCGGACTGCTTAGTAAAGCCCGCGAGCTGGTTCGAGTTGTGGCGCCGGATATCGACGACCTGCTTGATGTCGTTGTCACGCAGAATGTCAAAGAATTCTTCGGCGGTCTTCTTGCTGTATCCAATGGTGAAAAGGTGCATACCCGCGAGGCTAGTTGCGGCATTGCGGACTCCGCATTGCGGACAATTGGGTCCGTACCAACGATTGGTCGTGGCCAACGAAAACGCCGCTCCGGTATTCGCCGGAGCGGCTTTGGTGTTCTATATCGAAATTAGAACGGCAGGAATTGCTGGATCATCGGGCCGACGACCGGGGCGAGAACGCCACCGATCAGGACCAGAGCGGAGATGACGGTGCCGGTGATGACCAGGGCCTTCTTGGTGTCGGTCATCGGTTGGGACTGGTAGTTCTCCCGGTTAGCGCAGGCCTTGTATGCATTAAAGGTCTCGCGGCCGTCAATGGTTGCGGAGTCGCTGGAGCCGAAGGCCTCGGCCATGTCTGCGGAGCCTACAACCTTTGCATCGAGCTCCGGATTCATCTTCAGGTACTCCTGGGCAGTGTCTGGAGTGATGTTATCGATGCCCATGGCGGTGACAACGCGGCAATTGTGGTTGAGGTTGGACATCGTGTTGGACGCAGCGTTGGCGTCAACAGCGCCGAGGGAAAGGGCCATGGTTGCTGCCAGGGTGGCTGCGGCGATCTTCTTCACAGGGAAACTCCAATTCTTGGACAGGGGAAAAACAGGTTCCACTTATGAAGATATTCCCATGTATGGCGGGTGACAATTACGGTCGCCGAAAGGGAATTTCGTCACCCCTGTTCGGGGCACCGCAGGCACCGCAGGTGCCGCAGGTGTCACGGGCATTGCGGACTCCGCATTGCGGACAACTGGGGGCGCACCAACTATCGGCGCCGGGCAGCGAAAAAGCGGCCGTTCGGTGAGGAACGGCCGCTTGGTGTCGTCGCAAAGATTAGCGCGGGAGGAACTGCTGGATCATCGGGCCGACGAACGGCGATGCCAGACCAGCGATTGCCAAGATCACAGCGAGCACGGTGGAGCCGATGATGGCAGCCTTCTTGCCCGCGGTCATATCGGCGGTCTTGTAGTCCACGCCCTTCTTGCAGGCGTCGATGGCCTCGAGGTTGTTGGCGCCGTTGATGAGCTCCTGGTCGGAGGAGCCGAAAGCCTGGCCGAGGTCAGCGCTGGTGCGCACCAGGCCGTTCGTGTTGTCCGGGAGGATGTCCTTGACCTTTTCGTCAACCTTGGCCGGTGCGACCTCGATCTTGTTCTTCTGGCCATCGAGGGTCAGAACGCAGACGCGGTCGTCGCCCGTGCCGCGCATCTCGTTGGTTGCGGCGTTGGCCTGAACAGCGCCGAGGGAAAGGGTCATGGTTGCTGCCAGGGTGGCTGCGGCGATCTTCTTCACGGGAGCTCCAAGTCTTAGAGGGGAGTTATGAACAGCTATCAATATAGCCAGTTGTCGTTATTAATTTGTAATGTAGGGACATTTTGGGGCGAATAAATGCGCAGGAAACAATTCCGAAAGATATAGAAAGATATCGGAACAATTCTCTGACCTGGGGAAACGTCTGTAGATGCCTGCCCGCAAGCCCGCTATATCTTTTCTATATCTTTCAAATCCCAAAAACGGCCCCGAAAACAATTCCCTGGGGAAATGTACAATCGCACCATGGTTACAGAATCTGCCTGGGATGATCTTCTCCCAAACGTGCGTGATGCGCTTCAGGCGATCAATGACGGGGCAACGGCGGACTCGCAGGAGTCGCTCATCTTGGAGTTCAAGGAGGACCCCGCCGCTCGAGGAGGAGGACAGGCGGAGAGGGAGCGGTTCGTCGACAAGTTGGTGGATGAGGCCGTCTGCATGGCGAACGGGGAAGCAGCCATGGGGTACATCGTGGTGGGTGTCGCCGACAAGGTTCCCGGGAGGGAAGCGTTTACGGGTACCAAACTGGATGAAGAAAAGATCACTCACCGGATCTTCGTCAAGACCAATCCCAACATGAACGTCCAGGTCACGACGTTGGATGCGTGGGGCGCAAGGCTCGTTGTTATTCACGTCCCTGAAGCGCGGGCGTTGTACACGCGTAGCGACGGCGCCGCGAAGAAGCGCACCGCAGACGGCCAATTTTCCTGCAAGGAGATGACGGAAGAGGAGCGTCGCGCTATCGACGCGGCACGTCGCAACCCGGACTACTCAAACGGACCAGCCGATATCTCGATAGACGACTTGCCGTTAGCGGTAGTTGAAGAGGCACGCAGGATGCTCCGCCAACACCGCAGGACACGCGGCCTCGATGCTGCCGTCCCTCAGACCACAACGGGACTGTTGCGGGAACTTGGGCTTTTGCGTGACGACGGCAAACTTAAACGTGCCGGCGAAATTCTCCTGGCCAGTCAAGAACCAACGGACGTGGTTGTGCGCCACCTTTGGCGGACGTTGCCGGGTGAGGAACCCCGAGCGACGTTGATTTCCGACCCGGTCCTGCTGGCACTGCCACGCCTTCGCCGACTGATCGCCGAAAACGGTGACACTGAGATTGAACGGGTCCAGTTTGACGACGGTGAAGAAGTTGCCATCAGCCGTTTTCCGGAACAAGCGGTTGATGAAGTTGTTGCGAATGCATTCATTCACCGCGACTGGCGACTGCCCGGCCCGGTGGTTGTCGAGCAGTCCAATCGAACGCTTAAAGTCACCTCCCCTGGCCCACTCCCGCCAGGTGTGACCCGGGACAAACTCCTATCTACGTCCTCGGTTCCGCGGAACAACCGGCTGATGGCGGCAATGCGCACGCTCGGCTTGGCGGAAGAAAGCTCTCGTGGTTTTGACCGTATGTGGGCGACCATGATCCGTACCGGACGCAGTGAGCCGGAGGTTATCGCGACCGACGTGAACGTCCAAGTGGTTCTGGCTGCGCAGAAACCGGACGTGGACTTCATCAAGGGGCTGAGGCGGCTGTCGAAGCGTTACGGGGAGGTTGTCGTCGATAGTGTGGCGTCCTTGATTGTGTTGTGGCACCTCAACTCCGCAGCACTCATCACGGCAACGACCGCAGTGCAGAAAACCCAGCTCACATCGCTTGAGGTCAGGGAGCTCATGGACGACCTTGTGGAACGCGGCCTCCTCGATTCCGTAGCCGACGTAAACGAATGGACACTCAGCGGCGAAGCTCGGAAACTTCTCAACTTGGGCCAGGCTGGCGAACTGGCAACGGTAAGTATTCAGGAATGGATCGAAGCAAAGCTTCTCGACGGCGAAACCCTCCGGTCCGCCGACATCGCCGATCAAACTGGCGTCAGCGTTGCAGAGGCGGGCAGAATCCTGCGACACCTTCGAAGCCTCGGTAGGGCAAAGATTGATCCGGAAGGTCCCCCTCGTGGCCGCGGCACCCGCTGGATTCGCGCTTAACGGTGCGCGAAACAATTCCGAAAGATAGTGAAAGATATCGGAACAATTCGCTGACCTGGGGAAATGGCTGTAGAAGCCTGTCCGCAAGCCCGCTATATCTTTTCTATATCTTTCAAATCCTAAAAACGGACCAGAAAACAATTCCCTGGGGAAATGGCGTTCGGGGCGGAGGTCGCAGATAAACAATGCCTGTTCACTACACTGCATAACCATGACTGAGGCGACCCCGCACCGCTATACGGCCGAGCTGGCCAATGAGATCGAGAAGAAGTGGCAGGCGTACTGGCGTGACAACCACACGTTTTACGCACCGAACCCGGTTGGTGATCTTGCTCCGCAAGCGTCGCAAGACCAGGTCGAGCTGCCCAAGGACAAGCTCAACGTTCAGGACATGTTCCCCTACCCATCGGGTGCGGGGCTGCACGTCGGCCACCCGCTGAGTTACATCGCGACGGATGTGTACGCGCGCTACAACCGCATGCTGGGCAAGAACGTGCTGCACACCCTGGGTTATGACGCGTTTGGTCTGCCGGCGGAGCAGTACGCCATCCAGACCGGCACCCACCCGCGCACGACCACTGAGGCGAACATTGCCAACATGCGCCGCCAGCTGGCCATGCTGGGCCTGGGCCACGACCCGCGCCGCTCCGTTGCCACCACGGACCCGGAGTTTTATCGCTGGACGCAGTGGATCTTCCTGCAGATCTACAACGCCTGGTTCGACGAGGAGCAGCAGAAGGCCCGCCCGATTGAGGACCTCGTGCGCGACCTCATGTCCGGCGCTCGCCAGACCAAGGACGGCCGCAACTTCCGCGACCTGACCACCGAGGAGAAGCACAAGGCTATCGACGAGTTCCGCCTCGTCTACCTCACCGACTCCATGGTCAACTGGTGCCCGGGCCTGGGCACCGTGCTGGCGAATGAGGAAGTCACCGCCGAGGGCCGTTCCGAGCGCGGCAACTACCCGGTCTTCCGTAAGCGCCTGCGCCAGTGGATGATGCGCATCACGGACTACTCCGACCGTCTGCTCGACGACCTTGACCTGCTCGAATGGCCGGAAAAGGTCAAGAGCATGCAGCGCAACTGGATCGGCCGCTCCCGCGGCGCAGAGGTCGTGTTCGAATCGCCCGCCGGCGACATCACCGTCTTCACCACCCGCCCCGACACCCTGTTCGGCGCGTCCTACGTGGTGCTCGCGCCCGAGCATTCGCTTGTCGACGACCTCGTGGCCGACTCCTACCCCACCGACGTCGACACCCGCTGGACCAACGGCGAAGCCACCCCGCGCGCAGCCGTCGACGCCTACCTGCGTTCCATCGCCGCCAAGTCCGATGTGGAACGCCAGGAGAACAAGGAAAAGACCGGCGTGTTTCTGGGCACCTACGCGGTCAACCCGGTCAACGGCGAGCAGGTCCCGATCTTCATCGCCGACTACGTGCTCACCGGCTACGGCACCGGCGCCATCATGGCGGTCCCGGCCCACGACGAGCGCGACTACGAGTTCGCCACCGTCTTCGGCCTGCCGATTACGCCTGTTCTCGACGGCGACGTCTCCGAAGCCGCCTTCACCGGCGACGCCACCCACATCAACTCCGCCAACGAATCCGGCCTGGACCTCGACGGTATGGGCAAGGAAGAGGCGATTGAAGCGGCCCTTGGGTGGGTCGTCGATAAGCAAAAGGGCTCCGAGAAAATCCAGTACAAACTGCGCGACTGGCTGTTTGCTCGCCAGCGCTACTGGGGCGAGCCATTCCCCATCGTGTACGACGAAAACGGCCAGGCGCACGGCCTGCCCGAAGACATGCTGCCGGTCGAATTGCCGCAGGTAGAGGACTACAACCCCGTCGCCTTCGACCCGGACGACGCCGACTCCGAACCCGCCCCGCCGTTGGCCAAGGCCACCGACTGGGTCGAAGTCGAACTGGACCTGGGCCACGGCAAGCAGAAGTACTGGCGCGACACCAACGTCATGCCACAGTGGGCCGGCTCGTCCTGGTACCAACTGCGCTACATCGACCCGACCAACACGGATGCACTGGTCGACATTGAAAACGAGCGCTACTGGACCGGCCCGCGCCCCGACGAGCACGGCGCCAACGACCCAGGCGGCGTTGACCTGTACGTCGGCGGCGTCGAACACGCCGTGCTGCACCTGCTGTACGCGCGCTTCTGGCACAAGGTGCTTTACGACCTCGGCTTTGTCACCTCCAAGGAGCCCTACCGCCGCCTGTTCAACCAGGGCTACATCCAGGCCTACGCCTACACCGACTCCCGCGGCGTCTACGTCCCCGCGGCCGAGGTCGAGGAGAAGGACGGCAAGTTCTTCTACCAGGGCGAAGAGGTCAACCGCGAGTACGGCAAGATGGGCAAGTCCCTGAAGAACTCTGTCGCACCCGACGAGGTTGTCGAGGACTACGGCGCTGACACCCTGCGCGTTTACGAAATGTCCATGGGCCCGCTCGACACCTCCCGCCCGTGGGCAACCAAGGACGTCGTCGGCGCACAACGCTTCCTGCAGCGCCTCTGGCGCCTGGTCGTGGATGAGGCCACCGGCGAGGTCACCGTGGTGGACGCTTCGTTGACGGAAGACGACCTCAAAGCCCTCCACCGCACCATCGCCGGCGTACGCGACGACTACGCCCACCTTCGCGACAACACCGTCGCCGCGAAGCTCATCGAGTACGTCAACTACCTGACCAAGACCTACCCGTCCGGCGCCCCTCGCGACGCCGTCGAGCCGCTGGTACAGATGGTCTCGCCGCTGGCCCCGCACATCGCCGAAGAACTCTGGTCCCTGCTCGGCCACCCCGAGACCATCACGTTCGAGCCGTTCCCGGAGTTCGCCGAGCAATGGCTTACCGACGACACCGTCGAGGTCCCCGTCCAAATCAACGGCAAAGTCAAGGCCCGCATCGACGTGGCCACCGACGCCTCTAAGGACGACCTCGAAGCCGCCGCCCTTGCCGACGACCGCGTCGCCGCCTTGGTGGACGGCAAGACCGTAGTCAAGGTGATCGCGATCCCGGGCCGCATGGTCAACCTCGTGGTCAAGTAGGGGTTCTGCTCGGGTTCTGCTCGGGTTCTGCTGCCCTACCCTTTCTCATACCCTTCCCAAAAAAGTTCCCCGGATTCGGTCGAACCGGGGAACTTTTTTGTGCCCTGCCCGATCTGTCCTGGGCGTAGTGAATTTTCTTAGCCCGCCGGACGAAGAAAGTTCCCCGCCCGGGAACTATTTTGCCGGTGATGCCCAAAATGCCCGGCCTGCCTCACCCCGGGCGCCCCGCCGCCTCACCCCGACCCGCGGGCCCGGCCCCACCGCCCCCACCGCCCCGTCCGGCTGACAGATCACGGCGGAATCTGTCAGGCGCCGGTAAACGTGCAGGTCAGAAAACGTTCCTGACAGATTTTGCAAAGTTTGTCAGGAGGCGGCCCGGGCAGCGCCAACGTTCCGGCCCGGCGTCCCACCGCGCAGGGTTGTTAAACTCGGCTGGGCAAAACTGATACTTATCCGATGAAGGAGCACATCAATGTCCACTCCGAACAATGACGGCTTCGAGCCGTATCCGCAGCATCCGCAAGGAAGCCACCCGGAGAACGACGGGGGTTACCCGAGCTACGACAGTTACGCCGACCCCGCCGACCAAGCCGGCAACTACCAAAACGGCTACAGCGACTACAGCGCGTTTGAGGTCAATTCGGCGGCGTCGATGGCGGGCAACACGGCGTTGCGGTTCCATGGCCAGCAGTTGACGGACAACGTTCCGGGCGATGGTGTGAGCCCGCACCCGATTAACGACCCGGCGAATAACGGCTGGTCGCATGTGAAGGGCACCGGCAAGCTGAACATTTTGGAGGCGATCGGCTGGGGCTTCAAGACCGTGTTTGGCAACCCGAAGCTGTGGTTGCCGCTTGGCGTGGTGTACCTGCTGCTGAGCGTGGCGGTGCAGTTTGTGCCGACGGTGGGCACCTGGATTCAGGTGGGCGGCACGACGGTGTTCGGCCCGTGGATGATTGGTGCGGCGTTGCAGGCGACGCTGGCGCGCAACCTGAACTTCGGGGATGTGAAGTCGCCGACGTTTGGTAAGACGCTGGGCATGTCGGTGTTGTTGTCGGTCATCGCCATGCTTGGCATGACGGTGCTGCTGACGGCGCTGGGCGTTGGTGCGTTTTCGGCGATCGATCCGACGATGATCCCGGAGAACCCGGAGGCGATCATGGATGACCCGGAGACGTTCTTTGCGGTGATGGGCCCGGTGATGGCGGCATTCGGCATTGGTTTGTTGGTGATGCTGCTGATCAGCCCGCTGTTTATGCTGCAGCCGTGGTTCGCGGGTGACAACAATGGCACGTTTGGCCAGGCGTTCACCGGTGGTTTCAAGGCGGGTGCGCGTAATTATGGCCGTCTGTTGGGCTTCGCGGTGTTGGCTGGTTTGATCAACCTCATTGGTGCGATCCCGTTTGGTCTTGGTTTGATTGTGACCCTGCCGGCGACGATGCTCGCGTTGGCGTACGCCTACCGGCAGATTTCGGCTGGTCCGGTGCCGAAGGAGCCTACAGCTTAACGACGACTCTCCCACCGCCCCGGCCCTCCAACAGGGCCTGGCCGGCTTCGATGACGCCATCCAATCCGATTGTTTCGGTGCGGATGGCGTTTGTGTTGAGGGAGGTGTCGAGGAGTGCCCAGGCTTCGTCGCGAAGGTCGTTGGGGGTGTCGACGGAGTTCACGCCGATGAGTTGGGTACCGCGCAGGATGAACGGCAGGACGGATGCGGGCAGGTCGTTGCCGGCGGCCATGCCGCATGCGGTGGCGACGCCGCCCCAGCGCAGTTGGGTCAGGGCGTTGGCCAGGATGTCGGAGCCGACGGTGTCGATCACGCCGCCGAGGCGCGCCTTCTGCAGTGGTTTGCCTTTGCCGGTGAAGTCGGCGCGGTCGAGGATTTCGGTGGCGCCGAGTTCGCGCAGCCAGGTGCTGTGTTCGTCGATACGCCCGGTGAGCGCCCAGACCTCGTGGCCGCGCTCCGCGAGCAGCGACACGGCGATGGAACCGACGCCGCCGGTCGCCCCGGTGACCAGGATGGGGCCGTCCACGGAGTAGGAGGCGCGCTCGAACGCCGCGACGGAGAGTGCCGCGGTGTAGCCGGCGGTGCCGATGGCGGCGGCATCGTCGGCGGTGAAGCGGGAGGGGATGCGGGTGATGTGGGTGTCGTCGATACGCACGTGCGGGGTGTAGCCGCCGTGACGACGCTCCCCCAGCCCACGGCCGTTCACCGTGACCAGCGTGCCGTCCTCGAGGGTGCCCACCGCGTCGATGCCGGGTACGCGGGGTAGTTCGCGCAGGACACCGCGGTTGCCGGACAGTGCCATCGCGTCTTTGTAGTTCAGCGACGAGTGCGTGACGTTGATCAGCGTGTCGCCTTCACCGGCGTATTCGTCGCGGGTTTCTACGATCTGGGGGCCATTGTCAGTAACCAGCAAGGTGCTATTCATGGTCGCCAGCCTAACGTGCGTCTACCGTGGGGCGGGTGAATACGACCAGAAGTAGACCGGCAACGGTCGTCGCGGCAGTGGTGACTGTCGTTGTCGTGCTTGCGTTTACGGTGGGTAAGGCGTTCGTGTCGATCCCGGGAGTGTGGGCGGCGGAGTCGCACCAGATCAGTCAGATCCGGCTGAATCCGTTGCAGACGTTCACGTATGCGCGGGTGTGGTGGGGTCCGTGGCTGAACTTGTTTGGCAACATTGCGCTGTTCATTCCGGTGGGCTTTGTGGCGTATCGGGGCTCGATCGTGAGGGCGCTCGCGGCAGGCACGCTGTTCAGCCTGGGCATCGAGACGGCGCAGTATCTGGGCGGGTGGGGGTTTAGCGATACTGACGATGTCATCTGCAACGCGGCGGGTGCGTTGTTGGGGGCGGTGTGGGCGAGGGTGTCGTCGCAAAGCAATACTGCGTTGTGGGTGATCGCGGCGGTTGGGGTGGTTCTCCTGACGGTATATGCGGCGCTAGGGTTGAGCGCATGAGTGAGCGTGGTTGGTTTACCCGGCGGGTGTTTCCGGATGGCAGCGAGCCGGATCCGCGTTTCACCTTGGCTAACGAGCGCACGTTTCTCGCGTGGACGCGTACTGCGCTTGCGTTTTTGGCGGGCGGTATTGCGCTGGAGGCCTTTGAGCTTCCGCGTATCGACGACACCGTGCGCTCCCTTGCCGCCGCCACCATCATCGTGATCTCAATGGCTATTTCCGCAGGTGCGGCGGTGCGTTGGGTACGGATCGAACGCGCCTTGCGCCACGGCAAACCCATCCCAGCGCCAGCGATCGTGCCGATTCTGGGCATCGGTGTGTTCGTCGCCGCGGTGGTGGTCGGGGTGAGCCTGCTGTGAGCATCGTCGTTGCGGACCCCGGCCTGCAGCCGGAGCGCACCGCGATGAGCTGGACGCGCACCGGGCTGGCGATGCTGGTGTGCGCGGCGACGCTGCTGCGCTGGGCGGATGCTTACCCGGAACTGATCATGTTTGCGGCGTGCGCGCTCACGCTCGGCGCGGTGGCGATCGGGCTGCTGAACCGCCGGCTGTACAGGCGCGACGCATTTGCTCTTGCCGACGAGCGCAGCGCCCCGAACACCGCCCCCATCGCCATTCTCACCGCGATGATGCTGGGCATTGCCGTGGTGGGGCTCTACCTGGTGCTCGCCTGAGTTAACCGGGCGGGGCCAACCAGGCGGGGTCTAGACCTAGCCTTCGTAGTAGGCGCGGTGGAGGTGCATCATGGCGCGGCCTTCGTCGGAAAGCCCGGAGCGGCCCGGTTCGTACTCTTCGACGACGCAGAAGCCGTAAAGCCACGGGATGTAGTCGTCGATGTCGGGGTTGGGCTGGGGCTCGCCGATGAACCAGTCGACGGTGGCGCGCCACAGGTCTGCGCCCATGACGGATTCGAAGAAGCGGCGCAGGTTGTCGGCGTTGGCGGCGACGGCGTCGTCGCTGCTGAGGAAGGTCAGGCCCGCTTTGGTGGGGGTGAGGATTTCGTGGCGCTTTTTTAACAGGCCGGCGTCGAGAAGAAAACCGACGACGGTACCCGGGAACGGCAGCGCTGTGATGTCGCGGATCTCGCGGGATACCTCGGGGGTTAGCTCGCCATTGTTGTAGGGCACGCTGGCGATGAACAGGCTGATCAGGTCGCCGAACACCAAGGTCAGGGAGTTGGGGGCTTCGAGGTCATCGGTGTCGTCGAGAAGCCCTTCGAGCCCTTCGAGCCCTGGCAGGCCGGCGAAGCCGGGCAGGCTGGCCAGTTCGGCGAGTTCGGGGAAATCGGTGCCTTCGCCGAGGACGGAGTTGAAGAAGTCGGTCACGGCCGAGATCATCGCCGGGTTGCGCTCCGGGTGGGGGTCCACGTCCAGGATTTCGCGCAGGCCGGGCTGGGAGTTGATGAAGTTGTCAAAGCGCTCCGCCAGGCCTAGACCCTCGGATTCGGCGGCGGCCATCTCGTCGAAAAACTGCTCCTCGGCGACGTTGGCCATGCGGGAGGCGACCGTGACCGGGTCGGCGAAGGTCAGCCGGTCCAGCATGCGCTCCGGCGGCATGACCGGCAGGAAGCTAAACAGCAAGGTGACGGTGTCCACGTCGGGTTCGATACCGGCGGCGAGCAGGCGGGCCTGGCGGCGGAACTCGGTCATCATGGCGGGGCCGTTGCAGGCTTCGATGACGTCGGGGCCGGCGGCGTCGACAAGCATCGGCGTTGGCGCATCGATGTGGGAGGGGCCGAGGACTTCGACGTGGATGGACCAGTCGGCCGCCGCGTCGTAAATGTAGGTCATCGGCTCCATCTCAGCGACCGTGATGGTGTCTTCGTGCTGCTCACCCGCACCGGGGCTTTCGGCGTACACCTCACGTTGCGTGCCGTGCTTGCCCACGAACAGGTGCGAGGACGCGCCGGAGAACCCGAGGGATGCGTCGATGACCTCGGCGAGCGCGCCGAGCGTCATGTCGGGGTCAACGTTGAAGCAACGTGAGATTTCCGGCGAAGAGTCTTCGACGGTGATCAGCACTGAGACAGTCATACCGGAAACAATACGGACTTTTGCTACACGACGAACAACAGCGCGCACACCACCGACGTGACCATGCCCGCTGCCAACGGCACGAGGGTGCGGCGCACCACGTCAACCGGGTTCACGTTCAGTGCGCCAGCGACGATGAGCACCGCAGCGTTGACCGGGGAAGCCTGGCGCATGGTGTTGGAGGCGGCCCAAATGGAGGTGAGCATCTGCGGGGCGGACACGGCGGAGTCGGCCGCGATGCCCGGCACCATTTCGGAGAACGCGAAGTACGGGGCCACGCCGGAACCGGTGAGCATTGCCATGACAGAGGTGGCGATGACGAACACCAGCACCATCAGGATCGCAGCACCCGAGGACGCCTGGGCGAGGCTGGTCAGGCCCTCAATGACGCCCATCTGGGTGATGCCTTCCACCAGGATGGCGGCGGCGACGATGAGGGACACCACGCCTGCGGCGCCCTCGCCGAGGCCTTTGAAGAAGTCCTGGAGGGAATCCGCGGCGTAGTTCACGTCGCGCAGGCGGATGGCCTCGATGATCATGGTCAGCATGAGCGACACGACGGTCACGGGGAGAATGCCGGCCTCGAAACCGACGATGTCCAGGCGGTTCAGGATTGCGGAGACGATGATCAGCAGCAGCGGCATCAGCGGCAAGATGGAGTAGAAGCCCGGCAGGCCCTCGGCGCGCTCCATGGCTTCGTGGATGCGTCGATCCGACTCTTGGTGCTTCGCGGCCTCCAGGTCGGCCTCGCCTGCGGCGGCACCGGCTTTGACCAGGTCCTTCTTGTCGCAGCGGTGCTGCCACCACATGTGCACAAACGCGATGACGATCAGGCCCGGGATGGTGGCCTTAGCCACGTTGCCGAAGGTGAACTCGGTGACCGTCATGCCGGTCAGGTCAGCGGCCTGAATCAGGCCCGCCTCCAGCGGGGACGGGGCAATAGTGGAGGCCGTAGCGACGATCGCACCCACCGTCAGCGGAGTCAGCCCCGCAGCGATCAACGCCGGCATGAGCGTGGCCACGAGCAACAGCGCCAACGCACTGGCAGAGGGCACCACGAACGACAGCAGCGTCGCCACCAAGTAGCCGATGGGTACGAGCCAGTAGGAGCCGTTGAAGCGACGCAGCGGGCTAGACAGTGCCACTACGGTCTTTGCGTCGGCGCCGATGTGGCGCATGTAGCCGACGAAACCGAACAGCACCATAATTGCCATGCCGGTGCCGGCGAAACGGGACTTGAACAGGGCCTCGATGATGAGCAACTCGTCGTAGAACGCGTTGCCGGAAGATTCGAACTCGGTTGAGGCGTAGTCGATGCGGCCGGTTGCGGCGGCGATCATGAGCAGCAGCACACCCACCGCGAAGATGGCGGATGCGGCGTGGACTTTTTTGTAAATGAAGTAGCCGACGGCAGCGACGGCCAAGACAGCAATCAGAATATATAGCACTATCCGATTATTGCGCTGTTACCGCATGTCTGCACGGTAAGTGGTCTATATGTGGGCAAGATCTCCCCGGTTCGTGTTACTCGGGAAGACCACCCAACACCAGCACGTGGGTGAAATGCTCGGAACGGTTCTCCAAACCGAGCGTGCGCTCACCCGGACCAATGAGCATGTGGGAGTGAGAGACCACCGAGGAGCGGTTGACCTCGATATCGCCGTCGCAGGCAATGATGGCGTACTCGAAGTCAGGGTTGAGCGTCATCGCAAGTTCAGCGTCCGTGGCAAGCGTCATCTGCGCTGCGACACACGGCGTGAGCGTCTCAATTTCTCCTTTGCGGCCGAACATTTCACCGATGAACACGTACGCCTCGCCGGCGGTTCGAGTGGTCACGGTACGCAGCGGAAACGCCTCAGGTTCGGCGATTTGCTGGCGGGCGGGCAACGCATCTGCCTCGATGAACATCTGCCCTTGAGGGCGGTCCAAATCGTCGCCGGTACGCAGCGAGCCGTTATGGCGCCAGGTCAGGCTGGCCAAGCCAACTGGCGCGTCATGCGGGCCGCTGAGCCCCAGTAAGCAGGTACTGGCGCGCCAGGGCCCAGTATGCAGCTCGATGAAAGTCATACGGGACACACTAGATGATGCGACGCTGCCGAGCTTGCTCTACGGCAGCTGTTCTGTTGTCCACGCCCAACTTTGAATAGATGTGGATCAGGTGGGTTTTCACCGTGGCTTGGGAGATGAAGAGCTGTTCGGCGATCTCCCGGTTCGACGCGCCCGTCTGCAGTGCGCGAAGCAGTTCGATCTCGCGGGCGGACAGAGCCTCGTCGGGGTTGACCAGACGGTCTGCCAGCACATTCGCCACTTGCGGAGAGAGCACGCGCTTGCGTTTCGACGCCTGCACCACCGCGTCATGCAATTCATCCTCCGGCGCGTCTTTGAGCAGGTAGCCCATCGCACCGGCCTCCACCGCGGCGACCACGTCGGCCTGTGTGTCGTAGGTGGTCAGGATGAGCACCGGCGGCCCGCCCGCCTTGACCAAACGGCGGGTCAGGTCGATTCCGGACGCGCCGGGCATCTGAATGTCGGAGACCACCACGTCCACGTCTCCCGGCACCTCAGCATCGCCGTCGGCGGCCTCAGCCACCACTTCCATGTCGCCGAACGAGTTGAGAACGGCGCGTAGGCCGGCGCGGACGACCGGGTGGTCGTCGATAAGCATTACGCGCAGCGTCATTGCTCCTCCACAGGCAGTGTCGCGGCGAGGACGTTGCCCTCCACCGAAAGTTCCCCACCGATCTCCTCCACGCGGGCGCGCAGGCCCTTGAGCCCGTAGCCCTCCTTGCCGGAGATGCCGCGGCCGTTGTCAAAGACGTCGATGGTTGCGGTCGCGCCCAGCTTATCCACCGTGATCACCGCCTTAGATGCGCCCGCGTGGCGCACGATGTTGCTTAAGCCCTCGCGCACCATGCGCTCAGCTACCGACGCCGCCGGCTCCGGCAAATCCACCGCATTGACCTGCACCTCCAGTGGCTCGCCGAGCGCGCGCTGACGGTCCGACGCTGCCCGGGCAAGCCGCTCCAGCCGCACCGGCAACGCCACACGCTGGAGTTTGTCTTCAACCGAGACCGTGTCCGCCGAATTGATTTTGACGAAGCGGCGCGCCTCCGCCAGGTTGTCCGCCGCCGTCGAGCGAATCACGTCCAGGGTCTCGCGCGCCGCGGCGTCGTCGCCGAGCTGCTTATCCAGCGCGCGGCCGAGCAGCACGATCGAACTGAGCCCCTGCGCCATCGTGTCGTGCACCTCGCGCGCCAGGCGCGCTCGCTCCTGTGCCACGCCCGCCGCATGCTCCGCCGCGGCGCGCTCCCGCTGGGCCGAGCGCAGGTCATCGGCCATCTGCTTGTAGTGGTCCGCCTCCGCGCGCAGCGCCCGGTACGCGTGCACGATGAACACCGCGAGCACCGTGCCTATCGACGGCCCCACCACCGCACCGATATTTCCACCAGCACCCGACCCCACACCAGAGCCCACACCAGGCCCGGCCACTGCCCACAGGGACACACACAGCAAGCCGGCCGCGGCCAGCAGCTCCCACCAGCGCGGCAGGATCACACACGCCAACATGACCAGCGGAAACTCCAGCCACACGAAGTCCGCGGAAACCTGCACCAGCCCCACCCACAGCGCGGCCACGACCGCCAGCCACGCGTACGGCGCCCAACTTGGATAGGCCCGGCCCTCGTAGTGCCACACCGTGCCCGCCATGTACACAGCGGCGAAGACGGTGGAGAGAACGAGGCCGGGCAGGGGGTCGTCGATACGCAATTGCCCCATAAGACCCACCGCAAGCAATACGGCGACCAGCACGTGCAAGCTCACGCGCAACAAATCCAGAATCCGGGTCGTGGACAACATAGGACTGAGCGTAGATCAACCGATCGGTTGATTGGGATTTCAACCGCCCGCCCGATGTGGAACAGTGCAGGTCAAAGCCATAATCGGAGTCATGTTCGTAGGTTTGAGAGAAATGAAGTCGGCCAAGGGGCGCTTCGGGCTGATCGTGGGCACGGTCACCCTGATCACCCTGCTGGTGGTTGTGCTGACCGGCCTGACCGCAGGCTTGGGCAAGCAGAACACCTCAGCACTTGAAGCGCTCGAGCCGGAATCCGTTGTCTTCCAGGACCCGGAAGACCTGTCGTTTACCACCTCGCGTGTGGAGGCTCGCGACGGCATGACCCCGCTTGGCACCAGCCAAATGCTGCTGACCAAGGCAAACGGCGAAGACGCCGCAGTGTCCATCCTGTCCCTGCCGGAAGGCACCGTGCTGCCGGGCGGCCAGACGCTGGGCAAGGACGCGGTTGCCGCGCCGGGCCTTGAACTCAAGCAGGGCGAGGAGATCACCGTCGCCGGCAAGGCCATCACCGTCGGCGCGATTGGCGAGGACCTTGCGTTCTCCCACTCCCCTGTCCTGTGGGTGCCCACGGACTTTTGGAAAGAGATCATGCACACCGACGCCGACGGCACCGTGCTGCTCGCCGACCACGAGGTCGACGGCGGTGTGTCGTTGAAGGAGTCCTTCGAGGGCCTGCCCGCGTACTCCTCTGAGCAGGGCTCCCTGAAGCTCATCCAGGGCTTCCTCTACGCCATCGCCGCGCTGGTGATCGTCGCGTTCCTCACGGTGTGGACGATGCAGCGCGGCCGCGACCTAGCCATCCTGAAGGCCATCGGCGCATCGAACAAGTACCTGCTCAAGGACGCACTCGGCCAGTCCGCGGTGCTGCTCGGTGCAGGTGCGCTGATCGGAGGCGTGGTCGCCTTCGGCCTCGGGCTGGCGATGCAGGGCGCTGCACCGTTCTCCCTGTCGGCGCTCACCGCCGTCGCCCCGCCAGTTGCCATCTGGGCGCTCGGCATGGTCGGCGCGCTGATTGCCACCCGCTCCATTACAAAAGTTAACCCGCAGCAGGCCCTTGGAGGTGCCGCATAATGCTTGAACTGAAAAATGTCACCGTCGCCTTCCAGGACGGCCAGGAAATGCGAACCGTGCTGGACAACATGAGCTTCACCGCCAAGCCCGGCGAGCTGACCTTCATTGTTGGCGAGTCCGGCTCCGGCAAATCCACCATGCTGTCTGTCGCCGCGGGCCTGATCGCACCGGATTCCGGCACCGCCACCCTCAACGGCGTTGAGGTGAACAATGATGTGCGCCGCGACAAGATCGGCATGATCTTCCAGCAGGCCAACCTGATCGCCGCGCTCAACGTTCGCGACCAGCTGCTGGTCACCGACGACATCCGCGGGATCAAGCCGCGCCCCGACCGTGCCGACGAGCTCCTGGCCAAGGTCGGCCTCGAGGGTCTTGGCGATCGCCGTATGGGCGAGCTCTCCGGCGGTCAGCGCCAGCGCGTCGGCATCGCCCGTGCGTTGATGGGTGAGCCAGAGCTTTTGCTTGCCGACGAGCCCACCGCCGCCCTCGACCACGACCGCTCCCAAGAGATTGTGAAATTGCTGCGTGACCTGGTTGAAGAGCGCAACATCGCCTGCGGGTTTGTCACCCACGACCGCTCGCTGATCAATCCGCGCGACGAGGTCTTCGAGGTTGGCGTCAACGCACGCACCCCGGTCTACGCATAAGACTGCGCTTATATGTCTGGGGTTTGTATGTCTGGTGCTTCAATCGCTGGCGCTAGCGCAGGAGTGTGCGCGACCACAGCGCCAGCACCGCAAACGCCAGGGCACCGAGCACACCGGTAGAGATCAGGGTGCCGGACAAGTAGCCCGCATCCACCACCGCAGCACCAACCGCGGAACCGGATGCGATACCGACCTGGAACGTGACCACGTACACCGAACTTGCCAGGTCCTGGTTGCGCTGGCCTGCGTGCAAGAAGATGGTGGTGGCCACCGTGGGCAGCGCACCGGCGGCCATGCCGAACACGGCGATCACCGCGAACATGCCTAGGCCGCTTCCGGCACCGAGCGCGAGCAAACCTGCGATGGCGGACACCACCATCACGGCAGCGGCCAGGGCATTGAGCCGGATCATTCGGCTATCCACCCTCCGGCCGGCGATCGTGATGCCGACCAAGCCCGCGATGCCGTACAGGGACACGCCGAACGGCACATACGCGTGGCCGGCGGTGCCCTCCACCAGCAGCGCCAAGTACGTAAAGGTGGAGAAGATACCCGTCACCGCGAGCAGCACGTACACCACAAGCGAAGGGATGGCGGACTTCGTCTTCGTCACCTTCGCCCTGTTCGTCGGTGGCACCGCCGGCAGGCTTGGCAGGGTAGCGATCAGGGTGACCAGTGCGCCGATCGTCGCTACGCCAAGCACCCACGTGGACGCCCGCCAGCCGATCATCGTGCCCAACGCAGTGGTCAGCGGCGAGCCAGCAACCAGCGACAAGGTAGAGCCGATGGACACCGCGGCCACCGCCTTACCTGTCTGCCCGGCAGGTGCGATGCGCGCTGCCATCGGGTTGACCAGCGACCAGAACACGCCGTGTGTAAACGCTGCGGTGACGCGCCCGGCGACCAGCATCCAGTAGTTGCTCGCCGTTGCTTGCAGCACGATCCCGCCGAGGAGAAACACCAGAGTGGCGATAAGCAGCGGACGCCTATTGACGCTGCGCGTGAAGTGGATCAGCGGGATGGTCACCACTGCGACCAAGCCCGCATAGACGCTCATGAGGAGGCCAATTTGGCCTTCGGAGACGCCGAGGTCTCGCGCCATCGGGGAGATGAGCCCCACCGAGAACATCTCGAAAGTGACATAAACAAAGGCGGCGAAACTCATCGCCGCCAGTGGTACGAAGGGGAATTGGCCCGGGGTTTTCTGGGGGGTTTTCGCGGTGTTGGACACCGCGCCAAATTACGCCTATCGCCCGCCCATGACAAATGCTGCCCCAGCGCCACCAATGATTGTCAACAGAGCGACGACGATGCCGATGATCGCACCGACAGGCATCGACGCTTGTGGTTCGTTCTTCTGGCGCTCAACCGAGGTGGAGAAGTCAACGCTGATGTTGGTGGTGGTCTTCGACTCAGTCGGTGTGGACGGCTCTGTGGTCTTGCCAGGCTTGTCCTTGCCGCGCTGTACCGGTGGCACGTCGTACGGAGTGGTCGGCTTGGGAGCGACGGGCAGAGTGACCGAGCCGCCACCATTGGCGCAGGCCTCGCGTGCCTTCTTGAAGGCATCGCGGAACTGTGCCGCATTGACCGAGCCGATGGCTTCCTTGGACGAGGCGTGCGCGTTTACCCACTTTTTGCGCTGGTCTGCCGGCATGTCTGCCAGAGCGCCCTCGAGAAGCCTGTCGCTAATTTCCTGTGGGAAAGCGGGGTAAATGTCGCGTGGGTCAGTGGCGCTGATGGTGCCACTTTCAAGGGCGTCATCCACAACGCGCCAGAACTCAACATGATCCAGCGCCAGTCCGTCTTCACTGGATACCAGCACGCTGTTAATGATTTCGGTGAAGTACCACTTTGCGCCTGCCGGATCTACATTTGCGGCAGTAGCGATGCGGTCTTCCCAACGGGCGGTTTCAGCGTTGCGGTTGGCATGGAACTGCCTGAAGTATGGGCCGTTGAATGCTTCGAGGAATTCTTGTGCGATGGGCGCAGCTTCCGGGAACGCTACCTCGAAGGCGTTGGTCCACTGCTGTTTTTGCTGCGCTTGGGGGCTCCTAAGGTCTCGCGGCAATGCTGCGGCGAAATCCTTTTCTGCAATGCTCATTTGCAATGAGCACACGCCGTTAATGGGCTTGCCTACAGTGGCCGCGTCGGCGGAGGGCACGGCAGTGACAGCAGCTGCTGTAGTAGCTGTCAGGGCAAGCGCTGCGATCCTCCGTTTATTTAACACATAAGTAAGCGTAGCGCAGATGTCCAACTATTCACCCTTCGTGAGTAGGGTGACCTGCGTCTCAAGTACGGGCCAGTCCGTGCTTAATTAACGTACGTGCTGGTTGGAGAAAGCTGAGTTAGTGCTACTCAGGAAACTCTCATGTAACGAAAAGGTGAATGTATCCCCGAAAAGGGCTATTTTTCCACGTCAAGGCCTAAATAACACCTATGTAATTTTGTCGAAGCGTGCTTACCTGCGACGGTGTGCGCCAAAAGAATCGGCGATCCGAGCCGCAATATCGCGGGCAAACGGGCTCACCCCTCGAATCGTTCCGGCACCCGGTCCGTTGATGTTGTCAAACCCCAACACGTACAAACCAGGCGTGTCCCGGGGCAGCCCGCGGATAGGCCCGAGGGCCGGACGAAACCCGGTTGCCCAGATGATCACGTCGGCGTTCACCTCGTCGAGCGAACCCACCATCGGACGCGCCTGAAGCAGGCCGGCGTCGCGCGCTCGGCGCACCTCCGGTACGACGACGATCTCTCCGCCGAAGTCCACCCCGCCCGGATCTGGCTCCCCCTTCGCAATCGCAGTGAGGCGCTCACGATTGCGGCGAAACAGCGTGGAACCGTCCACGTCGTCCGGCATGAAACCCGGTGCAGAACGTGTCAGCCACTGCGCCTCCACCCCATTGAGCACGAGGTCTGCTGTGATCTGCGCACCCGAGTTACCGCCACCGACGACCGCGACGCGCTGGCCTGCGAAATCTCCCGGTCGCGTGTAGTGCGCCGAGTGCAACTGCCTGCCCGAGAACTCACCCGGCACAAACGGCACGAACGGCGCAGACCAGATCCCGGTTGCAACCACCACGTTGCGGGCGTGGAGGTTTTGGGGGCGGATGGTGAAGCCAGTGTCGTCGATAAGCACACGCTCCACACGCTGCCCACGGCGAATGGGAAGGTCGTAGCGGGCCTCGTAGCGCGTTAAATAATCGACGACATGATCACGCGGCGGATACCCATCACACGCCGGCATCGGCCAACCCGGCAGGTTGGAAAACTCCGCGCGCGAAAACAGCGTCAGCGAGTCCCAGTAGTTCGGCCACGCCCCACCGGGAGCGTCGGCGGCGTCCAGAACCGTGAAGTTCACGCCGTATCTGCGCAGGTAGTACGACACGGCAAGGCCAGACTGGCCACCGCCGATCACGACCGCATCAAGCATCATTTCGCATCTTCGCGGTTGCGGGACGGATGAACTCGGCGATCCGGCTCGCTGGCGCCGTCGCGTCACCGAATGCAGTGGCAGCAGCCAGTTTCGCAGCCAAAGCGTGCACGGCCACCGCGCCGGCGAGTGCGACCTCCTCCCATAGCCGCTTGGCATGCATAAGCGCCAGGTGCGCCCCCGCGATGCCCGCGAGCACATCGCCCGATCCCGGAGTCGCCGCCCAGGAATGCCCCGCGTCGATCGCGTACGCCGTGTACGGGTCGCCCTCGTGCGCAATCACCGTCACCCGCCCCTTGCGTACCACCGTGCACTGCAGCGCGGCGGCCAGGGCGATGGTCTCCGCCATGCGATCGCTCTCCCCCACGTTGGCCGCCTCGCGTAGGCGGGCGAACTCGCCGTCGTGCGGGGTCAGCACCGTCATCTGTTCGCGTTGGGCCACCAGTTCGCGCAGGTTGGGGTGTTGGGCGAGGAGGGTGAGCCCGTCGGCGTCGATAAGCACCGGCACCTCTTGGTCGAGCACCCACCGCAACTCCTCCGCCGCGGCCTCGTCAGTGCCCGCGCCCGGCCCGAACACCCACGCCTGCACCCTGCCAGCATCCTGGAGTGTGTGCGTAGCGACGACCTCCGGGTGCGCCCGCACCACCTCCACCGCCTGCGGGCCCGCATAGCGCACCATCGCCGGGGTGGCGTTCACCGCGCCCGCAGTAGACAGGATCGCTGCGCCGGGATACCCATCGCTGCCTGCGCGGATGCCGACCACACCGCCGGTGTACTTGTCGTCCTCAGGCCCTGACGCGATGTCTTGGAGCGGTGGCAGCCACAGGGTCTGTATCCCGTCGGGCCACTTCTGCTCGGTCCACTTCTGCTCCGGCAGCACCGCCCGGTTTGCAATCAACAGCGGCGGGCCATCCTCTGCCCACAAGGTGAGTTGGTCGCCGAGCGTTTCGTGCAGGCGCTTGCCCGGCAATCCGATGTCGGCGAGCAACTGCACCCCGCACGCTGGCGACAGCCCGTGGGCGCGGCGCCACCCGCCGAAGGTGACCGTCACATCGGCGTTGACGTGGCACTGCCCTGCCCAGCCGGTGTCGGCCTCCACACCGGTGGGCACGTCCACGGCCAGCACTTGGGCGTTGAGTGCGTTGGCTAACTCGACTGCGGGGCGAAGGTTCTCGCGTACCTCGCCGGTCGCGCCGATGCCCGTCATCGCATCGATAACCAGGGCATAGTCCTGCCATTGTTCCGGGAGGTCCTCCAGCACTACCCCGCCGGCTGCCGTGAACGCCTGCAGGGCACGCTCCTGCGCCGAGCCTGTGGGCAACACCGCATCCACCCGGTGGCCTGCCAGCAACAATTCCGCACCTGCGTAGAGGCCGTCTCCCCCGTTGCCGCCAGGGCCTGCAAGCACGAGCACCCGGGCGCGTGTCTCAGTAACCCCAGCGAGCATCACTTTGGCTACCTCCGCCACGGCGTGGGCCGCGGATTGCATCAACTGGTCCTCGAACTCCTGCGCCGCAAGCAGGGGTGCTTCCGCAGCTCGGATCTGGTCGGCGGTAAACGTGGAGGAAAACATGCCTGCCACCGTAGCGCTACCACCGTGTGGAGGTAGCGGGGTGCGTGGTGTCGCAGCAAAGCAATAGAATTGCGCGCATGCCGTACACGACCGGTTTTGACCGCGAAAAATACATTGCAATGCAGTCCGAGCACATCCAAGCGCGGAGAGCCGAGGTAGGCGGCAAACTCTACCTGGAGATGGGTGGCAAACTTTTCGACGACAACCACGCCTCCCGTGTTCTCCCCGGATTCACTCCGGACAACAAAATCGCCATGCTTGACCGCATTAAGGACGAAGTGGAAATTGTCATCTGCTTCAACGCCGGCGATGTCATCCGCCAAAAAGTGCGCGCGGACCTGGGTATTACATACGAAGATGACGTGCTGCGTCTTGTGGATGTGTTCCGCGACCGTGGCTTCCTCGTCGAAAATGTGGTGTGCACCCAACTCGACGGCCACAACCGCACCGTGGAGGCGTTCCTCGAGCGTCTTTCTCGCCTTGGCCTGAAGGTGTCGCGCCACTACATGATCCCTGGCTACCCCAACGACACCGCCAAGGTGGTCAGCGAAGAAGGGTTTGGCCGCAACGACTATGTGGAAACCTCCCGCGACCTGATTGTCATGACTGCGCCGGGACCTGGCTCCGGCAAGCTGGCCACCTGTCTGTCGCAGGTCTACCACGAGAACCAGCGAGGCATTGCCGCAGGTTACGCCAAGTTTGAGACGTTCCCCATCTGGAACCTGCCGCTCTCCCATCCGGTGAACCTAGCCTACGAGGCGGCCACCGCGGACCTGGACGATATCAACGTGATCGACCAGTACCACCTCGACGCCTACGGGGAGAAGGTCACCTCCTACAACCGCGACATTGAGGTCTTCCCGCTGCTGAAGACGCTGCTGCGTGAGGTTACGGGCACCGAGCCGTACCAGTCCCCGACCGACATGGGCGTCAACATGGCGGGCTATTGCATTTCCGACGACGAGGCCTGCCGCCACGCCGCCCAGCAGGAAATCATTCGCCGCTACTTTGCATCGCGTGTCGACGAACGCCGCACCGGCTCCGACTCCTCCATCTCCGATCGTGTGATGAACGTGATGCGCAAGGCGGATCTCTCTGTGCAGGACCGCGTTGTGGTTGCCCCTGCGCTCGACGTCGCGGAGGCGACCGGCAAGCCGGGTGCAGCACTTGAGTTGCCGGACGGCCGCATTGTCACCGGTAAGACTTCTGACCTGCTCGGACCTTCGGCTGCGGTGCTGCTCAATGCCCTGAAGCAGCTCGCGGGTATCGACGACGATGTGCACCTGCTCTCCCCTGATTCAATTGAGCCGATCCAGTCGCTGAAGACCCGCCATCTGGGTTCGGTCAACCCGCGCCTGCACACCGACGAGGTACTGATTGCCTTGTCCGTGTCGGCGGCGTCGAACCCGGACGCGGCGCTCGCGTTGGATCATCTGAAGTCGCTTCGTGGTTGCGATGCTCACATCACGGCGATCCTTGGTTCTGTGGACGAGGGCATTTTCCGCAATCTTGGCGTGCTTGCAACGTCTGAGCCGCAGTACTGGCGAAAAGGGCTGTACCACAAACGCTAAGAAAATCTTAGATTTCTTCTTTAAAACGGCTCCGCTCGTTGTATTTGTGGTTTATGGTCGCCTGTATGCCTGTACAACAACCGCCGGTGGAGACCGCGTTGGCTCAGCTCAACGACGGCATTGCTGCCGCCCGAGCTGACCAGCGTGAGGAAGTCACGCTACCCAAACAGACCGCTGCCTGGATCCGTGATCTGCTCGAGGATCTTGCGGAGGGGCGCCTCATGCGCCCACCCAGCCCCGAAGATGAAATGACCACCCAGCAGGTAGCTGACCTGCTCAACGTGTCTCGTCCATACGTGGTCAAGCTTATCGACGAAGGCACACTGCCCGGCCACAGAGTCGGTACACACCGCCGCGTGTACACGCGCGACGTATACGCCTACAAAGAACGGACCCGCTCGACGTAGACTGCCAGGCATGACCAGCAAAATCCTGCTCTACTACAAGTTCCAGCCCATCGCCGACCCGGACGCGGTGCGTCTGTGGCAACGCGACCTGTGCGAAGGGCTCGGCCTGACCGGCAGGATTATCGTCTCCGAACACGGCATTAACGGCACCGTCGGTGGCGACATCCGTGCCTGCAAGACCTACGCGAAGAAGACCAAAGAGTACTTCAAGGGCATCGAGTTCAAGTGGTCCGAAGGCGGTGCCGAAGACTTTCCGAAACTCAGCGTCAAAGCCCGCGACGAGATCGTGGCGTTTGGTGCGCCGGGGGAGTTGAAGGTTGATGAAAACGGTGTGATCGGGGGAGGCAAGCACCTCACTCCGCAGCAGGTCAACGAGTTCGTGGAGGCCAACCCGGACGTGGTCTTCTTCGATGGCCGCAACACCCGCGAGGCCGAGATCGGACGGTTTAAAAACGCGGTGGTGCCAGATGTGGAAACCACTCACGACTTCATCAAAGAGCTCGAGTCCGGCAAGTACGACTGGATGAAGGACAAGCCGGTCATCTCGTACTGCACCGGCGGCATTCGCTGCGAGGTGCTGTCCAGCCTGATGATCAACCGCGGGTTCGAAGAGGTCTACCAAATCGACGGCGGCATCGTCCGCTACGGCGAAGCCTTCGGCAACTCCGGCCTGTGGGAGGGCTCCCTCTACGTGTTCGACGACCGCATGCACACCGAATTCGGTTCCGCGGACGACCCGGACTACGTCCAGCTCGGCCACTGCGTGCACTGCGGGGAGGCGACCAACCAGTTCTACAACTGCGCCAACGAGCCGGAGTGCCGCCAGCAGTACTTAAGCTGCGAGGCCTGCCGGGAGAAGAACCCGTACTGTGCGCAGTGCGCAACTACATCGTCGCCAGCATCCCAATAGTCAGAATCAGCCACGCCATGGTGAACGGCACGAGCGGGATCCAGAACACGCCCATCCACGGGATCCAGCGCTCGTAGCGGTTGAGTTTGCGCACCATGATCACCGCGCAGCCGATCAGGCCGGCGATCGGTGGGAGAGAGGTGACTACAGCCCAGGTGGTGCGCCAGGTTGGGGTGCACAGCCAGGTGGCGTCGCCGTCGCTGCACAGCGGCCCGCCTTGCAGGCGGGCGACCAGGCCTAACACAAACGCCAACAGGAACGTCACCCCAACGGTGCCCAGCGCCCACGTGATCGCCTGACGGGTGGAGCGCTTATTGCGCCGGTCTACCTCCAGCGGATCCGGGGCATCCGCCAACTCATCAAAGGAACGGGGCTCCGGGCGAACGCGGGAAAAGCGGTCGGCGGGGGAGTGCAGGTCGTTTTCAGGATGGTCGCGCATACGCCCTAACCTACTTCGCTGCCTCCGGACAGACGATGACGGGCACAGGCGCGTAGCGGATGAACTCGCCTTCGAGCGTGCCCAAAAACACCGTGCGCAGATTCGGCGACGGCTGCGAACCCAGGCACATGATGTCGCCCTTGCGCCACTTCACCGAGTCAATTGAGCGCTTCCAGCTCTTGCCGGTGGACACGGAGCTGGTCACGTCGAAATGGTCGAGGCGGTCGGGGGAGAGTTCGCATGCGTACTCCCAGGCTCGGTCGCGGGCGTGGTCAAGCATGCCGAGGGTGCGTTCGTACCATTTCGGGCCGTGCTCGTCGTAACTCGTCGGAGAGAACGCGATGATGCGCAGCGGCAGGTGCAGCGCGCACGCGAGGGCGGTGGCGTAGTCCAGGCCGTAAAACTCGGGCTCTTTCTTCCCGTCGGTGTCCACCACGGCGTAGGTCACGCGCGTGATGCCCTTCTTAGACAGCTTCACTCCGCGCGGTGCCAGCCCGAGGGGGATGGGGGAGGAGTAGAGCATTTCGTCCGTAACGCTGGACGGGCGTAGTCGGCCCTTGGGTGATTTTGCGCGGGAGCCCATGACGATGAGGTCAGCGTTGAACTCTAAGGCGTTGTCGAGAAGCGAGCGGACGGTATCTTTGCCGTCCTTGAGCGTGGCCACCTCTTTGGACCACTGCGATTTCGGGATCTGCCCGTCGAGTTCATCGACCACGCGTTTGTGGAACTCTTCGCGCATCTTCTTCAGCTGCTTCTTGCGGCTCTTCGCCGAGGTTGTCAGCGCCTGGATCGGCGGCAGTTGCGCAGATGCCATGACCTGCACCTTCATCGGCAGGGAGCGGCCGAGCCAGGCGGCAAACTCGACGGCTTCGCCGCTTGTGGTGTCCCAGCCAACCGCAACGCGGAGAGGAGCATCCGAATCGACAGTGTTCGGTAGGCGTGCAGACTCGGGGGATACAGCGTGGTGGCTCACGTCGTGGCTCCTCGAAGTGGCAGTGTCGCTAGCAAACGTTTGAACATCAACATCATATGTGGCGTCGACGACGCACCGAAAACGGCGTTACCATTGCGCAGATGTTTGTGTATGAGGGTGAGGTGTCGCACGAGTGGCGTCGTCGTCACGCATTGCGCGAGCTCAACGCAGGGCGCATGCGTATCGACGACGCCTGCGACGCCGACTTCATCCTCCGCGCCGCCGCCGAACACCACGGCACCGCATCCCCACGGCCCTGCCCCATCTGTGGCGCCGAACTGCGGGAGATTACCTGGGTGTACAGCGAAAAACTCGGCCGACGCACCGGCACCGCCCGCAGCGCAGAAGAAATCGACCGCATGGTGCACGAGGTCGGCCCCATCACCGTCCACTTCGTGGAGGTTTGCCGCGACTGCAAGTGGAACCATCTGTTAAAGGAAGTCACTGCAGTACCAGTAGTGTGATTTCGCGTTGGCCGGGTAGGGTGTGCATAGAAAACGAGTAGGTAGCTCGCGGTTTCGCCCTCCCCGCGGGGGCCGCGAGTCAAATTGCGCAGGGAAAAACGAGTGTCAGATAAAGACAACGGCGGCGACACGACCGCCAAGAAGAAAAGCAACGGCTCAACGACCGTCACAACCAAGAAACGGTCGCGCGCATGGCAGTGGTTTATCGCGTTCTTGCTGTTCTTGGCCATGATTGCGGCGATCCCGCTGGCGTGGTTCTTCTGGAGCTACGCGCGCGCCGAGGTGCCCGAGCCGGGCAAGATTGAAACGGCGCAGATCTCCAACATCTTCTACCGCGACGGCGACAAGGAACTCGCCCGCATCGTCCCGCCGGAAGGCAACCGTAAGCAGATCCCGCTTGACCAGGTGCCCGAAGACGTCCAAAACGCGGTGCTTGCGGCAGAAGACCGTGACTTCTGGACCAACTCCGGCTTCTCCCCGACAGGCTTCGCTCGCGCCGCCATCGGGCAGCTCACCGGCAACGCATCCGCAGGTGGCGGCTCCACCATCACCCAGCAGTACGTGAAGAACGCACTGGTGGGCAACGAGCACTCCTACGAGCGTAAAGCTAAAGAGCTCGTCTACTCGGTGAAGATGACCAACCAGTGGGAAAAGGCCGACATTCTGCGCGCCTACCTGAACACGGTCTACTTCGGCCGCAACGCCTACGGCATCGAAGCCGCAGCGCACGCCTACTTCAACAAACCAGCCTCCCAGCTCACACTGGAGGAGGGCGCAGTCCTGGCCGCGTCGATCCAGCTGCCGAGCCAGCTTGACCCGTGGACCAACCGCGAAGCCGCGGAAGGCCGCTGGAACTACGTCATGGACGGCATGGTGGAAACCGGCGCCATCACCCAGGAGCGTCGCGCGGCCGCCCACTACCCGGAGACCCGTGACCCGGCCACCTACTCGGCCTACACGGAAGCAACCGGCGCAAATGGCCTGATTAAAAACCAGGTTGTGGCGGAGTTGGCCACCATCGGCATCACCGAGGACGACCTGACCAACCGTGGCCTGCAGATCACCACCACGATCGATGCTGGCACCCAGCAAAACGTCGAAGAGATCACCCGTCAGCGCCTGTCCTACCTGCAGGATGACGCCCGCTCCGGCGTCGTTGCCATCGAGCCGAGTACCGGTGCCGTGCGCGCCTACTACGGCGGCGAGGAAGCCAGCGGTTGGGACTACGCCAACGCGGGCCTGCAGACCGGCTCCACGTTCAAGATCTTCGGCCTGGCGGCAGCCCTGCAGCAGGGTATTCCGCTCAGCGCGGTGTTTGATTCGTCGCCAGTGACCCTGCCCGGCGGCATCACCGTGACCAACTGGGACGGCGGTGGCGGCGGAATGCTGTCCATGAAGGAAGCCACCCGTACCTCCTCCAACACCGCGTACCTGCGCATCCAGGACGAATTGGATAACACCACCCAGGACACCGCCGACATGGCGCATGCCCTCGGCGTGGCCAAGTCCATCCCGGGCATCCCTGTAACGCTGCGTGAAAACGGCGGCCAGCCCTACGAAGGCATCGTGCTGGGCCAGTACCAGTCGCGCGTGCTGGACATGGCTACCGCAGTGGCAACCCTGACCAACCGCGGCGCCATGCACCCGACCCACTTCGTGGAAAAGGTTGTGGACGCCAACGGTGAGGTCCTCTACGAGGTGGACCGCAACTACACCGAACGTCGCGTCTCCGAGCAGGTGGCGGACAACGTCCTCGAAGCAATGCAGACCGTGCCGGCGTACTCCAACGCGGTGCTCGCTGGCGGCCGCCCGTCCGCGGCAAAGACCGGCACTGCGCAGCTGGGCAACACCGGCATGAACAAGGACGCCTGGATGGTCGGCTCCACCCCGCAGCTAGCTGTGGCCGTGTGGGTCGGTACCGCCGACAACACCTCCGCCATCTTCAATGAGTGGGGCGGCAACATGTTCGGCTCGAACACGCCGTCGCAAATCTGGAAGCAGGTCTTGGACACTGAGCTGGCGGATCAAGACTTTGAGTACTTCGAGCCGGCAAGCCCGGTGTACTGGGGCGTGAACGCCTACAAGGGTGGCGTTGGCCTGGGTGGTTACTACTCCACTCCGGCAACCCAAAACTCGGCTACCGGGACTGCGCCGACGGAATCCGAGTCGGCTGCATCTTCCGCTCCGAGCGAAGCACCTGCTCCGGCACCAGCACCGGCTCCCGCGCCAGCACCGGCACCTGCACCTGCTCCCGCACCGGCGCCTGCGCCGGACTTGCGTGATGCTGTCAACGATGTGATCGGCCAAGTTCAGGAGGCGTTCCAGTAACAGCATGTCTCAGACTGATCAAACAACCGTCACATGGCCGGACCCGGCCGACCGCGTCCAGCCCGGCAAAACCGAACCGGTGGCACGCGGCTGGGTGAACTACCTCGGCGGACCAATGGGCCGCTTCGCCCAGATCGGCCGCGCCCGGTTCTGGACGCCGCTGCGCGCCATCATCGCCGTCGCATACATCTTCTTGTCCTTCGGCGCACTACAGAAGTCGCGCTGCGCTGGCGGCAAACTGGACGACAACGGCATCATGCAGCTCAACTGGGACGGCAACCGCCAGTTCGTCGCTGCCTGCTACAACGACATCATCCCGCTCTACGGAGCACGCGGTCTGGACCAGCCGGGCTTTGTCTACGCCTACTCGTGGGTAGAAGACGACCTGACCCGCTACATGGAATACCCGGTGCTCGCTGGCCTGTTCCAGCAGCTCAGCGCCTGGATCGCGCGCGGTACCTACTTCCTGACTGATAGCTTCCTGCCGGAATCCGGCTGGTACTTCTACGTCACCGCACTGCTGATGTCCATCATCTGGGTGATCACCATCCGCATGGTCGCGGAACTTGCCGGCAACCGCATCTGGGACACGCTGCTCGTCGCCGGTTCGCCGCTGCTGATCGTCCACGCGTTTACCAACTGGGACATCCCTTCGATCTTCTTCGCCGTCGCCGCGATGCTCGCGGCGCGCAACCGCAAGTGGTGGCTGGCCGGTGTGCTCGTCGGTTTGGGCACCGCGTTCAAACTGTGGCCGCTGTTCATCCTCGGCGCGTACCTCACTGTGGCGATCCGCAAGCGTGACCTCGTGCCGTTCTTCAAGATGGTCGGCGCCACCGCCATCACCTGGATCGCCGTCAACGCGCCGGTGTACCTGCGTTACCCAGACGCATGGAGCGAGTTCAACCGCCTCAACACCGACCGCGGCTGGGAGTGGACCACCATCTACGCGGTGCTCTCCCGCGAGTTCGGGTGGGCCGGCTTCGACTCCGGTGAGGGCGCCCCGGTGATCCTCAACGCCGTCACCCTGATCCTGTTCCTGCTCGGCTGCCTGTTCGTCCTCATCCTCGGCCTGCGTGCGCCGCAAACCCCGCGCATTGCGGAACTGATCGTGCTCATCGTCGGCTTCTTCCTGCTGTTTAACAAGGTATGGAGCCCGCAGTACTCTCTGTGGTTTGTGGTTCCCGCGGTCCTCGCACTGCCGTACTGGCGTCTGCTGCTGTCCTGGATGGTGGCGGACATGATGGTTTGGCCGGTGCTGATGTGGCACATGATGGGCGACGACAACATGGGTGTGCCGGGTTGGTTCCTGGACATCTTCATCCTGGCGCGCGATGCGTTTATCGTGGCGGTGATGGTGCTCGTCGTCAAGCAAATGCTCGGCAAGCGCCCGGACAAGGTCCGCGACGCGCACAACGGCCACGACCCGCTGATGTCGCTGCCTGCGCAGTGGAAAGAGCCTGTGCTTATCGACGAGCCCACGCCCGAGCCCGTTAAGCCCGCCGAGGCTGAGGCGGAGGCGGTGAGTACGCAACCATGACCACCGCAACGGTGCTCGGCATCGTCTCTATCCTGATCGCGTTTGCCCTGTTCGGCGCGTCGTTCTACATGGCAACGAAGGGCCGCAAGAAAGAGTCGATCATCTGCGGCGCGGTCGCGTTTGTGTTCATGACGATCATCCCGGTGTCGCTCGCACTTTTCGTCGCGGTGCCAAACCCGACCTGATTTTCGTCGTTACAGTGGGGCCCGTGCTTACGAAGAAGATGGTTGCCCTGACAGTCGCCGCCACCGCAGGACTTGCCGTGGCGGCGTGTTCTGATTCTGGCGAAACTGCGCCGGAGACTGCGCCTGAAACAGTCACTGAAACCGTCGCGCCCGAAACCGTGACGGAAACGTCGAACGCTGGAGCCGCTGTGTCCGAGGATCTCCCGGCCGCTGTGACCGGCTACTCGGATGAGGCGCGCAAGGATCTTGTCGACGAAAACGTGACCGAAGCCGAAGTCCAAGACGTCTTAAAGGCCGCCCAGGATGGCAAGGCCAAGGTGGAGTGGGACGATGACGGCTACTTCGAGGTGGAGTTCGGCGAAATCGACATTGATATCGATAAGGACGGCCTCGTTTTAGACGTCGACCGCTAAGACCGAAGATTTTCGCGTTTTGCTGCGGGTTCTGCTCGGTGAAAATATCCTGAAAGCACCGTGTCCGATACCGGACTGCTGTTGCTAAAAAGGAGCCCGCGTTGAACCGTCGAATTATTACCCTGCCGCTCGCCGTATCGCTGGTCGCGGGCGGCCTTGCCCCAGCTGCAGTCGCCGCTACAGTCGGGCCGAATGAAGGGCCCATGGTGTTGGCGGCGAACGGGATCTGCATGTTAAAGCTGAACGACCGGGAAGCGGCAACCTACAGCGCTTGGGCCAACGTCAGCACACAAGAGGTGTACGCCAACGCTGCGGTGAAAGCATTTGAGGTGCTGTACCCCGGAACAGAGAACATCGTTCGGGAGTTCCGGGCAGAACCCTCGCTTGCAGAGCTTGTGGAGGCACAGAAGAATCTCGCGAGCAGGCTCGCAGACGCCAAAGAGGCTCAAAAGCGCACTGAGCAGCGGTACACGGAACGCCTCCAGCAGGTAGGTATGGAGCATGTGCTGGCACAACACCTCACCGAGGAACTTACAAAGGTCGAGGTGTGGGCGGTAAAGCCGAGCATCAAACAGGGCAGCATCTCGGAGCGGCCGGTCAGCGCACTTGGTGTTGAGGAGGCGAACCGTGTGCGGGGCAAGCGCGTGAACCGGCAGGACTTTGAAGACGTTGCCTGGAAGAGCTTCGTTGTGCAGGGCAACCTGTCCCAGTCCGATCTGAAGACTTTCCGGAAAACGTTCTTGGCCGCCGACGATGTCCAACTCGCCATCGGGGGAACGACGGCGTACCTCGAAGTGGATATGAACGCGCGGGTTGCCTGCGCAGACGGCGGCAACCGAGAGGTGAAGTACCCGACCAGCATTGACGAGGTTCGTAATTGGAACATCGACTCGCTGCGCGGTGAGGCGGGCTTGAGCAGTTTGAGTTCTCAGGGTGAGGTTGAGGTATCCCCGCTCGCGATCGTGGGCCTTGTGGTCGGAGTTCTCGCAGCTTTGGGTATTGCGGTTGCGGCGGTCGGGCCGTCGTTGGGCATCCCGCTGCCGGCTCTGCCGAAGTTGCCGGGGTTGCCGTTCTAACGCCAGCCGTTGGTGCCTGCCAACGATTGGTTGCCGGCCAATTGTCCGCAATGCGGAGTCTTTCATGTCATCCCCGCGGCCAGGGTTTTGAGCAGTGCAAACCGTGGGGTAGTCTGTTCAGGTTGCTTGACGCAACGACCCTCCTGCCATGACCACAAGGGTTATGGCCGAACAGACTAAGACCATAGGAGGTGATGAGGTCCGTGCGTCACTACGAAGTAATGATCATCCTCGATCCGCAGCAGGATGAGCGCACCGTTGCCCCGTCCCTGGATAAGTTCCTGGAGACTGTCCGCAAGGACAACGGCAAGGTGGAGAACGTTGATGTGTGGGGCAAGAAGCGTCTTGCTTACCCGATCAACAAGAAGGAAGAGGGCATCTACGCCGTTGTGAACCTCGACTGCGAGGCTGACACGGTCAAGGAGCTCGACCGTCTGCTGAACCTGAACGACAACGTTCTTCGTACCAAGGTTCTGCGTACCGATAAGTAAGACCGGTAGGCTCTACAACCACACGATCAGCAGGTAGGAAGGTTCACGAAACATGGCTCAAGGCGATACCCCGATTACCGTTGTCGGCAACTTGGTTGCTGACCCGGAACTGCGTTTCATCCCGAGCGGTGCCGCGGTTGCGAACTTCCGCATCGCGTCCACCCCACGTACGTATAACCGGGAGACGAACCAGTTCGAGGATGGCGAAGCACTGTTTCTGACCTGTAACTGCTGGCGCCAGATGGCCGAGAACGTCGCAGAGTCCCTGACCAAGGGCATGCGCGTTGTGGTCACCGGCAAGCTCAAGCAGCGTTCCTACCAAACTAAAGAGGGCGAAAACCGCACTGTGTTCGAGGTCGAGGTCGATGAGGTCGGCCCGTCCCTGAAGTACGCCACGGCTAACGTCAACCGCAACCCGCGTGAGGGCGGGCAGGGCGGCTACGGCGGCGGCCAGGGCAACCAGGGTGGCGGCTTCGGCGGCCAGAACCAGCAGCAGGGCGGCTTTAACCAGGGCGGTTTCGGCGGCGGCCAAGGTAACCAGGGTGGCGGCTTCGGCGGCCAAACCCAGGGCCAGGGCCAAGGCGGCCAGAACCAGCCCCAGCAGCCTGCACATGATCCGTGGGGTTCCGCACCCGAGGCCGGTGGCTTCGGTGGCGCGGGCGATGAGCCACCGTTCTAAACGACAACCACACATCAAGCATTTTTCACCATAAGGAAGGTTAGGATTATGAAGCTGATCCTCACCGCTGCCGTCGAGAAGCTTGGCGAACCTGGCGAGGTCGTCGAGGTCAAGAACGGTTACGGACGCAACTTCCTGCTCCCGCGCGGCCTGGCTATCCCGGCTACCCGCGGCGCAGAGAAGCAGATTGAAGACATTAAGCGTGCTCAGGCTGAGCGCCAGGTCCGCGACCTGGATCACGCCAAGGAGCTGCGCGACCAGCTCGACCAGCTCACCGGCGTCAAGGTTGCCGTTCGCACTGCGAACAACGGCAAGCTCTTCGGCTCCGTGAAGGCTGCCGACATCGCCGACGCCGTCAAGGCTGCCGGCGGCCCGAACCTGGACAAGCGCCGCATCACCGTGCCTAAGGGCCTGGTGACCAAGACCGGTGGCTACCAGGTCAAGGTTAACCTCCACGACGACGTGGAGGGCAAGGTGAACTTCGAGGTCGTAAGCGCATAAGCACCGCTTGACGACGACTGCGCGTCAGAACAGCACGCAGCAGTCCAACGACAACAGCACTTGTAGCGCGGGTCCCACTTGTGAGGAGTGGGGCCCGCGCTTTTTGCATACCCAAAGTGTGGAAGAATCTTCGCCATGATCTCTTCCCGCCTGCGCCGGGTGCGCAACACCGTTTTGTCCCTCACTGTCGCAGCAGCGGGCGTGCTTGGTATGGCAGCCACCCCAGCCCAAGCGCTGGCCATGTATGCGGGTGACAGCATTCGCATCGAGTACAGCGATGGGGAGAAATACGGCTGCACGTTGAACTCCATCGCGTACCGGAGCGGCGCGATGTACGGCGTGACCGCCGGGCACTGCCTCGCCCCGATCGGTGGGGCGCACGCGGTACGGGTGCTAGCAGCGGATGCGCGCACCCCAGTAGCGAGCAACCTGCAGGATTCAGGTTTCGAGCTCGAGGGCGACAACACTCTCGGCGGCGAGTTGAAGGACGTTGCCTGGTTCCGCATGGACCGCCATGTCACCGATGCCCACGCGATGCGCGGCGGCTTCATCGATATTCCGTTCATCGGTGCGCTGCATGGTCTGAGCCAGTTCGCGCAGTTCATCAACCCCACGCGGCGTGTGGCGGGGCGCGCGCCGGTGACCTCGGTACGCGAAGGTCAGATCGTGTGCAAGGACGGCGCACGCACGTCCCGTACCTGCGGCCCGGTGCTCAACGTGAACCCGCGCACCGGAGAGATCGCGGTGATGATCCTGTCGCTGCAGGGCGATTCGGGCTCCCCGCTGTACACCGTGAATCCGGACGGCAGCACCAACATCGTCGGGATCATCTCCGGCGCGGCCTACGGGATCCTCGTCGCGGCAGATGCCGCAACGCCACTGCCAGCAGGTCTGCGGTAAAAGAGGGTCTTGCTGGACACCGCGAATCTGTATATCGTTGCGGATATACATCGATCTGTGGAGGGTGTCATGGCAGAACCTATTCGAGAGGAACCGAATGTGAGCGGTCCGATCCGTACGACTGTTTTTAAATCTGGGAACAGCCAGGCAGTGCGAATCCCTGCAGCACTACGCATTGCATCTGGGGCTGTGTCCATTGAAGCCGTGCCGGAAGGGCTTCTTCTGAGGCCGGAGGAAGAGGATTTCGGACTTGTCGTCGCCAGGCTTCGTGAATTCCAGAAGGAACACAACCTCGAGCAGGGACTAATTGAGGAAATTGAAGACCTCCCACTCGACGAAGTGCCGAACCTCGATCATTCCCCTGATCACGGAGGATGAACGATTCGATGGGATATCTTCTTGACACGAATGTCTGGATCGACATTGAACGGGGAACTCAACCCCGGGTTGTCCAACGAGTAACTGAATGTGCGAGCTCAAAGCTATGGCTCTCTACTGTTGTTCTCGGTGAGATTGAAGCGGGTATTCAGCGGTCGGTAAATCCAGAGATCCTGCACCGGACGTACAGGGTACTGCTACACGGTAGACGCATATTGGGAGTCGATGAGGAATGTGCATCGATTTACGGACGGCTTCGGGCAGATCTTCTAGATAGAGGGCTACCGATTGGGGCTAACGATCTATGGATTGCGGCCCAAGCGATCCGACAAGACTTAGTCCTAGTCACCGCCAACGAGAAAGAGTTTTCACGGGTTGGCGGCTTGAAGATTGAGAACTGGCGGTAGCCCCATGTTTCTTACCCGTGTGCGCATTGATGCTCCTGTCCAGGGCTACGCGCGTGATCTGTCGGTGGTGCACTCCCTCCAACAAACGCCGCTCGAGTTAGGCCAGGTCACGCTGTTGACCGGCGATAACGGTTCCGGAAAATCCACGCTCGTCGAGGCGATCGCCGTGGCCATGGGCGCCAACGCTGCTGGCGGTTCGCGCCACGCGCGCTTTACCGCCGCAGACCATTCGGCCCTGCACCGCTCGCTCACGCTGACGCGCCGCGAAAACCCCCGCGACGTCTACTTCCTGCGCGGCGAAACATACCTTGACCTTGCGGAATACCACGAGAGCCTGGGGCCCGCCGACCCGCTTGTAGGCCTCACCAGACGCAGCCACGGCCAGGGCATCATGGACCTGGCGCGCACCCGCTTCGGCCCGGACTCGCTAATTCTTCTCGACGAGCCCGAAGACGGCCTCTCCATCTTCTCCCAACTCGAACTCCTCGGCCTGCTGACGGTGCTCGCGCGGCGTGGGGCACAGGTGGTCGTCGCAACGCATTCGCCTGTGCTCCTTGCCATCCCAGACGCCCGCATCCTGCATGTTCCCGACCTCGAGCCTGTGCTTTTCGACGACTGCGAGCCCGTCACCGCCACCCGCGAATTCATCAACGACCCAACCGGCACCGCCCGCTACCTGGTGGGACCATGATGTTCATCCAACGCGTCGACGTCGACGCCCAAGCCGCACCGCCGTGGACTGTGGAGACCCCGGCCATCGCGCACGTCGCCGAGTTCGGGTTTGCCTTTAGGCGGCCGATTACGGTGATTACTGGCGGCAACGGGGTGGGCAAGTCCACGCTGCTGGAGGGAATGGCGCGGGCCTGGGGGTTCACGTTGGAAGGCGGCACGTGGGGTGTGGAGAAGGCGGGCGCCCACGACCCGCTTTACGGCGTGCTCACCCTGACCACCGGCCCGCGGGCGAAAGTCGGCTACTTCCTGCGCGGCGAAACACATACGCGCATCACCGAATTCGGCGGGCGCTCCCACGGCGAATCGGTCCTCGAACTGACATCGCGGCTGATCCCCAACGCGCTGTATCTTCTCGACGAGCCCGAGTCCGGCCTGTCCCCCGTCGCCCAAATGGCCCTACTGGCGCAGTTGCATGCGTTGGGTGAAGTGGGGGCGCAGGTAGTCGTCGTCACGCATTCGCCCATTGTGGCGGCGATCCCGGGTGCGGAGATCGTCGAGATCAGCGACGACGGCGTGGAGCGCAACCTCGCCGCAGAGGACACGCTGGCGTTTCGGGCGATGCGCGACTTCCTCGCGGACCCCCACGGCATCGCCGAGTTCATGGCGGACTGGGCAGAAGGGGAGTTTGGTTAAGCGTCCTTGAGTCGCGCCATGAGGTTAGCGCGCTCGTTGAAAATACGATCGAGCTCAGCGTGCGTAAGTCGCCGTGTTTCCTCGTAGCTCGCGACTTCCGACTCGTCGAATGATTCCATGACGCTGATACTACTGTATCTGCAGGCCTGGGCCGTGTCGTGGCGGTGTTATAGGGTTGCGCCATGACAGCGACGCGCACACAAGCAGACGAACTTCTCAAAGGCATTGCGGGCCCCGAAGCCATGCTTCGCGACGACCAGTGGACCGCCATCGATGCGTTAGTGAACCAGCGCAAACGCATGCTTGTCGTGCAGCGCACCGGTTGGGGTAAGTCGGCGGTGTACTTCATCGCGGCGAAGTTGCTGCGTGAGGCGGGTGCGGGGCCGTCGATCATTGTGTCGCCGCTGTTGGCGTTGATGCGTAACCAGGTGGAGTCGGCGGCGCGCGCGGGGATTCGTGCGGCGACGATCAACTCCGCGAATATGACGGAGTGGGACGAGATCCAAGCGCACCTGAACGACTATGACCTGCTGCTAATCAGCCCAGAGCGCCTCAACGCGCCGGATTTTAGAGAGCAGGTGCTTCCACAACTGGCGCGTTCTGCGGGGATGTTGGTGGTGGACGAGGCGCACTGTATTTCGGACTGGGGCCACGACTTCCGCCCCGATTATCGCCGTATTGCGGTGCTAATCGACGACCTCCCGGAGGCCACCCCGGTCCTCGCCACGACAGCGACCGCGAACGACCGTGTGGTGGCTGACGTTGTGGCTCAACTCGGCGAGAACACCGGTGTGCTGCGTGGCGGGCTGGACCGCGAGTCGCTCGCGCTGAACGTGGTGCAGTTGCCGGACCCAACCCAGCGCGCGGCGTGGATCGCGCAGTACCTCGCCTATGTCAACGGCTCCGGCATCATCTATTGCCTGACCGTCGCCGCTGCGCACGACCTCGCCGAGGCACTCGAAAACGCTGGCTGGAACGTCGCCGCGTACACCGGACGCACCGAAGCGGAGGAGCGCGAACGCCTCGAGCGCGCCCTGATCGACAACGAACTCAAAGCGCTCGTGGCTACGTCCGCGCTGGGCATGGGCTTCGACAAACCCGACCTGGGGTTTGTTGTGCACCTGGGGGCGCCGTCGTCGCCAGTGAGTTACTACCAGCAGATCGGCCGCGCCGGGCGTGCTACCGACCACGCTGAGGTCGTGTTGCTGCCCGGGCCTGAGGACGAGCGCGTGTGGGACTACTTCGCGTCCGTGTCCATGCCGGAGGAACACGTGGTGCGCCAACTTCTCGGCGCGCTAAGCGAGGAGCCGTTCTCCACACCTCGGCTGGAGAACTTCGTGGACCTCTCCCGTACGCGTATCGACCAGGCCCTGAAGGTTCTCGACGTCGACGGCGCCGTGCGTCGCGTGAAGGGCGGCTGGGTGTCCACCGGTGCTGCCTGGGAGTATGACCACGAGCGCTACGGCGGGCTCGCCGAAGCGCGTAAGCGCGAACAAGACCTGATGCTGGCTTACGAAGCCACGGACGGGTGCCGCATAGCGTTTCTACGTCGTGAACTCGACGACCCCACTCTCGCGCCCGATGAGCGTTGCGGGCGCTGCGACAACTGCACCGGCAATCACCTGCCAGTGGACGTGGACGCTGCGTTGGCGCAGCGTATGGACGAACAACTGCGCGCCCCCGGCGTCCAACTTACCCAACGCAAAATGTGGCCGACCGGCTCCGCGCGCCGCGGCAAGATCAAGGGCGTGCTGCAAGGCAAAGCGTTGGGGCGTCTCAACGACGTCGCCCGCGGTCCCGCCCTGGCAGAGCTGCTGCGGGCGAACACCTACCGGCCGCTGAGCAACTGGCGTGAGGATGCCTGGCTGGGCCGGTTCGTGGCGGTGCTCGCGGACTGGGCCTGGGAGGAACGCCCCACCACTGTCGTCGCTTTGGGCGATGCTGATCCGGCACGAAACGAGATGATCGTGGCTACCGCAGAAGCGCTGGCAAGGGTGGGGCAGATGCGGTTTGGTGGGGTCGTCGATACGCCATCGCGCGAGGTAGAAGCACGAAACTCGGCGTTTCGCGTCAACGGGCTTGACCGGTACTACGACTACACGGGCCTCGAGGTGGAGACAGGCCCCGTGCTGCTGCTGACCGGGGAGGTGGATTCCGGTTGGTCGGTCACGGTTGCGGCAGCCGACCTTGCGGAACGGTACGGGGTGGAGGTGCTACCGCTGGCGTTTGCTTCGCGCGCGTGATGCGGACTCGGCGATGGCGGCGGCGAAGACAAGCACCGTGCCGACTGGGATGAGGAGCATGAACAAGTTGATGATCGGCAACGCCATGTCGGCCTGGTACTCCTCCCAATGCGCAACGGCCATCGAGCCCCAGCCGACGACGAGGCAGGCGGTTGCGAGCCACACCGTGACCAGTGCGCCTATTTTCTTGCGACCGCGCGCCGCGGCGGTGAACCACGTGGCACCACCCAGCGCGAGCAATGTGGTCGCGGCCTCGAAGGTGCCGAAGAGCGCCGTGGCAGTCCGAAACTCCCAGCCGCCGCCGATCAGGCGCAACAGGCTTATCCACGCCGCAGGGAACACCACCATTGCGATGGCGTAGATCCAAAGAATGCCTCGTGTTTCCATGTATGCACTGTAACTGCGGAACAGTTGTCATGGCGTGTGATTGATGTGGATAAGTGTGGATCCAAAGTGCCTGGGCACGTGGCTGCAGGGGCCAAAAAAGGGGTCCGAAACTGTTGAAATGTGCTTTGTCAAACCCCGTGGTGAGAAGTTATCCCCCGGCTACACCCGGAGCGTGGGGTTTGGATGAATAGCGTTTGACCTGCGCGTTTGGGATAAGTTCCTGCGGGTTTGGTGTCGCTGTACACAAGTTCTCCACAAGCTGGGTGGATGACTTGTGAATAACTACCCGCACAATGTCGAAAGATTTCACAGCCCCTGTGGATAACTCGTCTGGTGGGTCTAGAAAATGTCGGAGGAGAGGGTAGTGTCATAGCCACAGTGAAAGGGGAAAACATGGGTGCGAACGACAGCTTCGACGACTACGTACCACCACCGGAGCCGGTAGCGGACTACGGCGACTTTGGGGACTTCGCCGACTTCGAACAAAACACTGGCGGCTCCAACCGCTTCGCCGGCGGCGATAACTTCGGTGGCAACGGCAAGGGTGGCCAGAAGCGCTACAACAAGTACGGCAACAACCGTGGTGACGTCCAGCAGGAGTACCGCACCCCACCCCACGACGAGCGCGCGGAGCGTTCCGTCCTCGGCGCAATGCTGCTCAACCCGGACGTGATCCTGGACGTGGCCGACGGGCTGCGGCCGGATGACTTTTACCACCCGGCGCACCAGCTTATCTACCAGGCGATTCTGGACCTGTTCTCCCAGGGAAGCTCCGTCGACGTGCTCATTGTCGCGGCACGCTTGGACCGTCTCAACGAACTGGAGCGCGTCGGTGGCGCCCCGTATCTGCACACGCTGATCTCTGAGGTGCCGACGTCGGCGAACGCCGGCTACTACGCGGAGATCGTCGAAGAGAAGTCGATCCTGCGCCAGCTGGTTAACGCCGGCACCCAGGTGGTCCAGTTGGGCTACGAGGGCGAAGAGGGCATGGAGATCGAAGCGCTCGTCGACCATGCGCAGCAGAAGGTGTTCTCCATTTCCCGCAATAACGTGGGCGAGGATTACCGTCCGCTCTCGGAATTGCTCAAGCCAACTATCGACGAGCTGACCATGATCGCATCCGGCGGTGCCCTCGAGGCCGGCGTGCCGACTGGGTTTATCGACCTAGACAAGCTCACCAACGGCCTTCACGCCGGCCAGATGATCATCATCGCAGCACGTCCTGGTGTGGGTAAGTCGACACTAGCGCTGGACTTCATGCGCTCCTGCTCGATCCACCAGGGCAAAACCAGCGTGATCTTCTCGCTGGAAATGAGTGCCTCCGAGATCATCATGCGCATGCTCTCCGCCGAGACGGAGATCAAGCTTTCCGCGATGCGTTCCGGCCAGATGGAGGAGCGCGACTGGGAGAAGCTGACCAAGCGCCTCACGGAGATCCAGGATGCGCCGCTATTTATCGACGACTCCCCGAACCTCACCATGATGGAGATTCGCTCCAAGGCACGCCGCCTCAAGCAGCAGCACGGCCTGGACCTGGTTGTGGTGGACTACCTGCAGCTGATGAGCTCCGGCAAGCGCGTTGAGTCCCGCCAGCAGGAGGTCTCGGAGTTCTCCCGCCACCTCAAGCTGTTGGCCAAGGAGCTCGAGGTGCCGGTCATTGCGATTTCGCAGCTCAACCGTGGCCCCGAAGCACGTACCGACAAGCGCCCGCAGTTGGCTGACCTGCGTGAGTCGGGCTCGCTGGAGCAGGACGCCGACATGGTGTTCCTGCTGTACCGCCCGGACTCACAGGATCGTGACGACGAGCGCGCCGGCGAAGCCGACATCATCGTGGCCAAGCACCGTGGCGGCCCGATTGACACCATCCCGGTGGCGCACCAGCTGCACTACTCGCGCTTTGTCAACATGGCCCACGGTTAGTTAGTTGTGTGGGTACTCCCCAACGATGTTGATGCGCGGGTGCCACGTTGTGGTCATCTCGAGCTCGTAGGTCATGTACGGGTCGTTGTCCGGGCCGTAGCAGCTCATCGTCTGCCCCGAAGATCCGACAGCGCAGCGCAGGTCATACGCACCGCCGGTGATGGGGCTGGGTACACCGGAGATATTCGTGAACGGCACCGACGTTACGTTTGGTTTGTTACTCCAGGCCCACGTGGCGTTAATCGCATGTGGGTAGGCCGCTGCCGCGAGGTCGCAGGAGGTGGTGTCGCCGACTGAGATCTTCGCGCCGTCGGGTGTCATGCCGCACTTGCCGCCGACCTGACCTTTGTACGCCGGGTCGAGTTCGAACGCTCCGGCTAGCGGGGCAGCGGGCTGCTCTGGTGCTGGTGCAGCCTCGGGTTCGGATTCCGGCTCGGTTTCGGGATTCGCCTCCGGCGCCGATTCAGGTGCGGGTGCGTCGACGACTTCGGTCGAGGTGACCACGATGGTCTCCGGCTCGCCGGTCCCACCCGCGCAACCGGCGAGCAACAAGGCGGTCAGCAGAGACAAGGGGGCGAGTACGCGACGCATGGCAATCCTTAACACGGGAACGGGGGATGAGTGCGATGGTACGTGGTGTCGTCGCTAGGCAAGCGCAACTCCCTTTTGCTCCGGCAACGTAAACGCAGCGACGCACGCCAGCAGGAACGCTGCGGCAAACACGCCGAACACTGCGGTCGAGCCGCCGAACGCCAGCACCGGCGGGACCACGAGCGGGGCGAGGATCGAACCGATGCGGCCGAACGCGGCACCCGCGCCGGTGCCGGTCGCGCGGATCGCGGTGGGGTAGAGCTCCGGGCCGATCGCGTACAGCGCGCCCCATGCGCCGAGATTGAAGAACGACAGCAGGCAGCCCGCGAGGATGATCTGCCACTCGGCACTCGCCATGCCGAAGCCGAACGCGGAGACCGCAGACCCTGCGAGGAACACGGACAGGGTCGTCCTGCGCCCCCAGACCTCGATGAGCCAGGCGGCAACCGCGTAGCCCGGCAACTGCGCAAGCGTGATAATCAGCGTGAACGTGAATGACCGCACGAGCGAGAAACCCTGCTCCACCAGCAGGGATGGGATCCAGATGAAGGCGCCGTAGTAGGACAGCGACACGCAGAACCAGACGGTCCAGAAGGCGGCGGTGCGTCGTCGCAAAGCAGCGCCCCAGATGCCACCTTGGATCGGCTCCTCCTGTGCAGGCACGGTGGTGTCGTAGTTTGCGGGGTCGGCCTCCGCCTCGAAGGAGCGCACGATCTCCTCAGCCTCGTCGTGGCGGCCCTTGGATTCCAGGAAGCGCACCGATTCCGGCAGGCCCAGGCGCACCACGATCGCGTACAGGGCGGGTAGCGCGCCGATGGCGAAGCCCCAGCGCCAACCGGTCTCGCCATTAGCGACGACAAACGTGCCGATCACCGCCGCCAGAATCCAACCCACCGCCCAAAACGCTTCGAGCAGCACCACCATGCGCCCGCGCACCTTACGTGGAGAAAACTCGCTGACCAGTGTGGACGCAACGGGAAGTTCCGCGCCGAGGCCCAAGCCCACCAGGAAGCGGAACACGATCAGCGACGCGACCGACCACGCCAGCGCCGACGCGCCCGTGGCCAACCCGTAGAGCAGCAGCGTCGCGGCGAACACCTGGCGGCGTCCGATCTTGTCGGCGAGCAACCCGCCGAGCGACGCGCCGATCGCCATACCGATAAACCCAACCGACGCGATCCAACTCGTCGTGGTCTTGTCTAGATCCCAGTGGATGGCGAGTGCTGCGATGATGAACGACACCAAGCCGATGTCCATCGCGTCCAGCGCCCAGCCAATGCCGGAGCCGACAAGCAGGCGTTTGTGTTTCGGGGTGACAGGAAGGCGGTCGAGGCGCTCAGTGCGCGTGAGCTGTTGATCAGTGTTCATGCAGGGGGAGTTTAGGCCGTGGCCTGCGAAAACTCGGAACTTAATATTCAGCTGAGTGTGCTTGAGCTTCCCAGCCGTCGAGTAGCGTGTCGATCATTTTGTGCGTCATGCTATCCCAGCGGATGACGTCAGGCGCTGGGGCAGGCAGCGGTCGGCTCACAATGCCAAGCGAGAAGTGCAACTCCAACGGATCCAGGTCTGCGGGACAGAGCTTGGCTCGCTTCGCGGGAGCGAGGAGCCCGTCGTAGATCTCCCGCACTTCCGCAGCACGCTTTTCGGCGGATCCCTGAGCGATAGCCGCAAGCCCTAGGTTGCCGATTGCATGGATGGTGTCGCGCCAAGCCTTTCGCGTATCTACCGTGAATTCGACGGAGTGATCGTCGAGGATCTGAACAATGTCGTTCAAGGTTTGTTCGCTCACGGCGTCGTACAGGTCCGTGCGCTCCGGGAAGTGGCGCGTCACCGTTGCGACTCCGACTTTGGCAGCTCCGGCGATAGTGCGCATGGACACGTGTGGCCCTTCGTCCACAAGCAACTGTCTAGCTGCGGTGACGATGGCGTATCGGTTGTCGGCGGCGTCCTGTCTCACGTCTGAAAAGACATCAAGTCGAACGTAATGTTTCACTTAATAAGTCGAACACCTTGTTGCATGTACTTTATTTCAGCAGGTAGTCGCACTTCACTATTCCGACTTGAACGCGCGCAGGCGCAGCGAGTTGGACACCACAAATACTGACGAGAAGGCCATCGCAATTCCGGCAAGCATCGGGTCCAAGAAGCCCAGCGCAGCCACCGGAATGAGCAGCACGTTGTAGGCGAACGCCCAGAACAGGTTGCCCTTGATGGTCTTCAACGTTTTGCGCGACAGGCGGATTGCGTCCACGGCGGAACGTAGCGAGGAATGCATCAACGTAATGTCGGACGCCTCAATGGCCACGTCGGTGCCGGCTCCCATCGCCATACCAAGGTCCGCTTGGGCGAGGGCGGCGGCGTCGTTGACACCGTCGCCGATCATAGCCACCCGGTGACCCGAGTCCTGCAGCCGTTTGACCACGTTGACCTTGTCCTCCGGCAGCACGCCAGCGGTGACGTTTGCGGGATCGATCCCCACCTCAGCCGCCACCGCCTCCGCTGCGCCCTGGTTGTCGCCAGTGAGCAGGTGAGGGGTCATCCCCAAGTCGCGCAGGCGTGCGACGGCATCGCGCGAGTCCTCCTTCACCGTGTCGCGCACCGCGATCACACCGGCCACAACACCGTCGACCTCCACGGCAACCGCGGTCGCGCCGCGCTGCTCGGCCTCCGTGAACGCATCCGCCAGGGCACCAAGCTCTCCGGTGGGGCGGCCGACGCGGACGAGGGTGTCGTCGATACGCGCAGAAGCCCCCTGACCTGGCAAATTCTCAAATCCGGTTGCCTCAGGAACCTCATCGGCGGCCTCCACAATCGCCTGTGCGATCGGGTGCTCGGAACCCGCCTCCACACCGGCAGCCAGGCGCAGCACCTCATCGGCCTCGTAGCCCGGGCCAGGCAGCACATCAGCCACACCCATCTGACCAGTGGTCACCGTGCCGGTCTTATCCATCACCACCGTGTCCACCTGGCGTGTGGATTCCAGCACATCCGGGCCCTTAATCAACAACCCCATCTGGGCGCCACGGCCGGTACCCACCAAGATCGCCGTCGGCGTGGCCAGGCCCAACGCGCACGGGCAGGCGATGATCAACACCGCCACCGCCGCCGTAAACGCGTCCTCCACCGCATGGCCCACCAGCAGGTGCCCCACCAGCGTGATCAGGGAAACCACAACAACCGTCGGCACAAACACCTGCGAGATCCGGTCCACCAGACGCTCCACCGGCGCCTTGCCAGCCTGCGCGTCCTTGACCAGCTGCCCCATCTGCGCCAGCGTCGTTTCCGAGCCGACACGGGTGGCCTCCACCACCAGACGTCCCGACGTGTTCAGGGTCGCGCCGGTGACCATCGAGCCCTCGCCGACCTCCACCGGGACGGACTCGCCGGTCAGCATGGATTCGTCGATAGCTGAATGCCCCGAGATCACACGCCCATCCGTGGCCACCTTCTCACCAGGGCGAACCACGAAACGATCCCCCACAACTACCTGCGAGATCGGCACCCGGACCTCTTTATCCCCGCGGATCACCGCCGCGTCCTTGGCGCCCATGCTCAGCAGTTCGCGCAGCGCTTCCGAGGACTGCCCTTTCGCGCGCGTCTCAAACCACCTACCCAAGAGCAGGAACGTGATCACGACACACGCGGTCTCGAGGTACACCGGTTCGCCTGGGCCACCAACAAACAGTGCCCAAATCGACCACAGGTACGCCGCCGACGTACCCAGCGTGATCAGCGTGTCCATGGTCATCGCGCCGTGCTTCAGATTCACCCACGTCGCACGGTGGAACACACTGCCCGCGGAGAAAAACACCAGCGTCGTCGCAGCCAGCGCCGCAAACTCCCAATTCGGGAACTGCAGCCCGTGGATCATGCTCACCAGCATCACCGGCAGCGACACCAGCGCCGACCAAATCGTCGTGCGCTTTAAATACTCGGCCTCTTCATCGCGCGCCTCATCGAGAGCATTGCTTGTCGACGACCCCCCGTCCTCACCGGCTTCCCCACCGTTTTCGTCACCCATTTCAAAGGCGTCGTAGCCGGCGGCGCGGACTTCGTCGATAAGCAACTGCGTCGACGTCGACGACGGATCAAACGAAACAGTCGCAGTCTCGGTGGAGTAATTTACCGACGCATCAACGCCATCAAGCTTGTTCAACTTGCGCTGAATACGCGAAGAGCACGACGAACAGGTCATCCCCGTTACGCCGAGCTCAATATGTTGCAACGCCACTGGAGGTTGAGTCATGGCCCCACCATATACCCGTGACGAAATCCCCGTTTAGGCCAGCTTGTAGCCCGCTTCCTCAACTGCAGCAGCAATATCCGCGTCGGAGTAGCCCTCGCCCTCCACGACAACATTGCCAGTCTTGTGGTCAGCCTTCACACCGGTGACACCAGCGATCTCGCCGACCTCCTCCTGCACACTCAACTCGCAATGTCCGCAGGTCATGCCCTCAACCTGGAACGTACGCTCAGCCATCGCAGCCTCCTCAAACGGTGTTATAGGTCAAAAATGTAACTCGTAGCCTGCGTTCACCGCAGCCAACCGGACATCCTCATCAGTGAACGTGAACCCGACAACAGTCAAGACGCCGTCCTCAATATTGATGTCCACCTCATGCGCACCCTGCACCAGAGAAAGCTCATCTGCAAGGGAAGCAACAGCCACTTCGTCATCAGGACCCGAAATCTTATAGGTCTTCGTCATGACTGGTGAGCGCCTCCTTAAAGCGTCCCCAACACGGGTGGGAATACGACAAAACTCTTCGCGTTGTATGTGACACAACCCCAAAAGGATAACCCAACGCAACAAGGAGCGAAACGTTGAGCACCATTGATGTAACCGAGGACACGTTTGAGCAAACCGTCACTCAGGACGGCATCGTCTTTGTCGACGCATGGGCCTCCTGGTGCGGCCCCTGTCGCCAGTTCGCCCCAACCTACGAAAAGGCATCCGAGACCCACACCGACGTGACGTTTGCCAAACTCGACACCGAGGCGAACCAGCAGCTCGCAGCCGCACTTGAGATTCAGGCAATTCCTACCCTGATGGCATTCCGCGACGGAATCATGATTTGGCAGCAAGCTGGCGCCCTTCCGCCGGCCGCCTTCGAAGACGTGATTAGCCAGGTCAAGGCCCTCGATATGGACGAGGTTCGCCGTCAGATCGCAGCCCAAAACACCGAGGAAAACTAGACCTCACCCCCCAAGCGCCCGCCTGCCGGGCGCTTTTTTCATGCGTACACTTGCCTAACGACGACGCACCCAAACCGACAAACACCGAAAGGACCCAACCATGGCGAACCCGTTTACCAAAGGCTGGAAGTACCTTATGCAGTCTTTCGACACCAAAATCGACGAGAATGCCGACCCGAAGGTGCAAATCCAACAGGCCATCGCAGCCGCGAAGAAGCAGCACCAAGACATCACCCAGCAGGCCGCCAACATCATCGGCAACCGCAACCAGCTGCAGATGAAACTCGACCGCCTGATTAAGTCCCAGGACGACCTGCAGGCCAAGGCCCGCACCGCCCTCCAGGCTGCCGACAAGGCCACCGCCGCTGGCGACACCGAAAAGGCCCAACAGTTCAACTCCACCGCCGAGGTCATCGCCACCCAACTGGTGTCCGTCGAGCAGGAACTTGAGCAAACCAAGCAGTCCTACGCCTCCGCCGACCACGCCGCCAAGGAAGCACAGCAAAAGCAGAAGCAGTCCGAGGCCCGCCTGCAGGAGCAACTGGCCCAGGTTTCCCAGCTTGAGTCCCAGCTCAACCAGGCCAAGATGCAGGAGCACACGGCCCGCACCATGGACACGATGAACCAGTTCAATACTGACGACGTGCCCACCCTCGACGGCGTACGCGACAAAATCGAACGGCGCTACGCCAACGCACTTGGCCAGCAGGAGTTGATGAAGGACTCCATGAACGATCGCATCGCCGAAATCGAGTCCGGCTCTTCCGATGCGGCCGCCTCCAACCGTCTCGCCGAGATCCGTGCCTCCATGGGCGGCGAGCTCGAGGCCGGTTCGGGTGCTTCTGCTTCCGCAGCCGACCGCCAGCTCGAAGCCGGCTCCGAGGGGGACGCTGCCGATTCTGCTGAGACTGCCGACACTGGCGCTGCCGAAGCGGCGGGCGCTGCCGACGACACCATCGGCGACGCCGAGGCCTACCTCCGCGACGCCGAGTCGGATGCTGACGCTAAGGCTGATGCCGACACTGACGCCGAGACCGACTCTGGCGCCGAGCGCTAGGCCTTTCCTGACACATTCCGCCGTAATCTGTCAGCCACCGGTATCTGGCCTGGACAGAAATCCGGCCTGACAAATTTTGCAATATTTGTCAGTGCCAGGGGCAGCCGCAAAAAAGTTCCCAGGTTCACGCTGAATCCGGGAACTATTTTGTCCGACCACGAGTGTCTAGAACTGCCGACCTGGGGAAATGTCGCGGCAAAGGTGCCGGAAACCGAAGAAAGTTCCCGCGCGGGGAACTATTTCGAGAAAGGGGGGCAGACGGGGAGGCGCCGGAAGCAGAAGAGAAGCGCAGGGCAAGCAACGCAAAAACGGGGCCGCAAGGTGGTTGGCGGCCCCGGTGTCGTCGTAAAGCGACTAGCTGCGGCGGATGTTGATCAGGACACCGCGGATGCCGGAGTGGAACCCGTCGCGAAGATTGACGCGCTGGGTTTCAGTCAGCGTGTACTCGTGGAGGGTTTCGCAGGCGAACTGCAGCAGTGGCCTATCGATCTCCGGAGGCAACCCACCGCCCGAGAGCAGGTGTGCGCTGTCGCGCTGCTCCATGGTGGCGGCGTTTTCAAACCACCATGATGCGTACTGTTGTCCCACGTCGTAGGGGGTTTGGAAGCCGGCGGACGTCCACACCTCCTCCGGGAGCGGGACGTAGCGGGAGCGAAGCTTGCGGCGCGGCGCCATCATCGACGGCTTCGGTGCCGGCTTCGGTCCCTGCTGCGGCGCGGAATCCTCCGCCTTGGTTGAGTCGGCGGACGAGTCGGTATCCGAAGGGCTTGTCTTTGCGGCCGGCGTCGGCGCCGGAGTGGCAGCCGGGCGTTGTTCGCTGGAGACCTGCTTGTTGCCGGGTTTGTTGGACTCGTTGTTGGCCTCGACCTGTGCCTCGGAAGGCTCGTCGAGTTCCGGCTCGTCGGGTTCGTGCGTGCGCTGCTGGGCAACCGGAGCACCGACAATGTCGGAAGGCTTCGGCGCTGCAGGTGCAGCAGACGAGGCAGGTGCAGCAGGCTTGGCTTCGGTGGTCTCGGCCTCAGAGGTCTTGGAGCCCTCCGCCGAACTCTCCGCCGAACCCTGCGACGCATCAGCACCGGCACCCGAACCATCGCCAGCACCCGTCTTCTCTTCCTGTTTCTCTGCTTCGGCGTTGGCGCATTCGGCGCTGAGCGGCTCGGGGCCAAGGCCTGGGACGGAGGTCGGGCCGTCGGCTTCGTCGAGGGGCGCGGCGTCGTTAAGCGGGCGCTCCCGGATGGTCGGCGGCAGGGGGCCTTCGAGGACTTGCAGGCGCATGGCGTTGGAGAAGTCCTCGCGCGGGTCGAGAATGGTGGTGCTGTCGCATGCGTGGCGCAGTGCGGAGGACATGGAGTCCCACCCGAATCCGTAGAGGTGTACGCGGGTGCCGGTGCGGGTGACTTCTTCGACGCCGGGGATCATGTCTGCGTCGCCGGAGACGAGGACGAAGTCGGTGAATTTTTCGCTCAGGCCGTTGACCACGAGGTCGGCGACGAGGCGGGTGTCAACGCCTTTTTGGGTGCGTCGTTCGCCCCATTCGATGAGTTGGCCGGTGCGGAGTTGCACGCCGTCGCAGGTGCGCAGTGCGCGTTGGTAGCGGTGGGGCCCGGAGTCGGGGATGCCGTCGTACCAGAGTTGCCTATGGATGGGTTGGTTGAGTTGGTCGGTGATCATGTTCCCGAGGGTGTTGACTACCTCGGGGAGGTCGATTTCTAGTTGGGCTCTTGCGCCGATTTCCCACGAATTGTAAAAGCTCGCGAGCAGGTAAGACGTGTCGACGAACACCAGTGTGCGTTCAAGCATGGCTCCTAAATTCCGATTCTTTTCGTTGCTAAGTTGATTTTCACGGCCCATCTTGCCTGATTTTGCGCGGGTTCTCCATGTTCTTTTTCTGTTTTTTGGTTGCACTCCACCTGAACCCGTGTTAGTTAGTTGGTTACTCGAGTAACTAACCAATGAGGCGAATGGAGGCGTCGTGAATACTGATGCGGAGCCGTTATTCGTGCAGATCGCCAGTTTTGTGGAGGACCTCATCGTCGACGGCTCCCTCAAGCCCGGCGATCAGGCCCCTTCGACGAATCAGTTGGCGCAGTTCCACGAAATCAACCCCGCCACTGCGCGCAAGGGGCTGGCTTTGCTTGTGAGCGACAACGTGTTGGAAAAGCGCCGCGGCCTCGGCATGTTCGTCACCGACGGCGCCCGCGAGCGCATCCTGGCCACTCGCCGCGAGGCGTTTGCCGGCCAATACATCGCACCGCTTATCGACGAAGCCGTCCACCTCGGCTACTCCCGCGCCGACCTCCACGACCTCATCGACCGCGTCGCAGAAAGTAGAGGACTGTACCGATGACAATCCACACCGCTGGCCTCACGCATCGCTTCGGCAGCACGCAAGTGCTCAACGGCGTCGACCTGGACCTCGGCCCCGGTATCCACGGCTTGCTCGGCCGCAACGGCGTGGGCAAATCCACCCTGCTGCGCATCCTTGCCGGCCAGCTGAAACCCACGGACGGCACCGTTGAGGTCTTCGGGCAGCGCCCCTTCGACAACGCCCGGGTGATGGACAATACTTGCCTGACCGGCGTCGATACCGCGTACCCCGGCTGGTGGTCCGCTGCAGACGTGAACAAGGGAGCGCGCTTGCGCTTCCGCGGTTGGAACCAAACCATCGCGGACACACTCATCGCCGACTTCGCCTTGGATCCCGCCCTGGGCACCCGTTACGAGAAACTCTCTCGCGGGCAGCGCGCCATGGTTTCCATCGTCATCGGCCTCGCATCCGGCACGGAGCTTTTGCTTCTCGACGAGCCCTACGTCGGCCTCGACACCCACAACACCCAGGTTTTCTACCGCCACCTGTTGGCGCAGGCGGACACGGGGCGCACGATCGTCATGGCCACACACCACATCGAAGACGCCGCGAAAGTACTGGACAGTGCGGTGATTCTGGGGCGTGATGGGGTCGTCGCAAAGCAATGTGTTCCGGAGGATGCGGACGCGTTCGCTGTTGCTGGCCCCGAGCTTGTTCCTCTCGACGACGCCCCGCGCCATGCCCGCGCCGCCAAGTTCGACGACCTCATCGAGCACGTGTTGGAGGTGTCGTAATGAACACCACGCTTCTCGGATTCTTTCGCCACCAGTTTGTTGCCTCGCCGCTGAAGCGGCTGCTGTGGATGGTGCCGTTGATCGCCGTCATGGCGTTTGGACCGTTTGTTGTGGATAGTGCGCTTTCTGCCGCATTCCTCCCCAGCATGGTCACGGTGCTTGTACTTGTCGCGTTGCAGCAGGAGGAGACTGCCTATACCGCGTTCGGTGTGCCGCGCTCGCGCGCTGTGAAACTTGCGGCCTTTGGGGTGGTGCCGGCGGTGTTGTGCGGGGTTGGCGTGGCGCTGGCGGCGCGGCCCGATTGGGTTGGCCTGCTCGGCGCGCTCTTTGCGGTGGTCGCTGGCCTGCTGATAGGCACGCGCTACGTCGAGGCGACCAACGACGAGGATCGGCGCGCGGTGCGTGGCCGAATCGGCCGGGGAGGGTTCATCTTCGAGGTGATTTTCAAGCCACAACTGTTGTGGGCAGCAGGCATCGCGGTTGCGCATAGTCTTTTGCTCTACCTTGCGAATGTGGTGAGCAGCGAGCCTCTCGCCCAGTTCCTCGTGAGCCTGCCGATCCTCGTCTGGGCCATGGTCTATTGCAGCGCCGGCACAGGCGTTCTCGGGGCGACGTCGATGATGAGTTTCGGCGTTCCCCGGCGCCGCTGGCTGGTCCTGTATTGGGGTGCCGCCCTGGCATCGGTTGCGCTCTATATGGCGGTGTTGCTGCTGGTCGCGCCAATCGGTCTGAGGGCGATTCTTGCTCTGGGGGCAGCGGGCCTCGCCAGTGCTGTGCTCGGCGCACCGCTGAAGGTGTGGCGCACAGACGTTGGTCTCATCCCTGCGATGTTCCTGTTCTTCGCGGTCAAAGACACATTGCTTATCGACGATCCCCACCCCGCCCAAGTCGCATACGCGCTGGCCATCGCGGGTTTGATGTTCTTGATCGGCCTGGTTTTGCAGGCGTTGTTCGTTTTTGGCGTGATTAACCCAAAACAAGGATTTAAAGACGCTTAGAAAACACGCTCTACGCTGGTGATTTGTGTTGTTGTTTGGGTGTGTGTAACTTAATCCCAGTCAGCGAGACCGACAACGCCCCGCTGGAGAGCGATCAAGGTTCTCTGGTTTGTGTGGCGGGCAGGAAAACAATCGCGGACCAATATCATTTCAAGTCACTTCGGACTTATCTGCGCTGTTGTGTGGGTGTGTTTGAGTGTGCTGGTGTTGTTTGAGAACTCGATAGTGTGCCAATGCATTTTTTGTTGTTGTGTGCTTGGTGTTGTGTGCCATGGTGTGCATGCCTTGTTTGGTGTGTGCCGGTGGTGGTCGGGTGAACCATTGATTGCCTGATCATCTGTGTGGTGTGCTTCATTTGTGAGTGCATGATGCATGTTGCCAACCCTTGTTTTTGCCCCGTCAGGGTGGGGGTTGGTTGGAAGTTTTTGGCTTCCGGTAATTTTTGGATTTTTTATTTTTGTGCCAGTCCAGCATTGCAGTGCTTTTTGGTGTTGTGGTGTTGGTTGGTTTGTTTTTGGTTAGGTATTGGGCTTTTCACGGCCTGTTTCTGCTGAAACATTTTTTGTGGAGAGTTTGATCCTGGCTCAGGATGAACGCTGGCGGCGTGCTTAACACATGCAAGTCGAACGGAAAGGCTCCTGCTTGCAGGGGTACTCGAGTGGCGAACGGGTGAGTAACACGTGGGTGATCTGCCCCGCACTTCGGGATAAGCCTGGGAAACTGGGTCTAATACCGGATAGGACCACTTCTTGGAGGTTGTGGTGGAAAGTTTTTTCGGTGTGGGATGAGCTCGCGGCCTATCAGCTTGTTGGTGGGGTAATGGCCTACCAAGGCGTCGACGGGTAGCCGGCCTGAGAGGGTGTACGGCCACATTGGGACTGAGATACGGCCCAGACTCCTACGGGAGGCAGCAGTGGGGAATATTGCACAATGGGCGCAAGCCTGATGCAGCGACGCCGCGTGGGGGATGACGGCCTTCGGGTTGTAAACTCCTTTCGCTAGGGACGAAGCGTTATGTGACGGTACCTAGAGAAGAAGCACCGGCTAACTACGTGCCAGCAGCCGCGGTAATACGTAGGGTGCGAGCGTTGTCCGGAATTACTGGGCGTAAAGAGCTCGTAGGTGGTTTGTCGCGTCGTTTGTGTAAGCCCGCAGCTTAACTGCGGGACTGCAGGCGATACGGGCATAACTTGAGTGCTGTAGGGGAGACTGGAATTCCTGGTGTAGCGGTGGAATGCGCAGATATCAGGAGGAACACCGATGGCGAAGGCAGGTCTCTGGGCAGTAACTGACGCTGAGGAGCGAAAGCATGGGGAGCGAACAGGATTAGATACCCTGGTAGTCCATGCCGTAAACGGTGGGCGCTAGGTGTGAGTCCCTTCCACGGGGTTCGTGCCGTAGCTAACGCATTAAGCGCCCCGCCTGGGGAGTACGGCCGCAAGGCTAAAACTCAAAGGAATTGACGGGGGCCCGCACAAGCGGCGGAGCATGTGGATTAATTCGATGCAACGCGAAGAACCTTACCTGGGCTTGACATACACCAGACCGGGCCAGAGATGGTCTTTCCCTTTGTGGTTGGTGTACAGGTGGTGCATGGTTGTCGTCAGCTCGTGTCGTGAGATGTTGGGTTAAGTCCCGCAACGAGCGCAACCCTTGTCTTATGTTGCCAGCACGTGATGGTGGGGACTCATGAGAGACTGCCGGGGTTAACTCGGAGGAAGGTGGGGATGACGTCAAATCATCATGCCCCTTATGTCCAGGGCTTCACACATGCTACAATGGTCGGTACAACGCGTTTGCGAGCCTGTGAGGGTGTGCTAATCGCTGAAAGCCGGCCTTAGTTCGGATTGGGGTCTGCAACTCGACCCCATGAAGTCGGAGTCGCTAGTAATCGCAGATCAGCAACGCTGCGGTGAATACGTTCCCGGGCCTTGTACACACCGCCCGTCACGTCATGAAAGTTGGTAACACCCGAAGCCAGTGGCCTGTCATGGGAGCTGTCGAAGGTGGGATCGGCGATTGGGACGAAGTCGTAACAAGGTAGCCGTACCGGAAGGTGCGGCTGGATCACCTCCTTTCTAAGGAGCTTTTATTTTTCGCCCACAGTTGTGGGTGTGGTGGTTGAGTACCCGAGTGTGGTACTGCCACCAGTTTGTTTTGAAAATGTCCGGGTGGAGACACACCCAACCATGGTTTTCATGCTTATGTGAGTATGGGGTGTGGTTGTGGGGTGTGCACGCTTGGGTGCATGGATATCAAGTGCGTGTTTGCAGCAATGAAATTGATGGTGTGTTGGCATGCTGTTGGGTGTCTGGGGCAACATTGTGTGTTCCTTGTTGTGGCATTCCATGGTGGTTGATCATCTGTTGTGGTGGTTGGTCTTCGTGGGGTGTGTGTTGTGTGAGAACTGTATAGTGGACGCGAGCATCTTGTTCTTTTTGTGTAATTTTTGTTTGTTGAGTTGTCTGCAGTTTTTGTAGCGACCGTAATTGTTGTTTTGTGTTACGGGCGTATGGTGGATGCCTTGGCATGCTGGGCCGATGAAGGACGTGTGAGGCTGCGTTAAGCCTCGGGGAGTTGCCAACAGTGCGTTGATCCGAGGATGTCCGAATGGGGAAACCCAACACCAGTTGTGTGGTGTTACCTGCAGGTGAATGCATAGCCTGTGTGGAGGTGACGTGGGGAAGTGAAACATCTCAGTACCCACAGGAGAAGAAAACAATTTGTGATTCCGTGTGTAGTGGCGAGCGATAGCGGATGAGGCTAAACCGTGTGCGTGTGATACCTGGGTAGGGGTTGCGTGTGCGGTGTTGTGGGGTGTGATCGTTGCGGGCTACCTGACCGCAAGATGGTGTGTGTGCGTTAGCGGAAACGTCTGGGATGGCGTGCCGGAGCGGGTGATTAGCCCCGTACGTGAAGGCGTTGCATATGTTGTCTGATCATGTTTTCCCCGAGTAGCAGCGGGCTCGTGAAATCTGCTGTGAATCTGCCGGGACCACCCGGTAAGCCTAAATACCCAGTGTGACCGATAGTGAATAGTACCGTGAGGGAATGGTGAAAAGTACCCCGGGAGGGGAGTGAAAGAGTTCCTGAAACCATGCGCTTACAATCCGTCAGAGCACCGTTTGTGTGTGATGGCGTGCCTTTTGAAGAATGAGCCTGCGAGTCAGCGGCATGTCGCGAGGTTAACCCGTTATGTGGGGTAGTCGTAGCGAAAGCGAATCCTAAGAGGGTGTCAAGTGGCATGTCCTGGACCCGAAGCGGGGTGATCTACCCATGGCCAGTGTGAAGCAGCTGTAAGAGGTTGTGGAGGCGCGAACCCACTTAGGTTGAAAACTGAGGGGATGAGCTGTGGGTAGGGGTGAAAGGCCAATCAAACTCCGTGATAGCTGGTTCTCCCCGAAATGCATTTAGGTGCAGCGTGATGTGTGCTTACCGGAGGTAGAGCTACTGGATGGCCGAGCGGGACTATCATCTTAGTGACGTCAGCCAAACTCCGAATGCCGGTGAAGTTTGAGCATTGCAGTGAGACTGTGGGGGATAAGCTTCATAGTCGAGAGGGAAACAACCCAGATCGCCGGTTAAGGCCCCTAAGGGTGTGCTAAGTGGAAAAGGATGTGGGATCGCGAAGACAGCCAGGAGGTTGGCTTAGAAGCAGCCATCCTTGAAAGAGTGCGTAATAGCTCACTGGTCGAGTGGTTCTGCGCCGACAATTCAGTGGGGCTCAAGCACACCGCCGAAGCCGCGGCATAGTTTTTACTATGGGTAGGGGAGCGTCGTGTGTGGGGTGAAGCCGTATCGGAAGAAGCGGTGGACTGCACGCGAGTGAGAATGCAGGCATGAGTAACGAATGATACGTGAGAATCGTATCCGCCGAATGACTAAGGGTTCCTGGGTCAAGTTCGTCTTCCCAGGGTGAGTCGGGTCCTAAGGCGAGGCCGACAGGCGTAGTCGATGGTCAACGGGTTGATATTCCCGTACCCGTATATACGCGCCCAGTATCGAAGCGGTGATACTAACCACCCAAAGCCGCCGACATGCACATCTTTGATGTGTGGTTGGTGGTGATGCGTGGGGCCTGATCCGTTGTAGGTCAGTGATGGGGTGACGCAGCAAGGTAGCCAAGCCGCTTATTGGATTGCGGTGCAAGCGTGTGGCACGACAGCATGTCAAATGCGGCTGTCAATAGTGTGAGGCGTGATGCGTAGCCCGTATTGGGTGATGTTGGTGATCCTCTACTGCCGAGAAAAGCCTCTAGCGATGTGTGTATACGGCCCGTACCCGAAACCGACACAGGTAGTCAAGTAGAGAATACTCAGGCGGTCGGGAGAACTGTGGTTAAGGAACTCGGCAAATTACCCCCGTAACTTCGGGAGAAGGGGGACCCAAACTGGTGCCCGATCATACGATCGTGGTTGCTGGCGTGGGTCGCAGAGAATAGAGGGGAGCGACTGTTTATCAAAAACACAGGTCCGTGCGAAGACGATGAAGTTGATGTATACGGACTGACGCCTGCCCGGTGCTGGAAGGTTAAGAGGACCTGTTAGGACATTTAGTCCGAAGCGGAGAATTTAAGCCCCAGTAAACGGCGGTGGTAACTATAACCATCCTAAGGTAGCGAAATTCCTTGTCGGGTAAGTTCCGACCTGCACGAATGGCGTAACGACTCCCCTGCTGTCTCAACCACAGACCCGGTGAAATTGCACTACGAGTAAAGATGCTCGTTACGCGCGGCAGGACGAAAAGACCCCGGGACCTTCACTATAGCTTGGTATTGGCATTCGGTGCGGTTTGTGTAGGATAGGTGGGAGACGTTGAAGCGGCCACGCCAGTGGTTGTGGAGTCGTTGTTGAAATACCACTCTGACCGTAGTGGATATCTAACCTTGGCCCATGATCTGGGTTGGGGACAGTGCCTGGTGGGTAGTTTAACTGGGGCGGTTGCCTCCCAAAATGTAACGGAGGCGCCCAAAGGTTCCCTCAGCCTGGTTGGCAATCAGGTGTTTAGAGTGTAAGTGCACAAGGGAGCTTGACTGCGAGACTTACAAGTCGAGCAGGGACGAAAGTCGGGACTAGTGATCCGGCACCTACTTGTGGATGTGGTGTCGCTCAACGGATAAAAGGTACCCCGGGGATAACAGGCTGATCTTCCCCAAGAGTCCATATCGACGGGATGGTTTGGCACCTCGATGTCGGCTCGTCGCATCCTGGGGCTGGAGTAGGTCCCAAGGGTTGGGCTGTTCGCCCATTAAAGCGGCACGCGAGCTGGGTTCAGAACGTCGTGAGACAGTTCGGTCTCTATCCGCCGCGCGCGTTGAAACTTGAAGAAGGCTGTCCCTAGTACGAGAGGACCGGGACGGACGTACCTCTGGTGTGCCAGTTGTTCCGCCAGGAGCACAGCTGGTTGGCTACGTACGGAAGGGATAACCGCTGAAAGCATCTAAGCGGGAAGCCTGTTTTAAGATGAGGTTTCATTTGAGGTTCCCAGAAGACGACTGGGTTGATAGGCCGGAACTGGAAGCACAGCAATGTGTGGAGGCGACCGGTACTAATACACCAAACAAACCAACACCCGGTTTTTCAACAAACCAAACACAAAACGAAACACTGTTCGCGTCCACTATGCAGTCACTGACACAACACACCCATTGTCACAATGACATCTCAATACTGATCATCACGATCACATCAACCCCCAAGATGTGTCGGTGGTTGATAGCGGCGGGGAAACGCCCGGTCCCATTCCGAACCCGGAAGCTAAGCCCGCCCGCGCCGATGGTACTGCTCCCGGGAGGGAGTGGGAGAGTAGGTTACCGCCGACCCAACAACTTCACACACAAACACCCGTAGACGAAACCACCCAGTTTCATCTACGGGTGTTTTTCACATTCCCATCCCTCTACATTTCGTTGGTGACCACCAACTTGTCCGCAATGCGGAGTCGGAATGTCTGCAATGCGGAATCAACGACAAAACCGGCGTCACTATGCCACTGCATAGTCAACGGCTGGGTTCCCAACCGCCCGTGACCTGGCTGAGGCAACAGAATCGTTGGTGTCCACCAACTTGTCCGCAACGCGAAGTGAGAATCGGAACGAGGCTCACTATGCCACTGTATAGTTGGTGTCCACCCACTTGTCCGCAATGCAGAGTAAGGAGGGGATCGGGCATGACTATGCCGCTGCATAGTTAATGGGTACACCCCCACTAGTCCGCAATGCGGAGCCAAGCGGTTTCCACCCGCCCGTAGATACTTCATGTCTGGCGCGAACAGCTATCGATGCAAAATGGTGCCTCGTCGGCTGCAGGGTTTTACACTCCGCCCAGGTTGGCGAAAGGTGTGATGTGCAGTTTTGCATTCGGGGTTCCGGTAAGTTCAGAAATGGTCCCGACAGATTGTGACAGCCGGACTGCCCAACGAAGGAGCTGTCAGGCCTTCCCGCCTCTAATTCAGCGCGAAGGAGCGATCTTCGCCGGTTAATGGATCCACAAACCCTAAACCGATGCACCGCAGCCGCATAGGGCGGGAGAAGTCCTCGGCGTCGGCGGGGAGCAATGTGGGGTAGATGGTGTCGCCAAGGATGGGGGCGGCTTCGGTCATCATTTGCAGCCGCAGTTGGTGGGTGCGGCCGGTTGTTGGGTGGAGAACGTAGCGTCCCAAAGGAGCGGTAACGCCATAGAGCGACTGCAACTCCTGCTCCTGCTCGGCAGGCAGCCGAGTAACGGAAGCTACCTCGGTGTGGGAGTTCGGCTCCTCACCCACGAGTACAGAACCAGCGGCTTCGCCAGCAACCTTGACCAGGTGGTGGGACCAGTCTGCAGGTACGGACAGTGCAACATACGGTGCGATCGCCTCGTACATCTTGTCCACCTCCCGGCGGGCAAAAAGTTCCTGGTAGGCGCCACGGACTTCGCGGCGTTTGGTCAACAGCAACAAACCAGAGGTGCCGCGGTCCAATCTGTGAGCGGGGGTGAGTTCTTCGTTCCCGGTGGCGCGACGGAGACGCACGGTGGCGGTTTCGGTGATGTGGGAGGCACGCGGCATCGTCGCCAGGAATGGTGGCTTGTCCACGACGAGGATGTTGTCGTCTTCGAAGACTGGAACGATGTCGTAGGGGACGGGGGTTTCGGGGGCGGGACGTCGGTAGAAGAAGACGTCGGTGCCGGGTTCGAGCCAGTCCTCGGGAGAGATTGGGGTGGTGTCGCGGTGAACGACGAGGGAGTCGTCGAAACGCTGTTGTACTGCGGAAAAGTTGTCTTCGGGGTGGCGGTGGCGCTGAGTGGAGACGAGGTGCCAGATGAAGTCGATGGCGCGGATGCCGTCGCCTTCGGGGACGCGGGCGCGGGATGCGCCGAGGCCGCCGCGGGGTGGCAGCGGCATTGCTGGTGGACCCTTCTTTCTCGCCATAGTGTGTAGTAGATTAGCCCGCATGGATTTAGGAGCATTGGTTGAGCCGTTGATGGGCTTCTTTTCGCAGGGCATTGGTAAGGCGATCGCGGACGCGTTGACCCTGATTTACAACTTGCTGTATCCGGCGAATGCGCCGGCAGCAACCCCGGTGGAGATTCCCCGCTAACTTACGCTTGCGCGACTAGAATGTGGGTATAACCAGCTGTCTAGCTCAGAAAGGCTGAGATAATGACCCAGGAAGAGACCCGCGAAGACATCGTCGTTGTTGCTGTCGATGGCAGCCCCGCTTCAGATAATGCGGTGCGTTGGGCGGCGAATACGGCGATGAAGCGTGGTATTCCGCTGCGTTTGGCTGCGAGCTACACCATGCCGCAGTTCCTGTACGCGGAGGGCATGGTTCCGCCGGCGGAGATTTTCGACGAACTCCAGCGCGAGACGATGCAGTCCGTGGATCGTGCCCGCGATATCGCACTTGAAGTGGCGCCGGACCTGCACATTGGCCACGCGGTGGCTGAGGGTTCTCCGATTGACATGCTGCTGCGTATGTCGAATGAGTCCACGATGATCGTGATGGGCTCCCGTGGTCTGGGTGGCCTGTCTGGCATGGTGCTGGGCTCCGTTTCTGGTGCTGTGGTGTCGCACGCGAACTGCCCGGTTGTGGTGGTGCGCGAGGATAGCGCGGTGACCGAGGAGAACAAGTACGGTCCGGTTGTGGTCGGTGTGGATGGCTCTGAGGTTTCGCAGCGCGCAACAGAAGTTGCCTTCGAGGAGGCGGCGGCGCGTGGTGCGGAGCTGGTTGCGGTGCACACTTGGGTGGATACGCACATCCAGGGCCCTGGTGCTGGGTACGCGGTGGCTGAGGATCACTGGGAAGCTGTGAAGCAGGATAAGCAGCAGCTTCTCGACGAGTTGTTGGCCGAACTGATCGAGAAGTACCCGGATGTCCAGGTGAAGAAGGTTATTGCACGTGACCGTCCGGTGCGCGCACTGACCAACGCGGCAGAGAACGCCCAGTTGCTGGTGACCGGTTCGCACGGTCGCGGCGGCTTCAAGGGCATGCTGCTTGGGTCCACTTCGCGTGCGCTGCTGCAGTCGGCGCCGTGCCCGATGATGGTGGTCCGTCCGGAGGAGTAATAGATTCGTTACCCAAAAGTCCGAAAAACGAGGGACAATGGTAGGGGTAACTGACAAAATCTATTTATAAGGACGGATTTCAACATGACTCCAACACTTGGTTTTATCGGCTGGATTATTATCGGCGGCCTTGCTGGCTGGATCGCATCCAAGATGCAGAACCGTGACGCACAGATGGGCATCGGCCTGAACATTCTGGTCGGTGTTATCGGTGGTTTCATCGGCGGCTGGCTGCTTGGCCTGCTCGGCTTTGATGTGGAAGGCGGGGGACGCTTCTTTAGTTTCCTGACCTGCCTGATCGGTGCGGTGATTCTGCTGTGGATTGTGAATAAGGTGACAGGTAGTCGTCGATAAGCAATCTGCTTTGAGCCCCCGGAGTGAGCTGCTCCGGGGGCTTTTCGCTGGAATAGACGAACCGTTTTGTCTATATTGAGATGGTCCTGTTTTAGGCGCGCGAAAGGAGTTCCTATTGGCCGCCGCCACGAGTAAGAAGAAGGCGCCTGCGCGCCGCCGCGATCGTCCGAGTCCTCGGCAGCGTCTGCTGGATGCCGCGACGAAGCTGTTTACAGAAGAAGGCATCCGCGTCATCGGCATTGACCGCATTTTGCGTGAGGCGGATGTGGCGAAGGCGTCGTTGTACTCGCTGCTGGGGTCGAAGGACAACTTGGTTGTTGCGTACCTGGAGGAGCTCGACGAGCAGTACCGTTCACGTTGGGGTGAGCGTGCGGCGAAGGCGCCGGATGCGGATTCGAAGATCCTCGCTTTGTTCGATATGGCGATCGAGGAGGAGCCCCAGAAGGAGTTCCGTGGCTCGCCGTTCCTCAACGCTGCGGCCGAGTACCCGCGCCCGGAGACGGAATCCGAGGAGCGGATTGTGGAGACCTGCAGGAATCATCGCCTGTGGATGCATTCCACGATCACGGAGTTGCTCAATGAGAAGAATGGCTACGATTCGTCCTCGTTGACGGATGAGCTGCTGATCTTTTTGGAGGGTGGGCTTGCTGGTGCGCGCATTTTGCGTGACAGTGCCCCCTTGCACACTGCTAAGGCTCTGGCCAAGTCCAAGTTGGGCGCGCCGCCACCGGATTACTCCATTTAGTTATGGCTGGGAAGAATCGTGTCAGTGTCTCGCAGGTGATTGGCGAGGTCCTGCTGACGGTTGGTGTGTTGCTGTTGCTGTTCGCGTTTTATGAGTCCTATTGGACCAATTTGGCGTCGGCGAAGATGCAGGACGATGTGCAGACGAGGCTTGAGGAGCAGTGGGTGAACCCTCGTCAGGCAAAGCACGCCGAGTTGGGGGACGCGCTTGCGAAGATGTATATCCCGGCGTTTGGGCAGGACTACCAGTTCGCCATCGTCGAGGGCGTGCAGGAGGCGCAGTTGCTCACGGGTCCGGGGCACTACCCGGATACGCAGTACCCGGGCCAAGATGGCAACTTTGCGGTCGCTGGTCACCGTGTGGGCAAGGGTGCGCCGTTTAATGATCTTGGCGCGCTGAAGGCCTGTGACGCGATCGTTGTGGAGACGCAGAAGGAGTGGGTGACGTATCGGGTGATGCCGTTGTCGCCGGATCCGGCGGCTCGTCACGCGGAGGGCGCCGGATGCTTGCCGGAGCAGATGAATGAGCGCATCGCGTCGGGCGATTACCAGCACGTGCTTGGCCGGGAGATCACGCTGCCGGGCAACATTGAGGTGGTCAACCCGATGCCTGGGTCGAAGTCCACGAAGGTGGAGCCCGGCATGGAGGGCTTGATTACATTGACCACGTGTCACCCACAGTTCTCTAACGCGGAGCGCATGATCATTCACGCGGTGCGCACGGAAGTGACGCCGAAGGACCAGGCGGGTGCGCTCCCGCCGGCGATGACGGAGGTGGATTAGCCCATGTATGCAGCGTTGTGGCGCAAACTACCGGGCCCGCCGGTGGTGAAGTGGCTGCTCACCGCCATCATTGTGGTGTTGTTATTCCTCCTGCTCATGGAGGTTATTTACCCATGGGTGTCGGCGCAGATGCCGTATAACGACGTCGCGGTGTAGCCCTTAGAGCCAGCGCGGTACCGGTGGGTGCCAGGCGCGCAGTGCTGCGATGAGTTCGTCGGGGTCGTCGGCGACGATGAGGTGTGCTCGGTCGGTGGCGCGCACAAAGCCGTGGGCGACCATGTGGTCCACCATGGCGATGAAGGGGGCCCAGAAGTCGCGGCCGAGCAGCCCGATGGGTTTGCGGTGGAGGCCGAGTTGTTGGTTGGTCCATTCGTCGAAAAGTTCGTCGAGGGTGCCGGCGCCGCCGGGCAGGGCCACGATGGCGTCGGAAAGTTCGCTCATGCGCGCTTTGCGTTCGGCGAGGGTGTCCACCATTTCGAGGCGTTCGAGCCCGTCGTACTGGATCTCGTATTGCGCGAGGTGGTGTGTGAGGACACCAATGCTTTTCGACGACCCCCTCGCCACCTCACCCATCAACCCGAGCTTGGATCCGCCGTAGACCAGAGTGATGTCGTGGCGGGAGAGTGCTTTGCCGAGCTCGTGGGCCAGGATGGCGTTGTTAGGGTCGGTGCCCTCGCGGGCGCCGGCGAACACGGCGATGGCGTTGATGTTCGCGGGGGTTAGCGCGGGAAAGATTTGGGTGCGCAGCAGGGGCGCGATTTCGAAGTCGGCGTGGTCGGTGGGGTCGATCCAGGTGGCTTCGGCGATCTCGGCGGCGGGGGCCGGATCGGCGGGCAGGCCGGGGTGGAGGAACACAGTGGAGGTCACGCTGTGGCCGGGCTCGTTGGAGGCCTCGGCGGTAAACGTGCCCAGGTAGCTCAAGTGTTCGGGGTCGACGTCGATGCCGATTTCTTCGCGGGTTTCGCGCATTGCGGTTTGCAGGCGGGTCTCGCCGCCTTCCGGCTTGCCTCCGGGGAGTTGGAAGCGCGGGCTGGAGTGTTTGCGCACGCACAGGACGCGCCCGGCGTTGTCGGTGAATACGATGGCGGCGACGTTGATGGTGTTCATTACAGCCCTAGGTTAGTGATTGCTTCGGTGGCTACCGCTTCGGCTTTGACCGACTCGTCTTGGTTGGTAAACACCGTCACGGCCACGTTGCCTTTGGCCACGGAGTATGCGGCGCCGATGCGGTTGGGGACGTCTCCGCCGCCATGGCGGCCACCGTCCCAGCCTGCGGGGTGGTCGGCGGGTTGGGTGAGGTCCACTGGGGTGGCCCAGTCCACCACCGCCATGGCCTGTTCGGGGGAGTCCATGTGGCGCACGATCACGGTCAGTTGGGGTTCTTCGGGGTAGGACCAGAACTGGCAGGCTGGGGTGTCGAAGCGGGTGTCGGTGCCCACCCCGGTGACGCGCTGGCCGTTGGTGCGCGCTACCCACTCGGTGTCCAGGTAGGGGCATTCCTGCCACCCGTCGCGCGAGGTGTCCGGCAGCGCTTCGACCGGCAGGCCGGAATCGGGGGTGGGAGCGGGTTCGGGGGTGGGGGTGTCGTCGTTAAGCGATTGCTCCCCGCAACCGGCGAGGGCGAGCACGAGCAGCACGATGGGTAATCTCGAACGCATGAGCTCCAGATTAGTGCTGCTGGAGCAGCACCCCGGAAAACGTACCGAAAACAGCGCGCTTGATTCCGGCATCACCATTTTGGCTGTGTGCCTGATGGTGGTGTCGCTGGGCGCGCTGGCGCGGATGCCTCTGAACGAGGCGCTGCTGCACATTTTGCTCACCGCCGGGTTCGCGTTCCTGCTGTTCTACGGCATGGTGGAGATGTACCGGTGGGGCAGGTGGGGCCGCATCGTGTGGGCGTTTAGCGCGACAGCGCTGTGGGTGGCGGATACGACGGTGTCGCCGGTAGCGGTGTACTGGGTGTTCGTGCTGTTCTTCGTCTACCTGCGGGCGATGCGCGGCTGGCTCGGCTACGCCTGGGTGGCGGTGGGGCTGGCAATTAGTATCGCGGTGCAGATCCCGGCGGGGCTCACGCTCGGCGGGGTGATGGGGCCGGCGCTGTCGGCGGTGGTGGTGATGGCGATTGATTGGGCGTTTTTCACCATCAATAAGGTCAGCCAAGAACGCCAGCAGCTTATCGACGAACTCCTGACCACCCGCGACCGTCTCGCCGAAACTGAGCGCGCCGCCGGTGTGGCACAGGAACGCGAGCGCCTCGCACACGAGATTCACGACACGGTGGCGCAGAACCTGTCCTCGATCCAGATGCTGCTGCACTCCGCCGAGCGCGACATCCAGGGGCTTGGCGTGGATGCGACGCAGCCGCTGCGCAAAATGGAAACGGCGCGCCGGGCGGCGTCGAACAACCTGGCAGAAACGCGCGCGATGATTGCGGCGTTGGCGCCGGCGCCGTTGACGGAGTCGTCGTTACGTGAAGCGCTCGAGCGAGTCGCGGGTGATTTTGCCACGGCGGGCGAGTTGGACATCGAGGTGGAGAAAGACGGCGAGGCCATCCAGCTGCCCATGCGCGTGGAGGCTGGCTTGCTGCGCATCGCCCAAGGCGCGGTATCCAACGTGGTCAACCATGCCGAGGCCACCCGTACCCGCATCACGCTGACCTACGCGCCGGACGAGGTGCGCCTGGACGTGGTGGACAACGGGCGCGGCTTCGACGTGGATGCTCAGGAACTCAAACCCAGCGGGTTGGGGCATTTGGGGCTGGACGCGATGCGTTCACGTGCGGCAGAACTGGGTGGGAAGTTGGACATTGAGTCCGCGCCGGGCGGGCCTACGGCCCTTTCTGTCGCCGTGCCGGTTAATATCAACCAAAAGACGTAAACGAGGAGGTCCCCGGTGATTAGAGTCCTGCTGGCAGACGACCACGAGATCGTTCGCCTCGGCCTGCGTGCCGTGCTCGAAGAAGCGGACGACATCGAGGTCGTGGCAGAAGTTGCCACCGCGGAAGGCGCGATCGCCGCAGCGCAAGCCGGCGGCATTGACGTGGTGTTGATGGACCTGCGCTTCGGCGCCGGTGCGGAAGGCCAGCGTGTGACCACGGGTGCGCAGGCGACGGCGGAGATCCGTTCCCGAATGACCAACCCGCCGAAGGTGCTGGTGGTGACCAACTACGACACGGATGCGGACATCCTCGGCGCAATCGAGGCCGGCGCAGTGGGCTACCTGCTGAAGGACGCCCCGCCGGAGGAGTTGGTCGCGGCGGTGCGCTCGACCGCCCGCGGTGATGCCACCATGTCGCCGGTGGTGCGCGACCGTTTGGAAACGCGCGAGCGTACGCCACGTTCCTCGCTCACACCGCGCGAGTTGGAGGTGCTGCAACTGGTGGCTGCTGGTTCGTCGAACCGCGAGATCGGCCACGAACTCATGCTGTCTGAGGCCACCGTGAAGTCCCACCTTGTCCACATTTACGACAAGTTGGGTGTGCGCTCGCGCACCTCGGCCGTGGCGTCGGCGCGCGAGCAGGGTGTGCTCTAACTAGCGGGAGAGGCGCTCCTGGACATCGCCGGCGAGGACGTTGAGGTCCTCGTCGATGGAGTTGTGAGCCAGACGGCGCTGCTCCGGGTTGGCGTGTTCGGCGTTGCGGACGGCCTGCTCGAGCTCGTCGAGACGCACGCTCGCGTCACGCTTGAAGCTCTCGGTCAACTCGCCGGAGCCGGACACGCTTGCGCGGATCGCCTCGATGCGGGCCTTGAGCTCGGCGCCGCGGCCGGAGTGGCGCGCCAGATCACCTGCGGACAGGCCGAGGCCTGCTGCGTTGGCGTTCACCTGGTTCTGCTGCAGGGAGGTCAGCGCCTTGTAGATCAGCGGCAGCGCGATGGGGATGAGGACGCGGGCGGCGCCGGTCCACTGCTTGGCCTTCTTCTTGGTAATGCCGGCTTCCTCGATGCGCTTCAGGTGAGCCTTAGCCAGGTCCTTTTCGTGCTTGCGCTTGCGCTTCAGGCCCTTCTTCTCTTCCTTCAGCAGACGCTTTTCTGCCTTGTCCAGCAGTTCGGCGGTGCGCTTGTCGGCCTTCGCCTGATCCTTGGCCAGTTGGCGTGCGTGCACCTCAGCGGCCTTGATTTCGGCCTTGACGTTGCGGCGTGCTTTGCGGATGATGCCCAGGACACCCATGGTCGGTACTCCTTGCGTTTTCGTTTGCGTTAACTCCAAACAACTGTACCTGTCGGTCCGGCAACGCTGCCCGGGTATCGTGGCAGGCATTGTGAAACCTCCCACCGTGGGCGGGACTGCCCAACCAGCGCAGCCGGTGCGGGCGTCCGATCTTGTCGGGTGCCGCTACCGGCTGCGTCAGCGACGCGCGCACCCGGATACGCCTGAGTTGCCGGATGCGCTGCTGCGCCAACCGCAGATTGATGCGGGTCGTGCTGCTGTGTTCGATGCGTTGCCGGTGAGGCGTGCGGTTGGGGATGGCCGCGGAAAGGCCTTTACGCGCATTGATATCGATCCGGGTGCGGGGGTGGATGCGCGGATCGTCGAGACGCGATTGGCGCTGAAGCGTCGCGCACACCTGATCACCAACGCGGCGCTCGAGGGGGAGGTTGACGGGGTGCCCACCCTTGCGGAGGTCGACGTGCTGGTGCGCACCGAACGCGGGTACGCGCCGGTGATTATCTCGAACCACCGGGTGGCGCGCGAGCATCCGACGAACGAGATGTTGATGGTGCCCACCGGCCGGCTTGGGCTGGGCCGGGCGATGACGGTGAAGGCGAAGGGCCGCCACCACACGGTTGATGGTTACCGGCTGGCCATGGCGCATGTGCTGTTGGGCACGCTCGCGGATGGTCGCGGCGGTGCGGTCGGGCAGGATCGGGCGCGCGTGTACGTTGTCGACCCCGCCCGCTACGTCCCGCAGTTGCGTGAGGCGCTTGCGGTGGAGATCCCGGACGAGCCGAAGCGGATGAAACAGTGCGCATCCTGCCGGTTTTGGCCGCTGTGCAAGCCGCGCCTGGAGGAACTTGACGACATTTCGCTGCTCCTGCCGGGCGGCCGCGGGGACGTGTGGCGCGAGGAGGGGATCACCACGGTGCAGTCGCTTATCGACGACGGCCCCGCCGAACCCGCAGCCATCGCCCGCGCCTGGCGCGCCGGTATCCCCGTGCTGCGGCGGGAGAAGTTGGCGCCGGTGCCGCGCGCCGACGTGGAGATCGACATCGACATGGAGGCCTACCTCGACCAGGGCGCCTACCTGTGGGGTGCGTACGACGGTGAACAGTACCGCGCGTTTGTCACCTGGGAAGACGTTGGTGGTGCGGCCGAGGAGGCGAACTTCAACGCGTTCTGGTCGTGGCTGATGCAGCGGCGCCGCGACGCCCGCGAGGCTGGCCAGACCTTCCGCGCTTACTGTTATGCGGCGGGTGGGGAGAACCATTGGCTGCGGTCGTCGGCACGCAGGTTTGCCTCGGTGGACGAGGCGGAGGTTGCGGAGTTCATCGCGTCTGAGGACTGGGTCGACGTGTTCGCCCTGGTGCGACGTTCGCTCGTCGGCACGGATGGGCTCGGCCTGAAAGTACTCGGGCCTGTGGTCGGCTTCGCGTGGGAGGATGACGACGTGGATGGGGAACGCTCTGTGGCACTGCGTCGCGCGGGAAGGCTTGGCGATATCGAAGCGCGCGACATGCTCATCCGCTACAACGAAGACGACTGCCTGGCCACCCGTGCCGTGCGCGACTTCCTCGACGCCGGCGCGCCGGGCGTGCCACGATTGGGCCAGGTTTAGCGGGGTTTAGCGGGGCTCCGCCTTCCACAGCGCCGCACCCGTGGCCACGAGGGCAGCAAGTAGTCCGGCGAGCACACCGACGAAGCCTGCCCACGGCAACGCCTCGTACGCACGCCCGGTGGCAGCACCCAGGATCGACGAGCCCATGTAGTAGCAGAACACGTACATACTGGAGGCCTCCGCACGGTCGCGCTCGGCGATGAGCCCAACCCAACCGGATGCCGTGGAGTGCAGCGCGAAGAAGCTGGCGGTGAACACCAATAGGCCAAGCAGCGTGATCCACAGCGACCCGCTGGCTGCGGCAAGCGCGCCGAGGAGCATGAGTATCGACGACGCCAGCACCACCACCCCGTGCCCATGGCGCTTCAGCAGCACACCGGCACGGGCGCTTGACCACGTGCCGGACAGGTACACCACGTACACCAGGCCGGACAAGGCTGCGGGCAGGCCGAAGTCGAGCACCGCGCGAAAGCCGAAGAAGTTGTACATGGACACGAACACGCCCATGGCTACGAACGCGGTGGTGTAGAGCACCAGCAGCCGGGGGTTGCGCAGGTGGCGGGCCATGGCGCGAATTTCCGCGCTTGGGCGGATGGAGAGCTTCGGTACGAAATTGCGCTGCTCCGGAAGCAGCCACACGGCAACCACCGCCAGGAGGAAAGCGACGAGCCCGCTGCCGAGTAGCGCCCACCGCCAGGTGGTGACCTCCAAAAGCCCTGCCGGGATGAGACGTCCGGTGAGCCCACCGATGCTGTTGCCGGCGATGTAGAGCCCCATCGCGCCGGGTAGGTCCCGGTGGTCGAGTTCTTCGGACAGCCACGTCATGGCCACAGCCGGGGTGCCGGCGATCATCGCGCCCTGGAAGGCACGCATGGCGATGAGTTGTTCGGCGTTTTGGGCGATGGGCAGCAACAAGCCGATGCCGGTGGCGGCCAGTGCGGAGATGACCAGGATGCGCCCGCGCCCGTACTTTTCCGAGAGGATCGACGCCGGCACCACGCACAGCGCAAGGGCGCCGGTGGCGGCGGAGACCGTCAGTGCGGCGGTGGAGGGCGTGATGTCCAACTCGGTGGTGAGCGTGGGCAGCAGGGCCTGGGTTGCGTAGAGGGTGTTGAAGATGGCGAGGCCGAACGCCAGCATCGCTAGCGTTGCTTTGCGGTATTCAGGACTGCCTTTTCTCACCCTGCCTATGTTACGAAACTTCTCGCGGGGGAATTACGCAACAAAAACTTTGCGAAAATACTTGCAGTTAAGGCGACCCTAACTTAGACTGCTTCTTGAGTTCATGCGGACTCGACGTATCACAGGGAAAACAACAAGCGCCCGCCACCTCCTTTCGGAGGTGGCGGGCGCTTGTATTAGCTAGGTCGCTGCAGGTTTATGCAGAAGCCTTTGCGTAGCGCTCGTTGACGTCGTCCCAGTTGACAACGTTCCACCAAGCCTCGACGTAGTCAGCCTTGACGTTCTTGTACTGCAGGTAGAAAGCGTGCTCCCACATATCGAGCATCAGGACCGGGGTGAAGTCCACGGAGATGTTGCCCTGCTGGTCGGTCATCTGCTGGATGATCAGACGGCCAGCGATGTGGTCGTAACCAAGCACTGCCCAGCCGGAGCCCTGCAGGCCGTTAGCCACGGCAGCGAACTGCTTCTTAAAGCCCTCGAAGGAGCCGAAGTCGCGGTCGATAGCCTCGGCGATTGCGCCGGTCGGGTTGCCACCAGCGTTCGGTGCCATGTTCTTCCAGAAGATGGAGTGGTTCGTGTGGCCACCGAGGTTGAACGCAAGGTTCTTGGTCAGTGCGCGGATCTTGTCGGCGTTTGCGTCGCCGTTGCGCTCTGCCTCAAGAGCCTCGAGTGCAGTGTTTGCGCCGTTGACGTAGTTAGCGTGGTGCTTGTCATGGTGCAGCTGCATAATCTCTGCGGAGATGTGCGGCTCAAGTGCGTCGTATGCGTACGGGAGATCAGGAAGCTCGTAAACAGCCATGATGGTTTCCTTTCGTTTGATTTCGTGTACGGCAACCATCGTAGAGAAAATTTGGGAACAGTGTTGTGCCCAAACTCGTTACAGCAGATATGGGATTTCTTTTCGCACCTGAGCCAAAGCTTGTCGACGACACCACGGCCCTCCCCGGCCGCCCCGAACCCGTCCTTGCCAACCCCCGCCCGCACGCCGTGCTGACCACCCCGATTACCGGCCCGTGGCGTGAGGGGCAGAAGCGCATCCTCATCGGGATTGGCTGCTTCTGGGGTGCGGAGAAGATGTTCTGGCAGCTCGACGGTGTTGAATCGACCTCGGTCGGCTACGGCGGCGGCATTACCCCGAACCCCACCTACCGCGAAGTCTGCTCCGGCCAGACCAACCACGTGGAGTTGGTGGAGGTGGTCTACGACCCGGAGGTGATCTCGCTGAAGGAGATCGTTAAGACTGCACTCGAGGCGCATGACCCAACCCAGGGCTACCGCCAAGGCAACGACGTGGGCACCCAGTACCGCTCCGCCTTCTACACCGACACCGAGGAAGAGGCCGAGCAGATCCGTGAGTGGATCCGCCAGTACGAGGCGGACCTGAACAGCGCTGGCTACGGCGACATCACCACCGAAGTGCGCGCCGGCGCGCCGTACTACCTCGCTGAGGAGGAGCACCAGCAGTACCTGCACAAGGTGCCCAACGGCTACTGCCCGCACCACTCCACCGGCGTGGCCTGCGGCATTTAGTAGCCGTGCTTGGAGGGGAACCCTCCGACGGGGCGGCGCAGTTTGGTGGCGTCGTTGTGGATCCAGGCGGCCACGCGCTTGATCTCGTCCTTGGAAAGCGCGGCGTTTGAATCCTCGTCTGAACGCTCGCCGTGGATGACGCCGTTCCAATACGCCACGGTTTCCTCGTGGTAGTTGTGCCCGTGGGGCGACGGGTAATCCTTGGAGGACAACTGGTCGATGGCAATCTGCCAGTACGTCACCAGCGGCATCCAACGCATGGTGTGCAGCGCGTCCAAGTGCTGTTTTTTCGGTGCCGGAACCCCGCGCGAGCCCGGCTCCTTCAGCCAGTCCGGCCGGCGCCACGCCAGGCTGTGGTCCCACCACACCACCGGATCCGAGGCGTGTTGGGCGAACACGACGCGCGGGGCCTCCCACTTCTGCGCGTAGGCGTCGCCTTGGAAGTCGTGGATGAGGTGGTCGGGGTGGGCGGTGAAGCGGACGTGGAGGCCGTCGTCGATAAGCGGAAGGCGCTCCGGAGAACCTTGTTGGCGCTTCTTGGTCAACTCGCTGTGGTTGCGGGCGAAGCCGGGCGTGCCGGTGAACACGGCGCCGGAGGTGAGTGCGAAGAGTTCCTCGACGGACTCGAATGCGTCGGAAACCCCGTAGGCGCCGAGCGATTCGCCGCCGACGAAGAGTTTCGGGCGGGAGGATTCGGGGATGTTCTCGAGTTCGCGCAGGATGTACTCGATCAACATGCGCGAGGAGCGCACCGGGTTCGTGCGGTCCGCAAGATACGAATACGCCGAGGGCAGATACGAGTACTGCATAGCGACGATCGCACTATCGCCGCCGGTGACAAACTCGAACCCGGACGTGTGGAAGTCGTTGATCCAGCCCGTGCCGGCCGCCGACATCACCGCGATGTGGGAGCGCTCAAACGCGCCGGTGCGGTACATCTCCTTAATGGCCAGGCGCGCCATCTGCTCAAAGTCCGGCTCGTCCTGCTCACGCTCCAGATCCAGGCCGACGAAGACACGGATCGGCTCGTGCGCCTCCCGGCCGAGGACACGTTCAATGTCCTCCTTTCGCGGGCCACCGGAGACCACCGCGCGACCCTGGCGGCCCATGAGGTTCCAATCCACCGAAGACTCCGGCGAACCCGAACGCTGCGGACGATGCGGCTGCACCGCGCCACGCATGTACTCACGGTCCAACTCGAAGGCGCGCCGGCTCGCATTGGAGAGGAACCGACGCAGCACCACCCGGTCGCTTACCAACACCAGCAGCACACCACCGCCCACGATGGCGATTGGCCACGACGCCACCGGCGGCAACTTCTTGCCCAGCAGCTCGTTGAGTGCATCGATGAAGGACTGGATCGCATCGCCGACCAGCAGCACCGTGCCGTATCCGAGCGTGCCCAGCATCACGCCACCCGCCAGGTCAGAAGCCCGGAACGTGTCGTCGCTTTGCACCAGGCGCTTCAGCCGTATGCGCCGGCGGATCGAGGTGGCGAACACCGCAACCGTGGTCGCGGTCATCGCAACACGCGCTGGGCGGGGCAAACGTCCAGTCCCGGTTGGTGGGGTCGTCGGCCCGAACGCGCGCGCAAGGCCCGTCGCAACCCCGTGGCCGATGCCCTGGAGTACCGCCACGTTCGCCGCGGTCGCCCACCAGTTGTGTGGCAGCAACGACGGAGACACCGCACCCCACGTGGCCACCTCCGCGCCGACCAAACCAGAGCGAAACGCGGGCGGCAGGCGGTGCGGGCCAAGCAGGCGGATCGCGGGGGAGAGGTCCCCCAACACCTGCACCGCGCCGATCGGTACCGCCAGCCAACCGTCGCGGCTGAACGAGAACCGTTGGCGCGCACGCCATACTGCGTTGGGCAGTTTCGCGCTGATGTTGCGGATGGCGTTGCGGGTGTCGTCGATAAGCACGCTCGCTATTGTCCCAAACTTCTTACGCTCGCGGGCGGGCGCAAGAGCGAGTAGCCTGTGGGCCGTGAGCCACAACACCGCACCAAAAATCGTCGCCCACCGGGGATTTTCCGGATCCTACCCAGAACTCACACAGCGCGCGTTTGAAAAGGCGCTCGAACTTCCCATCCACGGCATCGAATGCGATGTACGGCTCACCCGTGACGGGCGAGTTGTCGTCTTCCACGACCCCACCCTGATCCGCACCGCGGGCGTGCGTGGGCGCATCGACTTCAACGACTACAACGACCTGCGCGAACTGAACGTCGGCACCAAAGAGGACCCGCAGCGGATCATGCTGCTGGAAGAACTGCTCGAACTCATGCAGGACTACCCCGACAAACACATCTACATAGAGACCAAACACCCCACCCCGCACGGGCCTGAGGTGGACGAACAGACCTTCCGCATGCTCAGGTACGCGCGTCTCGACGACTCCCCGAACATCCACCTCGCGTCCTTCTCCCACCGCGCGGTGCGCTACTTCACCGACATGGCGCCCGAACTGGAAACCTTCTACCTGTTCCGCCTGCGCGAGATGAAGTGGAACAAAAAGAACCGCATGTTCTCCCGCCCCTACGGTGTGGGCCCTGCGCTGCAGCACCTGCAACTGCGCACTGAGCTGCTGGGATACCGCGGTTTGAAGACGTACACCTGGACCGTAAACACACCACGTGGCATGCAATGGTGCGCCGACAAAGGCGTGGATGTGATGGCAACAGACCTGCCCGATCTCGCCCTGGAAATCTTTGGCAACCACACCGCTGTTGTGTCTGACTAGCTTGTTGCCCGCCGGTGTCGTGCGCGCCGGTACGATTGCGCGCATGGTGCAACGCAAACCGAAGAAAAAGAAGAACCGCGCAGACCTGCCCGAGGGCATGTCGCGCCGCGAGGCAAAACTCGCAGCCCGCGCCGCTGAGCGCGAGAAGTTCCAGAAGGACCCCCGCCCGTACGGCGGTCTGGCAGCAGAAGCCGACCTGGTAGCGCTGCAGGAGTTCGTCCCCTCTGCCGTGACCACGGTGGATGTGAAGGGCACCCCGGTCAACATCGTGACCGTCCTGCCGGGCGCCGGTGCCGCGCTCGTGCGCGAGGAGGACCAGGGCGGCGAGCGTTTCGTCGCGCTTCAGGTCACCTCCCACTCCCAGAACCCGGGCCGCGACCTCGCGTACGCCCTGAACTGGGTAGTGAATGCGAAGCCGGGCGAGACGCTGCAGTCCACCGTCGCCGACGGTTCGCAGCCGGAGCTGTCGGAGCTTCTTAGCGACGACGCCACCCTGGACATCACCACCTACCAGGACTTCTCCTGGTGGTTCCCGGAGGGGGCTTCGGTCCCGCCGCAGATCCAGCAGGCGCTGCGCCAGGCCAACGACGCCGTCCTGCCGTCTGAGAAGATCGGCGAGAACCTGCCGGGCGCAATCTGGTGGGTTAACCCGGGCGGCGGCAAGGCACACATCCGCTGGGTGCGCACCGAAGATAACGAGGCGCAGATGCTGTCCGCACTGGCACGCATCGCGGCACGTGGCGAGCTGAACCTGGGCGAGGACACCAAGTTCGCCGGCGCATTCCGCACCCACGGCCTGGTTGTTCCGGTGTTCGACCTCGACCCGTCCGTGGCGGCCGACTCCTACGAGGCGGCGCTGGCGGAACTGGATAAGAAGATCACCGCCGAGTACGCCAACGACGCTGCATTATCTGCAGACGAGCGCAAACAACTGGACAATATTAAGTCCCGTCAGGTGACCATCTAAGCGGCAAATAGTTCGCTGATTGGTCCTTTGCCGGCCATTGGGATTCCCTTTCACCTGCCCTGTTTCTGGGTTGGGCTCGAAAGGGGGTTCCGGTGGCCGGTTTTATAACGTTTTGGTAACACTCCGAGTTTTATGCGTTTCTATGCGTTTATAGTTTCCGGCAACGTTGTCGGGAGTCGTCGACAACTAGCAAAAGCAAAAAACAAGGAGAAACCATGTCCTCTTCGAAAGGACGGGCAAAGCTGCTCAAGTCGGCACTTGCCCTTATCGCGTGCGGCGCGCTGACGACCGCATGTGCATCCACCGAATCTGACTCCAACGAGGCAGCGGATGCACCGGCAGGGGACGGCGTGATCACCGTCGGCACCACCGACAAGATCACGAAACTCGACCCGGCCGGGTCGTACGACAACGGCAGCTACAACGTCATGCGCCAGGTGTACGGCTTCCTGCTGGAAACCCCGCAGGGCGCACTCGACGCCGAGCCGGTGCCGTCGCTGGCTGAGTCTGCTGAGTTCACCAGCCCCACCGAGTACACGGTGAAGCTGAAGGAAGGCCTGAAGTTCGAAAACGGCAACGACCTGACCTCGTCCGATGTGAAGTTCACGTTCGACCGCCAGATTGCTATCGACGATCCGAACGGCCCGGCCTCCATGCTGGCCAACCTTGATTCGGTCGAGGCTCCGGACGACACCACCGTTGTGTTCAAGCTCAAGGAAGGCAACGACCAGACCTTCCCGTTCGTGCTGAACTCCCCGGTGAGCCCGATCGTCGATGAGGATGTATTCCCGGCTGACAAGGTCCTGGAGAACGCCGACGTTGTTGCTGGCAAGCCGTTTGCCGGCCAGTACTCGATTAGCGACTTCAACGAGAACCAGCTCATCGCCTACTCCCCGCGCGCTGACTACAAGGGCCTCATGGGCACCGCAGCGAACGACGGTGTGAACGTCAAGTACTACGCCGACGCGTCGAACATGAAGCTCGACGTGCAGAAGAACAACATCGACGTCGCATACCGTTCCCTGTCCGCAACGGACATCGACGATCTGCGTAACGACGACAACGTGAAGGTCGTCGAAGGTCCGGGCGGCGAGATCCGCTACATGGTCTTCAACTTCGACACCATGCCGTACGGCGCGAAGGCCGACAACGCTGACCCGGCGAAGGCGAAGGCTGTACGTCAGGCAATCGCAGCGTCGATCGACCGTCCGGCGCTGGCCACCAACGTGTACAAGGACACCTTCGCACCGCTGTACTCCGTTGTTCCGGAATCCATGCGTGGCGCGAACGAGGCTGTGAAGGACAAGTACCTGCAGGCAGACGGTAAGCCGGACGCTGAGAAGGCGAAGAAGATCCTCGAGGATGCCGGCGTTGAAACCCCGGTGAACATCGCACTGCAGTACAACCCGGACCACTACGGTCCGTCCTCCGGTGACGAGTACGCGGCAATCAAGTCGCAGCTGGAAGCAGACGGCCTGTTCACGGTCGACCTGCAGTCCACCGAGTGGGTCCAGTACGCCAAGGACCGCACCAACGACGTCTACCCGCTCTACCAGCTGGGTTGGTTCCCGGACTTCCCGGATTCCGACAACTACCTGACCCCGTTCTTCACCCTGAACAACTTCCTGGGCAACCACTTCGAAGACGAGAAGGTTGACACCATGATCCGTGAATCCGCAACGGAGCCGGACCACGATGCTCGCGACAAGAAGATCGGCGAGATCCAGGACTACATGGCAGACGAACTGTCCACCGTGCCGCTGCTGCAGGGCAAGCAGTTCGCCATCGTTGGCAAGGACGTCGAGGGCGTTGTTCTGGACTCCTCGTTCATGCTCTTCCTCGGCCCGATTACCAAGTAAGTTAGGCACCTCGAAACCATGACTACCGCCGTCAAGGCGGAAAACGACCAGAAAACGAGTAAGGATCGCGGCGGAAGTTTCCTGCGCTACATCCTTATTCGTTTTCTGCTTATTTTCCCCACCATCTTCATTCTGATCACCACCGTCTTCTTCCTCATGCGTTCCACCGGTGACCCGATCACCGCGGCGCTGGGTGGGCGACTGTCTCCCGACGAGCTCGCACGCCGTGTGGAGGAAGCGGGATACGACCGGCCGTTGATCATCCAGTACTTCGACTACTTGGGCGATGTTGTTCGCGGCGACTTCGGCACCACGTTTACCGACGGCCGGGAGGTGACCGAGCTACTGACTACCTACGGTGCCGCGACAGCTGAGCTGGTGTTCTACGGCCTGATCGTGGCCATCCTGATCGGTGTACCCGGCGGCATGGTTGCTGCAGCGTTCCGCGACCGCCTGCCGGACGCGGTGCTGCGCATCTTCGGCATCCTCGCCTACGCCACCCCGGTGTTCTTCGTCGGTTTGCTGCTCAAGCTGGTCTTTTCTGTCAAGCTTGGATGGCTGCCGGTCGCAGGTCGTGTCTCCACCTCTGGGGAGTCGACGCTGCGTTCCATCACGAACCCGACGCCGTTCTACGGCCTTGATGCGCTGCGGCTTGGGGACCCAGCGCTGATCAAGGACATTGCTACGCACGCGGTGCTGCCGTCGCTTGCGCTGGGTCTGCTGCTTGGTGGTGTGTTCCTGCGTCTTGTGCGCACGAACATCATCGGCACGTTTGAGCGCCAGTACATCGAGTCCGCCCGTTCGCGCGGTGTGAAGGAACGTCGCCTGGTCACCCACCACGCGCTGCGTCCTGCGCTGATCCCGGTGATCACCGTGATGGGCATGCAGATTGCACTCTCACTTGGTGGCGCGGTGCTGACGGAAACCACCTTCGAATGGAAGGGGCTGGGCTACATCCTGGTGCAGTACATGCAAGCGCGTGACTACGTGGCTGTGCAGGGCATTGTGATGCTCATGGCAGTGATTGTGGCCGTGACCAACTTCATCGTTGACATCATCGCTGCGTTCGTCGACCCGAGGGTGAGGTTCTAATGAACTGGAAGAAACTCCCATTGGTGAAGGACGTCATCCGTTCCGCCGGTTTGCAGCGGTTCATGCTCATCCTCGGCCTGGTGCTCACCGCCGGGCTGCTACTCACGGCAATCTTCGCGCCACTGATCGCCCCGTACACCTGGTCGCAGACTGGCGACGACGCGGGCGCGTTCGGCACCCAGCAAGCACCGTCGGCCGAACACATCTGGGGCACGACCGTCGCAGGGTTCGACGTGTTCTCGCGCGTGGTGTGGGGTACCCGCACCGCGGTGCTGGTCATCGTCGCGTCCGTGCTGATGTCGATCATTCTCGGTGTGCTGCTGGGTTTGATCTCCGGTTACGTCGGTGGCTGGCTCGACAGGATTCTGGTGATGATCGCCGACGCTGTGTACGCCTTCCCGTCGCTGCTGTTGGCGATTGTCATGTCGATCGCGCTGACCGGCGGTAAGTCCAGCGCGCTCGGCGGTATCGCCGCGGCGGCAATCTCGATCACGGTGGTGTTCATCCCGCAATACTTCCGCGTCATCCGTGCGGAGACGATGCGGTTGAAGTCGGAACCGTTCGTGGAATCCGCGATGGTCGTCGGTGCATCCCACTGGCGCATCATGGCGGTGCACATCTTCCGCAACGCCACCCGCACCCTGCCGCTGATCTTCACGCTTAACGCGTCGGAGGCCATCCTCACCCTTGCGGGCCTGGGCTTTATCGGTTTCGGTATCGAGCCGACCTCCGCCGCTGAGTGGGGATACGACCTCAACCGTGCGGTTTCGGACGTCACCTCCGGCATCTGGTGGACTGCGCTGTTCCCGGGCCTGGCCATCGTGCTGGCGGTGCTGGGTATCACACTCGTTGGTGAGTCGTTGAATGATTTGAATGATCCGCGGTTGCGTGTTCGTCGTAAAGCAAAAGCGAAAGACGGCGACCAGTTTGAGGAGGTAGCGGCATGAACCGCGTAGACATTCAGGACCTCCACGTCGGGTTTAATACCGACGCTGGGTTCGTGCACGCCGTCAAGGGCGTGAACCTCGAGGTCGAGCCGGGTGAGATTCTTGCGCTGGTCGGCGAGTCCGGCTCCGGCAAGACGGTTACCGCGCGATCCGTGCTCGGCCTGCTCGGCGACACCGCCGTGTCCAAGGGCGCGGTGCTCGTTGAGGGCAACGACGTCACCGTCATGAACCACGACGAACTGCGCAAGATGCGCGGGCGCGACGTGTCCATGATCTTCCAGGAGCCGTCGAGCGCAATGAACCCGGTGTTCCCCATCTGGTGGCAGATGGCGGAAGGGCTCAAGGCGCACAACCCGAAGATCTCGAAGAAGGAAGCCAAGGCACGTTGCGTCGAAGCACTTCGCGCGGTTGGTATCCCTGAGCCGGAGAAGCGTATCAACCGCTACCCGCACGAGTTCTCGGGTGGTCAGAAGCAGCGCATCATGATCGCCATGGCGGTGGAACTCGGCGCGAACACCATCGTTGCCGACGAGCCAACCACCGCCCTGGACGTAACCGTGCAGGCGGAGATTCTGCAGCTCTTGCGCAAGCTTCGCGACGAGCGCGGCACCTCGATCATCATCATCACCCACAACATGGGTGTGGTCGCGGACCTGGCTGACTCGGTGGCCGTGATGTACCACGGCAAGATCATTGAGCGCGCCCCGGTGCGCGAACTGTTTGCCAACCCGCGCGAGGACTACACCAAGAAACTCCTGGGTGCGGTGCCGCGACTGGGCACGAAGTCGCTCAGCGTGATCACGCCGGCGGCGGAACTCGAGGCGATGCGCATCACCACACCCGTGGTGGAAGCAGACGGTTTGGAGGTGACCTACCCGGGTCGCCTCGGAGCGCCGTCGTTTACCGCGGTGAAAGGTGTGTCCTTCCAGATCCACAAGGGCGAAGTGTTCGGCCTGGTGGGTGAGTCTGGTTCCGGCAAGACCACCATTGGTAGGTCCATGGTGGGCCTGGAGAAGGTCACCGGTGGATCACTGAAGGTGCTAGGCAAGGAACTCAACGGCATCCGCGCGGCCGAACTACGGGAACTGCGCAAGCGCGTCGGCTTCGTGTTCCAGGACCCAGCGACCTCCTTCAACCCGTATTTCACGGTGGAGGAGTGCATCACCGAGCCACTCGTGGTCAACTCCGATGTATCCGCGAAGGAACGCAAGCAGCGCGCGGCGGAACTGCTCGAGGCGGTTGAACTGCCGAGTTCGTTCGCGTCGCGCTACCCGCACGAGTTGTCGGGTGGTCAGCGCCAGCGCGTCTCGCTCGCCCGCGGCCTTGTGCTCGACCCGGAGCTGCTCATTGCCGACGAGCCCACCTCCGCCCTGGACGTCTCCGTCCAAGCGGTGGTGCTGGACCTGTTCCAATCGCTGCAGCGCGACCTCGGGTTCGCGGCCCTGTTCATCAGCCACGACCTGGCCGTGGTGGACATGGTCTCCCACACCGTCGGCGTGCTCTACCACGGTGACCTGGTCGAATGCGGCTATGGCAAGGACGTTATGGCGAACCCGCAGCAGGCCTACACGCAGCGCCTCGTCGGTTCGCTGCCCGTGCCTGATCCGGTCGAGCAGGCAGCGCGGCGCGAGGCGTTGTTCGCCTCGCGCGCAGAAGGCAGCGTTTAGCCGTAGACCTTCTGGCCTGCCACCCAGGTCTTCCACGTAATCGGCATGCCTGGGCGGTAGGCCAGGTTGATGGCGTTTTCTGCATCCAGGATGTGCAGGTCGGCGGCCGCGCCGGGCACCAGCGTGCCCTTGGCCGGGCGGCCCTGCGGGTCCTTGCCGTCGCCGACGTTGTGACGGCGCAGCGCCTTCGCACCGCCGGTGGTGGCAGCCTCGATCGCCTCGTCGAGCGTGAGGTACTGCTGCAGCACCGCGGTGGTCACGCAGAAGTTCATCGAGGACGTAAACGACGTACCGGGGTTGAGGTTGGATGCGATGGCGACGGTGGCGCCGGCGTCGATAAGTTTGCGCCCCGGTGCAAGATCCTCGCGGGTGGACAGATCGCAGGCAGGCAGCAGCGTGGCTACGGTGTCCGAACCGGCCAGCAGCTCGAAGTCCTCATCAGAGAGGTAGTTGACGTGGTCCACGCTGGCCGCGCCCATCTCCACCGCAAGCTTCACGCCCGGGCCCTGCCCAAGCTGGTTGCCGTGCACGCGCACACCCAGGCCAACCTTTTTGCCGGCCTCGAGGACGCGGCGGGACTGCTCCTCGTTAAACGCTCCGCGCTCGCAGAACACGTCGATCCACTGCACGTGGTCCTTCACCGCATCCAGCATCGGGCCGACGACCTCGTCGATGTATTCGTCAGCGTCCGCCCCCGGCGGGACCAGGTGTGCGCCGAGGAACGTCACCTCGTCCACGTGGCGGGCGGCCACGCGTGCGGCCTCTGCCTCGGACTCGACGTTCAGGCCGTAGCCGGTTTTGGTCTCAAAGGTGGTGGTGCCGCCCGCATGGCCTGCGGCGACGCGCTCCGCCACCAACTTATCCAGGCGCTCCTCGCCTGCGGAGCGGGTTGCCTCCATGGTCACGGCGATGCCGCCGGCGGCGTAGGACTCGCCGGCCATGCGGGCCTCGAACTCTTCGGCGCGGTTGCCGTCGAAAACCATGTGGGAGTGGGAATCTACCCAGCCGGGCAGGACTGCGCGCCCGCCAACATCGACGGTTTCGGCGGCGTTTGCTGCTTCCGCGGGGGCTTCGTCGGCGGGGCCGACCCAGGCGATCACGCCGTCGTCGATAAGCAATGCTGCGTTCTTAATGGTGCCCAGCTCGGAGACCGTGCGGAGCTCGGAAATGCCAGTAATAAAGGTGCTCATGGGTGCCTTTCTTCGGAGGGCTTCGTGGGGCCCAGGGTAACGAAAAGCGCTGACGCGCCCGTGAGGGAAACGTCAGCGCTCTACGGCGCGTGATTAGTCGCGTGCCTGGAACTTCATCGGGATGCGCACGCCGCGCTCCTGCGCGACCTCGTTGGCGCGGGAGTAACCGGCATCCACGTGGCGGATGACGCCCATACCCGGATCGTTGGTGAGCACAGCCTTGAGCTTCGCCTCGGCGAGCTCGGTGCCGTCAGCCACCGTGACCTGGCCGGTGTGGATGGAACGACCCATGCCCACGCCACCACCGTGGTGGATGGATACCCAGGTCGCGCCGCCGGACACAGCGGTCATGGCGTTGAGCAGCGGCCAGTCAGCCACAGCGTCGGTGCCGTCGAGCATGGACTCGGTCTCGCGGTACGGGGAGGCCACGGAGCCGGAGTCCAGGTGGTCACGGCCGATGACGATCGGTGCCTTGACCTTGCCTTCCTTGACCAGGTTGTTGAAGATCACGCCGGCCTTGGCACGCTCGCCGTAGCCCAGCCAGCAAATACGTGCCGGCAGGCCCTCGAACTCCACGTACTCCTCGGCCGCATCGAGCCAGCGGTGCAGGTGCTCGTTGTCCGGGAAAGCCTCCTTGATGGCCTGGTCGGTGACCTTGATGTCCTCCGGGTCGCCGGAAAGTGCAACCCAGCGGAACGGGCCAAGGCCCTCGCAGAACAGCGGGCGGATGTAGGCCGGGACGAAGCCCGGGAACTCAAACGCGCGGGAGTAGCCGGCCTTGCGGGCCTCGTCGCGGATGGAGTTGCCGTAGTCGAACACCTCGGCGCCCTCGTCCTGGAACTCGACCATTGCCTGGACCTGTGCGGCCATGGCCTCGCGGGCCTTCTTGGTAAAGGTGGTCGGGTCGGCGTCTGCCTCGGTGTGCCAGTCGGCGAACGGGATCTCGCTTGGCAGGTAGGACAGCGGGTCGTGTGCGGAGGTCTGGTCGGTGACGATGTCCACGGTGAACTCGCCAGCGCGGTGGCGGCGCAGCATCTCCGGGAAGACCTCGGACGCGTTGCCGACGAGGCCCACGGACAGGGCGCGCTTCTCGTTCTTCGCGTCGGTGACCAGCTTGATTGCTTCCTCGAGGTCGGTGGTGACCTCGTCGAGGTAGCGCTTGCCCTGGCGACGCTTCAGGCGGCCCTCGTCAACATCGACGATGAGGCAGGCACCACCGTTGAGGGTGACGGACAGCGGCTGTGCGCCACCCATGCCGCCGCAGCCGCCGGTCAGGGTCAGGGTGCCGGCGAGCGTGCCGTTGAAACGCTTCTTCGCCACAGCCGCGAAGGTTTCGTAGGTGCCCTGCAGGATGCCCTGGGTTGCGATGTAGATCCAGGAACCGGCCGTCATCTGGCCGTACATCATCAGGCCCTCGTCCTCGAGCTCGCGGAAATGCTCCCAGTTAGCCCAGTCGCCCACCAGGTTGGAGTTGGCGATGAGCACGCGCGGCGCCCACTCGTTGGTCTTCCACACGCCGACCGGCTTGCCGGACTGGACCAGCAGCGTTTCGTCGGACTCGAGGTCCTTCAGCGTATCGACGATCGCGTCAAAGGCCTCCCAGCTTCGGGCCGCACGACCGGTGCCGCCGTAGACGACGAGATCATCGGGGCGCTCCGCAACCTCCGGATCAAGGTTGTTCTGCAGCATGCGCAGCGGGGCCTCGGTCTGCCAGGACTTTGCAGTGATCTCAGTGCCTCGCGGGGAGCGGACCTCGCGTGCACCTTCGGACCAGTTCTTCGCCATGGGAATCCTTTCTACGGCTCATTGAGTTTCGTGATGCAGGAGCACAATCCGACAGGAATGTAACCTGCGTTACATTGAGGATAAGGGGGCGATGTGGTTGCTGGAAGACAGTTTTTGCCCAGTTTGTCTCGGATACGAGACAAACCGGGTAGTGGGGGTTAAAAGATCAGGTACGCGATCGGCACCGTCAGGATGATGGACAGCACCACGCGCTGGAACCAGATGATCACCATGTGGCTGATCTTCAACGGGATGTCCGTGGCCAGCACCGCCGGGATCATCGAGGAGAAGAAGAACACCTGGCTGATGGAGACCACACCAACGGTGAAGCGCAGTACGTCAGACTCGTTGCCAGCCGCCAACGTTGCCGGCAGGAACAGCTCAGAGAGGCCGATGGCAAACGCCTCGGACGCGAGCCACGGATCCGGCAACTGGAACACCCACGCCAGCGGATAGAACAGCGCGCCCAGAATCTTGAACGCCGGGGTGTAGAACGCCAGCGCCAAGCCGATGATGCCAACAGCCATGATGCCCGGGATGACCTGGATGGTCATGATCACGCCGTCTTTGAAGTTGCGCCAAATGGTCTTCGGCAGCGACTCCGCCTGCGCCAAAAACGCCTTCGCTTCCTTCCACGCGGCGGCGAACAGGTTGCCCTCCACGCGCTCCTCCGGCTGCGGGGTAGCGCCCGGGTAGTAATCGTCCGGGATCGTGCTCAACGGAGGGATGCGGACGACGACGATAGTGACTAGGAAGCACACAAGGAGCGTGACCGCGAAGTACACGCCCCAGATGTGCATCAGGTCCAGCGTTCGCGCCACAACCACCATGAACGTCGCCGATGCGGTGGAGAACCCAGCCGCGATGATCGACGCTTCGCGCGCCGTATAGCCGCCGGTGCGGTAGACGCGGTTGGTAATCAAAAGGCCCAGCGAGTATGACCCCAAAAACGACGCCACTGCGTCAACGGCCGACTTACCCGGGGTGCGATACACCGGCCGCATGAACCGCTGCACCATCACACCGATGAATTCCATCAGGCCGAAGCCAACCAGCAAACCCAAAAATACGGCACCCACTGGGATAAGCAGGCCGACGGGGATGACGAGTTTGTTCAGGATGAAGGGGCCGAGGCGTTCGTCGAAAAGAAATGCGGGGCCGAAGTTGAACACGAGCATCGCGCACAACACCACCGCCAACGCGGAGAGGAACGCGAACACGGCACGCGCTTTATCCTCGCGCCACTTACCGGTGGCGAATTGGTAGACGGCGCCGGCGGTGATCATCACCAGGGTGATGTACGGCAGGGCGCCGGCAAGTGAGGACTGGAGCCAGCCCACAATGTGGTCCAACAGAATCGTGTTCTTCTCCCCGACAGTAAACGGGACGAAAAACGCAAAGGAACCGATCGCGCTGTAGAGGAAAAACCTCCACTTGTTCTTCGGCTCCAGGCTGTCCACCTCGTGCTCGGGCGGAAGGGACGGGACTGCGGCGATGTTGTCGCCCGGAATCCAACGGGTGCTGCCACCACGACGTGGGGTCTGTGTTTCATCCATGGTGCTGCTCCTTTACGGAACTCAGGTGGTGCGCGGATCTTCGCTCAACCAGGACTGGATACGTTCGTTGTCTTGCCCCAACTCCGGCGCCGGCGTTGGCTTGCCCATCCCGGCGAGCTTGAGCGGGGAGGCGAGGGTGCGGAACCCATCCGTTTCTTCAACCACCACACCGCGTTCCTGGGCGAACGGGCTGCGTAGTGCCTCGTCCAGGTCGTACACGCGGGCGGTGGGCACACCATGTTCTTCAAACAGGGCGATGGTCTCCGAGCGTGTCTTTGTGCTCAGCGCTTCTTCGATCAGTTCGCGCAGCGCAACCCGGTTGTCGGAGCGGGCCACCGGCTCTGCAAAGCGATGGTCGGTGGCCATCTCCGGGATGCCCAGCGCGTTGGCCAGGCGCTCGAACAGCCGGTTCGTGGTGATCGCGATGACTACGTCGCCGTCCTTGGTCGCATACGTGGAAAACGGCGCTGACAGGCCGTGGTCGTTGCCGATGCGGGTGGGCGGGGTGTCGTCGTAAAGCGCACGCATGCCTACGGACTCCATGACGGAGATGAGCGAGTCGTACATAGCAAGGTCCAAATGCTGGCCGGTGACGGTGGATTCACGCTGGTAGAGCGCCGAAACCGTGCCGATTGCGGCGTAGAGGCCCGGGATGAGATCACCCAGCGAGATGCCCACACGCGTCGGCTTGCTGTTCGGCCAACCCGTAATCGACATCAGGCCACTCATCGCCTGCGCAACCAGGTCGTACGCCGGTTCCTTGGCAAGCGAGCCCGTCTGGCCGAAGCCGGAGATACTCGTGACCACGAGGCGCGGGTTGATCTCCAGCAAATCCTTCGGCGCAAGGCCGAGCTTCTCAAGCACACCAGGGCGGAAATTTTCGACGACCACATCAGCGCGGCGGACCAGATCACGCAACACTTCCTTGTCGTCGTCGTTCTTGAAGTCCAGCGTGATGCCCATCTTCGAGCGGTTGAACAGGCGGTAGTAGGCGGACGTGCCGTCGACGAACGGGCCGAACTGACGCGAATCGTCACCCCACGGCGACTCCACCTTGATCACCTCAGCACCGAGGTCCGCCAAGATCATGGAGCAGAACGGGCCTGCGAGTACGCGGGAGAGGTCAAGGACGCGGATTCCGGAAAGCGGTGCATTCATAGTGTTTCCTCCTGCGTGGACTAGACGAAGGCCGATTCGCCCGTGATGGAGCGACCGACGATGAGCTGGTTGATGTCGTAGGTGCCCTCGTAGGAGTAGATGGCCTCGGCGTCGTTGAAGATCTTCGCCATGCGGTAATCCGAGATCAGGCCGTTGCCGCCGAGGATCTCGCGGCCGAGCGCGACCGTCTCACGCATGAGCTTCGAGGTGAACGCCTTGGCCAGCGCGGACTGCTCGTTGTTCGCGGAACCGCGATCCTCCATGCGGGCCAACTGGGCCATCATCGACTCGGAGGCAACGAGGTTGCCCTGCATGGTGGCCAGCTTGTTCTGGTTGAGCTGGAACGAGGAGATCTTCTTGCCAAACTGGATGCGCTCATCCGCGTAGCCGAGTGCCACGTCGAGCGCGCCCATTTGCGTACCGACGGCCTGCCAACCCACCGTGGAGCGTGCACTCTTGAACACCTTGTTGATGTCCTTGAACGAGTTCGCGCCCTCGAGCTTGTCGCTGTCCGGAACAAACACGTTGTCGAGCGTGATGTCGGCGTTTTGCACCGCGCGGATGGCAATGCGGTTTTCCATCAGCGTGGCCGTGTAGCCCTCGGACGTGGTGTCCACGATGAAGCCCTTGACCTGCTCGTCCTCCGGGTCGCGGGCGTAGACGGCGACGTAGTCGGAGAAGGTTGCGTTGCCGATCCAGCGCTTCGCGCCGTTGAGGATCCAGCCGCCATCCACCTTGGTGGCTGTGGTGCGCATGCCCTGGGCAACGTCGGAGCCAGCCTCCGGCTCCGTGATCGCAAGCACGCCGGTCTTGCGCACGGCGTAGAGGTCCGGCAGCCAGCGCTCCTTCTGCTCCTCCGAGCCGAGCAGCTCGATGCTGCCGGTGAACAGGCCGTCCTGGCCGGAGAAAAACGTGCCCACGGAACCGTCGGCGCGGTGAATCTCCGCCGCGACGAGGCCGGCCAGCAGGCGGGAGCGACCCTGGCCGCGCACGAGGCTGATGATGTTGAGCTCGCCTATCGACGGCAGCAGCTCGTGCGGGAACTCCGAACGGTTCCAGTAGTCCACCGCGATCGGGAGCACCTTCTCCTTTGCCCAATCGCGGACGTTGTAGAGGATGTCCTTTTCCTCCGTGGACAGTTCGCTTTCAAAGTCGTAGAAATCGCCATTCGGGTACCGGCCAGCCATGGTGAGACTCCAATCACAATCTGCGGGGGTTAATGATGTAGGCGACAGTGTATGGAGTTTTCCGTGGTAACAAAGGGGGCAGTGTCGCCAGTTGTCTGGGTTCCCAGACTATTGGTGATGCGTAATAGAAAACGGGCGGCGCCGATGCTGCGGCGCCGCCCGTTGAGTAGTGCGGTTTAGCGAAGTGTGCCCACAACCGCTTCAACGGCCTTGACGTAATCGCCGCCCTTGACCAAATGCACGGAATGCTCAATCTCCGGGGCCAGGAAACGATCGGTGCCCGGGCCCTCCACATGCTTACGCAGCGTGGCCAGAGCTGCACCGGTGCCGACGGACGGCTCACTCTCGCGCATGTCCAGCGCACGCGCGGCGGTGAGGATCTCCACCGCAAGCACGCGCTGCAGGCCATCGATGCTGCGGCGCAGCTTGCGGCCCGCCGACCAGCCCATGGAAACGTGGTCCTCCTGCATCGCGGACGACGGGATCGAATCCGCAGACGCCGGCACCGCGTTGCGCTTGAGCTCGCCGACAATGCCTGCCTGCGTGTACTGGGCGATCATGTGGCCGGAATCCACGCCCGGGTCGCCCGCGAGGAACGCGTTGAGGCCGCGGTTGCGCGCCGGGTCGAGGAAGCGGTCCGTGCGGCGCTCGCTAATCGACGCCAAATCCGCCACCACAATCGCCAAAAAGTCCAACACGTACGCCACCGGTGCGCCGTGGAAGTTGCCGTTCGAGGCAACACGGCCGTCCTTGGCCACCACCGGGTTATCGTTCGCGGCGGCGAGCTCGCGGTCGGCCACCGTGGTCACGTACGTCAGTGTGTCGCGGAAACCGCCGGCGACCTGCGGGGTGCAACGGATCGAGTACGCATCCTGCACGTCGTTAGCCTTGAAGTCCTCGAGTGCGGCCGCCAGGATCGGCGAATCCGCCGCCACGGTGCGGATGTTGTACGCGGCATCCGCCTGGCCCGGGTGCGGGCGCAGCTGCTGCAGGTCGTCGTCGAAAACGGACAGCGTGCCGTTGAGGCCCTCCACGCTCATCGCGGTTGCGATGTCCGAAACCTTGGCGGCCTCGCGCAGATCTGCGATGGCCAGGCACAGCATGCCAAGCATACCGTCGGTGCCGTTGATCAGCGCCAAGCCTTCTTTTTCGCGCAGGACCAGCGGCTCGATGCCCGCCTGGGACAGGGCGTCAGCGGCCGGGATGATCTCACCACCCTTGACGCGGACCTCACCCTCGCCCAGCAGGGCCAAGGCGCAGTGGGCCAGCGGCGCCAAGTCGCCGGAGCAACCCAGTGAACCGTACTCGCGCACCACCGGCGTGATCCCAGCGTTCAGCGCGGCGGCGTAGGTCTCCGCCACCACCGGGCGCACACCCGTGCGGCCCGTGCACAGCGTGGACAGGCGCAGCAGCATCAGCGCGCGAATGACCTCTTCTTCCACCTCCGGGCCGGAGCCCGCGGCGTGGGAGCGCACCAGCGATACCTGCAGCTGCGCGCGCATATCTTCCGGGATGTGCTTCGTGGCCAGGGCGCCAAAGCCAGTGGAGACGCCGTAGACCGGGGTCGGGTCCGCAGCGAGCTCCTCGATGCGCTCACGGGTAGCGGCGATTTCCTCGAGCGCCGCCGGATCGATCTCAACGTTTGCGCCGTAGCGCGCGACGGCGACGACGTCCTCAACGGACAGCGCGCCGATGCCTACTGTGACGGGGGTAATAGTTGTCATGCGTGCGATGCTAGATCACACCGGTGTAGTGCTCAACGATTACCAAAAAACTGCGTGCGCAAGCGTGCCGAGGCATCCTCCAAAGCCCCCAAAAGTGCCTGCTTATCGGTGCTTCCCACCGGGAACGTCGCCGCAAGCGCCGCCGCCGGTCGCTCCAGATGGTCCAGCACCGCAACCGCCACGGACTCCTGCCCGCGCGAGACTTCCTCGCATTCGCTTTCCCAGCCGTGCTCGCGGACGTCGATAAGCTGCGCTTTGACCTCGCTGTACCGACGACGCTCGCCGGACGACGTGAACACCGCGCGCAACTCCGCGTCCGGCAAATACGCGAGCATGATGCGACCCGACGCCGTAGCCAACGCCGGCAAACGCACACCAACCTCCGTCACCAACGACACCGCCCCCGGAGCACGCACCTCGTGCAGGTACACAATCTCCGACCCGGCCAGGCGCGTCAGGTGAGCCGAACCCCCAGCAAACGCAGCAATACGGGCGAGAGGCTTCGTCGCGAGCCGCACCAGCGGCTGCTGCGTGGTGTACGCCTGCGACATCCGGTACGCCGCCAACCCCAACCCGTACGTGCCCGGGTTTTTCAAGTGCACCACAAAGCCGGAATCCTCCAACTCGCGCAGCAAGTGGTACGTCGTCGAACGGGGCAGCTCCAACTCGCGTTGAATACGGGTCGCAGAAATCGGCGCATCTGTAGTGGACAGCAGCGACAGGATGCGCAGCACATTGTGCGCAGCGGGAACCTGGGGCTTATTCATCGCCTCTCAGTATGCCTCGACGCTAGGCTCGTGTGGCATGAATACAGTCACAGCACCACTTTTCGCACCCGCACCCGACTGGACCGGCCGCGACGACGGCCCCGGAGCCGAGCACGCCCGCTGGCACAGCGTGATCTCCACCAACGCCGAACCACAGGAAGGTGCCGTGCACCTCATCGGCTTTGCCTCCGACGAAGGCGTTGAGCGCAACGGCGGCCGCCAAGGCGCCGCCCAAGGCCCCGAGGCGTTGCGCGCCGCACTCGGCTCGCTCGCTATTCACCACGAGCGCACGCTTATCGACGCCGGCACCGTCACCACCCAAAACGACGACCTCGAATCCGCGCAACGGACCCTTTCAGACAAGGTGTATGACCTCGTCACCATGCAAGGCGTAGACGGCATGACCGTCGTGCTTGGCGGCGGACACGAAACCTCCTTTGCCACCCACCGCGGCGCCTACGAGGCCATCGGCCCGATGCACATCATCAACTTCGACGCCCACTTCGACCTGCGCACCGCCAGCCGACCCACCTCCGGCACACCCTTCCGCCAGATCGCCGACCTAGCGGGCAGCGACTTCGACTACTCCGTCTTCGGCATCTCCCAGCCCAACAACACCAAGGTGCTCTTCGACACCGCCGACGACCTCGGTGTGACCACCGTGCTGGACACCGAACTTGCTGAAATGTCGATGCGCGAAGCCGTCTACCGCGCCCTCGCCTCCGTCGACGGCGACCTGCCGATCCACCTCTCCATCGACCTCGACGTCCTTCCCGCCGCCGTCGCGCCGGGTGTGTCCGCCCCCGCGGGCTTCGGCGTGGACTACGCGAAACTGCGCGCCATGGTCTCCGCCGTCGCCGCCACCGGCCGCGTCGCGCTGCTGGATGTTGTCGAACTCAACCCCGATTTCGACGTAGATAACCGCACCGCCAAAGCCGCAGCACGGCTTATCGACGATGCGGTAACGGCGACGGCAGCTTAGAACAGCAGGTAGGCGACGGGCACCGTAATGATCACGGTGAGCACCACGCGGATGAACCAAATGATGACCATCTTCACGATGTTCAGCGGAATGTCCGTCGCCAACACCGCCGGCACCATCGCCGAGAAGAAGAAAATCTGGCTCACGCACACCACAGCAATGGTGAACTTCAACACCATGTCATCCGAACCCGCCGTCAGCGTGGCCGGCAGGAACATCTCCGCCAAGCCGGTCGCCAGCGCACCCGACGTTGCCCACGGATCCGGCAGGCGCAGCAACCACACCACCGGATAGAACACCACGCCAACGGCCTTGAACACCGGGGTGTACGTCGCCAGCACCAGGCCAATCACGCCAACCGACATGATGCCCGGCGTGACCTGCACCGCCATGACCAAACCGTCGCGGAAGTTCGTCCACAACACCTTGCCCAACGAATCCGCACGGTTGAGCTCAATCTTCGCCTCACGCCATGCCGCCTTGAAACGGTTACCGGTGATCTCCTTCTCCGGATGCGGCGTCGCCCCCGGGTAATAATCCTCCGGAATGCGCGAAATCGGAGGGATGCGCACCGTAATCGCCGTCACGATAAACGTGATGATGAAGGCGATAAAGAAGTACGCGATCCAGTGCTCCATGATGTCGAGCGTCTTAGCGACGATCACCATAAACGTGGCCGACACCGTAGAAAAACCTGCAGCAACAATCGACGCCTCACGCCCGTTATAGCTGCCGTTCTTATACATACGATCCGTGATCAACAGGCCCAGCGAGTAGGAACCAAGGAATGACGCCACCGCATCCACCGCAGACTTGCCCGGAGTGCGGAACACCGGGCGCATGATCGGCTGCACCATCACGCCAATGAACTCCATCAGGCCAAAGCCCACCAGCAAACCCAAGAAGATCGCGCCGACCGGAATCAGCAGGCCGACCGAGATCACCAACTTATCCAGGATGAACGGACCAATATCCGGGTTGAACAACCACTCCGGGCCGAACCCAAACGTCAGCATCGCGCACAGCACAATCGCCAGCACAGACAGTGCCGCAAACGCCATGCGTGCGTAGTCCTCTTTCCAGCGTCCAGTGACGAACTGGTAGATCGTGCCAGCGATGATCGCCGCCAGCGCCAGGAAACGGGTGCCCTCGCCGAGCGTCGTCGTGATCCACGTGACGATGTGATCCAACAAAATCGTCGACTTCGAACCATTTACCGAAAACGGCACGAAGAACGCAAAAATGCCGATGGCGCTGTACACAAAGAAACGCCACACCGCCTGAGGCTTCACATCCGCATCGGGGGTGAAGTCGGGATCGGGATCAGCCGGTTGGGTGGAGTCGTCGACAAGCACATGCGAACTTGCGGGCAAGTCCTTTACCGGCCAAGCAGGCGAGTACTTACGCAAGCGATTCGTGCGCTTACCAGCGGGTTCCATAAACATCCTTTCAATACTGCAGCGGCGTCCGCAACGTCTGCCCAACAATTGGGGCCGAATATTTTTGGTGCCGAAGAATAATTTTTACACAAAAAGTGACACACGGCACAAAGTAATGGTCTAGATTCTCTAGTTACTTGAAGCGACGTTCAAGAAAACCCCAGCACACAAACAAAAGGAGGGCGCCATGGAAGGGTTCATCGCCACCCTCAATGGCCTCATTTGGTCCAACTGGTTGGTATTCCTGTGCCTCGGCGCAGGCGCATACTTCACACTCGTCACCCTGTTCCTGCAGATCCGTTGCCTGCCGGACATGATCCGCCAACTGAAATCCGGCGAAAAGTCCGAGGAAGGCATCTCCTCGTTCCAATCCCTGATGATCTCCCTGGCCGGCCGTGTCGGCGTCGGCAACATCGCCGGCGTCGCCACCGCCATCGCCTTCGGCGGCCCCGGCGCAGTCTTCTGGATGTGGCTCGTCGCCCTACTCGGCTCCGCAACCTCGTTCATCGAGTGCTGCCTCGCCCAGATCTACAAGGAAACCGACCGCGACACCGGCGAATACCGCGGTGGCCCCGCCTACTACATCGAAAAGGCCTACAAGCACACCACCGCCGCACCATTCATGCTGGTCTACGCCATCATCTTCGCAATCTGCATGCTGCTGGCAACCTCCTACTTCCTCCCCGGCATCCAGGCCAACGGCGTAGCCGCAGCCGTGGACAACGCATGGGGCATCGACGTCAAGATCTCCGCAGCCGTCATGGCGATCCTCCTCGCCTTCATCATCATCGGCGGCGTGAAGCGCATCGCGAACTTCGCATCCATGGTCGTCCCGTTCATGGCCGCCATCTACATCATCATCGCCATCGTCGTCCTCTTCGCCAACGCCTCCGACATCCCCGAAGTCTTCGGCATCATCTTCCGCTCCGCCTTTGACAAGGAAGCAGCATTCTCCGGCATGCTCGGCGCAGCCATCATGTGGGGTGTCAAGCGCGGCATCTACTCCAACGAAGCAGGCCAGGGCACCGGACCGCAGTCCGCAGCAGCCGCCGAGGTCTCCCACCCGGCTAAGCAGGGCTTCGTCCAGTCCTTCGCCGTCTACATCGACACCCTCTTCGTCTGCTCCGCAACCGCCTTCATCATCATCTCCACCGACATGTACAAGGTGTTCGAAGGCCAGTCCGAAGACGGCGCCGTAGTCTACGACGGCTCGCTTCCCGACGGCGTGCCCGTCGGCCCCGGCTTCGTCCAAGAAGGCCTGAACTCCTTCTCCGCCGGCCTCGGCCCATCCTTCATCGCGCTGGCCATCATGTTCTTCGCCTTCACCACCGTGCTGGCGTACTACTACATGGCAGAAACCAACTCCGTCTACCTCAACCGCTGGGTAAAGAACGAAGGCGCCCGTAAGGCCATCATCTGGGGCCTACGCGTCCTGATCATCGCTGCCGTGTTCATCGGCGCAACCACTACCCCGGGCAACGCGTGGGCACTCGGCGACATCGGCGTGGGCGCAACCGCATGGCTCAACATCGTCGCCATCCTCTTCCTGCAGGTCCCGGCCCTCAAGTGTCTGTGGGACTACCGCCGCCAGAAGAAGGCCGGTATCGACCCGCACTTCGACCCCGAGGCCCTCGGCATCAAGAACGCCGACTTCTGGGTTGAGCGCAAGAACGAGCTCATCGCCGCTGGCAAGTGGCCCGGCGTTGAGGGCACCGCAGGTGCTGCTGGTGCTGGCTCTGGCTCGACGGTCGTGCGACCAGACGAGCAGTAAGCGCTTACTGCTCTAAGCCGGTCCCCGGGTTTGCGCCCGGTGGCCGGCTTTTTCGTGCGTGGCGGGGTGGTTCGGTTGGGTGCTGGCCCCAAACGGTACATCCAACACAGCTCATTTCGCTGATTTTCGACGAAATGCACCGTGTAGGAGGCGCCGTTTAGCTTTGCGACGCCCCCCACCGACCCCACCGCCACAGATGGTGAGAACGCAACGGAGAGCTTGCGAGTTTTTACGCGTCTTCACCGTTGTGTTCTCACCATGTGCGGGAGGGGCGGGGGCGGGGGAAAGGAGGCGCAGCCGGCCCACCCGCCAACCGGCCGCCAACCAGCCGCTACCGCAGCCGGGCGAACAGGGCTTCGGCTGCCTCGTCGTCCCAGAGCACCACGTTGCCCACTTCGGTGTCGGCGAAGCCGCCGATGGGCACGGTCTCGGTGTCAAGGCCGCCGCGCATAGCGAAGGCGATGCGGGCGAGGTTCCAAACGTGGTCGCCGGAACCGACGGTGAGCAGGGTTGGCGCGACCCATAGCAGGCGTCCAACACGGAACGGGTTGAGGAACACCGCAGGTGAGAACACTCGTGAGGTCAATGCGCTGAGGAATTCGCGTTGGCGGACGACGCGGTCGAGGTCGCCTTGGGCGGTAGCGCGGGTGCGTACGTAGCCGAGTGCGGTGGGGCCGTCCATCTTTTGGCAGCCGGGCTCGACGAACAGGTTGGCGAGGGGGTCGTCGATAGGTTCGGCAACGCAGATTTCCACGCCTCCGACGGCGTCGACAACGCCGGCGATGCCGCCCATGCCGATTTCGGCGTAGCGGTCGATGTGTAGCCCGGTGTTTTGCTCGACGGTCTGCACGAGGAGTTCGGGGCCGCCGAGGGCGAACGCGGCGTTGATTTTGTCGTAGCCGTATCCGGGTACTGGCAGGTAGGAGTCGCGCGGGATGGACATCAGGGTTGCTTTGCCGCGTAGGGGCAGGTGGAGCAGCATAATGGTGTCGGTGCGTGTGGAGCCGATGTCGCCGCCGGTGCCGAGCCGTTCGACGTCGCGTTCGCTCAGGCCCGTGCGTGAGTCGGAACCGACGAGGAGCCAGTTGGTGCCGGCTGTATTGCCGATTTGTTCGTCGGGGAGTGCGGCGACGCGGTTGAGGCGGGCGTCGGTAAGGAGGACGGACGCGAGCGCGATCACGATGATGAGGGCGATGATGCTGCCGCATCCAGGGCGTTTTGCTTGACGACGACGCCCCGCCGACCTTTCCCTCCTCTTGGACACCTGCAGCGGCATCGGCCGTTCATCACGGGGTGCCTGACGCTGCGCGGGCCTGTACTGGCCCTGCGCTGGGCGCTGTCCGGGCCGGTACTGCACCGGCCGTGAAGCTTCGCGTGGCGGGTACTGGGGTGCGCGGCGCGGCTCGTAGGCGGGACGCGGCTCGTACACGGTGTGGCCCGGTTCGACGCGGCGCTCCGCGTGAGGCTCCACACGGCGCTCTGTGCGGGAATCCGCAGGCCGCGCAGGCTGCGAGGGCCGGCGGCGGACGGGCCGGCCGTAGCGGTCGACGAGGGGTTTTCCGTCTTTGCCCAGGACGAACTCGCCCGCGTTGTCGCGGGGGTCGTTGGAGTGGGGCGTCGTTGACATGAAAACAGTGTAACCAGTGTGACGCGTGTGGTTAGATTCCGAGCCACGACAGGTCGAGGAGCGGGTAGGCGATAAACGCCACGGCGTCGATGAGGAAGTGGGCGATGATCAGCGGCCAGATGCGCCCGGTTTTGTGGAAGTACCAGGCAAACACCACGCCCATGACGATGTTGCCCAGGCCTGCCGAGACGCCCTGATACAGGTGGTAGGACCCGCGCAGCACGGCGGAGGCGGCGATGAACTGCCAGGGCTTCCACCCGAGTTGGCGCAGGCGGGTGACGAGGTACATCACCACGACGATTTCTTCGCCGAAGCCGTTTGCCAACGACCACAGCAGGGAGGTGGGGATCTGTACGGCCTCGGTGGTCGGCACGACAACCTTGGATAGGCCGAGGTGTACGGCGGCGACGTAGAACGCGAGCCCGGGCAGGCCGATCAGGGCGGCGAATCCGGCGCCGCGGGCGAGGTCGGGGAGGCGGGGTAGGCGCCAGTGCTCGTCGAGAAGAAACCATGCGAGTCCACCCCACGCGAACAGGGTCAGCGCTGAGCATGCCTGGAGGGCGAGGTCGAGCCATGGGATGGTGGAGGTGGCGTCGTAAATTGTGGTGGTTTGTTGGTTGAGCGGGGCTTTGAGCAGCGAGTCGATCAGGCGCAGGGCTGCACGCAGGCCCGCGGTGCCGAACGTGACGGCGAGGACCAGCAGGATCTCTATCTTTAGGCGCCGTTGCATGCGGTAACTTTAGCGCCATGCACGAATTGTGGGCGCGCACCGTCGTCGAGGTTGTCGGCCGGGAGTATCCGGCGGCGATGCACCACGCGAGCGCCTGCCCGACCGACACGGACGTCACCCCGCGTCGCCTGCACCCGGCGTTTTGGGGTTCCTACGACTGGCATTCGTGCGTGCACATGCTGGCCAGTGGGGTGAAGTTGCACAAGCTAGTCAGCGACCCCTCGCTTACCGCCCTGCTCAACCAGCGCCTGACCGCCGACAACATCGCCGCCGAGGCCGTCTACCTGCGTGAGCACCCGCTGTACGAGCGGCCGTATGGCTGGGCGTGGGCGCTGCAACTCTGCAAGGTCACGCTCGGCACCCCGTGGGAGGCCGCGATGACGCCGCTGGCCAGCCAACTCGAGGGGAACATCACCGCGTGGCTGGGCACGCAGCAGTTGCCGGTGCGCCACGGTGTGCATAGCAACTCCGCGCTCGCGCTGCTGCTGATCATCGACGCCGCCGACGCACTCGGCCTCCACAAGCTCCGCTTGCTTTGCGACGACACCGCCCGCGCCTGGTTCCACAACGACCACGCCTACCCACACACCTGGGAACTGTCCGGCCACGACTTCGTCCCCAACGGGCTGGCGCAGGCAGCCCTGATGCAGCGCGTACTCGGCGAGGATTTCCCCGCCTGGCTAGACTGCTTCTTCACTCCGGGTGCGCTGGAGTTCTACGCCACCCCCCTCCAGGTCAACGACCCCGAGGACGGCCAGCAGGCCCATCTGCTCGGGCTAATGCTGACGCGGGCGTGGTTGCTGCGGGCCATCGGTAAGCCAGAGGGCACGCAGATGCTTATCGACACCACCGTGCCCCACCTCACCGGCACCAACTTCATGGCCACACACTGGCTGATCACCTACGCGCTACTCGCTGAAGAAACAGCACAGGAGAAGAAATGACACGAATTGCGTATCTCGGACCCGAGGGCACCTTCACCGAGGAGGCGGCGCGCCGCTTCGACTCCACAGGCCAAGCCGAGTTCGTCCCGGTTGACTCGCCTGCGGCGGCGCTCAAAGCGGTCGCGGAAGGCAAGACCGATTGGGCGGTGTGCGCGATTGAGAACTCCGTCGACGGTGCGGTGACCACCACCGCCGACGCGCTCGTCGACACCCCCGGCGTGCAGATCTACGCCGAGACGGAACTGTCCATCGCGTTCGCCATCATGACACGCGCGGGCGAAACACTGGGCAGCGCCCGCCGCTTGGCCACCCATCCGGTGGCGTACAGCCAGGTCAAACGCTGGGTTGGTGAGCACGCGCCGGGCGTGGAGTTCGTCCCGGCGTCCTCGAACGCGGCCGCGGCGAAGATGGTCGCGGACGGCGAGGCGGACGTGGCGGCCGCGCCCGAGCGCGCCGCGGACCTGTTCGGCCTGGACGTTCACGCCCGTGGGGTGGCGGATATGGAGACGGCGCGGACGCGGTTTGTGCTCGTCGGTAAGCAAGGCAAGGTACCGGCCGCAACAGGCAACGACCGCACCGCCATCGTCTTTCGCACCCCCAACAAACCAGGCACCCTGGTCGGCGCGCTACAAGAGTTCGCGGTGCGCGGGGTGGACATGTCGCGCATCGAGTCGCGCCCGACCCGCAAAGAGCCCAACACGTACAACTTCTTCGTCGACCTTGTGGGCCACATTGACGACGACCCCATCGCCCAGGCGATTGCCGCCGTGGGGGAGCAGACGACGCAGATACGCATGCTCGGGAGCTGGCCGAAGGCCTAACCCCAGCCGAGGGCGTGCAGCTCGTGTTCCTCTAGCCCGAAGTAGTGGCCGACCTCGTGCAGGACAGTCACCTTCACCTCGTGGCGCAACTGCTCCTCGTCAGCGCAGATGGCTTCGAGTGCGTTTTTGTAGATGAACACCGCATCGGGAAGGAACCCGGAATGGTTGGAGTGCTGCTCGGTCAGCGGCACGCCCTCGAACAGGCCAAGCAATGTGGGGTCGTCGGGGTTGAAGTCGCGGGCCAAAATCACCATGTTCTGCATGTGTTCGGCGAAGCGGTCCGGGATGGTGTCCAACGCGTCGTTGATCATCTCCTCGAACAGCTCGTCGCTGACCGGGGCCATCATCAGAACTGCACCGGAGCCGCAGGAGCCGGGGCTGGCGCTTCGGGGGCTGGGGCCTCAGGGGCCGGGGCTGGTGCCTCGGGGGCTGGAGCCTGCGACTGGTTCGCCTGCTGCTCAGAGCGTAACGGGCGGCGTTCGGGGCGTGCGGGTGGCGGGGCGTCGTCGATAAGCAAATGCTCGCGGCCCTGCGTCGCAGACCCGGTGAGGTTGGCAAACTGGCCCTCCGGGCGCGAGAACATCAACGCACAATTGGCGCTGCGGGAACCGCCCTCCCAGGCGGCCGGGGTCTGCGAGGTCCAGAAGGGGCGCAGCGCGATCTGGTAGAGCGCTTCCTCGCTGCCCAGGTAATCCTGCGCGGCCTGAGTGCACACGTCGCCGAGGTACTTGTCCTGCTCCTCGACGGACGGGGTGTGGTCCGCGAAGTGTTTTGCCAGGTTGACGCGGCTGGTGATCTCCAACTGGTGCGGCTTGTCGCATGGCACCACCGACAGGGAGTTGGCGGCGTCGATGGCCACGCACTCGCCGGCCTCAAACACGCGGGCCTGGTCCGCCTCCGCAACTCGGCCGGAGGTCAGCACCGGCTCGCCGTTGCTGTCGGTTTCCTGCAGGCCGCACAGCATGGTGCGGTCCCCGTTTTGCCACGCGTCGGCCGGCGGCAGGATCGGAGCGATGGAGTAACGCCCGTTCGGGTCGTACTTGCCGTCCAGGTAGCGCAGGGTTGCCGCGCCACAGAGTTCCTCGCGCAGTTGCGCCTGGCGGGTCTGGTTTGGCAGCGGCGCCTCGGGCCCGAACTCGGAGGTGGGGTAGGTGGCCAGGTCCTCGCGCGCGGCAACCTCGAAGCGGTGCTCGCCGGCGCAATCCGCCTGCTCAAAGTTGGTATGGGTGCCATCTTCGGCAACCTGCCACGTCAAACACGAGCCGGCGTCGGCGGTGGTGAACGACGCCGCCTCCGCAACAGAACTCGAGGTAGACGAGCCGTCCGCCGGGTTCGCGGAGCCGGAACTATCGGCGGTCAGTCCGTAGGTGCCAGCGCCCACCGTGCCCGCCAGAGTGGCGATGAGAAAGGCGCGCAGCGCGGTCTGTTTCGAAGCCATGGCGCACCATTATTCCACTTCGCGGGCGACCCGTGTAGTCAGCCGGTAGCGGTCCGTGCGGTACACCGAGGAGCAATACTCCACGTTGCTGCCGCCACTGCGGGCGTAGCGCAGGATGTGGAGCAGGGCGGTGTCCGGGGTGACGTCGAGAAGCGGTGCGTTGTCGGGGCCTGCCGTGACGGCGGTGACGGTCTGCTCCGCTTCTGTGATGCCCAGCCCGTATTCGTTTTCCAGCAGGGTGTACACGGAGTGGTAGACGTCGTTTTCCAGCAGGTCAGGCACAAGGATGGAGTTGTACCAGGCGTCGTCGACGGCGTACGGTTCGCCGTCGCCAAGCCTTAAGCGCCGCAGGCGGATGTGCTCAGTCGTGGGCGGGGTGCCAAAGAACGTGGCCACCGCGTCCGGCGGAGTCGTGCGCTCAGAGAGCAAGATTCTCGACGACGCCTCCACCCGCTGCGCTCGCATCTCGTCCGAAAAACTCGCCAGGTGCAGACGGCTCACCAGCGGGGCAGGCGCCACAAACGTGCCTTTGCCGCGCACCCTGCGCAAACGGCCAGCGGACACAAGATCTCCGATCGCGCGACGCACCGTGATGCGAGACACGCCGTAGGCCTCTTCTAATGCCCGCTCGCCAGGCAGGGGGTCGCCGGGGGAGAGCTCGGTGGAGATCAGCTCGTCGATAATCGCGCGCAGCTGCTCATGCTTGGGCACGGGGCCGTCAGTGATGCGGGTGGGCATAAGGCCACCATAGCGCACTGGTTATGACCGGATAGCGGATCGGCGTACGCGCGTCGGGGAACAAGGTAAGGTATGCAACTGTGATTGATCTGAAGCGTGTGCGCGAAAACCCCGAGGCAGTCCGCGAGTCCCAGCGAGCTCGCGGAGAGGACCCAGCGCTTGTCGACGAGCTCTTGGCCGCCGACGAAGCCCGACGCTCTGCGATCCAAGCAGCAGATGAGCTGCGCGCCGAGCAAAAAGCGTTCGGTAAAAAGATTGGCCAGGCCGCTCCGGAGGACCGCCCGGCACTGCTGGAAGGCTCTAACGAGTTGAAGGCCCGCGTGAAGGAAGCCGAAGCTGCGGAAGCCGAGGCGCAGGAGAAGCTGGAGAAGCTGCAGTACTCCATCGCCAACGTCATCGAGGGCGCCCCGGCTGGCGGCGAAGAGGATTTCGTGGTCCTCGAGCACGTCGGCGAGGTCCCCGAGTTCGACTTTGAGGTCAAGGACCACCTGGACCTCGCCGAGCCGCTCGGCCTGATCGACATGAAGCGCGGCACCAAGGTCGGCGGCGCGCGCTTCTACTACCTCACCGGCGACGGCGCCTGGATGCAGCTGGGCATGCTCATGCTCGCAGCTCAGAAGGCACGCGAGGCTGGCTTCAAGCTCATGATTCCGCCGGTGCTGGTACGCCCGGACATTATGCAGGGCACGGGCTTCCTCGACGCGCACGACGAGGAGATTTACTACCTGGAGCGCGACGATATGTACCTCGTCGGCACCTCCGAGGTCGCGCTTGCCGGCCTGCACCAGGACGAGATCATCGACCTGTCCGACGGCCCGCTGCTCTACGCCGGCTGGTCCTCCTGCTTCCGCCGCGAGGCCGGCTCCTACGGCAAGGACACGAAGGGCATTTTGCGCGTCCACCAGTTCGACAAACTCGAAATGTTTGCCTACTGCAAGCCGGAAGACGCAGAGGAGATGCACCAGAAGCTCCTTGGCCTGGAGCGCGACATGCTCGCCGCCGTTGAGGTGCCGTACCGCATCATCGACGTCGCAGCCGGCGACCTCGGCTCCTCGGCAGCCCGTAAGTACGACACGGAAGCGTGGGTGCCGTCGCAAAACACCTACCGCGAACTGACGTCTACCTCGAACTGCACCACCTTCCAGGCTCGTCGTCTGCAGACGCGCTACCGCGACGCCGACGGCAAGACCCAGATTGCCGCAACCCTCAACGGCACCTTGGCCACCACCCGCTGGCTCGTCGCCATCCTGGAGAACAACCAGCAGGCCGACGGTTCCGTGCGCGTCCCTGAGGCGCTGCGTCCGTGGGTTGGCAAGGAAGTGCTCACGCCCTAATGAAACTGCGCGCCTACCGTGGATTCAACGTCCCGCAACGCTTTACTGAAAGCCCAGCCCACCGTGAGGAGGCGGTGGAGCGCTTCTACCAGGGGCTCGTGGGTACGCTACGGCGCGTGATGCGGGCGTTGAACATCGACGTGACCGTCATCGGCGCCGAACACGTCCCCACCGAGGGCGGCGCGCTTATCGCCGGTAACCACACCGGTTACGCCGACTTCATCCTCATGGGCACCGGCCCCTACCTGCGCGGCGAGCGCCTCGTGCGCTTCATGGCCAAACAGGAAGTCTTCGACGTACCCGTCCTCGGACGCCTGCTGCGTAAGATGCATCACGTGCCGGTCAACCGCGCCCACGGCAGCACCGCCATCGCGCCCGCCGTGGAGCGACTTCGCAGCGGCAACCTGGTGGGCATCTTCCCGGAAGCGACCATCTCCCGCTCGTTCGAACTTGCCAGTTTCAAAACCGGCGCCGCGCGCATCGCCCATCAGGCCGGTGTGCCGCTCATCCCGTGCGTGATCTGGGGATCGCAACGTATTTGGACCAAGGACCTGCCGAAACACTTCCGCAATGTGCCGGTCATCGTCCGCTACGGCGCACCCGTCGAACTCACCGGTGACGCCGAGGCCGACACCGCGGAACTCAAACGCCAGATGCAATTGCTTCTCGACGAATCCCGCACCGAATACACCGCACTCGCCGGCCCCGGCACAGGTGAGCCCTGGCTGCCCGCCGCCCTCGGCGGCACCGCACCCACTATTGAGGAGGCCGACCGGATCCACGCCGAGGAACGCGCCGAGAAAGCCGCGAAGAAGGGCCGGAAACCATGACCACCTCGCTGCCGGACACCGCACCCCGCCTGATCATCTCTGACATCGACGGCACCTTCATCACCTCCGCCGGCCGCGTCACCCCGCGCCTGCGCAACGTGGTAACCCGTGCGATTTCCAGCGGCGCTCATTTCGGCCTGGCCACCGGCCGTCCCCACCGTTGGCTCATCCCGGTGCTCGAGCAGCTCCCGGTCGCACCCGTATGCGTGTGCGCCAACGGTGCCGTGGTTTACGACCCCACCGAGGACCGCGTCCTCCACGCCCACGAACTCAGCCCCGACACCATGGGCGAAATCCTCCACGACGTCGAACGGGCGCTTGCCGACGTTTACCACGGCTACGGCGTCGAACGCGTCGGCTCCTCAGCCCTCGACCCGGAGGACGAATGCTTCCTGATCACGCCGGAGTACAACCCGGATGCGTGGGATAGTCGGTTTGGTGTCGTCGATAAGCAAACGCTCATCGAGGTGCCCGCCGCGAAACTGCTGGTCCGCTGCCCCGACATGACCTCCGCCGAGATGTACGACATCATCGCACCGCTTATCGACGACACCGTCGCCCACGTCACCTACTCCATGGACGAAGGCCTCATCGAAATCTCCCGACCCGGCGCCAACAAAGCCACCGGCGCCCAATACCTCGCCGACCGCTACGGGCTTACCGCCGCCGAGACAATCGCGTTCGGCGACATGCCCAACGACCTGGAGATGCTCCAGTGGGCGGGCACCGGCGTGGCCATGGCTAACGCCAAACCCGAACTCAAAGACGCCGCCGACCACGTCACCAACACCAACGACGAACACGGCGTCGCCGCAGTCCTCGAGCGCTGGTACTAGGTCTGTTCTGTTATGCCGCGCGTTGTTCTAACTCCTCCAACCAGTCGCGATAGTTCACGTCCACCCGATTCGGCAACTCTCTCACGCCGGGGCTGCTGTCGATCACAGTCTGCAGCGACGCGATGAACTCGGTGGACGTTGCACGGTCCCACCTCACCCGCCTGACAACTGCGCCCTGGTTTTGAAGCTGGGTTTCGCGCTCGCGTTCGTCGCGAAGCATGCTCGCTGCATCTCCCATTACCCCGCTCGTCTTCTCGAGACCGTCGGCCTCCACAACGAGAAACCCATTGATCAGTATGTCCGCCCAGGCCATCATCGGGCGGCCGTCACGTTCCCGAATCCGCAGGCCAACCTGGAACTCGAGCGTGACCACCCCGGAAAGCGTTCCGTCTGCGATCGCACGCAGGATTGCGTCGCGCACAATCGTCTCCAACACACTCGCTGACGTATCCGTCGCGTATTCGATGAGTTTCCGGAACCCCGCGATCCCGCGTGCTTTCGGCAGCGCTCCCGTTTTATCCAGTAGGTATTCCGTGGTCAGGTGGCGGTGCTTCCACCTCGCCGACTCGATCTGCACCAGCGCTTCAGTGCGCCCGTGGTACCTGAACGAGTCGAACATCGCCCTGATCGCCGTCGCCGTGCGAACCCCCTTGTGTACGAGGTACTCCTGGTCGGTGAGGATTCCACTTCTGTAGATGCGATGGGCATCGCCGCGCTTCCACGGCCTCGTTTCTCCTGGTAGTGCAAGGTCGACTTTGGTGACCCAGTTATATGTCGAGAGTCCTAGCCACCTGGCCGCGGCTGGACCTGTGATTACTGCAGATCTGGACTTTGCTGCGACGTCTTGAATGAGTTCGAGTTCTGCTTCGCGTTTCTTCTGTAAATCCCCCATGTAGGCAATATTGCACCCGACTGCTGCGCTGTAAAGGGGGTCTTTGCGCAATATATTGTGCATTTTGAGGGAACCGGGGCGCGCTGATCGTCTAGTTCGGCTCATCGTCTAGCTCCGCCTCGAATCCAGCTAGACGGCCTCGGGGAGGACCGGGTATTTCCCCAGGTGATGATGAACACGGTTTTCAGTAATTAGCTGATCGTCTGGTTCGACAAAAATGCAGCTAGACGATCAGCGGAAACTAGACGATAAGCAGTGGAAACGAGTCAGAAAGCGCCAGGAAAGCACCGGAAACGAGCCAGAAAGCGCCACAACAACCCAACGGGCACCACCGCCCACCGTAGAATCACGCGCATGGCTTTGATTGCGGCGATTGACCAGGGTACGACGTCGACACGTGTGTGCATCACGCGCACGGACGGGAAGGTCATCACCCAGGCGCAGTTTGAGCACGAGCAGATCATGCCGCGCAAGGGGTGGGTGGAGCACGACCCGATGGAGATCTGGCGTAACACACGCCGGGCGCTCAGCGAAGCACTTGCTGACAAGGACATCGCTGAGCAGGACATTTACGCTCTCGGGCTGACCAACCAGCGCGAGACTGCCGTGATTTGGGACAAAGCAACCGGCAAGCCGATCTACAACGCGATCGTGTGGCAGGACACCCGCACGAACCACGATGGGGACGCCACGAAGTACCTGGACAAGACCGGGCTTTTGCACAATTCGTATCCTGCGGCGCCGAAGTGGGCGTGGATTCTGGACAATGTCGAAGGCGCTCGCGAGCGCGCCGAAAAGGGCGAACTCCTGGCGGGCACGATGGATACGTGGCTGATCTGGAACCTCACGGGCGGGGCGAAGGACAAGGACGAGGCGTTGCATCTGACGGATGTGACCAACGCGTCGCGTACGTTGCTCATGGATTTGGAAACCCTCGATTGGGACGAGCAACTTTGCGACGACCTCCGCATCCCGCCCCGAATCCTTCCCGAGATCCGGCCGTCTGTGGGCAACTTTGGCAAGATCCGTCCGCGGGGTCCGCTGGCGGGCGTGCCGATCACGGGCGTGCTCGGCGACCAGCAGGCCGCGCTGTTCGGCCAGGGTGGCCTGCACGAGAACGACGCGAAAATGACGTACGGCACCGGCCTGTTCATGCTGCTCAACACGGGTGCCGAGCCGAAGTTTAGCGACCGCGGCCTGCTGACCACCGTCGCCTACCAGGTGCAGGGCCAGCCGCCGGTGTACGCGCAGGAGGGCTCGGTGGCCGTGGGCGGGTCGTTGATTCAGTGGCTGCGCGACCAGCTCGGCATCCTGAGCACCGCCGCAGAATCGGAAACCCTCGCGGAGCAGGTCGAAGACAGTGGGGGAGTGGTGATCGTGCCCGCGTTTTCCGGCCTGTTCGCGCCGCGGTGGCGTCCGGATGCGCGGGGTGTGATTGTGGGGTTGACGCGGTTCGTCGATAAGCGGCACATTGCTCGCGCTGCGCTGGAGGCGACATGCTTGCAGGCGCGTGAGGTGGTGTGTGCGATGGGCGGCGACCCGACGACGCTGAAGGTCGATGGCGGCATGACGGAGAACAACCTGTTGATGCAGATGCAGGCCGACATCCTCGGCGTGACGGTGGAGCGGCCCGCGAACACGGAGACGACCGTGATGGGGGCGGCGTCGGCGGCTGCGATGGGCATTTCGCTTATCGACGAACCCTTGTCGCTCGGCACCTCCACCACCTGGGAAAGCGAAATGGCCGGCCCCGAACGGGACCGGCTGGTCACCGCGTGGGAAGACGCGGTGGAGCGCTGTCTAGATCTTGCCTAGGCCCGAGCCTGCGAGGGCCTAGCGCGTGGTGATGTCCAGCGCGTTGGTGGTCGGGTTGTAGGTGATGCTGCCGCCTTCGAAGTCGATGCGGACGACGTCGCTGGTCGGGTAGTACTCGCGGGTGATCGGCATGCCGAGTGGGCCTGCGTCGAGGCCTTGCTGCAGCCAGGCCTCCGCAATCTTGCCGACGAGCGCGATGATCTCGCCCTGGTCATTACGCGCGGCGATGCCGTTGGAGTAGAAGGTGATTGCCGGGCCGGTCGGTCCGCCAACGCCTGCGATGAGTTTGCCCAGGGTGGGCTCAAGAGCGGTCCAGACGGCGGCGGCCTCGGTGGCGCCGAAGGCGTTCAGTGCTGGGCCGACAGCTGGGCCGATCTTTTGGGCCAACTCCGAGACCTGTGCGAGGTTGAGCCCTTGGAAGACCTCCAACCCCTGGCGCTCGCTGACGCCGGGGAGCATGTCGCGTGCCGCCAGGAACAGCAGGACTGCGCCGATGACGGTGCCGGCCGCGGTGGCGATGGCGATCGGGTCGCCGGAGGTCAGGCCGGTGAGAACGCCTGTGGCGTTGTTGCCGGTGTTGCCCTGATTGCCGGTGTCGCCTGGCAATGCCGGGGACTGCGCCGTGGTGGTGACAGCGGTCGACTCGGTGCCGCGGTTGCCCAGGCCTGCGCGGTTGCCGGCCTTGAGCGTGCGGTACTTCGCTGCGGCGGTGGCGCGGATCATGGGCAGTTTGGAGTACAGGTTGTCGCCTGGGCAGGTGCTGTAGTGGAAGTCACGGTGAGCGTTGATGTTGCTAAACGATGCACCCTGGCCAGCCGAGTACTTGGAGCCCTTGAAGCTGAATTCTGCCTGGTGGTAGCTGTAGCCCATTGGGTTGAAGTCGGCGACGGCTGCCTTCCAGCCGATGATTTCGCCCATGGCGCGCAGTGCTGCGGTGGTGGGCTGGGCGCTTTGGTAATCGCCAAGCATGGATACGCCCCAGGTGTTTTGGTTGAATCCGCCGACGTGTGCGCCTTGTGGGCTGCGGTCCATGCCGCCTGCGCGGCCTTCGTAGATGTTGCCGTACTTATCCACGAGCGCGTGGTAGCCAATGTCACCCCAGCCCAGGTTGCGGGCGTGGTAGGTCCAGATACCGCGGACGATGCCCGGTGCCTGGGCCTCGGTGTAGTTGTTGGAGCCTGCGGTGTGGTGCACGGTCGCTGCGGTGGTTGGTTCGGAGTAGTACGGGGCCTGGCTGGAGCCTGCACCCCACTGTGCGCGGGTGATCACCTTGGGCATGCCCCAGGTGTAGGAGTCCGCGACCGGGTTGATGCCGCCTTGGGTTTGGCCTTCGCCGCCGTCGAGGAAGACGGCGTTGAGGTCCTTGGCGGTGGTGGGGGCGCCGGATTCGGTGCGGCCGCCGTCGAGAAGGTCGACGCCGCCGGTGGAGACCTGGACGCGCTTGGTTTTGCCCACGAAGATCGGTTCGGTGCCGAACTTGTCGCTGCCCTTCGGCGGGTCGATCGGGTCCATTTCGAACCATTCTGACCAGGTGCCGTCGGCCTGCTGGGAGCGGACGAAGGCGGCGATGTCGCGGTCGCCGGTCCAGGTCAGGCCGACGATGGAGAAGTCGCGGTCGTTGGTGAACTCCTTGACCACGCGGCGTACTTCGCCTTCTTCGCCGCCTTGGGTGCGGATGGCGGCGTCGTCGACAGTGATGTTCGCGCCGGACGCGAAGGACTCGGACGCGGTGTACACCTCGGGTGCGCCGGCGCCGAGGGATTGGACGTGGAGGATGCGGTTGCCGCTGAACACTTGCGTAGCGACGAGAGCCACCACGAGGAGAACGGACACCACGGCAGGCAGGACTACGGCCCGGCGTGGTCGGACCGCACCGCCCTGAAGACTACGGCGTTGTTGCACGGTAAAACTCCTGACACTTCTTGTGAAAATAGTGGCAATTGTGACTGGAACGCAGTGTAGTGCAATTTAAAGTCTCAAGAAAGACTTGAGGCTTTTGTGGCGTGTCGCGGCGTGGTGTCGTCGATAAGCAACTGTGCGAAAATAGACCGCATGGCATACGACCTCATTGTTGTTGGATCAGGGTTCTTCGGCCTCACCGTGGCCGAGCAAGCGGCGAGCGAGCTGGGCAAACGCGTGCTGGTGGTGGAAAAGCGCAACCACATCGGCGGCAACGCCTACTCGGAGCAGGAGCCGGAAACCGGCATCGAGGTGCACAAATACGGCGCGCACCTCTTCCACACGTCGAACGAGCGCGTGTGGGAATACGTCAACCGCTTCACCTCGTTCACCGACTACCAGCACCGCGTGTTTGCGATGCACGACGGCACCGCCTACCAATTCCCCATGGGCCTCGGCCTGATCAACCAGTTCTTCGGCAAGTACTACTCGCCGGACGAAGCGAAGAAGCTCATCGAACAGCAGCGCGAAGGCCTCGACCCGGCCGCCGCGACCAACCTGGAAGAGCGTGGCATCGCCCTGATCGGCAAGCCGCTCTACGAGGCGTTTGTGAAGCACTACACCGCCAAGCAGTGGCAGACCGACCCGACTGACCTGCCGCCGGAGATCATCTCCCGCTTGCCAGTGCGCTACACCTTTAACAACCGTTACTTCAACGACAAGTACGAAGGCCTCCCCGTCGACGGATACGCCGCCTGGCTGGAGAAGATGGCGGAGCATGAGCTTATCGACGTCCGCACCGACACCGACTGGTTCACCGTCCGCGACGACATCCGCGCCGAAAACCCCGACGCACCAGTGGTCTACACCGGCCCGCTCGACCAGTACTTCGACTACGCCGAAGGCCACCTCGGCTGGCGCACCCTCGACTTTGGGCAGGAAGTGCTGAACACCGGCGACTTCCAGGGCACCTCGGTGATGAACTACAACGACGCCGACGTCCCCTACACCCGCATCCACGAGTTCCGCCACTTCCACCCGGAGCGCACCGAGTACCCCACCGACAAGACCGTCATTGTCAAGGAATACTCCCGCTTCGCCGAGGGTGACGACGAGGTGTACTACCCGATTAACACCCCCGAGGACCGCGCGAAGCTCGAGGCTTATCGACGACTCGCGGCGGAAGAATCCGAACAACACAACGTCCTCTTCGGCGGCCGCCTGGGTACCTACCAGTACCTGGATATGCACATGGCCATCGCGTCTGCACTGACCCTGTTCGACAACCAGCTCCGTCCGTTCTTCGAGTCCGGCGAGCCACTGTCCCAGCCGCGCGGCCACTAGGAGGTACTTGTGAGCGCTGAGATTTTCGTTCACCCCGACTGCCCCGACTGCACCGACGTGATCGCGCAGTTTAAGGCAGACCCGCAGGCCTTCGGCGACGCCGAACTTCTCGACGTCACCAACCTGCGCAACCTCAAACGCTTCCTCACCCTGCGCGACTCGCTTGACGGGTTCGCTGACGTGCGCGCCGCCGGCAAGATCGGTGTGCCGTCCAAGGTGATCGACGGCACGACGGTCGAGTTATAAACAACCCAAAACAACTCCAAACAACTATGCTGACCTGCTCGGATGGGCTGATTTTGGGCGAGTTTTGCGGTAAGTTGTTTCGGAGTTGTTTCAAACAACTTTGAAACAACTTTTGTTATTCTGAGCCCATGCTCGATTCGGGTTTTGAGGGTGTGGAGGAAGCGCTGTCGGCAATCGAGGCCGGAGATAGCGCTGGGAGCTGGGAATCCCAGGTACTGGATTTCAAGGAAGATCCTGCTGTCCACCCGATGAACAAGAACCCCGATGCGGGGCTTGTGGAGTTTCTTGTCGACGAGGTCATTTGTTTCTCCAACGCCGACGGCGGTGTCGCCTACATCGTCCTTGGCGTCAACGACAAGAAGACAGGCCCTGCTGCGTTCACCGGTACCGATCGCTCATGCGACTGGTTGGTGGAAAAGATTTACAGCAAGACGCAGCCTCATATTCAGGTCGAAGCTTCTGAAATCGAGCGCTGCGGCAAGCGTTTGATTGCGTTGCGCATCCCGCGGGGGATGGCGTTGTATCAGCGTTCCAAAGGCCAGGCCAGTAAACGTGTCGGGAAAAACTGCGTCCCTCTGGGGGAGGATGAGCGTCGCAGTATTCACCTTTCCCGATCGAACCCCGACCTGAGCGCTACTGCGTCTCGACGAAGCCCTGAAGATCTCGACCCTAAGGCAATCGAGCAGGCTAAAGCACTCCTTGCCAACCGGAAGCATGCCTTGGGTGATGACTCTCCTGTACCCCAGACGAGTCTTGAACTCTGCAGTGAGTTGGGATTGTTTACGCCCCATGGCGCGCTGACCTTTGCGGCAGAAATTCTCTTCATGCAGCCGCTGCGCAACCGGACGGTCGTGCGACACTTGCTTCGCGACGTGCCCAGTGGCGATCCGAAAGTCACCGAGATCTCCGCACCGTTGATTACTGCATCAGAACAGCTTCGTGCGTTGATTAAGGCTCACACGTCGCAGGAAATTGCGCGAGTGCAACTCCCGAACGGGCAAGAGTTTCCCATTCCGGCGTTTCCTGCGGCTGCTGTAGACGAAATTGTTTCCAACGCATTCGCGCACCGCGACTGGGGAGCGACCACTGCAATCGTTGTTGATCAGTCTCCGACCAGTCTGACCGTTTGGTCTCCTGGTGGTCTCCCTGTCGGCGTGCCTGAGGAAAGGATTCTGACCACCCAATCGATCCCGCGTAACCCGATTCTGATGGGTGCATTGCGGCGGTTGGGCCTCGCTGAAGAGTCTTCGCGAGGCTTCGATCGCATGTGGGTCTCCATGCTCGCCAGTGGTAGACAAGCGCCTAGTCTGAATGCCGATGGACCGTTTGTGGAGGTCACGTTGCCCGCCGGAAACGTCGATTCGGCTTTTATTAAGTCGCTGTACCTGCTGCGTGCTGAGTTCGGAGAGGCGATATTCAATAGCGTAAATGGGCTCTTAGTGGCGCGTCATCTGGCGAACAACCAGATTTTGATGACGTCCACGGCGGCCCGACTCATGCAAGTCCCGGAAGCGCAGGCCCAAGAATACTTGGGGTGGTACGCAAGTCAGGGCTTCCTAGAACCTTTGCGGGATGCCCCCGAGTGGATATTGTCTGCTCGAGCACGGACGGCTTTTGGGGGGAACGAATCTACTGCGATTGCATCCGTGACTACCGAGGACTGGATCGTTGCTCAGTTGCGCGAGGGGAAGTCCCTGAACGCTCGTGAGGTTGCGAATGAACTCGGCGTCGAGCGTGAATCAGTGAGCCGAATCCTTCGCCACCTTCGGGACCTAGGGAAAGCGAAAATCGCCGACGGGAGCCCAACGCGAGGCCCGAGTGTCCGTTGGGTTTCGGTATAAACAACTCAAAACAACTCGAAACAACTATTGTGACCTGCGGCGATGGTTTAATTTCGGGTCAGTTTTATAGCGAGTTGTTTCATAGTTGTTTCAAACAACTCCGCAGCCGGGTGGCTAGGCGCTCGGGACCGGGGCGACGAAGGCGGACACGAGGTACCGGTTGATGTCAGGGCGGTTGATGATGCCCGCGCCCGTGCCGTCACCGGTCTTAAAGGCGACTAGCCGTTTGGCCGGCTACACGGGCGCCGGGACTGCTCACCTCAATGCTTTCCTTAGGATAGGCAAGCCTATATAGTTTGCGGGGTGAGTTTTAGACCTTTCCTTGCAACCGTCGTCCGCAGTGAACGCATTGCGCCGAGTTTCCAGCGGGTGACGTTCACCGGGGTCGACGACATGGGACCCGCCGTTCCTATCAGGGATTTGCGTATCAAGCTACTGATCCCGCCTGTCAGTGGTCTGTTCGAGCTTCCGGAAGAGGGGTGGTGGGAGACGTGGCGTGCGATGCCGGAGCATATGCGCGGACACCTGCGTACCTATTCCATTCGGGAGTTCCGGCGAAGTGCTGAAGGTCCTGACGAATTGGATGTGGATTTTGTTTTGCACAGCGATAGTCCCGGTCCCGCCTCGGCGTGGGCGCAGGACGCACACCCTGGGCAGCAGCTGCTGATTATTGGACCAACCCGCGACGATGATTCCGGTGTTGGTATTGAGTTTGACCCCGGATCTGCTGCGATTGTGCGTCTTTACGGCGATGAAACCGCGTTGCCTGCAATGGCTCGTATCTTGGGGGATTGGCCCGAGGGGCTCGCCGGTTCGGTTGATATTGAGGTGCCCGCCGGCAATCATCTGCCCATCGACTCCCCTTCACAGGTTGATATCCGTTGGCACTTTCGTGAAGAGGGTGACTTCGACTACGGAGGCTTGCTTCTCGCGCAGCTGAAACAGGAAGTTGGATCCCGTTGTGTCTCCGCTTCGTTGGAAACTGGAAAGCCTGGTTTTGTGGATGAAGCCCAGCTCGATGAAGTCTGGGAGACACCCACGTATTCCAGCAGTGGTGAGTCCATAGCTTCCACGCCGGATACCGTGGGACATACCTATTACTGGATCGCTGGGAAGAATACGGCTGTGACGGCCATGCGGCGGCTTCTGGTGGGGGAGGCGGGAGTGCCTCGTCATCACGTGTCGTTCATGGGGTACTGGCGGTAACGGAGTTACAGCGTGACTAAACGTGTTGGGCTTGTCGCCCTCCTTGTGATTTCCACTGTGTGTGCAGCGCTGGTGTCGCTGTTGATCGGGGCGCGCGAAATGGGTTTCGAGGCGACGGTGAGCGCGGTTCGTGATGGACTCATGCTGGCGTTCTCGGATGCAGACGAACAGTCTGAGGCGTCCAGCGATGAGGCGAAGATCATCGCGCAGCTCCGTGTTCCGCGCACTCTGCTTGGTCTGCTGGTGGGAGCAGCGCTGGGCACTGCGGGCGCACTGCTGCAGGGACACACCCGAAACCCGTTAGCAGACACAAACCTGCTGGGCGTCGGGCCTGGCGCGGCGCTTGCTGTGGCAGCAGCCATTTCCTTTTATGGGTCAATGACGGTATTGGGCACTGTCGGGGTGGGATTTCTCGGGGCGATACTTGCGGTAGCGCTTGTGTTCGTGCTCAGCATGAGAAGCCTGGGATCTACGCCGATCACGGTGGTGCTTGGTGGTTCCGCGTTGGGTGCGGTTTGTTCTGCGCTGACGAGCGGCATCGTACTGACGCATACGCGAAGCCTTAATGAGATGCGGTTTTGGACAGCGGGTGCTATCGCCGGACGCGATATGCAGGTGGTCACGGTCCTTGCTCCCGTGATTGTTCTTGGGCTCGTGGGCGCCTTTGCTTCAGCGAATCAGCTAAACCTCCTGAACTTGGGGGATGACGTTGCAAATGCACTTGGCGTCCGAGTTTCTATCGCGCGGACCTTGGGTATCGTCCTGGTTGCATTGCTTACTGGCGCAGCGGTGGCTGGAGCCGGACCGATCGGGTTCGTTGGCCTGGTTGTTCCGCACCTCGTGCGTAGCCTCACCGGCCCGGACTACCGCTGGGTGCTGCCGTGTTCCGCGCTGGCTGGGGCGACGTTGCTCTTGTTTGCTGACGTTATTGGTCGCGTCATCGCGCGCCCTGGAGAATTACAGGTGGGCATCACACTCGCCTTCGTTGGGGCCCCATTTGCACTGCATATCTTGCGGAAGGGGACGAAACTCTGATGCGGGTTTTCGCGATAAACACTGCTCTTGCGGTGCTGGCCCTAGCCGCTGCCCTCGGGGGCGTGATGGTTGGAGATTTCGAGCTATCGGTTCGAGACGTAGTTTCCGCTCTCATGGGCCAAACGGCAGAGTTGACCCGGACTGTAGTTCTCGAGTGGCGCCTGCCACGAGTGGTCACGGCGCTGGGGGTAGGTGCTGCGCTGGGCTTTGCCGGGGCAATTTTCCAGACCATTACAAGGAACCCACTGGCGAGTCCGGACATCTTGGGGGTCACCTCGGGTGCCTCCGCTTTCGCGTTGACCGCGCTACTCGCTGGTGGAAGTGCCGGGATGATGCTGCGTGTATTGGGCGTGCCGCTCAGTGCATTCCTCGGGGGACTGACCGTATCTGCGGCAATCTGGTGGCTGAGTCGTGGTGCTGGACTAGGGTCTTTCCAGCTTGTCTTCGCCGGCATCATCATCAATGCGCTGGCGATGGCCTACAACTCGTTCCTGCTTGTTCGTGCTGACTATCGAGATGTAGGCAAGGCCCAGGCGTGGGTGACCGGTTCGGTGGGTTCTTCTAGTTGGCACGACGCCATCGCGGTACTCATTGCACTGGCGGTCGTCATTCCACTATTGCGGTGGGTGGCCTTCAAGCTTGAGGCACTCTCTTTGGGGGAGGACACTGCTGCTGGTCTCGGGGTAGAGCCCCGGCGTACCCAGCTGATCCTCATGCTAATGGCTGTAATGCTGGCATCGATGGGCATTGCGGCATCTGGGCCGATAGCCTTCGTGGCGTTTGTCGCACCACAGATCGGACGCAAGATCACACATGCAGCAACGCCGCCATTAGGAACCGCGATGCTTACTGGCGCGGCGATCGTATCCGTCGCTGACTTGGCGGTGCGAACCCTGGTGCCGGGGAATCTGCCGGTGGGAATAGCCACAACTGCAATTGGTGGCGCAGTGCTGCTTTACACGCTGTTGCGTGCAACACGAAAGGTGTCCATATGATGCTTCAGGTCCGAAATCTTAAGGTAAGTTATGGCGCTTCCGTCATCCTCAAGGGCATTGATTTCGACGTGTCCAAAGGCGGAATCACCACAATCATCGGCCCAAACGGTTGTGGCAAGTCAACGCTGTTGCGTGCTGTGGCAGGGCTTCTTACGCGTGACTGCGGCACGGTAACGCTGAACGGCGTGGACATGGCGAATCTGAAGCGCCGCGAGATTGCGCGTCAGCTTGCAGTGTTGCCACAGACTCCGGTGGCTCCCGAGGGGCTGACAGTGCATGATTTGGTTGGCCGTGGACGCCACCCACATCGATCTTGGTTGCGACAGAGCTCGGCTGAGGATTCACGTGTGGTCGATGAGGTGATGGAACTGACCAATATCACGGAGTTTGCAAACCGTCCGCTCGAGCGACTTTCTGGTGGTCAGCGTCAGCGCGCTTGGATTGCGATGGTCTTAGCTCAGGAGACTCCGCTCGTGTTCTTGGACGAGCCGACGACTTACCTAGACTTGTCTCACTCTGTCGAAGTCTTGTCGCTCGTACGTCAACTCGCCGATCAGGAGGGTAGAACCGTGCTTATGGTGCTGCATGATTTGAACCTCGCAGCACGCTATTCGGATCAACTCATCGTGATGCAGCGTGGCGAGGTAGACGCGGTCGGTGCGCCCGCTGAGGTGCTTACCGAGTCTTTACTGGACCGCGTTTTTCATCTGCCTGCTGTCGTGACAACAGACCCAGTAAATGGGGGCCCACTGGTTGTCCCCCGGTAAGCACCACTTCCGCCTGGTGTTCTAGAGCGACTTTTTGATTTGATCGATTGCGTACGGGATCGTGAGGGGGTTCGGCATGCTCATTGCGTTGGCGGTATCTGTGTCTAACCAGTAGACCCCGCCACGCTTATTCACATCGAGGTCCATGAAGGTGGCGTCGTTCTTCAGAGCATCGATTGCGCCGTAGTAGTCCAGCACGAAGAGGTAATCCACGTCGTTGAAGTCGGCGTAGTTCTCGGGGGACCAGTCAAGGAAGAAGCTGGAGCCATCGCCGTTGAACTTCTCCGGGATCTTGAACCCTAGTTTTTCGATGAAGGAGCCGCGGCCGTCGCCCGAGGTGTAGACGCCAAACTTTCCGTCGTAAGGCATGCCGATTACCGCTGTTTTGCCTTGCAACTCGGGGTGCGCTTCACGGAAATCCTGGAAGGCCTTCTCGGAGTCGGCGATGAGCTTTTCGCCTTCGGCCTCCTTATTCAACGCCTTGGAGATTTCCTTAATCTGTTCGTCCCATGGCACCTGCCAATCTTGGTACTCATCCGAGTGGAAGGTGGTTGGTGCAATCTGCTCGAGTAATGCCCTCTTATCGGCTTCGAGGCCGCTATTCACTGCAATGATCTTTGTCGGGTTGAGCGAGGCAACTTGTTCGGCAGTGTCAGTACTGAACTCGGTGGTCGTGTCCCGGAGCGGGTTTGGTTCGACTGTGAGCTTGTCCTTGGCCCACGGTCCAAGTCCGGAAGGGTCCCCCGTACCTTCCTGTTGCCAGGTGGCGTAACCAACCGGTTGTTCGCCCAGGGCAAGGACCGTATCGACGTCGCCGAGGCCCATTGTCACAATGCGCTCCTCTGACCCGTTGGCATCGGAAGTTTCGGGAGCGGTTGTTGAATCGCTTGATCCGCTGGAGCAGCTGGCAAGCATGAGCGCCGCAGTGAACGTGGCTGCGATCCCCTTCAGGGCGCGAGAGGTAAAGAGTGCCAAGGTTGCACCTTTCGTAGGTGGTCAAAAAGTTTCACGTTAGGTCTCCCTGACCTAACGTGATTACTCTAAGGCATGCCTTACCTAAGTGACAATCCTTGTCTGGGCGCTCGGGACCGGGGTGACGAACGTCGAGACGAGGTACCGGTTGATGTCAGGGCGGTTGATGATGCCAACCACCGTGTCGTCATCGGTGCCGAACTCGGCCGAGTCGTTGTGGGCAAGCAGTGCATATGGGGTGGTGAAGGCCGGGACGGAGTCGCCGATGACGTCCAACACGTCGCCGGCGGAAGCCGATATCGGATTTCTGTGAATTCAGCAGATGGGCGAGGAACCAGCGTCAGCGTCGTAAGCTGAGCCAGCGTGGGAACGTTTATTGCGCTAATCGGATTGTTGCTGGCCACCGTCATTGTCGCTGCGGTTGGTGAGCGCACGGGCATTCCGTGGCCGGCGCTGCTGACCATCGTGGTGGCGCCGGTGATTTTCATTCCAGGCATTGACACGGTGTCCATTGACACACACCTGATCTTGCCGATCTTCCTGCCGCCACTGCTGTGGTCGCTGGCCAGGCGCACGAGTTGGGGTCAGATCGGCTCGCAGCTCAACGTGGTGCTGACCATGTCGGTCATCCTGGTGTTCCTTACTATCGCGGCGCTGACGGCGACGGCGATGTGGATCCTGCCGGGTGTGAGTCTGGCTACCGCGATGGTGTTGGCGGCGGCGATCGCCCCGCCGGACCCAGTCGCGGTCGACGCGGTGGCGGGACCGGCTGGCATTCCGAAGCGCATCACCGGAACGTTGCAGACGGAGGGGCTGTTTAACGACGCCGCCTCGATTGTCACCTTCAACATCGCCATGGCTGCGGTGATTGCAGAGGGTGAAGTGGACTTCACCAAGGGATTCGTTGAGTTCCTTTATGCCGCGGCGGTTGCTGTGGTGGTGGGGTTGATCGTCGGCAGGCTAGCTGCGCTGTTTGCAAACTCGGTGCCAGATTCCGTGATCCGTACCGCGTTTACGTGGGTGCTGCCGTTCGCCATCTATGCGGGTTGTGAGGCGATCCACGCTTCGGGCGTGATCGCGATCGTGATCGCCGCGGTGGAGTTGTCGTCGCGCTCCACGATGACAGCGGAGGACCGCCTGACCGGTCACTCGTTCTGGGAAACAGTGGAGCTGCTGTTCACGGGCGTGGCGTTCGGGTTGATCGGCATGAGCGTGCGTGATGCTATCGACACCGCCGGCACCTACATTTGGCCCGCCGTACAAGTCGGCGTGGTGCTCTCCGTCGTCGCATTTGTGGTGCGTCTGGCCTGGATGTGGGTGCTGTACAAGTTGAACGTGCGCAAGGGTCGCACGCACGTGTCGCCACTGCGCCTGCAGGAGGTGCTCCTGATGGCGTGGTCTGGCATGCGCGGTTTGGTCACGTTGGCGCTGGTGTTGGCTATCCCGCCGTCGGCAACCGAGTACCACCACGAACTGTCCGTCATCGCGTTGACGGTGCTGACCTGCACGATGGTGATCCCCGGCCTCATGCTGCCATGGCTGGTGCGGAAGATGGACCTGCAAAAAGGCCCAGAAGCAGACCGGGCAATTGAAGAATTGAACCAGCGGGCGTACGCGGCGGCGCACAAGGCGGTGCGCGAACACGGCGAGGAGCATGCGCCGGAGGCGTACACGATGGTGCAGGAGTGGTTGAACTCGATTACGGAGCAGCGCCTGCAGGATCCGGAAAGCACTGACGAGCGCATGGCAGCTTTCGAGCGCGCTCGCGAAAGCGCGATTGAAATGCAGAAGGTTGCGCTTAAGGCGGCGAGCTCCGAGTTGCACCGGGCGCGCAGGGAGCGCCAGTACAACCCGGCGGATGTGGACGCGGTGCAGGCTGACCTGGACCGTCTTATCGTGGCCAGCAAGCGCAACGTGCTCGCACGCCCAAGCCAGATGGTGAAGTGGGAGTCCTAGTTGCTAATCGACGACCACATCCGCCATCGCATATAACGTCTCCCGCGCCGCCTTGAACGCCTCCGGTGTGGCGGCGAACTCGGCTGCACGCGCAATGGCGGAGTTGAGCAGCGCGATATCCACGGCTGATACGCCAGGGCAAAAGTCCGCCACGATGGTGCGGAATCCGGCGTGGGAGCGTTGCACGTTGTCGTCGGCAAACGCCTCCGGGAAGTTCTTCGCCGCCGCCATGAGTGGGCCGTGGCCACCATGCGCGAAGAGGTCCAGGGTGGCGTCCACGTAGGCACGCATGCGCTGATGAGGCTCCGGCGGCGCGTTTTTAATCTTGGCCTCGAGTTCGGCGTTCCACTCGTCGGTGGCCGCGATGAGGAGCTGGACCAGCAGGTCGTGCTGGGATTTTGCATACCGGTACACGCTGGGTCGCGCGAGACCGACCGCGGCAGCCACCTCCGCCAGGGTGGGCACCTTGCCGTGGTTTTCGACGATGAGGCGCTCGGCGGCGTCAAGCACCGCGCGGTGCTGTACGGCGCGGTGCTCGGCGACGGTGTCCTCAGTAATCTTCGGCATGCCCCTGAGTCTACGGAGTGGTTATTTCGTTTCGGTGAGACATGTTTCCGCCGACTATCTCGCAGAATTTCAAAGTGCAAAGTGAAACCGTTTCAAAATGTCGAACAAAACCGTTTCAAAGTGTCGAATGTGCTGGTGGGAGGTATAGTTTTGGCATGTCAAACTCATACATTCCAAGGCTTGCGGATGGCCAACTCGAAAGCGCTCTTCGCCGCCAAGGTGGCGTGCTCATTCATGGGCCGAAGGGTTGCGGGAAAACGGAAACCGCGAGTCGGCAAGCGGGGAGTGTCTTGAATGTTGAAACTGATCCGAGCGTCCCGCTGGCGATGGCGACCGATCCACGTGTACTGCTCGACGGCGGGGTCCCGCGCCTTGTTGATGAGTGGCAATTGCAACCGCGTCTTTGGGATTTTGCGCGGCACGAGATTGATTCTCGTAAGGCGAAGGGACAGTTCATCTTTACGGGTTCCACCGCTCCGGGAGTGGACACAACCCGCCATTCTGGTGCTGGAAGATTTGCGCGCCTAACGATGTCGACGATGACCCTGTTCGAGTCGGGAGAGTCAGACGGTTCTGCATCCCTCAGCAAGATTGCTGCGGGCAGTGCTCCTGATTTTGCAACTCCTGCCTTGACTCTGGCTGAGCTTGCTGAGCGAATGTGTCGCGGAGGCCTTCCTTACAACGCGGACCTTTCCTTGGATGACGCGATAGAGAACGTCCGTGATTACGTGCAGACGGTCGCCGATGTGGATATCCACACTGTGGGTGAAGTCTCGCGAGACTCGGAGCGTGTGCGCAGGATAATGCAGTCCATCTCTCGCGCGGTTGCTACAGAGGTTGATCTGCAAACAATTGCGACTGATATCGACATGCATCGTGAAACCGCACGTGATTATCTCGACGCGTTATCGCGGATCTTTATTTCGGTGGATCAGCCAGCGTGGTCTACGCACCTGCGGTCGAAAGCAACCTTGCGCAAGTCACCCAGGCGTCACCTCGCGGACCCGTCCTTTGCGATGGCTGCACTTGAACGCGGCCCTCAGCAACTGTTGCAGGATCCGCGTTACTTTGGGCAGCTTTTCGAGTCGCTCGTTTTCCACGAGCTTCGCGCGCTGACTGGCAAGACGGTGTACCACGCGCGGCTAAACACGAAGCTTGAGGTTGATGCGGTGGTGAACTACGAAGGCGTCGACATCCTGGTTGAGGTCAAGCTTGGGTACACGCCGGAAATTCTCGATCACGCGGCAGACACCCTTAAGAGGTTTGACGAACAGCTTGAACAGGACACCGTGTTGCTCGTTGTCACCTCTGGTGGGCCTGCACACCGTCGAGCGGACGGTGTGGTGGTTGTGCCGATCGGGGCGCTAGGCCCATAGGCCGACCACCTACCGGCCGTCGCCGAACTCGCGCTTGAAGTTGTCGTCCCAGTCCACCTCGGGTTGGGAGTCGAAGTAGTGCTGCTCCAGGTTGGGTGCGTCGTTGCTGCCTTGAACTCCCATGATCAGGAACACGGCACCGGCGATGGCGCCGAAGATGCCAACGAACACGGCGGTTGCGCCGGAAAGGAACGAAAAGGACAGCACGCAGATGGCGATGAGGACTGCGCCGATGGTGTAGTTGCGGGCGGGCGTGCCGGGGGTGCGGTGTTCATTGGGGGCGCCGAGTGGCGAGCGATCAACCGAGTTTCCCCCGAGACATCCGCCACCCTGTCCGCCGCCAGCTCCATTACGGTCTCCAGATCCCCCGATGGGGAGGCCGTCGGCGTCGTAATCGCCGTTGTAGTTGTAAGGCTTCATGGCGAAGAGCCTACGGGAGTTGGCCGGTGAGGCGGTCGAGTCGGTCTTTGCTGGGGCCGTCGAGGCCAGTGATGGTGACGGTTTTGCCGCGGTCACGGAACTTCTGGGTGATGGAGTCCAGGGTCGCCACGGTGGAGGCATCCCAGATTTCGGCGTGGCTGAGGTCGATGATGATGTGGTCGGCGTCGTCGGCGTAGTCGAAGGCGTAGACCAGGTCGTTGCTGGATGCCCAGAAGAGTTGGCCGTGGATGCGGTAGGTGCGGGTGTCGATGCGGCCGTCGCCATCAGTGTCGAGCTCCGCCACCTTCTCTACCGACGCGAGGTGGGCGACGCGGCGGGCAAACATGATCATGGCGGTGACCACGCCGAGCACCACTCCGACGGCGAGGTTGCTGGTGATCAAGGTGGCGGCAACGGTGACCACCATGACGATGGTTTCGGACACCGGCATGAGTTTCAGGGTGCGCGGGTGGATGGAGTGCCAGTCAATGGTGCCGACGGAGACCATGATCATGATTGCCACCAGCGCGGCCATCGGGATCATGCCGACGACGTCTCCAAGCACCAGGATTAGCGCCAGCAGGAAAACACCGGCAAGCAGGGTGGACAGGCGGGTGCGGGCCCCGGACTCTTTGACGTTGATCATCGTCTGGCCGATCATCGCGCACCCGCCCATGCCGCCGAAGAAACCGGAGGCGATGTTGGCGACGCCCTGGCCCCAGGATTCGCGGGTTTTGTTGGAGTGGGTGTCGGTGATGTCGTCGACAAGTTTTGCGGTCATGAGCGATTCCATCAGGCCAACGACCGCCATGCCGAGGGCGTACGGGCCGATGATGCGCAGTGTTTCTAGCGTCAGCGGCACGTCCGGGATGAACAGGCTGGGCAGGGAGTGGGGCAGCTCGCCCATGTCGGAGACCGTCGGCACGCGGATGCCAGCAGCGACGACGACGCCGGTGAGCAGGATGATCGTAATCAGCGGGCCCGGGATCGCGCCGGTGACCTTGGGCCAAAAGATCATGATCGCGATGCCGGCGGCGACGAGCGGGTAGACCGGCCACGGGACGTCGATAAGGTGCTCGAGCTGTGCGGAGAAAATCAAAATGCCCAGCGCATTGACAAAGCCGACCATCACCGAGCGTGGGATGAAGCGCTGCAGTTTGGCCACGCCAAGCGCCGCGAGCACGATCTGGAGCACGCCGGCGAGGATGACCGTGGCGACGAAATAATCCAGACCGTACTCCCGTGCGACCGGGGCGATGACGAGCGCGACAGCTCCGGTCGCGGCGGAGATCATCGCCGGGCGACCACCCGTGAACGCGATGGTGATCGCCATGATTACCGAGGCGAACAGCCCGAGTGCGGGGTCGACGCCGGCGAGGATCGAAAATGCGATGGCCTCGGGGATCAGAGCGAGCGCGACGGTGAGCCCGGCGAGTACTTCACGACGAAGCCGCGCGGCGGAGCTAAATGCGTAGCGGAAGGATTCCACAACGCCCGTCGGGGCGAGCGGTTCGCGAGTGGTCTCGGTGTGAGGGGCAGCCATAGGTATACCGTTTTCAATGCGTTAGATGGTTTCCCTCGAGCAGGTGAGGGGTGGAAATCGTAGCTACCGTAACGGTTCCGGGGAGGCGATCGCCAATGCAGCCGCCGCGCGAAAACGGTCCTTGTTACGAGGCGGGGAGGTCGCCGCGGATCGTCGCAAAGCTGTACGCCACCATGTAGATGCCGACGATGGCGGCGATCCAGAGAAGTGTCACTTTTGCCTCGTACTCGAGGCGGGGGATGAGGCGCTCGAGCTGCGGGAAGAACTTCTGGCCGAAGAGCAGCGCCAAGGTGGCGAGGATGACCGTCGGCAAGATCATGACGAGACAGTAGACGCCCACGGCCCCGGCTTTTGCCGCGGAGGGGATTTCCCAGCTGCCGATGATGCCCATCGCTGCGATGTACGGCAGCATCGTCGCCGCCTCGGTAAGTGATGCGCCGAGGCCCAGGGCGACCATGCTTGGCACACTGCTTGTGGCTCCGGCTGCGCGTTTCGGCAACTGCCCGGGTTCGGGCTTCTTGGGGTTGGGGCCGAAGATGCCGAAAAGCGCGAGGACCGCGCCCAGTATCAACGTGATCCATGGGAAGACGTCGGTCTGCGTGGCCCGTTCGGCAATTGAGCCCAGGCCGGCGAACCCGAGGAGGATCCCTAGTCCGAGGAGGAAGTACACCGCCGCAACGGTAAGCAGGTAGGTGGTCAGCGCCGGCACGCGGACGGCGCGCCAGTGGACGATAAGCGCAAGGGGGATGACAAGGGTGCCCAAGCTCAGGCTGTCGAGCAGCGCCAAGCCAACAACGGCGATGACTGAACCCATGCGGATCTCCGGATCTCTCGTACGAACGTATTACACCGTACGAACGTACGAGAATCTAGACTGGGGCGCAACCATGAATGATTTTTCCCTGGACCATCAGTTCTCAGAATCGGCCGCGACCGTCGCCGACGCGACCATCCGCATCATTGCGTCGCGGGGGCTCGATGCCGTGAGCGTGCGGGAGGTGGCGAAGGAATCCGGGTTCGCCGCCGGCTCTGTGCAGTACCACGCTCCGAACAGGGACACCCTGATGGCTCACGCGTTCATCCGCTCCATCCAGCGCCAGAGCGAGCGGGTGGCGGCGGTGCCTGAAAGGGAAGGCGAGCTCGAAACCTGGGTGGCGAGGCTTGCAGAGCTCCTCCCGATCGGAGGTGTGCGTTCCGAAGACGCCGCAATCTGGGTCACGTACGGCTCCGCCTCTGCAACCCGGGACTGGATTGCGAATCTCTATACCGAGGTCCTCGAAGACTTTCAGGACAGCGTTGTCGCTGCGATGGGCGGTGAGGAGGACGCAAAGCCCAAAGCGCGCCTGGTTACCGCGCTGGTCAACGGCCTCACTCTAGACAACCTGCGGGTTCCCGAATCGGAGGCCGACCGCATCCTGGCTGACCTCCGTGAGGGCCTGCGCCTCCTCTTCGCCGGCTAACCCGCGCCACCCCGCGAGCCACACCAAGGAATCACCTTTGAAGCGATTACGCTTAACTCCGACTGCCCACAATAGAAAGTGAGAGCTGTGGAAACGAGCAACAACCTCGCGGTAGACACGCTTGCGCGTGTGCTGATGCCGAAGAAGGGCGAGCCGCACGACGTGCGCATGCTGTACCTGATCGAGCAGGAGCAGAACAAGCAGCGCCTGCGCTGGTCGGACCGGACGAGTTTTGAGGTTCCTGCGGGCAACGAGGTTTCCTTCGAGACCTACTTCAATGCGTTCCCGGCGAGCTACTGGCGCCGCTGGTCGCAGCTGGACACCGTCGTCCTGGCGATGACGGTTCAGGGCCGCGCGACGATTTCGGTGTACCGCTCGAAGCACGACGGCACCCGCATCAGCGTGACCAATGTGGACGCGACCGGCTACACGGAGATCCCGCTGAAGCTCAGCAACTTCGAGGACGGCGGCTGGCTGTGGTTCGACATCACCGCCGAGGAGGACACGCGCATCAGCGATGCGGCGTGGTGCTCCCCGCAGGAGCCTAAGGAGCAAGTGCTTGACGACGGCACCGTGGTCCCACCCCAACCCAAACAGGTCGCCGTTGGCATCCCCACGTTTAACCGTCCCCGGGATGCGGTCAACGCGTTGCATGCGTTGGCTGAGGACCCGTACGTGGAGGCGTCGATTAGCAATGTGCTCATGCCCGACCAGGGCAACCAGCACCCGGCGGACGAGCCGGACTTCGCCGAGGCCGAGCGCAACCTCAATGGCAAACTACAGATTTTCCACCAGGGCAACCTGGGCGGCTCCGGCGGCTACTCGCGCATCATGTACGAGGCGCTCAACAGCACCGACGCTCCGTTCATCCTGTACATGGACGACGACATCGCCATCGAGCCGGACTCCATCGTGCGCTCCGTGCAGGCTGCGCGCTACGCCAAGCAGCCGATCCTGGTCGGCGGCCAGATGCTGAACCTGCAGGACCGGAGCCAGCTGCGCACCACCGGCGAGACCGTCGACCCGAACATCTTCATGTTCTCTGCAGCCAAGCACGCCGTGTACGACCACGACTTTGCCAAGTACCCACTCGGCTACGTGGGCACTGAGGAAGAGGATCTGGATCCGCGTAAGACCACCTCGCGTCCGCTGCACCGCCGCATCGACGTGGACTACAACGGCTGGTGGATGAACCTGTTCCCGCGCGTCGTCGCAGAGAAGATGGGTCTGCCGCTGCCGCTGTTTATTAAGTGGGACGACAACGAGTACGCCCTGCGCGCCAAGGAAGCGGGCTTCCCAACCGTCACCTGGCCGGGCGTTGCCATCTGGCACATGGCCTGGGCCGACAAGGACGACGCCATCGATTGGCAGGCTTACTTCCACATGCGCAACCGCCTCATCGTCGCTTCCATCTACGGGCCGGACAACCCAGAGGCGATGCTGAAGAACATGCAGAAGTCCACCGCGAAGCACTACTTCTGCATGGAGTACTCCACCATCGCGATCCAAAACGAGGCAATGCGTGACTTCCTGGCAGGCCCGGACCAACTCTTCGACATCCTCGAATCCTCGTTGCCGCGCATCCAGAAGATCCGCAGCGAGTACTCCGACGCGCAGGTCCTGCCGTCCGCGACCGAACTGCCCGCACCCACCGGCGCGCCGGGTGTGCCGACCAACAAAATGGGCGGCCGCCTGGCCAGGGTGAAGAAGATCCCGTGGGCCGTCAAGGCGCTGCTGCACCTGCGTAAGGACGAAGACCGCGCCCACTGGGATGCCCCGCAGCTGAACCTCACCGCGGAGGAAGCCCGCTGGTACACCCTGGCACGCGTGGACTCGGCAACCGTGTCTACCGCCGGCGGCACCGGCGTGGCCTTCCGCAAGCGCGACAAGGCCCTCGCCGACAAACTTGTTGAAGAGCAAAAGCAGCTGCGCGCCGACATCAAGCAGCGCTGGCCGGAACTCAAGCGCATCTACCGCGACGCGCGCGAAGACCTGACCAGCCACGACAACTGGGGGAAGGTGTTCGATGCCCAGTAAGGAAACAGACCTGCTCGTCGCCATCCAGGACGCGCTGTATTCTCCCGCCACCGCCAAAGGCGCCCGTGTGCTCTCATACTTCGGTGAGCACGACCTCGGATGGATGGGTGTTGCAACGGCGGGGGCGGTCGTCGATAAGCAACGGCGCTCAAAGTGGCTCGCACTGGGCGTTGGCACCTTCGCCGCGCACGCCGCAACCGTGGTGCTCAAACGCATCGTGCGACGCCCACGCCCGAACGACCCGCGGGTGAAGATCGGGGTGGGAACGCCGTCGCAACTGTCGTTCCCGTCCTCGCACGCCGCGAACACGGGTGCTGCCGCCGCGCACCTGGCTAACATCACCGGCAAGAAGTGGCCGTGGCTGCTGGTGCCCGTAATGATGCTGTCGCGTAACGTGCTCGGCGTCCATTACCCGACCGACACCCTCGCCGGCGCACTGCTTGGCGCGGGGACGGCGAAGGCCGTGATTGAAGCGGAGAAGAGGATTTAAGTGGCACACACGCAAGAACCTATCGACGAGCCGCTGCTGAAGTCTGAACCCCACACCTCAGGTGTGGACCAGGTGATGAAGAAAACCCCACCGAAGAACCTCGTCGACGCGATGATCAAGGGGCTGCGCCCCAAGCAGTGGGTGAAAAACGTCCTCGTGCTGGCGGCACCGTTGGCTGCCGGCGCGGAAGCGTTCACCCGCCACACCGTGGTGGACATCCTGCTGGCGTTCATCGTGTTTTGCTTCGGTGCGTCCTCGATCTACCTGATCAACGACGCCCGCGACGTCGAGTCGGACCGACGCCACCCGACGAAGCGTTTCCGCCCGATCGCCTCCGGCATGCTGCCGATCAACCTGGCCTATGCCATGGCCGCGCTGCTTATCGTGGCGGCGCTCGGCCTGTCGCTGCTGGCCACCGACGGCGCTGCACTGGCCTGGGTCATCGGTATTTATATTGCGCTGCAGCTGGGCTACTGCTTCGGCTGGAAGCACATCCCGGTGATTGACATCGCCCTGGTGTCCTCCGGCTTCATGCTGCGCACCATGGCCGGCGGTGTCGCTGCCGACATCGAGCTGTCGCAGTGGTTCCTGCTGGTCGCCGCGTTCGGTTCCTTGTTCATGGCTTCCGGCAAGCGCTATGCAGAACTGCTGCTGGTCAAGGAAACCGGCGCGGAGATCCGCCGCTCGCTGCAGGGCTACACCGAAACCTACCTGCGCTTCGTCTGGACCCTGTCCGCCACCGCCGTGGTCATGTCCTACGCACTGTGGGGCTTCCAGCTTTCCAACTCCGTCGAGGGCACCGCCGCCATCTGGTACCAGGTATCCATGGTGCCGTTCGTGATCGCGATCCTGCGCTACGCCTCCGTGGTCGACGGCGGCCAGGGCGGTGCACCCGACGAGATCGCCCTCGAGGACCGAGTGCTGCAGCTTCTCGCCGCAGCTTGGATCTTCTGCATCGTCATGGCGGTCTACGTTGTGCCGAACTTAGGTTGGTAGGACAAAACGCAGTAACATCTGCGCAATGACCAAAAACGCCCGTATCTCCGCGCTCGCCGCAGCCGTGGTGGCGGGCGTTGCCGCATTCTGGGGCGGTTGGACCCGCCGCTGGGTGTCCGACGACGGCCTGATCGTCCTGCGCACCGTGCGCAACCTGTTGGCCGGCAACGGTCCCGTGTTCAACGCCGGCGAGCGCGTCGAGGCCAACACCTCCACCCTGTGGCAGTACCTGATCACGCTGTTCGGGTGGCTCACGGATGCCCGCCTGGAAAGCATCGCCATGTGGCTGGCGCTGCTGTGCACCGCCGCAGCAGCAGCCACCGCCGCGTACGCCTCCGGCACGTTCTGGGGCAGGGTCGGCCCCGTCATCCCGTTCGGCATCATCATCTATATTGCGCTGCCGCCCGCGCGCGACTTTGCCACCTCCGGGCTGGAGTGGGGCATGTCGCTGCTGTGGATCTCCATCTGGTGGGCGGCACTCGTCGCCTGGGCCGAGGACCCGGTCAAGCGCCGCGCGCCCTACACCGGCTACTTCCTCGCGTTCTGGTCCGGCCTGTCCTGGCTGGTTCGCCCCGAACTCGCGCTCTACGGCGGGGTGGCAGGCATCATGCTCATCGCGTTTAGCCCCCGCAAAACGCTAGGCATCCTCGCCGTAGCGCTGCCGGTTCCCGCCGGCTACCAACTGTTCCGCATGGGCTACTACGGCCTGATCACCCCGCACACCGCGGTGGCCAAGTCCGCCAGCGGCTCTGAATGGGCCCGCGGTTGGGAGTACTTCGCCGACTTTTTCGGCTACTACTGGCTGGCCCTGCCTCTCCTCGGCGCTGCTGCGGTGGCGGTGTGGTTGTTGTGGGGGGCGAGGGGGCGTCGATTAGCAATTGTGTGTTTGACCACCGGCGTTGCACTCGCGCACATGCTGTACGTGCTGCGCGTCGGCGGCGACTTCATGCACGGCCGCATGTGGCTGCTGCCCCTGTTCGCGCTGCTGCTGCCAGTGATGGCGGTGCCGTACACCAAGGTGACCGCATCAGTGGGCACCGCGCTTGTCGTGTGGGCCAGCGTGATCGTCCTGCGCGCGCATCCCATCGACTGGGAGCCATACAACAACGGCGAAAAGGAACTCGGCATTGTCGACGAGCGCGACTTCTGGACCATGGCCGTCGGCCGCGACGCCGGCGACCCACCCCTGTACGCCGAAGACTTCCTCGGCTCGAAACTCATGGGGGACTGGAACGAGGCCATCGAGCAAGGCCTCGACGAGGACGCCGCCCAGATCAGCCTGGCCGTCGTGAGCTCTGATCCAACGCGCTACAAGTGGTTTGTGCGCGAGCGCCAGCCCGACGCAACCGACCAGCGCGATCTGGAACTGACCGCCTACATGGTCAACCTTGGCATGACCAGCATGAACTCGCCGCTGAACACGCGCATCCTGGACACGGTCGGCCTGGCCACCCCGATTGCCGCGCGCATGCCGCGGGTGCCGGACGGGCGCATCGGCCACGACAAGGAACTGGGCCTGGAGTGGCAGGTGGCGGACACGGATGCGGATCTGGACAAGTTGCCGCAGTTCGTCGATAAGCAAAAAGCGCAGGACGCGCGCGAAGCATTGCGTAGCGACGACATCGCCGACCTGCTGGCCACCTCCCGCGAACCCATGAGCTGGGACCGCTTCTGGGCCAACGTCCGCTACTCGTTGGGCCCGGGCCGCACGCTCACGCTTGACGACGACCCCACGCACTACCTCAGTCACACCAGCCCCACCCGACAAATCGCCTGGCCGACCGAGTGAATAGCGGACTATGTTTCGGGTTGGTAACGTGAACGTGTCTTTTGCCTGAAAACACGTCTCGAGGGGAATGCATGAACACTCGAACCTCCGTGCGCCGCAAACTCACCGCGGTGCTGGTCGCGATCCTCAGCGCGATCTCCATCGTGAGCGCGCCACAGGCCGCCGCGGCCAACCGCGACTGGCTGCGCCCCGGCTGCACCTGGGACCGGGTCGGCTACTGGGTCCAGCGCTGCAACGTGTGGTCGGCCGCAATGAACCGCCACATCCCGGTACAGATCCAGCCCGCACAGCGCGGCGGCAACGCGGGCCTGTACATGCTCGACGGCCTGCGTGCGACGGAGCGCACCAACGCGTGGCTCAACGACGTCAACGCGGCACGCACCTTTGTTAACCACAACATCACCCTCGTGCTGCCGGTGGGTGGACAGTCGTCGTTCTACACCGACTGGAACGCCCCGGCGACCTACGACTTCAACAACCCGGTGACCTACAAGTGGGACACGTTCCTGACCAAGGAGCTGCCGCCGTACCTGCAGCAGCACTTCGGCGTGTCGCCGACGAACAACTCCATCCTCGGCCTGTCCATGGGTGGCACCGCCGCGGTCAACCTGGCTGCGCTGCACCCGAACCAGTTCCGTCAGGTGCTGTCCTACTCGGGCTACCTGGCCACCACCATCCCGGGTGGTCAGACCGCGCTGCGCGCCGCGCTTCTCGACGGCGGCATGTACAACGTCAACGCCATGTGGGGCTCCTCGCTGAACCCGCGCCGCTTTGAAAACGACCCGTTCCTGAACATGGGCAACCTGCGCGGCAAGGACGTGTACGTCTCCGCAGGCTCCGCCGTGCCGGGCCCGGCCGACGAGAAGTACCTGCCGCAGCACCGCGCCTCCGGCATCGCGCTCGAGGGCGTTGCCAACGCGACGACGCGCGCCTGGTCCGCCAAGGCCACCGTGACCGGCGTGAAGCACACTGCCGTGTTCACCCCGACCGGCCTGCACAACTGGGATCAGTTTGGCAGCCAGCTCGAGGCCACCAAGCCGCGCATCCTGAATGTGATGAACGCCTGGTAGTTCCCGGATTTCCAGCCAGGTGAGGGCGCGTGCGGATGTGTTCCGCACGCGCCTTTTGTTGTTTGTAGAGGTGTTTGCGGAAGTGTTTGCAGTAACGCCCCGCGTGTCGCGCTCGATTAAACCCTCAAGTGAAACTTAAGATTTAGGGCGATACTCTTGTGACACAAGTAGCCCGACGAGGTAGGAGACTCATGCGAGACAACCGGATCACCCCCACCAGGCTCACCGCAGCCCTGCTGCCTGCCGCGCTGGCTCTCACGCTGGCGCCGTCGGCCGCAGTCACCGCCCAAGCACAGTCCTCGGACCTGTCGTCGCTGTCGTCGAACCGCGGCATCTCCGACGGCCTGCGCCCGTCCGACCCGCCAAAGCGCACTCCGATCGAGGTGGAGAAGAACCCCGAGATCCCCGGCCTGCCGGAGGGCGTGAAGGTGGACCGCATCGAGTGGATCACCAGCCGTCGCGTAGCCGTGTTTATCAAGTCCGCGGCCATGCCGAAGGAACTCATCCAGGTGCAGATCCTGCTGGCACGTGACTGGCACTCCAACCCGACCGCGAAGTTCCCGGAAGTGTGGGCGCTCGACGGCCTGCGCGCGCGTGACGACGAAAACGGCTGGACCATCGAAACCAACATCGAGCAGTTCTACGCCGACAAGAACGTCAACGTCATCCTCCCGGTCGGCGGCGAGTCCTCCTTCTACTCCGACTGGCAGCGGGAGAACAACGGCAAGCACTACAAGTGGGAGACGTTCCTGACCAAGGAGCTCGTCCCGGTGCTGAACAACGAGTTCCGCTCCAACGGCAAGCGCGCCGTTGTCGGCCTGTCCATGGGTGGCACCGCCGCAGTCAACCTGGCTGAGCGCAACCCGCACCTGTTTAACTTCGTCGGCTCGTTCTCCGGCTACCTGGACACCACGACCACCGGCATGCCGTCCGCGATCAAGGCCGCGCAGCTGGATGCCGGCGGCTACAGCGCCGAGGCCATGTGGGGCCCGCTGGGCTCCCAGGACTGGATCGACCACGACCCGAAGCTGGGCATTGAGAACCTGAAGGACATGACGGTGTACGTCTCCTCCGGTTCGGGCCGCGACGACTACGGCAACGCCGAATCCGTGGCCAAGGGCCGCGCGAACGCTGCCGGCATGGGCTTGGAGGTCATCTCGCGCCTGTCCACCCAGACGTTCGTGGACTACGCCTCGCGCACCTCCGTCAAGCCGATCGTGCGCTTCCGCCCCTCTGGCGTGCACTCGTGGGAGTACTGGCAGTTCGAGATGGCACAGGCATGGCCGTACATCGCTAACGCCCTCGACGTGCCGGAGGCTGACCGTGGCTCCAAGTGCAACCCGATCGGTGCGATCGCAGAAGAGACCAAGTCCGGCGTCATCGGCACCTGTGTCAACGACGAGTACAACGCGGGCAAGGACGGCAAGGGCAAGGCCCAGGACTTCCGCGGCGGTACTGCGTTCTGGTCCCCGAACACCGGCGCGCACGCCCTGTACGGCGCAATCCTGGCCAAGTACAACGCGCTCGGCGGCGCCGCTGGCTGGCTCGGCTTCCCCACCACCGGCGAGCTCCAGGCACCGGACGGACAGGGCCGCTTCGTCCACTTCGAAAACGGCTCCGTCTACTGGACCGCGAACACCGGCGCCTACGCCATCCCGGGCGACATGTTCAAGGCATGGGGCGCCAACGGCTACGAGACCGGCGACCTGAAGTACCCGGTCGCCGAGGCCAACAAGGTCGGCGACGGCTACGTGCAGAAGTTCCAGGGCGGCTACCTCACCCGCAACCCGGACGGCAAGCACTACATCGTCCACGGTGCGATCGGCGAGAAGTACGGCGAGATCGGCACCGCCACCTCCGAGCTCGGCTACCCGAAGTCCAACGAGATCGCCATCAAGGGCGGCTTCTTCCAGGAGTTCGAGCACGGCAACATCTACTGGTCCGCTGCCACCGGCGCCCACACGATTCTCAAGGGCGACATCTTCAACGAGTGGGGCAAGCGCGGCTACGAGCAGGGCGAGCTCGGCTGGCCTGTGAAGGACATGGCGAAGATCCCGGCTGGCGGTCTGACCATCGACTTCCAGCACGGCACGGTTGAGCAGGTCAACGGCGTGGTCAACGTAAGGAAGAAGTAATGCGCAAATTCGCCCTTTGCTTGACGACGATCACCTGCACCGCCGCCCTCACCGCCTGCGGTGGAGCCACCGTGGACTCCGAGGACGTCACCGAAACTGCGGCCACCTCAGCCACGGAAACGGCCACCTCGGCCACTGAGTCGGGTACCGCGTCCGCGACGGAATCCGCGACGGGGTCGTCGTCACGCAATGGCGCCGGCGACCAACCCGCACGGGAAGTGGAAACCGTGCCCACCCAGGTGCCTTCATACGCGCCGGAGGAGCAGGCGTTTCTGGATCACCTCAGGCAAAACGGGGTGAACGTCGACGGTCTTGAAGACCAACTCACAGCAACCGGGTTTACCGTGTGCGACGACGATACGATCACCCGCGACGCCGTCGCCGGGCAACTGGTCGAACAACGCCGCACCGACATGGACGCAGGCACCGTAGCGACCCTGCTCAGCGACACCGCCCGCGCCAACCTGTGCGGCTAACCCCGCACGTGTAAGGAGTTTTCATGCGCCGATCGCGCAACGTTGTCGTCGTCGCTGCCGTGATTGTGGTGCTTGCGCTAATCGGCCTAGGTATCTACCAGTGGCGCACCACCACCGACAGCGACCTGCCGTCGGCGAGCAAGCCACCAGAGTCGAGCGCGCCCGAGCGTGTCGACGAGCCCGACTGGTGCCCCGCCGTCGAAGTCATCTCCGTGCCGGGCACCTGGGAATCCGCGGCAGACGACGACCCGTTCAACCCCCAGGCCAACCCGGCCAGCTTCATGCTGTCCATCACGCGCCCGCTGCAGGAGATGTACGACATCAACCACGTGCGTGTGTTCACCGTCCCGTACACCGCGCAGTTCCGCAACATCCAAACCGCGCACGGCCGCGCCGAGATGACCTACGACGACTCCCGCGCCGAGGGCACCGCGAAACTGCGAGGCGAACTGGACTTCGTGGCGCGCACCTGCTCGTCGACAAAGTTCATCATTGCGGGCTTTTCGCAGGGTGCGGTGATTGTGGGGGACGTGGCGTCGTCGATAGGCAATAGCGAGGGTCCGATCAACCCGGACCGTCTGCTCGGCGCGATGATGATCGCCGACGGACGCCGAGAAAACGGCGTGGGCATCAACCCCGGCGCCGAAGTGCACGGCACCGGCGCGGAGATCGTCCTGCAGCCGCTGCAGCGCGTCGCCGACGCCGTCACCCCCGGCGCCACCATGACCGGACCACGCCCCGGCGGCTTCGGTCTCGTGGAGGACCGTGCCTACGAAATCTGCGCGCCGAACGACACCGTTTGCGACGCCCCACTGGGTGTAGGCAACGCGATCGAACGCGCAAACGCACTCATTTCGGCCAACGGCAATCATGCACTATATGCCACAAATCCGGACGTGATTCCGGGCTCGACAGTGCCCGAGTGGGCTGTCAATTGGGTCCGTGACGTGGTAGAGAGTTTGTAACTCGAATACAGGTGTAAAACAAGGAGTTTTTCGATGGATCTTCAGCAACTGACCGCCCAATTCATCGGCCCCGACGGCGACATCGCCCTGCCAGAACACTTCACCCTGCCCCGACTCGCCGAAATGATCCACCAGGCCCAACTGCAGGCCGGCGGCGGCGACGCGATCAACGTCCGCGCGTGGGACTTTTCCACCGACCCAGCTGGTGTGGAAACAACGTTCACCCGCTCCGAGGTCAACACCCGCATCAAGGCCGTCGCAGCACGCCTCGCCCAGGTCGGCGAGCCGGGCGCACGCGTCGCGCTGATGGCGCCGAACTCCGCCGAGTACGTCTTCGGCTTCATGGGTGCGCTCTACGCGGGCCAGGTGCCGGTGCCGCTGTACGACCCGACCGAGCCGGGCCACGAGGGCCACCTGCGCGCAGTGCTTGGCGACGCCGGCGTCCAGATCGTGCTCACCAACTCCGCCGCCGCCCCCGCTGTGCGCCGCTACTTCGCCGACCTGCCCGGCACCGAGCGTCCCCGCGTCATCGCCGTGGACTCCCTGCCGGACACGCTCGCCGAGTCCTACCAGCCAATCCCGCCGGTGCCGGGCGAGGACACCGCGAACCAGATCTGCTTCCTGCAGTACACCTCCGGCTCCACCCGCAACCCGGCAGGCGTGATGATCACCAACGAGGCGCTGGTCACCGACGTTCTGCAGATCAACGACGCGGTGAAGTTCGAAACGCCGATGCGCATCCCGACCTGGCTGCCGCTGCACCACGACATGGGCATGATCGTGGCCATGCTCGGCGTCGTGCTGGGCCAGGAGATTGAGATCTTCGCCCCGCGCGACTTCATCCAGCAGCCGAAGCGTTGGGTGGAGCGCCTGTCGCGTCGCGACGACGACCTCGCCGACATCCACGTCTACACCGTGATCCCCAACTTCGCGCTGGACCTCGCCGCCCGCTACGCCGCGCCGGAATCTGCGGACCAGTACGACTTCTCCGCCGTGGAGTGCATCATCATTGGCTCCGAGCCGGTTACCCGCGCGGGCGTGACCGCGTTTATCGACGCGTTCAGCGCCTCCGGGCTCGACCGCTCCGTGCTGCGCCCGTCCTACGGCCTGGCCGAGACCACCCTGCTGGTATCCACCGACCGCACCGATGAGCGCCCGAAGTTCATCGAGTTCGACCGCGACGCACTCGCAGAGGGCAAGGCCGTCCCGGCCGAAGGCGGCGTGGCTACCGCGTCGAACGGCCAGCCGGTGAACTGGATGCACTTCGCCATCGTCGACCCGGAGACCCGCAACGAGGTCGAAGACGGCACCATCGGCGAAATCTGGGTCCACGGCAAAAACGTCGCCGCCGGCTACCTCGACCGCCCGGAAGAGACCGCCGCAACGTTCCACAACACCATCGGCGAAACCATCCAGGACGGCATGCCGAAGGACAACTGGTGCGCCACCGGCGACCTGGGCACCATGCTCGACGGCCACCTGTACATCACCGGCCGCGTCAAGGACCTCGTGGTCGTGGCGGGACGCAACCACTACCCGCAGGACATCGAAGCCACCGTCATGGAGGCCACCGACCACGTGCGCAAGGACTCCGTCGCCGCATTCGCAGTGCCTGGCGACGACGTCGAGCGCCTCATCATCATGGTCGAACGCGCCGACAACGCCTCCGCCGACGGCGACGCAGCCGCCATCGACGCCATCCGCTCCGCCGTCACCGCCAAGCACGGCATCGCCCCGGAGGTCGTCGAGTTCTACGGTCCGGGCGAGATCGCACGCTCCTCGGCAGGCAAGATCGCCCGCCGCGTCAACGCGAAGCGATTCACCGATCGCGAACACGCTGCAACGCAGTAACAAAACCCCGCCGGTGGGCGATAGTCTGAGCTGTTATGAACGAGCATGATCTGATTCAGTGGCTCACCAGCTGGGTTGAGCGCGCCACCGGCGTAGATAACGTCGACCCGACCACGCCGCTGGAGACCTACGGCCTCGCATCCCGCGACGCCGTGATCCTCTCCGGCGAACTGGAAACGCTCCTCGGCCGCCGCGTAGACCCGACCATCGCCTACCAGTACCCGACCGTCGCCGCGCTCGCCGCAGCGCTGACGGCGGTGAAGACGGAGGGGCCGGTGAGGCGTCGTCGTCAAGCAAATGCCACCCCGGGAACCCACGACATCGCCATCATCGGCTCCGCCGGCCGCTTCCCAGGCGCCAAAAACAACGCCGAATTCTGGCAAATGCTCATCGAAGGCCGCTCCGGCACCGGCCCACTTCCCGCACCACGCTGGGACGAATACCTCGGCGACCCCGTCGTCCGCACCAAAATGTCGGAAGAAAACACCGACGGCGGCTACATGGACGGCATCGCCTCCTTCGACCACGAATTCTTCGGCGTCTCCCCACTCGAGGCCCAAAACATGGACCCGCAGCAACGCATCATGCTCGAAGTTGCGTGGGAAGCCCTCGAAGACGCAGGCCTCGCACCCAGCAAGCTGCGCGGCGAACCCGTCGGCGTGTTCGTTGGCTCGTCCAACAACGACTACGGCATGCTCATCGTCGCCGACCCCGCCGAGGCGCACCCGTACGCGCTAACCGGCGCATCCTCCGCGGTCATCCCGAACCGCATCTCTTATGCCTACGACTTCCGCGGCCCGTCCATGAACGTGGACACCGCCTGCTCCTCGTCGCTGGTGTCGGTGCACCACGCGGTGCGCGCGCTTCGCGACGGCGAAGCCGACGTCGCCCTAGCCGGCGGCGTGAACATCCTGGCCAACCCGTTTGCCTCGCTTGCGTTTTCGGAGTTGGGCGTGATCTCGCCGACCGGGCGCATCCACGCGTTTTCCGACGACGCCGACGGCATCGTCCGAGCCGACGCCGCAGGCTTCATCGTGCTCAAGCGTGTCGACGACGCCATCGCCGACGGCGACAACATCCTCGGCGTAATCAAAGGCTCGGCCACCAACTCCGACGGCCACTCCAACGGCCTGACCGCCCCCAACCCAGACGCCCAGGTAGACGTGCTGCGCCGCGCCTACGACGACGCCGGCGTGGACCCGCTGCAGGTCGACGTGGTCGAAGCCCACGGCACCGGCACCATCCTCGGCGACCCGATCGAGGCCACCGCACTCGGCGAAGTCCTCGGCCGCGGACGCGACGCTGGCTCGCCGCTGCTGCTGGGGTCGGCGAAGTCCAACATCGGCCACTCCGAATCCGCCGCCGGCGTCGTCGCGCTGATCAAGGTGATCGAGGCGCTCAAGCACGACACGATTCCGGAGTCCATTAACTTCACCGCCCCAAACCGCTACGTCGACTTCGACACCGAGCGCATCGAGGTCGTCCAGGACCCGCGCGAGTGGCCGCGCTACTCCGGCCGCCGCATCGCCGGCGTGTCCGGCTTCGGCTTCGGCGGCACGAACGCGCACGTGGTCGTCGCCGACTTCGACCCGGCCGACTACGACACCCAGGCACCCGAAACCGAGCCATCCTTCGAGGGCGTGGCTGCGGCGGCGTTGCCGGTGTCGGGCCTGCTGCCCTCTCGTCGCAAGGAAGCTGCCGGCGCGCTCGCCGACTTCCTCGAAGGCCGCCCCGACACCGACCTGATCCCGGTGGCGCGCTCCCTGGCCAAGCGCAACCACGGCCGCTCCGCCGCCGTCGTCCAGGCCACCACCACCGAAGACGCCGTCAAGCGCCTACGCCAGGTCGCTGCCGGCAAGATCGGCCCCGGCATCGCATCCGCCGACGCACCGACCCCGATGGGCCCCGTCTTCGTCTACTCCGGCTTCGGCTCCCAGCACCGCAAGATGGCCAAGGAACTCATCGCCCGCTCGCCGCTGTTCGCCCGCCGTATGCGCGAACTCGACGAGATGGTCAAGTTCCAGGCCGGCTGGTCCATGCTCGAGATCATTGAAAACGACGAGCTGACCTACGACACCGAAACCGGCCAGGTCACCATCACCGCCATCCAGATCGCCCAGACCGACCTGCTGGCCTCCGCCGGCATCACCCCGGCCGCCACCATGGGCATGTCCATGGGTGAGATTGCCGCAGCCTACGGTGCCGGCGGGCTGAGCGACGAGGACTGCATCCTCATCGCCACCGCCCGCGCCCGCCTCATGGGTGAAGGCGAAGAAATGATCGCCGGCACCGACCAAGAAGGCGCGATGGCAGTTGTGGAGTTGTCGCGCGAGGAGCTGGCGGAGTTCGTCGATAAGCATGAGCAGGCTGCAGGCGTTGAGCCAGCCGTCTACGCGGGCCCCGGCATGACCACCGTCGGCGGGCCGTCGAAGGCCGTCGACTACATCGTCGAGGCACTCACCGCTGAGGAGAAGTTCGCCCGCAAACTCAACGTGCGCGGCGCCGGCCACACCAGCGCGCTCGACCCGATCATGGGCGAGCTCGCCGGCGAAATCGCAGGCATCACCCCGCGCCCGCTCACGGTGCCACTGTTTACCTCCGTCGACCGCGGCGAGGTCTACCAGCCCGGCCAGACCATCCACGACGACGCCTACTTCCTGCGCATGACCCGCCAGCCGGTCTACTTCCAGGACGCCACCGAAGCCGCGTTTGCCGCCGGCCACACCACGCTTGTGGAGATCACCCCGAACCCGGTTGCACTGATGGGCATGATGAACACCGCGTTCGCCGCCGGCCAGCCGGATGCGCAGCTGCTGTTCACCACCAAGCGCAAGGTCGACGAGCTCGAGTCGCTTTTGGACCTCGCCGCGAAGCTCTACGCCGGCGGCGTGCCGGTGGACTTCGGCGCCTTCTACGGCGCAGGCAAGGTCATCGACGCGCCGGGTATGGCGTTTAAGCAGGTGGATCACTGGACGCCGGCGAGGCCGTCGTCGGCAAGCACGTCGCTTTTGGGCTCCCGTGTGACGCTGCCGAGCGGCGAGGTTGCGTTCGCGACCGCCGCCGACCAGGTCTTCAGCCCGCACCAACTCATCGAGTCCGCTGCGGCCGAGGTAGCCGAGGGGGCGCGTGTCGTCGCTACGGAAGAGCACGGCTACCTGCCCGCCGACGGCGAGGTGACCACTGTGGTGGCGTCCTCGCTCGGCGGCGTGTCCGTCAAGGTGTACGACGGTTCTGTGCTGGTCGCGGAGGGTTTCGCCTCCACCATCGACCGCGCCCCGGTTCAGGGCGTCATGGAGCCCACGCGTATCGACGACACCCCGGCCGCCGCCTCCGACGAGGACCAGGACGACATCGACGCCGTGCGCTGGGACCCGACCTCCGGCGAGACCGTTGCCGAGCGCCTGCGCGGCATCGTTTCCGAATCCATGGGCTACGACCCCGAGGACCTGCCCGACGAACTGCCGCTCATCGACTTGGGCCTTGACTCCCTGATGGGCATGCGCATCAAAAACCGGGTGGAAAACGACTTCCAGATCCCACCGCTGCAGGTGCAAACGCTTCGCGACGCCTCCGTCGCCGATGTCATCCGCATCGTCGAAGACGCCGTCGCAGGCCGCACCGATGCGCCTCAGCCGATGGCTGTCAACGACGAGGCGCGCGACCCGGCCGCTGCTGCCGAAAAGACCCAGGGCGTGGGCGTCGCCCCGCGCGACGCGTCCGAACGCATGGTGTTCGGTGCCTGGGCGAAGTACGCCGGTGCGGCGGCTGCTGGTGTGACGTCGGATTTGCCGGAGATTAGTAAGGAGCAGGCGGGCGAGATCGCCGCGCACCTGACCGAGCGCTCCGGCATCGAGGTCACCGCCGAGGATGTGCTGGGCGCCGAGACGCTCGAACCGCTTGCGAACAAGGTCCGCGAGGGCCTGGAGACCCCGGTCGACGGCAACATCCGCGTCTTCCGAGATGGCGACGCCGCCAAGAACCCTGTCTTTATTTTCCACCCGGCGGGCGGGTCGTCGTCGGTGTACGCGCCGCTGGCCCGCCGCCTGAATAAGAACGTCCCGGTCTACGGCGTCGAACGCCTGGAGGGCTCCCTCCAGGAGCGTGCTGCCGAGTACGTCAAGGACATCGAGCGCATCGCAGGCGAGCGCAAGGTCATCCTCGCCGGCTGGTCCTTCGGCGGCGCCCTGGCCTACGAGGTCGCATCCCAGTTGGGCAACGACAAGATCGACTTCATCGCGCTTTTGGACACCACCCAGCCGTCTGAGCCGATCCCCGACACGCTCGAGGAGACCAAGGCGCGCTGGGGCCGCTACGCCGCCTTTGCCAAGGAAACCTACGGCCTGGACTTCGAGGTGCCTTACGAGCTGCTCGAAACCGCCGGCGAAGAAGCGCTGCTGACCATGCTCACTGAGTTCCTGGCCAGCACCGACGCCTCCGAACACGGCCTGGCCGCCGGTGTCCTGGAGCACCAGCGGGCATCGTTCGTGGACAACCAGATCCTCAACCACCTCGACTTCACCCGCTGGGCCGACGTCGACGTGCCGGTGCTGCTGTTCCGCGCCGAGCGCATGCACGACGGCGCCATCCAGCTCGAGCCGAACTACGCCCACATTGACGAGGACGGCGGCTGGGGCGCTATCGTGAGCGACTTGACCATCGTCCACCTGCCCGGTGACCACTTGGCGGTTGTGGACGAGCCGGCGGTGGGCATCGTCGGTAAGCACATGAACGCATGGATCGAAGGGAAGCGATGAGTACCGCCGACAAACTCGCCGACCTGCGCGAACGGCTAGACAAAGCGCAGGACCCGGGCTCGGAACGCTCGCGCAAGCGTCGCGACGACGCCGGCCGCACCACCCCGCGCCAACGCATCGACGCCCTGCTCGACGAGGGATCCTTCGTCGAAATCGGCGCGCTCGCCCGCACCCCCGGCGACCCGGACGCCGTCTACTCCGACGGTGTGGTCACCGGCTACGGGCGCATCGACGGCCGCCCCGTCGCCGTCTACGCCCACGACAAAACCGTCTACGGCGGCTCCGTCGGCGTGACGTTCGGTCGCAAGGTCACCGAGGTCATGGAGTTCGCCATCAAGATCTCGTGTCCCGTGATCGGCATTCAGGACTCCGGCGGCGCCCGCATCCAGGACGCGGTGACGTCGCTGGCCATGTACTCCGAGATTGCCAAGCGCCAGCTGCCGCTGTCGGGCCGCGTCCCGCAGATCTCGATCATGCTGGGCAAGTCCGCCGGCGGCGCCGTCTACGCCCCGGTGACCACGGACTTTGTCATCGCCGTTGACGGCGAGTCCGAGATGTACGTCACCGGCCCGAACGTGATCCGCGAGGTCACCGGCGAAGACATCACGTCCGCCGAACTCGGCGGTGCGCGCGTACAGGAGCAGGCCGGCAACATCCAGGCCGTGGTGGCTACGGAGGAGGACGCCTTCGACTACGTCAAGGACCTGCTGGCCCACCTGCCCACCTCCACCTTCGACGCGGCCCCCGTCGTGACGGCCCCCGCGGACGAGGAGTTGGACGACTCCGCACTCGATTCCTTCATGCCCGACGACACCAACGCCGGCTACGACATGATGGATCTGCTCGTGCAACTTGGCGACGACGAAGACCTCGTCGAAATCCAAGGCGGCTACGCCGAAAACCTCATCTGTGCCTTCGGCCGCATCGACGGCAAGGCGGTCGGCTTCGTCGCCAATAACCCGATGTACGCCGCTGGCTGCATCGACGCGGACGCCGCCGACAAGGGCGCGCGCTTCATCCGCACCTGCGACGCCTACAACATCCCCATCGTCTATGTCGTGGACACCCCCGGCTACCTGCCCGGCGTGGAGCAGGAGCGCGAAGGCCTGATCCACCGTGGCGCGAAGTTCGCCTTCGCCGGCGTGGAGGCCACCGTGCCTAAGGTGACGCTGGTCGTGCGCAAAGCCTACGGCGGCGCGTATGCGGTGATGGGGTCGAAGAACCTCAACGGCGACATCAACCTCGCCTGGCCCACCGCCCAGATCGCCGTGATGGGTTCGGCGGCGGCGGTGGTGATGCTGCAGGGCAAGCAGCTCGCCGCCATCGAGGACCCTGATCAGCGCGAGGCCATGAAGAAGATGTTCATGGACTTCTATGACCAGGAGATGACTTCCCCGTACGTGGCTGCTGAGCGGGGTTACATCGACCAGATGATCGAGCCCAATCAAACACGCATTGCTTTACGACGAGCCCTTCGCCAATTGGTCACCAAACAAGAATTCGACCTTCCTAAGAAGCACACCATCAGCCCCCTGTAAGAAAGGCCCTTCTTCTATGCTTTCCTCCACCCTCGACCTGTTCGGCGACCTTGTCAGCATGGTCATCTGGTTCATCAACGGCATCCAGACGGGTGATCCGCTCTGGAACTTCGGTTCGAGCTTCTAGGCTTTCTTCGCCCAGAGTTTTGCGATTCCGCGCCAGCCGAGCATGAGCAGCGCGGACATGGTCGTCGCCACGATGATGAACGACCAGTGGGGGATCGAGCCGTTGCGGATGCCCCAGATGACCAGGCCGGTGATCACGGTGACCGGCCAGATGATGCCGCCCTTGTTGTCACGGGCGATCAGCCATCCCAGCGTCACACCCAGGGCGAACGGCCACAGGGTGGACAGCCAGCCGGTGAAGTTGAACGGCATGGTTTCGGATTGGTGGGCGGCGCGTGCGAGCAGCGCGAATACCGCGATGGCGACGTAGTCGGCCGCGATCGCGGTGGGGCGTGTGATTCGTTTCGTCATACTCGCAGATGGTAGCGCCCGAACAGCGCGTCCATGATTCCGCCGGGCCTAAACACCGGGTACCCGCGCGGTGAAACCCACACCGGCCGGCCCCGGATCCGTTCGATCCTTCCGCGCCGGTTGGTGTGGCGGGGATCGTCGTGGTTGACCCGGTTGTGGTACCTGCACAGCGGCACCAGGTTGGCCAGGTTGGTCTCGCCACCCTGGGACCACGCCGTGATGTGGTGGAACTCGCACAGATCTGCAGCTATCCGGCACCCGGGCACGGGGCACATCGGGGTGGCCATGCGGGCCAGGTCGCGCTGTTTCGCATTGGCCACGCGTTGCGTGCGATACAGGTTCACCGGCCCGGCCTCCGGGTGCACGAGCGCGACCTCGGTCGGAAACGTCTCGCCTAACAATGCCGCGACGTATTCGGCGCCGGTGATGGTGGTGCCGTCGGAAAGTGCGAGCAGGACGTCGTCGCCGTGGTCGGCGAGGATTGTCACGTGCTGGTCCGCCGGCACCGCCACGATCGGGCGCGGCGCCTGCACCTGCACCCCGCCGCCCGCGGTGAGCATGTCGGCGAACCGGGCGAACATTTGCGGGCCCGCCGGCTTCGACGCGTCCAGCCCGGAGCGCAACTGCTTTTCCAGTGCTGCCAGCACGTGTTCGTCGCCGCAGCCGGAGAACTTCCGCTTCCCGCCGCGTGAGGCAGAGAAGCGGAAGGCGTCTTCGGGGGTGCGGTCGTCGTCGGGAAGCAATTCGCGTGCGGCTTTCTGCACCGCCCGGTAGTCGCCGCGCACCTCCAGCAGCGCAAGCCGCGGCGCCCAACGCTCGTTGACTGGCAGGCGCTTCAGGCGGCGCTCGATGGCCACCAACTGGTGCAGCGAGAACCCCCGCGCCCGCTCCAGCGCCACGGCCTGCTTGCGGGTGTAGGCGGTGCGGCCGAAGTACACCTCGCGCAGCCCCGCCCACGCGGACACCTGCGCCGGGTCGAGGCCTGCCTGGAGAGCGTACTGCTCGTCGAAACCGGCGAGCGCATCAACGGCGCTGGCCAGCGTGTCCACGAGAGCAGTAAATGAAGTCATGCATTTCAACCTAAAGCGCCGGCCAAACTTGCGCAACGGCCCTGTGGATAACTCGCGATTATGCCGTTGGTTTATCCACACGTCCCAGGTAGACGGCGGAATAGACGATCCAGCCGATGGCGGTCACGAGCGCAAACGAGATGGCGCGGTAGATGACGGTAGCGGCGGTGGCGTCGGCAAGCGAAAGGCCTCCGGCGACGAGCATGCCCACCGCAACGGGCTCCACCGTGCCCAGGCCGCCGGGCGTGACCTGGGCGGATCCCGCGAGTTTGGTCATGATGAACGCCAAGCAAATACCCGATAGCGAAATGCTTGACGACGACACCGCCCACACCGCACACACCATCGTCGCCAAGTCGAGCAGCCGGTTACACAGCGACAGTCCGGCCGCCCCCGCGAAGGCTGGGGCGGAGATGCGGATGGCGGCAACCTGGTCGATTACCGCCACGGCGCGCTCGTGCACGCGCGAGGGCAGGAAGCGCACCCAGCGTTTGAGCACCGCAGGGTTGAGCGTCGCCCAGAACACTGCGGCGATGGTCAGCGCGGCCGCCACCAGCGACAGCACGAGCGACGTCACCGACAGGTCGGCACCCAGCAGCACCACGGCGACGATGCCGATGAGCACCAGCCACACCGTGGACAGCGCACCGGAGACGACGAAGAACCACCCGCACAGGCCCGTCGACGCGCCCCACGAGCGGTGCACCCGGTACGTCAGCCACGCCGATAGTGCCGGCCCGCCCGGCACGGTGGTGGACCACGCGTTGGAGGCGAACACGATCGCGTTCGTGCGCGCCACCCCCGTGATGCGGCCTTCGACGTTGAGCAGGATCTGCATCACCCCGGCCATCGCCACCAGCGCCAGCAAGGCGGTGACCACCGTGCCCAACAGTGGCAGCGGCGAAGCGGACCGAACGGCGCGCCAGGCGTCGCCGAAGAACGGCATCTGGTCGCGGAGTACTACCAGCACCACCACAACCAGAACGACCGGGGCGAGCCAGCGCAGCCAGGTCCTAGCGTTCAAGTTCTTTCTTCTTCAGCTGCTCGAGGGCGCGGCGCTGCTCGATGTCGCGCATGAGTTCGCTAAACGGCACCAGCGTCGCGTCCTCTTCGACGGAGACGCCGGCGCGGCCGGGCAGGGTGTCAACGACCATGTGCTCGATGGGGGTTTCGGTGGGTGGTGTCGTCGATACGCCAGAGCCCTCGCCGAGCGCACCCGCGGCACGTTTGACCCAGCGCGGCGCCCACCAGTTGTCCTCGCGCAGCAGGTGCATGACACCCGGCACGAGCAGGAGGCGGATGATTGTCGCGTCGAGGGCGAGCGAGAAGATCATGCCGTAGGCGATGTACTTCATCATCACAATGTCCGACAGGGCGAACGCGGCGGCGACCACGATCATGATGGCGGCCGCGGCGGTGATAATCCCACCGGTATGCGCGGTGCCGTCCTTGATGGCGTCGTCGGTACGTGCGCCGTCTTGGCGGGCCTCCACCATGCGGGAGACCAGGAACACTTCGTAATCGGTGGATAGGCCGTAGAGGATGGCGACGATGAGCACCAGGATCGGGCTCATCAGCGGGCCCGGCGTGAAGTTGAGCACCCCGGCGCCGAGCCCGTCGACGAACACGGCGGTGAGGAAGCCGAGGGTGGCGCCGATGCCGAGGATGTTCATGATCACGGCCTTCGCCGGCAGGATCAGCGACCCGAACACGAGTGCCATGAGCAAAAACGTTGCCAGCACCATGTAGACGCCCATCCACGGCAGGCGCTCCAGCAGCGCTTCGATGGATTCGACTTCCATGGCGGGGGTGCCACCGACGTAGGTGGTCACGCCCTCCGGCACGTCAATCTCACGCAATTGCTTGACGACGTCCGCCCCACCGTCCCTGTTCTCCAACGGCGCCGACAGCACCGTGATGTCGCCTTCGGTGGGGTAGTCGGGCTTGAGCGGGCGGGTGAAGCCGTCGATGGCGCGGGTCTGCATGACGATCTGGCCGAGCTGCGCGTTGTCGGCGCCCTGGACCACGAGTTTCACCGGGTCGGTGCGGAAGGCGGGGAACTCTTCGTTGAACTCGTCCTGCGCTTGGCGGGTGACCTGGTTGGGCGGCAGGTAGGTTTCGTTGATGCCGCCGAACGCGATGCCGACAATCGGCACGGTCAGGGCGATGAGTAGCGCCGCCACCCCGACGACGACGGGGCGGGCGTGGCGCATCGCCCAGGCGGGGATCTTGTACCAGACCGTATCTTCCATGCTGCGCTCTTTGCGACGACGCACGGACAGGAAATCGATCTTGGGGCCGAGCATGCCGAATAGCGCCGGCAGCACCGCCACCGAAATCACGGCGGCGAGCACGACCGCGCTGATCGCGCCGTAGGCCACCGATTTGAGGAAGGCCTGCGGGAACATAAGCAGGCCGGACAGCGCGACGCCGACCATGAGGGCGGAGAAGAACACCGTCTTGCCGGCCGTGTTGGTGGTCACGGCGACGGCCTCTTCGGTGTCCAGGCCGCGGTCGAGTTCCTCGCGGAAGCGCGACACCATGAACAGCCCGTAGTCGATGGCAAGACCCAGGCCGAGCAGCGTAATGATCGACTGGGAGAAGATGTTGACCTGCTGGAACTGCGCCAGCACCGCCAGCAGCGACAGTGAGCCGATGATGGACAGGATGCCCACGATCAGTGGCATCGCCGCGGCCACCACGCCGCCGAACACAAACAGCAAGATGATGGCGACGAACACCAGGCCGATCTTTTCGGCGCGCGCGATGTCGTCGGCCATGCCGGTGTCCAACGCGTCGGCCACGGCGGTGGCGCCGGCGATCTGGGCGGTGCCGCCAGGGACCTCCAGCGCCTCGAGCGCGGGCTGGATGGTGCGGAAGTCCTTCAGCGTCTGCTCGCCGTCGCCCTTCAGCCCGATCGCGGCGAACGCCTTGGTGTGATCGGCGTTGACCAGTTGCGGGTTGGGACGCTCGAAGTAACTGGTGATGTGCGCGATCTGGTTAGGGTGCTGCGCCTTGAGCTCCCCCAACTGCGCATTCACCTTATCGACGACCTCCGGCCTGTCCACCCCATCCGGCGCCGCCACCAGCAGGATCACGTCGCCGGAGTTGTCGCGGCCGAACGTGTCGTATTCGATCTGCGCCGCCGTCGTCGAATCTGCGCCCGGGTCCTCCCAGCCTTCCTGGGAGAGGCGGTCGGCGAGTTTGGATCCGAACAGCACTTGCATCAGCAGGATCAGCGCGATGACGATGACCGGGATGATGCGGCGGTGGCGGTAGGCGAAGTGGCCCCACTTGTAAAACACGGCGGGCTCCTAGTCTTTCGGGTTGTGCACAAGCGCCTTGAGCGGGCGGAACGGCTGCAGCCAGGCGCCCTCGTCCGGCAGTTTGTCCAGGTGGACGCGCGGCAGTGGGTTTTGGAACACGCCCGGGATGTCTTCGAGGTCCACGAAGGTGACGTCGGGGGAGTTCACGGCCCAGGAGGCGTGTTCGTGGAAGCCGAGGACGGTGACGGGGATGTTGTCGTCGATAAGTTCTTGCAGGAGTTCTTGGAAGTTCTGTCCGTCTGCGGATGCGACGACAACGCCTTGGAGCACGCCTTCTTTACGACGACGCTCTATGTGGTCGATCATGTCACCGTCCACATCCGAGTCTTCCTCGCTCTTCGGCTTAGCAAAGACGGCGAAACCGACGTTGCGCAGCGCTTCCACCCACGGGCGGATCGAGTCGGCGCCGGCGGGGGAGACGTTGGTGAACACGGTGGCTTCCGGCTCGACGTCGTAGCCGAGTTCGTCGGAGCGGTCGGCGGCAAGGTCGATGAGCCAGCGGCCGATGGCGTCGAAACGCGGGCGGTGCGCTGCAGTCGGGCGACCACCCAGGATGGCGCCGAGGCCCATGTCAAGGTTCGGGGCGTCCCACACCAGCAGGTAGCTATCCGGACCGGCCGGCGCACCCGGGGTGTAGGGGTGGGTCATTGCCTGCAGGTCCATTACTTCTTCTCCCACAGGTACTCGCGGATCACGTGATCCTTGTCCAGGCCTTTGCCTTCGAACTTGGTGATCACCTGGCGGTCCGTCAGCATCGGCGCCTCGTCCCACGGCCAGCCCTTGTACTCCAGCATCGGCTCCACATTGACCAGTTCGTCGATCCACTCGGCGTAGTCGGCGTGGTCGGTGGCCACGTGCAGCACGCCGCCCGGCTTCAGGCGCGTGGCAATGAGGTTGAGGGTGCCGGACTGGATGATGCGGCGCTTGTGGTGGCGCGCCTTCGGCCACGGGTCCGGGAAGAAGATGCGCACGCCGTCGAGGGATTCCTCGCCGAACATGCGGGCCAGCACCTCCACGCCGTCGCCGCGCACCATACGAATGTTGTCGATGCCGCCGCGCACCACCGCGCCCAGCAACTTCGCCAACCCCGGCTTGTACAGCTCCACGGCAACCACATTGGTGTCCGCCTCGAGCGGGGCCATCGCCGCGGTGGACGTGCCGGTGCCGGAGCCGATCTCCACGATGGTGGGGTGGCCGGCGCGGCCAAACCAGCCGTCGATATCAATGCGCTCGTCCGAGCCCTCCGCCAGCACCTTGCCCAGGCGCGGCCAATGCTCGTTGAACAGAGCCTCCTGGTTATCGGTCAGCGTGCCGCGGCGAAAGGTCACGGAGCCCAGGCGCGGGTAGTCCAGACCGGTTTCAAAATCAGTTTGCAATGGGCGGCCAGCGGGCAACTCGCCCGTGCCCGACCGCGTGTTTTCAGAATTATTCATCGTGTTTATTGTCCATATGAACAGGTCAAACGCAAGTGTCCCGGCGAGGGGTGAGGGGCCGGGTTGTCACCCCCGTGTCGTCGATACGCATGCACCCCTGTCGGGGGTAGCGCGTTACCCCCGCCCAAAGTATTATGAGTGCTCGGGCGTACTGGTTATATCCACTATGCTGTGGAAGTGCCCAAGGTTTGGCTTGAAGAACACACATTTCGATACTCTTGGGACAAAACGCAACGATTATTGGGGTTGCCGTGCGCCACGCACTGGCAATAACCAGTTACACAAGGAGTGCACATGACCGCCGAAGTCAAGCGCCTGGAGGGCCAAGCGCCCACCGACAACGAACACCTCATCGACTGGATTAACGAAGCCGTCGACCTGTTTGAGCCGGAGAAGGTGGTCTTCGCAGACGGCTCCGACGAGGAATGGAACCGCCTGGCCGACGAACTCGTCACCGCCGGCACGCTCATCAAACTCAACGAGGAAAAGCGCCCCAACTCCTACCTGGCGCGCTCCAACCCCTCCGACGTCGCCCGCGTCGAGTCCCGCACCTTCATCGCCACCGAAAACGAAGAAGATGCCGGCCCGACCAACAACTGGATGAAGCCCGAAGCGCTCAAGGAAGAAATGCTCGAGCACTTCGCCGGATCCATGCGTGGCCGCACCATGTACGTTGTCCCGTTCTGCATGGGCCCGATCTCCGACCCGGACCCGAAGCTCGGCGTGCAGCTCACCGACTCCGCTTACGTGGTTATGTCCATGCGCATCATGACCCGCATGGGCACCCAGGCGCTGGAGAAGATCCAAGGCGACAAGTTCGTCCACTGCCTCCACTCCGTTGGCGCCCCGCTCGAGCCGGGCCAGGAAGACGTGGCCTGGCCGTGCAACGACACGAAGTACATTTCCCAGTTCCCAGAGACCAAGGAAATCTGGTCCTACGGCTCCGGCTACGGCGGCAACGCCATCCTGGCCAAGAAGTGCTACGCCCTGCGCATCGCATCTGTGATGGGGAAGGAAGAGGGCTGGATGGCTGAGCACATGCTCATCCTGAAGCTCACCAACCCGGAGGGCAAGAAGTACCACGTTGCCGCTGCATTCCCGTCCGCTTGCGGCAAGACCAACCTGGCCATGCTCACCCCGACCCTGCCGGGCTGGGAGGCCGAGGTTGTTGGCGACGACATCGCGTGGATGAAGCTGCGCGAAGACGGCCTCTACGCCGTCAACCCGGAGAACGGCTTCTTCGGCGTCGCCCCGGGCACCAACTACGCCTCTAACCCGATCGCCATGAAGAGCATGGAGCCGGGCAATGTGCTGTTCACCAACGTTGCTCTTACCGACGACGGCGACGTCTGGTGGGAAGACATGGACGGCGAAAAGCCTGCGCACCTGATCGACTGGCGTGGCGAGGACTGGACCCCGGAGTCCACCAGCAAGGCCGCCCACCCGAACTCCCGCTACTGCGTCGCTATCGAGCAGTGCCCGTCCGCAGCACCGGAGTTCGACGACTGGCAGGGCGTGAAGATCGACGCCATCCTCTTCGGTGGCCGCCGCCCCGACACCGTCCCGCTGGTCACCCAGGCGCACGACTGGGAGCATGGCACCATGATCGGCGCGATGCTCTCCTCCGGCCAGACCGCAGCCTCTGTCGAGGCGAACGTCGGCTCCCTGCGCCACGACCCGATGGCGATGCTGCCGTTCATGGGCTACAACGTGGGCGACTACTTCCAGCACTGGCTCGACATGGGCAAGAAGGGCGGCGACCGCATGCCGTCGATCTTCCTGGTCAACTGGTTCCGCCGCGGCGAGGACGGCCGCTTCCTGTGGCCGGGCTTTGGCGAGAACTCTCGTGTGCTCAAGTGGGTCATCGACCGCATTGAGGGCAACGTCGAGGCCGAAGAGTCCGTCGTTGGCTACACCGCCCGCGCCGAGGACCTGGACCTCGAAGGCCTGGACACCCCGATCGAGGACATCCGCGAGGCACTCACCGCCGATCCGGAACTGTGGAAGGAAGACGTCGCGGATTCCCGCCGTTACCTCGAGAGCCTCGGCTCCCGCATCCCGCAGGAGATCTTCGACCAGTTGAAGAAGCTCGACGAGCGCATCCACGCCGCGAAGTAACCCCTTGCCCGCCCACGGGTGATGCTGTAACATCGCCCGTGGAAAACTTCAGACAAGATCTGTTGTTAATTTTGCAGGATGCCCGCCGCGAGGCGGGCATTTTGTTATGCTCACGGCATGGTGGGTGAAATGCTTGGGGGATTGAGTGACGCTCGTGTTCGGTCATACCGCATGGTTATTGTGGGAGAGACTGGGAGAAGCGCGGACAGCATCTCTGATCGCTCAGTTCAATCCTTGTATCTGTGGCAAAGTGCAATTGCTTCGGCTTGGTATGAGGCGCTTTCGGTCTTCGAGCCTGTGCTGAGAAATCGTATTGACGCATCTTTAAGGTCGTGGAACCAAGCGCAAAGCAGTACTGAAGATTGGCTTGAGAACCCGGCTCGTCCACTTAGAAAAGTAGTGGAGCGCATGGCAACGGATGCACGGAATGCAGCGGAACGTAGCGCTCGGCGCAGACCTCGGAATCATCCCCGATTTAAGGCTCCGGTGACATTGGATGACAGGGTTTCGCAGCTCTCGTTTGGGAATCTAAGTGCTCTTTTCCCGTTGCATCCGCCGGCCAATCGTGCGGATTTCGCGACAGGATTTTCAGCAAAAGAGAATCTTTGGATTCATGCACTGGTGAGTGGTTTCCCAGGGTTGACATCGAAGCTTGTTGAAAGGCACCGCTCGAGCATTTCACCTCCAGTTCCCGCCCAAGTTGAGGATGGGTATGCGGTGGCGGTTGCTTTAGAACAGTTGCGTCGGCTCCGGAACCGTGTAAGCCACCAGGAACAGATTCTTAACGTTGACCACCAGGAACGGTTGACGGACATGTATGCCTTGGCGCATGCAATGTCTCCCCAAACACTCGGTGTGATGAAGAAGATGGATCGAATACAGCGCACTCTGCTGTTGAGGCCCCAGTATTAGCCGCGCAGGACGAGGACGAGGTTTGAGACGGCGAACTCGCGCAGCACCGGCACGCGGGTGACCCACCACGCCCACGCTGGGTGGTAGCGGGGGAAGGCGGCGGCGAGGCGTCCGGTGGCTTCGGCCCATTCGAGGCCTTCGCGTGCGGAGACGGCGAAGAGTGTTTCGCCGAAGCGGTTCTTCGGTTCGTGCCCGTGCACTTTTGCGTATCGACGACGCGCGTACTCCCCGCCTACGTAGTGCTGCCACAGGCCTGTCTCGTGCCCGCCGAATGGCCCGAGCCACACCGTGTAGCTGAGCACCACAAGCCCGCCGGGTTTGGCTACGCGTAGCATTTCTTCGCCCATGGTCTGCCAGTTCGGGATGTGCTCGGCGACGTTGGAGGAGTACACGACGTCGAAGGAGTCGTCGGCAAATGGCAGGGCTGCGCCGTCGCCGCGTACGGAGCCAAACCCGGACAGGCCGGCGGCGGACAGCTCGGACACGCTGGGCTCTAGACCGACGTAGAAGCAGTCTGCGAATGCTTCGGCGAAGTAGCCGGGTCCGCCGCCGACGTCGAGGACGGAGTGGTTGGTGATGGGGGGTAGGGAAAGGTCGTTGGCGAGGGCGTCGATAAGCATGCGCGTATCGCGCGCCAGGGAGGAGTAGAACACGCGCGGGCGGAACTGCTCGTAGGAAAACGAGCGCAGTAGCCGCAGTGAGCGGCGGAGCGTGGCCATCCGGCGGGTGTGGTGCATTCGCGCAATGTTAGCACTGTAGCAACCGTGCTACGCTTCGGCGTATGGCACATCCGGAATGGGACGAATCGCTGGTGGAGCGCAGGATCTCCCAGCGCGAGCTGCGCAATGATTCGGCGAAGATCCTGCGTGAGGTGCGTGCAGGGCGCAGTTTCGTGGTGACGAATAACGGCGAGCCGGTCGGGCGCCTGATGCCTCTCGACGACCCGCAGCCACGCCTGGCCATTACCCGTCCGGCGACCCGGGTGGGTGGTTGGCTCGACCTTCCGGTACCGCAGGTGGAGGGCGAGTCGCTGGCGGATGCGCTCGACGATATGCGCGCGGACAGGTACTGACATGCGCAGGGTGTACGCCGACACGTCGGCGATGGGCTGTCTGCTCAAGTTGGAGCCGCACACGCACGCGATGCGGCTGTGGCTCGAGGCAGGCGAATACGAGGTGGTGTCGTCGGACTTGTTGGAGATTGAGCTGCGGCGCTTGGCGGTGCGCCTCGGCCGGCCGCAGGGGGAGGCTACGATGATCTTGCGGGGAATTTCGATCGCGGAACTTGGCCGGGGGACGCTGCGGGCTGCGAGTATGTTGCCGATGCCGTATTTGCGTACGTTGGATGCGATTCACTTACAGGCTGCGTTGGATGTGGAGGCGGATGCGGTGTTGACGTACGACGACAGGCTCGCCGAGGCCGCCCGTGAAGTTGGGCTCGAGGTCATTGCGCCGTGAAGGTGTTGTTGTTGTGTTGGCGCGACTCCACCCACCCGCAGGGCGGCGGTTCGGAGCGCTATCTCGAGCGCGTTGGGGAGTACTTGGCCGAGCAGGGCCACGAGGTGGTGTATCGGACGGCGAAGCATACGGATGCGCCGCGGCGGTCACGCCGAAACGGGGTGCGCTACGAGCGTGCCGGCGGGAAGTTCAGCGTGTATTTGGCGGCGCCGTTGTCTCTCTGGCGTAACCGGCCGGATGTGGTGGTGGATACGCAGAACGGTATTCCGTTTTTCGCCCGGCTGTTTACGCGTAGGCCGGTGGTGTTGCTGACGCACCATTGTCATAAGGAGCAGTGGCCGGTGGCTGGTCCGGTCATTGGCTGGTTGGGGTGGTTTTTGGAGTCGAAGGTGGCGCCGCGGGTGTATCGGGGGGCGCGGTATGTGACGGTGTCGGAGGCGTCGAGAAGCGATTTGGTGGCGCTTGGCGTGCGCGAGGGTGACATCGAGATCGTGGAGAATGGCGTGGATCCGGTGCCTGCGCATGTGCCCTCGCTTTACGACGACCACCGCACCCACCTCCTCACCCTCTCTCGGCTGGTGCCGCACAAGCGGATCGAGGAAGCGATCGACGCGGCGGCGCGCATCCCGGGTGCGGTGCTGGACGTGGTCGGCTCCGGTTGGTGGGAAGACGAGCTGCGGGCCTACGCGCAGGGGCGCGGCGACGTGGTGTTCCACGGGCACGTCTCCGAGCCGTACAAGCACGCGCTGCTGGAACGCGCGGATGTGCACCTGTTGCCGTCGCGGAAGGAAGGCTGGGGTATTGCAGTGATTGAGGCAGCGCAGCATGGGGTGCCCACGGTGGCGTACGCGTCGGCGGGCGGGGTGGCGGATTCGATTCGTGATGGCGAAACCGGCCGGCTCGTGCAGTCGGGCGAAGATTTCGCCGACGTTACCCGCGAAACACTTGAGCGCCGCGCCGGGCTGGCGGGCAATGCCAGGCGGTGGGCGCAGCGCTTTTCGTGGGAGGAGACCGGCCGCAGGTTCGCGGCGGTGCTCGTGGAGCTCGTTACACCTCGATGAGCTGTGTGGTCCAGTTGAGTTGCTGGATCTTGGTGTCCAGTTCGCGGTAGGCCTTGGAGGCGCTATCGGCCATGTCGCGAAGCGCCTTGACGTCCACGGTGGGCACGAAGCGTACTTCGGAGCGCGAGTAGCGGGCGTTTGAAATCGTTGCAGCGTCGGCGACCGCGGCGTAGAGGCGGCGGGAGCGCAGTAGGGCGTCGCGGCGCGCGATGGCGTCGGTAAGCGTCGCGCCCTCGAAGGCGGTCTTCGCGTTGGTGTGGTTGATGCGGCGCACCAGCGTTTCGATCTCCTGCAGCAGCGCGGCGACTTCCTCGAGCATGTCCGCCGGGTCCTCCGGCGGGGTGTCGCCCTCCTGCATCAGCGCGCCCTGGACCAGGCGTTCCTGCAGTTTGTTCAGGCGGTCTTGCGCCTCGGCGCGGCGTGCGAGTGCTTCTGCGAGCAGCATGTGTGCCTCCTTGAAAGTTCTGTCCCCGTTCCCAACCCTCACGAAAGTGTCCGGGTCACCCCCAACGTCGCGGTAGTAAATCGTGCTCGGTGCAACCCTGTGGTGGGGGTTGTGCCCGTGTGCGTCGTGCAGGCCGCATGCGTTGTGCGTGTGAGCGGAATCGAACCGCTTCAGCCTTGATACGGCCACAAGGCGCCGGTGTGTGCTCCCTTTTCCCCGGGCGCGTGGGGTTGACGTTCGCTGGGTGCCGGTGTGCTTTCGCTACCGACAGTGTTAGGTGTCGAACATAGCAAAATGCCCAACCGCTGCAAAGGGGTTGGGCGTTGGGTTTTGCTGTGAGTTATGCGGCGGCCTGTGGGAAGAGTTCGCCGTCGCGGAGTCGGTCGCGCATTTCTGCTTCGACGAGGACGGGGATGAAGTCTTCGACGGTTGCGGTGCGCTTGTGTGCGCGGACGACGGCGTCGAAGGCGTCGTTGATCTCGAGTGCGTCGTACTGTCCGGCGAACTCGACGAGCAGGTCCTCGCGGATGTTACGCAGGGCGCGCTCGCGGATGATGCTGAAATCGATGTTGTTGTTGGCCACGGCTATACCTCCTTGATTCTGCGGTGCGTAACCTTTTGTTCATCTGGAGTTCACTTTAACCGCGCGACACAATTCATGCAAGCTTTCAATCATGGGAGGTTCCAACTATCGGTTGCGGCGCAGCGTTGCTGGCACCGCGAGCCACAGTGCGAACAGTGCGATCCCCGCAGGTGGCAGCGGGTTCGCGGGCGCTTGCGTATCGACGACCCGCCCATCCGAACGCACCACCACCCCGATACCCATCTCGCGCAGCGCATCGGTGTCGTCGATGGCCGCTTGGGCGGCGACCCAGCGTGGTGATGGAGCGTCCACAACGACACCGTCGACGGTCAGCGCGCCGGATTCGACCACGTTCATGGCTTTGGGGGCGGGGTCGACGGTGGGGTGGTCGTCGATAAGCGTGAGCGTCGGGCGGGATTCAAAGAGGACGTCGCGGCCGTGGTGGTTGATGGCGGGGATCTCGACGGTGGTGGGGGTGAGTGCGGCGACGGCGACGGGCGCGTCGGGGACCTGCAGGAGCGCGAAGGTGGCGGCGGCGAGGGCGCGGCGGGCGCTTAATGCGCCGGCGGCGGTGACCAGGGCGGGGATGGTGAGGATGAGCCACTTTTGGCTGTCGCGAAGCAGGCCGGCCCCGGGGACATGCGCGACCACCGGCCCCAGCAGGCCCGCCCAAGATGCGAGCGCGATGCAGAAGCCGACCCCGGCGAGCACGAGTAGGCGGCGGGGCACCTCGCGCCAGGCCAGCGCGAGCAGCACGAACAGCGCGATGCCGAACAGGGCGAAGCCGGCCTCGCGGGAGGCGGGCACGGCGTGAGCGTTCCAGATTCCGCCAAGGCCCAGCAGCGCGCCGAGGGTGCCCGTGAGCCCTTCGGCGCGCGGGGCGAACACCTCGGCGGAGACGGCCGAGGAGGTGCCGCCCGCCCCGGCGAAGATGCCTGCGACGACCCACGGCGCGCAGGTCAGCGCGGTGGTCAGAGGGCTGCGGGCCACGCACGCGGCGGCGATGGCGCCGGTCGGTGTCAGTGACGCCAGCCAGTGCGCAAGCCCGGACATCGGGTGCACCCCCAACGCCACCAGGGGCAGCAGCCAGGCCGCGGCGGCAAGCGACCACTGTCCCTGCAGCAGCCGTTCTACGACGAACGGGTTCCATACCGCCACCGTCATCGCCGCCGCCTGGCCCAGCGGGGTGCGGCCGAGTTTCCACCCCGCCCACGCGGCGGCCGCGGCGGCGGACACCATGAACACACGCAGGAACAACACCGGATACGGCAGGACGCCAAGCAGGGCGTCTTGGGGGACGTTGCGGGCGGGCAGGTCACCCCACCCCAACGAGGCGCGGGTGAGTTCCATCGCGTCGAAGACCATCATGTCCCGCAGCGCGAACGCCTCGCCGGGGACAAGAAACGGCCAGGTCAGCGCCAGAACCAGCAGGGCGCCATAGACCGGCGCCCACCACCTTTTAGCGGCGGCGCGCATAGGCCACCAGGCCAGCAATGAATGCCGCGGCCGCGATGAAGCGGGTGAGCACCGCCATGACTTGCAGGCCACGCAGCCAGGCCACGTCGCGGCGCGCGGCGTCGACAGCTGCTGCCTTGGTCTCCTCCGCAAGCACCCACTGCTCGGGCGGGCAGTCCCAGATCTCGTCGAGGATGCGGCCGGTGCGGCGTTCCGCGTCGACGGTGCGCACACACCCGTCGGAAAGTGTCGCGGCGTACTTATAGGTCTGCATGCCGCGCACGTTGCCGGGGCCGACATAATCCATCGGCACGTCTTGGCCGGAGGTGGTGTCGAACAGTGGGTAGGTGCGCCGTTCCGGCTGGTAGGGCAGCAGCGGGCCGAGCCCGGCGCGGCCTTTGGCGGGGAAGGCGGTGGAGGGGTCGATGAGAAAACTGTCTACGACATCGCCGTCGATGGCCACCTCGGCCAGCACGGATTTGGGCTGTTTGGTGAGGGTGACGGTGCGGGAGCGGGCGTCGTCGAAAAGCATGATGCTCTCGCCGGGCTGCAGGGTGCGCTGCTTTGCAATCACGATGGGGGAGGCGATGTTGAGCGCGGCGCAGACGACAATGATGCCCAGGCAGATGGCTAATCGACGACGCAGGTTCACCCGCCTAACCCTACCGGGCGACTAGACTTTGCCCATCGTGAATCCAAGACCCGCTGTGTTGCCCGAGCTCGACGGCCTGCGCGCCGTGGCCGCGTACGGCATTGTGGCCACGCACGTCGCGTTTCAGACGGGGACCGGCTCGGCGGTGTTGGAGCGCTTTGACTACTTCGTGGCGGTGTTTTTCGCCCTCTCGGCGTTTTTGCTCGCGCGCGGCGGGATGCGCCCGGGCTACTACTCGCGGCGCGTTGCCCGCCTGGTGCCGGCGTACGTGGTGTGCGTGGCGGTGGTGCTGCTTGCGCTGCCGCCGCTCGCGGGGGTCAGCGCAACGCAGGTGGTGGCGAATGTGCTGTTGGTGCAGGTTTATGTGCCGCACGCGCTTATCGACGGCCTCACCCAAATGTGGTCACTGTGCATCGAAGTCGCCTTCTACATCGTGCTGCCGCTGTACCTGCGGCTGGGCGCGCGGGGCCGGTACGTGGCGCTGTCGGTCGCGGTGGCACTCGGGTTCGTGTGGCCGTGGGCGGTCTCGGGCATTGCGGACCCGGCGGTGCTGAACCTGCAGATCTGGCCGCCGTCGTATGTGCTGTGGTTCGCCGTCGGGTTGGTGCTCGCCGAGGTAGAGCGCGCCGGGGTGCGCTACGCGGGCCCCCGCTGGCCGTTTGTGCTGCTGGCGTTGCCGGTGGCGTGGGCGGCGGGCGTGATCGGCCCGCGCGGCCTGGAGCACCCGAGCCCGCTGGAGTTCAACGTGCGGATAGTCCTCGGCGCGGTGTTCGCCGCCCTGCTCGTGGCGCCCTTTGCGCTGGGGCAGAGGTTTGAGGGGACGGTGCTGTCGTCGAAAAGTATGCGCACGCTCGGCCACTGGTCCTACTCGGTGTTTTTGTGGCACATGGCGGTGCTGTACTTCGTGTTCCCCATGCTCGGCGTGCCCATGTTTTCGGGGCACTTTCTGCTGATTTTTGCCGCGACCACCCTGCTGAGCACCGCCGTTTCCTACATCTCCTACGAACTGGTGGAAGTCCCCGGCGCGCGGCTGGTCAGGCAGGCCACGGCGAAGCAGGCGGCGAGGATGAGGAAGGTGGACGAGCCCGCGTAGTTCGCCGCCGGCCAGGGCGCACGTGCAAGCACGAGGCCACACACAGTCATGGTGGCGGCGGCCAGGTGCGGCATCGGGATCACGGTGAAGCGGCGCACCACCCACGCGAGTACCACGGCGGCCGCGCCGGGCAGGGGAGCTGCGGCGATGACGGCCAGGCCTGGCAGCCAGTTCGCGCCGGGCGGGGGTGTGAAGCGTTCGAAGCGGCGCCACGGCACCCACAGGCACCGGGCGGTGACCAGCAGGCTCAGCAGGGTGCCGGCGACGAGCGAGTACCGGTAGGCGCCGTCGCCGGTGAAGAACATGTCGAACTCGGCGGCGGGCGTGCTGGCGGCGTCGGAGGGGACGCGGAAGGCCTGGGCGTTGGCGTCGATACGCATGGGCTCGAGCGGGACGCCGCCGAGGGTGGCGCGCAGACCTTCGTTGAACGCGCGGGTGGTCAGGATCATGCGCTCGCCGGTGTGGTTGGGCAGCGGGGCGCGCGAGAGCATGACGGTTTCGGCGCGGGTGACAATCTCGTGCGTACCGGCCGCGAGGAACACGCGGCCGGCGTGGCGCTCGCCGTCGATTGTCGCCGGTTGAGAGAGTTCCCACTCACTGTCCACGGCGGTGGTGAAGCGGCGCTGGATCACGTCGGTGTCGGGGAAACGGCGTTGGAAGAAGTAGCGGTCGGCGGTGCCGGGGACCTCCACGATGCGGCGGATGCCGGCGTCGAGTTCGCGGATGCCCACCGGTTCGGTCAGTTCCAGGCGGGTGGCGCCGCCGCGCGTGATGGTGCGCGGCTGGTCCTTGACCAGGGTGACGTCGCGGCAATTGTCGTGCCCGTCGCAGAGTTGCACGGTGGTGTCCGCGGTGGCGGTGAGCGAAATCTGAGGCTGCTGAGTCTGAAACTCGATCCACGCGTTGCGGTCGCCCGGCGCGGGCCACCAGGCGGTCTCGTGCAGGCCGTCGAAGGCTGCGGTCAGCGAGTTCGCGGGCACCGGACCACCGAAAGCGCCGGCGTCCGCGCGTGAGGACGACGCCCGCACCTGCCCATCCGCCACCACCCCAACACGCGTGCCGGCGGACGGGTAGTCCTTCACGCGGTTGCGCACGGTGGTGTCCTCGGATTCGTCGGCAAGGTGGCCCGATTGCCCGTGGATGGTGCCGTAGTTGCGCACCGCCAGAGCCGGGGTATCGGTGACGATGTCCGGGTTCTCGCCGGTCAGGCGCGCCGGGAAGTAACCGAGTTCGCGCCACAACAGCGCGAGGACCTCACCGCCGCCGTCGACGGCAATCGGCGCGCGGTCGGTGTCCATGATGTCCGCGTGTGGGTCCAACAGGAAGATATCCACCTCCCCGAAGCTCGCGTCCGGCTCGCCCAGGTTCGGCGTGACGGGCTGGCGCTCGAGGTCGCGGCGCACCACCACCGCGCCCACGCCGATGGAGCGAAGCGCCTGCTTATCTGCGACCGCCACCTGCCCGTCCAGCCCACGAATCGCCTCCGGGTTCACCAGTGGCACCGCATCCCTAAACGCAAAGCGCGTGCTGGTCAGGGCCTGGATCGGTTCGTCGCGTGTCCACCCCCAATGCTGGCGCGCAAAGGACGATGCCGGCACCACCAACGTGCGCGTGCCCGCGGCGTGCTCCTCCAACCACGAACCGGCCGCCACCCAGTCCTCGGAAACCTCCGACCAGGTGCCCTCCGGCAGCAGGCGCAGCGACCACGCGGGCGCGAGAGCCACCGCAGCCGCCAACGCCACCCCAACCACCTGCGGGCGACGCACCTGCGATGCCACAAACCCCACCCCGAGCACCAACGGAAGCCGGACCAGCGGGTCGAACTTGTGGAGGTTGCGCAGTGGGGTGAGGGTGTCGTCGTAAAGCGATGCAAACATTGGCGACGACCCCAACACCACAAACCCCACCACAAACACCGCAAGCAGCGGGAAGCGCCACGGCATGTCGCGCCGCGCCAGGCCCGCCAGGCCGAACGCGGCGATCAGGCAGGTGGCGATGATGAACACCGGCTCCGCAACCAACAGGTGACCGGCGGCGCGCTCGGTGTCCACAAACGGAGTCCAACTGGTGGTGCCGCGCAGGATCTCCACCGGGTTGAGCCACGCGGTGGTCACACGCGCGGACTCGATGAAGTCTGTAAACGGCGGCGAATACATGCCCAGCACCAGAAGCGGGCCGATCCACCATGCCGACACCAACATCGCACCCAGCGTGAAGCGTGCGGCCTCGCGGAAGCGGCGCAGCGCCACCAGCAGCACAAACGCTGACAGGCACGCCGCAATGGTCGCCGTTGCGTTGACCGCACCCATGCACGCCACCGCCACCACCGCCGGCGCCACCTGCGGGCGACGCTGCACCAGCGGCACCAACGTCCACGGCACAAGCGCCACCGGCCAGGCTTCCGAAGAGATCGCCGTCAGCGTCGTCAAAATCCGTGGGCTCAACGCGTACAGCAACGCCGCACACACCGGCGGCCACGTGCCCCGGATACCGATGCGCCGCGCCAGCACTAACGTGCCCGAATACGCCACACCCAGCAACAACGCCCACCACGCACGCTGCGTCAACCAATCCGGCAACCACCCAAACAGCCAGAAAAACGCACCCTGCGGAAACAGATACCCATACGCCTGGTTCTGCACCTGCCCCAGCGGAAACTCATCCGTATACGCATGCGTGGCCCGCGCCAAAAACCGCGCCGGGTTGGCAACCAGATCAAACTTGGTGTCAGCCGCAACCTGCCCCGGCGGCTGTGCCAGCGTAAGCAGGGTCAGAACTAGCCACCCAAGAGCATGGGCGCTTCTCGACGACCCCACCCAGCCCTACTTCCGCGAGCCGTACTCCGGCCCGCCAAGCACCGCATCATCAGCGGAAACGGCCGTATTATCCGGCACCGTCGACTGGCCCGACGCTGCCGCAATACCGAGCACACCAACCACACCGAGCACAATGCCAACGACGGCGCTCGCCACGACAGGGGACGCGGCGTGGCGCTTCAGCGGCTCGGGGAGGTCAACGGTATGGGACATGTCGGAAAAGGCTACCAGCAGCGAGTAGAGTAGGGGCGTTTTTACACGCCACAAAGGGGCCACAAAGGGGTCAGTCACATGCGGAATCGAGCCTTCGCCGCACGCGCCGCGCACACCATTGCGCTCGCGGCGTGCGTTGGGCTTGCCGCGTGTAGTGCCCCCGAGCCCGAACCCGCGCCTGAACCCACGCCGGCGCCGGAGACGGTGACGGCGTCGTCCGCGGTGCCGGAGGGTGGGGTCGTCGATACGCAAGAAGCTCCTGCGCTGTTCAGCCCCGCGCAACAACGCGTGCCCGAGGACCTGCGGGCGCGGGTGGCGTCGCTGATGGTGGTTGGCGTGGCGAACTATGAGCAGGCGCGGGTGGCGCTCGACCAGGGTGTCGGCGGGCTGATCATTCCGAGTTGGGCGGACCCGCGGCTGCTCACTGAACCGGGCCGCAACATCAATGCGCTGCGGGAACAGTACGAGCGGCCGTTTGTTGTCGCCATCGATTTTGAGGGCGGCCGGGTGCAGCGCCACACGAACGTGCTCGGCGAGTTCATGCCGCCGCGTGCGCTGGCCGGCACCCCGCCGGAGGTCATCCGGGGCACCGGGTGGGACATCGGCCGCTCCCTGCGCGCGCACGGCATCAACGTGGATTACGCGCCGCTGCTCGACCTTGACGTGGCCGACCTGGACGTTGTGGGCGACCGCGCCTTCCACGGCGACCCGGCCGAAGTCGTGCGGGTGGCCACGCTGTTCTCCCAGGGGCTCACCGACGCCCAGGTCACGCCCACGTTCAAACACTTCCCCGGCCACGGGCGCGCCTCCGGCGACACGCACCACCAACTCGCCGTCACCCCGCCGCTGAACCAGGTCCGCGACCTAGACATGCGCCCCTACGGCCCGCTGCTGAAGCAGTTCCCGCGCTCTAGCGTCATGATGGGCCACATGATCGTGCCGGGCCTTGGCCCCGACGGCGTGCCCAGCTCCATGAACCCCGAGGCCTACCGCGTGCTGCGCGAGGGCGACTACCCCGGCGGAGTGCCCTTCAACGGGGTCGTGGTCACCGATGACTTATCCGGCATGCGCGGCATCCTCGATTACGCGCCCACCCGCGACGCCGTCGCCCGCGCCATCGCCTCCGGCGCCGACCAGGCGCTGTGGTCCACGGGTAAGGATCTGCCCGCCATCATCGACCACGTCGTGTGGTGCGTGAACAACGGCTACATCGCCGAAGACCGCATCGATGAGGCAGCCACCCGCGTGCAGCAATTGCTTATCGACGACAACCTCTAACCCGCTTTTTCAAACATCTGCATTACCCTTGTTTGGGTGACTACGGTGAAGGCAACCTCGCACAAGGCGAGTGGCAAGGGACGCGGCGGCAAGATCGCGCTCGGTGTGCTGCTCGGCATCCTCGCCATCGCGCTTGCTGTGTACCTGGCGGATCTGGCGATGCACCGCGGCAACGTCCCGCGCGGCACCACCGTCGGCGGCGTGAACATCGGTGCGATGAAACCCGACGAGGCGCGCGCCAAGCTCGAGGGCGAACTCGGCAGCGCTGCTGACAAGACCGTCGAGGTCCGCGCCGGCGACAAGACCTCCACTTTCGTGCCTGCGAAGTCCGGCCTGGACATCGACTACCAGGCCACCGTGGACGCCGCCGGCATCGAAACCGCCAACCCGATCTCGCGCCTGCGCGGCCTGTTCACCACCCACGAGGTCGACGCGGTTCCGCTTATCGACGACACCGCCCTGAACCGCACCCTCGACCGCATCAGCGACGAACTGCACTTCGACCCCACCGACGGCACCATCCGCGTCGAAGCCGGCAAGGCCGAGACCACCAAGCCGATCAACGGCCAGAAGGTGGAGCGCGACCTGCTGCGCGAGGAGACCACCACCGGCTGGCTCAACCCGGACGGCATCGATGTGGAGCCGACCTCCGTGCCGCCGGCGATCGACGACGCTGTGATGAGCGCCGCCATGGACGGCCCCGTGCGTGCCGCTTTGGACGGCCCGCTGACCGTGACCGGTCGCGATGATCACAAGGCCGCCATCCCACAGGAGCGGCTTGGCGAGGTGGTCAGCTTCCCCAACGTCGATGGCAAGATCGCCCCGAATGTGAACGTCGAGGCAGCGCAGGCCATCCTGGCCGAGCAGCTCGCCGAGACCGAAGTGGAGATGCAAAACGCCCGCGTGCTCACCGGCGGCGGCGTCGAACCCTCCGTCGACGGCACCGCTGTGGACTGGGGAAAAACCCTCGCCGGCTTCAACGACCGCGTCCTCGGTTCCAAGGGGCGTTCCTGGGACGCCGACTACAAGCCGGTACCCGCGGACTTCACCACCGAAGAAGCGAACAACGCCACCTTCAACGAAGTGGTCGGCTCGTTTACCACCGGCGGCTACTCGGGTGCTTCGGGCACCAACATCGCCCTGGTAGCCAACACCGTCAACGGCGCGATTGTGAACCCGGGGGAGACGTTCTCCCTCAACGGCTACACCGGCCCCCGCGGCACCGCCCAGGGCTACGTCGAATCCGGCATCATCCTCAACGGGCGTGCCGACACCGCCGTCGGCGGCGGCATCTCCCAGTTCGCCACCACCCTGTACAACGCGGCCTACTTCGCCGGCATGACCGACGTCGCCCACACCCCGCACTCCTACTACATCTCCCGTTACCCGGCCGGCCGCGAAGCCACCGTGTACGAAGGCGCCATCGACCTGCAGTTCCGCAACGACAGCCCCTACCCGGTGCGCATCGCCACCAACGTCGGCGGCGGCCAACTCACCGTCAGCCTCATGGGCGTGAATACGGTCAACGTGCAGTCCATCAACGGCGGCCGCTGGGCCCAGACCAGCCCGCAGCCGGTCAACGTGTCCGGCCCGAACTGCTCGCCGTCCGGCGGCGCACCCGGGTTCACCACCTCGGATACCCGCATTATCTACGACCTCGCCGGCAACGAACTCTCCCGTGAAACCCAGACCACCGTCTACGACCCGCAGCCCATCGTCCGCTGCGGGTAGGGGAGCGGGTGCCGCACCACTTGACACTAGACCGCTTGGTCTATATTGTGTCGTTTTGGATCAAGAAATCTGACGGATAAGGCCCCTCGGCTCGTCGATTAGCAACCGCGCTCATCGCGCACGGTGCTCCCGAGGGAAGATCCGCCGGCACGCGCAACCGCCGCGCCGGAAGAGCGATATTTCAAGGAGCACCATGTCTTTTGGCATGCCCACCGACTGGACCCCAGCCACCCTCAGCAGCATGGACGGGCTGACCTTTGCGTTTACGCTTGATGAGACGGGTGAGGTGGTCGTCGCAAAGTTTGATAGCGCTGCGCAGGGCCACGAATTCGTCGCCAACACCGGCGCGACATTCGACTACTCGCCAAGCGCCGCCGCCGTACGCGTTGGCGACGACGCCGTCCCCTTCCCCAAACGCCCCGCCACCCGCCGCACCTGCACCTACCGCGAATGCGACCAACGCACCCGCGGCCACAACCAGCACTACATCCCCGTGCTGCGCGCCATGAACCAAAAATTCTGCTGGTTCCCCATCGACATCCTCGCCCACGACGGCACCACGCTCACATTCCGCGTGAGCACACCACTTGGCGACGACACCATCACCGCCCACAACCACAACCCCGAAGACCTCGCACTCGCGCAGGAATACAACCCAGACTGGAAGATCCTGCGCTACACGGTTGATGGTGGTGGCTACCGCGCCATCCTGCTGTCCGATCAGCCCGTCACGGCGTGCACGACGAAAGCGTGAGGGGTTTAAGACTCCTCGTCCGGGATGTCTGTTACGCGGGGTGTTAAACGGGCTCGGTCTGCAAGAATCCGGCGGTCAATCTGCTTCATGGTCTCGACCAGTTTTGCGTCAGCTTCGGCTAGATTGTCGGATTCCCGACCAGCATTAAATAGCTCGTAGCGTTCTTTGGCTAGTCTGTTGGCCTCTTCGCGCGAGATTCTTCCGCGATCCTTCAACGGCTCGAAGCCATTGAATTCAATAAACGAATCGGTATTCTCCAACCAATCCTTCATGTAGATAGGGCTTCTCATACGAGTCTGGAGGTCTGCATATTCCAAAAACTGGGAAACTAGCAGGTTGAGTGTGGTGAGCTCGGAATTTGTTAGATAGTTTTTTGCGGTGGTTACATCACCTTTCCGTACCACTTTCCCCTTGAAAGTGGATAACCCCAGGTTGTCGGCTCCGGGGTCGCAACGTGTCGCAATGATTTCTGAAGCAGTTTGACCGGTAACTGCGTAATGGAGTTTGTCCTGAATCCAGCTGAAAATCCCGCGTGTTTTGGGACTATCTTTGTTGTAGTCCGTAGCAAGCGCGACAATGTCTCGTAGTCTGAGGTAGAGGCGAGCTTCGGAGGATCGAATATCCCGGATTCGCGCGAGTAGCTCGTCGAAATAATCGGTTCCGCGGGGGTCTTTGAGCTTTTCGTCGTTGAGGACGAAACCTTTTCTCAAATACTCCTGGAGTATTTCACTGGCCCAGCGTCGGAACTGATTTCCTCTTGGTCCTTTAACTCGGTAGCCGACAGCAACAATCGCATCCAGATTGTAATGTTTGAGTGTTCGCGAAACATCGCGATCTCCTTCAGATCGAACTATTTGAATTTCTTTAATAGTTCGATCCCTGCTCAGCTCGTTTTCGGCGTAGATATTCTTGAGGTGAATGCTCACGCTTGCCGGAGATATATCAAAGAGATCTGCGACTTCACTTTGAGTCATCCATACTGATTTGTCGACAACTCGCAGATGGACTTCCGTTAATCCGTCCTCGGTCTGGTAGATGACAAACTCGCCGTGATCCGTCGAGTCTAATTTGACCGTCCGCTGATCCATTTCGCCCCCAAAAATAACCAGTGCCTTGGAGCCGGCGACGGGAATCGAACCCGCACTCTCAGCTTGGGAAGCTGATGTTCTACCACTAAACTACGCCGGCAGCTTTCACGACTTTAGCACCGCTTAGTCGAGGCCCAAAAACGGGAAGTACACTCTGTGTCGTGCTGCTTTCAGATCACGACATTCGCGAATCCATTGACTCCGGCCACCTTGGCATTGACCCGTTCGATCCGTCGATGGTCCAACCGAGTTCGGTTGACGTGCGCCTGGATAGGTTCTTCCGAGTCTTTAATAACTCGAAGTACACGCATATCGATCCGAAGCTGGAAATGCCGGACCTGACAACGCTCGTCGAGGTTTCCGACGACGACGCGTTCGTCCTCCACCCCGGCGAGTTCGTCCTCGCCTCCACGCTGGAATGCTTCACGCTGCCCGCGGACCTGGCCGGTCGCCTCGAGGGCAAGTCCTCGCTGGGCCGCCTGGGTCTGCTGACCCACTCCACCGCGGGCTTCATCGACCCGGGCTTCTCCGGACACATCACGCTGGAACTGTCTAACGTGGCCAACCTGCCGATCACGCTGTGGCCTGGCATGAAGGTCGGCCAGCTCGCGCTGTTCAAGATGACCTCCCCGGCTGACACTCCGTACGGCTCGGGTGCGCTCGGCTCGAAGTACCAGGGCCAGCGCGGCCCGACACCGTCGAAGGCGTATCTGAACTTTCAGTAGGGCTGGTGGTGCATCGTCTAGCTAGACGGTCCGAACTGCTAGACGATCCGCCCGCCTTGTCTGCGTTTCCCCAGGTCATGTTGAAGATGGTTTGCAATACGGTGCGAATCGTCTAGCAGCCTGCCGAGGGAACTAGACGATCAACCCCGCCACCGCGTCGCCCTGCAGTGCCAACACCGCCACGGCATAATGGCCACCATGCGACTGACTGTGATCGGCACTGGTTATCTTGGCGCGACGCATGCGGCGTGCATGGCGGAGTTGGGCCACGAGGTGCTCGGCGTCGACGTGGATGAGCACAAGATCGAGGCGCTGAAGAACTCCAAGGTGCCGTTCTACGAGCCGGGTTTGCCGGAGGTGCTGGAGCGCAACATCGACGCAGGTCGCCTCAGCTTTACGACGAAATACGACGAGGCCGCCAACTTCGCCAACGTGCACTTCATCGGGGTGGGCACGCCGCAGCAGCGCGGGTCGTATGCGGCGGATACGCGCTTTGTCGAGGCGGTTATCGACGACCTCGTGCCCAAACTGCACGGCCACCACGTCATCCTGGGCAAGTCCACGGTCCCGGTCGGCACGGCCGCCGCGCTGCAGGAACGCGCCGACGATCTGACTCGTCGCGCCGGCCGAGGCGCGACCGTGGAGATCGCCTGGAACCCGGAGTTCCTGCGCGAGGGATACGCCGTCAAGGACACCATCGAGCCGGACCGGATCGTATTAGGACACCGCAGCGAGAACTCCCACGCGGAGGAAATCGCCCGCGAGGTGTACGCGACGCCGCTGGCCAACGGCACCCCGTTTATCGTCACCGACCTGCAGACGGCGGAGTTGGTGAAGGTGTCGGCGAACGCGTTTTTGGCCACGAAGATCTCGTTTATCAACGCGGTGAGCGAGGTCTGCGAGATCGTCGGCGCGGACGTGACCCAACTCGCAGACGCGATTGGTTACGACGACCGCATCGGCCGCAAATTCCTCGGCGCCGGCCTCGGCTTCGGTGGTGGTTGTTTGCCGAAAGATATTCGCGCGTTCATGGCGCGCGCCGGCGAGGTGGGAGCAGATCAGGCCCTGACTTTCCTCCGTGAGGTTGACGCCATCAACATGCGCCGCCGACAGCGCGTAATCGATTTGGCACGAGTGGAGCTCGGCAGTCTCATCGGTCGTAACATCACCGTTCTCGGTGCAGCGTTCAAACCAAACTCCGATGACGTACGCGATTCGCCGGCACTCGCCGTGGCGGGCCAACTCTCCCTGGCCGGCGCGAACGTCACCGTCTTCGACCCGCAGGCGATGGACAACGCCCGCAAGGTCTTCCCAACCCTCGATTATGCCGACACGCTCGAAGAGGCGCTGCGCGGCGCGGAGCTGACCATCCTCGCCACCGAATGGGGGCAGTTTAGGGAGATGGATCCGGAGAGGGTTGCTGGGGTCGTCGAAAAGCAATTGCTTATCGACGCCCGAAACGTCCTGGACGTGCAACAATGGTGCAACGCCGGATGGGAAATGCGGGCGCTCGGACGCACCCTCTAGTCGACGAAACCGCGTGCCTGTCAACAACAACAAAACATTAAGGCATGATAGGGCGCATGCCTAAGGACAAGTCAGGAAACTTTGCCAAGGTCGCCCTCGGCAGCGTCGCAGCGGCGTTGGGCGGCGTGGCCATCCACGACCTCACTCAGACCAAAAACCCGGTCCTGCGCAACTACCCCGTACTCGGGCACATGCGCACCCTGCTCACCGATATCGGCCCCGAACTGCGCCAATACTTCATCGAGCGCGACTGGGACGGCCGCCCCTTCAACCGCGACCAGCGAAACGCAATTTACGAACGCGCAAAGGGCATGCAAAGCGAAACGTCCTTCGGCACCGTCCAAGACGTCTACGCCACCAACCACGAACACCTCGTACACACTCTTTCGCCTGTCGACGAACCCTCCGAACCGCCCCGCACCCTCATCGGCGGCAAGGACTGCACGCAGCCGTACTCCATCTCCATGCTGAACGTGTCCTCCATGAGCTTCGGCTCCCTGTCCAAAAACGCCGTGCGCGCACTGAACAAAGGCGCAGCCATGGGCGGCTTCGCCCACAACACCGGCGAAGGCGGCGTCTCCCCGTACCACAAGGAATTCGGCGGCGACCTCGTCTGGCAAATGGGTACCGGCTACTTCGGCGCCCGCACCCACGACGGCGATTTCGACCCCGCTAAGTTCCGCGACCGCGCCGCCGACGACCAGGTCAAGATGGTCGAACTGAAAGTCAGCCAGGGCGCCAAGCCAGGCATCGGTGGCGTGCTGCCAGCCGACAAGATCACCAAGGAAGTCTCCGAAATCCGCGACGTGCCCATGGGCAAGGACTGCATCAGCCCCGCAGCCCACCGCGTGTTCAGCACCCCTGTCGAGTTGATCGAGTTCATCGCGAAGATGCGCGAACTGTCCGGCGGTAAACCGGCAGGGTTCAAGTTGTGTGTGTCGAGTCGTCGAGAAGTACTTGCCATTTGCAAGGCCATCCGCGAGGTCGGCACCGCACCCGACTTCATCGTCGTCGACGGATCCGAAGGCGGCACCGGTGCCGCCCCCATCGACTTCGAAGACCACATGGGCATGCCACTGACCCACGGCCTGATGACCGTGCACAACGCACTCGTCGGCACCGGCCTGCGCGACCAAATCAAACTCGGCGCATCCGGCAAAGTCGCCGGCGGCTCCGACATCGTCATGCGCATGATCCAAGGCGCCGACTACACCAACTCCGCCCGCGCCATGATGATGGCCGTCGGCTGCATCCAGGCACAACGCTGCCACACCGGCGAATGCCCCACCGGCGTGGCCACCCAAGACCCGCGCCGCAACCGCGCCGTTGTGGTCAAGGACAAGTCCCAGGCGGTGTACAACTACCACAAGACCACCGTCAACACCGCCGTGCGCCTCATGGCCTCCATGGGAGTCACCGACCCGTCTGAGTTGCGCCCCGACATGCTGCGCCGCAACATCTCCCCAACCGAGTCCCGCTCCTACGCCTCCATCTACGAATGGCTGCGCCCAGGCCAACTGCTTGACGACGCCCCCTCGTCCTGGGCCGCCGACTGGAAAGCCGCCTCGCCGGATACCTTCCGCCCGGTGTAGTTGGGTTGCTGTCTGCCGTTAACAACCCCTCGCGGCTGACAAAGTACGGCGGAATGTGTCAGTGACCGGCATCATGCCTGGTCAGAAATCGACCCTGACAGATTTTGTGGAATCTGTCAGGGACGGGGCCTCAACGCCCGTAGCAGGCGGGCGTGCAAAATAGTTCCCGGGTTCAGTGCGAAACCGGGAACTTTCTTACCCCGCCGGGATGCCGACCTGGGGAAACACCGCCGCGGTGGGGTGCAAACGCCCAAAAAGTTCCCCGGCCGGGAACTATTTTGCGGGGGCTGCAGGGGCCATCAGGTCAGATCATCGATGGAAACTTCCCTGTCAAGGTTCATACGCTCACAGAAGTCTTCGTCGTGGCTGACGAGAAGAACCGCACCTGCATAACTCTCAAGAGCGGAGACAAGCCAGTTCACGGTTGAGATATCGATGTTGTTGGTGGGCTCGTCGAGAAGCAATAGCTGCGGAGCAGGCGACGAAAGAAGAACACGGGCAAACTCAACGCGGAAACGCTCACCACCCGAAAGCGTTCCAATAGGCGCGTGCACAGTCTCATTCTGAAACAACAGTTGCGCGAGTTGGTCCCGAATATACTGCGGATCAGCAGAAGCGTTGGCCTCCGAGACCAACTCCAAAACTGACTGATTGGGGTCGAGAACAATGCGCTGTCGGAGGTATCCCACATTCCCAATCACATACCCCGCGCTACCGTCTGCAACAGAGTTGAGCAGGGTCGTCTTTCCGCTGCCGTTCGGCCCAGTGATCCGGACACGCTCGGGGCCCACAACAGTGAGCCCTGGGATTTCCATAACACGGGTTCCGTTCGGAAGCGCCGTACCGGGAAGCTCAATGAACACATGTTGATCGTCGCGAACCTTGTCTTGTGCGTGACGATACGCAGCGAGAGACGACTCCACAGACTCGGCATGAGCCGCACCACGCCGAGCAGCAGTCTTCTCCGACCGATCCTTGTCCAGCCCCATCGCCATGCCAGGTTTGCGTTTGTTAGCCGCGAACTTCTTTCCGCGACGAGCGTCCCGGGCAATGCGAGTTTGCATCGCCTCACGCTCCCGAACCTGCCTACTGTGAACCGCCTTCTTGTCCCGCACCTCCCGCATCGCTGCGTCCTGTTCGCTGGCCAGAGTTTCGCGGTAGGCGGAGTAGTTGCCGGGGAAAAGACGTAGCTTCCCGTCGTGAAGTTCTGCAATTTCGTCCACGGAATCCAACAAGTCGCGATCGTGGCTCACCACAATTGCAGGAACATTGGATTTGGAAAGAGAACGGATCAGCTGGGCTTTTGCTTCCGCATCGAGGTTGTTTGTTGGCTCGTCCATCACGATGAAATCGGGGTTGTCTGCCATGAGCGCAGCTAGTGCAACACGAACAGCCTCTCCACCGGACATGGTGGACAGCGGCCTGTCCAAGTTGAGCGGGAGGCCGTGAGCGGACAGCACAGCCTGAGTCTCTTCAGCAGCATCCCACCGGTCACCAATGAGCTCGAACAATTCGGGATTGAACTGGCCACCTTCGACGGCGTTGATTGCCTCGATGATTTCGGTAACCCCAAAGACGTCCGAAACCGTAGTGTCCGGTTGCAGTCCAAGATCCTGAGGTAGGTAAGCGACTTTCGACGGGCGTTCGACCGAACCCGTGCTTGGCTGTAGCTCGCCGAGAATGACCCTGATCAGAGTCGTTTTTCCGGAACCGTTATCGCCGATCAGGCCGGTTAGGTGACTTGAAAATATGGCATTCAAGTCCGAGAAGCAGGAGGTTCCGTTAGGCCACTCGAGGGAGACGTTATTTAGGGTAATAGGCATGCTCATTCAACTTTCTGTTTCGTGTTAGGCGGAAACACGGAACATGAGCACGGCCTACTCCTTCCTTCGGGGACAATTCCTCGTCGATACTATGGCAGCGTCCGTTTGGGGTCAAGGGGTTTGTGCTGCTGTAAGTCGGGGTAGGTGTCGGCCACTCACAACCCCTCGCGGCTGACAGATTGCGGCGGAATCTGTCAGCGACCGGCATCGCGCCTGGTCAGAAATTGACCCTGACAGATTTTGTGGAATCTGTCAGGAAACGCGCCTTAACGCCCGTAGCCGGCGGGCGTGCAAAATAGTTCCCGGCCTCAGGGCGAAACCGGGAACTATTTTGTCTCAACGGCGTGCCGACCTGGGGGAATGCCGGCGAGAAAGGGTCGAAGCCCCCAAATAGTTCCCCGGCCGGGAACTATTTTCGGAAAGCGGCGCCCAACCGCCAACCGCCAACAACCCCTAGTGCTGGTGGTAGTCCGCCAGGAAGTTGCCCAGTCGCTCGATGGCGTTTTCCAACTGGGACGCCCACGGCAGGGTGACCACGCGGAAGTGGTCGGGGGTGGGGTAGTTGAAGCCGGTGCCTTGGACCATGAGGATCTTCTCGGATTTGAGGAGGTCGAGCATGAATCGTTCGTCGTCGTGGATGTTGTACATTTCGGCGTCGATTTTGGGGAAGCAGTACAACGCACCCTTGGGTTCGACGACGGAAACGCCGGGGATTTCGCGCAGTTTGCGGACGGCGACGTCGCGCTGTTTGCGCAGGCGGCCGCCGGCACCGGTGAGTTCGTAGATGGACTGGCGGCCTCCAAGAGCGACCTGGATGGCGTGTTGGCCGGGCACGTTGGCGCACAGACGGGTACCCGACAATAGATCAAGCCCTTCGATGAACCCCTTGGCTCGACGACGAGGCCCGGTCACGACCATCCAGCCGGCGCGGTAGCCGCACACCCGGTAGGCCTTGGACAGGCCGTTGAAGGTGATGCAGAGGAGGTCGGGGGCGACTTCGGCCATGGAGATGTGCTTGGCGTCGTCGTAAAGTACGCGGTCGTAGATTTCGTCGGCAAGGACCATGAGCTCGTGCTCGCGGGCGATGTCGGCGATGCCTTCTAGGATCTCGCGGGAGTAGACGGCGCCGGTGGGGTTGTTGGGGTTGATGACCACGATCGCTTTGGTGCGCGGCGTAACCTTTTCCCGAATGTCTTCCAGGGACGGGTTCCAGTTGTCCTCTTCGTCGCAACGGTAGTGGACGACGTTGCCGCCGGCGAGCGTGGAGGCGGCGGTCCACAGCGGGTAGTCGGGGGCGGGGATGAGGATTTCGTCGCCGTCGTTGAGCAGGGCTTGGGTGACCATGCTGATCAGTTCGGACACGCCGTTGCCGAGGTAGACGTCGTCGATGTCGAAGTGCGGGAAGTCTTCGATCATTTCGTAGCGGGTGACCACTGCGCGGCGGGCGGAGGTGATGCCTTTGGAGGTGGTGTAGCCCTGGGAGGTGGGCAGGTTGGCGATCATGTCGCGCATGATCACGTCGGGCGCCTCGAAACCGAACACGGCGGGGTTGCCGGTGTTGAGTTTCAAAATGGTGTGCCCGTCACGTTCCATCTGCTCGGCGGTGGCGGTGACGGGGCCGCGGATGTCGTAGAAGACGTTCTTGAGTTTTTCCGCCTGGTCGAAATGGCGGTGCGGTTTCAGTGGCTCGCTCATGGGTTACCACTGTAGGCCGGGTCTACTTCCGGCGGAAGCGATTGACGGTGTCTTGCGCGATGTTGAGCGCGTCGTTGGTCATTTGGTTGATTTGGTCTTTGCGTTGTGCGCGCATGAGGGCCTGCTGGTGGACCTGGGCGGCTTCGATTTCGAGTTGTCGGCGTTTGATTTCTTGGCGGCGCTGTTGTTCGAGTTGGCGCAGGCTGGGGGTGTACCAGGAGTCGGGCCCAACCTTCATTACGTAGAGCAGGATGAACAGGGTGGGGATGATCAGTAGCGACAGGCCGGACAGCGCAGTTGATCCCGCGGCTCCGAAGATGCTCACCAGGCCGATGGAGCCGATGGTGCCGAGCCAGAACACGCCGGCGCGGGTGCGGCGCCCGGAGCGGCGTGCCTGCATGATTTCGGCTTGGCTGTACAGGACCGCATCGTCGGACACTTGCTTATCGACGACCCCACCGCCCCGGCCCGTCGGCAAATCCCCCAAAATCGGCTGCAGGTCCTGCTGCGTTTGGGCCTCGGCGACGGCTTGGCACCGGTTGTCAAACTCGGCCATGTCCAACCGGCCTTCGCCGAGCGCGCGGCCGAGGATGTCCATGGCGTCCATGCGCTCTTGGTCGCCGATGCGGAAGTTGCCGTAAGGGGTGCTCATGGACGCGATGTTAGTTCAATGCGTGCCACTGTTCGTCGATACCTGTGGTGCCGTCGGCGAAGCGCTGCTTTGTGGCGTCGTAGACCTCCTCGGGCAGCTGGTAGAAGTACACGCGCGGCATGACTGCTTCGGCGTTGTCGAGGTAGGTGGTGACAAACTCGCCGACGTTGTCCTTCTTCGCCGATTCCGCGTTGACGTAGATGAACAGCGGGCGCGACAGGGGGTAGTTGCCGCTCTTGGCTTCGTCGGCGGTGGGGGCGATGCCGTCGACGAGTACGTTGTCGATCTTGTTGCGCACCGTGCCCTCGGTGGCTAGGTAGTTGCCGATGCCCATGAAGCTCAGGCCGTTGACGTCTTCGGAGACCCACGTGGACAGTTCTTGGATGTCGTCGCTGGATTGGTAGTCGTCGCGGATGGTGTCGTTGCCAAGCACCATGTCCTCGAACACGCCGAGGGTGCCGGAGCCGGTGGGGCGCCCGTAGAGGTTGATTTTCTCGTTCGGCCAAGATGGGTCGATGTCGGACCAGGTGGTGACGGTGGATTCCTTCGACCAAATGTCGTGGAGTTGCTCGACGGTCAGGTCGGTGGCCCAGTCGTTGTCGGCGTGTTTAACGATGGTGATGGCGTCCAGACCTATCGGCAACTCGAAGAAGTCCACGCCGGCCTCGGCGCATTGTGCCTGGTAGTCGATGGAGGATTCGCTGCCGGGAATGGCGACGGAGGCGTCGTTGATGTCGGCGTCACCGGCGCAGAACTTGTCAAAGCCGTCGGTCGAACCGACCGCCTCAAGCTCGGCGTCGAAGTTGTAGCGGTTGAGCATGTAGCGGGTGATGGGCTCGACTGTCGACGAGCCCGTGATGGTGAACGCCTCGCCGGAACCGGAACCCGAGCCGGAATCGGAGCAGGCGCCCAGCGTCAGCGCCGCCGCGGCCGCGAGTGCGGCGGTGAGGGTTTTACGCATCGTTGGCATCGTTGTGGCCCTTTCGCATCTCGACGCGGAACTCGCGAAGCAGTTTGAACAAGCTCGACCAGGAGCCCTTCGCGTTGGCCCAGTACTCGGGGAAGTTCTCCAACTCTTCTTCCTGCTCCGGAGTGACGTTCGGGTTGACCTTCTTGTAGCGCACGTGGTCGGTGTCGGCGTCGGTGTCGTCGTTAAGTAGTGCTTGGTTGGTGGCGTGGCGGGCGGCGAGTTCGTCGCGAAGTTCTGCGGCGGTTTCCTCGAGCTCGTTGAGCAGGGCCACAAGGGCGTTGTCGGGGGCTTCGTTCTGGATGAGTTCCTGTGCCATTGGCGACAGGTCTGGCGTCTGGTTCGCGTCGGTCATGGTGCTCCTTAGGTGAGCGCGTTGGAGATGAAAACGGCGAGGATCGGGATAGCGAAGAACACTCCGCCGATCCAGAGGAAGACGTAGAGCTTGTTCTTTACGGCGAGGCCGGCGAGCCAGTCAGAACCGGCCGGCGGCAGTTTGCTCATGAACGGGATGCCAAGGATGACGGCTGCGGCGCACACGTTGAATAGGGTGTGCACCAGCGCGCCTGCCATGGCGGCTTCGGCGTCCGCGCCGGAGACAGCGAACGCGGCGATCAGGCCGGTGACGGTGGTGCCGATGTTCGCGCCGACCACGAACGGGAACAGCGTGCGGACCTCGAACTTGCCGGAGGCCGCCAGCGGCACCGTCAGTGCGGTGGTGGTGGAGGAGGACTGCACCAGGGTGGTGATTACCGCGCCGGAGAGCAGGCCGACAAACGAGTTCTTGCCCAGCGCGGCGTAGAGGATCTCTTGGGCCTTGCCTACCAGCAGGGCGTTGAGCAGGTTGCCGATGAACTGGATGGACCACAGGATCAGCGCGATGCCGATGATGGACAGGACGATGCCGCCCCACATGTCGCCAAGCGGGGAAACAAGACTGCCGGCCAGGGCAACGAGCGGTTCGGTGATGGTGTCCAGCCCGTCGCCGATGGCCTCGAAGGCACCGGCGACAACACCTTCGCCCTGGCCGCTCAGCGACGGCGCGATCGCCGACGCGGTGCGCGACAAGAAGCCGGTGAAGATCTCCAGCGGGAAGAAGATCAAGATGGCGATGAGGTTGAAGAAGTCGTGCACGGTCGCCATGGAGAAACCGTTTTTGAACTGGGTCTTGTTACCCGCCAGGCCGAGCGCGACCAGGGTGGAGGTCACCGAGGTACCCATGTTGGCGCCGAAGAGCATCGGTACCGCAATGCTCAGCGGCAGGCCGCCGGCGATCATGCCGACCACGATCGAGGTAGTGGTCGACGACGACTGAATAATCGCCGTGGCCACCACACCAATGGCAAGGCCGACGAACGGGTTCTCGGCAAACGAGAACAGTTCCTTGGCCTGGTCGCCGGCAACCATTTTGAAGCCGTCGCCGATCATGCCCACGCCGTTGAGCAGCAGCCAAACACCGAGCGCTACGGCGATCCAGTTCGCGGCCTGCTTGGCGGCGCCGTCGAGAGGCAAAAAGCCCAGTGGATCCTTGGGAGCGTCATCCTTCCGGGTGGCGGTGTTCTCCGGGTTTTCCGGTGCTGCTTCCTTAAGCGCGGTGCCCCCGCCCGCTGCGTGTGTGTTCATGCTCGCCCAATCACTCGTGTACGGCAGTCGTTCGCGCTGACCGTACACACGCAGAGTGAAATCTGGGTGAACGCTGGGAGAACTTTCCTAGTCCTCTCCGAATTGCGATTGGTGCAGTTTCCAATACGCGCCTTGCTTTGCGACGAGCTCAGCGTGGCTGCCCTGCTCCACAATCGTTCCGTGTTCCATGACGAGGATGGTGTCGGCGCCGCGGATCGTCGACAAGCGGTGTGCGATGACGAATGAGGTGCGGTTGGAGCGCAGCGCGTTCATCGCCTGCTGGACCAGGACCTCGGTGCGGGTGTCCACTGAGGAGGTGGCTTCGTCGAGAATCAGCAGTGCGGGCTGGGAGAGGAACGCGCGCGCGATGGTGATCAGTTGGCGCTCACCTGCGGAGATGGAGCCGCCGTCTTGGTCGACGATGGTGTCGTAGCCCTCTGGCAGCGCGTGCACGAAACGGTCCACGTAGGTGGCCTTCGCAGCGGCGATGACCTCCTCGTCGGTGGCGTCGAGGCGGCCGTAGCGGATGTTTTCCATGATCGTGCCCTTGAACAGCACGGCGTCTTGCAGCACCATGCCGATCTGGCTGCGCAGCTCGGCGCGAGGCATGTCTCGGATGTCGGTGCCGTCGATGGTGATCGCACCCGCGTCGACGTCGTAGAACCGCATGATCAGGTTCACCAGCGTGGTTTTGCCGGCGCCGGTCGGTCCGACGATCGCGGCGGTCTGGCCCGGCTCGACGCGGAGGTTCAGGTCGCGGATGAGGGGAGCGTCCGTGTACGAGAAGGACACGTCGTCGAACTCGACCAGCCCGTTGAAGCGTTTGCTTGACGACGACCCCTGCTCCCGCGGCTCTTCCTCCGCATCCAGCAGTTCGAAGACACGCTCGGCGGACGCCACGCCGGATTGCAGCATCTGCATCATGCCGGCGATCTCCCCGAGCGGCTGGTTGAACTGGCGGGAGTATTGGATGAACGCGGTGGCATCGCCAAGCGTGAGCCTGCCGGAGGCGACCTTCACACCACCGAGCACCGCGATGGCCACGTACGACAGGTACGAGACGAACTGCATGATCGGGTGCATCGAGTTGGCCAAAAACTGCGCCTTCTGAGCAGCACCTGCGAGTTCCTCGTTGCGTTCGTCGAACTGTTCGCGCAGTTGGTCGGTGCGGCCGAAGATGACCGCCACGTCGTGGCCGGAGAAGGACTCCTCCACATGTCCGTTGACGTCGCCGGTGGCCCTCCACTGGGTGGTGAACTGCTTTTGTGAGCGCGTACCTACAACCGCCATGGCCAGGCCGGTCAGCGGGATGGCAAGCAGGGCGACCAGTGCCAGTTGCCAGGAGATGGCGAACATCATGACCAGGATGCCCACCACGGTCAGGATCGCGTTGAACAGCGAGGACAACGACTGCTGCAGGGCTTGCTGGACGTTGTCTACGTCGTTGGTGGTGCGCGACATGACGTCGCCACGCTGGCGGGTATCAAAGTAGGACAGTGGCAGACGGTTGATCTTCGCTTCAACCCGTTCGCGCAGGCTGAACACCGCCCGGATGGACAGTTTGTTCAGGATCGCGCCCTGGGCCCACATCAGCACCGCAGAGGCCAAGTACAGCGCCAGGACCAGCACGATCAGGTCGCGCAGGCGGTCAAAGTCGATGCCGTTGCCCGGGGTCAGTTCCATCGCGCCGGCCATGTCTGCGAACCGGTCCTGCCCGGCCGCGCGCATCGCCTCGACGGCCTGCTCCTTGGTGGTGCCGGGCGGGAGTTGCTTGGATACCACGCCGGAGAAGATCACGTCCATGGCGTGGCCCATCACGCGCGGGGCGTAGACGGCCAGCACGACGGACAGGGCGTTCATCACAAACACCGCGACCAGCGCAGCCTTGTACGGGGCGAGCAGCCCGAGCAGGCGTTTCGCGGACGGCCAGAAGTTCTTCGCCTTGCGCGGCGCCTTGCCGGAATAGTCGTCGCCGGCCATCTTCTCTTCGTATTCGGCGAGTTGCTCATCAGACAACTCGGTCATGTGCTCACTCATGCGTCCACCTCCGCCTGGCTACGTTCGATCTGACGGTAGGTCTCGGACTGCGCCAGCAGTTCTTCATGCGTGCCGCGGGCGACGATGCGCCCGGCCTCCATGACCAGGATCTGGTCCGCATTGCGTATCGACGCCACCTTCTGCGCCACCACAATCACCGTCCGCTCCTGAACCGTCTCGCGCATCGCGGCGTTCAGGTTTGCCTCGGTGGTGGCATCCAGTGCGCTAAACGAGTCGTCGAACACATACACCTTCGGATCCGCCACCAGCATCCGCGCAATACACAGGCGCTGGCGTTGACCACCGGAAACGTTCGTGCCGCCCTGGGAGATCGGCATGTCCAGATCCTCCACAAATGTCGCCTGCGCGGTCCGCAGCGCCGCCCACAACTGTTCATCCGTGGCGTCGGGGTTGCCCATGCGCAGGTTCGAGGCCACCGTTCCCGAAAACAGCCACGGCTTCTGCGGCACCATCGCCACCGCCCGCACGAGATCCGTGCGAGGCATGGTGGTCACCGGGGTGTCGTCGATAAGCACACGCCCCGAAGTGGGCGAATACAACCGCGGCAGCAGCCCCACCAGCGTGGTTTTGCCACTGCCGGTCGCGCCGATGATCGCCGTGGTCGTGCCCGGGCGCGCCTCAAACGAGATCCCCTCCAGCACCGGCTTCTCCGCGCCGGGGTAGGTGTAGGAGACATCGTCGAAGCGCACGACGCCATTGCTTATCGACGACCCCACCGTCGCCGGCGCCTTCACCTCATGCCCAAGCACCTCTTCGATGCGGGTGGCACACACGATCGCGCGCGGCAGCATCATCAGCATGAACACACCCATCATCACCGCCATGAGGATCTGCATCAGGTACTGCATGAACGCGGTGAGCGAGCCGACCTCCACCAGGCCCTCGTCCACACGATGCCCGCCAAACCACAGCACCGCGGCCGTGGCCAGGTTCAGGATCAACATGATCGCCGGGAACATCGTCACAAACACCCGCCCGATGTTCAGGCTCAGCCTGGAGATGTCCTCGTTCGCCTCCGTGAAACGCTGCGCCTCGAACTCCTCGCGGCCGAACGCACGCACCACACGGATGCCGGCGATCTGCTCACGCAGCAGACCGTTGATGTTGTCCAGCTTCGACTGCATCTTGCGGAACATCGGCATCAACAACCCCGCCGTGATACCGACAACCACGGTGAGCACCAACACCGCCGTGACCACCAGCCAGGACATACCCGCATCCTGGCGCAACGCCATGATGATGCCGCCGATAGCCATGATCGGCGCTGCCACCATAAAGTTCATGAACAGCAGGAACGTCATCTGCACCTGCTGCACGTCGTTCGTCCCGCGCGTGACCAAGGTGGCGGTGCCGAAGTGTGACATGTCCTCGTGGTCAAAGCCCGTTACGCGCTCGTACACCGCCGCGCGGACATCGCGGCCCGTTTTCATCGCGGCCTTGGATGCGAACCACGTCGCCCCGATAGCCGCCACGACCTGCACCAGCGCCACCACCAGCATCGTGCGGCCGACCCGCCAGATATACGGCACGTCAGCCTGCGCGACACCGTTATTGATGATGTCCGCGTTCAAATCCGGCAGGTACAGCGTGGCCAGGGTGGTGACCAGCTGGAGCACGATCACCAGTGCAATCTTGCCGCTGTACCGCTTGCCAAAGCGCGCGGTGAGGCGGATGAGATCCATCTAGTCTCCTGAATTCACAAAAACGGTCTTACCTCGCAGCTCGATCACGCTGCGTGCCAACCACGGCAGTGACCAGAGCCAAAAGTGCCAGAACCATAGTTGGGATAGCGAATCGTCTCTCGGGCTCAAAGTCCACCCACTTTCCAAGCGAAACGTGAGGCAACCACTTCGAAGCATGTTCGGACAGCATTGAAGCTAACAGGGGTTCTGCAACGACGAAATAAGCTACGAGTGCAACCAAAACGACGACCCACCGTCTTAGCAGTGTTGCTGCCGCAAATGCGATCACGGCAACGGTGGCGTAGAGAATGGATCCGCCCAGGATGACGGTACCAAGGGGCGCTTCGGGGGTGAGGCTTGGTACTTCGGCTTGCCTCAAACCTGCCGTCAACCCAGCGATCGATAATGCGGTTAGGATTGCTCCGGTTATTAACGACAAAAGTACTAGAGATAGCGCCCGAACGGCGAAGATCGTTCTCAAACGCCGCGCCGCGACCGCAATATTGAGCAGAGCGCCCGATGAGAGCTCGCTTCCAGCGAAAAGAACGCCGTGGAGTGAAGCCGCAAGTGGCGCTAGTAGATAGATCGAGGTTGCGGCGAGATCCAGCTTCTCCGGATCTTCTGAGTCGGGCCCGAGTGCTGCCGTGGTGTCGATCGAGACCGCACCGGCATCTGAGGAGGCCCCGCTTGATGCCATGACTGCGGCGTATGACAACAGTGCGGTTAGTAACGACGCAACTACGAGTAGAGCAAAGACTCCCGGATGAAGTAACCACCTTCTGGTTTCGACTTTGACCACCGTCTTACGGTCTGCCGTGTGCATGAAACTGATCCTCCAAAGTGTGCTTCTTCGTCTCCAGATTCAAGACCGGAATGGAGTGCTCCTCCATTAGGGTCCGTAGGGTTTCGACATTCTGATCGTCCACCTCCAGCACGCCAGGGTTGTGTGAGCCAGTTCGGACAAGTCGATGATCAATGATGGAACTGATCGCCTCACTCAGTTCCGGCGGATAATGTACTAAGAAAGTTTTCGCTTCCCCCACGTAGCTAGCGAGCTCACCAGCAAAAATCATTCTTCCGCGTTCCAGGTGGATGATGTGGGAGCAAAGGGTTTGAATTTCATTGAGGTCGTGGCTTGAGATTAAGACAGTGCGTTCGTCAGTTGGTAACTGCTCTATGAGGTTTCGCATAAGCAGGCGCCCCTGGGGATCTAAACCGTTCATTGGTTCGTCAAGAATGGTAAGGAGTGAACCATTAATCAAAGCGGCACCAATTTGCACCCGTTGACGGTTTCCAAGCGATAGCGTCCGAACTTTTCTCGACGAATACTCACCCAACGACAGGGATTTAATTACGTCCTTGACTTCCTCGTCCGTTCGCCCAGTAAGTTGACCAAGGTATGTCAAAGTTCGTTTGACTGACCAGCGCGGCCAAAGCGCCATTGCGTCGATTGCAGCTCCAGTCCCGCTCCCTATAGTTTCGCTGGAGGCGAGGTTTTTCCCGAAGAACTCGATTTCCCCGTGGGAAGGGCGTTCGACTCCGGCAATAAGGCGTAGAAGTGTGGACTTTCCGCTACCGTTCGACCCCACAAGACCCACTACTGTCCCTGCGGGGACCTCTACATTGATGTCATCGAGTGCGAGAGTCGAACCATACCTCTTGCTAAGATTAGAAAGTTTTACAGCGACTTGAGGTGTTTTCATCTAAGTACCATTCGTAGGCAAGTAGCCCCGCTTGTAAGTGGGGCTACTTCGTAGGTGGTTAGGGCGCAGCTTTAGCTAGTTGCCGTAGCTGGCGCAGACGTAGAAACCGATGCTGATGCAGCCTCCCATTCGCGGATCAAGTTCCGGTCGAACCTTGAGCAGGGGACCCTCAGCCTCACGACCATCCTCGGGTAGCTCGAATTCGCGCGTTGTGAATCGCAGTCCGTCAGGAACTGGCACTCCGCGCTCTCGCAAAGTCTCGAGATTGGCGGTCTTTGCAGTAAGCTCCTTCCTTTCCGCATGGGTGGGGAGCTGAGCGACATCGTTGATGTAGCCGATGAACCCATCAGAAGCGATAACTTCGATGAAGTCATCGATTTGCTTCGTGATCGTTTCCTTGTTGATGCGAAGCTCTACCTCGGCGATCTCGCTGTCGATCTTGTTGAACGTGGTATTTACGGACATGGTGAATCCCTTCTGGTATTGCAATGATTTGCTTGGGGGTGAACAAAGGGAGTCATCCGATGTTGGCGAACGAGCGAATTTTCTCGAGCCAGGACTTATTGTCGTTAGTTCCACTGACCAGTCTGAAGTTCACTAGAAGCGAGATTCTGTCTCCGTTAGTGAGATAGAGGTTCAGGGGCTTACCAAGATCCCTAACGAATCCGAGAGAGGGAAATCCGCCTCGGCTACCGCCCGCTGTGAAGCGTCCATACTCGGGTGTGAACTCGACGTCAACATCCTGGATATCAGTGGGCCGCAGAGTCAGCCAGTCACCAAGGACCAATTCCTGCTCGTTGAGAAAGATTTCGCCTTGGTGCGGAAAAAGAGCCGCCTGATTCGCAAGCCCGAACAGTCGTCGACCAGCATCATTCGACTCGAGCTCAGTTTTAGTTGCGCCGTGAAAACTGGCTCTATCCGTGAATTTCTTAGTCGCTTCCACAGGTGCACCTCTTAAGCCAGTGCCGTCTCACTGTCGAACGTGTAGGTCACTTTCCTGACCCCGTCTGACAAGAGTTTCGCCACGCAAAACAGAGTGGGTCGGCCGTCGCCAAACCGTGAACGTTGGATCTTCAGGCCCTCGGGCACATGGATACCTCGATCTTCTAACTCATCTTCGTCGAGGATCGTGCCTCGAACGAACTCGTCTCGTTCCTGAACCGGTAGCGCATACAGTTCTTGCAGCATCGCGACAAACTCGTCCCCGGTCACAAAATCTCTGATCTCGAGAAGCCCCTGTTTTGCTTCCTGTCGGACCATCTCCTGGCTCAATGGGGGCATTAGAGCGTCTTCCTCGATTACCGGGTAGTCGATCCGCTCCATTTCGAACGGGGCAACGTTTTCCTTGTCCAATGTGTACTCCTTTCTATTTCCGTTGACTTCAGTGGGGAGGGCGACCGTTTGACCGCCATCCTCAGTTTGAATTACCGGGTCCGATCCGGGTATCAGCCAACTGGACATTTAAATTTGGCCAAGTAGCTATGAATCCTTAGTTGCCCGAGGGTGTGTTGACGAGCTAGAATTGCGCAATGTTCCGCCTGTTTTTTGCTGGTCAAGGATTTTGTGACTAAACGGGGTGTCACTTTGGAGCGCGTAGTCTCAGATTCGGGTGACGATCCCTTTAGGGGTCGGACGTGGAGCGACCTCATCTACCTTGCGTCAATCTGCTTGATCGGTTTCGTCTCACTGAGCGGAGCTAGCGAGCAAAGTCGGGTGGCGTTAATAGCGCTAATCGCATTGATGATCGCGCTGCAATTTCAACGCAAACGATATCCCTTTCTGGTTCTTTTTCCGCCAGCAGTTTGTGCTCTTTTTGTAACTAACGTCTTCTTTCTTCCGACCGTGTTCAACTTGGCACTGCGTAAGCGAGGATGGGGCAGTTTCGCGGCTGTGGTCGCTGCCTTCGTCCTCTGCCGAGTCGGGTGGTCGGATAAGGAAACGATCGTCACTGTTCAGGCGGGTGAGAAGGAAACCAATGATCCAACTATTGCCTGGCTGGTTGAAGGCACGGTTCTCGTCATTGCGCCGTTCCTGGCTGGGCTGGTTATTTCCTACAATAGAAATCTGGTTGAGTCGTACCGGGTGATTGCGCAGCATAAAGAGCTGGAGCGGCAAAGGGTGGCTACAGAGGCCGTCCTCAGGGAGCGAGCCCGGATCGCCAATGAAGCGCACGATCATGTTGGCCATAAGTTAGCGCTGTTGTCACTGCAAGCGGGTGGCCTCGAGGTCAACGCCGAAGCTGGCCCCGACGTGATCAAGGAGAACGCCCAATTGATACGAGAGACCGCGGTAGAGACGTTAGCGGACCTCAGAGTTCTTATTGACCGCTTGGACGATGCGTCGGCTTTCCAGGCCCCCGAAGATTTAGCTGCGATCGTGGCTGAAAATCGGAGAAGCGGGGCCGACATTACGCTAAACACTAGATCGCTTCGCCAGTTGGATGCAATGCCACAGGAAATGCGCCAGCTCGTCTCGCAAGTAGTTCAAGAGGCTCTAGCCAATGCCAGCGTTCATGCTCCACAAAGCCCGATTTCTATTGAACTGAGTGGCAGCGAAGGAGGCGAATTACAAATCTATATCCAGAACTCCGTGCGTGAGGTTGAATCGGGAGATCTAGTTAAGAAGCGCCGTGGGACGGGTTTGAAACGGGTAGAACGGCGAGTAAGCAAGTTCGGTGGCGTTGTGCGGTTTGGAGAGCGGTCCGGTCGCTTTGAACTACACGTTATAGTCCCTTGGCCCAAATCGGTGATCGCATAGGGAGACCATCGGATGATACGTGTGTACCTAGTGGATGATGATCCGATGGTTCGCCGGGGCTTGAAGTTCATACTCCAAGCGACCGACGATATCGAAGTTGTCGGCGAAGCAGGAAGCGGTGCTGAGGCTATTGATCAGCTTCCGAGTCTGCGTCCCGACGTGGTTGTTCTGGACGTCCGGATGCCAAACGTTGGAGGCCTTCAAGTTGCCGAATCGATTCTCAAGGCTGGGCATAGCCAAGCAATATTGATGATGACTGCATTCGATAATGAATCGACCGTCATGGAGGTCCTTGAGACCGGTGCTATCGGGTTCCTATTGAAAGACGCGCCTCCTGAATCCGTAATCCAAGCAATTAGGGACACCTCCGCTGGCAAGGTCACTCTTTCCCCTCGTCATACTCGCATCCTGCTTGACGCGTACACCCGGGACGGCCAGGTTAATCGGCGGGTTGAAGCTCAACAGGCCCTAGCGGGCCTTAGCGAAAGGGAAACGGAAATAGCGATCTTAGTTGCACAGAGCTTAACTAATCAGGAGATAGCGAGAGCGATGTTGTTATCAACCGCTACGGTCAAAACCCACTTGACGAAGATTTTTGATGAACTCGGAATCGGTAACCGCGTTCAACTGGCACTCTTGGTGAGGGAAGCTGAGCTTATCTGAAGTGCGGCCCTATCCACATTCCTCGGCCTCTGGACTTCTGCTACTTTGTGCAGGTCCCCCAGGTTGGGTTATCGTAGCTGACCTCGGGTTTGAGATCCGAAAACCGATCCTGAGAAGGGCGCAGCTAGTAGCAGAATTCCCGACGCGGGCTGGGATGCCTATTACCCGAATCGTGATCGCAGAAGCTGACATGTCGATTTTCACCGTAAAAATCGACATGAAGGCAACGAAATGTCTGTTGATTCGAAATGACGTCGCCCCGACCACGAGTTGTCGATCTAGAAGGTGCCGTCTTGATTAACCCTCGCGCTTGTGCGTGGAGTGACCCAGCATGTCTTCCCACTCGACGATCTTCTTGCGCTCACGCGGGAAGGTCGGGTTGGCAGCGCTGCAGTGATACCGACAACCACGGTGAGCACCAGCACCGCCGTGGCCACCAGCCACGACATGCCCGCATCCTGGCGCAACGCCATGATGATGCCGCCGATAGCCATGATCGGCGCTGCCACCATAAAGTTCATGAACAGCAGGAACGTCATCTGCACCTGCTGCACGTCGTTCGTCCCGCGCGTGACCAAGGTGGCGGTGCCGAAGTGTGACATGTCCTCGTGGTCAAAGCCCGTTACGCGCTCGTACACCGCCGCGCGGACATCGCGGCCCGTTTTCATCGCGGCCTTGGATGCGAACCACGTCGCCCCGATAGCCGCCACGACCTGCACCAGCGCCACCACCAGCATCGTGCGGCCGACCCGCCAGATGTACGGCACGTCAGCCTGTGCGACACCGTTGTTGATGATGTCCGCGTTCAAATCCGGCAGGTACAGCGTGGCCAGGGTGGTGACCAGCTGGAGCACGATAACCAGCGCAATCGTCGGCGCGTAGCGTTTTCCAAATCGCGTGGTTAAGCGGATGAGATCCACGTGGGTGCCCTTTCTGTAGGTAACCGGGCAAGTGTAGACGTTTCTGGCGTGCTGCTGCCTAAAAGACGATATCGCCTTTTACAGGGTGCGCCGTTGCAAAACCCCAGGTCGCAGTCCGGTGGTTGGTGTAAAAGACGATATCGCCTTTTGGGCTGTGGTTGTAGCAGCGGTCCGCGGGGTGCGTCATGTCGATTTTGCAACAAAAAATCGACACATCGCGCGGACGTGTTTATTCTTTCGACATGACTGGAAACACAGCGGCGTTCGACCCTGCGAAGCCGTACAACGATCTTCCGCCGCTGCCACCACAGCACACGCTTGAGACCGCAAAGGTGCTCAAGGCTGTTATCGACGCTCGCAGCGAACTGGCCGCCCTCAACACCGCATGCCGGTTGATCCCGAACCCGGAGATCATCACCTCCACTATCCCGTTGCGTGAGGCGCAGGCATCGACAGAGATCGAAAACATTGTGACCACGAACGATGAGCTGTTCCGGGCTCAGTGGAGCATCGATCTGGAGCCTACGCCGGCAACCAAGGAAGCGCTGCGCTACCGCGATGCTCTGCGGCGCGGCGTGGACCTGATCGCGGATAGGCCGGTGTCGGAGAAGGTTGCGGTTGAGGTGTGCTCGACCCTGCAGGGTGGGCAGGCCACGCTCCGCTCAACACCGGGTACCTACATCGGCGACCCGGTCACGGGCACGCGCGCGTACACCCCACCCGAAGGCCTCGACGTGCTGCAACGCCACCTTTCGGCGTGGGAACGCTACATCTACTCGGACCACGGGTTGGATCCGCTGGTGTTGATGGCGGTGACGCATTACCAGTTCGAAGCTATCCACCCGTTTTACGACGGCAACGGCCGCACCGGCCGCATCCTCAACATCTTGTTGTTGCTGCAAGAGAAGGTGTTGTCACTGCCGGTGCTGTATCTGTCAGGGACGATCGTCGATAGGAAAGCGGAGTATTACCGGCTGCTGCGCGCGGTCACCGCGGACGGTGGGTGGGAGCAGTGGATCCTGTTCATGGTCAACGCGGTGACTGAGTCGGCCCGGAGCACAAGCTTGCTTATCGACGACCTTCGCACCCTCCAGGACACCACCACCGTCCGTGTCCGCGAAGCCGGCATCTCGCCAGCAGCCGAACTGGCGGAGCTGCTGTTCGTTCAGCCGTATGTCCGCATCACGGACGTGATCGATGCGGGACTGGCGAAGCGGCAGACAGCATCGATGTGGCTGTCGCAGCTGGTCGAGGCCGGCATCCTCGAAGAACAGAAGGCGGGGCGGTCGAAGGTGTTTCTGAACACGGCAGCGCTCGAGGTGCTGACCCGACGCTAAACCCCGATATCGTCTTTTACAGGGTGCGCCGTTGCAAAACCCCAGGTCGCGTCTCGCCGATCGGTGCAAAAGACGATATCGCCTTTTTGGCTGTGGGGGCCGCTACGGTGCGCGGGGTGCGTCATGTCGATTTTGCAACAAAAAATCGACACGTCGCGCGGACGTGTCGATTCGGTGTACATGACGAGGCGCGCTTCTGGCGCACGCCACGGGGGCGCCGGAGCGCCGGGGCGCCGGCGTTACTCGCCGGCGCGGGAGTGGCCCAGCATTTCCTCCCACTCGACGATCTTCTTGCGCTCACGCGGGAAGGTCGCGTCGGCAGCGCCGAGGGCGCGCTCGGCCTCGTCGAGCTTGTACCAGCCGGCCCAGGTGGCGTAGTCGATGCCGCGCTCGCGAAGCAGGTCGAGGATCTCGTCCTTGCCGGTGTGGGTCGGGGTGGCGAGCTTGCCGGCGTCGGCGTCGGCGATGAGCATGTCGGTGGTTTCCTTCGCGTCCGACTTGGTGTTGCCGATCAGGCCGACCGGGCCGCGCTTGATCCAGCCGGTGACGTACAGTTTCTCCTCCGGTGCGGCACCCTCTTCGGCGGTGACGAGGACGCGGCCGCCGTCGTTAGGAATGACGTGGCGCTCGAGGTCGAACGGCACGCCCTCGACAGGCTCGGAGCGGTAGCCGACGGCGTGGTAGACCTGCTGGACTGGCCAGTCGGTGAACTTGCCGGTGCCGCGGATGCCGCCTTCGCCGTCGAGTTCCTGGCGCTCGGTGCGTAGGCCGGTGATGTTGCCGGCGTCGTCGGTAAGCACCTCGACCGGTTCCTCGAAGAAGTGGATGTAGATCTTGTGCGGGGAGTCGTCCGGCTCGCGCATGGCGTACTGCTCAAGCACCTGGCAGTTGAGGTCGATGGACTTGTCGGCGCGACGGACTTCTTCGGAGAGCTTGTCGTAGTCGATGTCCTCCGGGTCGACGAGCACCTGGATGGTGTCGGACAGGTCGAGTTCGCGCAGCTCCTTCGGCGTGAACTTTGCCTGGGCGGGCCCACGGCGGCCGAACATGTGGACCGTCTCGGCCTGGTTCTTCTTCAGGGATTCGTAGACGTTGTCCGGGATTTCGGTAACAGCCAGTTCGTCGCCGGTCTTGGCCAGTACGCGGGAGATGTCCAGGGCGACGTTGCCCACGCCGATGACGGCGACTTCCTTGGCCTCGAGGTTCCAATCGCGCTCGAAGCGCGGGTTGCCGTCGTAGAAACCGACAAACTCGCCGGCACCGATGGACTTGTCGCCGCCCGGGATGAGCAGCTCGCGGTCGCGCACGGCGCCGGTGGAGAGGACGACGGCGTCGTAGTAGTCGCGCAGTTCGTCGATGGTGATGTCACGGCCGACGGTCACGTTGGCGATGAGGCGCAGGTTGTCTTTGTCCAGCACGTTGTGCAGGGATTTCACAATGCCCTTGATGCGTGGGTGGTCGGGCGCAACACCGTAGCGGATGAGGCCGAACGGTGCTGGCATCTGCTCGAAAAGGTCGACGTGAATATCGTGCTCTTCGTTGCGGATGAGCAGGTCAGAGGCGTAAATGCCGGCGGGGCCGGCGCCGATGACGGCGACGCGCAAGCTCATAGGTGATGGTCCTTTCGCAAAAGGGGGATTTTTTCGATGACTGACACTATAGCGCATAGACAGAGCGGTCTTAAAGTTTCAGCGATTTACATTCGTGTCCTTAGAGGTGCTTAAAGCGGGCTCGTAAACAAACATTCAATGCATTACATTCACGCGCTTAACCGGCAGTTTCGGCGTTTTGGTTGTGCTAGACAGGGTGGTGCGGCATGCTTGCTCACCAATGTCAGAATTAACCGCATAGACGAACCGATCGGTCTACTTTTGGAGGGCTCGTGACCGCACCAACGAAAACCGCGAAACCGCGCGCAAAGAAGCCGCAGGGGCAATGGCTTATCGACGGCACCGCGCCGCTCAACCACGATGAAGAAATCAAGCAGGCGTCCCCGGTCCTTGACGTGAAGCAGCGAGTGATCGACATCTACTCCAAGGGCGGCTTCGACTCGATTGACCGCGAGGATCTGTACCCGCGCTTCAAGTGGCTTGGCCTGTACACCCAGCGCAAACAGAACCTGGGCGGTGAGTTCACCGGTGAGGACAACGCGGTCCTGGAGGACAAGTACTTCATGATGCGCATCCGTTTTGACGGCGGCATTTGCTCCACCGCGCAGGCCCGCGCCGTCGGGGAGTTGTCCCGCGATTACGCCCGTTCCACGGTGGACCTGACGGACCGGCAGAACATCCAGTTCCACTGGGTGCGCATCGAGGATGTCCCGGCGATCTGGGAGAAGCTCGAGGCGAACGGCCTGAACACCTGGGATGCCTGCGGGGATGTGCCGCGCGTGATCCTGGGTTCGCCGGTGGCCGGCATTGCCAAGGACGAGATCATCGACGCCACGCCTGCGATCAGGCAGATCCAGGAGATCGTTACCGCAGACGAGTTCCAAAACCTGCCGCGCAAGTTCAAGTCCGCGATCTCCGGCAACGCACGCCAAGATGTGGTCCACGAGATCAACGATCTCGCCTTCATCGGTGTCGAGCACCCTGAACTCGGCCCCGGCTTCGAGTGCTATGTGGGCGGCGGCTTGTCGACGAACCCGATGCTGGCACAATCCCTCGGCGCCTTTGTCACCCTCGAGCAGGTCCCGGACGTGTGGGCGAACGTGGTGCGCATCTTCCGCGATTACGGTTACCGTCGCCTGCGCAACCGTGCACGTCTGAAGTTCCTGGTCGCGGAGTGGGGTGTGGAGAAGTTCCGCCAGATCCTCGAGGAGGACTACTTGGGGTACAGGCTCCCGGACGGCCCGCACGCCCCGAACAATCTGGTGGATCGTGACCACATCGGCGTGCATGAGCAGAAAGACGGCAACGTCTACATCGGCGTGAAGCCAACGTTGGGCCACATGTCGGGCGAGCAGCTCATCGCCCTGGCTGACCTGGCGGAGAAGTACGGCGTGACGGATCTGCGCTTCACCCCGTTCAAGGAGGTCCTGCTGCTCGGGGTTGCGCCAGACACCGCAGCAAACCTCCAGGCGGATCTGGAGGAGATGGGCCTGTACTCCAAGCCGAGCGAGTTCCGCCGCGGCCTGCTGTCGTGCACCGGCCTGGAGTATTGCAAGTTGGCGCACGTGACCACCAAGTCCCGCGCCATCGAACTCGCCGACGAGTTGGAGGAGCGCTTCGGGGACCTCGACTCGCCGATCACCATTTCGCTCAACGGTTGCCCGAACGCCTGCGCCCGCCACCAGGTCTCCGACATCGGTTTGAAGGGCCAGATGGTGGATAACGGCCACGGCGAGAAGGTCGAAGGCTTCCAGGTACACCTTGGCGGCACGATCGGCGAGGGCGCGAACTTTGGCCGGAAACTGCGTGGTCACAAGGTGTTGTCCAGTGAGTTGACGGAGTATGTGGCCCGGGTGGTGCAGCGCTTCGTCGATAAGCGTGAGGGCGCTGAGACATTCCGTGACTGGGTCGCGCGCGCCGACGAGGAGGACCTGCGATGAGCTTTCGCCGCGAACCAAACCCGAACCGCAACTTTCCTACCTTCTGCCCGTACTGCGGCGGCGAGGATCTGTGGCCGAACGAACAGACCGAATTCGCGTGGAAGTGCTGCGAGTGCCTCCGCGTATTCGAGGTGAAGTTCCACGGCCAGGACGACCCCGAAGCCGCGCCGTCGAAGGCGCCATCCACGGAAGAGGCGCTGCAGGCCTCGCTCGCACGCCACGGCCACACCGGCGCATTGAAAGGCAACCAATGATCAACCTGCTCAACCAGTCCAGCAACTTCCGCGACCCCGACATCAGCCCCGAAGGCCCGAGACGGACATCGCCGCTGCCAAACAGGGTGGCGCAGCAAAACGCATTGCTTGTCGACGACTGGGCCGCCAAACTCCACAACGCCCCCGCCTCCGAGATTCTGCAGTGGGCGAACGAGTACGCGCCGGGCCCACTCGTCGTGACCCTGTCCATGGAGAACACGGTGCTCGCCGAACTGGCCGAGCGCCACCTGCCCGGCGCGGACTTTCTGTTCCTGGACACCGACTACCACTTTCCGGAAACCCTGGAGGTGGCCGACCAGGTGGAGGCGCGCTACCCCTCGCACCGCCTGGTGCGGGCGAAGGCGCACCTGACCCGCGCGCAGCAGGATGAGACGTACGGGCCGAACCTGTACCTGCGCGCCCCGGGTGCGTGCTGTCGCATGCGCAAAGTCGAGCCGCTGGCGGTGCATATGAGCCCGTACGCCGGCTGGATCACCGGGCTGCGCCGCGCCGACGGCCCCACCCGCGCCGACGCGCCCGCGCTCAGCCTCGATGCGACTGGCCGGTTGAAGATCTCCCCGCTGGTCACCTGGTCCTTGGAGGACACAGCCGCCTTCGAGCGCGACAACGACCTGATCATCCACCCACTGACCCGGAAGGGCTACCCCTCCATCGGCTGCGCCACCTGCACCCTGCCCGTGGCGGAAGGGGAGGACCCACGCGCCGGGCGCTGGGCGTTTGCCACCAAGACAGAGTGCGGCCTGCACGAATAGCCGAATAGCGCAACAACCGGACAACAAGGAGCAACACAATGACGCAAGCAACGGCAACGGCAACGCAACTGTCGCCGCACTTGAAAGATTTAGAAAACGAGTCGATCCACATCATCCGTGAGGTGGCGGGGCAGTTCGACAAGATTGGCCTGCTGTTTTCCGGCGGGAAGGATTCCTGCGTGGTGCTGGAGCTGGCGCGCCGCGCGTTCTACCCGGCTAAGCCGCCGATTGAGCTGCTGCACGTGGATACGGGGCATAACTTCCTGGAGGTGATTGAGTTCCGGGATGGTGTCGTCGATAAGCATGGGCTCCGTCTGCGAGTCGCGCATGTGCAGGATTGGATCGACCGCGGTGACCTGCAAGAACGCCCCGACGGCACCCGTAATCCGCTGCAGACCGTGCCGCTGGTGGAAACCATCGCGGAGGTCGGATACAACGCCGTGCTGGGCGGGGCGCGTCGCGACGAAGAACGTGCCCGCGCCAAAGAACGCGTCTTCTCCGTCCGCGACTCCTTCGGCGGATGGGACCCACGCCGCCAACGCCCCGAACTGTGGGACCTCTACAACGGCGCAACCCTGCCCGGCGAAAACGTCCGCGTCTTCCCAATCTCCAACTGGACTGAAGCCGACGTGTGGGAGTACATCGGCGCGCGAGGCATCGAACTGCCATCCATCTACTACGCCCACGACCGCGAAGTGTTCGGCCGCGACGGCATGTGGCTCACCCCCGGCGAATGGGGCGGGCCCCGCGACGGCGAACAGCTGGAAACGCGCCGGGTGCGCTACCGCACCGTCGGCGACATGTCCTGCACCGGCGCCGTTGACTCCGACGCCGAAACGATCGACGAGGTCCTCGTCGAGATCGCCAACTCCACCCTGACCGAACGCGGCGCAACTCGTGCCGACGACCGCCTGAGCGAATCCGCCATGGAAGACCGCAAGAAGGAAGGCTACTTCTGATGACCGCCCCAACCATCGCACCCACTACTACCTCCGAAAACGCCCCTGAAACCGGCGCTGCCGAAACTGCCACCGCCGCGCTGTCCGCCCGCGAGACGCTGCGCCTGTGCACCGCCGGCTCCGTCGACGACGGCAAATCCACCTTCGTCGGCCGCCTGCTGCATGACACCAAGTCGGTGCTCGCCGACCAACTCGCCTCCGTGGAGCGCACCTCCGCCGACCGCGGTTTCGAGGGCCTGGACCTGTCGTTGCTGGTCGACGGCCTGCGCGCTGAGCGCGAGCAGGGCATCACCATCGACGTGGCCTACCGCTACTTCGCCACCGACAAGCGCACGTTCATCCTCGCCGACACGCCTGGCCACGTGCAGTACACGCGCAACACCGTCACTGGCATGTCCACCTCCCAAGTGGTGGTGCTGCTTGTCGACGCCCGCAACGGCGTCGTCGAACAAACCATCCGCCACCTCACCGTGGCCAAACTGCTCGGCGTGCGCACCGTGATCTTGGCGGTGAACAAGATCGACCTCGTTGATTATTCGCAGCAGCGTTTCGACGAGATCAAGGCCGAATTCGACGCCAAGGCCGGCGAACTCGGCATCGAGGAGCCGCACGTCGTGCCGATTTCCGCGCTGCGCGGCGATAACGTCGCGGAGCGCAGCGACGCGACGCCCTGGTACACCGGCCCGACGGTGCTCGAACTACTGGAGAGCATCCCGGTGCAGCGCGGCCGTGCCGATGACCTGGACTTCCGTTTCAACATCCAGGTCGTGCTGCGTGAACACGCCTCCGACTACCGTGCCTACGCTGGCCGCGTCAACGCCGGATCGATCACGGTTGGCGACGAGATCCTCGCCCCCTACGGCCGCACCACCACCGTTGCCGGCATCGACACCGCCGACGGCCCCGTGGACACCGCCCATGCCGGCGACTCCGTTGCGCTGCGGCTTGCCGACGACATCGACCTGACCCGCGGCGACCTGCTGGCCGCGCACACTCGACCAGAAGACACACGCGAGTTCGACGCCACCGTCGTCGGCCTCAACGAGAAGGACCTGCGCGCAGGCCAAGCTGTGAAGCTGCGCATCGGCACTGCGTTCGTCCGCGCCCGCGTGGCCAGCGTCGAGCGCGTCCTGGACATCGACGGCGCCGAAGGCGACAACACCGCACCCGAGGCAGTCGCACTCAACGACATCGCGCACGTGACCATCCAAACCGCCGACGAACTGCCCGTCGAGCAGTACGCAGCCCGCGGTGCGGTGGGCAACTTCCTGCTCGTCGACCAGTCAACTGGCAACACGCTGGCGGCTGGGCTCGTCGGAAAGCGCCTGCGGTAACAACCATGACTGCGCTGATCACCCTTTCCCACGGCTCGCGGCACCCCCGCGCCAAGGAAGGCATCCGCGCGCTCACCCAAGCCGCGGCTACGCAACTCGGTGTGGAGTGGGCCGACGCCCACCTGGAGTTCGACACACCCACCCTCGCCGAGGCGGCCGCCTCCTTCTCCTCGTCGCGCGCGATTGTGGTTCCGCTGCTGTTCACCCGCGCATTCCACGCCAAAATCGACGTGCCGCGCCACCTCGCCGAAGCCCGTCAGCACTGCGACCTCGTGCTCGCCGAGCCGCTCGGTACCGGCAGCGACATCGCCGATGTCCTTGCGCGCCGCTTGCGTATCGACGACCCCACCGCCACCCACGCAACCCTTTTCCCAGTCGGCACCTCCAACCCTGAACAAGCCGCCAACTACGACCGCCTCGCCGCCGAAGTGGCCAAGCGTGCCGGGGTGGAAACGGCAGTGGTGTCGGCGACGCGTGGTCAGCGGCGCTTCACAGATACGCATGTGCTCCCACTGTTTGTCACCCACGGAACCCTGCTCGACCGGATCCCAGACCACCTGCCGGCATCCGGGCCGCTGACCACAGACCTCGCGCGGATCGTCGCCAACCGATACCGCGCCGCCGAGAAAGGCGCCTGACATGTACAAACTCGAAACACTGCTGCTCATCGCAGTCACAGGTCTTGCCGCGCAACTTGTCGACGGCGGCCTCGGCATGGGCTTCGGCGCCACCTCTTCCACCATGCTCATCGCGCTCGCCGGTATCACCCCGGCCGCTGCCTCCGCCGTCGTCCACACCGCGGAGCTGGGCACCACACTCGCCTCCGGCGTAGCCCACACGCGCTTCGGCAACGTGGACTGGCGCACCGCCTGCGCGATCGGCATCCCCGGCGCCATCGGGGCGTTTCTCGGCGCAACCGTGCTCGTGCGACTCTCCACCGAAGCGGCACGCCCGGTGATGTCGCTGATCCTCGCACTGATCGGCCTGAACCTCATGCTGCGCTTCGCCCGCGGGCTCACCCAGCGCAAACTCGCCGCGAAGCCTCACTCGCGCGGCTTTCTCGCAGGCCTCGGGCTCTTTGGCGGGTTCATCGACGCCACCGGCGGCGGAGGCTGGGGGCCCGTCACCACCTCCACGCTGCTTACCGCAGGCCGTGCCGAGCCGCGCCGCATCGTCGGCACCGTCAACACCGCCGAGTTCCTGGTCACCCTCGCCGCAACACTCGGGTTCGCGGTTGGGATGTGGCGTGACCTCGTCGCAAATCTCGCAGGTGTGTTGGCTCTGCTCATCGGTGGCGTCATCGCCGCGCCCATCGGCGCGTGGATGGTCAGCCGTATGAACCCCATCGCGCTCGGCGGCGTCGTCGGCACCCTGATCGTGCTGCTGAACCTGCCCGTCGTCTTGTCGTATGCCGGCATGACCAGCGGACTCTGGGTCGTCCGCTTGCTTATCGTTGCAATCGGAGCCGCCCTCTCCTGGCGAGGCATCCAACGCGCCCGCGCCAACTCCCGCGCCGCATCCGAGCGCGAAGGCGCAACAGTGGTGGAGCCGCAGCCCGCCCGCATACGATAAGCAACTATGTCTGATTTGCTCATCGTTGCAGCCATGAAAGAAGAAGCCGCCGACATCATGTCCGGAGGCGACCACGAAGTACTCATCACCGGCATCGGCACCCTGCCCGCCGCGATCGCCCTGACTCGCCGTCTCTCCGAAGGCCCACTGCCGTCGCGCGTGATCAACGTCGGCACCGCCGGCGCGCTCGTCGACCTCGAGTCTGGCGTCTACGAAATTTCCGACGCCGTCAAGCACGACTTCAAAGTCGGCGGCACCTCCGACATCACCGACTTCGTCTACCCACGCTGGTTCTCCTTCGAGCCCCTCACCGACCTGCCGAAAGCCAAGCTGGCCACCGGTGATGCGTTTGTGAACCGCTCTGATCTTCGCGACGAGCTCGCTAAGGAATGCCAACTCGTCGACATGGAGGGCTACGCACTTGCCGCCGTATGCTCCACCTTCAACGTCCCGTTGACCCTGCTTAAGCAGGTTTCGGACTCCGCCGACGAAGGCGCCTCCGCTGTTTGGGAAGCAGCCCTTGAGCGCGCCCGCGTGGAGCTCGAAGAAGCCCTGCGTGAGCACCTTCGCTGAAGACGCGGGCATTTCGCTTGACGACGACCCCACGTCCCTCTTCCAGCTCCTCGTCCTGTGCATGCTGCAAGCGAAGCCCATACGCGCCACCGCCGCCGTCGACGCCGCACGCGGACTGTTCGACGCCGGCCTGACCTCACCATCTGCACTGGTTGAAGCGCCGCGCTCGCAATTGATCCGCATCTTCGGCGCCGCCGGCTACGCCTGCGCAACCATGTTCGCCCGCGAGGCGCAGGGGGTGTGGCCGGAGTTGGCGCCGGTCTTCGACAAGAAGGCACTGCAGGGGGCCGCGAAGTTGGGACTGCCGGAAGATGCGCAGGAGCTCGAATCGCACGCCCGGTCCGAGGGTGTTGCCTTGCCCGCTTTCGCTGCCCACCTAGTCAAAGTGGCCCTCGGCGTTGAATGATCGGTCGTGGCAGGCGGATCGTCTAGCTAGACCTTCTGCCGGACTAGACGATCAAGCATTCCGCGCTGAATTTCCCCAGGTGAAGTTGCAACTGGTTTTCATTTAGGGGCGAATCGTCTAGCAGCATCGGAGGCGAGCTAGACGATCCGCTCCGAACAGCTCCCAGACATGCAGAAAGCCCGCCGGCGTAAACGCGCCAGCGGGCTAAAAGCAGCTACCTCGCAGAAGTTACTTTGCAAACTCCTCGACGAGTGCGGCGTTGAAGGCCGGCAGGTCGTCCGGGGTGCGCGACGAGATGACGCCGGAGTCGATGACAACTTCCTCGTCGACCCACTCGGCACCGGCGTTGACCAGGTCGGTCTTGACGTTGGCAACGGAGGTGATCTTCACGTCCTTCAAGGTGTCGGCATCCGTCATGATCCAGCCACCGTGGCAGATCACGCCGATCGGCTTGCCTGCGTCCTTGAACGCCTTGACCAGGGCGACGGCGTCAGAATCAACGCGGATGGCATCCGCGTTGAGGGTGCCACCCGGGAGGATGAGGGCGTCGTAGTCGGCAGCCTTGGCATCGGCGGTGGTGACGTCGACGGCGACCTTGGCGCCCTTCTTGCCCTCGATCTCACCGGTTTCGGTGGAGACGACCTTGGTGGTTGCGCCGGCTTGTTCGACGGCCTCCTTCGGGGAGGTCAGTTCGGAATCTTCAAAGCCGTTGGTCGCGAGGATTGCGATGGTCTTGTTATTCAGATCGGCCATTGGTATTTCCTTTCGTCGATAACCAATTACGGCACACCACCGTACCTAGTCTTCGTCGTTCACGCCGGGGAGGCGACCGGGTGGGTTGGTGTCGATGTCGGACGGGGTGTCGTCGTCAAGCGGGACGCGCGTGGAGCCAAGCCCCTCTTTCACGGGCTCCTTCTCGCGTTTGGCCAGGCGCATCATGTGGTCGCGCACGGCGAGGAAGGATTCCTTGGAATCCATGGTCTGAGTTTGTTGGGTGGCCATGGCTATCTCGTCGGCGGTGATCTCGCCGGAGCGCAGCGAAACCATTTCAGCCCAGTAACGCAGCCACACGGCGGCGACAGCGGCAACCGGAACCGCGAGGAACGCGCCGACGATGCCGAACAGGGTACCGCCGACGGCGACGGCAAGCAGGACCACGGCGGCGTGTAGGCCCATCGCCTGGGACTGCAGGATCGGGGAGAGGACATTGCCCTCCAGCTGCTGTACGGCGATGATGAGGATGAGCACGAACACGGCGTTCATGAACCCGTTGGACACCAACGCGATGATCACCGCCAGAGCGCCTGCAGAAATCGCACCGACGATCGGGATGAAGCCGGCGAAGAACGTGATCACCGCGAGCACCGGCCACAGTGGCACGCCGAGGAACAGTAGGCCGAGACCGATGAAGATGGCGTCAACACCGGACACGATGGCCTGGGTGCGGATGAATCCGGACAGGGTGTTCCAGGAGCGGCTGCACACTTCGGTGAGGTGCCAACCAGCGCGCACGCCGGTGTACTTGCGCACCCATGGCAGGAAGCGGTCGCCGTCTTTGAGGAAGAAGAAGGTGAGCACCAGGGTCAGTGCGAGCGTGGTGCCTACCGACGCAATCGCGCCCAGGCCCGAGAACACTCCCGACGCGATGTTGGAGGCCTGGCCCTTGGCAAAGGCGGTGACCTGATCGACGGTCTGCTGGATCTGCTCCGGCTCGAGGACTTCGAGGTCGCGCTTTTTCAGCCAATCGACGATCTGGTTCACGCCCTGCTCGGCCTGTCGTGCGAGCTCGCTGCCTTGGCTTTTCACGGTTGGCGCCATGGCGACGAAGATGCCGCCGATGATGCCGAAGAATCCGATCAGGGTGATGAACGTGGCCAGGGATGCGGGGATTTTGTGGTCGCGCATCCAGCGCACCGGTGGCCACAGGACGGTGGACACAATCAGTGCTAGAAGAATCGGCAGAAGGCCCATCCAGACCCATTTGAGCAGGTAGAGCAGGATGGCCGTGGCTGCGACAACGATGATGAAGCGCAGTGCCCACGCGGCGGCGGTGCGGCCGTCGGAGGCGATGACCTCGCCGCGGTCGACTGGCTCGCGGGAGAGGTCTTGGGCGGCGTCGGCCGGTGTGGGCAGCGTTTGGATCGGGTCTACGGCCGTGTCCAGGGCTCCCACATATTTTGGTTTTTTACGTTCACTCACGTGGTCATTGTGTCAGAGATGTGGGGTTATGCATAAGGGGAAGGGGCGTGGGGTCGTCGAAAAGTGCGCGCAAGGAAGAGTTGTCCTAGACCACAAAGAGATTTGGGTGTAGTGTGGCCCACAATTCATTCCACGACCGAGAAAGGCCACAACGATGACTGTGTTTCCCAACCCTGGCACCGAGGGCTCGAACGTCAAGTTCCGTAAGCGCTACGACAACTACATCGGTGGCGACTGGGTTCCGCCGGTAGATGGCGAGTACTTCGAGAACATCACCCCGGTCACCGGCGAGGTGTTCTGCGAGGTTGCACGCGGTAAGGAAGCCGACATCAACCTGGCGCTCGACGCCGCACACAAGGCCGCACCCGCGTGGGGGAAGACCTCCCCGCAGGAGCGTTCCGGCGTCCTGCTGAAGATCGCGGACCGCATGGAGGAGCACCTTGAGGAGCTCGCCGTCGCGGAAACCTGGGAGAACGGCAAGGCTGTGCGTGAGACGCTCGCTGCCGATATTCCGCTGGCGATTGACCACTTCCGTTACTACGCAGGCGCGCTGCGTGCACAGGAAGGTCGTCTGAGCCAGATTGACGAGGACACCGTCGCCTACCACTTCCACGAGCCGCTCGGCGTTGTTGGCCAGATCATTCCGTGGAACTTCCCGCTGCTCATGGCGGCCTGGAAGCTTGCTCCGGCGCTGGCTGCAGGTAACGCGATCGTGCTCAAGCCGGCGGAGCAGACCCCGGCGTCGATCCTGTATCTGATGGATCTGATCGGCGACCTCATTCCGGCGGGTGTGCTGAACATTGTCAACGGTATGGGCGACGAGGCCGGCGCGGCGCTGTCTGGTTCTGACCGCATTGCCAAGATCGCGTTCACCGGCTCGACTGAGGTGGGCAAGATCATTAACAAGGCGGCGGCCGACAAGATCATCCCGGTCACCCTTGAGCTCGGAGGTAAGTCCCCGGCACTGTTCTTCGAGGACATCTTTGCCAAGGATGATGACTTTAAGAAGAAGGCCATCGAGGGCTTCGCAATGTTCGCTCTGAACCAGGGGGAGGTCTGCACCTGCCCGTCCCGTGCGCTGGTGCATGAGTCCATTGCCGACGAGTTCCTTGAGCTGGGCGTGCAGCGCGTCAAGCAGATCAAGACCGGCAACCCGCTGGACACCGAAACGATGATGGGTGCGCAGGCCTCCACCGAGCAGATGGACAAGATTAAGTCCTACCTCGAGCTTGGGCCCCAGGAAGGTGCTGAGGTGCTCACCGGCGGCGGCGTGAACAAGATTGAGGGCCTGGAAAACGGTATGTACATCGAGCCGACCGTGTTCAAGGGCACCAACGACATGCGTATCTTCCAGGAGGAGATCTTCGGCCCGGTGATGTCCGTCACCACGTTCAAGGACTTCGACGAGGCTATCCGCATTGCCAACGACACCATCTACGGTCTCGGCGCCGGTGTCTGGGCGCGCTCCGGCACCACCGCATACAAGGCGGGTCGCGCGATCCAAGCGGGTCGTGTGTGGGTGAACCAGTACCACTCCTACCCGGCTCACGCGGCGTTCGGTGGTTACAAGAAGTCCGGCATCGGCCGCGAAACCCACCTGATGATGCTCGACCACTACCAGCAGACCAAGAACCTCCTCTGGTCCTACTCCGAGAAGGAAACTGGCCTGTTCTAAGGGCTTTTGCTTGTCGACGACACCCTCACCGCCCACTTATCTTCCCGGTCGGTGAGGGTGTTTTTGTGTACTTCTACCTGCGGAAACAAATAAAGTTGCGTCGAGTGGGAACAACTTTGGGTACAGTGCCGTTACATAGATTGAGTGCAACAGGCTCAAGGATGTGTCCGCCGGTGTTATAGTGGTGGCCGTCAAGTTGAGCCGGAGCGCATCAACTTACTGATAAACCACATTTCAACAGGAGGAATTACTTTTATGGCACGCGCAGTTGGTATTGACCTTGGCACCACGAACTCGGTTGTTTCCGTCCTTGAGGGCGGCGAGCCGGTAGTTATCGCTAACGCTGAGGGTTCCCGCACCACCCCGTCGGTTGTCGCTTTTGCGAAGAACGGTGAGGTGCTTGTTGGTCAGTCTGCAAAGAACCAGGCGGTGACCAACGTCGATCGCACGATCCGCTCCGTGAAGCGTCACATGGGCGAGGACTGGACCGTAGATATTGATGGCAAGAAGTACACCCCGCAGGAGATTTCCGCTCGTACGCTGCAGAAGCTGAAGCGCGACGCGGAGGCTTACCTGGGTGATGAGGTCACTGAGGCTGTTATTACCGTTCCGGCTTACTTCGAAGACGCTCAGCGTCAGGCCACCAAGGAGGCTGGCCAGATCGCGGGCCTGAACGTCCTGCGTATCGTGAACGAGCCGACCGCTGCGGCTCTGGCTTACGGCCTGGATAAGGCTGAGAAGGAAGAGACCATCCTGGTCTTCGACCTTGGCGGCGGCACCTTCGACGTGTCCCTGCTGGAGATCGGCGATGGCGTTGTTGAGGTACTGGCTACCGCTGGTGACAACGAGCTCGGCGGCGACGACTGGGATAACCGCGTAGTCGAGTGGCTCGTGGACAAGTTCAAGTCCCAGAACGGCGTTGACCTGTCCAAGGACAAGATGGCTATGCAGCGTCTGCGTGAGGCTGCGGAGAAGGCAAAGATTGAGCTTTCGTCTGCACAGCAGGCTTCCATCAACCTGCCGTACATCACGGTTGATGCAGAGAAGAACCCGCTGTTCCTCGACGAGACCCTGACCCGCACCGAGTTCCAGAAGATCACCTCCGACCTGCTGGATCGCACCAAGAGCCCGTTCAACCAAGTGATCAAGGACGCTGGCCTGTCTGTCGGCGATATTGACCACGTTGTTCTGGTTGGTGGCTCGACCCGTATGCCGGCTGTGACCGAACTGGTCAAGGAGCTCACTGGCAAGGAGCCGAACAAGTCCGTGAACCCGGACGAGGTTGTGGCTCTGGGTGCTGCTCTGCAGGCTGGTGTGCTGCGCGGCGACGTCAAGGACGTGCTGCTGCTCGACGTCACTCCGCTGTCCCTCGGTATTGAGACCAAGGGTGGTGTGATGACCAAGCTCATCGAGCGCAACACCACCATCCCGACGAAGCGTTCGGAGACCTTCACCACGGCTGAAGACAACCAGCCGTCCGTGCAGATCCAGGTCTTCCAGGGTGAGCGCGAGATCGCTTCCGCGAACAAGCTGCTCGGCTCCTTCGAACTGGCAGGTATCGCTCCGGCTCCGCGTGGTGTTCCGCAGATTGAGGTCACCTTCGACATCGACGCCAACGGCATCGTGTCCGTGTCCGCAAAGGACAAGGCCACCGGCAAGGAAAACACGATCAAGATCCAGGACGGCTCTGGTCTGTCTGATGAAGAGATCGATCGCATGATCAAGGACGCTGAGGCTCACGCTGACGAGGACAAGAAGCGTCGCGAGGAGCAGGAGACCCGCAACAACGCGGAGACCATGGCGTACCAGACCCGCAAGTTCATGGACGAGAACGGCGAGAAGCTTTCCGAGGACATCAAGACCCGCGTCACCGAGGCTGCCGATGCTGTCGACGAGGCCCTCAAGGGCGAGGACCTGGATGCCATCAAGTCCGCAGTGGAGAAGCTGACCACCGAGTCCCAGGCAATGGGCACCGCGCTCTACGAGGCTCAGGCCAACGAGGGTGCTACCCAGGCTGATGCTGGCGACGACAACGTTGTGGACGCCGAGGTTGTCGAGGACGACGACACCGACGCCGACAACAAGTAATCCAACCCAGTACGTGTAAGGAGGCGACGTCTGATGACGAACCCGAACAACGAGCAGATGCCCGACAACCCGGGTAATCCGGAGGCGACGGACGAACAGTACGTCTCCCCAGATCAGGCGGAAGCCCTGGCCGACGAGGCGGCTGAGTCCGAGGCACTGTCCACGGACGAGGATCCCCTCGTTGCCGCGGAAGCTGAGTTGAAAGACTTGGAAGATGCAGCGCAGATCGCCGACGGCGAGGTAGACCCGGACGTCGATGGTGACGGCGCGGTCAGCGACATCGAGTTGCAGCTCGCAGAGCGCACCGAGTCCCTGCAGCGCGTCAGCGCCGAATACGCCAACTACCGCCGGCGCACGGAGCGTGAGCGTGGCGAGATTGCCACCACCGCGAAGGCAAAGTTTGCCACCGAGCTGCTGCCGCTTCTCGACGATCTCGATCTCGCCCAGCAGCACGGCGACCTGGAAGAAGGCCCGCTGAAGGCCTTCGCGGATAAGTTCCGTTCCATCGTCGCCGGCCAGGGAGTGAAGGAGTTCGGTGCTGAGGGTGACGAGTTCAACCCGGAGGTCCACGAGGCCGTGCAGGATCTGTCCCAGGGCGATGAAAAGGTTCTGGGAACGGTGCTGCGCAAGGGCTACACGGTGGGTGACCGCCTGGTGCGAAACGCCATGGTGATCATCGCCGATCCGGCTGAAAGTGCCGACACCACCGAGTAACAACAACTTGGTGGCAGGGCCGGGGAATGGGTACACGCAAACGATAAGCGGCCTGATCCCCGGCCTTTTTACTTAGATTATTTAGTGAACGAAATTTAGAAGACAACAACTCCACACCGATTTACAGCGAAAGGAGGGTGCGAGATGGCTATGCAACAGGAATGGGCCGACAAGGATTATTACGGCGACTTAGGTGTGTCGTCGACGGCAAGCCAGGCCGATATTAAGAAGGCGTACCGCAAGCTCGCACGCGAAAACCACCCGGATTCGAACCCCGGCAACAAGAAGGCCGAGGAGAAGTTCAAGCGGGTCGCGGAAGCGTACGACGTTATTGGCGACGAGCAGAAGCGCAAAGAATACGACCAGTTGAAGTCCATGATCGGCTCGGGCGGCTTTGGCCGGTTCGGGCGGGGAGGAGCGTCCGGTTTTCCGGGCGGGTTTCGCGGCACGGAAACGGAATTCGACCTCTCGGACATCTTCGGATCAGCCACTGGTGGACAAGCTGGAGACGGCGGCCTTGGTGATATCTTCGGTGGCTTCTTTGGCGGCCGCGGCGGTGCTGGCAGGAACGCTCGGCCGTCGCGGGGGGCCGACGTCGAAACGGAAATAACCCTCGACTTCCGCGAAGCAGCCAAGGGCACGACGTTCCCCGTCGAGCTCACCGGCGACGCACCGTGCACCACCTGCCACGGCTCTGGTTCGAAGTCCGGCAAGACGCACACGTGCGAGGTCTGCTCCGGCTCCGGTTACATCCGGGAGAACTCCGGCGCGTTCGGCATGGCTCGTCCCTGCACGAACTGCCACGGCACCGGTGAAGTCATCGAGGATCCGTGCACCACATGCAACGGCACCGGCACCGTCCGACGTACCCGTTCGATCACGGTCCGCATCCCCGCAGGCGTCATCGATGGTCAGAAGGTGCGCCTTGCAGGCCAAGGCGAAGCAGGTCCCAACGGCACTCCCGCCGGCGACTTGTTCGTCATGGTGCATGTGCGTAGCGACGACACCTTCACCCGCTCCGGCGACGACCTCGAAGTCACGGTCCCCGTCTCCTTTGCTGAGGTCGCCCTCGGCGCCACCATCGCGGTGCCGACTCTGGACAACCCGGTGAAGGTCAAGGTCCCCGCTGGCACCCCGAACGGCCGCACCTTGCGCGTGCGTGGCCGTGGTATCCCGAAGAAGTCCGGCAACGCCGGCGACCTGTTGGTCACCGTCGAGGTGAAGGTACCGAAGGACCTGGACCCGTCCGCAACCAGTGCGCTGCGCGCGTACGCCCAGGCCGAGAAGGATTCCGGCTTTGACCCGCGCGCCGGCTGGTCCGAGCGCTAGACGGCGAAAGGAGGTGTAACCATGGCAGAAGAGAAGGAATACTTCGTCATCTCTGTCGCCGCCGAGCTCACCGGCATGCACGCCCAGACCCTGCGCACCTACGACAGGCTCGGCCTGGTCACCCCGATGCGTACCAAGGGGGGCGGTCGCCGCTACTCCAGCCGCGACATCTCGATGCTGCGCCGCATCCAGTACCTCTCCCAGGAGGAAGGCGTGAACCTGGCGGGCATCAAGACGATCATTGAGCTCTCCGCGCAGATCGAGGAACTGCAGGACGAGTTGGATGCCCAGCGCGGTCACAACGAAGAGCTGCGCCAGAAACTCCGCAACGGTTCTCGCCGTGGTGGCGAGTTGGTGCACGTGCCCCGTTCCACCGCGGTCGTTGCATGGGAGCCAGCTGCTTCACGACGACGCCGTCGCCGCAACCTCACCCCCGACAACTAGTCGGGTTGGTTGGTTTGTAACCTCTAGTCGAGAGGTGGCCATGGTGGGCGACCGGTGAGTCCGGTCGCCTTTACATCCTTTGGAAGTGCTTCATCAAGGTTCGCCATGGCCTGGTACTTCTTCAAGAACGCCTCGTGGGAGTCGAAGGCATTGGCCTCGATAGCCCAGCGCAGCAAAGTAAGAGTGTCTGCATGCTGGATTCGGCCACCAGGTGTGTGGCGCCCAAACGTCTGCTGCATTTTTAATGCGTTGGATTCGCGACGAATCCTCGCGGTGCCTTCTTCTTCGTCGCACACCACGATGACATGCTCACCTCTTCGGGCGAGTGCTACGGCATGCAGGATGGCCATGTTTTCTCCACGGTCACGAGTTTGCTTGTACATTTCATCGAAACCAAGGCGCAGAATGGACTGACAAAGCTGCCGTAACTCGTCGGTCGGTGTGTCGGGGAGGGTGATCTTAAAACGCTCGGGTAAGCGTGGCCAGAGTTCTGCAGCCCTCGCAAACTGTGGCCTGCGCGTCGGGGTGTCCATGATTTCGTACTCGACCGCTTCTGGTACGTGGATTGCATGGTTTCCCAAGGCTGCGATCAGTTGCGGAACGGAATCAGTGGCAAGAAACTTAAAGATCGGTCCAGTATCCAGAATGTGCACGCAGCCTACCCATTCATAAGAACGTGGAGTTCCTCAGCGGTAAGGCCTCCGTTTTTGGGCACTGGGCGAGCGGGAGCTTCGTCGTCGTCAATAGGTGTAATGCCTTGTTTTGAAAGGAGGTCGGCAAAGCGTGGTGCGCTTTCCTCGCTTTGCAAACGTGCGAGGGCTGGATAGCTCAGTTGGCGCCATCTGTACGCTTCTGTCGCTCGAGTCATGAGCGCTTGAGGCGCACGAGGAGTCGACGAGCCAATGACAAGTGTTCGGTACTCGGACAGCCACCCATATTGGAGGGCCATCGATTTGGTCGTTCGCTGCATGAATTTTGCACACGCGTCATCGTCGATGAACCCGGCCTCTTTTAGCTGGATCGCTGCGATTGCCGGTGAAACCCCAAAAGTTTGGACAAGGTGCGACACATAGTGGCCTGGATCGTAGGACGATGCGGTGTCTTGTAGGGCTCCCAAAGGAAGGAGGAAATGGCGGGCAAAAACATCTGCTTGGATCTCCTCCGGCGAACGGTCGTTCCAATTGCCTTCGTTGAGCCTTCTATTCACGCTGCCCAACCGGAAGTGTCCGAGTTCGTGAGCAAGGGTCGACCGAAGTCTCATCGGATGTTCTGTGCATGCAGCAGCCATGATGGTGTGTCGGGATAGACGCATGGTCATACCGTGGCCGGGTGCTTTGCTTCGGATAAGTGCGACTCCGACCCCGGTGTTCTCTTCGATGAGCTTGGGGAGATTGCTGACTGGTGAGACCCCTAGGCCCCACTCATTGCGACAGTGCTCTGCTGCACGCTTTCCAATTGACTCGTTGCTCATGGTTGGTCGGGAACTCCTAGTTTGTCGAGCTCGCACGCCATCTCCAGTGCGAAGAGGAGGTAGTCGGCTAACTCTTCAGAACCAGCATCATCAGTTCGTCCGGCGACTAATGCACTCACGCGGGCCGAATCTGAATCTCGAAGTGCCTCTGGCGAGACCCCGCATCCGAACGCTAGAGCAGAGAGTTGAAGCGGGGATGGCTCCCTTGCACCTGTCTCAACCCTTTGAATTGTTGGTTGAGAAAGCCCGCTTACCTCTGCAAGGTCGCGTTGTGTCATCCCAACTGCATGTCGAGCTGCGATGATGCGTTCGCCGATTGACATCTCTCCGTGTGTCATTCTGAATCACCCGCCTTCGGTTTTGATTCTAACACCCGTAACGGCGAACGCTTCGTCGCAAACTACAGCGACCTACCCGCCGAACTCGATGGCGGCAGCACCACCGATATGGCGGAGGTTGGACTTGGCCAGGTTGAACAGTCGGCCGACGCCACCTTCAAGGAAGGCGGTGCGGGCGCCGGACTTGGCAAAGCCCTTCATCATGTCCCAGGTGATTCCCGGTGGCAGGGAGAGAGCCTCGGGGTCGGTGACGATGTCGACGACCACCGGGCCGTCGTACGCAAGTGCTTCCTTGAGCATCGGCTCGAGGTCTTCTGGATCCTCGATGCGGAAGGACTTGATGCCAACGCCCTTGGCAATCTCGGCGTAGTTGACCTGTTCGTGGTCGGTGCCGAAGTAGGGCATGCCGGCGACCATCATTTCGAGTTTGACCATGCCGAGAGAGGAGTTGTTGAAGCAGATCACCTTCACCGGCAGTTGGTGCAGCTTGATGGTGAGCAGTTCACCCATGAGCATGCCCAGGCCGCCGTCGCCGGACCAGGAGATGACCTGGCGGTCCGGCTGTGCTGCCTGGACGCCGATGGCCATCGGCAGAGCATTAGCCATGGTGCCGTGGAGGAAGGATGCGCCTTCGTCGCGCTTACCGTTCGGGGTGAGGTAGCGCGAGGACCACACGTTGCACATGCCGGTGTCGACGGTGAAGTAGGCGTCGTCGTCGGCAAGCTTGTCCAGCACGGAGGCCGCAAGTTCGGGGTGGATCGGCTTCTTCGACTCGAAGGCTTCCTCGGTGTAGCTCTTCACCACGTGGTCCAGCAGCTGGTAGTGGCGCTTGAGCATCTTGTCCAGGAACTTGCGGTCCTTCTTCTCCTCGACGTGGGGGAGGATGTTTTCGATGACGCTCTTGACGTCGCCGACGACGGGGTAGTCGACCTTGGTGCGGCGGCCGATGTGGGTGCCGTTGATGTCGATCTGGGCGACGTTTTCCTCGGGCAGCCAGTCGGTGTAGGGGAAGTCGGTGCCGACCATGATGAACAGGTCGGACTCTTCCATGGCGTCGAGGCAGGCGCCGTAGCCAAGGAGGCCGGACATGCCGACGTCGTAAGGGTTGTCGTACTCGAAGTACATCTTGCCGCGGAAGGAGTGGCCGATCGGGGACTTGATCTTCTTGGCCAAAGCGAAGACTTCGTCGCGGGCGTCGCGTGCACCGTAGCCGCAGAACAGGGTGATCTTGTCGGCGTTGTTGATGGCCTCGACAAGCCGTGCGGCCTCAGCGGGGTCGGGGTAGACGCGCTTGTCCTTGCCGGTGGCGTAGACGGAGTCGGCGGTGTGAGGACCGTCGGCAACGTCGGCGGCGAACACGTCGCCAGGCACGACCATCACGGACACGCCGTTGCCGGCGAGTGTGTTCTGCAGGGCGTTGTGCAGCACGCGCATGCCCTGGTCGGCGGTGTGGACGACCTCGCAGTAGGAGGAGCACTCCTGGAACAGCATCTCCGGGTGGGTCTCCTGGAAGAAGGAGGAACCGATCTCGGCCGTCGGGATATGCGATGCAATGGCGAGTACCTTCGCGCCGTTGCGGTGGGACTCGAACAGACCCTGGACGAAGTGGGTGTTGCCCGGGCCGCAGGACGCGCCGCAGACGGCGAGTTCGTCGGTGGCTAGCGAGTCTGCACCGGCAGCAAACGCTGCGGCTTCCTCGTTGCGGACGTGGACCCACTCGATGTTGCTCTGGCGCACCGCGTCAGAAAGGGGATTGAGCGAGTCTCCAACCAAACCGTAAATGCGTTTAATGCCGAGGGCCTCGAGGCGCTCGACGACTTGCTCTGCAAAGTTTGCCATGGTTTATCAGACTCCTAAAGGTAGTTTCTTTAAACGTTCGCCATGGTAACGCCATTTCTTAAGTTGTGCTTGCGCGCTGTTGCAAAGCAGACACAAAGGCCGGGTCTGTGAAGTAGTCGGAGTGCCCGCCGCGCACGCCCTCCACGCGCTGTGCGCCCCACCCTACATACGACGGCGACGCGCCGAGCACCGCCGACGGCCCAGAGCGCAGCAACAGGATGGGGTCCTGGGGTGAATCGACGACGTGAACGGTGGCGTACTCATCCGCAAGTGTGAGCTCGGAAACGTGCTGGCCTGCGACGCCGGCGCTGCCGAGGACCCATAAGTCATCCGCTATAAGTCCATGGTCGCGCGCCGCCGTGGTGGCCAGCAGCGTGCCGTAACTGTGGGAGACGACGGTCTTCTGTGCGTCCGGGAAGCGCTCCTCAAGCGCCGCCTGGAACATCGCCAGATCATCCGCACCAGCAGACGCGCGCAGGGGAGAGACCGCCCGCGGCACCGAGCGTGGCGGTGCATAACCCTGCCACACCACCACCGCAGCACCGGTCTGCTGCGCCAACCGCGACGCCTTTGCCAACTCACCCTCCAACTTCGCGGGCGCGCCCGTGGTCGCGCCGGCCACCATGGTGATCACCCGCGCCGGGTCCACAACGTCACCGACGACAACGGTGGTCGAAGCAGGTCCGGCCTCGAGAACGGTCCCGCCCGCAGCCTCCACGGCGGCACGAGTCGCGGCGGGCAAGGTCGGCACATGACGCGCGTGCAGGTCCTGAAACGACTCATCCGGGTGGGCGAACAGCGGGTCGTAGTCCTGCTCGTGCCCGCCAAGGCGCAACAAGGACCGCGCGAGTTCCAGGTCCAGCGCCATCGACATCGCGTTGAGCCACAACACGGTGCGCGAGTGCAGGTAGCGGGTGGCAAACATGGCGGCCTCGTCCAACTGCCGTTGCAGCCCCGCCGCAGCGGCGACCAACGACGCCGCCGTGGCCAAGTCGTCGGCACCGCGCGCGAACACAGACCCGAACGCATCCAACCGCGCGTACGCCGCATCCGCCGCCACACCCCGAAACCCGGTGGACGCTAACGCCTCGCGTGAGGTTGGCACATGCTCGGCGCGCTCCCGGGCGGCATCAGAGGCGAGGCGCAACGCGGCCGCTGCCGCCGAGAGTTCCGCCGCGTCCAGCGCCGGACGGTACGTGGCAACACTCATGGCGCAAGCCTCGCTTCCAGGTCGGCGTCCACGCCCTCCACCGCGCGGGCAAAGCGCGCGATGGAATTGAGGTGGGTGTTGAGGTGGGCGGTGGTGTCGTCGATAAGCATGTGCGTGCTATTGCGTATCGACGACAACGCTTCCGCCGTCCGCGACACCCCCACCTGCGCAAACGGTAACGGCGTGAACGTGCGGCTGAGGCCGCGGGCGACGGGTGCGGTGCGTGTTGAGATTTCAAGAGTCATGGGCCGAATCCTCTGCGCACCAGCACACAACCACAAGGGGCGAAGAAAAATCTGTGGATAACTGCCCCGAACTCCACCTAAAGTTATCCACATGAAGATCGCGTTGGTGCAAACGGTCACAGGCAGTGACACAATGGACAACTTTGCCCACCTTGCTCCGCTGGTGCGCGACGCCGCCGCCCAAGGCGCGAGCCTGATTGTGCTGCCGGAGGGTGCCAGTCAGGCCTTTGAGCAGGGCAGACTGGACACACAGGCGGAGGACCTCGACGGCACGTTTGCCACCAACATGCGCGACCTGGCAGGCGAGCTCGGCGTGACCATCGTGGCTGGCATGTTCCGGCCCGCCGATACCGTGCAGCGCGGCGAGAAAACCATCAACCGCGTCTACAACACCGCCCTGATCACGGGAAATGGCCTGCATGAGGGCTACGACAAGATTCATACGTACGACGCGTTCAACTACCGCGAGTCCGACACCGTGCGCCCCGGCGAACGCCTGGTCACCTTCGAACACGACGGCGTGACGGTGGGCGTGGCCACCTGCTTCGACATTCGCTTCCCCGAGCAGTTCCAGGCCTTTGCGGACCGCGGCGCCCAAGTCATTGTCGTACCCACAAGCTGGGCCGACGGACCCGGCAAGGTGGAGCAGTGGCGCATCTTAACCGCCGCGCGCGCCCTCGACGCCGGGGTGTTCATCGCGGCCGCCGGCCAGTCGCGCCCCGACTTCGAAACCAAAGCGGGCGAGCCGTCCGGTCCCACCGGCGCGGGCCACTCAACCGTGGTCGACCCTTCCGGCGTGCGCATCGCCGAAGCCGGCTACGGACCCGAAACGTTGGTCGTGGACATCGACCCCGAAGAGGCCTCCAAGCAGCGCAAACGCCTCCCGCTCGGCCAGATCCGCGCGGACACTACGATGCGCTAAACCACTCCGGTGTCGCGTCGTGGGCGATGACCTGCACGCCTTCGGCGCCAGCTTCTTCCAACGCGTCGGTGATCGCGGCCGCGCGTGCCTGGTCCGCGCACACGATCACGTCGCGGCCCCACCACATTCCCGGGCCCGACACCACCTGCTCCAGCGACGCACCCAGCCGCGACTCCACCACCCAACTCATGTCCAGCCAGTCCTGCGCGCCAGCCAACGCGTCCAGCGCCGCGCGGTCGTACGTCACATCCGAAACCAGGTGCACATCGGGGCGCTCCTCGCATTCCAACCAGTGAAAAACCAGCGCCTTCGCCGCAGCCAACCCCGTCCCCGCGGCCACCAAGAGCACTTGCTTATCGACGAACCCCTGCAGACCCCCGCGCGCCACGCCCAATGTCAACCACGCGCCGGGCGCAACCGCAAGATCGGTGCCGGTGCTGATGTGAAACTCCATTTGTCCGAATGGGTTCGACGGCAGCGCCGGGATCAGTCCGGTCCACATGCCGGGGGCCTCCGGCGACATTACGGGCAGCGTTTCACCGGGGGCGTAGATGATGCGCGTGCCTGCCTCGAGGCGCACGATCTGCACCCCGTCGCGCTCCTCCACGCTGGTGACCTGCGCCGCTGAAGCCGCCGGCACGCCCGCGTGATCAGCCTGGGACGCCGCCTCGCGCATGACCTCGCCCGCCGCCACGAGCGCCGGAGTGGGGTCCTCGGTGCCACCGCCAGCACCGGTGCCGACTTCGGCGCCGGTTTCTTCGGCGACGGTGCGGATGGCGTCGCCAAGCAACTGCATCGCGTTGGGGTACTCCTCGGCGGGGAAGCCGGTGCGGCGCAGGTCCAGCGCGATCGCGCGCAGGCGGTCGGTGGTTTCGGTGGGGGAGTGGCTGAGGAGGAACGTGGTGGCGTCGATAAGCATCTGCGGCATGTGCTCACCAGGAGCAAGCATCATCGACGCGTGTGGATACGCCTCCACGAACCTCGCGCGCCACACCTCACTCACGCGCGATCCGTGGGTGCGCAACAACTCAACGGACTCCGGAAAAGTCATGAAAACAGCGTACTGGGTTAGAGTACAGACTGTTTTATATGCGATAAGTGGATAAAGGAAGGTGCTGCGATGGAATTCACCCCATACACGCTGCTTACCGACATCGGATGGATCTCCCTCCTCCTCATTGTCGGCAACGTCCTGCGCAACCGACTGCGCGTACTGCAAGCATTGCTGCTGCCTGCACCGATCACCGCGGGCCTTATCGGGCTCATCCTCGGGCCGGAAGTCCTCGGCCTGATTAACTGGTCCGACCAGGTGGGCACGTACACCACGCTGCTCATCGCGGTGGTGTTCGCGTCGATGGCGTACTCGATGCAATTCGGCGGGTCCGTGGCCACCGGTGCGCGCAACATGTGGGGCTATTCCACCGCAATGTTCATGGGGCAATGGGGCCTATTCATCCTGCTTGGCATCTACCTCTTCGCACCCGTATTCGGCACCGAGCCGTGGTTCGGCATGATGCTGCCCGTCGGCTTCGTCGGCGGCTTCGGCACCGCAGCGGCCGTCGGCTCCGCGCTTGAGGAGATCGGCGTTGAAGGCGCATCCTCTCTCGGCTTCACCTCCGCCACCGTGGGCACCCTCGTGGCGATTGTCGGCGGCGTGATCATGGCCAACTGGGGCATCCGCAAAGGCAAGGCGTCCCAGCTCGCGGGCGATCTTCCCGACGACCTGCGCACCGGCTACATCCGCAACGAGGAAGAACGCCCCTCCATCGGCAAAGCCACCACCAACCCGTCGTCCATCGAACCGCTCGCACTGCACGCCGGCTTCATCGTGTTCACCGTGCTCATCGCGTACCTGCTGAACACGCTGATCAAGGGGCAGTGGCCAAACGTGTCCATCCCGCTGTTCGCCATGTCGTTCGTGGTCGGTCTGGTCGGCCGTCTTGCCTTGCGACTCGCCGGCCGCCCGAACTACCTCGACGGCTCCACCATCAACTCCATCTCCGGCGCTGCCACCGACTACATGATCGCCTTCGGCATCGCGTCTATCGTCCCCGCCGCACTCGCCGGCTACTGGCAGGCACTGGTTGTCATGTTCGTCCTGGGTACCGTGTTCTGCGTGGTCTGGATGCTGTGGGCCGGCCCGACCTTCTTTGGCGAAAACTGGCTCGAGCGTGGCCTGTTCGGCTGGGGCTGGGCCACCGCCGCCGTGGCCACCGGCATCGCGCTGCTCAAGATGGTCGACCCGAAACTCAAGTCCGGCACCCTCAACGAGTACGGCGTGGCCTACGTCGGCTTCGCCCCCTTCGAGATCGGCATGACCATCCTCGCACCGATCGCCGTCATCGCCGGCTTCACCACCGGCTTCGGCTGGGTGTCCTTCGCCGTCGCCGTGGGCGTGGTCGTGCTCGCCTACGTGCTCAAGTGGGTGCCCGTGCGTAACGACGACCGCAGCGCCTCCCCGGCAAGGGAGTAGCTACACGGGCTCTTTTTCTGGCCTCCCCCTCCTGATCGTCTAGCTGCGTTTTTGCGCAACTAGACGATCTTTCTTTTATCGACCACCATTTCCAACATCACCTGGGGAAACATTTTCGACGAAAGCTGATCGTATAGCTCGCATTGCCGCGCAACTAGACGACCAGCATTAAGGGTGTCGCGTTGATCGTTAGACTGATTCGTTATGGAAATGGGGCATGAAGAAATCGTCCAGCGTCTTTTGGAGAAGAGTAAAGAAGCCTTCATTCTTGCGTTGGAGCTTTACAACCGCCCGACTCTGAAATATCACGCTGAGTCCTGCTCGATATTTCTTTGTAATGCTTGGGAGCTCATGCTCAAGGCGTACTTAGTTAAAGAACGAGGAGTCGAGGCTATCTACTACCCCGATGAGCCGGGGAAGACAATCGCGCTTGCGGATTGCCTGAAGAAAATTTTTACGAACGACAAAGATCCATTACGGGTGAACATGGCTGAGATCATCCGTTTCCGTAACATCAATACGCATTTCATTACTGACGAGTACGAGATCTTTATCGGTCCATTCCTGCAGAAGTCAGTGATGAACTATGCAGACAAACTGCTCGAGCTGCATGGCGAGTCTGTAAGTGAATTAATTCCGGAAAATCACCTCACGCTTGCTGTGCGTCGTGGTGCTATTGATCCCGACGTAATCCGGGCAAAATATGAACCACACGTCGCGGAGAAGCTCCTAAAAATGAGACAGTTTGCAGCAGACGCGGCTGGTACAGGTGAAGGGGGAGCCGCTGCTGCGATTTATGAGACGAACCTCCGCATCGTCAAGAAGTCGAAGGATGCTGATCTCAATGTCTACATCGATAGCGATGCTGATGCGGGCATTGCCATTGTCAAGGATGTCCGCGATGCAGCTAGTTACTATCCATACACCAAAAAATTGGCGGTTAACGAGGTGCTCAAGCGCCTCGCAAAGTCGAAGACAACCATCTATCACCGTGGAGAAAAACGCAGATTTAACAAGTATGACTTCGATCTTTTCATCAAAGTTTTTCAACTCCGGGACGACGAACGGTACGCCTACGACCGCAGTACAGCTGGAGAGAATGCGACAATGTGGACATATTCCCAGCAGGCCGTCGAGTTTATAGTTGGTTATCTGCAGAAGGACCCAGAAGGGTGCCTCGACGCACTTAAGAGAAAAGCAGGAAAATAAAAACGCCAACCCTCGGAGCAAAGGAATTCTCAGGCCGAAGCCCTACTCCCATTCGGGAACCCAGCTTTATCCTTCTCGGGTTGGCGCTGTAGTCATAATGCTAATTGCACATGTTGTCTTGCACAACACCTATTTGCCTATCGGGGAGCAGGGTTGGGCAAAAACCATGAGGTAAAAACGTTGAAAAACGTTTCTCCAAAGCCCTTCAGCCTTTCAGGGGAGCTGGCCTCCCTGCCTCTGATCGTCTAGGGCATAGCGAACCCGGGCATTAACAGGGATCTGCAGACGGCGCTGAGTTCAACCAGGCGATCGATGAGTGCATCGGGTGGTACAACACCGAACGCATCCAACAACGACTCAAGGGACTAACCCCAATGCAGTGTCGGAATCAGACCCTTGAAGCCCTAACCACCGAGAATTAAACCAGTCCAACTTTCGGGGGCTAGTTCACCCGTGACACGCCCCTTTAGTTCGGGCTATTAGATCCAGTTTGATTTTTAAGGAAATCTAGGGGGAGGATCGAGGAAGCATTGACAAACTCGATACCAATAACTTTGCCATTTTTGTCAATGTCTATCTCTATCTCCCCTTCCTGTTGCGCGGTCGTATCTAGTAACACCGTGGTGAGTATCGAGTAACGCATTGGTGAGCATCCAGTAACAGTCCGGGGGAGGATTCTGGTGACCGCGTGACTTCAGGGCACGCGGCGTTACCAGAGGAGTCTGATTGTGACTGACTACCGGGCGGTAATGGATCAAGTGCTCAAAGGCTGGTCTGTCCGCCAAATCTGTTCGAGTCTGCGGTGCTCGCACACCACGGTGCAAAAAGCACGCGATGCGCTAGCGGAACACAACATCACAACGCGTGAGCAACTTCGTGGGGTTGCAGATCATGAGCTAGCGGACTGGTTCGTCGACGGGCGCAGCCATGCTCAGGGCGATTTCGTTCCGATCGATTTCGACGCTGTCGCCAAGGCGCGTATCGGGCGCAACAAGGTGACTTTGCAGGTGCTGTGGAGCCGCTACACCGCGCAGCCTGCGGGGCTGGGCCAGCGGTATTACAGCTACGAGCGGTTTCGCCAGCTTGTAGCCCAACACGTTGATACAACTGGGCTGACCGCCAGGATCACCCATGCCCCAGGCCATACGATGCAGGTGGACTGGGCCGGCACGAAGATGCGACTGTTTGACCCCACCGGTGGGCAAGGCTCGAAGGTCAGTATCTTCGTCGCCTCGCTGCCGTACTCGGGCATGGTATTCGCCTGCGCGTGCGCTAATGAGCGCCAAGACGCGTGGCTTGCAGCCCATATCCGCGCGTTCGAGTACTTCGGCGGGGTCGCCGAGGTCATCGTGCCAGATAACGCCTCGACAGCCTCGAACGCGATCAGTGCTACGGACAGGAATCGCCGGGTCAACTCCACCTACGAGGAGTTTTTGGAGCACTACAACACCGCCGCGTTGCCGGCTCGTGCAAAACGGCCCAAAGACAAAGCCAATGTCGAAGCCGCAGTCAAGATCGTCACCCAAAACGTCATCCACGCACTCGACGGCCACCAGTGCGTCGGGATAGACGAGCTCAACACAAAAATCACCACCCTGGTCGATGGGATCAACGCTGCCGAACCGTTTCGCGGCAATGCGACGAGCAGGCGCGCATTATTTGATCAGTTCGAACGCGACGTGCTCACCGCACTACCGGCAACACCGTGGCAGCGCACCGAATGGAAACGCGCCAAAGTCGCACCCAATTTCCACATCAGAGTGCACAACGCGCATTACTCGGTACCCCACCTACTGGTGGGCCACACCGTGGATGTGCGTATCACCGGTGACAGCCTTGCCGTCTTCGACGCCGGGCAGCGTGTGGCCACCCACCGACTCGCGCGTGCCCGCGGGGTGTATGTCACCGACACTGACCACATACCGGCGAACCTGGGTGACACCCGTGGGTTGTGGACAAGCGAGTACTTCCTGCGCGAAGCTGCCAAAATCGGGCCAGCCACCCGCCAAGTGATCTCCGAGCTCATCGAAGCCAAGGCGATCCCTGCCCAGGCGTACCAAGCGTGCCGCAACGTACTCAACATGGGCAAACACGCCAACAAGCCAATCCTCGAAGAAGCCTGCCGGCGTTTGGTGTCCACTGACGGCGCCAGGCGTTCTGTGTCGTATACCGCGGTGAAAAACATGATGGCCGCCGTACGCAAAGACACCTCCACACGCCCCACAGGCACCGATGTACCAACCGACCAATCAACCGGCAGACCCATTGACGGTGTGCCTGCCCCCGCAACCCGTGACACACGCGGCGCCTACCTCGGTGGTGCTGCCCAGTTCAGCCTCGAAAACCTCACCAAGAAGGGATCTGCATAACCCATGCCCCACCCACAGCCAGCATCAGCATTGGGCTGTGTCAAATTTTGTGGACGGGTAAACCCGTTGTGTTTGGTTGTGGGGGTTAGGCTGCGGCGGCGTGTGTGTCGGCGCAGCGGGTTTTGAATTGGCGCATTGCTTCGGCGGGGATCAGCCCGGTGGTGGAGTGGATGCGGCGGCGGTTGTAGTACGCCTCGATCCAGTGTCCGACTTCGTAGCGGGCGTCGAACTTCGACGCGAACTGCTTCTTTTCGTACAGCAGATGCAGCTTCAACGTGGAAAACATCGACTCCGCAACCGCGTTGTCCCAGCACACACCGACCGCGCCGGTGCTTAAACGCACATCGAGTTTCTTGGCTGTTTGCGCGAACTGCTTCGAGGTGTACTGCGAGCCGCGGTCGGAGTGAAACACCGCGTTGCCCGCGACGAAACCGGCCGCGTGCGCCATGGTCAGCGCGTCGACGACAAGTTGCGCACTCATCCGGTCTGCGATCTGCCACCCGACAACCATCCGTGTGCTCAGATCGATCACGACGGCCAGATACATCCATCCCTGCGCGGTGCGCAGGTAGGTGATGTCGCCGCACAGATAGGTTGTCGGCATCGCGGGGTAGAAACGGCGCCGAAGCAGATCAGCTCGTGCGCTCGCCTGCGGGTCTTGGATCGTGGTGCGTTTAAACGCGCGACGGTACTTGGTGTGCAGCGTGTTGTCAGCCATGATCTTTCGCACCGCATACAGCGTGGTTGCAACGTTTTGGGCCTGAAGCTGCCGGTAGATAGTGCGCGCCCCGGCAAAACCGTTGTGCTCGTTGAAGATCTCGATAACCAGATCGGTAATCGCCGCGCGTTTCGCCCGCGGTGTGCCACCGGTCGGCGGAGTATCTCTACGCTTGCGCCAGGCGTAATAGCCGGAGCTGGATACTTCCAACACACGGCACATCATTGACACTGGGTAGCGGGGGCAGGGGTTGCCTTCTTCGTGGAAGTGGGCAATTACCGCGAAGAGGTCCTCGTGGTGTGCTCCGTGGCGAAGAAGGCGGCCGCTTTTTTTAAAAACTCGTTTTCACGCTCGAGCTCTTTGATCCGCTTTGCCATCTCTGCCGGGTCCTGCGACGCGGCATCAGCAGCGCGCATGTGGCTGCCGGAACCAGTGCCCAAGGTGCCTTCGGCTTTGGCCACCCAGCGTCCCAACGACGAGGACGACACCCCGTACTCCTGGGCCACGGCACCACGAGTCTTGCCGAACATCAACACCTCATCAATGCACTGCTGACGAAACTGATCCGAATACTTACGTGGCATGATTTAATCCTTCCAGATCGGTGGGTTTCACCGTCCACCGGAATCATGACACCCCACATCCGCCCGCTTCCTCGACGAATCAGTCCTGCCGATCTTTACCGACCTGCGCATGACCGCCTTCGGACAAAGCGTCATCGACATCGCCGCCGATCCTGCATTCGACGACTGGAGTTTCTCTGACAAAGTGCTCTACGCACTCGACAAAGAGGTAGCGGCCAAGCGTGAGAGACGAGTCAACAAACTACTCAAAGCATCCCGATCGCCAAATCCCGATGCTTGCATCGAAGACATCACCTACACGCCCGACCGCACCATCAACAAAGAGCAAATCACCCGACTCGCTCACTGCCAATGGTGCCAAAGCGCACAAAACATTGTCATCCTGGGCAAATCCTCCGTCGGCAAAACCTACCTCGCCCAAGCACTGCTCACCGCGGCGTGCCGAAACGACTACTCCGCACGCTTCTTCCGCACCGACACACTCGCCAACCACCTCGCCGTGCTCAAACACGACGACCCAGCCCGCATCACATTCCTCGAAGACCTCCACCACACCGACGTGTTAGTCCTCGACGACTTCCTCACCACCCCAATCGATGCCGCCACCGCACACCAACTACTCAACATCCTCGCAGAACGCGAACCCCGCGGATCAACCATCGTGACATCCCAATTCACACCCGACGAGTGGTACAAATCCATCCCCGACGCCGTCATCGCCGAATCAATCCTCAACCGACTCGTCGCCGGCGCCGAAATCATCACACTCGAAGGCACCAACATGCGACTGACCCAATAACCCCACCGAAACCCCAAAACGCCCGGGTGTTACTCGATACTCACCCGCGCGTTACTGGATACTCACCACAGCGTTACTAAATCCGTGGTCCTAACACCCTTCCATTCCTTCTGTAGTTATTGCTGATATCTGTTTTTCCGGAAGGATGTCTGACCTTGCTATGTCTAGATAGGCTGCGTCAGCTTCTGGGTCATAATCAAAATTCATTTCTTGACTTTCGTAACAGTAATCACGTTTCCGTTCGACTTGTTGACAATGATTCGGATCTCGTTGCCGGTCTCAGGGTGGCGTAATGGCCGTAATGCTACTTGTGCATGTTGGCTTGCACAGTATTTATTTGCCGGTCGGGAAACTGTGTACTTCGGCCTTTCAGGGGAGCTGGCCTCCCTGCCGAAAGCTGATCGTCTAGCTCGCATTGAAGCGTAACTAGACGACCAGCACGAACTGCCCGGGAACGTCCCGCCAAACTCCCCACCAAACCCACCTTGAGCCACTCTCGCGCAACTTTTTTCGCGTTGACAGGAACAGACTCAACTTCTCGTGCGTTACACATAGTGCGAAACAAAATTTAGGCACGAAAGGATGATGCGATATGGCATCGAAGTACACACAGAAGACGCAGGAGGCTTTGCAGCAAGCGCAGATGCGTGCGTCGGCTGCGGGGAACCCGGATATGCGCCCGGCTCATGTGCTTGAGGCGTTGCTGAAGCAGGACGGCGGCATTGCTGCCCCGGTGCTCAAGGCCACGGGTGTGGATCCGGAGACGGTGGCGCGCGAGGCTGGCGAGCTGATTAGTGGTTACCCGAGCGCGGAGGGCCAGGGCATGGCCAACCCGGGGATTAATAGGGATCTGCAGACGGCGCTGAGTGTTGCGCAGGATCTTGCAGGTGAACTTGGCGACGAATACGTTTCCGCCGATGTTCTCCTCGCCGCGATTGCAAAGGGCAAGGACGATGCGGCCGAGTTGCTGCAGAAGCGTGGCGCGACGTTTGAGGCGCTCAAGGAGGCGTTCCCGTCGGTTCGTGGTGGCAAGAAGGTCACCTCGGAGAATCCGGAAGATCAGTTCCAGGCGCTGCAGAAGTACTCGACGGACCTGACTGCTCGTGCGCGTGAGGGCAAGATTGATCCGGTGATCGGCCGCGATTCGGAGATCCGCCGTGTGGTTCAGGTGCTTTCCCGTCGTACGAAGAATAATCCGGTGCTGATCGGTGAGCCGGGCGTCGGTAAGACTGCGATCGTTGAGGGGCTTGCGCGCCGCATTGTGGCGGGCGACGTCCCGGAGAGCCTGAAGGGCAAGACCCTGATTTCGTTGGACCTTGGCTCGATGGTTGCGGGCGCGAAGTACCGCGGTGAGTTCGAGGAGCGTCTGAAGGCTGTGCTCGATGAGATTAAGGAGTCGAACGGTCAGATCATTACGTTTATCGACGAGCTGCACACCATCGTCGGCGCCGGCGCCACCGGTGATTCCGCGATGGATGCCGGCAACATGATTAAGCCGTTGCTGGCTCGCGGTGAGCTGCGTCTGGTCGGTGCGACGACGCTCGACGAGTACCGCCAGTACATCGAGAAGGACGCCGCCCTGGAGCGTCGCTTCCAGCAGGTTTACGTTGGGGAGCCGACGGTCGAGGACACGATCGGTATTCTGCGTGGCCTGAAGGAGCGCTACGAGGTGCACCACGGTGTGCGCATCCAGGACTCGGCGCTGGTGTCGGCGGCGGAGCTTTCCAACCGCTACATCACGAACCGGTTCTTGCCGGATAAGGCGATCGATCTTGTCGACGAAGCCGGCTCCCGCCTCCGTATGCAAATCGATTCTTCGCCGCAGGAGATTGATGAACTGGAGCGTATTGTTCGTCGTCTAGAAATCGAGGAGATCGCGCTGCAGAAGGAGTCTGACGCGGCGTCGAAGCAGCGCCTCGAGCACTTGCGCGAGGAACTCGCTGACCAGCGTGAACGTCTCGGTGAGATGAAGGCTCGTTGGGAGAACGAGAAGGCTGAGGTGAACAAGGTCCAGTCTGCGAAGGAGGAGCTCGAGCGCCTGCGCAACGAGTCTGAGATCGCGGAGCGTGACGGCGACTACGCCAAGGTCTCCGAGCTGCGCTACGGGCGCATCCCTGAACTGGAAGCGGAGGTGGCCAAGGCGGAGTCCGAGGCCAGCAACAAGACGATGCTGGAGGAGGAAGTCACGCCGGACATCATCGCCGATGTCGTCTCTTCCTGGACGGGCATTCCGGCCGGCAAGATGATGCAGGGTGAGACCGAGAAGCTGCTCAACATGGAGTCTGTGCTGGGCGAGCGTGTCGTCGGTCAGAAGGAAGCTGTCGTCGCGGTGTCGGACGCGGTGCGTCGCTCCCGTGCGGGTGTGGCGGATCCGAACCGTCCGATCGGTTCGTTCCTCTTCCTCGGCCCGACTGGTGTGGGTAAGACGGAGTTGGCGAAGTCGCTCTCGGAGTTCCTTTTCGACGACGAAACCGCAATGATCCGCATCGACATGTCCGAATACGGTGAGAAGCACTCGGTTGCGCGCCTGGTCGGTGCCCCTCCGGGATACGTCGGCTACGACGCTGGCGGCCAGCTCACTGAGGCTGTTCGTCGTCGTCCGTACTCGCTCGTGCTTTTCGACGAGGTAGAGAAGGCCCATCCCGACGTCTTCGACGTGCTTCTCCAAGTGCTGGACGAGGGGCGCCTCACCGACGGCCAGGGCCGCACGGTCGACTTCCGCAACACGGTGGTGATCCTGACCTCCAACCTGGGCGCCGGTGGCGACCGCGACCAGATCATGGAGGCTGTGAAGCGCCACTTCAAGCCGGAGTTCATCAACCGTCTCGACGATGTTGTGGTGTTCGATCCGCTGAGCAAGGACCAGTTGGTCGGCATCGTCGACATCCAGCTGGAGGGCCTGGCCGAGCGTCTCGCCGCCCGTCGCCTGGTGCTGGAGGTGTCGGATTCGGCGAAGTCCTGGCTCGCAGATCGCGGCTACGACCCGGCCTACGGCGCTCGTCCGCTGCGTCGCCTGATCCAGCAGGCCATCGGTGACCGTCTGGCGAAGAAGTTGTTGGCCGGTGACATCCGCGACGGTGACACCGTCCATGTCGATGTTGCCGACGGCGGCGAGTTCCTCGACGTCACTGCTGGCGTCAGCGCCGCTTAGTTCGGTGCTGTCGCTGTAAGCCCAGGTCGGGTGGAGAAAATCCGCCCGGCCTTTTCTTCTACCGGCCCCATTTTCCTAAACATTTGTCGCTTAATGAAAACGTGTTTCACTTCACTCGACGTACTCCGGTGTGATCCGTATCATTCATGGCGACCGTCCCCTTTAGGAAAGGAGCACCACATGTCCACCCCAACTTCTATGCGCGCAGCAGTTGCCGAACAGTTCGGTCCAACCGTCAATGTCAAGGAAATCGACCTTCCCAAGCCGGGCCCGTTCCAGGCACTGGTGAAGCTCTCCGCCAGCGGCATCTGCCACACCGACCTCCACGCAGTGGAAGGTGACTGGCCGGTGAAGCCGGCTCCGCCGTTCGTGCCTGGTCACGAGGGCGTCGGTGAGGTCATCGAGTTGGGTCCGGGTGGGCATTCGGTCAAGGTTGGCGACATGGTCGGCAACGCTTGGCTCTGGTCCGCATGTGGTGAGTGCGAGTTCTGCCGCACCGGCCGTGAGACGTACTGCAAGCAGGCAGAATACGGCGGCTACACGGTGAATGGTTCCTTCGGCGAGTACATGCTCGTGGATACGCGCTACGCCCCGCGCATCCCGGAAGGCGCCGACCCGGTCGAGGTCGCACCGATCCTCTGCGCTGGCGTCACCGTGTACAAGGGCCTGAAGGAAGCACAGACCAAGCCGGGCCAGTTCATGGTCATCTCCGGCATCGGTGGCCTCGGCCACCTCGCGGTGCAGTACGGCGTGGCCATGGGCATGCGCGTGATCGCGGTGGACATTGCCGACGACAAGCTCGAACTCGCCAAGGAACTCGGCGCTGAGTTCACCGTTAACGCTGCTAACACCGACCCGGGTGAGGCTGTGCAGGAGTTCACCGACGGCGGCGCGCACGGCGTGCTGGTCACGGCGGTGCACCCGGCTGCTTTCGGCCAGGCCATCGCGATGTGCCGCTCCAACGGCACGATCGTCTTCAACGGTCTGCCTCCGGGGGAGTTCCCGGCACCGATCTTCGACATCGTGCTGCGTGGCATCACCATCCGCGGCTCGCTGGTCGGCACCCGTCAGGACATGGCGGAGGCGCTCGACTTCTACGCCCGCGGCGAGGTGAAGCCGCATGTCACGGCGTGCGAGCTCGACGACGTGAACAAGGTGTTTGAGGACATGCGCAACGGCAAGATCGCTGGCCGTATGTCCATCAAGTACTAGGCGTTTGGCGTCTGTGGTTTAGCCTGCAGCCTGCAGCCCAAAGCCCGCAGTCAGTACGGTTTTTCCGGCTGGCTCCGGGCTTTGTCGTGTTCGGGTCCGCACCTTGACATGCCCGCTCTGTTCTAGACACATCGTCGAGTAAAGATTAGCTTCCTATTCTCGGTGTTCTTCGGCTTCACCGTCGTTGCAGGAGAAACGTGAGGGAGGCCGGTTAGGCAGTGAGCGAGGAACGAAGATTCCACGTTGTGTGAGTTAAATGAGATCTGAGGTTTGGTGCGCTCCTTTGAGGGAGTCGAGTCTCAGATACCGGTTGAGTTTCACAAAAGCAGAACCCTTACCGGATTGATCGTGGATGATCACTGCTGAGGTTCTAGCAGTATCTGGGTCTGTAGGTCCCGATAACAGGTAGATGATGTAGCTCCGGTCGGCGCGGTACCCCTTGCTTAGGCCGAACCCCATGACTGCTGCAATCCTTTGATCGCGCTGGTCCCCATTCTTTAGCCGCTTGACTTCGTTGTGAGACCAGTCTTGGGGGACGAATCGTTCTTGAATAAGGGGAAATACTTTTGCGATGTGTGCTTCAGGGGTATCAGGAAGAAAAGATGATGGTTGAGGGTTGTTCTTAGGATCGTCTTTCGGCAGGTAGAAACCTAGGTGTTTGACCTCTCGGCTCACTCGAACTGAGTCCTCAAGAATTATTGCCGATTGATGGTGATAAGTGTCGAACAGTGGGTATCGGAATGATTTATTCGCACTACGCTGAACTGTGGTGTTTCTCGTAGAAGCGAAGAGAACGGTGTCAGGTTCGTAAACGTTTCCAGGGCGGTCTTGCAAGACCTCATCAACCTTTGAGATTGATTCGATCCAAGTTGCCGCGTCTGGATCAATCCATTTTGCGAGTCTGAGGATCTTTCGGAGTTCAACGATGGGGTCGACGTGGAGCAGTGAGTCCTGGTGGGAGACTCTATTGCGCAGCTCTCGAAGGTCCTCGAGTGCACGCCCAACTACTTTCCTATCGCTCTTGCCTGGAAACACGGAGTTCAGGTGAGTGTTCCAAAGCTCAGCCACTTGAAAATCTTTTGAATGAATGAGCTGGACCCAGAAACCGAGATTTAACTGCGAGATTATGTCGTTTTCATCTGGTGCGGTTTGGTGAGTTTTGTTAGTCAACCGCGCTGCAACTTTGCCTACTGTGTTGTCGGTGTGAACGTTCCATGGGAAAGCAAGAGGGTGGATGGTCTCCAGCTTTTGCATCATGGAGTTCCTTAGGAGTACTTCCACGTGGTGAATTACTTCGGACAGTGCTGCTGACACGGCTGCGTTCCACTCGTACAGAGCCCAAGCGGATTCTTCTTTGTTAGCGGTTTGTTCAAGATACGGTTGCAGCCGTTTTTGGGAAACCCATTCGATTTTTCTTTTCATTCCAACCCCCGTTTGGATTCCGTATTTAGTGTTTTTCTGTACACTAGCCGACAGACCGTCTTGATAGACCTTGTCTTCGGCGGTGAGGGTCTTGTTGAAGCATTTGTTGCTTGCAAGGCCCTCGTTTCGTTTAGCACTGTGACTTCGTCGAAGGGGGCGACGGCGCACAGCCACCGAAAGCCCACAAACCAACAACCCTTCCACCAACCCTTCCAACAATCCGGCCACTCCGCGATACACTGCCCCTTATGCAGCCGACTACGACGATTCTCACCCGTGTTGTCATTCCTGGTGTGGAGAGTGAGCAGCTTCGGGCTCAGCAGATTGGGTCGAATTTGTTTGTGGTGGCGAGTGTGCCGTTCGTCGATACGACGCTCGCGCTGGGGGACATTGTGGAGTGCGTGCTGGTCGGGGGTGCGTTCCATGTGGATCGTGTGGTGGTGCGTGGGGGCGCGTCGACGGTGCGTGTGTTGCCGGAGGATGAGAGCCCGCACGAGATTGCGGCGACGCTGCTGGCGTTTGGGTGTCGCGTGGAGTTGGGCCCTGGCGGAATGTTGGCGGCGAGCATTGGTGCGGATTGTCCGCGCGAGGGGATCGCGGAGTGGCTTGGCGGTTTGGCGGAGCAGGGTGCGATTCAGCTTGCTCCGGGCTACATGGCTTAGCCGCGCTACCACCGACCGGCGCCACCAGCCGGCGCGCACCCAGCCTCGGCTCTAAAACCTCGTTACACTTGCGCGCATGAGCGTTTTCGTTTCTGCCGCGGATCTCAATGAACGTATTCAGGCTGGCCTGAAGCAGACCGTTATTGCTTCGCTGTGGGAGCCGGAGGCCGGTAAGGCGTGGTCGAAGTTTCAGTCCGAGCATGTGCCGACGGCGTTGTTTTGTGATCCGTCGTCGCAGTTGGCGGGGCTGCCGGGTCGCAAGGCGGGGCGTAACCCGTTGCCGGCGTTTGGTGTGGTGAAGAAGGCGGTTGCGAATTGGGGGATCGAGGAGGATCGCCCGGTGTACATCTACGACGGTGGCAACGGGCTGTTCGCGGCGCGCACGTGGTGGATTCTGCGTTGGGTGGGCGTGACTGATGTGCACATCGTGGATGGTGGGTTTGCGGCGTGGAAGCGCGAGAAGCTCCCCACGGTGGCGGGTCCGGGTGGCATTGTGGTGCCGCGCGAGCCGGAGCGCCTGGAGCCGGGGAGTATGCCGACGGCGTCGATGGAGGATGTCCGCGAGTTTGAGGGCATGATCCTGGACGCGAGGAGCGCGCGCCGTTTCGCGGGTCGCCGCGAGATCCTGGACCTGCGCGCGGGTCACATTCCGGGTGCGGTGAATCTGCCGGTGACAGATCTTTTCGACGACACCACGCACCTGATCAAGGACACCAACACCATCCGAGGCCGCCTGGCGGAGGTCGGCATTACCCAGAACACGGACCCGCAGAGCGTGATTACGTATTCGGGTTCGGGCAACCACTCAGCGAAGTTGTTGGCGGCGATGGAGCACGCTGGCCTGCCTGTGTTGACGCACTATGTGGGCGGTTGGTCGCAGTGGAGTGCGAATAAGGAGAATCGCGTGGTTACGCGTGTTTAGCGTGTCGTGTCGGCGGGCGCTGTAACATCGTCGCTGATGATTGCTGTGCTGTTAGTTCTCGCGTTTGTGGCGCTCGCCGCTGGTGTTGCGCTGTTTGTCGCTGATGCGCGTGAACGAAGCCCACGGCGTGCGTGGGCGCGGCAGCACGGGTTTACGTTTGCCAAGGTAGACGATCTGTTGGCGGCGGAGTGGCGTCGTGGTGCGGCGTCTGCGGGGGCGACGGCGCGCGAGGTCGTGTCGGGCTCCGCGTTCGGCCATGATCTGCACTTGGCGGATTTGGGGGAGACGACGGTGCTTGCAGTGCCCACGGGCTGCGAGGCGGACGTTGTGGTGGATATGCGCCGCGACGGGTTCGAGCCGACACAGCGCGACGATGACCTGGTGGAGGCCACCCGCGAGGGCGCGTTCACGGTCCATGCCACGAGTGTTGGCCCTGCGCGCAGGCTTATCGACGACCGCGTGCGCACCGCCCTATCCACCCTCCCGCCCGCAGTCAACGCGGTGTGGTTCGAGGGCGCGTGGGTGATTGCCCAGTTCGCGCCGGGGTCTACGGCGCAGGATTGGGATGCGTCGTTGGCCGCGGTGGCGCTTCTGGCGGATGCTGCGCGCACACTCCCGCCGGTCGAGGATGCTCCGTTGTGGGTGGGGGAGGAGAAGGTGCAGGGGGTCGTCGAGAAGCAAGCGGGCCCTGAGCGGCCGGAGGATCCGGTGGAGCTGCCCACGCGGGTCACGGGTGGGGAGCGCGGTGAGGTCGAGGAGCGCGATCTTGGTGGCGACGATGTTGCCGCGATTGCTGGCGACGAGCGCACCGGCACCGACCTGACACGGGTAAAGCGTGTGCAGGGGCCGTCGTCGATTTTTGATTCTGAGGAGAAATGATGAAAGAACAACTTGCTGAACTGGTCAAAGAGCTTGCCGTGGTGCACGGGAAGGTAACGCTGTCGTCGGGCAAGGAGGCTGATTACTACGTGGATCTGCGTCGCGCGACGCTGCACCACGAGGCCAGCCCGCTGATCGGCAAACTGCTGCGTGAACTGACCGCTGATCTGGACTTCGACGCTGTTGGCGGCCTGACCCTGGGCGCGGACCCAGTGGCTACTGCCGTGATGCATGCGGAGGGGCGCCCGATCGACGCGTTTGTGGTGCGCAAGGAAGCGAAGAAGCACGGTATGCAGCGCCGCATCGAGGGCCCGTCCATCAAGGGCAAGCGCGTGCTGGTTGTGGAGGACACCACCACGACCGGCAACTCCCCGCTGACCGCCGTGGAGGCCTGCCGTGCGGAGGGCGCCGAGGTGGTTGCGGTGGCCACGGTGGTCGATCGTGCGACGGGTGCGGACAAGGTGATTGCGGACGCCGGCCTGGAGTACCGCTACCTGCTGGGCCTGGAGGATCTCGGGCTTGCCTGAGTTAGATAACGGGAAGGGCCCGACCGAGTGGATGGAGGGCCGACACGGTGTGGGCCCCTGGGAGGGCGAGTGGCCGGATGATCCGCGCTACGACCCGGAGTACCTCGAACACGGCGACACCCGAAACGTCGTCGACGCCTACCGTTACTGGTCGCTGGACGCGGTCGTCGCAGATCTGGATACGCGCCGGCACCCGTTCCATGTCGCTATTGAGAACTTTGAAAACGACATGAACATCGGCACCGTCGTGCGCACCGCGAACGCGTTTCTGGCCAAGGAGGTCCACATCGTGGGCCGGAAGCGTTGGAACCGGCGCGGCGCGATGGTGACGGACCGCTACCAACATATTCGTCACCACGAAACGGTCGCGGATCTCATCGAGTGGGCGAACGGCGAGGGCATCGCTGTCGTGGCCATCGATAACACCCCCGGATGCGTACCCCTGGAAACAGCCGAGCTGCCCCGCGAGTGCGTGCTCCTCTTCGGGCAGGAAGGCCCCGGCGTGACCGAGGCCGCCCAGGAGGCGGCGGTGATGACCTGCTCAATCGCCCAATTCGGCTCGACGCGCTCGATTAACGCGGGCGTGGCGGCGGGGATCGCCATGCATGCCTGGATCCGCCAGCATGCAGACCTGTCTCACGCGTGGTAGCAAAACGGCGCGGTCTGGCAATATAACAGGCAAAATAACTGGCAACACACGTGGAAACGTCACTACTTAGAGGAGACATCAGTGCCTGAAACCTGGGCGCATCGTGCTGATTTGGCGGAATCGGCAATTACTGAACGTCACGCCCAGAAGCTCTGGATGTTGCCGAAAACCAACATGGCGGTCGTCGCCTGGCCGCCGGGGCTGAAAGACAAGCTGTTTTGGCACTGGCACTACTGGTGGCAGGCGCAGTACCTGGATTGCCAGGTGGATGCGGCGATGCGACGTCCGACGAAGACGCGTCGGCGCCGGATCCTCCAGACGATGCGCACGATCCAGGGGCGTAGCCGCGGCCGCTTGACCCGCAACATTTACTACGACGACAAGGCGTGGCTCGCGCTTGCCTGGGCGCGTGCGGGACAGTTGCCGAAGAATAACGGCAAGGTGTCGTCGAAACGCTCGAAGGTGCTCGAGGATCTGGAGTTTGACCTGCTCTCGGGCATCGACCCGGTGGTGGGCGTGCTGCCGTGGCGTACGGGGGAGACGTTCTACAACATTCCGTCGAACGCGACCGCCGCGATGGTGTTCGCGCGCACGGGCCGGTTGGATAAGGCGCGCGAGATCGTCGACTGGATCTTTGACAACCTGGTGCGCGAGGACGGTCTGCTCAGCGACGGTGTTCGGATGCGCATGTCGGGGCCTGAGGTCGTCGATAAGATTTACACCTACAACCAGGGCACGGTGCTCGGCGCGAGCCTGGAGATCGCGCTCGCGCTGCGCGAGGATGTCGGCCTGGCCCACGACGAACCCATCGACTCGTTCGAAAACTCCGAGCGCGCCGATGCTTCCATGTTCTACATCACCCACATCCGCGCGATCGTGCAGGCCATCGCCCTGGAGATGGCCACCCCGCACGGCGTGCTGCTGAGCCCACCGGAGGAGTCCGGCGAGGGCGACGGCGGCCTGTTCAAGGGCATCCTCGCGCGCTACCTCGCCGACGTGGCCACGCGTCTGCCGGAGGATTCGAAGGAGAACATCGCCACGAAGAAGATCGCGGCGCGTCTGGTCATGCAGTCCGCCGAGTCGCTGTGGTCGCACCGCCTGGAGGTCGACGGCCTGCCGGTTTTCGCCGCGGAGTGGACCGAGGATGCGCGGCTGCCGCATAACTATGGGTTGGGGCCGGCGTCGATTAGCGAGGCCGTGGGGCTCGTGCGTATCGACGAACGCGACCTCTCCGTCCAACTCTCCGGCTGGATGCTGCTTGAAGCAGCGGCGAAGGTGTCTGCAGCAATGGCGTAAAACGGGCATACTGGTGTGCGTAAACGGTCCCAATCCCAGGAGGATTTTCATGCCTATCGCAACCCCCGAGGTCTATAACCAGATGCTGGATTCCGCCAAGAAGGGCGGCTACGCGTTTCCGGCGATTAACTGCACGTCTTCGGAGACGATCAACGCGGCCATCAAGGGGTTCGCGGAGGCGGAGTCGGACGGCATCATTCAGTTCTCCATCGGTGGTGCGGAGTTTGCGTCTGGTCAGGCTGTGAAGAACAAGGTGACGGGCGCGAAGGCGTTGGCTGCGTTTGCGCATGAGGTGGCGAAGCATTACGACGTCAACATTGCACTGCACACCGACCACTGCCAGAAGGAAGTGCTCGACGACTATGTGCGTCCGCTGATCGCATACTCCCAGGAACGCGTGAATGCCGGCGAGCTGCCGCTGTTCCAGTCTCACATGTGGGATGGTTCCGCGGTTCCTATCGACGAGAACCTGGAGATCGCCCAGGAACTCCTTGCTAAGGCTCGCGCTGCGAACATCATTCTCGAGGTGGAGATTGGTGTCGTCGGTGGCGAAGAGGACGGCGTTGAGGCGAAGGCCGGCGCGAACCTGTACACCTCGGAGGAGGACTTCGCCAAGACCGTTGATGCCCTGGGTACCGGCGAGAATGGCCGCTACCTGCTGGCCGCCACCTTTGGCAACGTCCACGGCGTGTACAAGCCGGGCAACGTGAAGCTGCGCCCCGAGGTCCTGGACATGGGCCAGAAGGTTGCGGAGAAGAAGCTCGGTCTGGCTGCGGGCACGAACCCGTTCGACTTCGTCTTCCACGGCGGTTCCGGCTCGGAGAAGGAGAAGATCGAGGAGTCCTTGCGTTACGGCGTGATCAAGATGAACGTGGACACGGATACTCAGTACGCGTTCACTCGCCCGGTTGTGTCGCACATGTTTGAGAACTACGACGGTGTGCTCAAGATTGATGGCGAGGTGGGCAACAAGAAGATGTACGACCCGCGTTCCTACCTGAAGAAGGCCGAGAACGCTATGGCTGCGCGCGTCATCGAGGCGTGCCAGGACCTCCACTCGGTGGGCAAGTCGGTTTCCAAGTAAGCCACTGCTTATCGACGACACCACCTCCCCGGGCCCACAGCCCAGGGAGGTTTTCCCTTTCGGGCCTAAGCTGTTTAACCATGGCTAAGCAGAGGATGGGCACGCGCGCGCGTCTGCAGTTGGTTGATAAGTCGCTGCAGTCGCGGGTGAAGCGTGTGCGGAAGCGGTTGTTGCCAATTTTGCAGATCGCCTTGGCCGCCGGGTTCGCGTACTACATTGCGCACGACGTGATGGGTCACGCCCGGCCGTTTTTCGCCCCGATTGCCACGGTGATCATCATTGGCATGACGGGCGGCGACCGTGTGTCGAAGTCGGTGGAGATGGCCATGGGCTGCGTGCTCGGCGTGCTGGTGGGCGACCTGATTTTCTACCGGCTCGGCGCCGGCGGCTGGCAGATCGCGGTGATTGTCGCTGGGTCGTTGTTGATCGCGTCGTTTTTGAGCAAGTCGGTTCTGGTGAATAACCAGGCTGCGATCGGTTCGATCCTGATCGCGACAATCATGCCGCCTGGTAGCGAGTTCACCGGCGTGGACCGCACTATCGACGCCATCATCGGCTGCCTGATCGCAATGGCAGTCATCGCCCTGGTGCCTCAGGCTCCGATGTCGGAGGCCCGCGCGGAAGTGTCCAAAGTGATGGGCATCGTCTCTTCGGTTCTCGACGACGTGGCCACCGGCCTCCGCGAACGCAACCCCAACATCATCGACGAGGCCCTCGAGCAGATCCGTGGCACCCAAACGGGTATCGATGACTTAGCCGCCGCGATCAAGTCCGGCGAAGAAGCCAGCCGTGTCTCCCCGTTTTTGTGGGGCACTCGCCGCTACATCAACTCCCTGGCGCGCGTGATCCCGCCGGTGGACAACGCGGTGCGTACCTCCCGTGTGCTCGCGCGCCGGGCTCACGTTCTTGTCGAGGACAGCGACACCATCACCGAACAACAAATCGAGCTCTTGGACACCTTGTCCCGCGTCTGCCTCGAACTTTCCGAGGTCTACGACGTGAACTCCCGCGTCGCCCAGGCCACCGTCATCCCGGAATGCGTCAACGAGTTGCGTGCTGCGGGCCAGGCCGCCGGCATGGATATCGTCCCCAAGGATGCCGTCCTGTCCGCCTACGCCATCCTCGCGCAGACCCGCTCCCTGATCGTGGACCTGCTGATGGTGTGCGGCATGTCCCGCGAGTCCGCCCTCGCCGCCCTGGTGCCTACTTCCACGACGCCGAAGTACGAGCCCGAAACCTTCGACTTCGACTAGCCCGTCCTGCGTCGGCGGTCTGCCCTCGCCCCGCTGCTCGCCCCGCGCGGCCCTGCCCCGCGCCGCCCTGTTGCCCGCCCTGCTCCCTGATCGTCTAGCTCCCTCGTGTCATGTCTCATGACTTTTTGGACATGGAGTCCAGTCACTTATTGGACACGATGTCTAGAGACTTTTTGGACACTGAACCGGTGAAATGGTCGGATGGCTATTTCATCGCACACACGCAGAAAGATCGCGGATTTCGATCCGGTCCGCGACGGAAAAACCATCAAGCAGTTTTGCAAGGATGAGCAGATCTCACGACAGACGTTTCATAACGTCAGGGATCGTATTGCTCGCCGTGGGCGGGCGGGTATTTTGCCGGACAGTACCGCGCCGACAAATCCCGCCCGCAAATACACCGAAGCGGATCGCCAAGCAGTCATCGATGCCCGATTCACGTTGCAAGAGCAGGGGCTAGACTACGGCCCGTTGTCGATCTTCTACCACCTGTTTGACACAATCGGCCCGGAGCGCACTCCATCTCGGTCGACCATCGCGAATTGGCTGCACGACGCTGGAGTAGTTGACGCGAATGCCCGCAAGCGCCCACGCAGTTCGTATAAGCGGTTTGCCCGCGACTTTGTGTGTGAACTGTGGCAGATCGATGCTGTGGTCTACCGGCTATTCGACGTCGAACATACCCAGGTCACGATCTATCAAGTTATTGATGACGCCAGCAGATTCGATGTTGGCACAAAAGCGTTTCCCCGGCCTGAAAACGGCGAGGATGCTCGCATCACCTTGAAAGAAGCATTCGACCGATACCGCAAACCGCAGGAAATCTTGTCGGACAACAGTGAAGCGTTTGCCACCTACCATCGCGGTCGTCTATCAGCCACAGAAGTTTGGTTGGCGAAGCAAGGTGTGCTGGCAATTGCTGGCTTCGCCCCAACTACGCAAGGCAAAGACGAACGCTCCCACCGCACGTTGGTGCAGTTTCTCGACGCACGCACACCGGAAACATTCGACGAACTGCAAAAAGCGCTTGCGGCCTACCGCGAGGTCTACAACAAACATCGGCGACATCAAAGCCTGCTCGTCGGCAAGATGCACATCACTCCCGAACAAGCCTGGGAAACGTTCCCGCAGGCTGAATCACCTACAACTCCGCTTGATCCTGAAGCGGTCTGGCAGCGCGTTGTCGACTACAACCTCGCCAACAACCCCCATGCAAAGCCGAAGCCTGCATACACAAACGACCCCGGGGAAGCTGCCACTTCACCCAGGGTCAACACCGATCGTGCAATCACCACGCCAGGTGCATCGCATACGGATACGACCAGCATAGACCCGTATGAAGCAGTCAAAAAGCAGCGCTTTGATATCCCCTTGGAACTGACCATCAGCCGCCACGGGGCAGTTCACATCCTCGGATACCCGCTGTATGTCGGATTGAGATTCAAAAGCCGCAAACTGCTCAGCCACGTTACTGCCGATAACGTCGCTGAATTCTTCACCGCACACGACGGAGAATTCCTCTTCAGTGTGCCGCTACCGATCAAGCTCAAACACCGCCCCACCGGTGGACAGATCAACATCAACCACGTCGAAGGCATGAAACACCGCCAACCACCCCAGCTGCGCCCCAACCTATCCAAACCCCGGCCAAAAAGACGCAAACCGAAACACTAGCCAAAGTCCAAAAAGCTCCTGGACTCCGTGTCCAATAAGTGGCTGGACTCCATGTCCAAAATGTTCATGGACATAACACGTCTAGCTCCCTCGCGGCACAACTAGACGTGTTATGTCCATAGAGTTTTTGGACAAGGAGTCCAGTCACTTATTGGACAAGGAGTCCGGTCACTTTCTGGACACGTCCTAGCCGTAGTTTTTCCGGGTGGGTTTGGCTCGCTTTGGTCTGGGTTTGGATAGGTCATGACGTAGCTTCGGTGGACGACGGTGCGTCATACCTTCGACGTGGTTGATGTTGATCTGTCCACCGGTGGGGCGGTGTTTGAGCTTGATCGGCAACGGAAAACTAAACAGGAATTCTCCGTCGTGAGCGGTGTAGAACTCGGCGACATTATCGACGGTGACGTGACTAAAGATATCTCTGTCTGCAAAGCGAAGACCGACATAGAGCGAGTAGCCGCAAACGGCAACGACACCGTGACGGTTGATGCGAAGCTCCAGTGGCACATCGATGTATTCGTATTCGAGTTTCTCCAACTCGTCTATGCTGGTTATATCCGTGTGTGATGCACCTGGTGTGGTGATTACAGGAACGGTTTTGAACCTGGGCGAAGTGGCAGCTTCCCCAGGATTGGGGTGTCATGATTCCGGTGGACGGTGAAACCCACCGATCTGGAAGGATTAAATCATGCCACGTAAGTATTCGGATCAGTTTCGTCAGCAGTGCATTGATGAGGTGTTGATGTTCGGCAAGACTCGTGGTGCCGTGGCCCAGGAGTACGGGGTGTCGTCCTCGTCGTTGGGACGCTGGGTGGCCAAAGCCGAAGGCACCTTGGGCACTGGTTCCGGCAGCCACATGCGCGCTGCTGATGCCGCGTCGCAGGACCCGGCAGAGATGGCAAAGCGGATCAAAGAGCTCGAGCGTGAAAACGAGTTTTTAAAAAAAGCGGCCGCCTTCTTCGCCACGGAGCACACCACGAGGACCTCTTCGCGGTAATTGCCCACTTCCACGAAGAAGGCAACCCCTGCCCCCGCTACCCAGTGTCAATGATGTGCCGTGTGTTGGAAGTATCCAGCTCCGGCTATTACGCCTGGCGCAAGCGTAGAGATACTCCGCCGGCCGGTGGCACACCGCGGGCGAAACGCGCGGCGATTACCGATCTGGTTATCGAGATCTTCAACGAGCACAACGGTTTTGCCGGGGCGCGCACTATCTACCGGCAGCTTCAGGCCCAAAACGTTGCAACCACGCTGTATGCGGTGCGAAAGATCATGGCTGACAACACGCTGCACACCAAGTACCGTCGCGCGTTTAAACGCACCACGATCCAAGACCCGCAGGCGAGCGCACGTGCTGATCTGCTTCGGCGCCGTTTCTACCCCGCGATGCCGACAACCTATCTGTGCGGCGACATCACCTACCTGCGCACCGCGCAGGGGTGGATGTATCTGGCCGTCGTGATCGATCTGAGCACACGGATGGTTGTCGGGTGGCAGATCGCAGACCGGATGAGTGCGCAACTTGTCGTCGACGCGCTGACCATGGCGCACGCGGCCGGTTTCGTCGCGGGCAACGCGGTGTTTCACTCCGACCGCGGCTCGCAGTACACTTCGAAGCAGTTCGCGCAAACAGCCAAGAAACTCGATGTGCGTTTAAGCACCGGCGCGGTCGGTGTGTGCTGGGACAACGCGGTTGCGGAGTCGATGTTTTCCACGTTGAAGCTGCATCTGCTGTACGAAAAGAAGCAGTTCGCGTCGAAGTTCGACGCCCGCTACGAAGTCGGACACTGGATCGAGGCGTACTACAACCGCCGCCGCATCCACTCCACCACCGGGCTGATCCCCGCCGAAGCAATGCGCCAATTCAAAACCCGCTGCGCCGACACACACGCCGCCGCAGCCTAACCCCCACAACCAAACACAACGGGTTTACCCGTCCACAAAATTTGACACAGCCCAGATCTTTTAGGGTTAAGCGACAAAATGTGTGTCTGCTATCGGCGTGTCGCGGGGGTTAGATGTGGCCTTTTTGGATGCCGATTGAGTGTGTGTACTCGGTATCGATACCGTTGTCGTAGAGGGCTGGTCGTCCTGTTTCATAGTCGGCTTGGTTCTCGTTTCGGGTCAGGGTTGTAACTTTGGCGAGTTGGTTCTGGCCCCAGTTGGACTGTCTGGCGATTTCTATTGGATCGCCAGGCAGTTCCGTTTTCAGATACAGCCACCAATCCAGCATTTTGCGTTGGTGCTCACCGCGTCTGCCGCGATGAGTTCTTGCAAGGAGCTTCAGCTGGGCGTTGATGCCGCCTTCAAGACTGTTGGTGGTGGATTTGATCCGGTGCGGCTTAAGCACGCCTTTCGGGGGCTTGAGGTAGACAAACAGCAGGTCATTGCGCCACAGGTGGTTGAGGCTGTTGTAGGCCTTGCGCACGTTGACATGGGTCCACACGAGTGTGTCTTTGCCTGTTTTCGGGTCTTTGACCTGTGTCTTTTCGTTGAGCCAATCCTTGTAGAGCGTGTGAAACTCTTGCAGTTGTGCACCCCATTGTGCAGCCTCGTCCAGGGTGGTGATGCGGGTGAGTTTCAGCGCGAGTCGGTAGATGGTGCGGCCAGCATCAGTGCGTGGTCGTGAGGTGGTGTAGCGGCGTACTCTGCGTTGGGCGTGCACGAGGCAGCGTTGGATTTTGGTGTTTGGCCAGCACGTTTTAATTGCGCTTGTGGCTCCTCGGCCACCGTCGATCACAGCGATCAACGGTGCTTCGATGCGCTCGAGCAGGCGCTTGTAGTCGTGTGTGGTTTCTTGTTTGCACCAGTGCCAGGCGATGACGTGGTCGAGCGTTGCCGCCACGATCAGACAGCCACCTGCGGTGTAGGTGCCGTCGATGAAGATCTGGTCGTAGACCCTGCCTGTATGGCCGATGGTCGGGTCAGGCACGTCAACCAGCCAAAAGGCATCGAATTTGCGCTGCAGCGTACGTGTCGAGCAGCTCATGTTGCCGGCGATCGCCGCAAGACTGGTCCCGGTGGTCAGGTGCTGGATGAACGCACGAAATAGGGCTGCGTTGGTGATATCGCTGCGCTGCTTGGTCAGTGAAGCACCGCAGATTTTGCACCGCCACCGGGTCGTCCCGTTGCTGGTGGTGCCGTTTCGTTTCATATCGCCGCCACAATGGCAGCGTGGTCGGTTCTTTGGCATTGGGCAACCGAACCACCGCCGCGTAGCACACCATGGCAGCCACACCGGGGATTTTCGCAAGAGAGGGCCAATATATGCTTTTGGAGCATATATTTTCCGCAAACGCGGAGTTCAGAGCATGAAAATCAACGATTCCGGACACACATTTTGTCGCTTAACCCATCTTTTACATCCGCAGGCTTCGGCTGTGCATGCGGGTTGTTGGCAAGGTTGTAGTCAACAACGCGTTGCCATATCACTTCAGGATCCAGCGGATCTGTTGGTGATTCAGCCTGCGGGAACGTCTCCCAAGCCTGTTGCGGTGTGATGTGCATTTTGCCGACAAGCAGGCTTTGATGCCTCCGGTGAGTGTTGTACACCTCACGGTAGGCCACGATCGCTGCTTGCAACTCGTTAAACGTTGTTGGTGTGCGCGCATCAAGAAACTGCACCAAGGTGCGATGGGAGCGTTCGTCTTTGCCTTGCGTTGTGGGAGCAAACCCAGCGATCGCGACGACGCCTTGTTCAGCCAGCCATATTTCCGTTGCTGACAAACGCCCACGGTGGTAGGTGGCAAATGCTTCACTGTTGTCCGATAAGAGTTCTTGTGGTTTGCGGTAGTTATCAAAGGCTGCCGCCAACGTGGTGCGAGCGTCTTCGCCGTTTTCAGGACGCATAAACGCTTTCGTTCCTACGTCGAATCTGCTGGCGTCATCGATGACCTGATAGATCGTGGCCTGGGTGTGGTCAACATCGAACAGGCGGTAGACCAAAGCGTCGATCTGCCACAACTCGCAGACAAAATCGCGGGCGAAACGCTTATAAGAACTGCGTGGACGCTTACGCGCGTTGACATCGACCAAACCAGCGTTGTGCAGCCAGGTCGCAATTGTTGTGCGCGATGGAGTGCACTCTGGGCCAACTGCGTCGTACAAGCGGTAGTAGATCGACAACGGGCCGCAGTCCAATCCCTGCTCTTGCAGATCGAACCGTGCGTTAATGACAGCCTGGTAGTCAGCGTCTGTGTATTTGCGGGCAGGGTTTTTCGGAGCAGTGCTATCCGGCAGAATGCCGGACCGTCCACGTTCGGTGATGCGGTTTTTCACGTTGTGAAACGTCTGGCGTGAGATCTGTTCTTCTTTACAAAACTGCGTGATGGTCTTGCCGTCGCGGACCGGATCAAAATCCGCGATCTTTCTGCGCTTGTGCGATGAAATAGCCATCCGCCCATTCCACCCGCACGCTGTCCAAAAAGTGTGTGGACATCGTGTCCAATAAGTGACTGGACTCCTTGTCCAATAAGTCACGAGACATGACACGGCACAACTAGACGATCTCGCCGCTACCGAACATCATGTGCAATATCACCTGGGAAAACTTCGAACCCGAATGCTGATCGTCTAGTAGGGAGCCTAGCCGAGCTAGACGATCAGCAAAACGAACAGCAAAAAGCCCCGGTTAGGAACATTCCCAACCGGGGCGAAAGCCAGGGGCGAACGCCAGGGGCGAAAGCCAGGGGCTAAACCCCTATACATGTTTTACTTGTTGTCTTCGACGACGCCGTCGGTCTCGAAGCGCTCCTTGCGTACCTCTTCAGAGACGCGCTCGGTGTCGCGGACGGTGTCCTTCTCCAGGGAAACCTTCTCTACCGGGACGGATTCCTTGGATACGGTGACGCGGTCCTCGTGAAGCGTGACGGATGCTTCCTGCTCGCCGATGTTGCCGTCGTAGTTTGCGCGGTCTGCGTCGGTGATCGGCTCGCGTACGATGCGGACTTCCTCGCGCTCGACCGGGACCTCGACGGTTTCGGTCTCCTCGACGACGTACTTACGCAGGCTGACCTGGCCGGATTCGACGCGGTCCTTGGAGACGTTGAGCTGCTCCTCGGAGCGGATCAGTTCGCCGTCGACGTCGGTGGTGCGGTCTGCGGCAGCGGCGCGCTCATTATCGACGACACCACGCTCACCGGCACCAGCACCAGCACCCGCGGCACCAGCACCCGCAGCACCAGCAGCACCGACACCGGCACCAGCAGCGGCGTGCTTACCGGTCTCGTAGGTGGTCACGTCCTCGGTGGTCTCCAGGCCGTAGTGGCGGTAGAAGGCGTCCTGGTCCTGGGTGGTCAGGTGGCCGTTTTCGTCGAGATCCGGTGCGTCCTCGATGCGGTCCTTGGAGAATGCGAGGTGCAGGTCGCCGTCGCGAAGCGTGTGGCCACGCAGCGGGACGATGGAGTCGCCGCCACCGAAGAGGCCGTGGCTAACGGATACGAAGTCCGGCTGGCCGGTGGAGTCGTTGACGTAGACGTCCTTGACGCCGCCGACTTTGTCGCCGTTGACGTCGTATGCGGTTGCGTTTGCAAGATCCTCGATGCGGTTGAGGTTAGTCATTGTTGTTTCTCCTTTTGATTTGTTGTTGCGAGAACGATTCCGACCGTAACGACGATCAACCATTCTGGCAGCGGACCCAACCTGAGCCTCGAAAAGTAGAACGGGTGTTCGAGCGACAAACACGACAAGTTCAGGTAGTCCCATGGAAACCGCCAACAGCCAGCGGAAACGAAAATCTGAAAGGTGGCAAAACGTTCAGCGAAATGAACGCAATGTGTCAGTTAGGTAACAGCGAGCTACCAATCGCATAGAGAAAACGCGAAATGTGAAGTCCGCCAGAGCGTGAATATAATTCCTGAAACTATGCCGAACGGACCGCTTGGATGTCGCGCAGGTGTCGGTAGAAGGTGACGCGGGAGACGGGTCGGGGGCGCAGGTGGTCGTCGATACGCACTGTGATCTCATTGCCACCGGATTGCAGGGCGCGCCCGGTGAGGGTGCGGGTGCCGTCGAGGCGTGCGACGGGCTGGCGGCGTAGGAAGCGGCGGGTGGGTACGAGTGGGCTGGTGAAGGGGGCGGCGGCGATGCCGGGCGCGTCGACGGTGGGCACGAGGCGTGCGCCGTATTCGACGCCGGGGTGGACCAGCACGTCCGAGTCGACGACGACTTCGCCGTAGTAGGGCGTGGCGCCGTCGTCAGTAAAGAGCTCCGCGGATCCTGCAACGACCTCGCCGAAGTCGGTGCGGATGCAGGGGATGGGCCGCACGGGCCCGCCTGCAGCAAGATCCGCAGACTCCGCGCCCCAGAGCACCGCCGCGGGCGATTGCGGATCCGCGGGCACATATCCGACTTCCGCCCACATGCAATCCGCGCGCATCAGGCGGGTGAGCACCAGCCCGAGGGCACGGTCGCTGCCGGACACCACAACACGCAACGGCTCAGAGGGTTGCTGCGGCGCAAACGTGGGTGCGCCGAGGTGGTCGACGGCGGGGTTTTTCTGGATCTCGTCAAGCGACGGGGTGGGATCTGAGGGGAGCACTTCGCGCGCGATGGCGTCGAGAAACTTGAGGTCGCGCTGGGTGGGGTGCGCGGGGAGTTGGAACGTTTCTGCGCCCGGAATTGAGGGTTCGGGGGACGCGCCGCATGCGCAGTGGATGAGCCGCATGGCGCTCACGGTACAATATGCCCGTTCATACGCCATATTTAAGGAGTGCGTGATGTCCGCCATCATCATCGTGGGCGCCCAGTGGGGCGACGAGGGCAAAGGCAAAGCAACTGACATTCTCGGCGGTCGGGTCGACTACGTGGTTAAGCCCAACGGCGGTAATAACGCTGGGCACACGGTGGTTGTCGGTGGGGAGAAGTACGAGCTGAAGTTGTTGCCCGCCGGCGTCCTGTCCGAAAACGCTACCCCGATTCTGGGCAACGGTGTGGTGGTGAACCTTGAGGCGTTGTTCGAGGAGATTGACGGCCTTGAGGCGCGCGGTGCGAATGCGTCGCGGTTGAAGATCAGCGCGAATGCGCATTTGGTGGCGCCGTATCACCAGCAGTTGGATCGTGTGCAGGAGCGTTTCTTGGGCAAGCGCGCGATTGGCACGACGGGTCGCGGCATCGGCCCGACCTACGCCGACAAGGTCGCTCGCGTGGGCCTGCGCGTGCAGGACGTTTTCGACGAGTCCATCCTGCGCCAGAAGATCGAGTCTGCGCTCGATGTGAAGAACCAGATGCTGGTCAAGATGTATAACCGTCGCGCGATTTCGGTCGAGGAGACGATGGATTACTTCGGCCGTTACGCGGAGCGCCTCGAGCCGATGGTGATTGATGCGGAGCGCATGCTTAACGACGCCCTCTCCGCCGGCAAGCACGTCCTCATGGAGGGTGGTCAGGCCACCATGTTGGACGTGGACCACGGCACCTACCCGTTCGTGACGTCCTCGAACCCGACCGCCGGCGGCGCGTGCGTGGGTGCGGGTATCGGCCCGACTCGCATCACGGGCGTGCTGGGCATTATCAAGGCGTACACCACCCGCGTTGGGGCGGGTCCGTTCCCGACGGAACTGTTTGACAAGTGGGGCGAGTTCCTGCAGGTCACCGGCGGTGAGGTCGGCGTGAACACCGGCCGCGTGCGCCGCACCGGCTGGTACGACAGCGTGATCGCGCGCTACGCCTCCCGCGTCAACGGCTTTACGGACCTGTTCCTGACCAAGCTCGACGTGCTCACCGGCATCGGCGAGATCCCGATTTGTGTGGCCTACGACGTGGACGGCAAGCGTTTCGACGAAATGCCGATGACCCAGACCGACTTCCACCACGCAACGCCGATCTACGAGACGATGCCCGCCTGGGACGAGGACATCACCGGCTGCCGCACCTTTGAGGAGCTGCCGCAGAAGGCCCAGGATTATGTGCTGCGCCTCGAGGAGCTCTCCGGTGCGCCGATCTCCTACATCGGCGTCGGCCCGGGCCGCGATCAGACCATCGTGCGCCACGACATCATGGAGCGGTAGGGAAAGTGGCACAGGGCGGACGTGATCTGGCCGATTATGTTGCCGCTGCCAGCCAAGAATGTAGCGTCACTGACCATCGGTTGTGCAACGGGCTACGGACTTGTGAAACACTAAGTGAGTTACTCGTTTCCTCGGCTGATCACTCAGAGGGCGTAGGGGCAGATTATGTGCACCTCCCGGGTGAGCCAACGAGCTGCTGGACGACTGCGCAGCTCCTTCGGCTTGTCTCGGACAATCTGCGGCGATTGAACGTCCCAGACAGGTTGCGTCGTGATACTCAAATCACGTCCGCACTTGGCAAGTTGGCCGATCGCGGTCTGTCCGCCGATGCGATCATCCGAACTGGATTCGGGCCGATGTTGATCGATTTTGTCCTTGAAGGAGCGTTAGCGTGCCGGCAGCTCGTGCTGGAAAAAGAACGCGGGAGTGATGAACTGCTTCTGGGAGAATGGGCTGATCTTCTTATTGCAAGTCCAGAGCTTCAAGGCGTAGCAGCAGGAGACCGGAGCTTGGCCCGAGCTAGGGCGATGAATGGGTCTTTTGTTCGGGAGGTGCAACGTTGGCTTCAAGAGGCGCCTATTGCGCATCTCGTTGGGTGGCGTTACTCAACAGACCAGTCTCTTGCCGATGATGAGGATCTGTTTTTGCTCAATGGCCGTGACGCAACGGTTTGGGTATGTGAGCGGTTTACAAAAACGTATCTAGACGAGTGGGCTAGTGAGTCCCTGCTGTGGGAGCTGACTTTCATAACGAAGCCCGGTGCGGTTCAGGGATTAGCCCAATTTGACGTTGGTCTTCTGGAGGAACGCAGAGTCTCTTTGTTTGATGTAACCCAAGAGCTCGCTAGGCGCGCGACTTCACAAATTGCGCCCTATCAGCGGGGGCCATTGGCTGAGCTGGAGAAAGCACAGAAATCCGTAATTGCCGCATTAGACAAAGGTGACGTGGACCAGGCGGTCAACCTGGCAAGTGAAAACATAAACCTGTTTCCTAATGAGCCAGAGGTGAAGAGAAACTTCGGGTTCTGCATTATTGGAGAAAACCCGGAGCGCGCCTTGGAGACGTTGAAGCTCTACCAACCGGTAGAGGAGGGGTCGCTGGTCAGCACGCTCAATCATTTCAATCTCGTCGCCGCTTCATACCGCTGCAATAGGGATGCGCCACTAGAGAGTATCCAGTTTCTGATTGATGCTTTGCCCGCCGGTATGCCGACGGGATCGATGTGGTTGTGGGAGCCTGAAACCCTGAGGGATACGCCTACCGTTGTGCCGATTGAGTTGGAAGCGTGGAGGCGCCGCATGCTAAGAGTTCTGGGCTTGTTGGATCAGTGATTCCACCGGCAGGAGGAGATGGAGCGGTTCTCCTGGCATTTCATGAAAGTTAGCGTTATGGAGGTAGAACTGTTTTGCGCTTTCATCGTGTGCGTGGATGAGGATCGCTGCCGCACCGATTATCTCCGCTGCGGCGATCGCGCGTCTAAACATGTCCTGTAATAGGGATTTGCCTAGTTGTCTGCCTTGAGCGCGCGAATCGACAGCGAACCGCCCCAGAAGGATGATCGGAACATCCTTGGGACGGTTGTTGCGGAATCGCTTGGGCAGGGCATCTCGGCTGACTCCGCCCGATGCGAGAGCGTAGTAACCAACTACCTTGTCGTTAAGCGTTGTCACGTAGGTGACAGAATTGTTGGCGCGTTGGTTTTTCCAAGCGTTTTCTTTGAGCCACTTGTCTAGGCTTTCCACCCCGCAGGAGAAACCTGCAACATCATCTTCCTTTTCGATCGTTCGCGGAGGTTGGATGATGTCCCTAGTCAAGGTGGAACTCCTTTCCGAAGACGGAGTCGGATGCGAGAAGGCGCGCTAGTTTCGTGCCGTCGACGGGGGTATCGAGGGCTTTCTCGAATTTGGCGAAGTCTTCGTCGCTCAATTCGAACCAACGGCGATCGGCAAGAATCTTTTCCGCTTCGATCATTGCGCTGCCGAGCACGAAATCGGACACCGGAACATCCTGGGCTTCGGCGGCACTTCGTAGCGTCTCGTCCTGGACCTCTGTTGTCCTGAGGTGAAGTCGCTTAACTTTTGGCTGAGTCATAGGGACCACTGTCCTTACTTTTGTGTGGTGAGGTCTTCAAGCAACGTGTAGAACCTGTGTGCACAATGTACGCCAAGCTGCCTCGCGCCTCAAGTTGAGGGGTGAGAACGTGCGTTGATGGCACTATGTGATCGTCACCAACCCCACCGTCAGCAAGCGACCCTATGCAAAATTTCACAACCTAAGAAAAGGGGGATTGCGGTGTGGGTTTTGCCATGTGGAGCGGTGCGAACGCTTTGAAGAAGCTTGAAGAATTAAAAGCATCATCAAGTGAAAGAGACAAAATATTGCGGACACTTGTCTAACTCCTTACGCTCGGCTATGTCGTCTCTGTGTGACACGTGTCAAATACAGCGCACAAAGAGATGCACGTATCTAACCGAAGGATCATTTTCGAGGGAAGGAATTTCGGTGAAGAAGAACTACATTTCCCGCCGCCGCGGCACTTCCATTGCCGCAGCCGCGCTGTCGTTTGCGTTGGTTGCGCCGTTCGCACAGCCAGTTGCGTTCGCTCGGGAGGAAGCGCCTGCTGCTGAGTCTGAGCAGAATTCGCCTGCTCCGGTGGTTGATGAGAACGGAATCATTGATGCGGACATGATCGCCAGCGGTCGTGTCACCAAGGCCGCGAACCTGACTGATGCACACGGTGTTGGTAAGGGCTTGATCTCGGGCCACGTCTACATGGCCACTCCTGGCGGTAACCCGGGTGCCGCGTATGACAACGGCAACGTGAAGCTGGACGGCATCACCGTCTATGCGCAGTTCCGTGACAAGGATGGTTCGTACTCGCCGATCTTCAAGGCGCAGACGCACACGCTGCCTGACGTAGTCGGCGGTAACGGTGGTCAGGGTACGTTCGCGTTCGGTACTGGCGATAAAGGCATTACCTGGACGGACAAGCTTGGCCGTGAGCACACGTGGTCTGCCCGTACGGACCAGAAGCACCGCATCTGGGTTGAGCCGTTTACCAACGAGCGTGGCAACAACGTTGTCATGTTCCGCCAGGCCAACGGTTTCGTTCCCGGCTCGTTCAACGGGCTGGTTGAAGGGCCGCTGGGATCCTTTGGCGTTGCTGACGCGAACATTCAGCTCATGGCTGCGTTCTACCAGGAAGTCCCGCCAAGCCACAAGGAAAGCTGGATGGCTGCCAAGGGCGACAGGCTGGTCGAGGACCCCGAGGGCCCGATCGGTCTGGCGTCAACCCAGACTGACGTACCGAATACCGTTTCCGGTCGCGTGTGGCTGGAGACCGGCGGTCCGGACAAGGGCATCGTGGCCACCGGCCCGTCGTACAACGGTATCGACGAACCCGCGGACGGCTACACCGTTTACGCATCCACCCTGACCAAGGATGGTGCCGCGGCAAACCAGGTGCTGCACGAGCAGTACAAGAACGACCCGGCGAAGTTGGCCGAGGCGACCAAGCAGATGCTCGAGGACAATCCGGAGTACATCCTCAAGACCGTCTACGGCAAGACCGATAACGAAGGCCGCTACACCCTGCGCTTTGGCAACTACGAGAAGGGCCAGGTCCGCGAGGATATCCTCAACCCGAACCACATGTTCGTGTGGGTGGAGAACAAGGACGGTGTGGTTCAGAACGGCTACACGGGCTTCCACACCCCGATCTTCCAGCGCTTTAACGGCGGTGGAAACTTCAAGGCGGCGGCTTCCCCGGGCGAGAACCAGCTGCCGATTAACTTCAACGGTCTTCCGTACCAGGAACTGAACTCGCTGTACAACGTCAACTACGCGGTCATGCCGTACACCCCGGTGTCGATCACGGCTGATTACAACGCGACGGATAAGCCGGCTGCACCTGGCGTCACGGTGACGCCGGAATTCCACGGCAACCTGTCCACGCTGCCGTCGAAGGTGGAGTGGCGCGACGCTAAGGGCAAGGTCCTCAAGACGTGCGACCTCGACCAGTCCAAGGGTATCAAGGCCCAGGTTGCAGCGTGCACCTTCGACATCCCGGATGATGCGAAGAAGGGCGACTTCTTCAACGTGGTCCTGGTCTCTGGCGGCAATGATGTTTCCGCATGGACCGTGCTGGTCACCCGCGACGCGGACGAGTACACCCCGTCCTATGAGGACAAGCTCGTTGTCCCGGGCGAGGAGACGAAGTCTGCTCCGACCTTTACCAAGGTCGACGAGGATGGCAACGAGACCGAGGAGAAGGTCGACGCTCCGGAGGGCTCCAAGTTCGCAATTCCAGGGGACTTCAAGGCTCCTGAGGGCTACGTGGTCACTATCGACGAGAACACCGGCGAGATCACCGTGACCTTCCCGGACAAGTCCAAGTTGAACAAGGACACCGTTGAGGAATTCGACGTTCCGGTTGTTGTGACCTACCCGGATGGTTCCACCGACGACGCGACTGCGAAGTTCAAGCTGGACACCGATGGCGACGGCACACCTGATACCGAGGATCCAGACGATGACGGTGATGGCATCCCGGATGATAAGGAGATTGACGACGACACCAACCCGAAGGTTCCGAACCAGAACCTGGACTACGAGCCGGAGTACACCGACGTCACCGGTAAGCCTGGTGAGGACGTCAAGGTGGACAAGCCAACCTTCAAGGACAAGGATGGCAACCCGACCACGCCGCCGGAGGGCACGAAGTTCACCCCGGGTGAGAACACCCCGGATGGCGTGACCATCGATGAGAACACCGGTGAGATCACGGTGACCATCCCGGAGGACGCCAAGCCGGGTGACAAGATCACCGTTCCGGTGGTTGTGACCTACCCGGATGGCACGAAGGACAACGTTGACGTCACCGTCACAGTGACCGACAAGGACGCAGACGTCTACGAGCCGTCCTACGAGGACAAGCTTGTTGTCCCGGGCAAGGAGACGAAGTCGTCCCCGACCTTCACTGACAAGGATGGCAAGGAGGCAACTGCTCCTGAGGGCTCGACGTTCAAGATCACTGATGGTTTCACGGCGCCCGAAGGCTACGTCGTCGAGATCGACGAGAACACCGGTGAGATCACGGTGACCTTCCCGGATAAGTCGAAGCTCAACGCGGATACCGTTGAGGAGTTCGATGTTCCGGTCACCGTGACCTACCCGGACAAGTCCACCGACGACGCGACCGCCAACTTCAAGCTGGACACTGACGGTGATGGCACACCTGATACCGAAGATCCGGACGATGATGGTGACGGCATCCCGGATGAGAAGGAGAAGGAAGACAAGACCAACCCGAAGGTTCCGAACCAGAACCTGGACTACGAGCCGGTATACGAGGATGGTTCCGGCAAGCCTGGCGAGGACGTGACCGTTCCTGCTCCTGAGTTCAAGGACAAGGACGGCAACCCGACCACACCGCCGGAGGGCACCACGTTCACTCCGGGTGAGAATGTTCCGGACGGCGTGACCATCGATGAGAACACCGGTGAGATCACCGTGACCATTCCGGAGGATGCGAAGCCGGGTGACAAGATCACGGTTCCGGTTGTTGTGACCTACCCGGATGGCTCCAAGGACACCGTTGACGTCACTGTCACGGTGACCGACAAGGACGTTCCGGCTCCTGTCGATAAGGACGCTGACCTTTACGAGCCGTCCTACGAGGACAAGCTTGTTGTCCCGGGCAAGGAGACGAAGTCGTCGCCGTCCTTCACCGACAAGGATGGCAAGGAGGCAACTGCTCCTGAGGGCTCGACGTTCAAGATCACTGATGGTTTCACGGCTCCCGAGGGCTACGTGGTCACTATCGACGAGAACACCGGTGAGATCACCGTGACGTTCCCGGATAAGTCGAAGCTCAACGCGGACACCGTTGAGGAGTTCGATGTTCCGGTCACGGTGACCTACCCGGACAAGTCCACCGACAGCACGACGGCCAACTTCAAGTTGGACACTGACGGTGACGGTACACCTGATACCGAGGATCCGGACGATGATGGTGACGGCATCCCGGATGAGAAGGAGAAGGAAGACAAGACCAACCCGAAGGTTCCGAACCAGAACCTGGACTACGAGCCGGAGTACAAGGATGGTTCGGGTAAGCCTGGTGAGGACGTGACCGTTCCTGCTCCGGAGTTCAAGGACAAGGATGGCAACCCGACCACGCCGCCGGAGGGCACCACGTTCACTCCGGGTGAGAATGTTCCGGATGGCGTGACCATTGATGAGAACACTGGTGAGATCACGGTGACCATTCCGGAGAATGCGAAGCCGGGTGACAAGATCACGGTTCCGGTTGTTGTGACTTACCCGGATGGCTCCAAGGACAACGTTGATGTCACCGTCACCGTTGACAACCCGGATGCGAAGACTGCGGATGAGATCGAGCCGGAGTACAAGGACGGTTCGGGCAAGCCTGGTGAGGACGTCAAGGTCGAAAAGCCTGAGTTCAAGGACAAGGACGGCAACCCGACCACGCCGCCGGATGGCACCACCTTCACTCCGGGTGAGAACACCCCGGACGGTGTGACCATCGATGAGAACACCGGCGAGATCACCGTGACTATTCCGAAGGACGCCAAGCCGGGCGACAAGATCACCGTTCCGGTCGAGGTCACCTACCCGGATGGTTCCAAGGACAACACCACGGTCACCGTCACCGTTGACAACCCGGATAAGCCGGTAGATGAGGGTGCGGACACCACGCCGCCGAAGATCAACCCGATCAAGCCGGACGATAAGACCATTACCGGTACCGGCGACCGTCCGGGCGAGGACATCATCGTCACCTTCCCGGATGGCAAGGAAGTGCCGACCAAGACCGATGAGAACGGCAAATGGACGGTCAAGGTTCCTGACGGCACCACCTTGAAGCCGGGCGACGATGTCAAGGCTCGGGACGGTGTGGGCAACGAGTCCAAGGAGAAGGTCGGCATCGACACCGGCAAGTGCATCGCCACCTCGGTCGGCTTCGGTCTGCCGCTTATCGCGCTGCTGCCGATTGGTCTGGCTACCCAGTTGGAGATCCCCGGTCTGTCTGACATCGCTGCTCAGGCGAACGCGCAGATCCAGAACTTCAACACCCAGATGCAGCGTCAGCTGGGCGTGTTCAACCCGCAGATGGCGTCCCAGGTGGATGCGATTAACTCGCAACTCGCTCGCTACGGCACCGATATCGGAACCGTGCTCGGCGGCCTGGCCCTGATCGCCGCTGGCATCTTGGCCGGCACGATCATTTACGACAACTGCTCGCCGAACGGTGGCTCGTCCATCAAGAACCTCGAGTTGAGGGGTTCTTCCGGCAACACCTACGCAGGTTCGTCGAAGGAGGGGAAGGAGAAGTAATGCAGTAGACCAGCGCCTTTACTAAAGGCGTCTTCCTCGAAACCGTCGCCCCGCTCATCATTCCGGTGAGCGGGGCGACGTTTTGCGCATTGCTTATCGACGACCCCACCTCCCCGAGCCACCCCCGCCCAAAGGCAGGGAACTCACAGTAAACATTCATGAAGCAGTACGGAACCAGGCAGTTTTTAAATCAATTCCTGAGGGGAAGCTAAATAATCACATGAGTGGGGGTAGGGCCAAAAGGGCAGATTGTAGACAGGTGTCCACCAGGCGTAGCGTTCCCAAAGTCCTTAACGGGTGTCCATTAATTGGATATCGCGTTTACACACATCACTATGTTTCTGGAAGGTTCTTTGTGAAGAAAAACTACGTTGCACGCCGCCGTGGCACCTCGGTTGCCGCAGCCGCGTTGTCGCTCGCGTTGGTTGCGCCGCTCGCGCAGCCGACGGCGTTTGCGCAAGACAACCCGCAGGCTGCCCCAACCCCAACCCCAGCCCCAGCCCCAACCCCTGCCGCGGATCAGGGCAAGAACAAGCAGGTGCCAAACGCCATCTTTACCAAGGGTGGCTGGCGTGATTTCTACGGCTACCACGGCTGGGCGTACATCAATAAGGATGGCCGCCACGATGACTTGTCGTCGAACAATGAGCCGCTCAAGGGCAACGTCATCTACTTGCAGTACGTGACCAAGAACGGTGAAGTTTCGCCGACGTTCTACACCACGACTGACTCCGAGGGTCGCTTCTCCTTCGACCTGTCCGAGAAGGTAACCAACGAGGTTGACGCGCCGCCGTTCTGGCTGGCCGCCGGTGGCGTTCGCGTCCGCGTTTGGGGCGAGAACCCGGATCCGAGCAAGTACTCGGTGGTTGCCGCGGGTGACTTCAACTCGGGCCGTTACACCTCCATCACGGACCGGGTGCAGGAGTCTTGGAACTTCACTGCTGGTCCTGCTGGTTCCCGCATTACCAACGGTCGTTTCGTGCTTGAAGAGAAGCCGAATCACGTTGGTTGGTTGGCCAAGCCGGAAAAGGATTGGACCCGTGCGCTCGACGGCGAGACCGGTGAGCCGACGGCTGATGGTCAGTTCCCGTACTACGGGGATTTTGGCGCGATTAAGAGCATCGCTCACCCGAATGAGTCCATGGTGTGGTGGGAGACTGGTGAGTCTGCCGGTACCTTGCCGGGCTACTACAAGTACCAGCCTGCGCGTGGTGATCGTGCAGCGGGCGGCATCGAGATTGTTGCGTCGTATCTTAACGACGAAGTCGCGCGCCAGATCGACGCCTGGAAGAACGAGAACCCGGGTTACACGGTCGAGCAGGAGCGTGCGAACCAGGAGCGCATCATCAAGGCGTACCAGGACGAGCACGGCGAGGGCTCCCACATTGCAGAGACCGTGGTTGCCCCGACCAGCGCTGACGGCATGATTTACCTGCCGTTCAAGGGCACGCTGGGCTACTCGCGCGACAAGGCCAACCTCGGTGTGAACAATGTGGTCAGCGAAGAAGACTGGGGCAAGGTTGCAGAGGACTACCAGAACCAGTGGGTCAACGTGTTTACCGGCGCTTCGTTGTACGACGTGCGCCACATCAACACCGACTACATGTACATTTACCCGAACATTGAGGGCCGCGACGTGAAGAACTCTGCGTTCGTCGCCAATATGTTCATGAACTACCGCGACCAGGGCGCGATTGCCGCCGGCGCGAACATGAACGGTCTGCAGTTCCCGTTGATGACTGCACAGCCGACCTTCGACATTCCGGAGTACAACTCCTACGACAACAAGGGTCGTCCGGGCTCCAAGGTGACTACGAAGACCGCGGGCTTGCTGCCGAACACGGAGTACGCAATCCGTTGGTACGCAACCGCTCCGGATGGTACCCAGACTGAGATCAAGGACGCGATGTGCAAGATCAAGAGCGACGACAAGGGTGCGCTCGAGTCCTGCAACTTCCAGGCTCCTGAAGATCTGAAGGAGACCACGGTCTACACCGCCGCGCTGGTTTCTGTTGACCCGGCTTCCGGCAAGCCGTCTGATCGTTGGGAGATCGCAGACTCCTTCACCGCTGTTGTTCCTGAGCCGCTGCCGTTGGGCTCGGTTGGCACTGAGTTCTCGGACAACGACGTCACGCCGCTGTTCAAGGATCTGCCGGACAACATGAAGGAGGGCACGGAGCCGATCTACTCGGCCAAGGACCTGCCTGCAGGTCTGAAGATCGACCCGAAGACCGGCAAGATCACCGGCAAGCCGACCACCCTGGGCACCACTGAGGTCATCGTGACTCGCGAGATCGAGGTCATGGTCGAGCAGGATGTGCCGGTGCTTGACGACGACGGCAACCCGGTCTACGAAAACCCAGACGAGCAAGATCCTGACAAGCGTATTGAGAAGACCGAGAAGAAGCCCGTCGCGCAGAAGCGTAAGGAGCAGGTGGTCACCAAGATCACGGTGACGGATACCAAGCTGGCCGACGGCGTCGTCGGCGAGCCGTATAAGCAGGACGTGAAGCCGGAAGGTTTTGACAAGCTGCCGCAGGGCTTCGAGCTGAAGAAGGACTCCATCAAGGTTGAGGGCCTCCCGGAAGGCCTGGAGTTCAAGGACGGCACAATCACCGGTACGCCGAAGAAGACGGTTGACGCTTCTGAAGAGAAGCCGAACGTCTCCGTTACCTACACGTTGGTGGATCAGGACGGCAAAGAGACCGAGCACACCGACCTTGTCCCGCTGAAGGTCACCGACCAAGCCAGCAAGTACGACCCCCAGGGCAAGGACCAGGAGGTTGCGAAGAACGCTGAGCCGAAGGCTGAGGATTCGATCGCGAACAAGGAAGATCTTCCGGAGGGCACCAAGTACGCCTGGAAGGATGCGCCGAAGACTGACACCTCTGGTGACAAGGAGGCTGTCGTTGTTGTGACCTACCCGGATGGCACCACTGATGAGGTGCCGGTGACGGTGAAGGTTGCCAAGGATCAGGCCGAGCAGCACGACCCGCAAGGCAAGGATCAGACGGTTGAGACTGGCAAGAAGCCGGATCCGAAGGACAACGTCAAGGACGCTGACAAGCTTCCTGAGGGCACGACCTTCAAGTACAAGGAAGATCCGGATACCTCTACTGCTGGGGATAAGCCGGTCACGGTCGTTGTCACCTACCCGGATGGTTCCACCGACGAGGTGCAGGCCACCGTGAAGGTGGAGGACCCGAAGCCTGCAGAGGACCCGACCCCGGAACAGCCGCAACCCGAGCAGCCGCAACCCGAGCCGACCCCGAAGCCGGAGCAGCCGCAGCCCGAGCAGCCCCAGACCGAGGACCCGAAGCAGTCCGACGCTGACATCTACGAGCCGCAGGTCCAGGACAAGACCGTCGAGCCCAACGAGGTCCCGGAGGCGAAGGACCACGTCACCAACATCGACGAGCTTCCGGAGGGAACGACCTTCGAGTACGAGCAGGCGCCGGACACCTCCACCGAGGGTGACAAGCCGGTGACCATCGTTGCCACCTACCCGGATGGCACCACCGACAAGGTCAACGCCAACGTCAAGGTGCAGAAGAACGCGACGGACGCCGACAAGAACGATCCGCAAGGCCAGGACCAGAAGGTCAAGACTGGCGGCACTCCGGATCCGATGGGCAACATCAAGGATGCTGACAAGCTGCCGAAGGGCACGAAGTTCGAGTACAAGGAGACCCCGGATACCTCGAAGCCGGGCGTCTACGATGTCACTGTTGTCGTGACTTACCCGGACGGTTCCACCGACGAGGTGCAGACGACCATCACCGTTGGTACTGATGCGGACCGTTTCGTGCCGGAGTACGACGACCTCACGAGCGTGCCGGTTGATGGTGAGAAGAACACCAATGATCCGTTCGGCACCAAGGCACCGGTGAAGAATACGGAGGCAAAGCCGACCGCGGATTCGGACGCCGACAAGTGGGAGTTCACCCCGCAGGACAACGGTGTGATCAACGCGAAGGCTCCTTCGATGAAGGACGTCGCGGAGAAGGTCGAGGCGCACCTGCCGGAGATCAAGAGCACCGATGCGAAGAAGCGTTGGGATAAGTTCTTCGAAACCTTCAAGCCGTTCGCCCGCCCGTCCGTTGCTGTCGGCTTCACCTACGAGGACGACTCGACCAACACCGCGACCGCCAACTTCGACCTGGTCGGCAAGGATGGCAAGTCCTTGCTGGATCCGAATGGTGACTTTGATGGTGATGGCCATACCAACCGCGAGGAGGTGGAGAACGGTGCCAACCCGGCTGACGATCAGTCCAAGCCAGACACCACGGCACCGACTATCGACGACATCATCCCCGGCGCCAAGACCATCACCGGCAAGGGCGACCGTCCTGGCGAGACCATCATCGTGACCTGGCCAAACGGCAAGACCATCACGACCACGACCGGCAAGGACGGCAAGTGGAAGGTCAACGTCCCGGCGGACGTCAACCTAAAGACCGGTGACGAGATCCAGGTTGTCGACGGCGCCGGCAACGAGGCCACCAAGAAGGTCGGCATCGACACCGGCAAGTGCATCGCCACCTCGGTTGGCTTCGGTCTGCCGCTGATCGCGCTGCTGCCGATCGGTCTGGCTACCCAGATCCAGATCCCGGGCCTCACCGAGTTCGCCGCCCAGGCGAACGCACAGATCCAGACCGCGAACACGCGCCTCCAGCAGCAGTTGGGTGTGTTCAACCCGCAGATCGCCGCTCAAGCGGACGCCGTGAACGCGAAGTTGGCCCAGTACGGTACTGACATCGCAACCGTTGTTGGCGGCCTCGCGCTGATCGCCGCGGGCATCCTCGCCGGCACGATCATTTACGACAACTGCTCGCCCAACGGCGGCTCGTCCGTGAAGAACCTCGAACTCAAAGGATCTTCCGGCAACACCTACGCTGGCTCCTCCAAGGAGACCACGGCTCCGGAAAAGAAGTAACTCCGTAGCCAAACGCCTCTATTGAAGGCACCTTCCTCGAAGCTGTCGCCCCGCTCATCACTCCGATGACCGGGGCGACGGCCTTTTGCGCACATTGCCTATCGACGACCCCACGTCCCCCAACCACCCCCTAAAGGAGGGGCGTAGCTATAACTGAAAAAACCTTAGGTTTGGAAAACTGCTGGTAATGGTCTGATTTATGGGTTGGTGCTGTGGCGAACGGATGTCCAATCGTCGGGGGGGGGGGGCTATCAATTGCCCTGTGGCGGCCAATCCTTATCTCTGAACAGGGAAAATGGCCCTGGGTGTGGCCTAGTGTCTTGTAAATCGCCACAGGTGACGCGTGCCATGTGTTGGTGTAAAGCGACAGTGGCAGTGCGGTTTTGTCCGCCTTGGCATTGTGTGTAAAGCCTTAAAACGCATAAACGTAACATCATGAACACCTGTCATATCTATTGCTGACATATGTCACCTTCCTTACGCTTGTCTATGTGGGCTCTGCGTGGCGAGTGTCCGAAATTGCTGCAGACAGCAGGGCTTATCTAACCGAAATTGTCATTTTCGAGGAAGGAATTTTCGGTGAAGAAGAATTACATCGCTCGTCGTCGCGGCACGTCGGTGGCTGCGGCTGCGTTGTCGTTTGCGTTGGTTGCGCCGTTCGCGCAGCCGGTTGCGTTTGCGCAGGAAACTCCGCCTGCTTCTGAGTCTGATCAGAATGCCAATACGCCGACGCCTGCTGATGCACCAGCCGTTGGCGGTGACGAGAAGGCCATTTATTCTCCAGGCAAGGCAGACCAAGAGGGCACGATCTCTGGTTCTGTTAAGGAGATTGTTGAGGCTGCCGTTGGTTTCGGTAACGTGCAGGCCTCTGGTACCCCGCTCAAGGGTGTCAAGATCTACGCACAGTGGTACGAGGGTGAGAACACTCAGCACTCGTCTCCGGTGTACTACACCGAGTCGGATGCGAACGGTAACTTCACGATCAAGATGGCGCCGTACACCGATGCCGTTGGTGCGACCCGTTTCTTTGATGCGGATGCATCTGTTGGTCTGACCACTGGCCCTGATCGGGGTCAGCGTGATCACAAGCGCGAGAAGATCCGCGTGTGGACGGAGCTTCCGGAGAACATGACGGATAAGTATCGTCTGGTGCACCAGCCGGCTGCTGGTATCTTCCCTGCCATTGGTGATGTTGCAACGCCGACGACTCAGGGGGACGGTCCGTGGGGTAATAACAAGGTCACGGGTATGACCATCCAGTACGCGCAGAAGGATAAGCTGCCGCAGCACCTTCCGGAGAACAAGTGGCAAGAAAGTACTGGTTCGGGTGGTAACGGTGGCACCTACGCTGGTCAGGCGTTTTGGAACCTGCATGTGTTGCTGGGGCGTTTGAACCACAACTCCGTGAGTGAAGTTGATAGTGGGGATATTCCTGCCGCTGGGTTGAAGGTGGTTGGCTCCTACCTCACCGATGACGCAGTACGCAAGATTGAGCAGTATGCGGAGGATAACTTTGCGGGCAAGGCGCTGCGTGGCAAAGACTGGACTCCTACTGATGAGCAAGGGCTGCAGAAGTGGATTAATGAGCAGATTGCCAAGAACCCTGAAGAGTGGATCGCAGAGACCCTGACTACCACCACTGGTGCTGATGGTAAGTTCGAGCTGCGCTGGAAGGGTATCTACGGCAACTCCCACGACAGCCGCGGAATTGTTCCACAGGACAAGTTTGGCACCCTGGCTGGTTCGCATGACGAGGGGTCTTGGGCTGACGGTAACCTGAACTCCAAGCACGTGAACATGCACTGGAGCTACGTCAGCATTTATGACAAGGCCGGCAACCCACTGCCGGATAATGTTGGTGTGTTGTACCCGTGGGCGCTTGGCCAGTGGGCTGGCCCAGGCTTCGGTACTGATTTGAATGCTGGTGCTAACGCGCAGCTCTTCGGTGGTGACGGTGCCCTGATCGGTAACACTATCGACAGCTACACCGGTTGGAACATCGCGCTTGCGCCGCAGGCGCTGAAGTTTGATGTGGTGGATAAGAACACCACTGATAACTGGGCAACGATTGGTGACAAGGTACAGACGGATACTTCTGGTCTGCCGTTTGCCCAGAACCTGAACTACTACATTGAGTGGTATGACAAGGACGGCAACTCTGTAAAGCAGTGCCCAACCGCCAAGGTGGATGAAGCTACCAAGATCCCGAGCTGTGAGTTCGATGTTCCGGCGGATGCACAGACGGGTGATACGTTCACTGCTCGTCTGAAGGTCACTGAGGGGCAACCTGCTGCTGGCGATCTTGTTCTGGCTATGGATGCCTTCGCTGTAAGTCGTGACTACCTGGCGTACGACGAGGTTGACGCGACGAAGGAGACAAAGGCTACCTCTGAGCCGATCTTCGACAACCCGGCTACCGAGGGTGAGGAGACGAAGCCTGAGAATGCCACTTTCGAGCTAGGCAAGTTGCCTGCAGATGTGACTGGAGATCAGGTCAAGGTTGATCCGAAGACTGGTGTTGTGACGTTTACTCCGACTGCTGAGCAGGCGGGTAAGACTTTCACGTTCCCGGTTGTGATGCGTGATGAGGATCTGCAGGTGCCGGTCTACGACGAAAACGGTGCGCCGGTACTCGATGATCAGGGCAACCAGAAGACTCAGCCTCGTATTGTTGCTCGTGGTGAGGCCCCGTTTAAGGTTGCTGCGACGCCTGTTGCTGACACGGTCGAGCCGTCCTACGAGGGCAAGCTTGTTGTTCCGGGTAAGGAGACGAAGTCGTCGCCGTCCTTCACCGACAAAGATGGCAAGGACGCAACCGCTCCTGAGGGCTCGAAGTTCAAGATCACCGATGGCTTTACTGCGCCTGAGGGCTACGTCGTCAAGATCGACGAGAACACCGGCGAGATCACGGTGACCTTCCCGGATGAGTCCAAGCTGAACAAGGACACCGCAGAGGAGTTCGATGTTCCTGTCACGGTGACCTACCCGGACAAGTCCACCGACAGCACGAAGGCCAACTTTAAGCTGGATACCGATGGTGATGGCGATCCTGACATCACGGATCCGGATGATGATGGCGACGGCATCAACGATGACGAGGACAGCAACCCGAAGGTTCCGAACGCCAACGATCACTTCGAGCCTGGCTACGAGGACGGTTCGGGTAAGCCTGGTGAGGACGTCAAGGTTCCTGCTCCTAAGTTCACGGACAAGGACGGCAAGGACACCACGGCCCCGGAGGGTACGAAGTTCACCCCGGGTGAGAACACCCCGGACGGTGTGACCGTCGATCCGAACACCGGTGAGATCACCGTTAAGGTTCCGGAGAATGCCAAGCCTGGTGACAAGATCACGGTCCCGGTTGTTGTGACCTACCCGGATGGTTCCAAGGACAACGTTGATGTCACCGTCACTGTTGAGCAGCCGGATGCTCCTGAGCAGCCGGATGTCAAGGACAACGAGAAGTACGATCCTGAGTACAAGGGTGGCAGCGGTAAGCCTGGTACGGACGTCAAGGTTGAGGAGCCTGAGTTCAAGGACAAGGACGGCAATAAGGTCACGCCGCCGGCAGATACCAAGTTCGAGAAGGGTGAGGGTGCTCCTGAAGGTGTGACGGTGAACGAGGATGGTTCGATCACCGTTAAGGTTCCGGAGGATGCCAAGCCGGGTGACAAGATCACGGTCCCGGTTGTTGTGACCTACCCGGATGGTTCCAAGGACAACGTTGATGTCACCGTCACTGTTGAGCAGCCGGATGCTCCTGAGCAGCCGGATGTCAAGGACAACGAGAAGTACGATCCTGAGTACAAGGGTGGCAGCGGTAAGCCTGGTACGGACGTCAAGGTTGAGGAGCCTGAGTTCAAGGACAAGGACGGCAACCCGATTGAGGTGCCGGACGCGAAGTTCACTCCGGGTGAGAATGTTCCGGATGGCGTGACCATCGATGAGAACACCGGTGAGATCACGGTGACCATTCCGGAGAATGCGAAGCCTGGTGACAAGATTACGGTTCCGGTTGTTGTGGCCTACCCGGACAACTCCACTGACACCGTTGATGTCACCGTCACGGTTACGGATCCGGAGGCCAAGGACAACGAGACGTTCGAGCCTGGCTACGAGGACGGTTCGGGTAAGCCTGGTGAGGACGTCAAGGTTCCTGCTCCTAAGTTCACGGACAAGGACGGCAAGGACACCACGGCCCCGGAGGGTACGAAGTTCACCCCGGGTGAGAACACCCCGGACGGTGTGACCGTCGATCCGAACACCGGTGAGATCACCGTTAAGGTTCCGGAGAATGCCAAGCCTGGTGACAAGATCACGGTCCCGGTTGTTGTGACCTACCCGGATGGTTCCAAGGACAACGTTGATGTCACCGTCACCGTCGGTGAGAAGGATCCGGATGCTCCGGCGCCGGCCCCGTCGGTCACGGAGAAGAACACCACGGTTCCGAATAACGGTGGCGAGCACACCGTCGGCAAGGTCGAGAACCCGACTGGTGATGAGTCCGGCAAGCTTGTCGATAAGGACGGCAATGAGATCCCGGGCTCCAAGGTCGAGATCGATGAGGATGGCAACATCAAGGTCACGGTGCCGGAGGGTACTGATCCGCAGGATGCCAGGGTCATCATCACCGACAAGGACGGCAAGGAGATCGGCGATTTTGGCGTCAAGATCGTGAGCCCGGACTACGGTGAGCCGACGAAGGTTGAGGCTGGTAAGACCGAGACTTCGAAGAACCCGTTCGGTAACGCCAAGGTTCCGGCAGGTACCGAGGCTACGGGTACCAAGTCCGAGGGATCCCAGGACTGGACGTTCGACACCGATAAGGATTCGGGCGTCGTCACGGCGAAGGCTCCTTCTTACGAGAAGGTTGGCGAGAAGATCGCTGAGAAGCTGCCGGAGATCCAGAAGCAGAAGAAGGGTAAGCGTTGGGATGAGTTCGTGAAGATCTTCACCCCGTTTGCGAAGCCTTCTGTGGATGTTGAGTTCACCTACCCAGGTGGTTCGAAGGACAATGCAACCGCTGGCTTCGACCTGGTTGGCAAGGACGGTAAGTCCTTGTTGGATCCGACCGGTGACTTCGACGGTGACGGCATCTCGAACAAGGACGAGATCGAGGGTGGCACCAACCCGGCGAAGTCGGACAAGGGCAAGACCCCTGAGATCGACGTTCCGAAGTGTGTCGCAACCTCTGTCGGTTTCGGTCTGCCGCTGATCGCGCTTCTGCCGATCGGTCTGGCTACCCAGATCCAGATCCCGGGCCTGTCTGAGTTCGTCGCTCAGGCGAATGCTCAGATCCAGAACGCCAACACCCAGATCCAGCAGCAGTTGGGTATCTTCAACCCGCAGTTGGCTGCTCAGGTTGAGGCCATCAACGGTCAGCTGGCGCAGTATGGCACTGACCTCGCTACGGTTGCGGCTGGTCTGGCGCTGATCGCGGCTGGCATTCTGGCCGGCACGATCATTTACGACAACTGCTCGCCGAAGGGTGGTTCGTCCGTGAAGGATCTGGAGTTGAAGGGTTCTTCCGGTAACACCTACGCAGGTTCTTCCAAGGAGACCAAGGCTCCGGAGAAGAAGTAGGTTCTAGCTACTAGTTAGCGCGTCGTTGCCCCGTATCCCCGTTGTTGGGATACGGGGCAATTGTCGTTGGGGCATTTTGCTTATCGACGACCCCACCACCCCGAATCACCCCCTAAAGTAGGCACTTCTGCTTTTCTAAGAAAATCTCACCTTCACCCCGTTTTTCACGGATCTTCTCGGTGTTAGAGGATTGGGAGGCCAAGTACCGTGCCTGGGCGGAAATCGTCACCCAAAAACGCAGGGCAGATAGACATTTGCAGCGGTTGGAGGTGAATCTCGAAAGTGCAAGTTTTCAAGATGTATCTATTTTGACATATTAACTATTTCTGCTGACGTGGAGAAACGCGGTCCAGTGAAAAATGAAAAAAGACACTGCCGGGTTGGAAGAACCTGAGAAATCTTCTACGCGGTTGTGGGCAGACGTAATGATCATTGCGGGCTGTTGTCAACTTCTTTACCCTTGCCTATGTCGGCCCTGTATGGCATGTGTCCGAAAAGCGTCACAACAGGCAGGGCTTGTCTAACCGAAATTGTCATTTTCGAGGAAGGAATTTTCGGTGAAGAAGAATTACATTGCTCGTCGTCGTGGCACGTCGGTTGCTGCGGCTGCGTTGTCGTTTGCGTTGGTTGCGCCGTTGGCGCAGCCGGTAGCGTTTGCGCAGGAGGATAAGCCTGCTGCTGATGCAGCACCTGCTGATCCGAATCCTGCTGAACAGCCGGGTGATCAGCCTGTTGAAGAACAGGATAAGGGTGAGGTTGTTGAGGATCTATTCCCGTCGCGTGACGGCCAGCAGGTCATTGAGGCTGATGCTGTAGCGAATGGGTACATCAAAACGACGGTTGATACCACGAATGCCGAGTCTGTGTTGACTGGCCGTGCGCTTGAGGTGACCAATAAGGGCACCTATGCCCCGTTCCAGAACAGCCAGCAGCCGGTGCCGACGGGCACGAAGGTCTACATGCAGTGGATCGATAGCGATGGTGCTGTTTCGCCGGTGTATGTCACTGAGACTACTGATGGTTTTAGCACCGGTGATGATTCTGGCGGTCCTGGTTTTTATGCGTTTGATCTGCGTGAGCCGTGGTTTGATGCCAATGGTACGAAGCATGAGTTCCGTGCGTGGGGTGCGAGCGCTTCACAGTACTACCGTTTGTGGATCGATGAGTATGAGCGCAATGGTGTGACGTATTCGCCGTTCCGTCAGGCTGGTGGGTTGTTCCCAGGTTCGTTCTGGTCGACCGGTGAGACCCGTCAAAATGGTGCGTTTGCTTTGCTGGGCAAGAATATGCACTACACGGCTTTCTTTATGGCGCCGAAGCATGCGGGGTTGACTGAGGCGTTTACGCGTCCGCGTGATGAGTGGAAGCAAGCGGATGTCTACATTGATGGTGAAGATACTCCGACGGTGCTTGAGTCGCGTGGTGGTATATACGATCCGTCTGTGTATGTGGGTGTAACGGATACGATTTCTGGTTCTGTGTGGTATGAGACCGGTGCTGGTGATCGTGGCAATACGCAAACTGGTGTGCACCGCAATGTTGATGGTGCGGATTACCCGGCGAAGGGGTACCAGGTTGTGTTGTCGCAGCTGACGCAGGAAGGCTACCGCGACTACCAGGATGCGGTGGGTAAGGTTCCGGAGGATCAGCGTAACGAGAAGTCCATTGAGTGGATTAAGGCGAATCCGGACGCGATTGATGCGACGTATTACACCACGGTGGATGAGTTTGGTAACTACTCGATGCAGTTGCCGAAGAATGCGTTGACGAACAATGTTGCTACCACCGATAACATTTGGATGACGGTGTTGGATGAGGATGGCAATGAGGTTGTGGCGTATTCGCCGTGGCTGTTGCCGCAGTTTATGAATGCTGATTCGACGGGTCAGATGGCGCCGCGTCATGCTGCGTCGGATCCGACGATGAACGCTGTTCCGCGTAATCACCGTAATTACTCGTTCGGTATTTTGCCGCAGTATGACATTGATCAGTTTGACATTGTCAACTACAATGTGACGGATATGCCGGCGACGAAGGGTACGGATACTGAGCCTGCTCGTCTTGAGGCTAAGGGTCGTTTGACGTTGTTGCCGACGAAGTTGGAGTGGCGTCAGGGCAATCGTGTGCTCAAGGAGTGCCCGGTTGATAACCTGTCGAATTTGGGTGATTGCCAGACGCTTGATTTCAACGATGAGGCATATGGGCTCAAGGATGGCGATATCGTTCGTGCGGTGTTGGTCACCGGTGAGGGCGATGGTCGCAATGAGATTGCTGCCGATTCGTTTGCGGTGCGTAAGAATGATCCGGAGTTGGATGCTAATGAAAACGCTCCGAAGTATGAGGATTCGGTTGCCCCGCAGGGTAGCGAGGTAAAGGTTCCGGCGCCGAAGAATGAGGATGATAAGGATCTTCCTGAGGGTTCGACGTTTGGTCCGAATAAGGATCCGAACTTCCCGGTGCTCAAGGATGGCAAGCCGGTTGTCGATGCCAATGGTGATCCGGCTGGTTTCCCTGGCACCTACCAGATTGATCCGAATACTGGTGAGATCATGGTGAAGCCGAAGGCGGATGCTCCGGTTGGTGACTATGAGATTCCGGTTGTTGTGCACTACCCGGATGGTTCCGCTGAGACCGTCTACGCCAAGGTTAAGGTAGTCCCTGAGTACACCCCGAACTACCCGGGTGAGTACCAGCCGAAGGATGAGAAGAAGCCGAAGGGTTATGTCACCCCGGCTGGTGAAGAGACCACCATCAAGGTTGACTTCGACGACCCGGCCACCGAGAAGAAGGAACAGGCACCGGCTAAGGACGTTGCGAAGTTCTCGATCGACGATGCAGCGAGGAAGGCAGCTGAAGAAGCAGGCTACACCGTTGACGTTGATTCGGCCACGGGTGATGTGAAGGTAACCCCGAAGAAGCCGACCCTGGATAAGGACGGCAACCAGGTGAACGTGCCGGCTGAGTCGTTGACGATTCCGGTGAAGGTAACCTACACGGACGGTGCGCTCGAGGATATCGCTGAGGCTGTTGTCTACCTCGATACCGATAATGATGGTATCCCGGATATCGACGATGAGGACGACGACAACGACGGCATTCCGGACACGGAAGACAAGAACCCGAATGTTCCGGATCAGTCCAAGACGCTTGAGCCGAAGTATGAGGATGCGTCGGGTACTCCTGGCGAGAACGTCAAGGTTGAGGCTCCGACGTTTAATGACAAGGACGGTAAGGACGCCGAGAAGCCTGAGGGTACGACGTTTGCTCCGGGGGAGACTCCGAAGTACACCGATAAGGATGGCAACGAGAAGCCGCTTCCAGAGGATGCTGTAACCGTTGATCCGAACACTGGTGAGATCACCGTCAAGGTTCCAGAGGACGCGAAGCCGGGCGACAAGATCACCGTCCCGGTTGTTGTGACCTACCCGGATGGTTCGAAGGACCCGGTTGATGTTCCGGTTACTGTTAAGCAGCCGAAGGATGAGACTCCGGCTCCGTCGATTGAGACTGGTACCGAGGTTGATGAGGTTCCGGCTAATGGTGAGCCGAAGACTTTGGATGACAAGGTCAAGAACCCGACTGAGGATATGACGGGTGACGTCCTGGATAAGGACGGCAACCCGATCAAGGATGCCAAGGTTGAGATTGATCCGAACACTGGTGAGATCAAGGTGACGGTGCCGAAGGGTACCGAGCCGCAGGATGGCAAGGTTGTCGTCAAGGACAAGGATGGCAACCCGGTTGATAACCCGATCGACATCAAGATCACCGAGCCGAAGAAGGACGCTGCGAAGAACGTCCCGAACTACGGTGATCGTAAGAACGTCGAGGCTGGCAAGACTGAGAAGTCTGATCCGTTTGAGGGTAAGACCGATGTTCCTGTGAAGGAAGCAAAGGGTAAGCCGTCTGTTGGCTCCGGCGATTGGGACTTCATCACCGTCCCGAATACCGGTGTTGTTAAGGCAACGGCTCCTGGCTACGACGAGGTCGAAAAGAAGATCGAGTCTGAGCTGCCGAACATCGATAGCAGCTGGGAGAAGTTCAAGGAGATCTTCACTCCGTACGTTCTTCCGTCGGTAGAGGTTGACTTCACCTACAACGATGGTTCGATGAACTCTGCAACCGCTGGCTTCGATCTGGTTGGTAAGGACGGCAAGTCCCTGCTGCTTCCGGAAGGCGACTTCGACGGTGACGGTAAGACGAACCGTGAAGAGATCGAGGGTGGCACCAACCCGGCTGGCGTCGACGAGGGCGACAAGACCAAGGACGAGACCGCGCCGAAGGTCAACCCGATCAAGCCGGGCGATAAGACCATCACCGGCACCGGCGACCGTCCGGGCGAGGACATTAAGGTCACGCTCCCGAACGGTAAGGTCGTTGAGACCACGACCGATAAGGACGGCAAGTGGAAGATCGAGGTTCCGTCTGACGTCGACCTGAAGCCTGGTCAGAAGGTCATCGTTGAAGACGGCGACAAGAACAGCACTGAGGCAACCGTCGGTATCGACACCGCCAAGTGTGTCGCTACCTCCGTCGGCTTCGGTCTGCCGCTGATCGCGCTCCTGCCGATCGGTCTGGCTACCCAGTTGGAGATCCCGGGTCTGTCCGACTTTGCTGCTCAGGCGAACGCACAGATCCAGAACGCCAACACCCAGATCCAGCAGCAGCTGGGCATCTTCAACCCGCAGCTGGCTACCCAGGTGGACGCAATTAACGCGAAGCTGGGCCAGTACGGCACTGACCTCGCAACGGTTGCAGGTGGTCTGGCTCTGATCGCCGCTGGCATCCTCGCCGGCACGATCATCTACGACAACTGCTCCCCGAACGGTGGTGGCTCTTCCGTGAAGGACCTCGAACTCAAGGGTTCTTCCGGCAAGACCTACGCTGGTTCCTCCAAGGAGGAGAAGCCGACGACTACTCCGGCAAAGCCTTAAGTCTTGAGCCTCTCGTAGGCTGAAGATAAGCGCTAACGATCGCCCCGCTCACCAATCGGTGGGCGGGGTGATCAGCTTTGCAAAGCAGGTGTTGTGGTGGGGCGCGATTACCGCAACACCACGGGCCTGGGTCTGCTGGCTTGACCATGGCAGCATTTCCACCGAGGAGACGAAGGCGGACGGCTACGCGCTGAACTCGGGCAAGAATTTCTACGACAAGTGCCCGGAGGGCCTGAAGGATCAGTTCTGCTTCGTTGGCCAGTCCACCATCCCCGCGGACTGGAAGAATCTGGTGTTGCGTTCCAACTACATCGGCAAGGCTGACGGCATCATTGGCGTCACGCATGAGCACGATCAGTTGGCGGAGGAGGACCTGACTGTCTACGAGCTCGCGGTGCTTGCTGCTGCCGATAACAATCTCAAAGCAGGGGCATTGCTTATCGACGACGCCCACAACGGCATCGTTCTCCACCACCCCAACAACGCCGTGAACGTCCGCGTGGAAAACAAGGGCATCGATGCCCACGCCTTCACCGTGGAAGCCCGTTGGGGCAACGGCAAGTCCGCACGCAAGGACATTGCCCTGGCTGGCATCGCGGATAAGGACAACTACGCTGGCGACCTCGCCATCCCGATGCAGGACCTCGCCGGGGTGAAGGGCCCGAACACGCCTGTCGAGCTGTCGGTGAAGAACCAGAACGGCGAGACCGTGTTCGACGAGACCTTCCGCGTCCCCGTCCTCGACCTGACCAAGCAGGAAGCCGAAACGGTGCTTAAGGACCTCCCGTCCGCGAAGGTGAACAAGGAGGAGCAGAAGAAGGTCGAGCAGGTGCTGCGCCCGGTCGTGCAGCCGCCGGCCCCGACCACCTCGGCGCCGTCGCCTGCGCCTACCCCGAAGGAGACCGTCACGGTCACGCCGACGCCGAAGCCGGCGCCCGCCCCGGTGACCCAGACCCGCGGTCCGGTGGAGACCGCGAACCCTTCGGATTCGGCAGGGGAGCCGTCTGATGGCTCCTCCGCGAACGGCGGCGCGATCGCCGGCGCCGCCTTGGTAATCCTTGGCGCCCTCACCGCTCTGTTCGGCTGGTGGTTCAAGAACGGCGAGCAGTTCAAGTTGCCGTTCTAGACTCACGGCTTCGGGGGCCGGCTGTCTCTCCGGCTCGACGCCTGTGGTGGATTCTTCCCATCACAGGCGTTTTTACGTTTTCGCCGTCTTTACACGTGACCATTAAAACGTCACTCATTACCCCCGCTATGGGGTGGCAATAAAATTCATAACCGTTATTCAGGTGAAGCGTGCGTGAATTGGCCCTTCTTCGTAAGTGGTCTGCACTATTAGTGATTGTGCTGGACAGGTGCATATTGACCTACGGCTCGCGTTTTGGGCGGCGACTTAGCTATTTCACAGACTGTGTTTTACGGTGGTATAACAGTACTGGCCAGCGCTTTTAATGGCGAATGTCAATAACTTCCCTCAGGGTGTGAACAGCTGCTGGGAAACTTGGGGGAGTATTGCCGCCTCCTGTCAGGTTCTCTACGGTGGTGTTCGTAGGCCCTGTTAGTAGGTGCGTTTTGTTTGCTCGTCAGGGTCGTGAACCTTTGACGCTAATCCTTTTTGGAGGGAAGTTAATGAATAAACGTCACATTGGTCGCCGTCGCGGCACGTCTGTGGCTGCAGCAGCGCTTTCGTTTGCGCTCGTCGCTCCGTTCGCTCAGCCGGTCGCGTTTGCTGCTGAAACTGGATCTGAGGTGAATACGGTTGATGGACACACAGCGAAGTGTGGTCTGGATCCAAATGATCCGATGGCGCGCTACAACACCCAGCTGGTTAACACTGAAGGTGCTGAGGTTGTTGACGCGATTGCAAATGGCTACACCACCTCGGTGACTGACTTCACCAATGCGAAGCACACTGTGTCTGGCTTCGTTGGTGTCGGTGGCTACGGCACGATTACTCCTGGCACAGGTCGCTTCGTTGAGGACGGCACCCGTGTGTTCATGCAGTGGATGGATGAAGACGGCACCGTGTCTCCGGTGTATGAGACCCAAACCCACAAGGTAGGTACTCGTCAGGGACGTTTTGCCTTTGATCTGCGTGATGGGTTTACCGATTCGAATGGTAACTTCCACCAGTTCCGTGCTGTGTCCAGTCAGCTGATTCGCATCTGGGCGGAGCCACAGGTTGAAAAGCGTTCTGGTCTGTTGATGTACCCGATGCGTACGGCACCGGGTTTGACGACCGGTCAGTGGCAATCGGCGTTCCCAGCAAAGCACGGTACGTTCCCGCTTGTGGGCACGAACTACCAGCGTGCCCACATTTGGATGGGGTACTTGCCGATTGATCCTGAGACTGGCAAGAACTTCATGATGGCTGAGGAAGTCTCGGAGAACCCGCTCGTCGGCCGCAACGCTGAAGGCCGTGATCTTGGCACCGTAACCGGTGATGAGGTCATCGTTGGCCGTGTGTGGCATGAGACTGGCCTTGGCGCAGATCAAGCCAACATCGTGACCGGTCCTGCCTTCAAGACTCCCGCTTCGACTTCGAAGGATACGCCTGCCGTCGGTTACAAGGTGTACTTCACCACGTTGACTGAAGAGGGCATTACCGGTTTGGCAAATGCGCATGAGCAGGACATGTTCGTTCGTCCTGGTGCTGTTGCGGATTTGGTTAAGGAGCACCCTGAGTGGCTGCGCAAGACCTGGGTTGCGACCACGGATGAGACTGGCCAGTACGCCCTCGACCTGAAGGGCGACTATGATGAGGTCGCGAAGAACCGTGGTTACTATGCGTGGGTTGAGGATGCTTCTGGCACCGTAGTCCAGACGCACTCGGTTGGTGCGCCGATGGAGTTTAAGTTCAACTTCTCGCGCCAGGCGTCGAACTGGGTTGCATTCCCGACGCCGAACAGGCTTTCCGGCGCTGTCGCGAGCATGAACTTTGCGGTGACGGGCTCGCCGGAGGCGAATAATCTCGCGCTGCATGTAGTGAATTTCGACAATATGAACAACCTGGCGCACCGTGAGGATGTAGCCAAGTTGGCTATTGATGGTGCGTTGCCGGGTACGGCAAACCGTATTGTGTGGACGAATGCTGCCGGCAAGGTAGTTGACCCAGCAACCGGCGAGCCGATCGAGGGTGTTGATCCGCGTGATCCGGATGTTGGCACGCAGATTGAGCAGTGCGGTGATGAAGCGAATGCGTCTTTGACGGTGCCGAAGTCGGCTAAGGACGGCGATACGTTTACCGCATGGTTCTATGCTGGCCCGAATCCGATTGCTGCTGATTCGTTCTCTGTGACGGCTGATCAGGCTGCTGAGGTTGATCCGCGTTACGGTGATGTGCACTGGGATGAGGATCCGGAAACCGATGGTTACCAGTCTCTGCCGCCGAAGTTCTTCAAGGAAGATCGTGATGGCGTCAAGGTTGATAAGGAAAACGATGTCACCGATTCGGTTGAGGGCGAGAAGTACGAGTTTGCGCCGAAGTTCCGTATGCCGTTGAGGGATGAAAACGGTGATCCGATCGAGGAACAGGCACGTAATGCAGATGGCAGCCCACAGTTCGCAACTGAGCCGGTAGTCGATGAGAACGGCGATCCGGTGCTTGATGATGAAGGCAATCTGCAGGAAAAGCAGGTGCTGGATGATGCGGGTAATCCGATTCCGGTGATGGAGCAGAAGATCGGTGTTCCGGAGGGGTTTGCGATTGATCCGGCTACCGGTGTGGTGACTATTCCGGAGAACTACTTGCCGAAGGATGGCGAGGATCCGGTTGTTGTTCCTGTGCGTGTGACCTATGCCCATGGTTCGGTTGATGTTACGGATGTGACGTTCCACCCGACGAAGAAGTACAACGATGTCTTCGAGCCGTCCTATGACACCACGTTGGTTGTTCCGGGTACGGATGCGGAGTCGAAGCCGAAGTTCACTAAGAACGGTGAGCCGTTCGAGAACGTTCCGGCTAAGTCCAAGTTCGAGTTGAAGAACGAAGATGGCAGCGACTGGACTGGTCCTGAGGGCTACACCGTGACGGTTGATCCGGAAACCGGTGCCGTTACGGTGAAGGCTGATCCGGAGAAGATCAAGGAGCTGGGCGAAGACGGCAAGCCGGTTGCTCCGGAGGAATTCGATGTTCCGGTGAAGGTGACCTACCCGGACGGCACTGTTGACGATGCGACTGCGAAGTTCCAGCTCGACACCGACGGTGACGGTGAGCCGGATGTCACCGACGAGGATGACGATAATGACGGTATCCCGGATTCTGAGGATAAGAACCCGCGTGATCCGGAGGTCGGCAACGACGCATACGTCTACGAGCCTAAGTACGACCAGGATGGCTCCGGCAAGCCTGGTGAGGACGTCACGGTGGACAAGCCTGTCTTTAAAGACAAGGACGGCAAGGACACTAAGGCTCCTGAGGGCACCAAGTTCACCCCGGGTGAGAACGTCCCGGACGGTGTGACCATCGATGAGAACACCGGTGAGATCAAGGTAACCATCCCTGAGGATGCCAAGCCGGGTGACAAGATCACGGTCCCGGTTGTTGTGACCTACCCGGATGGCACCACCGACACTGTTGATGTTCCGGTGACTGTCGAACAGCCGGATGCTCCGGCTCCGTCGATTGAGACTGGTACCGAGGTTGATGAGGTTCCGGCTAATGGTGAGCCGAAGACTTTGGATGACAAGGTCAAGAACCCGACTGAGGATATGACGGGTGACGTCCTGGATAAGGATGGCAACCCGATCAAGGATGCCAAGGTTGAGATTGATCCGAATACTGGTGAGATCAAGGTGACGGTGCCGAAGGGTACTGATCCGCAGGATGCGACCGTTGTTGTCAAGGACAAGGATGGCAACCCGGTTGATAACCCGATCGACATCAAGATCACCGAGCCGAAGGACGAGACTCCGGCTCCGTCGATTGAGACTGGTACCGAGGTTGATGAGGTTCCGGCTAATGGTGAGCCGAAGACTTTGGATGACAAGGTCAAGAACCCGACTGAGGATATGACGGGTGACGTCCTGGATAAGGATGGCAACCCGATCAAGGATGCCAAGGTTGAGGTTGATCCGAACACTGGTGAGATCAAGGTGACGGTGCCGGAGGGCACCAAGCCGCAGGATGCGACCGTTGTTGTCAAGGACAAGGACGGCAACAAGGTTGGCGAGATCGACATCAACATTGTTGACCCGAAGTCCGACGCCGCGAAGAACGTCCCGAACTACGGCGATCGTAAGAACGTTGAGGCTGGCAAGACTGAGAAGTCTGATCCGTTTGAGGGCAAGACCGATGTTCCTGTGAAGGAAGCAAAGGGTAAGCCGTCTGCTGGTTCTGAGGGTTGGACCTTCAAGACTGGCAAGACCGACGGTGTTGTTGAGGCAACGGCTCCTGACTACAAGGAGGTCGAGGAGAAGATCAACTCTGAGCTGCCGAACATCGATAGCAGCTGGGAGAAGTTCAAGGAGATCTTCACTCCGTACGTTCTTCCGTCGGTAGATGTTGATTTCACCTACAACGATGGTTCGACGAACTCTGCAACCGCTGGCTTCGATCTGGTTGGTAAGGACGGTAAGTCCCTGCTGGATCCGAACGGCGACTTCGACGGTGACGGCATCTCGAACAAGAATGAGATCGAGAAGGGCACCAACCCAGCAGACGTCGACAAGGGCGATAACACGGATACCACTGCGCCGACTGTGGATCCGGTGAAGCCTGGTGATCGCGAGATCACTGGTAAGGACGATCGTCCGAACTCGAAGATCACTGTGACCTTCCCGGATGGCACCAAGGAGGAGGCGATCACCGATAAGGACGGCAACTGGAAGGTCGACGTTCCGGCTGGTATCGAGCTGAAGCCGGGTGACAAGATCACGGTCATCGATGAGGCAGGTAACGATACGACCGCAACCGTCGGTATCGACACCGCCAAGTGTGTCGCTACCTCCGTCGGCTTCGGTCTGCCGCTGATCGCGCTCCTGCCGATCGGTCTGGCTACCCAGTTGGAGATCCCGGGTCTGTCCGACTTTGCTGCTCAGGCGAACGCACAGATCCAGAACGCCAACACCCAGATCCAGCAGCAGCTGGGCATCTTCAACCCGCAGCTGGCTACCCAGGTGGACGCAATTAACGCGAAGCTGGGCCAGTACGGCACTGACCTCGCAACGGTTGCAGGTGGTCTGGCACTGATCGCCGCTGGCATCCTCGCCGGCACGATCATCTACGACAACTGCACCCCAGGTGGTGGCTCTTCCGTGAAGGACCTGGAACTGAAGGGTTCTTCCGGCAAGACCTACGCCGGCTCTTCCAAGGAGGAGAAGGCACCTGCTACGACGCAGAAGGCAGAACCGAAGAACTAATTCGGTAGCCACACGCCTTCTTTGAAGGCACCTTCCTCGAAACGCCGTTGCCCCGCTCACCAACCCGGTGGGCGGGGCAACGGCGTTTTGTCTCGAGTTCGCCTGGAGCGAACTAGCTGCATTGCACTTATAAGTGAAAGGCGATATTGTGCAGTGCATACTCAAAAGGAGGCTCAAATGGCTACCGCACTTTCGCCGTCGAACTCCATAGTTCTCACTGCCGAGGAGACGGCGTCTTTCGGGGCGCTGCAGATCCCGGATGGGGCAGACATTGCAATCCATGGTCCGGACGGTGACGAGGTTGATCTGCCGAAGGATGTCCAGAAGACTGTGCTTGCCGCGCTGCAATCCATAATTGAAAACGGTGAGGTCGCAATCATGCGAATGCCTGCGGAGCTCACTAGTACGTCAGCAGCGGAAATCCTCGGTGTATCTCGGCCAACTCTGATGAAGTGGGCTAAGGAGGGTAAGGTCGACAGTTTTAAAGTCGGCACGCACACTCGGTTTAACCGAGGTGACATTCTTGCTCTCAGGCGAGCCCTGGTGAAGGAGCAGGATGATGCTTTGGAAAAACTCCGATCTTTTGAACTCCAAGAGTTCGGACCGGTCGACGACTGACTTTGCAGCCAGCTCTTCACTCGCGTTTCTCGGCTACCTGCGCGACATATAAGTGTGGGACAATCTGGCGTTATGACTGTTCCATCTTCTGCACAGCGTCGCGCGCTGATCCTTGGCACGTCGCCGATGGCCCGCGAGCTTGAGCAGGCTTACCAGCGCCTCGGGTTTGAGACTCAGATTGGTGCTGTGTCGCTGGCTGATCAGTTCCACCCGGACATCATTGTGACCACGGGGGATTCGCCGGACACGCTCGAAGAGGTTGAGGTGGCGGCGGAGGCTGCCGGGGCGGCGGTGGCGCCGTCGACAAGCGCATGCCGCCGTACTGCGGACCGCATGGCGGTGCGCACCCAGGCGAGCGAGGAACTGGGTTTGCCCACGCTGGATTGTGAGTTTGTGACCACGCCGCAGGAAATGCAGGACGCGGTGGAGCGCCTCGGGTTTCCGTGTGTGGTGAAGTCGCCGACATCCCGCGACGGGCAGGGATTTTCCACGGTGCACAGCAACGCCGACCTTGCGGAGGCCTGGAGTATCGCCTCGGAAGGCGAGGGCGACGGTGTGGTGGTGGAGCGCTACATCGACTTTGATTTCGAGGCCACGATCCTCGCGGCGCGCTCCATCGACCCGAACACGGGCGAGTTGGCTACGTGGTTCTGCGAGCCGATTGGCACCCGCCACCGCGAGGGCAAACTGGTGGAGGCGTGGCAGCCTGCGCCGATGCCGGAGGCCGCGATGGACAACGCGCGCTCGATTGCCGCGCGCATCATGGGTGGGCTTGCAAGTTGCGGCGTGTACTCCATTGAGCTGTTTGTCTCTGGCGACGATGTCTACTTCTCCCAAGTCACCCCACGCCCGAGCCGTGATGGGTTGGTCACGCTTGCCACGCAGCGCGTCAATCAGTTTGATCTGCAGGCGCGTGCGACGCAGGAGTTGCCCATCGATTCGACGCTGGTCAGCCCCGGTGCCGTGCGCTTCCTGCCGGGCGTAACCCCCTCGTTGGGGGCTATCGCCGCCGCGATGGAGGTGGAGGAGACCACAGTGCGCATGTTCGGCCCGGATGTGTTGATTCTTTCCACCGCGGATTCGGCCGCGGAGGCGCGTGTGCGTACCGACGACGCAGCACGCGCCATGAAGAAGATGTAGGTCACACCATATAGTGTCTCGCCGTGTCGGCAGTGTCGGTAAACTATGCACTGTTTGCCCCACAACGAAAGGTGAGACAATGTCCCAGACCCTGCTTGTAACCCTTGCAAACCGCACCTTCGAGGGTGTGGATCTGCAACAGCTCGCCGGCCGTCTCGGCCTCGAACTGGTGCGCGCCGAAGGCGACAGCGTGGCGGAGATCTTCAACTCCGGCGCACTCTTCGGCGACGCGAAACTGATCCAGGGCACTGGTGACTACAACTTTGACGGCGAGCTCGCCGCAGCTCTCGGGGTGCCCGTGGTGCTCATTACTAGCGACGACACCACCGCACCCCTGGCCAAGCGCCGCGTGGAGGAGTTCGGGGCGGTTGTGGTGTCGTCGATTAGCGGTGGCGATGTGGAGACCTTCCAGCCCGCTGCAGTCGACGCCAAGCCGGTCATGAGCCCGATCGTGTTCGAGCATCAGCTGCTGGAGCAGGCCAAGGCCGCCGGCTCGCACGTGGTGCTGCCGGAGGGCGAGGACGACCGCATTCTGCAGGCGGCGGATCAGCTGCTGCGCCAGGGGATTGCACAGATCACGATTCTTGGCGATGTCGCCGACATGAACCGCCGCGCCACCGGCCTCGGCCTGGACCTAAGCGGCGCGAACCTGCTCAACCACCTCGAATCCGATCTGCTTGAGGAGTTCGCCGCCGACTTTGCGGAGCTGCGCAAGAAGAAGGGTGTGACGCTCGAAGAGGCCCGCGAGACCATGAAGGACGTCTCCTACTTTGGCACCATGATGGTGCACAAGTGCCTGGCAGACGGCATGGTCTCCGGTGCCGCGCACACCACCGCGCACACGATTAAGCCTTCGTTCCAGATCATCAAAACCGCCCCGGGTGCATCCGTGGTCTCCTCGATCTTCCTCATGGTCATGCAGGACCGCCTCTGGGCGTTCGGCGATTGCGCCGTGAACCCGAACCCGACCGCCGAGCAGATCGGCGAGATCGCCGCCGTGTCCGCCAAGACCGCCGCCCAGTTCGGCATTGATCCGAAGGTGGCCATCCTGTCGTACTCCACCGGCTCCTCCGGTGCGGGCCCGGACGTGGAGCGCGCCGTTGAGGCCACCGCGAAGGCGAAGGAACTCGCCCCGGACGTTGCCATCGACGGCCCGCTGCAGTTCGACGCCGCCTGCGACCCGGGGGTGGGCGCAAAGAAGGCCCCCGACTCCCCGGTAGCGGGCCAGGCCAACGTGTTCATCTTCCCCGACCTGGAGGCCGGCAACGCGGGCTACAAGATCGCCCAGCGCACCGCAGGCGCCCTCGCCGTCGGCCCGGTGCTGCAGGGTCTGAATAAACCGGTCAACGATTTGTCCCGCGGCGCCACCGTGCCAGATATCGTGAACACCGTAGCTATTACCGCGATTCAGGCAGGGGCGAAGTAAATGTCTTACGTACTGGTTATCAACTCCGGCTCGTCCTCGATCAAGTTCCAGATCGTCGACCCGACCTCCGACGCGTCGGCGGACCCGTTCGTCTCGGGTCTTGTCGAGCAGATCGGTGAGCCCCAGGGCCGCATCACCATCAAGTACGACGGCCAGAAGCACGTCGTGCAAAAGGCCGTGCCCTCTCACGCGTCCGGTTTGCAGGAGACGTTCAAACTTCTCGACGCCAAAGGCGTCGGCCCGACCCAACTCGACATCGTCGCCGCAGGCCACCGTGTTGTCCACGGCGGCATGGTGTTCTCCGAGCCGGAACTGATTCTGGACCCGGTCGTGGACATGATCCGGGACCTCATCCCGCTGGCGCCGCTGCACAACCCGGCCAATATCGACGGCATCGAGGTCGCCCGCGAGTTGCTGCCGGACATCCCGCACGTCGCCGTGTTCGACACCGGCTTCTTCCGCGACCTGCCCCCGGCCGCCGCGCTGTACGCCATCAACGCTGAGGTCTCCGAGCGCAACCTGATCCGCCGCTACGGCTTCCACGGCACCTCACACGAGTTCGTGTCCTCCCAGGTGCCGGAACTCATCGGCCGCGACCCGGCGCACACCCGTCAGATCGTGCTCCACCTGGGCAACGGCGCTTCCGCTTCCGCGGTTGCCAACGGCCACCCGATCGACACCTCCATGGGCATGACGCCGCTGGCCGGCCTGGTCATGGGTACCCGCTCCGGCGATATCGACCCGGGCATCATCTTCCACCTGGTGCGTCAAAGTGGCATGACTATCGACGAGATCGACAACCTCCTCAACCGCCAATCCGGCGTCAAGGGCCTGTCGGGCGTGAACGACTTCCGCGAACTGCGCGCCATGATCGAAAACGAGGACGAAAACGCCTGGTTGGCCTACAACGTGTATCTCAACCAGCTGCGCCGCTTCATCGGTTCCTACATGATCGCGCTTGGCCGCGTGGACGCCATTACGTTCACCGCCGGTGTTGGCGAGAACGATAAGTTTGTTCGCATGGATTCGCTGGACAACCTGAAGCACTACGGCATCGAGATCGATCCGGCGAAGAACGATTTGCCTAACGACGGTCCACGCATCATCTCCACCGACGACTCCACCGTGAAGGTTCTCGTCGTGCCTACCAACGAGGAGTTGGCCATCGCACAGAAGGCCGCCGCCGTCGCCGCACGGGTATAAAAGCAAAATGTTGTAACAACTTACCCTGAGCCGATATATTGACATGTAGTAACAACGCCCGCATTGCGGGCTGAACATACCGTCAAAGGGGATGGGCAGATGGCCGAGCAGCACCGCAACGTTTCCAGTGTGCGCCGACGTGGAACCTCAATCGCAGCATGTGCCATCGGCCTGTCGCTCATCGCAGGCGCGGTGCAGCCGGTGCAGGCGGCCGAAACTACGAAACCCACGGAGACCACGGAACCCGCGGAACCCACGGAAGCCGCACCGGAGCCGGTTGCAGACCCGGTGAATCCCCCCGAGGTCGACGAGGGCTGGTCCGGCGTCTCCTACCCAGCGGCTAAGGTGCGCCTTGGCCAAACCACCTCCACGCAACCTGTCCTCGGTTTCCTCGAGTCGTACATCAACAAGCCGGTCCACTACCGCTTTGAACATCCCGATGCCGTCAACCCAGCCTGGGGTGCTGAGATCGACGGCGATTCGGGCACCGTGACCATCACCCCGGATCCGTCCAAGGCCGAAGAGCTGCCGGATGAAGAGACCATCAACATCATGGCGGTGTACAAGGACGGCGACCACAAGATCGTCCCGTTCGACATCGTGCTTTCTGCGGACCCGTACTTCATGCGGGTCGAGGACCGCACCTTCTGGGCGCACAAGCGCATCAAGCCGGTCCCCGTTCGCGCGCTGCGGGTTCCCGATGGCGCCACATTGACTATCGACGACTCCACCCTCCCCGAAGGCATCACCGCCGACACCTCCCGCGCCAAGGGCCGTGTCCAGAACGTCTACCTCAAGGGCGCCCCGACTACTCCGGGCACCTACAACGTCACTGCGCGCGTGCATGGAGAGGACGGTAGCCCGCTCGTTGATACCGCAGGCAACGTCGTCACCTCCATGTTCACCATCACCGTCAAGGACACCTCGGAGCTTCCCGAGCCGGTCCGGGAGAAGCTGACCACCCCGCCGGACGGCACCGTCCGGCCCGGTGAGAAGTTGGAGATCCCCGTCGACACCGAAAACGCCTCCTCCGTGGACGTCCAGGGCCTGCCGGACGGCGTGATTTACGACGAGGAAAACAGCGTCATCACCGGTACCCCGAAGGAGCCGGGCGACTACGACGTGGTCGTGGAGGTCATCACCGAAGACGACAGGTTGTTGGAGGAGCACCTTGAGATCTCGGTGTCCGTGGCTGACGGCTTCGCGTGGCATCCGATCACGGTGCGCGCTGGTGAGGATGTGGAGGCTGCGCCGTCGAGGGTGCCGTCGACAAGCATGGGCATCCGCGCCGCCGACGATGCGCCCGAGTGGGTCACCGTTGGCGTCGACGGCGTGATCAAGGCGTTCCCGCCGCGCGACCTGGCCCCGGGGGAGTACAAGTTTGGCGTGATTACCGACGACGGCGCGCGCAGCACCGTCACCATCGACGTCCAACCCCCCAACACCGACGCCTCCCGCTACTGGCCCGAGTACCGCCCGGGCTACCTGCGCTACGGCGAGACCGGCAACAACAGCGCACCGACCGCGAAGCTGACCGAGGGCGGCCGCAGCTACCGCAACCAGCCGCTGCCTGCCGGCACGAAGTTCGAGATTCTGGGTGATTCCACGGGCCTTGAAATGGACAAGGGCACCGGCGTGATCACGGTGACAAAGCCACGCACCGAAAACTTCGACGTCCGCGTGCGGATCACATTCCCGGATGACACCATCGCGGAGCGTTATGCGAAGTTCATCGTGGACCCCGCCCCGCACAACGTCACCTACCAACCCGCCTACGAGCAGAACAAGGGCGCGCAGCCGGGCAAGACGGTGTTGATCCGCCAGATTGGCAAGATGCCTGAGGATGCGGAGTACGTGCTGGCCACCCCGCACACCGAACTCAACGGCTGGGATGTTGCCGTCGACCTGGATTCCGGCCTGATTCGCGCGACCGCGCCGAAGGACAACGCCAAGCCGATCGAGGTGCAGGTCCGCGCGCTGTACTCGGACGGCACCATCGATGACGTGCCGCCGAGCGAAGGCGAGCCCAGCGCCAACCGCGAAGGCGGCGAAGCTGCCACCGTGCGTATCGACGCCCTCACCGGCGACACCCTCGCCGACGGTGTCCGCAGCCTGGAGTACAAGCCGGTGTTCGACGCCGAAGGCAACATCCGGATCACCCCCACCGGCTCCGTGCCGGAAGGCACGAAGTTCGAGGCAGACGGCCTGACCACCCTGCCGGTAGAGCTTGACGAGAACACCGGTGAGATCACGATCAAGGTGCCAACCGACGCACCGGCCGACGCACCCTTCGACGTGCCGATCAAACTCACTCTGCCGGACGGCTCCACCCAGGAGATCGTCGTCCCGGTGACCACCCGCTCCGAAGCCAAAGGCAAGGCCGTGTCGTGGGCGCCGCTGAAACTCACCGAGGGCGGCGACCCGACCACCAAACTGCCCACCGCTGCACCGGAGGGGGCGCGGTACGGGCTGGCGGCGTCGTTTAGCGAGCCCGGCTGGCGCGTCCATGTCGACGAAACCACCGGCGCCATCACCGCCGCCATCGACGGCGGCATGGCGGCGAGGAGCAACGCGCTGGCCACCCTGATCCCGATCGTGGTCACGTTCACCGACGGCTCCCAACGCATCGTCGAGGTCCCGGCGACCGCCGTGCGTGGCGAGGCCGCCCTCACCGGCATCGAATACCTCGGCGGCAACGTCCGCGCAGGCGCGGAACGTGTACTGACCCCCACCAAGCACAAGGGATCCTTCTCCCTGGTCACCCCGGTAGAGGGGCTGCACACCGCCATCGACCCGGAAAACGGCGTGCTCACCGTCAAGGCCACCCCAGATACCCTGCCCGGCATCCGCGAGGTGCCCGTGCGTATTAGCTTCAGCGACGGCTCGGAACTGTTCACCTCCGCGCCCGTCCAGGTGCTCACCGCCAACGGCGCGACCACCCTGGCCAAGGACGCGAAGCTGGAGAACATGCTGGTCAAGGGCACCGCTGGCGAGACCTCCCGCTTCGCCCTGACGCGCCCGGAGACCGCCATCGACCACCCGTTCTCGCTCGGCCAAACCGAATCCGACGGCTGGACCTTCGGCATCGACCACGCCACCGGCGAACTCACCGCCAGCATCCCCGCAGGTGCGGAGGGCCATGCGAAGGCCGTGCCGGTGTTCGTCGAATACCTCGACGGGTCCCGTGGCAAGTTCACGGTGACGGTGGAGGCGACACGGGCGGTGGAGTCGTCGACAAGCAGTAGCTCCGTAGACACCCACGCGATAGGCTGGATCGCCGGGCTGCTTGCCATCCTCGGCCTCATCGGGGCAGCCAACTACGCCCTGTACGAAAACCGAGAGTTTTACCAACAATTCCTAGTCTGGTGGAAGTAGGAGAACATGCGAGTACACAAGAAAGTCGCCGCCGCCGCGGTTGCCGCGAGCCTCGGTGCAGGTCTCGTAGTGCCAATACAGGCAGGCGCCGTCATTGAGCAGACGCGTCCGTTCTCCGTCGACGCGAAAACCGGCGCATTCGAAGGCTTCCAAACCGTCGAAGCCAACAAGGGCCGCGTCAGCTGGCTGACCTACAACAACCCCACCTACGGCAGCCTGCCCACCGCCCTCTACATCGACGCGTTTAACGACGGCACCCGCGTCCAATACGTCGGCAACGACACCGACGTCAAAACCTCCAGCAAAAACGGCGTAGACACCATCACGCTCACGCACACCAAAAACGGCGTCGAGCTCACCCGCACCTTCACCGTCACCGCCAAAGAAGTCACCGTCAACGTCGTCGCACGCAACGTCACCGACGCACCGAGCCCCCTGGCCATCGACCTCACCGCAGGCATGATGTCCTACGACTACGAACTCACCGCCACCCCCAAAAACAACGGGTACGAGGTCTCCGTCGGCGGACGCTACAACGTGCATACGCTTTTCGACGACGCCACCACCACCGCAACCGGCGACACCCTCAACAACGCGCTCGCCGGCGCCAACAACGCCAGCCGCTTCCAAACCGGCAAATGGGAAAACACCGTCGCACCAGGCGAAACCCTCGAAGCCACCGTCACCTTCCAAGGCACCGCCAGCGAAGCGCTAAAAGACACCGACGGCGACGGCTTCCCCGACGAATGGGAACGCAACGGCTTCACCTCCGCCGACGGCAAAGAATTCCCACTCCACCGCTGGGGCGCCGACCCCACGCGCCCAGACCTGTTCCTCCAACTCAACTGGATGAAATCCGAATGGGAATCCCTGGGCTGCTCCGACAAGCGCAAGTACGCGCCCACCGAAGAAGACTTTGACAAGTTCCAGGAATGCGCCAATGCGAACACCAACGTGTACCGCCCCTCGCGCCAAACGCTGAACGACCTCGTCGACCTCTTCGACAAAGAGGGCTACAACCTGCACATCGACGCCGGCGTCTACTACAACAACATCCCCGGCCTCGAACCCCACGGCGGGCCAACCGAGGACTACGCAGAGTACTACTTCGCCGGCGAAAACCCGGCAGTCAGGATGATCAAGGACCGCGACCGCCTGCTCGGCGACCGCAAAAACATCTTCCGCGTCGGTGTCATCGGCGACAGCCAAGCCGCAGACAACCCGTCCTCCGGCAACGCCCTACTTGCCGACGGCGCCTTCTACATCGCCAAAAACGAACGCATGACCTCGCAGGAACAACTCCGCAACACCATCCTGCACGAGTTCGGCCACAACCTCGGCCTGACCCACTCGGGCTCGTCGAAAGTAAAGCGCCCCGACAGCGAGTACGTCCCGCACTACGAATCGGTCATGAACTACCTCTACCAGTTCAGCGTGTTCAACTACTCCAAAGAAACCGCCACGCCCGACAGCACAAAGCCGCTGCCGGCCAAGTGCACCGACGGCTCCGTCGAATGCTTCAAGGGCGACTACAGCATCGCCCCCGACTGGAACAACCTCGACCTGGTCAACGGCGAAATCCGCAAGGCCACCGGCACCTCCGGCGTCGCCGACGAGGACCCCGACGAATCCGGCCACACCCACCCCTCCGTGAGCCAACTCGTCGCCCTGTCCGCCGAACGCAACAACGGCAAGGCGGGCCTGCGCATGCTCAGCCTGAAGGACAACCCGTCCTACATCGTGGCTAATCGTTACGACTCCCGCGTCAACGTCGAGCTCTCCAACCTCGGCATCGACCTGCACAAATTCACCCTCCAGGTGAACTACCCCGGCGGCGACTTCCGCAGGGAATATCCAGTCGAAGGCGCCCTGACCGAAAACGCAGCCCTGCCCATCGAAGTACCGATCACCAACACCATCGGCTACGACGAAGCCGAAATGCCGATCCAGTTCCGCGTCTTCAACGAGGAAGGCCTGCTTGTCGAGGACCAAACCGTCAACTTCTCCGTCCTCAACTACTCCGCCAAGGACATGCAAGACCTCATCGCCGACCTGGAGAAAACCAACCCGGAAAAGGCCGACCAGGTCCGCGACATCCTGGCCAAGCCCGACCCGTCCAAGCCGACCCTGACCCAGGCCCCGCCGATCCCAACCGCCACCAACCTGCCGGTCCTGCCCGGCCAGCGCGACCCGGCGATCACCTCCCTGGGCCCGAAGCCGACCACGCCGCGGCCAACCAAGCCTTCCAAGACGGTCTACACCACCCCTGGCCCCACCGCGACCAAGCCGACCTCCACCGTCGAGCCGCAGGCCTCCGGCAGCTCTGGCAGCTCTAGCGGCTCCGGAAGCGGCTCTAGCTCCTCGCCGGGTGCGATCGTCGGCATCATCATCGCGGTCCTGGCGGTGCTGGGCCTCGGCGGTGCCGCGGCCGCGTACATGAACCGCTAGCCACGCGCCGGGGCGCTCGGCCCCCGGCTGCTCGGCCCTCGACCCGTGCTGCGCCCCGGCCCCCGGCCCGTGGACCCAAACGGCGCATCCTACACGGTGCATTTCGTCGAAAATCAGCGAAATATGCCGTGTAGGATGCGCCGTTTAGCTTTTGACCGGCCCCACCGGCCCCACCGGCCCCACCGGCCCCACCGGCCCCACCAGCCACCACCCTCAGAACCAGGTGGCGGGGCGGACCTTGTTCGCCATGTCCACAAGCGCGTAGCGGTGCTGGGCGTAGGGGGCGACGCGGGCCTGGGCGCGCAGGGTTTGGGCGAGGCCGTGGCGGATTTCGCGTTCGGTGAAGGAGTATTCGAAAAGGGTGGGGGTGTTGGCGGAGCCTTCGGTGACCAGGTAGTGCAGGGCGGCGTCGAGGACGGCGGTCTTGATCTGCAGGAAGCGCGGCTCGGTGGTGGGGATCTGGTCGAGGCGGGCGGCGGCCTCCCGGATTTGCGCTTCGGTGGGGTCGGCGCCGGTGCCTGCGACGGGCAGGACCAGGTAGAGGATGGCGGTGAGTTGGGCCATGCGGGAGTGGCGCGAGGCGTTGGGCACCTTGTCCAGGGCCCGCAACGCCAAATCGGTTTCCCCTTCCCGCATGAGCATGCGGGCGAGGCCGAAGGCGGAGGAGACGGTGGTGGGGTTAGTGAGCCACACCAGGGAGTACAGCCGGATCGCGTGGAAGCGTAGCGCGCCGGGTTCGAGGGCGGTGACGGTCCAGGTGGGATCCATTTGGCCGTTTTCCACCATGGCGCGAAGCACGGTGGTGGGGACGTTAGAGAGGGGGTGTTCGAGGTTGGTGGCGGTGCGGGCGAGGGAGTCGTCGATAAGCGATTGCTCTTGGAGGCCTCGCTCTTGCAGCAACAACTCGGAGACGGCGGCGAGTGCGAGTTTGGGGGCGGCCTCGCCGGGGAGTTGGTTGAGCACTTCGGAGAAGGAGCGGGTGGCGGTGGGGAAGTCGCCGAGCAGCATTTCTACGACGCCGGAGTACCACGAGAAGCGCCAGGTGTCGCCGAAGCGGTCCTGGAGGGTGAGCAGCCAGGAGCGGGCTTGGGAGGTGAGGCCGAGGTCGATCATGGTGCGCACCACGCCGAAGGGGATTTCCACGGAGTGTTCGTATTGCGGGGTGGTCATGGCTTGGCGCAGGGTTTCCAGGGTTTCGCGCGGTTCGGCGTAGGAGGAGCCTTGGAGCATGGCGGCGCCGACGTCGTCACGGTTGATCAGTGGTGAGGGCAGGGCGGCGACGACTTCTTGTGGGGTGATGTCGACGGTGCGGGAGATGCCGTCGATGAGTTGGTCGGTGCGGAACACCAGGTGTTTGGTGCCAAAGGTGCGGCGCTGCGGGGAGAAGAGGGAGTGTTGGGCGGGGAAGGTGCGGCCGTCGCGAACTGCCACGACCTCGCGCAGCACGCCGAGGAGTTGGCTTTCCAGTTCGGAGACGCTATCAAACCTCCGCGCGGGGTTTTCGTTGCAGCACCGCGCGAGCAGCCGGTACAGGGAGGTGTACTGGCGGAAGAGTGGCTCGTCGGTGGGCGTGGGCAGGCCGGGGTCGTAGATGCCGTCGGTTTGCGGCAGGTCCACCACGAGCGAGGCGAGTGTGCGCCCGACCGTGTAAATATCGGACGCGATCGACGGGCCCTCCGTGGCCACCTCGGGCGCCTGGAACCCCTTCGTGCCGTAAATAAACCCATACGCGCCGATGCCGGACACCGCGCCCATGTCGATGAGTTTCACCTGGTCTTCGGTGACAATGATGTTGTCGGGTTTCAGGTCGTTGTACACCACCCCGCGCGAGTGCAGGTAATCCAGCGCGGGCAGCACTTCCAGGATGTATGCGATGGCGATGTCGGGTTCGAGCACTCCGCTTGGCGACGAATTCCTTCTCGCCCGGAGCGACGGCCCACCTACGTACTCCATGACGGTGAAGCCCCCGGGGACGCGGGGGTCGTCGATAAAGTTGAAGATTCTCACGATCCCGGGGTGGGTGATGTCCGCCAGGAATTCGCGCTCTGCTTCGGCGGCTGCGGCCTCGTCGGGGTTGTCGGTGGAGTGCAGGCCCTTGAGTACCACCACGCGCCCGGCCACGTAGTGGTCCTGCGCGAGGTAGATCCAGCCCATGCCGCCGTGCGCGATCACGCCGGTGATCTCGTACTGGCCAGCCACGATGTCGCCGGGGTGCAGCACCGGCGGCGCAATGCCCTTCTTCACCACGGCTGGCTCCGGGTCGATCAGCGCCTCGCGTGGTTCGGTTGGCTCCACCCACGGCAGTTCCACCATGCCGTCGGCGATGATGCGGCTGGCGCGCCGGGTGCCGCGGCGTTCGCGGAAGGTGTCCAGCGCAGCTTGGCGCGAGCGTTGCGACGTATCCTCGCGCCCCGACCCCTTACGCAACTTGTCCAGGTCTTTGAGCAGCCCGGCCATTTCGCCGAGGCCGGCGTATTCGGCGTCGGAGTCGTCGTCAAGATCATCATCGTCGGCGAAGGGGTCGAAGGCGACGGCTTCGGTGCCTGGTTCATCATCTGCGAAGGGGTCGAAGGCGACCGCTTCGGTGGGCTGGACGTCGTCGTGGTCGTGTGGCTTAGCCATCGTTGTCCTCCTTCCGGTACCGCAGCGGCGGCGGTGAGGATTCAGCTATAGACCCGCCGAGCCAGGTGTTGTAGAGGGTGTACCAGGAGCCGTCATTGCGCATCCGTTCCAGGGTGGCGTTGACCTGGCGCACCAGATCGTCCTGGCCCTTGGCCACGCCGACGCCGTAGTACTGGGTGGCAAACGCGCCGTCCAGAATGGTCGTGTGGGGGTCCTGCGCGGCCAGCCCGGCGAGGATCGCATCATCCGCCACGATCGCCTCCGCCCTAAACTGCTGCACCGCCATCAGGCAATCCGACCAGGAGCGGGTGCGCAAAATGTTCGAGTCCGGCACGTAGGTTTTCGCGATACGCAGCAGGTTCGTCCCGTCGACGATGCAGGCGGTGCGCCCCGCGAGGTCCTCCAAGCTATTCACGTCGCGGTCCTTGGGCACGAGCACTCTTACCGACGACGTCAGGTACGGCGTAGAAAACTCAATCACCTCAGCCCGCTCGGGCGTAATCGACATCGTCCGGATAATGATGTCCACCTCACCCGAGTTGAGCGCCTCCGTGCGGGCCGCCGAATCGACGAAGCGGAAATCGACGCGCAGGTCCTGGTCATCCTCGAAGATGTCGTGGGCGATCGCCCGGGCCAGGTCCACCTCGAGCCCGCGCAACTTGCCGGAGTCCGTGTCGCGGTAGGACAGCAGGTACAAAGACTGGTCGATGCCGACGATGATGCGGCCGCGCTGGCGGATGCGCTCCACGTTCGGCTTCGGGGCCTCCTCCTCAGCACCGTCCGCTTCACTTCCAGCGCCCCCGCGCGGGTCCAACGACCCCTCCCACTCGAACTCGTCCGGCGTGAACGGATCCGCCGGGGGACCGGCCGCCGGATCCAACTGGGCGCCCGGCGGCAGCGGCACCATCTCGCGGGTCGGCGACGGCGTTTCGATCGTCGCCGATACCTTCCCCTCATGCCCCTCACCGCCGGCGCACGCCACCAACGACGGCACCGCAAGCGCCGCCACCGCACACGCCGCAACCACACGCGAGCCGAACCGAGCGCGCATCATAGGTACTCACCCAACCTGCGGCGGATGCCCCACCAGATACACACCACTGCCAGCACGGACAGTAGCGCCACGGCGGCGGAGACGCGCCGGGTCGCGTCCAACGACTCCGCAATGTAGAGCCGCGTGTTCTCCCTCGAGGACGCAATCAGTTCCGCCAGGGACCCGTCGAGGCCACGGAAGGAGGCCTCCCCGTCGGCGTCGCTACGCGTGCTCAGCAGCGCCGCCGCCTGGTCGTAACTGCCGGAGTTCAGCGCCCCGACCAGTTCGGCGTGTTCGTTGGACCAAGCGTTGAGGTGGGAGCGGGAGTCGTCGATAAGCTGCTCGCTCATGCCGTAATCCTCCGCCGTATGCACCGCGCCAGCGACCGACGAGTAGGTCTCGGTGAAGTCGCGGGCGGACTGGGCGGCGGTTTCGCGGCGCAGCAACGCGAAGGTTTCGTCGGTACGGGTTTCCAGGGCGTCGATGCGCGCCGCGGTGAGTTCCTCCCACGGCTGCGCCGCCCGCGCGTACGCCACGGATCCGGAGCGCCAGGACTGGAAGTTAGACACCCCGGCCCAACTGATCGCGATGAGCAGCGCCAGCGTGGCGGCGAGGAATCCGCGGTTGAAACGGCGGCGGAACGTCAGCCACAGCCACCACTGCGCCAGCAACAGGAACCCCAGCGCCGCCAGGAAGCCGGACAGGGTCACCCACTGCGGTTGGGATAGCCGGCGCATCTCGTCGGCAACGTCCTGGCGGGTGAGCGTATTAATCTCCTGCGCCGCCGACAGCATCCGCGTACGCATAATCGCGCTGGCCTGCGACATGTACGCCACGCCCACCGGGTTGCCCATGCGTTGGTTCACCTGCGCCCGCGCGTTCAGGCCGCTGTAGACGGGCAGGTCGCGCTGGATGTTAATCACCAGGTCCTCGATCTCCCGGCTCGAGGCAGAATCGGCCTCCACCGCGCCCTTGTAAATCTCGGAGGCGGAACTGACCGCCTGGTCCAGCGCCGCCGTGTAGGTGCGCATGTCGTCCTCCGACATAGGCCCCGCCTGCACGTAGGACCCCGCGGCGACGGTGTCGGCCCGCAGCAGCGACGTGGACAGCACGTGCGCCGCCGCACTCATCGGCTCCGTGGCATTCAGCACCGTGTCCAGCGACTGGTTACGCAGCGACATGGACTGGCTCATGGACAGCCCGGCCGCCAGCATCGAGGTGGTCAGCACCACCATCACCACGATCAACTTGCCGGGCGTGGTCTGCAAAAACGCCTTGCCCCGGCGCCCCATCGCCATCGGCCGCACAAGCCGCCCCTGCAAGAAGCGGGCACGTTCGCGGCGCGGCTCCAGCTCATCGAGCCATGCGTCCGCGCTCGTCTCCTCCAGCCCCGCAGCCGAGGCCGTCGCCCGCATTACCATTCCGCAATAATAACCGCTTCCACCTACAGTGGGGGCATGCTTGGCGACGGAAACGGCTGGGTCACCGCACCCAACGGCACAAAATTCTGGGGTCTTCACGGGGCCGCTGGCCTCTTCCTTATCGCGGGGACCGGCGAAAACGCGCGTGTGCTGCTGCAACACCGCGCCGCCTGGACCGCCCAGGGCGACACGTGGGGCATCCCCGGCGGCGCGATCGATTCGCACGAAACCCCCGCCGAGGCCGCCATCCGCGAGTCGGTGGAGGAGTGTGCGATTGACCCCGGGGAGGTGGCGGTCGTCGATACGCTGCGCACTGCGGAGTTCCCCAACTGGTCCTACACAACAGTGCTCGCGCTTTGCGACGAGCCCCTGCCCACCACCCCCAACGAAGAATCCGAAGAACTGCGCTGGGTACCCCTGGACACCCTGCGCGATTTTCCGCTGCACCCCGCCTTCGCCGCCTCCCTAGACACAGTGCTTGCGCGCGCGATGGTGCATACTAAACCGCATGATTGAAGTCCAAGGACTGACAAAGCGCTACGGCTCCGTCCAAGCCGTCGATGACCTCACCTTCACGGTCAAACCCGGTGTGGTCACCGGCTTCCTCGGCCCCAACGGCGCCGGCAAATCCACCACCATGCGCATGATCCTGGGGCTGGATAAACCCACCTCGGGCCATTCGCTTATCGACGGCACCCCCTACCGCAACATCCCCAACCCCACCCGCAAAGTCGGCGCCCTCCTCGACGCCAAGGGGGTCCACCCCAACCGCTCCGCACGCGCCACCCTGCTCTGGCAAGCCCAGGCAGCCGGCATTGCGCGCAAGCGTGTCGACGAGGTTCTCGACCTCGTCGGCCTCACCGACGCCGCCGGCAAGCGCGTCGGCGGGTTCTCCCTCGGCATGGGCCAACGCCTCGGCATCGCCGCCGCACTGCTCGGCGACCCCGAATACCTCATCCTCGACGAACCCGTCAACGGCCTCGACCCCGCCGGCATCCGCTGGGTCCGCGGCCTACTGAAGTCCCTGGCAGCGGAGGGCCGCACCGTGCTCGTGTCTTCCCACCTCCTCGCCGAGATGGCCCAAACCGCCGACAACCTCATCATCATCGGCCGCGGCCGCCTCGTCGCCGACACCTCCGTCGCCGAATTCATCCGTAACAACTCCGGCGTGACCACCGTGGTGCGCGCCGCAGACACGCAAGCGCTCGAAGCGGCGTTGGGTGGGGTGCCGTTTAGGCGCGTCGTCGATAGTGAAGGGCGCGCGACACTCGAAATCGCCGACCGCACCTCCGACGACATCGGCGCCCTCGCCTTCGCCGCCGGTGTCCAACTCGCCGAACTCACCGAACGCCGCGCCTCCCTCGAAGAGGCCTACATGCACAGCACCCAAGACCAAGCCCAGTACGTATCCGCGGAGGCCCCCAATGCATAACCTCATCCAAGCCGAGTGGACCAAACTGCGCACCACCGCATCCTTCTTCTGGACCACCGGCATCACCCTGGTCATCTCCGCCCTCTACGGCCTCCTATTCGGCTACGCCTCCCGCACCAGCGGCATGCCCTACGCGCCCCTGACCGTCATCGCATCCGTGGCCACCACCATCGCCATCATCGTGATCGTGCAGGCCGCCATGACCGTCACCACCGAATACCGCTACGGCATCCCCGCCACCAACTTCCGCGTCGTCGCCCAACGCTGGCAACTCGCCGTAGCGAAGGTGCTGCTCGGGGCCGTATTGGCCGCTATCGTGGCGCTGGTCGCGCTGGTGCTCGCCTTCATTCTTGGCGACCTCACCGCCTCCGTCCCCGCCAACTGGACCACCAACCCCGCCACCCAACGCGCCCTCTGGGCCGTCCCCCTCGGCATGGCGCTGATCACCATGTTCACCCAGGGCGTCGGCTGGCTGGTGCGCAACACCTCCGGCACCATCGTGGCCTGCATCAGCATGATGCTGCTGGTAGAAACCATCGTCGGCTTCATCCCGCGCTTCGGCGCCGACGTGGCCAAGTTCCTGCCCTTCGGCAACCTCACCTCCTTCATGGTCAACCAGCCCAACGGCCACTGGGGCCTCGGCGTATCGCTGCTGGTCTTCGCCGTGTGGGCGGTGGGGCTCTGGATCGCGGGCGTGGTGGCGCTCGAGTCCCGCGACGCGTAGGGGCTTGCGGGGCGGGTGCCGCCGGTGCCGCGTTGGCGCCGCCGCGCTGGCGCCGCGTTGGCGCCGCCACCCTGGTGCCGCGCTGGTGCCGCCACCCCGGCGCGCCACCTCCCGCAAACGGCGCATTTCGTCGAAAATTAGCGAAATGTACCGTGCAGGATGCGCCGTTTAGCTTTGAGACACCCCGCGCCGCACCCTACTGCGCTACACTCAAGCGCGTCTCGGGGAGGGGGCAACATGATTAGACAAGATTTGGTGGGGAAACTAGTTGGACGCGGCAAGGCTGCTGAACAAGTTTGTGTGAAGCTGTCGTCGACAAGGTTTATCGCGCGCACGGAATGGGTAAAACTGAAGCCCCACGAACAACAGTTCCTACGGTGCTGGGCAGCGGGGGCGGCGGCACACACGTCGATACTGGTGGGACGTGCTGCGGCGACGGCGCACGGAATGTGGGTTCTGCCCCGCACGTTTGAGGTGGAGATGGCAAACCCGAAGGGGCGCGTTCCCCGACACTCGCAGCGTCCTTCGGGCGTTACCTATCGACGAATCGTCGTACCAGGCATGGACATCACCGCGTTAGGCCAGAACGACGAGGTGAAACTCACGACCCCGGTGCGCACGGCAGTCGACATTGCTCGGTGGCACGGCGTGAAAGAAGGCGTGGTCGCGATGGACAGCCTGTTCTTCGGGAAACTCGACGCGTTCAAGGGGGGCATCCACACTGAGCTGGAGGAAACAATCCACCGCCTTAGCGGTAACCGCGGCATTGAACAGGCCCGAGAGGCGTTTGGGCAATTGTCGATGCTGTCGGAGTCTCCGTATGAGACGCTCGTTCGCCTTCTGCTTCGGCGCGTCGGTGTCGTGGCGCAGGAGCAGATGCGCATCGGCAAATACCGGGTGGATTTGCTGTGGGGCCAGCTGGTCATTGAGGTCGACGGTGCCATCAAGTTTGAGGAGGATGCGTCACGTGCCGCTCAACAGCACATTCATCGTGAAAATCAGCTTCGGGAGGCCGGCTACTGGATCATCCGCATCACGCCTAAAGAAATATGGGCGGATGAGGAAAAGGTGCTTCACCGCATTGTTGCGGCAAAGCGTCGTTCGGAGAAGATCGGCCCGGCGTCGGTTGAGGCTCTGCCCGCGTGGTGAGGCACCAAACTTAGCCAAACGGCACATCTAACACGGCGCATTCCGCGGAAAATTAGCGAAATGTACCGTGCAGGATATGCCGTTTGCGTTAAAGGGCCGGGCTGGGGCAGGCCGCCCAGCCGCCCAGCCGCCCAGCCACCCAGCCGCCCAGCCACCCAGCCCAAACCCCCTACTGCAGGGCGGAGGTCAGTTTCATCACGTTGTCGATGTAGCGCCTGTACCAGGGCCGCTGATCCCACCGCTCCAAAGTAAGCTCCCGCGACACGGCTAGATAACACGCGCCGAGTTCGGACAGCATGTGCAGCAGCGCCCCGGAGGCGACGAAGAGGGAGGATTCGTAGTTGAGGCTGAAGGAGCGGATGTCCATGTTGGAGGATCCGACGACGGCGGAGGAGCCGGGGAGGCCGTCGTCGATAAGTACGAACTTGGTGTGGAGCACGAATGGCGCGGGGAATTCCCAGATGCGCACGCCGGCTTTGAGGAGTTGTTCGTAGTAGGCGGATTGGGCGTGTTGGACCATGAATTGGTCGGATTTGGCGCTGACGAGGAGGTCGACGTGTACGCCGCGGTAGCAGGCGGAGGTGATGGCTTCCAGCAGCGAGTCGTCGGGTACGAAGTAGGGCGAACAGAGCGTGACGTGCGTTTTTGCGTTGTGGATCATGGACACGAACATGCGCAGGTTCGGCTCGGTGAGGTATCCGGGTCCCGAGGGGACGAGTTGGAGCACGCCATTGCTTGTCGACGACTCCCTCACCGGCGCCTGCTCAATCACCTCACCAGATTCTGTGTACCAGTCTGTGGCGAACATGGAGTCGGCGGACGCGACGATGGGGCCTTCGAGTTCGACAAACGCGTCGACCCATTGGCGGCCGGCGCGGCGGTGTTGGCGGACGAGGTAGGAGCGGTCGATGAGGTTGAAGGATCCGAGCATGGCTACGCGTGAGTCGACGACGAGGAGTTTGCGGTGGTTGCGTAGGTCGGGGCGGCGCCAGCGGCCGCGGAGTGGGGCGAGTGGCAGCATCATGTGCCAGTCGACGCCGATTTCGGTCAGTCGGCGTTTCAGTTTCCGGAACCCGGGGTATTTTTGGCTGCCGATGTGGTCGAAGAGGAGGCGGACGTGGACGCCGCGGACGACGGCTCGTTCGATGGCGCGGAAGACGACGTCGGTGGTGTCGTCCCAGGCTACGGCGTAGATTTCGATGTTGACGTGGGAGGTGGAGTCGTCGATGAGCGATGCCATGCGGTGCATGGTTTTGCGGTAGTCGGTCCAGAGTGCGCGTACGTCGGCGTGGACGGCGGGGTAGCCGGTGAGGTTGCGGTTGAGGCGCACGATGGAGGTGGTGACGTCGGGCAGGGGTACGTCGGCGGGGAAGTCGGCGACGTTGAGGTTGGTGTCGTCGATGTGTCGGCGTGCTTCAACTTGGATGCGGTGGCGGCGTCGCGACACGAACGTGGAGCCCATGAGGAGGTACAGCGGCAGCCCGACGACGGGCAGCAGCAGGATGAGCAAAAGCCACGCGTTTGCCGACGACGGTTTGCGCCCGCCCGGCACCACACCGATCATGACGAATTTGATGGCGTAGTCGAGGACCATCGCCGCGAATTGCCACCAGCCGAGGTCGATATTCATCGGACCTCATCATAGGAGAGGCCGCGCGTGTCGTAATCGACGATCACGGGTGCGTGGTCGGAGGCACCCTTGCCGCGGCGTTCGTCGACGTCCACCCAGGCGCGTTTGAGCAGGTCGCGCATGGGTGCGGTGGCGAGTTGGAAGTCGATGAGCATGCCTTCGTTGTGCTGGAACCGCATGGATTTGTAGTCCCAGAAGGTGTAGGGATCGTTGTGACGAATTTCGTACAACCCCGCCTCCAGCAGCATCTGGAACGCGGCGCGTTCGGGTTCGGTGACGTGGGTTTTGCCTTCGAACCAGGCGACGTCCCACACGTCTTCGTCGCGGGGTGCGACGTTGAAGTCGCCCATGAACACCTGCAGGTCTCCGGGGCGCACGGACTCCGCCAGGGACCACAGGAATTGCAGTTTGTAGTCGTAGTGCGGGTCGCCGATCTCGCGGCCGTTGGGCACGTACAGGCTCCACACTTCCACGCCGCCGCAGTTGGCGCCGACCGCGCGCGCTTCCACCTTCGGTTCGCCTTTCTTGGCAAACGCGGGTTGGCCGTCGAAGTGGTCGCGCACGTTGTCCAACCCCACTCGGGAGGCGATGGCCACGCCGTTCCACTGGTTCACGCCCACGTGCGCAACCTCGTAGCCTGCGGCTTCGAAGGTGGCGTAGGGGAATGTTGCGTCTGCGGTTTTGGTTTCTTGCATCGCGAGTACGTCTACGTCGTTGCGTTCGAGGAATGCGGCGATGCGTTCGGCGCGGGTGCGCACGGAGTTGACGTTCCAGGTGGCGATTCGCATGCGCCTAGCCTAGCGCCAGCCGCCGACGGTGATGTTCGAGCGCCCCCTCGGGCACATTGCTAATCGACGACACCCCGTACCCCTCACCGTCCACCCACGCCACCTGCTCCTCCGCAAGTGTCCATTCGTCGGTGAGGAGTTTCAGAGCCGGTTTGCCGATCCGCTCCGGGATCATGAGGCGTACTGGCAGGTTGCGTTCGCGGTAGAAAGCGCGGATGGCGTCGATAGGTACTGGCTGCAGGCCCGCCGACGGCCCGAGCGGCACGGCCGAGTTCGCCTCGTCAGTATTCCCGGTGCGCATGAGCCAGCCTTCGGCCCAGGCTTCTTCGGTGGTGGGGATGTCGTCGGCAATGCGGCGTTCCAGCGCGCGGATCTCGGAGTTGCGCACCGTCCTTGCAGACAGCTTCTTAATGATGTGCACGTTGGCCACCTCAATCGCCTCCTTCGACGACGGGAAGCCACCCACCTCCTGCGGCCGCACCACCAGCGGGTCGAGCGACACGACGTGCCCGATGATGTCGCTGGCGTGCTCGCCGCGCCGCTGCCTGACCACGACGCGGTCCCCCACCACGACGTCATCCGAGCGGAAAATACGCGACATATGTTGTGTTTCTCGCGCTCTTCTTATCGACGAGCCCTACCCGCACCCGGCAACATAAACGCCACACCGGCCAGCAGCGCGAGCATACCCAGGCCGATCAGCCCGCGCATCGGCGTGCCGGTGTCGGCGAGGTCGCCGTCGCGCTCATCTTCGGTGCTGGTCGTGGTGCGTGACGTGGTCGACGAGGACGTGGTCGAGCGCGTCGTGCTCGACGTTGCAGAGGTGGTGCGGTTCTGCAGCACCGACGCCGACGTCGTCGACGAAGAGGAAGACGAAGACGACGAGGTCGTGGCGGTCGCGCTGGACGTCGTGCTCGACGAAGTGCCGGAGGTTGTGGTCTGCCCGGTAGTCGTACTGGTGGTGGTCTCGGTGCCGGACGACGTGTTCGTCGTGGTGTTCTCGGTGGTGGTGGACTCAGTGGTCTCCGAGGTGGTGGTGGTGTCCTGCATCCGCTCGGCGCGCAGGCTCAGCGACTCAGACGTCTTCGGCGCCTTGCTGCTCGGCTCGGTGGTCTTCGGGGTGGTCGACACCGTGGTTGCCGGAACAGCAGCCTTCTCCGAAGCCTTCTCGCCAGCCTTCTCCGCAGTCGCATCCTCCGACGCGGCAGCCTCTTCCTTGCCGCCCGGGATGCCGTAGATGATGCGGGCGTCGCCGTTCTCGGAGCGCTCGAAGGCGTCGAAGGCGGTGGTGCCCAAGATGCCGTCGAGGCCCTTGAGGGCGGAGGGGAGGACAACGGTGTCGTCGTTAAGCAAAAGCTCTGAGCGCAACTTACGCACACCGGCGCGCTCGGCCTTGAGGGCGTCGGCGGCGTCGTCGAACTCGGCTTCTTCCTCGTCGGTCAACTCGCCGGCGTCCTCGCGGAGCTCCTCAAGGTCGTCGGCGGCCTCGATGAGGTCCTTGCGCCAATCGGTGAGGATCTCGCGGACCTCGTCCTCGCCATCCGCTTCCTTAAGTGCGGTGAGGGAGGTGGTGCGGGTCTCGGTGACGTCGCTAAGCAGCTGCTCGAGCGGCGTTTCGGGCGCAGCGGGAGTGGTCAGCGTGATCGCAGTCGCGGCGATGACGGCGGGGATGCGCATGGGTGCCTCCGGAAAAATAGACAGTCCCGCACATCATACCGCGTTAGTGGCCGAACGGATCCTCGTCGGTGCCTGGAAGCCACGTGTTGCCCGGCTCGCGCCAGCCCTTGTCGCGGATTTCGCGCTTCGCTTCCTTCTTGTAACGGCCGGTGAGTACGTCGGTGTACAGGAAGCCGTCCAGGTGGCCGACCTCGTGCTGCAGGCAGCGGGCGAAGAAGCCGGTGCCCTCCACCTCGATCTCGTTGCCGTTCTCGTCCAGGCCGGTGACCTTTGCCCAGTCGGCGCGGCCGGTCGGCCACGAGTAGCCGGGCACGGAGAGGCAGCCTTCGTCGTCCTCGCCGTCGTCGCTAGGCATTGTCTTCGGGATTTCGGAAGTTTCCAGCACCGGGTTGATCACGGTGCCGCGGCGCATCTCGTCGCCGTCGGGGCAGTGGTAGACGAACAGGCGCAGCGGCACACCAATCTGGTTGGCGGCCAGGCCCACGCCGTGGGCGGCGTCCATGGTTTCGTGCATGTCGGCGATGAGTTCCTGCAGTTCCTCAACGGGCTGCGTGACCTGTTTGGTCGGTTCGTGCAGCACAGGGTCGCCGTGGATAACGATGGGTCGGATGGTCATGCCAATATATTAGGCATGCTTTCCGACACCGACCTCGCCGTGCTCCGTTTCGCCGCGCGCGCCCCGCGGTCCCTCGGCAAGCGCGAGGACGCTATCCGTGCCGAACTTGGCATGACGCCGATCCGCTACTACCAGCGCCTCAACGTCCTTTTGGATAATCCGGATGCGCTCGCGGCGGAGCCTCAGTTGGTGCGGCGATTGCAAAGGCTTCGCGACGCCTAACCCGGTGTGTTGCCTCCCTTCCCTCACCAGGTGTGGCTATTGTTGCTGCTGTGACTAAAGATCAGTATGGCAACGACCCCCGCTACGACAACGTGGGCGACGAGCCCCTCGACGCCGAAATTATCGACGACACCCCCACCGACGCACCCGCCGAGGAATACCGCGGCGCGCACCGTCGCGACGACGACGCCGACTATGACTATGACGAGGCCTACGACGAGGCGTACGCAGGCTACGCCGCCGGTGCCGGTGCTGGTGCTGGTGCAGGTGCTGGTGCCGGCTCGACCGCCGTCACCGCTGGCGGCGCCGCTGCTGGTGCCGCTGCTGGCGCGGGCGCCGCTGCCGCCCAGGGCGGCCTGCCTCGCCGTGGCCTCGCCATGATCCTTATCGCCGTCGCCGCGTTGCTGCTGCTCTGGGCCCTGTGGGCGATGACTCAGAAAGGCGACGACAACAACGCCGCATCCTCCGCCTCGTCCGAAACCTCCACCTCCGCTACCGCCGAGGCCGCCCCGTCCGCGGCCCAGCCTGGCGAGGGCCAGGGCCAGGGCACCCAGGATCCCAACGCCTCCCAGGACCCGAACTCGCCGCAGGACCCGAACGCCGAACAGCGCGAAGGCGACCAGGCCCAGGACCCCAACGCGCAAGACCCGAACGCCGAGACCCCGGCACCGGCTCCGGCTCCGGCCCCGCAGGGCGCGCAGCTCGACAATGCGAGCGCGCAGGTCTTCGTCTACAACAACTCCGGCATCGCTGACCTGGCTAATCGCACGGCGGACCAGCTTAAGGGTCAGTTCAACGTCGCTAATCAGTCCCAGGACGCTGCGACGATGAACATGCCTGAGCAGCAGTACGGCATCTTCCCGGAGACCTACGTGTTCTTCGACCCGGCCACCCCGGGTGCTGAGCAGGTCGCTGCCGACATCGCCCGCCGCGTCGGTGGCACCGCCCGCGCCAAGAATGACATCCCGGAGGGCGCCGTCGGCCTTCCGGAGCAGGCCGCGAATAACCGCAGCGCGGTCGCGGTCGTCCTCGCCGGCTAGTTTTAGCCTCCAAACGGCGCCTCCTACACGGTGCATTTCGTCGAAAATTAGCGAAATATGCCGTGTAGGAGGCGCCGTTTAGCTTTGCGACGACACCACACCGGCACCCGACCTCCACATGGTGAGAATGCAAGGGTGAAGATGGCCAAAAATCGGCAAGCTCTCCGTTGCGTCCTCACCATCTGTGTGGAAGGCGGAACCCCAACAGCACCGCCCCGCATATAAACCGCTTCGCCATGCCAGTCCCGGGAACTGAAGCGGTTAGGCTGGCTGACTATGGATCCGTTTCGCGATTTTGCCAGGTCGGCCGCCCCTACCCTCGGTGTCGAGTGGGAGATTTGTCTCGTCGACCCGGAAACGCGCGACCTTGTGCCGCGTGCGGCTGAGGTGATCGAGGAGGTGCAGAAGCGCAATCCGGACGTGCACCTGGAGCCGGAGTTTCTACAGAACACGATCGAGCTTGTCACGCCGATCTGCACGAATACCAGGGAGGCGGTCGACGCCCTCCAGCGCGACCTCAAAGCGATCAAGGAGGTCGCGGATGAGAAGAACCTCCGCCTGTGGGCGAGCGGCGGCCACCCGTTTTCGGATTTCCGCACGAATCCGTTGAGTCCGAAGAACACGTATCAGGAGATCGCGGATCGCACCCAGTATTGGGGTCAGCACATGTTGTTGTGGGGTATCCACTGCCACATTGGGATCAGTCATGAGGACAAGGTGTGGCCGATCATTAATGCGGTGATGACGAAGTACCCGCACCTGCTCGCGATAAGCGCCTCGAGCCCGGGTTGGGACGGCATCGATACGGGTTACGCTTCGAACCGCACGATGCTTTACCAGCAGCTTCCCACCGCGGGTATGCCGTATCAGTTCCAGGATTGGGATGAGTGGGTTGCGTTTATGCGCGATCAGCAGACTTCGGGCGTGATTAATCACACGGGTTCGATGCATTTCGATGTCCGTCCGGCCGCGAAGTGGGGCACGATCGAGGTTCGCATTTCGGATGCCACGTCTAACCTGCGCGAGCTCGCCGCGGTCGTGGCGCTCACGCACTGTCTCGTGGTCCACTACGACCGGATGCTCGATCGCGGCGAGTCCCTGCCCACCCTGCAGCAGTGGCACGTCGCGGAGAATAAGTGGCGCGGCGCTCGCTATGGCATGGACGCGCTCGTGATCACTAGCCGCGATACGGACGAGGACTGGATTAAGCACGAGCTGCAATTGCTTATCGACGAACTCACGCCCACGGCCCAAGACCTCAACTGCCTCGACGAGCTACGGCTGGTCGGCGAGATCGTCGAGCGTGGCGCCGGCTACCAGCGCCAGCGGGAGATTTACCAGCGCACGGGTGATTGGAAGGCGGTTGTGGACGCGACCTGCGACGAAATGTGGGAACTCACGCCGTAGCGCCGTAGCAGCCAGCCCTTAGCCCGCCGGCCGTTCGGTTTCGGTGGGCTTGTTGGGGTTGATGCGCTTGGGGTGGTAGCTGGCGGGGCGGTCGTTGCGGGTGAGTTGGCCGTCTTCGCCGTAGAGGCCTTCGCGTCGGGCGATGCGGCCGAGGCGTTGGCCGGTGACGGGGTTGGTCATCAGGGCGAACAGCACCAGCAGGATCATGATGCCGATGTCGCCTTTTTCGTGGACGCCGAAGTCTTCGGCGGTGGTGACTCGGATGATGGTGCCGATCATGAACAGCACGAGCCCGGTGGTTTGGGGTTTGGTGATGGCGTGGACGCGCGCGAGGGTGGAGTTGAAGCGTGCGGTGCCGACGGCGGCGGAGAAGACCATGAACGCGCCGGGCAGGATGAAGATCAGGGAGATGATGTCGGTGATCATAGGGAACCATCCCTCTTGCGGAAGCGGGCGACGGACAGGGAGGCGATGAAGCCGAGGAGTGCGATGACGATCATCACGTTGACCACGGTGGTGTCTAACGTCCAGCAGATGTAGAGGGCGAGGGCGCACTGGAGGGAGGCGGTGATGCCGTCGTTAGCTAGGACGCGGTCGAGGGAGTCGGGGCCGACGATGACTCGCCAGGCGAGGATGAAGAAGCCGGCGAAGATGAAGATGGCGGCTATGGCGAGGAAGACGTTGTAGATCGTTTCGTTCATTTGCTCCTGCTTTCGAAGATCCCGATCATTTGGCGTTCCAGGGTGGCTACGTTGGCAATTTCGCGTTCGATGTCGGCCGGGGTGGACGCGTCGAGGACGTGGATGGTCCATTCGCGGTTGGCCAGGTCGATGTCGGTGACGGTGCCGCCGGGCTGCAGGTTGTAGGCGCAGGTGGCCAGGTAGAACACCAATTCGTTGCTGACGCGCATGGGCACGCGCAGGATCGCGTTTTTGGGTTGGGGTTGGGGCCGCAGCGAGAGCCAGGCCACTTTGGCGGAGGCGACGATGAGGTCCCACAGCCAGATGCCGACGAAGGCGATCAGGCGTGGCCAGTGGATGCGGTTTCCGCTGCGGGGGACGCGCGGCAGCGGCAGGGCCAGCACGATGACGACGCCAAGTGCGAGGCCGGCGGCCACGTTACCCCAGGACACTTCGCCCATGAGCAGGACCCACATGAAGGTTAGCCACGCGACGGAGGCGGGGCGCATGCGGTTTTTTACACCTGTGAGCAGGCTCATCAGTTACGCACCTCCTGGTTGCGACGGTTCATCAGCGAGTCGTGCCCGCCGTGGGAGTCGGTGGGTTCGGTGAAGGTGTCGAGGTTGCGGGTGGCTTGGGTGGGGTCGTCGATAAGTACTGCGCTGCGGTAGATGGTGACGTCTTGGGCGGATTGGGCGGCGCGGTCGGTGATGTTGGAGATCGGGCCGGCCAGGAACGTGATCGACGTGGAGGCGAGCACCAGCAGTGCGGAGGAGAGGAACATACCGACGGGGATGCGGCCGACGTCGTCGCGTTCGCCGGCAGAGACGGTCTCGCCGCGCTCGGCAAGGTTGGCGGGGCGGGCGAGGACGACGTCGCCTTCGGGGGCGTCGGCGCGATCTCGCAGGAAGCCTTTGGACCAGACGTTCATCATGGCGTACAGGGTGAGCAGCGAGGTGACCACTGCGCCGCCGATGAGGGTCCAGGCGAGCCAGGAGCCGTCTTCGGCACCGGCTTGGATGAGCATGACTTTGCCCAGGAAGCCGGACAGGGGCGGGATGCCGCCGAGGTTGAGCGCCGGGACGAGGTACAGCACGCCAATCACGGGTGCGGTGTAGAGCAGGGAGCCCAGGCGTCGCAGTTGGGCGGAGCCTGCTTGCCTTTCCACGAGACCGACCACCAGGAACAGTGACGTCTGCACCAGAATGTGGTGTACGGCGTAGAAGATCGCACCCGACAGGCCCGCGACCGAGCCGAGGGCCACGCCGAAGATCATGTAGCCGATGTGGCTGACCAGGGTAAAGGACATGAGACGTTTGATGTCGTTTTGGGCGATCGCGCCCATGACACCCACGATCATGGTCAGCAGTGCGACCCACATGAGCATGGAGTCGAGGGAGCCGTCGGTAAACACGGTGGAGCGCATGCGGATGATGGCGTACACGCCGACTTTGGTCAGCAGGCCTGCGAACACGGCGGTGACGATGGAGGCGGCGGTGGGGTAGGAGTCCGGCAGCCAGGCGTCCAGGGGAAAGACGGCGGCTTTGATCCCGAAGGCGATGAGGATCGTCGCAAAGATTGCTGCCTTGGTGCCGTTGGGCACGTCTTCCATGCGGATGCCCGCCTGCGCCATGTTCACGGTGCCCACGGACGCGTACACGAGCGCCAGCGCGAACAGGAACACCATCGACGACGCCATGGACACCATCACGTAACCGATGCCAGCGCGCACGCGTTGCGGCGACGCACCCAGGGTGAGCAGCACGTATGAGGCGACGAGGAAGATCTCAAACCCGACGTACAGGTTGAACAGGTCGCCGGCCAAAAACGACAGGTTCACGCCCATGCTCAGCAGCATGTAGGAGGGGAGGAACACGGCGATTGGGTCGTCGTCGTCACCATCGCGCAGGCCTTGGGAGATGCCGTACCACATCACCGCGACCAGCACGATCGAGGAGACGAACAACATTATCGACGACAACCTGTCCGCCACCAACGTAATCCCGATCGGCGCCTCCCAGCCGCCCATTTGCACCGTTTGGATGCCGTGGGTGTCGGCGACGATGATCAGCACCGCCGACATAACCGTCAGCGTGGCCAGGGTCAGCAGGGCGATGAAGCGCTGCAGGTTCACGCCGCGGAACACCAGGATGAACGCCGCGGAGATGAGCGGCAGCAGAATCATCAGCACCGTCAGGTACGGCACTGCGGGCAGGGCCCAGTCGGCGAGGGCGAACATACTATTTCTCACGCTCCGCCCCCTTTACTGGCTCTTCGAACGATGCGGACGCAGCAGCCTTGCCGGCCGCTTCCTCTTCGTCGCGGTCGCCCGTCGGCGTGGAGGGGCGCACCGCAATGGCGCGGTCCTCCTCGTCGCGTTCGACCACGTCGTCGGTGCGGTAGCGGTACTGGCGGTATGCGAGCGCAAGCATGAATCCGACCATGGCCATCGAGATGACAATGGCGGTCAGGATCATCGCCTGCGCCAGCGGGTCGGCGGAGTCGGCGACGGCTTCGGAGTCGCGTCCGATGATCGGCGGGGAGCCCGCCCGGCCGCCGGATTGCAGCAACAGCAAGTTCGCGCCGTTGCCGATGAGCAGCACGCCCATGATCATGCGCGTCATTGCTTTGTCCAGCATGAGGTACACACCGCACGCGATGAGTACGCCCGAGCCGATGAGTAAGAACAGGTTCGCTTCCATTTACTTCTCCGAGCTCTTGCTAATCGACGACGACCCTGCCGACGACACCGCCGCCCGCTCATCAAACCGCTGCAGGCGATCACGCTTTTGCTGTTCGCGGCGCTTGCGGTTCTTCTCTTGCAGTTCGATGGCGCGGTCGCGGGCGCGCTGCTTACGGGACTCTTCTTCGAGGTCGATGTGGGCGCCCATGGAGGCCAGTACGTGCATGATGAGGCCGACGACGATGGCGTAGACGCCGGCGTCGAAAAGCAGGGCGGATGGGACGTCGAACTCGCCGATGAGCGGCAGACTGAACGTGGCGTACCCAGAGGTCAGTGGCGGGTTGCCGAAGAACATGGGCACGACCGCCGCGGTGGCGGACATCAGCAGGCCAGCGGCGAGCACCTTGCTTGGGTGCACCGGCAGGGTTGCTTCAATCTCCTTGCGGCCGCCCGCCAGGTAGCGCAGCGTGAGCGCGAGTGCGGCGACAAGGCCGCCTGCGAACCCGCCGCCTGGGGCGTTGTGGCCGGAGAAGAAGAAGTACGCCGACAGCAGCATCATCGATGGGAACAGGATGCGGGTGGCAACCTCCACCATCAGGGAGCGGTTCTGTGCGGTTTCGTCGTTCACGCCGGAGGCCAACCAGCGGGCCTTTGTGGTCTGCAGGGTCGGGCGGCGTGACTGGGTTTCAAACTTGCCGGTGCCGAAGATCAGGCTGGCCACACCCACTGCGGCGATGACCAGCACGGTGATCTCACCGAGCGTATCGGCGGCACGCAGGTCCACCAGCAGCACGTTGACGGTGTTGCGGCCGTGACCGATTTCGTACGCCAGCTCCGGCATGGTTGTGGAGATCGGCTCGGCCACGCGTGCGGACATCGCCGTCATGGCCACGACCACCACTGATACGCCGGTGCCGATGGAGAGCCAGGCGCGGAGACGGTTGTCGTCGTGACGCGGCTCGACCTCTGTGGGCATCTTGCGCAGCACCAGCATGAAGATAACCATCACAATGGTCTCCACCAGCGCCTGCGTCAGCGCCAAGTCCGGTGCGCCGTGCAGCGCGAAGATCATGGCCAGGCAGTAGCCGGTCATGCCGACCATGACCACGGCAGACAGGCGGTTGCGCTGCAGGGTGGCAAAGAACGCCATGCCCGCCATGATGATCACGATCAGGCCTTGCCAGACGTTTTCCCACACGATCATGCGGATGTTGTTCGACGCCCCCAGGATCAGCGCAGCCAACGGCACAACCATCAGCGTGGCAAAGATGACACCCAGGTTGATCGCCAACGAACCACGCTGGGTGGACGCGGTCAGGCGCATCGACCAGTGGTGCAGCTTGCTCAGGATGGTGTCGTAGACGGCGTTGGCGTTACCCAGCGCGGGCTGTTCAAACTGGGCCTTTGCCACCAGGTCGCGCTGCCAGAACATGATCGCGCCCGCAGTGATGATTACCGCAGACAGGATCAGCGGCACGTTGATGCCGTGCCACAGCGCGAGCGTTTCGCCTTCCACGTCGGGGAAGCGCGCGTCGAGGTGGTTGTTGATCGGGTCCGACAGCAGCGCCGGCACCAGGCCAAACACGATCGTGCCGGCGGTCAGGATGGCGGGGGAGAGCCACAGTGTGGGGCCCACCCGGTGCATGTCGCGCACGGCTTCGGAAGGCTTGCGGTCGTGCTCTGGTTTCGTCGCAAAGGCACCGTGCAGGAAGTAGAGCGAGTACGCCATGGTCAGGATGGAACCAGCGACCATCACTACCAGCGTGATCCTGCCCGGCATACCGGTGAGCAACTCCTCGTGCAGGATCATCTCCAGCGCGGCTTCCTTGGCCACAAACCCGAACAGCGGCGGGATGCCAGCCATCGACGCAGCCGACACAATGGCCAACCCCGCCAACAACGGCTGCTTCTTGCCCAGCCCCGACAGTTCGTGGATGTCGCGCGTGCCGGTGGCGTGGTCGATCGTGCCCACAATCATGAACAGCGCGGCCTTAAACAGCGAGTGCGCGAACGTGATCGCAAGCCCCGCCATCGCGGCCTCACGCGAACCCACGCCGATCACCGTGATGATGAAGCCCAGCTGGCTCACCGTGCCGTACGCCAGCACCAGCTTCAGGTCGCGCTGCTTCAGCGCCATCCAGCCACCCAGCAGCATGGTGAACCCACCCGTAGACAGCACCAGCAGGTGCCACGTGGTCACCGCCGACATGTCGGGCGCAAGCCTAGCGACGAGATAGATACCCGCCTTGACCATCGCCGCCGAGTGCAGATACGCCGACACCGGCGTCGGCGCCGCCATCGCGCCGGGCAACCAGAAGTGCCACGGGGCCTGGGCGGACTTGGTCAGCGCACCCAACATGATCAGCACGATTGCCGCGGAGATCGCCGGGGTGCCCTCGATGTCGGCGATCTGGGACACCTCGGACAGACGCCAGATGCCGGCGTTGAAGCCTAGGAGGTTGATGCCCACCAGCATGGCCAGGCCACCCATCGTGGTGACCATCAGCGCCTGCATGGCTGCGCGTCTGGAGGTCGCCCGCTCCCCGTAATACGACACCAGCATGTACGACAGGATCGAGGTCAACTCCCAGAACACGTACATGAGCAGGAAGTTGTCCGAGATGACCAAGCCGTACATGGCCATGGCGAAGGCGCTGAGCTCAAACCCGAACTTGGCTAACCTGCGCGGGTTCGAGTCGAAGTAGCCCCAGCAGTAGAACAACACAAGCGCCCCGACACCCAGGATGATCAGGCTAAAGAGCGCTGCGAGGGCATCGAGGCGAAACTCTAAGTTGAGGTTGGTCGATGGCATCCACGTGAACGTGGAAACGATCTCCCCGCCGTCGCGGAACACCCCGTCGGCGAAGAGTTTGACCACCCACAGGAAGCCGCCGAGCGGCACCAACGCCAGTAGGGCGAACGCCGAGCGGCCGATGCTGCGCAGCAGCACCGGGGCGATGGCGCTGGCAGCCGTGAGCGCAAGAAGTAACGTGAGCACGTTTCTGGCAGCCCTCCTTTGAGGTCGGTCGTACCGTTGGCGCGCCTAACCTCAGGGGCTTTCCAGTTCACACAGAAATAACTTGCTCATCGCGGCAACAAGATACAACGCGTCAACACCAGTGGCGCGGCCGTCTTTTTGCCACTGTAGCGAATTTTTCTTACTTCCCGTATTGCTGCAGGAACATCGCCTCGGCGATGGCCACATGTTCGATCTCGGTCGGGTCGACGGACTCGTCAACACCGTGAATGCCACACAGCGGCTCCTCCACGCCGTACAGTGCGATCTCCGCGTTGGGGAACTGCTCCTGCAGGGTGATGGTCAGTGGGATCGAGCCGCCGGTGCCTACGACAGCCAGCTCGTCTGCGCCGTATGCGTCCTTCAGGCACTGCCCAAGCTTTGCGACGGCCTCCGCTTCCACATCCGTAGAAAACGGCTGATTCACGCCACTGACCTGTACGTCCACCTTGGCGCCCCACGGGGTGTGGGCCTTGATGTGCTCCACCATCTTCTCCGCCACCTTGGCGGAATCCTGGCCAGCCGGGACGCGCAGGTTGAACTGTGCTTCCGCGCGCGGGTTCACCGCGTTCATCGCCTCTGCAACCGGGGTGGAGGTAAAGCCGATCATGGTCACGGCCGGGCGCGCCCACACCAGGTCAGCCGGGTTATCGTCTGCGGTGCCCAGCAGCTCTACGCCGTCCAGGACGGTCGCGTCGCCGCGGAAGGTTTCCGGATCGTACGGGTCGCCGTCCCACTTCGCGGTGGTGTCCACGCCGTCGATGGTGGTGCGGCCGTGCTCGTCGAAAAGCGATGTTGCAATGACCATCAGTGCGTGCGCCGCATCCGGAGCCGCGCCGCCGAAACCGCCGGAGTGGATCGCGCCCTTGAGCGTTTCCACCGTCACGTTGATCTGGGCGCCGCCGCGCAGGGAAGTGGTCAGCGTCGGCACACCGACAGCGACGTTGCCGGAGTCTGCGATCAGGATCGCGTCCGCCTCAAACACCTCAGGCTTGTCGACGATCAACTTACCCAGACCGTCATCCCCACCGAGCTCCTCGGAGCCCTCGACGACAACCTTCAGCCCCAGGTCCGTGCCGCCGTTTTCCTCGACGAGGCGCAGTGCCTCCAGGTGCATGGCCAGGTTGCCCTTGCAGTCCGCGGCGCCGCGCCCGTACCAGCGGCCGTCACGCTCGGTGAGTTCGAACGGGTTGTTCGTCCAAGCCTCTGGATCGTTCGCCGGGACGACGTCGTAGTGCGAGTACAGCAGCACCGTCGGCATGCCGTTCTTCGCGGGCTTCGTAGCGACGATCGTGTCCGCGTCGTCCACCGTCGGGTAGCGGGTGACTTCAAAGCCGAGGTCCTTGAGCGCCTCGACCGTCCACACACACGCTGCCTCGTGCTCGTCCTTCAGGGCCGGGGTGGAGTGCGGGGAGTTAAAGGACACCAACTTGGACAGATCCGCGAAGATCCGGTCGCGCTGTGGTGCGTAGGTTGCTGTGCTGTTGCTTGTGCTGTTCTGTGCGTCAGTCATGGCACTACGCTAGCAGCAACCGAGCCAGCCCCTGCGTCTCTTGCACTCAACCCCCGAGAGTGCTAAAAATGTGGCTGGCACTCATCTCAACCGAGTGCCAAATAAACGAAGAAGAGCGGGTGAGGCTGAGACCACTCGTCAGCCGTGCCGTCGCGGGCGCCTGCTTGCACCGACGAACTGAGTGATCGTCCACGTACGCCTATATATAAGGAGTGACACACTCACATGGCAAAGATGATTGCATTTGATGAGGAAGCACGTCGCGGCCTCGAGACCGGTCTGAACACCCTGGCTGATGCTGTGAAGGTCACGTTGGGCCCGAAGGGCCGCAACGTGGTGTTGGAGAAGTCTTGGGGCGCTCCGATGATTACCAACGACGGCGTGAGCATCGCTCGCGAGATTGACCTCGAGGATCCGTACGAGAAGATCGGTGCGGAACTGGTCAAGGAAGTCGCCAAGAAGACCGACGACGTCGCCGGTGACGGCACCACCACCGCTACCGTTCTCGCCCAGGCGCTCGTGCGCGAGGGCCTGCGCAACGTTGCGGCTGGTTCCAACCCGATGGGCATCAAGCGTGGCATCCAGGCTGCCACCGACAAGGTGTCCAAGTACCTGCTGGATCAGGCGAAGGAAGTTGAGACCCAGGAGGAGATCGCTTCCACCGCTGGTATTTCGGCTTCCGACCCGGAGATCGGCAAGAAGATTGCTGAGGCGATGTACGCCGTCGGCAACGGTGCGGTGAACAAGGAGTCCGTGATCACGGTCGAGGAGTCCAACACGTTTGGTGTGGACCTCGAGGTTACGGAAGGTATGCGCTTTGACAAGGGCTTCATCTCCGCTTACTTCGCCACCGACATGGAGCGCGGCGAGGCCGTGCTCGAGGACCCGTACATCCTGCTGGTGTCCGGCAAGATCTCCAACGTCAAGGAGCTTGTGCCGGTGCTGGAGCAGGTTATGCAGTCCGGCAAGCCGCTGCTGATCATCGCTGAGGACGTTGAGGGCGAAGCCCTGTCCACCCTGGTTGTGAACAAGATCCGCGGCACCTTCAAGTCTGTGGCTGTGAAGGCTCCGGGCTTCGGCGATCGTCGCAAGGCAATGCTGCAGGATCTGGCGATCCTGACCGGCGGCCAGGTCATCTCCGAAGAGGTTGGCCTGTCCCTGGAGACTGCTGGCGTTGAGCTGCTGGGTCAGGCCCGCAAGGTTGTGGTGACCAAGGATGAGACCACGATCGTGCAGGGTGCTGGTCAGCAGGAGCAGATCGACGGCCGCGTGAAGCAGATCCGCGCTGAGATCGAGAACTCCGACTCCGATTACGACCGCGAGAAGCTGCAGGAGCGTCTGGCCAAGCTGGCCGGCGGTGTTGCGGTGATCAAGGTTGGCGCTGCTACTGAGGTGGAGCTCAAGGAGCAGAAGCTGCGCATTGAGGATGCTGTGCGTAACGCTAAGGCTGCTGTGGAGGAGGGCATCGTCGCTGGTGGCGGCGTGGCTCTGCTGCAGGCTGCCAACGAGCTCGAGGGCGACCTCGGCCTTGAGGGCGACGAGGCTACGGGCGTGAAGATCGTCCGCGAGGCCCTGTCCGCTCCGCTGAAGCAGATCGCGCTGAACGCTGGCCTGGAGCCGGGCGTGGTGGCTGACAAGGTTGCCAACCTCCCGGATGGCGAGGGTCTGAACGCTGCGACCGGCGAGTACGTCGACATGCTGGCTAACGGTATTGCGGATCCGGCGAAGGTGACCCGTTCTGCGCTGCAGAACGCTGCGTCCATCGCTGCGCTGTTCTTGACCACTGAGGCGGTTGTGGCTGATAAGCCGGAGCCGGCTGGTGCGAACCCGGGCATGGACCCGGAGGCTATGGGCATGATGTAACGCCCGCTTGTTGAGAGACGCGTCCTTCGGGGCGCGTTTTTCTTTTGCGCATTTGCTTGTCGACGACCCCCTGAATAGGTGTAGTTCCCCACATCCACTTCCGGTTTGTGGCGTTTCCGTCGCGATTTTCGGTGCTGAATGGTCTATACAGTCGTCATCGAATTCATATGACGTTTACTTCTTTTATTGAATTTGGGCAGGTAGGAGATAGAGCTGAAATATGGTTACGTTTTGGTAAACGTGAGGTGTTGAAAAATATCTGTCAGCATTGAAAACAATTCTGCAGTTTCCCTTGACGTAATCGTTACCTATGGCAAAATAACTCCCTGACGCCCGATGGGTGTCAGTACCTGTCAGTAAAGCCAGACACAGACTGGCACCTAACTTTTAGGAGCATGTAATGCCTGTAGATCTCAAGGTCATCCAGAAGGCGCTCAAGGACTTCAAGACGTTCGCAACCGCGATCGAGAAGATCTTCACCAAGACCCCGGAGTCTCTGCTGACGTTCGCTGAGAAGGCGACCGGCGAGAAGGTCAACCCGAAGAAGCCGGCTGCAGACGCTAAGTAAGCACACCTCTTAACTAGGAGAAAAACATCATGGAAGCACTGTACAACTGGGTTGCACTTTCCTCCGGCACCGGTCTCGGCGTTGAGAACGGCACCGCTACCGAGGTCACCCGTATCCCGGGCGCTCTCGTTGAGCTGCTTGGCAACTTCGGCGTCCTCGCAGGCGCTCTCGCCGACCTCGTTGGTCTGGTTGCATAAGACCGACTTCTGAGGTGCCTCGTCGCTACGTGCGACGGGGCATTTTTCTGTAAGTGGGGGGCTTTCCCAGCGCAGCGAGGCAAAGCGGAATAGAATGAGTGGTATGGCTGACCACAAGGATGACGAACTGCCGATGATCGACCTCGCCCAGACCGAAGGCTGGGTTGTGGACGACACCGATGAAGACGATCCGGTGCTGCTGATGCCGGACGGCACTGCGATTCAGACGTGGCGCGAGAATTACCCGTACGATGAGCGTCTCTCCCGCGATGAGTATGAGCATGAGAAGCGCGCGCTCCAGATTGAGCTGCTGAAGTGGCAGAACTGGACGAAGGATACTGGTCAGCGCCACATCATTATTTTCGAGGGCCGCGACGCCGCCGGTAAGGGTGGCACCATCAAGCGCTTTAACGAGCACCTCAACCCCCGTGGTGCTCGTACCGTTGCGTTGGAGAAGCCGTCGCCACGCGAGAGCACGTCGTGGTACTTCCAGCGCTACATCGAGCACTTCCCGGCTGCGGGCGAGATCGTGTTCTTCGACCGTTCCTGGTACAACCGCTCCGGCGTTGAGCGTGTGATGGGTTTCTGCACCGAGTCGCAGCACGCCGAGTTCCTGCGTGAGGTGCCGATGCTGGAGAACATGATCCTCGGCTCCGGCATTTCGCTGACCAAGTTCTGGTTCTCCGTGACCCAGAAGGAGCAGCGCACCCGCTTTGCTATCCGCCAGGTGGACCCGGTGCGTCAGTGGAAGCTGTCGCCGATGGACTTGGCGTCGCTGGATAAGTGGGAGGACTACACCCGTGCGAAGGAGGAGCAGTTCCGCTACACGGATACTGATGAGTCCCCCTGGATCACCATCAAGTCCAACGACAAGAAGCGTGCCCGCCTCAACGCGATGCGCTACATTCTGTCCAAGTTTGAGTACACGAACAAGGACCACGACGTGGTTGGCGAGCCCGACCCGTTGATCGTTAAGCGCGGCCGCGACCAGATCGGCGACTAAAGCCCCTGCTTAGCGACGACCCTCTGCCCCGGGATTCCGGCGCAGAGGGTCTTTTTCATGCGTTTGTATAGCGGGGTAAACGTGCTGGTGGGGAGTGTTTGACGCGGTTAGCGCGGTTGCTAAGAAATCCCTTGAAAAACTCACGCAAAAAGTGTGCCGAACATCTCCGCCCCCCTTATATGTGACGTCGAACACCCGTTTTTCGGTGTCATTTGTCTGTAAGGCCAGCTCGCTTTTCGCAGCTAACGCAAAGGTTTGGAAACTTGCCTGAAACCATCCTTAACGAGGGGAAACGGCCCATATTTGCGCTTTACTTAAGTTGTGCAACCAGATAAATTTTACGGTGGCGCCCAGGCTGGGCCCAGAAGAATCGCACGGCAGGCACACCGTGTCACCGTGTTGAAGTACTTCTCTCGCTGACCGAAAAGGGCCCAGCGACAAACATTTCTCCGAAAGGACCACCACTATGGCAATTGCCATGAAGAAGACCGCTGCGATCGCAATCGCCGCAGGCCTGACCTTCGCCGGTTCCGCCGGCATCGCCGCGCAGGACGCGCTGGCTCAGGATGGCGTTGAACAGAACTCCGCTATTGGTCAGGGTGCAGACCCGTCGACCATCGATCCGAAAGCTGCACGCTCGCTTACGATCCACAAGATTCTGAACGTTTCGAAGACCGGTGCACCGACCGGTAATGAGATTACGGAAGGCACTCCGGACGCTGAGAAGTACACCGGCGGCGAGAAAGTGGCCGACGTGAAGTTCAAGGTTGAGGAGCTCGACTTTGATATCACGACGAACAAGGGCTTCTTCGCGGCTGTCGAGGCTGCGAAGAAGCCTGCGTCAGCACCGCTGAAGCAGGGTGGCCTTTCGACGGATGTTACGACGGGTGCAAATGGCTCTGTCCAGGTGCCAAACGTTAAGGTCGCCGCATACCGCGTGACTGAGCTGGATTCCCCGAAGGCAAACGTCAACGGTGAGCCTCGTCTGAACCTGCACAAGTCGGACCCGTTTGTGGTCTTCGTCCCGATGACGAACCCGAAGAACACCGCAGAGTGGAACTACAACGTTCACGCTTACCCGAAGAACACCAACACCGTGGTGACAAAGAAGCTTGAAGACGAGAACGTTAACGTCGGCGACACCGTCAAGTACCAGATCAAGGGCAACATCCCTGGTGCTACCTCTGACAAGGATGTTCAGCTCAACAGCTTCCACGTGGTGGACTACTACAACAAGAACGAGCTGACTAACCTGCGTCTGAGCGAGACCAACCCGGTCCAGATTGAGAAGGCTGACGGCTCCCTCGAGACAGTTGATACGAAGTACTACACCCTTACCGATCAGGAAGATTGGACCTTCGGCGATGACCGCGACGCGCACTACAACGCTCGCCGGACCGTCCAGTTCAACGAAGAGGGCTTGAAGTGGCTCGACGCTAACTACCGTGGTGCGAAGGTTGTCACCAACTGGGAGGCGGAGTTTAGCCCGATCGGTGACAACGGCGACGGCGAGATTCGAAACACTGCCGATGTGCCGTCCCAGACGGGTGACTCGAAGTCGACGCGCAAGCCTGGCGACGTCCCGCCGCCACCGGGAGATACTCCTGAGGTCGTCACCTTCCTGGCGAAGCTGCAGCTCCTGAAGTACGGCGACGGCAAGAAGGATCAACCGCTGGAGGGTGCCGAGTTCGAGCTCTACACCCGCGATCTTAAGACCGGTAAGTGCAACCCGATCAAGGATGAAAACAAGATCAAGATTGGTGATGTTGCCAAGTGGACCACCAACGAGAAGGGCCAGCTCACCATCGATGGTCTCCACATCACCGATAAGGTCGATCAGCAGATTGTGAACGGCCAGCCGGCAGACGGCGGCCAGATCCGCGATGGCTACAACCCTGCGGACGTCCAGAACGGCTACTGCTTGCTTGAGACCAAGGCTCCTGAGGGCTACGAGCGTATCCCGCAGGCATTCCCGATCGAATTCAAGCTGGCTGACCGTGTGACCAACGAGCAGAAGGTCGCTTCGCCGCTCATCCACGCTGAGGTCAACAACAAGCCGTCTACGAAGAAGTTCCTCCCGGCCACCGGTGGCATGGGCGTGCTCGTGATGGTCTTGGCTGGTCTTGCGATCATCGGCGGCGGTGTCTACGCGGCACGTCGTAACTCCCAGTCCGCATAAGCACGCATAAGCGCAATCGCATAAGCGGACTCCAGGGCTAGTGCTCATCAACGAGCGCTAGCCCGGGGGGCGCCCCGAGACCCGGAACCGAAACCGGGGCGCACGCCCGCCAGCAGGAGGGCGTTAAATTCCTGCTCCAGTTTTGAAGGAAAGGGTTGTCGTCGATAAGCGATGGCCCCAGAGAGGACAACAACGTGACCACAGCAGTGAAGGCGAAGCACCGGAAGCATCCGGCGCAGAAGTCGTTCTTCCAGCGTGTCGCGCTGCCTGTCCTCATCATCCTCGTTGGCCTGACGGTGCTGATGTACCCGGTGATCTCCACCCAGTGGAACAACCGTGTGCAGGAGCAGGTGGCGAAGATGTACGAAGACCAACTCGAGGCGGCACCGCCAGAGCAGGTCAACCGCGCGTACGAGGCGGCGGTCGCGTACAACCGCGCGCATACCGACGGTCCGATTCTGGACCCGTGGCTTGCGCGCATCAGTGAAGACAACGCTGAGTACAAGGCGTATGAGGCGCAGTTGGCGGGGGTGTCGGCGATGTCGCAAATTGCGATCCCGTCTATCGACGTCCGCCTGCCCGTCTTCCACGGCACCAGCGAAAACACCCTGCAAAAGGGGCTCGGCCACCTGTACGGCTCCGCACTGCCGACCGGTGGCGAGGGCCTGCACTCCGTGATCACCGGCCACACGGGGCTCACGACTGCAACGCTTTTCGACGACCTCGCCGACGTCGAAGTCGGCGACGCCATCTACGTCTCCACGTTCGGTGAGCGCATGAAGTACAAGGTCTACGACATCGAGGTCGTGCTCCCGGACGAGACCGACAGCTTGCGCGCCGAGCCCGGCCGTGACCTGCTCACGCTGATCACGTGCACCCCGTACGGCATCAACACGCACCGCCTGCTGGTCCACGCCGAGCGCGTGCCGATGGATCCGGACGAAGCGCAGATTCTCGACGAATCCACGTCCACCTTCCAGTGGTGGATGTGGGCCCTCGGCGGCGTCTCCCTGCTGGTGCTGCTGGCCCTGATCTGGTGGATCATCCGCGAAAAGAAGAAGAGCGACCGCAAGGACGCTATGAACAAGGAGGTTCAGTCCTAATGCGAGCTTCGAAGATTGTCGCGATTCTTGGCGCGGCGTCCATCCTGGCCACCGGCGCACTCATGCCGCTTGCTGATGCCCGCGTGGTCTCCGGCAACGACAAAAACATCCCCGCCAACAGCGTGGACGCCACCAAGCCGATCTTCCTGGTGGTGAAGAAGAACGAGCCGAACCCTAACGACGACATCCCCGCCGGCGCGAAACCACCAGCCATCGAAGGCTCCATCTTCGTGCTTTCCCGCGTGAAGGGCATCGACGTGACCACGGAGGAAGGCCGCGAGGGCGCCAAGAACCTCACGATGGAGGATGTTCGGAAGCGTGGACTGGAGGACGCCGATAGGGCGACCACTGATGCGAAGGGCCGCGTGCAGTTTAGCTACCTGAAGCCGGGCCTGTACCTGCTCGAGGAGCAGGCGCCTGACGACGACCACGAGTACCACCTCTCCAGCCCGCAGCTGATCATCTTGCCGCTTGGCGACGTGTCGGGTGAGCACTTCACCTACGACAACATCATCGTGACCAAGTGGGACACCGACCCGGGTCTGTCCCCGTCGCCGTCGCCGACGCCAACCCCGACGCCGGGGTCGTCGACACCCGCGACATCGACAACGCCGACCACGCCAGGGAGCACCACGCGGACAACGACACCTTCGGGCAGCACCGTGACCACGGTGACCACTCCGGTCAAGACCACATTGACCACCACCCGACCCGATGGCTCCACCACTGTGGTGACCACGCGAACCAGCTCCGTGACCACAGTGACCAAACCAGCAGATAACACCCGCGGCGGCGACCTGGCCTCCACAGGCGCGAACGTGCTGTGGGCCGCGGGGCTCGGCGGACTGCTCATCCTCATCGGGTTCGTGCTGGCCCGGCGAAGCAAAAACGAATCGTAAACACGGTAGATAAGCGGATTTAGGAACAAGGATTATGCGAAACATTATGAAGCCTGCAGCCACTGCGAGCTCGCGCACCCGTCGCTCCGTTCGTGGAGTCGCTGCCGTGGTCGCCTCGTTGGCGCTCGCCGCCGGCCTCGGCTCCTACCCAGTCGACGCGCAGGAACCGGTTGCTTCTACAACTACGAGCACCGCGGCTGGTACTACGGTGCCAGAGACGAAGGAGTCGACGACTGCTTCGACTGCATCCTCGGCATCTTCATCTACGACGAAACCGGTTGTGGTTGAGCCGAATTCAGTGACGGTCGAGCGTTCCGGAAACATCGACCACATCACCATTCGCGACACCGACGACAACCCATGGGACTCCGGGCGTAAGGCCTCCGACGAGTACATCTGGGGTGTGAAGCGCACCGGCGAGGGCGACATCACCCGCATCGTGAGCGTCACCGCTGACGGCAAGGAGCTGGACTCCCAGTACTTCGGCTATGTTAACGGCGAGGGTTTCGACGTCATCGGTATCGACGAAGACGCGTTCTGGTCCATCCCGCCGATGAAGCTGGAGATCGAGGTCGAGACCACCAAAGCTGGCAACTACACGATCGCTGAGCCGGAGGAAGTCCCGACCGCGCGCGAACTTTCGGAAACTGGTTACGGCCGCACCGACCAGGCTGCCGCCACGGTGAGGCCGGAGGGCGTTGGGATGGCACGTGCTGCGGCTGAGACCGTCTGGTCCGAGGAAGTGCAGCTCAACTCCGAGATTGTTGGCACGGAAAAGCAGCGCTTTAACAACATTGGCACGGACCCTTACTTCGAAGTTCGTCCAACCGGTCAGTTGGAGAATCAAGTCGGTCCGGACATCAGAATCACGCGCATTGTGGTTCGCAACACCGAGGAAAACAGTCGTAAGGCTGACGATGAGGCAGTCGTCCTCAAAAACGATGGTGTCGACGGGGAGCACTATTTCAAAAGCCCCACGCAAGTAAGGGACAGCCGGAATCGAATTAAAGGCTTCGAGGCAGTTTTCTTCAATCCGGAAACTGGAGACTCGCCGGTCCCCGAGGAGTGGATCATCCATTCGGGTCAAGACAGTCTGAAAATCGGTGTTGATGGGGTTGACGGATGGGACCGCAACCTCGATACACTCCGGAGTCGCTACGTAGTTGAGGTCTACGGTTCCTTCAGGATTCCGACGGAACCCACTCCGCCGGAGACATCCCCGACGGAGACCTCCCCGACGGAGGATGAGACTCCGTCTATCGACGATGAGACGAAGCGATTCGTTATGGAAGGACAGGGTGGAATTCGTTTGAGCCCAGCGAAAACCACCGGCGAGAACCCTTACGAATCCACCACGACCGTCGATGGGAAATCGACGTTCTCTAAGGCAGTTGTCCGTATCAGTGCACCGAACAGTATTTTCGCGATCGAGGGCTACACTTTCAATTTGGATAAGACTGAGCCAGGGACGTCTTTTGAACGTGTAGTGAAGAGTATTTCGGGGGACTACGTCGAGTACGAGGTCTACCCAGTACAGAATGGGAAACGGGTCGATTCCGTCGAGGTGCCGAGTGGTGCAAAGTTCACCATGACCTCCAAGTTCAGCGACGACCCGCAGAGCGTCGATGTCGTGGCGACGATTCACGGTACGTCCCTTACCGAGAAACCAGTCCCTGACCTCCCACCTACCAACCCTGACGGATCGGATTGGATGAACGACCAAATTCCGAACCCGGAAATGGTGAAGAAATGCGGTTTGAAGATCGCAATCGTGGCTGACCTCTCGCTCTCATTGCAGAATGCGGTTGGCAACGTCGACGGTTTCGAGGGAAGTCGTGACGCGGCTACGGCAATGGTCAATGCGTTGAAGGATGCGCCAGGAACCCAAGTTGGTATCTATAACTTTGCGACCAAGGCCGGTACTAAAGGAACCACAGGGAAAAAACCAGTAGATGTAGCAGTTAACGGGGAAGTAAACCCCAAAATCACCAGCGCAATCAACGAGTGGAAGAAGGAAAACGCCGGTAATGCGACAAACTGGGAGGCTGGTTTGAAGCAGGTGCAGGGGTCTGGTTACGACATCGTGTACTTCATCACAGACGGTATGCCGACATACGATAACGATGGTTGGCAAAACTATGACCGGGACCCCAACAAGGCTTTGCTTCCTAACGCTGGTGCATTCGTGCAGGCTACTTCTTTGAACCGGGCGATCCTTGCAGCTAATGAATTGAAGCGGGAGGGCACGAGGATCGTGCCGGTCATGGTGGATCTCACGCTCGGGAACAACAACACCGTTACGCAGGATTATATCCTCAAAGACTTGCTAAGCACCCGGGCTTATGAAAAGGGCGGAAGAAACGGCGATTACCTCATTGATCTCGAGGGGGAGTATGCCGCCTACGAGGGATGGGAGAGTGCCGCCTATGCGAAAGGCAACGGTACAAATTCGTGGGATCTAATTGTTAACGCTGAAACCGCTATCAACACGAAAAAAGGCAGCGATGGGCTGATGGACATTGTTAACACGAAAAGGAAGAAGGTTACCGACCAAGAGCATCTCTGGACGTACGGCACCCGCACCGTAAAGGAAATGGGTGAGGATATCTCCGGAACGGGTAGCACGGTTCACATCAACGAGTATTCTCAGCTTGCCGGTCAGCTTGAAAAAATCGCGAACGAGATTAATCAACTTTGCAAGGGGCGGATTATCGTCCAAAAGCAGATCGTCGACGCCAACGGCAAGGTGCTCACCGACGGTGCGAAGGACTGGGAGTTTTCGGTGATGGCGAACAGTTCGATTATCGATGCGGGCAATAATGACTTGGTCTATGCGGATTCCAAGAAAACCGCCAAAGAGGAAGGTGCGGACAAACCGCAGGCTTCCTGGAACCTGGTCACCGACAAGCCGGCTACGGCAACGATTACTGAGTACCAGCAAGATGGCTACAAGCTATATCAGCGTGGTGAGAAGAACGATAAGAAGAATGCTGTGTGTACGCAGTATCTCAACGGTGAGGAGTCCTCTCTGGAAGTTCAGAACGCGGGCGCGACGGGCTTCAGAGTTCCGGTGAACACCAGTGGTGACGACGTTGCAACGGTTTTCTGCGTCGTCGCGAACACTAAGACTGACCAGCCGAAGTTCGGTCTCCAGGTGAAGAAAGTTGATCTGGACAACCGCAGCAACACACTATCGGATGCGAAGTTCGAAGTCCGCGAGGTTGCCGCAGCCGAAGGCAAGGACCCCCAGACGTGGAACCTCGAACCAGGTACCGAACGCGGCACGTACACCCTTGACGCGGTGCTTGAGCCAGGCAAGGAGTACGACCTGGTCGAGGTGAAGGCACCGACACAAGATGATGGCGTTGTGTACTCGTTGCTCACTGCACCAGTCCGGTTCCGCGGGACCGTTCAGGACCAAGGAGTCGCGGTTGAGTACGAATCGGACGGCAAATGGGTCTCCGATATTTCGACCCAGGGTGTGTGGAGCGTCGTCTCCGACAAGCAGACGGCGTATCTAGAAGTCGCCAACGTCCGCCAGGGCGACCTGCCGAAGACCGGTGGAGCTGGTCTCCAGCTGCCGATCCTGCTTGGTGGTGCACTGATCGCTGCGGGTGCGCTTGTGGGGCGTCGTAGGGTAGCGGCGTAACCGGCACGGATCTCGCAGATAGTCGAAAACGGGCGTTGCCCTGAACATCGAAGTTCAGGGCAACGCCCGTTTTCGTTTTAGTGCAACGTCCATGGCGTTGGTAGTGGTGCCCGAAGGTCGAAACGATCCCGATGCTCTTCGCCAATGAAAGTCCGTTCGCAACAGCTTGCTTTTAAGTAGGAGTTTTGGCAAAAGAAAACCCGCCTCCGAAGAGGACGGGGGAGTTATGCGGACGATCTTACGCGAGATACCGGCCTTGTCAATGGAGTTAGATCCTCCCCTGTTTAGGCCGCTGGCTTAGCGGCACTGTGGTGAGGACCGAGAACCCGGCATCTCAGGATGTGGCAGAATTTTCGCATGACTGATGCTGTTAAGCAGGCGAGGAAGATCGCGCAACGTATGGCGTTGGTGCGAGAACTTGCAGAACTTAGCATCGCCGAGACAACTAAGGGATCGCCGATCTCGCCCGCGCGGCTAGTCGCGATTGAATCCGGTGATGATTTACCTCGGTCGCTCGATATCGCAGTGGTCGCGGAATCGACAGGACTGCCAATTGGATGGTTCCTGGAGGAACGGCCACAACTCGTTGCTAGCCGGAAGCCGGCACCAGAGAGAGGCGTCTCTCCGGCATTCGATCTTGCGCTTGAACGGTTGTCGGTACACGTCGAACAACTGGTAAGCGAAGGCATTATCGCACCCGCAGTACACGAGGGTTTTCGGTTGGACGAGGACCATGACGTCATCGCGCGCCGAGCGGCAGAGGTGCGGGACTGGACAGACGCAGGCGATGAGCCGATTAGGGATCTCTCTGCGTTCTGTGAGCGCGTCGGTTTACTTGTGTTTGCCCAGTCCTTCCTTGGTTCTCCGTTTGAAGGGGCGGTAACTGAGATTGAACGCAAACCAGGTGATGAGTTTGGTATTGCCCTGGTGGATAAGTGTGCTGGGCTTCTCCGGTCCAGGTTTACGCTTGCACACGAGCTTGGGCACTGGGTGTATCGCACGTCTTTTGAAACTGGTTGCGGACACGGAGCTGTCGAACGCGCTATGAATTCGTTCGCTGCGCATCTGCTGATGTCGCGTTCCTTTGTAGAACGGATGGAGGCCAAACACGCAGACAGTAGAGCGCTCGCGATGGCGGTTTCTTCTCAGTGCGGTGTGAGTTGGAGCGCCACGCTTGGGCATCTTGCAAACCTCGGTGTTATCACCAGCGCAACCTATGCGTTTGAGATGGAACGCAAACCCGACAGTCATGAGTTTCAAAACGCTGGTTTTGCAATCCCGATGGTTAAAGAACTGGATGTAGTTCCTCCTCTGTATCGCAGTGCAGTGCTCAACGCGTATCAACAGCGGAAGCTCACGACAGGTAAAACTCTGGAAGTGCTATTCGGGTCAGTCGCTCAGGAGCAGCTGCCGGAGAGGATTCCACCGCGAGGGAGAAAAGCCTCGTGAATGAGAGCGGCTGCGCCCGTTGTCTCGTGATTGACGCAACCCACCTCATGCACGAATTTCCTGACAATCTCCGACGCGCCGAAGACCGACGGCGCAAACCACGGTCGCAAACAGCGCTACCGGATACTCACCACACCGCTACCATTTCCTCCTTTCTAAACACTCTTGCTATCGACCTCGATCGTGAGTACATTGTGAGTACATCGTTTTAAGGAGTTTGAAATGGCAGTCAAAGACCGGCGCTTGAACTTGCGTACATCCGCACACCAAGAGGAGTTTTTCCGCAGGGCCGCTGAGGTGACAAACACTTCGGTGTCACAGTTTGTGCTCGACAGTGCCGTGGAGCGTGCATTGATGGTGCTTGCTGATCAGCGGCTTTTTGTGTTGGGGGAAGAAGGTTTCTCTCGTGTTGAGGAACTTCTCGACCAGCCGGCCGACTTCTCTAAGCTTGGCAAACTTTTCGCTGAGGAGACTCCATTTGGCAAGGAGTTTCAATTTGGCGACTGACGGTGTGCTTCAGCCGCCTCGGAAACTTGTTAAGGCGGATGATCGCTCGAGTTTTCATTGTGGGGAGGTGTCGCTCGATGTGTGGTTTCGCCGCTACGCCATGCAGAATCAACGGGCACACAACTGTGTTGTTTACGTTTCCAAGTGGAATGACCGCGTCGCTGGGTACTATGCGGTCTGTACGGGTGGGATGGTTGCTGGAGCCGCGCCAGAAGCGTTTGCCAAGGGGCGTCCCGATCCGATTCCAGTGTTAATTCTCGCGCGGTTGGCGGTAGACGTGAATGCGCAGGGGAAAGGAGTTGGGAAAGCGCTGCTGAGAGACGCTCTAGCGCGGTGCTTTACTGTGGCTGGAGAAATTGGAGCCGCGGCAGTGGTTGTACACGCGTTGGATGAAGACGCGAAACGGTTCTACATGCAGTACGCAGAATTTCAGGAGATGCCGGAGCAACCGTTACATCTCTTGCTACCGATTCGAGGCATCAAACAGTTTATGACCCAGCCCGCAACCCCCTAAAACACCAACTGGTCCAGGAAGCGCTGCGCGCTCTGACTTCGGGGCGGCGAAGAACTCCTCGGGTGGGGCGATCTCCACGATGCGGCCGGCGTCCATGAACGCGATGCGGTCGGCGACGGCCCGGGCGAACGCCATTTCGTGGGTGACCACGATCATGGTCATGCCGTCCCGGGCGAGGCCAACCACCACGTCGAGGACTTCGCGGACGATTTCGGGGTCGAGGGAGGCGGTGATTTCGTCGAGAAGCAATGCCTTCGGCTGCATCATCAGCGCACGCACGATGGCCACGCGCTGCTTCTGACCGCCGGAAAGTTCGCGCGGGCGAGCGTCAGCCTTGGCGGCGAGCCCCACGCGTTCGAGCAGCGCAACCGCCCGCGAGCGGGCCTCGTCCTTGTCCGCGCCCTTGACCACCTTCGGTGCGAGCAGCAGGTTCTCCATCACGGTCAGGTGCGGGAACAGGTCGTAGGACTGGAACACCATGCCAACGTCGGAGCGGACGTCCTTGAGTTTGGTGGCACTCGACGTGACGTCTCGGCCGTCGACCAGAATCTGGCCGGAATCCACCGGTTCCAACCCGTTGACCGTGCGCAGCAGCGTGGACTTGCCGCAGCCAGACGGGCCGATGATAGCGAGGACTTCGCCGGGGCTGACGGCCACGGAGACGTCGTTAAGCGCCTTGTGCCCGTTGGGGTATGTCTTGGAAACTTGCTTGAGCGAGATGAGCGACATCTAGCTCCACCTTTCTTCCAGCTTGCGCGCGGCGAGCGAGATGGGAAAACAGACGAGAAAATACAGCAGGAACACCACGCCGTAGATCCACAGGGCGGCGGACGGGTATTCGAAACGGTTGGCGTCGATGATTTGCTGCGCCACCTTGAGCACCTCCACCACGCCGATCAGCGCGACGAGCGAGGTGGTCATGATCATGCGGTTGGTCAGGTTGATCGTCGCGGGGATCAACCCGCGCAGCGCCTGCGGCAACACAACGTGACGATAAAGCGCATGCCCCTCAATGCCCAGCGCCGCTGCCGAGAGGTACTGGTGACGCGGCACCGACTCGATGGCGGCGCGCACCAGATCACCCAGCTCAGCCGTGCCCCACAGCGTGAACACAATCACCGCCGCAACGCGCGCATCCAGGTTCAGCCCCCACGCGCGCGTGGCATCGAAGTACACCAGAAACAGCAGCACCAACTGCGGCATGATGCGCGACTACCTTGAGTCCTACATCGACTTCTACATCCACAAACGACTGAAGTCGACACTCGGCGACGGCTACACCACCATCGCCGAACACCGACAAGCACTAAGTGCATAAAACAAGACAAAGTCCCTCAAATGCACTCCAACAAAACGCCCGCAGCCCCTCGAATTGGCAATTACGACTTCCCGGTAACGACTTTTGCGGAAGAGGAGAGGGGCGAGGGGGTGCCTGCCCACACCGCCGACAAGGATGTCGGGCGGCGGATTACGTGAATGCCGCGAAAAGTAGCCGTTCACGTAATCCGCTTCACGACATCTGGGAAGTACGGTGCAGTCGATTGGTCGGCATCGCTGCATGGCAGTCGAGTTTGGTCTGTACGTAGTGGCGCTAGTGGGTCATAATCGAAGCCGTAGGCTCGAATTGAGGAAGGAGGCGCAAGTGGATCAGTTTTACACCTATGAACGCTTTGCACAATGGGTGCAATGTGAACTTGCTGCCGAAAATGATTCCTCTTTTGTGGTGCGTGTGCTGAAGCGTGTTGTGTCAGAGATCCGGGATATTCAAGATCACGAGGAGTTCATAGCGGCGCACCGTGAACCGGATACGACTGGAGATTCAGATTGGGATCGTGTCATTCGAGCTGCTGCTGAGATGACGTACTCCGAACGCTTCCCTGGAGAGAGCCCTGGATGGTCTGCTGAGATTTCCGAACCCCCTGAGGCCTGGTTCTACCCGACGAGTCGTCCCTCTCGGTTCGTTTTCAATCTTGAACGGACTCCGATCTCCTTCCGTAAAAGAAGCATCTGCTTGGGTGAGGGAAATCTACGAACGGCGAAGGATCACGATCGCCCGTGGATCTAACACGAGAGGAGCTCTTGCACGCGCTTGCAGAGCTCGAGAAACAGTTGGGAAATCAGGGCACGAATGCGACGCTCCGCGTTATTGGAGGTGCTGCGATTGCTCTGAGGTACGACGCGACTAGGGCAACCGCAGATATCGATTCTGTTTTTGGGAACTACCGGCAAGTTCGAAATGCGGTTGAAGAAACAGCTGTGAAACTCGGGTTGCCTGCAGACTGGGTGAACTCGCAGGTGCACGATCTCGGGTTACCTTTTTCGGCCGATCACAGTCCGGATCTCCTAGTTATCGGTCCGAATCTCACTGTCGAGATTGCGTCAGCAGAGTTTCTGTTGTTTACCAAGGTGGTTTCGACTCGCCAAGCGGAGCAGGACCTCGATGATGCGGTTGTTCTCGCGAAACACCTGGGGTTACGGAATGCTCAAGACATTGAGCAAGTGGTGAAACAATTCGGCAGCGTTGATGGGCCGGTCGAATTATTCGTTGAAGACATCGCAGCGGAGCTCTAGAAAAGGGGATATTTCTCGAGCTAGGTGGTACTTGGCGGGGCGTTTCGGCTGCTAGAAGTCGTTGCTCGGGGAGGGGTGTACGCCCGCGCCGACCGCCGCACCCCACCGCCGCCTACCGCGGCTCGACGGGGTTGCCTTGCCAGACGGTGTTGGTGGGGACGGAGTCGCCACGCATGACCAGCGAGCCGGGGCCCACGGTGGCGCCGGCGCCGATGACGGAGCCCGGCAGGGAGACGGAGTGGGCGCCGAGAGTGGCCGACGCCTCGATGGTGACGGTGTCCAACGACATCACACGGTCCTGGAACAGGTGCGTCTGCACGACGGTGCCTGGGCCGACGGTGGCGCCGGCGCCGACGGAGCACAGGTCGGTTTCGGGGAACCAGTAGGACTCCACCCACGCGCCGGGCCCAATTTTCACGCCCAGGGCCCGTAGCGCGAGATTCATTTCGCCGGAGCCGGTGGCCCAGTTGAAGAACCAAGGCGCAGCGATGACTTCGATGAACTGGTCTTGCAGTTCGTTAAACCACACGAACCACGAGTACAGCGGGTGTTCGCCGGCGCGGTGTTTGCCCACGAGGACCCACTTCGCCACCACGGCGGAGGCCACCGCGACCACGCCGACGCCCATCCAGGTAAGCCCGCCGAGCAGGTACGTCCACCAGCCGACGCGCTCAAGCAACGTCACCACGATAGCCGCGAACAGGGCCGCGAGTACCGCCTGGGTCATGGGCGCCAGGAGCCTCAGCGTCTCGACGACACCACGCCTCCGAGCCAAACCCTTCGTCGGTTCGTACGTCGCTTCACCTGCGGCTTCGACCTCCACGCGGCGCATGCGCTCGGGCGGGGATCCCCACCAGTTCGAGTGCGCCTTGGACTTCTTCGGGCTCGCGGACAGCACCGCCACCAGGGAGTGTTTGGCCAGTTTGCGGCCCGGGGCGACCATGCCGGAGTTGCCCACGAACGACCGCTTACCCACGACGGCGTGGTCGGTCCGGATCCAACCTCCGCCGATTTCGTAGCCGCCGGCGAGGGTGTCGTCGGCAAGAAATGCGCCTTCGCGGACTTCGGTGAGTTTCGGCACCATGACCGCGGTGGACACTTCTGCGTGCTCGCCGATGTCGGCACCGAGCAGGCGCAGCCAGACGGGTGTGGCGGCGCCGGCGTAGATGGGGAAGTAGCGGGTACGGGCGTCGTCCATGAGGCGGGTGACGGTCCATAGGCTCCAGCCGCGAAGCGACCGGACGGGGAACACGCCGGGTTGGACACCAAGTTGCGCGAGGCGCACGCCGGCCCAGGTCAGGGTGAGTCCGAGGCCGATGTAGACCACGCCACCGACGGGCGCGAAGACCAGCAGGCCCCACACGGAGCGGGTCTCAAACAGGCGCGCCAGACCGAGCGTCGCCGCCGCACCACCCAGCACCGCGAGCGCCGGCAGCACCGCGAGGACCAGGGAGGTCAGTCCGTACGCAAGCGCCCACATGGGGCGGCGCGGCGGGCGTTCGTTGGGGAAGCGGTGCTTGGAGCGCCCCTTCTTGCGGGCGGGCGAGCCGGCCCAGCGGGCGTGCTTCTTCACCGGTTTGTCGCCGGTGACGGTGGAGCCCGCCTCCACGTGGGCGCCCTCGCGGATTTCGGTGCCGGGCATGAGGGTGGAGCGCGCGCCCACGCGGGCGTCGGGGCCGATGACCACGGTGCCGACGTGGAGTTCGTCGCCGTCGAGCCAATACCCGCCGAGGTCCACGCCGGGCTCGATGGCTGCGCCTTCGCCGATGGTGGCCAGGCCTGTCACCGGCGCGAACGCGTGCATGTCCACGTCCTTGCCCACCGTGTTGTCCAACAGTCGGGCGGTGATCTTGGCGGCGTTCGCACTCGCGATGTTCATTGCACCCGAGGCAGCCAGCCACCGCTCCGCGGCCCACAGCCGCAAATGCTGCGAACCGCCGCGCGGGTACACGCCGGGCGCGATCCGGCCCCGGATCGCACGCGCCCCGAGCGCGCCGATTGGGATCCGCCCCAACGGCGTGCACAGCACCGCAAACGCCACCGCGAGCCAGGTCCACGACAGCGTGGTCAGGCCCAGCACATTTGCGACGATTGCCACCCACGTCACCGCCGCCGACGCCTTGAGGGTCATCACCGGCACCATGAGCAGCGTCTGCGCCAGCCGGGTCGCGCCCGAGACCGGAGCCACAGAACGTTCGCGGGTGGAGATTTTGGCGGTGTGGGTGAGGTCGTCGATAAGCGATGCAAGCGCTTCCAACCTGGGATGGTCGTAGAGGTCGCGCACCGCGATGGTGGGCACGCGCTCGCGCAGACGCGCGATGAGCGAGGCGGCAGCTAGCGACGACCCACCTAACTCAAAGAAATCCGCATCCTTGCCCGGCACGTCCAGGCCGAGCACCGCCACCCATGCTTCAGCGACCCACTGCTCGGTCGGCGTCATGCCGACCGCGTCCACGCTGGCGGGCAGCGGCCACGGCAGGGCCTTCTTGTCCACCTTGCCAGAGGTGCGGATCGGTAGCTCATCCATCACGTGGATGCGCGGCACGAGCGCGGCCGGCATGACCTCGGCGAGGCGCTCGCGCATCTGCTGCACGTCCAGCGAAACGCCGTCGTCGGGGGAGACATAGCCGACGAGCACCTTGTCGCCTGCGGGCAGCGTTTGTACGGCGACGGCGGAGTTATACACACCCTCGAGCGCGGCCACGTTGGCCTCCACCTCGCCGAGCTCGATGCGGCGCCCACCGATTTTCACCTGGTCGTCGGCGCGGCCGATAAACGCCAGGCCATCCTCGGTGAGTCGCACGTGGTCGCCGGTGCGGTACGCGCGCTCCCAATCACCCATCGGCGCGTACTTCTCGGCGTCTTTTTCCGGGTCGAGGTAGCGCGCGAGGCCCACGCCGCCGATGATCAACTCACCTGCTTCTCCCTCGCCGTCGCTTGCGATGGCGAGGTCCCAACCGTCCAGCGGCCAACCGATAGTCACGGGCTTGCCGGGGAAGAGCCGGGTTGCGCTGGCCACCACGGTGGCTTCAGTAGGGCCGTAGGTGTTCCACATCTCGCGGCCGTCGGCAAGGCGGTCAGTCAGTTCCTGGGAGCAGGCCTCGCCGCCCACAATGAGCAGGCGAATGTTGTCCAGGGCCTCCTTCGGCCACAGTCCGGCGAGCGTGGGCACGGTGGAGACGACCGTGATGTCGCGACGGATCAGCCACGGGCCCAAATCCTGACCCGAGCGCACCAGCGCGCGCGGGGCCGGCACCAAACACGCCCCGTGGCGCCAGGCCAGCCACATCTCCTCGCACGACGCGTCGAACGCCACCGACAGGCCCGCAAGCACGCGGTCGTCGGGCCCGAGCGGTTCGTCCTGGCAGAACAGGCGCGCCTCCGCATCCACGAAGGCGGCGGCCGAGCGGTGGGTCACCGCTACGCCTTTTGGTTTGCCGGTGGAGCCGGAGGTGAAGATGATCCAGCAGTCGTCGTCGGGGGTGACTGTTGCAAGCGCGCCAAGCTCGCCGCCCAACACACCACCACCAACCGGCGCCTTCACCAACCGCAGGCCCTCGTCGGTCCAGATGGCGTCCACGTCCGCTTCGGTGAACACGGTTTCGGCGCGCTCGTCCGGGTCGTCCGCGTCGACGGGGACGTAGGCGCAGCCGGCGCGCATCGTCGACAAGATAGCGAGGTATAACTCGCGGGTGCCGGACGTCATCCGGATGCCGACGCGGCCCCGGTACGGCACACCCTGGGTGCGCATGGCGGTGGCGCGTTGGTCGATTTCTTCGACGAGTTCGGCGTACGTGATTACTTCGCCGTCGTCGATGGCCGCCGCGCCGGGGTGGGCTTCGGCGGAGGCGAAAAGGACATCAATAAGCGTCCGCTCCGGCGGGGCGAGGTGGCTGCGCAGGAGCGGATTGGGAAGGGGCTCGGCTTGAACCATGCGGATTAGGTTAAACCTATCCGGGGCGCATCGCTCGACTACACGGCGACTACACGGCTATTCCGTCTCGAGCGCTTGCGACAGCTTCTTCAGGTTCTTCAGCTGCTTCTGGGACGACGCTTCGAGTGCGCGCTCCTCGGCTGCAACCACGTCGTCGCCAAGTTTGGCCAGCGCCTTCGTGCCCTTCTTGGTCGCGGCGACGATCTGGCGGCGACGGTCTTTCGGGTCGCGGTCGCGGGTGACCCAGCCGAGTTTCTCCAGCGAGTCGATGAGCCGCACCATGTCGGAGGCGTCGATGATCAGCAGCTCGGACAGTTGGCGCTGCGACATTGGAGCGACGTCCACGCAGGACAGCACCCAGTACTCGCGCATGGTGGTGTCGTGCTTGGCCAGGGTGCGTTCGACTTCGTCCTTGGTGTGCCTGCGCACGCGTTCGATCTGGAAGTGGGGAGACTTCAGCAGAGCGGAGGGCAGTTCAGGAAGCGTCGACATACCCCCACCATACTTCCCTGCGGCGTCCCAATGGTTGGGACGGCCTAATTTTCGTGCGGCAAACCTTGTTCGACCCAGGCGGTGGTGCCGCCCGCGACGTTGTAAATGCCGTCCCAGCCGAGGGCTTGCTCGAGGTATTCGCCGGCCTGTGCGCTGCGGCCGCCGCCCTTGCAGATCAGGTAGATGTCCTGATCCGGGTCGATTTCGCTGTAGCGTGCCACGAACTCGGACAGCGGAATGTTCTTGGCGCCGGTTGCGCGGACGGCGGCGTATTCGTCGGCCTCGCGGACGTCGATAAGTTGCGCGCCTGCAGGGACTTCAGTGACTTGGACATTCTCCATGGCTCGTATGATAGCGCCCGTGACGTCCACTCCTCGCTGGGTTTATCATGTGCGCCGCATTGTCGCGCTGCTCATCGTTGTGTTCGTCGTGCGCATATTGCTTTTCGACGACACCACGCCTTCCCCCGAAACCCCCACCACGGAAGAGACGTCGTCGGAGGCGTCGGTTCGTCGAGAAGCAGCTGCGCAGATTCCAGCGGGACGGCCGGTGGAGATGGTTGTGCCGGTGTTGGGGATGCGCGCCGGGTTTGAGGCCGAGGATTGCCGGGTGGTCGATGGCGCGATCGATCCGAAGAGCCTGGATAAGGCGTGTGCGCTGACGGGGGAGGGGTACCCGTACGCGCTGCCTGGCACGGATGCGAAGGATCTTGTGGTCATCGCGGGTCACACGGGTGCGGGGGTGAGCGCGGTGTTTAACAAGCTTTACGACGGCACCACCGAGCACCACAACGTTGCCGTCGGCGACTACCTCTACGTGCGCACCGAAACCTCCGGGCAGGACTGGCTGGTGTACCGCGCGACTGATCTGCACGATCCTGACAAGAAGTCGCTTGCCTCCAACCCGGAGATCTGGGGTGACGGGCCGATGCCTGGTCGGCTGCTGACCATCAGTTGTGTGCAGCCGTCGAACCTGCTGGCCAACTCGGTGCGCAATGCGGTGGTGGGGTGGCAGCTCGAGGGCACCGCCACTGACGACGAGGTGGAAACCGTCTTCCAGCCACGTTGATTTCTGGTGCGTTGTCGCGCCCGTTTGTCAAATTGTGACAAAAGTTTCTCGTGTGACTGGTGTAAAAACTGTCAAGGCACTGTAGACTTCAAGTTGAACTTTAGACTTTCTCAACTTCAGGAGACCACAATGAACCGCCTTCTCGCCGCAGCCGCCGCTGGCGCTCTCGCCCTGGCCGCCCTGCCGATGACAAACGCCAACGCGCAGGACCTGCCCAAGGAAACCAAGGACGCGCGCGGCGACACCTACTTCCTCAACGAGGAAGGCACCCACTACGTGCCTGACGCGCAGGAGGCGCTCAAGCCGTTCGCGCAGCTCGACTCCGCACAGCAGGAGAAGGCAGTTGCAATTGTCGACGCCGCCGTGGCCGGCCTCATCGACACCGGCGTCATCCGCGACGCCCAGACTTCTGTGCAGGCACCGGCACCCGCTCCCGCCCCGGAGCTCTCTGAAGAGGAGAAGGCTGAGGCGCAGTCTGGCGGCGAGGCCACCCAGGCCCCGGCTGAGAAGCCGCTTGGCGCCGACAACGTCGACCCGGCCAACCCGGACCCGGTTGCCAACGGTTTGGTCAAGTTCCCGCCAGTGGCCACCCTGGACGGCGTGACCTACTTCCTGAACAAAAACGGCCACACCTTCGTCGCCGATGTCCTGCGCGTGAACTCGGATGTCACGCCGGAGGAGATTGCGTTGAGTGATGGGCTCGTCGCAAAGTTTGCTGGCGAAATCGCGCGCCAGGGTATCGAGGCCGCTCGCGCTGCCGGCGACCTGAACGTCGACGTCGCCCCGGCTGCCCCGTACGCCGCCGAGCGTGGCGGCGCTGAAACCGTTGACGCGGCCGCCGCTGACACTGCCGCGACCGCCCAGCGCGGCCTCGCCGCCGAGACCGGCTCCAACACCCTCGTGCGCGCACTGTTCGCGCTGCTGCTCGCATCTGTGCTGGGTACCGGCGTATACGCCTTCGCGCGCCGTCGTCTTATCTAGGACACCCGACTTGATTTACGGCTGAGAATGATGTTCTCTTAGTTCGTGAATTATAGACATCTGATCGCCACCGCCTGTGCATCCGCTGTGATCGCAGGCGGTGTCGTAGCTCCTGCAACCGCCCATGCTCACGTCGACATCGACCCACTCAGCCGTGAGTGCAAGGAAGCCACTGCAGCTGCGAAGAGGGGCGCGCCGATCCCGCACATGGACCGCTTCGTGTTTAGCGACAACGAAAACGCCCTCGTCGGCAACACTCTGTACCTCCACGCGCCGGAACACCTGAAGCCACACATCAACCGCGCCACCGACGAATGGGTCCGCGCCACCAACGGCCTCGTGCGTTTCGAATACGTGGACAAGCCCGGCTACAAAGTCGTCACCGTCCAAGAGGCCAACCTTGGCGGCTCCGTAGGCCGCGTCATCGGCAACGTGAACAACATGAAGGTGCTGATTAACCCCGACACGATCCGTGGAGGACACGAACCGAGCATCACCATGACCCTCGCCCACGAGATCGGCCACGCCATGGGCCTTGCCCACTCGTGCGACGGTGCGCTGATGAAGGTGGGCAACAACCGCGGCAAGTCCGCGACTACCCCGCAGGCCCTGGACGCACAGGTGCTCATCCAGCACAACAACCTTAAGCAGTATGGCGGCCGCCGGCCGCAGCCGAGCACGACTGCTGCGCCTGCTCCTGCGCCGGTTGAGCCAACGACTTCTGAGCCCGCACCTGTGGTTCCGCAGCCGTCCACGCCTGAGCCGTCCACGCCTGAGGTCAGCACCGTCGTTACGACGGTCCCGGCCACAACGACCACCGAGGAACCGACCAGTGAGGAACCGACCACCGAGACCACGGTGATCGAAACTGTCGTGGTTGAGGAACCCACTTCTGCGGAGCCGACCCCCGAGGAGACCACCAAGGTGGCTCCCGTCGAGGAATTGCCGAAGCCGACCACCCTGCAGGAAGCGTTGGATGCGGTGAAGGAAGCGAAGGATCAGTACGTGGCTGCTGATGAGGCAGCTAGGGCAGCGCAGAAAAGGGGCGAAGGCATCGACGAAGCCGAGGCAGCTGCGGATGCTGCCTGGAGCGTCTTGCAGGCTGCCCAGAACAATCTTGAGGAGTTCAAGGCGCAGCACCCGGATGCCACGCTCGAGCCGGAGGAGTCAGTAACCCCGACGGCAACTCCTACGACCAAACCCGAACTCGAGCCGGAGCCAACGCAGGTGCCGGAGCCGACGTCTGAGGTAACCACCAAGCCCGAGGTGACGACGCCTCGTTCCACCACGACCGCGAAGGCAACTACGTCTGCGCCGACGACGACCTCTACGACCTCTACGACCTCGCGGACATCGACCACGTCCCCGACGTTGAAGCCCACGCCAACTACGCAGATCCAGGCGACGAAGGTCACCACGACCACGAAGGCTACGAAGCCCACGACTCCGCGTTTGTCTACCAAGACCTCGGCAGTAACGACCACACCGACTACAAATTCCTCGGAGGTTGCGCCAGCAACGAGGACGACCGCGAAGGCAACCTCGTCGGCGCCGACTACGACGTCCACGACCTCGCGCACATCGACTACGTCTCCGACGCTGAAGCCCACGCCAACTACGCAGACCCGGGCGACGAAGGTCACCACGACCACGAAGTCGTCTGAGGCTGCACCGTCTACTTCCGCCGAGAAGACAAACACGGCCGCAGCAACTCCGTCGGCAGAGTCGAAGGAAACCACGACGACGCGTACGTCAGCGCAGGTCACGGTAACCACGACAACGAGCGCGTCCACCGAAACCACGTCCACCGAAGCCACCACCACGGCAGCGGCTACTACGGTGGTGGAAATTCCGGAGGGGTCGGTCGTCGATAAGAGTACGAGCGCGCCGACAACCATCACGGAATCGCTGGAGATCCCGGCAGGGAAGGAAGATGGCTCGGCGAAGTCCTCGAGCACCTCGCCGCTTGCGATCATCGTGCCGAGCATTCTGCTGGTGCTTACCGGCCTCGGTGCTGTTGGGTTTTACCTGTACAAGCACTACTTCTAAACCGAAAGGGTGTGTATTTTTTCGACCGATCGGTTGATGAATCCGGGTGGTTCCCAGGCCTACTGTCGTGAAGGTCGAAAGGAACCCCGTGACTACAGTGCACACCCCAAACACAACAACCGAACACCCCGGCCGGTGGAAGGCCCTCGCGGTCCTCGCCGCGGGGCTGGCGCTGATTGTTATGGACGGCACCATCGTTGGCGTCGCCCTGCCCACGATGATCACCGCCCTCGACCTCAGCCTCACCAACGCGCAATGGGTCAACGCGATCTACAACGTCATCTTCGCGGCGTTGCTGCTCGGCTCCGGCCGCCTGGGGGACCGCGTCGGCCGCCGCACCACGTTCGCCGCAGGCGTTGCGCTGTTCATTGGTGGCTCGTTGCTTGCAGGCTTATCGACGACCGCAACCACCCTGATCACAGCCCGCGCCGTCCAAGGCGTCGGTGGTGCATTGGTGCTGCCGGCGACGTTGTCGTCGGTAAATTCGCTCTTCCACGGCAAGGACCGTGCCGCCGCGTTCGGTGTGTGGGGCGCCGTAATGAGCGGCACGGCGGCGCTTGGCCCGCTGCTCGGCGGGGTGCTCACGCAGTACTTCTCCTGGCAGTGGATCTTTTGGGTAAACCTGCCGCTCGGCCTGCTGGTGCTGCTGGGGATTTACGCCTGGGTGCCGCAAACCCACGGTAAACGCAACGTCCGGGGTGTCGACGTCGACGGCCTGCTGACCTCCGCCATCGGCTTCGGGCTTGTCGTATTCGGGCTCATCGAGGCGACCACGCTCGGCTGGTGGGAAAAGAAAGAAACCTTGCGCATCGGCTCCTGGTCCTGGCCAGAGAGCTGGACTGTCTCGCCCGTGCCGTTCGCCATCGGTATCGGCCTGATCTTCATCGGCCTGTTCCTGCGCTGGGAGCTGCACCGCGCGCGCAACGGCCGCGATGCGCTTCTGGATCTCTCCCTGTTCAAAGTCGGCACATTCTCCTGGGGCAACCTCACCGCTGCCATGGTTGCCGTCGGCGAGTTCGCCCTCATGTTTGTCCTGCCGTTGTTCCTGGTCAACGCGGTCGGCCTTTCCACCGCCCGCACCGGCCTTGTCCTTGCCGCGATGGCATTCGGCGCGTTCGTTTCCGGTGCCTCCGCACGCCACCTCGCGGCTCGTCTCGGCGCGCCGGGTGTCGTCGTGCTTGGTCTTGCACTTGAGGTGGTTGGTGTTGGGCTGTTGGCTGGGGTCGTCGCAACGCAAGGCTCCACCTGGTTCACCGTCGGCGCACTCGTGGTCTACGGCGTAGGGCTGGGTCTTGCGTCCGCGCAGTTGACCTCGACGGTGCTCGCCGGCATCCCCGAAGCGCAGTCGGGCGCGGGTTCGGCCACCCAGTCCACCGTGCGCCAACTCGGCTCTGCCATGGGCGCCGCGATCGCCGGATCCGCCCTGGCAGCGGCCATGGCGCGCACCATCCCGGCCTCGCTCGACGCTGTCGCCGGGGTGCCCGACAATGTGCTGTCCAAGCTGTCCGACGCCACCCAAGCGTCCGCGGGCTCAATGATCGGGCAACTTCGCGACGCCACCCCCACCGACCCCTTCACCGCACCCCTCGGCGACGCCCGCAGTGTGGTTGTTCAGCAGCTGTCCAGCGGGTTCGCCGAGGCCGCCGCCTGGTCGATCGGGTTCTCTGCGCTGTTCCTGCTGCTGGGCCTGCTCGGCTCGGTGATGGTGCTGCGACAGTCGAAGAAGGCGCCGGCCGCAGTCTAGTGTTCGCTGATCGTCTAGCTCGCCGCGAGGCCAACCAGACGATCACACACATAGTGACCATCATGTTCAACATGACCTGGGGAAATGTGAAGCCCACTCCCTGATCGTCTAGCTGCATCTGCGGGGGAGCTAGACGACTGCGCAAACCCCAGAAAACCCCAGAAAACCCACCACAGAACAACAAAAACCGGGCCCCGCACAGTCGCGGAGCCCGGCTATCAAAGACCAAACAGTCTTACTTGTCGCCCTTGTATGCGTCGATGGAGGCCTGGAGGATCTTCTCGGCTTCTGCCTTGTTGCCCCAGCCGGAGCCGGTGACTTCCTTGTTCGGTTCGAGGTCCTTGTAGTGGACGAAGAAGTGCTCGATTTCGTCCTTGACAAAGTCGGAGACGTCGTCGATGTCCTGGTAGTGGTCGTAGCGGACGTCGTCGATGACGCAGAGGAGTTTGTCGTCGCCGCCGGCTTCGTCGGTCATCTTGAATACGCCAAGCGGACGCGCCTTGACGGTGACGCCCGGGAAGACGGGTTCGGGGAGGATGACGAGGGCGTCGAGTGGGTCGCCGTCGTCGGCAAGGGTGTTGTCGATGTAGCCGTAGTCGGCTGGGTACGCCATCGGGGTGAACAGGTAGCGGTCGAGGTAGACGCGGCCGGTTTCGTGGTCGAACTCGTACTTGTTGCGCGAGCCCTTGGGGATTTCGATGATGACCTCAATAGACATGGGATCTCCTTCGTTCGGTGATTGTCCGCAAATCATCATACGTGGGCTACGCTTTTGGCCGATGAAGGTATGGACTTGGGTTGCGGGCACGTTGGCGTTGGCTGCGGTTGGTGGTGTTGCTGGGTTTGGTGTGGCGGCGCATGAGCAGTTGTCGCGTATTGAGCATGCGCCGGCGTTTCGGCTTGAGCAGGCGGCGTTTCCGCTTGTGCCTGCAGAGCCTTCGCTTATCGACGACACCGTGCTGCAACAAACCCTCACCAATCTTGCTGAGAATCCTGGTTTGGGGCAGTTCCATGCGCGGGTGTCGTCAGTAAGCGGGGGCGTGGTGTTTGACGAGGCCTCCGGGGATGAGCTGCGTCCGGCGTCGGTGACGAAGGTACTCACGGCCGCAGCGGCGCTGATCGAGTTGGGGCAAAGCGACACGATTACAACGCAGGTGGTGCGTGCTGCGGATTCGGGTGCGGTGACGATCAAGGCGGCTGGCGACGTGTGGTTGGACGCAGAGACACTCGACGAGCTGGCGGGACAGATCGGCGAGGCGTCTGAGGTGTATGTGGATACGTCCGCCTGGGCTGGCATGCCGGAGATGATGCCGGGCTGGGACCCGCTGGATATCGACGGCGGTTACGTCGCACCCCTGCAGCCCGCGATGCTGTCCGGTGGGCGCTTGGACGGGGAGACGTCTGGGGACGTGCCGCGTTCGCACACACCGGCCCTCGACGTGGCACAGGCGCTGGCGAATCGCCTCGGCGCGGGCGTGGTGGATGTGCGCGAGGCCCCCGCCGACGCCGAGGTTGTCGCCGAGGTGGAATCGCCAACACTGGTGGAGCGCCTCGAGATGATGATGAAGGAATCCGACAACGTCTACGCCGAGGCGATCGGCCGCGAGGTCGCGCTCGCACGCGGGGTGAAGGACGCGCCGTCGGCGACGCTGTCGTTGCTGCAGGAGCACGGCATTGATACGTCGGGAGTGTCGCTCTCCGACAACTCGGGCCTGTCAACCGACAACCGGATCCCGCCGGTGGTGCTGGATCGTGTGCTCGTGGAAGCTACGACCAAACCCGAACTCCGCCCGCTTCTAGCAACGCTGCCGGTTGCAGCAGGCGAGGGCACACTGGCGGACCGCTACGGCGACCTCCCGGGACGCGGCTGGGTGCGCGCGAAGACTGGCACGCTCGACGGCACTGCCTCGCTGGCCGGGACGGTAACCAGCGAGAACGGCAACATCTACACGTTTGCGCTGATCTGTAACGACGCCGATGTGCTCGCGGCGCGCCGGGCCATGGACGAGTTCACCTCGGCGCTGCGAGCTTTCTAAAAGGCACCCTGATGCAACCGTTTTGGCCGCGCCGCTCCCCGCACTTCCTCGCGTGCAGGCGGGCTGTGCGCCCCTTCGACGGGCCAGCGGTGATCGGGCTGTCGGGCGGGCCGGACTCGTTGGCGCTGGTCGCGGCGGCTGCGGCGGAGCAAAAGGACGTCTCGGTCCTAGTTGTGGACCACGGTTTGCAGCCCGGATCGACCGACGTCGCCGAGCGCGCCGCGGCCGTGGCGCGCGAGTTCGGGTTTGCCTCTACGGTGGCCAACGTGACAGTAGGTCCCGGCAACGTTGAGGCCGCCGCCCGCGAAGCAAGGTACGCCGCACTGCTCGAATCCGGCCGCGACGTCTGGGTCGCACACACCGCCGACGACCAGGCAGAAACGTTGCTGCTCGGCGCACTGCGGGGTAACCCTTCGGGCATGGCGCAGCGCAACGGGAAGATCGTCAGGCCGTTCCTACACATCCGCCGCGCAGACACCGTCGGGGCGTGCGAGGAACTCGGGCTCGAAGTCTGGCACGACCCGATGAATTCCGACCCGGCGTATCGTCGAGTAGCAATGCGCCAAAGCATCATCCCGGCGCTGACAGACCTGCTGGGCGGCGACGCGGTGCCGGCCCTTGCCACCACCGCGAACCGGATCGCAGCCGACCAGGCGCTCATTGAACAACTCGCGGACCTCACGCCGACCACGTCGTGTGTGGAGTTGGAGGGGGATGCGGGGCCGGTGAGGCGTCGTCGATTAGCAATATGGCTCTTAGATGAAGAAGTGCGGGTCCAAGGCGACCAACTGGCGGCAATCGAGGCGCTGGTGACCAACTGGCGCGGGCAGGGGCCGATCGCAGTTGGCGGCGGGCGTTCGGTGGCGCGAATCGACGGGAAACTGGTCCTGACCTAGCCCAAATGTCCCAGGTGGTTGTGCCTTGTAGGAATCTAGTGGCAAGATGAGGAAGTTACGCGCAGGTGAACTGCGTGACGTCCGCGAGGCACAGCGAAAGGGAAAGGCCAGCCCATGACTGAGTTGCACGACACGAAGGATTTCAACGTTCCGCCGAACCGTTACGGCGACGACGTGGAGGCAATCCTGATCAGTGAGGAGGCGTTGCAGGACCGTATCCAGGAGTTGGCGGATATGGTGTCGGAGAAGTACCGCGACTCTGAAGAGGACCTCATTTTGGTGTGTGTGCTGAAGGGGGCGGTGTTCTTCCTAACGGACTTTGCGCGCAAGCTCTCCATTCCGGCTGAGATGGAGTTCATGGCGGTGTCCTCTTACGGCAACTCGACGACGAGTTCTGGCGTGGTCCGCATTCTGAAGGACCTGGATAAGGAGATCGCCGGCCGTGATGTGCTGGTGGTTGAGGACATCATCGATTCGGGTCTGACGCTGTCGTGGTTGCTGCGTAATTTGCGCAACAGGAACCCGAAGAGCCTTGAGGTCGTTACTCTATTGCGCAAACCGGATGTGCAGACGGCGCAGATCGACTTGCTTGACATCGGGTTCGATATCCCGAACGAGTTTGTGATCGGCTACGGCCTGGATTACGCGGAGCGCTACCGTGATTTGCCGTACGTGGGCACGTTGCATCCGCGCGTGTACTCGGACGCTGAGTAAAACCGACTAGAACAAAGGTTTATGAGCAAAAATAAAAACGTCATGCGGTGGGGCATTATGGGCGCCATCGCGCTTATTGTGCTCTATTTGCTGACGCTGATTGGGGACGATTCCCGCGCTTACCAGAGCGTGGATACGTCGGTGGCGATGCAGCAGCTCCGCGAGCATAACGCGGAGGAAGTGCAGATCGATGACCGCGAGCAGCGGGTGCGTATTGATCTGCGTGAGCCGATTACTGTCGACGAGCGCGAGGGCGTCGAGGCGATTTCCGCCCAGTACCCGGCTCGTACCGCACCGGATGTGTTCCAGGCGGTGCGTGAGGCTGAGGCGGATTCCTACCAGACGAACGTGACGCAGGATTCGTTCCTGATGTCCATGCTGGGCTTCATGCTGCCGATGATCCTGGTGTTCGGCTTGCTGTTCTACTTCATGTATCGCATGCAGTCGGGCGGCGGCGGACCGTTTGGCATTGGTGGTTCGAAGGCGAAGCAGCTGACCAAGGACAACCCGACGAACACGTTCGATGACGTGGCGGGTGCCGACGAGGCCGTCGACGAGCTCCATGAAGTGGTGGACTTCCTCACCGACCCGAGCGTGTACGAGAAGCTCGGCGCGAAGATCCCGCGCGGCGTGCTGCTTTATGGCCCGCCGGGCACCGGTAAGACCTTGCTTGCGCGTGCTGTCGCTGGTGAGGCGGGTGTGCCGTTCTACACCATTTCTGGTTCTGACTTTGTAGAGATGTTCGTCGGTGTCGGTGCCTCCCGCGTGCGTGACCTGTTTAAGCAGGCGCGTGAGAACGCCCCGTGCATCATCTTTGTCGACGAGATCGACGCCGTCGGCCGCCAGCGCGGCTCCGGCATGGGTGGTGGCCACGACGAGCGCGAGCAGACCCTGAACCAGTTGCTGGTGGAGATGGATGGTTTCTCCGGCCGCGAGGGCGTGATCCTGCTGGCGGCGACGAACCGTCCGGACATCCTGGACCCCGCGCTTTTGCGCCCGGGCCGTTTCGACCGCCAGATCCCAGTAACCAACCCGGACCTCGCGGGTCGTGCCCAGATTCTGAAGGTGCACGCGAAGGACAAGCCGTTGGCCAAGGACGTCAACCTCGATGCCTTGGCAAAGCGCACGGCTGGCATGTCGGGTGCGGACCTGGCGAATGTGCTTAACGAGGCCGCGTTGCTCACCGCCCGCATCGGCGGCAACGTGATCACCGCGGATGCGTTGGAAGAAGCCACCGACCGTGTGATCGGCGGCCCGCGTCGCTCCAGCAAGATCATCTCTGAGCACGAGAAGAAGGTCACCGCCTACCACGAGGGCGGCCACACACTGTCTGCTTGGGCGCTCAAGGACATCGAGCGCGTGTACAAGGTGACCATTCTCGCCCGCGGCCGCACCGGCGGTTTCGCCATGACGGCCGACGAGGACGACAAGGGGATGTACACCCGCGACGAACTGTTCGCCCGCATGGTGTTCGCCATGGGTGGCCGCTCTGCCGAGGAGCTCGTCTTCGGCGCCCCGACCACGGGGGCCTCGAACGATATCGAGCAGGCCACGAAGATCGCGCGTGCGATGGTCACCGAATACGGCATGACCTCCTCGCTCGGCCCGGTGAAGTACGGCCAGGAGCAGGGCGATCCGTTTTCCGGCCGCGGCGGTGGCGGCACACTCGAGTACTCGCCGGCAGTCGCCGCGAAGATCGACGAGGAGATGCAGACGCTTCTCGACGAAGCCCACAAGGTCGCCTACACAACCCTCGAGCGCTACCGCGACGAGCTGGATACGTTGGCCTCGAAGCTTCTGGAGAAGGAAACCCTGCGCCGGGGCGATCTGGAGGAGATCTTCGACTCGATCGAGCCGCAACGCCCGACCTTGCCGGAGCACGACGTGCGCTTCGGCCGCCAGATCGGTCGCGAGCCGGTGAAGACCCCGGTGGAGATTGCCAAGGAGCGTGGCGAGGAGCCACCGAAGCGCTTCTCCATCCTGGAGGCGTCGAAGGCGACGCGTGAGCGTCGTCGCAAGGAACGCGAGGCGGAAGAGAAGGCAGCGGAGAAGAAGAGCTCCACGCGTTGGCAGCCGCCGAAGGGCAAGGCCCCGCAGTACCGCGGTGAGAAGCCGCCGGCGGACTGGACCTACGTGGGCGGACCGCAACCAAAGCAGCCCGAGCCGAAGCAGCACCCGGGTGCGGAGAACTACCCGACCCGGGAGACCGAGGAGATCGGCTTCCGCCTGCCGGAGCACGAACGCCCAGACAACCCAGCGCGTGGTCCGGAGCCGGAGACCCGTCCGACTGCGTCTGAAGACGAGACGACCCAGTTGCCGCGCGAGCCGCAGGAACCGAAGCACAGGAGAGACGACGATGACGACGCCTAAGTTTGACCACGAGCGCGCCGAAGCCGCCGTGCGTGAACTGCTCATCGCGGTGGGGGAGGACCCGGACCGCGAGGGCCTCGTGGAGACGCCAGCGCGTGTGGCGCGCGCCTACGCCGAGGTGTTCGCAGGCCTGCACGAGGACCCGAAGGTGCACCTGGAGAAGTCCTTTTCGGAGAACCACCGCGAGTTGGTGCTCGTGCGTGACATTCCGATCTACTCCACCTGCGAGCACCACCTCGTGCCGTTCTACGGCGTAGCCCACATTGGCTACATCCCTGGACAAGACGGCAAGGTGACCGGCCTGTCCAAGCTGGCGCGTGTGGCGGATATGTACGCGAAGCGCCCGCAGGTGCAGGAGCGGTTGACGGCGCAGATTGCGGATGCGATCGTCGAAAAGCTTGATGCGTCTGCGGTGATCGTCGTCATCGAATGCGAGCACCTGTGCATGGCAATGCGTGGAATTCGGAAGCCGGGTGCGACGACGACCACGTCCGCTGTGCGCGGCGGTTTTCAGAAGAACGCGGCCTCGCGTGCCGAGGTCATGAGCCTGATTAGGGGATAGAACACCAATGACCACTGTCGCCGACCTGACACTGCCCGGACGCACGAGTGTGATGGGGATTGTCAACGTCACGGAGGATTCGTTTTCGGATGGCGGCAAGTGGCTCGCCACCGACGATGCCATCGCCCATGCCCACGAGTTGGTGCGGTTGGGTGCGGACATTATCGACGTCGGCGCCGAATCCACCCGACCCGGCGCCACCCGCGTTCCCGCGGAGGTGGAAGCGGAGCGCATCCGCCCGGTGATCCGCACGTTGCACGAGGATGGCATCCGGACCTCGATTGACACGATGCGTGCCGCCACTGCGCAGGCCGCTGCTGAAGAGGGCGTGGATCTGATCAACGACGTCTCTGGTGGCCTGGCGGATGAGGACATGTACCGCGTGATGGCGGAAACGCAGCTGCCGGTGTGCCTCATGCACTGGCGCGCGGATGCGTTTGTCAACGCCTCGGGCGCGGCTGACCACGGTGGGGATGTGGTCAAGGACGTCCACCAGGTGCTAGCGGAACTCGTCGACAACGCCCTGGCCGCGGGTGTGGCCAAGGAACAGATCACGCTGGACCCGGGCCTGGGCTTTGCCAAGACCGCGGCCGATAACTGGGCGTTGCTCAACGCCCTGCCGGAGTTCATTGCCGGCGAGTTCCCGATTCTTGTCGGCGCGTCGCGCAAGCGTTTCCTCACCGAGATCCGCGCCGACCGCGGTCTGGATCACTCGCCGGTGGATGCGGACCCGGCCACCGCTGCTGTGACCGCACTGTCCGCCCAGGCCAGCGCGTGGTGCGTGCGTGTGCACGAGGTTGCGGTCTCGCGCGACGCGGTGGATGTGGTGGCAAGGTGGAACCATGGCTGACCGCATCGAACTCAAAGGCCTGCAATTTCACGCCAACCACGGTGTGCTCGAGCATGAAACGGAGTTTGGCCAGGCGTTCTCGCTGGACATCACGTGCTGGATGGAGTTTGCAGACGCCGCGCGTGACGACGACCTCACCAAAACCGTCAACTACGCCGAACTCGCCGACACCGCGCTGGCGATTGCAACCGGTACGCCGCGTCAGTTGATTGAGACCGTGGTTGTCGAGATCGCAGAGACCGCCATGCGCACCTACGACGCGCTGCACGCCATCGAGGTCACTCTGCACAAGCCACACGCGCCGATCCCGGCCGTTTTCGACGATGTTGCCGTGGTGGCGCGCCGCTCCCGGAAACGGATGTGATGCCCATGCGCGCAGTGCTGTCCTCCGGATCGAACATGGGTGATGCGCGTGCGCACCTGCGCGCGGTCGTCGACGAGTTCGCTGACGAAACCGTCGCAGCCAGCTCCATCTACGCCACCGCACCCTGGGGAAAAACCGACCAGCCGGACTTTCTCAATCAGAGCCTGCTGGTGGAGGTGGACCAAACCCCGCACGAGTTGCTCGAGCGCTGCCAGCGCCTGGAAAACGAGGCCGACCGTGTGCGCGTGGAGCGCTGGGGCCCTCGCACCCTGGACGTGGACATTGTCTGGATCGAGGGCTATACCTCCGACGACCCGGTGCTGACGGTCCCGCACCCGCGCGCGCACCTGCGCCAGTTTGTGCTCGAGCCGTGGTTGGAGATTGATCCGGGTGCGGAGTTGAGGGGGTCGTCGATACGCGAATTGCTCGATGGCCTGGAGGATCAAGGGGTGCGCAAACTATGAAGCGCACGCCGATCGAGGGGATCATTGCCGCCGCTGGCTTCAGTGCCGCAGCTGCGTTGATTGTGGTGCGGCGTTATTACAGCTGGCTGGAGTCGCTGGACCTAATCGTGTCGCTGTCGCTGTGGTGCATCGCCGCGGTCGCCGGGTGGCTGGCGTGGGTGGTGCACAAGCGCCGCAAGGACGGCCAGGTGGGGCTGGACCGCAGCCAACTCAACCCGATGCAGGCCGCGAACTTCATGGTGTTCGGCAAGGCCAGCGCGTGGGCGGGTGCGATCTGCGGCGGCATGTATGCAGGCGCGTTGATGTATGTGGTGCGCAGGCTCGACGTGCTGGCGGCCGCATCCGAGGACGTCGTGCCGCTGACCGTGGGCACCCTCGGTGGCATCGCGCTGTGTGTTGCCGGGTTGGTGCTGGAGAAAAACTGCGAGGTGTCGCCACCCGCCGACGGGCAGGGGGTTGGCTAGAGTGTTGGGCATGAGTGCCAAAAACACATCCAGTGACAGCGCAACCCTGTGGGTCATCGTCCCCTTTGTTGTCGCCGTAATTGGCACCGTTGTCATGCTGTTTACCAACTCCGCCAACGCGCTGAAGATCGCCCTGATCTTCGCACTGTGGGCGGGCGCGGCCGGGCTGATCTTGAACTTCCGCAGCCGCCGCGAGCGTGACGACGCCACCCGGGACGCCGAAGCCGCCCGCGAACAAGTCCGCGAGCAGGAAGAACGCCACAAGGCGGTCATCGCAGCGTTGCCGCAGGGCGAGGGCTCCGCGGTGGACATGGAAGCCCTTCGCGCGCTGCAGGACGAGATCCAGGCACTGCGAGCACAGTTGGAGGAGCTCAACGGCCGCGTCTTCGAGTACGAGCCAGCCGCCGTGCGCGCCTCTGCGCGTCGCATCTCCGAGTTGGAGAGCACCCCAGAGCCAGAGCCAGCGCCGGAACCCACCCCGGAACCAGAACCGATCTCAGAACCAGAACCAGCGCGCCCATCGCCGTCGACCGACGACACGGTTGTGCTCGACCGCGTGCGTCCGACAGGTGCGCCGAGCTCGGATGCGATCGCTGGCCGCATTGGCACCCAGCCGTCCGGCCGTCCCGCACGCAACCCGCTGTCTGACCTGATCAGCGAACGAAAGGCGCAAGCGGAAGCAGAAGCAAAGCCGGAACCCAAGCCGGAACCGCAGCCAGAACCCAAGCCGGAGCCAACCCCGGAACCGGAACCGCAGGAGGAGCCGCACCGTTCGGGCCGCCGTCGTCGTGACGAGCGCGAGAACTCCATTTCCGTCGCTGAACTGCTCGCGCGCCGGGGGAAGTAAATGGCGCCACGCCTGCTCGTAGGCGCAATCCCCGGCCACAGCCAACTCGCTCTCGACATGGAGCGCGCCGGGCACACCGTGCGCCCGATCGATATCAACACCGACCCGGGCGCAATCGCGCACGTGGACCTCGTGCTCATCGACGGCTCCGCGAACGATATCCGCGCCGCCGCAGAAATCCTGGCTGATTACGCGCGCCCGCAGCAGATGTTCCTCCACACCGCGTTGGAGGAAGGCCCGCAGTTGCTTGACGACGTCGAAACGTCCCAGGCCATCACCATGTGCGCCCACAACCTCTTCGACAACATCTGGGTCACCTCCGCCGCGGACGAACTCGGCGAAACCGTCGTGGGGCTGCTCATCGCGGAGATCGGCGGCACGAGCATGCGTATCGACGGCACCGTCCGCCCCACCATCGCCGCCGCCCAAGAACTTCGCGCACTGGAAGCGACGGTGCGCGATGACGCGCTCGAGCTGCTCATCGATACGGTTCCTGCGTTTGAGGCGGTGGCGGAGAAGTTCATCGAGGCGGCGTCGGGTCGTCGATACGCAAGGAGCGTCAACGAACTGGATCGGATGCTCGACGCACTGCCGGAACCCGGGGTGCGCAGGCTGTTTGTGGATCTGCAGCGCCGACGCGGTGAGATGGAGCAGGACACGGATACGGAACTGTGGGTTATTCAGAAATACGAGGGAAGATAAAGGGGAAGAGAGATGGCGTTTGAGGCAGGTAAGGCGGTCGTCGTTACGGATGAGGCGCTGCTGGCGACGTACGGGCGGGCGTTTCGCAAGATTGGCAAGTCCGTTGTGGTCGTGCCGTTGGGTCGCGACGTGCACGCGGGCCACATCGAGTTGATCCGTGCGGCGAAGTCCCTGCTCGGCTCGTATGTCGTGGTCACGTTTACTGGCGACGAGGTCCCGGACATCTTCGCCGACGAGAAGGTGGACGTGGTGTTCCACGGCCCGCTGGAGACCAAGGTGCGGGTGGATTCCGGGGCGGATCCGCTGGAGGACCCGGAGCACACGCAGCGCGAGGTGGCGCGCATTCTCGCGGCGATTAACGCCTCGCACGCGACGGATGTGGTGTTGGGGGAGAAGGACTTTGAGGTGCTCGTGGCTACGCAATATGCGGTCTCTGGCCTGCGTATGGAGGTCAAACTGCACTCCGTGCCCACCGTGCGCACCCCGAACGGGCTGGCGGTGTCGCTGCGCAACGCCGACGTGCCGGAGGACCTGCGCGAGGCCGCTCTCGCACTGCCGGCGGCGCTGACCGCAGGCGCCCACGCCGCTGAGCAGGGCGCCGAGGTCGTGCTTGAAACCGTGCGTGGTGTGCTCGCCGCCGAGGGCCTTGAACCGGCCTACCTTGAGCTGCGCGATCTGGCAATGCGCGAAGCGCCCGAGCGTGGCGACGCCCGCCTCCTCGCCGCCGTCGACCTCGGCCCTGTGCGCCTGGCCGACAACGTCGGTTTGCCGCTCGGGATTGGCTTCAAGCACATCGAAGAAGACAGGTAGCCGAACGGGCTGCGGTCGCAGGCGGTAGAATGCGGCGCATGTCTGTGCCCAACATCGCCGGAATCCTCGCCGACCGCTTCGGCTTCGCCTTCACCCCTGAGCAGGTGCGTGAAAGCGGCCGTACTGAAACGTCCACGTTGTACACCGCGTCGGACGACAAAGGCCACGCCGTAGAGGTGGAGGTCTTTGACACGAAGGTGGCGGAACACCTCGGCGCCGACGTGAACACGCTCAACAGCCGCCTCGCGTTGGCGGCGCATCCGGGCGCGTTCCAGCCGCGCAGTGTGGGCACCACCGACGAAGGGCAGCTTTTCGTCCTGCGCGAGGCCGCAACCGGCACGCCGCTCAGCGACCTCATTGCGGAAAAGGGCGCGACGTTTACCCAGCAGGAAGTGCGCGACTTGCTTGCCCCGGTGGCCGAGGCCATCGACGATTACGACTTGAAGGGCCTGTCCGGGTTCGTCTCCCGTTCTATTTCGCCGGAGCGCCTCTTGGTGCAGCCGCAGTGGTCGACCACCCCGGTGAAGCTCACCCTGGTTGGTCCGAGTACCGACGCGGTTGGCTCGGATGAGGAGTTGGCCAAGGCGAATGTGGACAAGTTCGCCAGCGTGGTCAGTCTGATGACGGGCGAGGCCCCACGCGAGGGCGTGCGCACCTGTGCGGATGTGCTGCATATGGTGCCGGTGGGCGAGGCGCCCCAGGAGGCGTCCAACATCGACGTGGCCCCCAACCCGGAGGACGGCTATCGCAAGCGCCCTGAGCCGTACGCGTACGGCCCGGACGGCAATTACACCCGTCCGGCGGCGACGAACGAGAAGAAGGTTCCGTGGCCGTGGATCATCGCGATCCTGGCGCTGCTGCTGATCGCCATTGCGGCACTGTGGTATTGGTCCGCCAACCGTGGCGAGGCCTGGGAGGGTGCGGAGGCGCAGATCGCCGAGGAGTACCCGGATATCGTGTCCAAGAAGTCCGGCCAGAAGGGCTGGCAGGACCTGCGCTGCGAGAACGGCTCGACCGATCCGGACCAGGAAGGCAAGATCCGCTGCGCCAACGCAGAGTTGGGCGTGTCTGTGGTGAAGTACGCCGACGAGTATGACCGCGACGATGCGGTGCCGGACCCGCGCGAGGCCGTCGTTCTGGGCTCCGGTGAGTGCACCGTGAACTCCTATGAGTTGCCGGACGCGAACCCGCCTGCCTATGTGATGGTGCCGCAGGACAAGCCTGAATACCTCATGATTATTAACGGTTTGAACTCGGAAGAGCAGCGTCTGGATCTTCCGCTTTGCCAATAGACTACGATTGACCGGCGTGAGTACGCAGGATCTTTCAGAGCAGCAGCAAATCCGCCGGGAGAAGAGGCAACGGCTTATCGGCGAGGGCCGTGATGCCTACCCCGTCGAAGTTGACCGTACGACCTCGCTGAAGGACCTGCGGGCGAAGTACCAGGTCGTTGAAGAGGGCGAAGGCGACGGTGTGACCCGCCTTGAGGCCGGCCAGGAAACCCAGGATGTGGTGGCCGTCGCCGGCCGCATCATGTTCCAGCGCAACACCGGCAAGCTCTGCTTTGCCACCTTGCAGGAGGGTGACGGCACCCAGTTGCAGGTCATGTTGTCGCTGGCAGAGGTGGGCGAGGAAGCCCTCGCGCAGTGGAAGGCTGACACGGACCTGGGTGACATTGTCTCGGTTCGTGGGCGCATCATTGCTTCTCGACGAGGCGAGCTCTCCGTCCAGGCACAGTCCTGGCACATGGCCTCGAAGGCCTTGAGCCCGCTTCCGGTCGCGTTTGCGGACATGAACGAGGAGCAGCGCGTCCGTCGCCGTTACACGGATCTGATCATGCGCGAGGACGCACGCAAGAACGCTATGACCCGCATCAAGGTCATGGCCGCGGTGCGTAAGTACCTGACGGGCCTGGACTTTGTGGAGATTGAGACGCCGATGCTGCAGACGCTGCACGGCGGTGCTGCGGCGCGTCCGTTTGTCACCCACTCCAACGCGCTGGACATTGACCTCTACCTGCGCATCGCGCCGGAGCTCTACCTGAAGAGGGCCGTTGTTGGTGGCCTGGAGCGCGTCTTTGAGATCAACAAGAACTTCCGCAACGAGGGCGTGGATTCGTCCCACTCGCCGGAGTTCACCATGTTGGAGACCTACCAGGCGTGGGGTACCTACAAGGACGGCGCCGAAACCATGAAGGGCCTCGTCCAGTTCTGTGCCCAGGAAGTCTTCGGCTCCCAGAAGGTCACGTTGGCTGACGGCACCGAGTACGACTTTGGCGGCGAGTGGAAGGTACTGGAGATGTACCCGTCGCTCAACGAGGCGCTGCAGCGTAAGTTCCCGGGCCAGCCTGAGGTGACCATCGATTCCTCCGTGGAGGAACTCAAGGGCATCGCCGAGACTATCGGTCTGAAGGTTCCGGAGAATGCAGGCTGGCTGCACGGCAAGCTTGTGGAGGAAATCTGGGAGGAGCTCTGCTCCGACCAGCTCTACGAGCCGACCTTTGTCATCAACTTCCCGGTGGAGACCTCCCCGCTGACCCGCGACCACCGCGAGCAGCCGGGTGTGACCGAGAAGTTCGACCTCTACGTCCGCGGTTTCGAGTTGGCCACCGGCTACTCCGAGCTCATCGACCCCGTGATCCAGCGCGAGCGCTTCGAAGACCAGGCCCGCCTGGCGGCGCATGGTGACGACGAGGCCATGGTGCTCGACGAGGACTTCCTCGCCGCTATGGAGCAGGGCATGCCGCCGACAGCAGGTTGCGGCATGGGCGTGGACCGCCTGCTCATGGCCCTGACCGGGCTGGGTATCCGCGAGACCGTCCTGTTCCCGATGGTGAAGCCGGAGGCTTAGCGACGATGCGCCGTTGGCCCCTCGCAGCAGCCGGAGTACTCCTCGCAGCCTCGTTGGCGGGCTGTGGCAGTAGTGAACAAGCAGAGCTTGCGGAGCCAACGGTGCCTACCACGCCAACCACAACAACGTCGCAGCTGCCCCCACCGGATTGCTCCACTGATGCAATCAAAAATTCGCCAGGGCTTGAAGAGTTTGAGCTGTATGGTCCTTGCGAAGGTGGATTCACTCGTCCCGGAGTTCCGAATTCCGGCAACATCATCCTCGCGCAGTGGGACGGTAAGCACTGGGTAGAAGTAGAGTCCGATGGCGTGTGGGATGGCATGGGTATGGCGCGGCCGTGCTTTAACCCGGGTCGTCTTGAGGAGCTCGGCGTTCCCGAATCCCTGGCGGATAAGGAGCCACGCTGCGGCGTATACCCGCCTGGTCAGGAGCCGCCGCACAAGAAGCAGGCGAAGGCTTCCACTCCTGTGCCGACATCGAGCACACTCGACCCAAACTGGGGGATTAAGCGCGACAGCGATGGCGTGATTATCGAGGCGCAGTTTGAAGGGGTTAAGCGTCAAATCTCTGCGCCGAATTGTGATGGACGAGGAATTCTCATTCTCGATTCCGTAATTGCGGACGGAGATATTGGCTCGACACACTCCAAGCTTGCGTTTGACATTGCGTATCTCGGCGATGGAAATGCTGAGTTCACCTATCCAGGCCACTGCCCGTCGCTTCGCGCACAGGTCGATGGCAACGATATTTACCCGGTATACCTCGATTTTGGCCACGACACCGATGCGCTGTGTGCTGCGAAGAAGAACTACGGCGGGAACGCGCGAGTGTTGTCGGATCGTGAGGAATATCTCGACCCCTGCTAATTGTGCACGGTGGTTATAACCAACTAACGTTTGATGTGACTAAACCATGTGGTTGAAAGGAGCATCAGCATGGCGACCACTAAGGCGAGCCTGCAAGATCAGGCTGCCGATATCCTCGCCGGAATCGGCGGGGCCGACAACATCGCATCGATGACGCACTGTGCGACCCGACTGCGGTTCGAACTCAACGACGCCTCCCTGGCCGACAAAGACCGCCTCGAAGCAAACCCGAAAGTGATGGGCGCGGTCCCCCAGGGCGGCAGCCACTACCAGGTCATCGTCGGTGGTGACGTGGCTACGGTGTACAACGCGATCAATAACCTGCCCGAGATGGCGGGCCGCTCGGTTTCCAACGATGAGTTGAAGAAGCAGCAGCGCGACAAGGCCAAGGGCAAGATGCCGTGGCTGGACGCGTTCTTCGAGTACCTCTCGGACTCGTTCCGCCCGATCCTGGGCGTGCTGCTCGGTGCTTCGCTGATCATCGCGTTTGCGGCGTTCCTTGACGCGTTTCACATCATTGACTTCCACGCGGAAGTGAAGACGCCGGGCTGGCAGTTCGTCGACGCCATGTGGGGCTCGGTGTTCTTCTTCCTGCCGGTGGCGGTGGCCTACAATGCGGGCAAGAAGCTCAACATCGACCCGTGGGTGCCAGCGGCGATCATGCTGGCGTTGTTCACCCCGGATTACCTGAACCTGGTGGACCACCCCGAGGCACGGGTGATCGACCTATTCGGCGCACCGACCGACGTCGTCGATGTGTTCGGCCTGCCGATGATTCTGAACGGCTACAACGGCAACGTGTTCGTGCCGCTGATCATGGCAGCCGTTGCGGCCTTGCTGTACAAGGGGTTGCAGAAGATCATTCCGTCTGCGGTGCACATGGTGTTCGTGCCGTTTCTGACGCTTTTGGTCATGATCCCGGTCACCGCGTTCATCATCGGCCCGTTCGGCTACCTGCTCGGCGCGTGGATCGGTACTGGTCTGGCGTGGATGAACGGCAATGCGCCGTTCCTGTTCGCGCTGCTGATCCCGATGCTCTACCCGTTCCTGGTTCCGCTTGGCCTGCACTGGCCGCTCAACGCGCTGATGCTGGTGAACATCAACACCCTTGGCTACGACTTCATCCAGGGACCAATGGGTGCGTGGAACTTTGCCTGCTTCGGCGCCACCGCCGCGGTGCTGGCTATTTCTATTCGTGACCGCGACCCGCTGATGCGCCAGACCTCCGGTTCCGCCCTCGCCGCGGGCCTGCTCGGCGGCATCTCCGAGCCGTCGCTCTACGGTATCCACCTGCGCTTTAAGAAGATCTACCCGCGCATGCTCGTCGGCTGCTTCGCCGGCGGCCTGACTATCGCGATCCTGGGCACCCCGTTCGGTGGCGTGAAGACGAACGCGTTCGTGTTCACCTCCATCCCGACCATGTTCGTGTTCGACCCAATGTGGGTCTACATGATCGCCATCGCAGTGGCGTTCTTCACCTCGTTCTTCATCATCCTGATCACCGACTACCGCACCCCTGAGGAGAAGGCGGACGCGCTTGCTCGCGCGGCTGCTGCTCGTGAGGAGGAGCCGGTTGCGGTTGTGGGGTCGTCGCAAAGCACTGAAAGCACAGTGCTCGCTCCTGTCGCTGGTGAGGTTGTGGCGATGGCAGCGCTTAACGACGCCGCCTTCGCTTCCGGCGCCCTCGGCCAGGCTGTTGGTGTGATTCCGGCGAATGACAAACTCACCGTGGTTGCGCCCGCTGCGGGCAAGGTGATTTCTGTGGCGAAGACTGGCCACGCCTACGGCATCAAGACTGATGACGGCGCGGAACTGCTGGTGCACATCGGCATCGACACCGTGAAACTCGAGGGCGAGGGCTTCACCCCGCTGGTGGAGAAGAAACAGGAGGTCGCTGCCGGTGACGCGCTGGCGGAGGTGGACTTCCCGGCGATTGCCGCCAAGGGGGTCGACACCACTGTGATCACCACCGTGGTCAACTCCAAGAAACTCGGCGGAGTAAACGACGTGGCCGATGGCACCGTCGAAATTGGAGATGCGATCCTCGAGATCACGCCCGCCGAGTAGGCTCGGTGGCATGACTGAGCGCACAGTTCTTCACGGCATTGGTGTGTCCGCTGGTACTGCCTGCGGACCCGTCGCGGTAGTGACCCCGGCGGTGGGTATCGATAACCACGAGCCCGCCTCCGTGAACCCCGAGGCGGATGGTCAGCGGATACGGGAAGTGTTGGGGGAGGTGGCGTCGTCGTTACGCGAACGCGCGGCGCACGCCAACTCGAAGGCGTCGCAGGAGGTGCTCGAGGCCACCGCGGCGCTGGCCACGGATCGTGGCCTGATCCGCGGGGTGGACAAGGAACTGAAGAAGGGCAGCGGCCCCACCAAAGCGGTACACGACGCGGTGGAGACGTACGCGAACAAGCTGCGCAAACTCGGCGGCTACATGGCCGAGCGTGTCACCGACCTTTACGACATCCGCGACCGCGCCACCGCACGCCTTCGCGGCTTGCCGGAGCCGGGCGTGCCGGATCTGACGGCGCCGTCGATCCTGGTCGCGCACGATCTTGCGCCCGCTGAGACCGCCACACTGGATCCGGCGATGGTGCTCGGCATTGTCACCGAGGCGGGTGGCGCGACCTCGCATACCGCGATCCTCGCCGCACAGCTCGGCATCCCCGCTGCGGTGCAGGTCAAGGGCATTTCCGATGCGATTGTCGACGACCCCCGCATCGCCCTCGACGGCAGCACCGGCCAAATCATCGTCGCCCCGTCCGATGAGGACGTCGCCGAACTCGACGAGCGCTCCCGCCGCCGCGCCGCCGCACTGGAAGGCTCCGCCGGCGCCGGCGCCACCCGCGACGGCCACGCCGTGAAACTGCTGGCCAACATCGGCACTGCCGAAGACGCGGTGAAGGCTGCGGGCTACGACCTGGAAGGCTCCGGCCTGTTCCGCTCTGAGTTTCTCTTCCTGGATCGCGACTCCGCGCCCAGCGTGGACGAGCAGACCGAGACCTACACCAAGGTCCTCGAGGCCTTCGGCGAGCGCCGCGTGGTGGTGCGCACCCTCGACGCCGGCGCCGACAAGCCGCTGTCGTTTGCGGACCTTGGCGAGGAGGAAAACCCAGCCCTCGGTCGCCGCGGCCTGCGCCTGTCCCAAGCCCGCGAGGATCTGCTCGCCGACCAGTTGGAGGCACTCGCCAACGCGCAGCGCAACGTCCCGGACGCCGAACTGTGGGTGATGGCGCCCATGGTCGCCACGGTCGAGGAGGCCGAGTGGTTCGCTGAACGCGCCCGCGCTGCTGGCCTGAAGCAGGTGGGCATCATGGTCGAAACCCCTGCGGCCGCGATTCGCGCCGGGCAGGTGCTCGACGTTGTGGACTTCGGCTCCATCGGCACCAACGACCTTTCCCAGTACACGATGGCCGCTGACCGCATGCAGGGCGAACTCGCCGAACTGCTCTCGCCCTGGCAGCCCGCGGTGCTGTCCATGATCCGCGAGACCTGCCGTGGCGGTGAAGCTACTGGCAAACCCATCGGCGTGTGTGGCGAGGCCGGCGGCGACCCGCTCATGGCCCTCGTCCTTGTCGGCCTTGGCGTGAAGTCGCTGTCTATGGCGCCCGGCAAGGTCAACGCAGTGCGCGCGGCGCTGCGCCTGCACGACATGGATACCTGCCGGAAGATGGCCGATGCTGCCCTTGCCGCCCGGACCGCTGAAGATGCACGTGAGGCGGTGCTTGGGATCGCGGATTCGGTAATTCTTGACCTACTGTGAACCACATAGTCTAGTATTGGCAGACAAAGTTGTTCACGATAGGGAAAGGGCTTCCCCATGAAGCGTTTCGCGTCCATTGCTTTGTTTGCCGCAGTTGGCCTCGGCCTCGTTGCTTGCTCCAGTGATTCAGGCGGTGAAGAACCGCTCACCGTCCTGGCGCAAGCCACGCCCCACGCGGAGATTCTGCGCTACGTCGATGAGCAAAATCCAGAGTATGAGCTGGATGTCAAGGTCATTTCTGGTGGGTCGGAACCGAACATGTCGGTGGCCAACGGTTCCGCGGACGCGAACTTTTACCAGCACTCGCCGTACCTGCTGGACTGGAATACTCAGACTGGCAAGAACCTGGTCAACATCGTCGGAGTCCACATTGAGCCGATGGGGATGTACTCCAACTCCATCAAGTCCATTGACGAGTTGGAGCAGGGGGCGAAGATCGTGACTCATAACTCGCCGTCCAACCTTGCCCGTGCGCTGATCCTGCTGGAGGCCAACGGCGTCATCGGTCTGGACCAGGAGATTGATCCGGCAAACGTGTCCAAGATCAACCTGCAGTCGATCACCGACAACCCGAAGGACATTGAGATCGTCCCGGTCGAAGACACCCTGGTTATTCAGTCGCTGTCGGACGAGTCTGTCGCTGGTGTCATCGTAACCTCGAACTTCGCTCTGGAAATTGGCCTGAACCCGTCGGAGGACTCTGTCATTGCCGAAAGCCCGGAGAACAACCCGTACGTGAATATCCTCGCAGCCAATGAGGACGCGGCGAAGGATCCTCGCATCGAGAAGCTGGCGGCGGACCTGAGCTCGCCGGAGACCGCAGAGTGGATCCGCGAGAAGTACAGCGGCTCCGTAATCCCGGTGAATTAATGAAAATCCACGGTATCGACGTCGACCCGCAAGGCCGGTGCGCGCATTGGCATTCGGAGCGCGACGTCGTTGCCAACACCTGCGGGGCCTGCCACAAACTCTGGGCCTGTTCGCTGTGCCATGACGAGTTGGCGGATCACCGGTTTGTGGGCGTCGATAAGCAACTGCGCTCTGTGATGTGCGGCGCGTGCGGTTACATGATGACGCACGCCGAGTATGGGGCCGCGTGCCCCTCGTGCGGGCACCCGTTTAATCCGGGCTGCAAACTGCATGAAAATGTGTATTTCAGGGATGTTCGCTAAGGGTGAACATCCCCTCTGAGCACTGCTTTTCGACGATTCCACGCCCCCGGCAGTCAAAACGTGGGAAGTGATGTCGCACCCCGGCGTTATGGTGGTGGACAACGATTTAGCTATAGAAGGGGTCAGCCACATGTTCGAGCGGTTTACCGACCGGGCCCGTCGCGTCATCGTCCTGGCGCAGGAGGAAGCGCGCGCGCTCAATCACAACTACATGGGCACCGAGCACATCCTGCTCGGCCTGATTAAGGAAGGCGAGGGCGTCGCCGCGAAGGCCCTCGAATCCATGGGTATCAACCTTGAGGATGTGCGCCGCGAGGTCATCGACATCATTGGCCACGGCACCCAGCCGGTCACCGGCCACATCCCGTTTACCCCGCGTGCCAAGAAGGTCCTGGAGCTCTCCCTGCGTGAGGGTTTGCAGATGGGCCACAAGTACATCGGCACCGAGTTCTTGCTGCTCGGCCTGATCCGTGAGGGCGAGGGCGTTGCAGCCCAGGTGCTGATCAAGCTCGGCGCTGACCTGCCGCGTGTGCGCCAGCAGGTTATCCAGTTGCTGTCTGGTTACGAGGGCGGCGAGGCACAGAATCCGGAGTCCCCGCAGCAGGGCGGCGGCCCAGGCTTCGCAGGTGCGGGTGCTGGCGGCAACCGTGCAGGTGGTGGCGGCCCGCAGGGCGGCGAGCGTTCCAATTCGCTCGTGCTCGACCAGTTCGGCCGTAACCTCACCGCTGCTGCCAAGGAAGGCAAGCTCGACCCGGTTGTGGGTCGCGATAAGGAAATCGAGCGCGTCATGCAGGTTCTGTCACGCCGTACCAAGAACAACCCGGTGCTCATTGGTGAGCCGGGCGTCGGTAAGACTGCTGTCGTGGAGGGCTTGGCGCTCGACATTGCTAACGGCAACGTCCCGGAGACCCTGAAGGACAAGCAGGTTTACTCGCTGGACCTGGGCTCCCTGGTTGCAGGTTCGCGTTACCGCGGTGACTTCGAGGAGCGCCTGAAGAAGGTGCTCAAGGAGATCAACCAGCGCGGCGACATCATCCTGTTTATCGACGAGATCCACACCCTCGTCGGCGCCGGTGCCGCCGAAGGCGCGATCGACGCTGCTTCGCTGCTGAAGCCGAAGCTGGCTCGTGGCGAGCTCCAGACCATCGGTGCCACCACGCTTGATGAGTACCGCAAGCACATCGAGAAGGACGCCGCTCTTGAGCGTCGTTTCCAGCCGGTGCAGGTGGACGAGCCGAGCATCGAGGACACCATCCAGATCCTCAAGGGCCTGCGCGACCGCTACGAGGCGCACCACCGCGTGTCCTACACCGACGATGCGCTCAAGGCAGCCGCAAACCTGTCGGATCGCTACATCAACGATCGTTTCCTGCCGGATAAGGCAGTCGATCTTCTCGACGAGGCCGGCGCCCGCATGCGCATCAAGCGCATGACCGCCCCGGATTCCCTGCGTGAGGTCGACGACCGTATCGCTGAGGTCCGCAAGGAAAAGGAAGCGGCGATCGACGCCCAGGACTTTGAGAAGGCAGCTAGCCTGCGCGAAACGGAGCGCAAGCTCACCGAGGAGCGCGCCGCGAAGGAGAAGAAGTGGCGCTCGGACGACCTCGAGGACATCGCCGAGGTTGGCGAGGAGCAGATCGCTGACGTGCTGGCCAACTGGACCGGCATCCCGGTGTTCAAGCTCACCGAGAGCGAGTCGAAGCGCCTGCTCAACATGGAAGGCGAGCTGCACAAGCGCATCATCGGTCAGGACGAGGCTGTTAAGGCTGTGTCCCGTTCCATCCGCCGCACCCGTGCGGGTCTGAAGGATCCGAACCGTCCGTCCGGTTCGTTCATCTTCGCTGGCCCGTCCGGTGTGGGTAAGACGGAGCTGTCGAAGGCGCTTGCAGAGTTCCTCTTCGGCGACGACGACTCCCTGATCCAGGTGGACATGGGCGAGTTCCACGATCGCTTCACGGCGTCGCGTCTCTTCGGTGCCCCTCCGGGATACGTCGGCTACGAAGAGGGCGGCCAGCTCACCGAGAAGGTGCGCCGCAAGCCGTTCTCGGTCGTGCTTTTCGACGAGATCGAGAAGGCCCACAAGGAGATCTACAACACCCTCCTGCAGGTGCTGGAAGAAGGCCACGTCACCGACGGCCAGGGCCGCAACGTGGACTTCAAGAACACGGTGCTGATCTTCACCTCGAACCTGGGTACCTCCGACATCTCCAAGCCGGTCGGCCTGGGCTTCACCGGGGATACCGCTGCGGATTCCGAGGCGCAGTACGAGCGCATGAAGGGTAAGGTCCACGACGAGCTGAAGAAGCACTTCCGCCCGGAGTTCCTGAACCGTATCGACGAGATCGTCGTGTTCAAGCAGCTCTCCCAGGAAGAGATTGTCCAGATGGTGGACCTGCTCATCGCTCGAGTGGACAAGAACCTGGCCGCGCAGGACATGGGCATCGAGCTCACCGAGAACGCCAAGAACCTGCTTGCAGTCCGTGGTTTCGACCCCGTGCTGGGTGCACGTCCGCTGCGTCGCACCATCCAGCGGGAGATCGAGGACATCCTGTCCGAGAAGATCCTCTTCGGCGAGATCGGTGCCGGGGAGATCATCACCGTGGACGTCGAGGGTTGGGATGGCGACGTGGAGACGGCCCGCAAGGATCGCGGCAAGGCCGCCCCGGATGCGACCTTCACCTTCACCCCACGTCCACGCCCGCTGCCAGCGGAGGCCTTCGACGTCGAGCTGGAAGAAGAGGTCCGCGACATCGAGCCGGAGCGCACCCAGCCGGAGTCCGAAGCCTCCGAGTTCCCGGATGAGCGCGACACGACCGCCGAAGATCAGAACGGCAACGAGGGCAAGGAAGACAACGGCCCCGAGCCGGTGTAAACCCACCAGGCTGCGCCACCGAGTATCCCCAGCATCCCAAGGATGCCGAGGACTAACGCGGTGATCTCCACCGCGTCAAGCCCCTTCACCACCTCATATGCAGGATGGTCGGAGGGGCACACCCGTTTCATAGGCTGTTCGGCGAAACGATCATCCATCCACGCAATCGCATTATCGGCCTGCAAAAGCAGGGGAGCGGCATGGCCCGAACCAGGAACGCGTGGCGTCAACTGCAGACGCCCCGAAGACAATGGTTGCGTCGGGGAACCCGGCACCACCACGCGTCGGTACTCCACCTGCGCACCGACGGCGCAATAGTCCTCTGCCAGTTGGGTGGCTTGCGGCTCCGGAACGAGGTCGTCGTCGGCATTCGTCATCACCATGATCGGCGCAGACGGCGCGACGGTGCCCATTTTGTTTAGTTCCAGATACTTCGCCAGCCGCTCATCGGAATGCACGACCTCGGCAAACGAGCCGCCAGAGGTGAACAGTGTGGAAGGGTCGGCCGGCGCAGACAACGAGGCGTCGACCACGCACGAGTTTTTCAGTCCTTCGAGCCAGACTTTGCCCTCGTCGGTGAGGTGTTCCTGCAGGGCCTCGCCGAATTCCGGGTAGCTTTCGGAGTAGCTCGCAGCGGCAAAACCGGCCACGGCGGTGAGCATCGGTGCGGTACCTTGCTCCAGCACACCCAGCGGGTCGGCTGGCGGGGCACCGGAGAACGTTCCCATCACGTTGAGTTCGGGTGCGTAGTCGGCGACGAGTTCCGCAGCGGCCGCGGCAGCGCCACCGCCTTGGGAGTAGCCCCAGAAGCCCACTTTTTGGTTTGGTTTTGCGACGGCGCGGGCGGCGTCGATAAGCGCATGCCCCTGATCCACCCTGTTCAAGTAGGTGTGCAATCCATCGGTGCCCAACCCGATGTAGTCGGTGACCATCACGGAATAGCCGGCATCCAGCAGCTTCTGTACCAGGGGCGCCTCATAGTTAATGTTCACGGTGCCGTCTTCGATGCGCACCAGCATGGACGAGCCTGCCGATGGCGCGCACTGATCACCCAGACCACGCGTGCCCGGTGCGAGCGCGATGAGCCCCTTCGCGCGGCGGTGTTTGTAAAACGCCCCAGTCACCGCGACCTTCTCGCCCTTTTCGTTCGTGGTGGTGTAGCGGATGCGCTGGCCGGTCGACCCTGGCACCCGCTTCACCGCGTCAAGCGAGCCCGCCTCGCTACCTGGTGCGCCGGCCAGTGGTTTCCACGATGACTCCGGAAGCGACGACAACGACGACGCGTCGCGTACCACCTCGAGTGTCGACGACCCCACCGACGACAGCGACGACAACGACTCCGCGCTCAGGTCCGCAGCCTGCGCGGATGGGGCCAATAACACCGGAATGAGCAGGGAGCACCAACGTTTTTGCATGTACAGCAGTGTAAACTGCCGGCTATGGGATTCCAGTTTCGTAAGCGCCAGAAGCTCAGCAAGGACAGCTGGCTGAATTACTCCGGTTCGGGCGTTTCCGCCTCCAAGCGCGTCGGGCCAGTGACCATCAACTCGCGTGGCGGCGTGTGGATCAAGCTGCCGGGTGGGCTGACCTACCGCGGTAAGTGGAAGTAACCGCGCTCATCCTGCTCGGCGAGGCCGTCCTCCAACAGTGAGAACAGTGCGCGTGAGCGTTGGGCGTCGTCGGGCCAGACGGCGTCGATAATCGCCTGCTCAACCGGCGAATCTGCCTCGCGCAGTACCTTCATAATCTTGCCGCGGACCTGCCTATCCGTGCCCTCAAAACGTTGCGACGGCCGCCGCTGCCCCTCCTCAGGTGCCGGCCTGCCCGCCGCCAACCAGGCACAATCTTGCGCAATCGGGCACGCATCGCACTTCGGTGCCTTCGCGGTGCACACCAGCGCACCAAGCTCCATGAGCCCGACCGAAAACTCGGGACCGTTGTCCTCCGGAAGCAGGTGCGCAACCTCCTGGATTTCCTTCTTCCCCGGCACCCCCAGCGCCTGGCCGCGCTCCACACGCGCCACCACGCGACGCACATTCGTGTCAACAACCGGCACGTTCTTCCCGTAGGCGAAACACGCCACCGCCCGCGCCGTGTAGTCCCCAATGCCAGGCAGTGCCAGCAGCGCGTCCACATCGTCCGGCACAACGCCGCCATGCTTGTCGACGATCACCTGCGCGCACTCCCGCAACCTCAACGCCCGCCGTGGGTAGCCGAGGTTGGCCCAGGCGCGCAGGATGTCGTCGATACGCGCCTGCGCAAAATCGTGCGGAGTCGGCCAGCGCTCAATCCACTCCAACCAAATGGGGGCAACGCGCTCCACCTGGGTTTGGTGGCTCATGACCTCGCTGATCAGCACACCCCACGGTGACGTACCCGGTTTGCGCCACGGCAAATCCCGCGCGTTGGCGCGATACCAATCAACTATCTGATTTGGGCGAATATTCTGCACAATGCGTGCCACAATAGCCGGTATGACTAATGCAACAGAGCTCCAGGCCGCTACCTCCCCGCGCGAAGTGTGGGACCTGCTTCGCGCAGGCAACGAGCGATTCGCCACCGGCAACACCGTCGCCCCGCACCGCGACGCCGAAACACTCCAGCAGCTCACCTCCGGCCAGAACCCAGCCGTATGTGTCATCGGTTGTTCTGACTCGCGCGTGCCCGTCGAGCTGCTTTTCGACGCCGGCTTCGGCGACATCTTCGTCATCCGCACCGCCGGCGGCTGCGTCGACTCCGCTGTTTCCGCATCCGTGGAGTTCGCCGTCGACGGCCTCGGCGTAGACCTCGTGCTGTTCCTGTCCCACGAAAAGTGCGGCGCTGTCGGCTCCGCAGTCCAGGCGTTCGAGTCCGGCGAGATCCCGCACGGCCTGACCCGCCTGTTCGTCGAGAAGATCGCCCCATCCATCGTCGAGGCCGAAAAGCGCGGCGAACAGGTCGAGCAAGCCCACGCCCGCCACGGCGCCGAGCACTTGGTCGCCCGCATCCCCGCCGTTGTTGCTGGCTTGAGCAAGCGCAGCATCGGTGTGGTTGGCGCGCGTTACCGTCTTTCGGACGGCCGTGTCGAGACCACCTACGAAAACTTCGGCGATTAAGTTATAAGCATGTCGAACCAGCGCCCATTGCCCCCGGAGATCTACATGCGTCGCCGCGTCGCGGCCCTCGTCATCCTCCTCGTGGTTGTGGCGTTGCTGGTCTGGGCGCTTTCCGCCATGGCCCGCAGCGGCGGATCCGGATCGGATGGGGCAACCGAAACCTCCACCGAGCAAACCGTGAACCCGACCGTGGCTACCGAGCCGACCGTCGCCGCGCCTGAGGAATCTACGTCTGAGACTGCGTCCGCATCCCCGTCCGAGGAACCTTCCAGTGTTGAGGCCGCACCGGCCCGCACTGGCGCATGCGAACTCAAGGACCTACGGATCAAGGCGTTGCCGAACCAGCCGTCCTACGCCGCAGGCACCGAGCCGGTGTTCTACATGGAAGTGGAAAACCCGACCGACACCGACTGCGTCATCGACCTTGACGAGAACATCCTGCGCTTCGAGGTGTACGACATGCGTACCAACGAGCGCATGTGGGCAGACACCGACTGCTACCAGCCCGTCGTGTCCGGCACCCAGACCTACAAGGCGGGGGAGAAGCAGGGCTACCAGGCTCGCTGGTCCGGCACCGTATCTCAGCCGGGTAAGTGTGATGACCGTCCCGCGATCGAGCCGGGGTCCTACTTCCTGCACACGGTCATCGGCGACAATGCTTCGGAAGCAGCCCCCTTCAACATCACCTAGTTTCTTGTAGTTATTTAGCTAACAGCGCGATCGCCTCCCCGAGCGTAGAGACCTGACTGACCCGCATTCCCTCGACCGGTTCGAGTTCTCCGCTGGGCACGATCGCGTTTTCGTATCCCAACCTCGCCGCCTCCTGCAGGCGGCGTCCGAGGTTAGGCACCCTTCGTAGTTCACCCGCGAGGCCCACTTCGCCGATGACCACAGTCTTCGGCGGCAGCGGTGTTTCGTGCAGGCTCGACCATGTAGCCAGCGCGACCGCAAGATCCGTTGCTGTTTCGGTGATCTTCACACCGCCAACGGTTGCTACGTACGCGTCCTTGTCATTCGTGCGCTGCCCGCAGCGTGCCTGCAGGACAGCGAGCACCATCGGCACCCTGTTGAAATCCAAGCCCGTGACCACGCGTCGCGGGCTCTTATTCACCGGATCGACGGTAAGTGCCTGGACTTCCGCCAGCATCGGCCGGACGCCATCCATCGCCACCGTGACCGCAGAACCGTCCGGAGTCTTCCCGCGGTGAGAGAGGAACAGCCCCGATGGGTCCGGTACCTCCCGGATGCCACCAGCGGTCTGCTCGAAGCACCCCACCTCGTCCGTCGCCCCGAAGCGATTCTTCATGCCACGCAGCATGCGTAACGACGACTGCCTGTCACCCTCAAAGTTCAACACCACATCCACCAGGTGCTCGAGCACGCGCGGGCCGGCCACGTTGCCGTCCTTAGTCACATGCCCCACCAGGATGATCGGCAGGTTCGTCGTCTTCGCCAGTGTGGTCAGCGCAGCCGTTACTGCGCGGGACTGTGCCACCCCACCCGCAACACCCTCCACACCCGCGGCGTGCATAGTCTGCACCGAATCCACAATGAGCAGCGAGGGGTTGACCTGCTGGACGTGGCCAAACACCACGTCGAGGTTCGACTCCGCCGCCAAGTACAGCGTGTCTTTCAACGCATCGGTGCGTTCAGCACGGGCACGGACCTGGCCTGCAGATTCCTCAGCAGTCACGTATAGCGCCTTGCGGCCATCCATCGCCGCCCACCGCGATGCCACTTCAAGCAACAGCGTCGATTTACCCACGCCCGGCTCACCGGCCATCAGCACCACCGACCCCGGCACGACACCGGAACCCAACACCCGGTCGAGTTCCCGGATGCCAGAGGGCAACGTGCGCGTCGCAGTCGCGTTCACCTTCGTAATCGGGGTCGCGGGCGACGTTGGTGTCAGCGCGGACGTCTTTACCGAACCTGCGGAAACCGCAGCCGGCGCTTCTTCTTGCAACGTTCCCCACGACCCGCACTCAGGGCAGCGGCCGAGCCACTTCGGGGAAGAGTAGCCGCATTCGGAGCACGTGTGGATCACGCGAGGTTTCTTAGCCATGTGCGACACCGTATAACACGCACACGACACGGAGCCTGCAAGTGTTCGAAAAGTGTTCGAAAACGAAAAGGCCGCTGGTTAACCCAGCGGCATGTGTTCGTCGATAAGCGAAAAGCTCTTAGTGCTTCGCGCCAGTCTCGCGGTCAACCTGGCCCGAAACGAGGTGCGGTGCAGACACGGTAGCCACTACGTCGATGGAGCCGGTGTCAAAGTTGAACGTGACCGGGACGTTGCCACCGTACGCGAAATCGTCGTTAGCCAGCGAGGTAGCGGTGTAGCTGATGCAGTTCGCGTCATCCTGCGGCAGGCGCTCGAGGCCCTCGGCGGAATCAGCAACCAACACGCAGTTGTACTTAATCGTGTTGTTGTTTGCGATCTTGACGGTGTTGCCACCAGCGGTGACGGACTTCAACGTGTGATCCGTCATGGAGGTGTCCTGGTTCGTCGCGGTGAACTTGAGGGCAGCCTTGCCGTCCTCAGCCAAGACGACGGTGACATCCTGCACAGCAACTTCGCCGTTCTCGGTTGCGGCGCTGGCACCATCCACAGCAGCGACCTGGTTCGAGGTCTGAGTAATCTGGCCAGCGGAGCAGCCAACAAGGGCCAAGGATGCGCAGCCAGCGGCAGCGATAACGGCTACCTGCTTCAGGGACTTCACGTGGGGTCCTCCATAGTCAAACGGTTTCGAAGGTTATTCTCTGGAATACTTTAGCGCCTAGACAGCAACTTTTCCCATTTTATCCCCTATTCGGAGCTTTGAAGGCGGTGGTAGGGTTGTGGGGTCAAAACTTCGCCGGGAGCACCAAGGAGCGTTTATGGAATTCAAGGTCGGAGAAGTGGTCGTTTACCCGCACCACGGCGCGGCGCGTATCGCCGACATCGAAGAGCGTGAGATGCGCGGCGAGAAGCTGGACTTCTTGGTGCTGCAGATTCTCCACTCAGACCTTGAGGTTCGCGTGCCCGTAAAGAACTCCGAGCTTGTCGGCGTGCGTGACGTAGTCAACGAGGAGGGCCTGCAGAAGGTGTTCTCCGTGCTGCGTGAGACGGATGTTGAGGAGGCCGGCAACTGGTCTCGTCGCTACAAGGCGAACCAGGAGCGCCTTGCCTCCGGCGACATTAATAAGGTGGCCGAGGTTGTACGTGACCTGTGGCGCCGTGACCAGGGCAAGGGTCTTTCTGCTGGTGAGAAGCGCATGCTTGGTAAGGCTCGCCAGATTCTCGTCGGTGAGCTCGCGCTTGCAGAGCCTGTTGATGAGAAGAAGGTCGAGGAGATGGAAGCCGAGATCCAGAAGATCATCGACGAGCAGGTCAAGGCCGGTATCTCCGAGGCGCCGGGCGATGTTGACGCCGAAGATGATGTTGACCTCGACGAGCTTTCTTTCGACGACGAGTAAGACGAGCCCTTGGACCGCCGTGTTGTAGCGGTTGTTGCCGCAGCAGGTCAGGGCACCCGGCTGGGCGCTGAGGTGCCAAAGGCGTACGTCCCGTTGCGCGGGCGCACGCTTTTGGAGCGTTCCGTCACCGCGATGGAAACCTCCGAGATTGTGGACCAGGTGGTCGTCGTCATCAGTCCTGCGATGGAGGAGCATGCCCGACAGTGCCTGCGGGGGCACGACGTGCAGTTTGTGCATGGCGGTGCGGAGCGCGCGGACTCCATCTACGCAGCGCTCGAAGCAATTTCGCTTGACGACGCCTGCGTGCTCGTCCACGACGCCGCCCGCGCCCTCACCCCTCCCGGCATGATTGCCCGCGTGGCCCGTGCCGTGCTCGATGGCGCGCCCGCGGTGGTGCCGATTGTACCTGTCGCGGACACCATTAAACAGGTCAGTGGGGGTGCGGTGGATGCGGTGGAGGCGACGCTGGACCGCAGCCGTTTGCGGGCCGCACAGACACCGCAAGGCTTTGACCTGCGCCAATTGCGTGCCGCCAACCGTGCTTACCTTGAGCAGTCGCCCGAGTTCGTGGCAACTGATGACGCGTCTCTAATGGAGTGGTACGGCGCCCCCGTCACCACTGTTCAGGGCGATCCGATGGCGTTCAAGATTACCACCCCGATCGATCTTCGCCTGGCGAAAAGCATTACCGATGAGGCCGAGCCGACCGTGTTCGAGATCCCCGGCAACTAGCTAGGGCGTTCGAACGAATTATCTAAAAAGTTTCGAAAAACCCTTGCATTGTCGCGGTGGTGGCATGTATGTTCGATTGAAAGATCGAAAGGGGGGACAATGTCTACCGGATACTTCGCAACAGAACGTCAGGGTGACCAGATTAGCGTCGCAGGTCAAGCGATGCGAGACGCGGAATACAGTATCTTTCACGCTTACGCTGAACCCGGTGCGATTATCGACGACTTCGAACTGGTAAGCCAGCGCATCGCAAGCGCCGCCGGCCGTACCGTGAGCTGGGCTGAAAGCGGAATTCTTGGGTATAGCGTCTTGGCAGACCTGCCGAAACTACGCCAAATGCAGGCTGATATGCGACGGCTAGATATCACGCGCCTTAGCGCAATCGAGACCGTGCTAAACCGGTTGAACGATCTCGCCACGCCCGAAGTGTTGGCTGAGTTCGACGACTACCTAGTCAAGGTGTTCACGCCGCGTTCCGCCGGGATGGAGTTGCCATCGGCGACGTCGCTAAAGCGCCGCCTGCGGGACCGGATCAAGCAGGTTGATGCGAAGTTGGCACCAAGCCCGAAGAAAACGAAAGCTCGCAAGAAAGCAAAAGATGCGCCATTCGGCACCTGCCAAGGCGTGTTCTATGGCCAAGACGACGGGGACGCCGGTCTGAATATCTCTGGCGACTCGGCAACGATTGGTCTGATGGATATGTATGTCGGTGCCGTCGCGAAGGAACACAAGCTCAGTCGTGACGATGCACTGCAGATGATCCTCACCGGCCAGCAGCACTCGTCGATTCAGTTGGTGCTGCACGTGTTTTCGCCGAAGACCCCAAGCGCCGGCTACTTCGTTCCCGGCTTCGGCTGGTCGGGGGCAGACGGCACGGAAATCATCGACGCGCTCAAAGAAACCGCCAAGGTGAAGGTCATCGACCTCGACGAGGCTGAACATGCCGAGACCGACGCCTATGTGCCCACCGACGCAATGAAGGCTTTCGTGCAGACCCGCGACGGTTCCTGCCGTTGGCCCGGTTGCAACGTGCCGGCAAAGCGTTGCCAGCTCGATCACCGGATTCCATACGGCAACGGCGGCAAAACGACGCCGTCGAACCTGTTCTGTCTGTGCCAGCGTCACCACAACATCAAGACGGACCGCCGCGCTACCTATGTGGTCGATCACGTCACGGGCGAAGTCGTCTGGCTTTTCGATGACGGCACCTTCCAGGTCAGCGAACCCGACGGCTTGATCGTCGAGTATCTCGCCGAAGGTGAAAACCCGCGGTGGAAGTCCACTCTGGAACAGCGTCGGAAGCGGCGCCGCGACAGTGCGGAGTTCAACGCCCGGTGTCACTCGGCGGTGGAGCAGTACGAAAAGGACTACGACTGGGAAGCCTGCGTGGAAACGATCACCACGCTGGAGGATAAGTTTGGCCGCAAGTTCGAGTATGCGCCGGAGAAGATGCCGGAGATTACGCCGGAACTCCTCGCCTCGCTGAAGAGACACCTGCGCGACCTCGAACTGGAGCGCGAGGGCTTCGAAGAATACGACTCGGCGTCCCCGGAGTGGGTAGTGTTCAGTCCATGACGAATCTGCGAGTTGGTACTGCCTTCGATGCCCATCAGATCCAGGCCGGGAAGGAGTGCTGGATCGCCGGAATTCTGCACGAGGGCCAGGATGGTTGCGAAGGTCATTCAGATGGCGATGTTGTCAGCCACGCGATCGTGGACGCGGTGCTGTCGGCGGCGGGCCTTGGGGATCTCGGCTCGTTCGTCGGGGTCGGCCGCCCGGAGTATGACGGGGTCCGAGGGGTGCAGTTGCTCGAGGAGCTCCGTGCGCTTGTCGACGACCACGGCCACACCGTCGTCAATGTTTCTGCACAAATGATTGGGCAGACCCCGAAGATGGGCCCGGTGCGGGAGGAAGCGGAGCGGGTGTTGTCGCAGGCTTTGGGTGCTCCGGTGTCGGTGTCGGCGACGACGACGGACCACATGGGGTTCACTGGTTCGGGTGAGGGCCGGGCGGCGATTGCCACTGCGTTGGTGGAATTGAACGGCAACGTAGGATAAACGGCGTGAATCAACGTATTTTCGACACCAAGACCCGCACGCTGCGAGACTTCGAGCCGGTGAATCCTGGCCACGTTTCGATTTATCTGTGTGGCGCCACTCCGCAGGCGAAGCCGCATATTGGCCACCTGCGTTCGGGTGTTGCGTTCGATATTGTTCGTCGCTGGTTTGCGGCGAAGGGCAACGACGTCGCGTTTGTGCGCAACGTTACGGATATTGACGACAAGATTCTCGCCAAGGCAGACGAGCGCAATCGCCCCTGGTGGGAGTGGGTGTCCACGTACGAGCGTGAGTTCACGCGCGCGTACGACACGCTTGGTGTGTTGCCGCCGTCGGTGGAGCCGCGGGCGACTGGGCATGTGACGCAGATGGTCGATTACATGCAGCGCCTGATTGATAACGGCTACGCCTATGCAGCGGACGGTTCGGTGTACTTCGACGTCGACGCTTGGGTGAAGGCGGGCGGCGATTACGGCTCAATTTCCGGCAACAAGGTTGAGGAGATGGAGCAGGGGGAGACGTCGAACGCGGGCAAGCGAGGCGCACGTGACTTCGCGTTGTGGAAGGCGGCGAAGCCGGGTGAGCCGAGTTGGCCGACCCCGTGGGGCGATGGGCGTCCGGGGTGGCACTTGGAGTGCTCGGCGATGTCCACGTGGTACCTGGGTGGCACGTTTGACATCCACGGTGGTGGCCTTGACCTGCAGTTCCCGCACCACGAGAACGAGCAGGCGCAGTCGCATGCGGCGGGCGATGATTTCGCGCAGTATTGGATGCACAACCACTGGGTGACCATGGCTGGCGAGAAGATGTCGAAGAGCCTGGGCAATGTGCTGTCCATCGACAACATGCTGGAGGAGGTGCGCCCGGTGGAGTTGCGTTACTACCTCGGGTCGGCGCATTACCGCAGCGTGTTGGAGTATTCGCCGGAGGCGCTCAAGGAAGCTGCGGCCGGCTTTAGGCGCATCGAGGAGTTTGTGAAGCGCGCTGGTATGCCGGAGCCGTCGACGTGGACTGAGGCATTTGAGCAGGCGCTTAACGACGACTTCGCCGTCCCGAAAGCCCTCGCAGAAATCCACAACCTTGTGCGCGAGGGCAATAAGGCAGCCGATCCGGCCCCGATCGCGGCGCAGGTGCGTGCGATGGCGGCGGTGTTGGGTGTTGATCCGGGGGCGTGGCCGTCGTCGTCAAGCAATGGCAATAGCAAGGCATTAGACGTGCTGGTGGAAGCTGAACTGGAACGCCGTGCGACCGCGCGTGCGGAGAAGGATTGGGCCACGGCGGACGAGGTGCGCGACCGGTTGGCGCGTGCGGGAATTGAAGTGACCGACACGGCCGAGGGGCCGCAGTGGCAGGTAAAGGAGTAGACGATGGCGAAACCGTATCAGCGTCGTGACGTACAGAAGAAGAACAAGAAGGGCCCAACGAAGGGCTCTGGCGGGCAGCGTCGCCGTGGCCTGAAGGGCAAGGGTGCGACGCCGAAGGCTGAGGATCGCGTCTACCACGCGGCGCATAAGCGCAAGTTGGAGCAAAAGCGCCGCGCGCAGGGTCGGCACGACCGTGAGGTGGCGGATCTGGTGGTGGGCCGCAACCCGGTCATTGAGTGTCTGAAGGCGAAGGTGCCGTCGGAGGCGTTGTTCGTCGCGCAGGGCACCGGCCACGATGATCGTCTGAGCGAGGCCGTTGCGCTGGCGAACAGCAAGAACATTCCGGTGCAGGAAGTGCCGCGTCAGCAGTTGGATGCGATGACCGGTAACGGCCTACACCAGGGCATCGGACTGAAGATCCAGCCGTACAAGTACGCGGACCTGGATGACCTGCTGGAGTCGGTGGATGGCCCCGGCATGTTTGTGGTGCTGGACAACATTACGGATCCGCGCAATCTTGGTGCGGTGATTCGTTCGACTGCGGCGTTCGGTGGTAACGGCGTGATCATCCCGGAACGGCGTTCGGCGCAGGTCACGGGTGTGGCGTGGCGGACGTCGGCGGGTACGGCGGCGCAGTTGCCGGTGGCGCGCGTGACCAACGTGACTCGCACGGTGAAGAAGTTCCAGGACAACGGCTACACGGTCGTCGGCCTGGATGCGGGCGGCGAGCACACCCTGGACACGTTTGACCAGGCCACGGGCCCGGTAGTGATCGTGGTTGGCTCCGAAGGCAAGGGCATTTCACGCCTGGTGCGCGAGAACTGCGACGTGATCATGTCGGTGCTGATGACGGATTGGGTGGAGTCCCTCAACGCGTCGGTGGCGGCGGGCGTGGTGCTTAGCGAGTTCGCTCGTCAAAGAAGAATCGCTGAATAACCTCACCGCCGGTGATCTCGTCGGTGCCGGGCCCAAGCCGCGCGTCGAGCGTTTTGGCTACCGGCACCATGTGGCCGAAGCCGTCGATGGTGATGAGGCGGACGGGGGCGGGGCCGTGCCAGTCGTCGATACGCAGGGCACCGCTTGTCGACGACCCCCGCCACCCACACGAGTTGAGTTCCGCAAAGAACTGCGCAGAGCTGATTGCGGAACGGGTCTGGCCACGGTTGTTGCCGCCGATCCCGGCTTCGCCGCCGTTGTAGGGGACGAGCGGGTCGGCGGTGCCTTGGACGGAAACGAGCGGGGCGGGCTGATAATCGGAAGTGCCAACACACGTGTTGGATTCGACGGGCATGGAGGCGCCGAAGGTGGCGGCGCCGTCGAGGAGGCCGGGGGCGTCGAAAAGGAGGCGCATGACCATTTGGCCGCCGTTGGAAAAGCCGATGCCGATCACGCGACGCGGGGCGTGGTGTGCGATGACCTTCCGTAGGAATCCGACGTCGTCGATGTTCAGGCGGCGTGCGGACTCGTTGAAACCGGTGCGCAGGTCGTTGAAGTGGTGCTCCACACCGTCCGGGTAGGCCACGGTCGCGCCGAGGGTTTCAAAGGTTCGGTCGGTGAAGTTGCGCATCACGTTGCCGGACTGGCGCGACCCGTGCAGCACCAACAGGAGCGTGTCGGGGTCGCCTTCGACGGCGGTCCAGGTGCGAGTGCGTCCCTGGTGCTCTAGCGAGAGGCGTTCCATGCTTCCCTTTCGTCGGCGAGTTCCGCCAAGAGCTCAGCCATGGCGTCAACATCTGCGACGCGACGCGACGCCAGCGAGGGTTTGTCGCCGACCTTTACCGCCAGGTCGGTGGGGCCGAGGGCGGCGATGGCGGTTTCGTCGGTGTCGTCGTCACCCGCGAACAGGGTGGTGGCGAAGTCACGCTTGTATTCGGCGAGCCAGGTGCCCTTCGTGATATCCACGGCCGAAAACTCCACCACATTGTGTCCCAATGTGATCTTTCGGGCGGGCAGGGCAGCGGCGGCGTCGAGCATGTCCTGGGCCGCCTGCTTATCCGCGACCGGCGCCACGTGCAACACCCTCTGATACGGCTTCACCTCCACATAGGCGGGCGGGATGGCGATGTCGCGCAGTTGGCGTTCGATGTCGTCGAGGTGGGCGCGGGAGTCGTCGTCAAGCGTGGGCCCGGGCTCGGCACCGTGGGAGCCGACGAGGGTGACATTGAGGCCGGAAGGGAGGACCTGGCGCAGACCGTCGAGGTGGCGGCCGGACAGGATTGCAACCTCGGTGCCGGGGAGAGCAGCAAGGCGACGGATCGCGTCCTCGGCCGCCGGATGCATTGTGACCGCGTAGGGGTCGGGGTTGAGTTCAGCAAGCGTGCCGTCGAAGTCGAGGCACACCAACAACGTTTCGGCCTGAGCAATCACCATGTGCGCAGTTTAACGGCCGGGGCATCCACGGCGTCACTGAGCAGGGTGAGTACAAGGTCGGTATCGGTTGGGTGGGTGACGGTGAACTCGGTGTCGTCGTGAAGCAGGGGCGCCAACTGGTCGTGCATGTGGCGGGCCCAACCGGCGCAGTCGCCCGGGTCGCCGACGGTGACGTCGCGCAAACGGACAGTGTCGTCGCCCTCAAACTCGCCGGAAACCTCAGCGCAGCCGGTGGTGCCGGAAAACGACGAACCCGAAAAGGTGACGGATGCGCCGCCGGTATTGCGCGCGACGGGCGCCTCTGGGGCGGTGTACACGCCAACGACGTGCCACTGCTGCGGGCTCGAACACGCCGCGAGCAGCATCACCGGGGCGAGCAGCAGCGCGCGCTTCACAACGCCTCCAAGAAGTCCTGCGCCCAGCGGGTCACGTCGTGTTCCATGACCCAGTCGTGCATCGCCCGCATGCGTGCCGGATCAGGATTGGTTGCGGCCACAATCGCGGCCTTGACGGACCCCAGGTCGAACGGGTTGCACAGGTAGGCCTGGTTGAGCTCCACCGCAGCACCCGCGAACTCGGAGAGCACCAGCGCACCGTCGCCGTTTGGGTGTGCGGCGACGTATTCCTTGGCCACGAGGTTCATGCCGTCCTTAAACGGTGTGACCAGCATGATGTCGGCCGCTGCATAAAAGGTACCCAGCTTGTCCTTGGACACCCCGCGGTGGATGTAGTGCACGACCGGGCGGCCGACCTGGCCGAAGCGGCCGTTGATACGCCCGATCGCCTGCTCAACTTCCGTACGGGTCTTGCGGTAGTGCTCGATGCGTTCACGCGACGGCGTAGCCAACTGCACCACGGCAATATCGTCGAGTTCGCCTTCCTCCAGCAGTTCCTCGACCGCCAGCAGTCGCTGCAGGATGCCCTTGGTGTAATCCATCCGATCCACGCCCAGCAGCACGTGCTTCGGGTTGCCGAGCGAATTGCGCAGTGTGCGTATCGACGACTCCGTCGCCGCCTGCACCTCATCCGCATCAATAGAAATGGGGAAGGTGCCAGTACGAATATCGGTGGTGAGCAGGCGGAAGTTCTCTTCGTCGGTGGTGCGCTGAAAACCGATCAGGTCGCAGCCGGACAGGCCGGAGAGGATCTCGTCGCGCCACGGCAACTGCTGGAACAGCGCTGGTGCCGGGAACGGGATGTGCAGGAAAAAGCCGATGGTTAAGTCGGAGCGTAGTTCGCGCAGCATCCCCGGTACGAGCTGAAGCTGGTAGTCCTGCACCCACACCGTGGCGTTTTTGCCAGCGGCTTTGGCGGTCGCCCGCGCAAACTTTTCGTTGACGGCGACATAGCGCTCCCACCACTCCTGCCTGTACTCGGGGGTGACGATGAGGTCGTGGTACAGCGGCCACAATGTGGAGTTGGAAAAGCCCTCGTAGAAGCCCTCGAAGTCGTCCTGGTCCAAGCACACGGGGACCAGCGAGATGCCGTTGAACTCAAACGGTTCGAGTTCTGCGCTGGTATTGCCAGGCCATCCCACCCAGCAGCCCCCACGGGAGCGCAGTACCGGTGCGAGGGCTGCGACTAAACCGCCAGGGGAGACCTCGTAATGGTCGCCCACCTTGTCTACAGGCAGGCGGTTGGCCACGACGAGGAACTCGTTGCTACCCATTAGGCCTTCTTGGCGGTCTTCTTCGTCGACTTTTTAGCAGTCTTCTTGGCAGCCTTCTTCACTGCCTTCTTGGTGGACTTTTTCTTCGTCGCCTTCTTCTTCGTGGCCTTTTTCTTGGACGCCTTCTTCTTCGTCGCCTTCTTCTTGGTGGCCTTCTTCGGCGCTTCCTCTTCCGCTGCTTGCTCCAGGTCCTCGACGTAGCGCTTGTACACGAAGCCCTGCGGGGTGACACCCAGCATGGACATGAGCGTTACGCCGTCCAGGAAGTCCTCAGCGTAAGTGGCCACGATCCGACGGGCGCCCGACGCAGTTTGCTCCTCAACGGCATGCGTTTGTTCGGCGGTGGGGCGCGAATCGGTGATCTTAGGTGGCACTTGGGGGTTCCTCCTTGCAAGAACGACAGCTAAAGCCCCATCATTCTACGCCACCTGCTTAACGACGGCGCCGTACCCGACGAATCTGCTGGAAAGTCAGCCGGCCAGCGCGCCTAAACGCCTCGTACGGCACGTAGAGCTGTGGGGCACGGATGCGGCGGGCCAGCCACTCGCCGAACACCACGCCGCCGGCTAGGGCGAGGCAGGTGCCGATCGCGGTCAGTAGGTTCATCATGCCGAGCAGGAGCTGCTCGTTCATCAGTGCGTACATGCCGCGGTAGATCCACGAACCGGGCAGGAACGGGGTCACGCCGGCGACAGCAGTGATCACCGGGTTGATCAGGAAGCGGCGGGAAATGAGACCGCCGGCCAAGCCGACGGCGACCGCACACGCCGCGATAGCCAACAGTCGGCCAGCGCCGAGCGGAGTGAGCACGATGTAGAAGATGAATGAACCTGTCGCTGCGGTGACGAAGGACAGCAGCACAGCGGCTCGTTCCGCAAAGCAACACACCGCAAAGGCAGCGGCCGCCATCGCACCACCGAAGGTGGTCAGCCACACGTTGTTGTACGCCGCATCAGCTGGGAGCACCTCGACTGGTGGCAGTGGCATCCCGACCAGCTCGGAAACCTGCACGCCAGCGGCGACGCCTGCGACGATGCCGCCGGTGCCCAACATGGCTTGGAAGAAGCGGGCGGAGGCGTTGACCATGGAGCCGGTGACGCCGTCGAGAAGCGATTGCACCAGCGTCAAACCTGCAAGCAGGACGATGATGCCTGTTGCGATCAGCTGACTGGGGTTGATCGTGTGCCCGATCGAGGCGGAAAAGTCATAGGCGATTGCAGCGGGCAGCGTGGCGACGAACCCACCAATCACATTGTGAAAAAACCCGGGCAACCCGCCACGGGAGAGCAACTTGGAAAAGCCCATGATGAGAAACGCGGTCAGGCCGCCGAAGAACATGAGCAGCAAATCGCCGCCGAGCAGCATGGCGACGAAGAAACCCATCACAGTCCAGCCGGCCAAGTTGCGGGTGTTGCGGTAGGGGATGGGGGCGTTGTCGATCTCGTCGAGAATCTTCTCCGCCATCTCAGGCGGTGTTGCGCCTGAGCGGATCGAGCGGATCAGGCGGTCCACTTCCTGCAGTTTGTGGTAGTTCTCGCTGATCATGGTGACCACGCGGAACACGGTGACCGGGGTGCGATGGTCCACGCCGATGATGGTGTTCAGCGTAATCGTGTTCACCGTGATGGATACGTGCACGTAGTGCAGGCCGTACGACGAACACACGGTGTGGATCTGCTTGATCGCATCCGCGGATGTAGTGGCGTTTGCGATGAGGATTTCCCCGATGCGGGCGGCGATGTTCATCACCGCGGCGACCTCGGTCGGATCGGTCAGGTTGATCGGGGCGAGGACGGATGGGGGAGGAGAGGTGCGGGCAGCGTCGATCGTCGCTAAGCGTTGGCGCGAACCTCTGAGCTTTCCCCACAATCTCTTTTCCACACACGCCACACTATCGGCTTGGCGGTTTTCGCGCGACCACGGGCTATGTGTAAGATCTAGCGCGTTGCTGGAGTGGCGCAATCGGTAGCGCAACGCACTTGTAATGCGTAGGTTGCGAGTTCAAGTCTCGTCTCCAGCTCGTGGGTCCCCTCGTCGATACGTATCGGCGAGGGGGCACTTTCTTTGGCGAACAAAGATCGACTTGCTCAACCTTGGGCAGCAAGTACACAGGCGACGTACAGCGTTGTGTTGTTTAATCGTGGCAAGTGCATGATTGCCGCAAAAATTAAGGAGAACACAAACCATGGCTGACTCGCAGAACCTCAAAGTGCTGGTTGTTGATGACGAGCCGAACATCGTCGAACTGTTGACGGTGTCTCTGAAGTTCCAGGGTTTTGATGTGGAGACCGCCAACTCTGGTGCGGAAGCCCTCGAGCTGGCGCGCACCTCCCGCCCGGATGCGTACATCCTGGACGTGATGATGCCGGAGATGGACGGCTTTGAGCTGCTCAGCAAGCTACGAGCAGAAGGACTTGACAGTCCGGTGCTGTTCCTGACAGCAAAGGATGCCGTGGAGGACCGTATCCACGGCCTGACCATTGGCGCGGATGATTACGTGACCAAGCCGTTCTCGCTCGAAGAGGTGATCACGCGCCTGCGTGTGATCCTGCGGCGCGGCAACGTGGTGGACGATTCGAACCAGGATTCCACTCTGCGTTATGCGGACTTGACGCTTAACGACGACACCCACGAGGTCACCAAAGCCGGCGAGATCGTCGAGCTCTCCCCGACGGAGTTCAACCTGCTGCGCTACCTCATGCTCAACGCTGAGGTGGTCGTGTCCAAGGCGAAGATCCTGGACAACGTGTGGCACTACGACTTCGGCGGCGACGGCAACGTGGTCGAGTCCTACATTTCCTACCTGCGCCGCAAGGTAGACACGGGCGATGTGCCGCTGATCCACACGGTCCGTGGTGTCGGTTACGTGCTGCGCACCCCACGCCAGTAGGCCTTTCGCAACGTTATGGCGTATTCCTTATTTACGGGGCCGACAAAGAAGCCACTGAAGCGGCAACTTGTCACCACCGTGATGGTCATCTCCGTGATCGGTACGACACTGAGTTCCGTGCTGATCTACTTCCTCATGCGCAACCTGCTGCTGGATCGTGCAGACGACCAGCTGCGGGAAGGCTTGGATACGTGGGCGCACCAGGGGCCGGTGTGGCAGTTCAACCCTTGGAACCTGCCGAGTGAGTTCACCCAATCCAGGCTGTACCCGGACCGGGGCGTGATGGTGTCGCGCCCGGGGGAGGTCAACTCGCCAGATTGGAGCCAGATCAAAACGACTGACTTCGGACAGTTGGTCACGATCACTTCTGATCTCAGCGACCCAAATACGACGACTGTGAAGCGCTGGCGTGCCATTGCCACGGAGCAGTCCGACGGCTCCGTGCAGTATGTGGCGAAGTCGCTGGAGTCGGAGTACCGGATGTTGCGCTCCCTGGCACAGATTGAGGCGCTGGTTGGGGCGTTGGTGCTCGTCGGCATTGGCATTGCAAGTAACTACTTTGTGGCACGTGCGTTGGCTCCGTTAAAGATTGTGGAAAACACCGCTCTGGCGATCGCCGGAGGCGATACCGACAGGCGAGTGCCCGCTTGGCCACGTGAGACAGAAGTGGGCAGTCTGTCGTTTGCCATGAACACCATGGTGAGCCGCTTGCAAGAATCGCTGGAAAATGCGAAAGCGCAGGAAGAGCAGATGCGCCGCTTCGTTGGCGATGCTTCACACGAACTGCGTACACCGCTCACCAGCGTGCGCGGATACACCGAGCTGTACCGCAAGGGCATGGTGGATGACCCGCAAATGGTGCTGAGCAAGATCGATGAAGAGTCCGCGCGTATGCAGCTGCTCGTCGAGGACCTGCTGGCGCTAACCCGTGCGGAGGGTTCCCGCCTGGAGAAGCAGGAGGTGGATGTGCTCGAGCTTGCGCTTTCGGTGAAGGACTCGATGCACGCCGCCTACCCAGAGCGGGTGGTGGACGTGGTCAAGGACACCCCAGACGTCCCTGTCGTGGTGGGGGATCCCGGCCGGCTGCGCCAGGTAGTGGTCAACTTGGTCACTAACGCCTTTAAGCACGCGGGTCCGGATGCAGAGGTGACCATCACGATCCGGCACAACCTGGACCGTGTGGTCCTCGACATTGCGGATAATGGCTGCGGCATGGAACAGAAGGACGCCGAGCATATTTTCGAGCGCTTCTACCGCGCGGATGCGTCGCGCAACCGCAGCTCGGGCGGTGGCTCGGGTCTGGGGCTGGCGATTACCAAGTCGCTGATCGAGGCCCACGGCGGCACCGTGGTTGTCGATACGGCGCCGGGCGAGGGCTCGACGTTTACTATTTCGCTTCCAGCTGCTTAATGCCTTCGCGGATGGTGTCGGCGGCGGCGTCCATCTTGGCGGCGTCGGTTTCGTCGGCACGCATTGCGCTGGCCAGCGAGTAGCCGGACATGTCGTTGGCGGGGAAGACGTGGATGTGGGCGTGGGGGACCTCGAATCCTGCGATGAGGTAGCCCGCGCGCTGCGCATCAAACTTATCGACGACAACCCGTCCGACCTTCTGCGCCACCTCATTCATGTGCGCCCACAGGTCCGCCGGGATGTCGGTCCACTTGTCAATCTCTTCGATGGGAACGACCAGCGTGTGGCCGTACGCGACCGGTTCGATGGTGAGGAAGGCTGCGACCTTGTCGTCCTGGTACACAATTCGGCCCGGGATGTCGCCTGCAATAATTTTGCTGAATACAGTGCTCATAGTCTCCGACGCTACCGGTAAGTTGGATCGCATGCGCATCCTTGTCATCGGTTCGGGCGGCCGGGAACACGCCCTTCTCCATGCAATGCACGGCAATGAGCTCACTGTCGCGCCGGGTAACGCGGGTATGTCCCGCCTGGCCACGGTGCGTCCGCTCGACGTGTCGTCCCCAGTAGATATTGTGTCGCTCGCCCGTGAGATCGACGCGGAACTCGTGGTCATCGGACCTGAGGTGCCGTTGGTTGCGGGTGCAGCCGACGCGTTGATCGACGCCGGCTTCCCCGTCTTCGGACCAACGAAGGCGGCCGCGCAGCTTGAGGGCTCGAAGGCGTTTGCCAAGGAAGTCATGGCGGCAGCTGGTGTGAAGACGGCGACGGCGACCCGCGTGGAATCCGCCGACACCATCGAGGCAGCGCTTGACGAGTACGGCCCGCGCTACGTGGTCAAAGACGACGGCCTTGCTGGAGGCAAGGGCGTTGTGGTCACCGAGGACCGTGCCGAGGCCAAGGCACACGCGGAAGCTGTCATTGAGGCCGGCAACCCGGTGTTGTTCGAGTCCTTCCTTGAAGGCCCGGAGGTGTCGCTGTTCTGCCTCGTCGACGGCGAAACGGTCGTGCCGCTGCTGCCCGCTCAGGACCACAAGCGTGCCTACGACAATGACGAAGGCCCGAACACCGGTGGCATGGGTGCGTACGCGCCGCTGCCGTGGTTGCCGGAGAACGGGGTGCAGGTGCTTGTCGACGACATCGCCCGCCCCGTGGCCACCGAAATGGTCAACCGTGGCATTCCGTACCAGGGCCTGCTCTACATCGGTGCCGCGTGGGGGCCGGAAGGCCCGGCGGTGGTGGAGTTCAACGCCCGCTTCGGTGACCCGGAAACCCAGGCCGTGCTGTCGTTGTTGGAGACCCCGCTGGCGGAGGTGCTGCTGGCCGTCGCACAAGGTCGCCTGAGTGAGATCGAGCCGCTGCAGTGGCGCGAGGGGTTCGCCGCCATGGTGGTGCTGGCTGCCGAGGGCTACCCGCAGTCCGCAAAGACCGGTGGTGTGATCACCGGCGACGCACTCGATGACCCGACGAAGGTCCTCCACGCAGGCACCAAGGAAGCGGACGGCAAGTATGTGGCGTCTGGTGGCCGTGTGCTTGGTGTCGTCGGCAATGGCGCAACGCTCAAGGAGGCCGTGGACAACGCGTACCGCATCATTGAGGGCATCGAACTGCCCGGATCCTTCTACCGCAAAGACATCGCCCGCCCCGCCATCGAAGGCGCTATTTCCCTAGGATAAATGCCGTGAAACCGAATAATTCCAATGTTCTGAGCAACCGTTACGCCTCCCCGGAGATGGCCACCCTGTGGGCTCCGGAGCACAAGATCATCCTTGAGCGCCAACTGTGGATCGCAGTGCTCAAGGCCCAAAAGGAACTCGGTGTCGAGGTCGCCGAGGGCGCTATCGAGGACTACGAGAAGGTCATCGACAAGGTCGACCTGGACTCGATCGCGCAGCGCGAGAAGGTCACTCGCCACGACGTGAAGGCACGCATTGAGGAGTTCAATGCGCTGGCGGGCCACGAGGAGATCCACAAGGGGATGACCTCGCGCGACCTGACCGAAAATGTGGAGCAGCTCCAGGTGCGCAAGGCGCTGGAACTGACCCGCGACAAGGCGGTCGCGCTGCTCAAGGCGGTGGGCAACCGCGCTGGCGAGTACAAGTCCCTGGTCATGGCTGGACGCTCCCACAATGTTGCGGCGCAGGCCACCACGCTGGGCAAGCGTTTCGCCTCTGCTGCCGATGAGATCCTGGTGGCCATCGAACGGATTGAGGAACTGCTGGATCGGCTCCCACTTCGCGGCATCAAGGGCCCGATGGGTACCGCGCAGGACATGTTGGATCTCATGGGTGGCGACGAGGCCAAGCTGGCGCAGCTCGAGCAGGGCATCGCAGAAGGTCTCGGCTTCGACCGCGTCTTTGACTCGGTGGGTCAGGTGTACCCGCGCTCGCTCGACTTCGACGTGGTGTCCTCGCTGGTGCAGTTGGGTGCAGGCCCGTCGTCGCTGGCCACCACGATCCGCCTCATGGCCGGCAACGAGACGGTCACGGAGGGCTTCAAGGAAGGCCAGGTTGGTTCCTCGGCGATGCCGCACAAGATGAACGCACGCTCCTGCGAGCGCGTCGGCGGCTTCCAGGTCATCCTGCGTGGCTACCTCACCATGGTTGGCGACCTTGCTGGCCAGCAGTGGAACGAGGGCGACGTGTTCTGCTCCGTGGTGCGTCGCGTGGCGCTGCCGGACGCGTTCTTCGCCATTGACGGCCAGCTGGAAACCATGCTGACCGTGCTCGACGAGTTCGGCGCGTTCCCGGCCATGATCAACCGCGAGCTGGACCGCTACCTGCCGTTCCTTGCCACCACCCGCATCCTCATGGCGTCGGTGCGCGCCGGCGTCGGCCGTGAGACCGCACACGAGGTGATCAAGGAAAACGCCGTCGCTATGGCGCTGGACATGCGCGAGCGCGGCGCGGAGCAGAACCTTGTGGAGCGTTTGGCTAACGACGATCGCCTTCCGTTGGACAAGGCAGCACTGGACAAGGCGCTCGAGGACCGCCACGCGTTCATCGGCGCTGCCGAGGCGCAGGTGGATCGTGTGCTTGCACGCGTGCAAGAGGTTGTGGATGCGCACCCGGAGGCTGCGAACTACACCCCGGGCGAGATCCTCTAGGGGGAAGTAAAGGTCACAGTGGCGTCGCGGGTGCTGACCTCGACGCCGGTGCCTACTACACCCCGGTCTGCGGTGCCGGACCAGGAGGCGACGAAGCCGTGCTGGGGCCCGGTGAGGTCCGGGGTGTAGCCGGTGAGGGCGCTTTCGCCGCAGTATTCGGGGTTGGCGGTGTTGGCGGTGAGGGTGTCGTCGATAGGCGTGAGCTTCGGCAGCGTGACGGTGACGTCCACGGGGAACTCACCCACCGCAACCGGGGTGAACGTGACGGGGAAACACACGAGCATGTTTGCCTGCTCGGCGCTGCGTGGAGCGCGCCGCGTTTTGGGGGCACCGACGGTGACGTCCCACTGCACGGGGACGTGGAAGCTCACATCCTCGGTGACCACGCGGGCGGTGTCGCCGAAGGACAATGTGGTGCCGTCGCGGGTTGGTTCAAACGCTGGCATGTTGCCAGCGAACTCCGAAGGGGTGCCGCACGCAGCCAAAACGAGGGGGAGTAGGACTGCAGTCGCGCGTTTGATCACGGGGAATATACTAACGCGCATGCGTCCAGAGCTTTCTGATTATGCCCATCTCGCCGGCGGCAAGGTCCGCGAAATTTACGAAGTCGATGACAACACGCTGCTGATGGTGGCATCCGACCGTATTTCGGCGTTCGATTTCTCGCTCGAGCCGGCCATTCCGGACAAGGGGCGTATCCTCACCGCAACGTCGATGTTCTTCTTCGACCTGCTCGGCGATGTCCCGAACCATCTTGCGGGGCCGATTGACGACGAGCGCATTCCCGAAGAGGTCCTCGGTCGCGCCATGGCGGTCAAGAAGCTCGACATGGTGCCCTTCGAGTGCGTTGCGCGTGGTTACCTCACCGGCTCTGGCAAGAAGGAATACGACGCCACTGGCCGCGTCTGTGGCGTGAAACTGCCGGAGGGCCTAACTGAGGCATCGAAGTTGCCTGAGCCGATTTTCACCCCGGCGACCAAGGCGGAGCAGGGCGACCACGACGAGAACGTCACCTTTGAGTTCGTGGCCAACAAGGTTGGTTCTGACCTGGCTGAGCGCCTGCGTGCGGCAACGCTGGATGTCTACACCCGTGCCGCCGAGTACGCGGAGACCAAGGGCATCATCCTGGCGGACACCAAGTTTGAGTTCGGTTTGGACGAAAACGGTGAGCTTGTGCTTGCCGACGAAGTCCTCACCCCAGACTCTTCCCGCTACTGGCCGGCGGACAGCTACGAAGAGGGTGCGACCCAGCCGAGCTTTGACAAGCAGTACGTGCGCAACTGGCTGACAAGCCCGAAGTCCGGTTGGGATCCGGCCGACGGCGTGCAGCCGCCTGAGCTGCCGGGATCCGTGGTGGAAGCCACCCGCGACCGCTACATCGAGGCGTACGAGCGCCTGAGTGGCCGACGCTTCTCTGAATGGCCGGGGGAGCACGCGTAGGCTTTCTGGGCATGAATGCTCCGAAAGCTGCGAAGCACCCGATTACACGATCGTTCCACGGCCGCGACTTTGTCGACGACTACGAGTGGCTGCGGGACAAAGAAAGCCCCGAGGTAATCAGTTACCTCGAAGCTGAAAACGCCTACACGGAGTCGAAGACCGCCGCGTGGTCCGGGCTTGTCGACGACATCTACGCCGAGATCAAGTCCCGCATCAAGGAAACGGACATGTCCGTGCCGCAGCGCCAGGGCGACTGGTGGTACTACGGCCGCACCATTGAGGGCAAAAACTACGGCATTTCCTGCCGTGTGCCGACGCGTGACGAGCCGTGGACACCGCCCGAGGTCAACGACCACATGGCGGACGAGCAGGTCCTGCTGGACATCAACGAACTGGCAGAAGGCCACGATTTCTTCTCCCTGGGCGCCTCGTCGGTGGCCACGACCGGTCGTCTGTTGGCCTACTCCTACGACACTGAAGGCGACGAGCGCTTCACGCTGCGCATTAAGAACCTTGAGACGGGCGAGCTTCTCGACGACCGCCTCGACAACATCTTCTACGGCGCCACCTGGGCCGGCGAAGAGTACCTGTTCTACGTGCGCGTGGACGACGCTTGGCGCCCCCACCAGGTCTGGCGCCACAAGGTGGGCACCCCGGCCGAAGACGACGTGCTGATCTACGAAGAGACGGACGAGAAATTCGGCGTCGGTGTGGGGGCGGACCGCGCGGAGCGGTTCCTCATGATTGTGACGTCCTCTTCGCTGACCTCGGAGTACCGGGTGCTGGATTTGGACAATCCGACCGGTGAGTTCGAGGTGCTGTGGCCGCGCGAGTCCGGCATTGAGTACCACCCGGACTACTGCGTGGTGGACGGTAAAGAGCAGTGGGTGATCACCCACAATGCCCACGGGCCGAACTTCTGTGTGGCCACCACGCCGGTCGGTGAGTTGCCACCGCTGCGCGACCTGGACGTGCTGGTGGAGCACTCCGATTCGATGCGTATCGAGGGCATCGATACGTACCGCGACTTCATGTTCATGGGGTATCGCCGGGGAGGGATTCCGCGGTTGGCGGTGTCGTCGCTAAGCAATGGCTTCGGCGAGTTCACCGAGCTTGAGTTCTCTGAGGAGCTCTACACCGCGAGCCTCGGCGGCAACCCGGAGTGGGACGCGCCGGTGGTGCGTATCGTGTACTCCTCGTACACGCAGCCGTCGCAGGTCGTTGATTATGAGGTGGCGACCGGTGAGATGACGCTGCTGAAGGAACAGGAAGTCGAAGGCGGCTACAACGCCGACGACTACGAGGCCTTCCGCGTGTGGGCCACCGCGAAGGATGGCGCGAAGGTGCCGGTATCCGTGGTGCGTTGCAAGGATGTCACAGGCCCTGCGCCGCTTTTGCTGTACGGCTACGGCTCGTATGAGGCGTCGATGGACCCGGGCTTCTCTGTAGCGAGGCTGTCGCTGCTGGATCGCGGCATGATCTGGGCGTGCGCCCACGTGCGCGGCGGCGGTGAGATGGGCCGCGGCTGGTACGACAACGGCAAGATGCTGCACAAGGTGAACACGTTCACCGACTTCATCGCGTGCGCCGACGCCGCCGTGGCCGAGGGGCTGACCACGCACGAGCAGATGGTCGCCGAAGGCGGTTCCGCAGGTGGCCTGCTCATGGGTGCGGTGGCGAACATGGCCCCGGAGAAGTTCGCCGGCATCCAGGCGATCGTGCCGTTCGTGGACCCGCTGACCTCCATCCTGAAACCCGAACTGCCGCTGACCGTCGGCGAGTGGGAGGAATGGGGCGACCCGTACCACGACGTCACCGTCTACGACTACATGGCTACATACGCCCCGTACGAGAACGTCAAGGCGCAGAACTACCCGGACATTCTGGCGATTACCAGCCTGAACGACACCCGTGTGCTCTACGTAGAGCCCGCGAAGTGGGTGGCAAAACTGCGCGAGGTAGCCACCGGTGGCGAGATCCTGCTCAAGACCGAAATGTCCGCAGGACACGGCGGCGTATCGGGCCGCTACGCGAAGTGGAAGCAGACCGCGTTTGAGTACGCGTGGACGTTGGTGAAGTCGGGCGCAGTCGACGAACCTGTGCGATAATCCCGGCTATGCCCGGCAGCCTGCTTGTCTCTATCTCGTCCATCTTCGACGCCACCTTGGACGACGTGACAAGCATGGTGCGCGACCTGGATAAGGAAAGCGTGCCGGTGTCGCTGCTTGTGGCGCCGCATATCGACGCCACCTGGCACCTGGCCAAAGACACCACCACCAGGGGTTGGCTTGCAGAGCAGCGCGATGATCGCGCGCTGCTGCTCAACGGGTTCGACCAGCCGGTGCAGGGCCGGCGCAGTGAGTTTGCCACCCTCGGTGCCCACGAAGCACGGCTGCGCTTAAAGGGGGCGACCCGTCAGATGGCCGCGCTGGGCTTCGACCTGGACATGTTTGCCCCGCCGCGTTGGCGCATGTCCGAGGGCACGCTTGAGGTGATGGGGGAGTTCGGGTTTGTGGTCGCGGCGTCGACGAAGGGGATCTACCGGCTGGCTCGCGGAGAGTTTGCTCAGGCCCGCAACCTGTCGGTGGGTGAGGGCTACGGTGCGGCGAAGTGGTGGCGCCGAAACGTGATCAAGGCCGCCGGGCGCGGCGCGGAGAAAGGCAACACGATCCGCCTGTCCGTGTCCGGGCGTGAGTTGGGGCAGAAGAAGGTGCGCCGCGACTTCCTCGCCGCGGCGGCTGCGGCTATCGAGTCTGGCGCAAAACCTGCCGACTACCGCGCCTTCAGGTAAGCGATCGCCCGGCACAGTAGGTAGATGCCGAACGAGATAAACGCCACGAACACGCTCACCGGCACACCAGGGGCGAGCGAGAGCACCATGCCGCCGATCGCGGAAACCTCGGCGAACAGGATTGACAGCCATACCGCTCGTACCGGGTTGGCGGTGACTTGGGCGGCGGCCGCGCCGGGTGTGATCAGCATCGACATGACCAGCAGTGCGCCGACGATCTGTACCGACTGTGCGGAGGCGATGCCGACCAGCACCGCGAACACCAGCGCCATCGTGCGTACCGGGACACCGCACGCGGCTGCCATCACCGGATCCGCGGAGGCGAACAGCAACGGGCGCCACAACACGACAACCGCGACGGCGACCAGAACCGTGGTTGCCGCCAACAGCATCACGTTCTGGGCGGACACACCCACGATCTGGCCGGTCAGAAGTGCCAGCGCACGGTTGGAGTTGCCGGGGTAGAGGTGGATAAACAGCACGGATAGGGCCATGCCGAAACTCATCGCCACGCCCACAGCGGAGTCTTGTTGGCCCTTGAGTCCCAGCGCAGCGAGTACCAGCGCCGCCACGATCGCACCCGCGACCGCGCCGAATCCGACGTTGAGGCCGAACAGTAGCGCGGCGGATGCGCCCATGAGTGCTAGCTCAGAGGTGGCGTGGACCGAAAACGACATCTGGCGCAGCACGATCAGTGGCGCCATCACGCCGGACAGGATGCCCAGAAACGCACATGCGATGAGTGTGGTTTGGATGAAGTCTTGGCTCAGCAGGTACGAGGTATCGGCGATAAACGTGCTCACAGGACCACCATCCGTCCGTCTACTTCCACAACGTCTACTCGTGTGCCGTAGAGCTCGCTAAGCACCTCCGAGCGCATCACCTCGGCCACGGGCCCGATGACGTGGCCCTCAGGTCCGATGTAGAGCACTCGGTCCACCACGTCGAGCACCGGGTTGATGGAGTGCGTCACGCACACCACGGCAGCTGGGTGCTCTGCCAGTCGCGTGACGGTGTCGCGTGCGCGGGCGGGGTCGAGGGAGAGCAGGGGTTCGTCGGCAAGCACAAGCTCCGGATCCTGCGCGAAGGCTTGTGCTTGGCGGATGAGCTGTTGCTGCCCACCGGAGAGGATGCCGACGCGGCGGTCGGCAAACGATTGCGCGCCCACGGAGGCAAGCTGCGCCTCGACGTCTTCTGGTTTTGTACCTTTCCCCATTGCAAGTTTGACCAGGTCACGCCCGCGAACGGGGAGGTCTTTGGGGAACATGTGTTGCTGCGGGATAAACCCGATGCGGCCGTGCACTTCCGCCGAGCCGTGCGTGAGGCGGCGGGTTCCCATGAACGTGCCCAACAGGGTGGATTTGCCCACCCCATTGGGGCCGAGCACCGCGATGAATTCGCCGCGTTCAATGGTCAGGTCGAGGCCCGACCACAACGGGTCGACGGCGGCGCCGCGTAGCTCAGCAATCAAATGTGTATGTCCTGACTAATGGTGGTGGAAGCTCGGCTCGGCGTTGTTGGCGATCTCCACGATTTGGTCCACGATCTTCTCAAAGTAGTCGAGAAAGTTCTCGCCTGCCGGGGGAGTCTCCCGAATCTCAACAATGGGGACATTTTTCATCTGCGCGACAGCGGCCAACCGCTCGGTGGCGCTGTTGGTGCTCTGTGGGTTCACAAACAGCATGTCCAGATCGCCCTGTTTGATCTGGTTCAAAAACGCCGACACCGCAGCCGCAGACGGCTCCTGGTGGTTCAGGCTGGCCTTGACGTACTCCTCCGGGGTGATGTCGTGCAGTTCAGTGCCCCATACAAGCCCGGCGGCGATCGGCTCGGTCATGCCGATGTGCACGTGCGGCACGGAAGCGAGCTTCTCCTCGATTGCAGCAATTCGCGTATCGACGACCCCAGCATCCCCACCGGTACGCTGCGCCACCGCATCGGCTACCTCGCGGACCTTTGACGGTGCGAACCAGGCGTGCTCCAACTCGTCGAGGGACTCCGGCAGGTGATCGCTGTGGGCGTGCTCGTGATCGTGCTCTGCGTGGTCGAGCAGCGGAATGGCGTGCACGATGCGGTCCTGCTCCGCGACGGTGTACAAGGCCGCGTCGTAGGCGCCACCATTAGCGACGACCGTCGCTGCCTCTTTGATACGAGACAGGTCCTTGGCGGACGGCTCGAAGTGGTGCGGGTCTACAGCGTCGCCGGTGATGATCGCATCCACGTCCTCCCCGGTCACGGCGGCGGCAACATCTGCCCACACCCCGGTGGTGGCGATGATGCCGGAACCTTCGGCCGCGTCTTCGGACTCCGTAGAGCATGCGGTCAGCGCGGTGCCTGCAAGAGTGACTGCAGCCAGCGTGGCAAGGGTCTTGGCCTGAAAACGATTTTGCATACGCGGTATTCAATCACTATTGGAAACTGTTTTCAATCTGTTTCGGACGAAGAACCAGTGCTGCGAGCAGTGCCATCAACAACACCGCGCCCACAATCCACCCGGCGCGGAGGTACGACAACGACTGTGAGCTGGTGGCGTCGAAACCCACCTTCACCGGATTGTGATCGGAGGACCGGAATGGGGTCCCGGGCTCGTCGATGAGCGGTTCGTCGCTGTTGATCGCCCACACCAGGGAATCTTTCACGAGGTCCATCGCGGCATCGTTGGCTAACACGTGGTCGAGTGAGCCCACCTTGTTGTCGTACTGATACGACGGGCGTTCCTGCGGGATCGTGGCGTAGCCGGCGTCGTTGAGCACGGCGATCGCGTCTTCTTGGGAGTAGGCGTTGAAGTCGCCAATGAGGAACGTGGGTAGGCCGTGCCAGTCGTCTTGCATGTCGAGGTGTTCCAGCAGCGTCCGCGACATGTCTGCGCGGAGTCGGGCGTTGTTGCCTTGGCCGTCGGCGGTGGCGTCGTCATTACGCGAGACTGTGCCCTTGGACTTGAAATGATTCACCACCGCAACAATGTGGTCACCGCCGGCGGCAGGCGCGAACTCCTGGGCGAGCGGCTGGCGGGCGATGCCGGTGAACGTGGAGTCGTCGAAAATGCGCGACTGCCCAACCGGACGCACCTTCGCCGGCTGGTAAATAAACGCCACGCGGATCGCGTCTTCGCGAGTGCCAAGCTCGCTTGGCGACGACACCACCGCCCACCGATCCTCCCCCGCCGCAGCATTGAGCGCATCGACCAAGTGCTGCAGCGTCTCGTCGCGCCGGGCGGCATCGCCTGTGGTGCGGGCGGTGTTCTCCACCTCCGACAGGCCGAGGATCGCAGTATCGAGCTGGTTGATCGCGTTGACCAGCTTCGCCTCTTGCAGCGCGAGGGCCTGCGCATCGTGCGCGCCGCGGAACAGGTGGCAGTTCGTGCAGCCGTGCTCCGGGTCGATGTCGGGGAAGTGGGTGAAGTAATTCATCACGTTGAAAAACCCGATGGACAAATCCCCGCGTACCTTCGCTGGCGCATCGAGGATGCCTGCGCGGGAATCGTCCCAGGTGATCGGTAGATCTTCGGCGCGGGTTTGACCGGTGATTGGGCGCAACGGCTGGAACGTCCAATCCCCGTTGTTGTAGCCCACCACCACATCTTGTTGGAAGGCCACGGTGTCGAATGTGCGGATGGACCTCGTGGGGGAAATGTACGGCAGTGGCACGTCGCGTTCTTTGGCGTAGTTGCGGGTGCGTCCGTCGTCGAGGTTGACGAACTCCGCCGCCTGCTGCGCGCTCATCCGCGCTACCTGATTGGCGTCGGGGCGGGTCTTCTCCGTGGGCCAGAAATGGGGCTCGGCGCCCGGCGCCAGGCCCACGGTGCCGTACTGGCTGAGGTTGTAATTGCCGGTCACGGTGTAGGCGCCGGGCCTGACCAGCATGCCCTCGTAGGGCTCGCGGGCCGCGTCGCCCGCCGGTAGGGCATCGAGGGGGATGGGCGTTGGGGCGGGCAGGGGGTCGTCGAGAAGCGAGATGCTGCTCGCTGAAATCTGGGTCTGGCCGTAGAACTCCTTCGCCGTGCCTTCCACTCGCACCGAATCGCCGTGGGCGGGATAGCGGCCCTGCTTGCCCACGAACACGAAAATGCCGTCCGAGGCGTCCCCCGGCTGCTTCGGCTGGCCGGATCCGCCCGTCTGCATGAAGAAGCCGCGCTTGCCGCCCTCGTCGTAGACTGCCGTGACCACGCCGGTGGTGATCACGGTCGATGACTCATATGGCGTGGTCGCGCCGGTGCCCTGGATCTCCGCGATGGTCAGCACACGCGGGTCTGCCTGTGCGATGCCGGAATTGCGCGGAGTGGGGGCACCCGCACGGAAATCGGCGGCGTTGTTGTCAGTATCCGCGCCATCGGTGACGCGCTGGATGGACAGTTGGTTCGTCGTCTTCTCGCCGGGCGCTCCCTCTGCAAGATGGGGTGGCGTGTCACCCCAAGCCACGCGGTCTACCTCGCCGTCCGCGTTGCGCAGCACCGCAACCGCACTCGTGGCAGAAAAGTTAAACGCCGCCTCACGGTCCGGTGACGGCAGATCGGCTCCCGTCTCGCCGGAAACCCCGCTGATCAGGTAATACCCACCCGCCGGCACCACCCCGAACAACTCAACCACCGTGCCGGAGTTGCCCTTGGCGGAAAACTGCTCCAGCTCCCAGCCGTCGATTGAAACGTCCTGACCGGTGGGGTTGAACAGTTCCACAAAGTCCGCGTTCAGTGGCGCCTGCGCATTGCTGCCGCCACCGTAGACCTCGTTGATCACCACCGCCTCAGCATGTGGCACAAGCGCGATGCTTAACGACGACACCAGCACCAACCACAGCAGACGAGCCCGAAACATTCCCTTAACGTAGCCGGTCATCCGATATTGCTGGACGCGTCTGTCCGTCCGATATACTCGCTGCCGTACCGCAAAGGTCGATCAACCTCCCGAAATGTGAAGGATTCTCATGGCACGAGTCGTCGTCAATGTCATGCCCAAGGCCGAAATTCTTGACCCCCAAGGTCAGGCGGTGCTGCGCGCACTGGGCCGCATCGGTGTCGAGGGGGTGACCGACGTCCGCCAAGGCAAGCGATTCGAGATCGAGGTGGACGACTCCGTCACCGACGCCGAGCTGCAGCGCATGGCGGAAACCCTCCTGACTAACACTGTGATTGAAGACTTCGAGGTTGTGCGATGAGCGCAACTATCGGAGTCATTACTTTTCCCGGCACCCTCGACGACGTTGACGCGCTGCGCGCCGTCCGCCTCGCCGGTGCCGAGCCGAAGCAACTCTGGCACGCCGACAACGACCTGACTGGCGTCGACGCCGTTGTCGTCCCGGGTGGCTTCTCCTACGGCGACTACCTGCGCTCCGGCGCGATCGCCGCGCAGGCCCCGATGATGGGCGCTGTTGTGGAGGCCGCGAAGAAGGGTATGCCGGTCCTTGGCATCTGCAACGGCTTCCAGATCCTCACCGAAGCCGGCCTGCTGCCGGGCGCGCTGACCCGCAACCAGGGCCTGAACTTCCACTGCGTGGACACCTACCTCGAGGTAGCCAACACTGACACCGCATGGACCAGCCAGTTGGGCGAGCGCATCTACGTGCCCGCCAAGCACGGCGAAGGCCGCTTCCAGGCGTCCCCGGAAACCATCGAGGCGCTGGAGAAGGAAGGCCGCGTGGTCTTCCGCTACACCGACAATTTCAACGGCTCCATCAACGCAATCGCCGGCGTGACTAACGAAACCGGCCGCGTTGTGGGGCTCATGCCGCACCCGGAGCACGCGATTGAGACGCTCACCGGGCCGTCCACCGACGGGTTGGGCCTGTTCACTTCCGCCATCGACGCGATTTCGAAGATCGGAGCGTAAAAGACCATGACTGTGCACAACGACACTGTTGAAAACGCCGTCGACACCCCTGACCTTGAGCAGCCGTACGCGGAACTCGGGTTGCAGGATGACGAATACGCGAAGATCAAGGCCATCCTGGGCCGCCGCCCGACGGACGCAGAGCTCACGCTCTACTCCGTGATGTGGTCGGAGCACTGCTCCTACAAGTCCTCCAAGACCCACCTGCGCTACTTCGGTCAGACCATGACCGAGGAGATGGAAAAGAAGATCCTCGCCGGCATCGGCGAGAACGCCGGCGTGGTGGACATCGGAGACGGCGACGCCGTGACTTTCCGTGTGGAAAGCCACAACCACCCGTCCTTCGTCGAGCCCTACCAGGGCGCGGCCACCGGCGTTGGCGGCATCGTCCGCGACATCATGGCCATGGGTGCCCGTCCGATCGCTGTGATGGACCAGCTCCGCTTCGGCCCGATCGACGCCGAGGACACCAAGCGTGTCCTGCCGGGCGTGGTCCACGGCATCGGCGGATACGGCAACTGCCTGGGCCTGCCGAACATCGGCGGCGAGACCGTCTTCGACGCCGCATACGCCGGCAACCCACTGGTCAACGCCCTGTGTGTGGGCACCCTGAAGGTGGAGGACCTCCACCTCGCGTTCGCGTCCGGTACCGGCAACAAGGTCATCCTGTTCGGCTCCCGCACCGGCCTCGACGGCATCGGCGGCGTGTCCGTGCTGGGCTCCGCTACCTTCGAGGAAGGCGAAGAGCGCAAGCTCCCAGCAGTCCAGGTGGGCGACCCGTTCGCAGAGAAGGTGCTCATCGAGTGCTGCCTCGAGCTCTACGCCGCAGGTGTGGTCGAAGGCATTCAGGACCTCGGCGGCGGTGGCCTGTCGTGTGCCACCTCCGAGCTGGCTGCATCCGGCGACGGCGGCATGACCGTCAACCTGGACAACGTGCCGCTGCGCGCTGAGAACATGTCCGCCGCAGAGATCCTCGCCTCCGAATCCCAGGAGCGCATGTGCGCCGTGGTGGCTCCGGAGGACGTGGATAAGTTCATGGAAATCTGCGCCAAGTGGGACGTGCTGGCCTCCGTCATCGGCGAGGTCACCTCCGACAAGGACCGCCTGCAGGTATTCCACAACGGTGAACTCGTGGTGGACGCGCCGCCGTCAACGATTGACGAGGGCCCGGTCTACGAACGCCCGTACGCACGTCCGGCGTGGCTGGATGAGGTGCAGGGCGGTGGTGTCGTCGATAAGCAGGCAACCATCAAGGACACCTGGCTGAAGATGGTCGCCTCCCCGGCGCTGTGCTCGCGCGACTTCATCACCGAACAGTACGACCGCTACGTGCGCGGCAACACCGTGCAGGCCAAGTACGCCAACTCCGGTGTGCTGCGTATCAACGAGGAGACCAACCGCGGCGTTGCTATCTCCGCCGACGCATCGGGCCGCTACACCTACCTGGACCCGAACATGGGCGCACGCCTGGCACTGGCAGAGGCCTACCGCAACGTCGCCGTCACCGGCGCCACCCCGTTCGCAGTAACCAACTGCCTGAACTTCGGCTCCCCGGAGAACCCGGACGTGATGTGGCAGTTCCGCGAAGCAGTCCACGGCCTGGCAGACGGCTCCGCCGAACTGGAAATCCCGGTCTCCGGCGGCAACGTCTCCTTCTACAACCAGACCGGCGAGACCCCGATCCTGCCGACCCCGGTTGTTGGTGTGCTCGGTGTCATCGAGGACGTTGCCCAGGCAATCCCGCACGCCCTGCCCGCAGATGAGGAGGACTACACCCTGGTCCTGCTCGGCGAAACCAAGGACGAGTTCGGCGGTTCCGTGTGGCAGGACATCTCCGGCGCTGGCCTGTCGGGCCTTCCGCCGCAGGTGGACCTTGCTAACGAGGAGCGCCTCGCGCAGTTCCTCGGCGGCAACGCAGCCGGTGTAGCAGCAGCACACGACCTGTCCGAGGGCGGCCTGTCCCAGGCTGTGTTCGAGATGCTGCTCGGCTCCAAGAAGGGCGCTGAGTTGAACCTCGAAGGCGTCCACGAGGACGCGTTTACCGCGCTGTTCTCCGAGTCCGCATCCCGCGTGCTCGTAGCAGTCTCCCGCGACCGCGCAGAAGCAGCGGTCGAGCGTGCTACCGCGGCCGGCATCCCGGTCGCAGTGCTTGGCGACACGACTGGCGACGGTGTCCTGCGCGTCGCCGGCGAAGAAATCTCCGTGCAGGAGCTTGCCGATGCATGGGCTGCGACCATGCCGTCGCACTTCGCAGCCGCAACCGCGCCGAACGCGGCCGTCTAGTCCGTCCGCTGCATAGCCGGTGCCTGTTCCACAATGGGCACCGGCTCATATTGTGCGCGCAGGTCTTTCAGCGTCTGCGTGTGATCCCAGAGGCGCTTGTCCTCATCCGTAACCGGCGTGAACTTACGTGCCGGCAGCGGGGTGCCGTCGATATCCATGCCGATGTAGGTAAACGTCGCGTGGATCGCATCCTTCAAGTTGTCGCGGCCACCACGCGGGTCGCCCGCGCGCAGGTGCACTGAGGTGTGAATGGAACGCGCGTCCGTACGGGTGATGCGCGCATCCACCTCAATCAGGTCGCCGATGTGCACCGGGTGGTAGAAGCGAATACCACCCGCGTAGACGGCGACGGTGCGCTCGCCAGACCACTCCATGGTGCAGGCCGTGCCGGCCTCATCGATCCATTCCATGGCGGTGCCACCGTGGACGTTGCCGCCCCAGTTCACATCGGTTGGTTTCGCCATGAAGCGGTGCACGATGCGCTGCGCCGTGGAGTCGTCGGTGTATGTCTGCGACTCCATCTCCGCCTCAATGGCCTTGCGCAGGTCGATGCGCGACTTCGCGGCCTCGGCCACGCGGCGCTCCTCGGCGTTGGTCGGAACGAATGTCGGCACAGGCATGGACTTGCCCGTGTCCGGATCCTTTGCCACGAAAATGACCAGGCAGTCGCAGGCGCGGGTGAACACGCCCTCGCGCGGGTCGGCGGAAAGCACCTCGTTGACAATGTGCATCGAGGATCGCCCCGTCATGGCGATGCGCGAGCGCACCTCCACAATGTGGCCCGAAGGGATCGGGCGGGTGAAGTGAATGTGGCCCACATACGCGGTCACACAGTAGGTGGCGGACCACTGGGCGGCGCACGCGTAGGCGGCCTTATCGATCCACTCCAGCACGCGACCACCGGAGACACCCTGTGCGCCGTAGTGGAGCACATCGGTGGGGGAGGCCATAAACCGCAGGGTGACGCGAGGGGAGCGTTCGGTAGCAACTACATGGGAATTGGGCATGCCGACACCTTAATATGGGTCCACATGATGCAAAAGCAGGACCCGATACTGACACGCCAGGCCGTCGATGCGGTCAAAGCATGGATTGAGGGGGACGAGGAGTCGTCGAGAAGCGAGATTGCAAATGCTTGTCGACGAACCGCGCGCACCCTCGCCGAAGAACTCCCCGGCCACTCCGTGGAACTGCGCGTGCCCCCATTTGTGGCCGTGCAATGCGTCGAAGGCCCACGCCACACCCGCGGCACGCCGCCAAACGTGGTGGAGATGGATCCCCGCACCTGGATGCGACTGGCCACTGGTTTAACCACCTTCGAGGAAGAACTCGCGCAAGGCAACGTGGATGCTTCCGGATCGCGTGCAGGCGAGATCGCGGCGGGTCTTCCAGTAATTGCCCTCCGCTGACATTCCTCGGATACAGTGTTTGTCGTGCATACGAAGAGCCCCACGGGGAAGACCAACTTCGAGAACAACGACGAACCACGCGACGAATGTGGCGTGTTCGGTGTCTGGGCACCGGGCGAGGACGTGTCCAAGCTGACCTATTTCGGCTTGTTCGCGCTGCAGCACCGCGGCCAGGAAGGCGCCGGCATTGCCGTAGGCGACAAGGACAACGTCGTGGTGTTTAAAGACACCGGCCTGGTCAGCCAGGTCTTTGACGAACCTGTCCTGGAGGCGTTGCAGGGCGATGTGGCGATCGGCCACACCCGCTACTCCACAGCTGGCGGGAACTCCTGGGAAAACGTCCAGCCGATGTTCCGCACCTCGCCCAATGGCACCGACATTGCGTTGGCGCACAACGGCAACCTGGTGAACTTCAAGGAACTCGAAGAAGAAGCGATCGAGCGCAAGCTCATCCCCGCTTCGGGCGTGGACGGACAGGGCTCGTCCTCAGACACCGCTGTGGTGTCTGCGTTGCTGGCGGATCTGGTTACTGAGGACAAGACGCTTCTCGACGCCGCACGGGAACTCCTCCCACGCGTCGAAGGCGCATTCTGCTTCATGGTCACCGACGGCCAGACCCTCTACGCCGCGCGCGACCCGCACGGCGTGCGCCCGCTGTCGCTGGGCCGCCTCGACGGCGGTTGGGTGATCGCCTCCGAGACGTGTGCGTTGGACATCGTCGGCGCCTCGTTCGTGCGCGATATCGAGCCGGGCGAGCTTGTGGCGATTGATAACGCGGGCGTCCACTCCGAACGCTTCGCCGAGACCCCGAAGGCGCACTGCGTGTTCGAGTACGTCTACGTCGCCCGCCCCGACTCCATCATCGACGGCCAGACCGTCAACCTGTCGCGCATCGAGATCGGCCGCCGTCTCGCCCGCGTCACCCCGGTGGACGGCGACCTGGTGATGCCGGTGCCCGAATCCGGCACCCCCGCCGCCATCGGCTACGCGGAAGAGTCCGGCATCCCGTTCAAGCAGGGCCTGATGAAGAACGCCTATGTCGGCCGCACCTTCATTCAGCCGTCGGACACCCTGCGTCAGCTGGGCCTGCGCCTGAAGCTGAACCCGGTGCGCGAAGTCATCGAGGGCAAGAAGCTCATCGTTGTCGACGACTCCATCGTGCGCGGCAACACCCAGCGCAAACTCATCCGCATGCTGCGCGAAGCCGGCGCCGCCGAGGTGCACGTGCGTATCGCGTCGCCGCCGGTGAAGTGGCCGTGCTTCTACGGCATCGATTTCGCAAGCCCCGGCGAACTCATCGCCAACCACGGCCGTACTGATTCCGATGAGGCGATCGCGGAGTCGATCCGCACCATGATCGGGGCGGACTCGCTCGCGTTCGTGCCTATCGACGACATGATCGCCTCCACGAACCAACACGAAGACAACCTTTGTGCCGCCTGCTTTACAGGCAAATACCCCCTGGGGCTGCCCGACGGTAACCCCAACGCCGACCTTGTCCGACGCATCCAGAAAGGTGCTGAAGCCTAATGACCACTGAGCAGACCCCAGTTTCCTACGAGGCCGCCGGCGTATCCATCGAGGCCGGCGATAAGGCCGTCGAACTGTTCGCCCCGCACGCCAAGCGCGCCACCCGTCCTGAGGTTCGTGGCAGCCTCGGCGGCTTCGCCGGCCTGTTCGCGCTGGGCAAGTACAAGGAGCCACTGCTGGCAGCAGGCTCTGACGGCGTGGGCACCAAGCTGGCCATTGCGCAGGCGATGGACAAGCACGACACCATCGGTATCGACCTCGTCGCAATGTGCGTAGACGATCTTGTCGTCTGTGGTGCCGAGCCGCTGTTCCTGCAGGACTACATCGCTATTGGCAAGGTCGTGCCGGAGAAGGTCGCTGAAATCGTCGGCGGCATCGCCGAGGGATGCGTCCAGGCTGGCTGTGCGCTGCTCGGCGGCGAGACCGCTGAACACCCCGGCGTGATGGAGCCGGACGATTACGACGTCTCCGCAACCGCAGTCGGTGTCGTTGAGGCCTCGGAACTGCTTGGTCCTGAAAAGGTCCGCGAGGGCGACATCATCATCGGTATGGCATCGTCTGGCCTGCACTCCAATGGCTACTCCCTGGCCCGCCACGTGCTTCTCGAGCGCGCCGGCCTGCCCCTGGACGCCGAGATGGAAGAGCTGGGCCGCACGCTCGGCGAGGAACTTCTCGAGCCAACCCGCATCTACGCACTCGACTGCCTAGAACTGGCCGCCGAGTGCGAGGTCCGCACGTTCTGCCACGTCACCGGCGGTGGCCTGGCAGGCAACATGGAACGCATCATTCCTGAGGGCCTTGTCGCAGAGATGCACCGCAACACCTGGACCCCAGGTCCGATCTTCCGCACCATCAAGTCCGTCGGCCAGGTCCCGGACGAGGAGATGGAGAAGACCTTCAACATGGGCGTCGGCATGACCGCCGTCGTTGCCGAGGAAGACCGCGATCGCGCCCTGGCCATCCTGGCTGCCCGCCACGTCGATGCGTGGGTGCTCGGCGAGGTCCGCGCCGCCAGCGAAGGCGACGAGAAACGCGCCGTGCTGACAGGCTCCCACCCGCAGTACTAAACGCGATCGCTAGGCCTGTTTTCGGGCTGATACGAGGATTCGTTCTCGTATCAGCCCGTTTCTGCTTTTAAGGGTCTGGCGTTCTACTGCAGCGGAGCCTTGTTTGCGCTGATCGCGTTGTTGGTGTTTCGGGGTGCTAGACGATGAGCGTTGGGGTGGTGTTCTCCTGGTCTGCTAGTGGTGTTCGGGATTGTGCTAGCAGATCGAAAGATGCCGGTGGTGTTTGTCCAGGTCGTGTTGGGCATGGTGTTTATTAGTGGGCTCATCGGCTAGTTGGGCGCGAAACGTACTAGCAGAACAGGGCTAAAGCGCCCTGTTTTTCGTGTCTCGAAGGCTATTGTTGCGTGTGTGCTCGTAAAACGGGGGTAATTTCCGGGGGTAAGCAGGTGGTGCGGATTGCTGAACAATCCGCACGTCACACCCATTTCGAGCCGTTTTCACAGTCGTTGAACAATCTTTCCGACCATTTTAGGGCTGTTTTGAAGTGTTGTTCCGGCATTTCCCCAGGTCGCGATTCAAACGGGCGGGTGTTGGCTGAAAACACCCTTAAACCGCATACTATGCATGCATAAAGATTGTTCAACGAAGTGCACCCAAGGCAAATCAGATCGTTCAACAACCCTTCGCCTCGGTCTGGAATGTGGGTTGGATTGGTGAACAATCCAGACGTTAACCAGGGTGAAAGCGTTGAACAATCCAGAAAAAACGTTGAACAATCCCGCCAAAAATCAACGTGTCCAGCAACCGTTTTACCTGCGCATACAAACTGCATAACCTTAAGCGTGTCAGGAAGAACAGGTCCTGATCAGCGAAACAAGAAATCACCAAGGAGCACCACCAATGCGCAACGCAATCCGCAACACCATCGCAGCAGCACTGACTGCCACCATGGCCATTGCCGGTATCACCCCCGCCAATGCGTGCGACGCTTGCGATGAGCAAGCATTGATCGCCCCGGTTGATTTCGGCACTGGGCTCGACCTGGTTGATTCTGACGGTGACGGTCTTCCCGACGTATGGGAACAACACGGTGTCATCTTGTCTGACGGCACTGCAGTTCCCCTTCCCGGTTATGGGGCTGATGTGAATCGTCCGGATCTGTTTTTGCAACTGAACTGGATGGCGTCCGAATACCGCAGCCTTGGCTGCGAAGACACCTACGTTGACGCTTGTGATTTCGCTGACAAGCGCAACCTTGGCCCATCGGCACAAATGCTTAAAGAGATGGTCGACCTGTTTAACGACCACGGCATTAACCTGCACATCGACGCAGGCGAGTTGTTTACCAACATCCCCAACTACACCCCACAAGGCGGGGAAACCGTCGACTACAACCGCTACTACTTCAAAGATGAAATCCAGGCCTACAAACTGCTCGACAACATCGACGAGTTTGGGCTGTGTCAAATTTTGTGGACGGGTAAACCCGTTGTGTTTGGTTGTGGGGGTTAGGCTGCGGCGGCGTGTGTGTCGGCGCAGCGGGTTTTGAATTGGCGCATTGCTTCGGCGGGGATCAGCCCGGTGGTGGAGTGGATGCGGCGGCGGTTGTAGTACGCCTCGATCCAGTGTCCGACTTCGTAGCGGGCGTCGAACTTCGACGCGAACTGCTTCTTTTCGTACAGCAGATGCAGCTTCAACGTGGAAAACATCGACTCCGCAACCGCGTTGTCCCAGCACACACCGACCGCGCCGGTGCTTAAACGCACATCGAGTTTCTTGGCTGTTTGCGCGAACTGCTTCGAAGTGTACTGCGAGCCGCGGTCGGAGTGAAACACCGCGTTGCCCGCGACGAAACCGGCCGCGTGCGCCATGGTCAGCGCGTCGACGACAAGTTGCGCACTCATCCGGTCTGCGATCTGCCACCCGACAACCATCCGTGTGCTCAGATCGATCACGACGGCCAGATACATCCACCCCTGCGCGGTGCGCAGGTAGGTGATGTCGCCGCACAGATAGGTTGTCGGCATCGCGGGGTAGAAACGGCGCCGAAGCAGATCAGCACGTGCGCTCGCCTGCGGGTCTTGGATCGTGGTGCGTTTAAACGCGCGACGGTACTTGGTGTGCAGCGTGTTGTCAGCCATGATCTTTCGCACCGCATACAGCGTGGTTGCAACGTTTTGGGCCTGAAGCTGCCGGTAGATAGTGCGCGCCCCGGCAAAACCGTTGTGCTCGTTGAAGATCTCGATAACCAGATCGGTAATCGCCGCGCGTTTCGCCCGCGGTGTGCCACCGGCCGGCGGAGTATCTCTACGCTTGCGCCAGGCGTAATAGCCGGAGCTGGATACTTCCAACACACGGCACATCATTGACACTGGGTAGCGGGGGCAGGGGTTGCCTTCTTCGTGGAAGTGGGCAATTACCGCGAAGAGGTCCTCGTGGTGTGCTCCGTGGCGAAGAAGGCGGCCGCTTTTTTTAAAAACTCGTTTTCACGCTCGAGCTCTTTGATCCGCTTTGCCATCTCTGCCGGGTCCTGCGACGCGGCATCAGCAGCGCGCATGTGGCTGCCGGAACCAGTGCCCAAGGTGCCTTCGGCTTTGGCCACCCAGCGTCCCAACGACGAGGACGACACCCCGTACTCCTGGGCCACGGCACCACGAGTCTTGCCGAACATCAACACCTCATCAATGCACTGCTGACGAAACTGATCCGAATACTTACGTGGCATGATTTAATCCTTCCAGATCGGTGGGTTTCACCGTCCACCGGAATCATGACACCCCAGTTCTTAGGCGAGCGTGACAACATCTTCCGCATCGGCGTTATCGGTGATCAGATTGATCAAGGTAACTACGCCTCGGGTATTTCCTTGGTTGGCGATAACTCGCTTTTCATCGCCAATAACCGCCTGATGGGATCAGATGCAAAACTGCGCAACACCATCCTGCACGAATTAGGCCACACTCTAGATCTTCGCCACTGGGGTGCCAACGACACCGTCGGTGACCTTATTAAGGGTGTTTCGCTTCCGATGGCTCCTGAGTATGACTCGGTGATGAACTACCTGTACCAGTTTGGCAAGTTCAACTACTCGGAAAAGCCATACCTGCTTGAAACCCCCAACGGCAACGCAGTTGTCCCCGCCGACTGGGACGTACTGAAAATCAATACTCCGCGTATTGCTGCTGACAACCTTGAAATCGGCGACTTCAGTGCCATGGCAGGTGCCATCATCGACAACAAACCAGAAGCACCCGCCAAGGTTGAAAACAAGGTAGAAGCACCAGCCGCCGACAAGGCAGACGACAAAGCAGAAGCACCAGCACAGGTCGAAGCAGAAGCAGAAGCCCCGGCCAAGGCTAATGACAAGGCTAACGACAAGGCCGAGGAGAAGGTACAAGACCAGGCAGACGCTGAGCAGGAAGCACCGGCCAAGGTGGACAACGCCAAGAAGCAGGCAGACAACAACAAGCCTGCAGGAGCAGACGTCAACATCGCCGCCATCGTCGCCCCGATCGTCGCCCTGCTAGCCATCGTCGGAATCGGCATCGGCTTCGCCAACATGATGCTCTAACCAAACACCCAAACTACAAAGAGTGTGCCCCAAAGAGGGCACACTCTTTTCGTTGCTACACCTGATCGTCTAGCACGACCACAAATACAGCTAGACGGTCTCGAAACCGCCTTCGCAAACCCCCAGGTGATAACGACCACCATGGTCAACACGGAGCTCATCGTCTGGTTCCACAAACACAGAGCTAGACGACCAGGGAAAACAGCAGGCTAGGACCGTCGAGCAGAAGCGCAGAAGGCCCCAGGCAACGCAAAAGCACCCCGAGCGAGCGGGGTGCACTTTTACGTGAAGGGTGGACTAGCGGTCGTCGTCCTCATCCCAGTTGGCGTAGTCGGCGTACTGGTCGTCCACCTCGGAGTCGTCGTCATCCCACCTGCGGCCCGGGGTCTTCCCTGCAAGCTCGCGTTGGAGCGAGGCGAGATCCATTTCAGGAGTGTTGTACTTCAGCTGGCGAGCAACCTTGGTCTGCTTGGCTTTTGCGCGTCCGCGGCCCATGGCGTGACCCCCTTGAGGTGGTTCTGGGCGGCCCATGTGTGGGCGGCCTCTTATGATTCTTCGTTATTTTCCTGTAGGACACTATAGCTTGAGTATCTTAAAAATGCCCCTTAGGTGTCCCACCTGCGGTTATTTTGGCGTCATGCCGCCACGACGAAGCTGATCAACAGCTTTGCGGCCCGCACGTTCACCCTCATCTTGTGGCAACGAGGAGGGGTCGACGGAGGCTGCAGCGCCCTGGATTTCCAGGGGAACCTCCAACGCGGAACGCTTCACTAGGGCGAGAGCCACCGGACCTTCGTCGGCATCGTGCACGACGGTGCCAAGCCGGCCCACGTTGCGCCCGCCGGCGGTGATCTCCGAACCGGGCACCGGCTCCTCGGGGGCAGAGCCGTCGAGTTGGAGTTTGACCAAAAGCCTGGGGGAGCGGCCGAGGTTTTCCACGCGAGCAACGGTTTCCTGCCCGCGGTAACACCCCTTTTCCAGGTGAACCGCGCCAATGTGGTCGCCGCGGTTGATCAGGTAGGGGGCTTCGTGGGGGATGGAGCGCTCGTCGAGGTCGGCGCGCTGCTCCGGCTCGCCGGCGGCGACACGCAGGGCGGTAAACGCCATCAGACCGGCCAGTGGAAACTGTTCGGCGATCGCGTTGAGTTTCTCGCGGGGGATAGCGACGTCAGTGCGGCATACCCCACCCCAGCCATCAATCACGCGGGTGAACACGGCGCCATCAACCTGCGCAGGGGAGGGGCTGAGCAGCGTGACCACAGCAAGGTCGGTTTGCTCCACGGTCACCTCGGACCAGAACACCATGCGCTGCAGGTAGGTCAACAGACTTTCGGCCTGGTAGGAGGGGGTATCCAGGTAGAACACGCCGTCCACCACGGCAACATCGGCGTGGTGCAGAATGCGGCCCTGTGCGTTGAGATCCAGGGCGGAGGCGGTGAACCCGGAGGTGGCGTCGTCAAGCTTCTGCGACAGCAGGTTGTTCAAAAACACCGGCGCATCAGGGCCGGAGACCGCAATGACGACACGGTTGGACCGGTCGACGGCGACAGTTTCCGTGAAAGCTTTGCGTTGCTCCCCCAAAGGATCGCCGTAATGCCAGGCGACGCCGGTGGCGTCGAGAAGCGAATCACCCGGAAGCTCCGCAGCACCCGGCTTGGCCAAAAGAACCGATGCGTAACCCATGGGCGCCTATCATAGGGGGCATTATGTCTATTGCACCGCTCGCGCCTGCGCCCGTGATCTACCTCGTCGAACCGTACGGCGGGTCCGTACGCCGCCAAAACACCAACATGCCCCACGTGTTCTGGGACGATGCGGTGGTCACGCGCGGCGATGGGATCTTTGAAAGCATCCTCATTCGAGATGGCAAACCGCTCAACCTGGAGAAGCATCTCGAGCGCTTCGCCCGGTCGGCGGAACTGATGGATCTGCCGGAGCCGGGCGCGGCCCACTGGGAGCGCGCCACCGAGGAGGCGGTCGCCGATTATTGCCGTGAGCGCGGCGGCACCGAAGGCGTGGAAGCGAAGTGCGTATGGACGCTCTCACGCGGCCGTGAAACCACCGGCGTTGCAACTGCTTGGCTGACCATTCGCCCGCTTGACGACGACACCCTGGCACAACGCGAACGCGGCGTCTCTGTGCTCACTACCCCACGCGGCTACACCGTCACGGGCGATGCGCCGTGGATGCGCGAAGGCGCGAAAACGCTCAACTATGCGGCGTCGATGGCGGCGCTGCGTTGGGCGAAAGCCGGAGGCGCGGACGATGTCATCTACATCGACCCCGACACCGGACGCGTGCTCGAGGGGGTGACCTCGTCGGTGGTCATGGTGAAGAAGGGCGGGCGGTTGCGCACACCGGCACCGGGGCCGGGCGTGCTGGCCGGCACCACCCAAGCCGCCCTGTTCGAATACGCCGCCGAGCAGGGGTGGAAGTGCAAGGCGAAGGACATCTACCTCAACGAACTGTTCAAGGCGGAGTCGGTGTGGCTGGTGAGCTCCACGCGCATCGCCACCCGGGTAAAGCGCCTGGACGGCAAAAAGCTCCCCGCTCCCGACAATGAAGCCGAGATCAAGGAGCTGATTTCCGCGGCGCTGAGCTAACCGGCGCTAGCCCGCGATGCGCTTCAACTCTGCGGACATGTACGGCACCATCTCGCCGTTGACGGCGCGCTCGTCAACCCAGCCGAGGTTGTTGTTCGGCATCAGGCCGTAGAGGCGCTTGCCCGGACCGTGGGACTCAGGGCCGGTCTCCGTTGCGATGGTGGAGGCGCTGGTGAGCTGCCATGCACGCTCGTTGACAGGCGCGCCGTACATGATCTCAACCAAACCGCGGGAGTTGGTCAGGGTCACCTCGATTTCGTCCTTGAGAGAGATGCGCCAGAAGCCGACCTCGCGCTGGTCGGCGCCGGTGGCGTTGCCGTCCTCGTCGAGACGCCACATGCGCGACTCGAAGCGGAGGTAATTCTCACCGTCGTGGGAGACAACAAGGCGCTGGCCGAAGGCGTACTCATCGCCGTTGTCGTTGGCCTGGCCGGAGCCGGTCCACACGCCAACCAGCGGCAAAAGTGCGAGCAGGCCGTCGTGCAGGCTCGGGCCGAAGCGCAGGTTTGCGGTGTCGTCCTCGAGCGGGAAATCTTCAAAGTCGAACGTCGGGATATTGCGGTGCGCGGTCGACTTGGACTGCTCGGACGCAAGGTTGACGGCGTCGTTGCCGCTTAAGGTGGCCGGTTTCGGCGTGTTCTCGGTGTTTTCTACGTTCTTTTCTTCACTCATGGTGTCCAAGGGTAGCTGCTTGTCCCATGGGGTTGAGGTCCGCCGGGTCAAATGCGGTGTTGATGCGGTCGCGCGAGAACTCAATCGAACCGCCGCGCAACTGCACTCGGTCCGCTGGCCCGTCCAACGGCAGGGTGCGGGTGTCTAGGTCGAGAGTGAACGCGGCCTGGGTTTCGGGGGAGGTGTCGTCGATAAGTTTGCTGGGGCGCATCTGGAAGATGCCGTCGATCAGGCGCAGCGTAACCACAACCGTCACCGGATCTTCTGTACCCGGAACCGTGCCGGTGAGCCGGGCCTCGCTTGCGGCCCCGCCTGCGGGGGAGATGTCGTATGGGTTCGCGATGTCCAGGTCCGTGATGCCGAGCAGGGTGCCGAACCCGACGCCGTCGAGGCGCACCCGGCGGCGCACAAGGCGTGCGGTGCCCGATTCGAACTCGCCCGAAAGCGCTTCGCGTGGGTTGTCGAGGGCGAGGTCGAACACGTCTACGCCGGTCGTCGCTACGCCTGGCCCATCGACGGCGGCATCGAGGTGTTCCACGCTCACACGTGAGACGTTGCCGGTGAGCAGCGACGCCGTGTACGGGAAACCACCCACGGACGCCTGGATGCCGGGTTGGGCGACGGTGCGTTCCACGTTCGCGGCCACGACCGTGTCAGCGCCAGCCAACACAGCCAGCGCCGCCGCCACGGCGACAGCCGCTTTCACACGTGCCCGCATCGTTTCCGCCCTCCGACGTACCCTCTAAGACATGACTGTCGACATCGTAAGCGCCACCCTGCCGGAAACCCTCGTCCGCCCCATTCTGGATGCCGCCCAATCCGAAGACGGCGTCGCCGCGTTCTCCGAGGCGTTCGAGCGCGGGCTTTTCGACGACACCCTCAACCACACCCACCTCATCGCCAAAACCGGCGATAGGACCGTTGCGGTTGCCGGCATCGCTGAAGACGGCTCCACCGAACTGGCCGTCCATCCCGAGCACCGCGGCCACGGCTACGGCCGTGCCCTGGTTCAGGCTGTGCTGGAGCGCAACGCCGACGCTGGCTTCTGGGCCCATGGTGACCTGCCTGCAGCACAGGCGATGGCACGCGACCTCGGGATGGAGCCAGTGCGAGAACTGCTGGTCATGGGGACTGCGCTGGATGCTGACATGAAGGCGGAAGTGCGCGAGGGCTACGAGCTCGTGCAGTACCCGGAGTTGGTGTCGCGGTGGGGGCGTGAGGTCGTCGATAAGCAGTGGCTCGAGGTGAACAACGACGCGTTCTCCTGGCACCCCGAACAAGGCGGCTGGGACATCGCGCAGCTGCACCGGGCGATGGACACCGACTGGTTCGACGCCGACGGCGTGTGGTTCCTCATCGCCGGCGATGAGATTGCGGGCTTCCACTGGACCAAACGACACCCGGATGGCACCGGCGAAATCTATGTCGTGGGCCTCTCCTCGAAGCACCGGGGGGAGGGAATGGGGGGACCGCTGATTCAAGCCGGGCTGAACTACCTTGCGGAGTGCGGATCCTCGCAGGTCATCCTCTATGTCGAAGGGGATAATGAGCCGGCGGTAAAGCGATACCGCCAGCTCGGCTTTGATACTCGCGAGCGCCACGTGGTCTACAAACCGGCCTCCAAAAAGTAGCGCTTGACCTGCGGTGTTAGCCAGGATTTTACGAGTTCACCAATAGTTCACCCAATCAGCAACCAGGGATTAACCGGCGCTGTCTAGGTTTTGTGTCGTAAGTGATCGGACATCTGCCTGGTGTTCCGGACCGAACAGTTAAATACCTGAAAGGTTCCCCGTGATTCGTAACTTCAAGCGCACCGCCGCAGTCATCGGCGTCGTAGCAGCCTCCTCCGCCACCCTCGTCGCTTGCGGCGGCTCCGACGACACCGAAGGTGCAGCAGGTACCGAAGCGGAATCCACCGCAACGGCCGAAAAGGGCGACTACGAGCTCTACGGCCAGCAGGGTGACATCCTCGCTGAGGGCGCATCCTCCCAGCAGAACGCCATCGACTACTTCGCCTCCGTCTACTCCGCAGAGGTTCCGGGCGCTTCCATCGCCTACACCCCTTCCGGCTCGGGCGCAGGCCAGAAGAACTTCATTGCCAACCAGGCTGTCTTCGCCGGCTCTGACTCGCCGCTGAAGGACGACCAGGTTGAGGCTGCTGCACAGCGCTGTGGCGGCAACGAGGCATGGCACCTGCCGTTCGTCATCGGCCCGGTTGCTATCGCCTACAACCTCGAGGGTGTCGACGAGCTCAACCTCACCGTGGACAACATCGTCGAGATCTTCCAGGGCGTCATCAAGACCTGGAACGACCCGAAGATCGCAGAGGCTAACCCGGGCGTTGAACTGCCGGACACCCCGATCAACGTCTTCTACCGCTCCGACGAGTCCGGCACCTCCGACAACTTCCAGAAGTTCCTCGCAGCCGCATCCGACGGCAAGTGGGAGTCCTCCGGCAAGGCGTTCCCGAACGCAGTGGGCACCGGCGCCAACGGCTCCTCCGGTGTGGCACAGGAAGTCTCCGCTACCGACGGTTCCATCACCTACGTCGAGGCTGGCTTCGCTGACAAGAAGGCCAACATCGACTTCGGCAACGGCCCGGTCGAGCTGACCAACGAGTCCGTGGCGAAGACCCTGGACAACCTGACCTTTAAGACTGAGGGTCACAACATGGTCGTCGACGCCGACGCCCTGTTCGCCACCGACACCGCCGGCGCTTACCCGCTGGTGCTGACCACCTACGAGATCGTCTGCTCCGCGGGCTACGACGAGGCAACCTCCAAGATGGTCAAGGACTTCCTCAACATCGCCCTCGACCACCAGGATGCAGAGCTCGAGGCTGAGGGCTTCATCCCGGTCACCGGCGCACACGCTGAGCGTCTGCGCGAGGCGATCAACGCCATCCAGTAAGGCCAACCGGCCGACGACCCCCGACTGAGCTCAATGACATCGGGGGTCAATTGCTGTAGTCCACCCCGTTTCCCTCCATCTTTCCCAAGGATCCGAGCACATGGCTGACAATGACGTTGCGGTAGCGGAACGCACCGCGCGGACCTCCGGACGCGTGAAGCGCCCCGGAGACCGGTTCTTCGAAATCTTCTCCACAGCATCTGCAACGCTGATCACCGTCCTCGTTGCTGCCATTGGTATCTTCCTGCTCGCGCAGGCGCTGCCGCCGCTGATGCGTAACGACGGCGGCGTGCTCGGCTTCTTCACCTACGGTGGCCCGTGGCAGACCGCAGACCTGGACGCGATGCAGTTCGGTATTCCGAACCTGTTCTTCTCCACGGTGACCATCTCGATCATCGCGCTGATCATCGCGATGCCGGTCGCCCTCGGTGTTGCACTGTTCTTGTCCAACTACTGCCCGCAGCGCCTCGTGCGCCCGCTGGGCACCCTGGTGGACATGCTCGCCGCCGTGCCGTCGATCGTGTACGGCCTGTGGGGCGCTCAGGTGCTTGGTCCGAAGTTGGGCAAGTTCTACGAGTGGGTCAACAGCTGGGGCGGCGACTTCTTCCTGTTCGCCACCTACCAAAACTCCCCGCCGTTCTCCACGGCCCGCAACGTCATGACCGGTGGCATCGTGCTCGCCATCATGATCCTTCCGATCATCGCGGCAACCGCCCGCGAAATCTTCGTCCAGACCCCTCCGGGACAGATCGAGTCCGCACTTGCCCTCGGCGCAACGCGCTGGGAGGTCATCCGCATGACCGTCATCCCGTTCGGCCTGTCCGGCTTCATCGCAGGCTCCATGCTCGGCCTTGGCCGCGCACTGGGTGAGACCATGGCGCTCTACATGGCGGTCGCACCGGCAAACGATTTCCGCGGTTCGCTTTTCGACGGCGGCACCACCTTCGCAACCGCCATCGCCAACGCCGCAGCCGAGTTCAACAACCCGGTGTCCGCCGGCGCCTACATCGCAGCAGGCCTGGTGCTGTTCCTGCTGACCTTCGTCGTCAACTCGATCGCGCGTGCGATCGTCAACAAGAAATAAGGAGCGGAGCGAAACATGTCTACTGCAGTATCCAAACCGGCTGAGACAGCCCGCCCCGAAAACCCATTCATCGACATCGCCTCGAGCCGCAAAACCACAAACTCCATCATGGGTGGACTCATGTGGTTCTGCATGTTCCTCGCACTTATCCCGCTGTTGTGGCTGCTGTTTACCGTGGTCTCGCGTGGCTGGCACGCCATCGTGGACCCGGCGTGGTGGACCTCCGACATGGTCGGCGTCCGCGCGTCCAAGGAGGGCGGCGGTGCGCTGCACGCGATCATCGGTACGCTCATGCAGACCCTGATTGCGTCGCTGTTCTCCATCCCGATCGGCGTGTTCACCGCGATCTACCTGGTTGAATACTCCAACGGAAACCGCCTGGGCAGGCTCACCACCTTCATGGTGGACATCCTTTCCGGTGTGCCGTCGATCGTTGCAGCACTGTTCGTCTACGCCCTGTGGATCACCATCCTGGGCCAGCAGCGCTCCGGTTTCGCTGTCTCCCTCGCACTGATCCTGCTCATGGTGCCGGTCGTTGTGCGTAACACCGAAGAGATGCTGCGCGTTGTGCCGATGGACCTGCGCGAAGCTTCCTACGCACTTGGTGTGCCGAAGTGGAAGACCATCGTGCGCATCGTGCTGCCGACCGCACTGTCCGGCATTGTCACCGGCATCATGCTGGCAATCGCCCGCGTGATGGGCGAATCCGCGCCGGTACTCATCCTCGTCGGCTCCACCCCGGCAATTAACTGGTTTGACATGTTTGACAAACCACAGTCCTCGCTGCCGCTGTTCATGCTGGACATGTGGAAGTCCGGCGCCACCGGCCCAGCCAACGACCGACTCTGGGGCGCAGCACTGACGCTTGTCATCCTCGTTGTCACGTTGAATCTGCTCGCACGCTTCATCGCGAAGCGCTTCTCGGTCAAGAAGTAACCACCCGCCCGCGTCCCCAGTCAGGAGAACTCACAGATGTCCACCAAGCTCGAACTCAACGACGTCAACATCTACTACGGCGACTTCCACGCCGTACAGAACGTCAACATGCAAATCCCCGCCAAGTCGGTCACCGCGTTCATCGGCCCGTCCGGCTGCGGTAAATCCACCGTGCTGCGCACCATCAACCGCATGCACGAAGTCATCCCCGGCGCCTCTGTCAAGGGCGAGATTCTTCTCGACGGCCGCGACATCTACGGCAAGAACGTCGACCCAGTGTCCGTGCGCAACACCATCGGCATGGTGTTCCAGAAGGCAAACCCGTTTCCGACGATGTCCATCGAAGACAACGTCGTCGCCGGCCTGCGCCTGGCAGGGGAGAAGGACAAGAAGAAGCTCAAGGAAGTCGCGGAGCAGTCCCTGCGCGGCGCGAACCTGTGGGACGAAGTGAAAGACCGTTTGGACAAGCCGGGTGGCGGCCTCTCCGGTGGTCAGCAGCAGCGCCTGTGCATCGCTCGTGCGATCGCGGTGCGTCCTGAGGTGCTGCTTATGGACGAGCCCTGCTCGGCCCTCGACCCCATCTCCACCCTTGCAGTGGAGGATCTCATCCACGAGCTGAAGGACCAGTACACGATTGTCATCGTGACCCACAACATGCAGCAGGCAGCCCGCGTGTCCGACAAGACCGCGTTCTTCTCGCTCGAAGCCACCGGCCGCCCGGGCCACCTGGTGGAGTTCAACGACACCACCACCATCTTCGAAAACCCGGAGCAGAAGGAAACCGAAGACTACATCTCCGGCCGCTTCGGCTAAGGCTTGCGGAACTTGCGCTCGATGGTGGCGAACTTCTCCAGATTCTCGTAATCAGGTTCGTCCCGCTGGCGCAAGTACGCCTCAGGCCTCAGGCCGGTGACCAGAAACACCATCTGGCCGGCAATATCTACGCAGCGGTCCGCGTAGCGCTCGTAGTAGCGCGAAATCATCGACAGGTCGACGGCCTCGCGAGTGGAGTATTCCCACTCCCGGTCGGAGACCAACGTGCTTAAGAACGCGCGCATGTCGTCGACGCCCTCGTCGATAGTGTGCAGCTCAACTGCCACATCCGGATCCGGATCATCCAACAATGCTCGGGTGGTGGCACCCATCGCAGCCACCAACCGGGTCATTTCCTCGACGTAGCCGTGCAGCGGCGGCGGATACACCGACGCGGGGTGGCGCTGGCGCACCAGGACTGCAATGTTGCGGGCGAGCGAACCCATGCGTTCGAAATATTCCACTAGGTGGATCGCAGCCAGCACCTGACGCAGGTCAGTCGCCACAGGGTTCTGCAGCGCGAGCAAGCGCATGCTTCGCTCCTCACACCGTTCGCCGATTTCTTTGAGTTCGTCGATCAGGGTCAGGGCCGTTTCGGCGTCATCGAGTGACTGCTCAAGAAGGCCCTTCGACGCGTGCCCCATGATGGTGCGCACCGTGTCGCACATGGTCATGAGGTCCTGGTTAAAGGCCTCCAGAGTCTCTCGGTAGGCGGCTCTCAGCATGCGCTTCATGCTACGCGCTCGCAGTTAACCACCGTTATTCTCAATTTCTGCGCCCTCAGGGACGGTGTCGTCCTCTGGATCGTCCAACCAGCCCTCCGGCAAGGCGATCTTGCCGGCTGAACCTTGGCGGCCGCGCGCGTCATCCGCATGCTCGGCCATTGCTTCAGAATCCGCGATGGGGGCGAGGCGCTCCTTCAACTCCGCAAGAGACGTCACTTGGGCAAGCGACTTGCGGAATTCCCCGCCTACCGGGAAACCACGCATGTACCAGCCGGTGTGCTTGCGGATGTCGCGGCACGCGTGGTGCTCACCGTCGTGCTCTGCCAACAGCTCTGCGTGGCGGTAGATGATGCTGGCTACCTTGCCCAGGGTCGGCTCCGGCGGGATCTCCTCGCCGCGCAACTGCGCGCCCAGTTGCGCGAACAGCCACGGGCGCCCAAGGCAGCCGCGGCCGACCTCCACGCCGTGGCAGCCGGTTTGCTCCATCATTTTCGCCGCATCGTCGGCGGCGAAGATGTCGCCGTTGCCGATCACCGGCACGCCGGTACCGTCCATGTGCTCCACAAGGCGGCCGATTTCGTCCCAGTGCGCCGCGCCCGAGTAACGCTCCGCACCAGTGCGGGCGTGCAAGGCAACGGCGGCGGCACCAGATTCGGCAGCAATGCGTCCGGCATCCAGGTGCGTGTGGTGGTCTGCGTCAATGCCGATGCGGAACTTCACCGTAATTGGAATGCCGGAGCCTTCCGCAGCGCGCACCGCGGCGCTGACGATGTTGCCGTACAGACGCCGCTTGTATGGGATCGCACAGCCTCCGCCCTTGCGCGTGACCTTCGGCACTGGGCAGCCGAAGTTCATATCCACGTGATCGGCGATATCTTCCTCGACGATCATCCGCACGGCTTCATACGTGAACTTGGGGTCCACCGTGTACAGCTGCATCGACCGCGGCGTTTCCACATCCGCGAAGGTGGTCATGTGCATCGTCTTCTCGTTGCGAGCCACCATCGCACGCGCTGTGATCATTTCGCAGACGTACAGCCCCGAGGATGTGCCGGTGAGTTCCTCCTCGATCTCCCGGCACAGCACACGAAACGGCATGTTGGTCACCCCGGCCATCGGCGCGAGGATGACGGGGGAGTTCAGATCAATGCCGCCGATAGTTAAGGCGGGGGCTGCGGTAGTCATAGTTCTGCCTATTGTTCACGCCCGTTGTCGCCCCGTCCAATCGTGGTTGCTACGCCCGTTCGGGGGTAATTTGGGCGTCGATAAGCATTTGCTTTGCGACGAGACCACACACCCTCATGGCAATGAGTGATGGGTCACAATATGGTGGGGGTGTTACCTGAACGGATTTAACAGGATTGAGGGAGATCACATGAGCGATCGTATTGCTTCCGCCAAGTTGCGTGACAAGGTCATGACCGCCGAAGAGGCCGTCCAGTTTGTCAACCACGGCGACAAGGTTGGTACTTCCGGCTTCACCGGTGCGGGCTACCCGAAGGCCATGCCGGCCGCAATTGCAGAGAAGGCAAAGGCCGCCCATGCGAAGGGGCAGGACTTCTCCATCGACTTGTACACCGGCGCCTCCACGGCACCGGAGTGCGACGGCGTCCTCGCTGAGGCAGGCGCGCTGCGTTACCGCATGCCGTACCAGTCTGACCCGACCATGCGTAACAAGATCAACGCTGGCGAGATGAAGTTCCAGGACATTCACCTGTCCCACTCCGGCATGATGGTCGAGCAGGGCTTCTTCGGTGACGTTGACCTCGCCATCGTCGAGGCAGTGCGCATCACCGAAGAGGGCAACATCGTCCCGTCTTCCTCTGTTGGTAACTCCGTGGAGTTCCTCAACGCAGCCAAGAAGATCATCATCGAGGTCAACTCCTGGCAGTCCGAGGAGCTCGAGGGCATGCACGACATCTGGCTCGTGCCGCCGCTGCCGAACCGCATCCCGATTCCGATTGAGAAGGCTGGCGACCGCATCGGCAAGACCTACATCGAGATCGACCCGGAGAAGGTCGTCGCAGTCATCGAGACCAATGACGCTGACCGCAACGCACCGTTCAAGGCACCGGACGAGGTATCCGAGCAGATCGCTGGCAACTTCCTCGACTTCCTGGAGAACGAAGTCAAGGCCGGCCGCCTCACCTACGACGGCTACGTCATGCAGTCCGGTGTGGGCAACGTCCCGAACGCCGTGATGGCAGGCCTGATGGACTCCAAGTTTGAGAACATCCAGGCCTACACCGAGGTCATCCAGGACGGCATGGTCGACCTGATTGACGCCGGCAAGATGACCGTCGCCTCTGCAACCTCCTTCTCCCTGTCGCCCGAGTACGCAGAGAAGATGAACAACGAAGCATCCCGCTACCGCGAGTCCATCATCCTGCGCCCGCAGTCCATCTCCAACCACCCGGAGGTCATCCGCCGCACCGGCCTGATCGCCTCCAACGGCATGATCGAGGCGGACATCTACGGCAACGCCAACTCCACCCACATCAACGGCTCCCGTCTGATGAACGCCCTGGGCGGCTCTGGCGACTTCACCCGCAACGCCTACATTTCCTCGTTCATCTCCCCGTCCGTGGCCAAGGATGGCGCCATCTCCGCAATCGTGCCGATGGTTTCCCACGTCGACCACACCGAGCACGACGCCATGGTCTTCATCACCGAGTACGGTGTCGCCGACCTGCGTGGCCTCGCCCCGCGTGATCGTGTGGCAAAGATGATCTCCATCGCCCACCCGCAGTACCGTCCGCTGCTGGAGGAGTACGTCGAGCTCGCCGCGAAGTGCAAGTACCAGGCAACCCCGCACGACCTGCGCCACGCCTTCGACTTCCACACCCGCATCCAGGAGACTGGCACCATGCTGAAGGAGAACTAAAACCTCCTTCCGGCGCGCGTGCAGGGCGATTACCGCACGCGCGCACATGGGGGCTACACTTAGCCCCCGCGGGCCTTTAGCTCAGTTGGTAGAGCTACGGACTTTTAATCCGCAGGTCGTGGGTTCGATCCCCACAGGGCCCACCGTGAGCCCCGGCTAACGCCGGGGCTTTTCGCGTTCTTGGGCCCCCTTCTGTGCCGGGTTGATGGGTTTGCGAGTGCCACAAAGTGGAACCAGCTAACCTGCGCGTATGGATATCAGTACCGCCACGCCCACGGCCGTCGGCATCGCCTTGGGGATCTCGTTGTTGGCCGGGCTATCCACTGGCTTCGGCGGGCTGATCGTCGCCCTGAAACGTGCTCCGGGCGCGGGTTTTCTCGCTGGGGCGCTTGGGTTCTCGGCCGGTGTGATGGTCTACATCTCGTTTGTCGAGCTGCTGCCTCAAGGAATCGAGGGGCTCGCTGAAGCAGGCAGCCCCCGTGCGGAACTCTGGGGCACCGTCGCCTTCTTTGCGGGAATCGGGCTGATCGCGCTTATCGACCGCCTCGTGCCCGAAGAGATCAACCCCCACGAAGAACCCTCGAAAAGTGGGGTCAGTAAAGCACAGTTACGCAACGTGGGTGTCCTCAGTGCCGTTGCCATCGCCATCCACAACTTCCCGGAAGGGTTTGCCACGTTTGCTGTAGCGCTCGCGGATCCAGCCCTTGCTATCCCTCTCGCGGTGGCGATTGCGATCCACAACATCCCGGAAGGCATCGCGGTCGCGGTCCCTATGCGGGAGGCCACCGGATCCCGCCGCAAAGCCGCCTGGTGGGCCACCCTGTCGGGCCTAGCGGAGCCGTTGGGTGCCATCGTGGGGTATTTGCTTCTCCAGCCGTTCCTGGGGCCACAGTCGCTCGGTATCACTTTCGCTGCAATCGCCGGCATCATGGTCTTCGTCAGCCTGGACAAACTGCTGCCCACAGCAATCCAAACCGGCAAACACCACACCGCGATTTACGGGATGATTGTGATGGCATTCAGTCTGCTCATTTTGCCGGGCTAGCAGGCTATTTGGAGGAAATGGCGTACCTAGCTTATGATGAGCGGGCTGTCTTTTCAGCGCCCCCATCGTCTAGAGGCCTAGGACTCCGCCCTTTCACGGCGGCAACACGGGTTCGAATCCCGTTGGGGGTACGGCCCTGTGGCGCAGTTGGTTAGCGCGCCGCCCTGTCACGGCGGAGGTCGCGGGTTCAAGTCCCGTCAGGGTCGCCATCACGCCCCGAGGTTTTCCTCGGGGCGTTTTGCTTTGCGACGATGCCGTGCACGCAATCGTCGCAAAGCAACGCCCTGAAATAGTGATTGAGCAGGCGATTTGTCTGCCATGGTGAGGTCTGTGTAATGTATCAACTCGTGCAAGCGACAGTGTGAACACACTGAAGTGAGTGCGAAATAACAACATATTGGCCCTGTGGCGCAGTTGGTTAGCGCGCCGCCCTGTCACGGCGGAGGTCGCGGGTTCAAGTCCCGTCAGGGTCGCAGAACCATTCGGTTCTGGCCAGATAGCTCAGTTGGTAGAGCACACGCCTGAAAAGTGTGGGGTCGCCAGTTCGATCCTGGCTCTGGCCACATCAGAAACGCCCCTTTCGCAATAATGCGGAAGGGGCGTTTCGCGCTATAGTCGGGCCCATGTCTGCAACACCTGAAAACACTGTGCGCAAGAACGAGGCAGAAGGCCAGTACGAAATCCTCGTCGGCGACGAGGTCGCGGGCTACGCCACCTACACTGACCAAGACGGTGTCCGGGACCTGCCACACACCGTGGTGGATCCGAAGTTCCGCGGACAAGGCCTGTCCAAGCCTCTGATGAAATACGCGCTCGACGACGCCCGCGCCGACGGCATGCTGGTTACCCCCACCTGCCCGGCGGTTGAGCGCTACATCGAAAGCAACCCCGAATACGCCGACCTCGTCGCGGCCGAAGACTAAATGATGTAGTCGCCCTTGTTGACGTAGCAGTCCGGGTCCACCAAACGCGCCCGCTCATCCGTCTTCCGGGGGCGAATCTTCGCCGGAATCCCCACGGCAATCGAATGGGGCGGCACATCCTTCGTCACAACCGCATTCGCGCCGACAGCGGAACCCTCACCGATAACCACGGGGCCGAGCACCTTCGCGCCAGCGCCAATAGTGACGTTGTCGCACACCGTCGGGTGACGCTTCGTTTGCGTAAGCACCTGACCACCCAACGTCACGCCGTGGTAGAGCATGACGTTGTCACCGATCTCCGCGGTCTCCCCAATCACGATCCCCATACCGTGATCGATGAAAAACTTGCGCCCAATCGTCGCGCCCGGGTGAATCTCAATACCGGTAAGGAAACGATTGGCCTGCGCCAAAATACGTGCCGCGCCCTTCCAGCCGCGCTTCCACATGACGTGGCAGACACGGTGCATCCAAATGGCATGCAACCCGGAATAGACAACAGCGTTCTCAACATCGCCTCGCGCCGCAGGATCATGATCGCGGGCGTTGGCTAGATCTTCGCGGATGGTCGACACCACAGATTTGGCCATAGAAAGCATGGCGTGCAGTGTACCAACCTGTTCATTTGGGCCGACAATAAAAATTCCCCTCCCTGCCAGCGATGGTGTGGTGGCGGGGAGGGGAGTCGTCGATAAGCAGATTAGTCGCGAATGTCCTCGTAGAGGATCGTGGAGACATAGCGCTCGCCGAAGTCCGGGATGATCACAACGATGGTCTTGCCCGCGTTCTCTTCACGAGCAGCCAGCTCGAGAGCGGCCTTCACGTTCGCGCCGGCAGAGATGCCGCCGAGGATCGCATCCTTGACAGCCAGTTCGCGAGAAGTAGACACGGCATCCTCGTTGCTGACAGCGATGATCTCGTCGACAACCGTGCGGTCCAGCGTGCCCGGTACAAAGTTTGCGCCGAGGCCCTGGATCTTGTGCGGGCCAGCCTCGCCCTTGGACAGCAGCGGGGAAGCAGCCGGCTCAACCGCGACGGCCTTCACATCAGCCTTCTGCTCCTTGAGGTACTTGCCAGCGCCCGAAATCGTGCCACCGGTACCAACGCCAGCGACGATGAAGTCAACCTCGCCGTCAGTGTCGTTCCAGATCTCCGGACCGGTGGTGGCGTAGTGGATCTTCGGGTTTGCTTCGTTCTCAAACTGACGGGCCAGGATAGCGCCCTCGTTCTTCTCGACGAGCTCGTTCGCCTTCTCCACAGCACCCTTCATGCCAGCGGCACCCGGGGTAAGCACGATCTCCGCACCGTACGCGCGCAGCAGCACGCGACGCTCGGTGGACATCGTCTCCGGCATGGTCAGGATGACCTTGTAGCCCTTCGCTGCACCCGCGAGAGCGAGTGCGATACCGGTGTTGCCGGAGGTTGCCTCGACGATGGTGCCGCCAGGCTTCAGCTCGCCGGAGGCCTCGGCAGCCTCGACGATTGCCTTGCCGATGCGGTCCTTGACCGAGTTCGCAGGGTTGTAAAACTCGAGCTTCGCAAGAACTCGAGCCTTCGAGTTCTCGGTGATGCCCTGCAGCTCCACGAGCGGGGTGCCGCCGATGAGGTCGAGGACGTTCTTTGCAATCTTCGCCATGATGCTCCTTTAAACACGTTGATTGTTGGAGTTGCTGCCAGACAGCATACACGCCACGCTAGACAGGGTGGTATAGATCTACTGAACCGATAGGTACGGGGGAGGGTTTGAAATTGCGACTTGCCCGATTGGGCTCGACTTTCCTGTGGCTCCATATCGGCGGGGCTAAATTTTGCTACCCCCGTTCGCGCGTTATGATGGTGAAGATTTTCGGCCAAGTTCAACTCCGGGTGAGCCCAAACGGGTGACCCCGGTTCGTGGAAGGCAAACAGGTATGACGATGGACGCGCAGCGCATCAAAGACGACGACGATGCGATCCGTGCGGCACTCACCGCTTTGAAAACCACAACGGGCATCCCCGTTGCCATGTACGGAACCCTCATTGCGGAAAACCGACTGCAGATCACCCAGTGGATCGGGCTGCGAACCCCTGCGCTGCAGAACCTCACCCTCGATGCCGGCACCGGTGTCGGTGGTCGTGTGGTGAACACTCGCCGCGCCGCGGGTGTTTCCGACTACACACGTGCAAACACGATTTCCCACGAGTACGACAAGCAGATCCAGGACGAAGGACTGCACTCGATCGTGGCTGTGCCCGTCATTGTTAACCGTGAGGTACGTGGCGTCCTCTACGTCGGTGTTCACTCGCCGGTTCGCCTCGGCGAAAAGGTCATTGAGGAAGTCACGATGACTGCGCGTTGCCTCGAGCAAGAACTGGCAGTCAATGCAGCCCTGCGCTCAGGCGACGGGGCTGGCGACCGTGCAGGCGCCAAGGGCGGCCGTCAGATGAGCGGTGCCGAATGGGAGCAGGTGCGCTCCACCCACTCGAAGCTGCGCATGTTGACCAACCGTGTCGACGACGAAGACCTGCGCAAGGAACTTGAGCAGCTTTGCGAGCAGCTGGTTTCCCCAGTGCGCGTGAAGCAGACCACGAAGCTCTCCGCCCGCGAGCTTGACGTGCTGTCCTGTGTGGCGCTGGGTCACACCAACGTTGAAGCGGCCGAAGAGATGGGGATCGGTGCTGAGACGGTGAAGTCCTACCTGCGAAGCGTGATGCGCAAGCTTGGTGCTCACACCCGCTATGAAGCGGTGAACGCGGCACGCCGTATTGGCGCGCTTCCCTAACCCTTGACGTTCTGGAGCGCCCCGCAGAGTTCGGTACTGTTGTGGACGTGAAAGAACGTTTTTTGGTCACAGGTGGAACGCGACTCGAAGGCCTAGTGCACGTCGGGGGTGCGAAAAACAGTGTCCTCAAACTTATGGCAGCAGCGCTGCTGACCGAGGGCACGACGACACTTCGCAACTGCCCTGAGATTCTCGACGTCCCGCTCATGGGCGACGTCCTCGTCGGCCTTGGTTGTGAAGTGGAGATTGAAGGCGATGTCGTACGCATCACAACACCCGCTGAACTGTCCCCACATGCCGACTTTGACGCGGTCCGACAGTTCCGCGCTTCTGTGGCGGTGCTGGGGCCTCTCGTCGCAAGGTGTACTGAGGCGTACGTTGCGCTCCCAGGGGGCGACGCCATCGGTTCGCGCCCTCTGGACATGCATCAATCAGGGTTGGAAAAGCTCGGTGCGACGACCCATATCGAACACGGCGCGGTTGTTGCACGTGCTGAGAAGCTCCGCGGCGCCGCAATCGAGCTCGACTTCCCGTCGGTCGGCGCTACCGAAAACATTGTCACGGCAGCAGTGCTTGCGGAAGGTCGTACGACCCTGGATAACGCCGCCCGTGAACCCGAGATCGTCGATCTTTGCGACATGCTCAACGCAATGGGCGCGAATATCACTGGCGCCGGCACATCCTGCATCACCGTCGACGGTGTGGAGAAACTACACCCCACTGAACGGACGGTGATCGGCGATCGCATCGTCGCTGGCACGTGGGCATATGCCGCGGCCATGACGCAGGGTGATGTCACCGTTACCGGCGTCGCGCCTGGTCACCTGCACCTCGCATTGGCCAAGTTGAAGCTCTCGGGTGCCGAGGTGGAGACCTACGACAACGGCTTCCGCGTGCAAATGCGTCAACGCCCGAAAGCCGTCGACTATCAGACGCTGCCGTTCCCGGGCTTCCCAACTGACCTCCAGCCGATGGCGATCGCCCTGTCTGCAGTGGCAGACGGCGTTTCCGTCATTACTGAGAATGTCTTCGAAGCACGCTTCCGCTTTGTCGACGAAATGATGCGCCTTGGTGCCGACGCCAACGTCGACGGCCATCACGTAATGATCCGAGGCGTGGAAAGCCTGTCATCAACCGACGTGTGGTCTTCGGACATCCGTGCAGGTGCCGGTCTAGTTTTGGCTGGTCTTGTGGCAGACGGCGTCACCACAGTTCACGATGTGCACCACATCGACCGCGGCTACCCGGAGTTTGTTGAGAACCTCAATAGGCTTGGCGCTCGTGTTGAGCGTGTTAACGACTAAGCATTTACCCGCAGTTACCTGCGGGTTTGTGTTTGTGTTGGGGTGTGTGTAACTTAATCCCAGTCAGCGAGACCGACAACGCCCCGCTGGAGAGCGATCAAGGTTCTCTGGTTTGTGTGGCGGGCAGGAAAACAATCGCGGACCAATATCATTTCAAGTCACTTGAAACGTATCCATTGTTGTGTGGGTGTGTTTGAGTGTGCTGGTGTTGTTTGAGAACTCGATAGTGTGCCAATGCATTTTTTGTTGTTGTGTGCTTGGTGTTGTGTGCCATGGTGTGCATGCCTTGTTTGGTGTGTGCCGGTGGTGGTTGGGTGAACCATTGATTGCCTGATCATCTGTGTGGTGTGCTTCATTTTTGTGAGTGCATGATGCATGTTGCCAACCCTTGTTTTTGCCCCGTCAGGGTGGGGGTTGGTTGGAAGTTTTTGGCTTCCGGTAATTTTTGGATTTTTTATTTTTGTGCCAGTCCAGCATTGCAGTGCTTTTTGGTGTTGTGGTGTTGGTTGGTTTGTTTTTGGTTAGGTATTGGGCTTTTCACGGCCTGTTTCTGCTGAAACATTTTTTGTGGAGAGTTTGATCCTGGCTCAGGATGAACGCTGGCGGCGTGCTTAACACATGCAAGTCGAACGGAAAGGCTCCTGCTTGCAGGGGTACTCGAGTGGCGAACGGGTGAGTAACACGTGGGTGATCTGCCCCGCACTTCGGGATAAGCCTGGGAAACTGGGTCTAATACCGGATAGGACCACTTCTTGGAGGTTGTGGTGGAAAGTTTTTTCGGTGTGGGATGAGCTCGCGGCCTATCAGCTTGTTGGTGGGGTAATGGCCTACCAAGGCGTCGACGGGTAGCCGGCCTGAGAGGGTGTACGGCCACATTGGGACTGAGATACGGCCCAGACTCCTACGGGAGGCAGCAGTGGGGAATATTGCACAATGGGCGCAAGCCTGATGCAGCGACGCCGCGTGGGGGATGACGGCCTTCGGGTTGTAAACTCCTTTCGCTAGGGACGAAGCGCAAGTGACGGTACCTAGAGAAGAAGCACCGGCTAACTACGTGCCAGCAGCCGCGGTAATACGTAGGGTGCGAGCGTTGTCCGGAATTACTGGGCGTAAAGAGCTCGTAGGTGGTTTGTCGCGTCGTTTGTGTAAGCCCGCAGCTTAACTGCGGGACTGCAGGCGATACGGGCATAACTTGAGTGCTGTAGGGGAGACTGGAATTCCTGGTGTAGCGGTGGAATGCGCAGATATCAGGAGGAACACCGATGGCGAAGGCAGGTCTCTGGGCAGTAACTGACGCTGAGGAGCGAAAGCATGGGGAGCGAACAGGATTAGATACCCTGGTAGTCCATGCCGTAAACGGTGGGCGCTAGGTGTGAGTCCCTTCCACGGGGTTCGTGCCGTAGCTAACGCATTAAGCGCCCCGCCTGGGGAGTACGGCCGCAAGGCTAAAACTCAAAGGAATTGACGGGGGCCCGCACAAGCGGCGGAGCATGTGGATTAATTCGATGCAACGCGAAGAACCTTACCTGGGCTTGACATACACCAGACCGGGCCAGAGATGGTCTTTCCCTTTGTGGTTGGTGTACAGGTGGTGCATGGTTGTCGTCAGCTCGTGTCGTGAGATGTTGGGTTAAGTCCCGCAACGAGCGCAACCCTTGTCTTATGTTGCCAGCACGTGATGGTGGGGACTCATGAGAGACTGCCGGGGTTAACTCGGAGGAAGGTGGGGATGACGTCAAATCATCATGCCCCTTATGTCCAGGGCTTCACACATGCTACAATGGTCGGTACAACGCGTTTGCGAGCCTGTGAGGGTGTGCTAATCGCTGAAAGCCGGCCTTAGTTCGGATTGGGGTCTGCAACTCGACCCCATGAAGTCGGAGTCGCTAGTAATCGCAGATCAGCAACGCTGCGGTGAATACGTTCCCGGGCCTTGTACACACCGCCCGTCACGTCATGAAAGTTGGTAACACCCGAAGCCAGTGGCCTGTCATGGGAGCTGTCGAAGGTGGGATCGGCGATTGGGACGAAGTCGTAACAAGGTAGCCGTACCGGAAGGTGCGGCTGGATCACCTCCTTTCTAAGGAGCTTTTATTTTTCGCCTACAGTTGTGGGTGTGGTGGTTGAGTATCCGAGTGTGGTACTGCCACCAGTTTGTTTTAAAAATGTCCGGGTGGAGACACACCCAACCATGATCATCATGCTTATGTGAGTATGGGGTGTGGTTGTGGGGTGTGCACGCTTGGGTGCATGGATATCAAGTGTGTGTATGCAGCAATGAAAATGATGGTGTGTTGGCATGCTGTTGGGTGTCTGGGGCAACATTGTGTGTTCCTTGTTGTGGCATTCCATTGTTGGTTGATCATCTGTTGTGGTGGTTGGCCGGTGTGGGGTGTGTGTTGTGTGAGAACTGTATAGTGGACGCGAGCATCTTGTTCTTTTTGTGTAATTTTTGTTTGTTGAGTTGTCTGCAGTTTTTGTAGCGACCGTAATTGTTGTTTTGTGTTACGGGCGTATGGTGGATGCCTTGGCATGCTGGGCCGATGAAGGACGTGTGAGGCTGCGTTAAGCCTCGGGGAGTTGCCAACAGTGCGTTGATCCGAGGATGTCCGAATGGGGAAACCCAACACCAGTTGTGTGGTGTTACCTGCAGGTGAATGCATAGCCTGTGTGGAGGTGACGTGGGGAAGTGAAACATCTCAGTACCCACAGGAGAAGAAAACAATTTGTGATTCCGTGTGTAGTGGCGAGCGATAGCGGATGAGGCTAAACCGTGTGCGTGTGATACCTGGGTAGGGGTTGCGTGTGCGGTGTTGTGGGGTGTGATCGTTGCGGGCTACCTGACCGCAAGATGGTGTGTGTGCGTTAGCGGAAACGTCTGGGATGGCGTGCCGGAGCGGGTGATTAGCCCCGTACGTGAAGGCGTTGCATATGTTGTCTGATCATGTTTTCCCCGAGTAGCAGCGGGCTCGTGAAATCTGCTGTGAATCTGCCGGGACCACCCGGTAAGCCTAAATACCCAGTGTGACCGATAGTGAATAGTACCGTGAGGGAATGGTGAAAAGTACCCCGGGAGGGGAGTGAAAGAGTTCCTGAAACCATGCGCTTACAATCCGTCAGAGCACCGTTTGTGTGTGATGGCGTGCCTTTTGAAGAATGAGCCTGCGAGTCAGCGGCATGTCGCGAGGTTAACCCGTTATGTGGGGTAGTCGTAGCGAAAGCGAATCCTAAGAGGGTGTCAAGTGGCATGTCCTGGACCCGAAGCGGGGTGATCTACCCATGGCCAGTGTGAAGCAGCTGTAAGAGGTTGTGGAGGCGCGAACCCACTTAGGTTGAAAACTGAGGGGATGAGCTGTGGGTAGGGGTGAAAGGCCAATCAAACTCCGTGATAGCTGGTTCTCCCCGAAATGCATTTAGGTGCAGCGTGATGTGTGCTTACCGGAGGTAGAGCTACTGGATGGCCGAGCGGGACTATCATCTTAGTGACGTCAGCCAAACTCCGAATGCCGGTGAAGTTTGAGCATTGCAGTGAGACTGTGGGGGATAAGCTTCATAGTCGAGAGGGAAACAGCCCAGATCGCCGGTTAAGGCCCCTAAGGGTGTGCTAAGTGGAAAAGGATGTGGGATCGCGAAGACAGCCAGGAGGTTGGCTTAGAAGCAGCCATCCTTGAAAGAGTGCGTAATAGCTCACTGGTCGAGTGGTTCTGCGCCGACAATGTAGTGGGGCTCAAGCACACCGCCGAAGCCGCGGCATAGTTTTTACTATGGGTAGGGGAGCGTCGTGTGTGGGGTGAAGCCGTATCGGAAGAAGCGGTGGACTGCACGCGAGTGAGAATGCAGGCATGAGTAACGAATGATACGTGAGAATCGTATCCGCCGAATGACTAAGGGTTCCTGGGTCAAGTTCGTCTTCCCAGGGTGAGTCGGGTCCTAAGGCGAGGCCGACAGGCGTAGTCGATGGTCAACGGGTTGATATTCCCGTACCCGTATATACGCGCCCAGTATCGAAGCGGTGATACTAACCACCCAGATCCGCCGACATGCACATCTTTGATGTGTGGTTGGTGGTGATGCGTGGGGCCTGATCCGTTGTAGGTCAGTGATGGGGTGACGCAGCAAGGTAGCCAAGCCGCTTATTGGATTGCGGTGCAAGCGTGTGGCACGACAGCATGTCAAATGCGGCTGTCAATAGTGTGAGGCGTGATGCGTAGCCCATATATGGGTGATGTTGGTGATCCTCTACTGCCGAGAAAAGCCTCTAGCGATGTGTGTATACGGCCCGTACCCGAAACCGACACAGGTAGTCAAGTAGAGAATACTCAGGCGGTCGGGAGAACTGTGGTTAAGGAACTCGGCAAATTACCCCCGTAACTTCGGGAGAAGGGGGACCCAAACTGGTGCCCGATCTATGCGATCGTGGTTGCTGGCGTGGGTCGCAGAGAATAGAGGGGAGCGACTGTTTATCAAAAACACAGGTCCGTGCGAAGACGGTTAAGTTGATGTATACGGACTGACGCCTGCCCGGTGCTGGAAGGTTAAGAGGACCTGTTAGGACATTGTGTCCGAAGCGGAGAATTTAAGCCCCAGTAAACGGCGGTGGTAACTATAACCATCCTAAGGTAGCGAAATTCCTTGTCGGGTAAGTTCCGACCTGCACGAATGGCGTAACGACTCCCCTGCTGTCTCAACCACAGACCCGGTGAAATTGCACTACGAGTAAAGATGCTCGTTACGCGCGGCAGGACGAAAAGACCCCGGGACCTTCACTATAGCTTGGTATTGGCATTCGGTGCGGTTTGTGTAGGATAGGTGGGAGACGTTGAAGCGGCCACGCCAGTGGTTGTGGAGTCGTTGTTGAAATACCACTCTGACCGTAGTGGATATCTAACCTTGGCCCATGATCTGGGTTGGGGACAGTGCCTGGTGGGTAGTTTAACTGGGGCGGTTGCCTCCCAAAATGTAACGGAGGCGCCCAAAGGTTCCCTCAGCCTGGTTGGCAATCAGGTGTTTAGAGTGTAAGTGCACAAGGGAGCTTGACTGCGAGACTTACAAGTCGAGCAGGGACGAAAGTCGGGACTAGTGATCCGGCACCTACTTGTGGATGTGGTGTCGCTCAACGGATAAAAGGTACCCCGGGGATAACAGGCTGATCTTCCCCAAGAGTCCATATCGACGGGATGGTTTGGCACCTCGATGTCGGCTCGTCGCATCCTGGGGCTGGAGTAGGTCCCAAGGGTTGGGCTGTTCGCCCATTAAAGCGGCACGCGAGCTGGGTTCAGAACGTCGTGAGACAGTTCGGTCTCTATCCGCCGCGCGCGTTGAAACTTGAAGAAGGCTGTCCCTAGTACGAGAGGACCGGGACGGACGTACCTCTGGTGTGCCAGTTGTTCCGCCAGGAGCACAGCTGGTTGGCTACGTACGGAAGGGATAACCGCTGAAAGCATCTAAGCGGGAAGCCTGTTTTAAGATGAGGTTTCATTTGAGGTTCCCAGAAGACGACTGGGTTGATAGGCCGGAACTGGAAGCACAGCAATGTGTGGAGGCGACCGGTACTAATACACCAAACAAACCAACACCCGGTTTTTCAACAAACCACACACAAAACGAACACTGTTCGCGTCCACTATGCAGTCACTGACACAACACACCCATTGTCACAGTGAACTCAATACAGTCCACAACACATGGACACTCTATGAACCCCTATAGATGTGTCGGTGGTTGATAGCGGCGGGGAAACGCCCGGTCCCATTCCGAACCCGGAAGCTAAGCCCGCCCGCGCCGATGGTACTGCTCCCGGGAGGGAGTGGGAGAGTAGGTTACCGCCGACCCAACAACTTCACACATGAGGCACCCGCTTCCACCACCGGTGGAGGCGGGTGCGTTCGTTTGTTCGCAGACCTCACCCGGTCGACGCGGTAACACAGCATGCCCCCGGGTGGTTGTTGTGGGTAGCGCACGATATGGCGCCCGGCCCAGTATCAGACCCTGATCCAGCGGACCTCCTCACCCTGGACGTCGTGGAGGACAGCTCCAGCTTTGACGGCTTTACCGTGATCGCGACGGCGGCAATCCCGCGTTAACGGGGATGGGATGTCGACGACACAGTGGCTGTGGCAGGGCCCTCGGGCGAGGCAGTTGAGGCCACCCTCGGCGGGCTATTGCAGAGTTCCAACATCCTGCAGTCGTTCGTAGTGTCGGACGAGGCGGCTGCGGCCACAGGCTTTCGGGGCTAGGGCCGTGTCTTCATGATCGGGGTGAACAACGACGGCACAGTTGACTAAGCGCAGCTGCGGGCGAACCTCGAAGATGCGGTCCGCCTGGATATTGTCGTCCAAGTCCGCTCGACCGAGGACATGACCAGGGAAGTTGCTGCCCTGATCGCTCAGATGCCGTTTATCCTCTACGCGCTGCTCTCCTCGGCAGTGGTCATCGCCGTCCCACACAGTCAGTGGAACCTGCTGGCGGTGGCCGCCCCCTATTTTCTGGGGCCCACCATCAGCAAGCGTTACACCACACTAAGGGACGCAACCGGAGTTTCAGCCAGTAGCGCGCGTACTTGTGGTTCAAAGGCATCGAAACTCGTGGTCTTTGCCCGACGCGGCGGATATTGCGGAGGTGAATCCGAAGCGAGTGCTCGCTCGACAGTTTTCTTCGCGTAGCCAACCTCGTTGGCGATCTTACGTATCGATAACCCCTGCCCACGCAGGTACCGGATCTGTGCCCATTGTTCCAAAGAAATCACCCATCCAATCTTTTTCGGATGGGCTACTTTTCGAGGAGCGTTTTGGGCTACTTTTCAAAGAGCGCTGACAGGCAGGAACATCGTCGGAGGAAATTGAAGCGGCACTGAAGGGTGGCAGCATACCCACTTCACTTCCAACAATCCGAGAAGAAGAGACCCCCACGCCAAGTGACGCCACGACCGATAGTTACCCGGATCCCATTCAGGCAACACAGGGAACCGAGGTTCCGGAATAAGATCGAACGAAACGAATGTCGTGGACACCCCTAAAGGAACTTAGAGAGAAACATGATCTATGTGGTTTTTGGTGCAGTGGTCGCGCTATTCATCTCCTTATGCATCATGGCAATCGGGTACCTAGTCCACCTTTCAGCTAAGCGGAAGGTGCTTTCTCCATACCGTTTCTTAGTCGTAATGGTTTTACTAGCACCCGTTTTTCTGATTTACGACATACGTAGCGATGAGATGTGTAGCGGCCTTTTCAATTATGCGGTCAGCGGTTACTTAATTACCGCAGTCATCATTAGTTCTCTGTGGCGCAGTATTGCGGATGGCCTCAGCGAAGCGCGAGAGTAGGAGCGGTCGCTAGGAGAGGGTGTTTATCCAGAGTTTCCCGCGAGGTATTTATACAAGGTGGTCCGCCCGATCCTCAGTCGGCGGGGCACTTCAAAGTCCACCCCGGATGCTGTCATCGCCGAGTCGATACTGAATCGGCTTGTCGTTGGCGCTGAGATCATCACACTGCAAGGACCGAACATGCGCCTCGAAGCCAATACGCAGTAGCGGCTCATAGTCAACGCCCGGGTGTTACCCGATACTCACCCGAGCGTTACTGGATACTCACCACAGCGTTACTAAATCCATGGTCCTAACACAATGTGGAGCGGAGAAGCGCGCCACCAAATTACCGACCGCCACCATTGGTTGGTGTCGACCAACTTGTCCGCAATGCAGAGCAACAATGGCTGCTACTAGGTCATCGGCAACGGAACCGTTGGTCTGTACCCACTAGTCCGCAATGCGGAGTCAGTAACCGAACGGGCTTCACTATGCCGCTGCATAGTTGGTGCTTACCCATTAGTCCGCAATGCGGAGTGAGAAAGTCCGCAACTTGGTTGACGACAGCAGATTCGTTGGGGTTCACCCACTAGTCCGCAATGTAGAGTCAAGACTCGAACCTGCCGTAGACCCCAGCCTCGCAGTTGGCGAACCGCCATCAATGCAAAATGACGCCTGATCGGCTGCAGGTTCTTACACTCCGCCCAGGTCGGCGAAAGGTGTGATGTGCGGTTTTACTCTCCCGGTTCGTTTAGAGACCTAGCCGCAGCGGTTGAGGAGCCACAAACGGTGAAGTTGCTTGCTGGTGTGGTGGTCGTCGTAGAGAAATTGCACGAAATCAGCGATGTGGGGCCTGGGCCGTATAGTCGGCAAAGGAATGAATTGCCGCAGGGAGGATCACGTGAGCGTCGCAGCAGCACGAGCAGTCAACTTGAGAAAGTCCTACGGGCAGGGCGACACGGAAGTTGTTGCGCTCGATGGGGCGGACGTTGAGTTCCGACAGGGGGAGTTCACCGCGATCATGGGCCCGTCTGGATCAGGCAAGTCGACGCTGATGCACGTGATGGCTGGGCTAGATTCGGCGACGTCGGGCGAGGTGTTTGTCGGCGGGACGGAGTTGTCGCAGTTAAACGATAAGGAACTGACGGCGCTGCGGCGTGACCGGTTGGGCTTCATTTTTCAGTCGTTTAACTTGGTACCCACGCTGACAGCGGCCGAGAACATTCAACTGCCAACAAATATTGCTGGTCGATCGGTGGACCGGGAGTGGTTTGATGAGATCGCCGAACGCCTTGGTTTATCGAAGCGACTGAGCCATAGGCCTGCGGAGTTGTCGGGTGGTCAGCAGCAGCGTGTGGCGTGTGCCCGTGCGTTGGTGTCGCGGCCGGAGATCATTTTTGGTGACGAGCCGACGGGCAACCTGGACTCTAACTCGTCGCGTGAGGTGCTGAGCATTTTGCGGACGGCGGTGGATCAGTATGACCAGACGGTGGTGATTGTGACGCATGACGCGAGGGCGGCGTCGTATGCGGATCGTGTGGTGTTTTTGCGGGACGGCAACATCGTTAATGAACTGCGCAACCCGGATATGGATGCCATTTTGGGTGTCATGGCGACGATGGAGGACTAGGGGCCAGTGAACTCCACGATGAATAAGGTGTCGCTGCGCAATCTTGCGGCGCACAAATTGCGGCTCGCGCTGACGGTGTTGGCGGTGGTGCTTGGCACGTCGTTCCTGTCTGGTGCGCTGATGTTCACCAACATGTTGTCGTCGACGTTCGACTCTGCCGTAGACACTGTGCTTGACGATGTCGATGCGGTGGTGCGCCCAGCCGAGGGCGAAGGCGCCTTGGATAAGGAGACTGTTGATGGCATTAAGGCGAGCTCGAGCGTTGACCGTGTGAATCTGATGGCGGATGAGCCGGTGGTGCTCGCAACTGATGATGAGGTTGCGGTGCAGACGCGTCTTGGTTCGTCGCGTTTGGGGGTGTTTTACGAGCCGCAGGACACGGTTGGCCGAACGGTCGAGGTGGTCGAAGGTCACGCACCGAAAGAGATCGGCGATGCGGTGATCAACGCCAATGGCGCGCATGAGTATGGCCTGCATGTTGGGCAAGAGTTGATCGTTGTGGACCGTGATGGTCGGAATACGGTGCGCATTACTGGGCTTATCGACGACCCCCTGGTGCAGGCCACCTCTTTACGCCTCGGGGTAACCGAAGAGACTTACTTGGACTATTACTCCTATGAGGAGCGTTTCCCGGCGATCACTGTCGGGGCGAAGGAAGGCGTGGGGGCCGCGGAGGTTGTGGACAACCTGCGCAGCGAGTTTCCTGGACTGAAGATAGAGGCGGGGGAGAAGGTTGCGCAGGAAACGACGGAGCAGATTCGGGACGCTCTGAGCTTTGTTACGTACTTCTTGGTTGCGTTTGGTCTGGTTGGTCTTTTGGTAGGCACGTTTCTGATCGCGAACACCTTCTCTATGATCGTGGCGCAACGCACGAAGGAGTTTGCGCTGCTGCGGGCTCTGGGGGCGTCGCGCGGGCAGATCACGCGGTCTGTGGCGCTGGAAGCGGCTTTGGTCGGGTTGTTGGGCTCGGTGCTTGGCGTGGTGGCTGGTGCCGGGCTGGTGTTGGTGATTCGTGCGGGGATGAACACGTTCGGCATGCCCCTTCCGCAATCGGGGATTGGGTTGTCGGTTGATGCGGTGGTGGTGCCACTGGTCGTCGGCACGGTGGTGACGGTGCTTTCGGCGCTGGCGCCGGCGCGGAAGGCAGGCAAGGTCCGGCCGGTGGAGGCGATGCGGGCGAGCGAGGCTGCGACGCCGCAGCCATTGATGTGGCGCACCATAGCTGGCGCAGTATTAGTCGTTGTGGCGGTTGTTGCGGCGGGTTACGCAATGGCGTGGGATGACGGTGCGACGCGCCACCGGGCGATCCTGGTTGGTGTGGCTGCGTTGAGCGTGATTAGTGGTCTGTTCCTTGCGGGACCTGCGTTGAGTCTGCCGGTTGTGCCTCCGTTGGGGCGTGTCATCGGGGCACCGTTCGGGGAGGTGGGCAGGCTCGCGTCGACGAATACGCGGCGTAACCCGCGCCGGACTGCAACAACGGCGTTCGCGCTGATGTTGGGCATTTCGTTGGTGACCATGATTGGCATGCTTGGCGCGTCGATGAAGCAATCGGTGGATGACGTGGCCGCAAGCGAGGTCAATGCGGACTATGTGCTGATGGGCCCGGAGATGGGGTCGTTCCCGGTGCCGGGGGATTTGCCGGACAGGCTCGCTGAGGTGGACGGTGTGGGCAATATCGCGTCGTACACTCAGGCACCGATCACGGTCGACGGAGAGTTTGGCCACCAGTTCGGGCCGGTCGGGATGACGGATGTGCTGCGCGGTGACCCGTCGGATCTTATCGACCTCAACGTGGTAGACGGCGACGTATCGCTGACTGGTGACTCGCTGATCGCACCGGAGCACATCGCCCAAGAGCGCGGCTGGAAGGTCGGTGATACAGTCCAAGTGGCCGCACCGAGTGCTCCGGGAAAGACCGTCGACGTGACGGTTGCCGGCCTGTTTAGTGGGTCGAATGTGTTGCAGATGTTTGTGGTGTCGGATTCGGCGGCGGCGAAGGTGTCGTCGATAAGCAATACGCGCCTGCTGATGGTGGGCGTTGACAGCGACGGCTCCACCGATCTGGAGACGCTGCGCGCGCGGCTGGAAGATGAGGTGCGCGGCGACATTGTGGTGCAGGTGCGCTCCGCGGAGGAGATGAGTGGCGAGGTTACGGCGCTGATCGATCAGATGCTGTTCATCCTGTACGCGCTGTTGTCGCTGGCGGTGGTGGTGGCGGTGCTTGGCATTGTGAATACGCTGACGCTGTCCGTGATTGAGCGTAGGCAGGAGATTGGTATGTTGCGCGCGGTGGGCTCGCAACGTAGACAGATCCGCACGATGATCCTGCTGGAGTCGGTGCAGATGACGGTCTACGGCGCGGTGCTTGGCGTGCTGCTGGGGCTTGGGCTTGGCTGGGCGTTCCTGACGGTGCTTGAGAGCCAAGGCTTGACGACGATTGCCGTACCAACCGGGCTCATCGCCACCGTCTTGGCTGCCTCGGTAGTAGTGGGGCTGCTCGCCGCAGTGTGGCCGGGCCAGCGCGCTGCGAAGACACCGCCACTGGATGCGATTGCGGAGTAGGGCTTAGCGGGTGGCGAACGACGCCACCTGCGCACCGATTCCGGCCGCGAGCACCGCGAACGCCGCGGTGCTTATCCCGTACTCGGCGGCGAGGCGGAACTTGCCGTCTTTAATCAACGCCCCGAGTTGGCGGGCCAACAGTGACAGTGTTGAAAGTGCGCCGGCAAACCCAACACCAACGGCGGTTTGCCACATGGAAGGCAGGAAGATTGCCACGCCGATGATGCCGGAGGCGGCGATGTTGGCAATGAAGGTTGCCATCAACAGGTTGTGCACGACGGCCATGATCGCCCAACGCACAAACCCGCCGAGCATGCCGCCGAAAAAGACACCGAGGACGGCGCCGAGCATCCACGTTGCATCAGACATGGTGCTTCACCCGTGACGCATCTCCGGCCATCCACGCCAATGTGGCAGAGACAAGCCCGAGCGTGATGATGAACGCCGCCCACAGCACCGACGAGTGGGATGAGGCCAATGCCACTGCGGAAAGGGTGCTGAACCCGCCGAGGAAACCCACGCCCCAAAACGGCCCCGGCGCGAAGTAGCCCATGGCGTAGCAGGCGGTGAGGTTCACTGCGAAGGTGACGGCTAGGGCGAGCGCTTCCGGGGTGGCGGGGTTGACCCAAATGAGCAAAATGAAGCGTGCAAGCGCCCCGCAGCCAGCACCGAGGGCAACGATGAGGCCGGTTTTCAGGGATGTTATCTGCACGTCTGTCCAGTGTAACCGTTAAGCGCCAAAGGCTCGAAGGCCCCAGCGCAGACCGAACCAGGCAGCCAGGATGCCGATCACGGCGGTAGACAGGCCGTAGCGCAGGGCCTCGCTGTGCTTTTTCGCCTTGATGAGCTCGCCGAGTTCTTTGGCAAAGGTGGACCAGGTAGACAGCGCGCCAGCGAACCCGACGCCGAGGGCCAACTGCCAGGCCACTGGGGTGGTGACGGCGAAGCCTGCGACGGTGGAACCGACGACGTTGGCGGCGAAGGTGGCGGCGTGGGCGTTGTGGATGATGCGGGTCAGTGCGTAGCGGGCGGCGCCGCCGAACAGTGCGCCGGCGAAGACGGCGGCGAGGGTGAGGGCGAGGCTAAGCGCGGCGATGTTAAGCATTGCGGCGGCTCCTGAGTGCGTCGCCGGCGAACCACGCGCCGATGGCGGTGGCGTAGCTCAGTGTGATGATGCCGAGCGCCTCGATGGCCTGCGATTGCATCGCGGCTACAGAGACGGCGGAGTAGGTGGTTAAGCCGCCGAGGAAGCCCGTGCCCCACAGCGGGCCGGGCTTGAACAGGCCCATGGCGAAGCAGCCGGCGATGTTCACCGCGAAGGTCAGGGCCAGGGCAGCGGTGGAGCCGGGGGCGGCGCCGAGGATGACGAGGTGTCTGACCACTGCCCCCAACGCCGCGCCAAGGGCGACGGTGAAGGTGGTGGAGAGGGTGTCGTCGATACGCATAGGCGCGAGCCTAGTGCCAATCCATCTGCTGGCGCTCAACGAACGCCGCGACCTCCTCCGGCGACTTCTTCAAGTACGGATCCCACGCGAGGTACTCGCGGGTCTCGCGCACCACAATGCCGGACAGCAGGAGCAAGCCGATGAGGTTCGGGATAGCCATGAGCCCGTTGGACAGGTCGGAGAAAGTCCACGCCAACTCCAGGGAAGCAACCGCGCCGACAAAGGACAGGGCGGTGAAGAACATGCGGTAGGGGATCGACGCCCACTCGCCGAACAGGGCGACGATGGCGCGCTCGCCGTAGTAGGACCAGCCCAGGATGGTGGAGAAGGCGAAGAAGATCAGGGCGACGGAGACGATGAGGCTGCCCCACTCACCGGGAAGTGCCTGGCCGAATGCGGAGGCGGTCATGATGGCGGCTTCCTCGCGGCCCATGTCCCAGGTGCCTGCGGTGACGATGACCAGGCCGGTGATGGTGACGACGATGATGGTGTCGATAAACGTCTGCGTCATGGAAACGAGAGCCTGGCGCGCCGGGTGCTGCGTCTTGGCTGCCGCGGCGGCGATGGCGGCGGAACCCATGCCGGATTCGTTGGAGAAAATACCGCGGGCGACACCGAACTGGATGGCCAGCATGATGCCGGAGCCGACGAAGCCGCCGGTGGCAGCGGTGCCGGTGAATGCGTCGGTGAAGATGGTGGCAATCGCGGCCGGTACGCGGTCTGCCATAAGTACCAGTGCGGTGATGCCGCCGCCGACGTAAATGACAATCATCAGCGGTACGAACGCTGCGGTGATCTTGCCGATGCCCTCAATGCCGCCCAGGACGGCAGCGCCAACGGCGAAGAAGATGATCACGCCGGCCACGTTGGCGCTGATGCCAAACGCGTCGTGCATGCCGGCGGCGATGGAGTTGCCCTGCGCGAGGTTGCCAATGCCGAAGGACGCGAAGATGGTGAACAGGGTAAACGCGGTGGCGAGGAATTTGCCGAAGCCGCCGCCGACACCAGTCTTCAGGTACTCGTGCGGGCCGCCCTGCTGCTTGCCCTTCTTGTCGGTGGTGCGGAAGCGCACACCCAGGTAGGCCTCGGAGTACTTCGACGCCATGCCGACGATGCCGGTGAGCCAGATCCAAAACAGTGCACCAGGGCCACCGATGGAGATCGCGGTGGCCACACCGACGATGTTGCCGGTGCCCACCGTCGCCGCCAGCGCGGTGGTCAGTGCCTGGTAGTTGGAGATGTCGCCCGCGCCCTCTTCAGCCTTATCGACGAACGCATGACGCGTCGCCCGACCCAGCGTGCTGAACTGGATACCGCGCAGCCGGACAGTGAGGAACAAACCAGTGCCCAGCAGCAGCGGAATGAGGACGAAAGGCCCCCAAACGATGGACGAGATAGTGCTCAAAATGTCGTTGAGGGTGGAAGCCATGCGGAAGAGTAAAGCATACGCATAGCAGAATAATATAAAACTGGCAGAGTTTAGATTCACAGACGATGATGGAGCTGTCCATACACACCCTCAGCCCGCAACAAAAGGAGCCCCCATGGCACACGAGCGCGCCGGCCAACCCGCCCGCGACGAGGACCTCATCGACATTGCCGAGCTGGTCACCGCCTACTACACCCGCGATATCGACCCCGACAATGTGGACCAGCAAGTGGTGTTCGGCACCTCGGGTCACCGCGGGTCGTCGTTAGATAATGCATTCAACGAAGCGCATATCTTGGCGACGACGCAGGCGATCGTCGATTACCGCCGCGGCGAAGGCATCACCGGTCCGGTCTACATCGGCCGTGACCCCCACGCCCTGTCGGAGCCGGCGATGGTTTCCGCGCTCGAGGTGCTCATTGCCAACGAGGTACCAGTGCGTGTCGACGCCGCCGGGCGCTACACCCCAACCCCAGCCGTCTCTCACGCGATTTTGACCCACCCCGGCGGAAGCGCCGACGGCATCGTGGTTACCCCATCGCACAACCCACCGCGCGACGGCGGCTTTAAATACAACCCGCCAAGCGGCGGACCCGCACCGGCGGAAGCTACGGACTGGATTGCGCGCCGGGCCAACGAATACATTGCCGCAGGCCTGAGGGGCGTGAAGCGGGTATCGGTCAGTGGCGTGCTGGACGAGCGTGCGGAGAAGTTCGGCTACCTCGATCACTACGTCTCCGACCTGGACAGCGTGGTGGATATGGACGCCATCAAGGCATCTGGCCTGTACATCGGCGCAGACCCGATGGGTGGGGCGAGCGTGGACTACTGGGGAGCGATCGGGGAGCGCTACGGGCTGAACCTCGTGGTGGTCAACCCACGCGTGGACGCCACCTGGCGGTTTATGACCCTGGACACCGACGGCAAGATCCGCATGGACTGCTCCAGTGCAGACTCCATGGCATCGCTCGTGCATAACCGCGACAAGTACGACCTGGCCACCGGCAACGACGCCGACGCGGACCGCCACGGCATTGTCACCCCGGACGCCGGGCTGATGAACCCGAATCACTACCTCGCCGTGGCCATCGAGTACCTGTTTAGTCACCGCGACGGCTGGGCGAAGGACACGGCGGTGGGCAAGACCTTGGTGTCCTCGTCGATGATCGACCGCGTTGTCGCATCGCTCGGGCGTGACCTCGTCGAGGTCCCGGTTGGATTCAAGTGGTTCGTGCCAGGACTCGTCAGCGGCACCATCGGCTTCGGTGGCGAAGAATCCGCCGGTGCGTCCTTCCTGCGCAAAAACGGCAAGGTCTGGTCCACCGACAAGGACGGCCTGATCATGGACCTGCTCGCCGCCGAAATCACTGCGGTAACAGGCAAAACTCCGTCGCAGCGCTACGCCGAGCTCGAAGCGCAGTACGGCTCGCCTGCATATGCGCGTATCGACGCCCCCGCAAACCGCGAAGAAAAAGCCACCCTGAAGGCCCTTTCGCCCGACCAAGTGCAGGCGAGTGAACTGGCGGGTGAGGTTATCTCTGCAAAGCTAACGGAGGCCCCAGGAAACGGCGCGGCCATCGGCGGGCTGAAGGTGACCACCGAAAACGCCTGGTTTGCCGCGCGCCCCTCCGGCACCGAAGACAAGTACAAGATCTACGCCGAATCGTTCCTCGGCGCGGAGCACGTGGCGCAGGTGCAGGAAGAAGCCAAAGCGCTCGTGTCACAGGTCTTGGGCAAATAGGGGAGTAGAATCAGCCGAGTGAGCACAACGACAGCCGCGCCTGCAACGCGCGACACAAAAACACTGGTCCTGGACGTGTTGTCCGCGTTAGCGCGGTTCTACATGGCCTACATTTGGATCTCTGCTGGGTGGGCAAAAATTGGTGTCCACCTGGATACCGCCAAAACCATCGAGGCCTACGAAATCTTCACCCCAGCCTGGTCCGACTTGCTGGCCCATATCATCGGGCCGCTCGAGCTCGCAGGTGGTTTGTTGCTGCTGCTGGGCATCAACCTGCGCTGGTCGGGCAAGGTGTCCATCTACGTGCTCGTGCTGTTCATCATCGGCATGCTGTCCGCTTGGCAGCGGGGACTCGTTATCGACTGTGGCTGTTTCGACCCGTCCGCAGCCGGCGAAGGGGAGACGAATCTGCTCGCTACGGTGTTCCGCGATGTCATCTACATCGCCATCACAGGCTTCATGATGTGGCGCCCGTTTAAGAAGTTTGCAATTTACCCCTAAACTTGACCGTTGTACGCAGTACCCGTCCACCGCGCCGTGATCGCGGCGCCAACAACAGGAGACACGTGTGACCACACGCAAAGTGCAAAACCCGAACCAGAGCGGTAGCAAGGCCTTCATCTGGGCCGTCGTCGCTGTTATCGCGATTGCTCTGCTTGTCATCGGCATCATTGTCTACAACGGCAAGGCAAACCGCAGCGCTGCAAAGCAGGCGGAGATGATCGACGTCACCGGTATCAACGTCGAGTGGAACCAAGAAGAAGACATCATCCACATCACCGGCGAAAACAAGGATGCCAACAAGGCTGAACTTTTCGAAGACTTCTCCTGCTCCCACTGTGCAGACCTGCACGTTGCTACCGATGAGCAGATGCTGGAGAAGGTCCGCGCGGGTGAAATCAACGTGGACCTGCGCCCGATGACCGCACTCGATGGCGGCATGACGGGCCACTCCACCAAGGCACTGGCTGCCGAGCTGGCGCTGCTGGCCCACGGCGATTTCTCTTCCGCGTTCACCTTGCGCAACTTCCTGTTTGAGAACCAGCAGTCGGCGTACAACAAGTACGACGAGAACGGCTTCGCAGATCTGGCCGCAGACTACGGTGCAAGCGATGAGGCTGTGAAGGATATTCGCGACGGCAAGTTCATCGACACCGCGAAGCGTCTTGGCGACGACAACCGCAAGTACCAGGAAGACAAGACCGGTGAGGCATGGACCCCGCGCGTGCTTGTCGATGGCGAGGATGTGGAAAAGCTCGTCGATATTGAGGAACTCCGAGAGATCACGGGCAACCCGAACCTCGACGAGAAGGAGGACTCTCCGCGTGACTTCTGGCCGGAGGTCCTGGCCAGCCGCTAAACACAAAGACCAATATCGGCTTTTAGCCCCAAGCGGCCTGCATTTGCCCAGGTCGCATCCTGAAGCGGTGGCTAAAAGCCGATATCGCCTTTTGTGGGGGCTGGCGATTTGGCCGGGGGCGGGCTGGCCCGGTATATTGACCAAAGTTCCAAGGGGCTATGGCGCAGTTGGTAGCGCACCACACTGGCAGTGTGGGGGTCACGGGTTCGAATCCCGTTAGCTCCACTCCACAACTACATACCGTTTACACGCGGGGCTATGGCGCAGTTGGTAGCGCACCACACTGGCAGTGTGGGGGTCACGGGTTCGAATCCCGTTAGCTCCACCACGAAGGCTGTCCGACCGTTTGGTCGGGCAGCCTTTCTCGTATCGTGGGCCCATGGATACTTCAATCGGTCAGCTTGGGGTGGTGACCTCAGCAGGTGCCGTTTCGAGGGTGCTGTTGCCCGGGGATGCAGGGCAGTCGCGTATCGACGACACCGTCACCGCTGCCCTCGCCACCCAACAGATCGCCGAGTATTTCGCCGGGGAGCGCAGGGCGTTCGACGTGCCACTGAACCTGGATGGCGTGACCGAGTTCCGGGCTGAGGTGCTGCGGGCGCTCATGGAGGTCCCGTACGGTGAGACGACGACGTATGGGGAGTTGGCTCGGGCGGTGGGCCGCCCCAAAGCAGTGCGCGCAGTGGGAAGCGCCTGTGCGACGAATCCGCTTCCGATCCTGATCCCGTGCCACCGCGTGCTGCGCAGCGATGGCGCGCTTGGGGGCTACCGTGGCGGGACAGAAGCAAAACGTTTCCTACTGGCATTGGAGAGCATTGATGTCTGACACGTTTGTGAAGCACGGCAGCGCGCCAGGAGCGGCGGCAGCCGAGGCCGCGTACCTGCGCTGGCTGCGTGAGGGCTCGGCTGCCGTCGTGGAGGTGTTGGACCTTGACGAGGAGGCGAACACGCTGACCATCGAGCGGGTCGACAGTGCCCGCCCCACCAAAGACGCAGCGAGACAGGCGGGACGCGAGTTGGCGGCCATCCACGCGATGGGTGCGGATGCGTTTGGTGCGCCGGCAGACGGCTGGGAGGGGCCGAACTTCATTGGCACCCGCGAGCAGGCCTGTCGGCCAGAGAAACGGTGGGCGGTGTTCTATACCGAGCAGCGCGTCCTGCCGTTCGCGGAAAATGCGGTGCGTGCGGGCAACCTGAACCGGGAAGGACTGGAGACGGTGCGGCGCGTCTGCGACGCACTGGTGCGGGAAGACGAGGAGGCTCCCTTGGCGCGCATTCATGGCGACCTGTGGACGGGCAACCTGCTGTTTTCGCCAGAAGGCCCGCGTTTTATCGACCCGGCCGCGCACGGCGGGCACCCGTTGACCGACATCGCGATGCTGGAGCTATTCGGAGCGCCGTACCTCGACGCGATCGTCGGCGGCTACATCGACGCCGGAGGCGAGCTCGGACAGGATTGGCAGCGGCGCATCGCGATCCACCAGATGCACCCGCTTGCGGTGCACGCCTGGACACATGGTCCGTCGTACGGATCGGCACTGGTGCGGGCGGCAGAAGAGTCCTTGCGGGTTGTTGGGTAGCACACTATCCTGCAATGTAAGACATGTAATACATCGGGAGGTGTCGCATGAACATCGAGGAACGCCTACAGGCGCTGTTAGCGAGACAAGCCGACGGCACCACGGTGTCGATGCGCCAACTAAATCAGAAGACGCGTGCTGTGATCGACCGTGTTTCGAAGGAGGGGGTCACGTTGACCGTGACCGACAGGGGAGTGCCAATCGCGGAAATTCGTCCGGTGAGCCAGAAAACCGGACTAGATCGACTCGAGGAGCTTGGGCTGCTTGCGCAGAAGGGAAAAGTCTTCGAAGAAGGGTGGAGGCCCGCAGCGTCTGCTGTATCGCTTGAAGAGTGGTTGGAAGGAGAACGCGGGGAAGATCGCTTAGAACGGGTGATGGCGGATCTGCAGGCTCTCGACTTGGCGCGTACCGAAAAGGGCGAAGGGTGATGACTGGGGTGGAGCCGCTTGCATATGTCGATGCATCTGTACTGATTGCCTCCTCGGGCAGGGAGGCGCATAGCGAGTGGGCTTTGTCTGTGCTCTGGGGAAAGGCTTTGGTGAGCTCGGCCATCGTGCGTGTGGAGTTAGCTCGTTTTGCGCATCGAATGGGCTACGGCGCCGAAGATTTGAGCGAATTGGAATCTAGAGTCTCGTTCCTCAGTATCGATGATCGCGTCATTGAGGCAGCAGTTGCAGTGAGTGGAGAAGCGAAAGCCTTGGACGCCCTGCATGTTGGGACTTGGGCAAGGATGCAATCACTAGGGCTGAACTGCCCATTCATTACGGCGGACCGGAAACAAGCAGCAGCTGCACTATCGGTAGGGGCGACGGTGGTTCACCCCTATGGTGGAGATCTGCTCTAGCTGCGCCACCAAGTGTCGGCAGGGCCCGGCGGCATGTGGCGCTTGTGCTGGCCGATGCGCCACAGGTGCTCGAGGCGCTTCTGGGCGTCGGCGGGGATGGTCTTGCCTTCGAGGTAGTCGTCGATGTGCGCGTAGGTGATGCCAAGCGCTTCCTCGTCGGGAAGGGCTGGGCGGTCCTCCTCCAGATCGGCGGTGGGCACCTTCTCCCACAGGCGCGGATCGGCGTCGAGGTGCTTGAGCATTGTCGCACCCTGGCGCTTGTTCAAGCCTGCCAGTGGGATGAGGTCGGCCGCGCCATCGCCGTGCTTGGTGAAAAACCCGGTGACGTTCTCCGCTGCGTGATCGGAGCCGATGACCAGCAGGCCACGCTCACCAGCGATGGCGTACTGGGCGATCATGCGCATACGTGCCTTGACGTTGCCTTTGTTGAAGTCGCCGAGTCCCTCCACACCGAGCGCGCCTGCGACGGCTCCGGACAGCGCGGTGGTGGCCGGCTCAATGTCCACGGTTACCGTCTCGTCCGGAGCGATGAACCGCAGCGCCAGTTGCGCGTCGTCCTCGTCGGCCTGCACGCCGTGGGGGAGACGGACAGCGACAAACTCGGCAGCCGAGCCAGCCTCGCGTCGCTTCACTACCGCGAGCTGGGCCAACTTGCCGGCGAGGGTGGAGTCCTGCCCGCCGGAAATGCCAAGCACGTAGCCTTTTGCGCCGGTGCGGTCGAGGTAATCGGCCAAGAATTGCACGCGGCGGTCGATCTCTGCGGCAGGGTCGATAACGGGGGACACGCCGAGTGCGGCGATGATCTCGGATTGCATAGCGCTCATCGTATATGGGAGGGGGATACGTGAGGGTTTTGATTCAGTGCGGGTGATGTGTAACATTTATCCCCGTGTTGCGACCCGGCAGTTCGCCGTGCGTCGCTAATTGCAGGTAATCCGAGCAGAAAGGAGCGCCCGATGAAGGTCCGCAAGTCGCTTCGGTCGCTGAAGAACAAGCCGGGCGCCCAGGTTGTGCGCCGCAACGGCAAGGTTTACGTGATCAACAAGAAGGATCCGCGCTTCAAGGCCCGTCAGGGTTAATTGTCGCGAGCAGGCGCCCCGTCACCGTGTGGTGGCGGGGTTTTTGCGTTCCCAAAAACAGGCGGAGTTTTAGGGCGGGATGAATCTATTTCAGGAAAATTACAGCCGTGAAACAAGGAAAGCTGATGTTGTGGCTATGCGGGTGGACTACATGTAGGTAATGCCGGGTGCCTATCCTGGGAATATCACCCATGTAACTACTACATGTAGTAGCAGTTGCCCTTCTTAGCCCCAAGGTATAGTGTCTCTTGGTGTTGCCCCGCGGAGACGGGGACAGAAGAAAATCTCCCCAAAGAACCCGCAGAGAAGGGACCACAAGCGATGTCGATCACCGTTTACAGCAAGCCGGCGTGCATGCAGTGCAAGGCAACCGAGAAGGCGCTGAAGAAGGCCGGCCTTGAGTACACCACCGTCGACATTTCTGTGGACGAAGAGGCCCGCGATTACGTGATGGCCCTCGGCTATGTTCAGGCTCCGGTGGTTGAGGCTAACGGTGAGCACTGGTCCGGCTTCCGCCCGGAGCGCATCAAGGGTCTGCTCGCAGCGGCATAAGCCTCGCGCGCATACCGGCGCCATGGGGCGCCTCCCTGGCAATAGCCTTCTGAAATCTGCACAAGAAAGGTAGTGGCCATGCTGGTCGTCTACTTCTCCTCCGCCACTGAGAACACGAAGCGGTTTGTGGAGAAGCTCGGCCTTCCTGCGAAGCGGATCCCCCTGCGCAGAACCGATCCGGAACTCGTCGTCGACGAGCCATACATCCTCATCTGTCCCACTTACGGAGGTGGGGTGAGCGTGAGTGGTGGTAATTCCAGGCCGGTGCCGGCGCAAGTGATCCGCTTCATGAACAATGAGGGCAATCGCACCTTGATGCGGGGTGTGATCGCCGCCGGAAACTCTAACTTTGGTGCGGATTACTGCCTTGCTGGGCCGGTGATCGCTGACAAGTGTAAGGTCCCGTACTTATACAGGTTTGAGCTCATGGGCTCGGCCGAAGATGTCGCGCATGTGCGCAACCAACTGATTGAAAACGCTGAACGATTGGGTTTGCGTGGGGGACCGGAGGTCGTCGATACGCAAGCGCACGTGCAGCAGGCTCCGGATGAGTCGGAGCGATTGGCAAAACTGCGCGAAAAATACGCCGGTAAATACAAAAGAACTACGAACTGAAAGGCCTCGAAATGTCTACTCTGCCCCTCGGTAAGAATGTCCCGGAGCCGGCTCATGAAAAGGACCAGCTGGATTACCACGCGTTGAACGCGCTGCTGAACCTCTACGACGAGGACGGCCAGATCCAGTTTGATAAGGACCGTGAGGCTGCGAATCAGTTCTTCCTGCAGCACGTGAACCAGAACACGGTGTACTTCCACGATTTGGAAGAGAAGATCGATTATCTGGTCACCAACAAGTACTACGAGCCGGACACGATTGAGAAGTACGAGTGGGATTTTATTAAGGACACCTTCAAGCGTGCCTACTCCTACAAGTTCCGTTTCAAGTCGTTCCTCGGTGCGTACAAGTACTACACCTCGTACACGCTGAAGACGTTCGATGGTCGTCGTTACCTGGAGCGTTTCGAGGATCGTGTGGCCATGACGGCGCTGTTCCTCGCCGATGGCAACCAGGATCTTGCATTCGCGCTTGTCGACGAGATCATGACCGGCCGTTTCCAGCCAGCCACCCCGACCTTCCTCAACGCAGGTAAGGCACAGCGCGGCGAACTTGTGTCCTGCTTCCTGCTGCGTATCGAGGACAACATGGAGTCCATCGGCCGCGCCATCAACTCCTCGCTGCAGCTGTCCAAGCGCGGCGGTGGTGTGGCGCTGCTGCTGTCAAACATCCGCGAGTCCGGTGCGCCGATTAAGCACATTGAGAACCAGTCTTCCGGCGTCATCCCTGTGATGAAGCTTCTAGAGGACGCGTTCTCTTACGCCAACCAGCTCGGTGCCCGCCAGGGTGCAGGTGCTGTGTATCTGAACGCGCACCACCCGGACATCATGCGGTTCTTGGACACCAAGCGTGAGAACGCCGACGAGAAGATCCGCATTAAGACGCTGTCGTTGGGCGTTGTCATTCCGGACATCACCTTCGAGCTGGCCAAGCGTAACGACGATATGTACCTGTTCTCCCCGTACGACGTCGAACGTGTCTACGGCGTGCCGTTCGCAGACATTTCTGTGACGGAGAAGTACGAAGAGATGGTCGAGGACCCACGCATCCGCAAGTCCAAGATCAACGCCCGTAACTTTTTCCAGACCCTGGCAGAGATCCAGTTCGAGTCCGGCTACCCGTACATCATGTACGAAGACACCGCGAACCGTGCGAACCCGGTGAAGACCGGCCGCATCAACATGTCCAACCTGTGCTCGGAGATCCTGCAGGTTAACTCTCCGTCGGTGCTGAACGAGGACCTGACTTACGCGGAAGTCGGCCACGACATCTCCTGCAACCTGGGCTCGCTGAATATCGCAATGGCGATGGATTCCGAGGACTTCGGCCGCACGGTCGAAACGGCAATCCGTGCGCTGACAGCCGTGGCAGACAAGACGTCGATCGAGTCCGTGCCGCCGGTGCGCGACGGCAACGAAGCTTCCCACGCTATTGGTCTCGGCCAGATGAACCTGCACGGCTACCTTGGCCGTGAGCACATCGAGTACGGCTCCGAGGAAGGCCTGGACTTCACCAACGCCTACTTTGCTGCGGTGATGTACGAGTGCATCCGCGCATCCCACAAGATTGCGGTGGAGAAGGGCAGCGCGTTTAAGGACTTTGACAAGTCTGAGTACGCAACGGGTGAGTTCTTCGACCGTTACGATCCGGCTGATTTCGCGCCGAAGACCGACAAGGTCAAGGCACTGTTTGAAAAGTCCAACATTGCTGTGCCGACGGCGGAGCAGTGGGCGCAGCTCAAGGCAGACGTGGCCCGTGACGGCATCTACAACCGTTACCTGCAGGCTGTGCCGCCGACCGGTTCGATTTCCTACATCAACAACTCGACCTCGTCGATCCACCCGATCGCATCCAAGATCGAGATCCGTAAGGAAGGCAAGATCGGCCGCGTCTACTACCCGGCGCCGCACATGAACAACGAGAACATCGAATACTTCAAGGACGCGTACGAGATCGGCTACGAAAAGATCATCGATACGTATGCAGTTGCCACGAAGTATGTGGATCAGGGCCTGTCGCTCACCCTGTTCTTCAAGGACACGGTGACCACTCGCGACATCAACCGCGCACAGATCTACGCATGGCGCAAGGGCATTAAGACCCTGTACTACATCCGCCTGCGTCAGATGGCGTTGGAAGGCACCGAGGTCGACGGTTGCGTCTCCTGCATGCTCTAAGCACGTAGGGAGGGGCTCGGGGGTTGGGGTTCCCGCCTGTAGGAGGCGGGAACCCCGGGGGTTAAATTTCCATGAACTCGTTCACGCCGCGCAGGAGTCGTCGAGAAGCATCTTCTGCACGATCCGGATCGTTGTTGGCGATCGCGTCAGCGAGCTCGATGTGAATCTTCATGGTGGTCATCTCCGGATCGTCCGGCATGATGCCGTACTCGGAGCGCCCCTTCATCACATCCATGATCGGCTGGGTCAACTGGACAAACATTTCGTTGCGTGACGCGGTCAGCAGCAAAGAGTGAAAACGCGCGTCAGCTTCTTGGAACTCGTCCGAGTTACCCGCGACCTGGTCAGCGAGCTCCACGATGCGCTCGGCGAGGGCAGAAAGTTCACGGGCTTCCGCAGGGGTGGCATGTGTCGCCGCGAGTCGTGCTGCGGACGGTTCGATGGCATCACGGAGTTCGCGCAGTGAGGTGATCTGGGCGTGACGTTGCTCGTCGCTACGCAAGCGCCAAGAAATGATCTGGTGGTCAAACACATTCCACTCGGACTGGGGGAGCACCTTCAAGCCCACGCGGCGTGACGACGACACCAACCCCAACTGTTCAAGCGCACGCATCGCTTCGCGTGCCACGGTGCGGGAAATGTCGAACCGTTCGGACAGGTCGTGGAGCGTAAACGTATTGCCCTCCGGCTGGACACCCGAGACGATCTCTTCCCCTAACACATCCAGGATGGACGAGAGTAGGGGTTGCGTGGGTGAGCGCTTGTCGCTCGAAGTCACAGTGCCCTCCTTCAGGCAGCTAATTGTGTGTAATTCGTCAGTATCTTAGGTCATTGAGACGCTCATTCAATGCAATTTCAAGCCCGATTTCTTTTATGGGGGTCTCGGGTAGGATGGTCGCCATGACTGACGAATACGTGGGTTACCTTGAGTCTCACACCAAACCGGTGAAGGCGATTAATTGGAACAATGTGCCCGACGACAAGGATCTCGAGGTTTGGGATCGCTTGACGGGTAATTTCTGGTTGCCGGAGAAGATTCCGGTGTCCAATGACATTCCGAGCTGGAACACGCTGACTGAGGATGAAAAGGCCGCAACCATGCGTGTGTTCACCGGCCTGACGCTCCTGGACACGATCCAGGGCACAGTTGGTGCGGTGTCGTTGCTTCCGGATGCGACGTCGATGCACGAAGAGGCAGTGTTGACCAACATTGCCTTCATGGAGTCGGTACACGCGAAGTCCTACTCCAACATTTTTATGACGCTTGCAGATACCCCTTCTATTAACGAGGCATTCCGTTGGTCGGAGGAAAACGAGTACCTGCAGCGCAAGGCGAAGATCATCCTGTCCTACTACGAGGGCGATGATCCGCTGAAGCGCAAGGTTGCTTCCGTGATGCTGGAATCGTTCCTGTTCTACTCGGGTTTCTACCTGCCGCTGAACTGGTCGGTGCACTCGAAGCTGACCAACACGGCCGACATCATCCGCCTGATCATCCGCGACGAGGCAGTGCACGGCTACTACATCGGCTACAAGTACCAGCTCGGTGTGCGCAACGAGTCCGAAGAGCGGAAGGAAGAGCTCAAGGATTACGCCTTCGATCTGCTGTACGACCTGTACGAGAATGAGAATCAGTACACCGAGGATATTTACGACCCGCTCGGTTGGACCGAGGACGTGAAGCGCTTCCTTCGCTACAACGCGAATAAGGCGCTGAACAACCTTGGATATGAGGGCTTGTTCCCGGCGGATGAGACGAAGGTTTCGCCGGCAATTCTGGCGTCGCTGTCGCCGAATGCCGATGAGAACCACGACTTCTTCTCTGGTTCGGGTTCCTCCTACGTTATTGGTCGTGCGGAGGATACCCAGGACGACGACTGGGACTTCTAAGCACTGTTTGCTTGTCGACGACGCCTCGCCACCCGGCGAGGCGTCTCCCATTTGCAGACAACGCAGCAGGGTTGCCTGCATGGGTTCACCCCGCAAGGGGGAACAGTATTCGGAGAGGCTGGAAAAACAGTGTGCAGAACGTTATGCTGATCCGGTATCACTCGTGGCAGCTGTGCGTGATTCGAGGCAATTCGGGTCAAGTGCAGTTGTCGAAATCAGGAGGATTCAATGACCGCTGTGGCACCTAGGCTGGACAATCACGTCCCGCCGACACGCCCCGAGCCGACGGGCCATGCCCGCAAGGGTTCGCAATTTTATAAGCAACTCATCACGACCGACCACAAAGACCTCGGCATCATGTACATCATCATGTCGTTCGTGTGGTTCTTCGTGGCTGGCCTGATGGCCCTGCTGATTCGTCTGGAGCTCTTCAGCCCAGGCCTGCAGTTCCTGTCCAACGAGCAGTTCAACCAGCTGTTCACCATGCACGGCACCGTGATGCTTCTGGCATTCGGTACCCCAATCGTTTGGGGTTTTGCTAACTACGTTCTGCCGCTGCAGATCGGCGCCCCTGATGTGGCCTTCCCGCGCCTGAACGCATTCGGCTTCTGGGTCACCACCGTTGGTGTTATCGCCATGCTGGCCGGCTTCGTTACCCCGGGTGGCGCTGCTGACTTCGGCTGGACGATGTACATGCCGCTGGCTGACGCAACGCACACGCCGTCCGTTTCCGCCAACCTCTGGATTGTCGGTGTAGGCGCTACCGGTGTGGGCACCATTGCTTCCGCCGTGAACATGCTCACCACTGTGCTGACCATGCGTGCGCCGGGTATGACCATGTTCCGTATGCCGGTGTTCACCTGGACGGTGTTTGTTACCTCGATCATCGCGCTGATGATCTTCCCGCTGCTGACCGCAGCTGCAATGGGTGTGCTCTTCGACCGTCTCATCGGCGGCCACATCTACGACACCGCTAACGGCGGCACGATCCTGTGGCAGCACCTGTTCTGGTTCTTCGGCCACCCTGAGGTGTACGTCCTCGCACTGCCGTTCTTCGGCCTGGTGTCCGAGATCGTCCCGGTGTTCTCCCGTAAGCCGATCTTCGGCTACATCGGCCTGGTCTTCGCAACCCTGGCTATTGCAGGTCTGTCCATGGCTGTGTGGGCACACCACATGTTCGCCACCGGCGCTGTCCTGCTTCCGTTCTTCTCGTTCATGACCTTCCTGATTTCGGTTCCGACCGGTGTGAAGTTCTTCAACTGGCTCGGCACCATGTGGAACGGTCACCTGACGTTCGAGACCCCGATGCTGTGGGCAACGGGCTTCCTGTTCACCTTCCTCTTCGGTGGTCTGACCGGCATTATGCTGGCTGCTCCGCCGTTGGACTTCCAGCTGCACGACTCCTACTTCGTGGTTGCGCACTTCCACTACACCCTGTTTGGTACCGTGGTGTTCGCTTCCACCGCTGGCGTGTACTTCTGGTTCCCGAAGATGACCGGCCGCATGCTGGACGAGAAGCTGGGCAAGATTCACTTCTGGCTCGTTGTTATCGGCTTCAACCTGACCTTCATGGTTCAGCACTGGCTGGGCAACATGGGTATGCCGCGTCGTTACGCTGACTACCTCGACACCGATGGCTTCACCCTCCTGAACCAGGTGTCCACTGTTGGCTCCTTCATCCTGGGTATCGGCTTCCTGCCGTTCATCTGGAACGTGTTCAAGTCCTGGCGCTACGGCGAGATCGTCACCGTCGACGATCCGTGGGGCTACGGCAACTCCCTCGAGTGGGCAACCTCCTGCCCGCCGCCGCGCCATAACTTCACCTCCCTGCCGCGTATCCGCTCCGAGCGTCCTGCGTTCGAGCTGCACTACCCGCACATGGTGGAGACCCTGCGTCGTGAGGCCCACACTGGCCACCGCGAGGCATAACACCCCAGCCAAGTAGCAACGGACTACTGGCCTCCTGAACTCAGCCCCCGCTTCGGCGGGGGCTTTGTTGTGTCCACTACCCTGAACCACGATGAACGCCGCCACAACCGAAATCACAAGCGCATACGAGCTGCTGCGGGAACGCGTCGTAGATGACTACCGCCAACGCAGCGAGGATCCAAACGACCCATCGACAGTGCAGGCGATGCAACTCGCCATCAATCTGCCCAAGCAGGATCCGCCCAGCCGCAACGCGGTGCTTGTTTGCGCCGCCCGCGCCGTCGTCGCCGTATGCCTCGACTCTCGTGCGGGCATCGATGGCTTCTGGCGCGACGGGGTAGAGCAGTGGTATTCACACCGCATCCGTAAGGTTGCCCGGAGGGCACGGAACAAGGCTTGGGATGACGTGCAGGCGTTACCTGGGGTGACAGTGGGATCGGTACGCGCGTTTGTTCCGTCTGCTGTAGGGGATGTGCCACATGCGATAGCCAAGTTGCAGATCAAGGGCACAGAACTCGAGGAGGGCGAAGACCTGCCGCTCGTCGAGGGTGCTCCGTTGATCGCAGTGGACAGTTCGCTTGCGATGTCCGCGGGCAAGGCGGCCGCACAGGTAGGACACGCCTCAATGTTGCTTGCTGCGGCGCAGGACCTCGAGTGGGTGCTGGACTGGGCCGAGCAGGGGTTCCCGCTAAACGTGCGTGAAGTGTCTGCTGATCAGTTCCGTGAGTACTGCGATCGGCCAGGTGCGGTCGCGGTGCGAGACGCGGGCTACACGGAGGTCGCGCCCGGTTCCACCACCGTGGTGGCTATCCCTTAGCCACCAACCTCTTCAACGCGCCGCGAACGACCTCGGGGTCGGTGGTATCCCAGAAGGCGGGGAGGCTGCGGCGGATAAACGAGCCGTAACGCTTCGTCACTAAGCGATTGTCCAGCACTGCCACGACCCCGCGGTCATTGACGGAGCGCAGCAAGCGGCCGGCACCTTGCGCCATGAGCAGCGCCGCGTGGGTGGCGGAGACCTCCATGAAGCCCGACCGGCCGGCGGCATCGGCGGCGTTCGCCCGGGCCTGCAACAGGGGATCGTCGGGGCGGGGGAAGGGGATGCGATCGATGATGACCAGCGAGCACGAGCTCCCTGGAACGTCGACGCCCTGCCACAACGTCAGTGTGCCGAACAGACATGAGTTCTCTGACTTGGCAAAACTATCAACCAGTACACCGGTGGAGTCCTCGCCCTGCAACAAGATGTCGAAGGGGAGGCGGGCCCGCATGGCTTCGGCGGCCTGTTCGGCGGCTCGTCGAGAAGAAAATAGCCCTAAGGTGCGACCACCTGCCGCGGTAATCAACTCAGCGATCTCGTCGAGCGTCTCTTTGGCAAGCCCATCGCGGCCCGGGGTGGGCAGGTGCTTCGCGGTGTAGAGGATGCCCGACTTGGCGGGGTCGAACGGGGTGCCAGCGTCGAGCGAGTCCCAGGTGCCCTTCGGCAAGCCCCAGGCGCTGGCCATGGCGTTGAAGTTGCCGCCGACCGTCAACGTGGCAGAGGTAAGCACCACGGTGCGCTCCCCGAAAAGCCGTTCGTGGAGCAGCCCCGCGACCGACAGGGGCGCGACGGAGACGGAATCGCCGTGGCGGTCGGAGCGGGTGAGCCACACAACGTCGGTGTGCTTGGCCGGATCCGGCTCGTCGAACACACCGAGGATGCGCACGATCGCGTCGTGGAGATCCTCCAAGTGGTTGGTCAGGTTGCCACGCTCCGCAAACTTCTCCGGATCGTTCTGGGCCTCACCCTCGGGCGGTTCGCCGATGGACTGGCGGGTCTTCCACAACGCGTCGCGCAGAGCGACAAAACCACCACGTGCCGGGTCGGAAATGGTTTCCCACCGGCCGGGGGCTTCGAGGTCGATGGCGGCAGTGAAGTCGTCGATAACGTCCTCGAGTGTTTCGCGTTTCGCGCCAAGCTTGTCGGCACGGCGAGCTGCCATGGCGAGTGCGCGTGCGGAAATCTCCGCGGTAGCGACGGAGGTGATGCGTCCGTCGAGTTCGTGGGCCTCGTCGATAATCACAGCATCGTGCTGGGGGAGCACGTCCACATCGGCGAGGGCATCGATAGCCAGTAGTGCGTGGTTGGTGACCACGATGTCCACGTCCTTGGTGCGCTCCCGGGCGATCTCCGCGAAGCAGTCCTGGCCGTGCGGACAACGCGTCGCCCCCAAGCACTCACGGGAGGTAACCGAAACTTGGCGCCACGCCTGATCTGGCACACCGGGAACCAGATCGTCGCGGTCACCGGTCGGGGTGTCCTGTGCCCACTCGGCGACGCGCTTGACGTGTTTGCCCAGCCAGGTCAGATCCTCTTCCTCGATGAGGGTGTCGCTGGGGTCCTCCGCAAGCACCTTGTGCAAACAGACGTAGTTGTTACGGCCCTTTTGGATGGCAAAGGTTGGTCGCTGGGGCAGGAGAGGCTCAAGCGCGTCGGCAAGGCGCGGCAGGTCACGGTCGACCAGTTGGCGCTGCAGCGCGATCGTCGCAGTGGAGACCACAACGGTTGTGTCGTGCATCTGCGCATAACGGAGTGCAGGAACCAGGTACGCCAGGGACTTACCCGTACCAGTGCCTGCCTGAACGGCAAGGTGACGTTCGGAATCCAACGCACGAGTGACCGCGTCGGCCATCTTGACCTGGCCAGGCCGGCGCGAGCCGCCGAGCGACTCGACGGCAGCCGAAAGCAACTCACCTGTGCTGTGCGAAAGCGGTTCGTCTGCCACGGCCTACTCGGTGGGCTCCGGAAACCCGATAAAACGGGTCGGGATGGCAACCTCGCCGCGCGACAGAGCGAGGCCCTCCCAGGGCAGGGTGGTGCGTGCTTCGGCGTGCAGCTTTCGGCTGTCCTCGATGCTTGGCTGGTTGTCCAGGACCTCACCGTCGCGGATCATCGGCACGGTCAGCTCGCGGTAGTCCAGGTTCGGCTTGCGGGGGATTTCGGCGCCCATCGGGTGGATAATCTCGCCCACCGCAACGCCGGAGGAGCGGTACGCGCGAAGCGCAGACTTGCCGCCGCCGTAGGTGACCTTGCCGGAAGAACGCTTGGCCACGGGGTGGCCTTCGACCTCGACGAGCTTGTAGACCAGGCCAGCCGTAGGCGCGCCGGAGCCTGTCACCACAGAGGTGCCGACGCCGAAGCCATCGACTGGGTCGCCGCGCAGACCTGCGATGGCGAACTCATCCAAGTCGGAGGAGACGATGATCTTGGTGTTGAACGCACCTGCCTCGTCGAGTTGCTTGCGTACGCGGCGTGAGACGATGCCGAGATCACCAGAATCGATACGCACCGCGCCGAGTTCGGTGCCAGCAACCTCGAGCGCGTTGTCCACGCCCTTGGTGATGTCAAAGGTATCCACCAGCAGCGTGGTGTCCTTACCTAGGGACTTAATCTGGCCGGCAAAGGCGGCCTTTTCATCGGGCTGGCCGTTCTCGTCGACATGCAGCAGCGTCCACGAGTGGGCGGCAGTACCGGACGCCGGGATGCCGTGGCGTAGCGACGCCTCCATGTTGGAAGTTGCGTCAAAACCCGCGATGTAGGTCGCACGTGCAGCCGAAACGGCAGCCTCTTCGTGGGTACGGCGCGAACCCATCTCGATAATCGGCCGGCCGTCTGCCGCGGAGACCATACGCGACGCGGCGGAGGCAATCGCGGAGTCGGCATTCAGGATGGACAGGATGACAGTTTCCAAGATGACGCACTCGGCGAACGTGCCGCGCACCGTCATGATTGGGGAGTACGGGAAGTACAGATCGCCCTCCCGGTAGCCGTCCACCTGGCCGGAGAAGCGGAAGTTGCGGAGATATTCGCGTGCTGCATCGGAAAGGAAATCGGCGGTTGCGATCTGCTCTTCGGTGAAGCGGAAGCGGGTAATTGCGTCGAGGGCACGCGCGGTACCTGCGACGACGCCGTAGCGGCGCTCGTTGGGCATGCGGCGGCCAAAGACTTCGAAAACACACTCGCGTTCGGCTGTGCCATCTTGGATGGCGGCGTCGAGCATGGTGAGCTCGTACATGTCGGTTAAAAACGCGGTAGAGGGCAGCGGTTGGTTCATGGTGTGCAAGCGTACCCTCCCGTCCCCTCCCGTCCGACGGGGTAAGGTGGTTCACATGTTTGCTTCAGCTCGCAACGCTGCCGAACCGGCGCATATGAGTTCGCCGATGGCGACCCCGGAGCTCGACGAGGCCGTCGATGTCGAGGTGGCCACGAGCGAGAACCTGCCATGGTTGTGCATTGTGTGGGACGACCCGGTGAACCTGATGAGTTATGTCACCTATGTGTTCCAGACGGTGCTGGGCTACGACCGCAAGCGCGCCCAGGAGCTGATGATGCAGGTCCACACTGAGGGCAAGGCTGTGGTCTCTTCTGGCGAGAAGGACAAGGTAGAAACCGACGTGAAGAAACTGCATACCGCCGGTCTGTGGGCGACGATGCAGCAGGCAGGGTAGAGGAGACGAATGCAGCCTTGGCGTAAGAAGAAGGGGTTGATGCGTTCAACCCCGAAGTACACGACCACGTTTGATCCGATGGAGCGTGAGGTCATTGGGGATCTCACGGCGACGGTGTCGGAGGCGTTGATTGCACGTGCGCAGTCGGCTCCGAAGGATGAGTTCGCGGAGATGATGGGGGTTTCCACCGGGCACACGGAGGCGCCACAGGATCCGAAGTTGGCTCGTTTGTTGCCCGACTTTGAGCGTGAGGGCGACGAGGAGTTCGAGGGCGACAACGGTTTGTTGCGCAGCTTGCATGAAAACGACATCATTCGTGCGAAGTTGATCAATCTGCAGGTGGTCAACGAGGCGCTCGGCCCCACTGGTGGCGTTGAGGTCACCATCGAGGAAGAAGACGCGCACAAGTTCATCGCTGCGGTCAACGACATGCGCCTCTACATTGCCGCTGACACTTCGGGTGGCGAGGGCGCTCAGCAGGAGCGCGCGATGCTCGTGGAGTGGCTCGCGTACTGTCAGGATTCTTTGCTCGACGCATTGATGGGCTAGCTCGAGCGCATGCGTATCGACGACCCCTTGGCCCGCATCGGCCACACCTCACTCGCGGACACTGGCGTGACCGCGATCCTCGCACCGCACGAGGCGGGCATGGTTGCCGCCGTCGACGTGCGCGGCGGTGGCCCTGGTACTCGTGAGACTGACTTGCTCGAGCCGCACAATACGGTTGAGCGCGTCCACGCGATCATGCTGTGCGGTGGGTCTGCGTTTGGGCTTGCTGCCGCCGATGGAGCGATGGCCGAGCTGGAACGCCGCGGTTGGGGCTTTCCGGTGTTCGGCGAAGACATGCCGGGCCCCCGGGTGCCGATCGTGCCTGCGGCGGTGATCTTCGACCTTGTCGTCGGCGACCCGGCACACCGCCCCACTGCGGCCGATGGTGCAGCCGCGATCACCGTCGCCTTCGACGGTGGTGCAGGAGCGACCGGCAGTGTCGGTGCTGGCTGTGGCGCAACCGCTGGCGTGCTGCGGGGTGGGTTTGGCCAGGCCACGGTGAGCACGATGAGCACGGACGGCTACACGGTTGAGGCGTATGTGGTTGCCAATCCGGTTGGGATGGTCGTCGATAAGCACACCGGGCTCCTCTACGGCGATGGCGCGAAACCCGCGGTGGACCTGGAGCGGTTTAACGCGCTTGAGCGCCCCACACCGAAACTGAACACCACGATCGGTGTGATTGCCACGAATGCGCCGCTCACAAAGCCACAACTCAAGCGCGTGGCAATGACCGGGCACGACGGCATCGCGCGAGCCATTCGCCCCGCGCACTCGCCACTCGACGGCGACACGTTGTTCGCAGTGTCCACCGCTCAACCTGGTGCGCAGCCGGTCAGCGATGTCGAAGCTTTCGGACGCATCGGAGAAGCCGGCGCCCAAGCAGTGCAGGCTGCAATCGTGGACGCTGTAGTAAACGCAACCGGTGACTTTGGTATCACCGCCTGGCGCGACATCGCACGCGCCTAGCGCAGGCAGCTAAGCTGCACCACGATGAACAATAACAACCACCACACCCCTGAAGGCTGGGGCTACGGACGCACCGAACAGCCCGGCTACGGCAAGCCGTTCCAGCGTCCGTTCTCCCACCCAGAGACCCAACCGCCCGCGTTCGGCGGCATGCCTGCGCCGGGTGTGCCACACAACCCCTATGCCAACCAGCGTCAGCCGTACGGCCAGCCGGGCATGGGGTTGCAGGGACAGGGTTACCCGGCGAGCAGGTCGCTCAAACGCACGCAGCAGCGCAAATCCGGGCTGCGCTTTGCAGGTGGCTTCCTGGCCCTGATTTGGGCTGTGTTTATTCTCCAGCTCTTCTTCCCGTGGCTGCAGGGCTTTGGCATACACCCGCTGGACATCAACGGTCTGCCGATGATTTTCACCTCGCCGCTGCTGCACGCGAATCTGGAACACATCATTTCCAACTCGCTGCCGGGTGCGCTGTTTGCCTACCTCATCGGTTACTCCGGCAAGCGCGTGTTTTGGGAGGTGACAACGTTCGTTCTGCTCATCGGCGGACTCGGCACCTGGGTGTTCGGCGGTATTGGCACGAACCACATTGGCGCATCCGGCCTGGTGTATGGCTGGTTGGCGTACCTGTTGGTGCGTGGCTTTTTCAACCGCTCGATTGGTCAGATTCTTACCGGCTTAATCCTCGGCTTCTTCTACTCCGGTTTGATTTGGGGTGTGCTGCCGGGCACTGAGGGTGTCAGTTGGCAGGCGCACCTCTTTGGCGCGATCGGTGGCATTGTCGCCGGCATGATCATCACGTCTGACGATCCGCCGGAGCTCGCCGCGAAAAAGCATGCGAAGAAGCAGGCGAAGGCTGCGGAAAAGCAGGCGCGCAGGTGAGTAACCAGGTAAGCAACCAGGTAAGTAACAACGCGCCGATTGGGTTGTTCGACTCCGGTGTCGGCGGGCTGACCGTGGCGCGTGCGGTGATGGATCAGTTGCCGGGCGAATCCTTGATTTATATCGGCGATACCGCCAATAGCCCGTACGGTCCGCAGCCGATCGCGGATGTGCGCGCTCATTCGCAGCGCATTGCTGACGATCTGGTGGAACGTGGCTGCAAGATGCTTGTCATTGCGTGTAACACCGCCACCGCCGCGTTTCTTCATGATGCCCGCGAGCGCTACAGCATCCCTGTCCTCGAAGTGATCCAGCCTGCAGTACGCCGTGCGATGGCGACCACCCGAAACAACAAGATCGGCGTCATTGGCACCGAAGGCACCGTCACCTCTGGTGCGTATCAGGACTTCTTCGCGGTCAACCCGAATGTGGATGTCACCGCTGTTGCCTGCCCTGATTTCGTCCCCCTCGTGGAGCAGGGCGTGACCTCCGGCAAGCATGTGCTCGAGGTCGCCCGCGGCTATGTGGAGCCGCTGCGCGAAGCAGGCGTGGACACGCTTGTGCTCGGCTGTACGCACTATCCGCTGCTTTCCGGCGTGATCCAGCTTGCCGTTGGCGATGATGTCACGCTCGTGTCCTCAGCGGAGGAAACCTCGAAGGATGTGTTGCGCGTGCTCACGGAGAGCGATTTGCTTAGCGACGACACCACCGCCCCAATCCGCATCTTCGAATCCACCGGAGATCCTGGCACATTCGATGAGCTCGCCCGCCGATTCCTCGGCCCTCAGGTGCATGCGGTGGGCAACAGACTGTAAAACTCGCCGTGCGCTTCGGCGATCCAGTGTGAAATTAGGGCGCATTCATGGCACAGTGTTTCCATGAAGTTGACCATCCTTGGGTGCTCCGGAAGCCTTGCCGCGCCGGGGAACCCCGCCTCCTCCTACGTCATTTCGGTGCCGGGTGAAACCGATGTGGTGATGGACTTTGGTCCGGGGGCGCTCGCCGCGATGCAGGAACGGTTCGATCCTGCTGCGGCCCACGTGATCTTCAGCCACCTGCACGCTGATCATTGCTCGGATTTCCCGTCGCTGTTGGTGTGGCGCCGATACCATCCGGAGGCACCTGCGCAGCAGCGCCACCGCCTCATCGGGCCTTCGTATGCGGTTGAGCACTTTGGCCGCATGAGCGCCGATGGTCCGGATGATGTCGACGATTGCACCGACACATTCGAGTTCACCACCTGGCGTACCCGCGAGCCGGAGACGTTGAGCGGTCTGACGGTCACGCCGTTTGAAGTGGTCCACCCGGCCCAGGAGTCGCATGCGCTGCGCGTGGAGGACGCGCACGGCAAGGTGCTGACGTTCTCGGGCGACTCGAGCTACACGCCGTCGCTTATCGACGCCGCCCGTGGCGCCGACCTGTTCCTCTGCGAAGCAGCCTGGGGTGCGTCGTCGGAAGGCAAAGCCGAAGGCATGCACATGTCTGGCAAGGAGGCGGGACGCCTCGCCCGCGAAGCCGGGGTGAAGACGCTGGTGCTGGTGCACATTCAACCGTGGACTGACCCGCACAGTGTGCTTGAGGCAGCCCGTACTGAGTTTGATGGCGAGATTCTGCTGGGGCAGGCCGGCGCCGTCTACGAGGTGTAAGGGTCGGGCCTTACTGCGTTACCCCTTTTAAGGGGTGGAAGGTGACCTAGGGGGTCGGGTGCGCTAAATTAGCCACCACAACGACCGGTTCCGCTAGGCTACATCTTGAGTAGTCAGTCCAGGGCCGGTTTTCAAAATCTTGGGGGTAGGGGATCGTGGTATCCACGAAACCGTTTCAGAACTATGAAGACTTGCTCACGCTATTGGGCGAACGGGGGATGCGAATTGCAGATCTTGCGTCTGCGGAAGAGTCGCTGCGAAACATCGGATATTACCGTTTGAGCGGATACTGGTACCCGGTTAGAGAGCCATTCCCGAATCAACAAAAACTTCACGGATACGAACTCACACGCAAGAATGAATTCCGTGAGGGAACGAATTTCGACGACATCATTCGACTCATGAGGTTCGATACCCGATTGCGTAAGGCAGCCTTGAGTGCGTTGGAGCCCGTGGAGATTTGGCTCCGTAACGCCATTGCACACGCGATTGGTAGCGTGCACCCGCTGCTTCATCTTCATCTTGACGACCCGTCAATGCTTGACCTGCAGATGCAGCCTCCCATTAAGGAACCGAACCAGGTAGAGCGGTATGCAAAGTGGTTGGACCGCTTTGACGCATCTATTGGTTACTCCAAAGAGGATTTCGTACACCACTACCGGGATCGCAACGAAGATCTTCCAATTTGGGCTGCAGTGCAGACCTTCGAATGGGGAACGCTGCACAATCTGTACGATCTGCTTCCAAAGTGGATGCGCGAGCAGATCGCTGCTGATACCGGGCTCACGTTCAAGGAGCTCGGGTCATGGCAGCGATCGCTGGCTTATTTGCGAAATACGTGTGCACATTACGCGAGGCTGTATAACCGTGTAGACGATGCACCGCTTGTGCCAAGAAAACCAAGTTCCACACTCAGCTGGATTCGGGCGTATCCGGAATCGTTGCGAGACCGGACATTCTTCAAATTGTCCATGTTGCAGTACCTGCACGGTGTGATCGAAGGAGAGCCACATTTCGGGCTCACCAAAGTTGCTCACGAATTCCTGATGGCCAATTTCTCGGGACACGATCTTTCGACGCACTCACACTCGTTGCCCATCCTCACCGCAATGGGGTGCCCTCCGAACGTGATTAATAAATCGCCTTGGGTCTAGTTGGCTTGCAGGGACGCGACGCCCGCCTGCGTTACGCTTGGGGCTATGACTGATTTTTCGCGTTTTGACGGTCGCGCCGTCGACGAGCTTCGCCCTGTCCGTATCACTCGCGGTTTTACTTCGAACCCTGCTGGCAGCGTGCTGGTGGAGTTCGGTAACACCCGCGTGATGTGCACCGCTTCGGTGGAGGAGGGCGTTCCCCGTTTTAAGAAGGATTCCGGCGAAGGCTGGCTGACCGCCGAGTACTCCATGCTTCCTTCCGCGACGCACGAGCGTATGCCGCGTGAATCGATGCGTGGCAAGGTAAAGGGCCGCACGCACGAGATTTCGCGCCTGGTGGGTCGTTCCCTGCGCGCTGCGGTGGATCTTTCTGAACTCGGTGAGAACACCATCCAGCTCGACTGCGACGTGCTCCAGGCCGACGGTGGTACCCGTACCGCGTCGATCACAGGCGCGTACGTCGCACTTGCGGACGCGATCGCTGTGCTCAAGGAGCGCGGCGTGGTGCCGGGTGAGCCGCTGCTGAAGCCGGTAGCGGCGATCTCTGCCGGCATCATCGACGGCCACGTCTGCCTCGACCTGCCGTACGAGGAAGACTCCCGAGCGGAGGTGGACCTCAACGTGGTGATGCAGGAGGGCGGCAACTTTGTCGAGATCCAGGGCACCGGCGAGCACGGCCTGTTCGGCCGCGAGCAGCTCGGCGAGATGCTCGACGTGGCAGCCAAGGGCTGTGAGGAGCTTTTCGCAGCCCAGAAGGCGGCGTTGGGATGGTAAGAGTCCTCGTCGCTTCCCGTAACCCGGGCAAGGTCCGCGAACTCGACCAGGTGCTGCGCGAGCTGGCCATCGAGGGAGTGGAGCTTGTGTCGCTTGATAACGCCCCCGCCTACCCCGACCCTGTCGAGGACGGCCTGTCCTTTGAGGAAAACGCAGTGCTGAAGGCCCGGGCTGGTGCTGCCGCGACTGGTCTTCCGTGCGTCGCTGACGACTCCGGCCTAAGCGTCGAAGCCCTCAACGGCATGCCGGGCATCCTGTCCGCTCGCTGGTCCGGTAACCACGGCGACGACGCTGGTAACAACGCTCTGTTGCTCAAGCAGATGGAGGATATTAACCAGCGCCGCGCAGCGTTTGTGTCCTGCTGCGCGCTTGCCACCCCAGAAGGCGACGTGCACGTCGCGGAGGGACGCTGGGAAGGGGAACTGCTTCGCGAGCCGCGCGGCGACAACGGTTTCGGCTACGACCCGCTCTTCGCGCCGGATGACGCGCCGGGGCGTTCCTCGGCGGAACTGACCTCGGAGGAGAAGAACGCACGGTCCCACAGGGGCAAGGCGTTGCGGGAGTTGGCAAAGCACATCGCAGCGCTGGAGTGACGAAAATCGTTACAGTGGCGGTATGAAGAAAACAATCGCATTCGCAGCAACTGTTCTCGCTTCCAGCGCGCTTCTGACCGCGTGCGGGCAGGACGGTGACTTCGACGGCACCTGGTCGGGTGACGTCACCGCAACCCAGGAGGGGACCGGTGGTGGTCATGCCACCGTGACCATTGACGGTAAGGATTGCTCCTGGGAGCTGACCGAAACCGACGGTGAGACTAACGAAGCGAACTGCCTGCGCGACGATAAAGAGTTCAAGCTGGAAGATCCGCTGACGCACCAGGATCTGGAGTACGACGCTGAGCGTGCTGGCGACACGTTGACGCTGTCGCCACAAAACGATCAGGCAGAAAAGGTCGGCGTCATGGTGCTAACAAAAACCGACGACGAATAAGTTTCGCCGCCGGTTTCATCCCCCGAAGTTCCAGTTCGCCGGCGTTAGGCGAGCTGGAACTTTTCTTTAACTTCCTTGCGGCGCTTCTCTTCCACAAAGAAGGACATAAACGGCACAACGCCGGAGATAGCGGTTGCCACCCAGGTGCCGCCGGACCAGCGGGCCTTGGAGCCGAGATTCAGCGACGTCATCAAGAATGCGACGAAAGCAAAGCCGTGTACGCGCGCGACCCAGGACAAGTAGTCGACGTTCATGTCGAAGCCGTACTGCATGATCATGCGGGCAATCAGTAGAAGCAGCAGGACGCCGGTGACCCACGCCGCGATGGAGAACCACAGCAATGCCTGCTTGACGCGGCGCTGGCGCTCCGGGTGGATGCGCTCTGGCTGTGCTGCTGGCTGAGTTTGCTCGGTCATGCGTGTTCACCTTTACCTTCCGGGTGGGTTTCGCGGCGCGGTGCCACAAGTTCGTTGTATTCGTCGACGTCGATCTCCGGACGTGCGGGCAGGAAGTCCTCGTCGATTTCCGTGACGGGCTTGTGCTTGCCGTAGCGGGCGAGATCGGCCTCGTACAGGTCATCCATGGTCAGTCCTGCGTTCTCGGCGTCAATCTTGTCGTTTTCCATGCGCATACCTACGCGGTAGGCGTAGATGAAGAACAGTGCGAAGCATGGCCACTGCAGGGCGTAGCCCAGGTTCTGGAGAGTGCCGGTGCCGGATTGGTAGCGTTCCCACTGCCACCGGGCGAGCAGCAGGCACGTCACTGCGGCTGCGATGAGGAGCAGGATGTGCCACCATCGCACGCGGAGACGCTCACGCTGCGGAATCGGGGTGGTCCCGTCCGCGTCCGTGTGTTCCAACTTTTCGCTCACGAGTGGTGATCTTACCCGGTAAAACCATGGTGCCAAACTAAAGTTTGATACCGCGGTTTCTGTGGATGGGGGCGCGGCGTGTAATATCCGTTCTCGACGCGCCCGTGGCGGAATTGGCAGACGCGCTGGATTTAGGTTCCAGTGCCTTATGGCGTGAGAGTTCAAGTCTCTCCGGGCGCACCAATTCTTTATGGGGGAGTGGGGACTTACAGGTTCCAGTCGCGCAGGATGCGGCCAACGTGGCCAGTTGCCCTGACGTTGTACTGGGCTTGCTCCACGGTGCCCTTACCGTCAGCGTCGACGGAGACAAGGAACGTTGAGCGGATAACGCCTTGGACGATCTTGCCGTAGTTCTTCTTTTCGCCGAAGGCACCGTATGCCTCGAGGGTTTCCTTGGATTCGTCAGAAAGCAGCTGCACGGTCAGGTTGTGGTCGTCGCGGAACTTTGCCAACTTCTCTACCGGGTCGGGGCTGATGCCGAGTACGGCGACGGAGGCGTCCTTGAACTGGTCCATATTGTCGCTAAAGTCGCAAGCTTCGGTGGTGCAGCCGGGCGTGTTGGCCTTCGGGTAGAAGTACACGATGACTCGCTGGCCAGCGAAATCGGCAAGCGAAACGGTTTCGCCCTTGTCGTTATTCAGGGAAAAAGCGGGGGCGGTGTCGCCTTGTTGCAGTCTGATGGGTTCAGTCATGCCTCCCCGTTTTACACTACTGTTGGTACGAAAAGACGTGAGTCTAGAAAAGTCCCAAGTAAACGTAGGAGTTTGAAACCGTGGCACGAGACATTCACGACATTGAGCGCGACCTTGCACGCACCCGCAGCCAGCTGGCTAGCACGCTCGACGAGCTTGCAGACCGCACGAACCCGTCCACCTTGGCCGATACGGCTAGGGATCAGGCAAAGACCTGGCTCGAGGACGAGACGGTGCAGAAGGTCATCGCTGGCGTTGGTATCGGTATCGCAGCGCTGATCGGTATCAAGGTCTACAACGGCCGTAAGCGCAAGAGCGAGCTCAAGGAGCTGCAGAAGCTGCTGTCGCGTAACTAAGCGCGAGCGTCTGTACGCCGGTACCTGCAATGTTGTGGGTGCCGGCGTTTTGTCGTCGATACGCTCGTGTCCTTGTTGAATTCAAGGTAATCTCTCTTTACGACCGAAAGGGAGCATCAATGGTTAATGATCAGGCCGACCACGAACTCGAGCGGATGCGCGGCAGTAAAAAGCCGCTGTTGATCGCATTAGCGGTCATTGCGGTGATTGTGCTTGTGCTGACGGTGGCGGGGCCGTCGATACGCGCTGCGTTCACACCGGATGAAGAGACCGCCGCAACGTCGACGGACACCGACGCCGAGTACAACGGCACTGACGTCCACTTCCTGGGCATGATGGTGCCGCACCACCAGCAGGCGATCGACATGTCGGATGTGCTGCTGGACTCCGACGTCGACGATGCGCAGGTGCGTGATCTCGCCCAGCGCATCAAGGACGGTCAGGAGCGCGAAAACGAGCAGATGAACGACTGGGCCGACGAGTGGGGCATCGATCAGGACATGGAGCTCCACTCGAAGCACATCGCCAATGGCATGTTCCCGCCCGAGCAGTTGGACGAGTTCGCGCAGTTGCGTGGCGACGACCTGCGCACCGCTTTCCTCGAAATGATGCACTTCCACCACGCCCACGTGATCAAGATGACGCAGGACGAGGTGGACGGCGGCGCCTACGAGCCGCTTCGCGAGTTGGCCCAAGACATGATTGAGGTGCAAACCGCCGAAATGGGCGAGATGGAAGAACTTCTGGGCTACAACCCGACGAAGTAACTAGACAATCTCGGCGCCAGCCTCAAACATTTCCTGAAGCGCTGCGGCACCGCCCTTGTCATCGACAGGGGAGCACATCGCGCGCAGGACGCGCACCTTGAAACCAGCCTTCAGGGCGTCCAGGACGGTGGCTCGCACACAGAAGTCCGTTGCAATGCCACAGACGTCTAGCTGGGAAACCTCGCGCTCGCGCAACCAATCCTCAAGCGATGTGCCAGCCTCAGTTGCGCCCTCGAATCCGGAATAAGCGGCGGTGTACTTGCCCTTGCGGAAAAACTCCTCAATCAGCGAGGTATCCACCGGTCCGCGCATCTGCGCACCATAGGAATCAGCGACGCAGTGCGGCGGCCAGGTGTTGACAAAGTCCGGTGTCTCGCCTTCCTTGGCAAAGTGGTCACCTGGCTCGATGTGCCAATCCTGTGTTGCCACAATATGGTCGTACTCCAAACACCTGTTATCAGGGGTGGAGATCAACTCCGCGATTTTTGACGCCACCTCATCGCCGCGGGCGGTGGCAAGGCTACCGCCGGGGCAGAAGTCATTTTGCACGTCAACAATTACCAAGGCTGTTTTCATGAAGATCAGCCTAGTCTCAGCTGCGAGAAAAAGTGACGGGTACACAAAAAGCGAGGCTGGCGGGTAAAATACCTGCCAGCCTCGCTGTGCTGTGCGCCATCAGGGAATCGAACCCCGAACCCACTGGTAGGGAAACCTGGCGTTTGTGTTTCCGGCCGTTTTGGTCTAGTGCGGAGTAATCCCAGTGTATAGCGTCGGATGTGCTAACTGTTCCGCCTTGTATTGCTTTTTGCTAGCGACTATTTGGCCATTTTTTGGCCATTTCCGGACGGGAACAAGTGATCGTTGAGCACCTGGGCGACCGCTGGGCCGGCCTTCGGCCGCGATATGTAGTGGTGCTGTGTGATTGTTGTGTCGGCGTGGCCAAGTTGCTGAGTCGCTGCGTTGACGCTGACGCGCTCCGATAGCACTGTCGCGACGTGCTTTCGCATCGTGTGGAACGTCACCCACGACACATCTGGCCGGCCTTTTGATTCCTTGGCTTTCGTCCATTCGTGACGCGCTTCGCGTATCCACCGCTCGGCGGTCGACTTCGAGATGTGTGTGCCCGTGGAAGTGGGGAAGAGCCAATCAAACGTGCCGCCGGTGTCTTCGAGTTGATCGCGGGCGGCGTCGGCCGCGATTTTTGGCAGCTGAACGACGCGGGTCGAAGTACCGCCGTCTTTCGTCGGCCGCACGATGACTGTCGGCGTATCGGCGTTGAGGTCGACGTCGCTCGCGCGAATCGACAGTGCTTCGGACAGGCGCACGCCGGTGCCGACGAGGAAGCGCACCAGGCGGGGGAAGGCGGCGCCGCGACCTTTGCGGCCGCTGGTGGCGTAGAAGTCAACCATGTCGAGGAACGTCTTGAGCTCGTCGCCTTGGAAGGCGCGTACTTCGCCGCGCTTTTGTTTCGGTGCGATGGTCTCGCGAATCGGGTTCGATGCGATGAGGTCTTGCCGCACTGCGAGACCGAACGCCGACGAGAGTATCGACCTGGCGCGCTTCGCTGTCGCTGGCGTCTCGTCGAGCTGGTGCAGGAAGGTCTGCATCGTCGACGGCCGCACTTCGTTCAGTCGTAGCTGTCCGATGTTCGGTGTGATGTGGTTGCGGGCGGTGCTTCGGTAGACGTCGACGGTGCTGGCGGCGCCGTCGTGGTGGTCGAGCCAGTGGTCGACGAGCTCGGCGATGGTGCTGTTGGTGCGTAGTGCGTCGTTGTCGCGAAGGCTGACAGCTGACGCCGCTTGTGCTTTTACTTTGCGCGTGGCTTCCGCTTTCGTCTTCCCGCGTACCCGTATGCGCTTCGTCTCGCCGTTGAGAAGTCGCACGCGGGTGTGTGCTTGCACCTTGCCGTCGGCAAGGTTGGTGTAGCTGATCTCGCCGTACGTGCCGGGCTCGAGCGCCGGCCTACCCCTCGCCATCGTCTTTCCTCCATGCGGTATAGCCCAACTCGTTTAGTCGCTTGTTGATTTCCTCGCGCCTCTCGCTGATTCTTCTAACCTCGCGTTGGAACTCATCAAAATCAAAATCGCCTGAGCGAGCGCTACCCAGGGAAATGGCACGGACTGCTTCGTTTAGGCGAAGCCGTTCTTCGACTAACTCGTCTACCTCGCGGACTTGCCCCCCGATGCGAACGTCTGCATCTTTGGAGAAATCGGCGTTCAAACGCCCTGTGAAGATTAGAGCCGCGTGTTCAGCGGTCGCCCGCCAATCAGGCAAGTATTCGACAAACCCGTCGGGGTAGTTCGGCCATAGCAATCGGGCGGGTGGAACGTCTAAGGCTGCGGCGAGCACTAGCAGCTCTGCGACGTCCAGGCGGGCCCCGCGTCGGCCGTACTCAATGTTCGATAGGACGGACTGCCCGATGGGGTAGCCCAAGCGTGCCGTTTCGTCTGCAAGGCGCTTGATCGACCATTTGGGCTTTTTGGCTTTCCTTAGCCGTGAGATTTCCGCCGCGACGGTTGCCGCAAGTTTCTCCGACCAGTCCTTCTTTTGTGTCATGGCAACACAATATCTGCCTAATGTTGCGCTGTCCAAGCAAATATGTTTAGTATGTTGCTGTAGCACAAAACGGCTACAGAATATGTCGCAGCAACATAGAAAGGTCTTGACGGCATGTCCTCAACCCCTCCCACAATCACCATCGCTGCAGCGGCCAACTTGCTCGGCATCGGTCGCAGCAGCGCTTACGAAGCGGCGCGCACCGGCAACTTTCCGACACCGGTCTTGAAGATCAACGGCCGCTACGTCGTACCGACAAGGCCCTTGCTCGACATTCTCGGCCTGGACGAGCTCCCCGCAACTGCCTAACCGAAAGGAAAACTCATGCTGTTCATCCCCACCGTCGAGAAGCGCGGCAAGACTGCCGCTGTTCTGCTCGACGAGACCCACGCCTTTGCCGAAGGCATCGACTACGACACCGCTCGAGAGATCGCGAACGCGCTCTCCGACCGCTTCGAGATCTACGCGATCAAGGACAAGCCCGGCTTCATCGTCATGGTTTACGCCAACGAAGAGTGCATCGAGACCGTGAAGGTCGAATCGTGGAGCGACGCCCTCGATGCCGTCGCTCAACGCTCGACCGATCTCGCCCCGGAAGATTCCCCCGAAGATGCCGAAGGTGCCGAAGATTCCCACTCGCGCGTACAGGAACCTTCGGGCACCTTCGTCGATGGTACGACGCCGCGCATGCACTACTCGCCAGTTGATTCTCTGCGGTATCTCCATCACGGCAACCCGCTCGACGTCGCCCTCGACATGCTCGCCGAGCACCCGGAAATCGACGAATTCGGCGACCTTCGCGCGGTGATCGAAAACACTCAGGCACTTATTCGCGACGAGTACATGCACCACCGGGGCACGAACGAAGACCCGGCCACCTACTCGAACGGCATGCCGGTGTCGACCGTCGTTCCACACATCGCCTGTGACGGGACGATGACCTTCGTTTCGCCCGCGCAGCACATCAACCATCCCGGCGACGGGTTTCGCCTTCTCACCCGCTCGGCAGATGCCGACCGCTACTTCGACGGTCTGGAAGACGGCTATGTCGCGTAACCGCCAGACCAATGAAGGGAGAAACAGCGAAATGAAACCCGCTAACGAAAGCCCCCCGACGGTCGCGGCAACGACCACCGGGGCGAAGGAGCAACTAGGAATGCAGAACCTCGACAAGAACGATACCCCAAAACCTGTTGAACTCCACCTGCCGCACCGCGTCGCCGGCCGGCTAGAAACGTGGGGAGAGTGTGACATTCCCGACAAGCGCCGCCGATCGGTTTTTGTCGACGTCGCCGATTACCTCGACATGAGCGACGGAGCGCGCCCCGCCCGCCTTTGCCCGGCTTGTGTCGACGCCGCAGTTGCTCACGCCGAAGCCGAAAAGCGCAAGCAAGAAGAGCGTCTCCGCCGACAAAAGGCCAACGAAGAAGCGCAGCAGCGTCGCATACGCGAAGAGGAGCTGCGTCTTGATCTCGTCGAAGCCCACCGATCAGGCAACGACGCTGAGGTTACTCGCCTTCTTGACACCCTCGTTGCCGAAGACGATGCCGCACTCGCCACGCTCGGCAAAACCTCCTGGGACGAGGTGAACGACGATGAATGACCTTCTCGACCAGGCCGACCAAATTCTCGAAGTCGAAGCAGCATCACTACTCGAAGCCCTCGACCTCAACCACCTACTCATAAACGTCAAGTGACGTAAAACGGGCCGACTAGCAGACACCGGGCGTGCAAGTCCCCGGCGGCCACTGGGGAGCCGTCACCCACACAACTCAATACCCCGAGACACCTACAGACAATAGGAACCTCAGTTGACACACCTTGTACCACGAGAAGCCCACGCGGCCGAATACCTCGCCGCGCTTCTCTTCGAATGCACCAACCGGGAAGCCCAAGACGCAACACGGAAACTTCACCGCGACGATCTACCTAACTGGCAAGCACAAACAGTATTCGACGCAATCACCCATGTTGCACGCACCGCGATTGATTCAGGCTTCGCCCTCAAACCACTCGCTGCAACCGACGTTCACGACCACTTACGCGACGAAGGACACCTCAACCAGGAACCAATGCGCCGCTACTGGCACAACCTCGTTGCCCCCAACACCGCATACACCCCGGCGAAACACCGCTTCAAGAAACTCGGCGAACGCATCGCCGAAGACCACATCCGCCAAAAGATTGGCGACACTTACACCTACGGCGACCACGACACCGCGCCCCTCGATGAACTCTTCGAACGCATGGATCGCGATCGTCGCACCTTGCTCGAGATCTACCCGCGTACCGGCCACAAGCCGCAGCTGCAGGTAGTCCAGAAAGAAGGTGCGTAAGTTGCCGACAATTTACCCGCCCCCGTCGAAGCCCTACGAAGTCGCACGGGCGCTTAGCACCGACGTGTTCGCCCAAAACGGAGTGCCGACCCTGCGTTTCTGGAAGCGGCACGGGTGGTACACCTACAACGGTCGCTCATGGTCGCCTGCCGACGAACTCGACGTCAAAGGCCCAATCTGGGAACACTTGGAGCAAACGCAATACGACAGCGACAAGGGCATCGTCGACTACTCCCCAACGCCGGCGAAGGTCGCGAACACGATCGAACCGCTGCAATGGATTAACCGGCTTGACGGAGATATCGAACCGCCCGTGTGGTTGCACGATATCGGCGGCGACAACCCGAAGTCGCTCATCGTGCTCGAAAACGGGGTACTGAACTTCCGCACCGGAGCCTTCACCGAAGATCACACCCCAGCACTGTTCACGTTGTGGCACCTTCCTTTTGCCTACGACACGAAGGCAACATGTCCCAATTGGAATGCCTTTATTGACGGGACCTTCGCGCACGACCAGGACGCCGCCCGTACCCTCCAACAATGGGCCGGCTACCTCATTAGCGGGCGTACCGACCTTCACAAAGCACTCATGCTCATCGGGCCGCCACGATCAGGCAAAGGCACTATCTCCCGCGTGTTGCAACAACTCGTAGGCATAAAAAACTGTGTGTCTCCTAGTCTCGGCTCACTCGGCGGCAACTTCGGCGCGCAAGTGCTCATCGGCAAGACCTTCGCCGTGTTCGAAGATTCCCGAAACGATCGCGACCGCAACATCGGACAAACAGTCGAGCGCATCATCGGAATCACCGGCGGAGACGCCCAAACCATCGACCGCAAATACGCCGAAGCATGGAACGGCAAACTCAACACGCGCTTCATGCTCGTCTCCAACGAGATTCCCCGGCTCAACGATGCATCCGGCGCGCTCGTCAACCGCTTCGTCTCGATAGAGTTGAAACGATCACACGCCGACAACCCAGACCCGGAACTCGGCGCCAAACTCGTCGCCGAACTCCCCGGCATCTTCCTATGGGCACTCGAAGGCCTTCGCGACCTCGAAACCGCCGGCACGTTCACCACCCCGCGCACCATGGCCGCAGTAAACGAGATGCTCGCCGACATCTCACAGCCCGTGGCGACCTTCCTCGACGATCACCCCGCCTACACGCTCACCGGCAACAGCGAAGATCACGTTCTCCTGCGAGACATCCACCGCGATTACAAATCATGGTGTGAGGAAGTCGGACAAGGCGCACTAAAACAACCCTCGTTCGCGCAAGCACTCAAGGCAACCGACCCGCGTATTGAACTCAAAAACACCGCCGTCGACGGCCAACCAAAAAACCGCCGAATGTTCGGCATCAAACGCACGAACAACCCCCATGCATGGGCCATTTCTCAACAAACCACCTAGGAACATGTTCCAAATGTTCCAACAGGTCAAAGCATAAAAACGACTTGTTCCACGGAACAAAGGAACAAAACCTAAGAACAGGAACAAAAACAATGAACGTTCGGAACACAACCAAAACACCCCACTACCAGCAAGAACACCAGGAACACGTTCCACGCACAAAACTCCCCACAGAAAACGCGCAACCAGCCCCCGCCCCAATCCGCGCCCGCCTTAGTCAACCTGTTCACGGCTGGACATCAACCGACATCACAATCACCGGCCACCGAACCAAAAGGGGCAAGGAACGCGTCACCATCTACGCACATATGCCCAACGGCTTATACGTCGCCCTCGAAATACAAAACCGGCACGTCTACAACCTCGCCGACAGCATTATCGACGCAATGGAAGGAATCAACGCATGAAATCTGAGCCTTCGCGCCCACCGCTACCGACACGCGCCGAAGTCGCCACCGCCCCGGTACGACTGCCCGGGCCGGCCCTTCTCCGATTCGTGAAGAAGATTCAGCCGACCTACGACTTACGCAACGGCCACTGTGTCGGACACACACCACGATTCGACACCGACCGCCACAAAGGCGAAACACAACACGAATACGAACAACGCATCGAGTGGGCACAACACCAATGCCACAGTTGCCCAATCGTCGCGAAGTGTCGCCTACGCATCCCGAAAGACGCCGCCGGCGTTTGGGCTGGCGAAATACGCCACTTCGATAAACCACCGCAAGGCAAGGCCGCATGATTCGCCCGGTTGCTGTCCACGCCCCGGCCGTCATCCTCGACGCCGCCGATGCCCAATCCTTAGCCCGGACTATCTTCGTCGCCGCCGACCTCGCCACACGCCACGGCGCACGAATCGACCCGCGTGTTCTCAATCTCGCTACCGACCTCATTTCCGCAGCCGGACAAACGGAACCTGTCTACGTCGAAGCCGAAGAACATATCGAACATGAGCAAATCGACACCACCACCGCCGCCGCGCTACTGGGTTGTACCGGCCGCAACGTCCGAGCACTCGCAGCCCAAAAACGACTACCCGGCACCAAAAACGGCGGGCAATGGTGGTTCAACCGCAACGACGTCGAAGCCTTCCGAGACTTCAAGCACTAGCCGATTCTGCTCATTTCAAGGCGTTGAACTCGCACGCACTGGCACATGGAAGGCATCAACCGGGCCCGTCGAAATCACGCGAGCAGACCTAGCGGCCGCTGCCGCCGCGTCGAAGCGCCTACCTAACCCCGTTCTCAAACTCGGTCACGATGACCCCCGCTTCGGCGGGTCACCGGCACTTGGCCACCTCGAGAACCTCAGAGTTGTCGACCGGGGCAACACCCTTGTCGCCGACCTCGTCGACGTGCCGCAATGGCTCGGCGCCGACATGGCAAAGCACTACCCACAACGAAGCATCGAAGCCCGCGCCAACTATGAAAGCAACGGCCATACCTACCGCTTCGCAATCACCGGGCTAGCGCTACTCGGCACCGAATGGCCCGCCGTAACAGACCTGCCATCACTAAAAGACCTACTAGCGAAGGAGACATAGCCCAATGGCTCAAATTGTCCCAATCTCAATCAGTGACGTTATGAGTCACTGCCCGATCAATCTGAACATTAAACCCAACGCGGGCGGCCCGAAGGGCTACGCATTCGTCCTGCCAAATTTTGAAGAATCCCCCGCATATCGCGAACCGTCCAACCTCGCGGCATGGTTCATCGGGTACATGAGCGGCCAAACCGCCGCAGAAAACCAGAAGGAGGCCTAACCATGGGATTCTTTCCAGCCCGAGCCGACTACAACGACGGCGTCATCTCCGTCGACGAAGCGCTCAACAACCCGACCACAATCACCGACCGAGTAGCCGAAGTCGCCGCCCGCGACCTTCTCGTAGAGACGATCTTCTCCACCGATTCAACACCGGTACAAGGCGGCGCCGTAATCTACTCCAAGACCACCGAGAAGAACTTCTACACCGACACCGACGTCACCGCCCGCCAACCCGGCGACGAATACGGCATCGTCTACCGCGAACGCCCGGTCGCTGAACTTGCTCGCGTCGAAGACTACGGCGGTAAGTTCGCAGTATCCGACGAAGCGCGACGCCGTAACGACAATGTCACCTTCGACAACGACGTCACCGCACTCGCCAACACGGTTACCCGCAAACTCAACCAGCGCGCCATTGAAACAGTTCAGGCCGCCGAAGCCGCCGGCGAAACCATCGTCGGAGCACACACCGGCGCAACATGGGAAAACGTACGAATCGACGGCGCACCCGATCTCATCACCCCACCAACGCAGCGACCAATCTCAATGATTGCGCACCTTATCGCCATTGCGGAAAGCAAGGAGCTCGGCATCACATACACGAAGATGCTCGTCTCCCCACGCACGAAGGCAGAGATGCTCGTCGCCTACGGACAAAACCTTAAACCGTTGTTGGACACCTACGGGCTCGAACTCATCACATCCACATTCGTGCCAGATGACCGCAGCTACCTCGTCGACCCCGGCAAGGCCGGATTCGTCAAATACGAAGAACCGCTCACCGTGACCACATGGCGTGATGAACACCACCGTCAAACGTGGGTACAGGCCTTCGCCATGCCCGTCATGGGGATCACCCTGCCCGCCGCTATCGCAACCATCGAATACAAGACTGAGGAGTAACCCATGTACACCAACCAAACCCGCGACCGGTTCAACCCCGGCACCGACCTCACGGCCGTCGCCGCCGTCGACGTCACCGGCAAAACCTTCGTCGCATACGCCGGCCCAATGCGCAAGGGCAACATCACCGTGCGCCCCGCAGCCGCCGGCAAACCAGTCGCAGGCGTCGCAAAGTACGACGCAACCACCGACCACCTCGTTGGCGTCGCCCGTGGCTCAAGCCGCGTGCTAACCGTCACCACCGACACGCCACTTACCGCCGGCGACCCGGTCGAAGTAGGCGACGGCGGCCGCGCAACCAAGGCAATCACCGGCACCGTAGTCGGCTGGGCCGCAGACAACGCCGAAGCCAACACCGACGCCCTCATCAGTCTCGCGAACTAAGGAGTACAACCCGTGAAACTCTTCCGCAAAAACGAGCGGATCACCTTCAGCGAAAACAACGCCGAAGAAACACCCGCAACCGCGTCGGCATTCACCGTCGAACAGTGGGAGACCCTCATTGCAGTGCTAGACCTCGACGAAGACGCCGACCCGGCCGCTATCGTCGCCGCCGTGGCTGAACTCGCAGAAGCCCACACGGGTGACGAGAACGCCGCTGATGTAGCCGCGTCCAGCGAGCAGATCGAGCAACCCATCATCATCGACCCCGCTGTCTGGAAGGACATGCAGCGCTCGCTCAAAGTCGGCATGACCGCAGAGAAGCAAGAGCACCGTCTTGCAGCCGAGCAAGTAGTCGATCAGGCCATTCGTCTCGGCAAGGCGACCGCAAGCCAGCGTGAACGATGGATTGCCGCATACGGCCAAGACCCCGAAGCGACAATCCACGCACTCAACCGTGCCGATGAGATTCCACGAATGGAAATCGGTTACGGCATCGACCCCGAAGCCGGCGACGGCAAGAACATGCCCAAGGGCTGGGTACGGTAACCCAATAGTGGGGCACCCCCAATAATCTTGAGGGGGTGGCTCCCCGGACTCACCACTGGCCCGCCCGAGTCCCGCCTTCTCTCTCCCCGGTGCTAGGCCGGGCAATTTCGGGGCCACACGCCCCGCTGCCCTGTAATCAAGAATTCTGGATTATGGAGACACCCGCACCCGCATGGGGCACACCCTATCCAAATTCACGGAATCGTGAGTATGGGTATGTCTTGCCGCGCCCGGGAAATCTGTTCGACCGGTGCCGTTGACTATCTGGCCATTTTTTGGCCATTTAACGAAAATCGGCCAGGTGAAGGGGTGAATATTTACCCTTTGACCTGGCCGTTTTGTGCGCCATCAGGGAATCGAACCCCGAACCCACTGATTAAGAGTCAGTTGCTCTGCCAATTGAGCTAATGGCGCGTATTTTGTTTTGTTGGTGTTGCTCTCTGCAACGAGGTAATACATTAGCAGCGTGTGTTGAATGTGTGAAATCGGCAGGTAAGAGCATATTTTTCGGCGATGTTAAACGTTGCATAACGCTTTGTTTGTGGATGGTGGCTTTTTAGCCGTTAACGGTTAAAGTATTGGCGTTTGAGTTTTGGATTTGAGCTGTGAGGGGTCCATCGTGCTCCACCTTCGCGCGGTTCGCCGCTGCACCGCGGTCCTGACGGCGCTGGCTGCAGGAGCGATGATTTCGGCCTGCTCACCGGGGGATGGGTCGAGCCGTCTCGAACAAGTTGCGGAGACAGACCAGGCTGCAGAGACGACGCCTGCGGCGAAGCCGCCGAAAGTCTCGGTGAGCAATAACGCCACTGACGTCGAGCCTGGCCAGCCGGTGAAGGTGCTTTCGGAGGTCGGATTGGCCTCGGTGAAGATGACCAACGAGGCCGGCAAGGAAGTCGAGGCGGAGTTCAACGACGACAAAACCGAATGGTCTACGGCGGAACCGCTTGGTTACGGACGCGAGTACACCATTGAGGCGCGTGATGTTGAGGGCCAGAAGGTGGTGTCGTCGTTTACTACGGTGTCGCCGGCTGTGACGGTTAATGCGTACGTTGGTCCGCTTGACGGCTCGACGGTTGGTGTCGCCCAGGCGGTAACCATCCGCTTTGATAGCCCGATCCAAGACACCAAGAAGATGGAGAAACTCATCTCGGTGGAAACCTCGAACGACACCGAGGGTGGATTCTTCTGGCTGGATCCTTACGAAGTGCGCTGGCGCCCGAAGGAGTACTGGGAGCCCGGTACTGAGGTCACTGTGAAAGTGGATCTGTATGGGCGCAAACTTGCCGAAGGCGTCTACGGTTCCGACGACACCGAAATCAGCTTCACCATCGGTGACAAGGTGGAGACTGTCGTGGATAACTACGACAAGATGCTGCGCGTCTACGCTAACGACGAGTTGGTGAAGGAGTTCCCGATCTCGCTGGGAACCGACGGTAGCTACGACACCCCGAATGGCACCTACGTGGTGGGGGATGAGCACCCCAGCCTTGTCATGGACTCGCGTACCTACGGCTTGGCGTTGGATGCGGGCGGGTACGTCACGCCGGTGGATTACGCCACCCAGCTGTCGTACTCGGGCATCTACGTCCACTCCGCGCCGTGGGCGCTGTGGGCGTTGGGGTCCCAGAACCAGTCGCACGGCTGCATCAACGCTTCCTATGAGAACGCCAAGTGGTTCCAGGAGTACGTCAAACGGGGTGACCCGGTAGTGGTGAAAAACACTGGCGGATCGACCCTGACCCCGTACGACGGCTTGGGCTACTGGAACCTTGATTGGGAGCAGCGCTCCGGCGGCAGCGGCGAGCAGCTCTACTCCTAGTGCCCCTAGGTGCAGTTAGTGCCCCCAGGCGCAGTTAGGCTTTCGCGCGTTCCTCCTCGGCTTCAATCTCGGCGTTGAAATCGCGCTTGGAGGCCTGCCACTGATCCTCTGTCATGCCGATGCGCCAGTATCCAGAGATGGACACGTCTTGCTTGGGGACCTCGGATTCGACGAAGAGGAAGCGCCGCATTTCCTTGATCATCTCGGCAACGCCGTGGATGAACCAGCTGGTGTTCTTTCCGTCCGGCACGCCGGCCTGTCGCACGACGCGGGATAGCTCCGTGCCATGGGTCGCGCCGTTGCGGATCACCCAATGGATGTCCACGCCATCGCGGGCTGGGAGCTCAAACTTGCGGTCTTCGGCTTCGATCTCGATGTACGCGGTCGCAGTTGCGCCCTCGGGGAGGCGCTTTAGGCCCGCGCCGATGGCCGGTGCTGCGGACTCATCGCCGGCGAAGATGAAGTGCTCGTAGTCGACCGAAGGGCCCCACGCGCCACCTGGGCCGAAGAAGCCGATCTTCTCTCCAACCTCGGCTACGCGAGCCCACGGACCGGCCAGGCCTGCATCGCCGTGGGTGACAAAGTCAACATCGAAATCCCCGGTCGATGAGTCGAGGTTGATCAGCGTGTAGGTCCGGGTCACCGGTTGCTTGTCGCGCGGCTGTTGTTCACGGACCTGTTCGACGTTAAATGGCCAGGAGTAGTCGGCGCCCTCCGGCACGAACAACAGCTTGAGGTAGTGGTCCGTAAACTCCAGATCTTTACCGACAAAAGCGGGGGCGTTCAGGCTTAAGCGAACCAGATCGGGGGAGAGCTGGCGGCGACCGGTCACGGTTGCCTCATTGGCCTTCCGGGGTTTACGCCTCGCGGCCGCTTTGTTGGCTTGTTCGGTCATCGTTGTCCCTGTCCTTCAACAACTCGTGGCTGCTTCGGGCGGCGGAAGTTCGCACGCCAAATAGTTAGGTAAGGCTAACATATTTAAGGAGGGGGTGGAAAAGCAATGTGCCCCGTAACCTGTTGTGGAGGTTACGGGGCACGCTTTGGGGTGGCTGACGGGGCTCGAACCCGCGACACCCAGGATCACAACCTGGTGCTCTACCAGCTGAACTACAGCCACCATTGCTGTTTTGCAGCGGATTACACCTTAGCCGTTCATCTGAAGTTTACAAAAACCGCTGGTAGAACTCGGTTGCAGCGGCAGAAGCCTTCGTTGCGGTGTCGGTGTCCGGGCCGGGGGAGTCCACAAATACGGCGCGACGGTAGTAGTCCAGTTCGCGGATGGATTCCACGATGTCCGCCAAGGCGCGGTGAGCCATGCCCTTTTCGGGCTGGTTGTAGTACGCCTTAGGGAACCAGCGGCGCGACAGTTCCTTCACGGTGGAGACGTCGATCATGCGGTAGTGCAGGGCGTCGTCGAGACGCGGCATCTGCGCACGGATAAACGCACGGTCGGTAGCAATCGAATTGCCCGCAAGCGGGGCAGGATGTGCAGGATCGCAATGCTTTGCGACGAGCTCCAGCACCGCATCCTCAGCCTCCTCGATGCTGACCGTGGAGGCCTTAATGTCATCGAGCAGCCCGTTGGAGGAGTGCATCTCGGTGACAAAGTCATCCATCTCCGCCAGTTCGGCGTCGGTGGCGTGGACGACGAGGTCGACGCCGTCGTCGATAATGTTGAGCTCCGCATCCGTGACAAGCGCCGCAACCTCCACGATGACGTGGCGTGACGGGTCAAGACCGGTCATCTCCAGGTCGACCCACACGATGCGATTGTCCTTGTCTGCGATCTCCATTTATTCCTCTCCCATCTTTGCGTAAAACTTGCCCATAATTGGCGGCAGAATCCCGCGCGGGGCGTAGGTGGACACGACATCCATCGCCTTCGACAACGGACCCGGAACGACGCGTCGACGGTTGCGGCGCATCGCCTTAAGTGTGTCCGCGGAGCAGGACTCGTAGGTCGTCCACAAGAAATCGGGCACGACCTTATCCACGATGGACTGCTCCTCCTCCGGAATGTGCGCCTCACGCACAGGGCCGGGCGCGAGCAGGGTTACATGCACGCCCGAGTCCTTCAGCTCGTAGTGCAGGGCCTCGGTGAACATGTTCACGCCCGCCTTGGTGAACACGTAGGTGGCGTTGTTCGGGATCGGCAGGTTGCCCGCGGCGGAGCCGACGTTGCACAGCGCGCCCTCGCCGCGTGGCACCATCTGATCCAGCACCGCCTTGGTGATGCGGAACACTGCCGTCGCGTTCAGGTTGAACTGATTCGTCTCGTACTCCCAGTCCTGCTTCATAAACGGTCCAAACGACGCGATACCTGCAGAATTGACGCAAATGTGAATCTTGCGGTTCGCAATGTGGTTAAGCAGTGCGGTGACGTCGCGTTCCTTAGACAGATCCGCGGCGAAGACTTCGACGGTGACGCCGTGAGCGGCCGCGAGTTCGTCGCCAAGCTTCTGCAATACCTCCTCGCGCCGGGCAACAAGGATGAGGTTGTGGCCACCTTTGGCCAGGTCGCGCGCAATCGCTTCGCCGATGCCTTGGCTCGCGCCAGTAATCAACGCGAACGAGTCGATGGATGGTCCTGGAAAACTCATGCGTCCGAATCTACCCGCCCGCGATCTCTCGCAACGCTGCCGTGTGTCGCTCGAAGGCCTGCGCACCCCTCTCGGTGAGCGTGACCCACACCGTGTCCTTCGCCCGGGATGAGCCGTACTCGCGGAAGCGCGTGATATAGCCGTGCTCCTCGAGCCGGTCCAACTGCTTGGATAGCGCAGAATCCGACAAGTCTATTTGGTCCCGCAGCGAGCTAAAGCGCATCTCGTGCCGGGACGTTTGCTTCTCGACGGCACCGCCGTGGTACAACGCCGCACAAATCTTCAACCGCGCCAGGGGGTGGATGACAGGGTCGATTTTAGGGGCGCTCATCGGTTCCTGCTTTCGTAGATCATGACAGCCGTGACCACGATCGCTGTGACCACGCCGGCGATGACCCCGCCGACCACGCTTCCTTCTGGGACGAACCAGATCAGCGGCATCATGAACGCGGGGGTGAGAGCGGCGGCCCAGTTCGTCTTCGGGTCTTCCTGGATCGGCTGCTTCATGCTCGGGCGTACGTTGCGGTTGTGATCTCGCACGGCGAGTGCGATGCAGGCGATGATGATGACCGCAAACAGTGCCCACCAGTACTTCCAGCCGATGATCGTGCCGGCGATCGTGACACCGAAACTGGTGCCGAGGATGGCGTAAGCCCACGGCGGTGTGGGTGGTTTACGTGCGTCTTGCTCGATCCCGTCGATCTGCTCGAGGGCGGCGCGGGCCTCTTCCTTCGAGATCTTATTGCTTTCCATGCCGGCAAGTATGTCACTTGTCGGCATGGAAAGCAAGGGCTAAATCTCGTGCATCTCCTGGTGCTTGGTCTCCGGGGAGGACAGGATCGCCCACAGAGAAATCGCGGTAACGATAACCAGGTAAATGCCCACAGCCTGCGGTCCGTACTTTGCGTTCAGCGCCGTTGCGATGAACGGGGCGATAGCCGCACCCAGGATGGAGGACACGTTGTACGCGATACCGGAGCCGGTGTAGCGCACATTCGACGGGAACAACTCCGGCAAGATCGCAGACATCGGGCCGAAGATGAAGCCCATCAACACCATGCCGATGAACAAGAAGATGCCCAGGGAAACCATGGTGAACGTCTCCGGATTCAGCAGCCACTTGAAGCTCAGGCCATAGACGATGATCGCAACCGAGGTCAGACCCAGCACCGGGCGACGGCCGTAGACATCCGACCAATGCGCCGCAATCGGGATGCCAGCGATGAACCCGAAGATGCATACCAGCTGCAGCTTCAGGAACGTCGGGTACGCAATACCCAGGCCAACGCCCTCTTCCGCCGAACCAATTCCGTAGGAGAGGAACCAAGTGGTCACGATGTAGAACAGCGTGTAGCAACCGACCATGACAAACGTGCCCTGGATCAGCGGCTTCCAAGCGGTCTTGAATACCTCCGCCAGTGGGGAAGCGGCCTTCTGGTTGTTCTGCTCCACCTGCTGGAACACCGGAGTCTCCTCAACCTGCAGGCGAACCCACAGGCCGATGATGACCATCACGATGGACAGCAGGAACGGAATGCGCCAGCCCCAGCGCATGAACGCGCCCTCGAAGTCGCCAGTGGTGTGGCCCAGCACGGTGACCAGGATGAGGAACAGGCCGTTGGCCAGCAGGAAGCCGAACGGTGCGCCGAGTTGGGGCCACATGCCCGCCCAGGCGCGGCGGCCCTTAGCTGCTGTTTCTGTGGACAGCAGGGCTGCGCCGGACCACTCGCCGCCCAGGCCGAGGCCCTGGCAGAAGCGCATCAGTGCCAGCAGCGCCGGCGCCCAGATGCCGGCTTGGGCATAGGTGGGCAGCAGGCCGATAACAAAGGTGGCGATGCCCATCGTCAGCAGCGCGCCGACCAGGGTCGCCTTACGCCCAACCTTGTCGCCGAAGTGGCCGAACAGTACCGAACCCAGCGGACGGGCAATAAACGCCAAGCCGAACGTGGCAAACGACGACAGCAGCGCAACCGTGCTCGACTCCGACTTGGGGAAGAAGAGGAACGGAAACACCGCGACGGCTGCGGTGGCGTAGGCGTAGAAGTCGTAAAACTCAATCGTCGTGCCAATTGTCGACGCAAGGCGGACCCGGTTTCGCTCCTGTGGCGTTGTCTCCCGGATGGCAGCAGGGGCCGCTTGTGGGGCAGGGGGTTGATGTTCGACGCTGGTGGTCATCGCCCGTCCTTTCATTCCATTGTGTGAAACTGCTGTGTCGCAGAATGGAAGAAACTGTATCACGCTATGGGACGCGTATCCCAAAAATGGGTGAAGTGTGGTCTGCTGAGGCCAAACGACACATCCAACACGGCATATATCGCTGAAAATCAGCGGAGTATGCCGTGTTCCATGTGTCGTTTAGCTTTGCGGCACGCCTCTTTCCCCGCACATGGTGAGAACGCATTGGTGAAGACGGCCAAAAATCGGCATCTTCACCAATGCGTTCTCACCAAGTACGCCGCGCGCCCCCCTCATTCCAACCCCCAGAAACACAAAGCGCCCCCAGCAGTGTCTGGTTCGGTGACATCGTTCCGCATGTCTCATGAGATCGTTCCGGTTTGTCCTGCGGGTATGTCTCGCCACATCGTTCCGGTGGAAAACGAGCCCACTGAAAATGCCCCACCGGGCCGAAAACCGATGTCTCGAGTCATCGTTCCGCCCATGCTTATCGGATGGAGAAACCAGGCAAGCCCACACCGAAAATCATCATCCAGACCATGCTCGCCACAGGCATGAGCCAAGCCGAGGCGGCTGAGCACTTCGGCGTTTCGACCCGGTGGATCAGAACACTGCAAAAGCGCTACCGAGAAGGCGGCATGGACGCGCTTACACCTCGATCAAAACGGCCAAGAACAAACCCAAGGGCGCTCGACAAAACAGTTGTCGACCGCATTCTTCAACTGCGCGACGAACTCACCCACCGCGGCACCGACGCCGGCGCTCACACCATCCGTTGGCACCTACAACAAGACGGAATAGACCCTCCACCAGCAGTATCAACCATCCACCGAGTGCTTGCCAACAACGGACGCATCACACCACAGCCCCAAAAACGCCCACGCAGCTCTTGGCGTCGCTTCCAGGCAGACCAGCCCAACGAAACATGGCAAATGGACTACAGCGACTGGACCATCGCCGGACACAAACGCGTAGCCATCCTGACCATCCTCGATGACCACTCCCGATTCATCATCTCCTGCCGCGCCTACCACACAGCCACCGTCACAAACGTCATCACAAGCTTTATCGCAGCAGTTCAGGTACATGGCTGCCCACAATCAACGCTCACCGATAACGGCCGAGCATTTACCACCAACACCGACCGGAAAAACCCGTCACGAAACGGCTTCGAGCAACTGCTCATCGACTTGGGCATTACCCAGAAAAACGGCAAGCCCTACCACCCGCAAACCCAAGGCAAAGTCGAACGCTTCCACCACACACTCAAACTCGCGCTAAACAACAAGCCACCAGCACAAACCATCGAGGAGCTCAACGAAGATATCAACGAGATCATCGACTACTACAACTACAAACGCCCACACAGAGCACTCGCCCGCATCACCCCAGCCGAGGCCTACAGCGCACTGCCCAAAGCCAAACCGGCAGCAGCAAACTCCGACCACCACTACCGGCTACGCACCGACAAAGTCAGCATCAACGGCAAGACCACTCTGCGATGGGGCGGGAAATTACGCCGCCTCTACATCGGCCGACGCTGGGGCGGCGAACCCATCACCATGGTCTGCGTCGACAACCACGTCGACATCAAAATAAACGCCACCGGGGCACAAATCGCTGCCTACACACTCACCGACGAAAAGATCTACTACAACCAATCAGACAACGAACTAAACCCCAAACGGGGCAACTCCAAAAACAAAAATCTCGAGACACCGTAGGAACGATGTCTCGAGACAACACAAAGCGCCCCCAGCAGGATTCGAACCCGCGACCAGCCGGGTAGAAACCGGATGCTCTAATCCACTGAGCTATGGGGGCAGTGCGAATGATTGTAGTTATGGCCGTTTCGCGGGCGAAAGTAGGGTATGCAGCATGACTGAGACTGCCCGAAAGCCTGCTGTTGTTTCCGCTTGGCCGCTCTATCTTGCCGCGCTCGCTGCGGCGGCGGTGGTCGCGGGTGCGGTGGCGCAGTCGTTCTCTGGTGGGTCGCTGGCGGCGCTCGGTATTCCGGACCCTGGCGTGACCACCACGTTCGGTTTGCCGGCGCTGCGCGGTGTGGCGTGGATTCTTATGGCGTTGGCGGTGGGGTCGTTCATGCTGTCGTCATTCTTCATCCCGCCGCGCATGCAGGGGGAGGATCTCAACGGTGCGCAGTTGACGGTGGACGGGCACATCGCTTCGCGTACTGGTGCGCACGCGAGTGCGGGCATCGTGCTGATTGGGTTGTTGATGATTCCGCTGGTGCTGTCGGATGTGTCGGGCCAGCCGATGAAGACTGTCATGTTTGAGGCGGCCGCCTGGACGCAGGCCTTGGAGCAGGTGAAAGAGGCTCGCGTGTGGTTGATCGTCGCTGCGTTCGCGGCGGTGGTGGCCGTCGGCGGCTACGTTGCGACGAGTTGGTGGTCGCAGGTTGCGCTTTTTATCGGCGCGATTGTGGTGGTCATGCCGATCGGTCTGACCGGCCACTCGGCGACGGGCGGCTCCCACGACTTTGGCACCAACTCGCTCATTTGGCACCTCGTGGCCATGTTGCTGTGGGTTGGCGGTCTTATGGCGCTTGTGGCGCATGCTTTACGACGAGGCCCTCACCTCACCGAAGCCACCCGCCGCTACTCCATGGTCGCCCTGTTTTCCATCCTGGCTATGGCGCTTTCCGGTGTGATTAACGCGCTGGTGCGCGTGCGTATTAGTGAGTTGACGGAGTATAGCTACGGCATCGTGCTGATCGTGAAGACGGTAGCGATTGTGCTGCTCGGCATCATTGGTTACGCCCACCGCGAGCGCACCATCCCGCTGTTGGACAGCCAGCCGAAGGCGTTTGCCCGCCTCGGAGCGGTGGAAGTCCTGATCATGGCTGCGGTCTCCGGCCTTGCGGTCACCCTTGGCCGCACGCCGCCCCCGCCGCCGCTCGACCCGAACCTCACCCGCATGCAGGTGAAGATGGGGTACAACCTTTCTGAACAGATCTCCTGGACCAACTGGATCACTCTGTGGCGCCCCGAGCTGCTGTTTAGCGTCATTGCGATTCTTCTGGCCGTCTACTACCTGCGCCTGGTGCGCCGCGTGGACGGGTGGAAGACGTCACGGACGGTGTGGTGGTTGCTTGGGTGTGTGACGGTCGTCGTCACGCTGAGCTCTGGGTTGGGCATGCACATGCCGGCGTCGTATTCGGTGCACATGTCCGTCCACATGATTCTGTCCATGGGCGTGCCAGTGTTCCTGGTGCTGGGCGCACCGCTGACGCTGATCGGCAAGGCGTACCCGGCAGGCGAGTTCAACCCGCGCATGTGGGTGGAGAGCTTCCAGCGCTCGAAGTTCTTGCGCATGGTCACGTTCCCGCCGGTGTCCACCATTCAGTTTCTGGTGTTTTTCTACGCCATGTATGTGTTCGTCCCGTTCTACGAACTGATGATTTCCGAGCACGCCGGCCACGTCATCATGAACGCCGTCTTCATGGTGTCCGGATACTTCTACTTCTGGGAGCTGATCGGCCCCGACCACATTGAGGGCCGCGCCACCGCGAAAACGCGCCTGGCCTGGTTGTGGGTATCCATGCCGTTCCACCTGTTCATGGGTGTTTACCTCATGCAACTCGGCGTGGTTATGGGCGAGGACTTCTACAACAACCTCGAACTGCCGTGGAACCCTGACCTGGCGCAGATTCAGAAGGAGGGCGGCGGCATCGCCTGGGCGTCTGGCTCCTTCCCGCTGCTGATCGTCTTCGGTGAGTTGTTCATGCAGTGGCTGCGCGAAGACCGAGCCGAAACGGAAGAGGCCGATCGCCGCGCGGAAGAGACCGATGACGAAGAATGGCGCCGCTACAACGAGATGCTCGCTCAGTACGGAAATCGCTCCTAGCAGCGGATTGTGGAATCTGGTTTCAAAGTTATCCACAGAAACGGCTTCCCCCTTTACCGGCTTTAAAAATCGTGCGAACCTCGAAGTGTGCAGGGCGTTGCTTCACGACGACACCCCGCACACCATCATCCGCACTATGGAAAGGGGGGCTCTTCCATGAGCCAAAACACCATCCGCCTAATTGGCAACCTGACCGACGATCCGAAACTTGTGTTGTTTGCGAGTGGGGCGACGGTAACCAAGATGAGGCTGGCGTCGTCGAAAAGAAGGCGCGTCACCGACGACAACGGCAAAGAGGTCTGGGAAGACGTCGACCCGCTGTTCATCGACGTCGAATGCTGGGGGCAACTCGCCGTCAACTGTGGAGCGTCGCTGAAGAAGGGATTCCCCGTCATCGTCGACGGCTCGCTGGTCACCGACTTCTGGCAAGAAGGCGAAGGCAACAACGCCGTCACCCGCTCGAAGATCATGCTCAAGGCCCGCAACGTGGCCTTTGACATGAACCACTACCAGCTCAACTCGGCGCGCACCTCCAACTCCGGACACAGCCTCGACGGACACGACGCGGTACCTGTTATGGATGCCGAGGCCGTGTTCGAGCGGCTCACCGGCCAACCACCCAGCTTTGCCGACCCGGTCGACCCGACCGACCCGGCCGAGCCGGTGGCCGCCGAAGCCGATGGGGGAGACAATGCTCTCGACGGAGCCCCCGACGGCACCGACGAGGCCCGCTACAGCGCCGAAGACCTCAGTGCCGCCAAGGCACCGTTCTAGGAGGGCGTCGTACTCAGCCACGTGATGTACCCTGATTGCGGTATTTAACGTCCGCATTCACCAACAAAAGGGGAAACGTAGTGGCTGAGTTCATCTACACGATGAAAAACGTCCGCAGGGCCATTGGCGAAAAAGTCATCCTGGACAACGTCACCATGGCCTTCTACCCAGGCGCCAAGATCGGCGTTGTGGGTCCGAACGGCGCCGGTAAATCGTCGCTGCTGAAGATCATGGCGGGCATCGACCAGCCAAACAACGGCGAAGCCTTCCTGCAGCCAGGAGCCACGGTTGGCATCCTGCTGCAGGAGCCGCCGCTCAACGAAGAAAAGACCGTCCGCGGCAACGTCGAAGAAGGCCTCGGCGAGCTGTTTGAAAAGAAGCAGCGCTTCGAGGAAATCGCCGAAGAAATGGCGACCAACTACTCCGACGAGCTCATGGAAGAAATGGGCAAGCTGCAAGAAGAGCTCGACGCAGCTGACGCGTGGGAGATCGACTCCAAGATCGAGCAGGCCATGGAGGCTCTGCGCTGCCCGCCGTCTGATGCGCCGGTGACCAACCTGTCGGGTGGTGAGCGTCGTCGAGTAGCACTGGCGAAACTGCTGCTGAGCGAGCCAGACCTGCTGCTTCTCGACGAGCCCACCAACCACCTCGACGCCGAATCCGTCCTCTGGTTGGAACGCCACCTGCAGACCTACCCGGGTGCCGTGCTCGCAATTACCCACGACCGCTACTTCCTGGACAACGTCGCAGAATGGATCTGTGAGGTCGACCGCGGCCAGCTCTACCCGTACGAAGGCAACTACTCCACCTACCTGGAGAAGAAGGCTGAGCGTCTCGAAGTTGCCGGCAAGAAGGATCAGAAGCTGCAGAAGCGCCTGAAGAAGGAACTCGAGTGGGTCCGTTCCTCGCCGAAGGCACGCCAAGCCAAGAACAAGGCACGTCTGGAGCGCTACGAAGAGATGGCAGCCGAGGCGGAGAAGTACCGCAAGCTCGACTTCGAAGAAATCCAGATCCCGACCCCGCCGCGCCTCGGCAGCAAGGTCGTCGAAGTGGAAAACCTGAACAAGGGCTTCGACGGACGCGTCCTGATCAAGGACCTGTCGTTCACCCTGCCGCGCAACGGCATCGTCGGCGTCATCGGCCCCAACGGTGTGGGTAAGTCCACCCTGTTCAAGACCATCGTTGGTCTGGAAGAGCCGGACTCCGGCAACGTGACCGTCGGCGAGACCGTCCAGATCTCCTACGTGGACCAGAACCGCGAAAACATCGACCCCGAAGAAACCGTGTGGGAAGTTGTCTCCGACGGCCTGGACTACATCCACGTCGGCCAGAACGAAATGCCGTCGCGCGCCTACCTGTCCGCCTTCGGCTTCAAGGGTGCTGATCAGCAGAAGCCATCCAAGGTCCTCTCCGGCGGCGAGCGCAACCGCCTCAACCTGGCGCTGACGCTCAAGCAGGGCGGTAACCTGATCCTGCTCGATGAGCCCACCAACGACCTTGACGTGGAAACCCTCGGCTCCCTGGAAAACGCACTGCAGGCCTTCCCGGGCTGCGCTGTGGTCATCTCGCACGACCGCTGGTTCCTCGACCGCACCTGTACCCACATCCTCGCGTGGGAAGGCAACGTCGAAGAAGGCAAGTGGTTCTGGTTCGAAGGTAACTTCGGCGACTACGAGAAGAACAAGGTCGAACGCCTCGGTGAGGAAGCCGCCAAGCCGTCGCGCGTCACCCACCGCAAGCTCACCCGTTAGGAGCAAACCCCATGGCAGAAATCCACGTGCACACTATTCCGGTGCGTTGGAGCGACTTTGACCGCTACGGTCACGTGACCAACTCGGCCTACGTCGAGTTGGCGCAGGAGGCGCGCCTGGCGTTCGCGGAGAAGTTCTTCTATTCCGAAGGCCACGAGTTCGTGGTGTTCGTACGCCGGCTCGAGGTGGACTATGTCCGTCCGATCCTGCCCAACACCACTGAAGTGACCGTGGAGACGCAGGTGGTCAACGTAGGCAATACCTCGTTTACCACCCGCCAGGAAATCAAGGACGCGCAGGGCAAAACCTGCGCAGTGGTGGAGTGTGTGCAGGTTACGGTGGATACTGCGACGACCTCGCCGCGCGAGATCACGAAGAAGGAGATCGGCATCCTGTCTAAGGCGGCCGAAAACTAGGTGATCACCCTTGACATCGAATCTGGCGCGCGCGGCCTGACCACTCTGGTCGGCCGCGCCGTCGGCTTAGATTCACAGGCCTCCGCACGCTTCCAGGAGGTTGGCGGGGGTGCGCTCGACGTGTTCGTGACCACGCCCTTCGAGGCCATTGCTTCTCGACGAATCACCGGCACCACCTCCCACAACACCGGCACCGTCAGCGCCCGCGACTTGCTTGCCGCGCTGCAGTCCGGCTCGGTGGAGGTCGGGCCGGCGCGCGATACCGCCTGGCCCGGGGCGCTGCCACCCGCCACCGGATTCGTTGCGCGTGAGCAGGTGCCGGTTGGCGTGGCGCGTCGCCTTGCCGACGAAGGCCGCAACCTCGCCCGCCAATTCTCCGGACCAGCCGGCCCACCGAAATCCTTGCTCGACGGGATCGTGCTCACCGCAGACGCCGACAGCGACAACCCAGTGGAGATCCCCATGCGGATGATCTTCGCCTGCACCGCACTCGGGCTCATCCCCGGCTTCGAAGCACCCGCGGAGATCCCGCGTCACCTGCGCGTATCCAGCTGCGGGCGCTGGACCCGCCTAGACGCCCCCTTCGGATCCGTCTACCGCAACGCCGGACTCGGCCTGCTGTTCTAACGGGCCGCGCTTCGCTGGCGGCCCGGGCTGGGACTAATAGGCCCGCGGGCCCTGGTTGATCATCATGTACGCCACACGCTGCATGTGATTCCACATCTGGGCGCGGTACGGTTCGGGCAGCTCGTCGTCGTCAAACTGCTCCATCGACTTGCCCATCAACTCGAGCCAACGATCCGCCTCCGGCTCACCGATCGCGAAAGGGAAGTGGCGCTTGCGCAACATCGGGTTGCCGCGCTGCGCCTGATACTCGCGCGGGCCACCCCAATACTGGACGAGGAACCAACGCAGGCGGTTCTCCGCTCCTTCCCAATCCTGATCCGGGTACATCGGGCCGATGAGGTCATCTTCCTTGACCTGATCGTAAAACCCGCGGACAAGGCGGGTGAAGAATGGTTCGCCGCCGACGGCGTCGAAAAGCGTCTGCTCCTGCTTCGGGCTAATCTCCAACGTTTTCCTCCTGCTGTTTCACCAACACAGACTCCCGCGGCGTCAACACCACACCCTCGCGGTGCAACGCCGCCAAAATCCGCTGATTCAAATAACGCGCAACCGTCCACTGCATGCCAGGCATCGTCTGCACCTCCACGCGGAACGACATGTAATTCGGCGTCACTTCGCTCGGACCCAACATCCGCGGAGTGCCCATCACCAGCTCGGCGACTTCCTTGTCCTGGCAGCCCGCAACAGCGGTCTCTTCGATCAAACGCGACACCTCATCCGGATTCACCATCAACGACACCGGCACCTGCACACGCGCGGTAGAGAAGCGGGCCGAATGATTGCCAACCCGATCAATGTCGCCGTTACGGATGTACCATAGAGCGCCGTCGATATCGCGAAGCGTGGTGATGCGAAGCGTCATCTCCTCAACATCACCCACAACATCGCCGACCTCAATCGTGTCACCCACCCCGAATTGGTTCTCAATCAAAATCGCCACACCGGAGAAGAAATCCTTCACCAACGACTGCGCACCAAAACCAATCGCCACACCGACAACACCAGCCGACGCAATCAGCGGCGCAACATTGACCCCCAACTGATCCAGCACCGCAAGCACCGCCCACGCCCAAATCACAATCGCAGCCACCGACCGGCCCACATTGGCCAGCGTCTTCATCCGTTGCTGACGACGCTTCTCCTGCGCACGAATCTGCTGCGCATCACGCCCCTCATACTTCAACACATTCGAGCGTTTAATTCCCTGGCGCGTCGCACGCCGAATAATGCTATTCGCCAGCCAATTCAGCACAATTGCAACCAGCAAAATGAGCACGATCTTCACCGGGCGCTCAATGAACAATTCATGCGTTTGCGGATTGTTCCACCACGACGTCACGCCCTCGACAGCTTGGTCAACCTTTTCAGAAGCATCTTGAGTATCCATCACCGCACGAGTGTACGCGCGATGCATAAAAATGACCGAGGGGTGTACCGCTTGGTCTAGTGTCTGTGCACATGACTGTCTACGGATTCACCACCAACGCCATCCACGCAGGCTACGAGCCCGACAGCCTCTACGGGCCAATCAACACCCCCATCTACGCCTCCACCACCTTCGCCCAAGACGGCCTCGCCGAACTCCGCGGCGGCTACGAATACACACGCGTGGGAAACCCCACCGTCACCGCCCTGGAAAAAGCCGTTGCGGCGCTTGAAAACGCCGACTTCGCCGTCGCCTACTCCTCCGGCATGGCAGCTATCGATGTCGTCCTCCGCATCCTGCTCAAACCCGGCGACCACGTCGTCGTATCCAACGACGCCTACGGCGGCACCTACCGCCTCATCCAACAAGTCTTCACCCTCTGGGGTGTGGAAAACACCGTCGTCGACATGACCAACCCCACAGAGGTCGCCGCCGCCGTCCAAGACAACACCAAGGTCATCTGGGTGGAAACGCCGACAAACCCAATGCTGGACGTCGTCGACATCGAAGCAATCGCGGCAGTGAAGAAGCAGGCAGCGCTGGTCGTCGACAACACCTTCGCATCCCCCTACCTGCAAAAACCATTCGAACTCGGCGCCGACGTCGTCCTCCACTCAACGACGAAATACATCGGCGGCCACTCCGACGTCGTCGGCGGCATCGTCTGCGGCCGCAACGACCGCGTCGACGGCTTCCACGAACAACTCCGCTTCTTCTTCGGCTGGGTCGGCGCCAACCCATCCCCGTTCGACACCTACCTCACCGGCCGCGGCCTGAAAACCCTCGCCGTGCGCATGGACCGCCACTGCGACAACGCCGAAGCCGTGGCCAAATACCTCGACGCCCAACCGCAAGTTTCCCGCGTGTGTTACCCGGGACTCGAAACACACCCGGGCCACGAGGTGGCGAAAAAGCAGATGACCCGCTTCGGCGGCATGGTCTCCGTACTGTTCCAAACCACCGAGCAGGCCAAGACGTTCTGCAAGTCGACGAAACTGTTCTGCCTCGCCGAATCCCTCGGCGGCGTGGAAAGCCTGCTCGAGCACCCCGCCACCATGACGCATGTGTCCGTGGCCGGCTCGGCGCTCGAGGTGCCGGGGGAGTTGGTCCGAATTTCAGTGGGCATTGAGGACGAGGCCGACCTGATCGCCGACCTCGAACAAGCCCTCAAGCAGCTTTAATTTGCTGCTGCGTCGGCCGCGCGGTTGCGCACAGCGCGTGCGGAGCGGTCCTGGCCTTCGGCGATAACACGCTTCAGGCCATTGGGGACGTCGCTGTTCAGCAGGGCGTTTGCCTTCTCAACAGCCTCTTGCGTGACGTCCCAACGCGGGTACATGCCCTCCAGGGTGCGCTGCGCCATCTCGTTGGTCAAACGGTCCCACAGGGCCGGCGCGGCGCGGAAGTACTCGTCGGTCAACCCCTCGAGCCCAGCGTCGGTGAAGGTGAGCCCGTCCATGAGGTAGCGGGCCTCGAGGTTGGTCAGATCGTCGTTAATGAGCTTGTCCCAAGCCCAACGCTTATCGACGACCGCCTTCGCCCTCAACCGCGAAATCGCACCCTCCGACGTATCGTCCTGTTCCTCGTCAATGGCCTCCAACGGCAAGGCGCCAGCAGCAAGAAGGTTCGTGATCGCCAACCAACGAACCTCCTGATTCTCGGAGGTCTCCAGCAGACCCTTGAAGTACTCAACCGTCTCCTCGGTCGGCTCCAGACGGGCAAGCGCACGGTCGAACACCACCTTCGGCTCCTGGCCACGGAACGCCTTGTTCAACAGATCGAAGCCGGTGCGCCGCCACGCCGGGTCAACGTAGCGCTTCACAGCCTCAGTAGCCTGGGCGGCGATCCGCTCCTGCATATCCGGGCCAACCTCGCGCGCCACCAACTCCACATACTGACGAGCAGGCAGACGACCATCGCGCACAGACTCCCACAGGGAAGACCATACCAGCGTCTTCGCCAGCGAATCCTCAATCTGGCCCAAGTGCTCCACGGCAAACTGCTGCTGCTGCGCATCGAGGCCCATCAGGCAGTACGTGAGGTCGTCGTCGTTCACCAGGGCGAGATCGTGTTTCACGCCTGAAAATTCAGGAATCTCAGTGCGCTCGCCGGTGATATCGAGTTCGACTTGGTGGGTGCGCTGCACGGTGCCGTCGATAAGCGAATAAAGCCCCACGCGAACACGGTGGTCGCGCAACACCGGCGACTCCTGCACCACGGTAAACGTGTCCGAAATCTCCGGGTAAAGACGCGACACACCGGTAGTACGCAGCCACTGCTCAGCCCAGTTAGACAAGTCGCGACCCGAAGCCTCCTCGAGCGCGCCAAGCAGATCATCGAACGTGGCATTGGAGTAAGCATGGTTATCGAAGTGCTTACGCACACCCGCGAAAAACTCCTCATAACCCACATACGCCTGCAACTGCTTCAACACAGACGCACCCTTGGCGTACGTAATGCCATCGAAATTCTGCTCCGCCGTCTCAATATCCGGCGCATCCGCAGCAATCGGGTGCGTCGACGGCAACTGATCCTGCGAATAAGCCCACGCCTTCTCCACCGTGGCAAACGTCGTCCACGCCTCCGGATACTCACCGATACCCACCTGCGCCGTCGCCGCCGACCACGTAGCAAACGACTCATTGAGCCACAGATCGTCCCACCACTCCATCGTGACAAGATCGCCGAACCACATATGCGCCATCTCATGCAGAATCGTATCGTTGCGACGCTCCAGACGATACGGCGTCGGCTCAGACGTGAAAATGTACTCATCGCGGTACGTCACACAACCAACGTGCTCCATCGCGCCCATGTTGTACTCCGGGCAAAACACCTGATCGTACTTGTCGCCAAACGGGTACTTGCGGCCGAAATTCGCGTGATAGAAATCGAAGCCGTCCTTCGTCTGACGGAACAGTCGCTCCGAATCCATATGCGGAATCAAACTGGCACGCGCGTACAGACCAAGCTCAATCGTGCGGCCATCACCCGCGTCGTACGTGTCGGTGACCTTCTCAAACTCACCCGCGCAAATCGCAACCAGGTATGTCGACAGCGGGTAATCAATCGTCGTGGTCCAGGTCGCGGTGCCGTCACCGTTTTCCTCGCGTGAAACCGCCTCATTCAGAATCACCGTGTAACGCTCCGGCGCCTTCACACTCACCTTGTACGTCGCCTTCAAATCCGGCTGATCAAACGAGGCAAACACCTTCATCGCCATCGCCGGCTCAAACTGCGTGTACAGGTAGTCCTTGCCATCCACCGGATCCGTGAACTTATGCAGGCCCTCACCCGTGCGGTTGTACGGCTCCGTCGACGTCACCCGCAGCTCATGGGAACCCGCCGACAACGTGATCTCCTGGCCAGTCGCCTCACCATCAAGCGTCGCCTCGAACGACTCCGCCACCAGGTCAAAGTGCGTCGTTCCCGCCTCGGAATCGAACTGGATTGTCGACACCGTCGTGAACGTGTCCTTGCCAGTGATATCCACCAGAATGTCGTAACGAACGTTGGAAATGAGCTTTGCGCGCAACTGCGCGTCTTCACGCGTGAGATTAGTCTTCATGTGACTCAGGCTACACGCGCTATTGTGGGCGGCATGAAAGAGCAAGTGACTTTTTGGTTTGATGTTTCCTGCCCGTTTTGCTGGTTGACTTCGCGTTGGATGAAGGAAGTGGAGAAAGTCCGCGATGTTGAGGTCGAGTGGGTCCCGATGTCGCTCTCCGTGCTCAACGACGGCCGTGACATCCCTGCCGACTATGCCGAGTTGATGAAGGCGAACTGGGGTCCCGCGCGTGTGTTCGCGAAAGTGAAGCAGGATGCCCCGGACAAGATCGACGCGCTGTACACGGCGATGGGCACGATCATCCACACTGGCGGCCAGGATCACAAGAAAGGTTTCGGCGCCTACGACAGTGTTATTGCGGAGGCGCTTGCCGAGGTCGGTTTGCCCGCGGAGTACGCGGATGTGGCGAATACCGACGAGGTTGATGAGGCCTTGCGCGGTTTTCACGCGTCGGCAATGGCTGAGGTTGGCGACGACGTCGGCACCCCCGTGGTCAAGCTCGGCGACAGTGCGTTTTTCGGCCCGGTGATCACGCGTGTGCCGGAGGGCGAGGATGCTGGGAAGTTGTTCGACCATGCGGTTGGTGTGGCAAGTTTCCCGTATTTCTTTGAGCTCAAGCGCAGCCGTACGGAAGCCCCGCAGGTACGCTAAGCTTTATGCGTATTTACCTTGGAGCAGATCACGCCGGTTTCGAGCGGAAGAATCAGATTAAGGCCCATCTTGAGGCGCAGGGTCATGAGGTGACTGACTGCGGCGCCCACGAGTACGACGCCGCGGATGACTACCCGGCGTTTTGCATCGCCGCAGCGGAGGCTGTTGTTGCGGATCCGGGTTCTCTGGGCATTGTGCTTGGTGGTTCGGGCAATGGTGAGCAGATTGCGGCGAATAAGGTCAAGGGTGCTCGTTGTGCGTTGGCGTGGTCGATTGAGACCGCGAAGTTGGCGCGTGAGCACAACAACGCGCAACTCATCGGCATCGGCGGGCGCATGCACACCGAGGAAGAGGCGCTCGCGATCGTTGATGCGTTTGTTGCTCAGCCGTGGAGTGAGGAGGAGCGTCATCAGCGTCGTATCGATATTCTCGCGGAGTACGAGCGCACTGGTGTCGCGCCGGAGGTTCCGTCTGCGAAGTAGTGTGTAGGCATGACGATTGGCCCGCTTTTTGGCGGGCTTTTTCGTTATGTGAAGAGTTGTTGCATGGCTCCGGGCGGATGCTTCTCGACGACCGACCCTCCCGGCGATACCCACACCGGTATCCCATCTCGGATCTGTATTCGCCCGTAGCGGTTTTCACGCGGGTCATCGTCGTTGCGTCCGTTATGAAACCGACATAACGGCACTAAGTTGGCCAGGTTGGTCTCCCCACCATGCCGCCAGGCCTGGATGTGGTGCATTTCGCAGTTGTCAGCCCCATGCCGGCAATCGGGCACCGGACACGTCGGCGACATCATGGATGCCAACGCGCGTTGCTTACTATTGGCAAACCGCTGCGTGCGATACAGGTTGACTGCACCCTCGTGCGGGTGAAACGCCGCAACTTCCAACTCGTCACCGACATGCTGCGCGAGAAATTCCGCACCTGTCATCGTCGTGCCATCGGTTAGCGTGAGCGTGACCTCGTCACCGGCACCGGATTGGATCCGCGTCCATTCGGGAAGCGGCACCATAACAATCGGGCGTGGTACTGCATGCGGCACCCCACCACCATCGCCATCACCGCGCAAGATACCCATAAGCGCATCAGCCATCTGGCCGGCTGGTGGCAGTTCCGTATCGATCAGCCCACGCAGCGTGTGCTCAATATCGGCAATGTTGCGTGCCGAATGCGTCAAGTGCAGCGTGGCCATCCCTTCGCGAGCACGAGAAAACCGTACTTGCTTTTCAGGCGCGGGTTTCTTCGCATCAATAACCTGATCGGCATAGCGCGAGAGCGCATCGAAGCGGCCCTGAAACTTCAGCAGGGTAAAACGCAACCGCCAACGCTTCGCCGCATCTTCAACCACCGCGAGTTTGCGTTCAATCAAACACAACTGATCCAAGGGTGTGTCTGCTGCCATGTGGCGTGCGTCGGATTGTTTCCGCGTGAATTTCGTCGCTCCGAAGTAGACGTCGTGTACGCGTGACCATTCTCGGATGCGCGACGGGTTCAGCCCGGCAGCGAGGGCTGTGTCGCGGTCGAAGTCGGCGATGTCCGAAAGCCGGAAGCCGAGAAGGTCTACAAATGCCATGACATAAACGCTAAGCAACCTCCAAACAACCGACAAGGCCCAACAAAAAATCTGTGGATAACCCACCGACTCATGCCGGAAAGTTATCCACAGATTTTGCTGGGTCTTGACTTTTAGCGTTTGGTCACTTTGCCGGTCAGTTTCGCGAGCGGTGCGGCGAAGGATCCGCGGGCGAGGAACCATCCGAGCGCGGTGACGGCTACGGCGCCGAGGAACACGAGCGTGCCGGTCCAGGAGGTGGAGTCTTGGGCGGCGAACATGGCGTTGAGGTTGGCGCGTAGGCCGGTCGTCGCAACGAGGAAGACGTGGATGACCATGAAGATGAGGAAGTAGATCATGGTGGGGAAGTGCACGGCGCGTGCCCACGCGACGGGCACCCCGTTCCACGTTTTCGGCCACATGGAGCTCATGCGGAAGCCGGATGCGATCGCGAGTGGGGAGGCGATGAATACGGTGGTGAAGTACGCGAGTTCTTGCAGCGCGTTGTAGTGGACCCAGCCGTGTTCGTCGGGCCAGTCGAGTGCGAGGTATTGCAGTCCTGCGGAGATGGCGTTGGGGATGGCATCGAGGCTGGTTGGCACGATGCGGACCCATTGGCCGGTGGCAAACAGTAGGATGTAGAACACTACGCCGAGTGCGACCCATGCGATGTCAAGGGTTTGGTGCAGCCATTGGGTCAAGGAAATCTTTTTGCCGTTGCGTTTCGACGTCCAGTAGCCCGCCGGCCGCTTCTCTCTGCGCACGTCGAGACCAGTCTTGACGATGAGCGCCATCAGGAACATGTTGAAGAAGTGGGCCCAGTTGAGCCAGGCGGGGAAGCCGACGGGGGCGTTGTCGGGTAGTGGCTGCATTCCGTCGTAACGTGCGACGAAGTCGGCGCCGGTGTCGGTGCCGATGAACCAGCGTGCGCCGACGAATGCTGCGATGACCAGTACGAGGGCTGGAATGAGCCATCGCTTATCGACGACCCCACGCCCCGCCGGCACCTCCACCGGCGCAGGCGCTGCGGGCGTTGGGGCTGCCGGTGCTGCCGGAGCCGGATCGGGCGTGGGCGTGGCGTCGGCGGTTGTTGCGGCCGCTGGTGCAGCCGTCGGTGCTGGAGCTGGTGCGACCTCGGGCTCGGCTGGTGCGGGCACGTGGACGGTGCCGGCGGGTGGCCAGGCTTCGCCGCCTGCGACGCGGGGGAGACCACGGCGCAGGGGAACTTCGACGGTGTTTGCGGGGGTTGCAGCTGGAGCTGTGGCCTGATCAGCTGCGTCAGCCGTGCTAGTCGCAGCAGCGTCAGGCTCGCTCGGTGTCGCTGTGGACGGAGCCGCAGCAGCGCCCGCAGCGCCTGCGAAGGCAGCGACGGCGGTGGCCGGTGGCCAGGGTTCACCACCCGGGGTACGAGGTAGGCCCTGGCGCAAACCGGTGGTCGGCGAGGAAGCAGACACAGTGGCAGGCGCCGCGACAGGCTCAGCGGGTGCGCAGGTGGTCGGGGTGGTGGGGTCGTCGATGAGCGGGGGCCATGGTTCGCCGCCGGGAACACGGGGCAGGCCGCGTCGGAGTTGGGGCATTACTTACGAGCCTCGATCTCGGAGATGATCTGTGGGACGACGTCGAAGAGGTCGCCGATGATGCCGAAGTCGGCGATGTCGAAGATGGGGGCATCCTCGTCATTGTTGATGGCGACGATGGTGTCGGCGGTTTGCATGCCCACCAGGTGTTGGACGGCGCCGGAGATGCCGATGCCGATGTAGAGCTTCGGGCTGACCAGTACGCCGGTTTGGCCGATTTGGGCTTCGTAGGCGACCTGGTCTTCGTCGACGGCGGAGCGGGTGGCACCGACGGCGGCGCCGAGGGTGTCGGCAAGTCCGCCGACGAGTTCTTCGAACATGTCGGCGTCGCCGAGCGAGACGCCACCGGCGACGACCTTGTCTGCGGTGAGCAGGTCCGGGCGGGTGGAGGTGCGCTCGACCGGCGTGACGGAGACGACCTCGGCGGTGCGTGCGCCGGAGGTTTCGACGTTGAGGTCGCGCACCTCAGGCGTTGCGACGGCAGCGGCGCGGGTTTCCACAGCACCGGGGCGCACGGTGATGATCGGTGCGGAGTGGGTGGCAGCGGCAGTCGCGGTGTAGGCGCCGCCGAAGTTCTGGTGGTCGGTGACGATGCCTTCTGCGTCTCGACGAACCGCCACCGCGTCGGTCAACAGCGCCTTGCCTGCGCGCACGGCTACACGGCCGGCGGTTTCGCGCCCGCGCACGGTGTGGGAAAACAACACGGCGGCGGGGTTGAGGGTGGTGAGGGCGGTGGTGGTGGCGTCGACAAGTGGGGCGTCGGAAACCAGCACCGTGGCCGCGCCGAGGGTGCTGAGGGCGTCGGCGTGGGTGCGGTCGTCGATAAGAACGATGGGGGTGCCGATTTCGGAGGCCGCGCCGATGAGTTCGGCGGCGTGGGGGTCGAGGCTGCCGTCGTGGGAGCGGTCCGGGACAACGAGAATTTCAGTCATGGGTGCTCCTTAAATGAGGTTTTTGGATTCGAGGAAGTCGACGAGTTTCGCGGCGGCGGTGGAGTTGGCGTCGATGATTTCGCCGCGTTCGCGGGCCGGGCGCTTGTCAATGGCGACCATGATGGCGCGCGGGTGGGTGAAATCTTCCGCGTCGATGTCCAGGTCGGCGAGTGTGAGTGTGTTGAGCTCCTTCTTCTTCGCCGCCATGAGTCCCTTGAAGTTGGGGTAGCGGGGGTCGGCGAACTCGTCGGCAACAGCGACGACGGCCGGAAGGTCGGCGCGCAGTTCGACGACCGCCCCGTCAGAGGCCTGGGTGGCAGTGGCGGTTGTGCCGTCGACGGTCAGTTCCGTCAGGTTGGTCAGTACGGGCCAGTTCAGGTGTTCGGCGATCATGGGGGCGACGACGCCGGTGCCACCGTCGGAGGACATGTTGCCCGTGACGACGAGGTCGTAACCGTTCTTGCGAATCAACGCCGCAAGCACCTCGGCGGTGAGGGTGACGTCTGCGCCGGTCAGGGCGTCGTCGGAAACGATGTAGGCCTCGGTGGCGCCCATGGCGATGCCGCGGCGGATCGAGTCGGCAGAGGATTCGGGGCCGACGCTTAGGATTTCGACCACGGTGTCGTCGTTAAGAGCTTCCGCGATGCGTAGCGCTGCTTCGACGGCGCGTTCTCCAACTTCGTCGGCAACAACGTCGCCGGAGCGGTCGGTCAGACCGGTCTCCAGGTTCATTTCGCGGTCGCTGTAGGTGTCCGGCACCTCTTTCAGCAGCACGGCAATGCGCACGGCTACTCCTTATAGGTAGGGGGTAGGCAATCGTGCGCAGTCTAGCGCACGCCTAAAAGTCGAAGCCTCCGAAGTCGAAGCCGCCGCCGAAGTCACCCATGTCTCCGCCGAAATCACCGCCACCCATGTCACCCATATCACCCATGTCGCCCATGCCCTCGGCGCCAGCAGCGTCGCCGAGACCGCCAGCTTCAAACGCTTCGGGTGCGGCTGCGCCGGACATGCCGGCGAACATGGTGGAGTAGAACATCATCGACGACGCAGCCCACATGCCGGTCATCATCGCCGGGGCCCACCATGCGGTGGAGTACCAGCCAGCAGGAACGGGGCGGCCAGCGACGGCTCCGCCGGGGTAGTAGTGCGGGGTCGCCTCGGTGGCTACGGGCGATGCGGTAACAACGGTGCCGTCTTCTTGGCGCACGCTGCGCTGTTCAGTCACGCGGCCTGCTTGGCGCTGGCCTTCAAGCTCGGGCAGCGCAGGCCCGGCGGGAAGCCCCATGATTTCGCGCGCGGCGTTGACGTAGTGCAGGCCCTCGAGCGCGGATTCGCGGGCGAGCATGGCTTGTTTCGGCGTGCGGGCGTCGGCAAGACCTGCGCTTGCGGCGTTGAACCGCTCGGAGGCGTCCGCCATGGCCTGGGTGGAGGCGGCATCGTTGCCGGAGAGGTTCAGCACCTGCGAGCCGAGTCGGTCGGTCCATCGCTTGGCGTCGGCGTAGGCGTCGTCGAAAGAAATCTGTGCCTGCTGGCGCGATTGCACTTGACGACGACCCCCGCCACCCATCGTGGGCAGCATGATCAACGCGCCAATGGCGAAAACGATGAGCAACAGACCGAGCATGGCTTCTCCTAAAATTCGTTGTTGTTTGGTTCAACGGGTGAACCTGCGCTAAAGTTCCGGGCAGCCGTTAAGGCAGCGTTTCTACGCATGGGAATGTCGTATAGTGGCTAATACCTCAGCCTTCCAAGCTGAAGACGCGGGTTCGATTCCCGTCATTCCCTCCACTGTCATGAGTCGCGACAATTGGGAAGCCTTGCATCAGAGTGGTTCTAAGCGATTACTCTGGTGCAAGGCTATGTTTGTTTGCGGGATTGTGTTGGCCGGCTTTGCCTGTATTGTGGCACTATTCCCACAGTTTGGGGTTGCCAGATCGTTGAGTGTCTACCTTCCCTTCGCTCAGGTGTTAGCCTTCCCGCAAGCACTGGGGCTGGTGATACTACTCCTTGGCGGGTGTGCTACCGGTGTCGGTTGGTGGAGGCGATGGCCAAGACTTGCCCTAACTTCTTGTTTAGTGTGGATTGTCGCGGGAGCAGGATTTTTGTTCGCACCGAATGGTATCCCACATCAGGTCAGCGACCAACAACATTCCACTGTTGCAGAGAGGAACCTGACGGTCGTTACGTTTAATACGGGATCAATGCTGGCCACCAGCGATTTCCAACAACTTGTCAGTACATGGGATCCCGACATCATCGTTTTGCCCGAAACGTCCGGCTATGAGCTTCGTGAAGCGATAGAAACGTCAAACTATGACGGCCAGCTCTTTGAAACTCGTAATGATGGTCTTCCGAACACTTATACAGGGCAAATCGCCCCCACGTCAGTCGTAGTACATAAAAGGCTTGGAGCAGCGCACTTTACACGAGGCCCGGTAACATCATTCGGAACAGTTGCCATCGAGTTTGAGGATGCTCGGCTTCCTGTGATTCTAGGGCTACATACAGCACCACCGTTGCCTAGACTTATGAATCAGTGGCGAGATGACATCAATCGTGTCGTTGAGTTTGGGAGCTCGATACAAAAACCGCTCATAATCGCGGGCGACTTTAACGCCACTCTTCGCCACGGACCTCTTGCCACTAGAGGCAGGCTTATTGATTCGCAAGAGCTCTGTTCAACCACCCCCACTGGTACGTGGCCAGCTGGTGCGCCCAACCTTTTAAGATCACCCATCGACCATATCTTCGTAACACAAGGAATAACAGCCCACTCCTGTCAAGTGCAGCAGATTGGTTACTCCGATCACCTCGCTTACAAAACTCAAGTAGCTGTTCAATGAGTGTTTGAGCACTGCTTAGAGTTGATGCCTCTAATCATTTTCGCATCATAAAACGCGCTTTAAGCGATTCTGAGAGCCTTAGATTCCCGGTGGAAGTTTGAGAGTAGTTTTTCTTCCTTTCGACGCTCTGCGGGGTTTACAGGCCCGTAGGGGGCATGAAATCTCTAGCGCCTAGGCCATGGGCTGGCGGGCTAGGCCCTCCGCGCGCAAAAATCCCGAATCAAACCCCGGATTGACCTATTAAACCCAGGAAGGAGGTGGACTCGTGGCCAAGGACGGTACCAACCGCGGCGGCAGACGCGTCCGCGCCGGCGCGAAAACCCGATCCCCTCAAGGACAAGCTCGAAGCCGGCAAACCCGCCTCCAGGCTGCTCGAACCCGTCGACCGGGACCCTTTCGGCCTGGACGGTGTGGACATGGGTGAAGGCGCTGTACTCGACGGGAAACTATGCCCGAACCTTCCGCCTATCTGTCCGCGACACAGCGTGATGGTCAGCCGCTGCTGGCTGGGGAGCTCTACCGGGAAACCTGGGCCTGGCTCGACGCACGCGGTGTTGCATCCTTCGTATCCCGAAGATTGATTGAGGCCTACGCCCAGGCGTTCGCCCGCTACATCCAGTGCGAGGAGGCGATTACCAAGTTCGGCCTGCTCGGTACGCACCCAACCACGGGGGCTACGATCGCGTCCCCGTTCGTCGCTATGAGCCAGAGCTTTTCTAAGCAGGCGAATGTGTACTGGTACGAGATCTACGAAATTGTCTGCGCCACCAGTACCCGTGAGTACGCAGGAGCCAGCCCTGCGGATGAGTTGATGGAGTGCCTGCTCAAATCCCGCTAACCCCACAGACCTGCTGCGCTTCACTCGTCCTTTTGTTGTTGCCCATCCCGGTGAATGCCGGGGTGGGCATTTCTTGCCCCTATCCACTTCCCAGTTGATTGGAGTGCACCCGATGCCCACTGTTCGTACCGGTGAGTCGACCTGTATTGGTCACCCGGACAAGCTCTGCGACCTCATCGCCGACACCATCCTCGACGACTTGCTCGTCACTGACCCGGCGGCGCGGTGCGCGGTGGAGGTCATGGCGACCAAGGGCCGCATCATCGCCGCAGGCGTTAGCACCTCCCTCGAAGCCCGCGACGGGAATGAATCCGCGTTCGTGCTCACCGGTGCTGGCGACCAGGACACCGTCTACGGCTACGCCACCGCCGAGACCCGCGAGCGCCTTCCCCTGCTACTCGTGATCGCGCACGACATCTGCAAGCGCCTGGATACCGCACGGGTGGATGGGGGTGATCCGGGGTATCGGCTCGGACGGCAAATCTCAAGTCTCCTTGCGTTACGACGATGACGGCCACGCCACCGACGTGGAAGCAGTTGTCGTCTCGATCCAACACACCAAGGACACGGATTTGGAAGAGCTTCGCCGCCAGGGCACGACCCTCATCATCACCCCAGCCTTTGTATCCACCGTGACCACCTGTAGTCCAGGGTAAACACCGGTTCTGCATGCAGAACCGGTTTTCTTATGCCCCGATGTGACCCTGGAATAAATGCCCGCTACAATGATCAACCTGAACCGCTTGAGTGGTTACTGATTCGGTTCATACCGTGGCGGTTTTGCCGCCTACGGGGCGTGGCGCAGTTTGGTAGCGCACCTGCTTTGGGAGCAGGGGGTCGCAGGTTCAAATCCTGTCGCCCCGACAAAGGCGGGCCCGTTTTGTACGGGCCCGCCACTTATAAGCACTGAAACTCGTTGATGGAAACAAGTACAGGAGAAACCCGTGAAGACTAACGTCGAAAAGCTCAGCGACACCCGCGTTAAGCTCAACGTCAGCGTGCCGTTCGACGAGCTTGGCCAGGAGATCGACCAGGCATACAAGGCGATCTCCCAGCAGGTCAACATTCCGGGCTTCCGTCGCGGCAAGGCTCCGCGCCAGCTGATCGACGCTCGTTTCGGCCGCGGTCCGATCCTGGAGCAGGTTGTCAACGACATGCTGCCGACCCGCTACGAGCAGGCTCTGGCAGAGAACGACCTGAACCCGCTGGGCCAGCCGGAGATTGAGGTCACCAAGATCGAGGACAACGACGTTGTCGAGTTCACCGCTGAGATCGACGTTCGTCCGGAGATCAAGGTGCCGGACTTCTCCAAGATTGAGGTCACTGTTCCGGAGCTCAAGGTTGACGACGAGGCTGTTGACGCCGAGCTCGACTCCCTGCGCGAGCGTTTCGGTGAGCTCAAGGACACCAAGCGCAAGATGAAGACCGACGACTTTGCGGTCATCGACCTTGAGGCTTCTATCGACGGCGAGAAGCTCGATGACGCTTCCGCTGAAGGCCTGACCTACCGCGTTGGTGCCGACGACCTGATGAAGGGCCTGGACACCGCTCTTCGTGGCATGAAGACCGGCGAGGACAACGAGTTTGAGACCGAGATCCAGTACGGCGAGAACAAGGGCAAGAAGGCGACCGTCAAGGTCCACGTCCAGCAGACCAAGGAGCGCAAGCTTCCGGATCTTGACGACGAGTTCGTCCAGATGGCGTCCGAGTTCGACACCGTCGACGAGCTGCGTGAGTCCACCCGCGAGCAGGTTGAGGAGAACGCGAAGGCGAAGCAGGCTGCTGACATTCGCGACGAGGTCCTCAAGGCTGCCCTCGCCCAGGTTGAGTTCGCGCTGCCGGAGTCGATCGTCGACGAGCAGGTGCACAACCAGCTCCACCAGCTGCTCGGCCAGATGGCTCACGACGAGAACGCACTGGCGCAGCTGCTTGAGGCTCAGGGCACGACCCGCGAAGAGTTTGACAAGGAGTCCCGCAAGCAGGCTGAAGAGTCCGTGCGCACCCAGCTGTTCCTCGACGCTGTCGCAGAGGAAGAGCAGCCGGAGGTTTCCCAGCAGGAGCTCACCGACCACATCCTGTTCACCGCACAGTCCTACGGCATGGACCCGAACCAGTTCGTGGCTCAGCTGCAGCAGTCCGGCCAGATCGCGAACCTGTTCTCCGACGTGCGTCGCGGCAAGGCCCTCGCCGCCGCTATCTCTCGCACCTCGGTGAAGGATGAGGCTGGCAACAAGGTTGACCCGAACGATTACTTCGGTGAGATCGAGGAAGAGGACGAGGCTGCTGAGGAGCAGTAACCCCCTCTAAACCAAGGGTTTTTGGGCGGCCGGAAGCGAACTTTCGCTTCCGGCCGCTTTTTGTTTGGGGCGTGGGGTCGTCGATAAGAGTTGCCCGTACGCCGGTAGCGAACAAGGTTTAGCTACCTCCCGTGCGCGAGTAGGGTGGTGGCGTTACACGACGAACTAGCGAAGGAGCATCTGTTATGACTTCCCCGACTCAAGGTATGAACCTGGGAGACTCGGTGTACGAGCGCCTCCTGCGGGAGCGCATTATTTTCCTGGGTCAGCAGGTGGATGATGAGATTGCCAACAAGCTTTGCGCCCAGATTCTGCTGCTGTCGGCTGAGGATCCGACGCGCGACATCAGTCTTTACATCAACTCGCCGGGCGGTTCCGTGACCGCAGGTATGGCGATTTACGACACGATGAAGTACTCCCCGTGCGACATCGCTACCTACGGCATGGGTCTGGCTGCTTCCATGGGCCAGTTCCTGCTGTCTGGCGGCACGAAGGGCAAGCGTTACGCGCTGCCGCACGCACGCATCATGATGCACCAGCCTTCCGCAGGTGTTGGCGGCACTGCTGCTGATATTGCGATCCAGGCTGAGCAGTTTGCCGCGACGAAGCGTGAGATGGCTGAACTTATCGCAGAGCACACCGGCCAGACCTTCGAACAGATCACGAAGGATTCGGACCGTGACCGTTGGTTTACCGCGATGGAGGCCAAGGAATACGGCATCGTGGACCACGTCATCGAGAATGCCGCCATGGCTGGCGAGCACGCGATTGGCGACTAAGGCAAGCAACGAGAAGAGGAGACTTTTACTATGACTTTCCAAATGCCCAGCTCCCGCTACGTGCTGCCGCAGTTTCTGGAGGAGACCAGCTTCGGCACGAAGCAGATTGATCCGTACGGCAAGCTGTTTGAGGAGCGCATTGTGTTCCTTGGCACCCAGGTTGATGACACGTCGGCGAACGACATCATGGCCCAGCTGCTGGTCCTGGAGTCCCAGGATCCGGACCGTGACATCACGATGTACATCAACTCCCCGGGTGGTTCGTTTACCGCGTTGATGGCGATTTACGACACGATGCAGTACGTCCGTCCCGACGTGCAGACGGTGTGCCTCGGCCAGGCTGCATCCGCCGCCGCAGTCATCCTGGCTGCCGGTGCGCCGGGTAAGCGTGCGGCGCTGCCGAACTCGCGTGTGCTGATCCACCAGCCGGCTACCCAGGGCACCCAGGGTCAGGTGTCGGACCTGGAGATCCAGGCGGCTGAGATCGACCGTATGCGTCGTCTCATGGAGAACACGCTGTCGCACCACACGGGCCGTACGCCAGAGCAGGTTCGTATTGATACCGACCGCGACAAGATCCTCACCGCTGAGGAAGCTGTGGAGTACGGGATCATCGACCAGGTCTTCGACTACCGCAAGCTCAACGGCTAAAAAGAAAGGCGCCCGCAAGGGCGCTTTTTAGCTTTACGACGACACCCTCACCGGCGTCGCACCACAACCACCTACTGTTCGGTTGGGGTTTCCACGACGTCGGCGGAGGTCGGCGCTGCGTCGTCGCAGAACTTCACTGCGTTACGGATGGCTTCTGGTGCGCCCTCGAAATCGCCGCGCGACCAGCACACGCCGTCTGCGGTGTTTTGTGGGTCTACAGACGCCCAACCGTTACCCCGTGCGACCCAGTAGTAGTCCTGACCGTCAGGTGTGACGGTACGGGCCCATTCACGGTCGCAGAAGGTGCTGTATTCGTCGCTGGCGCCCTGCGAGCCTTGTGCGGGCCATGCGCAGGCAGCCCCCGGCTCGTCCGGTGCGGGAGCGACCTCTGGCTCGCGTGCGGAACCGCCGGAGTTGCCGGATCCGCTCGAGCTGCGGCGACTGCTGCTGGACTTGGTGGACGACTTCGTCGTGGTGGACGTCTTCGACGAGGAGCTCGAGGAGCTCTTCGTGGTTGTGGACGAGGAGGTTGTGGTCTCGTCGTCTTCCTCGGTCGTGGTGGTCGTCGGGGTGGGGGTGGCTGTTGTGCTGGTTTGGGGGAAATCCAGCACCGGTTCAGCAATGCGTGCCTCGTCGTCCGAGCCGCCGCAGGCGGAAAGCGCCGGGACGGCGATGAGCGCTGCGGCGATGGTGGCAAGTGCGCGGCTGCGTTTCACGGGTACGGATTTCCTTTCAGACACATCAAAGAATGTGTCTAGGCTAGCTGATCGTTCCGAGGACAATGCGCTTAGTTTAGTCCCACCGCGTTTTGGGTGCGTGGGACGGGAACAGGGATGTGTCGTCGTGCGTTGTAGGGTGTGGGGTTCAGCACCCACTAGACTTGGGGAAGATTTCGGCGAGGGAACGGGAGTAGATACGCGCATATGGCCACTACGCATGACAGCGCTAGCCTTCTGAAGTGCTCTTTCTGCGGCAAAAGCCAGCAGCAGGTCCGCAAACTGATTGCGGGCGGAGGCGTCTACATTTGCGACGAATGCATCGAACTGTGCAACGAGATCATCGAAGAGGAGCTCGCCGGCGCAGAACGCCAGGAGGAATCAGGAGAGCGTTTGCCGCGCCCTTCGGAGATCACTGCGTTTCTGGACGAGTATGTGATCGGCCAGGATGCGGCCAAGCGCACGCTTGCTGTGGCTGTGTACAACCACTACAAGCGCATTAAGGCGGAGGAGTCGAACCTTTCGGCCCGTGCGAAGGACGAGGAAGTGGAGATTTCCAAGTCCAACATCTTGCTGCTTGGCCCGACGGGTTCTGGCAAGACCTATCTCGCGCAGACGCTGGCGCGCATGTTGAATGTGCCGTTTGCGATCGCGGATGCCACCAGCCTGACCGAGGCTGGCTATGTCGGCGAGGACGTGGAGAACATTCTGCTGAAGTTACTGCAGGCGGCAGACTTCGATGTGAATCGTGCGCAGCACGGCATCATTTACGTCGACGAGGTGGACAAGATTTCCCGCAAGTCCGAAAACCCGTCGATTACCCGCGACGTTTCGGGTGAGGGCGTGCAGCAGGCGCTGCTGAAGATCCTGGAGGGCACGGTTGCGTCCGTGCCACCACAGGGTGGACGTAAGCACCCAAACCAGGAGTTCATCCAGGTGGACACGTCGAACATCCTGTTCATCGTGGCCGGCGCGTTCGCTGGCCTGGACAAGGTGATCGCGGAGCGCGTGGGCAAGAAGGGCATCGGCTTCGGGGCGGAGATCGATTCGAAGTCGGAGCGCGACGAGGCGAACATGATGGCGCAGGTGCAGCCGGGCGATCTGGTGAAGTTCGGCCTGATCCCCGAGTTCATTGGCCGTTTGCCGATCATCGCGCACGTCGATGATCTGGATCGCGACTCGATGAAGCGCGTGCTTACGGAGCCGAAGAACTCGTTGGTGAAGCAGTACAAGCGCCTGTTCGCGATGGACGGCGCGGAACTGACGGTGACCGACGAGGCGCTCGGTGTGATCGCGGACAAGGCGGCGGAGCGCAAGACCGGTGCTCGTGGCCTGCGTGCGATCATGGAGGAACTGCTCGTTCCGGTGATGTACGAGTTGCCGGACCGTGACGGCGTCGCTGAGGTTGTGCTGGATGAGGCAGCCGCTCGCGGGGAGGGCGAACCGAAGTTCATTGAAGAAGAAAAGCAGCGCTCCGCGTAACGCAGTTCGCTTAGACTAGGCCGCCGTCGTCGCTGTAGACGTCGGCGGTTTCTTCTTCCGCAGTGGGGGTGGGTTCGAGGTAGGACTCGTAGCCGGAGTAGGGGATGTTGGACGTGAGGAACGTCAGCACGGTGTCGATGACCATGCGGCGCATGCCGTCGACGTTGCGGCGGCTTGCAAAGTCCACGTCGCTGACGCTCAGTGCGGTCAGGCTGTTGCCCACGCGGAAGAAACACAGCGATGCGACCAGCGTGAGCAGATCGACAGCGGAGATACCGGGGCGGAATGCTCCCGCGTCTTGGCCTGCGAGCAACAGACGTTCAACGTGGAGGAGTACTTCGTTCTCGCTGACAAGCGCTGCGGCGTCTTCTTCGGCGGCGACGGGGTCGAGGTTTTCACGCAGGACGAGGCGCACACCGTCGGGGTGGTCCAAAAACGCGTGGTAGAGGGCGTCGATGTAGCGGCGCATCCCCTCGACGGGGGCGGCGTAGGAGCGGGTGGCGATGTCCTGAGGCGGGGTGATGCGAGCACTTGCCACCTTGAGCGCTGCGAGGTACAAGCCGCGCTTGTTACCAAAGTGGTAGTGGATCATGCGCTTGCTCATGCCCGTGGTGCGTGCAAGCGCGTTGAGTTTGACGTCGTCGTAACCGTTGTGGGCAAACGCGACAATCGCGGCATCGACGACAGCACCGGGGGAAGGGGAGGTGGCAGTCTCGGGTGCGGCGGTGTCGGCCATGTCCGTGGGCTCCCTTTCGGTGTGGTTCGGTGTGGTGGGGTCGTCGATACGCTTCTTTGCTTCCTCTCATCGTGCACCACTTGGCAGATCAGTGGCGCAGTACCGGCCAATGTTGCCCCCTGTGGGGGTAGGTTGAAGGGGAAACAGAAACAGAAAGAGGAGGCCTCATCATGTCCCAGACCCCCGCAAACGTCGTTGTTACCGGCGCAGCAGGCAACATTGCGTACTCGTTGCTGTGGCGCGTGGCAGCAGGCGACGTCTTCGGCCCCGATCGTCCGGTGAACCTGACGCTGCTGGAGATCCCGGAGGCAGTGCGTGCGGCTGAGGGCACGGCAATGGAGCTCAACGACTCGGCGCTGCCGCTTCTGAACAAGATCACGGTGACCGACGACGCAAACAAGGCATTCGACGGTGCGCAGGCGGCGTTCCTGGTGGGGGCGAAGCCGCGCGGCAAGGGGGAGTCGCGCGCGGACATGCTGGCTGCAAACGGCAAGATTTTCATCGGACAGGGGCAGGCGATCAACAACGGTGCTGCGGATGACGTCCGCGTGCTGGTGGTCGGCAACCCGGCGAACACGAATGCCTACATTGCGAACAAGGCGGCGCCGGATGTGCCAGCGGATCGCTTCAACGCGCTGATGCGTTTGGACCACAACCGTGCGCTGTCGATGCTCTCCCAGCAGCTCGGGGTGTCCTCGACTGCCATTGAGCGCCTGACGGTGTGGGGCAACCACTCGGATACGCAGTTCCCGGACATCACCTACGCCACGGTGGACGGCAACCCGGTTGAGGTGGATCGTACCTGGTACACCGACGAGTTCATCCCGCGCGTGGCCAAGCGTGGCGCGGAGATCATCGAGGTGCGCGGCAAGTCCTCGGCGGCGTCTGCAGCGTCCGCATCCGTGGATCACATGCGCGACTGGGTGCAGGGCACGGCTGGCAAGTGGACGACGGCTGCGTTGCCGTCGACCGGCCAGTACGGGGTAGACGAGGGCCTCGTGTTCGGGTTCCCGGTGACGGGTGAAAACGGTGCGTGGGAGGTCGTCGACAAGCTGGAGTTGAGCGACGATCAGCGTGCGCGTATCGACGCCAACATCACCGCCCTGAAGGACGAGGCGGCGATCGCCGACAAGCTGTTCTAGGCGGCTCGTTAAGATAGGTCGCGTGACTGACAAAAATCTGAACCGCACTGACGCGCTGCCGAAGTCGTGGGAGCCCAGCGACCACGAACGCGACCTTTACGAAGGCTGGGTCAAGGCAGGCTATTTCACTGCCGACGCCCACTCTGACAAGCCTGCGTACTCCATCGTGCTGCCGCCGCCGAACGTGACGGGTCAGCTGCACATGGGCCATGCTCTTGACCACACGCTGATGGATTCCCTGGTGCGCCGCAAGCGCATGCAAGGCTACGAGGTGCTGTGGCTGCCGGGCATGGACCACGCAGGCATTGCTACCCAGACCAAGGTTGAGGCGAAGCTCAAGGCCGAAGAAGGCAAGGACCGCTACGACTACGGCCGTGAAGAGTTCATTGACCGGGTGTGGGAGTGGAAGGAGCAGTACGGCGGCACGATCACTACGCAGATGCGTGCGATCGGCGATTCCGTCGACTGGTCTCGCGAGCGCTTCACGCTGGACGAGGGCCTGTCGCGCGCCGTCCAGACCATTTTCAAGCAGCTCTACGACCGTGACCTGGTGTACCGCGATTACCGCCTGGTCAACTGGTCGCCGGTGCTGGAGACCGCCGTGTCCGACATTGAGGTGGTGTACAAGGACGTCGAGGGCGAGTTCGTCTCTATCCGCTACGGCTCGCTTGACGACGACGAGCCGCACCTGATCGTCGCCACCACCCGTGTGGAGACGATGCTGGGCGACGTCGCCATCGCTGTGCACCCCGACGACGAGCGCTACTCACACCTCATCGGCGAGGTCTTCGAGCACCCGCTGCGCGAAGGCATGCAGGTCAAGGTCATTGCCGACGACTACGTGGACATGGAACTCGGCACCGGTGCGGTGAAAATCACCCCGGCGCACGACCCGAACGACTACGAGATGGGTCTGCGCCACGACCTTGAGATGCCGATCGTCATGGACGAGAAAGGTCGCATCGCCGATACCGGCACCAAGTTTGACGGCATGAGCCGCGAAGAAGCCCGCGTCGCCGTGCGCGAGGCGCTGGCTGAGCAGGGCCGCATTGTCAAGGAAGTGCGCCCGTACGTCCACTCCGTGGGCCACTCGGAACGCTCCGGTGAGCCGATCGAGCCGCGCCTGTCCCTGCAGTGGTTTGTCAAGGTCGACGAACTGGCCAAGATGTCCGGCGACGCCGTGCGCGAAGGCGACACGAAGATTCACCCGAAGTCGATGGAGAAGCGCTACTTCGACTGGGTGGACAACATGCACGACTGGACCATTTCGCGCCAGTTGTGGTGGGGCCACCGCATCCCGATCTGGTACGGCCCGGAGGACGAAAACGGTGAGCGCGACGTGGTCTGCGTCGGCCCGGACGAAGAGCCGCCGGCAGGCTACGAGCAGGATCCGGACGTTTTGGATACCTGGTTCTCGTCGGCACTGTGGCCGTTTTCCACGATGGGTTGGCCGGACAAGACCCCGGATTTGGAGAAGTTCTTCCCAACCACCGTGCTGGTCACCGCATACGACATCCTGTTCTTCTGGGTTGCCCGCATGATGATGTTCGGCACCTTTGCAGGCTCGACCACCCCGGAGATCCTGGGTGAGGGCAAGGATGGCCGCCCGCAGATCCCGTTCGAGCACCTGTACCTACACGGCCTGGTGCGCGACGAGAAGGGCCGCAAGATGTCGAAGTCCTTGGGCAACGGCATCGACCCGATGGATTGGGTGGAGCAGTACGGTGCGGATGCGCTGCGCTTTGCCCTGGCCCGTGGTGCGAACCCGGGTGTGGACCTGCCGATTGGCGACGACCACGCCACCGCTGCCCGCAACTTTGCCACCAAGCTGTTTAACGCCACCAAGTTCGCGCTCATGAACGGCGCGCGCGTGGACGCGTTGCCTGCACGCGAGGTGCTGACCGACGCTGACCGTTGGATCCTGGATCGAGCCGAGGAAGTCCGCGCCAAGGTGGACGCCTACCTGGACGATTACCAGTTTGCCAAGGCCAACGAGGCGCTTTACCACTTCGCGTGGGATGAGCTGTGTGACTGGTACCTGGAGATCGCCAAGACCCAGATCCCGCGGGACGAGGCTGACGCCTCGTCGGAAGAGAAGGACCGTGGCGAGAACACCAAGGTTGTGCTTGGCCGTGTGATCGATGTTGTGCTGCGCCTGCTGCACCCGACGATGCCGTTTATCACCGAGGTGCTGTGGAAGGCACTGACCGGCGGCGAAACGGTGACGCTCGCGCCGTGGCCGACCGCAGAGGACACCAACGGTGGTGCCGCGACCGATGAGGACGCTCGCCGTCGCATCGAAGATTCGATCAAGCTCATCACCGAGCTGCGTCGCTTCCGCTCTGATCAGGGTGTGAAGCCGTCGCAGAAGGTGCCGGCTCGCCTGGACTTCGCTTCGGCTGATCTGGTTGGCCAGGAGGCAATGGTGCGCCAGATTGCGAAGGTGACGGCGCCGGAGGATGACTTTGAGGCCTCGGCAAGCATTGAGATGCGCCTGAGCAAGGTCAACCTGGACGTCGCGTTGGATACTTCCGACACCGTCGATGTCGCTGCGGAGCGCAAGCGCCTGGAAAAGGAGCTTGCGGCGGCGCAGAAGGAGCTCGACACCACTGGCGGGCAGCTCGCCAATGAGCAGTTCTTGGCTAATGCGCCGGCGCAGGTCGTCGAGAAGATCAAGGCGCGTCAGAAGGTCGCACAGGAAGAGTTTGAGCGCGTCACGGCTCGTCTTGAGGCGCTGAAGTAATGGCGGATAAGTCGTTCGACCCGGAAGCGCGGGCAGCGTACGAGGCACTTCGAGCACAGCTTGGCGACGACGCCCTCGAGGGCATCGACATCGCCGACCTCGAATCCGGCCGTGACACCGACTTCGGCCACCTGGAGATGACCGATCACGGCATCACGCTCAACCTGGCCGACATGTCGGCCGAAAGTGGCGCGGACGGCTCCGACGCCGAAGCCGACATTGACGAGCCCGCACCGACCCTGGCGCCGGAGGGTGACCACCCGGACTTTGACACGGTGGTTGCCAAGTTGGATGCGCGTGCGGCGGCGAATGACCCGAACCCGTCGCTGGATCGCATTGCGATGCTGATGGATCTGCTGGGCACGCCTCAGCAGTCCTTCAACGTTATTCACGTGGCGGGCACGAACGGCAAGACGTCGACGGCGCGCATGTCGGAGTCGATTCTGCGTGCGCTGAACCGTCGCACGGGGTTGTTCACTTCCCCGGAGTTGGAGCGTGTCACCGAGTGCATCCTCATCGATGGTGAGGAGATCTCCCAGACCCGTTTCGTGGATGTGTGGCGCGATATTGAGCCGTACGTGGACATGGTGGACGCGCACTTCCGTGAGCGCGGCGAGGCTGAGATGAGCCGCTTCGAGCTGCTTGTCGGTATCGCGTACGCGGCGTTCGCGGACGCACCGGTGGACGTTGCGGTCATCGAGATTGGCATGGGGGGCACCTGGGATGCGACGAACGTGGTGGAGGCGGACGTCTCTGTCATCACCCCGATCGGTATCGACCACCAGCGTTTCCTCGGTGAGACGATCGAGGAGATCGCTGCGCACAAGGCCGGCATCATCAAGGCGCGTGAGCGCGACGGCTACGGACCGGCGGAAAACATCGCCATCGTTGCTGAGCAGGAGCCGGAGGCGATGCAGGTCATCCTGGAGCGCGCGGTGGAAACCGGCGCTGCGGTGGCGCGACAGGGGCGCGACTTTACTATCGACGACTCCTCCGTCGCCGTCGGCGGCCAGCAACTGTCGCTGCAGGGGCTTGGCGGAGTCTACGACGACATTTTCTTGCCGCTTTCCGGCGCACACCAGGCAGAGAACGCTTCGGTGGCGCTGGCTGCGGTGGAGAGTTTCTTCGGCGTGTCCCGCGAGCACCCGTTGGATATGGATTCGGTGCGCCAGGGCTTCGCGGAGGTGAAGGTGCCTGCGCGCGTGGAGCGTGTGCTGGGTGATCCGGTGGTGCTCATCGACGCCGCCCACAACCCCCACGGTGCGGCCACGCTTGCCGAGGCGATGCAGCGCGACTTCAACTACCGGTCCGTCATCGGCGTGGTGTCCATCTTCGCGGACAAGGATGCTCGCGCGATGCTGGCAGCGCTCGAGCCGGTGCTCGCGGATGTGGTGGTCACCCAGAACACCGACCCGCGCGCGATGGATGCCTACGAGTTGGCGGAGATCGCCTACGAGATCTTCGGCGATGAGCGTGTGCGTGTCGACGACAACCTGCCCTCGGCGATCGAACTCGCCATCGAGTTGGCCGAGGAGGAAGGCCCCGAAGGCGTCGGTGTGCTCATCGCCGGCTCCGTTGCCACCGCAGGTCAGGCGCGCACCTACCTGCGTTCGTCGCGGGGTGTGCAGTGACCGCGCACCTGCTGTTGCCTGGCACGGCGCCTGTGATTGTTACGGCGCCGCACGCCGTTGAGCAGCAGCGCGACGGCAAGATCAAGCTTGCGGAGCCCGCGACCCGTTGGCTCGCGGAGCAACTCCACGAGCACGCAGGTGCTACAGCGTTGATCAAGACCGACGCGGATAAGGCGGATCCGAACTCGGACGAGCACAGTCCGTTCCGGGACGTCGCGGTGCGCGAGGTCGAGCAGCGCGGGATCGTTGCGGGCATCGACTTGCACCAGATGAACCCGGACCGGCCCGATCAGGTGATCCTGGGCACCGGTCGCGGGCGCAACATCCACGATGATTGGCGGGTGCGCGACATTGTGGTCGCCGAGTTCAACGCGTGCGGTGTGCCCGTGCTTGTCGACGAAATCTTTCCCGCAATGGGGCTTCACCGCGTGTCCTCCGACGTCGCGCTGCGGACCAACATCCCGTATGTGCAGGTGGAGATGAACAGTGCTGCGCTCGACGAGGGGCCGCGCGAACATATGCTGGCTGCCCTGACTCGCGTAGTGCAGCGCTTTGCGGAGGAATTGGCGTGAAACCGACCTGGCTGGTGACTAACCGATGGCTGCACTGGGACAAGTTTGAGTGGCAGTTCGACCAGATCATCGGGGCATCACACGGCCAGATTGAGCGTGTGACCACCGACTACGCGGTTACTCATTTGGACAACCTTCCCGAGGTGGCCTTCATCATGGATAAGGATGTCGCCGCGGTTGCGCAGTTGGAGGCGTTCGGGGTCAGGTGCGTGAATTCGTCGCAAAGCATTGCGCTGTGCGACAACAAGGCGTACACGCATGCGGCGCTGACTCGGGCGGGGATCGCGCACCCGAAAACGATCACCGCGCCGCTGGTGTATCGCAACCTCGAGGCGGAGGAATGGGCCAACAGCGAGTTTGTTGCCGCGGTCGAACACTCCCTGGGGTTTCCGGCGGTGGCGAAACATGCCGTCGGGTCGTGGGGCAGCGGGGTGTTTCTTGTGGAAAACCGCGACGAGCTCATCGACGTGCTGCGTGAGGCGTACCCCTCACCGGTGATTGTGGAGGAGTACGTCGCTGGCTCGCACGGCCGCGACGCGCGGATCTACATGGTGGGCGACACACCCGTCGCAGCGATGCGGCGCTTTGGCCAAGGTGGAGATTTCCGCGCCAACATCACCGGTGGCGGGCGTGCGCAAACCTGGGATCCCCCGGCCGAATACGTCGACGTTGCGCGTGCCGCGATGACAGCGCTTGGGCTGGATGTCGGCTCGGTGGACTTCCTCGACGCGCAAGAACCCCTGGTCGGCGAGGTGAACTCGAACGCACAGTTCGCGTCGCTGACGCAGACCACCGGAATCGACGTCGCAGCAGCAGTCGTTGAATATCTGGAGCAGCTTTGACCGAAAGGACAGGGGCGTCTGGCCGCGCGAGCGTATCGACGAGTCCCGCGTTGCCGTTCATTGTCTACCTTGCGGCGGCGCCGCGCCGGGCGCAGGTTATGGATGCCAGCTAGGTCTGGCTACGATTACCACCATGGCGAGAAAGCAGACGCAGCAGGAAATGGGCCCACTTGGGCCCGGTCACGCTCCGGTGAAGGATCCGATGGCTGGGCTTACCGGTGTTCTTTCCGGCACGTTGATCATGGAAGCGATCACGGTGCTGCTCATTCTCACGGTGATCCTCAAGGTGGATGAGGGCGAGCACTGGACCACATTTAACTGGGTCTACATCACCGTTGTTGGTCTGGCCCATGTGGTGATGGCTGCGTTTCAGCGCAAGCCCGGCGCCCTGTGGATTGACCTGGCGTTGCAGGTTCCACTAATTTTTGGCTTTTTCATCCACTGGTCGGTGACCGCTGTGGGCGTGATCTTCGGCATCGTGTGGTACTTCATCATCCAAATGCGCTCGGAGATGATTCAGCGCATGCGTCACGGTTACCTGGTTACTCAGCACCTGGGGACGTAAGTTCGCGCCGCAGGATTTTGCCTGCTGCGCTTCGGGGGATCGCATCGACGAAGGTGACCATTCGCACCTTTTTGTAGGGGGTGACGCGCTCGGCGACCCAAGCCATGATGGCGTTGTCGCTCAGCGCTTGTTGCGTGACGACGAACGCACGTGGCACCTCCTCAACCACCCCGTCCACCGTTCGGCGGTGACCTGTCACGGCGACATCGTCGATATCGGGGTGGGTGAGCAAGAGCGCTTCGAGTTCTGCGGGGGCGATTTGGAACCCGTGGTACTTGAACACGTCCTTGGCGCGGTCGATGATAGTGACCGTTTCATCCTCGTTGAGCCGGGCGATGTCGCCGGTGTGCAGCCAACCGTCCTGGATGGCGTTTGCGGTGGCAGCCGGGTTGTCCAAGTAGCCACGCATGAGTTGGGGCCCGCGCACTAGGAGTTCGTTGTCCTCGCTGAGGCGGAACTCGGTGTTGGGGATGGCGAACCCGATCGTGCCTGGGTCTGACTTGCCGGAGATGCCGACGTGGGTCACGGGTGCGGATTCTGTGGTGCCGTAGCCCTGCAGGATTTCCACACCGATGTGGCGCTCGACTTTGCGCGCCAGGTTCGTATCCAGCGATGCCGCGCCGCACACCAAAAAACGGGTGGTGGCGAAATCTTCAGGGGTGGGGTGATTGGACAACGCGAGTGCAAGCGGGGGAGCGATGTAGGACACATCGATTGCGCGGCCGCGGTGGGCAGCGGTGAACTCTGCAAGGTTGAAGCGGGCCGCGGTGGTGACGTGTCGGCGTGCGGTCAGCGACGACAACAGCAGTGTGTTGAGCCCATAGATGTGTGAAAACGGCAGAGGGGCGATCACACCACCGCCCCGGCCGATGCCGCTTGCAGCCAGTGCTGCGTTGAACTGGGCGGCGTTGGCGGTGATCGCGACGTGGGTTAACTCCACGCCTTTCGGCAGGCCTGTGGTGCCGGAGGAAAACGGAATCACCGCAACGTCGTCAGCGCTTCCGACGGGTTCGAACTCGCCGGGGCGGATGTCCTCGGCGGTGACGCGGTCGGTGGTGTGGGCGAGGGTTGCGAGGTGGTTCGCTTCGTCGTCGATAAGCGAATGCCCAATGACGCACACACGTGCGCCAGTCGCGGATACGCCGAGGAGGCCCGCGGCGAAGTTGATGGAGTTCGGCATGCGCAGCTCGACGACGCTGCCCGGGCCCACGCCGCGCGCGGCGAGCGAGGACGCAGTGCCGAGCGCCAACGCACGCAACTGCGGGTACGTGACTGTGCGGCCGGTGTCGATCTCCGTAATTGCGGGGGTATCCGGCAGCGCCTCTTCATCCGCCGCAAAGACAGACGCGAACAGGGTTGTCCCCGGTAGATCAATATCCGGAAGTGGGCTGCGGTGACACATGGGGGCAAGACTACGGCATAGCCAAGACGTGCAACACGTGTCGGGTTGGGTAAGATTGCGAGCCATGACTGAACGTACTCTGATCCTGATCAAGCCGGACGGCGTGGCAAACGGCCACGTCGGCGAAATCATTTCCCGCATCGAGCGCAAGGGCCTGAAGCTGGTCGAGCTCGACCTGCGCACCGCTGACCGCGAGACCGCTGAGAAGCACTACGCAGAGCACAAGGACAAGCCGTTCTTCGGCGATCTGGTCGACTTCATCACCTCCGCTCCGCTGGTGGCTGGCATCGTCGAGGGCGAGCGCGCCATCGAGGCGTGGCGTCAGCTCGCTGGCGGCACTGACCCGGTGTCCAAGGCAACCCCTGGCACCATTCGCGGTGACTTCGCCCTGACCGTTGGTGAGAACGTCGTGCACGGCTCTGACTCTCCGGAGTCCGCTGAGCGCGAGATCGCTATCTGGTTCCCGAACCTCTAAGCGGTAAGTCCGCTTCCCGGCACCGTGCCCCGTGTGAGGGGCGCAGGTGCCGTTTTCGTTTCTACGAAGCGAAACTCTATGATTTTCTACGGCTTTTATTGGATTTAAAGAAATCGCATGTCTACACGATGCGATGGAGGGTAGATGGCAACGTCATCACGGTCCGAGCAGGCGCGCGCGATTGAAAAGCGCGCAGCAATTCTTCACGCAGCAACTGAATTGCTGCTCAACGAGGGGCTCCGCGGCGTGACCCACCGGCAGGTGGCCGCCGAAGCAAAAGTGCCGGTCGGGTCGATCGGTTACTACTATTCCACGCGCGAAAAGCTCGTGGTCACATGCCTGGATCAGCTTTTTGAGTCCCGCCGTAAGGTGTTCCACGAGATCATGGGTGGCAGCGTCGACCTGAAGGACCCTGTGCAGTTCGCTGAAGCGGTTGTCAATGTCATCTCGTGCGCACAAGCAGAGCGCGTACGCCAGACGGTCTACGCTTTCGTCGATTCCGAACGCGAGCCGGGCGAAGTGCAGGCGTTTTCCTCCGCTGGTCTTGAGGAGCTCAAGGGCATGGTCACCAAAATGATGGAACAGCATGGTGTAGAACAGCTGAGCTCCGCTCGCATTGTCCAAGTTGCGGTCGGTGCCGCGGTGACCGAAAACCACCGCGACGCCCCGGTTTCTGCGGTAATTGATCTCCTGCGCGTCGCCGAGCAGTAGCGTCGCGTATCTGTGGCACGAAAGTTGTGCAAGAATGAGTCTCAGGCGACGAGCAAGGATGACTCGGAGCTGAGAAACTTTTGCATACCCGTGGCACACGATGTTCCGCGCGGCTGCTCGGTAGTCTTGCCGGCGCCCGGACATGACGGTTGGCCACGGCAGGAACACTGGAGCGTGCCGCTTTGGCTAAAAATAAATCAAACCGTTTCGCCGATTTTGACCGCTCGGCGCTGTCGGAAAAGACCAGGGTGTTCAACCTGGCGAAAATGCTTGATGTCCCATCGAAGGACTTGGTTGTCGCACTCGCAGACTTAGGTCTGGTGAAGGTTGCGCAGTCCACGCTGACCAAGGCGGAAGCAGACATGCTTCTCGACGCCTTGGCGGCAGGGGCCAGCACCACATCCGACCCTGAGCGCGATAAAGAGGCGGATGAGAAGATCCGTAACCGCGTGCGCAAGGACGTGGAAAACGAGATCCACCAGATCGAAGAAAAGGTCGAGGCGGAACTGCAGACGGCTGAAGAACCGGCCGAGAAGCCTGCCGAAGAACCAGCGGAGGAACCGGCCGAGGAACCGCTCACCGATATCGAGCCCGAGATCACCCCGGCGCCGCAGGAGGATCCGGAAGAGGATCGCATCCCCGCTACTCACGCGCCGCTGTTTAAGGCACCGACGCGTTCGGAACGCCGCCGCGCCACCCGCAAGGCGAAGCCGGCCGAGGACACCGCCTCACAGAAGCAGCAGGTAGACGAGCCACTCGAAGATGGCCAGGTAGAGGATTCGGGTGAGGGTGTCGTCGATACGCACAGCGAGATCGACGAGCCTGTGGCGATCAAGGGGTCGTCTCGTCTGGAGGCGCAGCGCCGTCGTCGCTCGGAGCGCCGCGAGGAACACCGCAAGCGCTCCCGCATTGTGAGCCAGGCGGAGTTCTTGGCGCGCCGCGAATCGGTCGAGCGCCACATGGTCGTGCGTGAACGGGAGCGCCACGACGGGCAGGGGCGGATCACGCAGGTTGGTGTGCTTGAAGACGGCATGCTCGTCGAGCACTTTGTCACCTCCGATGCGCAGGCCTCGATGATTGGCAACATCTACCTGGGGCGTGTGCAAAACGTGCTGCCGAGTATGGAAGCTGCCTTCATCGACATCGGGCAGGGCCGCAACGGTGTGCTCTACGCCAGCGAGGTGGATTGGAAGTCTGCCGGCCTCGGTGGGCGTTCGCGCCGCATCGAGCATGCGCTGAAGTCCGGCGACCAAGTACTGGTGCAGGTGACTAAGGATCCGATCGGGCACAAGGGTGCACGGTTGAGTACCCAGATTTCGCTCGCGGGCCGCTACCTCGTCTACGTCCCGGGTGGGCGCAGCGCAGGTATCTCCCGCAAGTTGCCTACCCCGGAGCGCAAGCGCCTCAAGCAGATCCTTGCGGACGTGGTGCCGGGCAAGGGCGGTGCCATCATCCGCACCGCCGCAGAGGGCGTCAGCGAGGAAGCGATTGCTGCGGACGTGAACCGTCTGCACAACCAGTGGACCTCGATCCAAAAACGTGCCGAGGAGGAGAAAAACTCCAAGGGTGCCAAGCCGGTGACCCTCTACGAAGAGCCGAACCTGCTGGTCAAGGTTGTGCGCGACCTGTTCAATGAGGACTTCACCTCCCTGATCGTGGATGGCCGGAAGCCCTGGAACACCGTGCACGCGTACGTGCAGTCGGTTGCGCCGGATCTGCTGGACCGGTTGGAGAAGTTCGACCGCAACGCACACGACGGCAAGGATGCGTTCGAGGAATACCGCGTCGACGAACAGATCTCCAAGGCACTGTCGCGCACCGTGTGGCTGCCGTCGGGCGGTACGTTGGTCATTGACCGCACTGAGGCGATGACGGTGATCGACGTCAACACCGGCAAGTTCACCGGCTCCGGTGGCTCGCTGGAGGAGACGGTCACCTCGAACAACCTCGAGGCGGCTGAGGAGATCGTGCGTCAGATTCGCCTGCGCGACATCGGCGGCATGATCATCATCGACTTCATCGACATGATCCTGCCGGAAAACCAGGACCTCGTGCTGCGCCGTCTCAACGAGGCGCTGGGCCGCGACCGCACCCGCCACCAGGTCTCTGAGGTGACCTCGCTGGGCCTGGTGCAGTTGACTCGCAAACGCCTGGGCACCGGCCTGTTGGAGACGTTCTCCAAGCCGTGCGAGTGCTGCGACGGCCGCGGTGTTGTGCTCACTGAGGACCCCGTCGAGGCCGAGGAGAGGAAGCCCGAGCGCCCTGCTCGCAAGTCGCGCGAGTCGAAGCAGTCTCAGCGCAAGCCGCAGCAGAAGCAGCCGCTTGACGACGACCACATGGACGAACTGCTCGACTCCATCTTCTCCTCTGACAAATCTGCAAACGGCTCCGCTGAGGAGCCGACTGAAGAGTCGGCTGGCGAAGAGAAGCCGCGCCAGACCCGCCGTCGCGGGCGCCGTGGCGGCAGCCGTGGCCGCGGCCGCTCCGACGCCCCGCAGCGTGATGGGCAGCGTGACAGCGCCACCACCCCGGAGCGCGGCGAGCGGTCCGAGAAGCCGGCGCAGCCAGAGAAGCCGACCCAGACGTACGAGGAAGCGGTTGAGGAGTTCGAGGCCTCGCCGCGCCGCAAGCGTCGCACGCGCGGCAACTCCCGATCCGATCACAGGCCGCGCCGGGAAGACTTCGAGCAGGAGTCGCAAGCGCAGCAGGAACAGCAGGTACAGCAGGAAGAAAAGACCCCGAAGCGCAGTGCGTCTCGTAAATCGAGGAGCGCAGAAGCAGGGGCAACCGTGCAGGTGACGACGAAGACGAACCGTCGTGGTCGCCGTCGTGTTGTCCGCAAGTCGGCAACCTCTGCGCCGGTGCGTCAGCACGTCGCAGCGGATCCGGAGGACAAGCCGGTGAAGAAGGAGACTCGTCGACAAGCGCCTGCTGCACGACGTGGCCGCCGCCGTGCTACCCGACGTGGTGGCGGGCGCGGTTTGGAGTAACGCGTAGGGGCGGTGTAGTCTTTGGCAGTCGCTGTTTTGGGGCGTGCCGCCTCGTTGCCTTTGCATGCGGGCACGGCTGGCCACGTTAGGCCCTAAAACGCTTAAGTTGTTCCATTCCGACCTCGTTGCATGCCGAGGTTGGGCGAGTAGAGATAAGGGGTAACCCTCTATGTACGCGATCGTCAAGACCGGCGGCAAGCAGTACAAGGTTGCCGAAGGCGACCTCGTCAAGGTCGAGAAGCTTGAGGGTGAAGCAGGCGACAAGGTCGAACTCACCCCGGTCCTTCTCGTTGATGGCGCAAACGTCACCTCCGGTGCCGACGCTCTGTCCAAGGCAAAGGTCTCCGCGGAGATCGTTGAGCAGGGCAAGGGCAAGAAGGTCAAGATTCTGAAGTACAAGAACAAGACCGGCTACAAGGTCCGTCAGGGTCACCGCCAGCCGCTGACCACCGTCAAGATCACTGGCATCAAGTAACCAACTAGGAGAGATTGAACTATGGCAACCAAGAAGGGTGCATCCAGCTCCTCGAACGGTCGTGACTCTGAGTCGAAGCGCCTCGGCGTGAAGCGCTTCGGTGGCCAGCAGGTCAAGGCCGGCGAGATCATTGTCCGCCAGCGCGGCACCAAGTTCCACCCGGGCGACAACGTCGGCCGTGGCGGCGACGACACGCTGTTCGCACTGGCCTCCGGCTCCGTGCAGTTCGGCATCAAGCGCAAGCGTCGCATCGTCAACATCATCCCGGCTGACGGCCAGGGTGTTGCTTCCGAGGTCCTCGAGCAGGCTGAGGCAGCAGGCGTTGTTGAGGAAAACACCGCAACCGCGTAAGCGCGTGTAACGCTTCGGCGCCGCAGGTCCCGTGCATTCGGGCTTGCGGCGCTTTTTGCATATCATCGTCCGTGTTACAGAAAGGCGGAAAACAACCATGGCTCAATTCGTTGACCGTGCCACCCTGCACCTCCAAGCCGGCGATGGTGGCCACGGCTGTGTGTCCGTCCACCGCGAAAAGTTCAAACCCCTCGGCGGTCCGGACGGTGGCAACGGCGGCCACGGTGGCGACATCATCCTTGAGGTTTCCACACAGGTCCACACCCTGCTGGATTTCCAATACCGCCCGCATGTGAAGGCGAAGCGTGGTGGCAACGGCGCGGGTGATTGGCGCAACGGCGCGCGCGGCGAGGACCTCGTGCTCGAGGTGCCGGTCGGCACCGTTGTGCGCAGCGAAGAGGGCGAGGTGCTCGCAGACCTCACCGTGCCTGGCACCCGCTTCATCGCTGCAGAAGGCGGTTTCGGTGGGCTGGGCAATGCTGCGCTGGCTACCGCCAAGCGCAAGGCACCGGGCTTCGCGCTCAAGGGTGAACCGGGCCAAGCGCTGGACCTGATCCTGGAACTGAAGTCCATGGCTGATGTGGGCCTGGTGGGTTTCCCGTCGGCGGGTAAGTCGTCGTTAATTGCAGTGCTCTCCGCGGCAAAGCCGAAAATTGCGGACTACCCCTTCACCACGCTCGCGCCGAACCTGGGTGTGGTCAACGTTGGCCATGACACGTTCACCATCGCCGATGTGCCCGGGCTGATCCCGGGGGCAAGCCAGGGCAAGGGGCTTGGTCTGGACTTCCTGCGTCACATCGAGCGCACCGCCGTGCTGGCCCACATCGTGGATGTGGCCACGATGGAGCCGGGGCGCGACCCGATCTCTGACATCGAGGCGCTGGAGCACGAATTGGATACCTACGCCGAGGCGTTGGATATGGACACCGGCCTGGGCGATCTGCGCGAGCGTCCCCGCATTGTGGTGCTGAACAAGATGGACGTGCCGGAGGCTAAGGAGCTCGCGGAGTTCCTCAAGGACGACGTCGAGGAGAAGTTCGGCTGGCCGATCTACATGATTTCCACCGCCACCCGCGAAGATCTTGATGAGCTGAAGTGGGCGATGTGGGAGATCGTCAAGAAGGCCCGCAAGGCTCGCCCGAAGCCGGAGCGCACCGCTGAGGCTGAGGTGATCCGTCCGCGCGCAGTGGGTCGTTCCAACCGTGGCGGCATCGAGGTCACCCGCGACCCGATGTACCCGGAGGGTTGGCTGGTTACCGGTGAGAAGGCTGAGCGTTGGATCCGCCAGACCGACTTTGAAAACGACGAGGCCATCGGCTACCTCTCTGACCGTCTGAACAAAGCTGGCGTGGAGGAAATGCTGCGCAAGCTCGGCGCGGAAGAGGGCGATACGGTCACGATTGGTGAGATCTCCTTCGACTGGGAGCCATCGATCGGTGGCGACCCGACCCTTGCCGGCCGTGGCCAGGACGCGCGTCTTGGTGGCACCGACCGTGTGTCCTCGGCAGAGCGCAAGCGTGCATCGCAGGCTCGTCGTGGCCTGATCGACGAGTACGACTACGGCACCGGCGAAGAGGCCGATCGCGAGCGCTGGCAGGGATAGGGATGTCGGATCTTCGCAGCCAGATCGCGTCCGCACGTCGCATTGTGGTGAAGCTGGGCACCAGTTCGCTTGTCGACGACACCGGGCAGGTATCCCCAGCAAAAATCGACCGCATCGTCGACGCCATCGAAGCACGCATCGCCCGCGGTACCGACGTGGTTGTCGTGTCCTCCGGTGCGATCGCCGCCGGCATGGTCCCGCTCGGGTTGAAGACGCGCCCGCGAGACCTCGCGACGAAGCAGGCCGCAGCCTCGGTCGGCCAGATTCACCTCGCGCAGGTGTGGGGTGCCTCGTTTGCGCGCTACGGCCGCGCCACCGGCCAGGTGCTGCTCACCCAGTCCGATGCCGGTTCGCGTGAGCGGGCCCGCAACGCGCAGCGCACCCTGGAGCGGCTGCGTCAGATGGGGGCGGTGCCGATTGTCAACGAAAACGACACGGTTGCCACCTCTGAGATGCGCTTTGGTGATAACGACCGGTTGTCGGCGATCGTCGCTACGCTCATCGCTGCGGACGCGCTGGTGCTGCTCTCCGACGTGGATGCGCTCTACGACCGCAATCCGGCCGAGCCTGGGGCAGTGCGTATCGACGAAGTCCGAACCGGCAAGGATCTCGAAGCCGTCCAAGCCGGCGACGGCGGCGTCTTCGGCACTGGTGGCATGGCCGCGAAGGTGTCGGCGGCTCGCCTGGCTGCACGTGGCGGCGTGCCGGTGCTGCTCACTGCAACGGAGAACATCGACGCCGCGCTCGACCACGCCCAGGTGGGTACCGTGTTCCACACACGACCAGGCCGGAAACTGTCGGCATGGAAGTTCTGGGCGCTCTACGCGGCAGACGCGGAAGGTGTGCTGCGCCTGGACGAAGGCGCGGTCGAGGCCGTGACCCGTGGCGGCACAAGCCTGTTGGCGGTGGGGATCACCGGTATCGAGGGTGAGTTCCACGCGGGCGACATCGTGGAGATCCTCGGGCCGGATTCGGAAGCTATCGGCCGCGGGGAAGTGGCGTACGACGCCGCCGAACTTGCCGGGATGCTGGGTCGCCACTCCGACGAGTTGCCCGAACAGCAGCGTCGCCCAGTCGTCCACGCGGACTACCTGAGCAACTACGCGTCCAGGTTGTAGGGGTTAGATAATCGGCTCGTCAGGCATCCGCCAGATCTTGTCGCCCAGCGGGGTGACGCGGGTTCCGGGTTTGATCTTCATCAGGAAGTTTTCGTCGCTAGCTGTGCGCGGAAGGTAGGCGAATCCTGGAGTGTTGGTCAGTCCCATGATGGGCGGGTAGGACGGGTCGTAGTCGATGACCACGTCGAATTGGAGCAGGCGCTTGATGAGTCCGTTGGCTCGTTCGCGGGACTCGTTCGTCAGTTTCCCGGGCGCGACCATTTCGTGTCCGATGAGACGGAATGCGACGAAGGTGGCGTTTTTGGTGAGGGCCGGATCGACGTCCCAGGGCAGGTTCTCTTGGACGGTGGTGATTGGAGAGGTGTAGCCGGCTTGTTTTGCCAGTTGATGAATGTACTGGCGGGAAACGTTGTACTCACGGGCGATTTCTACCTGGCGGTAGCCGTTTTCCATCATGTAGATCACGAGCTCGGGTGAGAGGGGAGTTGTCATAGGCAATGCACTTTCTTCTACAGGTGTCGGGGAAACACTACAGGTCCTATAGGTGTGATCACATGAGTTTTCTTGAGGAATTCTTGACGGGCACTGTTAACTTCCTTACAGGGGTGGCGCCCGTGCGATCGTGGACACTCGAATAGTTCCAATGTCGGTGCCGGGGGTCGGGTTCTTCCGTACTCTGGGCAGGCATGAAGTTCACGTATTTGCCAAAGCCCAAAGACGAGCCCATCGCCGCGCTGGAGGCACAGGGCCATGAGTATGTCGCTCTCGAGGACAACCCTGACCTCGTGCTGTTCGGCGGCGGTCCGAAGGATTTCCCGGATGAGCTGCCCGACAGCGTGAAGGTCGTGCAGATCCAGTACGCCGGCATCGAGGGTTTGCTGGAGGCTGGCATCCTGGCTGAACATGCGGCCAACGGTGTGCGCTTTGCTAATGCGGGTGGGCTTTACGACGACACCGTGGCCGAATCCACCCTCGCCCTCCTGCTTGCCGTGGAGCACCGTATGAAGGCCGTGGACCGCGAGTGGAACAACACACAGCTGTTCAAAGAGAAGGAGTACCTCTTCGATAACAAGAAGCTCGCCCTGATTGGTGCTGGTGGTATCGGTAAAACCCTGATCCGCTTCTTGGAGCCGTTCGGTATGGAGATCACCGCCGTGAACCGCTCGGGCAACCCGGTGGACGGTGCGGACCGGACCGTTGCCATGAAGGATGCCGACGAGGTCTGGGCCGATCACGATTACTTTGTCCTGCTTACCCCGTTGACGGAGGAGACCCGCCACATGGTGAACACTGATCGGATTGAGCAGATGAAGGACACGGCGGTCGTCGTCAATGTTGGGCGCGGTCCGCTGATTGATACGGAGGCGCTCACCGACGCACTGGTCAACGGCAAGCTCCGTGGCGCTGGTCTTGACGTGACGGAGCCGGAGCCGCTGCCGGCGGACCACAAGCTGTGGGACCTGGATAACTGTGTGATCACGCCGCACACCGCGAATATCCCGCGGTACATGGAACGCCGCATCGGGGCGCTGGCGTTGAAGAACTGGGGCCTCTTCGAAGCGGGGGAGAAGATGTCGACCGAGGTCGACGTCGAGGCCGGGTACTAGATCACCACTACGTCAGTGCGGCAGAGTCCCGCTCTGAGCGCACCGCGTCTGCGACGGATTCTTGCCCGGTGTCCACCCGGGGAAGTTTGGTAAGTCGCGCTAAGGCTTCTGATCGTTTTACGTTTTCAGGGTCGGGCGTGTGCTTGTCGGACATGAAAAAATGGTGCGCCAGCCCACTGTCGGTGTCAAGACCTTGGCAGTTGCATTAACGCTACGATTGCCGCATGACTGCCCAACAGACTGATCAGCAACGCCAAGCCGAGCGCGACGAGGTACTGCAGAAAGCACAGCGTGCCAAGGATGTTGCCCCGACGATTGCGGTGCTGCCGACACCGGCGAAGGATGCGGTGCTGTTGGCGGCAGCGGAGGCACTGGCCGAGCGCGCAGGTGAAATCCTTCAAGCCAACGCGCGCGACATCGAAGAGGGTCGCGCGAACGGGCTGGCGGAGTCGGTGTTGGACCGGCTGGCGCTCGACGAGGAACGCATCGACGGCATCGCCGGGGGGCTGCGCCAGGTTGCGGGCCTGCAGGATCCGGTGGGCGAGGTGCTTACCGGACGTACGCTGCCCAACGGGATTCAGATGAAGAAGGTGCGCGTCCCGCTCGGCGTGATGGGCATGGTTTACGAGGCACGCCCGAACGTCACCGTCGACGCGTTCGGTCTGGCGCTGAAGTCGGGCAACGTGGCCCTGCTTCGTGGCTCCAAGACGGCGCGCCACTCCAACGAGGCGCTCGTCGCAGTGCTGCAGGACGTCCTCGCAGGCAACGACCTGCCGCGTGAGGCGGTGCAGCTCCTGCCGTGCGAGAGCCACGATTCTGTCCAGGATCTCATCACCGCCCGCGGGCTGGTGGACGTGGTCATCCCGCGCGGAAGTGCACGTTTGATCAACGCGGTGGTGACCGGCGCGATCGTGCCCACCATCGAGACCGGCACTGGCAACTGTCACTTCTACATCGACGCGTCCGCAGATCTGGACAAGGCGATCGCGATGCTGCTCAACGGCAAGACGCGCCGGGTCAGCGTGTGCAACTCGACAGAGACGGTGCTTATCGACGCCCACCTGTCCGAGACCGACAAACACACCATCATCGCGACGCTGCAGGAGGCTGGTGTGGTGGTGCATGGTGACGTCGATAAGCATGCTGCGTTCGGTGCCACCGTAGAACCCGCAACGGAGGAGGACTTCGCCGAGGAATACCTCAGCATGGACATCGCAAGCGCCATCGTTGACGGCGTCGATGGTGCGACCACGCACATCGCGCGTTACTCCAGCGGCCACACGGATGCGATCGCAGCCCAAGACGCAGATGCTTTGCGACGATTTGCTGCCGCCGTCGACTCCGCCGCCGTCGTCCTCAACGCCTCGACCGCATTCACGGATGGGGAGCAATACGGCATGGGTGCAGAGATCGGCATCTCTACACAGAAGCTTCACGCGCGCGGACCCATGGCGTTACCGGAGCTGACCACCACGAAGTGGATTCTGGAAGGTAATGGCCAGGTGCGCTAGTCTATCGGCGTGCTAAAATCCCGGACCTCCATTCGCGCCAAGTTTGCGCTGTTTGCCACGGCTATTGCGACGGCTGTGACCGCAACGTTGAGCCCCGTCGCACCGACCCCCGAAGCAGACGCGCAGACGCGCTGTCCGGCGGTCGCCGTCATCGCTGCCCGCGGCTCGGGCCAGAACACGCAGATTTACCGCACGAAGTATTCGTGGGCTGCGCCGTGGACCTCCAACGGTTGGGAGGGTGAGACGATTCGTGCGTTCCTGCAGCATGCGGAGCGTCGCTACGCAGCCACCCACGGCGGTAACTCGCTGATGAAGGACGTCGAGGTCATCGGCCTGGAGCCGCGCTACTACCCGGCGACGTTCCCCGAATACGACGTACCGTCGGTTGCCGTACCAAGCACCATCCTGCAGGCACTGGCTCTTGCGCTGCAGTACGCCAACCCGGTGTGGATGATGGCAAGGCGAGTAGCCACAGAGTTCGTGGATTCGGTCCAGATCGGACGCACCGGTGTGATGCAGATGGTCAATGACTACGAGCATCGCAGTGGTTGCCGCCCGAAGTACATCCTGTCCGGCTACTCGCAAGGCGCGATGATTCTGCTTGAGCACGAGCGCGAACTGGCACGCCGTGGCCAGTTGGCGGGTGTGGTCTACTTTGGCAACCCGAACACGGCGGCGGGGGATTGGTCCACCGTCGGCGTGCCAGCAGGTGGTGCCGGAGGCATGCTTGGCTTCTTGCCGTTTAACACCAAGACCGCAGGGGCGACCCCGAACCGCGTGAACTACTGCTTGCCGCAGGACTCCGTGTGTGACCTGTCCATTCAGACGCTGCAGGCATCCCAGCCAACTGGTGGCAACCACGCGCGTTACTTCCGTTGGCCATCGCGCTGGGACAACCAAGTCTCGGATGCTTTCGGCCGATTTGTTGATCAGGTACGCTACCGCTAATGAACCGCATCATTTCCGCTACTGTCGCTGCCGCGTTGTTGGCTGGCGCGACGCCTACTGTTGCCTCGGCCGCAGAGTTTGTGCGCAAGACCGAGGAAACGAAAACCGTCAAGGAAACGTGCCAGTGGAAAGTTGATGAGGAGGGCGGCAACCCCGTCCCGGTGACCAACAGCAAGGGCGAGCAGATCTGTGTCACGGAGACCGTGTCCCAGCCGGGCAGCTCCAACAAGGCAAAGTGGGCTGACGAGTCGAATCGTCCGGTGATCATCGGCACGGTGCTGGGTATTCTCGGCGCGCTGGTCGCAGGCGTCATCGGCATGTCTTTGCTGTTTATTGAGTCGATTAACATCCAGCCACTGCCAGGACTGAGGTAAACACCCAATGGCTGAGCACTACGCGGCATCGCTGGACAACGCCCGGCGCATCGGGGTGATGGGTGGCACGTTCGACCCGATCCACCACGGCCACCTCGTTGCCGCGAGTGAGGTGGCGGATCGCTTCAACCTCGACGAGGTCATCTTCGTACCCACCGGCCAGCCGTGGCAGAAGGCCGACCGGCACATCAGTCCGGCGGAAGACCGCTATCTGATGACCGTGGTGGCCACCGCGTCCAACCCGCGCTTCTCCGTTTCAAGGGTGGATATCGACCGCGGGGGACCCACCTACACGATTGACACCCTGCGGGACCTACGAAAACAATTCCCGGACGAGGCCCTGTTCTTTATCACGGGCGCGGACGCGTTGGCGTCGATCATGTCCTGGCACGACTGGGAAGAAATGTTTGAACTCGCCGAATTCGTCGGCGTGACGCGCCCCGGCTACGAGTTGCGCGAAGACATGCTGCCTGCGGATATCCAGGAACGCGTGCACCTCGTGGAGATTCCCGCCATGGCGATTTCTTCGACCGATTGCCGCGAGCGCGCCTCCAACGGGCGCCCGGTTTGGTACCTGGTGCCGGACGGTGTGGTGCAGTACATCGCGAAGAATTCGCTCTACGCACCCTAGGCGCGACCCCTGAACTGGAAATGTTGCGGTCATACGTGGGACAATGGCCCAGTTGATTTGTCCATGACCTGAATAAGGATTGCCACTTGACTGCCCCGCAGATCTCCATTGACCGCGCCAAGGTAGCCGCGAAGGCCGCCGACGAGAAGCTCGGCACCAATATCGCTGTTATCGACGTGTCTAACGTCATGGCGATCACCGACGTGTTCGTCATCGTCTCTGCAGATAACGAACGCCAGGTTGCCGCCATTGTTGAAGAGGTCGAAGGCGACCTGACCGACCTGGGTGTTGAGCCGAAGCGCCGTGAGGGCAACCGCGAAAACCGCTGGGTGTTGCTTGACTACGGCAACTTCGTGGTCCATATCCAGCGCGAAGCCGAGCGCGAGTTCTACGGCCTGGACCGCCTGTACGCAGACTGCCCGGCCATTGAGGTCGAAGGGCTCGAGCCTTACGAGCGTCCCGCAGCGTTTGGCGACGAAGCTGACCTGCGCAAAGCCCAGACCATCGAGGACCTTCCCCTGGCAGGTGAGGGACCCGAAGCCGCGGACGACGAGTACTAAGACCCATGCAGCGCCGACTGATTTTGCTGCGTCACGGCGAGACGCTCTATAACGCAACTCGCCGCATGCAGGGCCAGCTGGATACTGAACTGTCCGAGCGCGGACGCGCCCAGGCGCATGCTGCGGCAGAGGACCTGCGGCACTTGGGTATTAACAAGATCGTGTCATCTGACCTCATCCGTGCGAAGGATACGGCTGATGTGGTGGCGGCGGATTTGGACCTTGAGGTTGTCGTCGATAAGCGTCTGCGCGAAACCCACCTTGGCCAGTGGCAAGGCAAGACGCACGAGGAAGTGGACACCGCCCACGACGGGGCTCGTGCGTTGTGGCGCACCGACCCCACCTGGGCGCCGCCAGAGGGCGAAAGCCGCATCGACGTTGCGCAACGTTCCCGCGAAGTGGTCATGGAACTCATGCGTGACCACGATGAATGGGACAATGCTGCTGTCCTGCTCGTGGCGCACGGAGGCACCATCGCCGCGCTGACCGCCACGCTGCTTGGCCTGCAGGTGTCTCAGTATCCGCTGTTCAAGGGGCTCGGTAACGCGAACACGTCACGGCTGGTGGCAATGCCGCGCATTGACGACGACACCAAGACCCAGTGGTACATCGAAGCCTGGAACCGAGGCCGTAACTAATGGGTGTTCGCGTCGTGGTGGATTCCTCCGCGGGGTTGCCGCAGGAGGTCGTGGAGGAACTCGATATCTGCGTCGTTGACCTGCACCGTGTCGAGGGCGCAGAAGGGGAGTCCTCGTCCGGGTTGTCGTCGCTGGAACTCGCCGCCTGTTATGCCCGCCAGCTCGAGCGTGGTGGCGACGACGGCGTGATCGCCCTCCACCTTGCCAAGACGTTCTCGTCCACCTGGTCGGCTGCGGTGGCCGCGTCTGCGGTGTTCCCAGGCACGGTCCGTGTCGTGGAGACGCACTCTGCGGGCATGGCGATCGGTGCCGCAGCGATGGCAGCCGCGACTGTTGCGGCGGAAGGCGGCACGTTAGACGAGTGCGAAGCGATGGCGAAGTCCACCATTGCGCGCTCCGAAACGTGGTTGTACCTGCACCAACTCGACGATTTGCGCAAGTCCGGCCGCCTGCCTGCCGGCACTGCGATGCTCTCGGCTGCGCTGCTGGCAAACAAGCCGATCCTGCACATTCGGGAAGGCAAGCTCGAACTCGCGGGCAAGACTCGCACACAGTCGAAGGCGTTTGCCAAACTCACCGAGTTGGTAGAAGAGCGCGCGTGCGGCGAGCCCGTTTTCGCCGCAGTGCAGCACGCGGACGTGCCGGACGCCGCCGAGCAACTCGCGGATCTGCTGCGCGAAACACTTCCGGAAGGCTCACGGGTCATGGTCGAGCCGCTGGTGAAGGTGATCGCGATGCATACCGGCGAAGGGGCAATCGGCCTGTCGGTGGTGTTCTCATCTCGTAATTGTGGATAACTGTTGTTTTCGTCGCCCGTAGATGGCGGATTATCCACAGATTTTTTCTGACCCCTTGGCGAGTGCGCCGGGGGTTTATAGCGTTTTTGGTGTGAACGCCACTGAACGACTCAAGGAGCTCACCCGGCCCACCGGGGAAGAAGACCTCCTGACGGTGCGCTACCCGGAGCCGCGGGTGCGCATCCCTGTGAAACAAGCTGCGGCCGCCGCCGGTGCAGTGCTGCTCGCCGTCGGCGGATGGGCGGTGACCCGATCCGGCCCCATGGATGATGAGGGCGTTGCGTGGGAGCAGGTCGCCTCTCCCACCGAGGTCACAGGCACCGTGGTGGTCTCTGTTGTTGGTGAGGTGGAAAACCCGGGCCTGATCACGTTGAACCAGGGTGCACGGGTCGCGGATGCGCTGCAGACGGCCCGGCCATTGCCGGATGCTGACTTGATCTCGATCAATCATGCGCAATTGCTTGTCGACGGCCAACAGATCCACGTCCGCTCCCAACACGCCCCACCGGCCGCTACGGATTCCGGTGGCGGTGCTGGCGCTGCTGGCGCTTCGGCGGGTGGGGTGGTGTCGATCAACTCCGCATCGGTGCAGGAATTGACGACGATTACCGGAGTCGGCCCGTCAACCGCAGCCGCGATCGTGGCGCACCGTGAGGCAAACGGGCCGTTTGCGTCGGTAGATGCGTTGACTGACGTGAAAGGAATTGGACCGGCGAAACTTGCGGCAATGCGCGACCAGGTCGGCTTATAGACGGGGCGTGGGGTAAGTGGGGGAGATCAGGCTTGTCCCGGCGGCGCTGGTGGTGTGGGCAGCGGCTGCGGTGGCGATCACCCTCGGAGTGGGCATCGCGGTGGTTGTGGTGCTGGTGGCCGTTATCGGTGCTGTGGTGCTGCGCGCCTACGGGCAGGCGGTGTTCATTGCGGGGATGGGTGCGGCCGCCGTCGTGACCACCGGGGTGCGACTGCGCATTGCGCGGGCGTGGGAGCCCGCGGGTCAGTTCGTGGGCCGGGTATCGGGCGCGCCGAAGCAGACGAGCACCGGCGGGTTCATCGTCCGCGTGCAGGTAGACGGCAACCCGACGCTGACGCCCGTGTTTGTCGATGAAGTGCCGGACACTGCCGTGTCCGGCGCCCAGGTGGTTGTGCGCGGCGTGGTGAAGGAATCGGAGATGGCTGGGATCAACCCGATTGCGGTCAACGGGTCAGTTGAGGTGGTCTCCCCACCGCAGGGGTTGGCTGCGTTTGCGCAGCACACCCGGGAAACGTTTGCCGGCGTTGTCCAGGCCACCGTGGGGGAGTCCGCCCAAGGGCTGATCTCGGGCATGGTGCTCGGGGACGTCTCGTTGCAAACCAGCCAAGAACAGCAGGATTACATCGACACTGGCCTCTCGCACCTGTCAGCAGTCTCTGGTGCGAACGTGGCAATCGTGACCACGTTCGCAGCGATTGCCGCAGCGGCAGTGGGCTTGGGGCTGCGGGGTCGTATCGTGGCGTCGGCTGCGGCGCTGTTGCTCTACGCCTCGCTGGTCGGACCCGAGCCGAGCGTGCTGCGCGCTTCCGTGTCTGGGTTGGTGGGGTTGACTGCGGTGTTGGCGTCACGCCAGTCCGAGCCGATCCACGCGCTGTGTTTATCGGTGATCGGCCTAGTGCTGGTGGATTCAGACCTGGCGGTGCATTACGGGTTCGCGCTCTCGGTAGCGGCGACCGCGGGCATCGTCGCGCTGTTTCCGCTGTTGTACCGCGTCCTTGCTGCCACGGGCTGGCCCGACATTCTCGTGCGTGCACTTGCCGTTGCGGTTGCCGCCGACGTAGCGACGATGCCGATTGTCGCCATGATGGCCGGCCGGGCTTCTTTAGTCTCTGTGGTGGCAAACGTCATCGTCGCACCGGTGACCGGCCCGGTGACTGTGCTCGGCCTTGCGGCGGTGTTGCTCAGCCTCATCCACGGCGGGTTGGCTGCACCTGTGCTGTGGGTGGTGGAACCCATGGCCTATTGGGTGCGTGTGGTCGCAGAAAACGGTGCACGGTTTCCCGGTGCCACGGTAGAGACGGAACCCATCGTCGTCGTGGTTGTCTACGGATGGTTCCTCGCGGGCTTGTTTGCCGGATACCCGAAGACCACTCTGGCGGCGGCGCTTGTGTGCGGGTTTGGTGTGGTCCTGTCGCAGGCGCCGGCGGGCACGCCGGTGGATGTGGGCAGGTTGCGTGCTCATGTCGTCGAAAAGCAAGAAGATGCCCTGCCCATTCCGCCGGGCACGCAGCTTGTTGTCGTGCTTGAAAAGGGCCGCCCCCACCGAAGACCCGTGGTCACTGACCAGGGCATCCCCGTGATCTTTCCCAACCGCGACGGCAACGTTGCCATCTACCCGGATGGCACCCAAGTGCTGCCGCGGCGAGAGTTTTAAGATGGTCGTCATGCTCAACCCCGTGCACCTTGTCTTAGGCGAAGACGAATTCCTCGCCGAGCGTGCCACAAAAAAGATCATTGCCGACGCTGGCGACGGCATCGAAGTGACCACACTGCGCGCAGGCGACGTCACCGAAGGCGAAATCGCCATGACAACCAGCCCGTCACTGTTCGCCGAAGACCGCGTCGTACTGGTCAAACACGCAGAACTCGCAGGCAAAGAACCCACCGAGGTACTGCTGAAAGCGTGCGTGGATCCTGCGCCCGGCATCGTGATCATCATCCAGCACACCGGTGGTGGGCGGCAGAAATCGCTGGTGCCCAAGTTCAAAAAACTCGCCGATGTGCACGAGGCCAATCCGCTTAACGACGGCCAACGGCGCACCTGGGTCACCGAAGAGTTCCGCTCCCACGGCGTGCGCCCTACCCCCGATGTGGTTGCTGCACTCTTGGAATCCGTCGGCTCAGACCTGCGCGAACTTGCCTCCGCCGTTAGCCAGCTTGTCGCCGACACCGACGGGGAAATCACCGTCGCCGCAGTGCGCGAATACTACGTTGGCGTCGCGGAGGTCGCAGGCTTTGACATCGCCGACCAAATGGTCGCCGGCCGCGCCGACCGCGCACTCGCATCGACGCGCCGGGCGCTTCAACTGGGCGTCAAACCGGCCACCATCGCCGCAGCGCTCGCCCACAAAGTCGGCGACATCGCGAAACTTTACGGCGTGCGCGGCAACCCCGACCAGATCGCACGCACCGTAGGCATGCACCCGTACGTGGCCAAGAAAACCATGCAGGTGGCGCGCCACTGGTCCGGCCGAGCGGTGTCCGAAGCGGTGATCATCGTGGCTGACCTCGACGCAGAGGTGAAAGGCCAAGGCGGCGACGCCGAGTTCGCCCTGGAAAACGCCGTGCGACGCATCGCGGAGCTCGTATGATCGCGCCGGGAGATCTCGCCGTCATCATCGGCCTCAACGTCATCGGTGCCGCCGCGCCAGGTCCCGACGTGGTGCTGATTACCCGCACAGCGACGCGCTCGCGCCGCCACGGGTGGGCAACCGCCATCGGCATCCAAACTGGCGTGCTCATGTGGTGCGCGCTCACTGTCTTTGGCGCTGCGGCGCTGCTCAACGCGTTCCCAGACGCGCTGACCTACGTCCAACTGGTGGGTGGTGCAGTGCTGATCGCGATGGGTGCGAGCAACGTTCGTGGTGGTCTCGCGGATCGGCACAACCCACCAATGACCCTCGAAGAGGCGGAGCAGCGGCTCGGCACGGTGCGCTCTGCATACATGCGTGGCTTAGCAACGAACCTCGCCAACCCCAAGATCGTCATCGCGCTGTCCGCCATGATCGCCCCACTGCTGCCGCCCAGCCCCAGCCTGAGCACCGCCCTCATCGTGACGTTTGCGCTGTGGCTGAGCTCCTTCGTCCTGTTCGCCGTCTTCGTCCAGGTGATCTCTACCCAGCGGGTGCGGCGCAAGTTCCTGAGCGCCGGCCCCTACATCGACATCGGTGCAGGCGCGTTCTTCGTTATCGTCGGCCTGACCTTGATCGTGCGCGGGGCGCTGGCGCTCTAACCGCCCTGTAAACGGCTCGCCGTTTACAGGTAGGGCAGGAGGAAGCGCACCGTGTGGGCGGTTGCGCTCGGGTCGGTGAACCAGGTGTGGATGCCACCCTCGATGCGCTCCACGCGCGTGGCCGCGTCGCAGCCCTGCGCCTCAAACGTGGTCACGTTGTCGGAGCGCGAACGGGTGGTCGTGCCCAAGCACTTGTTCTTCGAGGCCATGGTGCGCATGACGCTATCCACCGACTCGTAGAACGCACCGTGCCGGATACCGCCGTTGTATCCCACTACGTTGTCGTTGGTGCCGTGCATGATCAGCGTGGGCACCGATCCGGAGGTACAGCCGGTCACGGTCGGGTTGTAAAACGCACCAGCGACGGAGGCGACCGCCTTGACGGTGTCGGGGGCGTGGCAGGCAAGTGCGGCCGCAAATCCGCCGCCGTTGGACAGGCCGGCTGCGACGACACGGTTCGGGTCGGCGCCGTACTGGGTGGCGGCGTCGTCGATAATGGCGCGCGTGTAGGCGATGTCCTCATTCAGCGACGTGCGGGCATACGGCGCTCCAGCCCACGCGTTGTCAACACCCTGCGCGTAGATCACAATCGTGTTGTCGATTGCGGTCTCGAACTTCTGGTAGTCACGCGTCTGGCTTGCGGTGTGCTGCCAGCCACCAAAACCAAGAATCACCGGGTAGGCGACGCCCTCGGAGTAGTTCGACGGCAGGACCACATCGTAGGAGCGCGAGGTGCCATCCACCACGATGCGGCGCGTGTGCTTGCCCGGAGCCTTGTCGCCCACGGCGCCATTGCGTATCGACGACCCCGCTTCCGCCATCGGCACCGCTACCAAAATACCGGCGATGATCAACGTCAACACGCCAAGCGCCTGCTTGACCTGCGGGTTATTCATCGGAAGGAGTTTCGACAATGCCGAAACGAGCTCAGCTGCATCCACGGATGCCGAAACGGACGGGTCTGCAGCCTTCGCCTCTGGAGCGATTGCAGGGGATGCCATCAGGCTAAACGTCAGCGCGGCCGCAACCGCACGCTTTTTAATTTTCACGGAAGTTCCTCTTTTGTCGGGCCGCACGCGGCGTTAGAAACAAGTAAATCCCGCCCCGAATAAACCTGGGCGGGATCAACCTGTGAACAACGGCAATTAGTCCATCTTGTTCAGGGCGCGAGCCATGTTGGACTTCTTGTTCGCCGCAGAGTTGCGGTGGAAGACGCCCTTGGTCACAGCCTTATCCAGCTTGCGGGAAGCAACGCGCAGCTGTGCCTCAGCGGCAGCCTTGTCGCCGGACTCCACAGCCTCACGGAACTTACGGATCTCCGTGCGGGTAGCGGAACGGAAGGACTTGTTGCGCTGACGACGCTTCTCGTTGGTGAGAACGCGCTTCTTCTGCTGCTTGATGTTTGCCATCGTGAAATACCTCTTGGTTTCTCAATCGAACATGTACATGTCGCGGCATCTGGCAGGGCATTGCGTGCAGTGCTTTGGGTATCAAACGCGAACCCAAGGTCCTGTCCGCGTAGCACCGCACACCCTATTGAGCGCCGGATGCGAACAACCCCGAAAGAATAACAGTGTGAACTGCACAAACCAAACTGTTGGAGTTACGACCAGTTGAAGCGTTCGCGCAGCGTGTTGGCCACCCGCTGGAAGCGGCGTGGCGGGACGGTGGTGCCGCGACGTTCCACGTCTGATTCCGGCACGACCAGAGTCTTGTCTAGCCGTACCCAGCATGGCTGGCCGGAGGATTCCCAATCGCCCGGACCGATTTCAAACCACCGCTCGTCGTTTTCGTGTTCCCGCTCGGGGGAGATCAGCAACCCCAACACGTCGTGGCGCTCGCGGCCCACGATCAGGATCGAGCGCTGCCGCGGCGGATGTGAAGGGACGGTGACCCAAACAACCTCGCCTGGTTCGGCGGTGCCGTCCATGTCCGGGGCGTAGTAGATGCTGCGACACACGGAGTCGGTGGGGCGCACCGAGACTTGCGGGGCACGACCACGGCGTTGCTGGATCTGGGATGTCAGTCGATCGCCAAACAGCGTAAAACCGTGGTCGAGGACGGGTTTCCTCTTTCGCTTAAAGCGCTCAAACGCCACGGTTTCACCTCCGGTTTATGGTCACTGGCCACTCTAAGCCTTCGCGGGGGATGGAACAACCACTTTTTGCTGCGAATGTTTCCCTACGTCGCGCAGCACCCACATGAGTAGCGCGGTCGTTCCGATGGTGAGCAACGCGGAGACGGCCGTTTGGGGCAGGGTGATTTCTGTTTCGCCTGGATCAGTCAACCCCAGCGTGCCGTAGGAAAACACGATGGTGTTGGACACCGCGTGCAAAACTACGGCCGCCTCCACGCCGCGGGTGCGCCAGGTCAGCAGTGCGGCGCACAGGGCGAAAATGGCGATGTCGAGCAGACCGATCCAGTTGTACAAGTGCAACGCCACGAACACGGCGGCGGGCAGCCCGTAGCAAATCCAGCCAGGTGAGATCCACTGGCCGAGGATCTGCGGCAGGCTCGCGCGGAAGACGTACTCCTCGGCCGCGGCCTGCAGCGGGACGACGACGACAAAGGCGGCGAGCAGCATCCATTCGCGAGGACTCAGCGAAAGGTCGCCGGTCCCGAACGGGAGGGCGTCGAGAAGCACCTGCGCCCCATAGATCGCGCCGACCACCACGAACGCGCGCCCGGCAACGCCCCAGCGGAATCGCCCCTCGACGCTGGAGAGCGCACCGGGTTTGCGCCCCACCACCCGCGCGGCAATAAACGGCGCAGGCAGCCAAGCCGCGATGAACAACACCTGCACCAGGGAGGCAAGCGGGTCGGAGGAGGTTTCGTCGAAAAGATCGCCCAGCCCGTAGAACCCAGCGGCAAGGCCGATCGGCACCGCCATCGCCATCGTGAACGCTGCGATGCACACAGCAAGCACCACGAACTCGACGAGCGGACGCCACCACGCAGGCTTGCGCAAACGGTGCGTTAAACCAGCTCTGTGAAACTCAGTTGGCATGCCCACACGTTAGCGCGTCGCGCGACACGTAAGATGAAGCAATTATGGCTGCCAAATCGACGAACTTCGCGGAAAATACGTTCACGGACCCCGCCCGCATCCGTAACTTCTGCATTATCGCCCACATCGACCATGGTAAGTCCACGCTGGCAGACCGCATTTTGCAGCTGTCCAACGTGGTGGACGAGCGTGAGATGCGCGACCAGTACCTCGACAACATGGACATCGAGCGCGAACGCGGCATCACCATCAAGGCCCAAAACGTTCGCCTGCCGTGGGTGCCCAAGACCGGCGCGCACGCGGGTGAAGAGATGGTGTTGCAGATGATCGACACCCCAGGCCACGTGGACTTTTCCTACGAGGTCGCCCGCTCCCTCGACGCGTGTGAGGGCGCAATTTTGCTTGTCGACGCCGCCCAAGGCATCGAAGCCCAAACGCTGGCCAATCTCTACATGGCCATCGACAATGACCTGGAGATCATCCCGGTGCTGAACAAGATCGACCTGCCGGCAGCCGACCCGGAAAAGTATGCACTGGAGATCGCCAACATCATCGGCTGCGAACCGGAAGACGTGCTGCGCGTGTCCGGCAAGACGGGCGAGGGCGTGCCGGAACTGCTCGACCGCGTCGTTGAGCTGATTCCGGCTCCCGAGTCCGAGCACGGCGCAGAGGCGCCGGCCCGCGCCCTGATTTTCGATTCCGTCTACGACACCTACCGTGGCGTCGTCACGTATGTGCGCATGATGGACGGCCGCCTCGAGCCGAACCAGAAGGTGCAGATGATGAACACCGGCACCACGCTCGAGATCCTGGAAATCGGCGTGGTCTCACCCACGATGAAGAAGACCAAGGGGCTTGGCCCGGGCGAGGTCGGCTACGTGATCACCGGCGTGAAGGACGTGCGCGAGACCCGCGTCGGTGACACCGTCACCTGGGCTTCCAAGGGCGCTTCGGAGCCGTTGGAAGGCTTCGAGGAAGTGAAGCCGATGGTGTACTCGGGCCTGTTCCCAGTCTCCCAGGAGGACTTCCCGGCCTTGCGCGAGTCGCTAGAGAAGCTGCAGCTTAACGACGCCTCCCTCACCTGGGAGCCCGAAACCTCCGTCGCCCTGGGCTTCGGTTTCCGCTGCGGCTTCTTGGGCCTGCTCCACATGGAGATCACCCGCACCCGCCTCGAGCGCGAATTCGACCTGGACCTGATCTCCACTGCGCCGTCGGTCACCTACCGCGTGATCGCCGAAGACGGCACCGAACAGATGGTGCACAACCCGTCCGACTGGCCCGGCGGCAAAATCCCCGAGGTGTACGAGCCGATCGTGAACATGACGATCATCGTGCCCCAGGAGTTCGTCGGCTCCACCATGGAACTGTGCCAGTCCAAGCGCGGCCAGATGAAGAACATGGAATACCTCTCCGAGGACCGCGTGGAGCTGCGCTACCTCATGCCGCTCGGCGAGATCATCTTCGACTTCTTCGACATGCTGAAGTCCCGCACCAAGGGCTACGCATCGCTCAACTACGAAGAAGCCGGCGAGCAGCAAGCCGACCTGGTCAAGGTGGACATCCTGCTCCAGGGCGAACCCGTCGATGCGTTCTCCGCCATCGTGCACAAGGACTCCGCCCAGTGGTACGGCAACAAGATGACCAAGAAGCTCAAAGAGCTCATCCCACGCCAGCAGTTCGAGGTGCCCGTCCAGGCCGCGATCGGCTCGAAGATCATCGCCCGTGAAAACATCCGCGCCCTGCGTAAGGACGTGCTGTCGAAGTGCTACGGCGGCGACATTTCCCGTAAGCGCAAGCTGCTGGAGAAGCAGAAGGCCGGTAAGAAGCGCATGAAGTCCATCGGTTCGGTCACCGTGCCGCAGGAAGCGTTCGTGGCAGCGCTGTCCACCGACGAGGAGTAGTTCGGCGCCCTAGTTTGATGTAAAACCACGCAGTACCGCCTGCGTGGTTTTACACTTTGCCCAGGTCGCTACCGTGGGCCTTGTAACATCTTGCATCGCGCTAGGGCCGACGCGCCTGCCGGATCGTTTTCTCCACGACCTCGACGCATTGCTGCATGGTTTTCGACCCCGCCCGGGGAACCGTCCAACCATGAAGCATCGATGTGAGGTTGATGGACGTATCTAACTGTCGTTGGTCGTACTCCCAGTGGTGTCGGCCGTCGAACATGATCCCGATCTTGAGTTCGGGGATGGCAAAATCAAAGGTCGTAATGGCTTTGCCGCCCACTGTCAGCGGATACTGCTCTACGAGCGTGTGGCCGTAGTTGCGAACCACTGGCTGGAGGAGCAACCGCAGTTCGGTTTCTTTCGGCGAATCGGCAGTTGAACGGGACAGATCGAGCACCCGAGACAGCCACCGTTGATTGATTTGCCGAAGGGCGCTGGCGCGAATGTCTTCCGCCTGTAGTCCGAGGTGTCGACGGGCGCAGTCGACAAGTTGTACAGCCTTGACCATTTCTGGGCTCACACCGGGGATTGGCTCTGTCTGCCACGAGTGTTCGCCTCGTCGAATCTGTTGCAGAGCCTGCACGGTTGCACGTAATGGTCGAGAAACGCGGATGGGCACACCGCGGTGGGTGAGGGTCCATGTTTCTGTGTGTGGGGCGTGGAGTCGTGCGACGGAGGGACGTATAGCGGAAGCGCTGAGTTTTTGGGGTGTGGGTGCTCGCAGAGTAGTGTCTGCGCCTTCAACGAGATACGGCAATCCGTAGAGAGCGAGCGCGGAGAATCCGCACACCACGCTGCCTGGGCGTTCGTACGCGTGGACGACGGCGCGCACGGCTGCGGGCACGTCGTATTTCTGGTTGTGCGGGTGGTGTCGTGCCGCGAGTTGGACTGCCCATTGTTCCAGGCTGTGGCGCTCGTGGATGAAGCGTTGTTTGCTAACAGGCAGGTAGTTTTGTCCGCGTTCCATCTGGGACGCATTGACGATGGTTGGCGGGAATTCGATGTTCATTCCGTCGTACATAACTATTTGACGTGGAAACTCTCGCCCCGGTTCCTACAATCGCCGTATGCGTGAAATTGTGTTGAACCGTGGCGGCTTTTCCATCTTCGCCCGCATCTTCGGTGAGGCGGATGCCCCGGCGTTGTTGTTCCTGCAGGGTGGCCCGGGTTTTCCGGCGCCGCGTGAGCGGTTCGAGTGGGTGGAAACTGCGCTCGAGCGCGGCTACCAGGTGGTCATGTTGGATCAGCGGGGTACGGGGCGCTCGACCAGGGTTGATTCCGCGACGCCTTCGCTTATCGACGACACCGTGCTCACCCAGCTTCGCGCCAGCGACATCATCGCCGATGCGGAAGCCTTGCGTGAGGAGATGGGGCTGAAGCAGTGGGATGTGCTGGGCCAGTCCTTCGGCGGGTTCTGCCTGACGCATTATTTGGCCATGCACCCGGAGAGTGTGGGGAGGGCGTTGTTTACGGGTGGGTTGCCGTCGATAAGCGAGGGCGCGGATGGTGTCTACCGTGCGACGTTTGCCAAGCTGAAGCACCGCCATCTGCAGTTCAACGAGCAGTACCCGGAGGCCGAGCGGACGATCCGTGAGGTGTGCCGCCACCTGGAGTCGGAGGAGGAGCTGCTGCCCACCGGAGAGCGGCTGAGCGCGCGGCGCCTGCGCACCCTCGGCATTGAGTTGGGGCGCGAGGATGGGTTCGCGTCGCTGGCGCAGTTGTTTGAGGCGCCGTTTCACCCGAACGGCAGGCTGCGCACGGACTTTTTGGCGTCGGTGGGGGAGCGTGTGAGTTTCGCCAAAGGCCCGCTGTATGCGGCGGTACATGAGTCGATCTACGGCGGCACGGTGCCGGGGGCGACGAACTGGGCGGCGGAGCGGGTCTCCCGCGAACTTACAGGGTTCGCGCCGGACGCCAGCCCTAACGACGAGGAGTTCTACCTCACCGGCGAGCACATCTTCCCGTTCCAATTCGACGAGGATCCGGAGCTACGCCCGTTCAAGGCTGTGGCAGAGGCGTTGGCAAAGAAGGACGACTGGGACAACCTGTACGCCGGGCTCGATTCCGGCCACGATGCATACGCGGCGGTGTACACCGACGACATCTATGTGCCGCGCGAGCTGTCGCTGGAAACTGCGGATGTCATCGGTGCGAAGGTGTTTGAGACGGACCAGTTCCAGCACGACGGGCTGCGCCGCCACGGCAAGGCGGTGCTTGGCCGCCTGCTGGACATGGCGGGGAAGTAGCTAGCCGCGGTTGTCTTCGGCGGCGCCGTCGTTCTCGGCGGTTGTGCTGTCTTCCTCTTCGGGCTGGTAGCCGTCGGACCATTCGCCGGTTTCGTAGTCGTAGCCGACGGGGGTGCCTTCTTCGTCGGTGCGTCGATACCAGTCGGTGTATTCGTCGGACGTGGAATCGAACTCGGCACCTGCGCCTTCGCCTGCTGCGGAGGGCTCGACCACGATTTCAAAGTCGTCGCCGTATTCTTCGATACCTCGGATGACGGCGGACTTCACCGCGTTGCGGGCGTAGGAATTGCGGATGGCGATGGGGTCGGTGGAGAGGTCCTTGATAAACGAGTACATCAGCAACAGGATGACCACTGAGAACGGCATTGCGGACAGGATGGTCAGGGACTGCAGGCCGGACAGGGCGTCTTCGCCGCCGGAGAGCAGCATGACCACAGCGATGCCCATCATGGCCAGTCCCCAGAAGACCACCACGAGTTTGTTCGGCTCGGGGTCGCCCTTGGACGACATGGAGCCCATGATCGTGGAGGCGGAGTCTGCGGAGGTGATGAAGAACACCGAGAGGATGCCGATGAGGATGTACGGGGTGATCTCCGCCAGCGGCATTTCGCCGAACATGTTGAAGAGCACTTGCTGCGGGGTGGCGGTGCCGTCGAAGCCTTCGCGGCCTTCGCGGGAGAAGGTGATTGCGGTGCCACCGAAGATAGTGAACGCGCAGATGAGCACGGCGGTGGGGACGAGCGTGGTCACTACCGCGAATTGGCGCAGAGTGCGTCCGCGGGAGATTCGTGCGATGAACATGCCGACGAACGGTGCCCAGGCGATCCACCACGCCCAGTAGAAGGCAGTCCAGGCAGACTGGAAGTCGAGGGTGTCTTCACCCCAGGACAAGGAGCGCGACGCCATGTCGAAGAAGCGGTCGGCGTAGACCAGGGTGCCTGACGGCAGTAGGTTGACCAGCAGCAGGGTTGGCCCGGTGGCGAAGATGAACAGGATGGCCGCCGACGTCAACGAGATGTTGATATTCGACAGGATGCGGATGCCTTTGCCCACACCAGAGACGGCGGAGATAACAAAGCCGATGGTGAGCACGCCCATGACGGTCAGCAGCACGCCCATGGGGGCGGAGTCGCCGCTGCGCATGATGGCGATGCCGTCGCCGATCTGCAGGGTAGAAATACCCAGCGTGGCCGCGGTGCCGAACAGGGTGGCCACGATCGCCAGGATGTCGATGATGGTGCCGAAAGGGCCTGAGCGCTTGAACACCGGGGTAAACAGCGACGACATAAGCGTGGGTCGTCCGCGGCGGTAGCAGGAGTAGGCCATGGCGCCACCGACCAGTGCGTAGAGCGCCCACGGGGAGAGGCCCCAGTGGAAGTTGGCTTGGGCGATTGCGTGGTGCAGTGCTTCTTCGGTTTCGGCCTCGACGGTCAGCGGTGGCGGGTCGAGGTACATGGTCAGTGGTTCGGAGGGGCCGAAGAAGAAGATGCCTACGCCGATGCCTGCAGCGAACATCATGGCGACCCAGGAGAAGAACGAGTATTCGGGTTCTTCGTCGTCTTTGCCCAGTGTGATGTTGCCGAAGCGAGAGAACGCCAGCACTGCCATGATGATGACGCAGGCGACGAGCACGATGTTGAAGAGCCAGCCGAAGTTGCGAAGGCCCCATGACAGTGCGCTGGAGGCGCTCGAGCCGACCCGTTCTGGGGAGGTCACGCCCCAGATGATGAAGGCAAGGATCGCTGCGGCGGTCACGCCGAAAACGACTTTGTCCAGGCTGAAGTTGTGGCGTGATTCTTCGACGCTGATGCCCGGGACGAGGCCGGGGTGCATGTCGTCGGGGTAGACGCCTTGTGTGCGTTGGACGCGCATGGGGCGTTTATTGCTTGTCGACGACGACCGTCGCGGCATCATCTGAGGGCTCATTTGGGTTTACGCTCCAGGCAGGGTGTCGGCGGCGGTCGGGTAGGACGGTTGTGCCCCGGGGCGGGTGACGGAGAACGCGCCGACGCGGCACGCATAGGTGGAGGCCTCGACGAGCGTGTCGCCCTCGATGATGCGGGCACAGAACGCACCTGCGAAGGAGTCGCCGGCGCCGACGGTGTCTACGGCCTCGACTTGTGGGGAGGGGATGTGGGTCAGCGCGTCGCCTTCAACCACGAGCGCACCTGCCGCGCCGAGGGTGAGCACGACGGAGGCGAAGCCCGCGTCCTTCAGGCGGCGTGCGAGGTCCTCGGGGGTGCCGGTGGAGTCGTAGCCAAGCTGATCGAGGATCAGGCCCGCTTCGTGTTCGTTGGCCATCAGGGGATCGGCGGCGAGCAGGGCCTCGCGTGGTACGTCGACGACGGGGGCGAGGTTGATCACCACGCGACCCTTTGCCAGTTCGACGGCGCGGGCGAAGCCGTCGGCCGGGATTTCGCCCTGCAGCAGGACAACTTCGGCGGCTTCGACGGGTTCGGCGTGGCGGGAGACGAAGTCGGCGTCGACCAGTGCGTTGGCGCCGGGGACGACCTGGACGGTGTTTTCGCCGTTGGCTGCGACGGTGATCACGGCAAGACCGGTGACCTCAGTGACTTCTTCGACGTGGGTGAGGTCGACGCCCGCCTCGCGCAGCAGTGCAGTTGCCGGGATGGCGTTCGAGTCGGTGCCTACCGCGCCGACCAGTGCGACGGGGGCGCCGAGGCGTGCGGCGGCGCAGGCTTGGTTCGCGCCCTTGCCGCCGGCGGTGATGCCTCCGCCGGAGCCGAGTAGCGTTTCGCCTGGGGTGGGGTGTCGGTCAACATTGACGGTGAGGTCGGCGTTGATGGATCCGACCACGCAGATTTTTGCGGCACTCATGGGTGCCTATAGTACGGCGGCGAGCAGCTCCCGGGTGTAGTGGTGCTGTGGGTTGGCCCAGATCTCCTCGGTCGCACCCTGTTCGACGATGCGCCCGGACTGCATGACGGCAACGGTGGGGCACAGTTCACGCGCGACGTTTAAGTCGTGGGTGACGAAGATGAGGGTGTGGTTGCCGACGGTGTCGCGAAGCAGGTCAAGCACCTGGTTTTGGATGGTGGCGTCGAGGGCGGACACGGGTTCGTCGGCAAGCAAAATGCTCGGGCGAGGGGCTGCGGCGCGCGCAATAGAGATGCGTTGGCGCTGCCCGCCGGAAAATTGTGCGGGCTTGCGGTGGCCGGCGCCGGCAAGGCCGACGCGCTCGAGCATTTCGTCGGAGCGTTGCTTATCGACGCCTACCTCACGAATCGACGCCCCAACCTCCATACGTGGGTCAAGGGAGGAGTAGGGGTCCTGGAACACCATCTGCACATCCCCTGCGACTGTCACGGTGCCGGATGTGGCCTCGCGCAGCCCCGCAATCAGGTGGAGCAGCGAGGTCTTGCCCGAGCCAGACCCGCCCACGATGGCCAGACGCTCGCCTTCGCGCACGGTGAGGGTGACGTTGTCCACCGCCATGGTGGCGCCGCGCTGCAGCGAGACACCATCCAGTTCGACGACCGGCTCGCCGAGGGCGACAGGGGCAGCGGGCGCGCCGGGCTCGGCTGCGGCGGCGAGAGCCTTGGCGTAGTCGGAGTCGGGTGCGACGATGCGGCCGTCCTTGAACACCAGTACGCGGTCGGTCATGCGGCGTACCACGGCAAGGTCGTGGGAGATGAACAAAAGGCCCATGCCGCGCTCGCGGACAAGCCGGTCGAGCAGGTCGAGGATGTCGGACTGGACGATGGCGTCGAGGGCGGTGGTGGGCTCGTCGCAAATGAGCACGTCCGGGTTCTGGGATAGCGCGAGCGCGATGAGCACACGCTGGCGCTGGCCGCCGGAGAGTTCGTGCGGGTAGGCGTCGGGGCGGTCCACGCCGACGTCTCGGAGCAGGTCGCGGGCAACGATCCGGCCGATCTTCTTCAGCGGATCGAGCGCGGTCATGGGTTCTTGGAACACCATGGCGACGTTTTTGCCGCGCACGCGGCGGCGCACGCGGTCGCGGGTGCCCACCATCTCGGTGCCGTTGACGGTGATGGATCCGGTCGCGGGCAGATCACTCAACCCCATGATGCTTAAGGCGGTGATGGACTTGCCGGAGCCGGATTCACCGATGATGCCCACGCGCTCGCCGGGGGCGATGTGGAAGGTGATGTCGTGGAGAATGCCGTCGATGCTGAGGTGCTTAACGTCGATCATCGGTGCCTCCGAGCAGGTTAAATCCCAGCACGGTCACCGCGATGGCCAGGCCCGGCCACAGTGCGAGGTGCGGGGAGGTGGCCAAGAACGGCTGCGAGGCCTGCAGCATGCGGCCCCACGACGCGTACGGGGCGGGGGAGCCGAGGCCGAGGAAGGACAGGCCAGCCTCGGCGAGAATGGCAAGGGCCACGGCGACGGAGACCTGTGTGAGCACGATCGGCCAGATATTCGGCAGGACGTGGCGCCACGCGATTGCAGGCCCGGACACCTTGGCAATGCGCGCGGCCAGGATGTAGTCGTTTTGCATCACCTGCAGCGTGCCGGCGCGGGCGACGCGGACGAATCCCGGGATGCCGGCGATGCCGATGGCTAGCACGACGATCCAGATCGACGCACCGAACACGGCGGTGAACACGATGGCCAGCAGCAGCGCGGGGAAGGCGAGCAGAAGGTCGGCGCCGGCCATGACGAATCGGGCCGCACCGCGGCGCATGCCGGCCCAGATGCCCAGCGGCACGCCGACCAACGCGGAAAGCCCAACTGCGCCGATAGCCACCGTTAGGGTCAGGCGCGCACCGTCCATGACGCGCGAGGTGATGTCGCGGCCGAACTGGTCGGTGCCCATCCAGTGCGCTGCCGAAGTGCCCTGGAGTCGGTTCTGAACGTCGGCCTGTAGCGGGTCGAACGGCGTCCACACCAGCGACAGCAGCGCAACTGCCGCGACGGCCAGGACGATCAGCCCGCCGATTTTGCGTTGTGTTGTCATGCTTGCCTCCGAACCCGCGGGTCGACCACCGTGTACGTCAGATCCACAATGAGGTTGACCACCAGCGTGAAGGCCACGACCAGCATCATCACAGTTTGAACGGTGGTGAGGTCGCGGTTGCCTACGGCGTCGAGAAGCATTGTGCCCAACCCCGGGATCGTGAACACGCGCTCGATGACCACCGCGCCAACGACCAGCGACGCCAGCTGCACACCGACGACCGTTATCACCGGCAGTGCCGCGTTGCGCAGGGCAGAGGAGTAGAGCACTGCGCGTATCGACGACCCCTGCGCCCGTCCCGTACGCACATAATCCTTCCCCAGCTCCTCGCGCACCGACGCCGCAATGTAGCGGGTCAGAATCGACGCCTGCACAAGTGAAAGCGCCGCCACCGGCAGCACCACGTGCGCAGGCGTGCCCCACCCGTTGGCGGGCAGCCAGCCTAAGCGTACGGAGAACAACGCCACCAGCGCGATACCGACCAAAAACGACGGGACGATGATGCCCACCTGCGACAGGCCACTGACCACCGCCGAGCCCGCGGAGCGGCGCCGGCCCGCGATGTACACACCGGCGGGTACCGCGACGAGCAGCGACACCGTCATCGCAAGCACCGTAAGCGTCAGCGATACCCCGGCGCGTTCAATGACGGATTCGGTGATCTCCTTGCCCGAAGACAACGAAACACCAAAGTCGCCGGTGATCAGCCCTGAAATCCAGTCGAAGTACTGCGCTGGCAACGGGCGGTCGAGCCCGAGGCGGGTGTTGAGCTCTGCGATGTCTGCCTCGGTTGCCGCCACGCCGAGCGCGATGCGCGCCGGGTCGCCCGGCACTGCGCGCAGCAGCGTAAAGATGATCAGGCTGGCGGCGACGAGCAGCAGCACAAAGCGCAGCAGATGTTTGCTGATGGTGCGGATCATTTCTTCACCTCGTTCAGCCGTAGCGAGTCAGTGACCACGTTGGGGTTGAGTCCACTCACGCCTGGGGCGTAGAGCACGATATTGGGCGCGTTGACCAGGGTCAGCGACGCCGCGTCGGCCATGACTTGGTCGATGGCGGCTTTGATGTCGCCGTCCGCGAAGTGCTGCTGGGCCTCGGGCGAGTCGTAGCCCAGGTAGTAGTCCGGGTTGCCGAACAGTTGGGCGGCGTCGCGCGGCTCCACGTGGGCGATGAGTGACGCCTGGTAGTCGTGGCCCTTGTGCACTTGGCTGAGCCACACGGCGGGGAACTCGACGGTTTCCAGTTTGATGTTGAAGCCGACGTCGCGAAGTTGCGAGAAGAGCAGCTCCGATGCGGTCTGTGCGTACGGCAGGTTGGGCACCGTGATGGTGACCTCCGGGGTGCGCCCGGCGAGCAGTTTGCGGGCCTTGTCGGGGTCGAAGGGGTAGTAGTTGTGCCCGGTGAACCACGGGTCGGTCGGCGGGACGGGTGCGCCGCCGGTGTCGGTGGCCAGCCCGTTGTAGACCACCTCGTTGATCGCGTCGCGGTCGATTGCGTACGCCACCGCGCGGCGGATGTCGGGGTCGTCGAAGGGGGCGCGTTGGTTGTTCATGCTCAGTAGCACTTCGCCGTTGGTGGTGCCCACTTCCACCCGGATGTCCTCGGGCAGCGTCTCGATCAATTGCGGGGCTTGCATCGCCCACACCACGTCCGCGTCACCCACGCGCAGCGCGTTGACGGCGGAGACCGGGTCGTCGAAGTAACGCATCACGGCGTTGCGCTCGACGGAGCCGTCCCAGTAGTCCTCGCGTGCCTCGAAGACGATCTTCTCGCCGATGTCGAAGCGCTGCACTGTGTATGGGCCGGTTCCCAGCGGGTCGGTGGCCAGGCGCTCGATGCTCGCCGGGGTCATCATCGCGCCGGTCAGCGTTGCCATGGACCACAGCCACGCGTCCGCGTCACCCTCGATGGTGACGGCCAAGGTGTGCTCGTCGAGCACGTGCGTATCGACGACCGGAGCCATCTGGGCCTTCAACCCATTCGTCCACTCGTTTTGCACGTAATCGATTGAGAACGCGGCGTCCTCGGCGGTAAACGCTTTGCCGTTGGAGAACGTCACGTCGTCGCGTAGGTGGAAGATGAATGTGTCGCCGTCGCGGTCCCACGAGGAGGCGAGGTGGGGGATGGGCTGGCCGTTGTCGTCGATACGCACCAGCGTCTCGTACACATTGCCCACGAGAGCCTGGGGTGCAGCAGCGCCGCCAACGGTGGTGAAGTCCAAGCCAGCAGGTGCTGCGGAAGCCGCAACCACCACCTCATCGCGGGCCTCGGAATTGGTGCAAGCAGCCAACGCAAGTGAAAGGGAGACGGTGGCTGCGACCAGCGTCCTTGAAAGCATGCTGTGAGATTAGTGGATGTCGGATTCCACCTGGAACCACAGGGGGGACGAGTGCCCCCGAACATTGTTCAATCCGAAGGACACCTTGTCCGCGCGGAAGATGTGCACGGCGTATTCGAGCACGTCACCGTTGTGTGTCAGCGCCTTCAGCGCCACCGCAACTACCGGGTCGTTTTCCTCGATGCCGAGTTGCGTTGCCAGCTGTGCATCGGCGCGCTCCACCGTGAAGGAACGCGACAGGTTGTTAAAGTCCGCGCCCGCGCGAATGAGTTCGCGGTGGATGGAATCCTCGGAGGTATCCACCGTCTCAATCACATCAGTCAGCGACGCGTCGAAGTACATCACTTCGGCCACGAGCGGCTCGTCGTCGGCGCTGCGCACCCGGTCGAGCACGTAGACGTCTGTGCCAGGAGTGATGCGCATCTTCTCGGCGACGGTCTCGTCGGCCTGGATGATGCCGCGGCGGTTGACCACCTCGCCCGGGTTCTTGCCCATCCGGTACAGCCACGAGGTGGTGGACAGGATCTCCTCGAACGTCTCGGTGCGGGTATTGGACAGCACCAGGGAGCGACGCCCGCGGCCCGAGGAGAGCAGGCCCTCCGCGCGAAGCGTCGCTACCGCCTGGCGTACCGGTCCGCGGGAGGTGTTGAACTGCTCACACAACTCGACCTCGCTTGGCAACGATTCGCCTGCAGGGATGTGGCCTGCGAAAATCTCGTCGCGAAGGTAGTCAGCGATCTCCTCGTGCTGCTGTGGGCGACGGAGTGGACCGGTGGGCAATTGAGCCATGAGGGTCAGTTCTTTCGTGGTCGAAGCGGATTTGTATAGCCAAATCCTAGACCACTGTTCACCAGAATTTTACTTTCCCCAGGAACCGGCAAGAATTTCCATATTCCGCAGGGTTGCGTCGTGGCTGCCGGACTGCAGCGAAATCATCAACTCGTCCGCATTGGCCAGTTTTTGGAACGCCTCGAGGTATTCCGCAACCTGCTCGCCGGTGCCCTTCGCCGTGTAGCGCAGCATGTCCGTGATCTGGCGGCCCTGGTGGGAATTGACCACGGCGTCAAGTTGGTCGTCCGAAAGCATCGTTCCGCGCCGCCCCATGAACGCGCGCACGCGGTTGCGGTGCACGATACGGGTTTGTTCCTCGGCTTCCTGCTCGGAATCGGCAGCTGTGACGTTGACCGCGGCGATGCAGTACGGCTCGGGGTGGCGCTCCGAAGGCTGGTAGTTCTCCTTGTAATAGGTGGTGGCCTGCTCCAAGTGCTGCGGCGCGAAGTGAGAGGCGAACGCGTACGGCAGGCCCAGCTTCGCGGCCAGGGATGCGCCGAACATGGACGAACCCAGAATGATCAGCGGTACGTTCGTGTTAAACCCGGGCATCGCGGTCACGCCTGGCAGTGGGGACTCGTTGGACAGCCACGCCTGCAGCTCGAGAACGTCTTCGGGGAAGCGTTCGGCGGCGGCAGGGTCTCGTCGCAAAGCACGGCCCAGCGTCTGCTGATCAGTACCGGGCGCGCGGCCCAAGCCAAGGTCGATGCGGCCGGGATAGAGCTCCTCGAGCATGCCGAACTGCTCCGCAATCACGTACGGGGAGTGGTTTGGCAGCATCACACCGCCCGAACCGAGGCGAATGCGCTCGGTCTTCGCGCCGATGTGGCTAATGAGCACCGCGGGTGAGGACGACACAATGCTCGACATGTTGTGGTGCTCCGCGTACCAAATCCGGTCGTAGCCCAACCCTTCCGCCTTTTGCGCGAAAGTAACGGAGCGCTTCATCGCCTCGCCGACGGACTCGTCGGGGTAGCGGGTGCAAAAATCGATCAGAGAAAGTGGCGTACGCATAAGGCCCCACCGTACGCGTTTTGCGAACAGTGGGGCCTCGCAGGAGAGCCAGGTGCGACTACGACTGCAGCACCGGTGCAGCGTCACCTTCGGCGGAGAGGTCTTCGCCTTCGATGGACTCCATGGTGCCCGGGATCATCGCAGGCTTCGGCTTGGCCAGGTCCACGATCAAACCGATGATGAAGGCCACAACAACCGGAACAACCCAGCCGAGGCCCTCAGCGGCCAACGGGGCCCACTGCACAATCGGGCGCAGTGCATCGGCTGCCCAGTCCAAGGAGATGAAGGTCTCGATCGCGGACCAGACCACGGCGACCCACAGCGGGACGAAGAACGCCCAGCTGAAGCGGGTACGTGCACGGAAGGCCGGCTCGATGAGCGTCAGGGCAATCAGGGTAATCGCCGGCGGGTACAGGAAGCCGATCACCGGAGCAGCGATCGCCATAACGAAGTCCAGGCCCTGGGTTGCCATGATCATGGAAGCGACAGCGAAGATGACAGCCCACACGTGGTAGGAACCCGGGAACTGCTCCGAGAAGTACTCGGCGGTTGCGGTGATCAGGCCGACAGCAGTGGTCAGGCAGGCGAGCAGCACGATGGCGGAGAACACTGCCTGTCCAGCACCACCCATGGTCAGGTTGGAGGCCTCAGCGAGCAAGCCTGCGCCGTTGTCAAAGTTGGATGCGCCCGGCATGACACGGCCAATGACGCCAAGACCGACGTACACCAGCGCAAGCATGGCACCGGCGCCAACACCTGCATAGATGGTGCCGCTGACCAGCGGGGCGCCTTCCTTGAAGCCGCGGCCACGCAGGGTGGAAATCACCACGATGGAAAACGCCAGTGCGGCAATGGAGTCCATGGTCAGGTAGCCCTCGAGCAGGCCGGAGGTCAGCGGGCCGTTGTCGTACGGCTCCTGCGGGGTGGCCGGCTCGGCGCTCCAGCGGAATGCGGACACGGAGATCATGACGATCAGCAGTACGAGCAGCGCCGGGGTGAGGAACTTGCCCAGTTTCTCCATGATGGTGGTCGGGTTCCAAGACAGCGCCAGGGCGATGCCGAAGAACACGACGTTGAAGATGCCCGAGGCAACCAGCGAGTCAAAGCCGAACAGCGGGGTGATCGCGGTTTCAAACGAGACGGCGCCGGTACGCGGCAGTGCGTAGAACGCGCCGATGGAAAGGTATGCCAGGACCGGGAAGACCACGCCGAATGCGGTGCCGGCGCGCTGCGCGAGGTCGCGCAGGTTCGAGCCGGACAGCGCAATCGCGATCACGGCGAGCACCGGCAGTAGCGATGCGGTGACAAGGAAGCCGATGAGTGCCGGCCAGAAGTTGTCGCCGGCTTGGACGGCCAGCATTGGCGGGAAGATGAGGTTTCCCGCGCCGAAGAACATTGAGAACAGGGCGAGCCCAGTCACGATGATGGCGCTGGTGGAGCGTCCATTCGTTGACTGGCCGTCTGCCCGTGAAATCGCTGTGGAACCCATTGGGAGAACCTCTCTAGCTAGTGTGCAGTTGCCTTAGCATAGACCACACGCCCGCTAGATGGGAACTAAGTTCCAATAGGTGGGACGTTAGATGGTGTTGATGGCGTCCCCGATCCGTTTGACAGCCTCCTGGAGAATCTCCGGGGAGGTGGCAAAGTTCATCCTCGCACGGTGCTCTCCGCCAGGGCCAAAGTCCACGCCCTCATTCATCGCAACTTTTGCGTGACGACGAAGCCACGCCGCCGGTTTTTCATCCACAAGCTTGGTCTTTGAGAAGTCCAGGAACATCAAATAGGTCGCCTGCGGCACCTCAATTGCAATACCCGGCACGGCCTTGGGGAGGTGCTCCACCAGCCAGTCGCGGTTGGCCCGCAGCTGCTCTATCTCTTCGTCGAGGAACTCACGACCATGCGTGTAGCAGGCCTCCGCGGCCACAATGCCGAGGGTGCCCACACCGTCTTTGGCTACCCCCGACAACGCATTCCACGTACGGGCGTCCTCGTCGTTGCTGAAGATCATCTGCGCGCACTTTAAGCCCGCGACGTTCCACGCCTTCGACGTCGCCGTTACCGTGATGCACACGTCCGGGTTGTTCGCCGCGGCGCACACGTGGGCGCCGTCGAAGACCAAGGGCGCGTGGATTTCGTCGACAATCACCCGCGCGCCATGCTTGCGTGCGACCTCGCAGACGGCATCCAACTCGTCGGCCGTGAACACGTAGCCGCCCGGGTTGAACGGGTTGGTCACGATGATGCTGCCCGCGCCGCCTGCAAACGCTGCGTCCACCTCATCCAGGTCGAGCCCGCCCGCGCTGGAGACATCCACACGCTTGCGGCCCGCAACCTGGGCAACTTCCAGGAACGGGAAGTACGCCGGCACCGGCACAATCACATCACCCTCGGTGAAGTACTTGATCGCAAGCATCACGCCGCGCACCACGTCCGCGACCGGGAAGATCTTTGCTGCATCCGGGCGCCAGCCGTAGCGGTGCTCGTAGAACCCAGCCACCGCTTCACCCAAATGGTGCGCGTGCGGCGCCGGGGTGTAGCCGAACATCTCGCGCTCCACCGCATCCGCAATCGCTTCCTTTACCGCCGGGGCGGTGGGGAAGTCGCTTTCCGCGATGAACAACGGCAGCACGTCAGCGTCGAACTGCGTCCACTTACGCGTGCCGCGGGCTTGCAGGGTTTCAAGGCTGGGAAATTGCATGCGCCCTACGGTAGTGGGATTTTTTCTTTCGCGGACCCTTTTATGCCGTAGCGCGTGGTGCTACGGTCGGTGCATGACGGAGACAATCAGCCAGCGAGAGCTGCGAAATGAAAGCGGGCGCATCATGCGAGCGCTCGACGAGGGGGAGACATTTGTGATTACAAGCAACTCGCATCCGGTAGGTGAATTGCGACCATTAAGGAAGCCACGATTCGCACGAAAAGAAGACTTGCTAGCAACGGTCAAGCGGCTTCCGAAAGTTAAGTTTGAAGAGTTCCGGGCCGATATTGACGAGTATGTAGACCAACGAATTGATCCGCGTGACTAGCAGAGGCTTGTTGGATACATCAGTGCTCCTCGATCTCGATGAAATAGATCCAAATCTACTGCCAGAGCAGTGGACAATCTCGTCTATCGCTTTCGCTGAGCTGGCTGTCGGCCCTGTTGCAGCGCAGGATCCTTTGGAGCGTGCCCGCCGATCAAATCAGACCCGTGCAATCGCTGAACTAGTTGAGTGTATTCCGTTCGACGATCGTGCAGCACAAGCCTATGCCCTTGTATATGGGGCAGTGATCCGTGCCGGGCGAAAGCCACGAGGGCGTGCGTTTGATCTCTTGATCGCAAGCACTGCTGTGGCGGAAGGGCTTGATTTGTATACGAGGAATCCGCAGGACTTTAGAGGTCTTGAAGAACTTTTGAACGTGATTTCGGTTTAGTCCGTTGCGCCCTCGTCTTCATCTTCGTCGTACTCGTCGTCATCGCCCCCGTCGGCGGCGAAACCGAACGCCTTCAACCGCTTCCTATCTGCAGCAGAAGAGGATGCCGTCAGGCGCAACAGCTCTGAATAAATACCGCCAGAGACAGCCAGATCTGCCGGCGAGCCGATCTCGTCGATACGTCCGTCGCGCAGGGTGATGATGGTGTCCACGCCGGCGATCGTCGATAAGCGGTGCGCGATCATGATCGTCGTGCGATCCCGCATAAGTTCATCCAGGCCCGCTTGGACGGCGCGCTCGGCTTTGGTGTCCAGGGCGGAGGTGGCCTCGTCGAGGATCAACAGCGGGGCGTCCTTGAGCATCGCGCGCGCCACCGCCACACGCTGGCGCTGACCACCGGATAGGCGCAGGCCGCGCTCGCCGATGATCGTGTCATAACCATCGGTGAACTTCATGATGAAGTCGTGCGCGTTCGCACGCTTGGCCACGGCAACGACCTCTTCCATCGTCGCGTCCGGCTTGCCGTAGGCGATGTTTTCAAACACCGAGCCGGAAAACAGCGCAGCCTCCTGGAACACCACACCCGTGGTGGCGCGCAGCTTCTCCACGTCCAGGTGCGAGATCTCCTCGCCGCACACCTCAAGGCGGCCACGCGTGATGGGGTAGAGGCCAAGCAGCAGGTTCACAATCGTGGACTTGCCGCCGCCCGATTCGCCCACCAGTGCGATCTTCTCGCCCTCGCGCGCGGTAAACGTCACGTCGTGCAGCACAGGCTCACCCGGCATGTACTCGAAAGTGACGTTCTCAAACGCGACGACAGGTTCGCGCACCTTCAGCGGCGTCTGCTGCGTCGCGTCGAGCGCCGGCATGCCCGAGGCCTCCGTCGCGGACACCAGCTGGCGGTTCGCTGTCGGCTCCACCGGCTCGTCCATCACCTTGAAGTAGTCGCGCGAGCCCGCGATGGCGCGCTGCGCAGAATCGACGATCCAGCTCATCATGGTCACCGGCTGGCGCGCCATGGTCACCATCTGGATGAGCATGACCATCTCACCAACCGTGAAATGCCCATCGAGCGTGCGCGTGAACAGGATCAGGTAAATCCCCAAAAAGATCAGGTTCATGGCCACGCCGCGCGCGGTATCCATGGAGTGCCACCAGCGCGACTGTGGCCGTGTGATGTCCACCGTGTTGGTGTAGTGGCGGCCGAACTTTTCTAACTCGCGCACCTCGGCACCGTAGGACTTGGTCACCTTCACCTGGCCAACGACCTCGGCGAAACGCCCGTTGCCCTCGTCGATATTGGCGTTCTTTTCCTGCTCGAAAACCTGCCAGCGTTTCGACGTCAACGCCGTCAGCCACGTATACAGCGGGAACAGCAGCGCCAGCAGCACCGTCAGCGGCCAGTAGTAGTAGGCCGTGATGCCCAAAATGGCCACGACCTGCAGCAGCATCGGCAGGAAATTATTGGTAAAGGATTGGATGAACTGCGTGACGTTCGCAATCGAGCGGTCCAGCCGCGCGATGATCGTGCCGGTGACCTGGTTGTCGTAGTAACGCTGCGGTAGTGCGAGCAACTTGGCAAAGTAGCGCGTAGACAGAATCTGGCGGATGCGCGCCACCATCACATCGCCCAGGTATCCGGACACGTTGTGCAGCATGGAAGCGGACGCCTCTGCGACAAACAGCGCGATGGCGAGCCAGACGACGGTGCGGGTTGCGTCGGGCACGGGCTCGTCGCCAAGCGCCGCAATGATCGTGTCGGTTGCCTCCCGAATGAGGAACGGGGAGATAAGCCCAAGCCCCGCGACTATCGACGACACACACCACAACCGCGATATAAAACGGCCACAACGCGGAAGCACTGCGAACGACGCGCATCAAAGACTGCATAATTTCCACAGGGTACCTGCGCGGTATTGTGTGCAGCGAAGCACTAGTTACGCGACAGAAAACGAGGCGCACATGTCCATCCGCACGAGCACCCGGCTTGCCGCCGTCATCCTGGCCACGACCATGCCGCTGGCAGCTTGCGTGGACCAACAAGAAGACCCGATTGGCGACGAAACCAGCCAGAACCTCGAAGAATCCGTCGAATCGAAGGTCAACGACAAGCCCACCTTCAACGTTGAGGAAACCGACCCGAAGGTCACCGACGAGCTCACCGGCAAGTCCGTCAAGGATCCGGCGATGGAGTTGTCGTACAAGTGGCAGGGGACGTCGTCGACAGGCGTGGGCACCGTGGTCGTTATCGCGGTGACCAACACGTCCGACGCGCCACTGCCTGTCGACGCCCTGAAGCCGGAACTGCGCTACAGCACCGACGGCTCCTCCTACACCGACGCCACGTATATCTCCAATGCGGAGAAGGCCCAGGTGGATGTCGTCGGCATCGATATGCCGCTCGGCCCGGGTGCCACCACGAACGCGAAGTTCCCCTTCGAGGTCGCGCAGGGCAACCTGTGGGACGCCGAGTTCACTGTTGGCAACGTCACATTCAAGGGCAATTTGAGCTATTAGACTGTCGCGCATGACAAATCCTTTGCTTGCGCCATCGACGTTGCCCTACAACCTGCCGGACTTCGCCGCAATCCGGCTTGAGCACGTGGAACCCGCCTTTGAACAGGCGTTGGTCAACCACGCGCAGGAAATTGCGGACATCACCACCCAAGACACCCCAACCTGGGAGAACACCGTCGAGGCCTTCGAGCTCGCCGGTGCGGACCTGGACCGTGTCATGGCGTGGTTCTTCAACCTGCAGGGCACCGATTCCACCGACGAGTTCGACGCCGTCGCCGACCGGATCGTGCCGAAGTTGTCTGCGCACGTGGACTCGATCTACCAAAACAGCGAGCTCTACTCCCGCATCCAGCAGGTCACGACGCCGGAGGATGAGGAATCGCAGCGGCTTCACGACGAACTCAAGCGCCGGTTCGCACGCCGCGGCGCCGATTTGGACGCGGCCGGCAAGACGCGCCTGCAGGAGATCAACCAGCGCCTGTCCGAACTGTCCGAACTCTTCGGCCGCAACCTGCTGGCGGATACGAAGAAACTCGCCGTGGAACTGACCCGCGAGGAACTTGAGGGCCTGTCCGAGGCACAGATCGAGGCCTACCAGGACGGCGAGCGCTTCGTCGTGCCGATCGAACTGCCGACCACCCAGTCCCTGCAGGCCGAACTCGAAAACTCGGGCGCGCGCCACAAGCTTTTCGACGCCTCCCGCGCCCGCGGCCGCGACACCAACGCCGACATCGTCGCCGAGTCGGTGAAGCTGCGCCTCGAGCGTGCGAAGCTGCTCGGCTTCGATTCGCACGCCGACTACGTCATCGCCGAGGAGACCGCAGGCAACGCGGCCGCCGCCCGCCAACTGATCGCGGACCTGGCGCCTGCCGCCGCTGCGAACGCCGAGGCGGAGCGCAAGCTCGCCTCCGAACTCGCCGGTGAAGACCTCGACGGCGCGGACTGGCCCTACTGGCAGGCGAAGCGTCGCGAGCAGGAACTGGGCATCGACGAAGCGGAGATCCGCAAGTACTTCCCGCTCGAGCAGGTGCTCACCGACGGCGTGTTCTACGCCGCCAACCTCCTTTACGGCATCACGGTGGAAAAGCGCGAGGACCTCAACGGTTACCGCGACGACGTGGACGTCTGGGAGGTGAAGGAAGAAGACGGCACTGGCATTGGGTTATTGCTGACGGACTACAACGCGCGTTCGTCGAAACGCGGCGGCGCCTGGATGAGCTCCTTTGTGGACCAGTCGCACCTGGCGGGCACGAAGCCGGTGGTGGTCAACGTCATGTCGATCACCTCGAACCTGCTCACTATCGACGAAGTGACCACCCTGTTCCACGAGTTCGGCCATGCTCTGCACGGCCTGCTGTCGGACGTGCGCTACCCGTCGAACTCCGGCACCAACGTGCCGCGCGACTGGGTGGAGTTCCCCTCCCAAATCAACGAGAACTACGCGTTCGCCCCGGAGATCGCCCGCAACTACGCGCGCCACGTGGACACCGGCGAGGTCATTTCCGACGAACAACTTGCCGCCCTGAAGGCCTCGCGTCAGTTCGGCCAGGGCTTCCTCACCGCCGAGTACCTCGCGGCCAGCGCGATCGACCTGGCGTGGCACTCGATCACCGAGGACACCCCGTCCGACATCCAAACCTTCGAGGAAGAAGCCCTGCGCGAGGTTGGCCTGGACATCGACGGGCTCGAGCCGCGCTACCGCTCCACCTGGTTCAACCACATCTTCGCCGGCGGCTACTCGGCGGGCTACTACTCCTACCTGTGGGCAGAAGCTCTCGACGCCGACGGCTACCAGTTGGTCGAACAGGAAGGCATCAACCGCGACACCGGCGCGAAGTTCCGCGAGACCATCCTGTCCAAGGGGTCCTCGCGCGACTACGCCGAGGCCTACCGTGCGTTCCGTGGCCGCGACAAGGACACGCGTCCGCTGCTGGAGCGTCGCGGCCTGGCGGGCTCCGACGTATCGGCATAGCCGGTTAACGGCCTGCGCTACGCTGGCGGCATGTCCCGCGGAAGTGTGAAGCATTGGTGCGCGGCTGCGGTGGTTGCCACGACGCTTGCGGCGTCGGTGGTTCCTGCAGTCGCGCCTGCTTCGCCTGCGTTGAATGCGGCGCAGGGTGGGCGGATTTTCGTCGATAATTTAGGCTCGGACCGCCTCACTGCCTGCACGCTTGGTTTCAACGACGTCGAGCACCGTCGCAGTTACACCGCCGCCCACTGCGTGGTACAAAACGAGCAGTACTTCCCCCAGGGTGCGCTGGTCTACCTTGCAGATAGCGCCGGCAAACAAATCGACGAGCCCGCAGGGTTGATCTTCCCCGCGCGGGCGTATTCGCCGAAGACGTCCGCCAACGACTGGGCGGTGATCTACTGGTTCGAAGACGTTCGTGTTGGCGGCAACCCGTATGGCGGGACGGTTGTGCCGGTGGAAAAGATCAGCAGCACCGACACGATCTGCTTCCGCGGGTACTCCACCCATGGGCGCTCGGATGCCTCGACGTGCGGCAAGTTCGTCGGCACGGTTGAAAACACCACGTACTTCGACGCGCCGAAGATGCCGGTGCCAGGTGACTCCGGTGGGCCGGTGTACATCCCGGGCCGCGGCCTGGTGGGGGTGATCTCGGGCGCGAACTATGTCGCGGGCGAGGATAACCATCAGTTGATTGGGTTCCAGCGCGCCAGTTCGCTCGACAGTGGCCCGGTGTACGGGGAGGAGCAGCTCGACGACTTTTTGGAGTACCAGTATTCGCTGCGCTACTCCACGACGATCACCAACCCGCCGGGTGGCACGATCACGTTGACGCCGACCTTGGTGCCGCGAAGGACGCCTGCGCAGGCGACGTTTGAGTCTGGTGCCGCGACGCCGACGAGTGTGCCGACGGTGGCACCAAGGCAGAAGGCGGTGGAGCAGGCGCCGTCGGGCCCGTCGGCGTCGCAAGTTATCGGGATCATTATCGGCATTTTGGTGGTTGTTGCCGCGGTGAGCCCGATCGTGATGATGGCGTTGAAAGCGGTCTAAATGGGCTGGTTAATGGGGTTGAGCCCGTGGTTGCAGGTGCCGCTGATTGTGGTGCTGGCGCTGCCGGCGTGCGCGGCGGTGTCCTATGTGCTGCTTTGGGTCGTCGACCGGCTCGGTCTAGGCTTGGGCACCATGGCCAACCCTGAAGAGCTGCGCAAGCAGGATCAACAGCTGCCCAAGCCGCAGCGTAAGTACCCGCAGTCGCGGGTGACCCAAGCAATGTGGGTGCTCATCGCTCTTGTCATTGTTGCTGCGGTGATCGGCGCGCTTTAGTTGCGTATCGACGCCTCCGCCACCGCCTTAAACAACTCCATCTCCGGTAGGTGTTCGATGAGCACGGGGGTGCCGGTGGCGTCGCAAAGCGGCATGCGCCAGTTGGTGTACTGCTCGCCGTTGGTGCCGGGCTGGTTTTGAATGCGCTCGTCGCCAACCATGTCCACCAGGTTCGTACACGTCATCGCCGATGGGGTGGAGGCGACGAAGCGAGTCAGTCCCGTGATCAGTGCGTCAGTGTCCCCGGCGCAGGTCAGCGCACCTTCCTCCTTCGCGAGTGACAGCACCTGGTCGATCCAGGTGCGGTCGGTGGCGTTGAGGTGCTCCACGGGGTCGTCGACAAGCCCGAGCTCATGGCGCAATTCGTTGTGTGCACCCTTGAGGTAGCCAGCGGTGGGCGGCAGGTCGTGCGTGCCCACAGCCGTAAGCGCCAGGTGGCGGTACTGCTGCGAGGGGCGCGGCACGCCCGGCGGGATGGATTCGAACCACAGCACCGAGGTGCCCAAAATGCCCTTGTCGCGAAGGAAGTCCTGCACCCACGGCTCGAACGTGCCTAAGTCCTCGCCGACGACGACTGCCCCGGCGCGCTGCGCCTCCAACACGAGGGTGCCCACCATGGCCTCAAAGTCGTAGTTCATGTACACCCCGCCAGCGGGTGTGCCGGCGCGCGGCACCCAGAACAGGCGGAACAGTCCGAGTACATGGTCGACGCGGATCCCGCCGCTGTGGCGCAGCGCCGTGCGCAACAGGTCGCGCCACGGCCCGTAGCCGGCCTCGGCGAGCTGCTGCGGGTTCCATGGCGGCTGCGACCAGTCTTGGCCTTTTTGCGAGTACTGGTCCGGGGGAGCTCCCACCGACGCATCGGACACCAACACCTCGCGCAGTGTCGCCGCGTCCGCGCCGCCAGGGTGGATGCCCACCGCAAGGTCCGTCATGATGCCGATCGACATCCCGGCAGCCTTCGCACGCTCCTGGGCGAGGCGCAGCTGCTCGTCGGCGATGAACTGCAGCCACATGTAGAACTGCACGAGGTCCTCGATGTCGTCGCCGGCGTGCCGCGAGCGATGCTCCGGGTGGTGCTCCGGGTGGTGCTCCGACTCGGCTGCCTGGGCGGCGCACCAGGTGGCAAACTCGCGGAGGCCCTCGCCCTCGTCCAGACAGAACAGCTCAAAGTCGTGGGTGCGCGCGGCATCGGCCTGCGAGGCCCAGAACAGCTCGCGCAGCGCCGCCAACTTCGCGGCGAACACCCGGTCGCGATCCAGCGGCGCCGGCGAAGTGTTCAGGTCCTTCAACGGCGCGGCCAACTCGGCGATCGCCGCACGAAGATTGTCGTCCACCAGCTCGAACTCCGGCACCTGCTCCACCGCGATGTAGAGCGGGTTGATAAACCGGCGCGAGGTGGGCAAATATGGCGAATCCTCCACCGGCGGCACCGGCTGGGCGGCGTGCCCCGGATTGATCAGCAAATAATCGGCCCCCTGCGCGGCGACCGTCTCCGCGAGCAACGCCAGATCCCCAAAATCGCCCAACCCCCACGAGGCAGCCGAGCGCACCGAATACAACTGCGCCATCACGCCCCAGACGGGGTGCTGGACGACACGGGAGTTCGTCGACAAGCAATCGGGCACCACGAGCAACGTGCACACCGCATCAAAATTGTCCGACTCCAAGTGCAGCTCGTGCCAGCCCGGCGGCAGATCCCCAGGCGTATGAAACGTCGCCTCGCCCCACACCACACCATCTGAAGCCGTAAACGGCGGCGCCCAATTCTCATCCTGGTAGCACTCCCGCGAGGAACCATCCTCCAGCCGGATCCAACAATGCGCCGGGTGCCCGTCGTGCACGTGCACGTTGAAGTGCTGCTCGTGTCCCTCGGTGGCCACCACCGTCGGCGGCAAGGGGCGCGTCGCCCAGTGTTCGCGCCGGGCATCGAGGTGGAAGTGGAGTTCCTCGTCGGTGGGGTCGTCGTCAAGCGAAAGTCCCAACGCCCGCAACAACGCCACAAACGACTCCGGCGGCGGCGACACCATCCGGCCGTCAGTCGCGCGATAGGAGGTGCCAAAGCCATAGGACTCGGCGAGGGCGTGCAGCAGTTCCACGTTGGTCACGCTTCCGCATTCTGCCAAAACGTCGGTAATGTTGGGCACCATGCCATCGACTTCTCACACGACGGAACTTGGATTCACCCTCAAAGACACCGACACGTGTCTGAACCGGCTCATCGAGACGTGCGAGACACACCCGCACCTCGTGCTGTTTTCGCGCCCCCGCAACTACGAATGGGTATCGGTCACGGCAGGGGAGTTCCTGCAAGAGGTCTACGACGTAGCCAAGGGCCTTGTTGCCGCAGGTATCGAACCCGGCGATCGCGTGGCCATCCTGTCCAGCACGCGCTACGAATGGGCGCTGCTCGACTTCGCCATCTGGGCCGCCGGCGCCGCATCTGTGCCGATTTACCCGTCGTCGTCGATGCACCAAATCCAGTGGATCCTCGAAGACTCCGGCGCGAAAATCGCGTTCACGGAAACGCGCGACCACACCATGCTTATGAGCCCGTTCCTCCTCGGCGAGGACGGCACCCCGCGCATGGCCGACTCGACCTCGCAGCTGCAGCGCATCTACGAGTTCAACTCGGCCGCCGTGGAGCAGATCAAGTTTGAGGGCCGTGAGGTGGAGCAGTCGCTTATCGACGACCGCGTTGCCGCCACCCGCCACCCCGATCTGGGCTCCATCGTGTACACCTCCGGCACCACCGGCCGCCCCAAAGGTGTGGAGATCACCCACGGCAACTGGGCGTACCAGGCGTGGGCGCTGCTGGAAAACGAGATCGGCTCCGTGTCCTTCCCGGGCCAGCGCATGGTGACGTTTTTGCCGCTGGCGCACGTGCTCGCGCGCGCGGTGGCGCTGGCGTGGACGATTTCGGGCGCGACCCAGTCGCACTGGTCGGATACTTCGACGTTGACCGTGGAGCTGCAGCGCGCACGTCCCAACCTGGTCATCGGCGTGCCGCGCGTGTTTGAAAAGGTGCGCGAGGGTGCGTACAACAAGGCCGCCGACGGGTCTGCGGTGGGCAAGCGCATCTTCCTCGAAGCTGAAAAGGCCGCGATTGAGTACTCCAAGGCGCTGGATACGCCGGACGGCCCGTCGCGCGTGCAAAAGGCGAAGGTGAAGCTCTACGACAAACTGGTCTACGCCAAGATCAAGGAGGCCATGGGTGGTTCCGTCTGGTACGGCATCACCGGCGGGTCGGCGATGAGCTCGGACCTGTCGCACTTCTTCCGTGGCATGGGCGTGCCGATCTACGAGGGCTACGGCCTGACCGAAACGTGTGCGGCGGCGTGTGTGAACAACGCGCACAGCAACAAGATCGGCACCGTTGGCCGCCCGGTCAATGGCTACTCGGTGCGGATTAACGACGACGGCGAGATCGAATTCAAAGGCCCCGGCGTGTTCTCCCAGTACTGGCGCAACCCGGCCGCAACCGAGGAAGCGCTTACGGATGGCTGGTTCAACACCGGCGATCTTGGCGAGGTCGACGAGGACGGCTTCGTGTCCATCACCGGCCGTAAGAAGGACCTCATCGTCACCGCCGGCGGCAAGAACATCTCCCCGGGCCCGCTGGAGGAGATCATCCGCCAGGACCCGCTGATCTCTAACGCGTTGGTGGTCGGCGACGGCAAACCGTTCGTCGGCGTGCTGGTCACCCTCGACGAGGAGGAACTGAAGCGTTGGAAGGCGAACCACAACATTCCGGCGAACAAGAAGGTGTCCGACCTTGCGCAGGACCCAGCGTTGCGCGCCGAGGTGCAAGACGCGGTGAACATGGCAAACGCGACCGTCTCGCGCGCGGAGGCGATTAAGAAGTTCCGCATCCTCGACCGCGACTTGTCGGAGCAGCACGACGAGATGACGCCGACGATGAAGGTGAAGCGCAATGTGGTGTTCCAGCGTTTCCAGGAGGACATCGACAAGCTGTATCAGCGTTAACGGCGCGCCTACCCTCATCGGCTCACGGTGTGACATAGCATCCCGTTTTGTCACTTCCACAGTCCGTTTTAAGGGGGTTCACGCCGTGCACAAAACTGCAGCCGTGCTGCGTCACCGTGAACTTACCCAGGAGATTTACAACATCGGTGACGAGGTTGCGGAGTACATCGAGCACGTCGCCGAGTCGATTGCGGACTATGACGGTGAGCTCACTGAAGATTGCCTGGCAGAGTTCGAGGAGATTGTCGACGACGCCCGCCAGGACGCCCGCCGCATCGTCGCCGAGTTAATCGGCCTGCGCCAAGCGCTCACCTCGGGCCGCGCCGCCGGCTACCTGTCGGTGGGGGTGCGTCCAGAGGAGCGCATCCCGCAGCCTGAACTTCTCGACGCCGCCGGCCTCAAAGACCTCTTCCCACTGAAAGCGCCGTTCTCGGTGCAGACGATGCACGACGCGCTCGTTGGCCGCACCGAACTGGTGGTGCAGCACTTGGAGGAGATCGTCTCGTTTACGCTCGAGCAGACCGACATGGTCGCCCGCGAACTCGGCGTGGTCTCGCTTCCGCACCTGTACGCGCGGGTCGGCGAGATCGTCGAGGAAGCCGTGATCGGCTGGGTGGAAACCGTCTGCTTGGACCACCCGGCGTTCGTGCGCACGATGCGCGGATCCAACCCGCCGGAGTTTTTGGAGGAGCGCGCCCGCATCGACCGCATTGTGGCGAAGGTGGCGGCGAAGCGTTCTCTGCGCGGGGCTTAGGTGGGGGTTCCGTGATGGATTCCTTCGGCGTGTATATCCACGTGCCGTTTTGTGCGACGCGCTGCGGCTACTGTGACTTCAACACGTATACGCCCACCGAGGTGGATTCCTCGCACGCGCAGTACCTCGACGCGCTGGAGCGCGAACTCGAGCTCGCCGCCGCCCGCGGCCTGCCGGAAGCCCAAACCGTGTTCATCGGCGGCGGCACCCCGAGCCTGCTCGGCGCGCAAGGCCTCGGCCGCATCCTGGGCGCCATCCGCAACACCTTCGGCATCGTGGCCGGCGCGGAGATCACCACCGAGTCCAACCCGGAATCCACTAGCCCCGACTACTTCGCGGGCCTGCGCGATGCTGGCTTTACCCGCGTCTCGCTCGGCATGCAGTCCGCCTCCACACCGGTGCTCAAAGTCCTGGACCGCCAGCACACCCCGGGCCGCGCCGTCGCCGCCGCCCGCGAGGCACTTTCGGCCGGGTTCGAGCACGTGAACCTGGACATGATCTACGGCACGCCCACCGAAACCGACGACGACGTACGCCGCACCCTGGATGCCATCCTTGCAACCGGCGTCGACCACGTCAGCGCGTATTCGCTCATCGTGGAAGATGGCACCGCCATGGCGCGCAAGATCCGCCGCGGCGAACTGCCCGCGCCGCAAGAGGACGTCTACGCGGACCGCTACGAGATCATCGCCGCAACACTGGAGGCCAACGGCTACGACTGGTACGAGGTCTCCAACTGGGCCAAACCCGGCGGCGAGTGTCGCCACAACCTCATCTACTGGCACAACCAGAATTGGTGGGGCGCAGGCCCCGGCGCGCACAGCTTCGTCGACGGCGAGCGCTTCTTTAACGTCAAGCGACCCGAGCGCTACGCGCAATTGCTTCACGACGACACCCTGCCCATCCAGGACACCGAAACCATCACCGCAGACGAAGCCCACATGGAGGCGATCATGCTCGGGCTTCGCCTGCGTGAGGGGATTCCGGCCGGGTGGGTTGGGGATCGGGCGCGTGGGGTCGTCGATAAGCATGTGCGCGCGGGGCTCCTAGAGCGGGGAGAGCGCTTGCGCGTGACGGATACCGGCAGACTGCTTGCAGACGGCATCATCACCGATATCCTGGCAGCCGAGTAAGGAGGCGATCATGAGCGCAGCAGACGAGCGGCGCCAAAAGGTGCTGCGGGCGATCGTGGCGGACTACATCGCCAGCCAAGAACCCGTCGGATCCAAAGCGCTGGTGGAGCGGCACAACATGGGGGTGTCGTCGGCCACGATCCGCAACGACATGGCGGTGCTTGAGCAGCAGGGCTACATCTCGCAGACGCACGCCTCGTCCGGGCGCATCCCGACCGAGGCCGGCTACCGCAAGTTCGTGGATGCGCTCCACGACGTCAAGCCACTGTCCGCCGCCGAGCGCCACGCGATTTTGGACTTCCTCGAAGACGGGGTGGACCTCGAAGACGTGCTACGCCGCTCCGTGCAACTGCTGTCGCAGCTGACCCACCAAGCCGCCGTGGTGCAACTGCCGAACCTGTCCGCCTCGCGCGTGAAACACTGTGAGGTAGTCGAACTCACACCAACGCGCCTGCTGCTCGTGCTGATCACCGACGCCGGCCGCGTTGACCAACGCAACGTTGATCTCGCCGCGCCAATTGGCGACGACGGCGTGCGCATCCTGCGCGACCTCCTCAACGACGCACTTGTGGGCAAGACCATGCGCGACGCGTCCGCCTCCCTCGCCGGCGTGGCCGTCAGCGCCCCGCCGCACCTGACCGAACCCACCACGCGCGCCGCCGAAGTGCTCATCACCACACTTGTCGACGCCGCCCCCGACCGCCTCATCATCGCAGGCTCCTCAAACCTGCTCGTGCCCTCCGGCGGCCTCCAGGACGTCATCGACGCCCTCGAGCAGCAAGTTGTCGTACTGAAACTGCTCGCCGGCGCCCAAGAACTCGAACGTGTCTCCGTGCGCATCGGCCGCGAAAACGAAGACGAGGAATTATCCAGCGCCTCAATTGTTACAACAGCGTACGGGGCAGGCGACGCAGCACTCGGCGGCCTCGGGGTAGTCGGTCCAACCCACATGGACTACCCCGGTACCATGCAGAAGGTTGCCACCGTGGCTCGTTACATCAGCCGCACACTGCGGGGTGAATAGAAGGGAAGATATGGCTCGCGATTACTACGGCATCCTCGGCGTGGACAAGGACGCCACCGAGCAGGAGATCAAACGGGCGTACCGCAAGCTCGCACGCAAGTACCACCCGGACGTGAACCCGTCCGAGGAGGCCGCCGAGAAGTTCGCGGAGATCGCAGCAGCCCAAGAGGTGCTGCTGGATCCGCAGAAGCGTTCCATCGTGGACCGCGGCGGCGACCCGATGGAGGCCGGCGGCGGCATGGGCGGCGCCGGTTTCGGCGGCGGTGGCCTCGGCGATATCTTCGAGGCGTTCTTCGGCGGCGGCGGTGGTGCTCGCCAGCCGCGCTCGCGCGTGCAGCCGGGCAACGACGCGCTGCTGCGCACCTCGATCACGCTCGCGGAGGCGTTCACGGGCGTGAAGCAGGACGTCACCGTGGATACCGCGGTGCTGTGCGACAAGTGCCACGGCTCCGGCTCCAAGTCTGAAGCCAAGCCGGTGACCTGTGACGTCTGTCAGGGCCAGGGTGCGGTCCAGGAGATGCAGCAGTCCTTCCTGGGCAACGTGATGACCACCCGCGAGTGCCCCAAGTGCCATGGCTTCGGCGAAGTGATCACCGACCCGTGCGCCCAGTGCGCCGGCGACGGCCGCGTGCGCGCCACCCGCGACCTGGTGGTCAACATCCCGGCCGGCATTAATAACGGCATGCGCATCCGCATGGCGGACCAGGGCGAGGTCGGCCACGGCGGCGGTCCCGCCGGCGACCTGTACGTCGAGGTGCACGTCGAGCCGCACCCGGTGTTCGTGCGCGACAACAACGACTTGCACCTGCGCCTGACTGTGCCCATGTATGACGCGGCGCTGGGCACCGAGCTCACCGTGGAGAATCTCACGGGCGACGAGACCCGCATCGAGGTCCCCGCCGGCACCCAGCCGGACGACCGCGTCGTGCTTTCCGGCGAGGGTATGCCGCGCCTGCGCCAGGAGGGGGCCGGCGACATGATCGCCCATATCGAGGTCACCGTGCCTACTGCACTGTCCAACGAGGAGCGCGCCGCGCTCGAGGACCTGCGCGCCGGCCACCCGGAGGACCCCAAGATCCACTCCGAGGGCGGCGAGCACGGCGATGGTTTCTTCTCCCGGATGCGTGATCGTTTCCGCCGATGAGCTTGCCCTATTTTCTTAGCGACGACCCCACCTCCGGCATCATCGAAGGCCCCGAGGCCAAACACGCCCACGTCAAGCGCATCCAGCCGGGTGAGCGCATCATGCTTTTCGACGGCGCCGGCAACCGCGCCGAAATCACCGTTACGCGGGTGGATGCCTCAAGGGTTGAGGGGGTCGTCGATAAGCATGAGTTCGTGGAGCGTCCCACGCCGCGCGTGACGGTTGTGCAGGCGATCCCGAAAAGTGAGCGTGCGGAACTTGCCGTCGACCTGGCAGTCCAAGGCGGGGCGGACGCGATCGTGCCGTGGATTTCGCACCGCACGATTGCGCGCTGGCCGGCGAACAAGCAGGCGAAACAGGTGGAAAAGTGGCGCTCGCAAGCGCTGTCGAGCGCGAAGCAGGCGCGCCGCGCGTGGGTGCCCGAGATCCACGAGCCGGTGACCACGAACCAGTTGTCCGAAATACTGCGTGATGCGAGGGACGAGCGTCACGCGCTCGTGTTGCATGAAGACGCCACCGTAGCGCTGCGTGAGGTTACCTTCGGCGAGGACATCTGGCTCATCGTTGGCCCCGAAGGCGGCATCGGGCAAGACGAACTCGAACTGCTCGGCGCGGACGCCGTGAAACTCGGCCCCGAAGTCCTGCGCACCGCAACAGCAGCGTTCGCGGCGCTCAGCGCGATCGGCGCGCTGACAAACCGCTGGTAGGGTAAACGCACATGGAAGAAATGGTGACGCGCAAGGTCGAACTCGACTCGGCGTACGCACAATCCGTCCTCGGCATCAACGACAACAACCTCCAACTACTGGACCGCTACCTGGACGTGAGTTTCCACGCCCGCGGCACCACCTTGTCGGTGCGCGGCACGGCCGCCCACGTGGCGCACGCGCTGCGCGTGGTAGAGGAGCTGGAGTCCATGGCGCGCCGCGGGGTGCCGCTTCGCCCTGACACCGTCGTGGAGGCGGTGAAACTCATGGAGATGGAAGCCCCCGGCTCGGTCGCGGACATCCTCGGCGAGGAGATCATTGCGCGGCGCGGCAAGGTTATCCGCCCGAAGACTGCCGGTCAGCGCCGCTATGTGGATGCGATCGACGAGAACACGATCACCTTCGGTATCGGGCCTGCCGGCTCCGGCAAGACGTACCTTGCGGTGGCGAAGGCCGTGCAGGCACTGCAGAACAAGCAGGTCAAACGCATCATCCTGACGCGTCCCGCCGTAGAGGCCGGTGAGAAACTCGGCTTCCTCCCCGGCACGCTTTCCGACAAGATCGACCCGTACCTGCGCCCGCTGTACGACTCGCTGCGCGACATGATGGACCCGGAAGCCATCCCGAAACTCATCGAGGCCGGCATCATCGAGGTCGCGCCCCTGGCCTACATGCGCGGGCGCACCCTGTCGGACGCGTTCGTCATCCTTGACGAGGCCCAGAACACCACCGGCGCCCAGATGAAAATGTTCCTCACCCGCCTCGGGTTTGGTTCGAAGATGGTGGTCACGGGTGATACCTCCCAGGTGGATCTGCCGCGCGGCACCGTCTCGGGCCTGCGTGTGGCGCGTCGTATCTTGAGCGACATTCCGGACATTTCGTTCCAGGAGATGCGCGCCGACGACGTTGTGCGCCACCACCTGATTTCCCGCATCGTGGCCGCCTACGACCACCACGATGCCCAGAACGCGCTGCGCTACGAAAAGCGGCAGCAGAAGATTGAAGCAGAGCGCGAAGCGGAGGCAGCGCAGTGAGCATTGAAGTCTTAAACGAGTCCGGCGAGGCGGAAGTCAACGAGCAAATGCTTATCGACGTCGCCTCCTACGCCCTACGCGCCGTGGACGTCCACCCCGACACCGAAGCAACAATCACGCTTGTCGACGAAGCCACCATGGCCGACCTCCACGTCCGCTGGATGGACCTCGAAGGCCCCACCGATGTGATGAGTTTCCCCATGGACGAGCTCACCCCGGGTGGGGGACGGCCCGACGCGGACATGCCGGGGCCTGCGATGCTCGGCGACATCATCCTGTGCCCGGCCTACGACCGCAAACAGGCAGAGATGGCCGGCCACGACCTCGCCCACGAAATGGCACTGCTGACCGTCCACGGCGTGCTGCACCTGCTCGGCTACGACCACATCGAGCCGAAAGACGAACGGGAAATGTTCGCGCTGCAAAACGAGATCCTCGCCGACTGGTACGACGACCTGGCCCGCCGCGGGGTGGCATACCAGCCGAAGCCGACCGGCCCGCACGCCTTCCCGTCCGCAGCTGACCGCGACGAGCTAGACAAGCTGATGAAGGGCGCCGAGTGACACTCACCATCACCTTCGCAACGATCACCGTCGTTGCGCTACTGCTCTCCGGCCTGCTCGGTTCCGTCGAATCTGCCCTGGCCCCCATCTCGCGTGCCCGCGTGGAAGGCATGGTCAAGGATGAGACGCCGGGTGCAGATGCGTTGCTGCGCGTCGTCGATAATCGCGCGAATCACATCAACACCCTCGTGCTGCTGCGCACCGTCTTAGATGTCATGGCGGCAGTCTCAGCGGCGATGCTGGCCATGGACGTCATCGCGTCAGATGCGTGGGCGATTGCGGTGGCGGTAATCGTCGTGACGCTGCTGCAATTTTCCATCATCGGCGTGTTCGCACGCACCGCCGGCAAACGTAACCCGTACACCATCTCGCTCAAATCCGCCCAAGGCCTGCACATCTTCCACACCGTGCTCGGACCAGTGGCGAAACTGCTCATCTGGATCGGCAACCTGTTCCACCCAGGCGAAGACTTCCGCAACGGGCCATACGCCACCGAAATCGAACTGCGCGAAATGGTCGAAGTCGCCCAAGAAAAAGGCGTGGTGGAAACCACCGAAGGCCGCATGATCCAAAACATCTTCGACCTCGCCTCCACCACCGCCCGCCAAGTCATGGTGCCGCGACCCGAAATGGTGTGGATCGAAGGCGAAAAACTCGCCCGCCAAGCCACCGCACTCATGGTGCGCTCCGGCCACTCCCGCGTGCCCGTCATCGGCGAAAACGTCGACGAAATCATCGGCGTCGCCTACCTCAAAGACATGTTCACCGACCGCGGCGCGCCCGTCGACCCGAACACGCCACTGACCGAGTTGATGCGCCAACCGATGTTCATCCCGGACTCCAAGCCGCTCGACCTGCTGTTGCGCGCGATGCAGCAGCAGAACACCCACATCGCGGTGGTTATCGACGAGTTCGGCAACGTCGCAGGCCTGCTCACCATGGAAGACCTGCTTGAAGAAATCGTCGGAGAGATCACCGACGAATACGACGAAGACGAAGAAGCCCCCATCGAAGAAATCGACGAGCGCGTCTTCCGCGTCCAAGCGCGCCTGCCTCTCGACGACCTCGTGCACTACCTCGCCGACCACCTCGACTACACGCTGGAGTACTCGGAGGAGGTCGTCGACAATGTGGACACCGTCGCCGGCCTGCTGTCGTACGAACTCGGCCGCGTGCCCCTTCCCGGCGCCTCCATCCTGCGCGACGGCATCCGCTACACCGCAGAAGGCGGCCGCGACCGACGCGGGCGCATCAAGACCCGGACCGTCCTCGTCGCCGTCGGCGAGGAACCCGAAAACGGGGTATCGTAGCACCTGTAACCAACCGAAAGGAGTTCCACCATGCGAGCAGTTCGCTACTACGGCCAGAAGGACATCCGCGTCGAGGAAATCGACGCCCCGGTTGCAGGCAAGGGAGAGGTGCTCATCGACGTCGCCTGGTGCGGCATCTGCGGCACTGACCTGCACGAGTACCTCGAAGGCCCGATCTTCTGCCCGAAGCCTGGCCATCCGCACCCCATCACCGGTGAGGAGCCGCCGATCACCCTCGGCCACGAGTTCTCCGGCGTTGTTTCGGCGCTCGGCGAGGGTGTCGACGACCTCGAGGTCGGCCAGCACGTTGTCGTCGAGCCGTACGTCCTGCCGGACGACGTCGACCCGAAGGAGCCGGGCCCGTACAACCTCCACCCGGACGTGAACTTCATCGGCCTCGCAGGTGGTGGCGGCGGCCTCTCCGAGAAGATCGCTGTGCAGCGTCGCTGGGTTCACCCGATTTCCAACGATGTTCCGCTCGACGAGGCTGCGCTCATCGAGCCGCTGTCTGTCGCCCACCACGCATTCGTTGCGTCTGAGGCGAAGGAAGGCGACGTCGCCCTGATCGGTGGCGCTGGCCCGATCGGTGTCCTCACCGCTGCTGTAGCGAAGGCGTACGGCCTGACGGTTATCGTCTCCGAGCTCTCGGAGCTGCGTCGCCAGAAGGCGCTTGACGCAGGTGTCGCCGACTACGCGATCGACCCGAGCGCAACCGACCTCAAGGCAGAGGTTGACAAGATCACCGACGGCAAGGGCGTCGACGTCGCATTCGAGTGCACCTCCGTCAACGTCGTGCTCGACCAGCTGATCGACTGCCTGAAGCTCAAGGGCACCCTGGTCGTCGAGTCCATCTGGTCGAAGAAGGCCGAGCTGGACATCCACGCGCTCGTGATGAAGGAACTGACCATCCGCGGCATCATCGGCTACGCCCACGATCACCCGCAGACCATCAAGTTGGTGGAGTCCGGCAAGATTGATCTGAAGCCGTTCATCACCGGCAAGATCGGCTTCGACGGTGTCGTCGACGAGGGCTTTGACACCCTGATTAACCGCAACGAGACCGCAGTGAAGATTCTGGTGTCGCCGGAGCTCTAAAATGCTCCTATGAGCAATATTCTCTCGATCCAGTCCGCCGTCGCGTTTGGCCATGTTGGCAACTCGGCGGCGGTCTTTCCTTTGCAGCGCATCGGCCACGAGGTGTGGCCGGTGTACACGGTGAACTACTCCAATCACACGGGTTATGGTGCGTGGGAGGGGCCGATCATTCCGGCCGCCGACGTTGCGGCGGTGCTCAAGGGCATCCGCGACCGCAATGCGTTCCCGCTTATCGACGCCATCCTCACCGGCTACCAGGCCTCCCCGGAAATCGCCGACGTGATCGTCAGCACCGTGCGCGACATCAAGGCTGAAAACCCGGATGCGCTCTATGCGTGCGATCCGGTGATGGGTTCGGCGAAGTCGGGCTGCTTCGTGGCGGATACGATCCCGCCGCTGTTCCGCTCGACGATCGTGCCGGCGGCGGACATCATTACGCCGAACCAGTTCGAGTTGGGCTACCTCACCGAGCGCGACGTCACCGACCTGGATTCGACCCTTGCCGCCGTGGACGCGGCCCGTGAGATGGGCCCGTCGACCGTGCTGGTGACTTCGGTGGAGCGCCCCGAAACGCCCGAGGATGCGATCGAGATGATCGCCGTGGACGACAACGGCAAGTGGATCGTGCGCACCCCGCGCCTGCCGTTTAAGCGCAACGGCTCCGGCGATGTTACTGCAGCGCTGTTTACCGGCCACTACGTGCGCAGCCACGACGCAAAGGACGCGTTGGCAAAGACCGCCTCCTCGGTCTACGACATGCTGCGCCTCACCTTCGAGGCCGAGACCAACGAACTCCAGCTCGTCGAGGCCCAGGAGTTTTACGCCAACCCGCAACTCCAGTTCGAGGTCGAAGCCCTCTAACCGGTTTCAGGCACACCGCGTCACCCGCTCACCCGGGCGGGTTTTTCGCGTTTTCGGGGCCGGGTGAATCGATCAGTCGAACAGCAGCTCCATCGCCCCCGTCACGGTCGGCACTTCGGTCCCGTTGGGTGCGATCCAGCAGATGCGCCCGTTCGGGTTGTCGATGTGCCCGCGGATCGCCCGCCACCGGTCGTCGTCGTTGACTCCGTTGTGGTAGGCGCACAGTTGCGCCAGATTGTCTATGTTGGTCATCCCGCCGTGCTTCCAGGCGTGCATGTGGTGGGTTTGGGTGGTTTCGGCGGAATGCCGGCAGTCGGGGAAGGCGCAACGTGGCGACATCAACTTCGACATCGTCCGCTGCTTCCCATTCGCCAGCCGCTGCGTCCGGTACAGGTTCACCGCACCTTTCTGCGGGTGGAAGGCGGCCACCTCGAGCACGTCGCCGAACTCACGGGTGAGAAACTCGGCGCCGGTCATCGTGGTGCCGTCGGTAAGTACAAGTTCGACGTCGTCGCCGCAGCCGTCCATGATGCGGGTGTAGGCCTGGATCGGCACCAAAATCATCGGCCGCAGCGCCGCGCGCGGCACCCCGCCGCCCTCGCGCAACAGGCGGAACAGTGAGCCGGCCATCTGCTCCGCAGCCGGCCGATCCTCATCGATCATGGAACGCAGCGTGTGCTCCAAGTCGGCCAGATCGCGCTCGTTGTACGTCAGCGTCATGGTACGCATGCCCTCACGCGAGCGCGTGAACCGGCAGGAGGGTTTGGGGGCGGTCACGGGGACATCGATAAGCCTGCTGATGCGCTTCGACAACGAGCGAAACGAACCACGATGCCGCACCAGATCCAACCGGATGCGCCACCGCTCAGCAGCCGAGCCCACCACAACCAACTTCTTCTCGATGAGCACCAACTGGTCGATCGGCAACCCCTCCGCCAACGCCAGCGCATCAGCCTGCTTGCGCGTGAACTTGGTCGGGCCATAGTACGTATCGAAGACGCGGGCGAGGTCGCGCGCTCGTGTCGTCGATAAGCCAGCTGCAACTGCGGCCTCCCGCGAGAACCCGGCGAGCATCCCCACGCCCGCTTGACAAAACTCCAAAAAATCCATGCACCCGACGCTAGAAACCCACCGCAACCCCCACAAGACCCCACAAAAAATCTGTGGATAACTCCCACACCACCGAAAAAGTTATCCACAACGGTAGGATGCGCACCATGATTGATTTCCCGGACAACCTGCCAGAAGACGCGATCGCTCACGGCGGTTTCACAAACACGCCGGACGGGTTCAAGTCGGGCTTTGTCAGCTTCGTCGGCCGGCCGAACACCGGCAAATCCACGCTGACCAACGCGCTGGTGGGGGAGAAGATCGCCATCATGGCCGACCAGCCGGAAACCACGCGCCACCCGATCCGCGGCGTGATCAACCGCGACGGCGCGCAGGTCATTGTGGTGGACACGCCGGGGATTCACCGCCCGCGCACGCTGCTGGGCGAGCGCCTCAACGACATTGTCAAGGACACGTTCGCGGACGTCGACGTGATCGGCTTTACCGTGCCGGCGGACGAGAAGATCGGACCCGGCGACCGCTTCATCCTCGAGGAGATCCGCAAAACGAAACCGAACACGCCGATCGTGGGCATTGTGACCAAACTGGACAAGACCGGCAAGGACGCTGTCGGCGAGCGCCTGCTCGAACTGCACGACCTGCTCGGGCCTGACAGCGAGGTCGTGCCGGTTTCTGCAACCGCTGGTGTGCAGACGGACACGCTGCTGGACATCCTGATCGAGCATCTGCCGGAAGGTCCGCGTTTCTACCCGGAGGGCCACACCACGGATGAGGATGTGGAGACGCGTATCGCCGAGTTGATCCGTGAGGAGGCGCTGCGCGGTCTTCGCGACGAGCTCCCGCACTCCGTCGCCGTACAAATCGACGAAATGTACCCGGACCCGAACAACCCGGAGCGCACCATGATCTACGCGGTGCTGTATCTGGAGCGCCCGGGCCAAAAGCGCATCATTGAGGGCCCGGACGGACGGCGCTTAAGCGGCATTGTGCACCGTGCGCGCAAGCAGATCATCGACCTGGTTGGCCAGAACATCTACCTGGACGTGCGCGTGAAAATCCTGAAGAACTGGCAGCAGGATCCGAAGGCGTTGGGCCGGCTTGGCTTCTAGGCCGTCCTGGCGCGATCGCGCCTTTGTGGTTCGCACCTACGATTTCGGTGAGGCGGATCGCGTGATCGTCCTGCTGACCCGCAACCACGGCCTGGTGCGCGGGGTGGCGAAGGGCGTGCGCAAGGTGAAAAGCCGCTTCGGCTCGCGCCTGCAGCCGTTCGTGGATGTGGATGTGCAGGTCTATCCGGGCAGAGGCTTATCGACGATCACCGGCGCCGACACCGTCACCTACTACGGCGCCCGCATCATCGACGACTTCGACCGCTACGCCGCCGCCTGCGCCGTCATGGAGGTCGCCGAGAAGCTCTCCTACGACCAGGGTGATCCGGAACTGTTCGCGCTTGTGCAGGAGGCGCTAACCAACCTGCAGACCGACCAGCACCCGACGCTGGTGCTCGACGCGTTTATGCTCAAGGCCACCGAGCACGCCGGCTGGGGTTTAAGCCTGTTCAACTGCGCGGACTGCCAGGCCCCGGGCCCACACAAGGCGTTCAACGCCACCGTCGGCGGGGCGGTGTGCAACAACTGCCGGCCCACCGGCTCGATGGATGTGGATCCGGAGACGCTGCACGATATGTGGTTGTTGCGGGGAGGTTACGGGGTGTCGTCGATACGCGTTGCGCAAATTCACCGCGCGACCGTGGCGCACGTGCAGCACAACCTTGAGGCCGGGCTGAAGAGTCTGAAGATCATGGAGCAGGCATAATAAACGCCCATGGGCGCACCGAAGATTGACAAGAAGTTCATCCCGAAACACATCGCACTGGTGATGGACGGCAACGGCCGTTGGGCGCAGCAACGGGGCTTGAAGCGCACGGAGGGGCACAAGGTGGGCGAGGAAAAGCTCATGGACGCCGTCGATGCCTGCATCGAACTTGGTGGGGTGGAGTGGCTGTCCGCCTACGCGTTTTCTACGGAGAATTGGAAGCGCAGCCCTTCCGAGGTGCATTTTTTGATGAACTTCACCCGCGACGTGTTGCGCCGCCAGCGTGACGAGTTGCATGAGAAGAACGTGCGCGTGGTGTGGTGCGGGCGTCGCCCGAAACTGTGGGGCAGCGTGATTGAGGAGCTTGAGGTCGCTGAGGAGCTCACGAAGCACAACACGGGGCTCACCCTTGCGATGTGCGTGAATTATGGCGGTCGCGCCGAGCTCACCGACGCAGTGCAGGCGCTTATCGACGACAACGTGCGCCACGTCGACGAAAAAACCATCCAGCGCTACCTGTATCGCGCCGACATGCCGGACGTGGACCTGTTCTTGCGCCCGTCGGGGGAGCAGCGCACCTCAAACTTCCTGCTGTGGCAGTCGGCCTACGCGGAGATGGTGTACCAGGACGTGCTGTTCCCGGACTTTACTAAGCAGGACCTGTGGGACGCGGTGCTGGAGTACGCGAAGCGCGACCGGCGCTTTGGTGGTGCGGTAGATAAGTTCGATAACTAGCGTTTGGCCTGGCAGTCGCGGCACACGCCGTAGATTTCGGCGTCGTGGCCGACGAGTTCGTAGCCGTAGTGCTTCGCCATCACCTCGGCCCATCTTTCTACCGGGCCGCCTTCGATTTCCTCGCTGCGGCCGCATTTGGAGCACAGCAGGTGATGGTGGTGGTGGTCGGCGACGCAGTCGCGGTAGAGCGTTTCGCCTTCGGGGGAGTACAGCACGTCCACCGCGTCGACCTCCGCGAGTGATTGCAGGGTGCGGTAGACAGTGGTCAGCCCCACGGATTCGCCGTTGTCGGTGAGGATCTCGTGGATGGTCTGTGCGGAGGCGAATTTGTCTAAGCCACGCAGCGTATCGACGACCGCCGCGCGCTGCTTAGTCATCCTCGGGCCAAGCTTCGGGACCGGACGCGTGCTGTGTGGGCGGTGTTTCATACCGGGCCAGCTTAGCCGGGATGGCGCTCGACTGGGACGAGGCCTAGCCGGATCTTGCCTAGTGCTGATTCGGGCTAGTCCTGGCCCGGCACCGACGTGCGCCGGGTTGTGTCAGCGGCCGGCGCGTAGAACTCGCAGGCATGGTCTACGAGCGCGTGGATAATCCGGATCACGGTGGGGTTGGCAAGTTCGTAGGCGACTTCGCGGCCGCAGCGTTTGGCGGCGACTAGGCCTTCGTCGCGAAGCACCCGCAAATGCTGCGACACCAGCGGCTGCGACTTCCCCAAAATCCCCACCAACTCATGGACCGCGCGCTGTGAATCGTGCAGCAGCAGCAAAATCCGAAGACGCATCTCCGAATCCAGCACTCGGATCAGTGCGGCAGTGTGGTCTAACTCCTCCGGCGAAAAGCGAAGGTCGTCACGCATGGGCGGCCCCTTTCGACGACAGTCCTACACAGTTGTCACACAGTTTACTCGAAGCAGGCGTAAAGGTGGGACTTATGTCCAAAGGGTCGTCTGCGTCGTCGCAAAGTGAAACGGCTAGACTGATCGACGTATTTTGGCAACCGTATTACACGCAGGAGATTGTGATGCCCGCATCCAAGATCGAAACCGTCGTCAACCTCTGCAAACGCCGTGGTTTGGTGTACCCCGCAGGTGAGATTTACGGCGGAACACGCTCCGCGTGGGACTACGGCCCACTCGGCGTCGAGCTGAAAGAAAATCTCAAGCGCCAGTGGTGGAAGCACATGGTGACCTCCCGCCCCGACACCGTCGGCGTCGACACCTCTATCATCCTGCCCACCCGCGTGTGGGAAGCCTCCGGTCACGTCGAGGTGTTCACCGACCCGCTCGTTGAGTCGCTGTACACCAACAAGCGCTACCGTGCCGACCATCTGATCGAAGCGTACGAGGAGAAGCACGGCCACCCGCCAGCAAACGGGCTCGCCGACATCAACGACCCGGAGACCGGCCAGCCGGGCAACTGGACCGAGCCGAAGGAATTCTCCGGTTTGATGAAGACCTACCTCGGCCCCGTCGACGACAAGGAAGGCCTGCACTACCTGCGCCCGGAGACCGCGCAGGGCATCTTCGTTAACTTCAAAAACGTGATGACGTCCGCGCGCCTCAAGCCGCCGTTCGGCATCGCCAACATTGGTAAGTCGTTCCGCAACGAAATCACCCCGGGCAACTTCATCTTCCGCACCCGCGAGTTCGAGCAAATGGAGATGGAATTCTTCGTCAAGCCAGGCGAGGACGAGACGTGGCACGAGTACTGGATTGAAAACCGCTTCAACTGGTACGTCGACCTGGGCATCAACCCGGATAACCTGCGCCTGTACGAGCACCCGCAGGAGAAGCTGTCGCACTACTCCAAGCGCACCGTGGACATCGAGTACGCGTTCGGCTTCACCGGCTCCAAGTGGGGCGAACTCGAGGGGGTGGCCAACCGTACGGATTACGATCTGAAGACCCACTCCGAGGCGTCCGGCGAGGACCTGTCGTACTACGACCAGCAGAACGAGGAGCGTTGGATCCCGTACTGCATCGAGCCGGCCGCTGGCCTGGGCCGCGCCATGATGGCATTTCTTATCGACGCCTACGATGAAGAAGAAGCACCCAACGCCAAGGGCGGCACCGACACCCGCGTCGTGCTGCGCCTGGACCGTCGCCTCGCGCCGGTGAAGGTTGCCGTGCTGCCACTGTCGAAGAAGCCGGAACTCGCCGGCCCCGCCGAGGAGCTGGCCACCAAGCTGCGCCAGTACTGGAACGTGGACTTTGACACGTCGGGTGCGATTGGTCGTCGTTACCGTCGTCAGGACGAGACCGGCACCCCGTTCTGCGTGACCTACGACTTTGACACCCTCGAGGACAACGCTGTGACCGTTCGCGAGCGCGACACGATGGAGCAGGAGCGCGTGCCTCTCGACGAGCTGGAGGCCTACCTGGCCGCCCGCCTGATCGGCTGCTAATGCACTACGTCAGCTGGGATCGCACGGACCGCGACGCGCCGAAGTTGCTCGCGGAGGCCGGACCCGAGGTGTTGGGTGTGTTCTCGCACGACCACGCCGTTGTGGGCGGCGACGAGTGGCAGTTGGTGTCGCACCCCGAATCGGGTGCGGTGGCGACGCGCCGCGGCGAGGAGATCGTGCGCACGTCGAACAGTTTGAAGCGCGCGAAGCGCATCGATGTGGTGATCGAGGGCCGCGCCTACGCCTTTATCCCGGAGACCTCCAAGAACTGGGTGGTTGAAGACGCGCACGGCGAAAAGGTCGGCCAGTTCACCCAGGACCACAACGGTGTGCGTAAGGCGATCCTCGAGTTCGAGGGCGAGACCGACCTGCCGCTCACGCAGGTCGCGGGCCTTGCGTGGTTGACCCGCGAGGTGCTTGAGGCCCGCAAGATGGTCAACTCGACCGCGCTGATCAGCACCTTGGTGTTCTTGTCGCTGTTTATTGTTGTGGTGGCGATGCTGTGATTTGGCAGGGCGCCACGCTTCTCGACGACTCCCGCACCCGCGCCACCGCCACCACCGACACCATCACCGTCGGTGGGGCATTGCCGAGCGCCGTGCTGCGCATCACTGCCGGCAGCGCGCGCCGGTTTAAGGCCGTCGATGTGGATACGGGCGGGGAGTATGTTCTGCGCAAGGCCGGGTTTACGGTGGCGCGCTACACCGCGGATTGCGACGGGCGCCGCTACACCCTGAACCGTTCCGGCCTGCACCGCGAGATCCGCGACGCCGCCGGCACGCTTGTCGCCGTGACCCGCGGGAAGGCCTCTGGCGACCTCCACGTCGACATCAAGGCCGGTGTTGACGCTGCGGCCGAGGCCGACCTGCCCATGGAGGATCTTGTTTTCATGACGTGGGCGTTGACCTTCGTGGACACGCCGACGCGCCGCACCCGCATCTAGCGCAGCACAGCGCCTATCGCAGCGCCAGACCCGCGCGACCAACCTAGTCGCGCGGGCCTAAAACGTGCCGCCTAGAAGGTTCCGCCGCGGTTGGAGGGGCGCCCGCCGGAGAAACCTCCGCCACCACCGCCGCCGAAGCCACCCCCGCCGCCGCGGGATCCGCCGCTGTAGCCCCCACCGCCTCCGCCGCCGGAGAGCAGCGTGCCCCACAGCACAGCCCTGGCCAGCGAGTCGGCGGTTTGGCGGTTGCGGGCCGCTTGGTAGCGGCGCACGTCGTCGTTGGCGGAGTTTTCGGCGCGGCGGGCGGTGTCGGTGGCGGTGCGGGCGGCGTCGATAGCTGCACGCGTGTCGCGCACACGCAGCTGGATCGCTTGGGCGTGCTGGCGCTTCGCCTCGGCGAGCAGGGTGCGGGCGTCGGAGCCGATGATGCGGCCACGCGAGCGGATCAGGTCCTCGGCGCGCTGGATCTGCGCGGCACAGACCTGCATTTGCTGATCGAACAGTTGCAGCGCGCGGGCCTGGTCGCCGGCGACGCCGCGGGCACGGTCGAGAGCATCGTCGATTTCGGCGTCCATGTTCGCCAGTTCCTCGTAGAGGGCAAGTGGGTCGGTCTCGGCGCGGTTGCCCATCGCGTCGAGCATGCGCTGGGCCTTGGCGGAGACGGCGTCCAGGGCGGCGACGTCGATACGCGCGCCCTGCTCACGGGCGCCCTTGACTGCTTCGATGTCGCGGAGTTCGGCGCGGATTTCGTCGATAAGCGCTGGCAAATTGGTTTTCGCCGCCCGGATGTTCTCTTCCGCGTGCTCGATCGCGTTGAGGTTCGTGTCGGAGACCTCGACGGCGTGCGACGCCGCGGCGAGCGTGTCCAGCAGCGCGCCTTGGCGGCCGGCGGGCTGGGCGGCGAGGGTGCGGGCGTCGTTAAGTGCCTTCTCGGCTTCGTCGAGGGAGGCCTGCGCAACATCGACGTTGTCCACGATCGACGACAACATCTCCGGCGCGTGCGTCTCCCGCAGTTGCGCAAGGGTGGCGCGGGCCGGCTCGAGGCGCGCGCGGATGTCTACGGTGCGGGCGAGGATCTTGTCCACCTCGTCGGGGGCGCGCATGAGCACGCCGCGCATGTCGTTGAACTCAGCGGTTTTGTCGCGAAGTGCCTGTTCAGCCTTTCCTGACGAGGAGATGATGTCGACGAGCATGGCGCGTTTTTCGGGTTCGGTTTCGGGGATGGCGTCGTAAAGTTTCTGGTGCGTGGAAAACGCGCGCTGCAGGGTGCGGGTGGCCTCGTTCATGGCGGAGGTGAACGGGCGGACGCGCTCGGCGCCGAATTCGGAGGTGGCCAGTTTCAGCTCCTCCTTGCCTTGCGTGATGGATTCGTCGGCGGACACGAGCGCGTCGCGTGCGACCTCCTCCAGGGTCGCGGTGGGCAGGCGGCCGAGCGAGTCAGTATCCGCCGGGTCGAGCGCCTTCGCAGACGCGATCTGCTTCGCTTGCTGCTTGCGCGAGCCCTTGCGTGTTGCCGCGTACATGCCGCCGCCGGCGAGCGCCGCGACACCGAGGCCGCCTGCGACCCAGCCCACGCCGTCACCGTTGCTTGACGACGACCCACCCACCGACTCAACCGCATTCAGCGCCGCCTGCGACCAATTGAGTTGGGTTAGCTGCGCGTAGGCGGCGTCGTTCATCCGGTCGATCTCGGCCTGGGTCCATTCTTCGCCACCGCCGACGTTGTAGGCGCGTTCGTCGGGGGAAATCACCAGCACGGCGGTGTTGGAACCGTTCGCGGCGACGGCCTGGTCGACCCAGTCGGACGGGGTGATGTCGCCAAAGGTACGCAGGAACACCACCCGCACCGACTTGCCCTGGGACTGGCTGACCTGCTGAATCGCCTGCTCAATCTCGGCGCGCTCGCTATCGGTGAGCACGCCGGCGTCGTCGGTCACAGGCTTGGTCAAAAGCCCTGGCTGGACGCTAGTTTCCGTGGCTACGCCTTGCGCAAGCGCGGGCGTTTCGGCAAAACCTGAGGCGGGCGCTGCGAGAAACAGCATGCCGCCGACGGCGAGGACGCGAAGGTAACGGCTAGTCATGCGACTAGGGTAGCGCTTCGTGTACGCCTATAACGCCGACGATACGAAACGCCGCACCGCTGAGGGGCCGAAGGGGGCGCAGCTCGCGCCGGATTCGCGCGGTGCGTTTGCGCGTGACCGGGCCCGGGTGCTGCATTCGGCGGCGCTTCGTCGATTAGCAGACAAGACCCAGGTTGTTGGCCCGCGCGACGGTGACACCCCGCGCACGCGCCTGACGCACTCGCTGGAGGTCGCCCAGATTTCGCGCGGCATCGGCGAAGGGCTTGGCCTGAACCCCGACCTGTGCGAGATGGCCGGGCTCACCCACGACATCGGCCACCCGCCGTACGGCCACAACGGCGAAGTGGCCCTCAACGAGGTCGCGCCCCACGGCTTCGAGGGCAATGCGCAGACGTTGCGCATCCTGTCGCGCCTTGAGCCCAAAGTGCTTATCGACGACCACTCGTACGGCCTCAACCTCACCCGCGCCTCCCTCGATGCCGCCGTGAAATACCCCGTGACCCGCACCAACCCAGACGGCACCCTGAACCGCAAGTACTCCGCCTACGACGAGGATGCAGCGGTGCTTGCGTGGGCGCGCGAAGGCCACACCGACGACATGCCGCCGATGGAGGCGCAGGTGATGGACTTTTCCGACGACATCGCCTACTCCGTCCACGACGTCGAAGACGGCATCGTCTCCGGGCGCGTCTCCCTGCAGGTGTTGTGGGACTTCGTCGAACTCGCCGCCCTTGCCGAGAAGGGCGCCGCCGCCTTTGGTGGCGACGCCGACTCACTCGTCGACGCCGCCGACCGCCTCCGCGCCCTGCCCGCCATCGCAGCCGCCGCCGACTTCGACTACACCTTGTCCTCTTGGGTTCGCCTGAAGGGGCTGACGTCGCAGTTGGTGGGGCGCTACATCGGCGGCGTGACCAAGGCGACCCTCGAGGGGAACGCTGCGGGCGCTGGCATTGCGGGCGCTGGCACTGCGGGCGCCTCGGGTCCTGCTGCAGCCCCGGGCGCTGCGAGCGCTGCGGGTGCCTCGGGCCTGATGGGGCGCCAGCACGGCCGCCTCATCGTCCCGCCCGACGTCGAGGCCGAGGTTCGCCTGCTGAAAACCGTCGCGGTGCTCTACGTCATGGACGTGCCCGCCCATCTTGCGCGCCAGGACCGCCAGCGCGACCGCATCTACCGCGTCCACGAGTACCTGCGCGCCGGCGCCCCGGGCACCCTGGACACGATGTTCCGTGCCTGGTTCGAAGCGGCCGACACCGACGCCGAGCGCGAGCGCGTGATCATCGACCAAATCGCCTCCATGACCGAGTCGCGCCTCGAACGCACCGCGAAGAAAGCCAGCGCCTTCGAAGGCTTCTACTAAGCCCGCGCGGTCGCGGTAGATTAGCCGAAGAGCCGGCTGAAGAAGCCGCGCTTGCTCGTCTTGCCCGCGTCGCGTGGGCATTCGCACCATTGCCCCGGCGCGACGCCAGCCTTGACCTGGTCAACGTGGTTGCCGCAGCCTGCCCAGGTGGTCTTACCGCAGGTTTTACAGGGGACGGGACGGCACATCGGTGTTCCTCTCGCTTACAGATATTGCGAGTGAGCCTATACCGCGCCGAGGTGGAATACGGCGAAAAGTGAGCTTAGGAGCAAACCCGAACTCAGCTGGCCAGATGAAAAAGGGCTTCGAAGCGAGTTCGGGTTTGCCCCTAAGCTGCCAATCGGACACCTTCCACTCCTCGGAGCGGGGCTCGGGGAGGCTACAGGCGCGCGGCGATGTCGGCGAGCGCGGCGCGGGTGCCGATCTCCCCGGGCAGCCACGGCAGTTCCACGCGCGGCACGTTGGGCAGTTTCGCGTCCAGAAGAGCCAGCGCTTCGTCTTCCACGGCGCGCCGGGCGGCCAAGAACTCGCCAGCGCTCGAGCCAGCGCCAGCCCCAGCAGTGTCGGCGGGGCTGCGGCGATTGACGACGAGGCCGGAGACGCGGATGTGGTGTTGGGTGAGGTCGTCGTAAAGTTCGGTGCTCTCGAGGACCGGCAGCCGCTCGGCGGTGAGCACGATGGTGAACGTGCAGCGGGCCGGGTCGGTAAGAATGTCGCGGAGGCGCTCGAACTTGCGGCGACGGCGCAACAATGTGGTGCGGATCTGCTGGTTGCGGCGCTGCACCGGGTCCTCGTCCGCGCCACCGAGGCCACGCAGGGCGCGGGAGAACTTGTCGGACTGTTCGCGCCGTTGCATCAGCCCGCCGGTGTATGCCGCCATCAACTCGGGCAGGGCGAGCAGGCGGGAGGTGTGGCCGGAGGGGGCGGTGTCGAAAATGATGTGGTCGACGCCTTGCGTGTCCACAAGTTCCGCCACGCGTTCCAGCATCGCTGCCTCGTGCATGCCGGGGGAGTTGTGTGACAGGTCCAGGTGGCGGCGGATTTCGGGGTGCATGCGCTCCGGCATCATCGCCCGCATGGACTGCTCGACTTCGGCGAGGTGGCGTTCGGTGGTGGTGGCGGGGTCGAGTTCGACGACGCTCAAGCCGGGTTCGAGTTCGGTCGGCGTGTCGGAGAGCGACACCGACCAGATGTGGCCGAGGTTGTGCGCCGGGTCGGTGGACACCAGCAGTACGCGCCGGCCGGCTTCGGCGAGGCGTACCGCGGTGGCGGCGGAGACGGTTGTTTTGCCAACCCCGCCTTTGCCGCCGAAGAACATCACGGGTGCGGTTTCTAGCAGCATCGCACGCCATCCAAGGGGGAGTGGGACATGCCCATGCGGGTGTGCCAGGCGTGGAATTCGTCGTAAAGCAAAGGCATGAGCTCGAGGGTGTAAAAGGAGGCGGGGTTGGGGATGCCGAGCGTTTCGGAGGCGACGAGCAGCGTGAACAGGTCGTCTTCTTCGCGGGCGGCGCGGGCAAATTCTCGACGATAGGGCGCCTTGTAGAACTCGTCCAGGCCGGCCGCGAAGGCTTTAAAGCGCTCGAGCATCGGCAGCGTCCGCGTCGGCGGCAGCGTGTTCGCCGGGCATGGTTTCGTCGTCACGCCAGATCACTGCGGGCTCGCGGCGTGCCTTCGCGATCGCCGTGAACGCTTCGACGATGACCCAGATTGCGCAGCAGATGATGATCACGTCGAGGACGAGTAGCAGCCAGTTGCCGGAGTTGTAGAACGTGCGCACCTGCAGCACGGCAGCCCACAGGGACATGATGGTGACGAACACCAGCGGGACGAGCACTGGCCAGGAGGGGCGTCGCAGTTGGGTGAGCATGATCGCCACGATGGACAGGGTCAGGCCGGCCATGAGTTGGTTGGTGGTGCCGAACAGTGGCCAGATGAGCATGCCGCCGGAGCCGTCGATGCCCATGGAGAATGTCAGGCCGAGTGCGCAGCCGACTGCGATGATCGTGGCGACGAGGCCGGAAAGTTTGAAGCCCATCAGTTCGCCGATTTCGGAGACGACGAAACGCTGCAGGCGGATACCCGAGTCCATGGTGGTGGCGGCGAAGAGGACGGCCATCGTCGCCAAGATTGTTGCGGACAGGGACTGCGGGATGCCCAGGCCTTCGTTCATTAGCGCGCCGCCGCCTTGGATGAAGGCGTTGACGCCGCCGGCGTTCCATTCGCTGTAGATGGTTTCCCAATCCGTGATGGTTTTGAAGCCGGCGGTCGTCGCGATGATGGTGCCCAGCGCGAGCAGGCCTTCGCCGACTGCGCCGAAGTAGCCGACGAAGCGCACGTCGGTTTCCTTATCGATCTGCTTCGACGACGTACCCGAGGACACAATGCCGTGGAAGCCCGAGATCGCACCGCATGCGATGGTGACAAACAGGAGTGGGAAGATGCCGGGGGTGCCGTCGGGGACGGTGTCGCGAAGTGTCGGGGCGACAACTTCCGGGCGGACGATGAAGAACGAGCCGTACAGAATGATCAGACCGACGAACAGTTGCAGGCCGTTGATGTAGTCACGCGGCTGCAGCAGCACCCACACCGGCAGCAGCGAGGCGATGAACGCGTAGAGGAACAGGAAGATGATCCACCAGCCGCGATCCGGGATGCCCAGCATGACTTCGGGCAGGGCGAGTGGCATGCGGTCGCCGAGGATCATCAGGCCGTAGAGCGCCGCCACACCGACGAAGGACACTAGCGGCAAGTTCCAGTTGAAGCGGTAGATCGCCTGGCCGATCAACAGGGCGACCAGGATCGCGCCCCAGGTGGGGATGACGGCGGTTGGGGTGGAGATCAGCAGGTTGGAGATCACCACCGCGAAGGCCGTGTTGACCATGAGCAGCAGCAGGAAGATCACGATGAGGAACAGGTTGCGTCCGCGCGCGCCGATGTAGCGCCCGGACAGCGTGCCAATGGAGTGCCCGCGGTGGCGTTGCGACGCCCACAGCGCCCCCATGTCATGCATCCCCGCAAAGAACACCGTGCCGAGCGTCACCCACAGGAACGCCGGCACCCAACCCCAAATCACCGCGACGGCCGGGCCGATGATCGGTGCTGCGCCCGCCACGGAGGTGAAGTGGTGGCCCCACAGGACGTATTTGTTGGTGGGCACGTAGTCCACGCCGTCTTCCATGGTGTGGGCGGGCGTGGAGTAGGCGTCCGAGAGTTGATACACCTTTTTGCCCAGGAACTTCGAGTACAGCAGGTAGCCGGCGGCCATCATCGCGAGGCCGACGAGCACTAGGATGAGCGAGCTCATGGGCGTCCTCCATTCGTGTCGTGGTTCACAGTTTGCGAATTATGACACACAGCACACTTTTAAGTTTCCATTTGGGGTGTTTTTATGCGCTGTTTTATGTGAACGGGATGTCTGATACCCCTCGACTTCCGCGCGATGACCGCATAAGTTTGCGTAGTAGAACTTTTCTAGCTGTATCGAAAGGCGAAGGCATTTGTTTGATCGCGTGGAACGAATGACTCGAGCGTTTCCGTGGATGGTCTCGCTTTCCCCGGACGACCGAGAGGCGTGCGCGCGTGACCTTCGAGAAGCGATTACTTCGGAAGACCCCAGCCTGCTGGCAGCCGAGTTCACAGCATGGAAGGAAACTGCGACTGCTATAGCCGAGGGGGTTGATTGCAAAGAGTTGGAGTGGCTCGACCCGTCAGATGACGCGTGCGTGGTTACGCGACCAGCGTGACCCCTTCTTCCTCAAACACTGCGCGCATTTTGCTTGTCGACGACCCCTCCACCCCGGAGCGTCCACACCGGGCCACATCCCCCGCCGGGGTGCACATGTGCGAAAACTGAGCTTAGGGGCAAACCCGAACTCGCACCGACGGCGATTCCTACCGGCCTTCACTGCGTTCCACTGCGGTCCACTGTGGTCGTGCCGCGCATCCGAGTTCGGGTTTGCCCCTAAGCTGCCAATCGGACACCTTTCACCCCTCAGGGCGGTCGCCTCACCGCGCTCAAACAGCGCTCACACACCGCCCACACAACGCGCTCACACAGCCGGCGACCGCCTCACCACTCCCACTTTGGCAGCGAGTGCTTATATATGACGGCATTACGCGCCCGGCCTACTTCCCTCATGAAAAGGTCCGGTCTGAAGAACAGATCTGAGAAGTCCCAGCGCACTGTCGGGAAGTTGTGGTGCGAAGTCCAGGAGGCGCGTGTGTCTTCGGGGAAACCGAAGTCGGAATCGAAGCCGGTGGCGTCGTCGATGATGATGGCGATGTTGCGCATCCCGCCGCAGTCGACAATCAGAGGCCCGGATGTGACCCATGGTTTTAGGAACACCGGGTAACAGTCAATCCGGTGTGAGGAGAGGACGGCGCGGGCGAAGCTGTACCGGTACTCGGGCAGCGGTGTCACACCAGCGACCATTCTGTGCGCCCGTTTGAGAATCTCAGGCCGACAGCTTTCGAACCCGTCGATGTAATCGTGCACTGTGCGGCGTGAGTAGTGCGACAGGACCCAATCGGTTGCTGTGAGTTGGTCGGTGATGGTGCCGAAGCGGAATAGGTCGATGTAGGTGCGGAGTCGGTCGGTGTAGCGGATGTTTTGGGCGGTGATGGTTTCGTCGTCACGCACGGGCACTGAGCGGAATCGTGTCCGGATGGGCCATTTGCTTTTGGCGGGCGGTTTTCCGGATGGTAGTGCGACGTCGACGGTCCAGTCTGTGAGTGGCCCGATCCACATGCCGTGTTGTACTGCGGCCCAACGGCCAAGAAGGATTGCTTTGCGGCTGTCGCGCGAGACTCCCGCACCGCGGACCAGCATTTGATCGCGCAGCGGGAGCGATTGCCACCATTCTTCCTCGACGGTGGTAGTCCGCGTTACGTAGCGCGGGTTCGCGCTGGGCGCGTTGGCTTGCTCGTCAAAATCTTCTCTCAACCCCCGAAGGTGAGCCATTTCTGCATACCCCATGCAAGCCAGTATCGCGCCTGGCGGCTGCGTTGGGAACCCCTCGCGTGCACAATATAGTGGACATTTCCGAGTTCGGGTTTGCCCCTAAGCTGCCAATTCGACCCCTTCATCCTCAAACACTGCGCGCATTTTGCTTGTCGACGACCCCTCCACCCTCCAGGAAGCCACCACCACCCGTTTCACTTGGGTTTCCCGCAGGAGGTCGGCGAGCGCGTCGAGGTTTGTGGGCACGGGCCGGTCGGCGGGATCTTTGGGGCCGTAGGCGGCGGTGAGGATGCCGCGGGCGAGGTCCTCAAGCGTGTGGACCGGGTTGGCGAGAAAGATCGGGTTCATCAGTTGACCTCCATTTCGCAGAAGGATTCGTAGTGGTCGTCGGTGTAGTACCAGGCCTCGACGCCGGAAGCGTCGCCGCCGGTGACGATGCGCCTCGCCCCGCGGTGGCGCAGCCCCGGCGTGTCCACGGTGTACTCGCGGTAGTAGTTGCGGGACTCCTGGGGGAGGACGCGTTCGTAGTTGCCGAAGCGTTTGTCGTCGTTGGCGGGGTAAGGGAAGGGCCCACCGGCTTCGATGAGGTCGACGGTGTCCCAGGCTTCGACGGGAAGTGAGCCGCACGCTGGCAGCCCCGAGGCGGTCGCGGTCGACGACGCGGTGGTGGTTTTCGGGGTGGGTGAGGGGGTCGTCGATACGCAACTGCTCAACGCGAGGCAGGTCAGCAGGACAATCGGGCGCTTCATAGGCCCATATCGTTGCACACGCTACGATGAGCGCCATGGCAAGGGGCAGAATTCCGGATAGTGACATTGAGGCTATCCGTCAGCGCGCACCGCTCGACGAGATTGTGGGCGAGTATGTGCAGTTGAAACCTGCCGGGCACGATTCGCTGAAGGGCCTGAGTCCGTTCAAGGACGAGAAGACCCCGAGTTTCCATGTTCGCCCTGCTCACGGGTACTACCACTGCTTCTCTACGGGCAAGGGCGGGGATGTGTTCTCGTTCTTGATGGAGATGGAGCAGTTGACCTTCCCGGAGGCCGTGGAGGCGGTTGCGGATCAGATTGGGTACCGCATTAATTACCAGGGTGGGTCGACGGGTGCGCGTGATGTGAAGCCGGGTACGCGCCAGCGGCTGCTGGCGGCGAATAAGGCGGCGCACGAGTTTTACCGCGAGCAGTTGGAGACGCCTGAGGCGAAGGTCGCGCGCGATTTCCTGCTTAACCGTGGTTTTTCGCGCGAGTTGATCATGGATTTCGAGTGCGGTTACGCCCCCGACGGTTGGGACACGCTGACCAAGCACCTGCTGCGCAAGGGTTTTGAGGTCCAGGAACTCATCGACGCCGGTATTTCCTCGCAGGGCAAGCGCGGGCCGATTGATAAGTTTCGCCGTCGTTTGATTTGGCCGATTAAGGATGCCGCGTCGAACACGATCGGTTTCGGCGCGCGCAAACTTTTCGACGACGACCCCATGGGCAAGTACATGAACACCTCCGACACGATGCTGTATCACAAGTCGAAGGTGCTGTTTGGCATCGATAAGGCGAAGCGCAACATTGCCACCCAGCACCAGACGGTGGTGGTGGAGGGCTACACCGATGTCATGGCCATGCATGCCGCCGGCGTGACCACCGCCGTGGCCACCTGCGGTACCGCGTTCGGCTCCGAGCACATGAGCCTGATCCGCCGCCTGATGCTCGACGATAATTTCTTCCGCGGCGAACTGATCTACACCTTCGACGGCGACGAGGCTGGCCAGAAGGCTGCGATGCGTGCCTACAACACCGACACGGAGTTCGGCGGCCAGTCGTTTGTGGCCGTCGCCCCGGACGGCATGGACCCTTGTGACCTGCGTCTGGAGAAAGGCGATAGCGCTCTTCGCGACCTCGTCGCCTCCCGCATCCCCGTCTACGAGTTCGTCATCGAGTCCCTGCTGAAGAATTACTCCCTCGATTCGGCCGAAGGGCGCGTCCAAGCTTTACGGCGCACCGTCCCCGTCGTCGCCTCCATCGACGACAAAGTTCTCCAACAGGAATACGCCCGCCGCCTCGCCGGCTGGGTGGGCTGGCCCAACCCCGACGAAGTGCTGGAACAGGTCCGCGCCGAGGCGAAGAAGCCGAAAAAGGAGAAGCGCCAGCGCGTCTCCCTCGCTGCCCGGCAGGCCGCCGCAGGTCCCGACTCCTCCGGCCGCCAGGCGGAATTGCTCATCCCGCCGCGCCCCGACGACCCGATGCTGTGGCCCCAGCGCGAAGCCTTGAAGATCGCCCTGCAGCACCCGTCGAAGGCCGGCAATTACTTCGACGGCATCAACCCGGACGCCTTCACCAACGACGCCTACCAGCAGGTCCGCGAGGCCATCACCGCCGCCGGCGGCTGCGCCCGCGCGGGTGACGGTGTGGGCGCTGGTGCCGCTAGCTCCGCTGGTGCCGCTGCTGTCGCAGGGCCCGCGGGATCTAGCTCCACCGACTCTGCCCCCGACGGTGGCGCCTCCTGGATCGCTGCCGTCGCCGGTGAGATGCGCGATCTTTCCGGCCGCAACTTTGTTTCCGAACTCGCCGTCGAACCCATTCACGCCGACGACCTCGACGAATACGCCGACTCCGTCCTCTCCCGCCTGCAGGAGACCCGCGTCGGCGAGCAGATCGCCCAGCTCAAGGCGCAGCTGCAGCGCATGCGCCCCTCCGACGACGAAGAGGCCTACAACGCCCTCTTCTCCGACTTGGTTGCGTTGGAGCAGGCCCGCCGGGACCTCAACGACCGCGCCTTTCGCGGGCGCTAGACCGGCCACACCCCGCTTTACTTATTTCGTTTGTGTAAAACCCCGCATATCCGCGTGTCGGTTTTTACACTCCGCGCAGGTCGCAGCTCCCGGCCCTGCAACATTTTGCATCGCCCCGAAGCGCCACGAGCAGGTCAGCCCGGCCCTGTCTGCTTCACCGATGACCGCAACGCAGGGTGAATATGGGCCAAAAAGTGAGCTTAGGGGCAAACCCGAACTCGCTGCGCCGCATTAAATGCCCAGTACAACGGCAGTATCGACCGGCCTCACTAAAACCGGTTCACGTGTCAACCCTTGGTGACATACTGAACCTCTACGCAGTATCGTCTTGGGCAGAGTTTGGTTTTCGCAGAAAGAGTGAAAAGGAGGTGGGCCGATGAACACGCCGCGTGTTTCGGTCACGCCTTCCGTTTTGCAGTGGGCCGCTCGTCGTACGGGTTTGGATGATGATGAGTTGCTCAAGCGTTTTCCAAAATTCGATTTCTGGTTGGAGGGGGACGCGCAACCCACGCTGCGTCAGGCACAAGACTTGGCTCGCCGCGCCAAGATTCCGTTCGGGAGGTTGCTGCTTAAGGAGCCCTCCGGGGAAGATACTGGTGTTGCAGATTTCCGGACTGTCAGGAATTCTGCGCTGGGGGCGATGAGCCCAGATCTTCAAGAGGTTGTTCTCAAAGCGCAGCAGCGTCTGGCTTGGTACTCGGACTATGCAAAGGATGAGGGGATTGAACCCCCGGCCTTTTTCGCTTCCGCCTCGAGTTCTCAGCGTCCTCAAGACGTCGCGCTGTCCATCCGCGAGCATCTCGGGTTTGATGCTGACGTCCCATTTCCGGGGTCGGATAAAGCGCGCGCCTTGGTGATCGCGATGGAAGAAGCAGGGGTGTTGGTGGCTCGAAATTCGATCGTGGAGAGTTCGACGAAGCGTCGTTTGAGCGTCGATGAGTTTCGTGGATTCACCATTGAAGACGATGGTTTCTGCCTCGTCTTTATCAACACTCGGGATGCAAAAACCGCGCAGTTGTTCAGCCTCGCGCATGAGCTTGGCCACGTTGTGCTCGGAAAACCGGGTGTTTCCGATCATGCGGACGGCGTGCAGTTGGAGCGATGGTGCAACCAGTTTGCGTCCGAGCTCATTGCTCCAGCATCTGCAGTGCAGAAGCTTTTCGACGACACCATGCCGACCAAAGACGAAGTCGAACGACTCGCCCGCCGCTTTGGCATGAGTAGGGAAGCCATGCTCTGGCGCCTCGAAGAATTGGAGCTCATTGATCAAGAGGAAGCACGTCGCGTACTGCCTTTGGTGAAGCACACTGCAGAGCGAGCGGGGAAGTCCGGTGAGGGGGCGCCGCCGCACCACGTACTCGTTCGTTCCCGGGTTGGTGGGAGATTCTTTGACACGGTTACGCAGGCGGCGGTGAACGGCCAGATATCGCAACGGGAGGCTGCGCGGTACCTAGGAACCAATTCAAGCGAGTCGTTCGCGAATCTGGTCAATGCACGCCAGGTGCGGGGCCGGGAAGCGGTGTAGCTGATGTATTTGGTGGACACCAACTTCTTGGGCACCTTGGCCAGTGTTTATCCGGATACTGTGTTTCCGACGCTTTGGGAGAAACTTGAAGTTGCGTTGTTCTCCGACGGTGTGTACTTCCATGATGAGGTGGATAAAGAGCTTGCTGTGTGGGGTGCTCCTGAGTACGGCTGGTATCAGAAGAATGTCCGCCAAAATCAAATAATTTTCCCTGATCAAAAAGAGATCGATTGTTACCAGGAAGTCGTGGAATGGGTAGTGCTGGGGAGGAAGCCCAAGTACCACGAAGCCGCGGTTACGGAGTTTCTCAATGAGGCCGACTCATGGTTGGTGGCATCGGCATATCGCTACGGCGCGACCATCGTTACTAACGAGGCGTCGGCGCCTAACAGCCTAAAGAAGATAAAGATCCCTGACGTGGCTGTGCAGTTCAAGGTGCCCTGTATCAGTGCACTCGAGTTCCTTCAGCGGTTGAATATCAAGATCTAAAACACCCCCACCAAACACCAAAGCCCGGCGAGTTCGGGTTTGCCCCTAAGCTCGCCGGGCGACATATATACCCCCTGCGTGGGCTCGACAGGCAAGCCCAAAAACTCAGCGCTACTTTGCCTCGCGACGAGCAAACTCCCGCAACGCCCACTCAACCGCATCCAGAGGCAGCGAAGAGTCGTAGGCGTCCCGAGCGGCGGTCAATGCGTCGAGGTACTCCTTGTATTCGTCGGCGGTCCAGTCGGCGTCCTTCGCCAGGCCGGCCAGACGCGCGCGGTTGGAGCAAATGATCGCCGGTGCAGCAGCGCCATCCGACGAAGCAGCAGCACCAGCAGCATCCTGCTCACCCGCCAGGAAGTACGCCACGGCGGACGCGTACTTCGGTGCCAGGCCGGTGGCGGCCAAGGAGGCGTAGGCGTCGACAGGCGACAACCCGCCTAGCTTGCGGATCGCGCTCAGCAACTTGGAAGCGTTGCCCTTGTTGCGCAGGAACGCCTGCATTTGCATGACCTGGTTGGATTGGCCGGCGATGTAGGCAAAGCAGGCGCCGAGGAAGTCGATGATCTGCTCGCGCGCGAAGTCGGAGGAGCGGACATCCGAGGCGAAGGAGAAGACTTCGGCGCGGGTGATGGAGGCGGTGGCGTCGTCGCGGAACGGTGGGACGCGGCGGAGATGGTGGGGCCACCCGGTTTTCCAGCGGATGGGGGAGAAGGTGACGGAGTCTTGCAGTGCGTCTTGGGCGCTGGGTTTGATGGCTTCGAGTGCTTCGGCGATCTGAGTCATGCGCTCCATCATAGAGGCCTTAGACTTCCCTTCATGACTGCGACCGTGTTGCTTCTGGATGCCCGTTGGCCCGACATGATCCCACTCAATCTTGCTGGCCAGATTCGTGGTCGTGTGGAGTTTTCGCCGGAGGTGCCGGTGTCGGTGCGGTGGGCATTGGATGTCGTAGACGGCGACGGGCATTGGATTGTGACTACGGATCCGAAGTTCGCGGAGCGTGTGCTTGACGACGACTCCACCGCCCTGATCAAAGTCCCTTCCCTCGAGGATCCTGTATTGCAAGCTGTGGAGACGATGCGTGAGGCGCGGCGCCGGGGTGAGTGGGAGCAGGAGATGACGCACGAAAGCCTCCTGCCGTTTTTGGCGGAGGAGGCTGGTGAGGTCGCCGAGGCGATTCGCGCAAAGGCACCCGACGCGGAACTCAAGAACGAGTTGTCGGATGTGCTCCTGCAGGTGTTGTTCCACGCGGAGATTGCCGATGAGCGGGGTGCCTTTGGGTTTGGTGATGTGGCGGGGGCGTTCGTCGATAAGATGCGCCGCCGTGCGCCGTATTTGTTCGACGGGTCAGACGGGCCTGTGGATAAGGGGACGCAGGACCGTCTGTGGGCCGAGGGGAAGGCTAGCGAATAGCCGGCAGTGCCGGGATGAGGGTGCGGATGTCCGGAAGGCCTGCCTTGGAGGACATCTGGGAGGAGCCGGCGAAGAGCTGGTCGAGTGGGGTGACCGGGTCCGGCTTGACGATGCCGCACTCCAGTGCACGGTCCGCCACCGCACCGACGGTGCTTGCGGAGACGAGGCGCAGCGCTGCGTCGTCGCCAACGACGGTGTTGAGGTTCATGACGAGCTGGGTGCGGGTGGTGTCTTTGTTCACCATGCGGGTGGCGGTCAGGCCGGTGCGAAGGCTGTCGCAGTTGGTGTTGGCGATGTTGCCGTTGAGCAGGCGGACGAGTTCGAGGGTCTGTGCCTTGGCAGGGGTTGCGGTGCCTGCGAAACCGGTGACGGCGATGAGGCCTGCTGCGAGTGCTGCGGTGATGCGGCGCATGGGGTGTCCTTTCGGGGAAGTTTGATAGGTCGCAAAGCATCATAACTGTTACAGCTGTGATTGTTGTGGTTTGTGTGAAGATTGTTACTTCCGGCACCGCCCAACCCTCGCATCACGCCCCAACCGCACCCGGTACACTCTGCGCCCATGATCACACCGCGACGCATTGCTCGCGGCTGTGGCTGCGTGGGCATTCTTGGCGCGGCCACGGCCGTTATTCTTGTCGTCGCGCTTATCGCGTGGCTGCTGTCGGCCTTCAACTTCGATACAACAGAGCCGAAGCAAAAAGCCCCGCTCACGGTCCCACCTGCGGCTGCGGAGGCGCCCCCGCGTATGGACGTCCACGCGCCGGGCAGAACCTCCGACCAACTCTTTGACTGGTCGCAAAGCATCGGCGAGGCCACGAACATGTCCGGCCAGGCCGTGCGCGCCTACGCCAACGCTGCGCTGATCGCCGAGGAAGCCTGGCCGCACTGCAACCTGACCTGGAACACGCTTGCCGGCATCGGCTGGGTGGAGACCCGCCACGGCACGTACGGTGGTCGTTTCGACTACTCCAAACTGGACGAGAACGGCTACCCGCAACCGCCCATCATCGGCCCGCAACTGAACGGGGACGGCTTTGCCAAGGTTCCGGACACCGACCACGGTCAGCTGGACGGCGACACGGAGTTCGACCGCGCCGTCGGCCCGATGCAGTTCATTCCGGAGTCTTGGGCGCGCTTTGGTCGCGACGCCAACGGCGATGGCACCCCGAACCCCCAGCAGATCGACGACGCCGCCTTAGGTGCCGCGAACCTCCTGTGCAATTCCGGCGGCACACCCCGCGACCTGGCCACCGAGGAGGGGTGGACCCAGGCCATCTATGCGTATAACCAGTCCAGCGACTATTTCGCCCGTGTGCGCGACGCGGCGGCCAACTATGCCATGAACCAGCCTGCCCACCGGTAGGGCAACGGCTAGACTTGTTGTCGGAATTTTTCGCCAAGTCATTTTCCAAGCCTATATCCACGTTAAGGAGAACTCATGGCTGACATCATGCACATCTTTGCTCGCGAGATTCTGGATTCGCGCGGTAACCCGACCGTGGAGGTGGAAGCGCTGTTGTCGGATGGCTCGCATGGCCAGGCTGCGGTGCCGTCGGGTGCGTCGACGGGTGAGCATGAGGCTCACGAGCTTCGCGATGGCGACGACCGCTACGACGGCAAGGGTGTCCTCAAGGCTGTTGAGAACGTCAACGAGACCATCGCGGATGCCCTGATTGCGTTTGAGGCGGATGATCAGCGTCTGATCGACAACACGATGATCGAGCTCGACGGCACCGACAACAAGAAGAACCTGGGCGCGAACGCTTTGCTGGGTGTGTCCATGGCTGTGGCGAAGGCTGCCGCTGAGGCTGCCGAGCTGCCGCTGTTCCGCTACATCGGTGGCCCGAACGCGCACACCCTTCCGGTGCCGATGATGAACATCCTCAACGGTGGCGCACACGCCGACTCTGGTGTGGACGTCCAGGAGTTTATGATCGCCCCGATCGGCGCGGAAACCTTCGCTGAGGCGCTGCGTATGGGCACTGAGGTCTACCACGCGCTGAAGTCCGTGATTAAGTCCAAGGGCCTGTCCACGGGTCTTGGCGACGAGGGCGGTTTCGCCCCGTCCGTCGACTCCACCAAGGCTGCGCTCGACCTGATCGTCGAGGCGATTGAGAAGGCAGGCTACAAGCTTGGCGACGACGTCGCGCTCGCCCTCGACGTCGCCTCCTCCGAGTTCTACGAAAACGGCACCTACAACTTCGAGGGCGGCAAGCACTCCGCCGAGGAGATGATCCAGGTGTACGCGGACCTGGTGGAGCAGTACCCGATCGTCTCCATCGAGGACCCGCTGGATGAGAACGACTGGGACGGCTACGTCGCCCTGACCGAGAAGCTTGGCGACAAGATCCAGATCGTCGGCGACGACCTCTTTGTCACCAATCCGAAGCGCCTCGCCGAGGGCATCGAGAAGGGCGCTGCGAACGCCCTCCTGGTCAAGGTGAACCAGATCGGCACCCTCACCGAGACCTTCGACGCCGTCGAGCTCGCACACCGCAACGGTTTCCGCACCATGATGTCGCACCGTTCCGGCGAGACCGAGGACACCACCATCGCCGACCTGGCCGTCGCTCTGTCCTGCGGCCAGATCAAGACCGGTGCCCCGGCTCGCTCCGAGCGTGTGGCGAAGTACAACCAGTTGCTGCGCATCGAGCAGGTGCTTGGCGACGCCGCCGTGTACGCCGGCCGCAACGCCTTCCCGCGCTTTAAGAAGTAAGCGCTAACGCCACGAGCGTCTGGCGTTCATTCGGCCCTTCCTTGCTACTGCTGCAGGGAGGGCCGTTTCTGTCATCTCTCCGACAATGACGCAGCAAAACTGATGTTTGTATCACTTAGGGAGATACAATTGCATGAAATGTCTGATACAAACATCAGTCGAGGTGGTGTAGATGGATCGTGGTGACGCACTTTCGACGCTAGAAATGATCGCGTCCGATCAATGGGGGATTGTTACGACCGCGCAGGCGGCTCGCGAAGGAATCACTCGGTTGCAGTTGTCCAGGCTGACGCAACGCGGGGACCTCCAGCGCGCTCGCCAGGGGGTATATCTGCTTCCGTCGCACCAGGGTGGTCCGCAGGACGGAATTCGGGCCGCGTGGCTTTCGCTTGAACCGAAGAGCTTTATTGATGAGCGCTGGGATGAACGCGCCCCCTTGGTTGTGTCACATGAATCTGCGGCACGCATTCACGGCATAGGGCGTTTGATTCCCGCGCAGTACACCTTTTCCACACCAGGTACGAAGCAGACACGGCAGGAAGGTGTTCGTATTCGTACTGGTCGCGAGATTTCTGATGCTCGGATCGTTTCTATCGACGGGCTTCCGGTGACTGATGTAACTCGAACGGTCGTGGACCTCGCCGAGGCAAAAATTGAACGTGGCTACCTAGCGGACATTGTTTCGGATGCCCTCCGAAAAGAGGGTGTGCGTATCGACGACTTGGCTACCCAACTGAATCCGTCTTCCCGTTTTTATGGGGCGACGTCAGGCAAGAATCTCGTAGCTGAACTATGTGCTGAGGCCTCCTCGGTCGAGGACATCATCGAACGCAGAAACCGTTACGTACATAGCATCGACGGTCTGGTAGATCGACTCTCTGACGATGAAAAGCAAAAAACGATACGGGATAATTTGCTGATTCTCGCCACACTCTTGGAGTCAGTCACGGATCCTCGATCAAGTCCCCTGTAGTGGCGAAGGAGCCATTGGCCAAGGTGTGCCGGTCGTGTTTGACGGTTAGGGGAGCGGGATCGTCTGTGCGGGCCGTGCCGAACCGCGAAAAACCTTGCACCACATCTAAACTATCTTCCTATGAAGAAACGCCCGTCCTCCGTGCCTGTCGCGAGCCGCGACGCGGAGCGTGCCCAGCGCGCTGCAGAACGCGCGCAACGCTCCCGCACGAGGCGGGCGCGCGTGTTTCCAAAGCAGGACATGGCTAGCGTGGTCATCCTGATCAGCGTTGTCCTGCTGGTACTGCTGGCTATTGCCGCGCCGCTTCGGAACTACTACGAGGGCCGCGCCGAGATCGCCCGCGCCCAGGAATCCATCGAACGCCTGGAAGCACGCAAGCAGGCGCTTGAAAGCGACATCGCCATGTACGAAGACGATGCCTTCATGCGCCAAGAAGCCCGTCGCCGCCTAGGCGTGGTGGAAGAGGGGGAGACCGTCTGGCGCATCCTTGATCCGCGCATGTCCGCCCCCGACAACATCACCACCGCCGCCGACGAGATCCCGGACGACCGCGAGTGGTCCGAGGTGCTGTGGGATTCCCTCCGCGACATCCCCGAGGCAGAGGTTCCTGAATCCGAGGCACCTGAGTTTCCAGGGTCCGAAGCGTCCGAGCAAGAAGCGCCGCAACTCGACGCCCCGCAACCGGAGGCACCAGCAGCCCCCGAACAACCAGCCGGAGATGCTCCCGCCGAAGCGCCTGCACCTGACGCTCCTGCGCAGTAGCGCGAAGACGCTAGTCGATAAACCCGAGTTCCCGGCTCTTTGCCAGCATCCGCGGAGCAAGTTCTGCATGGTTAACTGCCGACCATTGCACGCGCACGCCATCGCTTAGTCCGAGCGCCTGAACAATTTGGGCGAGCTCGTCAAGATTATGAGCAATCACCGTGCCATCGGCAGTGTGCAACACTTGGTCTTCGGTCCAGTACACGCCCGGGCTTGCTGTTAGCGGGCCGTTCTTCAGAATGCGCGTTACCGCCTGGATGTACCCGGCTGTAGCCACCGTATGTGCGCTGTGCAGTGGGGGAGGTGGAATCAAATGGCGGGTCTCCGTGCCGGTTGACACCAACGGGAATTCAGGGGTTGGCAGCGCGCCGGGATGCAACGCAGGAACGCTCATTAGTCAACCTTTCTCGAGGAGCAGTCTGTTAAATAATGACAAATAACCTCGAGGTGTCCCAATCCGGGTCAGCCAACCCCTTCAACGCCGTGGTGGATTGTGGTTCATGAAACAATGGGCCTCATGCATACTCCTCCCACCGATGAACAGCTCGCCGTTGTCGCTGAGCAGCTCGGCCGCACCCCTCGCGGTGTCCTCGCGATTGCCTACACCACTCCCGACGATCAGCCGGCTGTGGTGAAAACGGCGCCAAAACTTGACGACGGCACCCCGTTCCCCACCCTCTACTACCTCACCGATCCACGCCTTACCGCCGAAGCGTCACGCCTCGAGGTAGCTCAGGTGATGAAGTGGATGGAAGCCCGTCTCAACGCCGATTCTGATGAGGGCGAAGCTTTGCGACGCGACTACCTCTCCGCCCACGAACACTTCCTCGCAGAGCGAAACGCCATCGAGGACCTCGGCACCGACTTTTCCGGCGGCGGAATGCCGGAGCGCGTGAAGTGCCTCCATGTGCTGATTGCTTACGCGCTCGCGGAAGGTCCGGAGCGTGTCCGCTTCGGCACCGAGGCTGTCGCCCTCGCCGCAGAGCATGGTGGTCTGCGGGGTACAGCGATCCCGGAGGATTGGCCGACGCTTGAAGATCTCGGCATCACACTTGCCGAAGCAGGGGAGGGGCTGCAGTGACCCGCGTCGCAGCCGTAGACTGCGGCACCAACTCCATTCGCTTGCTTATCCACGACACCGAAACCGGCGAGGTCTCCCGTCGTAACACCATCGTGCGCCTCGGCGAAGGTGTCGACGAGACCGGTGAGTTCGCGCCAGAAGCCATCGAACGCACCCGTGCAGCACTTGCGGACTATGTCACAGAGATGCAGCGCGAGAACGTCACCCGCGTGCGCATGGTGGCTACCTCCGCCACGCGCGACGCGGGCAACCGCGAGGATTTCTTCGCCATGACCCGAGAACTCCTCGGCAACATCCAACCGGGTACTGAAGCCGAAGTGATCTCTGGCGAGGAGGAAGCAGCACTCTCATTTGCCGGCGCCACGGCCGACCTCGACCCGGAACGCGGCCCGTTCTGCGTGATTGACCTCGGCGGCGGATCCACCGAGTTCGTCATGCAGACCGCTGACCAACTGCATGCAGTTTCCACCCAGATGGGTTGCGTGCGCATCACGGAGAGGTTTATGCGTACCGATCCGCCCACCGCAGAAGAAACCGCTGCCGCTCGCGATTACATCAATGAGCGGATCGCCGAAGCAGCAGAGGTGGTGCCGTTTGCCCAGGCGAATACTTTCGTCGGCTGTGCCGGGACATTCACGACGCTCTCTGCGCTTGCTCAGGATCTCGATTCCTATGATCCGAAACGGATCCACATGTCGGAGATTTCCTTTGACCGTATCCGCGAGGTCACAGAAGACCTGCGAAGCAAGACTGCAGAGGAACGTCGGAGCAATCCCGTGGTGCATCCAGGGCGTGCCGATGTCATCGGCTCCGGCTCCACGGTGGTTGAGCAGCTCATGGACGTCTTCGAGCGCGAAGCTGGCGCCACCCGCTTCATCATCAGCGAAAAGGACATCCTCGACGGGATCGTCGTTGGGTTGGCTTAATCCTGGTCCGGCTCGTAGATCGTGTCCTCGATCTGCTTGTCCGAACCGCCACGGAGCTTTTGCCCTTGCACAGGTCTTTAACTTTGCGCATGCGCGGCTCCGGATCGATCTTGTTCGCGATAGCCCGGCGGGCGGAGGCAGTGACCTGCTTGGTTACCGGCGAGTTGGCAGCAGCCTGCGCGGCGTTGACGATCTGGTGGTAGTCCTTCCGGCCGGCTTTCGTGCCGAGCAAATACCCGGCGGCGGCCCCGACAACGTATTGGCACATGGTGGTTAGCTTGCAAGCCGACATATTTCATTGGCCGGTTGTAACGTTTGAAATGAGCTACAGATACCATCGTCGGAGTAGCGTTACATTATTGATCGTCGAGGGAGAGTGACGTGGCTGCCTTTAAACCGCGTGTGATGACTATCTACGGCACTCGGCCGGAAGCGATTAAAGTGGCGCCTGTTGTAGCCGCCTTCAAGCAAGACGAGCGGTTTGATCCGATAGTTGTATCAACTGGGCAGCATAGAGAGATTCTTGAACAGGTCAATGCTCGGTTTGGGATAGAGCCTGACCATGACATGGCGTTGATGAAACCGGGTCAGTCTCTCAATGAGCTAGTCACCCGGGCTATTGAAGGTCTTGACAAGATCATTGAGATAGAACACCCCGACATCATTCTCTCTCAAGGTGATACATCTACTGCCATGGCGGCGGCTCTTGCCGGGTTCCACCGTGGGGTGAGAATTGCCCATTTGGAGGCGGGCTTGCGAACTGGAGACATCCTGTCCCCTTTTCCAGAGGAGGCCAACCGAAAGATTATTGGTCAAATTTCGACCTTGCATCTTGCACCGACTGCGGATGCAAAAAAGAACTTAATACAGGAGGGGGTACAGTCTGAGAGTATCGCCATCACAGGCAATACGGTGATCGATTCGTTGCTGGCAGCCAGCGGCTGGCAGGTGGATTTCATAGACTCACGTCTGAGGCAGGTCGTTGCGAGTCGCCGAAAGATTATCCTCGTGACCACGCACCGGCGAGAAAATCTCAGCGCTATGAGGTCGATAGGTGGTGGAGTGCATGAGTTGGCACTCAAATTCCCGGAGGCAATCTTCGTGCTGCCACTACACCCCAATCCGGAGGTGAGGAGTGCAGTCCTGCCTGAAGTTTCTAATCTTGAAAATGTATGCGTCACAGACCCGCTGCCATACGATCAGTTCACTTCGTTGATGTCGAAATCTCATATCGTGTTGACTGATTCAGGTGGAGTCCAAGAAGAAGCTCCTTCGCTCGGAAAACCTGTACTGGTGATGCGTGAAAACACGGAAAGGCCCGAGGCTGTGGAAGCGGGCACCGTAAAATTGGTTGGCACTGACCAAGCCACAATTGTTAGAGCTACCAGCAGATTGATTGAGCATCCAGACCTTTACACGAAAATGGCCAACGCCGTGAATCCGTACGGTGATGGGCAGGCGGCTCAGCGGGTTGTCGCGGCAACCTCCGAACTTTTAGGGATTGGGAAGAGGCTTCCTGACTTCCTACCGCTCGAATCGAAACTGGACTTTTAGCGTCATCTGACAATTTTGGGAGTGATTACGAAATAGTCTTGATAGCTCGTTATAGTGAATCCAGTCCTCAATAATTAATCTGGACTAGGGAATGGGGCTATAGCTCAGTCGGTTAGAGCTGCGGACTCATAATCCGTTGGTCGCGGGTTCGAGCCCCGCTAGCCCCACGTACGACACTGAATTGCAACGACGGGAGAAAATACCGGTGAGGATACTCGTCGTCTCCCAGTACTGGTGGCCGGAGAACGGCGTACCTCAGCGTCGATGGTCTTGGCTGACGAGTGTCCTAAGGGATGCGGGTCACGAGGTGTTAGTAGTTTCCCCTCCTCCCCATTATCAACGACGTATGAGTGCTAAGGACTGGTTTTCATCAGGTGGGTATCGGCCAGCTGCGCGTCCGGAACCTGGTCCTAACGGTGAAACCATCGTTCGGACGGGCTTCGTTCCAGGGGGCTCTTCAATCACTGCAAAAGTGGTAAATCAGGTAGGTGTCGCCGCCGGAATACTTACTGTGCTGCTTGCTAAAAGGGGCCCGCTCCGCTCCTTTTCACCCGATGTGGTGATCGGAACGGTGCCATCTCTACCAACGGCCGCAGTAGCACAATTCGCTTCTCGTATTTTCCGTGTTCCATATGTTATTGATCTACGCGATGCCTGGCCTGAACTACTTAGGTACTCGGGTGAGTGGAATAAGGGCACTGGGCGCACTTCGATACGGGAACGGGTGCTTAACCGTGGACCTCTACAGTTGGTCCTCTTGCTCACAGAGCGCGTCATGCGTTTGAGCTTGAAAAACGCTGAAGCAGTGATAGTCACCTCCGACAAGCACAAACGCTATTTGCGTAGAGAATTGCTCGCACAGAAGGTCTATACGGTTCGCAACGTTTTTCCGAGTGAGACTCAACCCCACATGCGAACACGAGGTGAGAGGGATAACGGCGAGCAAAGTCTTCGAGTTCTCTACGCCGGGACTATTGGTCGAGCACAGCACCTTGCAAATGCTCTAGCAGCAGCGGACATCGCCCAGGCACAGGGGTTGGATGTGCACCTTCGTTTTATTGGGACTGGTGCGGAGAAAGCAGAACTGCAACGTATGGCTGAGAGGCGAGGCCTTAACTGCAGGTTCGAAGAGCGTAGAAAGGCGGAGTCATTAGCAGAGGCCTATGAGTGGGCTGACACGGCCCTCGTCCATCTCACTGACTGGAAGCCACTGGAGAGGGCAGTTCCGTCGAAGACTTACGAGCTGATGTCTGCAGGAATCCATATATCTGCAGCCATCAAAGGAGAGGCTGCAGAAATCATCCAGGATTTGCGCGCTGGCGACATCGTGCCACCTGAAGACCCCAGTCAGCTTGCAGCACTTTGGATCGATTTAGCCCGTAACCCACATAGACTCAACGTCGACTCTAGAGGGCGCAACTGGGTAGAGAAAGAGCGACACATCGTTGCTCCTTCTGAACTTAAGCAGTGCCTTGACAGCTTAGATTTGGAGTTTGGCGCGCGAAATGGCTGACTTTGCAGCACTAGCTTCTTTGCCTTCAGTGATGTTCTCTCTTGCATCAGAAGACCCAGTCGCGTTTCTAAACTTGGCTTCACGACGTGTCCTGGGGAAACCTGTGGTTAAACAGCGTGTGCCTAAAGCGAATTTTCAGCCCCCGATAGCGAGTGTTGAAGCGGTTGGAGCAGCTCGATTTAACGGGAATGTACTTTTCGTCTTAACCAATTCTTTTCCCTACTCAACTGCTGGCTATGCACAGCGCAGTCACAAGGTGATTCAGGCTATTCAGTCGGTAGGGGTCGACGCTTCAGCGATGACGCGTCTCGGCTATCCGCTCTCGATAGGACGAGTGCCGGTCCGACGGGCTGACAATATAGACGGGGTAGTCTACAAACGAGCTATTCCTCGGCACTACCCGCGTTCCCGAATGCGACAAGCAGAAATTATGGCCCAGTGCATAGTGGATGAAGCCAAGGAAAACGATATCTCTGTGTTACACACAACCACGCCGTGGTGGAATGCTGTGGCAGTATCTTGGGCTGCCAAGCAACTATCGGTGCCTTGGGTGTATGAGGTTCGAGGCATTCCGGAAGCCACCTGGGCGTCCACTCAGCCCGATGAACTAGGGGCGATTGGAAGTGAGTATTTCCGTCGAACTCGAGAGAAGGAAAACGAGGCTATAGCATCTGCGAACTTGGTGACCACTCTCAGCGAGACGTTGAAACAAGAGATCCTTCAGCGAGGGATCGGGGTAAAGAAGCTGCTTGTCGCTCCGAACTCAATTAGCAAGGAGGAGATTGGGGGCGGATTAGAATCGGGGGATGCAAAGCGCCGCCTTGGACTTCCCGATGTACCACTTGTTGGGTCTATTACTTCACTAGTGGAATACGAAGGACTTGGTACTTTGATTTCGGCACTTGAACACTTGCCAGATGAGATTCACGTCCTTCTTGTCGGAGACGGTACCGCAAGAATTGACCTCGAAAAACTCGCCAAGCGAAAGAAAGTGGAACACCGCGTAATTTTCACAGGGCGGCGACCAACTGATGAGATTGAACTTTGGTACTCGGCACTTGATGTGTTTGTTGTGCCACGAATCCGCTCAGTTGTAACAGCGCAAGTGACACCGATTAAAGCCCTGCAAGCAGCGGCTCAGGGTGTGCCGATTGTCTGCTCCGACCTTCCAGCACTAAGAGAAGTCACCGCAGGGGAAGCAGAGTATGTACCGGCGGGTGATCCAAGTGCACTGGCTGGGGGGATCAAAAAGACGCTCGCAATGAAGCGGAGGGTGCCATCTTGGATTTACTCTCGTACGTGGGACGCGGTCGCCACTAGTTACCTAGCGGCATACTCCTCTCTGTAAGGAATTGTTGTCAGGTCCGACGGTGCCTTTTTAAGATCGAATGGACTGAGGAGGGTGACGCTTTTGGACCTGTTACACCTCGACGTGCTTCAGGTTCAAACCAAACGTTTCAACTTGGGAGTACGCGAGAATGTCAGTGTCTGAGATATCCCAGGTGTGGCCAGATCCTCGTCGAACTGCGACATAGTTGAAACTATCTGCTGAGTAAACGCGCATCCCCTTTGCCTCTAGCTCTTTAAGAAATACCGAGTCCTCCCCCCTAGAGCGATTTGGGAAGGGGACGCGGACGAACGTATCTCGCCATCCGACTAACGTTGCGCCTGCAACAAAGCCGTACCAAGTATGTTCGCGGTGGGGCCATCGCTTTACTAGGGCATTGTTTGAGTTGAGGTGGAAATAAATTGAAGCTTTACCGACTAAGTCTGCATCCATCGCTTGCAGAATATTCACCTGGTCACGTAAATAATTGGGGAGATAGAAGTCGTCGTCATCGAATTTCGCCACGATTTTGCCCGAGCTCTTCTTAACAAGCTCATTCAGGCACAACCCCAGTGTGCTGTCGCTATCGAATTGCAGTAATTCGATGCGAGAGACTCCTTTGTCACGAGCTGTGTCTGCGGCCGCCGGATCAAGGGCTACGCCGTGGCCGGCTAAAAGCAGTTCGACGTTTGGGTAATTCTGTTGCGCAACCTGTTCGATGACATGCCCAATTTGGTTTGTCTTGTTTGTGGAGCAGATAACGGATACAAGGGGTTTGTCATCAGTCTGAGGGGGCATTAACTCCAAAGTATCCAGAATGGTTGCAGCGCGGTGCGCGTAAGTATGGCGCTCCCAAATCTGCCGCTGAGCCTTATGCACCATACGACTCCGCAACATTGGTGAGTTGACGATTGCCCGTATCGTGCGCTCCGCTTGGTCTTTGTCTGTAACAACGGGAACTTCGTCTGCATTGAAGAAGTTTCGTATTGCTGCAGACGGCGTGGAAATCACGGCAGTTCCGGACGCGACAATCTCAAAAATTCGGCGCGCACACATCGATGGGCTTGTGGTTACGGAATTGACGTTTAGGAACAGCGCGAATCGACGATATGCAGTAAGCATTTGAGAGTAAGGAAGTGACCCACTGACGTATTTCGACCATTTCAATGGAAATTGGTATTTCCGATCGCCGCCGGCGTGGCGCGAAAATATAGTGAATGGAACGTCATATCCTTTTGCTACGTTTGCAGCAGCTCCGAGGAGCAGGTCCATTTGGGCTCGCCGGTCCTGGAACTTGTGGCGGAAGTATGTTCCAGCGAAAGCAATTCCTTCGGGGTTTACGTCCTCTTTTGTTCCGCGGCGTGCAGGGTTATGAATCCTCGGTTGTGCAGCGAACGGCAGCACAAAAACACGGCTATGACCAATTTCGGACTGGTAGCGGGGGAGCGAGTTTTCGTCCGTAGTAAAGATGTAATCGAAAAGCTTGGCGGTATCCCGAAATTCCTCATAATGTACTGGGTCTTCTTTATTCCAGAACACTGACGGGATCTGTTTGTCTGTGGCAGCTGCGAGCAGTGTTTGCAGATCAGCTGAAGGTGCGGAAGTTCCTGCCAGCTGATAACGCCATTGGCCGCAGGACCCTTCCCAGGCAGATTCAGCAAGTATAAAATCGCATCTTGGTAATTCGTCTCGCCAATTAGCTGGTGTAAGTGCAACGAGGTTAAATTCGCTCGACCATGCCGACTCGGAAAATGGGTCAAGAATGGTTCCAACAGTGAAAGGGAAATGGGGGGCAACGCTTGCGGGACCCCCGAAGAGCGTGGGCTCGTAATCAGGGAAGCCATCTGCTTCGGCTCTGCGTTGTTGCAATTTTCGCCATTTAGAGATCGTCGACCGCGCCCACGCAGCGACGCCAGCAGGGGCGTATCGAAAAAACTGTCCTTTGACCCAGGTTTGGAAGCGCCTACGAACGTTGCGAGTTGACACGGAAAACTGCGGTCGCATTTGATCCTCTGATCTCCTTCGGTACGATTTTTACGATACTAGCCGCTGCTAGCCCAGCGACTACACCATATTTGGAAATGGAGACTAAAGCGGTGAGTGACAACAGCGAAAGCGACAGGTCTCTGTCTGCTGTAGTATCTGCTCAAAGTAATGCTTCAGCCAGAGACGTGACCCGAGTCGATATGTCCGGATTGCGAAAGCTCAATATTCGGCCGACTTTGGGGCTCTATGTCAAGCAGCTAATTGAGCGTCGGCATTTTATTGTCGCAGATGCGCGGTACCGAGCTTTTCGAACAGTTAAAAGCTACCGGTTATGGAGATTCTGGTTGATTGCGCAGCCTTTGCTGGAAGCTGCTATGTACGGAGTCCTTTTTGGTCTCGTGCTCAAGACTTCCAGGGGGATCGATAATTTCATCGGCTTTCTAGTTCTCGGTGTGACCTTTTTTGGTTTTGTCTCTTCGCTGGTTGGCGGTGGACAGTCACTGATCCAGACATCGAGAAACCTCATTACCGCGTTTTCATTTCCGAGAGCCTCTTTGGTTCTTTCACAATCGCTTAGGTACATGATTGATAACATCACTCCGATCTTGGTTGCGGTGGTGTTTGCGCTGTGTGCCCAGTGGGGAAAGCCGCTCAGTCCGACTATTCCGCTGTTCATACCCATCACCCTTCTTATGTGGATGTTCGGGACCGGATTCATGTTCATAGTCGCGCGAATCACGGCTTTCATTCCAGACGCTAAAGTCTTAATTAACTTAGCCATGAGGGCATGGTTTTTTTCCTCGGGAGTGTTTTTCTCTGTCGAGCGATATGCAAGTTCGCCATTAATGAGCGCGGTGATGACAAATAACCCTGCCTACATCTTCTTGACCGCTATTCGAGGCGTTGTTATCTACGGTGAGGTGCCGTCAGCGTCTACATGGTTAACCCTGTTGGCTTGGTCGTTGGGTGCGTTTGTTCTGGGTTTTGTTTTCTTCTGGGAGGCTGAGTCTCGTTATGTCCGAGTCAAGCAATGATCCGTTAGTCGAGCGGAGAAGCGACAGCTCCGTCGCTAATCCATCCGTAGTAGTCAAGAATGTTTCGAAGACTTACACTTTGCCTGGTGCGTCGAGCCGGAAGGCCCTCCGGCGTCGGGGATCCAAGACGGTGGACGCTCTGAAAAACATTTCTTTTGTCGCTCGGCAAGGTGAATCGATTGGCATCATCGGACGTAATGGTTCGGGTAAATCTACGCTGCTACGCCTGGTTGGCGGAGGTGAGGCGCCTTCCAATGGCAAGATCTTCGTTCGGCACCAACCGACCCTTCTAGGTGTCGCGCCTGCACTTCAGTCTTGGCTTACTGGTGAACAGAACATTTATCTCGGATGTTTGGCATTAGGGATGAAACCGGATGAAGCGAAAGCCGCGGTTCCAGAGATCGCAGAATGGGCAGAATTGGGAGAGGCTGCTCTGCGGCCAATGGGTACGTATTCGTCTGGTATGTCTGCGAAGCTCAGTTTCGCCATTTCGACCGCTGTCAAACCCGAAGTGCTCTTGGTGGACGAGACTCTTTCAACAGGTGATGCCGCATTTGCAAAGAAGGCGCAAGCTCGTATGAACGAGCTGCTTGAACGCGCTGGTAATCTTTTCTTAGTTTCTCATTCGACGTCGATGATCGAGGGAACGTGTGAACGCGGAATTTGGATCCACCAAGGTGAGTTAATCGAAGATGGCGACTGCGGTGAAGTGATTGCAGACTATCGGGCATTCACCAATCTGCTTTCGGACGGAAAAGTAGATGAAGCGAATCGGTTGATGCAAGAAGTGCGATCAAACAACCATGAACCTTGCATCGAACTTAGCTAGTGGACACGTTTGAGAAAATGTGCCGGAGTATATTGAGCCTGAAGGAAGTGGATAATTGAGAGGTTTGGTAGAGGTGCCGGGACAAGCAGAAGTAGCTTCGGTCTGCGTAGTAGGAATGGGCTACATTGGCCTTCCAACCGCAGCTTTCCTCGCCGACACAGGTATGTCAGTCGTTGGTGTGGACGTCAACCGCAAAGTTGTTCAGATGGTGAACGACGGCGTGCTGCCGTTTGTGGAGCCGGGGTTGAACGAATTGCTTGCTCGTGTTGTGGATTGTGGCAATCTGAGCGCCCAAACCGATGTTCCAGCAGCGGATGCGTTTGTCATCGCGGTTCCTACTCCGTTCGGTGAGGACCACGCTGTTGATCCCACTTACGTGTACAGTGCGACCCGTTCTATAGCTCCGGTACTCACCGGCGGGGAATTGATAATTCTGGAGTCGACTTCACCTCCAGGACTCACGCAACAGGTCGCAGAACTTGTCTCCTCGCTACGGAGTGACCTCACGCTCGAACCGGGGCGTGACAATTCTGTTTACTTTGCCCACTGCCCGGAGCGTGTCTTGCCTGGAAACGTCATGGCAGAAATGGCCGAAAACGATCGTATCGTTGGCGGAATCAACTCCGAAAGTGCCGATCGAGCAAGCTCACTGTACTCGAAATTCGTAACCGGCGAGCTTCTCGTTACGGACGCAACAACTGCAGAGCTAGCTAAGCTGACCGAAAATTCGTTCCGAGATGTGAATATCGCGTTCGCTAATGAGCTCTCCATGATCTGCGAGGACCTTGGGGTTGACGTCTGGGAGCTCATTGAGCTAGCAAACCGTCACCCACGAGTGAACATCTTGAATCCCGGTCCAGGGGTAGGTGGGCATTGCATCGCCGTGGATCCGTGGTTCATTGTTTCTTCCTCCCCTCAGAGCGCGAAGCTAATTCGAACAGCCCGAGAAAGAAACGATTCGAAGCCGCGGTTCGTTCTCGAACAGGTCGCCGAAGCACTCAGGGAGACGTCGAATCCGAAGATCGCTCTTTTAGGCTTAGCGTTTAAGGCGAACATAGATGACCTCCGGCAGTCGCCGGCTGTCCATATTGCAGCTGCACTTGCAAAAAAATATCCGGACGCGTCTATTTTCGCTGTAGAACCGAACGTTCGTGAGCTTCCTGGATCGCTCGTTCACAACAAAAACCTCATTCTTTCGAGCTTCGGAGAGGCAGTGGAGGGAGCGGATATCGTGTTGCTCCTAGTTGGACATCGGGAATTCCTTTCGCGTAAGGAGGAAATTGAACCGGGTGCGGTGATCATTGATACCTGTGGAGCATGGCGAACGGAGGTCGGGTTCCATGCGGTTGAAGATCAAGAGAATTGCTAGGCTGCTTTCAAAAGGGCGCTCACTGCTTGCCCTCATCATCGCCAGTGCGTTTTGCCTTGTGTTCGCACAATTTTCCGCGGGAATTGTCTCGTCGCTGTTCACCGCGACCGGGATCAGTTTGTGCGCTTTAGGTTTTTGCGCATTTGCGAGCGCATGGAAGCTTGAATTGGCTGAGCGTAAGAAGTTTCGTCGGGAATCTAATGCCGTAGCAAAGGAATTGCTCAGCACGCTCGGCCGTCTCGGTGGACAGGCGCAGGGGACGATCGGGCGAGCCCGATCTGACTCAATGTCTACTTTCGGGGCTGCGACCATTCCTGAAACTCGAATAATCTCAAAACCGGATTCGCACTACGCCGGACGCCAGGCGGCGTCGCAGCAGATGAGTGGGAATGACCGTTGGAAACTTTCGTACCTCCTTGAGGCCGACCCGCGGTCGCGAATCAGGCACATACTCTTCATCGGCGGGTCCCCGGACTCAATCTCACTTTGCGGTAATGCACAGTTTCTTCGGGTTGGATACGCTTCTGCGATCGGAGAGCCCCCGTTTGACGCAAGCTGCTGTCTTATTGATCTTCGAAAAGCGCGCCAAAACCCATGGAGCGACGTCGTAAATGCAAGCCGAACAACCGAATTCTTAATACTTAGAGAGTTCCTCCATCGCTGCAAAGAGATTCATATCCCCATTGTTGTTATTCCGGGATCTTTGCCAGATCATTTCTCAGCAGATCTTTTCTCGCTGGCAGATATCGTTCTCGATGAGACTCATCTGTCTGCTGAGCAGGCTGTGTTGCTAGCTTCGCTAGGAATACGCGACGTTGGCGTTGGAGGGAAGCTATGAGTCGAGTGGTTCTTTACGGTGATGTCAACCCCAATCTCATAGACGGATCCTCGATTTGGCTCAGCTCAATATCCGAGGTTCTGGCCAGTGTCGTGGATGAGGTTCACGTTTTTCTAAAAGCAAAGATTAACGACCACACACTGACTCAACATTTATTGCAGATTCCATCGGTTACCTTGCACGAACCTAAGGGGAGGGGGAACAATATCCTTACTCCTAGTCAAGCTGCGGAATGGGTGGATAGGTTTGTAGCGGAAAACCACGTGGATGCTGTTATAGTACGAGGGCTAGAGGCCTGCACTACTTTTGCAGCACGGACTGCCCTCGCGCCAAAGCTGTGGAGCTACATAACAGACCTACCGTTCCCGCCATCCGCTGCGGATCAAGAGCGGATCGCGAAAGTTGACGAGGTAGCACGTTGCAGTCGCAGAATGCTGGCTCAAACCGACGCAGCACGCGCGTATCTTGAAAGCATTGTGCCTTCGGCGGCCGGAAAAACTATCGTGACTCCACCGATGATTCCCGTGCCAGAGCTTGGATCCGTACTCACAGAGTTCCCAGAGCAGCTTGGTACGCATGATCGCCCAGTTCGGCTAGTTTACGCTGGAAAAATGGCAGCACAGTGGAAGACTCTCGAGATGCTCGAACTTCCTGCTGCGCTGGCTCGATTGGGGGTCCGCGCGACCCTTGATGTGGCAGGTGCGAAGGTAAACGCAAAAAAAGGCGATCCAGAATGGGCCGGTCGGATGCTGGAGGCGCTGAAGTCATACGACAGTGACCCTGGAAGTGGAGTGACCTGGCACGGATCTTTGTCGAGATCCGACTCGATTAAGTTGATTCAAGAATCCCACTTGGGTGTTGGGTGGAGAACCAGTGAGCTTGATTCAAGCCTCGAGGTTTCGACCAAAGCATTGGAATATGGGCTGAACCACACGGTTCCTATCGTCAATAGAACGCGTGACCATGTCGAGCTTCTAGGGGCTAAATACCCCTTCTTTGCTTCCGCGGATGATACACCGGCTGATCTTGCAGGAACCATCGCTCAAAACCTGTCTGCTCTGACGGAAAGCGCAAGGGTCGCATTGCATACGGCAAGCGCGTACACCTTTCACGAGGCAACTAAAAGATTCCGAGATCATTTCGACCGCGTAGCCGTAGGTGACCCTACTCCCGATCGCCGGGGGACTAAGAACTTGCTAATCGCTTCCCATGATTTGAAGTTCATGGGGGAATTGATGGAGCGATGGACCGTCGATGACCGCGTCAGGTTGCGCATTGATGGTTGGAAGTCCCTACATCAGCATGATGAGCGGTCCAGTTCTCGAGATGTTGCTTGGGCCGATACCGTACTTTGCGAATGGGCGGGGCCAAATTTAGTCTGGTATTCAAACAATAAGAAACCCGGGCAAAAACTAATTTCACGACTTCATCGCTTCGAACTCGGTGGTAAATGGTTGGAAGCCGTCGCGTGGGACCAAGTGGATCAGCTTATCTTCGTATCGGAGTTTATTCGCGAAGATGCCGTTCGTCAGCTGAAATTTCCCAGGGAAAAAACGAAAGTTATACCCAACGCAGTAGACACCGTTGATCTGGATCGACCTAAAGAATGTGACGCTCAATTTCATCTAGGGGTAATCGGCTTCGTTCCGATTCTTAAGAGGCCGGACTTGGCGGTCAGATTGCTCGAGCGGTTGATCGAAGAAGACGACCGTTACCAACTTCACTTCAAGGGCAGAATGCCATGGGAGTACCCGTACGAATGGAACAAGCCAGTTCAAAAACAGCGGTACCTGACGTTCTTTAATCGGATCGGGTCAAACCCCGCACTGAAAGACTCGGTGAGATTCGAGCCCTTCAGCCCTGACATGGGAAACTGGCTCCGGCGCGTGGGGTTCGTGCTTTCACCTAGCGATTTGGAAAGTTTCCATCTTGCGCCGGCCGAGGGGATGGCGTCAGGAGCTGTTCCGATTGTGAGAAAGCGAGAAGGATCCGCGCAAATCTTCGGAGCAAAGAATGTGTTCAGCTCAATTGACGAAGCAGCATTAAGGATTTTGTCGTTGCGAGATAGGAGTGAATTCCATAAGAGTTCTGCAGCGGCAAAGCGTTATGCAAAGAATTGGGATATCGAAAAAGTGATAGCCGCCTGGAGTGAAACGCTTTAGTCAAGGTTTCGCTTGAACTCTTGCGGAATTAGCGTGACCTTGGTGAGAGAACTTCAATGCCGCGCGTTAAAGTAATACTCATAACTGGTCGGATTGAGCGTCGACCAGTGCGTAGATTAGGAGAAAAAGTTGGCAACGAGTGTCCAACCCACCGCGGATGTTTCGGAGCAATGCGAAATTGGTGATGGGACAAAGATCTGGCACCTAGCGCAGGTCCGAGAAAACGCCCGCCTGGGGGAAAATTGCATCGTCGGGCGAGGTGCATACGTCGGTGAAGGTGTTGTCATTGGTGATAACTGCAAAATTCAGAACCTGGCTCAGGTGTATGAGCCGGCGGTACTGAACGACGGAGTCTTTATCGGGCCTGCAGTAGTGCTCACGAATGACCAGTATCCGCGCGCGATTAACGAAGACGGTTCATTGAAATCCACATCCGACTGGGAGCCCGTGGGAGTTACGGTGCAGAAGGGGGCCGCTATCGGCGCGCGCAGCGTTCTAGTTGCTCCTGTCACGATCGGTGAGTGGGCATTGGTTGCCGCTGGATCGACCGTAGTAAAGGATGTGCCGGCTTTCGCTATCGTTGCCGGCACGCCTGCGCGCCAAGTCGGTTGGGTTGGCCCTGCTGGACAGCCACTTCGACAAGTAGATGGTGAAACAGCGGTTTATCAGTGCCCAGTTACAGGCAAAAAATTCCGTGAAACCGACGATCAGTTAAAGGAGATCTAAAATGCCTAACCTTGAGTTTATTCCCGCTGCGAAGCCGATTATCGGTGACGATGAGCGAAGGGCGGTTGACGCCGTTCTCGCATCAGGCATGATCGCGCAGGGCCCTAAGGTTGAAGAGTTTGAAAACAAGTTTGGGGAGAAAGCCCTGGCGGATAGTTTCGCGGTCGCGGTCAATTCAGGCACCTCGGCGCTGCACCTTGGCCTCTTGGCTGCTGGTATTGGCCCGGGTGATGAAGTTATCGTCCCGTCGTTTACTTTTGCCGCCACCGGTAACTCTGTCGCAGCTGTTGGAGCAACCCCGGTCTTCGCAGACGTTGATGAGTACTTCTGCTTGGATGCCGAAGACGTGAAGTCTCGCATCACAGATCGAACCAAAGGTATTATGCCGGTCCATTTGTACGGCCATCCCGCGAATCTTACGGCCTTGCAGCAGGTCGCAGATGAAGCGGGAATTGAAGTCTTCGAGGACTGCGCACAGGCTCACTTAGCGACTTGGGGTGGGAAGCCAGTCGGTACCTTCGGCAAGTTCGGTGCATTTAGCTTCTATCCCACGAAGAATATGACAACTGCTGAAGGCGGAGCTGTCTCGACGAACGATCCTGATGTTCGGCGCAAAGTTCAGCTTCTGCGGAACCAAGGTATGGAGGTTCGCTATCAGAACGAACTCGTGGGTTTCAACAACCGGATGACGGATGTCCACGCGGCAATTGGGCTAGTTCAACTTGAGAAGCTGGCGGGTTGGACCGAAACTCGCCAGAAAAATGCAAGTTTCTTAAGCTCGAACATTTCTGAGGTCGTCACTCCAAAGGTGCATCCGGAGGCAACTCACGTCTACCACCAGTACACGGTTTTGGTTGAAGAAGACCGTGACGGATTCCAGAAGGCGTTGGCTGATGAACATGGTGTTGGATCGGGCGTGTATTACCCGGTGCCGAATCACCGCCTGCCTTCTCTCAATGGATTCGCAGAAGGTGTGGATCTCCCACAGACGGAAAAGTATGCGAAGCAGTGCCTCTCTCTACCCGTTCATCCGAGCTTGAGTGAGGCAGATCTGAACCGCATTGTTGAAGCAGTTAACCTCGTTGCTAAGGCTGGTGCGTAATGGCCGATTTGCGATACGGAGTAGTCGGCCTCGGCTCGATGGGGCGGCACCACGTTCGCAACATTCGTTCGCTCGATGGTGCCGAACTGATTGCAGTTGCCGATCCCTTTGGAGATAAATTTGGTGTCGCAGGGGATACCCCGCTGTTCACGGACGTTGCCCAGGTGATTGATGCTGGTGTCGACGCAGTAGTGGTTGCAGTCCCCACGTCGGAACACCATGCTGTTGCGAAGCAACTCATTGAAAATGGCATTCACGTATTAGTCGAAAAGCCGCTCGCCGCCACCATTGAAGAAGCTAGAGAGCTCACTGGACTTGTTGAGGAACATGGAGTGGTGGGGGCTGTCGGATACGTGGAACGTTGTAATCCGGCAATTCGCGCTATGCGTGAGAAGATTGAAGAAGGCCTTCTGGGGCAGATCCATCAGATTGCAACCGTGCGCCAGTCGCCCTTCCCAGCGCGTATTAAAGACGTTGGCGTAGTCAAGGATTTGGCTACACACGATCTCGATCTGACAGCTTGGGTAGCCAAGAGTGAGTATCAGTCGATCTCGGCGACTACCAACAATGCGTCTGGACGTGACTACGAGGATTTTGTGTCGATCAACGGTATCCTCGCCAATGGAGTCATCGTCAACCACCTTGTGAACTGGATGAGCCCTTACAAGGAGCGCAAGACCGTGGTTACAGGGGAGAACGGCGCACTAGTCGCAGAAACGGTGCTGGGTGACCTTACCTATTACAAGAACGGTATCGACGAAATCGAGTGGGATCAGATATCCAACTTCCGCGGTGTTTCTGAAGGCGAAGTCATTCGTTACGCGATCAGTAAGCCCGAGCCCCTATCTGTGGAACACCGCGCATTCCGCGATGCGGTCGTGAACGGTAAACCTGGGATCGTTACATTCGCTGAGGGGCTGCGGACCATGCGCGTTGTTGAAGCTGCCCTTGAGTCCGCAAATTCTAACCAGACTGTCCTTTTGGAGGCTTAGAAATGAAAAAAGTTGCAGTTGTCGCGCTTGGAAAGATCGGCCTTCCGCTGGCCGTTCAGTTCGCGCGATCCGGATTCGAAGTTGCTGGCGTCGATGTGAACGCGGAGACAGTCGATAAGGTGAACGCTGGCATCGCTCCTTTCCCCGGAGAAGCTCACCTTGAGGAGTATCTTGCGGAGGTTGTGAACAGTGGCCATCTTAGGGCTACCACAGACTATGGCGCAGCCATTCCTGATGCTGATGTCATCGTCCTGGTAGTACCCCTCTTTGTTGACGAGGAGACGTGGCAGCCTGACTTTGGGTGGATGGATTCAGCAACGCAGTCCTTGGCGGAGCACCTCACGCCGGGAACCCTTATTTCGTATGAGACCACTCTTCCAGTTGGTACAACCCGTAACCGGTGGAAGCCAATGATCGAAAAGATCAGTGGCCTTAAAGAGGGGCACGACTTCCACTTGGTATTTAGCCCAGAGCGAGTATTGACTGGGCGAGTCTTTGAGGATTTGCGCCGGTATCCGAAACTGATAGGTGGGCTCTCTGAGGAAGGTGCTGATCTTGCCCGACAGTTCTACGCGGGTGCATTACAGTTTGATGAGCGCGATGATCTACCGAGGGAAAACGGGGTATGGGACCTAGGGTCTGCTGAGGCGTCGGAGCTGGCGAAGCTCGCCGAGACAACATATCGGGATGTGAATATTGGATTGGCAAACCAGTTCGCTGTTTACGCTGATAAGGAAGGAATCGATGTAAATTCTGTTATCGACGCTTGTAATTCACAGCCCTTCAGCCACATCCATCGTCCTGGAATCGCAGTAGGTGGCCACTGCATCCCAGTTTATCCGCGACTGTACCTATCCACCGATCCCGATGCCTCGATAGTGCGCGAGTCCAGACTCTTCAACGCAGGAATGCCCGAGTACTGTGTTCAGACACTGGAGAAGGAATCTGGGGCTCTCAACGGCCAGACAGTCGTGGTGTTTGGTGCGTCATACCGAGGTGGGGTCAAGGAAACCGCGTTCTCCGGCGTTTTCGCCACAGTTGGAGCCCTTCAGAGCCGGGGTGCCATCGTCAAGGTTCATGATCCGATGTATTCCGATGATGAACTGCGTAACTTTGGGTGGGAGCCGTTCCACCTTGGAGAGCAGGCGGGCGCAGCCATTATTCAGGCCGACCACGCCGAGTACCGTGAACTGAGTCCGAGCGATATCCCTGGTGTGAAGGTCCTCTTTGACGGCAGGAACGTCACCCAGCCCCAGAAATGGGATGGAGTTGCACGGCTGACTATCGGATAGCGAAGACAATGAACCCGAACTTCGACCTCCCACTCCCTCGGTCGATAATTGCCCCTAGTTACTCAGACGATGATCTCGTCACGAGACTCTATCTAGAAAACGAGTACTTAAAATCCCACCGTAAGACCTTTACGGTGGGGCCAGGCCTTGAATTGCCCTCCGGAGAGCTCTTGGAGAGCGAAGAGCGATACTGCTTTACTCGACAATTTCTTCGTGAAACCTCGAAACAGGAGATGGGACAACGCCATCTTGTTATCGCAAACGAGTACCCGTCGAAGGAGAAGCGGTACGCCAATGGTTTTGTGCATCGCCGCGTAAAATTTTATCAAGAAGCGGGGTTGGAAGTCGACGTCGTTGCTTTTGGCAAACGTGTTCGACCAGACGTGTACGATTTTGACGGAGTGAAAGTACTTGCCGGATACGTCAACGAACTAGCCGGCCTCATTTCCACCCGTGAATACGCATCTGTGAGTGTCCATTTCCCAAACTCCGAGATGTGGAAAGTTCTCAAGGGAAACATCCGCGATTCGGCGAACCTAATTTTCTATATTCACGGATACGAGGCTAGGAATTGGTCCAGGTTGCCCTACGGGATCCGTGATGTCGCCATGCTGAATGCTCGAATTGAGCGCAGTCTCCGGACTGAGGATGTATGGAAAGAAATCGTCAACTCAAACGTAGACAGGTTTATTTTCGTATCGGACTGGTGGCGTGAAGCTGCCATGGATGACCTGGGCGTGTACTTCGGCTCAGAAAACAGCGAAGTTATTCACAACTTTGTCGACACGCGGATTTTCGACTACGAGAAGAAGGATCCCCAGCAACGATTCAAGTTGCTTTGGGTCCGTAGTGCTAACGCCCACAACTACGGTGCGGACATCGCCGCCGAGTTCCTACGCCAGCTGAAACTGACCCCTGTCTGGGCAGATCTTGAAGTTCTGATCGTGGGAGATGGTCAGTACTTCAACGAATTCGATGAATTTCGTGACGATGAAGTTGTTACCGTGCGACGGGATTTCATTAAACAAGAGGAGATTGCGGATCTTCACAAGAGATTTGGCATGTTTATCGTCCCCACGAGATTCGATACTCAGGGCGTTTCACGTGACGAGGCAATGTCGTCTGGTCTTGTGCCCATTACTTGCCCGGTGACTGCGGTTCCCGAGTTTGCTGATAGCAGCTGCTCTATTCTCTTTGCGGAGGACGAAGTGGAAACGGCGGTTGAGGAGTACTTGCGTGTTGCTAGAGATCCAGAATTATTCTCGGCCATGTCTCGTGCCGCTGCCCAACGAAGCGCAGATTTAAATGGTGCGGAGGCAACGGTAGCTCGCGAAATCGAATTAATGACGCGCTGAAGGGTTTGTAATGAACATTCTGATTACAACTGATCGGATTTCCCCGATTTTAGGTTTTCTGTTGGATGAGCTGAAAGCCCTTCAGTTGGTGCCTTCCGTGCACTTCCAACGTGAGGACCGTTTTCTTGGTCCAGAATTAACCTCCCCAGCCTGGGCCCCGGGAGTAAGTTCACTCATTCGGCAGCGTTTTTATAATTCAGGCGCCGAATCTCTACCGAATCTAGTTGTCGCGCTTGGGTTTGAGGCTGCGGTTACTGCGCTTGAGCGCTTCGAGGGCGTAAAGCTCTTAACTGTTTTGATGCACGGCGATCTGGATTTTAGTGGTCGCAACCGTAAACGTGTGGTCCAATTCAAGAGCATTTGTCAAGCTTCTGAAGCGCTTGTTTTGATGAACGAGTGGGATATGACAAAGGCTATTTCTCACGGATCCACAATTCCCCAGTTTCTTTGGAATCCGGCTAAGAACTCATTGGATCTCTCTCCGTTCACCTCCGCAAGCGGAGATGTAGCTGTCGTATATGACTCTCGGCAGCGCAAGCTCGAAGACTTACGGCTGGAGCCGTCGATCGTGGCGCTTCAAGAAGTTGTCGACATTCTTGGTGTGTCTCTTCGTTTTATGGAGTCCAATGCCTTCTATTGGTACAAGGACTTTATGGCCTCTAGAAGCTACTCGGGTACCGTGTCCCTTCGACTGAGAGGGGTCTCGCATCTCTATTTCTGGGACGATGATGCGGATAGCGTCGCAGCTTACTCGGGGATCGTTGATTCTCCGCATCCGATCGTCGTGCGCCCTACGGTTGGCGCAAGCTTGACATCCCGAACATTGCGGAGGGTAGTGGTTGGTAGCCCGTCCACGTGGGCCTACCGTTTGATTAGTCCTGAACGGGTAGTGACTCCAGTTGACATCGATCCCAAGATCGATGTTGGGCGTCCCTTCTGGGAGATTCTTGATAGCGTCCTTGAAGGCACGAAGGTCCCATGGTTTTGGGAAGACTACGGCGACGTCGGAAGCTTTTCACTTTTTCCAAGCGTCGCTGCAGTTGAGAACCGATCCGATGGAGCCCGCCCGCAACGCATTCGGAATATGTTCCTGGCGTTGTCAGAAGACTCGCTCACCATCCAACTCAATTTTGACCAACGAGTGTTAGCGCGTCGAGAAAAGCTAGTTCGCGAATATGTCTCACGTGGTATGAGGTGCGATTTCGTGTATGGGGAAAATTCGACGAATCCGGTTAGAGCGAAAGATGGCATTATCATGCTATATCGCCTTTTAGATCACTTGTCTGCTCGCCAAGCAACCCCATCCGCTTGGTTTGTTCGCGACTTGCATTGGTTGGATGAAGAGATTGTTTCGGGCGGAAGTACGCAGGAAGCAAGGGCTGCTGGAAAATTCGAGCTAGAACGGATAAGCCGTTCTTTTGGTACAATTCTCAGTCCTTCGCAAGAAAGTGCGCGGCTCTTCAACCAGCTCGTGGCCCGCGAAATCGACGTGCAATTTACTAATGATGAACTCCCGCCGGGAGTAAACCATGCAAACTGCGTAAGGATTGAAGGCGAGGAGCTTGGCGTCACACTACTCTATTCAGGCGGCATCGGCAGTGCGTACAAGATGCCCAGCTATTTAGACGCGGTGGCGCAATACCTACTTTCCGAAGATCAAGGACTGAGTGACAGATCTCTACTATTTGACTTTCTGGTACGCCCCGCTGAACAGCACATTCTTCTGGATGAGTTGCTGCAACGTGGAATTGCAGACCATCCCGACATCAGGATTCTTAACGGGGACTTCGACAGCTATGAACCTAGAACGCAGGAGACTGTTGGGGTGCTGTTGCTTGAATCAGCTTATGCTCGTCAAGCGTTTCCTTATAAGTCTGTTTCCTACATAGAGAAAGGGCTGCGATTCCTCGCATTCAGCGGATCGCCTGTTGAAAGGTTTTTCGGGCCAAGCGGTGTGGTTATACCGTGTGAAGCTGATGTAACGAGCTTGGCTGAAACTCTGATACAGCTCAAGTTATTCGGCCACGGTGGTGCCGATTGGAATTCGATTTGGCACGAGCATTCCTGGGCTAACCGTCTTTCAACAGCTAGGAAGCTCGCCCAAGTGGCCGACCGCGAGGATCCCTAAAGGCTTAAAGCCTTAGCCAATGAACCGTGGGAAGAACGTAATTCAAGTTGATCTAGAGGGTAGAAGAGTGTCGCTGTTTATCGTTAAAATTCCCAAGTATAATGCAGAAACTAGTAAGGATAGGGAATCAACTCTCGAAGCTCTAAATCGTAACAGCGACCTGTTTCTAGGACCGCGATATGCGAAGACCCCCGTAGTCCACACCGATCTCAACCCCAGCGGTGCTTGGATCGCAGAATGGCATGCCGCCAATGGGAAAGACTACGACACTTTTGCAAAGACTGGCGGCAGGTGGTGTGTTTCTTCCGCGAATCAAACTGCATCTCGCTTGGCGCGAAACCTTAGATCTCGTGCAGGGGCTGCGTATTTTAGTGAACCAGTTTGGGGTTCATTTGCGACAGTTTACGGAGATTCGAGTGCTAAACGAGTTCTGGCATGGAACACAGTCCCTGCTATGGACCCCATCTATTTCTGCGATTCCCAGGAACACTTTCTAATCAGCAATCGGCCTATCATTTGCAAACTCGCTGAACTGAAACGACGAGTCCGCATTGAGGACCTTAACCATGCGTATCTGGCGGAGTACCTAGAATTCGGCTATTCGATTTCCGGAATCTCGCCGTTCCAGAGCGTGACAACACTCCCATCGCGTTCTGCTCTATCAATTAGCGGCAGGAGCTTTACGTTTGTTGCTGCGCCTATCCAATCGACACCGGAGATTGATCAACAGTCGGATCCTCGCCGGTACGCAGCGCCTGAATTAGCTACTGCTCTAGAAAATGCTGCCAGCCGGTGTTACGCGCGATCATCTTATGGAGATCTGCAAATTAGGCTCAGTGGGGGATTGGACTCGAGGTTTCTGTTAGGCCTCTTTTCGAAAACAGATTTCGACGAAATTAAGTGTGTAACTCATGGGGTTGCTAGCGACAAAGAAGTTGCAATAGCTTCCCAACTCGCATCAATGGCGGGAGTGTCTCACGTGATCAAGGCGCCGGAACCGCTGGTCCGTTTCGACTACCTCTCGTCGCTCGTTAAGTCCATTAAAGACAGTGGCGGGCTGATTCCCTCGGAGTCTCTTGTGGCGCCTTTCTCTCCCACTAACCCGTCCTCAAACGGGGGCGCAATCACCCTCGGTCAATGGCCTCTGTTTAAAGGGTATCTGGACAGCGTCCCAACTGCTGATGAAAACGAAGTGCTTTATCGGATTTTCACCCGCGGGAGTGGTTTAGTGAACGATGAACTCTCAGAGTACTGCTCGGATGTCCTTGAGAGGTGGCTGAGCTCTATGGTTGCGGTCTCCAACGCGGAGGTCCTATATAACTTTGCGCGAGATATGCGGTCGAGTCGCTACCTTGAGGCGCAAACTAGCCAAACGGACCGAGATTGCCAGGTGAGTTACCCAATGGCAGATTCTGAAGTTACTGCTTTAAGTGATGCGATCCCGATCGAAAACCGCGCGCCGAACTATGTGAGTTTCTTCGCGCTTCAGCAGATTTGGCCGGAGGCGCTAACGGTGCCACTTAACACGACCAAAACTCTACGTTTTGAGGCGAATGGTCCGCTAGCAGGCGTATCTGGACTGTCTTTCAAGAACAGGAGGGGCGAACCTTCTCCATTTACAGGTTTCGTCCACGAGCCTGTCTATAAAGGGACTGATTTTGCCAAGGTTATGGGGGCAATTGAGTTTTATGCAGCTGAGTATGTAGCGCAGAGCTCTGTTTGGCAAAAACTCAGACCGATGCTGGACTCTTCTACTGTTCAACTTGTTGAGACTGTGGTGGCAGCTGGGCCAAGCCGATCGGCGAGCCTGTTTACCAGTTACGTCGAGAAGAAGAGCAAAAGAGTGGCGTTGTCGCGTTTGGCCCTCGCAGCAATGTGGGCTGAAGGTGCGTGGCTGTAGAGCTAGGATCCAAGGATCCACTCGCCACCACCGTAGGGCAAGATCTTCCACCGTTTCGTCTGCAGACTATACTTGCATGAGCAAAAGCTTGCAGGAAGCAAGTAGTCTGCAGTAAGAGTGGCTGGAGAGTGCGGAGAGAGTATGGCCGAACGACGGAAAATGGCAATGCTGGTTGGGAATGCGGTTGAAGGTGATTCACGTGTCGAAAAAGCAGCCGTTTCTGCCAAGAACTTAGGTCACGATGTCTATTTGGTCGGAATCAAGAATAAAACCGTTCCCCAGTTTGGTTCATACCAATCGATACCGATCTTCAGGCCAGTTCCAGATTTCTCTGAATATACCGCGTGGCGCAGGACACTGAATACCGAGGCTGAGCCTGCGGAAGATTTCATTGATCGAAAGCAACAGGAATTCAATAATGTCCTTCGTGGCTGGGAGGTGAAATTCTCCAAATTATCGGCGGAGTTGGAATCCGCCAAGGCGTTGCCCCACCTCTTGGCACCTGAGAGGTTTAGGGCCCCGTCGCAGCCGACGCATGACTGGGAACAGTGCATTCACCGTGCGACCCAGCCAATTCGAAAACAGTATCAGCGCATGCTTCGTGCAACAGTAAACGCGAAAAATGCAAGCAGTTGGCGTAAGAGTGCAATTCCAGGTGAGTGGAAGAACCTGTGGCCCCAGATTCCTGGATTCGAGGAGGCCTTTCTCTCCGCGTTACGTCTGATTGAGCCTGACATAATTCATGTCCATGACAGACATCCAATGTCGGCCGCAGTTCGGTACTCGGACGAAATGCGCGAAAAAGGAATTGAGGTGCCCTGGATCTATGATGCGCATGAGTTTCTTCCCGGTCAGCGGTTTAGTGGCCCCGCTCAACATAGATATGGGTGGCTGAACCTAGAATCGGAAATGATTCACCAGGCCGACGCAGTAATCACGGTTTCGAATGATCTCGCAGAGTCTTTGGCAAATCGCCACCACTTGAGTGCAAAACCGTTCGTTGTAGAAAACGCGCCTCTTGCTGCCCACGTTTTGAATCACGATCCCGATCGACAATCGTTGAGGGAGGAACTCCGAATTCCAGACGGCGCTCCGTTGGCCGTGTACGTGGGCAAACTGGCCGAACGACGTGGTATCTACGACGCGGTGGAAGCGGTGTCCAAGATTCCAAGTCTTCATTTGGCATTTGTCGGATCAAAGGATCTCAAGCCGCGAAATCAGATTCTCAATCTGGCTGCTCAATTTAAGGTCTCTGACCGGGTCCGCATCGTTGACTACGTTCCGTCCAGCTATGTGACCAGCTATATTTCTTCGGCGGATATTGGGTTGAGCCCCTTGTACAGTACGCCTGCTCATGAGCAGGCACTGGCGACAAAGATTCGCGAATATATTGTTGCGGGATTGCCGATTGTGGGAAGTGATCTTAAAGCGCAGGGGACTTTCATCCGCAAACACTCAATTGGAGAAACCCATGACGCAAATGATCCGCGGTCGATGGCTGAGGCCATCAAAAGGGCGCTCGCAGACCTTCCGCAATTGCAATTGAACGTGACGAAGATCCGCGACGAGCACACGTGGGAGAGGCAAGAAGTTGTTCTCGCGAAGGCGTGGAGCCGAGTAGCGCATGAGCCACCAAAGAGTCAGCAGCAAGCGGAAAGCAGTGAGGATTTTGGGCTTGTGAAGGCCGGTGCGGTATTTTCCCGTGCGAGATCGAAGAAGCTGGCGCCCTTGTTCTTAGCGATGCATGCCAGTTCCCAGCGAGTCGCGCTAGCTAAAAAGTCGCAGATCTATCTGCAGGATGAGGACGGGGAATGGTGGACCCTCGGACCCGCAATTGGTACTGCTGAGGAGACTTTCAAAACTTGGCGCAAACTAGTGTCTATGGCTGACGTTCTTGTGGCAACTGATTTTGAACCGTTGTTCGTCGAAGCAATGGGAGTAGGGCAGAATCTCAGTAGACAGCTCGAGAAGGCTGGTATCGGTTTTTATAACTGGACCACGGCGAGCGATATTTTGAAAGCAGACTCCATCGCTCGTGAACAGGCCCCGGCGCATAGCAACAGCAGTGCACGTGCCGAGAAGATGAAAACCCGAGCCATCGAGATTAGCGAGACACGGTGTTCTACATTGATATCCGATCAACCGAGCATCCTCGTCGCTTCGTCGAGTTCTATTTGGTTGCCAGGGGAGGTGAATGCTACTCCGCTCATAAAACAGTCAAACGACGAGGGGCGCGTGGTTGTTATGATCGGTCCTGCTGAGCGATCTGCGTCTGAAATTGAGGTTCTTGAGCAACTGAAGTTGGACTATCCAATGATTGATTTCGTTGAGTATTCGGATGCAAAAACGCCAGCAGAAGTTTCCGTCTTTATCGACTCCTTAAGTGGAGGAGTTTGGGATAGTCTCACGGAAAGTGCATTTGCAGCTCGGATACCAGTGCTTGCCGAGTATTCGTCGCAGGTAGTTGAAAAGTTGGACGTTGCTCCACCTTATGTGCCTACCCCCTACGACCTAGTGGCCATAAATCTCCGACTTGTTCTGTCCGGTCGAATTGAGACTCCTGCCCCGGACGATTACCTCAATTTTAGGCAGAGTCTGACGTCTCGCGCATTTTCGCAATAGAGAAGGGTATTGAGATGGGGAGGCCGCCAAATGGCGGTCTCCCTGCGTTCAAATACCTCAATGTAGAAGTTTACTCAAGCCAGCTCTTTGTACGCCATAGCAAGACTAGGGCAACCCGCTGAAGACGCAGGTTGAAGATTTTTCGCCCTGCTCGAACTGGGAAAAGCTCCGTGACCACGTTCGAGGGAGAGCCAGCAACTCTCTCTATCGACTGCGAAAACTCGTCGGAGAGCAGGGCCTTGACATCCTCCCACTCGGTGTGCCGAACAATCCAAGCTGCGGTGTCGCCGATCGGATTCGTGAAGTAGCGCGAAAAGTCCGGTCCGTTTTCGCTCTGCTTCCAGACCGGGCCGTTATAGGGCCGGGGAGCGCCGTATCGAGCCTCATAATCGGGCCCTGAGACGCCACTCAGAGGTTGATTAGCCTCGAAACGGAACCCCTTCCCATATGCGTGCGGGACCTTTAGGGACTCTTCCCAAATCTCTCGAAGAGCAAGAAAAGCGGAAATGTTTTGCATGCGGTTAATCGTGGGCAAAGACTTAGCGGCGGCAACCACTTCGCTATCGCAGAATGGGTACATCACCTGCGATTCTCTGTCGATTTGGATACTGTGTGGTTGCAAATAGCGAGATGAGCGGAGGTCGTAGCCGTGCATGTACAAAAGCTCAAGATTAGATAGCGCAGCAACGGAGCTTAACCATTGACCAAAAACGTCTTGGGTGTACACATTTAACTCGGGGTTCAGTAGCTGCGCGTCTATTCGGGAAAAAGTTGCACGGACGCGATCCAAAGAGTTATTCGCAGCTTTATCTAGAACGCCTTTGAATAATGGCCATTGTCCTGCTACCAGATTTTCACCAGGCGATAATGGCGCGGCGCTCTTGTACGGAGCGACGAGACTTTCAGACGGAATCATTCCCTGCGATTCTCTGATGCTCCCCGCCAAAGAATTGATCCAACTACTGGGATCAATAGGGCTTGGGACGACAACCAAGTGACTGACTTTGGCCCGCTCTGCGAGTTCGGCCGCAACCATCACTTCTTGAGAGTCTTTACTGCCCTGGGTAACCGCAGTTAGTTCGATTCCTTCGATATCCTTGAAAAGACCAAGCATTAGGCGACTATCAAGTCCGCCACTCAATCGTAGCTGAACCGAATCAGTCGAACGATTAGCAACGGACCGTTGAACGGATGCTTTAAAGGCGTTGACTAACTCAGGTACACCTTCGGACCATCTGTCCTTGCTCTCCTCAATCGTCAATTCCGGTTCTTCGGGCGCAGCTCCTATAGAGAGGGACCCTCCGGCAATTTGCAGACTCGAGCGTGGTGGCAAAGTAGTGACCCCGTGAAAGGGAGTAACCCCTGAAACCGAGTAGCCGAAATTGAGGTACTCTAATGCATACTTGTCATCCAGTTGGATCCGGTGCAGGGAACCGTCATTGAGTGTCAGCGCTGCGAGAAGAGGTCGATTCGATACAACAATGAATTGATCGGATTGCCCATAGTGGAGGGTTTCGAGGGACGGTACAGTAGCCCAACCGTAGATACGATCTGTTCCCTTATCACCGACCAAAGTAGCGTATGAACCCCACACGGAAGATTCGTAACGCAATCTGCCAGTCTTGCTGGTCACACAAGTAAGGATCTCGTCGACGACGTTGGGGCTCGTCGCGACTGCCCACCGCCCTTTTCGTACGCGGTGGAACGGCTGATTTTGCTGCGCCGAAGGCTCAAATCTAATTAAGAGACCCCCGGTTGTCGTGATGTCGTGGTCGTATATCGCAGTCCGCGAATAGCGAGGACCTAAGAACGGGGCAAAGGACCGACAAACCGTCTCTGCGAGCGAAGTGAGACTGTTCTGGTCGTTCGCTGCAGATGATTTGGGGAATAGCGCGAAAAAGATCATGCCTGCAGTCTATCTTTTGCCACCCGTGCTGAGTGCGCGTAGTTGGTAGGGGTATTCCGAAACGGTGGTAGGGCTGGATTCCGGGTAGTTGGTAGGGCCCCGCGACGGGTTGGGGCTGCTGCTCGTCGCGGGGCCTGTTGATGGTGGTGTGTTACTCGGTTTCTAGTTGGGTGGCTAGGAAGTGGCGCATGTCGTATTCACCGAGTTCGACGCGTTGGCCGGTGTTGAGTCTGCTGACGAGGGAGTCAGCTGCGACTGGGTCGGGAAGTTTTTGTACCCAGTATGCGGCAGTGGTTTGGGAAACGATGATCGTCGGCAGCCTGCCATCGCGGTCGAATATGATCTTCGTTAGGTCTTCTTGCCCGCGTTGGTTGATTCCAATGGTCAGGAAATCATCAAGGATGAGCACGTCAGTGTTTTGTAGCCTGCGCATCTTGGTTACGTAACGCTCATCTGTCGGCGGGAAGGCCGCTAATTCATCTACAAGCTGGTCGAGCCGGTAGTACGCAACGCTGTATTCAGCCTGGCATGCAGCAACTCCGATGGCGCAGGCGATGTATGTCTTGCCTGCCCCTGTTGGGGCTAGGAGGTGGACGTTTCCGGGGTTTTCACGCCAGGGTGTTGCAGCGATGCGTTTGAGTTGACGAAGGTTCAGGCCGCGTTCTTCGACGTTTATCAGCTCGGCAAGTGTTGCACCTGGGTACCGGAACTTCGCTTGGGTGATGGCTTTGGTGATGTTTTGCGCGCGACGTTTGTGGGCGGTTTCTTCCACGGCTTTGAGAAATATCTCTTCAGGCAACTCGGTGTTTGCTTCATCTGCACTGGCAAGTGCGAAGAAGGTATCAGCGAAGGTTGAAAGCCGCAGCTTGCGCAGCGTTGCACGGATGTCATCGTCAAGATGGATCGTGGTCATGATGGGTTAGTCCTCCTGCTTCGGGGTGTCGTAGTAGCTTGCAGGGCGCAGGAACACTGCTTCTGGCATTGCGGCGATATCGACTACCCGAGCCTGGCCTGTTTGTGGTGTTGGGGTGTTGGCTTCGGCGTTACCGTTGCGGGCGATGTCGGCCTGGATGCGGGAGATGACCTGCAGATTCGGCGCGAGGTTGTGGTCGATGATTTGCTGGCATGCTGGTTCAAGTGTGGTTTTGTTGTGCTTGTTCCCGAGCTTGACCAACACGTTGCGGGCTGTGCGTAAACCGCGTGGCAGGGCTTGGGCGTTGTGCTCAAGGATCATGGCGATGACCTTGCTGGTTGCGGGCCCAAACGACGATGCTCTGGCGTAGAGCTCATCGCGAGTTAGCGGTTTGACCCCAGTAATCTCTTTGTCTGGGGTATGCGCAGGGTCTGTGCAATAGCGGTACTTAAACCCGTGCATACGCGGGTGTTCGGCCACGAGGCTATCGCCGTTGAAGATGCTGACCAGGCTGTTGGTCAGTCGTGCGCGCAAAGTCTTGCCGATGTATTGAAACGGCACGGAGTAGTACTGGTAGTCACAACAGATGTGCCAATTGCGATCGACTTTGACGCTGCGCCAGGACACTTCCGTAAATGGGGTGTCAGGAAGGTTGCGCATCATGGGTGCTTCATCGATGTCAAACAGCTCACGACGAGTAAACCCATGCGCATTGGGCATGGTTGTGTTGATGTCTTCGAGGCGCTCAGCGATCGCTTCGTTGAGCTCTTCAAGGCTATAGAACTCAACCCCATCGAAATAGCCAAGGATACGCGTATAGACAAGTTGGACGGCACGCTCAACTGCGGCTTTATCGCGGGGTTTTCCCGGACGTGCTGGTACAAGCAAGATGTCATAGTAGTCAGCGAAGTCCGCATAGCGCTGTTGGATGCGTCGTGCGGGTTTGTTCTTCGCCGGGCGATACGTTGCAGTCGGCGCGTTATCAGGAACGATGATGCCGGGGCGTTTCCCGAGGTAGTTTAGGGCTTTGACGTGGCAGTCAATCCAGGCGTCCATCTTCTCATTCGCCGTAGCAACCACAAATAACAAAGAAGAGTAGGGACAGACAGCCACAAATAGGCAAGCTTTCATCCCTACCTCACCGGTGGCTTGGTCGATGATGCGGACTTTGTCGCCCGCCCAGTCGACGTAGAGCTCTTGGCCTGGTTCATGCTCGATAATCGAGGTCATGCCGGTAGCCCGGATGTAGTCACGCAGGTGTTCACAGAACTGGGAGTACTGGTACTTCGATTCACCTGCGGCGCACGGGGAAGCGACATAGTCCATCCACAGTTTATGGCGCGTGAGGTGCTTGTTGTTCGCCAGCTTCTTCGCGAGTTTTTCGAAGTCAGGTCGGTCATAGCGCAAACGCCGACTCGTTCGCTGATCGCTAAAGTGCGTATCGAAGAACTCTGGATCCAGCTGGGCGAACGAAGACTGCGTGATTGCGTGGTCAGCAATCACTGCTTTGACTTTGGCGATATCCCTGTTGGAGCACTCCAAGGCAGCAGAGATGGCTGCATAACTCGCTCCGGTCAAACACATCGCCATGATGTCTTTGAAGTTGGCCATAAAAGGCCCTCCTTGCGGTCAGAAAGTGGTGACACACCGGCACAGATTGCGCCGACGTCACCTACAAAAATGACCGAAAAAGAAGACCCCTACCACCTATCCGGAAAACCCCTACCAACTACGCGGATTGCCCCTACCAACTACACGGAAACGGCAACCCGTCGCGTGCTGGTAGCCTACACTTCGTAGGAAGTTACGGGACAGAATAGTTAGTTGTCATGCCCTCATGACGAATGGCGCGTACTTGAAAGACCCACTATTCCTTGGGGTATGTGCGGATAGGCCGAAAGTCTTTGAAGCCGTTCGGTCAGCTGGAGTGGAGTTTTTCGGCCTCGAGACTGGCGACTTGCTAACAGCTCAGGCAGAGTGAATGATCGCTCTTTACGCACCTGGCTACTACTCACCGCCGATCCGCGACTTTGTTAGCTTTAACGAGCGGTCAGTTATGAAGGTGAATTCGCATATCACCTATGAAGCGGGATCCCTTTCCGATCCCGACACGGGGCTCTTCTCTAGTGCACACCGGTAAGAAAGCCATCACAGAACTGTCGGCGCCTTAGCGATACTTCAGGTCAAGGCGAATAATGACAGCATCGCTTGCTATAACGACTCATGCGGTTTCGGCCGCATTTACTACGCACAAGTGACTGGAATATCTATCGTCGCAAATAACATTCCCGCCGTCGTAGTGGCCAGGGGAGAAGTCTGTGAGTGTAATCAGGATTGTTGGGCCACCTACCACTGCGGTGGGGTTGTTGCGAGAAGAAGCGGCCGTGGCATTTACGTACTCCGGCGGGAAAGGAACTGTCGCGCTGGTTCATCAACCGCCGGTGCGGTGACAAAACCAAAAGATGCCAGTTTCTCGTGGTCATTTGCGATAATTGCGCCGATAGTGGACTCAATTAGAGATATAGGTGGTGGGACGTGGCCTTGCCCCCAATCGTCCATAAGCAGATTCAACCTGTTGGATTCGGCAGGAATCTTCCGCATCCAATAGGCGACGTGCCGGTCGCGGTGATGACCATCAAAAACATTTTGCATGAAGTACACAGTGTTTGGGAAACCGTCTCGGTATAACTCGCCTAAATCGGTAACGATAGGTAGCGACTCAAGGCTCGACTGCCCCCAGGCAGTCTCGACGTAGTCGGCGACCACGTCGGGATTGTATTCAGCGATGTCTGTTTGTGGATTCATGGCCAGTGCAATGGAACCTGGAAAACCGTGAGAGTAGAAGAGGCTTGCAAATCCGCCGCCCGAAGCTCCAAAGAAAATTACGCGCTGCTTCTTTTCGTAGCTACTGAGAAGGTGGCGAATGACGTTTGGCAGATCTCTTTGCAGAGGTTGTGATCTCGTGCCCGCAAACCACCCAAGGCTGAGACCCATTGATAGGACGGGATCGGAAATGCAAATGACATTTACATTGAACCCAGAGGTAACGTTTAGAGCGGAGAAGAGCGGGTAGGAAGATACTTTCCCATGCGCGAGTGCAGCGTGAAAGCAGACTATTGTTGTATCTGCCCCGCGATCAATGTGAAGAAGATCCAACTCACTGTCGCCGTATTTGACAGTGATGAACTCGGCATCGGGCGAAGACGCAAAAAAGTCGCCCAAGTTCCGATACGAGCAAACGTTTTCGAAACGTGACAGGTCTCGTCTAAGCATTCTGAGAACACTACAGCATTCCTCCTCCAGGGTAAATAGCGGTTGGAGGCATCGCTCTCCGTCCCGAGCGAAAGCTTTTTAACTGCTTCAGCACAGAAAGAAGGAGTAGACGGGCTGCAAAATCAAGTCGTCATCTCTGGGGGCAGGCGTTGCCCTTTAGGTTCCCGTATCGCATCGCATTAGAGGGACGCGGGTTCCAGTTAAGTACGGGCCATGAAGCGTCCTGGGTTTAGTTCCTACCTCTGCTAAGGAAGGATTGGCATTATGCCCAGAAAGTATTCCGTCGAATTCAGGGAGAAGGCGGTTCATCAAGTCGTTGAGATGATCCGTTTGGAGTCGTGCTCACGGCAACGCGCTTACGAGGAAGTCGGAGAGCTTCTTGGCGTGTCCCACCACACGTTGCGCGCTTGATACCGCGACAGCATCGCAGTCAACGAGCAGGCTTTGCCTTCAGGTGGTGAAACCTTGGAAGAAGAGCTTAAGCGGCTGCGCCGAAAAACGCGAGTTGAAACGAGCCAACGCAATCCTCAAGACTGCCTCGACTTTTTCGCGGCGGAACTCGACCGACCCACGACCAAATGATCGCCTACATCGACGCGCACAAGGATCAGTTTGGGTTCGAGGCCATCTGCCGTGTTTTGAAACCGGCAGATCGTGGATTCATCACTTCTCGCGGCTACCGCAAAGCCACTACTCGTGTCCCGAGTGCGACAGCGTTAAGCGATAGTCTGCTTATCCCAGAGATTCAACGCGTGCATGCGGAAAACTTCTCGGTCCAAGGCATCCGCAAGATGTGGCACGCGATGAACCGCGAAGGCTTTCATGCCGGCCGTGACAATACTGCACGCTTGATGAAGCTTGCAGGTGTTTCTGGTCGACGACGTGGACGAATCCCGATAACTACGATCAGTGCCAAGACACCGGATCATCGCCCGGACTTGGTAGAGCGAAACTTTCGTGCAACAGCACCTGGACGGCTTTGGGTGACCGACATTACCTACGTTCGCACCCTGTCAGGGTTTGCATACACAGCGTTTGTCACTGACGTCTACAGCCGCAAAATAGTCGGTGTTGCCACACGCTCTACGATGCGTACCGATGCGCTGCCGATGGAGGCTTTGGAACATTCTTTAACAACTGCCGGTCGAATCCATGGCGATCAGCTGGTACACCACAGTGATCGGGGAAGTCAGTACGTGTCGTTGAGGTACTCCGCCGCTTTAGCTGAAGCCGGAATCCGGCCGAGTGTCGGCACCGTTGGCGATTCCTATGACAACGCGCTGGCGGAGACGGTCAACGGTCTCTACAAGGCTGAACCTATCCATGCGCACGGCCTGTGGACGTCGGTCGGCGAAGTCGAGCTTGCCACCTTGCGATGGGTGCATTGGTGGAACACCAAACGCCTTCACGAAGCCTTGGACTACGCCACCCCACAGGAAATAGAAACCGAGTATTATCTCACCGAGCCCATCAACACAAGGCCATAAAAGAAGCGGAACCAAACCCTGGACGCTTCAGTTTTCTCCCATTGTTGATGCTGGAAGTACCGTCGTTCGGTGGCCTGTGTCTGCGTTGCCAGCTCCCGCTTGGAAGGAACCGTCTGGAGACCTGCTCGCGAGATGCAATGCCGTCCCGATACCGAGCCACCAACGTGATGGTGGCTCCGTGGGAGAGACCCAGAGCGTTCTGAGCTGCCAGGAGGCCTACCAAACCGTCACCGGAAGATCGCGAACACCGCTGCCGAATTTCCGGCTGCAACACCGCAGTCACCGAATCCGCTTAAAAACTTCACCGTGCGCAAGGCTCCTGTCCCAGTAGACCTGAACGACAACTAGTACTAGTTCATACAGCCGGGCTGCGACAGGTGGCTCGGCTCTGGTGACGGTGGCGGTACCAACTACTCGGGACGGGGCAGTACCGAGTCTTCGGAGCACCGGTACCAAGAACCCACAGCCGACACTGCTACCCGATACCCACTGAATCACTACCGGAAAGTCACGCCGCCGCTACCAGAAACGCGGTCGCAACATCCAAAAGGGCCACATCTAACCCCCGCGACACGCCGATAGTAGACACACTTTTGAGCCTTAACCCGCCTTAACCCCCGTTTAACCCGTTTGACCCGTGATGAACGCCAAAACGCCCCGCATGCGGAGAGCGGGGCGTTTTGTTGCTCCTCCAACTGGGCTCGAACCAGTGACCCTTCGATTAACAGTCGAATGCTCTGCCAACTGAGCTATGGAGGAATATTTTGTTGTGTTGCTCATTGCTGTGCAACGAGATGTAACAATAGCGTGGATTGTTATAGGTGCAAAATCGCCTGGTCAATGCGGGTAATTGTGCGTTATTGTGGCGGTTATGATTATTCCTGTTGGTGGGGTTCGTCCACACGCACTTGCTGGTGGCCTTATTGGGTTGGGCGTGGTGTTCATGCTCACGGCGCCGCGCTTTGAGGATTGGCGTGCGCTGGTTTTCTTGGGCCTGGCGCTGATCATCCCGTCGGTGGTGTGGCTTGTGGCGAACCGTTGGTTTCGTCGGCCGCGTGGGGTGGTGTGGTGGTTGCTCATCGCTGCGGCGGTTGCGCTTGGAGTGTGGGGAATTGCGCTGTTTCCCGCGACATAGGCGGTGATGGTGAGTAGGGTGGGCGACATGAAGAAACCGATGCTTGCTCTCGGCGTCGCTGCCGCCGTATCCACCTCTGTTGTTGTTGCGCCGTATGCGTTAGCGGAAAGTAGCGTGTCGCAAAGCGATGGCGCTGTTACTCGGGAGGAAGGTACGGCGGGGGATGAAGGGTCGTCGTTAAGCAGTGGCGCCATTGTGGGCATCTCGCTGGGTGTTCTGGCGGCCGTTGGCATTAGTGGGGCAGTTGCGGTGCAACAGGGGTGGCTGGAACTGCCGGAGCCACTGAACGCTCAGGTGCTTGGTGGGCTTGCGGCGATCGCGTCGGCGCTGTCGGTGCCTGCGCTGGCGCCGAAGCAGAAGGCGAAGCCGGCGGGGAACTCGTGCTCGCCAGCTGCGTTTGACGCGGTTGTGCCGGAGTGGCCGGCAGGGTTCGGTACGACCGTGAACTTCTGCGACGGCAAGTGGGCTGTTGCGGGTGCGAAGGGTACGGACTGGATCCTGTTCTTCAAGAACACGGACGGCAAGTGGGCCAGGATTCCGGCTGATGGCACGAAGCGGACGGGTATGACGCAGGCGTGCTACAACGGCATCAAACTGCGCCAGCAGGGCGCGCCGGAGGCGTTCATGCGTGAGGTGCCGGTGTGTACGCCGGCGGAGATTGGGGTGTAGGGGTTCGTCCCAGGCGATAGCGTTCTCGGAGCCCCTCACTGCGACCAAAAGGCAGCACTGCATGACGGTGACCTTTTGTTGAGGTTGGAGTAGTGGATGAACCCCGAAGGCCAAGGTAGTCGTCACGCGCTCAATCTAAATTCAGATGTGGTTGCCAACTGATGCTGGAGAGCCCCAAACGGAGGAAGATACGATGAAGTTGAATGTAACGAATCTTCCAAGGTCATCATAGGTACGCTTATTCCTGGATGGGGGCTCTACAGCGTTGTGTAGTGGGATACCGGTTCGATTCTTGGTGCTATTCAAACGGAAACGTTCGATTGAAAGTATCCACATCGAGAAGGTCGAATGGTTTGTTGCAGAGCTCGGCCACTTCTGCCACTAGAAACGGGTGCGGCACACCTTCCAGCTGCCAGTCATTCTTTTTCCGATCATTAGTGACAAAGATGACTGCAGGGACATCGGAGAGATCCGCGGAAGCCAATGCGTAAAGAAAATCTGCCCAGACGAAAAAATCACCATTCTTTCGATCAGGGTCGCCAAAACCAGGTGGACTTTTTGCAGAATTACGAACCGAGGCGAGCGCTGCAAACTCTTCGCGAGGCACGAATTTTGGATCTGATTTTGCAAGAAAGATTTTGACGAAATCTCTGACGCCGTGTTTGACCAACGGTCGGTCTGAATCTTCCAATTCTCTGTTGATGCTCTCGACCGCGTCCATCACGCCATCAAGTGAACTGAATCCGTGTGCCTGAGCGTCGCGTACTAGTCTTTCTAAGCGCTTCGAGATATCTGCTAAGTCTTGCAGAAAAGACTTCGAATCGTTGAGTCCGTTCCATACCTCCAGTAGAACCTGGCCCGGCATGAGAAGGGGACCCTGATGCCTCGTAGCGAGGTAGTCCTGTTGGTCATCCAACTTCTTTCCGCCGAAACCATATTTCTTGTAAACATTGGTGTCGAACGCAATAGCAACTTTTCGGTGATCGATTACTTCTAGGTCGACGAGCCGTTGATCACGATCGAAAGGGTACGCTTTTCCGTCTGAAGTCCAACCGGGGAAAAGATTGAGCCCGTCAATAATCAGTTTAGGATGCTTGGATATCGGGTTGTGGTTTAAAACCTCGTAGACGCGGTTGAGCGCTTCATCTTGTTGCACTAGAACCAAACCTCCGATGCCCTGCTCGCAATGTATTCACCTTCTTGTTTGACTGAGGTTTCGTCCCAGTGTCGATTCGGGGTAGTTGGTACCGCGAGTCCGCGTAGTTGGTACCGGTGTTCCACGTACCCGGTACTGCAAGGGGTTTTCTTTCATAGTTGATGTTGGCGACACCACAATCCGGTGGTGTCGCGTCAACATCTACTTGGAAGGAGCCGGTCCTTGTGGCTAACTTCAAACAGATCATCGCGATGTGCCTTGACGGTGCAAGCTACGCGCAGATCACACACGCATTGGGATGTTCACGACGAGAAGTATCCCGCGCAAAGAAAGTCATCGCTGATGAGGCACTAACGCCAGAGCGTTTCCGCCAACTCCCACCGGGATGGTTCGATGATCGATTCAGCGACGGCCGGAGTAAGCGGACGATGTCCTACGACCAGCCTGATTTTCAAGCCCTTGCACGCAAGCTCCAAAGCAAAAAGTGTTAGGACCACGGATTTAGTAACGCTGTGGTGAGTATCCAGTAACGCCCGGGTGAGTATCGGGTAACACCCGGGCGTTGACTATGAGCCGCTACTGCGTATTGGCTTCGAGGCGCATGTTCGGGCCTTCCAGCGTGATGATCTCAGCGCCAACGACAAGCCGATTCAGTATCGACTCGGCGATGACAGCATCCGGGATGGACTTGTACCACTCATCGGGCGTGAACTGGGAGGTGACAATGGTTGATCCCCGGTGTTCACGCTCAGCAAGAATGTTGAGCAGCTGGTGTGCTGTGGCAGCATCAATCGGCGTTGTTAAGAAGTCATCAAGCACGAGTACGTCTGCCAGGTGTAAGTCTTGAAGAAACTCCATGCGTGCTGTGTCATCATGGCGTAGCACCATTAGCTGGTTGGCCAGGGTGTCTGTGCGGAAGAAACGGGCAGAGTAGTCGTTTCTGCACGCAGCGGTAAGGAGTGCTTGGGCCAGGTATGTTTTGCCGACGGATGATTTGCCGAGGATGACAATGCTTTGCGCTTTTTGACACCATTGGCAGTGAGCGAGTCTGGTGATTTGCTCTTTGTTGAGGTTGCGGCCGGGTGCGTAGGTGATGTCTTCGATACACGCATCGAGATTTGGCGATCGGGATGCTTTGAGTAATTTGTTGACTCGTCGTTCACGCTTGGCCGCGACTTCTTTATCGAGCGCGTAGAGCACTTTGTCAGAAAAGCTCCACGAGTCGAAGACAGGATCTGCTGCAATATCAATCACGGTTCGGCCAAAAGCCGTCATACGTAGATCGGTAAAGACAGGCAGGATCGATTCATCAAGAAAGCGCGCTGATGCTGATGCTGGTTGTGGCTGTGTCATGACTGTAGGGGTCCTTTCTTCGTGAGGTTTTCCATACTGAACTGGGCAGACCCACCCAGATATGCGCCGCGGGTATCGCGTGCGTGTTCCACCGGTGGTGTTTCAGGCGCTGTTGTGGCTGGCAAATCATGGCCTGTCGGGCGGGTTGATTGGTCTTTGCGTACCGCGGCCATCATGTTTTTCACCGCGGTATACGACACTGCTCTCCTGGTGCCATCAGGTGCGATCAGGCGTGCACAGGCTTGTTCTAAAATCACTTTGTTGGCGTGTTTGCCCATATTCAGTACGTTTCGGCACGACTGAAATGCCTGGGCAGGGATTGCCTTTGCGCTGATGAGTTCTTCGATGACTGTCCGGGTTGCTGGCCCGATCTTGGCTGCTTCACGGTAGAAGTAGTCACTGGTCCACAACCCTGTGGTATCAGCCATGTTGGCAGGAATATGATCCACATCGGTGACATAGATTCCCCGGGCTTGGGCAAGCCGGTGGGTTGCAACACGCTGCCCGGCATCAAAGACGGTTACTTCATTGCCAGTGATACGTACATCGACAGTCCGGCCGACGAGCTGGTAAGGCACCGAATAACGTGCTGTGTTGACGGTGATGTGGAAGTTGGGGGCGACTTTCGCACGTTTCCATTCGGTATGCTGCCACGGTGTTGTGGGAAGTTCGCCGAGTACATCGCGTTCAAACTCGTCAAAGAGCATCCTTCTGCTGGTGTTGATGCCGCGAAACGGTACCGCGTCATTGATGCTGTCAACCAGGCTGCGGATGCGCGCATTGAGTTCATCGAGCCCAATACATTGATGTCCGTGGAGGGTGTGGATGACTTTTTGGGTGATGATCTTGACTGCTGCTTCTACATTCGCCTTATCCTTTGGACGCCGAGCACGAGCAGGCAGCGCGGCAGTGTTGTAGTGCTCAAGGAATTCCTCGTAGGTGGAATTGACCTGCCGGTTGCGGTCAGCAGCACTAATTGCGTGGGATGCTGTCGAAGCATTGTCCGGCACGATGACTTCAGCAACCCCGCCGAAGTATTCAAATGCTTGGATATGCGCCCACAGCCACGCTTGTTGCCGCTGGTTCGGGCAAGCACAGGCAAACAACATGCCGGAATACGGCAGTGACGCCACGAAAATGCTGACTTTTGCACCCCGAGCATCAGTTGGGTCGAACAGGCGCATTGCGGTGCCAGCCCAGTCGACTTGCATGGTGTGTCCCGGGGCATGGGTAATGCGTGCGGTAAGTCCTGTGGCATCGACGTGTTCAGCAACAAGCTGGCGGAAACGCTCGTAGCTGTAGTAACGCTGGGACGGGTGGGCTGGTTGGGTGGTGTAGCGGCCCCACAAGACTTGGAGAGTGACTTTGTTGCGGCCGGTACGTGCTTTGGCCACTGCGTCAAAGTCGATGGGTACGAAGTCGCCTTGGGCACCACTTCGGCCATCGACAAACCATGTGGCCATTTCTTCGTCGGTGATACCGGCGAGTTGTTCACCGGTTGTGATCTGGTGTGCCGCCATTGTGTGGCGGGCTTTTTGAACTGTGGTGTGTGAGCATCGCACAGTCGAGCAGATTTGGCGGACGGACCAGCCTTGTAAGACAAGGTCCATCACAGCCCGGTAATCAGTCACGATCGGACTCCTCTGATGATGCCGCGTGTCCTTTTGCCACGCGGTCAGAAGAATCTTCTCCCAAAGCGTTACCCGATACTCACCATTGCGTTACCCGATACTCACCACGGTGTTACTGGATACCCCCGCGCAACAGCAAAAAGCACGTGACCAGGCACAAGCTGTGGATGGACTACTTGTCGCAGCCGTGTCCGACGGACAAGACAAAGTACCAGTACTCCCAGTTTTGCAGTGGGCTCAATGAATTTCTCCGTGCTCATGATCTTGTCGAAGTCGTCACCCATGAGCCGGGGCAAGAGCTTTACGTCGACTGGGCTGGCGACAAAGTGCCGGTGGTGGATCAGGCCAGTGGTGATACCGCATTCAAGGCGTCGCTGTTTGTCGCGGTATGCCCGTACTCAGGGCTGATGTACGTCACTGCTGCTGCGAATGAGAAGATGCCGGCTTGGATTGCATGCCACGTCAAAGCGTTGAACTATCTTGGCAAATTACCGGCGGTCATCGTGCCGGATAATGCCTCTACGGCGACCTACCGGCCGAGGAAGCATTCAGGCTACCGGATGGTCACTGACCGCTACGCAGCGTTTGCCGACTACTACGGGGTCACGATTGTGCCGACAAGACCTGGCAGGCCACGCGACAAAGCGGCAGTAGAACGTGCTGTGAAAATCGCCTACACCAAAATACTCGGGTATTTCAGCGACGAGGTCTTCTACAATCTCGATGAACTCAATGAGGCAATCGCTGACCGGCTTGCCGATATCAACAGCGCAATGACACGGGCTGATGGCACAACACGGCGCATGCGCTTTGAGCAAGAAGAAGCACCAGTGATGCGCGATCTGCCGCCGACACCGTTTACGGAAGTGTCATACAAGCGGCTCAAAGTCGACCGTAATTGGCACATCACCTGTGACTACCAGTACTATTCTGTGCCATTTCAGCTGGTAGGAGAGGCAGTGACGGTCAGGCTCACCCCGCAACTGGTGAGCATCTTCAACGGTGATCAACTAGTTGCTGAACACACACGCCTTCACGGATTCAAATACCGGTACTCCACTGATCCCAACCATGGGCCAAGCAGCGATGACGAAGGCCACAAGGCGCTCACCCGCGACGAACTCTTGGCTTGGGCCTCGTCGTTCGGTTCTGCAACGCACACAGTCATAGCGATGATCCTCGATCGTAATAGTGCCGCCGTACCCCGCGGACTTCTTCAAGCTCGCAACGTGCTGGCCAACCTGGGCAAAAAGCACAGCAAAGCCACCCTCGAGCCGGCGTGCCAGCAGGTCTTAGAAAAGAAGCTGGCTCCAACTATGGCTGTGATCAAGCGCATCCAGACTGACATTGCGCACGCTCAGCAGCACCCTGCTGCACCAGGGCGAAAGACACAGCCCGCGACGAAGAACCAACAACGCCCAAGCGCCCCGCTTACCAGCGACGCAGCTGACGCCGTCTTCATCCGGCCTGCTGACCACTACGAAAACTAGAAGGAGCGTGAACCATGAGCAACATCAATGACGAAACAGTACGGGCAAAAATGCGAAAGCTTCGCGTATCGACCTTCGCTGATGTCTTCTACGAGATTGTCAACGACGAGGCCTACGCGGATGCGCTACCAGAGGACATCTTCCTCGCAGCAGTCGAAGAGGCCTACACACAACGGCAACAACGCAACATCGCCAAAGCCATCACCCAGGCACAATTCCGATACCCGGACGCGAGCCTTGCTGAAGTCACCCGAGCAGAACAACGCGGCATCAACATGCGCCAACTGAAACGAATCGCGGCGACCAACTGGCGGGAAAACCCGACCAACATTCACATCCTCGCACCGACCGGAACAGGGAAAACATACATAGTCTGCGCCATCGGCGTCGCCGCATGCCAAGCCGGATACTCCGTGGCCTACTACCGGCTAGACCAACTCGTAGACATGTTGGCGGTCTTCTCACCGACTGACCAAAACTACCTCGATAAGATGCGGAAACTGATCAATGTCGATGTCCTTATCATCGACGATTTTATGACCATGAGCATCAACCAGCGCGGGCAAGAAGACCTGAGCAAGATCATATTCGACCGCGACGGTCGACTCCCAACACTGATCTCCTCCCAATCGGCCGCCGCCTATTGGGTCGAAGCCCTCCCCGACAGAGTCGGAGCCGATTCACTCGTTAGCCGCCTCAACAACGGCCACCGAATCCGCATCGGAGACTTCGACATGCGCAAGGCCACCGCCCCAATAGAACCGGACGAATAAGACAAACAGCCGGGCCGACTCCGTCGGCCCGGCCCCGGTACCAACTACCCGGAACACAGCAGTACCGGGTCTCCGGAACACCGGTACCAAAAACCCGCATCTGACACCCAGGACTCGTATGTGCGGAATCTTTGGACATCCTCACCAGCTTCCTCCGCGAGGGGTAGAAAATCCTCTAAGAAAGTATTCCAGTCAGAAGTTCCGTTCGGTCTGCGGGATGCCGTGGCGAAAACGGTATTCCCGATGGTGTTAACCCATCGGCTTACAGACTGTTGATCGGCGCTACCCCAGTCACCGTTTTTCGGTTTTACTAGGTGCAGTGTATTTGAGAGAACGGGCGCTATTTCGCCAGACAAAGCCGATGCCCTTAAAAGCTCGAGAAGGTTTCTATTCATCGAGCGGTCACGAACCGCTTGGAAGAACTTTTCTCTGTCAGGCATCAGCTCGTTCTGAAGTTCGGTCAAAGGCTCACGCCAAGAGTTCATTTCGACTATGCGTTTCGCAGTTTCACCAAACCGCCGGTCGATGGCACCCGTGCCTAGGTTGCCCACAGTCATGCGCGTTACTACCAGACGTAGCACCTGTTTATAGCCTTCTTCAGCATCCTTCTGGTGCGAGATCGCCAGCAAAATGGGTCTAACGCCCTGAACGTTGAGCCGGCTTAAAATGTGGAAAACCCTAAGACTTAAATCGGACGAGGGGCCGCTCAGGTTAGGATTGTTGATTTGGCGATAGACATCGATCTCGTTTTCGAGCATCTTGAGTACGTCCGCTCCAGGTAAAGCTGGGTTTTTTGTGCCTCTGCCGGTTAATTCGTCGTAAAGGTCTCGGGGGAGCACGTAACCGCGTTGCAAGGTGAAAGCGTGTCTGATGAACTGAACTAGTGTGTTCCTCTTTGCGTCACCTAGGTCCGCCTGAAGCATGAGCCATCTGCTGTAGAAATCATCTTCGCTGCCATCGGGAGCCTGACTCAGTACGTAGCTCTTGAGAAGATCGGCTGTCGTAAGGTTTTTACCGCGAGCATTGATTGTTTCGAAGGTCCTGTAGGCGGCATTTACATCAGGAAGAATAAATCTTGCGATGTATAGACGGTTCGTCAGGAATTCCGCCCATGCGCCTAACCTTTTGAAGGTATCCTCACCCAAATCATTTTCTAAGAAAGTGCGTATCGCACTGCTTGCTTCGAGGAGGTTCGCTGCAGTGTCGAGATCGGATGTATTTATTACTTCTTTATTCGGGGTTCCTCCTTGCTGCGCTACGTTTAATGTGGTCTCGTGATCAACGCCCAAAATGTGCAAAAGTGCCGAATTGTCTGAGGTGCTGGAGAGTCGAAGCCGGGGACGCTCTTCGTCACTTGTGTAATCAATTTCGCGAAGAAATGTGCTGTCTAAACGGGTTGCTAACGCGTGCCGTTCCGACCTAACGGCGAGATTGACGAGATGATGGGCAAGGAGGGTGATCGTTACCAGCCGCTGCTGGCCGTCTACCACTTCCTTTTCATCGTCTTCTCCCGCAAGAATTATGAGTCCAATGAAATAGTCTTCGGTGAGAGCACCTGCTAAGTCGCGCATAAACTCTTCCACCTCAGCTTTTCCCCATGCGTACTCTCGTTGATACTGGGGGATCAGAAAACGGTGATTGTGGAATAGCTCACCAGCAGTAAGTGACTTGCCGTCGAGATACAATGCCATGGAACGGAGCCTAGCCGTCTCTGTCTCTCATAGCTGGGGAACGACGAGCGGAATTGGAAATGTGCTGCGGTGAAGCCTGTTACTAGATCGCCACTAACTTCCACAACAGAAAGTGCGGTTGCAACAATAAAATACACGGGGGAGATGGAGGAAGCGATGTGTGAGCAACTAATCCTTGGGCTCTCGAACGCCCGGCAGCAGACGGGGCTAGTTCGTCAGCTCAAGCGGATCCGCCAAGAATCTGGACTGGGTGTAGAAGATGTCGCACGGCGGGCGGGCATGGCCCCGTGCGTGTTTGCCGAGTTCGAAAGAGGCGGAATGAACTTCGCAATGTCGACTCTCCGGGCCATCGCGAATGCTCTCGGTGCAGAACTCAAGCTCGAAGTAAAGAGAACGGGCAGTAGGTTTGCTGTCTCAGTTTCAGAGCGTCGCCATGCGAACCTGCATGTTGAGGAATGGTCGCAGTGGGGGAATTGTCGATCGCCGAAACCGGCTATTGCGTACACGGTGAGCGGCTTGGGGTAGGGGAACCTGCATGTACCAGTTAGCAGTGTCTCCGCAGAAACCGATTTCACATAAGATGCAAGAAAAGTGTGTCAAATGGAATTGTGTTGGGGACTGCTGTGTTGCTCGATTTAACTATCGGAAACTTTCGCTCGGTTTATGAGCCTGCGTCGATAAATATGGTCGCCACCCGGGAGCAGGTCCATCGCGAGCGCTGTCCTGAGCTGAAACGTCGTTACGGCAAACGGGTGAATCCAGTAGCGGCGCTGTTTGGTGCAAACGCTGCCGGTAAATCAACGTTTGTACGAGCGCTGATCGTCCTGCGTCACATCGTTACAGACCCGCCGCGGCCGTCGGAGTCGATGCCGTATGACCCTTTCAAACTCAAGCCCGAGGCGGATACGGAGCCAACGAGTTTCGAGATTCTGTTTTCTGTGGACGATGTTATCTACGAGTACATCCTCCACTATGACGCACACCGTGTCGTCGCGGAGCGGTTAACACAGTACCGCTCGCGCGATGAAGTAGATATCTTCGAGCGCAGTGGCGATGAGTTTTATTTCCCGCTCCTGGATAAGAAGGAGTCAGTGTATCCGAATGAGGTCGCCCAGGCCCGCGCGCTTTTGGCATCAGTGCCGGAAAAAGTGCCGCTAGCCTCGTTTGCGAGCGAAGCGAACCTCTCTCGTTTCCCGCAGGAACTTCGGTTGGGCCTGTTTGATGTTGTGCTTGTGTTCTTGCAGACAGTACTGGTTATCCCGGCAGGTGTGATTGACAGATCCAGCACGATGTCCTTCTCCGAAGGTTGGAAAGAAGTGATCACGCAGATTGATGCGGGAATCACCGGTGTGCAGGCTGAGCCGGTGCCGTTGTCGTCGATAGGCATGAGCGCCGAGCGTGGGAAAGAGATTGACCAACTCTTACGCCAGTATCCGGATAACCCAATCGATGTTGAGCTGCCTGCTGGTCGCTTCACTGTACGCCTGGAAGACGGGGAGATGAGTGCTGAACGCATTTCCCTGATGCACTCGTCGGGTCCAGGGCAAAGCCGAGCTTTGAAATGGCGAGACGAGTCTGATGGCACGCAATCCGCAGCGCGTCTGTTGGGCTTTTTCTCAAAGCTGGCATCTGCTGGTACGGAGGCGGTTCTCGTCGTGGATGAGTTGGACCGGAATTTTCATACTGAGCTTTCGCGCGCACTCATCGGCGGTTTTCTTGCAAACTCGAATGAAGACAGTCGGGTGCAGCTGCTCTTCACCACGCATGACCTTCTGCTCATGGACCCAGAGTTGCTTCGGCGCGATGAAATCTGGGTGATCGAAAAGGACCGCTTTGGCCAGACACAAGCCAGCGTGCTTTCGGACTTCAAGGGGCCACGCAAGGTTACCGACCTGAGGAAGAGTTACCTGAACGGTCGCTTCGGTGGAGTGCCATCGATCAAACCGCTGGAGTTCCCGGATGAATAGTAGGAATGTTCGGTCCGCTCGGCAGAATAAGTTCCGGGGGAAGGCCGCATCTGCAAACAGCCGCTCGCTCAAGGCAGTGTTCTTAATCGTCACCGAGGGCGTGACCGAAAAGAACTACTTTGAGATGGATTGCTTTCGGGACAAATCGGTCAAAGTTGAAGTGCGACAAGGCGATAAGCCCGATCCTCCTGCGCTGCTAAGAACGGCAGACGACTGGTTGGCCCAACTTAAGCGGTCTAAGGACTTGCAGCCAGGTGACCAAGCCTGGGTGGTGCTTGACGAGGACGCTGCCACACCAGAGCAGCTCGGCGAGGTATTCCGGTGGGCAGCCGAGCGAAAGGACAGAGGCGTGGCGTTCAGCGTTCCCTCTTTTGAGGCGTGGCTACTTCTTCACTACGCCGAAGCAAAGGGGGTGCGCTCGCAGAAAGAGGTCGAAGCGGCGCTGAAAACGTATTGGCCAACATTCACTAAAACCGCGAAGCCGAAATTCACGATGGAGCAGATACAGCAAGCGGTATCACGGGCAAGCCGCAAAGTAGGCACTGAGTACGCATCGATCGAAGAGTTTGATGAGCAGGTTGGTCGTCATGCATCCGTCACCACGGTGCACCTGCTTGTGCAGCTCCTTTTGGCGTCGCTTTACGGGAGGTAGGCGCGAGGCATCGGCCGGCTACGCGCGCCTGAAGCCGTCCCAGAACGCTTGCCACATTGTGGTGGGGCGGGACCGCATCTGCTCGTCGAGGGCATCGCGCACCGCTTGGCGGGGGTCGGTGGCTCGCTCGTAGGCGGGTTCATTTTGCAACGGGTGAGGTTCGCGCTTGTGGTTGCTACGAGCATCCCAGTTTCTATCTGCCACTGCGTATCACCTCTTACTCGTGGTCTCAAAGGAAACGGTAGCGGGTGCATGGTTCGTTGCGCAGTTCATCGCACCACGCGAAGTGTTGGGCGGGCCGGGGCGCTGGTTGCCGTGGCAGCGCTCGAGACCGTGTGGGGGTGGGCGCTGAGCATGAGGGCGTGCAGATCCTGTGGCGGGAGCTGTGTTTCGTCAGCGATGCTCGTGATGCTGGCGCCACCTTCGGGGGAAAGCACGTAATCGAAGACGCGGGAGCGTTCGTATTGCAGTGTGCTGCCGGGCTCGTCGGTGCGGAAACCGCGCGCGGAGAGGGTGGTCAGGTGGAATTGATATTCCCGCTCGCTGAGCTTGCCGTGGTGGTACGCGGCGCGAAGCATGGCCATGGCTGACACTTTCAAGGCGGTTTTGAGGCGGAGGATGTCATCGAGGCTCGGGTGCAGCCGGAAGTGCGCGTGAACTATGCCGGGCGGGATGAGGAAGTCGGCAGCGAACTGGTTGGCCTCATCCTCTTCGCGTGCTCCGCTGCGTGGCTCGTCACTGCTGTGGAGTAGCAGGTGGCCCAACTCGTGTGCGAGATCGAAGCGGGCGCATTCGGACGTGTGGCGCCGGGCGAGGAAGATAAACGGCTGCTCGCCGTCCCACATGGAAAATGCATCCACCGCAGAGGCTGCCGGTGGAAGGCCCATGACGGCGATGCCGCACGACTCGGCGAGCTGAACCGAGTTTGGAACTGGTCGATCTCCCAGCTGCCAGATCGTACGCGCGTGGCGGGCTGTCTCCTCAGGCGTAAATCCGGACAGATCCGGGAGGTTGGGTTCTGGAAAGTTGAAGTTGCTGCGAAGCCACGCCAAGAGCGTGGAGGCGTTTGCCCCGGATGCGACTGCAACGCCTTTCTGCCGCTGCGTTGCGCGGCTGCCGGCTCGAAAGAGTGTGGAGTTCATCGATGGGACCTCGAGTTCCTCGGAGAGGAAGTAGCCGTCGGTAAAGCCGAGTGCTGATTCAAGGCGCTTGAGGAGTGGCTCTGTGCGGGAAGGCGGTGGCCCTTCGTTCTCCCAGCGAGAAAGGGTTGCTGGGGCAACGTCGAGATCTGCAGCCAGCTCCGCTTTTGTGAGGCCTCGGCGCAGTCGCGCGACCGTAATTCGGGACGGCGAGATGCGAGCGGGGTTAGTCTCCGCTCGCTCGCGAGATTGTGAAATCAATGTCATCGTCCTCAGTCCCGAAAAGATCTGGCTGTGCCATAGCGAAATCCGGATGAATAGGCTTGAACTCTGTACTACCGGTAGGTGCTCGTCGCAAAGCAAAAGCGCTGGGCATAACACCCAGCGCTTAATGTCGTGCGGTACTGACTATACCTCGTAGCCCATCGGGGAGCCGGGGCCGAGCGGGATGCCGGCGAAGTACCAGATCATGAAGAAGATGAACCAGCCCGCAAGCATGCACAGCGAGTACGGCAGGGCGAGCGACATGAGGGTGCCCACGCCGGCCTTCTTGTAGTACTTCTGCAGGAATGTCAGGGCGAGGGCGAAGTAGGGCGACATTGGGGTGATGATGTTCGATGGGGAGTCACCGATACGGAACAGCATCTGGGTGACTTCGGGGGAGACGTTGACGTACATCATCATTGGTACGACCACCGGCGCCATCAGTGCCCACTGGGCGGAGCCGGAGGTGATAAACAGGTTGATCAGCGCCACCATGATCACAAACGCGAGGAACAGCACCGCGTTCGGCAGATCCCACGCCTGCAGGAGTTCCGCGCCCTTGATCGCGGTCCAGGGGCCCAGGTTGGACCACTGGAAGTACGCCAGGAACTGGGCGACGGCGAAGAACAGCACCAGAATCGGCAGCATGGACTCTAAGCCCTTGGCCATGAACTTCGGCAGGTCCGCAGCCTCCTTGACGGTGCCCACGATCAGGCCATAGACCAGGCCGGTAACAAAGAAGATCAGGGTGATCGGCACGGCAATCGCGCGGATCAAGGGCGATTCCATGAAGCCCTCCTCCGGACGCGCGAACGGGGAGGGCGGGACCAGCAGCAGGACGAAGTAAGCGACGAGGGCGACCACCAGGGTCACGCCGGCCCAGGCGAGGCCCTTGCGCTCCAGTGGGGTCAGTGAAAGGTCATCGTCGTCGGTCAGGTGGGAATCGTCCGGCTGGGCGGAGTCGTTGATTTGGAGTTCGTCTTCGTCGATGTGGTCGTCGTCGATAAGCGCTTGCGCCTTCTTCTCCACATAAAACTCCGTCACCGTAGTGATCACCAACGCCAGCACAATCGCGGACGGGATGACGAAGAAGATGTTGGCAAGCGGGGAGACCTCGTAGTTGGCGTCGACAAGTTGTGCCGCCGAGGTGGAAATGCCGGCGAGCAGCAGGTCCGTGATGTTGAGGATCAGCGAGGAGTTAAACCCTGCCGACGACGCCGCGAACGCCACCATCGCACCCACCACCGGCGAGCGCCCAACCGCATGAAACGCCATCGCGCCCAGCGGAATGATGATCACGTAAATCGCATCTGAGGCGATCGAGCCGGTCACGCCGGCAAGCGCGACCATGAACGTCAGCATCTTGCCGCTGACCTTGTCCACCATCGCGCGCACCATCGCCGCCAGCAGACCGGTCTGCTCCGCCACGGCAACACCAAGCATCACCGCCAGGATCACGCCAAGCGGCGGGAACGCGATGAAGTTTTGTACCGCATCTGTGACCATGCGAGAGATGTTCTCGCCGGTCAGCAGGCTTTCAACCTTGATCTCGTCGCCCGAGGCAGGGTCGATAGCAGACAAGCCCGCCTTGCTAGCAATCCATGAGGAGACGACAACAACGCCACTCAAAATGACAAACAGCCAGAACGGGTCCGGCAGCTTGTTGCCTATTCGCTCGATCCAGCCGAGGAAGCCGGTCATGCCGTCTTGTTGGTTCTGGTTTCGTTTTTCTTCGCGCTGCTTGTCGGCGCGGGTTTCGTCGATACGCGTGGAACCGGTCATCGTTATCTCTTCCGTGCGGTGGCCAGGTACATCCTTCAGCCGCGTACGCCCAAAGGTTCCAACGAGTGTACAAACCATTCGAATTCGGGGTGCAATTAAGATCGTCGGATGTGAGTACCGCCCAAGAACTACACCTCGCGCCGCGCCGCCCACGCCGCGGTGGCGCCGTTGTGACCTCCGTCATTACCTCCGTCATCGCCGTCCTGGCTGTTGTGGGGTTGTTGCTTGCCCTGCTGCGCCCGGCCGTGTTCGGCATGGGGGAGACGCGGGTGGATTCCACCACCATCGGGGCATCGTTCGAGGACATCGCCGAACTCTCCGTGGAGGAATACGTCTTCTCTGACGTGGGCAAGTTCGACCAGAAAGGCCTCGAGGTGCTCGGGCTGCACGTGCCGTTTACGGGCCGCAACTTCCTGGTAACTTACGACGGCCGCGTTACCGCCGGCATCCGCGACGCAACCGCCATCGACGTTTCGGTCGGCTCTGGTTCGATCGACGTCGTGCTGCCACCGGTGGAGGTGCTCAGCGCCCACATCAATGCCGACAGCGTGCAGGTCTACGACCAATCCATGAACCCCATCAACCAAATTCGTGTCGACGACGTCACCACCTTCATCGCCGGCCAAGAGAACGCTGCGCGCGACAAGGCCGTGTCGCAGGGCCTGTTGGACCGCGCGGGGGAGCGCACCGAACACCTCGTACGCAGCCACATCGCCGCACTCGTGCAGGGCACCGAGCAGGAGGATTTTGACGTCCGCATTTCCTGGGCGCAGTAGCCGGAATTGGTCTAGGGTTTCTGGCTATGCGTAAGTCTTTGGTGTCTGCGGCGGTTTGCTCGCTGGTTGTTTCTGTTGTTTCTGCTGCGTCGGTTCCGGTTGCTGGTGCGGCGCCGGCCGCGCCTGGTGCTGGTTCCGGCTCCGCGGGGTCTGCCCAGTGCTCGATCGAGTACAACGCCGACCAGGTCCCGGCGCTGGCCGCGGGCGTACTTGGCGACGACCTCATCTTCTACAACGGCTCCCGCACCGACGCGCTTGCCCTGTGGGAGAAGAAGCAGACCGAGTTGCGCGCTGGCATCGGCGAGAACGGCTGGGGCACGCTGACCCAAATCGACGACGCCAAACTTTGGGAACCCGGCGTCACCCACACCTCAAGCGCGCTGGTCCTCGATGACCTGAAGCACTCCTCGAAGGGGTTGACCGTCACCGCCGACAGCCCGTTTAGTCATTCCGAGGCCGCTTATCTTGCCAACGCCGCCTCGTACACCGCGCAGCGCTACGCGGATTGCGGCAAGGATGTGAATAGGGTCGTGCCGGTGGCGCCGTCGTCGATAAGCCTGGGCCTCGCCCCGAACCACATCGCACTGATTGTCGTGGCGCTGCTCGGCCTGCTTGGTGCTGTGGGTGCCGGCGCGGCGGGCCTGATCCCGGGAGTGACGCTGCCTGCGCTGCCGTTTTAGGTTGTTGCCCGAAGGGGTTGACAGACGAACCCAAAACGGTATACTCGCTTACATAGTTCCCCGCTATCTACGGATTGGCGGGGTTTTTAAATTCCGGGGGGATCAGATGATTAACGCGTTACCGTCGCTCATGCCAAAGCGGAGGGGGAGCAGCACTTTAAATGCTGTCGTACTTATCGACTATCAGAATGTGCACATCACAGGCTGGGAAGTCTTTTCACGCGATGACGGCGTCGGGCTTCATGAAGCGTTGCTCGACCCAGCAGCCTTTGCCAAGAGACTTATTGCAGCTCGAAACGCGGCCAACTCCACTACGCCCCCTGCGACACTTGATTCGGTGAAAGTCTTTCGAGGTTTACCAAGTTCGATTCATGATCCCGATGCCTATCGGCGAAACCAGGATCAGAAACGGAATTGGGAATCGGATGGAGTCGAGGTGACCCTACGTCCGCTCAAATATCGGTACCAGCGCGATGGCCGAGGTAAGCCGATCATGGATGTCAATGGAAAGAAGACGTTGGCGGGACCACCTGAAGAGAAAGGTGTCGATCTGATGGTGGGACTCGCCACATTGCTAGCTGCTCAGCGTCCAGATATTGATCTAGTAATTTTGGCGTCGCACGATAGTGACATGGGTCCGGTCGTAGATACCGTGCACGATTTACATGTGGCGGACCCAGTGGCAGTCGCGCGGATTGAAACAGCCAGTTGGTTCGTCCCCCGCAACGACTTTGATCCTGGCTTTCAGTCGAAGATCCAACCGGGCTTGGATGCGCAGAAGAAACGTCGGCATGTGTGGAACACGCGGATGGGAGAAGTCGACCACACCGCGAGTCTGGATGTCCGGCCGTATCGATGACTCGCCACGTAGGGTGGGGCCATGCAGCTCGAGAAGTTTTTCCAGGATTGGCCGGTTGACAATGTGGCGGGCGCGCTCGTCGGTAGGCAAGAGGCGTCGTTCGGCGACACCGCGCGCGTCTTCGAACTGGCCAGCGTGACCAAACTCCTCTCCGCGTACGCTGTGCTCCTCGCGGTTGAAGAAGGGGCATTTTCGCTTGACGACGACGCCCGCCCCGAAAACGCCACCATCCGCCACCTCCTCTCGCATGCCGCTGGCGTCGGTTTCGACTCCCGCGAACCGCAAAAGGCGCCGGGGGAGCGTCGCATCTACTCGTCGGCGGGGTACGAAATCCTCGCCGACATCGTCGAGGAAACCACCGGCATCACCTTCGCCGACTACGCCCGCGAAGGCGTCTTCGAACCACTTGGCATGACCGACACCGAGATCTACGGCTCGGCGGGCCACGGCGGGCGCTCCACTGTCGCGGACCTTTCGCGCTTCGCCGCCGAACTACTCGAGCCTCGGTTGCTTGACCCCTCGACGGTGCGCGAGGCGTTTACGAACCAGTTCGGTGACCTGCGCGGCGTCGTCCCCGGCTACGGCATGCAAAAGCCCTGCCCGTGGGGCCTCGGTTTTGAGATCAAGGGTGAGAAATCCCCGCACTGGACCGGCGACGGCATGCCCGCCGACACCGTCGGCCACTTCGGCATGGCCGGCACCTACCTGTGGGTCGCCAGCGACCAGGCCTGCGTCGTGCTTACCGACCGCGACTTCGGCGACTGGGCCAAACCCCTCTGGCAGGAAACCAACACGGCGCTGTGGGAGGCGCTGGCGTAGGGCGCCTGCGCGCGTGCGGCGCGGGTGCGGCGCGGCGGATTTGTTCATGTGCAGGGCTCGATATGCGTAACTGCAGGTGAGGGCGTTTTCGGAAAAAGCGGGCGATTTGAGCCGAAACGCTGTGACCAGGGATTACGCATATCGAGCCCTGCATATGAACGGAAAGGCGCTGCTCGAGGGACGCTTGCAGGGTTCGGCGACGCACCGGAACCGAGGCGGGCGATGTGCAAAAGGCTGTTTTACACTGCACGCATGACTATGACGAACACCTCGCTACCAGCAGCGGGGCAGAAACTACCGACCAACCAGGTCGTGCCCCTGATGACAGCGCTGCTGGTGGCTGTCTTCGCATTCCAACTCAACGCGTCCATGTTGTCGCCGGCGCTGGCGACCATGGAGGTCGAACTTGACGCGACCACCGCGCAGATCGGCATGACGCAGACGGCGTTCTTCACCGCCGCGGCTGTGTTTGCGCTGTTTATGCCGCGTTGGGGTGACTTGATTGGGCGTCGCAAGGTGTTGGTGACCATGATGGCGGTCACGGTGATCGGCTCGGTTGTGGCGGCGCTGGCTACGAACGTGACCATGCTGTTTATCGGCCGCGTGATCCAGGGGGTGTCCGGCCCGACGGTGGCGCTGACCTCCGTCATGCTGCGTCAGGCCGTGCGCGAGGAGAAGCAGTTTGCGTTCCTGGTGGGCATTCTGACCTCGGTCAACGGCGGCATCGCGGGTGTGGATGCGCTGCTGGGCGGCTGGCTTACCGACGCCTTCGGCTTCCGCTCCCTCTTCTGGGTCATCGGCGCCTCCGCACTCATCGCCGTGTTCGCCGTGCAGTTCGGCGTGCCGGAAACCAAGTCCGACCAGCTGCAGCCGATGGACTGGAAGGGCGTCGTCGGCCTGGTTATCGGTGCTGCCGCGATCCTGACCGCGCTGAACATGGCCGGTGAGCTCGCCGCCGCCAACTGGGTCATGGTCATTATCCTGCTGGCCATCGGCGCGGCGTCGCTGGTGTGGTTCTGGCGCACCGAGAAGTCCACCCCGCACCCGCTGATGTCCACTGAACTGCTCACCCAGCGCCGCACCTGGGCGCTGCTGCTCACCACCACCCTGACCATGACTGGTGTGTTCGCCGTCATGAACGGCCTGGTGCCCAACCTCGCGCAGGACGCCGAGGCCGGCCCGGGCATGTCCGCCGGTGTCGTGTCCTGGTGGACGCTTACCCCGTACGCGCTCGCCGGCCTCGTCATGGGCCCCATCGCCGGTTGGCTTGCCGGCCGCGTGGGCTACAAGATCATCCTGCAGATCGGTATCGCGGGTGCGGCGTTGTCGGTGCTGTTCGGTGTGGTGGTCGTCGGCAATGCGACGCCCGCGCTGCTGCTGGCCATGTCGATTCTCGCCGGCATCACCTACGCGGGCATGGGCAACATCATGCTCGGCTCGCTTGGCGTCGTGCTCGCGCCGAAGCACAACCAGGGCTACCTGCCGGGGCTCAACGGCGGCGCGTTCAACCTGGGTGCGGGTTTGTCGTTCACGATCATTTTCGCCGTGTTCACTGCCACGGGCGGCAGCTACCACGCGGGCATGATCACGGGCGCGGTCCTGCTCGGCTGCGCGTTCGCCGCGTCGTTCCTCATCCCGAAGCCGGAAACCATCCCGGACACGCTCGCAGCAGAGGACGTGGCCGCCCGTGCGTAAGATCATCATCGACTGCGACCCAGGCCACGACGATGCCGTCGCCATCCTGCTCGCCCTTGGCAATCCAGACATTGAGCTCCTTGGCTTAACGACGATCGGCGGCAACCACACCATCGATAAAGTCACCCACAACGCACTCCAGGTACTGACCATCGCCGGGGCCACCAACGTGCCGGTCTACCGCGGTGCGACGCGCCCGCTCATCAACGAGGTGGTCACCGCCGAGGACATCCACGGCGACACCGGCATGGAAATCCACGGCTACGACCTGCCCGAACCAGAGGTTGGGGTGGAAGATGAGCATGCGGTGCGGTGGATCGTCGATACGCTGATGCGCGAAGAACCCGGCACCGTGACGCTGGTGCCGACCGGGCCGCTGACCAACATCGCGCTGGCCGTGCGCATGGAGCCGCGGATCGTCTCGCGCGTGCGCGAAGTCGTGCTCATGGGCGGGGCGTACGGCACCGGCAACTGGACCGCGTCTGCCGAGTTCAACACGTGGGTGGACCCCGAGGCCGCCGCGATCGTCTTCGGCGAGGACTGGCCCGTGGTCATGGTCGGCCTGGACCTTACCCACCAGGCACTTGCCACCCCGGAGGTGGAGTCGCGCTTCGCTGCGCTTGGCACCTCCGCCGGCGACTTCTGCGTCGGACTCATCGACGCCTTCCGCCGCAACTACAAAGACGCCCAAGGCTTCGACAACCCACCAGTTCACGACCCCTGCGCCGTCGCCTACGTCATCGACCCCTCCGTCGTCGAAACCGTGGCCGTGCCCCTGTCCGTGGAGCTGTCGGGTGCGCTGACCCGCGGGCGGACCGTGGCGGACTTCCGGGTCCTTGACCCGTCTGATTGCAACACGTCCGTGGCCACGCGCCTGGACGTGGAGTGCTTCTGGGACCTCGTCGTCGACGCAGTCCAGCGCCTGGGGTAGAGGCGGGGCGCCAGGGATCCCCGGCGCTGCCCGGCCAAACGGTACATCTCGCTGAAAATTGGCGAAATGTACCGTGTTCCATGCGAGGTTTAGCTTTGCGACGCCACCTTCCCGACCCCACCCAACACATGGTGAGAACGTAACGGTGAGGACGGCAAAATATCGGCATCTTCACCGTTGTATTCTCACCATGTGTGTGTCCGAGCGTGTCTGGCGGTACCGGCAACCACGCCAAACCGGCGACACCTACGCACACGTCCCACACCGTCATCACCGGCGCCCGGGACCGAACGCCGGGAATTACAGGAGTAAACCACTACGATGACGCGCATGTACTTCGACAACGTGTTCACCGCCGTGGGGTTCTCGTTTGCCCTGATGGACCTTATTGGGGTGTTTTTGAATGCGCTGATGGGTGGGCTCGTCGCTAGGCGATTGCGCTTTGACGCCGTCGGTTTCATGCTGATTTCCATCATTTCGGGCATGGCGGGCGGCATGATCCGCGACGCCCTGATCGGTGCCACGCCCGCGTCGGCGTTGCAAAACCCCTGGTACATCGGCACGGCGTTGGTGGGGTCGCTGTTTGCGTTTCTGATCCCGCTGTCGGGGCTGACGTGGGAGTTGTTCCGTTTCCACGGCGACATGATCATCGTTGGCGTGTGGGCGGTGACGGGCACGGTGACGGCGATGCGTGCCGACATCACGTGGTTCGGCTGCATCCTCATGGGCGTGCTCACCGCGACCGGCGGCATGGTGATTCGCGAGATGATGATTGGCCAGATCCCGTCCATACTTATCGACCGCCAGTGGTACGTCGTGCCGGCGATTGTGGCGTCGATTAGCGTGCAACTGTTTTACGACCTCAACCTGCAATCCATCGGTCTCGCGGTGTCCGCCCTGATCGGTTTCGGCCTCGGCGTGGCGGCGTACTGGTTCGGCTGGCACGTGCCTGGCATCGAGGCGCTGGCGAACGTCGACGATTTCTTCACCCGCATCAAACACCGCGTCGGCGACCGCCTCCCACGCACCCCCAGCGCCCTGCGCCAACGTGCCGAGCGCGCGCAACGCCCCGGCATGCTCGTGCACGCGCCGACGCGCAAGGATATTCACGACATTCTGGGCAATCGTATCGACGACCGCCGCAACGTCACCCACGAAGAATTCCTCGACGCCCTCTACCGCGCCTACATCGACCCGACCGGCCCGGGAGGCGCTGGAGGTACGGGCTCTGGTGCTGGCGGATCGGGCGACCGCAAGAAGTAACCCACCCGTATGAAACCATAGGCAGGTGCTTCTCCTTGTTGCGCTCGCCGTCGGCGGGCTGATTCCAATTCAAACCGCGGCCAACTCGCGCCTGCGCCTGAGCGTGGGCAACTTCCCAGTTGTGTCGGCGCTGATTTCGTTTTCGGTGGCGTTGCTCGTCGCAATCCTGGCGACGACCATCCTGCAGGGCAACCCGTTGCCGCAGTTCGCGCCGGGTACCACGGCGCCGTGGTGGACGTGGCTCGGCGGCGTGATGGGTGTCTGCTTCGTGCTGGGCAACATTGTCCTGTTCCCGCGCCTCGGTGCAGTGCAGACGGTGGTGTTGCCGATCCTTGGGCAGGTGGTGATGGGTCTGCTCATCGACTGGTTCGGTTTGTTTGGCTCTCCGCGTATTAGCGTCTCACCGCTGCGTATCGTCGGCGCCATCGTCGTCTTCGCCGGCATCGTTGTGGTGCTGCGGGCGGGCAAGTCGGGGAAGGGCGCTGTTGCCGCGAAGGCAACCGGCGACGCCACCGGCCTCGAACTCTGGCTCTTCCGCGCGCTCGGCGTCCTGGTCGGCGTCGGCTCCGCAGTGCAGACCGCGGTGAACGGTTACTTAGGGACGATCGCCGGCTCCTCCCTCCACGCCGGTGAAATCAACCTGACCGTCGGCGTCGTGCTGCTGCTGATCGCCGCGCTAGTCACCTCGCCGAAGCAGTTCACCCGCAAGCCGACGCCGGGCCCGGCCTGGATGTGGCTCGGCGGCCTCGTCGGCGCAATCTTTGTGATCTCCGGGGCGACCCTGTCGCCACTGCTCGGCACCGCCACCACCGTGATCGCTTTCAACGCCGGCACCATCGCGGCAGGCCAGGTCCTCGAGGCCCGCGGTGCTTTTGGCGCCCGCAAGAACCCGCTCACCGCCACGCGTCTCGTCGGCCTGGTCGTGATCTTCCTTGGCGTCCTCGCCGTGCGGTTGCTGTAGGCAATCGGCGCCGCGGCGCGCGGACGGATTGCGCTCGAGGGGGGAGTAGCGCGAAAACGCAGCTTAGGGGCAAACCCGAACTCGTGGATCTGAGTTCGGGTTTGCCCCTAAGCTCACTTTGCGACATATACAACCCCACACTCGGCGCTGAAAACCACACCACTCAACCTCAACCCGAGGTCGAGTAAATAGGGGGATCAAGCAGCGGTTGAGGGTTGCTCAGGGTGACTTGTGTGACGCAATATCGGTCGGGCTCAAAGAGTAACCAGAGGCCGTTGGGGAAGACGAACCTCTCGTCTCGCACTCCGCCGCCCGGGCTAGTCACCCGGACACGGACAACCGTCCGTCGCGGCGTCCCGCTTAGTCACCGGGGCAGGAGTGCGCCAAGCAAGACATCGAGTGCTGCACGCAAAACAGCGGCACAGCACCGATGCTGAAAGCACAGAAGGGTCCCCACCAATGACGACAACACTGGCTGCGCCCCGCGCGTGCCGTCCGACACGCAATCGACTCACGTGGACGCTCCACATTGAGGGGATGTTGGGGCGGGTGCGTGGGGTCGTCGAGAAGCAAATGCTCTTATTGCCCGAAGGCGAGCCGGGCGAGGTCTGGTTCACGCGCTGGCAGCGGCGGCCGGATCGCACGTACTCGTGCAGCGAAACGATCCGCGCCACGGAGGCGGAGATTGAGCCGTTTCGGCGCGCGATTGAGAGGTTGGCGGCGGAGGAGAATTTCGTGGCGAGGCTGACGCAGCGCTCGTACCATGGGGCGCATGTCTACTAAATACCGAGTACAAAATCCTGTAAATAACGAGATCGTCGCAACGTACGATTTTATTAGCGACGACGCCCTCGACACCGCCCTGACCACCGCAAACGACACGTTTAAGCAGTGGCGCGAGAAGTCGTTTGAGGAGCGTGCGGAGGTGCTGCGGAAGGTCGCGAAGCTTTTCGACGACAAACGCGACGAACTCACCCGCATCATCGCCGAAGAGATGGGCAAGCCGGTCGACCAGGGCGACGGCGAAATCGACGATGTGGTCGAGATTTTCAATTACTACGCCGACAACGGCGCTGAGTTCGGGGCTGACGAGGAGATCCCGAACAAGCGTGGCGGCACGTCGATTATGCGCAAGATTCCGTTCGGCGTGATCCTGGGCATCATGCCGTGGAATTACCCGTACTACCAGGTCGCACGCTTCGCCGCGCCCGCGCTGATGGCCGGCAACGTTGTGCTGGTCAAGCACGCGGAGATCTGCCCGCGTTCGGCGGAGTCGATCCAGAAGATTTTCGAGGAGGCCGGCGCGCCCAAGGGGCTGTTCACGAATCTGTACGCGAAGCACACGCAAATCTCGCGCATTATTAACGACGACCGCGTCCAAGGCGTTTCCCTCACTGGCTCCGAGCGCGCCGGGCGTGCCATCGCCTCCCAGGCCGGCCAGGCGCTAAAGAAGTGCGTGCTCGAGCTGGGCGGCACCGACGCCTACATCGTGCTCGACTCCACCGACGTCCCGGCCGCCGCGAAGACCGCGTGGAACAAGCGCATTTCCAACACCGGCCAGGCCTGCACCTCCAACAAGCGCATGATCGTGATGGAGGACATTTACGACGAATTCGTCGACGAACTCGTCTCCCTCGCTTCCAAGTGCGAAGCCGGCGATCCGCTCAACCCGGAGAAGGGCCGTTACTACCCGCTGTCCTCGCGCGACGCCGCCGAAAACCTCGCCCAGCAGCTGAAGATCGCCGTCTCTGAAGGCGCGAACCTGCGCGTTGGCGGCGAGGTCACCGGCAAGGGCGCCTACATCACCCCGGCCGTGATCACCGACATCCCGGTCGGTTCCGACTCCTACTACGAGGAGTTCTTCGGCCCCGTCGCCGAGGTATACAAGGTGTCCTCTGAGGAGGAGGCCATTGAGGTGGCCAACAACTCCCGCTACGGCCTCGGCGGCGCCGTGATGTCCGAGGACGTCGAGCGCGCCAAGCGCGTTGCCGACAAGGTGGACACCGGCATGATCCACGTCAACATCCCACAGGCCCGCGGCGCCGAGCTGCCGTTCGGTGGTGTGAAGGCCTCCGGCCTGGGCCGCGAACTGGGACCGCTGGGTATGGACGAGTTTGTGAACAAGCAGCGCTTCTACATCGCCGGCTCCGACTCGGCGGTGTAAGGAAGCGCGCCCTAGTCGGCGTCGGTGTACTTGCCGTCGCCGAAGGGGTCGTGGATGCGATCCACCAGGTCCGCCACCGAGTCGAAGACGGCGGTGGGGCGGTAGGGGTAGCGGGCGATTTCGGCGTCGTCGCTGATGCCGGAGCGCACGAGCACGGTGCGCATGCCGGCTTCGAGGCCGGATTTCACATCGGTGTCCATGCGGTCGCCGATCATGACCGTGTTTTCGGAGTGGGCGCCGATGTTGTTCAGCGCCGAGCGCATCATGACGGGGTTGGGTTTGCCCACGTAGTAGGGCTCCATGCCGGTCACGGCGGTGATCATGGCGGCGACGGAACCGGTTGCTGGAACGACGCCGCGCGGGCCAGGCCCAGTCAGGTCGGGGTTCGTTGCAATGAAGCGCGAGCCGCGCCGGATCAGGTTCGAGGCGGTGGTGAGCGCTTCGAAGGAGTAGGTGCGGGTTTCGCCGAGTACGACGAAGTCGGGGTCGGCGTCGGTAAGAATCCAGCCGATCTCGTGTAGCGCGGTGGTCAGGCCGGCCTCGCCGATGACGTACGCGGAGGCTTCACCGGCTTGCTGCGAGAGAAACTTCGCGGTTGCCGTCGCGGAGGTCCAGATCCGTTCCGGCTCGATGTCCAGGCCCATGCGTTGCAGTTTCGCGGAGAGGTCGCGCGGGGTTTGCATCGAGTTGTTGGTCAGCACCATGAACTCGATTTCCTCATCGCGCAGGGTGGAGATGAACTCCTTCGCGCCGGGAATGACGGAGCCCTCTTTGTGCAGCACGCCGTCCATGTCGGTCAGGTATGAAATCATTCGTGTTCCTCCAGGTAGTCGGCGAGTTCGCCGGCGGTGGGGTGGTCGGTGAGCACGGTGTCGTCGATACGCACGCCGAAGTTCTCTTCGATCCGCACGGCGAGTTCGATGCGGTCGAGGGAGGCGATGGCGGTGTCGTCGAAACGCGAGCTTTGCTTGACGACGACCCCCGTCACCTCCTCAACCAATCCCGCGAGACGAGCGAACGTGTCTGCCGGGGTTTCCTCCTCGAGTTGGAGGCCGCCGAGATCCAAGCGCTGCGAAAGTTCCATGCCGTTATGATAGGCCCATGCACCGCCTCGCAGTTCCGGCAGCAGCCGTTGTGATCACCAGCCTCGTCGCCCCCGTCGCCGGCGCCGCAACGATGGCGGAAACGTACAAGCCGTACTTCGCGCCGGAGACATCGCACGTGTACGGCCCGCCGGGCGACTACTACACCAACCCCGTTTACCTGGAGTTGAAGGACGTGCCGGAGGGGGCGCGGTGGAGCCTGACCGGGGAGAACACGATCCGCCACCGCTTTCAGGTGGACAAGGTGGACGACAAACTCCGGGTCAACCTCAACCTGAATGGCGATACGCCGGTGCAGCGCGGCGAGAACACGCAGCAGATTCCGGTGCGGGTGCACTTTCCGGACAACTCGACGGACCTCTATTTCCCCGAGGTCACGCTGATCCCGGACCACGCGTTTCTGTACGATCCGGAATACGACTCCGTCGAGGCCGACCCCGGCCAAACCGTAACGCTCACCCCGACCAACGTCCGCCACCTGGACCTGCCGACCGACGCGACATGGGTGGTCAAAGGCAAATACGACTCGGTTGACCAGAAAACCGGGGCGATCACGGTGACCCTGCCGAAGGACTCCTACGCCAACACGAACCTCGACGTGACTGCCACGTTCGCCGACGGCTCGAAGCGTTCGACGACGGCGAGGGTGACGAATACGGGGCGTGGGGTCGTCGAGAAGCAAACGCCCGCTCCTGAACCCGCTGGATCGACGCCGCTGCAAAAAGTCGCGCTGGTCTTCGGCATCCTCGCCGTGATCGCCGGCATCGGCTTCGCCGCCATGCCCTACCTGGGACAACTCGGATTATGATGCGCACCGGCACGATTGACCGCGACGGCATCACCATCCACTACTACGACGTCGGCCCCCGCGACGCCGGCCTGGCCGTCGTCTACGCACACGGCTTCAACATCGCCGCCGCCGAATACAAACTGCAGGTCGAAGCCATTTCCGGCGTGCGCCAAATCCTTGTCGACGTCCGCGGCCACGGCAAAACCGGCTACGCCGACCCCAGCCTGCTCACCATCGATGCCGCCGCCGACGACATCGCCGCCGTCCTGAGCCACCTCGGTATCGACGACCCCCTCATCACCGTCGGACACTCCCTCGGCGGGCCGATCTCCCTGTCCCTCATGCGCCGCCACCGCTTCAACTGGGTCGGCTCCGTACAAATCTCCAGCACCGTCGACCCCTTCACCGCCCGCGGCCTACCACGTCTCCTCGGCGGGGGATTCGGCCGGTCGCTCGGCTGGTTTGTGGATAGGCTGCCGCACGCCGCCGAAGGCATCCGACGCCTGGTCACCGACATGATCGCCCCCATCCTCGCGCGCTGGTTCTACTTCCGGCCCGTACCGTGGTCCCTGATCACATTCCACGCCCGCATGATTAAAGCCACGCCGCTCGCCACCTATCGAGGCTTCTTCGACGACCTCCAAACCCACTCCGAACGAGGCGCCGCCGCCGTCCTGGCCACCATCCCCGGCTACATCCTCGTCGGCGACCGCGACAACGTCGCCCCCGTCAGCCAATCCGCCGAACTCGCCGCAATCTGGCCAGGCGCCTACTTCCAAATCCTGCCCGAGTCAGGGCACATGCCGCCTCTCGACGACCCCGACGCCGTCACCGCCGCCATCGAGCGCGTCATCGCCCTGGCGCGGGGGTAGGGGAGCCGCAGCCGGCACGGCATTCCTGACACATTCCGGCAGAATCTGTCAGCGTGGGGTATCGGTGCAGGTCAGTGGGTTTTGGGTTTGGCGTCGATGTGAAATCTGTCAGGAGGATCTGCTCCTGGCCAAAATAGTTCCCGGGTCCGCGCCGATTCGTGGAACAATTTTGGATCCGCGCGGCTCGCAAAATCGACGACCTGGGGAAACATAGCCGTGGAAAGCCCCGAAACCGAAGAAAGTTCCCGGCCGGGGAACTATTTTCGGAAGGAAGCGAGACACCCCACACAACGGAAACCGCCCCGGCCGGTTCAAACACGGCCGGGGCGGTTGGGGGGTCACAGAACTACTCTGCGGCGTTCTCCGGTCCCTCGTCGTCGGAGTCGAGGGCCGGCTTCGCGGCGGTCGGATCGTCGATCTTCAGATCCTTGGCAGCCTTCGCTGCAACATCACGATCGATCTTGCCTTCGTTGGCCAGGCCCATCAGGGCGGCGACGGCCATGGACTCGGCGTCGATGTTGAAGTAGCGGCGGGCAGCTTCGCGGGTGTCGGCGAAACCGAAGCCGTCGGCACCCAGCACGATGTACTGGCCCGGCACGTAGGCGCGGATCTGCTCCTGCAGGTCGGAAGCGAAATCGGAGGTCGCGATGTACGGGCCTTCGGTCTGCTTGAGCTGCTTGGTCGCAAATGCCTCTTCAACCTCTTCGCCCGGGTTGCGGAGCTGCTCGGCAGCCTTGCGCTGACCCTCACGGGCGAGTTCGGTCCAGGAGGTGACGGAGTAGATCGCGGCGCCGACGTTGTACTTCTCCTGCAGGATCTCCTGGGCGCGCAGTGCCTGCTGCATACCCACGCCGGAGGCGAGCAGGGAGACCTTGTGCTCGAGGTCCTTGCCTTCGTCGTAAAGGTAGATGCCCTTGTGCAGGCCCTCAACGTCGAGGTTGTCCGGGCGTGCCGGCTGGTGGTGCGGCTGGTTGTAGACGGTGATGTAGTACATCACGTCCTCGTCCTTGTCCGCGCCCTGGCCGTACATGCGCTCGATGCCCTTGGAGATGATGTATGGCATCTCGTAGGCGAACGCCGGGTCGTACGGGATGACGGCCGGGTTGGTGGATGCCAGGATCGGGGAGTGGCCGTCCATGTGCTGCAGGCCCTCTCCGAAGAGGGTGGTGCGGCCGGCGGTTGCGCCGACGATGAAGCCGCGGCCCATCTGGTCGCCGGCGGCCCAGAAGTTGTCGCCGGTGCGCTGGAAGCCGAACATCGAGTAGAAGATGTACATCGGGATCATCGGCTCGCCGTGGGTGGCGTACGACGTTGCTGCTGCGATGAAGGATGCGGAGGAGCCGTCCTCGTTGATGCCTTCGTGCAGGATCTGGCCATCGGTGGACTCGCGGTAGGACAGCTGCAGGTCGTGGTCGACCGGCACGTAGTTCTGGCCGTGCGGGTTGTAGATTTTCTGGGTCGGGAACCAGGAGTCGAGGCCGAAGGTACGGGCCTCGTCCGGGATGATCGGGACGATGCGCTTGCCGATCTCCTTGTCGCGCATGATCGCCTTGAACGTGCGCACGAGCGCCATGGTGGAGGCGACTTCCTGCTTGCCGGAGTCCTTGAACAGGGCCTTGAAGGTCTTTTCAAAGTCAGGCTGCTCGAGTGGGGTGTACTGCTCCCGACGCTCCGGCAGGTAGCCGCCGAGTTCCTCGCGGCGTGCCTTGAGGTACTTGATCTCCTCGGCGTCCTCGCCCGGGTGGTAGTACGGCGGCAGGTACGGATCCTTTTCCAGTTCTTCGTCGGAAATCGGGATCTGCTGCTTGTCGCGGAAGAGCTTCAGGTCTTCCAGGGCCAGCTTCTTCATCTGGTGGGTTGCGTTGCGGCCCTCGAAGTTGTGGCCGAGGCCGTAGCCCTTGACGGTGTGGGCGAGGATGACGGTCGGCTTGCCCTTGGTCTCCAAGGCGCGCTTGTAGGCGGCGTAGACCTTGCGGTAGTCGTGGCCGCCGCGGCGCAGGTTCCAGATCTCTTCGTCGGTCATGTCTTCGACGAGCTTCTTGGTGCGCTCGTCGCGGCCGAAGAAGTGTTCGCGGACGTAGGCGCCGTCGTTGGCCTTGAAGGTCTGGTAGTCGCCGTCCTTGGTGGTGTTCATGATGTGGACGAGTGCGCCGTCCTCATCCTTTTCCAGCAGTTCGTCCCACTCGCGGCCCCAGACGACCTTGATGACGTTCCAGCCGGCACCGACGAAGAAGCTCTCCAGTTCTTGGATGATTTGGCCGTTGCCGCGCACTGGGCCGTCGAGACGCTGCAGGTTGCAGTTGATCACGAAGGTGAGGTTGTCCAGACCGTAGAGGGAAGCCATCTGGATGAGGCCGCGGGATTCGGGCTCGTCCATTTCGCCGTCGCCAAGGAACGCCCAGACGTGCTGCTGGTCGGTGTCCTTGATGCCGCGGTCCTGCAGGTACTTGTTAAAGCGTGCCTGGTAGATGGCGTTCATTGGGCCAAGGCCCATGGACACGGTTGGGAACTCCCAGAATTCCGGCATGCCGTGCGGGTGCGGGTAGGACGGCAGGCCGCCCTGCTTGCGGGAGTGTTCCTGGCGGAAGCCGTCCAGATCGTCTTCGGAAAGGCGGCCTTCGAGGAAGGCGCGGGCGTACATGCCTGGGGAGGCGTGGCCCTGGAAGAAGATCTGGTCGCCGCCCTGTGGTGCGTCCTTGCCCTTGAAGAAGTGGTTGAAGCCAACTTCGTAGAGGGCTGCCGCGGAGGCGTAGGTGGAGATGTGGCCGCCGACGCCGATGCCCGGGCGCTGTGCGCGGTGCACCATGACGGCGGCGTTCCAGCGCATCCAGCGGCGGTAGCGCTTCTCAATTTTCTCGTCGCCAGGGAATTCTGGCTCGAGTTTGGTTGGGATGGTGTTCACCAGGTCGGTGGAGGACAGCGCCGGCAGCGGTACGCGCTTGGCGTTGGCGCGCTCAATGAGGCGAAGCATGAGGTAGCGGGCGCGCTCCGGGTCGGACTCCTCGAGCAGGCCGTCGAGGGAGTCCATCCACTCTTGGGTTTCCTCCGGGTCCGCGTCATGCAGGTAGGAAGCTACGCCTTCGCGCAGCGACAGGATATTCGTATCGACGTCAGAAGCGTTCTTCACGCGACCATCGATCATCTCGGTGTCCTTTTCGGCCACTTCAACCTCCTGGGTTCATCGGGGCAATACACCGACAAGGATACGTTCTTTTGGTCGCTAGTTCTTACATCGGATGGCTTTTGGTGAGACTAATTGTTGGTTTGTCGCCATTGAGCACGGTGGGGCGGTATGCTGTCGTGCATTCGTACAACTACAACTGGAGGATTTAGACACTTGAGTGCCACAGGAGTGGACACCTACGCCGACCGTTTTGGGGTTGGCCCCGACCTTGTCGTTCAGGAGATCGGCTGGGGCGAGGATGCGGATTCGTCCATCTCGGAAGCCATCGAGGATGCCATCGGAGCAATGCTTCTTGACGACGACACCCTCGAACCCTGCGACCTCGTCCTCCTTTGGTTCCGTGAAGGCGACGGTGACCTTGTCGATGAACTCGTCGACGCCACCCGCAACCTCGGTTCCGGCGGCCGCATCTGGCTGATGACTCCCGGCGCCGGCTTCCCAGGCGTTGTCGCCCCGGGCTTGATCGCAGAGTCTGCCCAGTTGGCCGGTCTGCTGCAGACCAAGGCCGACCGCTTCGGTGACTGGCAGGGCTCTTGCCTCGCCGCCTCGAAACGGTAGTTTTTGGCGCTTAGCCTGCAGGTTTTCCTTTTTCGGTCGTGCTTTGGTAGTGTTACCGGGCAGCGCGCCGTTAGCTCAGCTGGAAGAGCAACTGGTTTACACCCAGTAGGTCGGCGGTTCGAGCCCGTCATGGCGCACCAGGTCAAGGCCCCTCTTCGGAGGGGCCTTTTCGTAGCTTGGTGTGAGTCCGCAGGCTGGGGTTAAGGCTCAAAATGTGTGTCTGCTATCGGCGTGACATTCTCATTAATGCTCTGCCGTTCATTGGGCGAAAGAATATGTTACCGTCATCTCACAAGGCGTCTTAAGTGAGCAAGAGCTCACAGGACATCTCGACAGAGCAAGCTCTCGCAGAATATTCTTAGAAAGAGGTTAGGAATGCGCCTACTCTTTAGAAGGGCATTGGCAGTTGCACTTTCGGTATCGGCGCTAGGAATCTCCTCCCCTACGACGGTAACGGCAAAGCCAATTGACGTCGCCGAGGCGCAGATGTTATTTGCCGAGGATTCGAACCTCACCGTGGCTGAAGAGGCATCTTTTAGGGCGATGGACAGGTATGTTGATTTTGAACATGCACGGTTTGATTATCGAGCAGCTCAGTCGGATCCAGACGTGGATTCCGGTGTACTGAATGAGTTCTCAGGAACTCTTCTTGCGCAAGGCTGGAATGTTGACGCGGACGAATCAGACCTAGCGATTCTTGAACGCGAAGCGGATGCTATCGAACCGGCTATTCAGTTTTACGATGCATGTCAAGGACGGAATGGGTTCCAAAAGCTACCATCCCGGTATCTTGCTAAATAGCTGCGCGGCATCTGCACTCCAGAATGCGTACGCCGCTGGCGCTGGTGTTGCCGCGTTAGCTGCGTTAATTACTGCAGAAACAGGTGTAGGCGGGTTTCTTGCTGGCGCTATTGCTGGAGTCTTAGCGGCGGAATCTGGCATTTTAGGCATCTGCGGTTCGTGGAATCGAGGAATTAGACTTTTCCCTGGTGGAATTTGCTGGTCACAGTAGGTATAAATGCGCTTGCTACGTGTTGTCATCGGTATCATTATCGCTATAGGTGTTATCCTGAGTATTATTCAGGTAGCACTTTCTGCGTGGTCTAATCCGATTTTGTCCGTAGGTCCCATTTTATCGATTACAGGTGCTCTAGCGGGCATTTTGTACGTAGTCTTGGTGAGATACCGTGAACGAGACAGAGACTAGTATATTCAAATTCTTGCTTCCTGCGTGAGCCGCTATTCTATAACTACTATTTGAGCGTTAAGGGTCAAAAAGGGTGTCTAGCTCGGCGTGTCGCGAGGGTTAGATGTGGCCTTTTTGGATGCCGATTGAGTGGGTGTAGTTGGTGTCGATAGCGCCCTCGTAGAAGGCTGGTCGTCGAAGTTTCGTGGTCGGCTTGGTTCTCGTTTCGGGTCAGGGTGGATACTTTGGCCAGTTAGTCCTGACCCCAGTTGGGCTGCCCGGCGATCTCAACGGGGTCGTCAGGCAGTTCCGTTTTTAGGTAGAGCCACCAATCCAACATGCGGCGTTGATGTTCCCGGATCTTCCCCGGTGGGTGCGGGCCAGCAGTTTCAACTGGGCGTTGATTCCGCCTTCCGGCTGTTTGGTGGCTTTGATCCGGCTGGCGTCGAGCACACCGTCGGGTGGGGCGAGGTAGACCAACAGTAAGTTGCCCCGCCATAGGTGGTTGAGGCTGTTGTAGGCCTTGCGGGTGCGTTCATGAGTCCATGACCAGGCGCGTTGCCGTGTCGCCGGGTCGGTTGTGAACGTTTTCTGGTTCATCCAGTCACGGTAGATAGTGCCGTATTCGTGCAGTTGCGCACCCCACGCGGCCGCCTCGTCAAGATCGGTGATCTTCGTGAGGTTGAGCGCGATCTGGTAAATCGCTCGTCCTGCATCGGTGCGGGGACGTGCGGTGGTGTGCCGGCGCACCACGCGTTGGGCGTGGACGAGGCAGCGCTGCACTTTCGTTGTGGGCCAGCATGCCTTGATTGCGCTGGCAGCGCCTTGGCCGCCGTCAATGACAGGGATCAGGGGCGCGGGGATACGTTCGAGCAGTCGTTGGTAGTCGCGGGTGGTTTCACGTGTGCACCAGTGCCAAGCGATGACGTGATCCAAGGTGGCAGCAACAATCAAGCATCCGCCGGCGGTGTAGGTGCCGTCAAGAAAGACCTGGTCGTAGACCCAGCCTTCGTGCCCGATCGTGGGATCGGGGACATCAACTAGCCAGAAGTGTTCAAACCGGTGTTGCAGCGTACGCGGATGACATCCTGCTCCGGCGGCAGCGGTTTCCAAGCTCGCACCGGTTGTGAGGTGGGTGATAAATGCTGCGAAGGCAGCGGAGTTGGTGATATCGGGGAGCTGCTTGGTGGTGGAAGCGCCGCACATTTTGCACCGTCACCGGCTGCGGTTGGCGGAGGTCTTACCGTTGCGTTTCATTTCCCCACCGCATTGGCAGCGTGGTCTGTTCTTCGGCATTGATCAAGCCAACACCAGCCCCTACCACACACTGCTGTCACCCCCCGGTTTTTCGTCACCATGGCGCGGATATAAGCCCCAGGAGCATATACTTTCAGGAAAACCCCCGATCATCTCAAACAAATCGACGAATCCAGACACACATTTTGTCGCTTAACCCGAACCGGTACCTAGAGCGATCGGTTCTCGATGGCGGCGAGGATGCCCAGTTCGAACGCCGGGGTGTTGCCGTCGAACTCCACGTCTGCGACGTCCCATTCGGAGAACTGCACCCGAGCGGAGCCGGTGGTGGCGGTGGGGGAGTCGGGGACGATGGAGATGTCGTGGAGAGAGTGGCCAAGCGCGGCGCAGGCTAAGCCGGCGCGGGCTGGCAAAGTACCGCCGTCGGACAGGGCGAAAAGGGGCTGGCCTTCGGGGTCGGTGAGAAGCGACAAGGTTGCGAAGGGGCGGTTGGCGAAGGCGACGGCGTGGTCGAAGGCGGCGTCTTCAATATCGGCAGGTTCGACGCCCGAGGCGGGGACGACGAAGGCGTCGGCGAGGGTGCGGAGGACGGAATCGAGCGACATCAAAACCCCTTCAGAGACCATGGGACAGAGTTAGCGTTCTTGTTCCTTATCGTAAGCCTTGGCCCACGGGTTGGTGCGGGAAGAACCGTAGCGCTGGCGGGAACGCGTAGGAGCCGCAGTCGGGGTCTGAGCGGACGGCGCCGGGGCGGTTTCTTCGCCGGGGACAGGGGAAGGCTCGGGGCCGCTGCCGGCCACGGTGTCGTCGTTAAGCAGTTGCTTCTGCTCCTCGACGTAGCGGCGGCGTTCGCGGCTTTCGGAGAACAGGAAGTAGAGCAGGGCGCCGGGGGCGGCGACGCCGAACAGGATCCACTGGAGGCCGTAGGAAAGGTGGTTGCCGGTTTCGAGTTGGGGCAGGGGGATGGCGGTGAGGGTGCCGGGTTGGTCTGAGAGTAGTTGGAGGTACGGCTCGACCATGTCCGCCCCCGCGTCGACTCCGGTCAGCTCCCCAACCTGGGTGGGGTTGATGGAGTGGACCATGTCGAAGCCCTGGTCGTGGATGGGCGCGGTCGGGTGGGTCGCTTCGGCGGCGCGCAGCATGCCAGTGATGGTGACGTCGCCGGTAGGTGCTGCGTCGATGTCCGGCACACCGGTGGAGCCTTCGGCGGGGACCCAGCCGCGGTTGACAAGGATGGTGCGGCCGTCGTCAAGCGTGAACGGCGTGAGCACCTGGAACGCAGGGGTGCGGTCGACATTACGTTGTTAGCAGTTCCACCCCAGGGCACCGAAGATTCATAGGCCGTCCACCCGATTGGGCGGGTTATGTTTACTTCCGTTCCCTCCGTTCGCAAGAACAGTGGAACTAGTCGCTGGCTTCGGTATGGCTTATTCCTGTCCCTGTCTGAAAATGATCCGGGGGGTGATGTCGCCGAAGACAGTGACATACTCAAACTGCTAATAGGAACTTGACCCAGCCCAGGTGGTATGAGGTCTCACAGTAATGTGGATGCCAGTGCAAGTATGTCCGACCAACCCCAGCGATGAAGCATAAATAATCCAACTTCTCATTCATCGCTAGGAGGCACACACCCATGGCCTATGACTTCGTCATTGGCGTGGACGTCGGCAAATACTTCCACCACGCCTGCGTCCTCGATTTCCAAGGCAGACAAGTCCTGTCCGAACGCATCAACCAGCATGAAGGCTCACTACGCAAGCTCTTCGGCAAATTTCTCGCCGATGACGCTTCGGTTCTTGTCATTGTCGATCAACCCAACAACATCGGCCGGTTAACCGTCGCAGTCGCCCAAGACATGGGGGCCGACGTTCGCTATCTACCGGGGCTTGCGATGCGGCAGCTCTCTCGCATCCACGTCGGCAACTCCAAGACCGATGTGCGCGACGCCTACGTCATCGCCCATGCCGGTCTTAAACTTCCGGATGCCTTGCGCAGCGTCGACCGCGTTGAGGAAGTCTTTATCCAGCTGAAAGTGCTCAACGGTATTGACGAAGATCTCGCCCGGGCCTACACACGCCTGATTAACCAGATGCGATCCGCGCTCGTGGGAACCTATCCTGCATTCGAACATGTTCTGCGCGGACAGGTGATTCATCGCAAGTGGATCCTCCACCTACTTGCCAAATACGGTGGCCCCACCAAGATTCGACGCGTCGGTAGAGCACGTCTGGCAGCCTTTGCGCGCAGTCACAGGGCGCGCAATCCTGAGCCTGTCATCGATGCCATGCTTGCTGCCATCCACGGGCAGACCGTGTCCATTGCCGGGGCAGAATACGCCGAACTTGGCGTAGCAATGTCCGCCAAAGATGCATTGGCCAAACTCGAGCATCGTAAAGAAATCGAGGCGCAGGTGCTCAAGCTCATCCAGGACATTCCTCACACCGAGATTCTTTTATCCATGCCCGGCATCGGTCCGCGTAGCGCCGCGCAGATCCTCATGACCGTTGGCGATATGTCCGACTTCCCCGATGCAGCGCACCTAGCGTCCTATGCAGGCCTATCACCGCGGACGAATCAGTCGGGAACGTCCATCATGTCGAATTCGCCCAACCGGGCTGGCAACAAAAAATTAAAGAACGCCCTATGGCAATCGTCTTTTGCATCGATCAGATTCCACGAGCGTTCCCGACAATTCTATGAACGAAAACGCAAAGAAGGCAAAAGACACAACGCCGCAGTTGTCGCACTCGCACGCCGACGCCTAAACGTTCTCTTCGCCATGATGCGTAGCGGCGAGCTCTACCGAGACATCTCCACAGTCCAAGAGGTCACAGCAGCTTAGAACCAACAGCTCCCATCCAAGCCGATTGAGCAGCAAGCCCAATCGGCTCCTCGAGATGCCCGAAAACAACATTCACACGGCGAAGCAGAAGCCCTTCATACCCCCAACAACCTCACCCACGGAGTTGACAACCTATATAGGAACACCCCCCGGTTTTTCGTCACCATGGCGCGGATATAAGCCCCAGGAGCATATACTTTCAGGAAAACCCCCGATCATCTCAAACAAATCGACGAATCCAGACACACATTTTGTCGCTTAACCCGAACCGGTACCTAGAGCGATCGGTTCTCGATGGCGGCGAGGATGCCCAGTTCGAACGCCGGGGTGTTGCCGTCGAACTCCACGTCTGCGACGTCCCATTCGGAGAACTGCACCCGAGCGGAGCCGGTGGTGGCGGTGGGGGAGTCGGGGACGATGGAGATGTCGTGGAGAGAGTGGCCAAGCGCGGCGCAGGCTAAGCCGGCGCGGGCTGGCAAAGTACCGCCGTCGGACAGGGCGAAAAGGGGCTGGCCTTCGGGGTCGGTGAGAAGCGACAAGGTTGCGAAGGGGCGGTTGGCGAAGGCGACGGCGTGGTCGAAGGCGGCGTCTTCAATATCGGCAGGTTCGACGCCCGAGGCGGGGACGACGAAGGCGTCGGCGAGGGTGCGGAGGACGGAATCGAGCGACATCAAAACCCCTTCAGAGACCATGGGACAGAGTTAGCGTTCTTGTTCCTTATCGTAAGCCTTGGCCCACGGGTTGGTGCGGGAAGAACCGTAGCGCTGGCGGGAACGCGTAGGAGCCGCAGTCGGGGTCTGAGCGGACGGCGCCGGGGCGGTTTCTTCGCCGGGGACAGGGGAAGGCTCGGGGCCGCTGCCGGCCACGGTGTCGTCGTTAAGCAGTTGCTTCTGCTCCTCGACGTAGCGGCGGCGTTCGCGGCTTTCGGAGAACAGGAAGTAGAGCAGGGCGCCGGGGGCGGCGACGCCGAACAGGATCCACTGGAGGCCGTAGGAAAGGTGGTTGCCGGTTTCGAGTTGGGGCAGGGGGATGGCGGTGAGGGTGCCGGGTTGGTCTGAGAGTAGTTGGAGGTACGGCTCGACCATGTCCGCCCCCGCGTCGACTCCGGTCAGCTCCCCAACCTGGGTGGGGTTGATGGAGTGGACCATGTCGAAGCCCTGGTCGTGGATGGGCGCGGTCGGGTGGGTCGCTTCGGCGGCGCGCAGCATGCCAGTGATGGTGACGTCGCCGGTAGGTGCTGCGTCGATGTCCGGCACACCGGTGGAGCCTTCGGCGGGGACCCAGCCGCGGTTGACAAGGATGGTGCGGCCGTCGTCAAGCGTGAACGGCGTGAGCACCTGGAACGCAGGGGTGCGGTCGACGGAACGCAGGCGAAGCAACACGTCGTTGCCCGTGTAGTGGCCGGTGGCGACCACACGTGACCATTCGTCGGCGGGGGCGAGCGTGGTGCCGGGCAGGCGGTCCACCAGCGGTTCGGGATCGTGGTCGAACGCCGCGGAGATGTGTTCGTTGCGTTCGACTAACTGTTCGTTCTTGCCGAGTTGCCAGGGCGCGAGGAACGTGAAGGCAAAGTAGGAGAAAATGCCGACGACGATCGCCGCGATGATCCAGCCGGGGTTGAGCAGTTGGCGCCACCACGGCTTTTGGGAGGACTTGTTGGCATTCACGCCCACTTAGCCTAGCTGATCGCGCACCCAGCGGATAATGCCGTCGGCGGCGGCTTCGATCTGCTCGCGCACCACGGTGAAGCCCTCGGGCCCGCCGTAGTACGGGTCGGCAACGCCAGCGCCCTCAGGTGCGGCGGGGTCGAAGGAGCGCAGCAGACGGACCTTGTCTTCGGGCACGCCGCGCACGACCAACTCCGACACGTGGTTGGTGTCCAGCGCGACGATCAGGTCGGCTTGCTCCTGCTCGTAGCCAAACTGTTGGGCGCGGTGGGCTTCGCCGTCGTAGCCGTGGTTGGCCAGTTCGCGCCGGGCGCGTTCGTCGGCTTTGTGGCCGACGTGCCAGTCGCCGATGCCTGACGACGACACGCGCACCGCATCGCCCAGTCCCGCGTCCTCCAATTTGGAGCGCACGATGACCTCGGCCATCGGGGAGCGGCAGATGTTGCCGGTGCAGACGAAATCAATATGCAGCACGGATGATCCTTTCCAACTCGGTCGCGTCCGATGCTACGTAGGTCGCCTCGTCCCATTCGGGTGTGGCACCGTAACCCCAGGTCACGGCAACACTCGGGATGTCGAAGGTGGTGGCGCCGGTGAAGTCGTGGGTGCGATCCCCAATCATCAGGGGACGTTTTGGCGCGACGTTGTCCAGCACGTACCGGATCACGTCGGCCTTCTTGGCGCGTACGCCGTCGTTAGATGCAGCGCCCAAAAAGTCGATGTGTTCGAGCATCCCTGCGCGCTCGAGGGCGGCTCGCGCGAAGCGTTCGCTTTTCGACGTCGCCGTGCACACCCCAAAACCTTCCCCCTTCAACCTGGCCAGCAGGTCGGCCATGCCGTCGAAAACCTCGAAGCGTTGCCAGCCTTCGGTGGACATGTAGGCGGAGTAGGCCTGCATGGCTTGTTCGACCTGGTCAGGCGACATGCCGAGCGCGCGCATCGATTCCGGCATCGGTGGCCCGGGGATGCGTTTGATGAACTCCTCGTCCGGTTTATCCCAGCCCACGGCCTCTAATCCGAGGAGGAATCCGTGGCGGATGCCGGGGAATGAGTCGATGAGGGTGCCGTCGACGTCGAAAAGCAATGTGGTGTTCACACCTCACCACTGTTCCAAATTTGTAGGCTGGCTGCCATGACTGCTGTGACTGTGCAAGACGTTGTTGATGCCCTCGAGGCTGCCTACCCGCCGGCGTTGGCGGAAAGTTGGGACCAGGTTGGCCTGGTTTGCGGTGATCCGGATGCTGAGGTGACCAAGGTTGCGTTCGCGTTGGATTGCACGCTGGAGGTCGCCGAACGGGCCGTGGCGCAGGGTGCGCAGTTGCTCGTTGTGCACCACCCGTTGCTGCTGCGTGGTGTGCATTCGGTGGCGGCGAATACCCCGAAGGGCAAGGTTATCCACACGTTGCTGGCTGGCGGCTGCGCGCTGTTCGCCGCGCACACGAACGCCGATTCGGCGCGCCCGGGTGTGTCGGACAAACTCGCCGAACTCGTCGGCATCGAACCCGGCCGTCCGATCAAGCCAGTGCTTCTTAACGCCACCGACCGCTGGGGCGTCCACGTCCCGCCAGCGGATGCCGATGCGTTGAAGCGTGCCCTGTTCGAGGCCGGCGCGGGCGAGATTGGCAACTACCGCGAGTGCGCCTTCACCACCGAGGGCACCGGCGAGTTCACCCCGGTCGAGGGCGCGGACCCCACCGACGGCACGGTCGGCGAGCACTACACCGCCCGGGAGCTACGGGTGGAGTTTGTGGCGCCGGCGAGGTTGCGGCGTGGTCTCGTCGATACGCTGCGCGCGCACCATCCGTACGAGGAGCCGGCGTTCGACATCGTGCAGGTGGAGCACACCGCGGATCTGGACAACGCGACGGGCCTCGGGCGCATCGGCACGCTCCCGGAGCCGATGACCCTGCGCGAGTTCACCCAACAGGTGGCCAACGCCCTGCCGGAGACCGCCTGGGGCGTGCGCGCCGCCGGCGATCCGGACCAGATCGTGCAAAAGGTCGCGGTGTCCTCCGGCTCCGGCGACTCGTTCCTTTCGGATGTGTCCAAACTCGGTGTAGACGTGTATGTCACCTCCGATTTGCGCCACCACCCGGTCGACGAGCACCTGCGCGCTGGTGGGCCTGCCGTGATCGATACCGCCCACTGGGCCAGCGAGTTTCCCTGGACCGAGCAGGCAGAGAGTATCGTGGCCCCTCTAGGCGTGGACACCGAGATCCTGCACATCCGCACGGATCCCTGGACCGTGTCCGCGCACCCCGCGAACTAAAGGAGTACTGATGCACCTATCCCAAGACCTGCAACCCGTCCTCCTGGAGCTCGCGCTCGCCGACGCCACCAAGGGCCAGACGCGCGTTCGTCCCGAAGAGCAAGAATTGCAGAAGCTTCTCGACGAACGCACGCGCATGACCGAGGCTTCCGCCTCCGCCCAACTGGCCGTGGATGACATGGAACTGGAAATCCTGCGCATCCAGGAAGACGAGCGGAAACTGAAGAAGCGCGAACTCGACGACAAACGCCAGCTCAGCGCAGAGACCGACCCGGAGCGTCGCAAGGACCTGGAGCACGACCGCTACGCCGCGAAGTCGCGCATCGCGGACCTGCTCTACGAACTCAAGGAAGCCCACAACGAGATCGCTGCGCTGCGCAACAACCGCGACATTCACGCCGCCCGCGTCGATGAACTCAACCGCAAGGTCGAGGCCGCCCAGCGCGCCGTCGATGCGTTGCCGGAAGAAGAAGCGGTGGACACCGACGCGCTGCGTTCCCGCCTGCCGGAGGACGTGCTGAAGGCGTACGACGACATCGGCGCCGCCAAGTTCAACGGCCGCGCCTGCGGCGGCTGCTTCATCCAACTCCCGCCGTCCGAGCGCGCCGAAGTACTCGCCGAGCCGGAGGACACCCTGCCGGCCTGTCCGAACTGCGGCACCCTGCTGGTGCGCGTGAACCCGGCCACCGACGAGGTGTAAATGCAGGTCAAGATGTACTGCGACGGCGGCTCCCGCGGAAACCCGGGGGTCGCCGGATCCGGCTCCGTGGTCTACGACGCCGACGGCGAAACCCTCGGTGAGATCGCGTATGTGGTGGGCAAAAAGTCCACCAACAACGTCGCCGAATACTACGGACTGATCCGCGGGCTGGAGGCGTGCCGCGAGGTCGGCGCCACGCGGGTGGATGTATTCATGGACTCCAAGCTCGTTGTCGAGCAAATGAACGGCCGGTGGAAAATCAAACACCCGGACATGCAACAACTCGCCCGGGAAGCTCGCGACCTCGCCTCCTCCTTTGAGAAGGTCACCTACACCTGGGTTCCGCGCGCCAAGAACAAGAAGGCCGACGAGTTGTCCAACGTGGCCATGGACGCGGCCGCGCGTGGCGACAAGCCGGGGATTGTGAAGGGCACCGGCGTGTGGGGCGGCGGTGGCAAGGCTTCGGCCCAAGAGGAGAAGCCGGCGGAGGGGCCGGTCGTCGAAAAGAAAAAGCGCGATGCCGCTGGCCACTGGGCTGGAAACTCCGAACCGCGAACGCGGTTCATTCTGCTGCGGCACGGGCAGACGCAACACTCGGCTGAGATGCGTTTTTCCGGCGTTTCTAACCCGGACCTCACCGATATCGGCCGTGACCAGGCGAAGCGTGCCGCCGAGGCGCTGCGCACGTTCGGGCGCATCGACGCCATCGTTGCCTCCCCGCAAGCGCGCGCTCAGCAAACCGCGCAGTTCGCCGCCGAGGTGCTTGGCCTTGAAGTTCGTACTGACGAGGGCTTCCGCGAGCTCGACTTCGGCGACTACGAGGGCCTGACCCGCGACGAGGCGATTGCGAAGGGGGAGGAGACGTATGCGACGTGGCAGGAATCGCCAAACAACGCGCCCCCTGCCGGTGAGTCGCTGACAGCCTTCCACCGCCGCGTCACCCGCGCCCGACTGAAAATTCAGGAGCGCTACGAGGGCCAGAACGTGCTGGTGGTGACCCACATGACCCCGATCAAATCCATGGTCCGCCAGGCTCTCGGCGCGAACGCCGAACTGTTCAAGCACCTGTTTTTGGATCTTGCCAGCATCTCTGTCGTGGACTACTTCGGTGAATTCGGTGTGGTTCGCTGTGTCAACGACGTCGCCCACCACCGCGGGTAGAGGAGACTGGGGCTACGGACTGGGGGCGACCGCGGCGGCCACCAACGCCGCCGCAAAACCACACGAAATGGCGCCGGCAGTCCAACGTTCGGGGGTGTGTTGGGGGTGTGGCGCTATTGACCTGACGCTCAGCTGCAGTTTAGGTTGTTCTGCACATGGTGCAAACGTTTGCACACATCACTAGCACCCAACACGATCCGGACACACACGGAGGGACCCATGGCAGCACGGGCCACGTTGCGCGAGGTTGCGCTCGACGCCGGTGTCTCGCCGTCCACGGTGTCGCGGGCGCTGGCGGGAAACCCGGCGATCTCGAAACAAACGCGGGACCGGGTGTTTCATTCGGCGGCGAAGTTGAATTACGTGCCGAATTTGCAGGCGAGGGGGTTGCGCTCGGCAGCGTCGACCGCGGTGGGGCTAACCATCCCGAGCCTGGTCAATCCGTTCTTCGCGCAGATGGCGGCGTCGATTCAGCAGGCAGCGGACACCGATGGGTTTTCGGTGATGATCGCCACCACCAACGAGGACGCCGGCCAACTCGACGCCGCGTTGCAGACCTTTAGCGGCCAGCAGCTGGCCGGGGCGATCATCGTGCCGTCGATGCACAGCGCGCCGATGGTGCAGTCGCTGCTGGATCGGGGCCAGATGATTGTGCAGGTGGATCGGGTGCTGCCGGGGCTGGAGGTGCCGTCGGTGATTACGGACGCGCGACCTTCCATCCGCAAGGCCGTCCAGCACCTCAAGGACAACGGGCATACGCAGATCGGCTATATCGCGGGCCCGTCGAGTACGTCGACGGGGCTGCAGCGCCTGGAAGGCTTCCACGACGCGATCCGCGAAACCCCAGAGACGAACGGTCTGATCTTCCGCGGCGGCTACAGCAGCGCGGAGGGCTTCGCGGGTGCCGCGGACCTGCTCAAGCGTGGCGCGTCGGCGATTATCGCGGGGGATTCCATGATGACGGTCGGGGCGCTGCAGTACGTGCTGGACCACAAGATCGGTCTGGGCGAGGATCTCGCGCTGGTTGGGTTTGATGACCAGCCGGCGTTTCAGATGCAGCCCGTTCCGTTGACGGTGATTGAGCAGCATGTGGAGGACGTCGGCAGACGTGCGTGGGAGAAGATCGCCGCGCTGATCCGCGGGGAGCCGACCTCGCAGCACGAGGTGTTACCCACCACATTGACTATCCGAGAATCCAGCAATTTCAACTTCACTTCAAGGAGGTGCAGCAGATGACCACAGCGGTAAAACCCCTGATCCGGTTGGACGGCATTTCGAAGTCATTCGGGCCGATCAACGTGATTGATAACGTCTCGCTCGCCGTCGAGCCGGGTCGCGTGCTTGCGCTGCTCGGCGAGAACGGCGCGGGTAAATCGACGCTGATCAAGATGATGTCGGGCGTGTATCAGCCCACCTCGGGGCGCATTCTTATCGACGATAAACCGGTCACCCTGCCCGACACCAAGGCCGCAGAAGCGCACGGTATTGCCACGATCCACCAGGAGTTAAACCTGGTGCCGACGCTGTCGGTGGCAGAAAACATCACGCTCGGGCGCACGCCGCGCCGGATGGGGTTGGTGAACTTCAAGGAGATGCGCCGCATCGCCGCTGAAGCCATCGACCGCATCGGCCTGAAGGTGGACCTGGACACGCCGGTCGGCGAGCTCGGTATTGCGCACCAGCAGTTGGTTGAAATCGCGAAGGCGTTGTCGATGGATGCGCGTGTGCTGATTCTCGACGAGCCCACCGCGGCCCTTACCGGCCACGAGGTTGACCAGTTGTTCATGGTGGTCGACGATTTGAAGGCCAACGGGGTGGGCATGGTGTTTATCTCGCACCACCTGGACGAGATCGCCCGTATCGCCGACAGTGTGGCGGTGCTTCGCGACGGCAACTTTGTCGCCGAGGTCCCCGCCACCACCCCAGAGGCGGAACTCGTGCGCTACATGGTCGGCCGCGACATCGAGGACCAGTACCCGAAGGTGGATAAAGAGATCGGCAAACCGCTGCTGACCGTGGAAAACCTCACCACGGAAGGCAAGTTCAAGGATGTCTCCTTCGAGATCCGCGCCGGCGAAGTCGTCGGCCTGGCGGGTCTTGTTGGCGCGGGCCGTACCGAGGTCGTGCGCGCGATCGCGGGTGCGGATCACGTCGATTCCGGCACCGTTTCCATCAACGGCGAGCCACTCCCGTCCGGCTCCGTCGCTCAGGCGATCAAGCGCGGCATCGGCCACGTGCCCGAGGACCGCAAGGCGCAAGGCCTCGTGCTTGGTGCCACGGTGGGGGAGAATATTGGACTGGCCACGTTGCGGTCGTCGTCACGCGCAGGGATCGCGGATGTGGGTGGTCAGCGCAAGCGTGCGGATGACGTCGCCAAGCAATTGCGCGTGCGCATGGCCGGCATCGATCAGGAGATCCGCAACCTGTCCGGCGGCAACCAGCAAAAGGCCGTATTCGGTCGTTGGGTGCTGGCGGGCTCGAACATTTTGCTTCTCGACGAACCCACGCGCGGTGTCGACGTCGGCGCCAAAGTGGAGATCTACAACATCATCAACGACATCACCCAGGCCGGCGGCGCAGTGCTCATGGTGTCCTCGGAACTGCCTGAGGTTATTGGCATGTCGGATCGCATCCTGGTGATGTCCGGCGGCCGCATCGCGGGCGAACTGCCCGCGGGTGCCACCCAGGACGAGATTATGGCGCTGGCGGTGTCCAACGTCGAAGACCACGTCGAACCACTTACAGAAACGCCACTTACAGAAACGCCACTTACAGAAACGGAGGCCCGCGCATGACGGGAACGACTACGGATGAGCGCTTGAGTACTCGCCAGCGCGTCATCAACTGGATCATGAACAACGGCGCGCTCGTCGGCCTGATCGTGCTGTGCATCGCGCTGTTCATCGCCACCCCGCACTTCCTCACGGTGAACAACCTGATCAACGTGGGCGTGCAGGCCGCCACCGTGGCCATCTTGGCGTTCGGCATGACGTTCGTCATCGTCACCTCCGGCATCGACCTGTCGGTCGGCGCGGTAGCGGCGCTGAGCGCCATGGTTTCGGCCCACTTCTTCGTCGAGGCAGGCTGGCCCGGTTGGATCACGCTGATTGCGGGCCTGCTCACCGGCTTCGCCGCAGGTGCCGTCAGCGGTATCGCCACCGCTTACGGCAAACTCCCGGCGTTCATTTCCACCCTGGCCATGATGTCCATTGCCCGCGGCGCCACCTTGGTGATCTCCCAGGGCTCGCCGATGGCTACCGCCGAGGAGGTGAACTGGCTCGGCTCCAACGCCGGAAAGTTCCCTATCCCGATTCTGATGATGCTGCTGGCCGGCGTGCTGTGCTGGTTCATCCTCTCGCGCACCGTGCTGGGCCGTTCCATGTACGCCATCGGCGGCAACGAGGAGGCCGCGCGCCTGTCCGGTATCCCGGTCAAGCGTGTGCTCGTCGCCGTGTACGCACTCAGCGGCCTGTTCGCCGCGCTTGCCGGTTTGGTCATGGCGGGCCGCCTGTCGTCCGCGCAGCCGCAGGCCGGTGTGGGCTACGAACTCGACGCGATTGCCGCCGTGGTCATCGGTGGCGCGTCGCTAGCCGGAGGCACCGGTAAGGCCACCGGCACGCTCGTCGGCGCGATCCTGCTCGCCGTGATCCGCAACGGCCTGAACCTGCTCAATGTCAGCTCGTTCTGGCAGCAGATTGTCATCGGCGTGGTCATCGCAGCAGCCGTCGGCTTCGACGTGCTGCGCAAAAAGACCACCGTTTAACCCCTGAACAAGACCCCCTGTTCACAACTTCAAGGAGTACCCGAAATGTCTTTCGCTCGTAAGGCCACCGCCATCGTTGCTGCCACGGCCATGACCCTGTCGCTTTCCGCCTGCAACCGTGACTCCGCCGACGAGGGCGCGGTCACCCTGGCACTGTCTACCCAGACCAACCCGTTCTTCGTCCAGCTTCGCGACGGCGCCCAGGAAAAGGCCGACGAACTCGGCATCGCCCTGAACGTCCAGGACGCTTCCGATGACGCTGCGACCCAGATCGACCAGCTCAACAACGCGATCACCTCCGGCACCGACGCCGTGATCGTCAACCCGACCGACTCCGATGCCGTCGTCCCGGCTGTCGAGGCCCTGAACAACGCCAGCATCCCGGTCATCGCCGTGGACCGTTCCTCCAACGGCGGCGATGTCGCCTCCTTCATCTCTTCCGACAACGTCGCCGGCGGCAAGCAGGCAGCCGACGAGCTGGCCAAGGCCATCGGCGAAGAGGGCGAGATCCTGATCCTGCAGGGCATCGCCGGCTCCTCCGCCTCTCGCGACCGCGGTAAGGGCTTCAAGGAGGGCATTGCCAACTACCCGAACATCAAGGTTGTCGGCGAGCAGACCGCCAACTTCGACCGCACCGAGGGCCTGAACGTTGCCACCAACCTGCTGCAGGCCTACCCGAACGTGAAGGCCATCTTCGCGGAGAACGACGAGATGGCCCTCGGCGCCATCGAGGCGCTCGGCGATCGTGCTGGTAAGGACGTGAAGGTCATCGGCTTCGACGGCACCACCGACGGGCTCAAGGCAGTCACCGACGGCCGCATGCACGCCACCATCGCCCAGCAGCCGGGCGAGCTCGGCGCCCGTGCGGTTGAGGAGGCTGCGAAGCTGCTTCGCGACGAAGACGCCACCGCCATCGTCCCGGTCGACGTTGTCACCGTGACCAAGGAAAACGTAGGCGACTTCGAGTAATGCGCAAGACAGGCATTCTCAACGCCCAACTGGCCCGCGCGATCAACGGCCTCGGCCACACCGACACGTTCGCCGTGGCGGACTGTGGCCTGCCCATCCCGGCCGGGGTGGAGGTCGTGGACCTCGCGCTGGTCTTCGGCGTGCCCCGCTTTGCCGATGTCGTCGAAGCGATTCTGGATGAGGTTGTGGTGGAAGGTGCGGTCGTCGCTACGCAAGCGCCCGATGAGGTCGCTTTACTTTGCGACGACCCCACCCGCGTCGACCACGAAGACCTCAAACAGGCGCTTGCAGACTGCAAGTTCGTGGTTCGCACGGGTGAGACAACCCCGTACGCCAACATCATCTTCCGCAGCGGGGTGCCGTTCTAACCCGGTGGATGTGCGGCGGTTCTGCTCACGCGCTCTAAAGGCGTATGCTTTAGACCGCGAATGAGCCGGCCGGGCGGCCGCGGCGGCGCGAACCACCTCAGCATTGAGGCAGGCGCACGTCGAGGAAAGTCCGGACTCCACACGGCACGGTGGTTGCTAACAGCAACCCGGAGTGATCCGCGGGAAAGTGCAACAGAGAGTAAACCGCCCCGCCTTGTGCGGGGTAAGGGTGAAAGGGTGCGGTAAGAGCGCACCGGCATGCGTGGCAACACGTGTGGCCAGGTAAACCCCACCGGGAGCAAGGCAAGAACCCCTGCGCGTGCGCAGAGGTCGTCGGATGTGATGAGGCTGCCCGCCCAGTCCGAAGGTAGCTGCTCGAGGCGCCCAGTGATGGGTGACCCAGATGGATGGTCGCCACCCCGCTTGCGGGGGACAGAATCCGGCTCATAGGCCGACTCATTCGCCCACTTCGTGGCACGATGGCGTTTTATGAAGCTCTACGCCGCACCCCTGAACTTCCGCGCAATTGCGCACGAATTCGACGTGCCCACCGACTTTGCGCCATCGTTGCACGCAGAGGCCTCGGAGTTGGTGGACCGTTTCGCAGATGTGCGTATCGACGCCCGCGATATCCCCTTTGTCACCATCGACCCGGCCGGCTCTAAAGATTTGGACCAGGCCGTGTTCGTGGAGCAGCGTGCCGGTGGCGGGTACCGGGTGCGGTATGCGATTGCGGACGTGGCGGCGTTCGTGGACAGTGACTCCGGCGTACACGAGGAATCCTTGCAGCGCGGCCAGACCATTTACCTTCCCGACGAGCCAGCGCGGCTGCACCCGGAGGAAGTCTCCGAAGGGTCGGCGTCGCTGTTGCCGGATGTGGATAGGCCGGCCGTGCTGTGGACCTTCGACCTCGATGGGGAAGGGGAGGTCGAGTCAGCCCACGTCGAGCGCGCACTCGTCCACTCGGTCGCGCGCCTGGATTACGAGGGCGTGCACGCCTCCCTCACGGATGGCTCGGTGCACCCTTCGATTGCGCTGTTGCCGGAGGTAGGCCGGTTGCGTCAGCAGTCGTCGCTACGCAGGCACGCCATCAACCTGCGCGTGCCGTCCGTGCGCGTGGCTCGCGACGGGGACGCCTACGAACTCGCCATTGAGCCACGCCATCCGATCATGGACTACAACTCGGAGATCTCCCTGCTCACCGGCATGGTCGCAGGACAGATGATGGTGGACGCCGGGGTGGGCTTCCTGCGCACCCTCCAGCCGGCGTCAGCGGAAAGCGAGGCCGAGTTCCGCCGCGAGGCCCGCAACCTGGGCTTCGACGTCACCGGCGACATCGGTGAGTTCCTTGCCGGCGTGGACGCGGACACCCCGCACGGCATGGCCATCATGCGCGAAGCCCAAAAACTCCTGCGTGGCTCCGGCTACGTCGATCTGTCCAAGGACGCCCCCGAGATCCACGCCGGTATCGGCGGATACTACGCCCACGTCACCGCACCGCTGCGCAGGCTCATCGACCGCTTCGCCACCGAAGTCTGCCTTGCCATCTGCGCCGGGACGCCCGTGCCGGAGTGGGTCACGCGCGACGCCGCACGCATGCTGAAAACCATGGGCCGCTCCTCCCAGTTGGCCAACACCGTGGAAAAGGCCTGCCTGCACCTCACGGAGGCGACGGTGCTCGAGCCGTGGGTGGGCCACAACTTCGACGGCGTCACGCTGAAATCCGGCGAGGAACAGTCCCGCGTGTTCATCGTCGACCCGCCGGTGCTCGCACCCTCTGCCGGCGCGCCTGAGGAAGGCGTATCCACGAAGTTTTCACTCGTGCACGCCGACATCGACGCCCGCGAGGTCGGCTTCGCCTGGCCCGCGGACTAGCGCTGCGGTCCAGGCGAGTGCTTAGTCCTCGAGGCGGGCGACCTCACCCGGGGTGATCTCCACGACCTGGAGATCCTTCGCCATTGCGGCGGCGAACTCGTCGGCGGCTTGCACCGGCACGAACGCGATCACCGCGTCGGAGGTGCCCGTGGCGGCTGGGCGGGCAGCGACGGCACCACGCTCGCGCGCCAGGGCGACCAGCGCGTCCGGGGTGGTCAGGTCGTGGGCCTCGGACGGGGAGTTCAGCAGCGTGAACAGCTCGTTGGCGCGCCGGGAGCGCAGCGCCTTGGCGGCGGCGAGGGAGCGAAGCGTTTCGGTTTCGCAGAACTGCACCCACTGGCGGGCGACGTCGGGATCGGGTGCGGTCTCGTCGCCAACGGAGCGGCGTGCCTCGACCCACTGGACGACGCGGTTGGTGGCGTCGGGCAGTTGGCGAAGGGATTCGACGCCGAAGTTGGAGCAGGCGGCGTCGATAAACTCGCGGCGGTTCGCAATCGCCTTAGTCTGCACGTCGTACGGCTTGCCCAATTCCTTGGCCAGGGAGAACACGCGCACGCCGTGGCGGGCGGGGTGAGGCGCTTCGGTCAGTGACCCGTCGGCGTAGTCGAGAACACTTACGCCTGTGCCACCGCCACGCAGGGCCACGGAGTGGCGAGCGCGCAGCACCGCCAGCGATGAGTAGGTGGCTACGGCGTGCGAGCAGATCTCCGCGAGCCGGGTGCGGAAGGGTGCGGTATCGATGTCGCCGTGACCGCCCGCCAACGCCAGCGCGATCGCGGCATCGGCGGCGTACAGCGAGCCAAGACCGGCACCGAGCGGCACGTCGGACTCCACCGTAATGTCCAGGCCTGCAGTGTCGCGGGAGAGAACCTGGCGTTGGATCAGCGACTGCACCAAACCGGTCCAGCGTCGTGCGAGCGGATCTGTGACCTCGTCCTCGTGCAGCGCGGCCAGGGTTGTTTTGGCGGTGAAGTCGCCGAAGGGGCCGCGGGCGGTCAGGGCGATGGTGTCGTCGTCACGCGGGCTCGCCGCCGCAGCCGCACGTAGCGACGACGTCCCAGCCAACGTCACACCACCAAAGTGGTCAACGTTCTCGCCGATCAACACCCACGTCGCCGGTGCGGATGCCACATGTCCGCTGCCTGGGTGAGCTGCGCGGACGCGCTGGGCGGGGGAAGTTTTGGGGGTTTGAAATGCTGCCATTACACGCTCCTTAACGGCCACCACACTACCAACCGTCTCGGTAGGGTAGGGGCGGTAAAAGCAACGAACATAAAGGAGCAGATCATGGCTGACGAGCAGTACTACTACAACCCGTCTACCGGCGAGGTCACCCAGGGCAAGGAAGCCTCCTGGGATAACCGCATGGGCCCGTACGCCACGCGCGAGGAAGCTGAAAACGCCCTGGCGATTGCAGCGCAGCGCAACAAAGCAGCGGATGCCGCCGACGAAGCCGACGATGACTGGGGCGAGACCCCTTCTTGGGAGAAGTAATCCCCGCCGGGCCGTGTCTTACGGCTTGATCTTCTTAAACGCCTTGCGCACTTCGCGCACGGTGTCGTCGTAATCGCGAAGCGACGCCTCGCCGCGGTCGAGTTCGCGCTGGTAGAGCATGCCGTAGGAGAAGGTGTCCTCGCCGCGCTCGCGGGCCTCGTTAGCGAGCCGCTCGATGCGCTCGCGTGAGGTCACCGCGTCCTGGAAGTCACCCAACTGGCTTTGCAGCGCCTTGCATGCCTTAGCCAAACGCCCTGCCTTCAGGCCTGCTTCCTGTGCTGCGACGGCGGAGTAGCGCAACTTCTTGGCAGCCTTGCGCACGTCGTGGACGTAATTCTCGCGCTCGTGCAGCGGCAGGGTGGTGTCGTCGTAGTATTCGGCGACCTTCTTGTGGCGCTTCTTCAACTTCTTGTAGCCGCGCTTGAGGTGGTCGTAAAGGACCTCCTTGGATTGCTTCTTCTCCGACTTGGCGCCGTCATCATCCCCAGCGCCGTCACCAACCGCCACTGGCGGCTCCGCCAGCAGGGCATCTACGGCATCCAGCAGCGACATGAACCGCTCGGAGTCCAGCATCTCCACAATGTCGGCGTGGGCGGCCTCGTAGTCGCGGCGCATGTCGTGTTCGATATGGGTGCGCGCGGTGTCGTCGATAAGCCCAGATTCGTCCGAATCCAGCAGGGCGAGAAAACGCTCCTCCACAACCTCCGCATCGCGCGCGACACCGAGCACGCCGGCGGAGAACTTCAGTTCATCCTCGAGTGTTGCTAGTGCTTCGCCTTCGAGGATGCCCTCGAACGTCTCCAGTAGGGAGCGCATCTCGCGGGTGGCCACGCGCAGTTGGTGGACGGAATCGAACTCATCGGCGCGCACGCGCGGTTCCCAACCCACGATCGCATCGCGCTGTTTGCGTAGCGACGACACCACCGCCGCCGCCGGCGTCCCCTCCTCAACTTCGCCTTGGACGTGTGGGGGCAGGGGAGCGGACTTGATCGAATCACCAAGCGCCGTGGCCAACTTCGACGGCGAGGAGGACTTGCGCGCGCCCGCGGAGATCAGGAAAGACCCTGCCTGGGTAATCAGGTCATCGCCCGCCTCGGTGCCCGCAAGGGCGTCGGCGAGTTCGAGCTCCCATTCGCGCCAGGTGGTGCGCTCACCACCGGGAAGAAGGGACCAGGCGGTGACGTGGTCGTCGCAAAACTCCGCAACCGGGCCGCCCTCGCCTGCAAGCGTGATCTCTACGCGGCGGTTATCCACCTGGGCGATCGGCTCTAGCGGTTCCGTGCGCACAATGGCACGAACTTCCGAAAGGAGGGCTTCGGGCACGGTCGTGGGGTCGTCGAGAGGCATGCGCACCTCCTTGCGGCCACCCTCCTGCGGCAACTTGATGTGCCAGCCGTCATCCGAACCGCCGGTGCGGCGACGCAGCGTGATCTTGGAACGCGTCAGGCGTAGATCCGCAGTGTCGTAGTAGACCGCGGACAGGTTGTGCTCCTGCGTGGACTCAATCGACGTCACCCCCGGCAGTTGGATGAGATCTGGAATGCCGGTGTCCTCGTCCACCGCCAACTTGATCTCCACCTCAAGGAAGTTCTGGGGTGTCTGTTCAGCCTGTTCGGACATGATGTGTGTGCTCTCCTCACCGACGCGGGTTCGACATGTGATCGACGCAGTTTCAGCGCATGTAATGCCTCCGAGTCTAGCGCGCACGCCGATTTGCGCTTGGCCCGTTTTCGAATCGTCGCGACCGCTACAGTTATGTGCCATGAGCGCCCAAACCGACAACGTGCTGCGACTCGTCGAGCAGCAAGACATTGCCTTTATCCGCCTATGGTTCACCGATATTTTCGGCTCGCTGAAAACGGTGATGATGTCGCCTGCGGAACTCGAGAGTGCTTTCGAGGAAGGCGTGGGGTTTGACGGTTCTTCCATCGAAGGCTTCTCGCGGGTCTCTGAATCGGACACGTTGCTGCGCCCGGACCCGTCGACGTACCAGCCGTTGCCGTTCGATGAGGACTCTGGTCTGCAGACCGCGCGCATGTTTTGCGACATCACCATGCCCGACGGCGGCCCGCTGTTCGCGGATCCGCGCCAGGTACTACGCCGCCAGATCAACAACGCCCGCGACATGGGATTCGAGTTTTTGGCTAGCCCCGAAATCGAGTTCTACGTGGTCAAACCCGGCCAGGGCGACCAGCCACCAACCCCTGCGGACAAGGGCGGCTACTTCGACCAGGCCAAACGCAACGAGGCCCCGCGCTTGCGTCGGATGGCGGTATCCGCGCTGGAGTACATGGGCATTGTCACCGAGTTCTCCCACCACGAGGGATCCCCAGGCCAGCAGGAGATCGACCTGCGCCACACCGGCGCGCTGACCATGGCGGACAACATCCTGACCTTCCGCTATCTGGTCAAGACCGTCGCGGAGATCAACGGGGTGCACGCAACATTTATGCCTAAGCCGTTCGCGGACCTTGAAGGCTCGGCGATGCACACGCACTTCTCCCTGTTCGAAGGCGACACTAACGCGTTCCACGATCCTGATGACGAAATCAGCCTGTCTGCCACCGGCCGCCAGTTCATCGCCGGCATCATCGAGCACGCCAGCGAAATCTCCGCGGTGACTAACCAGTGGGTGAATTCGTACAAGCGCCTCCAGTTCGGCTCCGAAGCGCCGACCGCGGCGACCTGGGGCATTTCGAACCGTTCCGCGATGGTGCGCGTGCCTACCTACCGCCTGCACAAGGCGGAGTCGCGCCGGGCGGAGGTGCGCTCGCTGGACTCGGCGTGCAACCCCTACCTTGCCTACGCGGCGATCCTGGCGGCCGGCCTGAAGGGGATCGAGGAGGGCTACGAGCTCGACGAGCCGGCACGCGACGACGTGTTCGCCCTGACCCGCCGGGAGCGCCGCGCGATGGGCTACCGGGACCTGCCGACCTCTCTCGATCAGGCGTTGCGCCACCTGGAGCGCTCCGAGTTCATGGCGGAAGTGCTTGGGGAGCAGGTCTTCGAATTCTTCCTACGTGCAAAATGGCAGGAGTGGCACGAGTACACCTCGAAGATCACCCCGTGGGAGATCGAAACGGGGATTGATTTGTAGTGAAGCCCGCGAAACTTGGCCTGACCAGCCCGCGCGCCGCCGAGGATTTAGCCGAGCTCGGTTTTGATGCCGAGGAGCTTGGCTACACGTTGGCGGGTGCCGCGGATCCGGATCTGGCGCTCAACAACGCTTACCGCCTGCATGAGGCACTGGATTCGTGGGACGAGCTGCTTGCCGAACTGCGCGCGAACTCGATTTTCCGCACGCGCTTCTTCGCGCTGCTCGGCGGCTCGACAGCGCTGTCGGATCACCTCATTGCCAATCCTGAGCAGTGGCGTTTGCTTTGCGACGACCTCCCGTCCCGCCCCGACATGTTCCGCACCATGCTCGGCGCGGTTGGCGTGGATGCGGACACCCCGGGCCTGTATCGGGCTGAGGTGGGTGAGGTTGGCGTCGCAAAGCAAAAGCTCCGTACAGCCCACCGCAACCTCGTGATGCGCGTTGCAGCCGCAGACCTCGCTGGCACTTTCGCCGCGGTGAAGGGCTTCGGCGAGGGCGAACCGATGACGTACGCCTACACCACAAACCGGCTCACGGACTTGGCGGATGCGGCGCTGACGGCTGCGCTTGCGGTCGCGGTGCGGGAAGTCTACGGCGATGAGGATGTCGACGCGGACTTGGCTGTCATCGCCATGGGCAAGTGCGGCGCGTGGGAGCTGAACTACATCTCGGATGTGGACGTCGTATTCGTCGCCGAGCCTGTGACCACCAAGATCACGCGCGTGGCCAGCGAGATGATGCGCATCGGCTCCGCCTGCTTCTTTGACGTGGACGCGAACCTGCGACCCGAAGGCGCAGCCGGAGCCCTGGTGCGCACGCTTGATTCGCACGTGGCGTACTACAAAAAGTGGGCGCAGACCTGGGAGTTCCAGGCACTGCTCAAGGCCCGTCCGATGACCGGGTCAATGGATCTGGGCCAGGCGTATTCGGACGCGTTGTCGCCGCTGGTGTGGGAGGCGTCCCAGCGCGACTCCTTCGTCGAAGACGTCCAAGCCATGCGCCGCCGCGTGCTGGAGAACGTGCCCGCGGACGTGCGCGACCGCGAACTCAAACTCGGCCCCGGTGGGCTTCGCGACGTCGAGTTCGCCGTGCAACTGCTCCAACTCGTGCACGGGCGTATCGACGACACCCTGCGCGCCCGCAACACCCTCGAAGCCCTCGCCGACCTGGCCAAGGGCGGGTACGTGGGCCGCGAGGACGCCAAAGTGCTCACCGATGCCTACGAGTTTTTACGCCTGCTCGAGCACCGTCTCCAACTGCAGCGGTTCAAGCGCACCCACCAACTGCCAGATGCCGATGACGAGAAGCGCAACCGGTGGCTCGCCCGCGCCGCAGGCTTCTCAGCCGGGCCACGCGGTACCGCCCCTGAGGCGATGAACCGGCATCTCAAGGCCATCCGCCACGAGGTGGCCACGCTGCACGAGCGTCTCTTCTACCGCCCGCTGCTGGACGCCGTGGTGGACCTCACCGTCGGTGAAGCAACACTTTCCGCCGCCGGTGTGAAGGACCAGTTGGCAGCCCTGGGCTACCGCCACCCGGCGCGCGCGTTTGACCACCTGACCGCGCTGATCAAGGGCACCTCCCGCAAGGCGAAACTGCAGGAGATCCTGCTGCCCACACTCATGCACTGGCTGGCCGACACCGCCGATCCCGACCAGGGCCTACTCAACTACCGCAAACTCTCCGAGGCAGCGGTGGATCGCAGTTGGTTCTTGCGCATGCTTCGCGACGAAGGCGTGGCCTCCCAACGCCTCATGCACATCCTCGGCACCTCCCCGTACACCTCCGACCTGATCATTTCCGCACCTGACGTGGTGAAACTCCTCGGGGATGGCTCTGCCGGTCCGCGCCTGCTCGAGGTGGCTCCGGATCAGGTGCATAAAGCGATCGTCGCCTCCGCGAAGCGCCACCAAGCAGACCCGGAGAAGGCGGTGTCGGTGGCGCGTTCCCTGCGCCGTGCCGAGTTGGCCCGCATCGCCGCCGCTGATCTGCTGGGCCTGATGGAGGTACGCCAGGTCTGTCTGGAACTGACGTATGTGTGGGACGCGGTCCTTGAGGCCGCGCTGCAGGCAGAGGTGTATTCGACCACTGCCGCCGCTGGTCTCGACGAGGCCCCCGCACGAATCGCAGTGATCGGGATGGGCCGGCTTGGCGGCGCCGAGTTGGGCTACGGCTCTGACGCCGACGTCATGGTGGTCACCGAACCAGCAGACGGCGTCGACGAAACAGAAGCCATCGCTTGGGCCACGAAGGTGCTCGACCAGATCCGTACCCGCCTGTCCAAACCATCCGGCGACCCGCCGCTGGAGGTGGACCTGGGTCTGCGCCCCGAGGGTCGCTCCGGACCGGTGACGCGCACCATTGCCTCCTACGTGCGTTACTACCGCGAGTGGGGCGAAGTCTGGGAGCGCCAAGCACTCCTTCGCGCCAACGTCGTCGCCGGCGACCGCGAGGTAGGGGAGCGCTTCCTTTCGGCCATCGCCGAGTTCCGCTACCCCGAGGCCGGCGCAACACCTGCCGATATTCGCGAGATCCGCCGCATCAAAGCCCGCGTGGATAACGAGCGCCTGCCCCGTGGCGCCGACCGGGCCACCCACACCAAACTTGGCCGCGGCGCACTTGCCGATGTGGAGTGGACCGTCCAACTGATCACCATGGCGCACGCGCATCGTCATCACGAGTTGCGCACCCCGTCCACACTCGACGCACTGGACTTCCTCGTGGAGCTCGACGACCCCGAGGTGCTTTCCGCCGACAAGGCGCGAACCCTGCGCACCGCGTGGCTCACCGCGACCCGCGCCCGCAACGCTATTGTGCTCGTCTCCGGCAAGCGTGAGGACCAGCTCCCCGCACCGGGCCCGCAACTGGCTCAGGTCGCTGGCTCTGCCGGATATGACCCCGACGACCAGCAAGAGTTTCTCGAGGACTACCTGCGCATCACCCGGCGCGCCCACCGCGTGGTGGAGGAGGTGTTCTGGGGCGAAAAGCAGTCTCTGGAATTCGACTAGGCGCGGCGGTTGCGGAATCAATAAGCTCTGTGGGCATGGCAGTGAACATGACTATCGACCTTGACAACGCAACCTTCGCCGACCTCGTCGCACTCGTCGACGCCGCCCGCGTCGCCGGCATCGACCCGTCCGCAAAGCTCGAACTCGACGACACGACGCTTAACGTCACCGTCGAGCCGAGCCCGCGCCGGGCATCCACACCGGAGCAGCCGAAGGAGCGCTCGGTGGCACCGCTTGGCGACGCCGCAATCCGCTCCGTCGTGGACATCCTCACCGGCCGCCAGGAGCCCCCGCGCCACTAGCACCCCGGCACCGCCGCCGGAGCACCCCGCCGGTGCGCGCTCACGCGCCACCGCCCCTCCAACGTTCATATGCAGGGCTCGATATGCGTAAGTCCTGGTCACGGCTTTGGAGATACCTTTCGGGCCGTTTTTCCAATTTTGCGCTGACCTGCAGTTACGCATATCGAGCCCTGCATATGAACGAATCGAGGCCCCACGACCGCACCAAAGTGCGGCTCCCCGGGCCTGCCGACGCTGAACGTAAATGCCCATTCCGGCCAAGGGCATACACCGATCACGTAGACTGCCCGGCGTGGACTTCATTTCGACGCGCGACGCAACTGCCCAGGCCCGTTCCTTCACTGACATCCTGCTCACCGGCTTAAGTCCGGACGGCGGGCTGTTTATGCCGGCGGTGTACCCGACACTTTCGCCGGCGCTTCTCGACGAGTGGCGCACCCTTTTGGCCAACGACGGCTACGCCGCACTTGCCGCAGAGGTGTTGAAGCTGTTCGTCGATGACATCCCGGCGGAGGACCTCGAGGCGATTGCCAAGCGTGCGTACCGCACCCCGGTGTTCGCGGACGAGGAGATCGTGCCGGTTACGCGTCTGAACGACGGCCTGCACATCGCGCACCTCTCCGAAGGTCCGACCGCTGCGTTTAAGGACATGGCGATGCAGCTGCTCGGCGAGCTCTTCGAGTACGAACTCGGGCGCCGCGGCGAAGAGATCAATATTCTGGGCGCGACCTCTGGCGATACCGGCTCGTCGGCCGAGTACGCCATGCGTGGCCGCGACAACATCCGCGTGTTCATGCTCACCCCGGCCGGGCGTATGACCCCGTTCCAGCAGGCCCAGATGTTCGGCCTGGACGACCCGAACATTTTCAACATCGCGCTCGACGGCGTTTTCGATGATTGCCAGGACGTGGTCAAGGAAGTCAGCGCGGACGCGGAGTTTAAGTCGAAGTACTCGATCGGCGCGGTCAACTCCATTAACTTCGCGCGTTTGCTTGCGCAGGTGGTGTACTACATCGCCACATACCTCAAGACGACGAAGACGAACGAGGAGCAGGTTTCGATCTGCGTGCCTACCGGTAACTTTGGCAACGTGTGCGCAGGCCACATTGCCAAGCAGATGGGGCTGCCGCTTGATCGCCTGATCGTGGCGACGAACGAGAACAACGTCCTGCACGAGTTCTTCACCACCGGTGATTACCGCCCGCGTTCCGCAGCCGACACGTACGCCACCTCGTCGCCGTCGATGGATATTTCCAAGGCGTCGAACTTTGAGCGCATGATCTTCGACGCGCTGGACCGCGACGCGGACACCACCCGCGAGCTCTTCGGCACCAAGGTCAAAGAGGGCGGCTTCGCGCTGGACACCGATACGCTTGAGCGCATCACCGACAAGTACGGTTTCGGCTCGGGCACCTCGACGCATGCGGACCGCATTGCCACGATCAAGCGCATCAAGGACGAGTACGGCGTGGTTATTGACCCGCACACCGCCGACGGCGTGTTCGTGGCGCAGCAGCTGGCAGACAGCGTAGAAACTCCCATTGTTGTGCTGGAGACTGCGCTGCCGGTGAAATTCGCGGATACCATTGTGGAGGCAATTGGCGAGCTTCCGGAGGTGCCGGAGCGCTTCGCCGCGATTATGGACGCCGAGCGCCACGTTGTGGATCTGCCGAATGACGCCGAGCAGGTCAAGGCATTCATCGCCGACGCAATCGAGCGCACGGACGTCTAGGAAAGGATCCCCACCGATGGCACAAGAGCAGTTCGCAGGTCCTGAGCAGTACACGGAGTTCGATCCGGAGAAGTTCCTGCGCGACATCAAGATTCAGGCCGAGGAAGCCGCCAAGGGTGACAAGTTTTTTCTTGACGACGACACCGACGCCGAAGACTCCGACGCCGACAAGTAAGGCTCGCGCTTGACCTTCCCTGAACATCAGGCAGGCGGCGACAACCTGGCGCGGCGCTACCAGCCGGAGGATGGCCAGCAGTGGCAGTTCCCGGACATGCCCGGCGTGCCCGGCGTGCCCGGCACGCCCGCGCAGCCTGCTCTGTCTGCGCCGCCCACTCAGCGGCGTACGGGTTTGCGGACCGGTGGGTGGATTACGGTGATCGTCGCAACGCTTGCTGCTGTTGCGATGGTGGTGTGGCTCGGGCTGACCACGAGCCAATTCCCAACTCCCACGGTGGAGGAGCGCCACGCGCTTGAGCGTGTGCAAACGCCGGATGAGGCCCCGCCTGCACCGGTGGAGGAGAGCAATGTGCTCGTGCCTGCGTTCGCGCCGTGGGCGCCGGGTACGCGCATTCAGTCCACGGACCATTACCCGGAGCCGGGTGAGCACTTCACCGCCCAGTCGTGCACTGCGGCGTTCTCGTTTACTGGCGCTGACGGCCGAGCCTATGCGGTGACTGCGGGCCACTGCGGGCGTGCGGGCGACCTTGTGTGGCCGACGAATGCGGAGACAGCCTTCGACTACGCGCACGAGGTGGGCAAGTTCATCTATTCCGGCATGTACGGCGACGCGAATGAGGAAACGAAAGGTATCGATGTCGGCATCATCGAGATCACCGATACCGAGCGGTTCATGGATGTCGTTGGTGCTCCGATCGCAACCGGTATCGCCAAGGACCTGCACGATCTCGACCGCGTGTGCAAAACCGGCGCGACCACCGGCTATACCTGCGGCAAGTTTGAGGCGACCCAGCGTGTGCAGATCGTGAATCTTGACGACGACGCCGAGGCCCAAACCCACGGCGACATCGCCTCCGTCTGCGCCGCTTCGGGCGACTCGGGCGGGCCAGTGTTCACCGAGATCAACGGCCGAGCGACGGTCATCGGAGTGGTCTCAGGAACCGAGGCTGGCCGTGCGGGGGAGGAGTGTTTCGAAGGCATGGAGGATCCGCTGCTGATGAGCTACTCCAACATCAACCAGGTGATGGCCGTGATCAACCACGTCGTGCCTGACGCAGATCTCGTGCCCCAGCGCTGGTAATCAGAGCTGGTAATCAGAGCTGGTAATGCGCGCTGGTAGTTAGCGCTCGAGGCCCCACTTCTCGTTGAACGCCTCACCGGCGGGGAACGTCTTGGTGGACCTGCCGTCCTTCTTGTCGTTATCCACCACGATGACCTCGTCGTCGTAGTAGCCGAAGAACGCGATGCGGTCGATCTCGTCGGGGCGGTCGAGTTGCTTCCACTGCCGCTCGAGTTGCTTCGCGTCGTAGCCGGTTGCTTCCGCGTCGGTCCAGATCAGTCTGATTTCGTGGAAGTTGTTCTGGGCGGGGTAGACGGCGAAGGACGCGGAGTCAGCGCCTTGGGCCACGGCGAAATCGAAGGTGTTTTGGATGGTGGTGGCGGGTATCGTCGCAAAGCAAAAGCCCCAGAAGTTCACCCGCATGCCGTCTGGGGTGGTCAGCTCGAGCGTGTCTAGGCAGTTCTGCTCGAGCAGGCGTGAGACGTGGCCGGCGAACTCGGTGGAATCGCTCATGACGTACTCGGCGAGATCGCCACGCGCCATCACACCAGTGTTGGTTTTGCCCACCTGCAGGTTCTGGATCAGGTGGGGGCGCACACTCGCCGCCACATTGGCAGGATCGGCCGGGGCCGGGTTAAAGGGGCGCACCGGTTGTGGCAGGGACGCCTCGGTGCGTTCCGCGTCTGCGGTGTAGCGCAGCCCGAACACGGCCCCCACCACCGCGGCGACGACGAGTGCGCCGTAGACCGTGACAAACACCGGTGTGGGCACGCGCTGCAGGAAGGTGCGCGTGGGCTGTTCGGGTTCGGTCACGGAAGTGCTCATATCGGAAGGGATTGTACACTCGCACCCATGCCTATCCCGGAGTTCATTGTGGAAACCCGTAAAAAGATCGGCACCGACCTGATGTGGGTGCCCAGCGTGTGCGCGGTGGTGTTGCGCGATTCAGCGGACACCTCCGACTGGGCGGTGCCGGACGTGCTGCTCGTGCGCCGCGCCGACAATGGGAACTGGACCCCGGTGACCGGCATCGCGGACCCGAGCGAGGAGCCTCACATGGCCGCGGTGCGCGAGGTGCTCGAGGAGACTGGTGTGGAGGTCGAGCCGGCGGCAATCCTCGGCGTCGGCGTGGTTGGCCCGGTCACGCACGACAACGGGGATAAGGCGACGTACATGTCGGTGCAGATTCGTTGCGAGGCTACAGACCCCACCGCCGTGCCCATCGTCGGTGACGACGAGTCGGTCGAGGTCGGCTGGTTCCCGATTTCCAACATGCCGGTGACCGACCCGAAGTGGCGCCTGACCATCGCCGATGCCGCAGCGCAGCGCCGCCACCCAGGCAGCTTTACCCCGCGCATGGGGCTGAAGAAGCGGTGAGATTCGGCGTCGACGTCTCCGAATACCAACGAGGCTTCGACTTCACCGACTTCGACTTCGCCATCATCCGCACCACGGACGGCACCTACCGCGACCCGTGTTTTGAGCAATTGCTTCTCGACGCCACCACCGCCGGCTGCGCCACCTCCACCTACCACTTTCTCCGCGCCCCCTCAGAGGGCACGACGGTGCAGCGGCAGGTGGAGGTGGCGTGTGAGGTGCTCGTCGATACGCAATTGCCCATGTGGCTCGACGTGGAGTCACCCGCGGGGCTTACGCTTGACGACGTCCACACCGCTGTAGAGTGCTTCACCCAAGCTGGCGTGGAAGTGGCCGGAGTTTACACCAACGCCTGGTACTGGCGCCGGCACATGGGGCTGGCCAGCCCTGCACAGTTTGGGGAACTGTGGCTCGCGCACTGGGGCGACAACACCGTGACGGACCCGGCGCAGTTGGGGAAGTGGCCGCGCCCGCTCGGGTTCCCGGAACCCGCGGTGTGGCAGTTCACCTCCCGCGGGCGCGTTGGCGGGATCGAGGTCGACCTCAACGTGGCGCGCTAGGCCGCCATCTGGCGCGCAGCCTTCGAGGTCTGGGGCGTCTGCGTCGACTGCGAGTTGTTGTCCCGGCGACCTTCGATAACCCAACTGATAAACCTGCTCGAGCACACCGTCCAGTGAGCGAGCAGCAGGAACGGAATTGCCAAGGCAACGGCGTCCAGCCAGTGCGACCCGTTGACCAGCGCCACCTGGTGGCCACCCATGCTCACCGTGCCCGGCGGGAACGTGCACGACCACCAGGCGGGGGAGTACTGCGTCCAGCGTGCGACGTTGGGGTAGAAGGTGACCATGGCGTAGATGGCCAGCGGGATGGACAGCATAAGCGCCACGTAGCCGTAGTGGACCGAGAAGTAGCCGGGGTAGAGGATCTGTAACGCGGTAGTGGATTGGCCGATCACGCCGAGCGGCACCCATGCGGTCGCAGAGTTCGGGCCCGACAGATCAACCTCACCGTGCCAGGCAGCCCAGTAGACGCGCATGAACACCGGCACTGCGGTCAGCAGCGACATGAAGAAAAACACTGTGCCCATGACGTGGTAGATCTGCCCGTAGTCGCGGGCCAGCCAGCCGGCCACAGACGCGGAGATCATCGGGCCGACAAGCGGCAGCCCCCACGTAAACCGTGGTTTTCCTTCGAATCGCGTGAGTTGGATCGCCCAGGTCAAGGTGGTGACGGGCGCGCCGATCCAAAAGCCGACCAGGCGGTACACCGGCACATCCGTCAACCCAGACAGTGCGGCGCCGAGCGCGAGGATTCCGATGAAGAACATCGACCATTCCGCCATTGAGGTGCGTTTGAAGCTCGGCTGGCGGTATGTGACAAAGCCAACCACTAATACAACGAGGATTGCGGAGGCGATCGCTGCGAAGATGCTCGCGCCAAGCATCATGTTCTTTTCGACGAGCAGTCGCGACACGATCGACGTACCCATGAGGCTGCCGCCCCATGCGGGGCCGGCCGGAGGAAGTTGGCGGAGCTTGTTCATCACCCCATTTATGGTAATCCCTTTTGTTGTACCTGGCCATTCGGCAGTTCGGGATACTCATCCTCTGGCACGCGCAGGATGTCGGCGACACTACCGATGTTATGTGAAGTTATGTGGTTTGTGTGGAGTTGTGTACTTTGTGTGGAGTTGTGTGGTTTGGGTGTTTTCCCACGTCAAACGGATACGATCCAAATCGCTACCGCCACTCTGGACGCTAAAGTGCAGCGGCGCCGAAGAGCGAACCCACCGCAAAAGTCATCGCTAGGCCGAGTGTTCCACCGACGACGATGCGCAGAACCGGGCGGAGCACCGGGGAATCGCCAAGCTTTGCCGACAGTGCGCCGGTGAGTGCAAGCGCAACGAGCGTCACAGCGAAGATCGACACAATGCGGACGGACTCCGGCGCCAGTATCGCGGTCACAAATGGCAGCACCGCACCCAAGATGAACGACAGGAACGACGCGATACCGGCTGACCATGGATTGACCTGCTGGTGCTCCGCAAAGCCCATGGAGCGCTCCGAGTCGCGTTGCGACGACACCGAGACGTATTCGCCAAGCGCCATCGACACAGCACCACCAACGACGGCGGCCAAACCGGACATGGCAATCGTCGTCTGGTTCGCGGTCGCGCCCGCTACACCCACGACGACAGCCGCCGTGGAGACAATGCCGTCGTTCGCGCCAAGGACGGCCGCGCGGAGGCGGTTGAGCCGCTCGCTGGTGCCAGGCTCAACGTGCTGCATCGGGTGCAGGTCGTACACCACCGGGCAGTCGGCGGAGCAGTCATTGGGGCGTGCCATCAAATCAGTCATAGCGCCCACTATGAACCCATTGTTTTGCCTGCGCAAGCATGTATAGCCTGACCTTCCGCAGGTCAGGCTATACAAAGTTATCTAAGGCTTAGCGGAGAACGAGGCTATTTCAGCCACCATCGAGCCGCTGTTTTGCCTCTGATTTAGCAGTCGAAGTACATCTCGAATTCCTGCGGCGTTGGACGCAGGCGCACCGGGGTGATCTCGTTGTCGTACTTCAGCTTGATGTAGGTCTGAATGAGATCCTCGGTGAACACGTCGCCCTCGGTGAGGAAGTCATGGTCAGCCTCAAGCGCCTGCAGGGCAGCCTCAAGCGAGGTCGGTGCCTGCGGGATGTCCTTGGCCTCTTCTGGTGGCAGTTCGTAGAGGTCCTTGTCCACCGGGGCGTGCGGCTCGATGCGGTTCTTGATGCCGTCGATACCAGCCATGAGCATGGCTGCGAAGCCGAGGTAGGGGTTGCCCGACGGGTCCGGTGCGCGGAACTCGATGCGCTTCGCCTTCGGGTTCGCACCCGTGATCGGGATGCGGATGGCAGCGGAACGGTTGCGCTGGGAGTACACCAGGTTGATCGGGGCTTCGAAGCCCGGCACCAGGCGGTGGTAGGAGTTCAGCGTCGGGTTGGTGAAGGCGAGTACGGCACCTGCGTGCTCGAGCAGGCCGCCGATGTACCAGCGGGCGATGTCGGACAGGCCGCCGTAGCCGGACTCGTCGTAAAACAGCGGCTCGCCGTCCTTCCAGAGGGACTGGTGGGCGTGCATGCCCGAGCCGTTGTCACCAGCGAGCGGCTTCGGCATGAACGTGACGGTCTTACCGAACTGGGTGGCAGTGTTCTTGATGATGTACTTGAAGTCCTGCAGGTCATCCGCCGCATGTAGCAGGGTGTTGAAGCGGTAGTTGATCTCCTGCTGGCCGCCGTTGCCCACCTCGCGGTGGAAACGCTCGATCTCAAAACCGGATTCAGCCAGGTTGCGCACCATCGCGTCGCGCACCTCGACGGTCTTGTCGTGCGGCGGGACGGGGAAGTAGCCACCCTTCACACGGTTCTTGTAGCCCAGGTTCGGGCCGCCATCGACGTCAGCCTCGGCACCACGGTTCCACCAGCCTTCTTCCGCGTCGATCTCGTAGAACGCAGTATGGGCGTCCACCTCGTAGCGGATGGAGTCGAACAGGTAGAACTCGGCCTCGGCGCCAATCGAGCAGGTGTCTGCGATGCCGGTGGAGCGCAGGTACTCCTCGGCCTTCTTGGCTACGTTGCGCGGGTCGCGCGAGAACGGTTCGTGGGTGAACGGGTCGTTGACAAAAAACTTCACGTTTAGCGTCTTCGAGCCACGGAACTGGTCGAGCTTCGCGGTGGCCAGGTCCGGCATGAGCGTCATGTCGGACTCTTCGATCGTGGTGAAGCCGCGGATGGAGGAGCCGTCGAAAGCGAGGCCCTCTTCCATCACGTCTTCGTCGAACATGGAGGCCGGGATGGAGAAGTGGTGTTCGATGCCGGGCACGTCGGTGAAGCGCACGTCAACGAATTCCACCCCCTCGTCGACAATGAACTTTTTAACGTCTTCGATGTTGTCGAAGGACACGGGCGGTACTCCTCGTCGGTCGGCTGTCATAAGCGGTTACAAGTGTAGACCTGTACACCGCTAGGCTCATAGAGTATGGCTGCTAATCGACGACCTGACTGGCGCAACGGCCCAGAAATCCCTAATCAATTCAACGGCGAGGACCATCTGCCGTCCTATCCGGGGGAGTTCCTCGGCATGCCGGAGAAAGGTGCCGGCTCGCAAGCATCGGTGGCGCGACGCATGGGCGGGGTGCTCATCGACTGGACAATCTGCGCCATCGCCGCATCCCTGATCACCCAGAACACCTCAGCGTTGGGGGACAAGTACACGCTGACCTACCTGCTGTGGATCGTGCTGGGAATCCTGGGAGGCTGGTTGTTCGCCCGCACCCCAGGTATGGCTGCGCTCGGCATGGGGGTGGCGCGTGTAGACAAAGAGGCGCCGGTGGGACTGTGGCGCGCAGCGTTGCGCACCGTCCTCACCGGCTTCGTGTTGCCCGCAGCGCTTGTCGACGCCGACGGGCGCGGCATGCATGACCGCGCCACCACCACAACAGTGATCCGCTCCAGGTAGCGAGCGGATCATAGGGGGATTCGGGGGTTACTTTCCGCCCTTGCGCTCTTGCATACGGCGCATCTTGCGGTTCATACCCGCCATGTTCTGTGCCTGCTTTGGCAGTGGACCACCCGGCAGGCCCGGCATCTGGCCGTTGCGTGCGCGTGAATCCATTGCGTCCAACTTCGCTGCGAGGTTGTATACCTCGTTCTTCTGATAGTTCTTCGGCAGCTTCAGCAGGTGCTTCTGCAGGTCGCGGGTGCGCACCTGGTCTTCGCCTTCACCGACATACACCTCGTAGATCGGTACACCAGCCAGCAGACGGTCGACGCGCTTGTGCTCCTTGGACATCAGGGTCTTCAAACGGTTCGGGTTACCCTCGCCGACCAGGACCACACCCGGGTTGCCCACTACGCGGTGGACGGTGTCCATGTGGGTATTCGCCTGCACGCCGGTCTTAGTCAGCCACACGATGCCCATCGTGTTGCGCATGTTCTCCAGTGTCCAGCCGGCAGCGCCTGGGGTGTCGCCGACCTCTTCGTACATGGAGCGCTCCAGGCGGCGGGAGAAGACAAACATTGCCAGCACGGCACCCAGAACGAGGCCGAAGACGAGCCAGAGCCACTTCATGCCCCACCACAGGCCGAGGAGGAAGAATAGCAACCCGACGCCGAGCACACAGGCCAGCATGATCGGGATAAGCGCCTTGTCGCGCTTGCGCTGAATATTAAACGCCTGGACGATTTGCCCGCGCGTTGCCTTGCTCTTCGCGCGCTTCGCCGCGCGTTGTTCCTGTTTCGCAGCCTTTGCGGCTGCCTTGTCCTGCGTCTTAGCCATGGCCAATACTGTATGCCACAGCTAAGACGCGGGCCAAAGACCCCTAACGGGTCTCTACAGGGTGGTCCTCAGACGCGCCGTACTTCTTCAGCAGCGACGAGGCTTCCTGCGCGGTCTCACCCTGAGACGTTTCCGCGAGGTGCTTCAGGTTCTCCGGCAGTTCGAGCCCACGGTGCTTCATTGCTTCCACGTAGAGCTTGCCTGCACGGTAGGAGGAGCGGACCAGCGGGCCGGACATGACAGCTCCGAAGCCCATCTCGTAAGCAGCGTCGCGGTACTCGATGAACTCTTCCGGCTTCACCCAACGATCGATCGGGTGGTACGTCGGACCTGGGCGCAAGTACTGCGTAATGGTGATGATGTCGCAGCCGGCATCAACAAGGTCGTTGAGTGCCTCCAGGACCTCTTCACGGGTCTCACCCATGCCGAGGATGAGGTTGGACTTGGTGATCAAACCGAAGTCACGTGCCTGGCGGATAACGTCCAGAGATCGCTCGTAACGGAACGCCGGACGGATGCGCTTGAAGATGCGCGGGACAGTCTCCAGGTTGTGGGCGAAGACCTCAGGGCGTGCTTCGAACACTTCCTGGAGCAGATCCGGCTTGCCGGAGAAGTCCGGGGTGAGATTTTCCACGCCCGTGTGTGGGTTGAGTTCGTGGATCTTGCGAACGACCTCTGCGTAGAGCCATGCGCCCTCGTCTTCGAGGTCGTCGCGGGTCACACCGGTGATGGTGGAGTAGTTCAGGTTGAGGCTCTTAACCTCTTCTGCCACGCGACGCGGTTCGTCGCGGTCCAACGGATCCGGTTTGCCGGAGGCGATGTCACAGAAATCGCAACGGCGCGAGCAACGCGATCCGCCGATGAGGAACGTTGCCTCACGCGATTCCCAGCACTCGTGAATATTGGGGCAGCCGGCTTCCTGGCACACGGTGTGCAGCCCCGCTCCCTTGACCTTTTGCTTCATGTCCTCGTATTCGGGACCGGTCTTTACAGAGTTGCGGATCCAGCGTGGTTTCTTCTCAATTGGTGTCTGCGAGTTGCGCGCCTCAACGCGCAGCAGCTTGCGTCCTTCTGGTGCTACAGTCACGCCCCCTACCGTACATGTTTTGTCAAACCCTTCGACGGGTCCGGCCGAGTGGCAAACGTATGGTCCGCAACCACCAGTTCACCAGCCAAAGCTCGCTTGAGTTCGTGCACGACAGGGCCAGCCATATCGGCAGGCGAGATGTCGCGTCCGAGTTCGAGCGACATGGTGGTCACGTCGGCGTCGTCGATACCGCAGGCGACGATGTGTTCGTAGTGTTCGAGGGTGTTGTCGCAGTTCAGGCTCAGCCCGTGCATGGTCACGCCACGGGTGATACGGATGCCAAGTGCTGCGATCTTGCGCTCACGTGTCGAGGCCTCAGGGGAGGCCGCCTTGGTTTCAGCGGGTACCCAGACGCCCGAGCGGCCGTCGATACGCCCTGCGGTGGTCACCCCGGCTGCCCGCACGGTTTGAATGAGGGCTTCTTCGAGGCGGCGCACATAATCGACGACGTCTACCGGCTCGGCCAACTTAATAATCGGGTACACCACGAGTTGGCCTTCGCCGTGCCAGGTGATGCGACCGCCACGGTCCACCGTCACAACCGGGACGGGGTAGGAAGCATCCGGCATATCCTCCGGCTGGGTGCGCTTGCCGGCAGTGAACGTGGAGGGGTGCTCCAACACCAGGATGGTGTCGCCCACCTCATCCTTGGCGCGCTGCGCGGCAATCTCGGCCTGAAGATCCCAGGCCTGCTGATAGTCCACGAGCCCCAGCTCGCGTACGTCAATGGGCGAGTCTGAGGCTCGGATGGACTTCTCTGCGGGGAAAAACGGGTCACGTGGCGCAGTCATGCGCCCAACCCTAGTCCCCGGCAGAGATGTGTACTACACGCCGTTAGCGGCGCCGTACTCGTCGGCGGTCATGAGCGGGCCGACCTCTTCGACCTCAACCTCGTAGAGCCAGCCTTCGCCGTACGGGTCGTTGTTGATGGCCTCATACGCGCCGTCGATGTCCTCGTTGACAGCGGTGACCGTGCCGGTGACCGGGGAGTACAGATCAGAGACCGACTTGGTGGATTCGATCTCACCGCAGGTTTCGCCTGCGGTGACGGTGTCGCCGACCTGCGGCAGTTCCGCGAACACAACCTCACCGAGGCGGTCAGCAGCGACGTGGGTGATGCCCACGCGTACGGTCTGGCCAACGGCGGTGTCCGGGGTGGCGTTGATCCACTCGTGGTCCTCGGAGTAGTAGAAATCCTGCTTCAGAGCCATGATTATGCGTCCTCTCGGGTGTAAAACGGGGTTGCTGCAATAGTAAACGGGTAGCGGCGTCCGCGGATATCAATTTCCACTTCGGTGCCCACTTCCGTGTGTGCCGGATCCACATGTGCGAGTGCGACCGGGTAGCCCAGCGTCGGCGAAGGCTGGCCAGAGGTGACCACGCCGATCTTGTCCTCAGTACCCGCCAGGTACACGTCGGATCCCTGGCGTGCGGCACGGCGCTGCTCAGACGTCAGACCAGCGATAACAACGCTCGGCTCGCGACCAGTGAGCGCCTGCTTACCGACGAAGTCCGCCTCCTTCTTTGCAAACGCCCGGCCCATCCCGGCCTCCACCGGGGTGATGTCAACGGTCAGTTCGTTGCCGTACAACGGCATGGATGCCTCGAGGCGCAGCGAGTCACGTGCAGCCAAACCACACGGGGTGCCAGCGTCGATGACGGCGTCCCACACAGCAACGGTGTCTTCGGCCGCGCAGAACAGTTCGAAGCCGTCTTCACCGGTGTAACCGGTGCGAGCGACAAACACGTCGACTCGCTTCGCATCGTCGACGGAAGAGAGGGTCATCCAGGCGCCGGAGTAGTACTCGAGTGCGCTGGCGTCGCCGTCCAAAAGTGGGGTGAGCACCTCGAGGGAGCGTGGTCCCTGTACGGCAACCAGGCCGGTGGCTTCGGAGTCGTTGCGCAGCTCGACGTCGAAGTCGCCCTTGCGTGCCTCGAACGCCGCCCATACGGCTGCGGTGTTGCCAGCATTGGGCACAACCATGAAGTGGTCGTCGTCGAAGCGGTATGTGATCAAGTCGTCGAGGATGCCGCCGTTTTCATCGACAATCATCGAATACTTCGCCTTGCCCACCTTCAGGATGGACATGTTGGAGATCAACGCGTAGTCCAAAAACGCTGCAGCGTCCTGGCCCTTGACGTCGATTTCGCCCATGTGGGACAGGTCGAAAATGCCAACGTCGTTGCGCACCGCGCGGTGCTCTTCCAACTCGGAGGCGTACTTCAGCGGCATGGTCCAGCCACCGAAGTCGGTGAAGGAGGCGTTGAGCGCCTCGTGCTTAGCAAACAGGGGAGTCTGTGGCATGGGTGTTCTCCTTACTCCTAGTTGTCGGTGCCGTTAGTGTCGTCAGTGATGTCGAAGGCCTCCGGCGGCGGGCATGCGCACTGGAGGTTGCGGTCGCCGAATGCTTCGTCAACACGACGCACTGGCGGGAAGTACTTCTGGTGGACGAGACGATCCACCGGGTAGGCGGCCTGCTCACGGGTGAACTCGTACGGCCACTCGTCACGGGCCACGCTGTGCGCGGTGTACGGCGCGTTGTGGACCACGGAGTTTTCGTACTCGATCTTGCCGTCAATGATCTCCTGGATCTCCGCACGGATGGAGCGCATTGCCTCGATGAAGCGGTCGATCTCAGCCAGGTCCTCGGACTCGGTCGGCTCCACCATGAGCGTGCCCGCAACCGGGAATGCCAGGGTGGGGGCGTGGAAGCCGTAGTCCACCAGACGCTTGGCCACATCGGCGGCGGTCACACCGGACTGATCGGTGAGTTCGCGCAGGTCCAGGATGCACTCGTGGCCGACAAGACCGTTGTTGCCGGTGTAGAGGACCGGGAAGGAGTCGTTGAGTTCCTTCGCAATGTAGTTCGCGTTCAGCACCGCGTGCGCCGTGGCACTGCGCAGTCCTTCCGCACCGGACATGGCGATGTACGCCCAGGAAATCGGCAGCACACCAGCCGAGCCAAACAGGGTGGAGGCCACCGGCACGCCAGCCGAGCCGTCGATCTCCGCAGCGGCCTGCTCCAGCGGCACGTTCGGGTTGGACGGCAAGAACGGGATGAGGTGCTCGGCCACACCGATCGGGCCAACGCCCGGGCCACCGCCACCGTGCGGGATGGTGAACGTCTTGTGCAGGTTCAGGTGAGACACGTCGCCGCCGAAGTCGCCAGGGCGGGCGATGCCGGTCAGGGCGTTCATGTTCGCGCCGTCGATGTAGACCTGGCCGCCAGCCGCATGCACCTTGTCACAGACCACGCGCACGTCTTCCTCGTACACGCCGTGCGTGGAGGGGTAGGTGAGCATGATGGCTGCGACGTGGCCTTCGTGCTTGGCCAGCTTCTCGTCCAAGTCGTTGATGTCGATGGAACCATCGGCAGCAGTCTTGACGACGACCACCCGCAGGTTCGCCAGCGTCGCCGACGCCGCATTCGTACCGTGCGCCGACGCCGGAATCAGGCAGATATCGCGCTCGGTATCGCCGTTGGCCACGTGGTAGCGACGGATCGCCAACAGACCGGCCAACTCGCCGTTCGCACCGGAGTTCGGCTGGACGGACACCTCGGCGTAGCCGGTGATTTCGACCAGCCAGGAGCGGATTTCGTCGATAAGTTCGCGCCATCCCTCGGTGTACTCGTCCGGGGTGAAGGGGTGCACGTTGGCAAAGTCCGGCCACGTAATCGCCTCAAGGCCCGCGGTCGGGTTGAGCTTCATTGTGCAGGAACCCAGCGGGATCATCGTGCGGTCCAGCGCCAGGTCCTTGTCGCCGAGTTCGCGGATGTAGCGCATCATCTGGGTCTCAGAGTGGATGCGGTTGAACGTCTCGTGCGTGAGGAACTCGGTCTTACGTGCGAGTGCCGCCGGGATACGAGACTCGCCGGTCGCAGCCTCAGCGCCGAAGCCGGCCAGCAGCGCCGCAATGTCCGCGTCCGTGGTGTCCTCGCCGAAGGACACGCCGACCGTGTTGTCGTCAATCGCACGAACGAGGTAGCCCGCCTGCGCAAACTTATCGACGACACCACGCGCCCCCTCAACTTCCACCGCAACAGTGTCGAAGAACTCGGCGTGCTTGACCTTCACGCCAGCCTTCTCAAGAGCGGCAGCAAAATCCGTCGCGCGCTGGTGGATCGTGCCGGCGATCTCCGTCAGCCCGTCCGGGCCGTGGTAGACCGCGTACATCGACGCGGTGACCGCAAGCAGTGCCTGAGCGGTACAGATGTTGGACGTCGCACGCTCACGACGAATGTGCTGCTCACGCGTCTGCAACGCCAGGCGGTATGCGGGGTAGCCCTCCGCATCCTTGGACACGCCAACGAGGCGGCCTGGCATCTGACGCTGCAACTTCTCACGCACAGCCATGTAGGCGGCGTGCGGGCCACCGTAGAACAGCGGCACACCCAAGCGCTGGGTGGTGCCGATTGCGATATCCGCACCGAACTCACCAGGGGACTCCAACAGCGTCAGCGCAAGAATGTCCGCGTCAACCGCAACCAGGCCGCCACGCTCGTGGATCGCCTCGATCACCGGACGCGGATCCGCAACGTCGCCCTCGGTACCCGGGTAGGCAAACACCGCGCCCACCAGGTCCTCGCCGACAACACCCTCGGTGAGGTCAACAACCTCAACCTCAAGATCAATCGCACGGGCGCGCTCTGCAGCCACGTTGATCACCTGCGGATGCAAACGAGCATCCAACAGCACACGGCGACCCTTCTTCACCACACGAGCCATCAGGCCAACTGCTTCCGCGGCGGCTGAGGCTTCGTCGAGAAGCGAAGCGTTCGCAATATCCAAACCAGTCAGATCCTGCACCATGGTCTGGAAATTCAGCAGCGCCTCCAGGCGCCCCTGAGAAATCTCCGGCTGATACGGGGTATACGCGGTGTACCAGCCAGCATCCTCCACCACACCACGACGAATCACCGGTGGCGTGAGAGTCGAGTTAAAGCCCTGGCCATAGAACGCGCGCAAGACCTTGTTCTTGCCAGCCAACTCACGCAGTCGAGCCTGAGCCTCGTATTCCGTAAGCGCATCCGGCAGATCAAGCGGCTGCTCAGCCAGGATCCCGCCTGGCACCGCTGCAGCAATCAGCGCATCGATACTTTCGTAACCCAGCGCGTCCAGCAATTGCTGCTGTTCATCCTGGTTTGGGCCAATATGACGGGAAATGTAATCCAACTGAAGGCTCCTTATCTCGGGGCGTACGAGCACGCCCAAGCATAGCGGGCAAACACGTCCGTGACACCCACCAATAAGACAAAGCGGTCTACCAGGGTTTTAGAACTCCCTCACGTCCGCTGCACCAAACAACCACGTCACCGCAATCGCGCCGGGATCCGGCACGTCCTTTGCGCTTTCTCCCAGGTAGGAGGCCCGGCCCTTCTTCGCCTGCATACCGCGGGTGGACTTTGCGCCCTCGACGGCAGCTGCAAATACGTGCTCAAGAACGTCCTCCACAGTGGCAGCGCCATCGAGCGATTCGGTGGCCTTTGCGGCGGGCACGAGCGCGTCGATAAGCGTGTTGTCGCCCTCCTTCGCGCCACCGAGCTCAGTAATGGCAGTCACGCCGTTTTGCAGGCCCTCAGCCAGCGCCTTGCCAAACGCAGCGCCGTCCGCTTCCCGCGAATCCACATTGGCGCGCTCAAACACGTCAGCCATCTCGCGGAAGAACGTGCCCAGCACCGCCCCCGACGTACCACCCGCGCGAACCAACATCCGATGGGCGAAGAAGTTCAGCACCTCGGAATCATTGCCCCGAATCGGGGTAGTCATATCACCGAAGGCCGCCTCCATGTTCTGGCCAAAGTCGCCATCGCCGGCCTCGCGGTCTAGCGCCGTCAGGTCGTCGTAGGCAGCTGCGAGGCGATCCACAAAGGCCGAAAGCCACACGTTTGCCTCGCCACTGTCTGGCTGCTGTTCGTCGTCCGTCATCGTGGCGTCGGAATACTGCGGGTCACGGACCAAATCAGGCCAGGCTGGTGCCTGGGTTTCCGCGTCGAGCAGGCTGATGAGCTCGTCGTCAAGCGCCGTGACTGTAAGCGAAATACCAGCCATGTTCAACGACGTCACTAGCGAGCCACGCATTCCGCGACGCACCGTCACGCCACGATCCGACAGCTGTTTGAGCGCCTCGCCGAAGACCAGATCGAGCTCCAGCTCGCTTGTGCCACCCAGGCCGTTGACAAAGAGCATGGCATCACCCACCGCAACACCACTGTCCTTGAGCGAAGCCAGCACCGCATCGAGTAACTCCTCAACCAGCGCCTGCGCCGACGGCTTCGAATCTGCCTGATCACGACGCTCCACACCCGGCTCACCGTGAATACCAACACCGACCTCAATCTGGCCCTCCTCCAGATCAAACGTTGCACGGTCGCTGGTCGGGGAGTGGCCAGGCTGCAGCGCCACCGCCATGCTTCGCGACTGATCCGCCGCCCGCTGCGCAACCTTCGCAACTGCGTCGAGGTCGTCGCCACGAGCCGCTGCAGCGCCCGCAATCTTCTCGACGATCACCGTCGCCCCCGTACCCCGCCTCCCCGGCGAGTCATCGTTATCGATCTCAGTGGCCACATCGTCAGCCACCAACACCTGCTTCACCTCCGCATCGGCGTGGTTGCCCGCCACGGTGAAGTTCATGACGTCGCCCGTGTAGTTCTTCACCACATGCACAACACCACGGCCACGATCTGCCCACTCCGTTGCCGCGCCAATCTGCACCGCGTTCGGGGACGTAAACAGCAGCCCCGGGCAAGCCGCGTCCAGCATCCCCTCGCCGACGAACCCGGCGTGCATCGGCTCGTGGCCCGACCCGCCGCCGGAGATGACGGCGACGCGGGCGGGGGAGTCGTCGTCACGCAAAAGCCCCACGAACCCCTCGTTGTGCCACTCCGCAAAAGGATGCGCGGCCACAAGGCCGCCGAGTGCCTCGCGCATGAAATGTTCAGTGTTGTTGCGGAAAGATTTGAATGTGCCTGTCATGCGCGCCAGTGTAAACATAAAAAGAAGGCCCGGCACTGACATAAATCAGTGCCGGGCTTTCGCCTGCTAGAGGTTAGATATCGAGGTCAGCCTCGAAGTCACCCTCCTCGATGCGGTCCTTGATGGTCGTGACGAAACGACCAGCGTCCGCACCGTCGATCAGCTGGTGATCGTAGGTGAACGGCAGGTAGCACATCTGACGGATCGCGATGGAGTCAATGCCATCCTCGGTCACGATGACCGGGCGCTTCTCAATCGCAGCCGTACCCAGAATGCCAGCCTGCGGCGGGGTCAGCACCGGAGTATCCAGCAGCGCACCCTCGGAACCAATGTTGGTCACCGTGAAGGTTGCGCCAGACAGGTCGTCCGGACGCAGCTTCTTGTTGCGTGCGCGCTCGGCCAGGTCGGTGATCGCCTTCGCAATCTCCGCAAGGTTCTTCTTCTGCGCCTGCTTGATCACCGGCACCAGCAGACCCATCGGGGTATCAACAGCGATACCGATGTTGACATCCTCGTGGTAGGTGATCTCCTTCGCATCCGCGTCGTAGGAAGCGTTCACGTTCGGGTGGGACACAAGCGCCTCTGCCGTGGCCTTGATGAAGAAGGCCAGGTACGTGATGTTTGCGCCATGCTTCTCGACGAACGCCGGCTTCACCTTCTTGCGCAGCTCCGCCACACGGGTGACGTCGACTTCCTGCACGTGGGTCAGCTGGGCAGTCGTCTGCAGCGACTCGACCATCTTCGCAGCCGTGATCTCGCGGATGCGGTTCACGCGCTGAGTGGTGCCGATGAGCTCTGCCTTCGCCGGATCCACAGACTTGGTGGACCAGTTCGCGCGCTCGCCCTTCGGCTGCTCCGTCTGCTCCTTCGTCGCAGACGAGGAAGCAGATGCACCCTCAGCCTTGCCGCCCTCGGCAGCAGCCAGAACATCCTGCTTACGGATGCGGCCACCAACACCGGTGCCCTCAACCGTGTTCAGATCAACGCCGTGCTTCTCAGCCAGCTTGCGCACCAGCGGGGTGACGTACGGGACGTTGTCGTCGTTGTTCACCTTCGCGGAAGCGTTCTTGGACTCGGTGGAAGCAGCCTTCGGAGCCTCCTGCTTCGGCTCTTCCTTCGGCTCCGGCTTCTTCTCTTCAGCCTTCTCCTCGGCCTTTTCTTCAGCCTCTTCGACCTCGTCCTCGGCCTCGTCGGCGGAGTCGTCGGAAGCAGCAGCGGCGTCAGCGTCGCCGATGATCACGATCACGTCGCCCACCTCAACGGTGTCGTCCTCTTCAGCGAGGATCTCGATGATGGTGCCAGCAACCGGGGACGGGATCTCGGTGTCGACCTTGTCAGTGGAGACCTCGAGCAGCGGCTCGTCGACCTCGACCGTGTCGCCGACTTCCTTCAGCCAAGTGGTGATGGTGCCTTCGGTGACGGACTCGCCGAGCTCCGGCATCTCAACCTTGGTGCCCTCACCAGAGGACTTCTTCGGAGCAGCCTTCTTCTCTTCCTTCGGCTCCTCAGCCTTAGCCGGTGCTTCTTCTTCGGCCTCAGCCTCTGCCTCGTCGGCGTCGTCGGAGGAAGCAGCAGCGTTAGCGTCACCGATACGGGCGATAACATCGCCGACCTCAACGGTGTCGTCTTCCTGCGCCAGGACCTCGATCAGGGTGCCAGCAACCGGGGACGGGATTTCGGTGTCCACCTTGTCAGTGGAGACCTCGAGCAGCGGCTCGTCGACCTCAACCTCGTCGCCGACTTCCTTCAGCCAGGTGGTGATAGTGCCTTCGGTGACGGACTCGCCAAGCTCCGGCATCTCAACGTCGGTAGCGGAACCGGAAGCCTGCTTCGGAGCAGCCTTCTTTTCTTCCTTCGGCTCCTCAGCCGGCTCTTCGTCCTTCGCCTCTTCCTTGGCGTCGGCGGAGTCGTCGGACTTGTCGTCGCCGGCCGGGGTTTCGCCCTCGTCGCCAATAATCGCGATGACGTCGCCGATCTCGACGGTGTCGTCCTCCTCAGCCTTGATCTCCAGGATCACACCAGCGACAGGGGAGGGGATCTCGGTGTCGACCTTGTCAGTGGAGACCTCGAGCAGCGGCTCGTCGACCTCAACCGTGTCGCCGACTTCCTTCAGCCACGTAGTGATCGTGCCTTCGGTGACTGACTCGCCCAGCTCGGGCATCTCAACAGAGTGCGCCATGTTTAAAGTCTCCTCATTGAAACGTTGGAAGCTATACGGCACAAAGCGTACCTGCATCCACACACGTTCGTTGCCCAAGGGGTGACCTAATTGCTTAGACAGGCCCGTATGATGTGGGGCGTGTTCAACCTGTTCGGCAAAGGCAAGAAGTCCACGACGTTCAAACCGCCACGGGCACCGGGCGAGACAATCCGCCCCGACGACGCACAATACTTGCGCGATTGGGTCGCCGGCCGCACGTTCGTGGAAGGCTTTGTCGAGCCAGAAACCATGGTCAACGAGATGTCCGTTGTTCTTGTCGACGAGCACGGCAACTACACCCGACGCCGCATCGGCGGCCCCAAGGGCATCGACGCCGTCTCCAAAATGCTGGGGATTCTGCTTTACGACGTCGAAGAGACCGGTTACCCCGACCGCATGCGAAAGAAAATGGAACAGGAACGCATCCTGCGTAAGCGCGAGGAACAAAAAGAACGCCGCGCCCGGTTCGAGCGCGGCGAAAACCCGTACAGCTAGACGGCTTCTGCGCCGTCCCGTGCCTGCTACGCTGCCCCCGCCCGACCCATACGGCTAAACGGCACATCAAAGACGGTACATTTCACCGAAAAATAGCGAAATGTACCGTGTACGGTGTGCCGTTTAGGTGGGGAGGCCTAGCAGAACTATGCAGCGGCATAGTCCTGTCGGCTCGAGAGCGGGGGACTATGCAGCGGCATAGTGGCCGTATTGCCTCAAACGCCTACTTCGCAGCCAGGCGGTTGAGCGCCTCGAGGATTGTGCGGACCGGGGCGCCGGTTGCGCGCTTCGGGGTGTAGCCCCAGGCGCCGCCGCCGTTCCAGGCCGGACCGGCGATGTCGATGTGAGCCCACTCGACGTTCTCCGGCACGAAGCGGGAGAGGTAGAGGCCGGCGAAGAGCATGCCGCCGGTGCGGGCGTTGTGGGTGTTGCGGATGTCAGCGATGGGGGACTTCAGCTCGTCTTCCTGCTCCTCGAGAAGCGGCATAGCCCAAGCCTGCTCACCGACGGCACGGCCTGTCTCGGCGATGAGGTCGCGCAGGTCGTCGGACCCCATCACGCCGGAGGTGCGGTTGCCCAGGGCGACCAGCTGTGCGCCGGTGAGGGTTGCGGTTTCGATGAGGTAATCGGGGTTGTCCTCGCAGGCGCGGGCGATGGCGTCGGCAAGGACGAGGCGGCCTTCGGCGTCGGTGTTGATGACCTCGCTGGTGATGCCGCCGTAGTGGGTGATCACGTCGCCCGGGCGGGTGGCGGTGCCGGATGGCATGTTCTCGGCCAGGGGCAGCCAGGCGTCGATACGCACTGGCAGCTCAAGGCGGGCGGCAGCGGCGATGACGCCGAGCTGTGCTGCGGAGCCGCCCATGTCGGAGATCATGTCCTCCATGCCGGAGCCCGGCTTCAGCGAGATGCCACCAGTGTCGAAGGTGATGCCCTTGCCCACAAGCGCGACCTTCTTCGTCGCCCCGGACGGCGCCCACGTCAGGTGGACCAGGCGCGGGGTACGTGCGGAGCCGCGACCGACGGAGAGGATGCCGCCGAAGCCTTGATCTTCAAGCGCCTTGTCGTCGAGCACCTCGATGTCCAGGCCGGCCGCCGAAGCAACCTCGCCCATGACAGCGGCGTAGGACTCGGGGTAGAGGAAGTTTGACGGGGTGTTGACAAGGTCGCGGGCCAGGTTGACCGACTCGGCGACGATAACGGCCTGCTCGAACGCCTTCTCGTCTGCGCCGACCACGGTGACTTCGGTGGTCTGGGGGAGTTCGGCGTCGGTGTTGTCGTCGTCAAGCGTGTTGGCGGTGGACTTCAGACCGTTGTAAACGTAGCCGCCGAGCAGGAGGCCCTCGACGACCGGCTGGACGCCGAACTCGGCGGAGATAGCTGCCTTTTCCACCCCATTGAGGGTGCGGGTGACGGCACCGACGGCGCGGCGCACGGCTTCGTCGTCAATGTCGTTCGCGTCGCCGAGGCCGTACGCGATGACCAGCGTGCCGTCGACGACAACGCGGGTGACCTCGTTAGCCGTACCCTTCGCGCCGACCGCAACGAGGGCTTCAAGCAGGCCCTTCGGGGCAAGTTGGGTGACAGGAAGTTCGACTCCGTCTTCGCCCTGTGCGACCGGAACCAGCAGCACAGCGCCCTCAGGGGCGGCAGAACCGGCAACCGCGCGCACCGTCGTACCGCGGGCAGGAAGTGTGACATCGAACGACATAAACAACACCTTTCTGACAATTGAACAGGATTGCCTCCCGAGGGTACATAGCCACGGAGTAACGTGGGCCACATGTCTAACCTCGAATTCGCAGTTACCCCGTCAGACCACCCCGCAACCGATGCTGAGCGTGAAAAGATCCTCGCTAACCCGGCGTTCGGCCAGGAGTTCACCGACCACATGGTTTCCATCGACTGGACCGAAGACAAAGGCTGGCACAACGCCCAGGTGCGCGCGTACGAACCGATCGCGCTCGACCCGGCCGCCAACGTCTTCCACTACGGCCAGGCGATCTTCGAGGGCCTGAAGGCGTACCGCCACACCGATGGGCGCATCACCGCGTTCCGTCCGGAGCAAAACGCTGAGCGTATGCGCAGCTCCGCGCGTCGTATGGCAATGCCGGAACTGCCGGATGAGGACTTCTTGGAGGCCGTGCGCCAGTTGGTCACCATCGACCAGAAGTGGGTACCTGAAGCTGGCGGCGAGGCGTCGCTGTACCTGCGTCCATTCATGATCGGCACGGAGAAGACCCTGGGTGTGAAGCCGTCCTCGTCGTACTCCTTCTACATCATCGCCTCCCCGGCAGGCGCCTACTTCAAGGGTGGTGTGAAACCGGTCAGCGTGTGGATCTCCGAAGACTACGTCCGTGCAGCACCGGGTGGCACCGGCGATGCGAAGTTCGCCGGCAACTACGCAGCGTCCCTGCTTGCGCAGCAGCAGGCTGCGGACAAGGGCTGCGACCAGGTGGTGTGGCTCGACGCGATCGAGCGCAAGTACATCGAGGAAATGGGCGGCATGAACCTCATGTTCGTCGAAGGCTCCGGCAAGGACGCGAAGATCATCACCCCGTCCCTGTCCGGTTCGCTCCTGCCGGGCATTACGCGTAAGTCGCTGCTGCAGGTCGCAGAAGACCTGGGTTACACCAGCGAGGAGCGCAAGATCACCGTCGAGCAGTGGCGTGCTGGTGCCGAGGACGGCACCATCTCCGAGACCATGGCGTGCGGCACCGCAGCTGTGATCACCCCGGTTGGCCGCGTGCTCAGCAACGAGGGCGAGTTCACGGTGAATAACAACGAGGCCGGCGAGATCACCCTGGCAATGCGCGAGCGTCTGCGCGGCATCCAGACCGGCGAGGTCGAGGACACCCACGGTTGGAACCTCACGCTCGTCGAGGGCTAGTCGCTTATCGACGATCCCCCGGCGAGCACCTCGCCAACCATCTCCGCCGCCAGGTTTAACTGCGGCAACGCGGCCAGGGCCCCAGCGCCCTGGCCCGTTTTCATATCCAGGTGTTGCAACGGTCGAAGCCCGAGCGCTTCGAAGCAGCCAGCCTGCGCCGGCTCGTTCGCCTCCTGCGCTGCCATGAGCCAGTCTTTGGTGTCGGGTGCGAGGCGTTCGGCGACGTATGCGGCGACGGCGGGGTAGACGCCGTCGATAAGCAACGGCGTGCGGCGCGCGGCGGCCTGGGCGATGAAGCCGACCAGGCAGGCGAAGTCCGGGCCGGTGAGTTCCGCGCAGACACGTTCGGTGTCGTCGCGGAATCTGCGCACGCGGAACATCGCGTCGCGAATAGCGGCGACCTTGATCTTCCAGACCTCATCGTTGATGCCGGAGCCACGCCCGATCGCCTTTGCGGGCTCAGTGCGCGTAAACGTGCCGTACACCGCCGCGGCGACGGTGGTGTTGCCAACGCCGATGTCTCCGGGGATCAGCAGGTCAGCACCGCCGTCGATTTCACTATCGGCGATCTCTGCACCCGCAGCCAACGCCGCATCCCACACGTCTTGCGACACGGCGGGTTCCACGTCGATGGCGCCGGTGGGGGTGTCCAGGTAGTCGTCGATAAGCCTGATGCTCGCTCCCGCAACCCGCGCCGTCGTGGAGGCAGGGCCGACACCGGCGCGCAGCTGCTCAACCTGAGCGGCGCCGGCATCCGATGTCCACGCCGACAAACCTCGCGTAGCAATGCCGTGATTGCCAGCGACGATCACGGCACGCGGGCGCAGAAACGGTGTGGGCACGTCACGGCCTTGTACGGAGGCAACCCACGCACCGATCGCCCCCAGCCTTCCAAGGGCAACGCCACTCGTGCCACCTGCCAACGCATCCGCCACCGCACGGGCATGCGCGCGTTTCGGCGGCTCAACCGGGGGAAACTGCATGGGCTATACCTTCGCGCCCAACGCCACCCGCGGCTTGGGGGAGCGCCAGTTACGCGGCTGAGTAGCGCGGGAGAACGCGTACATACCCAGGCTGAAACCAGTGTTCGCCTCCGGGAACTTTGCACGGACCGCACGGTTGGCGCGGATGCCGATGATGATGCCCTCGATGAAGATGGTGACGATAAACAGCAGGCTCACCAAAGACAATGCCGCCGCGACGCGAGGCAGCCACGTGCCGATCAACATCACGATTAGCAGCACCAGCGCCATCGGCATGACGTAGTTGTTGAAGAAGCGCTGCGAGTCCACCCAGTCACGGATGAAGCGACGCTCCTCGCCCTTGTCGCGCTCCATGAGGTAGCGCTCGTCGCCCGAGTCGATCTTGGCCTGCATCTCGCGGTTGCGGGCCCGATTCTCCTCGCGCACCTGCTTCTTGTGCGCCTTCCACTCCTCTTTGGTCATGGACTTCTTCAGCTCTTTTTCACGCTGACGAATCTGCGCCGGGGTGGCCGCATTCGGGTCGCGCACAACACCGCGCTTGATCTCCTGATCAAGTCGCTTCGGCGTCGGCTTGCCCTTCGGCGGGGTGTAGCCCTTCGGAAGCTTCTGCTCTGCGGCCTCTGGGGTGTCTGCCGCGGGCGCGTTGTCGGTCTGGGGCAGTTCGGCCTTGGTCGAACCAGCCTCAGCGGTCTGCTCGGATTTTTGCCAGGGTAGTTTCACGCCACCTAGGCTACAAGGCCACCGCGACATTCCTGTAACCAGTGGGAATAGATTGCGGGGGAGAACCGTTACACCGGCTATGAAGGGGCGCGCGTAGCATGGGCGCCACTCGAACGCGTAGCACGAAGGAGTACCCAATGACTGCACCTACTTCCGCAACTGGCGTGAACCTCACCGAGGCAGCGGCGGCGAAGGCGAAGGCCCTGCTTGATCAGGAGGGCCGCAACGACCTGTCCCTGCGCATCGCTGTTCAGCCTGGTGGCTGCGCTGGTCTGCGCTACCAGCTCTACTTCGACGACCGCGACCTGGACGGCGACAAGGCCGATGAGGTTGGTGGCGTGCGTCTTGTCGTGGACAAGATGAGCGTGCCGTACCTCACGGGTGCGACGATCGATTTCGCGGACACCATCGAGCAGCAGGGCTTCACCATCGATAACCCGAACGCAGGTTCCGCTTGCGCTTGTGGCGATAGCTTCAACTAAGCCGCTGCTTATCGACGCCAACACCCCGCGCCCACCTCATTATTGAGGGGAGCGCGGGGTGTTTCGTCTGTGTGGACTATTTGCAGCCGTGCTCGGTGGCAAGCCACTGCTTCGCTTGCTCTAACGGCGTATCGGTTTCGACGTCCGGCTGCACCGGATCTTCGGCGAACTCCTCGCCAGTGCGTGCCTTGTCCTTCGCGATGGTGAGCATCAGCAGGCTGCCATCCGGGAAGTCGTACACCATATTAGCCGAGGCGTAGCCCGCGGTAGGGGACCCGAAGCTTTGGGAGTGCTCAAGCCCCCGGAACGACAGCATCGTGGCCTCGCCCGACGAAGCAGTGTCGCCATCGACTAAGACCGCCACCGGCGCCTCCCACTTCCCTCCAGATGTAGTCACCGGGGTGCCCCCGCCGCTCACCGAGTTTCCCTCAACCGTGACCTGGCTGGTGTTCGTCCGCGATACGAATTCGAGCACCGTGCCATCCGGCAACAGCGAGGAGAGACCGGCGATCATAGGACCCATGTCGCCCCCGTCGTTGCCACGCAGATCAACGACCGCCCCGCATGCCCCGGCATCACGCGCGGAAGCAAGACCCGTTGCGAGCGTGTCTGCGTACCCCTGCACATCCGAGTGACGGTCGACGCCAGGCACCGTTGCCACCGCAACGCGGTCCTCGACGCTTACTGTGGCTTCCGACTTCTCTTCCATAGTCCAGCCGAGGTTAGGGTTATCAGGTTCAATCAGCCGGGAGTGCTTCCCGCCAGCAGCTTTGACGGCGTCCTCCAGGGCGGGGTAGACGTCGAAAAGCGTATCTGCTTGCTTGGCGGCCTCCTTTGCGCGGGCCTTCGCGTCCTCGAACTCCTTCGAGTCGGCGTAAATGCCCTGCTCTGCCAGGTTAAGCACCGTTGAAGCGTAACGCTTCGGGGTATCAGTGCCCATGAACTTGGCGGTGCCGGTGAACATCGCCGTCACAGTCGGCCCGTACACATAAGCGACGGCGCCGGCGGCGATCAACAGGACGCCGAACACCGCGGCGATGGTGGTGAGTACTTTCTTTGCAGTTGACATACACCACATTCAACCGGCGAACGGGCAGCCCGACAATACAGACGGCTGCCCAACTGGGGTAGTGCTGGCACTACCTACAGCTCGACCGGGTAATCCTTGTGCTCGATCTGGGGATCGATGCGGTTTTCCACGAAAATGCCGTGCCAGACCATGAACGCCAGCACCGTCCATAGACGGCGCGAGTGGTCGGACACGCCGTCGCGGTGCTCCTTGAGCATCTCCAGGACTTGGTCTTTGGCGAAGATGTCGTCGGTCTGCGACTCGCGGATCGTGTCCTGCGCCCAGCCGAAGAGCTCGTCGCCGGCCAGCCAGTGACGCATTGGTACCGGGAAGCCCAACTTCTTGCGGTGCAGCACGTGAGGCGGAACGATCTGCTCCATCGCCTTACGCAGCGCGTACTTCGTGGTGCCGTTGGCAATCTTCTGGTCATACGGGATCGTTTGCGCGACCTCGAAGACTTCCTTGTCCAGGAACGGAACGCGCAGCTCCAGGGAGTTTGCCATGTTCATCTTGTCGGCCTTGACCAGAATGTCGCCGCGCATCCAGGTGAACAGGTCCAGGTTCTGCATACGTGCCACCGGATCCATCTGTGTCGAGGCAGCGTAGATCGGTGCGGTGACCTCGCGGTGGTCCCACTCGCGCTTCGCCCACGGCAGAACGCGCTGGAGTTGTTCGAAGTTAAACGAGCGAGCGTTGCCGTAGTACCGATCCTCCATTGGAGTAGTGCCGCGCTCGAGCAGGCTCTTGCCCTTCATACCCTCCGGGAGCACACGGCTGAGACGGTTGAGTCCTTTGTTCAGCGCGCTCGGCAGCTTCTCAAACGGTGCGAGCGACAACGGTTCCTTGTAAATGGTGTAGCCGCCGAAAAGCTCGTCTGCGCCCTCACCGGACAGCACAACCTTGACGTGCTTGCGCGCCTCCTGTGCCACGAAGAACAGTGGCACCAGGGAAGGGTCAGCGACCGGATCGTCGAGGTACCACATGATCTTCGGAATCGCGTCAGCGTACTCCTCCGGGGAGACAATCTTCACGATGTGCTCCACACCAATCGCCTCCGCCGACTCTGCAGCGACGTCCACCTCGGAATAGCCCTCCCGCTCAAAACCAGTGGTGAAGGTCAACAGGTTCGGATTGTGACGCTTCGCCAGCGCCGCGATCGCCGTGGAGTCGATGCCGCCAGACAAGAAGGAACCAACCGTCACGTCAGCGCGCATATGCTTTTCGACGGAATCCTCCAACGCCCGGGCAATCCTGTCGTACAGGTCCTGCTCCTTGCCCTTTGGCACAGGCTGGGAATTGAAGTGTGGCTTGAAGTAGCGGTCCGAGTGGACCTCGCCACCCGGCTTGATAGTCACGGTGCAGCCCGACTCCACGCGACGGATCTCGCGGTGCAGGCTCTCCGGTTCCGGGACGTACTGCAGGTCCACGTAGTGCTCGATTGCACGGCGATCAAGGTCGAGGCCTAGACCTAGCTCGTCGGCCATCTCCAGGATCGACTTCTTCTCGGAGGCAAAAACGGTGCCCTTGTCGGTCGTCGCATAGAACAATGGCTTGATGCCGAACTGGTCGCGCGCTGCAAACATCGTCTTGGTCTCAGTGTCCCAGATGACAAAGGCGAACATGCCGCGCAGATGCTCAACCACGTTGGCGCCCCAGTGGTGGAAACCGACCACGATCGGTTCGCCATCACCAGCAGTGTTGAAGGTGTATCCGGCCTTGGTGAGTTCCTCGCGCAACTCCACGTAGTTGTAAATCTCGCCGTTAAACGTCAGGGCGTAACGTTCGGGGTTTTCTGCCGGCCCCCAGCGCAGTGGCTGGTGGGAGTGCTCGATGTCGATGATCGCCAGGCGGTTAAAGCCGAAAACAGCGTCATCGTCGTTCCATGTTCCCGCAGCGTCAGGGCCGCGGTGATACATGCAGGAAAGCGAGCGACCGACCGCGTCGGTAAACACTGGGGCATCGCCGCGGGCAGTCAACAGTGCAACAAGACCGCACATCGTTGTGAAACCTCTCCTATATATAAGGTGCGCCGCCTCGAACCGTGCGGCACCGTCATGACGCATTCCACAATAGGGTTTTCAACGGCGAACTCGTGAACCGAACGCGTCGCGGAGTGTCCACCTTTTGCGGTGCCCCATAAGGGGGCCAACTAATGGTTGAGGGGTCAAAGCGAAGATTTCGACTGATCTTCGCAACGCCTTGCTTATGAACTTAATGCCCAGCACTGCGGGCTAATTTGCGGGGGAGAGGTGGTTTTGTTCGGAGGGGCAATCGTCGAAAAGCGTGAGGCTCGACAAGATTCCGTAGCGACGATCTGTTTGAACTATTCTGGCTCCGTAGGAATGTTCTGCCATCGGCATGTGCATTCGATGGTTCTAGTGTGGACAGGAAGGCAAACACACGTGGAAAAGGAAGTTAAGCGCGGATTCGCCAAGAAGGCTGCCGTCGCCGGTTCGCTGCTCCTCGGAAGCTTTGCGCTGACGGGCTGTGATGTAGCTCCGCCGGAGTCAGTCGCGCGCATCCTCGACATGGGCTGGCCGGACCCGGTCACCCCTGAAGGTACCCAGATGTACAACTTCTGGGTTTGGGTCTGGGTAGCGGCCTGGACAATCGGCATCATTATGTGGGGTCTGTTCCTCTGGTCCATCGTTCGGTGGAACCACAAGGCCCGCGAAAAGCAAGGTGCCGGCGAGTTCCCGAAGCAGCTGCAGTACAACGTGCCGCTCGAGCTCGGTCTGACGATCCTCCCGATCGTCATCGTGATGGTCCTGTTCTTCTTCACGGTTCAGGCGCAGACACGCACGACCGCCCTGGATAAGGATCCGAAGGTGACCGTTGACGTCACCGGCTACCAGTGGAACTGGAAGTTCGGTTACGCAGAGGTCGCAGGCGACCTGACTGCAAACGGTGCTGACTACGACGGTCTCGACGCTGAGCGCCAGGCTCTTGCAGAGGCAACGAAGTACGACGACGAGGACATGCACAACGCGAACCCAATCCACGGCACCTCGATGGGCGACCTGTCCTACCTCAACTTCAACGAGATCGAGACCGTTGGTTCCACCGAGGAAGTTCCGGTCCTGGTTCTGCCGACCGACACCCCGATCGCGTTCCGTCTCGCATCTGGCGACGTGAACCACGCGTTCTGGGTTCCGGAGTTCCTCTTCAAGCGTGACGTGTACGCGCACCCGGAGTCGAACCAGCAGCAGCGTGAGTTCCAGATTGAGCGCATCGACAAGGAAGGTGCATTCGTCGGCCGCTGTGCTGAGATGTGCGGTACCTACCACGCAATGATGAACTTCGAGATCCGTGCAGTTACACCGGAGAAGTTCCAGCAGTACATCGAATTCCGTCGTCAGAACCCGGAGGCACCGAACTCCGAGGCACTGCGCTCCATCGGTGAAGCACCGTACGCAACCAGCACCCGTCCGTTTGTGTCCGAGCGCGAGGGTTCTCGTGACGGCGTCAACACTGTCGATCCGAACGCGACCGTTTAAGAAAGAGAGAACGTAGCCATGGGAACCGGTTCAAAAGTTTTCTACGCCATTGGCACATTTCTTGCCCTGATGGCAGTGTTCTACATCCTCGCAACGGCGTGGATCGGCGAAGACGCATACCTCTTCGGCGTTGAGTGGATCGGCGCAGTGGGCCTCGTGCTTGCTACCGCACTCTGCTTCATGCTCGGCGGTTACCTCCACATTGCGGAGTCCCGCTCTGACGTCCTCCCGGAAGACTGGGAAGAGGCAGAGATTGAAGACGGCGCTGGCGTGCTGGGCTTCTTCTCGCCGGGCTCGATCTGGCCGTTTACGATGTCTGCATCGATTCTGTTCCTCGGCCTCGGCATTGCCTTCTGGCAGTTCTGGCTGATCGCCTTTGGTGCGGTCATGCTGATCTGGGCTACCGCCCAGCTGAACCTGCAGTACGGTATTCCGCGCGAGAAGCACTAACGCAGAAAGAGTGGGTCGCGGCCTTCCCGGCCCACGACAATGCCCCTTCCGAGTTATCGGAAGGGGCATTTTTGTTGTTAAAGAGATTTCAATCAATCGAAAGTTTAGGCACGAAGCGGGGGTGTGCCGCAATGTGATGTCGGGCACACCTGGGAACTTTCTGGAACCCCAGCGCGACTCCTATTTGCTCGAGCAATTGGGGGAACTATCTTGTGGGGGAGACGGCGACTTTGGGTGGCGGGGCAATGACCTGCGTTGATGTGCGTCGGATAGGTGCTATAAAAAGTTCCCGAAATTCTAAAAATTATTTTCGCAACCAAAATGTTTTTAAATGCTGCTGGTCGGGCCCTGTCTCACAGGGAAATCGTGGGGGTGAATGAGATGAATATCAGGAAGAAATAGGGGATAATCGCATGCGTGACGACCGCAACTACTAACCCAAATATGGCGACTCCGCAGAATCGTCTTCCGGCGCTGAACCGGCCGAACATGGTCAGCGTTGGCACGATCGCGTTCCTCGCCCAAGAGCTCATGTTCTTTGCCGGCTTGTTCGCGATGTACTTCACATCGCGCGCAAACGGCCTCGCCGCAGGTGACTGGAGCAACCAGACGGACCACCTCAACGTCCTTTTCGGTGGAATCATTACCGTCGTGCTGATTGGTTCCTCTTTCACCTCTCAGTTCGGCGTGTTCGCTGCAGAACGAGGTGACGTATACGGCTTGCGCAAGTGGTTCACCGTAACCGTTGTGCTTGGCGTCATCTTCCTTGGTCTGGTGGCATTCGAATGGACCGAGATGGTCATGCACGGCGTGACCCCGCAATCCAGCGTTTATGGATCGGTGTTCTACATCATCACCGGTTTCCACATGGCGCACGTGACTGCAGGCATTATCGCGTTCATCGTCGTGCTGATGCGAGTAGCCAAGTCGAAGTTCACCCCGGCACAGGCAACTGCTGCCATGGTGGTTTCGTACTACTGGCACTTCGTTGACGCCATTTGGATCGGCGTGTTCATCACCCTCTACCTCGTCCAGTAGCCGTGCCCTGGGTATAACCCGGGCTGCAGACGTGTTCTGAAAACTCGTTAATAAGGAACAAAATGGAAAACTCACCCAACAAGAAGCGTCGCGCACGCAAGGCGCAGCGCACCTTCGCAGGTGCTGCTGCGTTGACGCTGGGCTTGTCCGGCGCGGGTCTTCTCGCATCCGCATTGGCCCCTAATGCACAGGTGGCCACCGCCCAGCGTGACGACCAGGCCCTTATCCAGGAGGGTAAGGAAATCTACGACGTCGCTTGCATCACCTGCCACGGTGCGAACCTGCAGGGCGTTGCCGACCGTGGTCCGTCTCTGATCGGTACCGGCGAAGGCGCCGTGTACTTCCAGGTCAACTCTGGCCGTATGCCGATGATGTCGAACGACGCGCAGGCTGAGCGTAAGAAGCCGCGCTACACGGAGAACCAGGCTCTCGCCTTGGCTGCATATGTCGCAGCCAACGGTGGTGGCCCGGAGCTCGTGTACAACCCGGACGGCACCCTGGCTAAGGAAGAGCTGCGCGGCAAGAACTACGACGGCAAGGTTCAGGAAGCAGACGTCGCACGTGGCGGCGAACTCTTCCGTTTGAACTGCGCCTCCTGCCACAACTTCACCGGTCGTGGTGGCGCATTGTCTTCTGGTAAGTACGCCCCGGTGCTCGACCCTGCGAACGAGCAGGAGATCTACCAGGCGATGCTCACTGGTCCGCAGAACATGCCGAAGTTCTCTGACCGTCAGCTCAGCGCTGATGAGAAGAAGGACATCATTGCCTTCATTAAGTCGACCAAGGAGACCCCGTCCCCGGGTGGCTGGTCCCTCGGTGGCCTCGGCCCGGTTTCTGAAGGTATTGCGATGTGGATGATCGGCATCTCGCTGGTCGCCGCTGGTGCTATGTGGATTGGATCCCGCTCATGAGTGATGTGAAGAAAAATTACACGAAGGAAGAGCTTGACCGCATGAGCAATGCGGAGCTCGCTGCTCTCGGCACGGAGCTTGACGACGTAACGGTTGCTTACCGTAAGGAGCGCTTCCCGGTCGAGGGTGACCCTCGCGAGAAGTCCTCTGAGCGTGGCATCAAGATTTGGTTGGCCATCTCGGTTCTCGCCGCGATTGCTTTCCTCGGTGTTTACCTGTTCTGGCCGTGGGAGCCGAAGTTCCACGGCGACGAAGGACTCTGGATCTACACCTTCTACACGCCACTGCTTGGCCTGACCGCAGGTCTGGCCTTCCTCGGCCTGGGTGTTGCAATCATCCAGTACGTGAAGAAGTTTGTCCCTGAAGAGATCGCTGTACAGCGTCGCCATGACGGCCCGTCCAGCGAACTGGATCGTCGCACTACGACCGCTCTGCTGAACGATGCTTGGGAGACCTCGACGCTTGGTCGTCGCAAGGCGCTCAAGGGTCTGCTCGGCACCGCTGGTGTCCTCGCCGGTCTGATGGTCATCGCTCCGCTTGGCGGCATGATCAAGAACCCGTGGAAGGTCCGCCACGAGCTGAACTACTTCGGCGACGGCACCCTGTGGACCCACGGCTGGACCGTCCAGGATCAAGGCGTGAAGGTTTACCTCGGCCGCGACACCGGTGCGATTGCAGAACTTCACAAGGGTGAGGTCGGCTCGCACTACACCACCGCCGGCGTGTCTCGCCTGGTGCGTATGCGTCCGGAGGACCTTGCCGCCGCTGCGATGGAGACCGTGTTCCCGCTCTACCCAGAGGACGTCAATGACGGCAAGGAATACGACCCGAAGCGCGATGTGTATGAGAACCAGATGCACTCCATCCACGGTCCGCGCAACGCTGTCATGCTGATCCGTCTGCGTTCTGAGGACGCGAAGCGCGTCATCGAACGTGAGGGTCAGGAAGACTTCCACTACGGCGATTACTACGCCTACTCCAAGATTTGCACGCACATTGGTTGCCCGACCTCGCTGTACGAGGCTCAGACCAACCGCATCCTGTGCCCGTGCCACCAGTCGCAGTTCGATGCGTTGCAGCACGGTAAGCCGATCTTCGGTCCCGCCGCTCGTGCACTGCCGCAGCTTCCTGTGACGGTTGACGAAGACGGTTACCTCATCGCCAACGGGAACTTCATTGAGCCCGTCGGCCCGGCATTCTGGGAGCGTCAGTCCTAATGAGTACGAAACTTCAGCAAGCCGCAAACAATGCGGATTCCCGCTTTACCGTTGCGGGCGTCCTGCGCCCGCAGCTCAACAAGGTCTTCCCGACGCACTGGTCCTTCATGCTCGGCGAGATGGCGCTCTACAGCTTCATCATCCTGCTGCTGACCGGTATCTACCTGGCCTTGTTCTTCGACCCGTCGATCACCAAGGTGATCTACGACGGTGCATACCTGCCGCTCAACGGCGTCGAAATGTCCCGTGCATACGCAACCGCGCTTGACATTTCCTTTGACGTCCGCGGTGGCCTGTTTGTTCGTCAGATGCACCACTGGGCTGCACTGATGTTCATGATGGCCATGTTCGCCCACATGATGCGTGTCTTCTTCACCGGTGCGTTCCGTCGCCCGCGTGAGGCAAACTGGCTCATCGGTGTAACCCTTGTCCTCCTCGGCATGATTGAGGGCTTCATGGGCTACTCCCTGCCGGACGATCTGCTCTCCGGTGTTGGTCTGCGCATTATGTCCGCGATCATCCTGGGCCTGCCGATCATCGGCACCTGGATGCACTGGGCTATCTTCGGCGGCGACTTCCCGTCCGATCTGATGCTGGACCGCTTCTACATCCTGCACGTGCTGATCCTGCCGGGCATCATCCTGGCGCTGATCGCAGCTCACCTGCTGCTCGTGTGGTTCCAGAAGCACACCCAGTTCCCGGGACCGGGTCGCACCGAGAACAACGTTGTTGGTGTCCGCATCATGCCGGTGTTTGCAACGCACGCAATCGGCTACATGATGATCGTGTTCGCAGTGCTGGCTGCAATGGCTGGTCTGACCACCATCAACGGTATTTGGAACATCGGCCCGTACAACCCGTCGCAGGTGTCTGCTGGTTCGCAGCCTGACGTCTACATGCTGTGGACTGATGGTGCCGCCCGTGTCATGCCGGCTTGGGAGCTCTACATCGGTAGCTACACCATCCCGGGTGCATTCTGGGTCGCACTGCTCTGTGGTCTGATGGTTGCGCTGCTCATCGCCTACCCCTTTATCGAGAAGAAGGTCACCGGCGACGACGCACACCACAACTTGCTGCAGCGTCCGCGTGACGTTCCGGTACGTACCGGCATCGGCGTGATGGGTCTGACCTTCTTCCTGCTGATGACCATCTCCGGTGGTAACGACCACGTTGCTCACTTCTTCCAGATCTCGCTGAACGCGATGACCTGGGTGGGACGTATCGGCATCATTGTTCTGCCGCCGCTGGCATTCTTCATCACCTACCGTCTGTGCATCGGCCTGCAGCGCTCCGACCGCGCTGTGCTGGAGCACGGTATCGAGACCGGCATCATCAAGCGTTTGCCGAACGGTGCCTTCATCGAGATCCACCAGCCGCTTGGCCCAGTGGACGAGAATGGTCACCCGGTTCCGCTCGAGTACGCAGGTGCTCGTGTGCCGAAGCAGATGAACCAGCTTGGCTTCGCTGACTCTGAGACCATCGGTAAGTTCTCGCCCGCCGAGATCGGCGTGTCTGAGCGTGTACGCGATGCAGAGAAGCAGAAGCACGAGGAGGCTGTCGAGACGCTGCGTGCTCTCGAGGCCAACAAGGATCGCGACGACCGCGACGTATCGCCTCGCTAGCATGTAAGTAGTTGCGTGAATCGCCCCGCACCACACTGTGGTGCGGGGCGATTTTCTTTGTAACAATGAGGTTAACAAGCAAGTGTGAGTAAGATCACACAATCCGTTTTAATTGGGTTGTCTTTAACTTTGCGGAGATCAACTTGCTTCTTGGTTTGGCGGATAAATGCGCAGCGTATGGCCGTGTTTTGGGGATATTGGACCGTTCTTAGTTTTCATTTAGAAACGGAGGCTTCGACGCAGCTTTGCGTCAAATCTTTTGATAACGGAACTGTAACGGCGTGTTGGCTGGACACTCTTGTTGCCGTTTCGTAACCTGTTCGAGACATTGCGACAACAGCCGTTGGAAGCATGGATCGAAAACAACATATGAGCCGTAACTCTGAAGTGGAGATCGGAAAAGCCGATCGAAGCCGAAGGGGACCGGGGAACCAGAGTGGAGTACTTGCTCCCGTGGGGCGTAGGTCGTTCGGACCGAGGGTCATTTCTCAACACCCCGCCCGACAGCTAACCCGGTTGGCGAAGAGAAGATATGGAGAAAATCTAAAGTGGCAAAGCACCGTCGCCAGACCAACACCGCAGCCCGCGCAGCAGCGGCCACCACCGCTCTCGCAGCAGGCGCTGCGCTCATCGCGCCGGCCGCCGCCTCCGCAGCAGAGGTCCGCGTCCCCAACTCGCCGATCGCAGTACAGGTCCCGGGTATTGAGACCATTCCAGGCGTAGCGGCAATCCCGGGCATTGACGCCTGGATCCCGTCGCTGAAGGGCGCAGCCGCTACGGGCGACGCTCAGGCTGCTATCGCTCGCGTGAAGGCTCTGCCGGGCGTGAACAACGTTCCGGGCTTCAGCGCCTTCATCGCGAACGTCGAGAAGCAGGTTCTGCCGGCACAGGCCGCAACCAACTACTCGGCACCGGCCGCTGCGCCGCAGCCGGCTCCGGCCCCGCAGCCGTCCTTCGCTGAGCGCGTTGTGTCCATCGCACAGTCCAAGGTTGGTTCCCCGTACGTTTACGGTGCGGCTGGCCCGAACGCATTCGACTGCTCCGGCTTCACCTCCTGGGTTTACGCTCAGGCTGGCAAGTCCATCCCGCGTACCTCCCAGGCTCAGGCTGCTGCTGGCCAGCAGGTTGCGCTGAGCAACATCCAGCCGGGTGACATCGTTGTTTACTACGGTGGTGCATCCCACGTTGGCATCTACGTTGGCAACGGCCAGATCATCGATGCGCTGAACTCCGGTATCCCGGTGGGCTACCGCGATCTGCACCTCATGCCGATCCACTCTGTGGTTCGCTTCTAACGGCACGTTTTCAAGCCCCGACTCTGTGTTTGGAGTTGGGGCTTTCGTGCGTTTTGGGGACCTTGACACCTCGTGCGTCACACCAGTGCTCTTGATTCACAATATGCTGTGTGGCCATGTTTTTTGCTTGGACGGTGGGGCCGATGTCGCTATAGTTTTTGTGTTCTCACAAGTATTGCGAAAAGGTTTTGGTCGTGGGTAAGCACTCTTTTCAGTCTCGTCGTCCTTCTGCTCAGAAGACCGCAGTGTCCGCGCTCGTCGGCGTCATCCTCGCCGGCGGCGTCGCGGCCCCTGTGAAGGCCGATGATGTCGATGCTCTCATCGATGAGATGGAGCAGATCTCCCACGACGCCACTGCGAAGTCGGAAGAAATTAAGGGACTCGAAGAGAAAATCGCCGATTCAGAGCGCAAGGTTAAGGAAGCCAATGGCCGCGCTGCAGAGGCGAAACAGGAACTTGCCGCTATTCAGGAGGTAAGCAACGAGCATCGCAGGAATGTCGGTGACATTGCGCAGTCCCGTTACCGTATCCCGAAATCTGACGCGATCCTGACCACCCTGGATTCGGGCAACCCGCAAGAGGCGATCGACCGTTCTGCTTATTTGGCGGCGCTCACTCGCAAGTCTCAACGCGCGTTGACCGAGTTGGAGGATGCCAACCGGATGGCGGCAGAGAAGTCCAACTCGGCCAATATTGCGGTGGCTGAGGCACGCCATGCGCGCAATGAGCTGGAGATTCAGCGTAAGAAGCTGGAGCGTGAACGTGAAGAGTTGGATGACAAGGTTCGTGACATCGAACGCCGCGTAGACAACTTGAGCGAGGCCGATCGCCTGCGCTGGATCAATAAGGACAACCCGATTAGCGGCGCGTCGCTTCCGGGCGTGGACTCCGGAATCGTTGGTGCGGCGTTGGCTCAGGTGGGTAAGCCATATGGCTGGGGCTCCGCTGGGCCGGATGCGTTCGATTGCTCTGGTCTGATGGTATGGGCGTATGGGCAGAACGGCATTAGCATTCCGCGTACCTCCCAAGCGCAGCTTGCGGGTGGCACGCCGGTGTCGCTGGATGCGTTGCAGCCGGGTGACATCATTGGTTACTACCCGGGTGTGACTCACGTGGGTATGTACATCGGTAACGGCATGGTCGTGCACTCGTCTGACTACGGCATTCCGATCCAGGTAGTGCCGGCGAACTCCATGCCGATTCAGGGGGCTGTGCGCTACTAGCGCGATTATGACCACGTTGTTGGTAACGAATGATTTCCCGCCCACTGTCGGCGGGATTCAGTCGTACTTACGGGATTACGTCGACGAGCTCGTCAAGCGCGAAGGCCCGGAATCAATCGTGGTGCTCGCCTCCGTCCAGGAAGCAGATGCTGCGCGCGAGTGGGACGCCGAGCAGAGTTTCGCGGTGATTCGTTGGCCTCGCAACATCATGTTGCCTACCCCGGGGCTTGCTCGGGAGATGGCTCGAATTATCAGAACACACAGCATCGACACTGTGTGGTTCGGTGCGGCTGCACCGTTGGCAATTCTCGGAGCCCAGGCGAAACGCGCTGGAGCAAAACGTGTGGTGGCTACTACCCACGGCCACGAGGTTGGCTGGGCGATGATTCCCGGGGCCCGTCAGGTGTTGCGCCGGATTGGTCGTAGCGCGGATGTGGTGACGTACATTTCGCGGTTCACGATAGAGCGCTTGCAGGCGGTGTTCGGCGATGACGTCGACTATGTTGCGCTGCCGTCGGGGGTGGACACGGATTTCTTCGCGCCAGCGAGCGCGCACAAGCGGGATGAAACGCGGCGCTGGCTCGGCGTGGGCGATGCACCACTTGTGGTGTGTTCGTCGCGGTTGGTCCCGCGCAAGGGACAGGATGTGTTGATCCGTGCGTTGCCGGAGATTCGTCGATACGCGCCGAATGCGAGATTGGTGATTGTGGGGGAGGGGCCGTACGAGCAGCGGCTGCGCAAGCTCGCCGCGTCTTCGCCGGGCGTGGAATTCACGGGCCGGGTGTCGCGCGAGCGGTTGCGCGACATTGTGGCTGCCGCCGATGTGTTTGCCATGCCCGCGCGGACGCGGTGGGGTGGTCTTGATGTGGAAGGTCTGGGGATTGTGTATCTCGAGGCGCAGGCGTGTGGGGTTGCGGTAGTCGCTGGCGATTCCGGTGGTGCGCCGGAGACGGTGGTGCCGGAAAGCGGTGTCGTCGTCAATGGTCGCGATGTGAATGAGGTCGCACGGTCCATTGGGCAATTGCTTTGCGACGACCACCGCACCGCCATGGGCACCGCCGGGCGCAAGCATGTACAACGGGAGTTTTCGTGGGGCACTCTGGGGGAGCGCCTGCGCGACGTGTTGGCGGGTTAGGGCTGACCGCTGTCAGGGGCATAAACTGTCCGGCTATGACTTCACAACGAGGAGACCAGGCGCTGACAGTCGGCTTTGACATTGGCGGGACGAACGCTCGTGCATCTGTGGTCGCGCCGGATGGTTCGATCCTCGACACGGTGAGTACGCGGACCCCGCAGGACGCTGACGGGCTGACCCGCACGATCGTGCAGATGGTCGAGCAGCTCCAGGACAAACACGAGATCGGGGCAGTTGGCGCTGCCGTTGCGGGCTTCCTCGACCCGGAGTGTGAAATCGTGCGTTTTGCGCCCCATTTGCCGTGGCGTGATGATCAGCCGGTGCGCAAAGATTTGGAGAATGCGCTGGGGCTGCCGGTCCGGCTCGAGCACGATGCGAATGCGGCAGCCTGGGGTGAGTATCGGTTCGGTGCCGCTCGTGACGCAGAGACGTGGGTGTTTTTCGCCGTCGGCACAGGGATCGGCGCAACGCTGATGCACCGTGGCGAGATCTACCGTGGTGCGTTCGGCACCGCGCCTGAGTTTGGCCACATCACGGTGGTGCCGGGAGGTCGGGTGTGCTCGTGTGGCAAGCAGGGCTGTCTTGAGCGATACGCTTCTGGCACCTCGCTGGTCGATTGTGCGATCGAGATTGCCAGCAGGGGAGGGTATCGAGGTTCCGATTTGTACCGGGAGGTCGTCGAAAAGCGAGCAAGCGGGCACGACATTATGGCCGCAGCACGCGCAGGCGATGGGCTGGGTGTGGCGGCTCTGGAGAGTTTCTCCATCTGGCTGGGACGAGGCCTGGCAATGGTGTCCGACATTTTGGATCCATCGCTGATCGTCCTCGGCGGTGGTGTGAGCGAAGACGCTGATCTTTTCCTTGACGCTGCCAAAGCGTCCATGGCGTCGAACATCGTCGGCGCTGGATACCGTCCGCTGCCGGAGATCCTCTGTGCTGAGCTCGGAGCGAAGGCGGGTATGATTGGCGTTGCTGATTTGGCCCGCCAGCTGCGATAAAAAGGGGAGAAACAATGGCAAACAAGTGGTATTCCCTGTTCAAGGCTATTTTCGGGCCGCCGCTGTTGGTGTGGAACCGCCCGCGCATTTACGGTGTGGAGAACATCCCGGACGAAGGTCCGGCCCTGTTGGTTTCTAACCATCAGGCTGTGTTGGATTCCTTTTACTTGCCGTTGATGGTTCGCCGGCAGCTGAAGTTCCCGGCCAAAATGGAGTACTTCACTGGCACGGGGCTCAGTGGACGTTTGCAGCGGTTTTTCTTCACCGCCGTGGGCCAAGTTCCCATTGACCGAAGCTCCGACACCGCCGGGAACGTCTTGCTGGAAACGGTGAAGAAGATTTTCGACGACGGCGAGCTCTTCGGCATTTATGCCGAGGGAACCCGTTCGCCGGATGGGCGTGTGTACAAGGGGCGCACTGGCATGGCGCGCATCGCTATGCCAACCGGCGTGCCTGTGATTTTGGTCGGCATGATTGGATCTGGTCGCGCGAACCCGATCGGCACCAAGCTCATCCGGCCGGTCAAGGTGCAGATCAAGATTTCGGAGCCGATTGATCCGCGAGCTTGGGCGGTTGAAAATGGCTACGACCCTGACTCGCGCGAGGCCGTGCGTCCCTTTACGGACTACTGCATGCATCGCATTGCAGAGATGATCGGTGAGGAATACGTGGATGTCTACGCGACCGATGTGAAGAAGTCCCTCGAGCAGACAGGGAAATACCCCGAAGGTGCTGAACCGAAAACTGGGCCGAAAGGTGTGCAGTAATGAATAAACCGCTTGTTACCCGAATCGCGTTGGTGTGCGTCGTTGTTGTGGTGTTCCTGATTGCGTCTGAGCAGGGGTGGTATCCGAAGCTGGCAGGCCCGCTTGCCGTCGTGGCGGTGGCTGCAGTGATGTTTTGGCCGAGGCGTGTTGAGGGGGAGAAGGGCCCTTCGCGGCGCGAGGTGTTGGGGGATATTCGATCGGAGCAACGGAAGTAGTTCGACGCAGTGAGATTCTTCTACGACACCGAATTCATTGAGGACGGCGAGACGATCGAGCTGGTGTCCATCGGCATTGTTGCTGAGGATGGCCGCGAATACTATGCGGTGTCCGATGAGTTCGACCCAGCACGCGCCAACGCTTGGGTCAAAGCGCACGTGTTGTCGAAGCTCCCTCCGAAGAACCAACCAGTGTGGAAGTCGCTGGAGCGCATCCGTAACGAGGTCTATGAGTTTCTCACCTCGGGTGACACCAGGCCAGAACTGTGGGCTTGGGTTGGCGCCTATGACCACGTGGTGCTCGCGCAACTATGGGGTGACATGTCCGGTCTGCCGCGTTCGCTGCCGCGCTACACCTGCGAGCTGAAGCAGTATTGGCAGATGGCAGGCAAGCCGCGCCTGCCACGGGTGCCGGAGGGCAACCACGATGCTCTCGTTGATGCGCGCCATAATCTGCGGAAGTTTCGTGTATGTGCGGAGCATTTGCCGTTGAACCGCGACGGCGCCGTATCCAAAATGTGAGACGATAAAACCGCCTTGTGAGAAGTTGCAGGCTGTACCGCCTGTACTGGGGCAGTAATCCGTGCTAAATATAGAACGGTGAGCTGGACTATTGATATCCCCAAAGAGGTACTGCCCGATCTGCCGCCGCTGCCGGGAGATTTAAACGCGCAGTTTGAAGATGTTATTTCCCGCGATGCGAAGCAGCAGCCGTCGTGGGACCCTGCCCAGGCTGAGTATGTTCGCAAGATTTTGGAGTCCGTCCCGCCGGTCGTGCTCGCGCCCGAGGTTGAGGGGCTCAAGTCGCATCTAGCGGACGTCGCCAACGGCAAGGCGTTCATGCTGCAGGGTGGCGATTGTGCTGAGACGTTCGAGTCCAACACCGAGCCACACATCCGTGCCAACGTGCAGACCCTGCTGCAGATGGCTGCGGTGTTGACCTACGGTGCGTCGATGCCGGTGGTCAAACTTGCTCGTATTGCTGGCCAGTACGCGAAGCCGCGCTCGTCTGATCTTGATGAGAATGGTTTGCCGAATTACCGCGGTGACATCGTCAATGGTGTGGATCCGACCGAGGAGTCTCGTCGCCACGATCCGGCCCGCATGGTGCGTGCGTACGCGAACTCGTCGGCGGCGATGAACTTGGTGCGTGCCCTGACGGCGTCCGGTACTGCGGACCTGCACAACATCAATAACTGGAACCGAGAGTTCGTGACTAACTCGCCTGCGGGTGCGCGTTACGAAGCACTTGCTCGCGAGATTTCGCGTTCGCTTGCGTTCATGGATGCTTGTGGCGTCAGTGACACGAACTTGCGCACGTCCAGCGTGTACGCATCCCACGAGGCGCTGTTGGTGGATTACGAACGTGCGATGCTGCGTTTGGCCACGGATTGGAAGGGTGAGACGAAGCTTTACGATCTGTCCGCCCACCAGCTCTGGATCGGTGAGCGCACCCGCGGTATCGACGATTTCCACGTCAACTTCGCCGCGATGATCAGCAACCCGATCGGTATCAAGTTGGGCCCGACCACCACTCCAGAAGAGGCTGTCGCTTACGCAGATAAGCTTGATCCGAACCGCGAGCCGGGTCGTTTGACCATGGTGATCCGCATGGGGCAGGACCGGATCCGCGAAGTACTGCCTGGCATTGTCAAGGCGGTTGAGGCCTCCGGCCACAAGGTCATTTGGCAGTCGGACCCGATGCACGGCAATACGTTCACGTCGAGCAATGGCTACAAGACGCGTCACTTTGACAAGATCATCGACGAAGTTCAGGGCTTCTTCGAGGTCCACCGCGAACTCGGCAGCCACCCGGGTGGTATTCACATCGAGCTCACGGGTGAAGACGTCACTGAGTGCCTCGGCGGTGCGCAGGACATCACTGATGTGGATCTGCCGGGCCGTTACGAGTCCGCTTGCGACCCGCGTCTGAACACCGAGCAGGCACTCGAGCTGTCGTTCCTCGTCGCAGAGATGCTGCGCTACTAAGACAGCGCTACTCGGCCAGCGCTACCGCGGGATGACGATCTCCGGGATGTCGCCATACATCCCGGAGCCGAACCACCACGCGCCCAGACCAACCGCAGCTACCACGGCGATTGCAACAGCGGTGTAGAGCACGACACCGATCAGAGAGCGGTTAGTTACCGGCTTGACTGCGGGGCGCTTTGCCGGATTGGGAGCGGCAGGCCGGGGTGCACGTGGTGGCACGGGTGCGGGCACGGGGGCGGCTGCAGGCGGAACGGGGGCCGGAACCGGAGCCGGAGACGCCTGTGCAGCGGGCCATTGGCTGCGTGACGGCAGTTCTGGGGACGCCTGCTTAGTTGGCCTCTCAACTGCGGGGGCGACTCGCGTTGGCGCCTCGTCATCGGGGAAGAGGCGTCGCTGTGCGGCGTTGTTGACCAGTCCGAAGTTAGTCGGGTGTGCTGCGGCTCGCGTGGCTGCGGCGTTGCGCGGGGCAGGCACGGTGTAGTCCGGCAGTGCAAGTTCGGCTGCTACGTCGTCGAGTGCGGCGAGGAATTCTCCCGCATCGCGGAAGCGCGCTTCGGGGGTGCGGGCGGTTGCGGTGGCGACGAGCTCGTCGAAAAGCATTGGCACCCCGGCAATGAGTGAGGACGGCGCGGGCACATCTCCATGGAGGCGTGCGTACGCGTGCGCGATGGGGGTGTCGCCGTGAAATGGCGTGCGGCCGGTGAGGAGTTCGAACAACACGATGCCGGCGGAGTACACATCCGATGCGGCTGTGATGGGGCTGCCGTCGACTTGTTCAGGGGAGAGGTAGGCGACGGTGCCCACGATTTGGTCGGTCGAATGTGTGTTTTCGGCGGCTGCGCGCACGAGGCCGAAGTCGGAGAGTTTGACGCGGCTGGAGGCGTCGATAAGCACGTTGTCCGGCTTAATATCGCGGTGCACCATGCCTTTCTCATGCGCGACAGAAAGTCCCGTGAGCATGCCGCGCATCACCTCCGCGGCTGCGTGGGGAGGCATCGGACCACGCTCGGCGAGCAATTCGCGCAGCGTGCCGCCGGTGATGAGTTCCATGATGAGAAACACGTTGTTGCCGGACGCGGAGAAGTCGTACACGTTGACCAAGTTCGGGTGGCTGAGCTGCGCCATCGCGCGGGCTTCGCGCCGGAATCGGTCGCGAAACACCGCGTCGTGGACGTATTGCTCGTGCATGACTTTCGCAGCGACTTCCCGGCCCAGGCGGGAATCGATGCAGCGATACACCGTGGCCATGCCACCACGGGCGATGGCGCGGTCCACGACGTAGCGTTCGTCGAGAGTTGTGCCTGGAGCGAGTGTTGCCATGTACCCCAGGGTAGAATCGGGCGCCGTGAGCACACAAACGAATCTCGAGCAATTGCTTAGCGACGAAACCTTGCTGGCCTTTCCCGACGCCGCCGAAGCGTTGGGCGTTCCGGTCACTCGTGTGCACGACTATGTCGGTGCCCGCAAACTTGTCATGTACATCCGGGATGGTAAAAAATTCATCCCGGCTGGGCTGATCGGTGAGGATGGGCTGTCGAAGTTCGTCTCAGGCGCGATCACCGTGCTTGCCGATGGCGGCTACAACGACGAGGAGATCCTCACATTCCTCTACACCGAAGAGGATTCGCTGCCGGGGCGCCCGATTGACGCCTTGCATGGTCAGAAAGCGCGCGAAGTTATTCGTCGTGCGCAAGCGATGGCGTTCTAAACACCCAGCGAGTCGCTACCACGGCGACGATGAAGGCTGCGGCGAGGAACCACACGTCGTAGAGCCTGTGGTTGCCGCTGCCTGTAAACGCGAGTGCCACGACGACGGATGCGCCGGTAGTAATTCTAGCTACCCAGGCCGGTGCCCGGAACGTGCCCACGAGCGCCAAGATGGAGGCGTAGTACCACGGCAGCGTTACCGCGTTGGTGACAAACGCTGCCGTATACGCCACGGTGGTGCCCGCCAGCATCCGCGGCGCGTAGGCCTTGCCGCGCGCCGGGCGGAACCACCACCACGTGATCACGAGCGCGAGGAGCATCGCGAAGCTGAACACCGTGCGGGTGGCTGCAAGCGTTGTGTTGTAGCTGAAGTCGTCGTTGACCAACTGCACGAGCGGGGTAATCAGTTCTGCGGCGAACGTCGGACCAGCCAGCGGATTGATCACCTTCGAGTTACCGGTGATTTCCTCGAGCCAACCCCACGTTGAGCCGCAGACCCACGTCACCACCTGGATGACGGCGACCGAGACCGCCAGCGCCCAGGCTCCAGAGACGGCAAGCGCGGCGAGGTGGTGGGGCACATCGTGGACGCGGGCGCGACGCGTGACCATCAGCCACACCACAAACGGCAACGCGAACGCAGCCGTGGCCTTGAGCGACACCGCGCATGCGATGAGCACGATTCCGGGGGTGCACCACGTGTGTCGCATGCACAGGTACAGGCCCGCGCACACCAGGCCGACCATGACCGCCTCGTTGTGCATGCCGCCAATCAGGTGCAACAGCATGACAGGGTTGGCTACACCTACCCACAGTGCAAACCCGGGGCTAGCACCTGCGAGGCGCGCGATGCGCGGTACCGACCAGACAATGAGCGCGAAACCTGCCAGCGCGATCAGCCGGTAGGCAACGACGCCAAACGCGACGTGGTCGCCGACAATCGTGGTCACCGCTTTGCCAATGCCCAAGTGCAGTGGCCCGTACGGCGTTGTGGTGTTGCGCCAGTCGTGGGAGACCTCCCACAAATACGGGCCGGGGTTGATAGCGGCGCCTTCGGAGTAGGGGTCGAAGCCGTCGCGAAGCATTGCCCCCTGCATGAGGTAGGAGTACACGTCGCGCGACATGATTGGTGCGCTCAAGGCGAGTGGAGCGGCCCACGACCACACCGCACGGAGCACGGTCTGCTCGCCTGGGCGGGTGCGCCACAGCCACAGCCAGGCAAACACGAGAAGACCAGTGCCCGCCATCAGGAGGCCGTCCATCATGCCGCGGCCGTGGCCGTAAGTGAGGAACTCAAGGCCTATCGAGCGCATGAGGCCGTCACGGTAACGCGTCGCTCCGGCACCAAAGGAACCGATCGCGATGAGAACGGCTGCGACAACGCCGAGGGGGATCGGCCGGATTTTACCGGCCATCACATACGCCGGTCTGTGGCCTTGTGGGCCAACTCGGACAGTGCCTGGCGAGCTTCAGCAGTAATACCGGCGGTATCCAGGTGAGCAATGCCGGACGCGGTGAGACGGTTAATGCGCTCTTCGACCGCATCCTCCGCACCACTTTGGCGGATGAGATCGGCGAGGCGCTGAAGCACCTTTGGGTCGGTGGCGGTACCTACACCGGTGCGGAGCTCGTCGGCATCGTTGGCATCGAGAAGCTCAAGCGCCGTCGCGTAAAGGACAGTGCGCTTTCCTTCGCGCAGGTCATCGCCCGCAGGTTTTCCGGTGATTGCTGGGTCGCCGAAGACACCGAGGAGGTCGTCGCGAAGCTGGAATGCGATGCCGATATCGCGTCCGTAACCACGGAATGCCGCAATGGTCTCATCGTCGGCACCAGCAATAGTCGCACCAAGATGAAGCGGACGCTCGATCGTGTACGCGGCGGTCTTAAACCGGTTCACCCGATCCGCCATGTCCGCAGACTCGCTGCCACGGCTTTCCAACGAAATATCAAGGATCTGCCCACCGATGACTTCCGTGCGCATGCCCACCCACGGTTCCGCGGCGCGTTGCAGCGCCTCCAACGAAACACCGGAGTAGCGCCACATATCTTCCGCCCAGACTAAGGCGAGATCGCCGAGCAAAATCGCGGTGTTCACGCCAAACGTCGCAGCGTCGCCCAGCCAACGGTTTTCGAGGTGCTGGGCCTCCACACTGCGGTGCACCGTGGGGTTTCCGCGACGGGTATCGGAGGCGTCCACGATGTCGTCGTGGACCAGTGCACACGCCTGGATGAACTCAAGCGCACTCATCGCGCGCAAGACCGCGTTTGGGTCCTCGCTGCTGGTTTCCAAACCACCGGCGCCGACAAAACCTGCCCAGCCGTACAGCGGACGCACTCGCTTGCCACCACCCAGTGTGAACGCGCGCAAGTGCGCGACTGCTTCCGAGACAGGCTCACCGATCGCGGAAATCGCCGGCCCGTGTTCGTCGAAAAACTGCTCCAAATGCTTTTCGACGACACCAGGCACCGCACTTAAGTTCCCAATCCCCAATTCGTGTGTAGCCACGCTGCTCCTCACCGTCGTCTACGAAAATCTCTCTGGAACGTACCCTAGTCAGCCTCGCCGACATGAGGTGTGCCCGCCATGTCGAGTGCGAGAATCGCAAACGGGCGAGGGTCGCTTCCGTAATAAAAATTGCGAGCAACGTCCTGGAACCCAAACTTGCGGTAAAGCCCAAATGCGTTATTAGCTTCGCCGTCTACCTCGGGAGTAGATAGGACAGCCCAACGAGCTGATGTCGATGCGAGCAGTTCCCTGAGCATCGCCGCACCAATGCCGCGGCCCTGGTGCCTCGGATCCACATGCACTTCGGCGATTTCGAAGTAGTTGGCCAGTAGCGCACGGTCGTCGTCAGAAAGCATGCCGTCTAGACGTTGCTGAGTGAGTGCTTTGACGAGTTGTTGGTCCCACCAGCGCTCCCGCGCGCCGAGAAAACCGTAGGCCACTCCGATGACGCTGTTGTCCGAGATTGCGGCCACGGCGGAAAAGCCTGGCCAGGTGACCTCTCCACGCCACACGCGTAAACGCTGCGCGCGCATGGTTTGGGGGTACCCCATAGCTTCCATGTAGATGTCCACCAACCGTGGCACGAGGAAAGAAAACTCCGCCTTGGTCAGCCTTTGGATCTCAATGTGCACCCCACTATCGAACCACTTATGTGCCTGTTGCGGGGCTTGACCACACATCCTCGTTCGAAAAGTCGAACAAACATGCTAATTTTTGGTTGTGGTGTCGTGGGTGACTTCTAGGGTCATGGGCAATCAAAAGGCGACATGCACTGGTAACAGCGAAAGGGGAAAGTGTCATGGGAAGCGTAGTTTCAGCCACAACGGGCAGGGCGTACGGGGATATGGGGGCGCCGCGAAAGTTTGACTCGTTCATTTTCTCTGCGGAGGCACTGCTTGCACAGGCGCACACCGACTTTGCGGCAAGGCGCTACGACCTTGCAATGGAAAACGCATACCGGGCTGCACTGCGCATCGCTGGCGCATGCAACGCTCGCAGCATTGTGCTCCGGAAGCGGAAGCGGCTGCCAACTAATGCGTGGGACAAGCTCGCGCTCACCGGGGAAAGTGGCCAGCACTGGGCGACGGTATTTTCTGCATACTCGGCGCGCCGGGCGAGGGTGGCGTCTGGGATCGACGACAACCCGTCGCCGGTCGTGGTCTCAAGCCTTATCGGTTCGGCTGAGGACTTTCTCCTGGACACCACTGGGGGTGATGCGCCAATGGCGGCGTAATAAGGCGCGGGAACAATGTGGGTACGATGTTCGTTGTATCCATACATTGTTCATTCATAGCTGGGATCTGGAGAGAAAGTAGTGTCTCTTTCTGAGCAGGAAATGCGCGCACTGCGCGAGATCGAGCAGTCGCTCCTTGCGGACGACCCGAAGTTCGGTTCCTCGGTCGCTCCGTCCTCTGAGTATGGTGCTTCGCGCCCGTCAGGCCGGCTGACTATGCGTAGCCTCGCCCTCATTGTGCTGGGCCTTGTCCTTCTTCTTGGGGGAGTGGCGCTGGCGTCGTGGAGTCTGTGGACTGTGGTGTTGAGCATCGTCGGCTTCGGTGTGATGTTCTATGGGGGGATCATGGCGCTCCGTACCCCGGCTGCCGCTGGTGTTTCGCTGCAGCGAGCGCAGGCTCAGTCCAAGTCGCGCTCGCCGCGCAGTGTTAGCCTGGAGGAGAGCTTCCGTCGACGGTTTGAGGATCGTCAGTAGCTTTTAGCTTTCCCTTCGCCCTCCCGGTCTCTTCGGGAGGGCGATTTTTTATCCCCACTTCGCCCCACATTCCCCACTTTGCCCCACCCGTTGGTTTGATCCGGCCATTTTGCCTGTTAAAGGACGTTCGGAGCGGGTTGCGTCTCGTGTGCCTGTAGGTGATTGATGGGGTTGTAGTGGGGGATGTGGCGGTAAGTGGGGGACATTGGCGGGTAATTGCCCCACGGGGATTGTGGCCGTTGACCTGCGTGTTCTTCTTGTTGTGGGAACTAAGTTGCTCAGAGTGTGGCGTTTGTGGGGGGAAGTGGGTTAAAGTGGGGCACAGCGGAGCACCGTGGTGCGCATCTTGACTACGTGCGTAATGCGGAGCGAAGCCGAGAAAACTGCAAATGCCAATCTCTGAAGGTGAAGGAAGGTAGGTCGCCGGATGTTTCTGGGAACCTACACTCCCAAGCTCGACGACAAAGGGCGCCTGACGCTGCCTGCGAAGTTCCGTGAGGACTTGGCAGACGGCCTGATGGTGACCAAAGGGCAGGACCACTCCCTCGCGGTGTACCCGCGGGACGAGTTTGCTGCACGCGCCCGCAAGGCCGCTGCAGCATCAAGGACGAACCCGAAGGCGCGCGCGTTTATCCGCAATCTGGCTGCCAGTGCGGATGAGCAAACGCTCGATGGGTCCGGACGTATCACCCTGTCGCCGGCACACCGTGAGTACGCAGGCCTTTCCAAGGAATGCGTAGTTATCGGTTCTGTGGATTTTCTCGAGATCTGGGATCTTGAATCCTGGAATAAGTATCAAGAAGAGACTGAAGCCGCGTTCTCCGCGGCGGATGACGACGACATTCTCTCCGGTCTGCTGTAGGACTGACTACCCAACAGCGGGCAACCAATTCGGAGAGTGTGTACGGACTCTGTCCGGGGCGTGAAGCATTCTGGTGTACTTCCCCGACATCAGAACAGCCGCCCCGGACAGGGCTCTACATACTCCCCGGCTTAGAAGGAGCCGACGACTAACTGACCGCGAGGGGTGAGCCCGGATGGTGTACCGCACACACGCTGCAGACCCTCATGGGCATGTGCCGGTCATGCGCGACCGCATGGCCGAACTCCTGGCCCCAGCTGTAGAGGCGTTCGGCGCCAACGCCGTCATTGTCGATGGAACTCTTGGCGCTGGTGGCCACACCGAATACTTTCTCAACGTATTTCCGCAAGCGCGCGTGATCGGTGTGGATCGCGACCCGAATGCGCTGCAGCAGGCGACTGAGCGCCTGGCTCAGTTCGGTGAGCGTTTCACTCCGGTGCAATGCCGGTTCGACTACATCGGCGACGAGATCGCATCGGGGGAGGGCGAGACCTTCGACCTTGTGAGGCAGCACGGTGTGGCTGGTGCGCTGTTCGACCTCGGTGTTTCATCGATGCAGTTGGACCAGGAGGAGCGTGGCTTTTCCTACCGCGGTGACGCACCGCTGGATATGCGCATGGATCCGACCACCGGCATCACTGCGGCCGAGGTACTTAACACGTACTCGCATGGAGACCTGGCGAGGATTCTGAAGTCCTACGGCGATGAACGTTTCGCAGGCAAGATTGCGTCGGCTGTGCTGAAGGAGCGCGAGCGTGCGCCGTTTGACCGTGCGGACCGGCTCGTGGAACTGCTGTACAGCACCATCCCGGCCGCCACGCGACGTACTGGCGGTCACCCGGCGAAGCGCACCTTCCAGGCGCTGCGGATTGAGGTCAACCGCGAGCTTGAGGCTGTCGAGCGAGTGGTTCCGGTGATTACGGATTTGCTCGGCGTCGGCGGGCGGGCAGTGTTCATGAGTTACCAGTCGCTCGAGGACAAGATCGTCAAATCTGCCTTCGCTGAACTGACAGCTTCAAAGACGCCGGCGGGACTTCCGATGGATCTGCCGGGCACCGAGCCAACGTTCAAACTCATCACCCGCGGGGCGGAAAAGGCTCCGCAGGAAGAGATTGAGCGCAACTCGCGTGCAGCACCGGTGAGGGTGCGCGGCGTCGAGAAGCTTAAGCACTCAACGACAACCACATAACCCACAACAAACCACGTACAACACACAACCATCTGAGGACGGACACCATGGCAGCACGAGACACACGAGGTGGCTCCCGCGCGATGACGCTGACGCGCGATGGCAGTGCCCGCACCAGCCGTACAAGCGCTCCGGCACGTCGTCGCACGATGCCGGGTGTGAAGCCGCATGTGCCGCACTCCCGAGGGCGGGGGCGCCTCGGCTCGCAGCAGGTTGTGTCTGTGCGTGGGCGTCGGGTTGGCACGGTCGCGGCGCCGTCGCGTTTTTCCGCAGTGTCCGCACTTGCGGTGCCTCTGCTGGTGATCGGTATTGCTATAGCGATGCTGCTGTCCGGCGTGGCCACGACACAAACCTTCACCATCCAGCAGCTGCAGTCGAAGGAGCGTGAACTTGCCAACGAGGTCGAGTCGCTCAACCGTGACTTAGAGGATCGTCGTTCTGCTGCGGAGATCGCACAGCGCGCTGCAGGCGCAGGCATGGTGGTCGCTGGAGAACCTGGCCTAGTGGAGGTCATGGAAGATGGTCGTGCTGAAGAGCGCCGGCCTTTCAACCCAGAAAAGGTTGCCAAGATTGTCGACGTTAACGGCGAAGCGTTGCGTCAGGGCCGTGCAAGCAGTGATGACCGTGCAACCCGCGAGCTGGCGGATGCGCTGACTCAGGTTCCAGGTGGCAATCAAGCTCCGCCTCGTCCGCAGCAAGCACCGCAGGTTGCCAACGTGGCGCCGTATCAGGCAAATGTGCCCGCCGGCGAATAGACGTTAACGGTGGGGGTTGTGCCGCAGGCGTGTGGCGCAACCTCGTTTCGCATTTGTGCGGGGCATGATAAACGAGTCAATGAGCAGTTTTGGTAGGTGAGGAGGGCACGTGACATCCACGGGCACACCCCGGAAGCGTCCGGCGCCACGGAAGAGTCAGCGTCACATCACCAACCACCGTGTATTCCTTTTGACGCTTGTGTTCCTCAGCGTCGCAGCCTTGCTGATCGCACGCCTGTTTTGGGTCCAAGTGATCATCGGCGGCGAGTTGCGTGAAGTTGCCAAGGTGCAACGCCAGCGCGAGTATGTTGAGCCAGCACGTCGCGGTGAGATCGTGGACCGTGACGGCAAGCAGTTGGCGTACACGATGCAGGCAAGGTCGTTGACGGTCTCGCCGAAGCAGTTGCGTGAGGAACTGCGACAGCAGCAAGAGCTGCAGATGCGTATCGACGGCGTCCCCAAGGCAGATATCGACGCGCAGCTCGACGCCCGCGTTGAAGACGTGCTGCGCACAATGGCGAATGAGATCCCCGGCATGATCGGTGGCGAAACTGATCCACAGCCTACGGGTACAGACACAGAGCAGTTGCGCACTGTGGGCAGTGTCAGTGCCAAGGAGATTTTGGACAAGCTCCACGCCGACACGTCGTACGAAGTTTTAGTGCGCAACGTTGACCCGGATGTCGCTGCGAAGGTGGCGGCGAAGTTCCACGGTGTGGCTGCTGACCAGCAGGACATCCGCCAGTACCCGAACGGTGCTGTGGGGGAGAACATCATTGGCAAGGTTTCCATGGACGGGCACGGTCAGTTCGGCCTTGAGGCCTCTAGCGATGCGGTGCTTACCGGTATCGACGGCCGCTCGACCGAGGACGTCTCGGGAGGTGGGCAGTCCATTCCGGGCTCCCTGCGCGATGTGGTGCCAGCGGTACCTGGTGCGCGCATTGAGCTCACGGTGGACCTCGACCTGCAGACGTATGTGCAGCAAGTGCTTGAGCAGGCAAAGGCAAACTCTTTGGCAAAGTCGGCTGAGGCTGTCGTCCTTGACGCTCACACGGGTGAGGTGTTGGCGATGGCAAATACAGACACCATCAACCCGAACGGGGATATTGAAAAGCAGATCAAGCAGGGTAAGGATTTTGAAAACCCAGCGATCTCGCACCCGTTCGAGCCAGGCTCGGTGGCAAAGGTCATCGCTGCAGCGGCTTCAATCGATCAGGGGTTGACTGACCCGTTCGAGGTGCACCAGGTGCCGGGCTCGATCGACATGGCCGGTGTGACAGTGAGCGACGCCTGGCAGCACGATGTTCTGCCGTACACTACCGCAGGCATCTTCGGTAAGTCCTCCAACGTGGGCACATTGCAGTTGGCGCAGCGCCTCGGCGAGGAGCGTTACTGGGATTACCTCAACCGTTTCGGTGTCGGTGCTCCGACCGGCATTGAGTTGCCCAATGAGTCGCCGGGTCTTCTGCCGGTGCTTGAACAGTGGTCGGGCGGTACCTTTGCCAACCTGCCAATCGGTCAGGGCATGAGCTGGACTGCGCTGCAGATGGCGAGTGTGTACCAGGCGTTGGCCAACGACGGCGAGCGCATCCAGCCACGCATCATAGAGCGCATCGTCGGACCAGACGGACAAGATATCCCGCAGGATGAGCCGCAGCGCAACCAAGTGGTGAGCAAGGAGGCGGCCCGTACAACGGTGGATATGTTCCGTGCCGCATTCCAAGAAGACCCGACCGGCAACCAGTCGGGTACTGCACAAGGAAATGCGCTGGAGGGCTACCAGTTCTCTGGCAAGACAGGTACTGCACAGAAGGTGAACCCGGAAACGGGCGCATACTCACAGAGCCAGTATTGGATTACGTTTGCGGGTATTGCCCCGGCGAACGATCCGAGATTTGTTGTGGCGGTCATGCTGGACGAGCCGCAGCGCGGTGTACTCGACGGCGGTGCCGGTGGCCAGTCTGCGGCGCCGGTGTTCCGTCAGATTGCGAGCTGGATGTTGGATAAGGAAAATATCCCGCCGAGCCCGCCCGCGGAACCGTTTGTTCTGCAAGCCCAGTAACGGCCCTGAAAGGAAGGAATTATCATGTCCTCAGCGCCCACGCTGACATCCCTCGCTGAGATTGCGGGGGCACGCATCGTCAATGCGCCGCAGGCACCGTTTGAGGTGTCGTTTATTGGTCTTGATTCCCAAAACGTGGAGCCCGGTGGCTTGTTTGCTGCGCTGCCTGGCACGCGGGTGCATGGCGCGTCGTACGCGTTCGATTCGGGCGCAGGTGCGGTTCTGACTGACGAAGAAGGTCTTGCGATCATCCAGCAGACGTCGGATCGCCGGCCGGTGTTGGTCGTCGATAATGTGCGCGCGATTCTTGGCCATGTTGCCGCGGAGGTGTACGGGCATCCGTCGAAGGACTTCACGCTGCTGGGCGTGACTGGGACGTCGGGCAAGACCACCACGACGTACATGCTGGAGCGTGGACTGACACAGGCTGGTTGCAAGGTCGGCCTGATTGGTACGACGGGCACGAAGATCATGGGCCGCGATGTGGCCACCGAGTTGACTACGCCTGAGGCGCCGACGTTGCAGGCACTGTTTGCCCGTATGCGCGACGAGGGCGTTACGCATGTGGTGATGGAGGTTTCCTCCCACGCGCTCATGCTTGGGCGCGTGACGGGTGCCCAGTTCGACGTCGCTGGTTTTACCAATCTGTCGCAGGATCACCTTGATTTCCACCCGACGATGGAGGACTACTTCGAGGCGAAAGCCTTGTTCTTTGACCCGTCGAGCGACCTCCACGCGAAGCGCAGCGTGATCTGTGTCGACGATTCTTGGGGTCAGAAGATGGCCGCGCGCGCGGAGCACCCGGTGACGGTGGCAACCCGCGGTGAGCATGCAGATGTCACTGCGGAGCTATTGCGTATCGACGACACCGGAACCCAGCACATTCGACTTCACACTCCAGAGCGTCAGGTGGAGTTTGCTCTGCCGATGCCGGGTGCGTTTAACGTCGCCAATGCCGCCCTTGCCACCACGCTTGCGGCGCAGGTTGGTGTCGATGTAGCAGCGTTTGTCGCAGGCCTAGAGCAGGCGGCGGTGCCGGGGCGCATGGAGCGAATTGATGAAGGCCAGGATTTTGTAGCTGTTGTGGATTACGCCCACAAGCCGGCCGCTGTCGCAGCAGTGCTTCAGACGCTGCGTGGACAGGTCGATGGCCGGATTGGTGTGGCGATCGGCGCTGGTGGTGACAGAGATTCCTCGAAACGCCCGCTCATGGGAGCGGAAGCAGCGAAGGGCGCAGACTTTGTTGTGGTGACTGATGACAACCCGCGCACCGAAGACCCGGCAGCGATCCGCGCAGCGGTGCTGCAAGGCGCACGCGACGCAGAAACGGCAGCCGAGATCATCGAGGCAGGCTCCCGCGCGAGGGCGATCGACGCGCTCGTCGAGTGGGCAAAGCCCGGCGATGCCATCATTGTCGTGGGTAAAGGCCACGAGGTTGGACAGATCATCGGCGACACCAAGCACCATTTTGATGACCGCGAAGAGATGCGGCGCGCACTTCGCGCCCGCCGAGAGAAGAGGAACGCATGATTGCACTGACGCTTCGCCAGATCGCGGAGATCACCGGAGGACACTTGAGCCCGGAGGCTGATCCGGACAACTCGGTGACCGGGTTTGTGGAGTTCGATTCCCGCAAGATCGGTCCAGGGGGGTTGTTTGTCGCGTTTCCGGGCGCGAACGTGGACGGCCACGACTTCGTGGAGAAGGCAGCGACAGCAGGTGCTGCTGCGTCATTGACGACGAGGGAGGTTGGTTGGCCGGCGGTGGTCGTCGAGAAGCGACCGCCTCGCGCTGACGACAACTCCGATTTAGCGGTGAATGATCCGACTGGCTCCGCTGCAGGCGTAGTGGATGGGATGTCAAAGTTGGCCACCTATGTGGCCCGCGAACTGACGGGTAACCACGGGTTGCAGATCATCGGTGTGACCGGTTCGGCCGGAAAAACCTCTACGAAGGACCTGATCGCCGCTGTGTTGCAGCGCGCGGGCGAAACTGTGGCGCCTCCGGGGTCGTTTAATAACGAGATTGGCCACCCGTACACGGTGCTGCGTTGCACTGAGGAGACGAAGTTCCTCGTTGCGGAGATGTCGGCGCGCGGTATCGGCCACATTGCGCACTTGGCCACGATTGCACCACCGCAGATCGGTGTGGTGCTTAACGTGGGCTCGGCGCACCTGGGGGAGTTCGGCTCCCGCGAGAACATCGCGCAGGCCAAGGGCGAACTCGTTGAGGCGCTGCCTGCCGATGGCATCGCGGTGCTCAACGCCGACGACGACCTGGTCAACGCGATGGCTCCGCGGACGAAGGCACGCGTGGTGCGCTTTTCCGCCAACGGCAATACGGCAACGGATTACTACGCCACCGATGTGGAACTGGATGCGGTGGCGCGTGCGTCGTTTATCATGCACACCCCGAAGGGCGATCCGCAGCGCGTAACTCTCAACGTGTTCGGTGCGCACCAGGTGGGCAATGCGCTGGCTGCAGCTGCAGTCGGCATTGAATCGGGCATGGATGTCGCAACTGTCGCGCAGGCGTTGTCTGATGCGCACTCCGTGTCGGTCAACCGCATGGACGTCAACACCCGCGCCGATGGCGTGACCGTGATCAACGATGCCTACAACGCCAACCCTGAATCGATGCGGGCTGCCATTGCCGCGTTGGGTTACACCGCCGCGGCGCGCCCAGGTGTGCGCTCTCTTGCGGTGCTGGGGGAGATGGGCGAACTTGGCGCCGGTGCGGAACACGAGCACGCGGCGCTTGCCGATGAGTTGGCGCGCTACAGCGTCACCGACCTCATCACTGTCGGGAATAATGCGTCGATGGAAGCGCTGGCCGAGCGTGCTGAGCAATTCGGCATCCGCACCAGCAGCGTCGCCGATGCTGCCGAAGCCAGCGAGGTAGTGCGCGAACTGTTGGCTATGCCGCCAGCGGGTATCGACGACTGGCAGTCGCGCACCGACCGCGATGTCGTGCTGGTAAAAGCATCAAACGTTGCGCGACTGTGGGCAGTGGCCGAGGCGCTACTGCAAGGGCATACGCTTAGATAGTTCAACATGAATAACGAAACAGCAGCGAGGTAACACTTCATGGTTCAAGTCATTTGCGCCGGGATTCTTAGTTTCCTGGTCTCGATTTTTGTGACCCCGCTGCTCATTAGATATTTCCATCGCCGCGAGATGGGGCAGGAGATCCGCGAGGACGGCCCGAAGTCGCACGCCCGCAAGCGTGGCACGCCAACAATGGGCGGCATCGCTATTTTGTTAGCAATCGCGCTTGGCTACGTCGGCGGCAGTCTCTCAGCGTTGGCTACGGGCCACACGGCGTTTACTGCCTCGGGCCTGATCGTGCTGGGGCTTACGCTGTCGCTCGGCCTCGTAGGTTTTGCCGATGATGGCATTAAGTTGTTCATGCACCGCAACCTTGGCCTCAATAAGACAGCGAAGCTTGTGGCGCAGTTTGTCATTTCGATCGCCTTCGGGCTGCTTATCTTGCAGTTCCCGGACGAGAACGGTCTGACACCTGGCTCGACGTTCTTGTCGTTCGTGCGCGACATCGACACGATCAACCTCGCCATCGGCGGGGGTGTGGTGGGCACCATCATCTTCCTGGTGTTCATCTACATCCTGCTGGCCGCGTGGTCGAATGCAGTGAACCTGACTGACGGTCTCGACGGGTTGGCCGCTGGTACGACGGCACTTGTGATGGCTGCCTACTCGGGCATTACGTTCTGGCAGTTCCGTAACTCTTGTGACGCTGTCGCGACCGCTGGCTGTTACTCGGTGCGCGACCCGTTGGACCTGGCTATCCTCGCGGCGGCCGGTTTTGGTGCCTGCGTGGGTTTCCTGTGGTGGAATGCCGCACCCGCGAAGATCTTTATGGGGGATACTGGCTCGCTGGCACTCGGTGGCCTTGTTGCGGGCCTGTCGGTTGCTTCGCGCACCGAGTTGCTGATGGTTGTCATCGGCGCGTTGTTCGTCCTGGAGGCCGCCTCCGTGGTGATTCAGGTTGCGTCCTTCAAGACCACCGGCAAGCGAGTGTTCCGCATGGCGCCGTTCCACCACCACTTTGAAAACGGCGGCTGGCCAGAGACTGCCGTAGTGGTGCGTTTCTGGATCATCTCCGGGATGTCGGTCATGCTTGGCCTCGCCGCGTTTTATGGTGAGTGGCTCTCGTTGAACGGAGCGGGCCTGTGACGCTGCCAGATCATGTTTTAGTCGCCGGTGCTGGTGTTTCTGGTCTCGGCGCAGCGCACTTGCTGACGAAGGCGGGTGCGAATTGCACGGTTGTCGACGACAACCCGGATGGGCGCGCAGCCGCTACCGCAAAAGGCTTCGCGGTGTGTTCCAGCGCTGAAGCGCGCGAGCGCTTCGCTGACACTGGCCTTGTGGTCACCTCGCCCGGGTGGCGACCTGATACGCCATTGCTTGTCGACGCCACCGCCGCCGGCATCGACGTCATCGGCGATGTTGAACTGTGCTTCCGCCTTGACCGCGCCGGCGTGTTTGGCGCACCGCGGACGTGGCTCGTCGTCACGGGCACCAACGGCAAAACCACGACTACGGGCATGCTGGCGGCGATGATGACCGAAGTCGGCGCCGACACCGGCCGTATCGCACGTGCCTGCGGCAACATCGGCACCGCGGTCGGAGAGGTGCTGCTTCTCGACGAACACGTTGATGTCCTCGTCGCCGAACTGTCGAGTTTCCAGCTGCACTGGTCCTCCGAGCTCGTGCCGGATGCTGGCGTGCTGCTGAACCTGGCTGAAGACCACATTGACTGGCACGGCTCGTTTGCGGAATACGCCGCGTCGAAGGCGAAGGTATTGCAAGCAACGCATGCGGTTGCAGGTATCGACGATACGGAGGTGCAGCGTTTAGCTGAGCAGACTGGTCGCGACGACATCATCGGGTTCACACTTCAAGAGCCTGGCGACAACCAGGTCGGTGTTTCGGGCGGCAGGATCGTGGCCAAACTCGGCGGCGAAACTATCGACGTTGCAAGTGCCGACGGCATCGAGCCCGCCGGAGCCGCCGGTCTGCTTGACGCACTCGCGGCCGCTGCGGTGGCGTTGACCCAGGGGGCCAAGCCGCATCACATCCAGCGGGCACTGGAGAAGTACCGCGTGGCCGGTCACCGTGGGGCGGTGGTGCACTCCGGCGGCGGTGTGGATTGGGTGGATAACTCCAAGGCCACGAACCCGCACGCGGCGGATTCTGCGCTCACCGGTGCGGGCACGGTGGTGTGGGTCGCGGGAGGACAGCTCAAAGGCGCTGCCGTCGACGGTGTCGTCAAAGCACACGCTGATCAGTTCCGCGCCGTTGCTCTGCTCGGTGTGGATCGTGGGCTCATCCGCGCGTCTGTCAACGCGGCCGCCCCGGACGTTCCGGTGTTTGTCTCTGACTCCACGGATCCGGAACAAGCCATGGATGAGGTTGTTGCGTGGGCGGCGAGCCAGGCGCAGCCGGGCGATACGGTGCTGTTGGCGCCGGCTGCTGCGAGCTTGGATATGTTTTCGGGCATGTCAGCGCGTGGCGACGCCTTCGCAGCGGCAGCGATGCGACACTGGAGCCCGGATAACAAGTAAGCTCAACTTCACGTTGAGACTTCTCGAATGAAAGGGCAGCTGCATGGCGGTGCAACAGGGGACAACGCGACGTGCCCCGCGATCGACCGAGCCAACCTCAAAATTGGCGCTTAAGGTGCGCAAATTCGAGGAGTTTCTGGATTCCCGGCCGCTCATCGACTACACCATGATCCGCAGCATTGTCCTGGTGCTTGCAGGTCTTGGTGTGGTCATGGTGATGTCGTCGTCAATGGCGACGTCGTTCGCAGATTCCGAGAGCGTCTGGGGCGTGGCCATCCGTCAAACCGTCATGGTCATCGGTGGCCTGATCGCGTTTTGGGTGGCGCTGAAAACGCCGCCTGAGCGGCTGCGCAGCTTCTCCGCTGTCCTGATGGCCGCTTCCGTTATTTTGCTGATCTTGGTGCTCACGCCCTTGGGCACCGGCCGCGAAGAGGTAGGTTCCCAGTCGTGGATTGTGCTGGGCCCGCTGCGCCTGCAGCCATCGGAGGTGGCCCGTGTGGCTATCGCGATGTGGGGCGCGAAGGTGCTCGAACACAGAAATCCGCAACGTTTGTTCCAGGCCAACAACGGTTTCCTCGCGTTCTTTATCGTGGCTGCAATCTGTGTCGCGTTGATTGCCGCACAGGGCGACATGGGTATGGCTTTGTCGTTCGCGGTTGTGGTCGCCTTCATCCTGATCTTCGCGGGTGTGCCAAAGAAGGCAATCGTTTACCTGGGAATTGGTGGCGCGTTCTCACTGATTGTGGCGTTCTTGTCCGGAGGTTTCCGCTCCGCGCGTTTCCACGTGTACTTCGACGCACTGCGCGGCCACTTCGATGACACGCAAGGTATTGCGTTCCAGTCCCACCAAGGCTTTTTGTCGCTCGCAGACGGTCACATTTTCGGTGTCGGTCTTGGCCAGTCCCGCGCGAAGTGGTTCTACCTGCCTGAGGCACGCAACGACTTTATTTTCGCGATCATCGGCGAAGAGCTCGGCTTGTGGGGCGGCACCTTGGTTATTTCCCTGTTCGCCTTGCTCGGCTTTTTCGGTTTCCGTACCGCTCGGCGTGCGCAGTCGCAGTACCAGACGCTGATGGCGGCGGCGCTGACGGCAGCTGTTGTTTCGCAGGCATTTGTCAACATCGGCTACGTCATCGGTCTGCTGCCGGTGACCGGCATTCAGCTGCCGATGCTCTCTGCTGGCGGTACCTCGGCTGTGATCACCCTGGGGGCGATGGGTGTGTTGGCAAACGTGGCTCGCCACGAGCCGGATGCGATTTCCGCGATGCAGAACTACGGCCGCCCAGTGTTCGACCGCATGCTTGGCGTCCAGGAGCCCCGTCCGATCACACAGCAACGCCAGCCTCGCCAGCACCCACGTGAGCAGGTACAGCGCAATCACCGCCCGACGGCGCCGGTGCGTCAAGCCACTGGTGGGCCGCGCCGCGTGCGTAGATAGCAGGAGGATTACATGAGTGAACTCAACGTCGTCTTGGCAGGCGGCGGCACCGCAGGCCATATTGAGCCAGCGCTTGCCGTGGGGGAGGTGTTGCGCGATCAGTTTGGCGCGAACGTCGTTGCGTTAGGCACCGAGCGTGGTTTGGAAACCACAATCGTTCCCGCCCGCGGGTTCGAGCTGGCGTTGATTGACCCGGTTCCCATCCCGCGCAAGAAGCCGTGGAAGCTGGCCACGGTGCCGGCGAAGTTGCTTCGTTCCGTGAATCAGGCGAAGCAAGCGATGAAATCTTCGGGTGCTCAGGTGGTGCTCGGTACCGGAGGGTATGTGTCGGCGCCGGCATACTTGGCGGCGAAGTCGCTGCGGCTGCCGTTTTTCGTGCTGGAAACCAACGCGCTTGCGGGGATGGCGAACAAGCTTGGGGTCAAGCTCGGTGGCGTTGGCCTGAATGCGGTGGCGAACTCGGGGATGGCCGGCGACGTCGTCGGCATTCCGGTGCGTCCCGGTGTCGGGGTCGACCCGGATGGGGCAAAGCGTGAGCGTGGCCTACGCACGTGGGGGCTGGATCCGGAGAAGACGACTGTCCTCGTCACTGGTGGTTCCCAGGGTGCGGTGAGTATCAATACGGCGCTCGCCGATGCAGTGGAGCGCATCACCGCTGCCGGCCACCAGGTGCTGCACGCCTACGGGCGCAAGAACGACGCACCTGCACCCCACGATGGCTATACGGCTGTGCCGTACATCGACGACATGGAGGCGGCCTATGCGGTCGCAGATGTGGTGGTGTGCCGCTCGGGGGCGATGACGGTTGCGGAGAACTCTGCGGCCGGTGTGCCTGCGATTTACATCCCGCTGCCGCACGGTAACGGTGAGCAGGGGTTGAACTCTGCACACTTGGTGGCCACAGGGGCGGCATTGCGTATCGACGACGCGGAGCTGACCGGCGACGTACTCGTCGAGAAGCTGCTGCCTTTGTTGAATAACGACGACGTGCGCGCCGAGATGCGCCACGCTATTGCTCAATCCGGTGCCGGCAATGTTGCCGAGGACCTCGCGCGCCGCATTGCTGATGCGGCTGGAAAGGAAAACTGATGACGGATCTCTCACGTGTGCACCTCATTGGCATCGGCGGTGCCGGCATGTCGGGCGTGGCGCATATCTTGTTGGACCGAGGCGCAACCGTGACTGGCTCTGACGCGAAGGACTCTCGTCCGGTTCGCGCACTGAAGGCCAAGGGCGCGAAGGTGGCGCTTGGCCACGACGAGGCCAACCTGGAGCTCTCTGGTGAGCTTCCCACCGCGGTGGTGACGAGCTTTGCTGCTATCCCGCAGGACAACCCCGAACTCGTCCGCGCCAAGCGGGAGGGTGTTCCGCTGCTGCGCCGCTCGGACCTGCTGGCCGAGTTGATGGAGGGCCGTACTCAGCTGTTGCTCGCTGGCACGCACGGCAAGACTTCGACGACGTCGATGGCGGTCGTGGCGTTGCAAGCAGCAGGGCAAGACCCGTCGTTCGCGATCGGCGGGCAGCTCAACCGTGCCGGCACGAACGCTCATCACGGCCAGGGCGAGGTTTTTGTCGCGGAGGCCGACGAGTCGGACGCGTCGCTGTTGCGTTACTCCCCAGATGTCGCCGTGATTACGAACATTGAGCCGGATCACCTGGACTTCTACGGCACGCGTGAGGCGTATTTCAAGGTGTTCGATGATTTTGCGGACATTGCGAAGAACATCGTGGTGTGCCTAGATGACGAACACGCCGCAGCTTGCGGTGAGCGCGCAATCGAGCGTGGTCTGACGGTTTATGGATACGGCACTGAAGAAGCCGCAAAGCGCCACCCGAGCGTGCCGGCAGCGGCGGTGATTACCGAAGAGCGCCAGGAAGGCGAGCACACCGCAGTCGGTGTGCGTTTGCGCACGCCTGATGTCTCCGGCGAGGTCACCTACAGCATGGCTATCCCGGGCCGCCACATGGTGCTCAACTCGGCAGCAGCGCTGCTCGGTGGGGTACTCGTCGGCGCGAGTCCGGAGAAGCTCGCCCAGGGGCTCAGCGAGTTCACGGGCGTGCGCCGTCGTTTCGAGTACAAAGGCAGCGTCGGTGAGACTCGCGTGTACGACGACTACGCCCACCACCCGACCGAGGTGGAGGCGGTGCTTACCGCGGCCCGCGACAAGGTGGAAGCAGAAGGCAACGGTGCGCGTGTGGTCGTGTGCTTCCAGCCACACCTGTACTCGCGCACCCAGGAGTTCTCCAGCGAGTTTGCTAAGGCATTGTCGCTGGCAGACGAGTGCGTGCTGTTAGATATCTACGGTGCCCGTGAAACCCCGGTTGAGGGTGTGACCTCGCGCATTATTAGCGACGAAATGACCATCCCGGTGCACCTTGAACCGGACTTCTCTGCTGCTCCTGCAACCGTTGCGTCCGTGACCGAGCCGGGTGACTTGGTGCTCACGATGGGGGCGGGCAGTGTGACCATGCTGGCAGACGAGATCCTGGATGCGTTGGCGGGCAAGTAATGTCCACGAAAGTTCCCATGCCTGATTCAACCGAGGAGCAGCCGAAGCACCGGAAGATCCCGTACGGTGCGATCGCAGCAACGGTGGCCATTGTTGTGGCTGTGTGCGCGGCTGTTCCGTTCACGCCGCTGATGAGCGTGAACGATATTGCCGTCGAGGGGTCCGTGAACCTGCCCGAGGAGGAAGTACGCAATCTCACCGGGATTGATTACGGCACGCCGATAGGCAAGGTGAAGCCGCGCCGAGCCGCCGAGAATGTTGCCGCAAACCCCTGGGTGGATTCCGCAACAGTGTCGCGCGCGTGGCCGAACGGCGTCAGTGTGGAGATCACAGAGCATGATCCGGTGGCGTGGGTGGACATTGATGGCCAGCCGCACCTGATCGACCGGGAGGGCCGCGATTTCATCGTTGCGGCGCCGCCCGCAGGCGCTGTGGAGATCCAGGGGGTGGCCCAGGAGCGGTTTGCGCAGGCGGTGGAGGTGGCGTCGTCGATTAGCGATGTTGCCCGGCCTCGCGTCCGCGCGCTCAAAGCCAACGGTGACTACACGTACACGCTCGTGCTTGACGACGACCGCGTGGTCCAGTGGGGAGCCGCAACCGATAATGCGAATAAGGCATTGGCTCTTGAGACCGTGCTCCAGTTGGAGGGGCGTGAGTTCAATATTTCTAACCCCGAGTTGGTGACATCTCGGTAAAAGCCCAGGTCACAACCCTAAAGTACAGGTTTAGGGTTGAGACACGCCGGGGGAGAACACAAAAAATGCTTCGCTTTCCAACATGATGGGACGCAACTGCACACCCGAGTTTTGAAAGGCGAGACTTACGCTATGACTTCTCCCGCCAACTACCTCGCCATGATCCGCGTCGTCGGTGTCGGCGGGGGCGGCGTCAATGCTGTGAATCGAATGATCGAGGAGGGGCTGAAAGGCGTCGAATTCGTCGCCATCAACACCGACTCGCAGGCGCTGCTGTTTACCGACGCTGACACCAAGCTCGACATCGGACGCGAAGCCACCCGTGGACTGGGTGCAGGCGCGAACCCCGAGGTTGGCCGCACTTCTGCCGAGGACCACAAGCAGGAGATTGAGGAGTCCCTGAAGGGCTCCGACATGGTTTTCGTTACTGCAGGCGAAGGTGGCGGCACCGGCACTGGTGCGGCCCCGGTCGTCGCAGGCATTGCGAAGAAGATGGGCGCCCTGACCATCGGTGTTGTGACCCGCCCGTTTACCTTCGAGGGCAAGCGTCGCACCCGCCAGGCTCTGGCCGGCATTGAGAACCTGAAGGAAGTTTGTGACACGGTCATCGTGATCCCGAACGATCGCCTCCTGCAGCTGGGCGATGCTGAACTTTCCATGATGGAAGCGTTCCGCGCAGCTGATGAGGTGCTCTACAACGGTGTTCAGGGTATTACCAACCTGATCACTATTCCGGGCATGATCAACGTTGACTTTGCGGACGTGCGCTCCGTCATGGCCGACGCTGGTTCCGCGCTCATGGGCGTCGGTTCCGCCCGCGGCGAAAACCGTGTGATGACCGCCACCGAGCAGGCCATCAACTCTCCGCTGCTGGAGACCACCATGGAGGGCGCCAAGGGCGTGCTCATCTCTGTGGCCGGCGGTTCGGACCTTGGCTTGATGGAAGTCAACAACGCTGCCTCCATCGTGGAGGAGAAGGCCGACGACGATGCCAACATCATCTTCGGCACGATTATCGACGACAACCTGGGCGACGAGGTCCGCGTGACCATCATCGCCACTGGCTTCGACGAGAAGGCCAACGCCCGCCCTGCCGAGGACGCCCCGCAGGCAAGCGTCATCGCTCCAGCCGAGGAGCTCGAGTCCCAGCCGGAGAAGCCGGCCGAGCCACGCACTGAGACCCGGACCGAGACCCGCACCGAGCAGCCGTCGGAGAGCTACCAGGCTCGTCACCGCTACGAGCCAAACCGTGGCCTGTTTACGGACCGTGAGGACTCCCGTCCGCGCCGCGACGAGGAGTTCGGCGGCGGCTTCGACGACTTGGATGTGCCTGATTTCATGCGCTAGTTAGACTGGCTGGCATGCCAGATCTTTCCAACCGCCCCGTCCGCATGGTGTTTACTTCCCGTGCTGGCGGGGTTTCGCGTTCTCCGTACGATGCGTTCAACCTGGGAACGCATGTTGGCGACGACCCAGCCGACGTCGCCGCGAACCGTCAGCGTCTCGCCGACATCTTGGGCCTTCCCGCCGAGCGTTTCGTGTGGATGGAACAACTCCACACCAACACCGTCACCGTGGTCGACGGGCCCGCGGATGAGCCGGTTGCGGCCACTGACGCGATCGTGACTCGCGAGAAAAACCTCGCACTGTGCGTGCTGGTTGCGGACTGCACCCCCGTGCTGCTGTCCGACCACAGCGCAGGTGTGATCGCCGCAGCCCACGCGGGCCGTATGGGAGCTCGCAACGGCATTGTGCGCCGCACCGTCGAGGAGATGGTGGCGCTTGGCGCAGCCCCGGAGCGTATCCAGGTGCTGCTCGGGCCGGCGGCGGCAGGTGAGTCCTATGAGGTGCCTGCCGAGATGGCTGCGGACGTCGAAAAGCATTTGCCCGGCTCGCGCACAACCACCAAGCAGGGGACCGCGGGCATCGACGTCCGTGCCGGGCTTGTGCGCCAACTGATGAGCATGGGCGTGACCCACATCGACGCAGATCCGCGCGATACCATCACCGATACCGATTTCTTCTCTCATCGCCGCGAGGGCGTCACCGGACGTCAGGCCGGCGTGATTTGGATGCCAGATGCATAACCTTGAAACCGTAACCAAGCAGATTCACGACGCCGAGCGTGCCGCAGGTCGCCCGGAAGGCAGCGTGCAACTCTTGCCCGTGACCAAATTCCACCCCGTTGAGCGCATTATTGAACTCGCCGAGGCAGGCATCACCCTCGTCGGCGAAAACCGCGAGCAGGAGGCCCGCGCGAAGGCTGAAGCTCTGGATGGGCGGTGCCAGATCGCCATGATCGGCCAGATCCAGTCCAAGAAAGCTAACGCCGTCGCGCGTTGGGCGGCTCAGGTCCACTCGCTCGACTCGGTCAAACTCGCCCACGGCCTTGACCGTGGCATGGCGCTTGCCCTCGAGCGCGGCGACCGCACCACGGACACCCTGCCGTGCCTGATCCAGCTTTCCGACGACGGCGATACCGCCCGCGGCGGCGCGTCCTACGACGATGTTCCGGAAATCATCGAGGCGGTCGAAAATTCCGAGCATCTTCGCCTCGACGGGTTCATGGTCGTGCCCCCGTTGAACTCCGACCCCGAGACGGTGTTCCGCAGGGCACGTGCGCTTGTCGACGACACCTCCGCCCACCTCGGCCGCGACCTCATCTTGTCGGCCGGTATGAGCGGGGACTTTGAGACAGCAATCGCGTGCGGATCCGATCTCGTGCGTGTCGGAACAGCGCTGCTTGGGCCCCGCCCCGTAGGCTGACCTTCATTGCAAAACCACCCCCAAGGAGCCCCACTATGTCCTTCTTTGGCAGCGCAAAAGAATTCTTCGGCCTCGGTCCGATCGAGAACAACGAGGACGACGCCTACTTTGAGGATTCGCGCTACTCCGAAACTTCCTCGACTGCTGGCGCTGGCGCGTACGACCGTGCTGAGCGTCCGTCGCGTTATGAGCGTGACCACCGCGAGGTGTCGTCGACACGCGCCAGCTACCGTCCGACCCCGCGCATCGTCAACGTGTCTCCGCGTAATTACAACGATGCCAAGGAGATCGGCGAGCCGTTCCGCGATGGCGACGCAGTGGTTATGGATCTGACCGACCTGGATACCGCCGACGCGAAGCGCATCGTCGACTTTGCTGCTGGCCTGTGCTTCGGCCTGCGCGGCAGCATGCACAACCTGTCCCGTGGTGAGGACACTCGCAAGCGCCTGTTTGCCATCGTCCCGGAAAACGCCAACGTGGACAAAGATGCGCTGAAGCGCTCTGCAGGCCTGCGCTAGCGAACCTGTAGGGTGTGAACGCGTGGCACTTATCGGAGCAATTCTCTACGCCGTCATCGGCATCTACTCGCTATTTGTCGTCGTGCGCATCATCATTGAGATGATTCAGGCCTTCTCGAAGCACTTCGACCCGCCACACTGGTTCATCATGGTGGCGGAACCACTGTTCAAGATCACCGACCCTCCAGTGTTTGCATTGCGCAAGCTCATCCCCCCGTTGAGGTTGAACGGGGGAGTGGGGCTCGACGTGAGCGTGATCGTGCTATTCCTGGCGCTTTCGCTGCTCCAGATGGTTATTCGGGCGACGATGATCGTTCCGGCACTGCATTAGCGCGCTGTCATGTGCGTTGTGTAGACGAAACAGTTACAATTCAGCAGACAAATTAAGTACGTTCCCGTAACGTGGGGCGCATTCGCGACCCGCAGACGCGGGTCCGTTACAAGAACATGAAGGGAACGCAAATGCCGTTGACGCCAGCTGACGTGCACAATGTCGCTTTCAGCAAGCCCCCGATTGGCAAGCGGGGCTACAACGAGGACGAAGTTGATCAGTTCCTCGACCTGGTTGAAGACGCGCTTGCACAGCTCCAGGATGAAAACGAAGAGCTCCGCGCACGACTCGAAGAGGGTGGCGCTGGCGTAGCGGCACCGGCAGCAGCCGGTTCTTCCGCAGACGAGGCTGCAATCCGCCGCGAGGTGGAGCAGAAGATCCGCGCTGACTACGAGGCGCAGCTGCGTTCCGCGAAGGAAGCCAAGGACAAGGCTGAGGCTGAGGCTAAGGCTGCCAAGGAAGATGCGGCAGCAGCCCGCAAGCAGGCTGAGGAAGCTCGCGCACAGGCTGCGAAGCGTCCGGCTGAAGGCGTGTCCAAGGCGGTCAACACCGCCCCGCAGAAGGCAGAGCCTTCGCAAGATTCGCACATCCAGGCTGCCAAGGTGCTCGGCCTTGCACAGGAGATGGCAGACCGTCTGACCAGCGATGCCCAGGCAGAGGCAACCTCCATGCTGGCAGACGCACGCAGCGCTGCAGAGCGTGAGGTGGCCGAGGCTGAGGCGAAGTCCAAGAAGCAACTGCAGGACGCTCAGACCCGCTCCCAGTCTCAGCTGCAGGAGGCGGAGACTCGCGCCAAGCAGCTCGTCGCCGAGGCCCAGAAGAAGGCCGAGGAGACCACTGGCGAGGCCGCTTCCCGCGCCGAGGCCCAGATCCGCCAAGCGGAGGAGAAGGCCAACAAGCTCAAGGCAGATGCAGAGCGCAAGCACACCGAGATTATGAACACGGTGAAGCAGCAGCAGACTGCGCTGGAGAATCGCATTGCGGAGCTGCGCACCTTCGAGCGCGAGTACCGTACTCGCCTGAAGACGCTGCTTGAGTCCCAGCTCGAGGAACTCGAGGCCCGCTCAACTACGGCGCCGAACGAGAAGTAAAACCTCAACGCCCGGGAGTGCTACACTTCCGGGCGTAACGCTTTGATCCGGCTATCACCGGGGAGCATTCCGGAAGAACGGCATTACGCTTATTAGAACCGGACGTTAAATGGGAAGACGTCACTTCCTTCACCACAAATGAAGTGGGGGCTTTCGCCCCAAGCAGGGTGGTACCGCGCAGCACATGCGTCCCTGCAGATTGTGTGTGGAGGAGTGTCATGGTTGGCAACGTCTACCCTAAGGTCGATATGACCGGAGGCAGCGACAAGTTTCCCGAGATGGAACGCGCTGTGCTCGACTACTGGAACAAGGATGAAACGTTCCAGGCATCGCTTGAGCAGCGTGAAGGTTGCGAAGAATACGTGTTCAATGACGGCCCGCCGTTTGCTAACGGTCTGCCGCACTACGGCCACCTGCTGACGGGCTACGTCAAGGACATCGTTCCGCGCTACCGCACGATGACCGGCTTCCATGTGCCGCGTGTGTTCGGCTGGGACTGCCACGGTCTGCCTGCGGAGCTTGAGGCAGAAAAGCAGCTCGGCATCACTGACAAAGCCCAGATCGAGGACATGGGCCTGGAGAAGTTCAACGAATACTGCGCGAAGTCCGTCATGAACTACGCCGGCGAGTGGGAAGAGTACGTCACCCGCCAGGCTCGTTGGGTCGATTTTGAGAACGGCTACAAGACCATGGACCCGGAGTACATGGAATCTGTCATGTGGGCGTTCAAGGAGCTCTACGACAAGGGCTTGATCTACCAGGGCTTCCGTGTGCTGCCGTACTCCTGGGCAGAGCACACGCCGTTGTCCAACCAGGAGACGCGTCTCGACGATTCCTACCGCGACCGCCAGGACCCTACCGTCACCGTCACCATGCCGTTCACCGGCGGGCGCGCCGGCTACGCTGCGGAGAAGACGTGGGCTGAGCACCCTGAACTGCACGATGCGGCTGCGATCGCCTGGACCACTACGCCGTGGACGCTGCCGTCGAACTTGGCGTTGGCGGTTCACCCGGAGGTTGAGTACTCGTTGGTGAAGCCGGGGGATGAGGGTGTCGTCGATACGCCATTGCTCTTGGCGACGAACCTGCTCGGCGCATACGCGAAGGAACTCGGCGAGTACGAGGTCATCTCCACGTTCACCGGCGCCCAGCTCGAGGGCCTGGAATACGAGCCTGTCTTTGACTACTTCCGCGATCACGAGAACGCGTTCATGGTGCTTAACGCGGACTACGTCACCACCGAGGACGGCACCGGTGTCGTCCACCAGGCGCCCGCCTTCGGTGAAGACGATATGTTCACCTGCCAGGACTACGGCATCGATTTGGTCATCCCCGTCGACGCCGACGGCAAGTTCACCTCGCTGGTTCCGGACTACGAAGGCAAGCTGGTCTTCGACGCGAACCGCGACATCATCCGCGACCTGCGCGCCAAGGGCCGTGTCGTGCGTGACCAGACCATCGTCCACTCTTACCCGCACTCCTGGCGCTCCGGCGAGCCACTGATCTACATGGCGCTGCCGGCATGGTTTGTGAAGGTCACCGACATCCGCGACCGCATGGTCGAGCTCAACCAGGAGATCGACTGGATCCCGTCGCACATCCGCGATGGCCAGTTTGGCAAGTGGCTCGAAGGCGCTCGCGATTGGAACATTTCGCGTACCCGCTACTGGGGCTCCCCGGTGCCGGCGTGGGTATCCGATAACCCGGAGTACCCGCGCGTGGATGTCTACGGTTCCCTCGATGAGCTCGAGCGTGACTTCGGTGAGCGTCCCAAGTCGCTGCACCGTCCGCACATTGATGAACTGGTGCGTCCGAACCCGGACGATCCGACCGGCAAGTCCATGATGCGCCGCGTGCCGGACGTGCTTGACTGCTGGTTCGAATCCGGCTCTATGCCGTTTGCGCAGTACCACTACCCGTTTGAGAACCGCGAAGAGCACGACGCTCGCCAGCCGGCTGACTTCATCGTTGAGTACTCGGGCCAGACCCGTGGCTGGTTCTACGTCCAGCACGTGCTGTCTACCGCGCTGTTCGACCGTGTGGCGTACAAGAAGGTCGTCGCCCACGGCATCGTGCTTGGTTCCGACGGCCAGAAGATGTCCAAGTCCAAGGGCAACTACCCGAACGTCAACGAGGTTTTCGACCGCGACGGTTCCGACGCGATGCGTTGGTTCCTGATGTCTTCGCCGATCCTGCGTGGTGGCAACCTGATCGTCACTGAGCAGGGTATCCGTGAGGGCGTGCGCCAGGCACTGTTGCCGATCTGGAACGCGTACACCTTCCTGCAGCTGTACTCCTCTGAGGACGCTCAGTGGTCGGTGGATTCCGACAACGTGCTCGACCGTTACATCCTGGCCAAGACCCACGACTTGGTTGAGGCCGTGGGCGAGGCTCTCGACGACACGCGCATCGCCGATGCTTGCGATGAGGTGCGTCGCTTCGCGGACACCCTGACCAACTGGTACGTGCGTCGCTCCCGCGACCGTTTCTGGGAAGGCCAGGAGGCCTACCCGGAGGCGTTTAACACGCTCTACACGGTGCTCGAAGTGGTTACCCGCACGGTCGCGCCGCTGCTGCCGTACATCTCTGAGGTGATCTGGCGTGGCCTGACCGGTGGCCGTTCCGTGCACCTGACTGACTTCCCGAAGGCAGACAACCTGCCGGCGGATGCTGACCTGGTCGCTGCGATGGATGCGACGCGTGCGGTGTGTTCGGCGGCGTCGTCGGTACGCAAGGCGAACAAGCTGCGTAACCGTCTTCCACTGCCGAAGCTCACTGTTGCTCTGCCAGAGGCTGATCTACTTGAGCCGTTCCGCTCCACCATTCGCGACGAAGTGAACGTCAAGGACGTTGAGCTCACCGCGGATGTGGACTCGGCTGGTTCGTTCGAGGTCGTCGTTAATGCGAAGATTGCTGGTCCGAAGCTGGGCAAGGATGTCCAGCGCGCGATCAAGAACGTCAAGGCTGGCAACTATGAGCGTCGTGGCGACGACGTGGTGGTCGACGGAGACATCGTGCTGACTCCGGAGCTCTACACCGAGCGCCTCGTCGCCGAGAACCCGGAGAGCACTGCGCGTGTCGACGCCCTCGCCGCCGTCGGCCTCGTCGTCCTGGACACCAACGTCACTGAGGAACTCGAGGCTGAAGGCTGGGCCGCCGATGTCATCCGTGGCCTGCAGGATGCGCGCAAGCGTGAGGGCCTTGAGGTCTCCGATCGCATTGCGGTTGTGCTTGCGGTGCCGGCTGAGAAGGAGGAGTGGGCTCGTCGTCACGCAGAGCACATCGCCGCTGAAACGTTGGCAACCTCCTTCGATGTGGTCACCGAACCAGTCGAAGGCCATGATGTTGTCGACGGTGTGACCGCCACCGTTCGCAAGAATTAGGCGCTGACGGACTATGCCGCTGCATAGTGGATCCTGACCCGGACCACTATGCAGCGGCATAGTGTTTTTAGGGGCTAGCCGTGAAGCGTGAGGCCCCAGTGCTGCATTGCGCCTGCGATTTCCATGCCGCTGGTGAGCGTCTTGTTGTAGTCGCTGCCGTTCGACGTCACCCCTAGCGCCCATGCGTCCGTGCCGTCGAACGCGAAGATCGCGCCTCCGGAATCGCCTCTGTCAGCGATGTTGCGAAACACGAATTGGCCGGCCCTATCTACCTCGACGAATTTGCCGCAGGAGTAGCCAGTGGTGGCACCGAGACGGCAAATGGTCATGTTGCCTTGCCCCGCTTGGGCTGGGGTGATCCAGCCCTTCAATCGGGAATTTACGGGCAGTGCGGAATCCACGTACGGCTTGGCATCGTCGTAAATCTCAATCAGTCCGATGTCGGTGCCGATAAAGCCCGTGTTGTCGCGCTCGTAGAAGGATTCGACCATCTCGCCCACAACCAGTGACCCGCCGTATTGGTTATTGACGTAGAACTGGTCACCCACATCGCCGCAGTGCCCGGCAGTAACGATGAATGTGCGGTTCTCCCGCGACGCGATAAAACCAGTAGAGCAGTAGCTTTTGTTCACGTTGTAAATCTTCGCGCCAGGTACAACCTTGCCCGGAGCCTCGAGAAACAGCCAGTCCTGTTTGTTGTGATAGTAAATGCCCAGGTTGTCGTCCCTGCCGGTTACTCCCGCGCCGTTGTTTCGTGGGTCGATGCGCTGCGGGTCCACGGCCTGCGCCTGTGGTTGCTGCGGCTGTGCGTGCTGTCGCTGTGCTTGCCTTGTGGGGCTGGATTCCGATTGCGGGGCGAGAAAGTTCTCGGGAGGGAAATAAAAACTGCTCACTTGGGCGTCGGAGTCGTCGATCCTGCAACGGAATGTGAATTCACCGATGTATTCGTCATTGCTGAGAAAACCGGAGATCTCGCTGTCGAACGACTGTCCCGTGATTGCGTCGGTGGGCACCTCGTGTGCATAGACCGTTAGGGCGTCGTAGGCAACGCCGTCGGCGGTGGACGCGTTTCTGGCGGCGTTCTGACATAATTCGGCGACCTCAGTCGGTGTCAGTTTGGTCTCGGGAGCATCGGCGGCGATATCTTCTGCACCGGAACAGGCAGTGAGCGCAGTGAGCGTGGTCGCGGATGCGAGCGCTACCGAGATTAACGTTTGGATGATCTTCACAGATGTCATGGTGACACATCGTGGCGACGAATGTGTCGACTATGCAGCGGCATAGTTTTTCGAACAAAGAACCGCCGTCTGCTCCAAACTATGCAGCGGCATAGTGAAAAAGCTGCGCAGCCAAGGTGGGGGAATGGCCTCTTTGGGTAGATTTGAGGAAAACTATTGACTCGAACACCTATACGATATATAAAGGTGTCAATGTTTGTAAACAAGGGGTGTGAACATGACAGTTGCAGTGAGCCAGTGGGTGGCTGATCGAACGAGTGATTTGTCGGCAGAGGTGCTCGAAGACCGGATTAAGGTCAACCACCTTTCGGCCAATCACCATCGTGCGCGGATGCTTGAAGCAGTCGGGCAGTTCGATGAGCAGGATCTCGCGTCGCAGTATGGGGAGAAGTCGACCGCGACGTGGTTGCGTAGGGAACTCAACCTGCCCGAACCGACGGCCTTTGAGTATGTGAGGGTTGCCCGGGGCCTGCGCAGGTATCGCCGGTTATTCGAGGCGTTTGAGTCTGGGGTGATGCCGTATTCGACGGTTCGTTTTGTCCTGCAGTTTCTGGACGAGCAAAACGAAGAGGAGCTTGTCGCTCTTGCGTTGTCTCTGGCGTTTTCGGACCTGAAACTTGTGCTCGCCGGTGCCGGGCCGAAAGACGATGAGCCGACCGAGCCCTTCGCCCGGGCCAGCGAGTGCGACGATGGCATGCTTGCGTTCGAGGCCCGTCTTCCCGCCGTGGCTGGGCAGAAACTTCTGACCGCGCTGAAAATGGCGCAGTTGGCCAGTTTTGGTCTGGAGGACGTCGATCCGGAGGATCTCAACGATCCTGAAAAGGTGCAACTGCTTATCGACGACGCCACCAACGCCAAGGATGCTGTCGCCTCTGAGCAGGATCGCGAACCACGGAAACGGACAAAGATCACCGCCGAAGACATCGCGAAGACGGTTTCGCGCTACGGGCCTCCGGAGAAACAGGACGTTTACGCAGCGTTGCTGGCCATGGTGGATATGGTGCGGGCTCACCCGATTAGTCCGCTTCGTAGCCCCGGTGTGCAGGTTAATCTCATGGTGAATCAGGGCGGGGGCTGTTGGATGCCCGAAAACCGTGCCGCACGGTCAGAGGATGTGCGAAGCTACCTTGCTAACGCCGTGGTGCGGTTGCACTTGATGGACAAACATGGGCTGACCATCAACGTCGGCCGTGCACAGCGGTTCGCCACTGACGGCCAGGTGCAGGCGTTGCTAGCAACGTGGGGGTATCAATGTGCCATGCCTGGGTGCTCGCATCGCCGGTTTATTGAGATCCACCACATCCGAGAATGGGAGCATGGTGGCTCGACCAACATGGATAACCTCATTCCACTGTGCTCGAGTTGTCACTCGCAGGTTAGCCACGGGACGATCACAATTGAAAGCAGGGGAACCGACTTGTTCTTCACGTTTAACGATGGCGCGCGGTTTGTTTCCCGCGGGCGAGGGTTGCCGCGTCGCCTGGATTTCATCACGGGTACCTCATTCGATGAATGACGAAATTGGAACTCGGTGGTAGCGGTGGTGCACAGTGGTGGCATGACTCGCTGGGTGCTGCATATCGACATGGACGCGTTCTACGCGTCATGTGAGCAGCTCACCCGTCCCACGCTGAAAGGGCGGCCAGTGCTCGTTGCGGGTGTGACCGGCCGCGGGGTCGTGGCGGGCGCCAGTTACGAGGCAAGAAAGTATGGGGCGCGCTCCGCCATGCCAACACACCGGGCGGCACGTTTGGTGGGGCCAAAAGCAGTTCTTGTGGCACCCCGGCGGGCGGTGTACACGACCGCGTCGAGGCGAGTGTTCGAGGTGATTAGCAAGCACGTTGATGTGGTGGAGCAACTGTCTATCGATGAAGCCTTCATGGAGCCAGCTGAGCTCATTGGTGCTACCCCTGACGAGGTGCGTGAGTGGGCGAACCAGTTGCGCGCGGAGATCAAGGAGGAGACTGGCTTGCCGAGCTCGATCGGAGCTGGGTCGGGCAAGCAATACGCCAAGATTGGTTCGGGCCGTGCGAAACCGGACGGAGTGTTTGTCATCCCGCATGAAGAACAGTTAGAGATCCTGCATCCGATGCCGGTCAATGAGCTGTGGGGTGTGGGGCCGGTGACGGAGGCGAAGTTAGCGTCGGCGGGGATCGAGACGATTGGGGATTTGGCGGCGCTGACCGAGAAAGAACTCGATATCGCGATTGGTGGTGCGGTGGGCAAGCAGCTGTGGTGGCTTGCTCGCGGTGTGGATGAGCGGCCGGTTGCCCCGCGTGCTGTGGCGAAGCAGATCTCCTCCGAGCACACCTACCCGAACGATTTAACCCAGCCGTCGGAGGTAGACACTGCGCTGGAACGTGCGGCAGCGGATTCGCATCGACGGTTGCTCAAGGACGGGAGAGGGGCTCGCACGGTGACAGTGAAGCTGCGGATGGCGGACTTTCACATCGAATCCCGCTCGGCGACCCTGCCGTATGCAACCGACGATGCGGAAACCCTGCTCGCAACGGCGTTTCGACTGGTGCGTTACCCGGACGAAGTCGGGCCAATCAGGCTTGTCGGGGTGTCGTATTCGGGCCTGGAGGATGCGCTGCAGGATGTGTTGTTTCCGGAGTTGGATCAGGAGATTGTGAAGCCGGCGCCGGTGGCGGAGGACTACGAAACTGGGGTGAGTGACCACACCGCACCCGTAGGGCTAGAGGTGGTCTCGGAGATGGGGGATACGCCGGGGCAGTGGCGGGCTACCCAGGACGTGTTTCACCCTGAGTTTGGGCACGGTTGGGTGCAAGGGGCCGGCAAGGGATGGGTCACGGTGCGGTTTGAAACGCGCGCGACGGGGCCTGGCAGGGTCAAGAGCTTGCGTAGCGACGACCCCGCGCTCGTCCCGGCCGACCCCGTCGATTCGTTGGCGTGGGAGGACTGGCTGTCAGAGCAGTGAGCTGGGATTCACACCGGTGGCCAGGGCGGTGAGCAGTGCGATACGAGCTTGGCCGGGGGAGAGATGGCCGGCGGGCAGCGCGCCGAGGTCGCCGAGGGTAGAGCCGCCACCTGCGCCGCCGTAGGCGAAGGTCACTGCACCGTAGGGGGCAGAAGTGGCAATCACTACGGGGATGCCGCGGCGCAGCATGTCGCGAAGTGCTTCGCCGGTGCCGTCGGAGACGTTGCCGGCACCGAGGGCCTCGACAATGACGCCGTCGGGGGACTTCGAGGCGACAAGATGTGCAACGGTGCCGTCGTCACCCGGCCATGCACGCAGGATCGGCACGAACAAGCCGTCCAATGGCGCAGCGGGGACAGGCATAGGTCGGCGCAGTGAAACGGGGACGTCGAAGGCGTCCAGATCGGTAGTGTGCCGCTTGCGTAGGCCGCGTGCAGGCAAGGTTGCGCCACCGAAGTGAACGAAGGCGCCACCGCCGCGTTGGGTGGCGGCCACCTCGATCGCGCCACGCAGGTTTGCGGGTCCATCAGGGTGGGGATGATCGGCGGAGCGCATCGCACCGGTCAACACGACGGGCCGTTCATCGCGGTGGACGAGTTCTAACGCGAGGGCGGTTTCTGCCAAGGAGTCGGTGCCGTGGGTGATGACGAGGCCGGTGAGGGTGTCGTCGTTAAGCAATGCGCTAGTGAGCGCACGAAGGCGGTCGATGTCGGCGAGCCCCATTGACGACGAATCCAGGCTCGCGATCTCGCGAGTTTGCACGTCACGGGTGGTTTCGCTACGGGCGACAAGTTCATCGGCGGACAAGGTCGGCACAAGCGCCCCGGACACATCGGCGGTGGAGGCGATGGTGCCTCCGGTGGAGACAACGTAGACGGTCATGTGCACCAGAGTGCCAGAAATGGGCTTCAGTGCAGTAACGTTGAGCAAGTCAATCAAGGTATGCAAGGAGAACACGTGAAAGCACAGCGATTTGCTGCGGCACTTGCAGCGGCCAGCCTCGCGCTGGGTCTGACCGCCTGCTCGGGCGAGTCCGACAACACGGAGAACACCACCACCGCAGCCGAACAGGCAAGCGCATCCGACGCAGCGCCCGTGGCAGAAATGCCCACCGCAGAAGAGCTCAACGCAGTCCTGCAGCGCGCTGCCGACCCGAACCTGCCCATCGCAGAACGCGCGAACACCGTCCAGGGTGGCGAAACCACGCCGGAACTGTTCGATCTGATGACCCAGTCTCAGCAGGAATCAGGCGCGAACTTCCAGGTGGTCAACCCGGTGTTGCCGGGCTACACCACCAACTCGGTGTTGGCGACGGTGAACTTCACCCGACCGGACGCGGAATCGCAGCTGGCTGAGGATGTGGAGTTTGTGTACGAGGAGGGCCACTGGAAGATCTCGCAAAGCTGGGCGTGCTTCCTGGTCAGCAACACCTTGCCGCCGGAGCAGGTGCCGGACATGTGCAACACCGGCGCACCGGCCGCACCGGCCGCACCGGCTGAGGCCCCGGCCGAAGCCCCAGCCGAGCAGGCGCCTCCGGCAGCTCCTGGCCTGTAAGTTAAGCGCCGTACCGCACAGCCCGCGTGATGTCTTGGACCACGCGGGTTGTTTGCTCCCCGCCGGAGTACACCAGGTGGGTTGTCGCTTCCACCTCGCCTGACACTGGCAACGGGCGGGAGAAATCGACGGTGATGTGCCCCTTCGACGTGGTGGAAGAGGACTCCACCTCGATGTGCTGGCCGTTGAGGTCCCCGGCGGCATCGGCGTCGATCGTCATGTCCTTTTCCGAGGGGCGTTCCTCGATGTCGACGGCGAGGTCAACGGTGGAACCGGTAAGCGACTCGACAGTGTAGGTGGTGGTGCGCAACATCGTGTTGTCGCCGGCGACTCGGTTTTCCACCTTCCACACGCCACCCTCACCGATTGGTTCGGTGGGGAACACGACGTTTTGGGTGATCAGCGCCAGCAGGGCGGGCTCCACATGCTGCAGGCCGCGCTCCGGTGCTTCCGGTGGGGCGAGCAGTTTGATGGTGGAGATCTTCCCAGAGTCGTCGCCACGCCAGCTCATGCGGAAGCCTTCAGTGGCGGCGACGTCCTGACCGATGTCCAGGTTGGAGTGTTTGCCGGCGCCGACAGTGAAGTCGATTCGTCGAGAAGCAGCTGCTTCTCCCTCGCCGGGTTCAGGTGCGTCGCCAACCGAGATGTCCAGCGGCAACGTCGTGATCGCCACATCGCCGCCCCGGACCTGATCGCCCACTGTCTGCGCGACACCGGACGAGACCGCAACCGTGGTGGACCAGGGCTCGGCGTTCTCGGTGTACGACAACACGCGAGCATGTTCGCCCGTATCGACGACAGTGACACCCGGCTCGTCCACAGGGAACGCGGGCACGCCCTCGATCAGGTCTTCCTCGCCCGCGCATGCGGTGAGGGACAGTGACAAAGCAACGGCGGCAACGGCGGCAGTTAAACGAGACATCTTTAAGAACGTACCGCACGGCATACGCAGGGGTAGCGTCCGAGGCGCTAAGGTGGGACGGCGATGGAACAGGCAACGAAACCCCGCTCGACACCCCGCTACCTTGGTGTCGTGATCGCTGTGATGCTCATCGTGGCGGCGCTGGACCAGCTCCTGAAAATCATCATGGTCGCATGGCTGGAACCCGGAGTGCCCCACCCAGTGATCGGAGATTGGTTCCGCTTCTACCTGCTGTTTAACCCGGGCGCCGCATTTTCGATGGGGCAGAATTCGACGTGGTTATTCACCACCCTCCAACTTGTGTTTGTCATTGGTGCGCTGTGGTTTGGTCCTCGCATGTCCACACGTTGGGAGGCGTTTGGTCTAGCGCTGGTCGCAGGTGGCGCACTGGGCAACCTGTGCGACAGGTTGTTCCGTGAGCCTGGATTCTGGTTCGGACATGTGGTGGACTACATCTCCGTAGGCAGTTTCGCGGTGTTTAACCTGGCCGATGCTGCTATTACGGTCGGTGTGGTGGTGTTTGTCGTGGCCACCTTTGTTGCAGAGCGAAAGGGGGACAACGATGGGTAAGTTCCGGGCGCTTCCAGTGCCGGAAGGGCTGGACGGGATGCGTGTCGATGCTGCGATGTCGAAGCTGTTCGGTGTCTCCCGTGCCGTCGCCGCAGAAATCGCCGCGAACGGTGACGTGCTTGTCAACGGCACTGCTGCACAGAAATCGGAACGAGTCCACACAGGCGCCATGCTGGAGGTCACTCTGCCGGAGCCGAAGCGGGCGCCGCAGCCGGTCACCGAACTCGTTGAAGGTCTGGAGATCCTGTACAAGGATGCCGACGTCATCGCGGTGGATAAGCCTGTGGGTGTGGCGGCGCATCCGACCTTGGGCTGGGAAGGCCCCGATGTGGTCGGTGGGTTGCAAGCCATGGGATTCACGCTTCCCGATGCCGGCCCGCCGGAGCGCAAGGGCATCGTGCAGCGTCTCGACGTCGGCACATCCGGCGTCATGATCGTTGCCGCAAGCGTGCCCGCTTACTCCGCGTTGAAACGCGCCTTTAAAGAACGCACCGTGGACAAGACCTATAACGCGTTGGTGCAGGGGCTGCCGGACCCGACAGTTGGCACAATCGATGCACCGATCGGACGCCACCCTTCCGCCGGGTGGAAGTTTGCCGTCACGCAGGACGGCCGGCCGAGCGTGACCCACTACGAGGTAATTGAAGCGTTCCGCCGGGCGAGTCTCATCGAGGTGCACCTAGAAACGGGCCGGACCCACCAGATCAGAGTGCATATGTCCTCGGTGGGCCATCCCTGCGTGGGAGATCCGATGTATGGGTCGGACCCGACTCTGTCGAAGCAACTCGGGTTGAAGCGCCAGTGGCTGCATGCCACCAGCCTTGGGTTCGTCCACCCGCGTACCGGTGAATATATGGAGGTCACCTCCGAGTATCCGGAGGACCTTCGTGTGGCGCTTGATGCGGTCCGTAACGGGTAGGCGGGTCGTCGCAACGCTGCTTGCAGCTGTTGTTGCGCTCTCAGCGTTGTGGGCGATTGGCGTTGCGACGCCACCATTGCCATCTGTGCTGCAAGGCGACACCCTCGGGCCCGAAGACGGGGAAGAGAACTACAAGCAACGTGCCGACGAAACCTTGCGTGCCGCCGACGCCCCCGCGTTCGCGCTTGTGACGTTCGATACAGCATTATCTGCTCACGATGCTGCGGTGGCGGTTGCGCCGGCGCGCCGGGCGAGTGCTCTGGTCGCGGACGGCGGAGCGCCTATCGCGGTTGGTGAACCGCCGGCGGGGCAGCTACGTGACGAAATCTTCCAGCAAGCAACCACGCAGCCAATTGACGCAGTGATCGTTTACGGTTCAGGCGATGAACTCCGCGCGGTTGCCGAACAGCCAGCTGTTTTCGCCGTGGAAGTATTGCCTTCTGATGCTGTGTGGGGAGCGTTTGCATTGACCCGAAACGTCTCTGGGGGCCGTGTATAGTTTGCGGAGTTATATGCCTGCTACCGGGAGGAGACCCCTTGGCTTCCGAGACCAATCACTCGACCGCACGTCGCCGGCTGACACGCGTGAGCCTGGCAATTGTCACGTCGTCCGCACTGCTGCTCGGCGCGTGCGGATTCGGTGGCGATGGCAACGGCGAAGGCGAAGGTGACGGGCTGCAGCCCGGCGATTACACCGTCGTGTCCCAGGAAGGCGTCTCTGACAGTGTTGTCGTCTCCGGCAAGATTGAGCCGGTGCGCACGGTCAACATCACCTCCGCGGTGCAGTCTGAGGTAAAGAGTGTTGCAGTGAAGGCTGGCGACAGGGTCCAGGCGCAGCAGTTCCTCGTTGCCATGAATACCGAGGAGCTGGAGCGCCAGTTGGCGGTCCAGCAAAAGCAGCAGGCGAACGCGCAGGCTGATGCGCAGGCCAACGTGCAGCAGGCGCAGCAGCAGTTGAACGCGTATCAGGCAAGCATTAACAACGGGACGCACCCGGCGATTGCTGCTGCCCAGGCGCAGGTCGACCAGGCGCAGGCGGCTTACAACGCTGCTGTTGCTGCAGAGGGCGGCCCGCGCTTGATCAACCGCGGCATGGCGGCTGTGGAGCAGATGGCGGGTCAGATCTCCTCGCTTGGCAATGCGACGGCAAAGCCGGGTGTTCCAGCACCACCGGCACAGCCGGCACAACCGGCTCCGCAAGCTCCGGCGCAGCTCGCTGGTGGTTCTTTGAGCAAGCAGGAGGCTCAGGCGGCGCTGCAGCAGGCTCAGGCGGAACTTGAGTCCGCACGTGCGCAGGCGGCGCAGGAACGTGACCAGTTGCAGGCGCAGGTGAACTCCGCTACCCGTCAGGCCGAGTCGGCGCAGCTTGGCGAGGGCGACGGCACCCTCGAATACCAAGTCCGTGAAGGCACCGTGTACGCCCCGATCGCGGGATTGGTGACCGAGGTTTCCGTGCACGAAGGCGACATCCCGCAAGGCAAATTGCTCAGTATTGCCGACGATTCCTCCCTGGTCATCCGGGCAGACGTCCGTGAGTCGGACGTGCCAAACATCTCTGTCGGGGACCGGGTTGATTTCACGTCGACCGCAACTGGCAAGAAGCAGTTCAAGGGCAAGGTCACGCGCATTGCGCCGGCCGCGAGCGGTTCTGGTTCTGCTGAGGTTCCTGGCATGGCGATGGGCGGCGGCGGATCGCAAAATTCGAGCGAGGTGACGTTCCCGGTCGAGATCGAAATCACCGGCGACAAGGAAGGTCTGCTGCTGGGTGGTACCGCGCGTGCGGAGATCATTACCGCTGAGGCGAAGGACGCGCTCAACGTCCCGCTCGACGCCGTGTATGAGGAGGACGGCAAGAAGAAGGTTCTCGTCATGGCAACCGAGGGCGAAGATGCGACCTCTGGCAAGGTCGAGGAACGCATCGTGAAAACCGGTGCGTCCAACGACGTCGACATTGCCATTACGGGCGGCGACCTCAAGGCTGGCGATATTGTTGTGAACTGGCCGGACGAGTACCGCGAGCGTATCGGGGAGACCGTTGAGATCAACGACCCGAACTTCGACCCGGAGAAGATCCGCGAGGCTCGCGAAGGCAAGAAGAAGCAAGACGGCGAGAAGGAGCAGCCGTAAGTGTTTCGCAGGAAAAAGCGTCCGCTTGACGACGACACCCTGACCGACACGACAGACACCCACGACCCGTTCTTCCTCGACGGCGAAGAAGACCCAGCCGATGAAGACGAACCGGTAGTTGAAACTGTCCCGGTGGAGGAAGTCGTCGATACGCAGCCGCGCATGGAGAACACCGGCAGGTTGATCGACATGCGCCGGATCGTGAAGACGTACAACGTTGGCGAGCCGAGCGAACTGACCGTACTGCACGGCGTGGATTTCTACGCTGAACAGGGCGAATTTGTTTCTATCGTGGGTCCTTCGGGCTGCGGTAAATCGACGTTGATGAACCTAATCGGCATGCTTGATCGCCCCACGGAAGGTGCGTATGCCTTCAACGGCGAACCTGTGTACGCGAAGCAGGACAAGGAACTGGCGCATTACCGCAGCCAAAACATCGGATTCATTTTTCAGAACTTCAACCTCGTGGGCCGCATCGACGCGCTGCAGAACGTGGCCATGCCGATGATGTACGCCGGTGTGCCGAAGCGCGAGCGCGAGGAGCGCGCCGCCGAACTGCTGGATCGCATGGGCATGGGGGATCGGTTGCACCACAACCCCAACGAACTTTCGGGTGGCCAGAAGCAGCGTGTGGCAATCGCACGCAGCCTGGCCAATGACCCAGGGCTGCTGCTTGCCGACGAGCCCACGGGCGCCCTGGATTCCAAAACCGGACGCATGGTCATGGATCTGTTCCACGAACTCAACCAGGAACTGGGCAAAGCCATCGTGTTTATTACCCACAACCCGGAGTTGGCTGAAGAAACCGGCCGGATCGTGGAAATGATGGACGGAAAAATCGCTCGTGTGCGCCAGCCGGGTGGGGTGAACTAGGTGAATATTCGCGAATCGCTACGGTTGGCGCTGTCCAGCCTGAATACCAACAAGTTGCGCTCGCTGCTGACGCTTTTGGGCATCATCATCGGCATCATGGCCGTGATCATCATCATGACGTTGGGCCGTGCCCTCGAGAACGATGTGATGGGTGGTCTGGAAGACGCCGGCACGACCACGTACCCGGTGATGGTGCACGAACGCGCGGAAGAAGGCGAGAAATCCGAGGACCCGTTTGCGGCGTTTGATCTTGCCCCGCCGACAAACGAGAACGATGCTGTCACGTTTGATCAGCTCAACGAGCTGCAAGCGTCGTTCGGCGACCGCGTGCAAGGCATCGATCTGGAGCTTTCCGGTGGTGGTGACGCACAGGTCGGGGACAACACTTCAAGTGTGTCGATCTACCCGTCGCTTGCGAGCTCGCTCGACATGCGTGGCCTGAAGGTTCAGTACGGTCGCGGGTTGGATCAAGACATCATTGATAGTCGTCGCCCCGTTGCCGTTGTGTCGCCAGAGCTGGTCGAGGCGTTGTTCGACAACGATCCGAGCAAGGCGCTCGGCTCCCGCTTCGACCTCATCATCCACGGCAAGCCGGCGGTGTTCACCATCATCGGTGTGCTGGAAAAATCGGAGAGCCAGCCCATGTTCGGGGAAACCGCGTTTGCGGACGCCTACATTCCGGTCACGGCCGCGGACAGGGTTGGCTTGGAGGCGGACTGGGTGTCGTCGTTTAGCGTGCGTGCTGCTGTGGATGAGGACCCGGAGGCGTTCCGCGCAGACCTGCAAACGTACCTGGATCGCATGTACGCCGGTAACGACAACTACGAGGCCGAGGTGTTCGATATCTCAGCGAGCCTCGAAGGCTTGACGACGATCTTCCGCACCCTGTCGACCGTGCTCTCCGCAATCGGCGGCATCTCGCTCCTCGTCGGCGGTATCGGCGTGATGAACATCATGCTGATCACGGTTACTGAACGCACCCGCGAAATCGGCGTGCGTAAAGCGCTCGGCGCAACCCACAATGATATTCGTGTCCAGTTCATCGTCGAGGCGATGCTGGTGTGCCTCATCGGCGGCGTCATTGGCGTCATCCTGGGTGGCGCTGTCGGCATGATCGCCAGCTCGGCGCTTTTGGAAATGACATGGCCGCCGATCGGAGCCGTGGTGTTCGCGCTGCTGTTCTCGCTGGCGACCGGTGTGTTCTTCGGCGCATACCCTGCGTCGAAGGCCGCGAAGATGCAGCCCATCGACGCGCTGCGCTACGAATAATTCGGACTTGCGTAGCCGTCTAAGATGAGCCGCATGGCCAAAAAATCCTCCTTCGTTCATCTTCATAACCACACCGAGTTCTCCATGTTGGACGGCATGGCAAAGGTGGACTTGCTGGCTGAGGAGGTGTCCCGCCAGGGCATGCCAGCAGTCGGCATGACCGACCACGGCAACATGTTCGGCTCCAATGCGTTTTACCGTCGCATGGTCGATGCTGGTGTGAAGCCGATCATCGGCATTGAGTCTTACATGGCACCGGACTCTCGTTTTAATAAGAAGCGTGTGCTGTGGGGTACGCCGGATCAAAAGCGTGACGATGTCTCCGCGTCCGGCGCATACCTCCACCAGACCATGCTCGCCGAGAACGCGACGGGTCTGCGCAACCTGTTCAAGCTGAGCTCCCTTGCGTCGTACGAGGGACAGTTGGGCAAGTGGCCTCGCATGGATGCGGAACTTATCGCCGAGCATGCTGACGGCATTATCGCGACCACTGGCTGCCCGTCCGGTGACGTGCAAACTCGCCTGCGTCTAGGCCAGTTTGACGCCGCGTTGGAGGCTGCGGCGATGTGGCAGGACATCTACGGCAAGGACAACTACTTCCTTGAACTGATGGACCACGGGTTGCACATCGAACGCCGCGTGCGCGACGACCTGTTGCGCATCGGAGAGATGCTTGAACTGCTGCCGCTGGTGACCAACGACTGCCACTACGTCCTCGAATCCCAGGCGCCCGCGCACGAGGCAATGCTGTGTGTCCAGACAGGCAAGACGCTGCTGGATCCGGACCGCTTCAAGTTTGATGGCTCCGGCTACTACATCAAGACTGCCGAACAGATGCGTGAGTTGTGGGACTCCACCGTGCCTGACGGGTGCGACAACACCCTGTGGATCGCGGAGCGTGTCGGCGACTACAGCGAGTTGTGGGAGGAACACCCGCACGATCGCATGCCGATCGCGGACGTGCCGGAGGGACACACCCCGACGACGTGGCTGCGTGAGGAGGTTCGCCGCGGACTGTCGGAGCGTTTCAACGGGGGAGAGGTTCCGCAGGAATACACCGAGCGTGCGAACTACGAGATCGACGTCATCGACATGAAGGGCTACCCCTCCTACTTCCTGATCGTTGCGGAGCTGATTAAGCACGCTCGCGAGATCGGCATTCGCGTTGGTCCGGGTCGTGGTTCCGCCGCTGGTTCGTTGGTTGCGTATGCGTTGACCATTACAAATATTGACCCGATGGAGCACGGCCTGCTCTTCGAGCGATTCCTCAACCCGGAGCGTCCCTCCGCACCGGATATCGATATCGACTTCGACGATCGCCGCCGCGGCGAAATGATCACCTACGCCGCCGAGCGTTGGGGTGAGGACAAGATCGCCCAGGTGATCACCTTCGGCACAGTGAAGACAAAGCAGGCGATTAAGGACTCGGCGAAGGTGAACTTCGGCCAGCCGGGCTTCCAGATGGCCGACCGCATCAACGGTGCCTTGCCACCAGCAATTATGGCGAAGGATATTCCACTGTCCGGCATCACCGATCCGGAGCACGAGCGCTACGCGGAAGCGGCTGAGGTTCGCTCGCTGATCGAGACAGATCCGGATGTGGCCAAGATCTATGAAACCGCCCGTGGACTTGAAGGCGTTGTGCGCCAAGCAGGCGTACACGCGTGTGCTGTGATTATGGCGTCTGTGCCGCTGATGGACCACATTCCGATGTGGAAGCGTCCTGCCGACGGCGCGATCATTACCGGTTGGGACTATCCGGCGTGCGAGGCCATTGGCCTGCTGAAGATGGACTTCCTCGGCCTACGCAACCTGACAGTGCTTGGCGACGCGCTGGAGAACGTGGAGAAGAACCGCGGCGAGACCATCGACCTTGAAGCCTTGGACACCGACGACGAGGCGGTGTACGAATTGCTGTCTCGCGGCGACACTCTCGGTGTGTTCCAGCTCGACTCCGGCGGTATGCAAGAGTTGCTCAAGCGCATGAAGCCGACGGGCTTTAACGATATTGTCGCCTCGCTCGCTCTGTACCGTCCGGGCCCGATGGGTGTGAACGCTCACTGGGACTACGCCGACCGCAAGAATGGGCGCAAGCCGATCACTCCGATTCACCCGGAGCTTGAGGAGCCGCTGCGCGAGATTCTCGACGAAACCTACGGCCTGATCGTCTACCAAGAGCAGATCATGAACATCTCGCAGAAGGTAGCCAACTACACGGCTGGTCAGGCAGACGGCTTCCGTAAGGCCATGGGTAAGAAGAAGCCGGAGGTGCTGGCGAAGGAATACGAAACCTTCTCTGCCGGCATGTTTGAAAACGGCTACTCCAAGGAAGCCGTCGATGCACTGTGGGGAACGATTGAGCCGTTCGCGTCGTACGCGTTTAACAAGTCGCACGCCGCAGGCTATGCGTTGGTGTCGTACTGGACTGCCTACATGAAGGCGAATTACGCCGCCGAGTACATGGCCGCGCTGCTGACCTCTGTTGGTGATAAGAAGGACAAGTCCGCGATTTACCTGGCGGATTGCCGCCACTTGGGCATTAGCGTGTTGCAGCCAGATATTAACGAGTCTGAAGAGAACTTCATGGCTGTCGGCAAAGACATCCGTTACGGACTTGCGGCTGTGCGAAACGTCGGTGCGGAAGTGGTGGAGTCCATCAAAGAGACCCGCAAGTCCAAGGGGCACTTCACCAGCTTCTCTGACTACCTGGACAAGATCGATCTCCTTCCGTGCAACAAGCGCATCACGGAATCGCTGATCAAGGCAGGCGCGTTCGATTCTTTGGGTCACCCGCGTAAAGGCTTGATGCTGATCCAGGAAGACGCGGTGGACTCAGTCTTGGCGACGAAGAAGGCCGCTGACAAGGGCCAATTCGACCTCTTCGCGGGCCTTGGCGGCGAGGACGGTTCCGCGAACTCTGCGTTTGCCATTGAAGTACCTGAAGACGAATGGGACCGTAAGCACAAACTCGCCCTCGAGCGCGAAATGCTTGGCCTATACGTGTCCGGGCACCCGCTTGATGGGTACGAGGAAGCCATCGATGCACAGACCGATACGCAGCTCACCACCATCCTGTCCGGTGAACTGCGTAACGGCGCAGAGGTCACCATCGGTGGGTTGATTTCGAATGTGGACCGACGCTTCTCTAAGAAGGACGGTTCTCCCTGGGCGATTGTGACCATCGAGGATCACCACGGCGCACAGGTGGATGTGCTGCTCTTCAATAAGGTATACGCGCTTGTGGCTCCGCAAATTGTGGAGGACAACATCATTTTGGTCAGAGCACATGTCTCAATTCGTGACGAGCGCATGAGCTTGTTTGGCGACGACGTCAAAGTCCCCGAACTTGGCCCCGGCAACGGTGCTGGCCTACCGCTTCGTCTAACGCTGCGGACGGACCAGTGCACCATCGACAACATTTCGAAACTCAAGGGAGTGCTGTCGAACAACCCAGGCGACTCAGACGTCTATCTCAACCTGGTCAACGGCGAACACAGTCAACTGATGATCCTCGGCGACCATTTGCGAGTGCACCGTTCTGCGAGCCTGATGGGTGATCTCAAGGCAACCCTGGGTGCGGGGATCTTGGGCTAGGGGAAACTATGCCGCTGCATAGTGTGCTCGTTTGAGGCTCGTGCGGTGGTGACTATGCCGCTGCATAGTGCGCGGGCTCGAGGTTCCAGCGGTAGTGACTATGCCGCTGCATAGTCGGCTTCGGTGATTCTCTGCGGGCGTACCGCGCCGCGAGCTTGTCGGGTGACGCCTTGGGAACCGGGATGTTGGGTTAGGGGAAACTATGCCGCTGCATAGTGCGCGGGCTCGAGGATCCAGCGGTAGTGACTATGCTGCTGCATAGTCGGCTTCGGTGATTCTCTGCGGGCGTACCGCGCCGCGAGCTTGTCGGGTGACGCCTTGGGAACCGGGATGTTGGGTTAGGGGAAACTATGCCGCTGCATAGTCGGCACAGCAAAATGCCCGCTGGCATATTGCACAGCGGGCATGAGGAGATGAAGCGCGTGTCTTACTTGAAGAACTTACGCAGTGCCTCGCGACCACCAGGGATCGAGTTGATGAAGACAACCAGGCTGCCAATTGCAGCACCAAGCGTCGTCACAATCACGCTGATAGTCGTGATTGATTTCAGGATCTTTTCCTCGTTATCGACAGGGCCGATGCTTCCGTGCGGAGCCAGCGTTGCCGAAGGCTCAGCGGTCACCTTCGTCGGTGTAGGAGCGGTCGTGGTCTCCTTCGTCGTGGTTTCGGTCGACTGGTTGGTGGTGGTTTCCTCCGACGTCTCAGTAGTCGTCGTCGAGGTGGTGGTTTCCTCCGTGCCCTCGGAAGGTGTCGGTTCCGCCGGCGCCTCAGTGGTCGTCGTCGGTGCCGGTTCCGAGGTGGCGGTGGTAGTTGCCGAAGTGGGTTCGGATGTGGTGGTCTCTGCAGCGAGAGCTGAAGTGCCAAGAGCGCCAGCGGCGACGGCGGCACCGGCTGCGGAAACCAACAGAGTGCGGAGCTTCATGCTTGAATATTCCTAGCTGGGGTGGAGGTTTAGAACGGGAGCTTCGGGAGCTGGACCTGCGGCACGTGGACGTGCGGGATGCCCAGGTGGAACTCGCGGTTCAGTGCGTCGATGATCTTGTTGATGCCACGCGGGTCAGAGAACACGATCAGACCGGTGGTCAGAACCGCAGCGAGGGTGCCAGACACTGCGCCGATGATGTGGCCCTGGGAGGAACCGGAAGTCTGCTTCTGGGGAGCCGGCGGGTTGTTGGTCTCGTCCTTGTTGTCCTCGCCCTTGCCCGGCTGCTCGGTCTCGCCCGGCTTGTCGGTTTCGCCCTCGCCCGGCTTGTCGGTCTCGCCCTTGTTGTCCTCGGGCTGGTCAACCGGAGCGGTGGTGTGGGTGTCGGTGGCCTCGTTGCCGGTGTTCTTGGCGTCCTCAGCGTAAGCCGGGGTAACAGCCAGGGTCAGCGCGGTCGCGGCAGCGACCATTGCAGAAGAAATGCGCTTCATTATGAAAAACTCCTATGGAAATCTAGGGGGTTTGTCGCTGTCGACCGTGCGCTCGACAGATCACTCGGAAGAACCTAGCAGGTTCCCAGAAGAAAACATAGTGATATAGGCAATGTTTTCAGTGTTCCCCGCATCGGATTGGCCAACACCTGGAAGTCAGGGGTTTGGTCACGGCGAGCAGTGTACCCCAAATCATCTATATGTCTAAGTCCTGTGGAAGCGGGGTAAATCGAGGTTTGAACAAACTGAAAGCTCGTCGCGCGTACACTGATCGACCATGCGCCCATCTGACACATTCCAAGAGGTCCATGCCGCCGATATCCAGTTCGCGCAGGGAAGGATTTCTTCTGTCATTACTCCGTCGCCGCTGCAGTACTGCCCGCGGCTGTCTCAGCAGTACGGTGCTGAGATTTATCTCAAGCGTGAAGACCTGCAGGATGTGCGTTCGTACAAGATTCGCGGGGCGTACTTTGGCATTTCGCAGCTAACCCCGGAGGAGCGGGAGGCTGGCGTAGTGGCGGCGTCGGCAGGCAATCACGCCCAGGGCGTGGCGTACGCGTGCCGTGCGCTTGGGATTCAGGGCAAGATCTTTGTCCCGAAACCCACCCCGAAGCAGAAGCGTGACCGCATTTTGGTGCACGGCGGTGATGCGATTGAGCTCGTCGTTACGGGCAACACGTTTGACGAGGCTGCCCAGGCTGCGCGCGAAGACGCTGCGGCACGGGGAGCGACGGTGATTGAGCCGTTCGACTCGCGCAATACCGTGGTCGGGCAAGGCACCGTCGCGGCCGAGATCGTCGCGCAATTGTCCAGTATGGGCAAGCAGCTCGACACTGTTCTTGTGCCGGTCGGTGGCGGTGGCCTGATGTCAGGTGTGATGTCGTATGTGGCGGACATGTCGCCATCGACGAGGGTGGTTGGTGTTGAGCCGGTGGGGGCGTCGTCGTTACGCGCTGCGATTGAGGCGGGCGAGCCGGTGACGCTGGAATCTATCGACCCATTCGTAGACGGTGCGGCGGTGAAGCGGATCGGTGACACTCCCTGGCAGGTGTTCCAAGCACACAAAGATCGTGCTGAGGTGTTTTCTTGCGACGAAGGGGCAGTGTGCACGGAGATGCTCTCGCTGTATCAAAACGAAGGCATCATCGCTGAGCCCGCGGGTGCGCTGTCGGTTGCGGGCCTTGCACAAACGACGATTAAGCCAGGCTCGACCGTCGTCTGCATCATCTCTGGGGGCAACAACGATGTGCTGCGCTACGCGGAGGTCATGGAGCGCTCCTTGGTCCACCGCGGGCTGCGTCACTACTTCCTGGTCAACTTCCCCCAAGAGCCAGGACAGCTTCGCATGTTCCTGCGGGAGATCCTGGGTGAGGAAGACGACATCGTCTTGTTTGAGTACCTGAAGAAGAACAACCGCGAAACCGGTGCCGCGCTCGTCGGTATTGAATTGGCGCATGCGGACGACCTTGCCCCGCTTCTGGAGCGCATGGACGGATCGCCGATCGGCTGCCGACGTTTGGAGCCCGGCACGCCGGAGTACGACTTCATCGTTGCAGGTTAAATGGTTACTTCCTACGTCCGACCCAAGGCTGGGGAGACAGCCATCCACGAACTTGAGATCAAGCGTTCGCGGTTTATTACCTGGGTGACGCGCGCCACCACTGAGGAGGAAGCGCGCGAGGTCATCCATGCTGCGCGTGAGGCGTACCCGGATGCGCGCCACCATTGTTCGGCGTTCATCGTTCATGTCGACGACGCACAGCCAATCGAGCGTTCCTCCGACGACGGCGAGCCCTCCGGCACGGCAGGAAAGCCGATGCTTGAGGTGCTCAAAGGATCAGGCATGTCCGACATTGTCGCCGTGGTTATTCGCTACTTCGGTGGCATCAAGCTTGGCACGGGTGGGCTCGTGAGTGCGTACACGAACGCGGTGTCTGAAACACTGCCGAGCGTTGTCACCACCACACGCGCCATGCGTGAGCAAGTTGCCGTGGACCTTCCGCATGCTGAAGCCGGCCGAATCGAAGCAGAACTACGCAACGCTGGGGTGGAAGTCGTAGACGTCGAATACGGAGCTGCCGCCACGTACACGCTCGCGTTCGAACCGGGGGAGCGTGAGCGTATCGACGACCTCCTCGCCGCCGCCACCCAAGGCCAAGCAGAAAGCAAAACGCTCGGACCACGGTGGGTCGAGTTGTCTACTTCGCGCTAGAATTGCATGCCATGACTATGCAGCCGCGCCCAAACAACCCGATCGACCAACGAAAAGCCGCCGTGCGCAAATACTCGCGCGACGCGCTGGTGTGGGCCGGCGGCGGCCTCGCCGGCGGCATCGCGTTCGGTCTGCTGATGCAGTCCTGGACGATTCTGGTGCTTGGGCTCGTCATCGGAGTTGCGGGTGGTTTTGTGAATTGGAACAAAGTCCAAAAGATCGTCAACCACCAGGACCGTTACTAGCGCCTTGATCGAACCGTCAGGCAAAGCCGTCCGTATCGACGCCTGGCTGTGGGCCGTGCGGATCTTCAAAACACGCAGCCAGGCCGCCGAAGCCGTTCGTGCTGGGCACGTCAAGATCGGTGGCAAGGCAGTCAAACCTGCCGTCCAGGTCGTGCCGGGAGACACGGTGCGGGTATGGAAGAACCACCACGAGTACATTCTCGAGGTTACAGCGACGGTGTCGAAGCGCGTTGGCGCACCGGTGGCGCGCACCTGCTACATCGACCACAGTCCGCCGCCACCGCCACGTGAACTTTTCGCGGCACCTCCTGTGCGCGATCGCGGAACTGGGCGCCCCACGAAGAAGGAACGCCGCGAAATCGACCGCCTCATGGGGCGGCGGGACTAAACGCAGCTAATCGATGCTGCCGCGTAGCCGGGCTAGACGGCCGTTGAGCCGCTTGCGGCGCACCTCTGGGCGGTTTCCCGAATCCCAGGTTTTCTCGATGTGTTCGGTGCCGAACCGGTTGAGCAGCAGATCGTCGATAATGCGCACTTGCCCCGGGACGAATGAGTAGTTCATCGAGTTGGAGACAGCCTCGATGTCTGCTGGGTTGGTCAGGTCCGCAACGTCCGAGACAAGCTCAATGCCGTGGGCACGCAGCAACTCGGTGAGGAAGCGGTAGTCGCCCGCGCGTGAGAGCGGAAACTGGCTGCCAAGCAACACGGTCAGAATGCCCGGCAGTGTCTCAGGCGAGATTTCGGTGTCCACGTCGGTGTGCACCTTTTCCTGCGGGTCTGCCAAGGTTGAAATTTGGTCAAACTGCTGATCGGCTAGCTCGATAAGTCCCGCGGCGAGGGTGAACGCGCGGTCCACCTGCGGGTCGAGTTTTTCCGCTGAGCGTTTGTACCTGATGTCGTGCTCAAACTCCGCCCACGCATGCTGCAGCACTGTACGAATCTGCACCTCGAAGACTTGGCCGACGAACTCCTCAAGGCCCTCGGATTGCTCCTCAACACGGACGACAAGGTGGTGCGAGCCGTAGCCGAAGTTGCCGGCGACTCGGGTTTCTTCGGCTTTGTCCACGCTGCGCAACACCTCAAACTCGTCGGCGAGCAGGCGCTGCACTGCAGGGATCTCGGTCGAGTGCAGCACGGTGATACGGGCGCCGATGATGTCTTTGATGTCGTGCCACGGGTCGGGGTAGAGCAACTCACCGTCGCGAGTTTTGCGGGCTTTTTCCTTCAACGAGGTCCAGGACTTTACTCGTGCATCTACGCGGTCGAAATTCACGCCGGCATCGCGCATGAGTTCATGGAGGGCGTGGCGGAAGGTCATCGCCACGTCCTCGTGTGCGTTTACCCAAGCGAAGTAGGTGGAGCCGAGACGTGCGATTGTGTCGTCAGCTTCCTTGTTTCGCTTGGCCGGTTGTTTTGAAGTACTCATGTCGGCGGGTGAGCTTACCCGGAAACTGGCGGATCGTGCATTAGCGGGAAGCCGACCGAGTATGTCATCAGCGCGCCGCGCCCCAGGATGTCGCGGACGTGATGCAGCGGTGCGTCGAAGATAAACAGTTCCTGGTCGTCGCGGGTGGCGTAGACCAGCTCGTGGTGGGGGTCGAGCACCGTCTGGAAATGGCGGTGCATCACCGTAAACGTTTTCGGGTGAGCGAGCCACGCGGTGGGTGGCACACCGTGTCCACCTACCTCTAAACCGGGCGGAAGGCCGGTCTGCTCCAGCGCGGCAGCGGGATTGCGCACCAAAAACTCGACGCCCGTGTCGACGAGCGCCCGCTTCGCCAACCGGTCAGCGGCACCATTCCAGAGCTGGTTCATGCTCGGCGTGAGCTCACCGATTTGTTGGTGGGTCAGCGCCGGACCGTCGTCGACGGTAAAGACACACACCAGGCGCGGTGCAAGGTTGATAAACGCGGTCGAGGCCGAAAAGCCAGGCGTGAGCCAGGAACGTGACGACGACGATGGCGCGACGTCGTCGCGACGCGCCAGCCGCAATTCAATAGCATCTTGGTGGACAGGGCGGGGAAGAGTTTCTACTACGTACATACTCAGTTAGACGTAGCCAACACCGCCCCGGTTCCATCCGAACCAAAACTTTTTACAGACCGAGTACCTTGAGGAGTTTCGGGGCCTGCCAAATCTGAATGTCCTGGCCCTTTTCCTGCAGTTCGCGGGCTCGTTTCTCCTTCGAGGTCACACTCGACCATTCGCCGACAACCAGGATGGTCGTTTTCTTGGTGACGTTCTTGCCCACCTGCGCGCCCTGCTTCGCAATCGCGTCCCACAACTCGCCCTTATCGTGCGGTTCGAACTCACCGGTTAAGGTGACGTGCTCGCCGTACAGAGGAGCGTTCGGGTCGGCTTGAGCATCTGGCTCCGGCACGGTGTCCGGGGTGGCCACCGACTGCCACGGAGCGGGTTTGCGCTCCTTCTTCACCGGCCCGGCCTGGTTGGAACCACGTGGCTCGGCGGTGGCGGCAACGGCAGCAGCGACACCACCTTCGGCGACCTGCTTCGCCTGCACCGCGCGGCCGGCACCGGAGCGGTCGCGGAGGACAGGGGTGACGCGGGCGTCGTCGATCGATCCGAGCGTGAACCCGGTGTCGTGGATGAAGCTCATCAGGCTGCCGGTGTGGCCGGCCTCCCGGGCGAGACCAACCATCACACCGGCGCACGCAGCGGCATCTTCGCAGGCATCGTGGTGGTTGTCCAAGGAAACGCCGAAGTGCTGCGCAAGGGTTGGAAGCTTGTGGTTTGCCACATCCAGCTTGGTAGCGCGGGCCTGTGCCAACGTGCACGCGAACAGCATCTTCGGGACGGCGATGGAGGAGGCCAAGCAAGCATCGCGAAGTGCGGCGGCATCGAACTGTGCGTTGTGCGCGACAAGGGGTAAATCCCCGACAAAGGTGGTCATTTCCGCGATACAGTCGCGCACGTCTGGGGCATCAGTGACATCCTCAGCAGAAATGCCGTGGATAGCAACGTTGCCGGATTCGAACTCGTCTAAACCGGCAGGCGGCTTACATAACCAAGACTTTCGCTCGACCTCTTCGCCGTCGACAATCTTGACCAACCCGATCTGACAGATCGAGCCCCAGCGACGGTTCGCGGTTTCCACATCGAAACCGACGAAGGAGAAGCCAGGAATGCCTGCTCCGCCGTCGGCGGTAGCGGTGGTGGGGGCCTTGCCGTGCTTGGCGTCGTCGAGAAGCGTGCGTAGCTTCTTTGCGCCATCGACGTCTCCCGGTGCGAACCAGACGGTCAGCGGAGCACCGGTGGTGGCAACATCCACTTTGGTCGGCGACCATGCGTCACCTTCGGTGATATCCACGCCGGTGATATCCGCAATACTAACGGTGCGGTCCGAGGAGTCGCCGCGCAGCGAGGCGAGGAGGGCAGTTGGGGTCACGGTGAGGGCGTCGTTGGTCACAGTCAACGTTGCACCATGAGCGGAAATCATTTAGGCGTTGTCTTCCTTTCGGCCCGCTCCAGCGGGCGGTTGCGTACGGCGCAGCACCACGGTCGAGCGCTGGCCGACGGTGACAGTCGAATCCGGACCGATGGGCTGTGCGCCTTCACGGTAGCCGAGGGGGCCAGTCGTATCGACGACGATCTCCCATTCGTCGCCAAACTTTGCGCCGGGAACAGTGAAGTCAATGTCCTCATAATGGGCGTTGAACATGAGAAGGAATGAATCGTCCACGATGCGCTGGCCGCGGCTATCGGGTTCCGCGATCGCTTCGCCATCGAGGTGAACCATAAGTGCACGGCCGAAGGCGGCGTTCCAATCGTCTTGTGTCATGAGACGGCAGTCGGGGGTGAGCCAAGCGATCTCTCGGCCGTGTTCGTCGTCGCCAAGCGCACCGCCCTCGAGGAACCTGCGGCGGCGAAACACCGGATGATCTCGGCGCAAAGCGATGAGCCGACGCGTGAATTCGTGCAGGTCTGCTGCGCTTTCAAGGTTGGACCAGTCCATCCAAGCCGTCTCGTTGTCCTGGCAGTACACGTTGTTGTTACCGCCCTGGGTGCGTGCGATCTCGTCGCCGTGAGCGAGCATCGGGGTGCCCTGAGATAGCAAGAGTGTGGTCAGGAAGTTGCGGCGTTGCCGTGCTCGCAGGTCGAGCACCACAGGGTCGTCCGTGTGGCCCTCCACACCACAGTTCCAGGACCGGTTGTGGTTCTCGCCATCGCGGCTGTCTTCGCCGTTGGCTTCGTTGTGCTTGTCGTTGTAACTGACCAGGTCGTTCAAGGTAAACCCGTCGTGTGCGGTGATGAAGTTGATCGACGCGGTCGGGCGGCGCCCGTTGTGTTGGTACAGGTCCGACGAGCCGGTCAGGCGGGAGGCGAACTCGCCGAGAGTGGAGTCCTCGCCGCGCCAAAAGTCACGCATGGTGTCGCGGTACTTGCCGTTCCACTCGCTCCACAGGGCAGGGAAGTTACCGACCTGGTAGCCGCCTTCGCCCACATCCCACGGCTCGGCGATGAGTTTGACCTGGCTCACCACCGGGTCCTGTTGAACCAAGTCGAAGAAGGTGGCCAGACGGTCCACGTCTGAAAACTCGCGCGCGAGGGTCGAGGCGAGGTCGAAGCGGAACCCGTCGACGTGCATCTCGGTGACCCAGTAGCGCAGCGAATCCATAATCAACTGCAGGGAGTGCGGGTAGCGCACATTCAACGAGTTACCAGTGCCGGTGTAGTCCATATAGAGGAACCGGTTGTCGTCGACAAGCCTGTAATACGCCTCGTTATCAATGCCACGAAACGCAATTGTCGGGCCCATGTGGTTGCCCTCCGCGGTGTGGTTGTATACCACATCCAGGATCACCTCGATGCCGGCCTCGTGGTAGGCGCGCACCATCTGTTTGAACTCGGCCACGGCATCGCCAGGGGCAGAGGAGGAGGCGTAGCTGTGCTCCGGGGCGAAGAAACCGAACGTGTTGTAGCCCCAGTAGTTGCGCAACCCGAGTTTGAGTAGGCGGTCGTCTTGCAAAAATTGGTGCACCGGCAGCAACTCAATCGAGGTCACACCAAGGTCGGTGAGGTAATCCACCATTACCGGGTGCGCCATACCCGCATAGGTGCCGCGCAACTGCTCAGGAATGCCCGGGTGGGTCTGTGTCATGCCCTTGACATGGCACTCGTAGATCACCATCTCCTCATCAGGGATCTTCGGCGCGCGGTCGTCGCCCCAGTCGAAGAACGGGTTGATCACCACCGACAACATCGTGTGGCCGAGCGAGTCTTCTTCATTGCGACCGGTACCAGGTTCTTCTGCGTTGACGTCGTAGGAAAACAGCGAGGAATGCTGATCAAACTCCCCATCAAAGGCGCGCGCGTACGGGTCCACGAGCAGCTTGCTGGGATCGCAACGCTTGCCGTCGGCCGGGTCCCACGGCCCGTGCACGCGGTAGCCATAACGCTGACCTGGGCCAACACCGGGCAGGTAAGCGTGCCAGACATGGTTATCCACCTCGTCGAGGGAGATACGCGTTTCGGCGCCGGTGTCGTCGATAAGACAAAGCTCAACTGCATCAGCAACCCCCGAAAACAGTGCAAAGTTCGTCCCCGCCCCATCAAACGTCGAGCCCAGCGGATGTGCGGAGCCAGGCCAGACTTGCTGCTGCAGATCCGGATGCGTCGTCTCAGTCATGCTGCCCGAGCATAGTGCACCCGCTCGACACTGCCCGGGCTACGAGTGCTGCGCCAAACCGTCCAGCAAAAACTTCACGGCCGCAGCATGCGTCTGCGCAGAATCGTCTTCGTACGTGTCCGAAACACTGCCGGTCGCTTCCGCAAGTTGTGTGCTTGCTTGGTGCACGGCGGCATCCCCAAGCGTCAAATGCAACAGGCCGAGAGCCACAGCACGCATCTCGCTTGACGACGACCCCTCACCCGAATACTCACGCACCGACGCAATAAACAATTCCGACAACTGGGCGCGAACCTCAGCGTCCGGCTGACTCACTGCAGCCACAAGCACCTCTGCGCCATCGCGGATGCCGAGCACCGCTTCCCGCAGCGCGCGACTTAGCTCAGCTGGGTCGGCAACTGGATCGCTCATGAGCGGGCGCACAATATGCTCCGCCAACGACGCGAGCAACTCCTGCTTGTTGGCGATATGCCAGTACAACGCGCCGGGGGCGACGCCCAGCGACGACGCCACACGCCGCATGGAAACATCAGCCAAACCGTACCCAGACAGCAGCTCAAGCGCCGCCTGCGTGATGCGCTCGCGAGACAATTGCATGACACACCACCCTAGACCGAAGTGGCCGAAACATGGGTTTACGTGACTTCACAGGAACCATTCAGAACAATAGTACGGACGTTCAACCGTCAGGTAAGCGTTGCGTTGGTACTCTTTGGGACGAACGTCCCGTCGTGGCGCCAATCCACGCTCAAGACGGTTGCCCGCGTCCAGCGAACGGATGGGGTGAAACTAGGAAGGTAGTCAAAGATGAAGATGAACACTACGTCCGGCATGGCAGCATGCGTAGCTGCAGCAATGCTCGTACTTCCGCTTTCGGCATGCGGATCCTCCGACGAAGGCAAGTCCGGAGGGCTGTCCACCGCTGCTGAGGCTGCTCCGGCCGATACGGCTGTCGAGTCCACGGTGTCCGAGAATGCCGATAAGAGCGAAGGAAAGAAGGACGACGCAAAGAAGGACGAGAAGAAGGCAACCGCCACGACTTCGAAGAAGAAGGAGTCGAAGGAAGAGGGCGGCAACCAGGGCGAGGCGCCGACCCTTGCCAATCCGTTTGAGAACGGCATGCCGGAAAACACCAACCAGCCGCTCGAGGGCGCACAGGAAGGCACCGACGAAGACCGCAAGCAGATGGAAGACACTGCACGTGCTGTGCTGAACCCGGGTTCTTTCGCTGACTGGACCCGCACCATCTTGGACAATTCCTGTAAGGCAGTCGCTGACCCGATGATGGAGGAACTGGAGCGTCAGGGTCTGACCCTTGAGCAGGTTGAAGAGGCGGGCCGCCTTGCTGAGCAGCAGGGCCAGGCGCTCGAGCTGCCGAAGTCCGAGGTCAGCATCTCCGACGTTCGTGTGGACGGTAACCGTGCGTCTGCCAACCTGACTGCAAAGAACGCAAACGGTGAAGAAACCCAGGTCATGATCTTCGAGAAGGAAGACGGCCGCTGGAAGTTCTGCAACTAGTGATGGGATCTGGTGCAGGGCTGCTCGCGCTAGCCCTGCTCCTCGGTATCGCTGGAGGTTTCGCCTGGGGTGGTCTTCGTCCCGCATACGTCGGCGTGATCACAGAAAACGGCGGTATCGGGGTCGACGAAGTGGCAAGCCCTGTGAATGTACAGTTCACAGGGTTTGCGTGGTTTGTGCTGCTGGCACTCCTGCTCGGGGTGGTGCTTGGCGCCGTGGGGTGGCGCAGCGTGCGCCGCGGCAGGGTCGGCGGTTCTGTGTGGTGGATGCTGTGGATCATGACCGTTGCCGTACTCGGCGCGATCTCGATCTACTTGTTTGGTGACTGGTTGAGCCTCAAACTGCACCCCAGGCCTACCCACGATGTCTTGGAAACCGGATCGAGCTTCACGCTTGTCCCGCCGGTTTCGCCGGGGGTCGGGTGGGCTGTTGCGCCGCTGACAGCTGGTCTGGTGTTTTGGATCGGCAACCTGCGCGCCTATGCGCGTGAACCACGCGGGGATGACGACAGCCGTCTGTAAGGCCCCGAACGGCCGGAATCGGACTGCGTCGTTACACTGACGGCGTACACAGCTTGAACGCGCCAATAACGCAGGAGGTTCGCCCAGTGACAGGTGCCGGAAACACATTCTTCATTCTTTTGCTGTTCCTCCTTGCAGGCATCCTCGTCGGTGGAGTGTGGTCGTCGTATCAGAACGGCTCCTCAAGAGCGGTGACTGCCGTCCTCGCGCTTCTTGCAGTTATGGCAGCCCTAGGTGGTGTGCTGATGTTGGTGGAGGTGATGTGAGATGTTCGGAGTTCGGCCCCTTACCCGCGACGAGGTTGATTCGCTAACCAATGTGTGGCGGGCCCGTGGTTTGATCCCGGTGCTCGTCGCCGTTGCATCCGCCTTCGCCGCCTGGTCGCTTCTGTTGCCGGTAGTGCCCACAGCCGTCATCGATGCCGGACAGTCTGCATCCCTTGCCGGGCTGTCCACTGGTGTGTTCATGCTGGCAACAGTGCTCACGCAGGTTTGTACGCCGTGGGCTCTGCGGAGGTTCGGCTACAGCATCATCATGGCAGTGGCCTCAATGCTTCTGGGTATCCCGGCGTTGGGGTACATCATCGGCATGGATGCAGCGCCGCTGCTGACGGTTAGTGCGATTCGTGGCATCGGCTTCGGTGCATTGTCCGTGGCTGAAGCGGCGATTATCGCGGAGCTGGTACCGCTGCGCCTGCTCGGCAGTGCCACGGGAATTTTCGGTGGTGTTGTCGGCCTTGCTCAGATGATTGCGCTGCCATCGGGCTTAGCCCTGGTGGACAGGATTGGGTACGACGCCGTGTATATTATCGCCGCATCGATCGGTGGCATCTCGCTCATTGCCTGTGCGGCGATCCCTGCTATTCCACCACCGGATCCCGAGCCAGAGACCACAAACATGGTCCATGTGCCCATGTGGCATCTGGTGCTCGTGCCGGCACTCGCGTTGATGTTTGTGACCACTGCTTACGGTGCGATCACGAACTTCTTGCCGGTCTCCATGCGTGATCTCGACCCGGCCACGGGTGCCGCGATGGGCGGCGTAATGCTCGGCGTGATGAACTTTGCGTCGATGATCTCGCGCTACACGGCAGGCAAGATCATGGACCGTCGTGGGCAGCCTGGCACCGTGCTCATCCCATGCCAGGTCCTTTGTGCACTCGGCGTGTTGCTCATGGCAGCCATCTTGGCGCTTGAGCTACCGGTTTGGACCATGCTGCTGGCCGCCCTGTGTTACGGCGCAGGCTTCGGCGCGGTGCAAAACGAGGCACTGACCATGATGTTCTACCGCCTGCCGCGCTCGAAGACCTCGGAAGCTTCTGCTATCTGGAACATTGCTTTCGACGGCGGGACGGGCCTGGGTTCTACCTTCTACGGCATGCTCATTGCCACGATGGCGTTCGCGCCGATGTTCGGCATCGCATCCGGTGTCATCGCGATTGGGCTGATTGTCACGTTGCTTGACCGTCAGTTGGGCCGCCACCGTGTGGTGGAAGTTAACAATCTGTCGGCTCGTTTGAAGGCTGTGCAGGCGCCGCGTCGTTATCCGTCGAAGAATAAGAAGCAGCCGAAGAACCAGTAATCGGGGGAGCGGATACACTACGCAACCATGACGAACACCCCGGCAAGCCCGACAGTCGCGGTACTTGATTACTTCGGCAGTGAGACCACCAGCCTTGTCAGTGCTTTGGCGAATGCAGGTGCTGATGCTTTTGCCACCACTGACCCCGACAAGGCTGTGCAGGCAAGCGGTCTTGTCTTGCCTGGTGGGGCATCGTTTGTAGACGCTGCTGCGGCGATCAAGCGCATCAAAGGGGATCGCATCGTAGGCCAGCGTCTGGCAGGGGGTAGGGCACTGCTTGCGGTCGGCACTGGAATGCACGTGCTTTTCGACGACGCCGTGACCGGCAGCCGCACCACACCAGGGCTTGGGGAGTGGCCGGGCCAAGTTGTGGAGGCAGCATTTGAAGCGGGGGAGTACCCCGTCGTGGCGGCAGATGGTTCGAAGCTGCTGGCCGGAATTGTTGGAGACGTGTTCTTCGACGCGCCACAAGCCGTGAAGTCGTTCCCGTTGGCAGAGGATGACTTCATCGCCTACCCGAAACTGTCTTGGGCAGACATCAACGGCGAGCGCATCCTTGCCGCTGTAGAAAATGGGCCATTGTGGGCGATGGCGTTCGACCCAGCCATGTCCGGTGAGGTTGGTGTGAGCGTGCTGGGCAACTGGGTGCAGCAGCTGCAGCCGGAGGTGTCTCATGCATAAGCCGGCGGAGCTGCTTGATGCTGCATTGTGCGCGGTTGATGAGGCGCGTGAGGTATTCGTCGACAAAGTGGGGGCTGCTCCTGCACTGCGCAAGGGGGCCGGCGACTTTGCCACAGAGGCTGATCTGATCATTGAGAAGCTGTTGCGCAAGCGTCTGACGGACACGACTGGCATTGCGGTGTACGGCGAGGAACAAGGCGGGTCGTTTGATCCGGAGGCGTGCTGGGTTGTTGACCCGATCGACGGTACGTCGAACTACTCGTCCGGCAATCCGAACTGCGCCATCCTGTGCACGCTGCTGCTTGGTGGAAAACCGGTCGCAGCGATTACCGATGCGCCGCTGCTGAACATGCGCCTCACCGCGGTCGATGGCGAGCCCGTGCACCTCAACGGCAACGCCTTGCCACCGGTTGGTGCGCTGACTTCCGCTGCGGAGCAGGTCGGGATTGGCTCGTTGGCCTCGGCGGATAGGCAGCGATACCCAGCATCGTTCCGTCTCGACTTGGCAGGCGCACTCACGGATTCGCACCTGCGGCCGCGCATCAGCGGATCGGTCGGCGTTGACCTGGCCTTCGTCGCGCAGGGGATCTACCAGGCTGCGGTCAGTTTTTCCCCGCACATCTGGGATAACGCAGCTGGTGTGTTGTTGGCGCGCAGTGCAGGGGCGAACGCAAGCGCGTTTGATGGTTCGGAATGGACTCCGACCACCGCCGGTGTGGTTATCGGTACACCGCGTGCGCATCGTACTGTGCTCGATGCGATCCAGATGGTTGCAAAGTAGCGGAAGGACGCTTTAGATGAAGAAGAACAAAACCGGTGCACTGCTGCTCGGTGTGGCGGGTGCGGTGATGTGGGGCTTTTCCCGCATGGACTGGGTGACCGCGAAGTACAACGACGACCTCTCCGGCGAAGGTGTAGCAACCATCACCGGCGCGGAGTGGTCCACCGAGATCACCGCAGTGGCGGTGCTGCTGCTCGCCGGTGCGATTGCCGCGTTTGCGTTGCGCAAGGTCGGTCGTCGTGTTATCGGCGGAATTTGCGCGCTCGCCGCCGCTGCTGCTGTCATCCCAGCAGCAGCGCTTCTGGCGCGTGGTGCTGACCATGAGCGTATCCACGCCATCTTGACGGCAGGGGCGGAACAGGCAGCCACGGATACGTCCTCCGCTGCTATTGCGAACTGGGCGGAGATCACCGCCGCCGACGTTGCTGTGGTAGGCCCAGTACTCACGATCGTGGGATGTGTGCTGGGGGTGATTGGCGGTGCGATGCTCGTCGTCAAGCCTGGCGAGGATGCGCCGAAGCAACACAAATACGAGAAGGAAGCTGTGCGCAAAGAAACCATCCGTCACGACCTGAAAGAGGAGCCGGATTCCGGACGCGTGATGTGGGATGCGCTCGACGCGGATATCGACCCGACCGAAACTGGTGACGAGGATTTTCGTCCTACGCAGGGCAACCGCTAACCTATAGCGCTATAGGCCGTATCACCTGGAGGTAGGCGCATGTCGGCACCGAGCGCAGTATCAAACGTTGTCGCTGGTGTGCTCCGTGATGTCGAAAAACGCGAAGCGGTCGTGCCGTTCCAGGAAATCAAGGCCCGCTCGCGCGACATGCCCCCAACCCGCGATGCTAAAGCAGCACTTTTGCGCCACGGCTGCGGGGTCATCGTGGAGATCAAACGCAACTCGCCAGTTTTTGGCCCAACCGCGGTAGGCAGACGCTCGATCGAGTCGGTTGCCCAAGACATCGAGCGCGGTGGCGCCCACCTCATCGCTTGCCAGACAGAGCGGCTGCGTTTCGACGGCTCCCTGGCAGATCTGGCCAACGCCCGCGCAGCCGTAAGCCTGCCGATGGTGTGTCGCGATGTCATCGTCGACCCGTACCAGATCCACGAGGCCCGCTGCTACGGCGCCGACATGCTCCCGCTGCAGGTAGGCATCCTCGAACAGCCGCGCCTGGAGGCACTGCTGGACCGAGTGGAATCGCTGGGCATGGTCGGTGTGGCCGAGGTGCGCACGCCAGCGGAGGCGGATCGGGCCCTTAAGGCCGGCGTGAGTGTGATCGCGGTGAACTCCTGGACCTTTGACACCAACGACCTCAACCGCAACGCCTTTGCGGATATCGCGCCGGGGCTTCCCACCGAAGTGATCAAGATCAGCCTGGGTGGTGTGACCACTCCGCGTGACCTGATGGACGCCGCCGCGTGTGGTGCGGATGCCGTGTTGGCAGCGGAGGCTGTGATGGCGTCTGGCGATGTGTACGAGGCAACCCGCTCTTTGGCGGCCGCGGGACAGCACCCAGCCTGTCCATCGCGGAATTAAACTGGCACACTGTTGGGCGTGCAAACAACACTTCTGGCAAACATTCCTTCCCCGCCGCAGGGGGTGTGGCAGCTCGGACCGATTCCGATTCGTGCCTATGCGCTGTGCATCATGGCGGGCATTGTTGTCGCGCTGTTGATTTCCCTGCGTCGCTACAAGGCCCGCGGTGGTAATCCGGAGACGATCTGGGATGCAGCGATCGTGATTATCCCGACCGGCATTATCGGCGGGCGCCTTTACCACGTGATCACGGATTACGATAAGTACTTCGGTGAGGGCAAGAACCCGTGGAAGGCCTTCGACATCACCTCGGGTGGGTTGGGCATCATCGGCGCAGTCGCGCTGGGAACCCTGTGCGTGTGGGTGATGATGCGCCGCAAGGGCCTTCCGTTCGCGCCACTTGCGGATGCAGTTGCGCCGACGGTGATTCTCGCCCAAGGCATCGGCCGGTTGGGCAATTACTTCAACCAGGAGCTCTATGGGGCCGAAACCAATGTGCCGTGGGCGCTGGATATTTACTACCGCGTCAACGAGGCGGGGGAGTTCGCGCCGCTGACCGGCCGGTCCACCGGTGAGGTGATCGCGAGCGTGCACCCGACGTTCCTCTACGAGCTGATCTGGAACGTTGCGGTGTTCTTCCTGCTCATCTGGATTGACCGCCGCCGGCGCCTTGGCCATGGCAGCGTGTTTTGGCTCTATGTCGCGGGTTATACCCTTGGCCGGTTCTTCATCGAGCTGATGCGTAGCGACGAAGCCACGCTCATCCTCGGCCTGCGCGTCAACACCTGGATGACCGCAATCTTGTTCATCATCGCGGTGGTGATGTTCATGCGCACACCGAAGGGGCGCGAGACCCCGGAAGAGGTCGATCCGGATTACAACGCACCGTCCACGGCAGAAGAGGATAATCCGGAGTACCGTGTTGCGGTGGAAGACACGCGAGAAGCCTACGAAGGTGAGGTTGGAAAACGTGGATAGGAAAACGAAGATCGTTTGTACGCTCGGTCCCGCTGTGGCCAGCAAGGATGCGATCGTGGGGCTCGTGCGCGACGGCATGGATGTTGCGCGCCTGAACTTTTCGCACGGCGATTACCCGGATCACGAGCAGAATTACCGTTGGGTGCGCGAAGCCACCGATGAGACCGGCCATGCGGTCGGCATTTTGGCGGACTTGCAGGGCCCGAAGATTCGCCTTGGCCGCTTTGAAGGCGACGGCAAAACCTACTGGGAGACGGGCGAAACCGTCCGCATCACCGTCGACGATGTCGTGGGTACGCACGACCGTGTGTCTACGACGTACAAGCAGCTGGCCAAGGATGCGAAGCCGGGGGACCGTTTGCTTGTCGACGACGGCAAGGTCGGCCTCGTCTGCACCGACATCGACGGCAACGACGTAGTCTGTCGCGTCACCGAAGGCGGCCCGGTGTCGAACAACAAGGGCGTGTCGCTTCCCGGTATGGACATCTCCGTGCCTGCACTGAGCGAGAAGGACAAGGAAGATCTGCGGTTCGCGCTGAAGCTCGGCGTGGACATTATCGCGTTGTCGTTCGTCCGTTCGCCGTCTGATGTCGATCTCGTGCACGAGATCATGGATGAGGTGGGCCGGCGCGTTCCGGTCGTCGCAAAGCTGGAAAAGCCCGAGGCAGTCGACGCTCTGGAATCCATCATCCTTGCGTTCGACGCCGTGATGGTCGCTCGTGGTGACCTGGGTGTGGAGATCCCGCTCGAGCAGGTGCCGGCTGTGCAGAAGCGTGTGATTCAGATTGCGCGTGAGAATGCGAAGCCGGTGATCGTCGCTACGCAGATGCTCGACTCGATGATTGAGAACTCCCGCCCCACCCGTGCGGAGGCCTCCGACGTAGCCAACGCGGTGCTCGACGGCGCGGATGCCGTGATGCTGTCCGGCGAGACATCCGTCGGCGTGGATCCACACAACGTGGTACGCACCATGAGCCGCATCGTGCGTTCTGCGGAAACGATGGGCAACGTCCCGCCGCTGAACCACATTCCGCGCACCAAGCGTGGCGTGGTGTCCTACTCGGCGAACGACATTGCGCGGCGACTCAACGCGCGTGCCATTGTCACGTTTACGACCTCCGGCGATACTGCACGCCGCGTGGCGCGTCTGCACCCGGACCTGCCACTGCTCGTTTTCACACCGGTGCAGCAGGTGCGTTCGCAATTGGCCATGACCTGGGGTGCGGAGACGTTCCTGTGCGATGAGGTCAACAGCACCGACGAGATGGTCAAAGTTGTGGACAAGCAATTGCTGGCCATGGACCAGTACCACGAAGGCGACACCATGGTGGTCGTTGCAGGCACCCCGCCAGGCGTCGCCGGTACTACCAACACGATCCTCGTGCACCAACTCGGCGAGGACACGCGAAACCCCTAACGCGTTACCCTGGTGGGCATGCCTGAAACACATGCCGGAATCCAAGTACGCGATGCCCACCTACACAACCTGCGCAATGTGGACGTGGATATCCCACGCGGCACTCTCGTTGCGGTGACAGGGGTGTCAGGCTCCGGCAAGTCGTCGCTGGCGTTCGGCACCATCCACGGGGAGGGACAACGGCGCTACCTGGAGTCGGTGGCGCCGTTTGCGCGTCGCCTGATTGGTTCTGCAGTAGACCCGCAGGTCGGCGCGGTTGAGGGACTGCCGCCGACCGTGGCGCTCGAACAGTCCACCTCCGGGGGCGGGGCGCGCTCGACGGTGGGGACGGTCTCGGCGCTGTCCAACAGCATCCGCCTGCTGTACTCGCGCGCTGGCGATAACCCGAAGGGGCTGTACTCCGACTCGTTTTCGCCCAACACGCCGGAAGGCATGTGCCCGACGTGCCAGGGCACAGGTGTCGTGCACGAGCCAACCGAAGAGTCGATGGTGCCGGACCCGACGCTATCCATCGAGGAGGGCGCGATTAAAGCCTGGCCTGGCGCGTGGGCAGGTAAGAACTTCCACGACATTTTGCAGACGCTGGGCTACGACCTCGATTCACCCTGGCAGGATCTGCCGAACAAGGACCGTGACTGGATCCTGTTCACCGACGAGCGCCCCGTGGTGACCGTGAAACCCTTGCGCGGCGCGGACCAGATCCAGCGAAACTACAAAGGCACCTGGCGATCTGTGGCGTCGTATCTGACCAATACACTCGCCGAAACACAGTCCGATACCCTGCGCAAACGCGTGCTGTCCTACATGGAGTCACGCGTCTGCGAGACCTGCCACGGCCGTCGCCTCAACCCGGAAGCACTCAAGGTTACCTATGCTGGCATGCCCATCGACGAGCTCGGCGCCTTGCCTCTCGACCGTGTCTATGAGGTACTCGCGGCACAGAAGCCCTCGGAGGGCTCCGCCGAAGACTTGCTGCTCAAACAGATTTTGCCCGCGGTGCAGTCCGCACTCGACTTGGGCCTTGCGCACTTGAGCCTGGATCGGCCCGCGCCCACGTTGTCCGCGGGTGAGTTGCAGCGCATCCGTTTGTCCTCGCAGCTGCGCTCCGGACTGTTCGGTGTGGCGTATGTGCTCGACGAGCCGTCAGCGGGCCTACACCCGTCCGAGCGCGGTGCGGTGCTGGATATTTGCCGCCGATTCATCGACGCAGGCAATTCCGTTCTCTTGGTGGAACACGACATGGAACTCGTTGCCCAGACTGACTGGCTCGTCGACGTCGGGCCGCTCGCGGGTGAGCGCGGCGGCGAAGTGGTCTATTCCGGCCCCACCAGCGAATACTCCGGCGATGCGCCAACTGCCCGCGCGCTTGCCAACCGCAAGCTCTCGCTTAACGACGACCCCCGCGCCGCAACCGGCGAACTTTCCCTGTCCGGTGTCTCGGCCCGCTCCATCGACGGCCTGGATGTGTCGTTTGGGATGGGGCAGTTCACCGCCGTGGCTGGTGTGTCTGGTTCAGGCAAGTCGACGCTGGTCAGCACCGTTCTCGCCGGTGTCCTTCGCGACGCCGCCTCTACCGTTGTTGATGAAGACGATGAGGTGGGACAGGAGGGCGAGTGGGGCGTCGATAAGCATGATGGCTTTGACGCTGTCACCCGCGTCGTGCAAATTACCCAAAAGCCGATCGGGCGCACCCCGCGGTCAACCCTGGCCACCTACACCGGACTCTTCGACGGCGTGCGCAAACTCTTCGCCGCAACCGACGAAGCAAAGCGACGCAAATGGAGCGTGTCGCGCTTTTCCTACAACGTCAAGCAAGGACAGTGCCCGACCTGCGGCGGTGCCGGCAAGATCGAAGTCGAGCTAGTGTTCCTGCCCGGCTCGTACACCACCTGCCCCGACTGCGGCGGTGCACGCTACAACGACGAAACCCTCGAAGTGACCTGGGAGGGCCTCACCATCGCTCAGGTGCTGGAGTTGACCGTCGACGAAGCCGCGGACGTATTCGCCGACGAACCGAAGATCCTGCGCGCCGTCGAAACTCTGCAAGCCGTGGGGCTGGGTTACCTGCGCCTCGGCCAGGGCGCGCCCGAACTGTCCGGTGGCGAGGCACAGCGCATCAAACTCGCCACCGAGTTGCAGCGCTCCCGCAACTCGCGCCGGGGCTACACCGTGTACCTCCTCGACGAGCCCACCACCGGCCTGCATCCCGCCGACATCTCACTGCTAGTCAAGGAACTCAACAGCCTCGTCGAAGCGGGCCAAACCGTGATCGTGGTCGAGCATGACGTCTCCGTGATCGCGCAGGCGGACCGTGTCATCGAGATGGGCCCCGGCGCTGGCGCCGACGGCGGACAAGTTGTGGCTTCGGGCACCCCGTCAGAGCTCGCAAAGTGCGACACCGCAACAGGGCGCGTGCTCGCCGAGCGGTCGGCATAGTCCCGGGGGCTCGCTGGGTTTCGGACCCGGCGGTGGTGCGACGCTATGCAGCGGCATAGCGTGTTGGCGGTTGTAGAGATTATGCAGCGGCATAGTCCTGGGGACCCACGGTGTTTCGCTATGCCTCGATGTGCCATTCGTGTGTAAAGCCGCCCCACCACCAGTCGCGCCACTCGTTGAAACTTGGGTGGACCGGCGGAGTGATCACATCGCCGCCTACATGCAGTTCGCTGACGGGGCTAATGCCGTGGAGCGAGTTGAGGAACCACAACGGGTGCTTGGCGGCGAGTTCGGGTTTGAGCTGACGGCGCTCCACCCGCATATCTAACTTCTCGGCGCGCGCGACAACCTGGTGCAGTGTGACACTCGGCAGCCACACGCCGTCGGGGATGCACAGCGTGTCGCCGTCCCACATCACCAGCGCGCCGGTGGTTGTTTCCAGCATGGCGCCATGCTTATCGACGACCACCGTGTCGTCCGTTCCCGCCACCTGATACCGGTCGCGATAGGTCCGCAGAGAGCCGAAGTCGGGCCCCTTCACCTCGGGCTGGGTGCGCGGGTCTGGGGCTTGCGTGTAGGTCAGTGAGGTGGTGGGGCGAGGGGATGGGGCGGGGCGGACGTCGAGAAGCAAAAGCCCTGAGGAGAGCGCGATGCGGGGGAAGAGTTCGCCTTCGCTGAGCAGCGGCAGCATCGCGTCGACAAACCCGGCGGGGAGCGGACCGGCGGTGCGAGTGAAGCGCTCGATGTGCAGGCTGAGGCCGTTGGTGCTGCCGGAGGAGTGGCGCCAAGAATCTGCGACGTCGATGGGGCCGTCAAGGAAGTCACGTGGAACAAACGCGCCGTGCCAGGCGTACTTACGCATCCCACGCTCCTAAAACGGACTGGGCCTTCAGGTTGCGCTCGGCGAGCTCAGCGGAAGGGTCGGAGGCGAGTACGATCGCGCCACCTGCACCGACTGTCACAGTGGAGCCGGCGCGTACTGCGGTGCGGATGACCACCGACAGGTCGGCTTGGCCGTCGAACCCGATGTAGCCGAGCGCGCCTGAGTAGACGCCGCGTGGGGAGGTTTCCAGCCGGTCGATGATTTCGCACGTCCGTAGTTTCGGTGCGCCGGTCATGGAACCGGGCGGGAAGGTGGCACGGATGGCGTCGACGGCAGTGGCTCCCTCGCGTAGCTGCCCGGTGATGGTGGAAACCAGTTGGTGCACGGTGGCATACGACTCCACCTGCATCAGACCCGGGACCTGTACGCTGCCGGGTTCGCAGACGCGGGAAAGGTCGTTGCGGAGCAGATCGACGATCATGAGGTTTTCGGCGCGGGTTTTGTCGTCGTGAAGCAATGCGGGGTCCTGATCAGCGGCGATGGTGCCCTTGATCGGCTTGGCCTCCACCTCGCGACCGCGCACAGTGAGGAAGCGCTCGGGTGAGGCGCTGGCGACCTCCACGCCGTCGAAGATCAGGTGTGCGGCGTACGGCGCGGGGTTGTGTTCGCGCAGGCTGGAGTAGATATCGCCGGTCGCTTCGGCGGTGAAAGTGTCGGTTAGACACACCTCGTAACTCTCACCGGCGCGCAGCAGGTCCTGCGCCTGCTCGATGCAGTCGAGGTAGTCGGGGTTGCTCCAGGAACCATTGCTTATCGACGACCCCCGCTCACCGTCCGCCCCATCCAAGGCCTTCTCGAGGCGGTCAAGGAGTGCATCCGTGCCGTCGCCGGCGAGTGCACACAAGTGGGAGATTTCGGCCTCGTGGTCGTAAACGATGAACGATTGCGGGCGCACAAAGTAAGCATCCGGGTACGGCGAGCGGTGGCGCAGCGTGATCGGGAGCGTAAGTTCCGCGCACTCGTAGCCGAGGTACCCAATGACACCGCCGGTAAAGGGCAGGTCAGGCGCGTCGTGGAGAGGGGCGGACAGTTCGCGTTGGAGGGTGTGGAGGATATCGGGGTCGCTACCAAGCGAATAGCGAAACGAGCGCGACAGGGCGCCCGCGGTGTCTCCGAGGATGGAGAAACGCCCGCGGGGGTCGGCGGAATCGAGGAAAAACGCATCGTTGCCGTCGCGATTGATCGCGTTGAAGACGCGCTGGCAGTCGAGTGCGCCGGGCACCTCGCGGTGCAGCAACCGCCAGCCGCCGAGGAAGTTACGCATGATCGCGGCGCCGTGCTCAGTCAGCACCGATTCGGGGTGGAACTGCACACCCCAATGCGGAGCGCCATCGACCTTGAGCGCCTGGATGACGCCGTCTTCGCTGCGAGCGTGCACGGTGACGCCGGGGATTTCCTCGACGTGCAGAGAGTGGTAGCGCACCACCTGAAAACCCTGCGGAATACCAGCGAAAATGCCCTCACCGGAATGGGTAATTGTGGAAACGAACCCGTGGCGAGGCTCCGGAGCACGAGTGACGGAGGCCCCTGCGAGCATCGCCAGACCCTGGTGTCCCAGACACACGCCCAGCAGCGGGACCCCGGAATCGGCGGCAGCCTCAATCACGCGCCGGGACGTACCAAAGTCTTCCTCGCGTTCGGGGGTACCTGGCCCGGGGGAGATCACAACGTGGCTGAACTCGCCGGCGCGCACACGCTGTGGAAGGTCAGCACCCTCGCCAGCAGGCACAACGAGTGGTTCGCGGCCGGCAGCCTCGGCGATGAGGTGGGCGAGGTTGAACGTGTATGAATCGTAATTGTCAATGAGCAGGATCATCGATTCGGAATCGTATAGCGTTGACGCGCATGGACGCCAGCATCCGACAAGCAAGCGCACAAGACGCCATCGCCATTGCCGACATGCACTACCGCTCCCGTGCCCAAGCATTCCGGGGGCATATTGACGACGACGTCCTCGACGATCACGCAGCACTCGAACAACAGTGGGTCGAGTACTTCCGCAACCCGAACGGCCGCGTCGCAATCGCGGAGTTTGACGGAAAGATCATCGGGTTGGCGTACGGCATCCCAGGCGAGCGCACCGAACTTCGCAACCTGTACCTGCTCGAGGACGCAGCAGGGACCGGAGTGGCGCCGAAGCTTCTCGACGCCGTCATCCACCCCGGCGAACCAGCATTCCTCTGGGTGGCAGACTTCAACGACCGCGCCCAGGCCTTCTACACCAAGCAAGGCTTTGCGTTTGATGGTGAGTCGAAAACCCATGAGCGGGACAAGATCACCACCAAACGCATGGTGCGCCACTAGTCGATCGGGGTCGGGCTGATCTTCCAGACCTCGTCGGCATAGTCGCGGATGGTGCGGTCGGAGGAGAACCGGCCCGACTCGCAAATGTTGATCCAGCACTTCCGCGCCCACTCGTCCTGGTCGGCGTAGTAGTCAGCGGCCATACGATCGCGAGTCGCACGGAAATCAGCGAAGTCGCCTAAGACGTAGAAGACGTCGCGCTCGCCGTAGCCGTTGTCGTCGAGAAGCGATGCGCGAATGTCGTGGAAGGCTCCGGTGCCACGGTCATCCAAGGTGCCGTCGACAAGCGCATCGAGCGCGCGCATCAACCCTGGGGTCTGCTCCGCAACCTGGCGCGGGTTGTAGTGCGTCTTCAACTCCGGCAGGTCCTCCTCGCGGGCGCCGAAGATGTAAGCATTGTCCTCGCCGACGGCATCGACGATCTCCACATTCGCCCCGTCCATCGTGCCCAGCGTGAGCGCGCCATTCATCATGAACTTCATGTTCGATGTGCCCGAGGCCTCTTTGCCAGCGGTGGAAATCTGCTCAGAGACATCCGTTGCCGGGATGATCTGCTCGGCGGGGGAGACGTTGTAGTTCTCCACGAACACCACGTGGATGTACTGAGACGCCACGGGGTCATTATTCACCAGCTCAGCGATGGTGTTGATGAGCTTGATGATGCCCTTCGCCGTGACGTAACCCGGGGCCGCCTTCGCACCAAAGATGAACGTGCGCTTCGGAATGTTGTGCTCGCCATCCTTGGTGATCCGGAAGTACAGATCCAGGATGTACAGGGCGTTCATCAACTGGCGCTTGTACTCATGCAGACGCTTGATCTGGGTGTCAAAGATCGAGTCTGGATCGATCACCGCACCCTGGCGGGCACTGATCCACTCGGCGAAGTCACGCTTGTTTGCAGCCTTGATCTCCCGCAACTCGCGCATGACCTCCGGATCGTCCGCGAAGCGGCGTAGTTCCTGCAGCTTGGACAGGTCGGTGACCCACTCGTCCGATCCCGCGAGACGGTCCAGCAACTCAGACAAACGCGGGTTGCACATACGCAGCCAACGGCGAGGGGTCACACCGTTGGTTTTGTTGTTAAAGCGTTCCGGATACAGCCCGTGCCAGAAGCCGAGCGTGTCGCGTTTGATGATCTCCGTGTGAAGCGCAGCCACACCATTGACCGAATAGGAGGCGTAGCAGGCGATCCATGCCATATGGACGTGACCGTCGTGGATCGGGGAGTGGTGGTGCGCCGTTTCTGGATCCACCCCGCGGGCCTCCATATCAAGGCGGTAACGGCGGTCAATCTCTTCCACAATCTCCCAGATGCGCCAGAAGAGCTGCTTGAAGATGGACTCTTCCCAGGTCTCCAGCGCCTCCTGCAGCACCGTGTGGTTGGTGTAGGCAAACGTGTTGGTGGTGACTTCCCAGGCGTCGTCCCAGCCGAGTCCGTGCTCGTCCATAAGCAAACGCATCAGCTCAGGAATGCCGAGCACCGGGTGTGTGTCGTTGAGCTGGATCGAGTTGTACTTGTGGAAGTTGCGCAGGTCGTCGCCGTGGGCGGCGCGGTAGTCGTCGATAAGTTCCTGCAACGATGCAGACACGAAGAAGTATTGCTGACGCACGCGCAGCAACTTGCCGGCGTACGTGGTGTCGTTCGGGTAGAGCACACGCGTGATGTCGTGGACAGCCTCGCGCTCAAGGATCGCGTCGGCAAAGCGCTGAGAATTGAACGCGTCATAGTCGAACTCATCGATCGGGGAAGCGTCCCACAGACGCAGTGTGCCCACATTGTTCGTGCCGTAACCCGTGATCGGCATGTCGTACGGAATTGCGCGCACATCCATGTCGTCGAAATGAACAATGCGCTGCTCAGAGCCACGACGCACGATAAACGGGTAGAACGATTCCTTCCAACGGTCCGGGTGCTCGCGCTGGAAGCCGTCCTCGAACTCCTGGCGGAACAACCCGTAGCGGTACAGCAGGCCATAGCCGGTCAGCGGATAGTCCTGCGTCGCTGCCGAATCCAAGAAGCAGGCGGCGAGGCGGCCGAGCCCGCCATTGCCCAGTGCCGCGTCGTGTTCTGCCTCCAACACGTCGGAGAGCTCGTGGCCCAAATCGCGGGTCACCGCCTCAGCCTTATCGACGAGCCCAAGGTTTGTCAGATTGTTCAGCAGCGCACGGCCCTGCAAAAACTCCGCCGAGAAATACGCAGCGCGACGAGCCTTGCGGTAGGCGTTGCGGGTTTCATCCCAATCGTCGGCGATCTGCTCAACGACAGCGGCCGACAAGCCGGTCCAAAACTTCTTCACTGTCGCGGCTTGCGGCGACTTGCCGGCAAAGCCACGGACATGGCCTGCGATCGTCTGCTCAAATGCGGGTGACTGCTTGGAGAACGTCATGGCGCCCAAGCGTACCGCCAGTTAGCCAGCTAGGTAGGTCAAGACAGCAACTGCGGCCGAGCGTGTGGCAGCAGAAATCGTGGGCTCATAATCCGGCAGGAAGTTCGGCATATGGTTGACCGGAACATCCTCGGCAACCCGATCCTCCTCGACAGCACGATCCCACACGTCGCGCGGGGTGCAACCGATGAGCCAGAAGAGGTACGGCGCCCCAAACGTTTGACCGATGATCGGGAAGTCCTCGGAAACCGTCTTCGGATCGGACGTGACCGAGTCCTCACCGAACACCGCATCGAAGTTCGCGCGCACTGCGGAAAAGACCGCCTCGTCGTTGTCCAACAGTTCGCCGTGAGCAAAGTACTCGATGCCAGCCGTGCCCTCCGCGCCCGAGGCAGCTACCTCGGCATGGACAACACGCTCGATGGCGGCATACACGCGTGCCTTGACCTTGTCGTCGTAGAAACGGCAGTTGAGCACCAACTCCGCAGACCCTGGAATGATATTGATCGCGCGCCCAGCACTCATGCTGCCGACGGTGACCACCGCGAAATCCGCCGGATTGACCTCACGCCCCACAATCGCCTGCAGACGAGCGATAATCATCGCGGCAGTAAACGTGGGATCCACCGAGTTGTGCGGCATCGAACCGTGGGCCGAACGGCCGGGAATGTGCACCCTGATCGAATCACAAGCAGCGAACTGCGGGCCGGGCTTGGACATGACCTCGCCAGCGCGACCAGGCATCACGTGCAGGCCCAACACCACGTCCGGGGTGGGCACCTTCTCAGCCAGGCCGCCATCGGCCATGTCTTGGGCGCCCGCAGCCAGCTCCTCGCCAGGCTGGAACAATGCGATAAACGTGCCCGACCAGTGGTCGCGCGTGTTGTCCATGACGTGGCACAAGCTCAGCAGAGCCGTGGTGTGGATGTCGTGGCCGCAAGCGTGCATCGTGCCGGTCGTGTGCCCATCCGCAGTGGTGACCACCTTGCGGGAAGCAAACGGTACGCCGGTGCGCTCCGTGACCGGAAGGCCATCAAAGTCGGCTCGGTAGAGCGCTGTCGGGCCTTCGCCGTTGCGAAAGACTGCGCAGATGCCGTACTTGCCAATCGGGGCAACAACCTCGCAATCAAGCGGCTTCAACTCATGCAGGATTCGCTGGTAGGTCTCCTCCTCGTGCATGGAGAGCTCCGGGTTAGCGTGCAGTTCCTCGTAGAGTCGGCGCTGCCAGGCTGCATCAACCTGGTAAGTATCCAAGATGTCGGCGATGTTGCTCATAGTCTCGTTACCTCTCTACGTTCGGGGCCAAACCTTGGGTATAGCGCAGCACGTTCGGCCTAGGCGTGCATTCTTGGCCTATACGGATACTAGGCGCGACCGTTCCCACGGCACGCAAGCGCTCCAGTTCCGTGGTGACGCGGTCGTGGACATCAAAGGGCGAAAGCGTATTGACGAAGATCTGCGTGCCGCCCTCAAAACCCGCAACAGTAGAGATGCGCCACTTCACATTGATACGCCACGGCATTGGCACCTCGACATCGTGTGGTTTGTAGTGCCACTCTTCGTTCGTGGCCACACGGGTACCGGTCGCGGCGTGTGCGGCGTGGAGCAGGTCCGACATGGCACGGACCTCGTCGTCAGTGTGCAGCCATGGCTCGCATGCTTCCGACTTCGAATACACCGTCATCGTGGGGTAGCGGTGCCCCACACCGGCAACTAGGACGGCGTGGTCGTTCTCCGCGATGACCAGGTTGTTGTCGAAAGCGGGGTTCACACCCCAGTCGTTGTACATGTTCGGGTGCTGCTGCAACTTGGCGATTTCGGACTCAGCGTTGACGCCATGCTCGTCGATAGCAACCAACTGCTTATGCAGGTGCTCAAACGACGCGCCGGCTGCGGCGAGCCAGTTTTGAAACACCACAACATAGCGGGCGTGACGGTGGTGAGTGATGAGGTCGTGCAACGAATCGACGGTGAAGGCGATGAACTGGTAGTGCTCATCCGCAGTGAGCGAGCCTGAGCCTGCGAGGTCGGAGGTGTCGCGGGCGTCGTCGATAAAGTGCCGCCTTGCAATGATTACGTCGTGCCCACCACCAAAATAAGCAGGCGCGATGCTGAGCAGTTGCTCGTCCGGCAGATCCGGATCCTGACCCGACGCAGACAAGCGCGTGCGCACAATATCCAACACGTGGTGTCGGCCAGACGGGTCCGACAGGTAGCGCTCCATGTGCTCCTGCCAATCTTTTGGCATTTCCGCACCATAGTTTTCGCGCCAGTAGTCGTAAGAAACGATCTCGAACAGGTTGGGCACGCGCCGAAAGTCGGCCTGTGTCGCATCGAGTTCATCCGGCATGACATTGCGCAGAATGTCGAAACCCGTGCTGGTTGTCACCAGCCGCGAACGCTCCGGGGGAGTATGCAGCATGCGGTCCGCGCAGAAATTACACGTATCGGTGTGCGCGCCGGGGCCAAGTGCTGCAGGTTCGTTCGGCTGGGTGTGAAGCGGACGGTTGCCACGGCCAGGCACCGTCCACACATGGGTTCCGGTGAACGGGTTGACCTGCTTTAACGTGCCGTCCTTCATACGTTGCAGCGCTGTGTGCTGCGCGGGCGTCGGGTTGACAGCAGCGTGAGACATGAACGACACCCTACCGCCCCGAGCGTCTAGCCTTATGCCCATGTCTGTCATTCAATTCGACGTCCTCGTCCCACCCGCGGCAGCTCCAGAGGTACGCGACGCATTCCAGCGCGCCCTCGACATCCTGGTGCGCCGCGAGATGCTCACCTCCGGCAGCGTGACAATGGAGCAAGTGCGTATCGACGACACCGTGCACGCCCAGCTCGCCGAAACCTATGAACACGACCGCGGCGAGCCAGCAGACGACGCTGAAATCCACCGCTACCGCATCGAGTCCGAAGGCGCGGACAGTATTAACCGCCTCGCTATGGGGCTCTCACGCATCCTGACCCCCAAGCGCGACCTGCCACGCGACCCCGTGGCGCTCGAGGACCAGGACAAATTCGAGGCCCCGTCGATTTATCCCTGGACAGTTGAAGTGTTGAGGTAAGCGACCGCAATCTCCGCACCGGCGCGAACGAGCTGCTCGCGGACGTCGTCAATCTCGGGCAGCGTCACTGCGAGAGTTCCGTCGGCGGGCTGCTCGTCGAAACGCCCTGCAGCAATCGCGAATACCGCACCTGCTTCCGCAGCAAGCTCGCCGACCACAGACGCCACCTTGCCGGTGCCTGTCTGTCCATCGAAGCGACCTTCGCCGGTGATCACCAACGCAGCGCCATCGATCTGCTCAGTCAGCCCGTTGGAATCTGCGACAACGCGCGCGCCGGGCACGATAAGCACGTGGGAATCGGTCCCGTGCAGCATGGTGGAAAGCCATGTCAGGCCGATGCCCACGCCGCCCGCCGCACCAAGCCCCGGGGTTGTGGGGTCGATCTCTGCGACCTCGCACAGTCGAGCAAGGCCACGATCCAAGAGTTCAACATCGTCGGTGGTCGCGCCCTTTTGTGGGCCGAACACGTGAGCTGCACCGTTCGGGCCTGTTGCTGGTGCAGACGTGTCAGTGAGCAGCACCCACTCCATAGCGCCAGCAGGGACATTGACTTTGGCAGTGTCGAAATCTGCAAGGTTTTCCAACGCGCCACCGCCAGGTTTTAGCTGATAGCCAGCAGCGTCGAGGGGGTTGACACCGAGCGCCACCAGAATGCCGGTACCGCCATCGACCGTTGCGGTGCCACCGAGACCAAGCACGATACGTTTCGCGCCGCGGGTCTCCGCATCAGCGATGAGCACACCGGTGCCGTAAGTGTCGCCGGTCAGCGGGGCCGGCTTTTCCACAGCGGGCAACCCAGAAGCAGCAGACACATCGATATAGGCGGTGGAGGAGGGGGCGTGGAATGTGTATTCGGCTTCGGTAAGGCGACCGTCTGCTGTGGTCGTCGGTAAGCAAATGCGTTCCCCCTCAAACAACGCGGACGTGCCCTCGCCACCGTCGGCCATCGGGGCAAGGATGATTTGGGCATCGCGGATCACGCTTGTCACACCCTCTGCCAGCCATTCAGCAGCCTCCTGCGCAGTAGCAGTGGACTTAAACGAATCCGGGGCGATGACGATTTTCGGCGACGGAGCCGGGTCGAAAGAGGAAGACATGCGGGCAAGTTTAACCGGAAGACCGCAAAATTCCGCGGGCGGGCGAGATGTGTTGTAGCATCTTTCCGGTAAACAATTCTGCAAGCCTATAGAAATTGGAGGCGGGGTCACATGAGTGCAATCGACCAGGAAGTTGCGAGTTTTTACGACAGGGTGCTCGAGCGAAACGCGGGAGAACCCGAGTTCCACCAAGCAGTTGCCGAGGTGCTCGACTCGCTGAAGATCGTCCTGGAAAAAGACCCGCACTACGCCGACTACGGCCTCATCGAGCGCCTCTGCGAGCCGGAGCGTCAGATCATCTTCCGCGTCCCGTGGATCGACGATGACAACAACGTGCGCGTCAACCGTGGCTTCCGTGTCCAGTTCAACTCCGCACTTGGCCCCTACAAGGGCGGTCTGCGATTCCACCCGAGCGTGAACCTGGGCATCATCAAATTCCTTGGCTTTGAACAGATCTTCAAAAACTCGCTCACCGGTCTGCCCATCGGCGGCGGCAAAGGCGGGTCCGACTTCGACCCGAAGGGCAAGTCCGACGCCGAAATCATGCGCTTCTGCCAATCCTTCATGACTGAACTGTGGCGCCACATCGGCGAATACCGCGACGTCCCCGCGGGTGACATCGGCGTGGGTGGGCGCGAAATCGGCTTCCTGTTTGGCCAGTACCGCCGCCTGGTGGACCAGCACGAGTCGGGCGTGCTCACCGGTAAGGGGCTGACATGGGGTGGCTCCCTCGTGCGCAAGGAAGCCACGGGCTACGGCGCTGTGTACTTCACCGACGAAATGATGCGTACCAACGGCGAATCCATTGACGGTGCACGCGTGATTGTCTCCGGCTCCGGCAACGTTGCCACCTATGCGATCAAGAAGGCGCAGGCGCTTGGTGCAACTGTCGTTGGCTTCTCCGACTCCTCCGGTTGGGTGGAGACCCCGAATGGGGTTGATACTGAGCTCCTGATCGACATCAAGGAAAACCGTCGCGGACGCGTTTCCGACTATGTCGCAGAAGCCACCGGGGCGACCTACCACACCGACGGCTCCATTTGGGACCTCGAAGCTGACGTGGCGTTGCCGTGCGCAACCCAAAATGAGCTCAACGGCGAGCATGCCCAACGCCTCGTCGACAACGGTGTGAAGTACGTCGCGGAGGGCGCCAATATGCCGTCCACGCACGAAGCGACCGAGGTCTTCCGGGCTAATAAGGTCTCTTTCGGCCCAGGTAAAGCGGCTAATGCCGGTGGTGTTGCTACCTCTGCGCTGGAGATGCAGCAAAACGCTTCCCGTGACTCCTGGTCCTTCGAATACACCGACGACCGTCTGCAGCGCATCATGTCCAACATCTTCAAGACCGCGGCACGAACCGCAGAGCAATATGACCGCGCGGGCGACTATGTTGTGGGCGCAAATATCGCTGGGTTTAAAAAGGTTGCCGACGCGATGCTGGCGCAAGGCGTGATTTAGAGCTTCATCCAGTACGCTGTGCAACTATGTACCGCGTTTTTGAAGCCCTCGATGAGTTAGTGCAGACGATGGAGCAGGCCTACGGCGTGCCGATGACCTCCAACTGCATGGTGCCCCGCAATGAGATGCTCGCTCTTCTCGACGACCTCCGCAACGCCCTGCCCGGCGATCTAGACGACGCCCAGGACGTTCTGGACAAGCAGGACGAAATCCTGCGCGGGGCCCAGGAACGCGCCGACGTTCTCGTTGGCGACGCCGAAGAGGACGCCCGTCGCATCGTTTCCGACGCCCAAGCCGAATCGGAGACGGTGCTGTCGGACGCCCAGGACCACGCAACTCGACTCGTCTCGGGCGCCGAGGAAGAGTCGAACATGATGATCACCCGCGCTCGCGACATTGCAGAAACCACCATCAACAGTGCTCAGCGCGAAGCCGATCACCTTGTGGAAACCGGCAACGAGGAATACCAGCGCTCCGTCGACCAGGGCCTGAAGGAGCAGAAGCGCTTGATCTCCGAGTCTGAGGTCATGCGTCGCGCAGACGAAGAGGCACATCGCCTCGTCGAAGACGCACACGCTGAATCCTCCCGCCTGCGCGCAGAGTGCGACGACTATGTCGACTCCAAGCTCGCAGAGTTCGAGGAGACCCTCAACACCGTGCTGCGCACTGTCTCCACCGACCGCTCCGCGCTGCGTCGTGGGGCGGGCGTCTCCGGTGCAGACCGCGCTCGCCGTGGCCAGGGTGAAGCCGACGAGTACTAGCAAGGGAAGCGATTCGTTGTAGTCTGAAAGGGCTATGGCTAACAATCCTTTCGTATTTGATGTTTCCGGCGTCCTCAAAGGCGATGGACTGCCGGAAACCCTGACGCAGACGGGGCCATCCCCGTCGCGTATCGGCCCGGAAATGATCGCTATTCCTGAAGGCCGAGAGGTCAAGATAGAAGCCACCCTGACCCCACTTGGCTCCGGCATCATGGTCGATGCGACCCTGACTGCCGAATTTGTAGGCCAGTGTGTGCGCTGCCTTAAAGATCTGACCCCCACCGAAACGCTCCAGATCTCCGAAGTGTTTTCCACTTCAGATGATTTCATCACCGGAGACGCAGAGGAAGAAGAAGACCGTGGCTCGGGGGACGAAATTGCCCGTGTCGAAGGCGATACTGTCGACCTAGAGCAAGCGTTTGTGAACGAAGCTGGGCTTAACCTGCCGTTCAACCCGACCTGCCAGCCAGAATGCGCCGGCGATACCGACGTTCCCGTGCCGGACGGTGTATCGGGCGAAGAAAACAACCTTGTCGACCCGCGTTGGGCAGATCTGGAGAAGTTCCTGTGAGCCGTTCACGCAGGAAACCCGCCAACGCCGAACAGGCATGGGAAGACGCCTATGGGGCAGTAGACCATGCGCCACTGCTGGAAAAACTGGGCGTCAACATCGAGCGCGACAATCTCAAACTTGCGCTGACTCACCGCTCGTTCGCCAACGAACACAACCAACTGCCCAACAACGAGCGACTCGAGTTCGTCGGCGACGCCATCTTAGGTCTGACCGTGGCAACTAAGCTCTTTGAGCTTTACCCGTCGCGTCCCGAGTCCGATCTTTCTCCAATGCGCGCAGCGATTGTGTCGCGTTACGGCTTGTCCGACATCGCCCGTGAGATCAACCTCGGCCAGCACGTTCTCATTGGCAAAGGTGAAGAACTGACTGGTGGGCGCGATAAAGAGTCGATTCTTGCCGACACAACAGAGGCTGTGCTCGGCGCGATATATCTCGAGCATGGATTCGCGACTGCCCGCGACGTGATCCTGCGGCTTTTTGACGAGAAACTGCGTCACGCCACGGTAAGCAAAAAGAACAAGGACTGGAAGACCGCACTGCAAGTTCGTGTGGCAGAACTGAAGCTCCCTGTTGCAGAGTATCGCTCTGAGGCGACCGGTCCGGACCACGAGCAAACCTTCCACGCCGAAACGCTGATCAACGGTGTCGTGCGAGGTAAGGGCGTGGGGCCGAACAAGAAACTCGCGGAGCAGGAAGCGGCCCAACAAGCACTGGTATACCTGCGCGACCACGCTGCCGAGGCCACCCTGGGACATGCCTGAACTGCCAGAAGTTGAGGTGGTCCGCCGGGGGCTCCAACAACACATAGTCGGCCTCACGTTCGGCCGCGTCGAAGTGCTTCACCCACGTGCATCGCGTGGCAACGAAGTTGATCTTGAGCGTGTGCTGCCGGGACGTACCGTCGTGGATACGGGCCGACGGGGCAAGTACTTGTGGCTACTGCTGGACAATGGGGCAGCGGTGCTGGTGCATTTGAGGATGAGTGGACAGATGCTCGTCGCAAAGCATGGCGAAGTGACATCGCCGCATTTGCGAATTCGCGCAGACATGGGCACATGTGAGCTGTGTTTCGTCGACCAGCGCACGTTCGGATTCTGGCAATACACCGACCTCGTCGACGGGGTGCCTCGTCCTGCGGGCCATATTGCGCCGGACCCTTTCGAGGATGCATTTGATGTGCGAGAGACAGCGCGCGCGATGCGCCGGAAGAATTCGGCTCTGAAAACGGTGCTGCTCAACCAAGAAATTGTCAGTGGAATCGGCTCGATCTACGCCGATGAAGCAATGTGGTCTGCAAACCTCAAACCCTGGCGTAAAGCGCGCACCATGCGACAACGCGACGCCGAAGCAGTGCTTGAGGCATCGCGTGACGTAATGGCCCGGGCGCTCGAGCAAGGCGGAACGAGCTTCGATGCCCTCTATGTCAACGTCAACGGAGCCTCCGGATACTTCGCACGCTCTCTCAATGCATACGGTCAAGCCGGAAAACCCTGTGCGCGATGCGGAACGGAGATCGCCCGCACCGTGATCAACGGCCGTTCCAGTTATTACTGCCCGGTTTGCCAAGTGCTCTAGGTTAGAAGACATGGTTGATCAGCAGACGTTCAAAGTCGCGATGTCCCAGGTTGCCGCTGCAGTTGCCATTGTGACGACAGGGACGCAAGCATCGGCACACGGCACAACGGTCAGCGCATTCATGTCACTTTCTCTCGAACCACCGATGGTGCTGGTCTCGCTAGACCAGAAGTCATCGCTGCTCGCGAGGTTGGAGATCGGCTCACCGATCGGTATCAACGTGCTGTCCACCGAACAGAACGAGTTGGCGCGCAGGTTCGCTGACAAGCTCGAGGATCGTTTCGCGGGGGTGGATTGGCGCATTGCCGACGGCGCACCGAAACTTGCCGGCGACCACACCTGGATCGCCGGCAACGTTAGCCGCATCATCGAAGCAGGGGACCACTTCCTCGTCTTGGTTGACGTCACTGCCACCGAAGTTACCGCAAACTGCCCGCTGCTGTACTGGCAACGCGAGTTTGGCACCCACGGGCCAATCCAACCCGGAGAGGTACAGACCAAATCCATAGAGGGGTAGTGCGCTCGATCACGTTGGGTAATTGAGACAACCCAGGGATAAGCTGCCCGCCATGGATTCAGCTACCTCATTTGTCGAGGGATCGCTCAATGGCGTGATTTGGAGCCTCGTACCGTGGTTCCTCGTTGCTGCCGGCATCTACTTCGGCTTGCGCACATTATTCGTTCAAATCCGCATGTTCCCGGACATGCTCAAAGCCGTTGCAGAAACCCCGAAGGGCAAAGACCGCGAAGGTCGAGACCTCGATGAAGAGTACGGTGGCTTGTCGGCCTTCAAGGCTTTCACCATCTCTGCCGCCTCTCGTGTCGGCACCGGCAACATCGCCGGTGTCGCACTGGCAATCTCCATCGGTGGCCCGGGTGCGGTGTTCTGGATGTGGATGCTCGCCTTGCTCGGTGGTGCGACCGCATTCGTCGAATCCACGCTGGCCCAGCTGTGGAAAACCAAGGACAGCGACGGCAACTACCACGGCGGCCCGGCGTACTACATGACCCGCGGCCTTGGATGGAAGCCACTCGCGGTGCTGTTCTCTGCCTTCCTCGCCATCACTTACGGCTTTGTGTACAACGCCATCCAAACCAACTCCATCGCTGAAGCGGTTTCCGGCTCGTTGGGCAACGACTCTGTCGCTGTGAAAACCATCGTGGCTGGTGTCGTCGCCGCACTCACCGCGCTCATCATCTTCGGTGGCGTTACCCGCATTGCATCTTGGACCCAGGTGATCGTTCCGTTCATGGCCGGTGCCTACATCTTGATTGGCCTCGCAGTGCTGGTGATCAATTGGCGCGAGATCCCAGGCATGTTCGAACTCATCGTTGGCCACGCTCTCGGCCTCAAGCAGGTTGCGGGCGCGACCGTTGGCGCAGCCTTCGCACACGGTATGCGTCGTGGTTTGTTCTCCAACGAGGCAGGCATGGGTTCGGCACCAAATGCTGCCGCGACTGCGACCGTGTCTCACCCCGTTAAGCAGGGACTTGTGCAGGCCCTCGGCGTGTACTTTGACACCCTGCTCGTGTGCTCCATCACCGCGTTTGTTGTACTGCTCGGCCCCGCAATCACCTATGGCCGCGATGACATCCAGGGTGCCTCGCTGACGCAGTCTGCACTCGCCGATTCTGTCGGCGCCTGGGGCGCACACGCCATCACATTCATCCTGTTCTTCCTGGCGTTTTCTTCCGTGATCGGTAACTACTACTTGGCGCAAGCTAATTTGCAGTACCTCACCGACTCCAAGTCCGCGTTGACCACGTTCCGCATTGTTGTTCTCGGCTTCGTCATCTTCGGTGCGTTCGGATCTGTGCCGCTCGTTTGGGCCCTCGGCGACACGATGGCCGGTCTTCTGGCGCTTTTCAACATCATCGCAATCGTTCCGCTCGGCGGGGTAGCGCTGAAGCTGCTGAAGAACTACAACGAACAGCGTCGCCGAGGAGAAGACCCTGTCTTCCACCGCGACATGCTGCCGGAAGTCAAGAACGTTGAGTTCTGGGACGGCTCCGACCCCGTCACCCGACGCAGCGCAGAGGACCGCATCTAGGTTGTATTCTCGGGCGGTATGGCTGAGAAACGCATGACCGCCCACGTCCACGGCGAAGTCCAGGGGGTGGGGTTTCGCTGGTGGACACGCTCCCGCGCCCTCGAACTTGGGCTTGCGGGATACGCCAAGAACCTTGCAGATGGCCGCGTTGAAGTGGTTGCGGAGGGGGAGCAGGGTGGCGTCGAAAAGCTTGAAAAGCTCTTGCGGGAAACACCCTCTGGTTCGGGGCGCCCTGGGCGCGTGGACCATGTGCAAGCCCAGTACAGCGCACCGAAGGGTGCGGTAGGATTCGACGAACGTTAAAAGCCGCGCCCGAGCGGGTAATATTGCGCAAATGCACCTGAAATCGCTGACGCTCAAAGGATTTAAGTCCTTCGCGTCCGCGACAACCATGAAATTCGAGCCGGGCATCTGCGCCGTCGTCGGGCCGAACGGCTCGGGAAAATCCAACGTCGTCGATGCACTCGCGTGGGTGATGGGCGAGCAAGGTGCGAAAAACCTGCGTGGCGGGAAGATGGAAGACGTCATCTTCGCCGGTGCCGGCGGGCGCAAACCACTCGGACGTGCCGAAGTCACGCTTACTTTCGACAACACCGACAAACGATTGCCCATCGACTACACCGATGTAGCAATCACTCGCCGCATGTTCCGCGACGGTGCGTCCGAATACGAAATCAACGGCTCCAAAGCACGTCTCATGGACATTCAGGAGCTGCTGTCCGACTCCGGTATCGGCCGCGAAATGCACATCATTGTCGGCCAGGGCAAACTCTCCGAAATCCTTGATTCGCGCCCTGAAGAACGTCGCGCGTTTATCGAAGAAGCCGCTGGTGTACTGAAGCACCGTCGTCGTAAAGAGAAGGCACAGCGCAAACTTGTCGGCATGCAGGCGAACCTGGATCGCCTCACCGACCTCACCGACGAACTGGGCAAGCAACTCAAACCGTTGGCGCGGCAGGCAGAAGCCGCGAAGCGTGGGGCGGCGGTGCAGGCCGAACTGCGCGACGCCAAACTCAAGCTCGCAGGTGACCAAGTCGTGCGTTTGCGAGCGAAGCTTTCCGACGCCGCCCGCGCCGCCGAACTCCTCGAAGAACAGGTAGAAACCGTTACCGCGCAACTCGAGGAATACACCGAAGCGCAGGAGAGCATCGAAGCACAGCAGCAGGAAGTACAGCCCAAAGCACAAGAAGCACAGCAGGTGTGGTTTGCGCTATCGACGCTGGCGGAACGGGCGAGTGCTACGGAACGCATCGCATCGGAGCGTGCTCGGAGCCACAACGCCGATGTTGCCTATGCCGGGCAAGACCCGGAAGACCTCGAAGCACGGGCACGGATTGCCGACGAACGCTACGCGGAAGCCGTCGAAGCAGCCGAAGAAGCAGCAGAACAGCTGGAAACGGTACGAGAAGAAGTCGCGGAACGACAGGAAGCTTTCGATGAAGCTGAGCGCGAACACATGGCGCAGGTGCGTGCGATCGCGGACCGTCGCGAAGGCGTAGTGCGACTGCTTGCTCAAGAAGAATCGCAGGCGCAAGCGGTTGAAGCTGCTGAGGAGGAGATTCGGCGTTTCGACGAGACGCTTCAAGAAACCCGTGAACGTGCACGCCAAGCTGACGCTGAGGTTGTGTCCGTTGAGGAACGCATCGCGGCGTTTCAGGCGGAACGCGCTCCACTCGACGCCGCATTCGCCCGCGCCCACACCGAATCTGACGCTGCAGAGAAGCGCCTAGAGCAACTTCGTGCTGAGCAGCGCGAACACGAACGCAACGTAGCAACGCTTGAATCGCGCATTGCAACGCTGTCTGAGCAGACGCCGAAAATGGATGCCGCCGAATTGCTCGACGGTTTCTCACCGCTAGCGGGTTTGCTGACTACAGAGGCAGGTTTGGAAACGGCGCTTGCGGCGGCCCTCGGCGACTATGCCGAAGCGCTCGCAGGTGATGTGTCCGACGAGACGGTGTCGCGGTTGGGGAATGCGAGTCGTACGGTGGTCGTCGATACACGAGGCGGCTCCACATGGCGCCTGGAGACCGACGTTGAGGTGGACTGGCTGCTCGACCACGTCACGCTGGACGAAGCAGTGGCTGGTCCGGTGACACGTTTGCTCGCTGACACTGTGGTCGCAAAAAATGTTGAGCTGGCTCGTGCCGTCGTCGAACAAGACCCGAGATTACGAGCCGTCACACACGACGGCGTACTTGTCGGCGAAGGCTGGATCGCAGCCGGCTCCGGGCATACAACCACGGTTGAAGTCTCCGCCCGCATCGAGGCTGCTCGCGTGGAACTTGAAACGGCCCGCCAACAACTCAGCGAACTCGCAGGCACGTTTGAAGGTGCGAAGGTTGCGGCGGAAGAAGCCCGAGTCAACGCCGCGTCGGCGCGTGCGTCTCTTCGAGAACACGACACCGAACTCGAAGCCTGGCGACGCGATCGCACCCGCCTGGTCAAGCAAGCTGAAGCGAACAAGTCGGAGCACGAACGAGCTGCGCAGCGCGCCAACGAAGCTGACGCACGGCTTGCGCAACGCCGCGCCGAACTGGAAGAAACTCGCGACCGTCTCACCCGAGTGGACACGGATGTATCCGCCTCACCCGAGGAGCCGTCATCTGCCGAACGCGACGCTGCCCGAAACGCGCTAAACCACATCAAATCCATGGAAATGGAGGCCGTTCTCGCCGCGCGTACTGCACAACAGCGGGCAGAGGCGGAAGCGGGCAAGGGAGACGCGCTACGCCGCCAAGCCGAGCAAGAACGTCAGGCGAAAGCCCGCCATGACGCTGCGATGGCAAGGCGTCGAGCAGAGGCGGAGCTAGCGGGGGTCGTCGAGAAGCACGCGCGCGACCTTGCCGCCCGAATCGAGGACGCGTTGGCACGCGCGACGGCGCAACGCGATGAGCTCTCCGCCCAGACCGCAAGCCTGCAGGGGCAGTTGCAGCAAGCTCGTCAGCAGGTCAATGCCACGCGCCAACAATTGTCTCGATTGACCGACAACGCACACGCATCCGATATTGCCCGCTCGCAAGCACAGGTGCGTATCGACGAAGCCGAAGCCAACATCACCTCCACCCTGGGCATCGCCGTAGCCGATCTGCTTGATGGGTACACCCCAGGTGAGGACTTTGACCGCGAAGCAGAAGAGAAACGTCTCAAGCGGGCAGAAAAGGATCTGCGCGCGCTGGGTAAGGTCAACCCGCTGGCATTGGAGGAATACAAGGCGTTGGAGGAGCGGTATTCGTTTCTTTCTACGCAGCTTGATGATGTTATTCAGGCGCGCAAAGACCTCACTGGTGTGATCGAGGACGTTGACGCACAGATCTTGCAGTTGTTCACCGATGCCTGGACGGATGTGGAGGCCGAGTTCCCGCGAGTGTTCCAGACGCTCTTCCCGGGTGGTGAGGCGCGCTTGGTGCTCACCGAGCCAGACGACATGTTGGCCACCGGCATTGAAATTGAGGCCCGGCCACCGGGGAAGCGTGTCAAGCGGCTTTCGCTGCTTTCCGGTGGTGAAAAATCGCTGACAGCCTTGGCGTTTCTGGTCGCTATCTTCCGTGCGCGTCCAAGTCCGTTTTATGTGCTCGACGAAGTTGAGGCGGCGCTCGACGACGTCAACCTGCGCCGGCTCATTGCCCTTCTGGAGGAACTCCGTCAGGATTCGCAGCTCATTGTGATCACGCACCAGAAGCCAACGATGGATGTTGCGAACGTGCTTTATGGCGTGACTATGCGTGGCGATGGCGTCACTCGAGTGCTGTCTCAACGCATGCAACCTGCCGGTGCAGCGCCTGGGGTGTAGCACCTGGGGCGTAGCACCTGGGGCGTAGCACCTGGGGCGTAGCACCTGGGGCGTAGCACAGCGCAAGATGGCTACCCGGTGTCCGGTGCGAACAGGGGTGGATCTGTTCCCGGTAGTTCTTGGTCGTCGAAACTTGGGTGTTTGTCCCGAATTTTTCGTTTATGCCGCTGACCGGGTGACTGTTCGAACTGCCATGTGCTGGTCGTGGTCGGTGGCCCGCCGTCGGCTGGATGGTGGGTGATGTCCCAGGTGTCGGGGTCTTTTTCGAAGTGTCCCTTACCACCGGCTCCGTCTCTGTTGTCGTTGTTGCATCTGTGGTGTTCGCGACATAGCAGTATCAGGTTATTGAGGTCAGTGACACCTCCGTGGAGGTAGGACTGCAGGTGGTGGGCTTCGAGTTCGACGCCAGGTTTGGTGCACCCGTTCCAGGCGCAGACACCTTGGGTAGCGAGTAGGACGAGGCGCTGTTCAATCGACGCGAGGCGGGCGCGTCCGAGTGATAGTGGCACACCGGTTGCAGAGTCGAGTTGGAGAGCAAAAGTGTCTCCTGCTAAGCCCAGGTGAAGAATGTCGAGGGCAGTGAGATCCACACTGGTATTGGTGGAAAAGCGTGTTTGCCAATCAGCACCGACCAGATCTTCCAGGGTCAGTGTCACCACAACGGTTCCGATGCCGCGGTCCCGCGTGATACGTGCCTGGGAGTAGTTATCCAGGATGTGCATGAGTTGGTCGAAGCGGCGTTGTTGTTTCGTGCGGGTGTCTTTGGAGCCGTCGGGTAGGTGAGAGCCGGGGGCTTCTCCGGCGGCGAGGGCTGCTTCGAATTTTGCGCGTGATGCGGCGTCAAGGTAGAGCCGGGCGTAGGAGCCGCCGTCTGCATCGGTGGGTCCGAAGGAGATGCCTCGTTTTTTAAACGCGGCTAGGGGGTCCTTTTTCTTTTCGTAGTCCAGCCCCGCGCGGTTGGCTTTGCGGACGAGGTCGGTGACAAACTTCCGGAGCTCTTCGGGGGTCATGCGTGCTGCGGCTTCCATGGCTTGGGAGTAGCACTCGAGGTAGCCCGGGTTGGCGTGTTCGTTGAGGTCCTTGAGCGCGTTGGAGATAATGCGCTTCTTTTCTTCGGAGGCTTTCTTTTCTCGTGCAGCCTTGCGGGCGCGTTCCTGGGCTTTCTTTTCTTGTTCTTTGCGTCGTTGTGCTTCTTCTTCTGCGGCGCGCTTTTCCTCTTCGGTTTGTTCCGGGTTAGTTGGTGGGGCTGGGATATCGGGCTCGCCGAAGAGGCGCTTGCCGTGGTTGAGGAGGTCGAACGCCTGGGCACGGGAGAGGCCGAGGCGTTGCGTGAGGTATTCCACGGGATGGTTGGCGCCGACCAGGGATCCGGCGTTGTCCCTTGTGCAGAGATGTGCGAAGGCGGCGTTGACGTTTCCGAGCAGTGGCAATGAGCCGTGTAGCCGTTCTATTGCTTGGTGGGTGCCGAGGAGGTGGAGGGATTCGGGTTCCATCATGAGGTTGGACAGCGCTTCTAGTCCAGCGGTGATCTGGTTGACGTGTTGGTCGATGATGGTTGTCATGGGTCCCCCTCTCGGCTACGTGTGCTGCTAACTGAGTTGAAAATGAAGCTACAGACCAGGCCGACACGATCGCCACGCATTAGAACACCCGTTCGTATGTATGGGCCTGACCTGCAGCGTTGATTCGTCGATAAGCAATGTGTCTATTGCTGTTCCACCTTGTGTCGTGGCGGCTGGCACACTAGAACGCATGAATACCACTGAGTTGATGAACTCCCCGGCCCTTTGGGTGGCGGTTGCGGTCGTCGTTGCCGTGCTGATCATCGTGGGCATCGTCGTTGCGGGGAAGAAGCGCAAGGAATCGAAGACCGTTTCGTTTGAGAAGCCGGAGGAGCCGAAGGAGCTCACTCAGCAGGAGAAATCCGGCAATTATCAGGCGAAGGGCGGTTTCAATTTCGCACCGGCGGATGCTCAGCCGAAGCAGCCGGAGCCGATTCGTCGTGACCAGCCGGTTCTGCCGGTAGTCGAGCCTGAAAAGGCCGAGCAGGAGCCGAAGACTGTTATCGAGAAAGCAGTTGCGCCTGATGAAGAGCCATTGCTTGTCGACGACACCACCAGCACGGAGGTAGATCAGCCAGAGCCGTCCGAGCGGCCTGTGGAGGAGCCTGTCGTTGAAGAATGTGCCGTGCCAGAACCGGAGCCGGCACCAGAACCTGAGCCGGTAGCAGAGCCGAAGCCAGCTCCAGAACCGGAGCCGGAACCTGCTGTCGATGAGGCAGAAACCCCTGAGGCCGAATCGGAAACGCCCGATGCGCCAGACACGCCAGACACGGCGGAGGCAGAGGAGGCTGCTGCGGCTGCTGTAGTGGCTCAAGAGGGTGCTGAAGAGGCGCTCCAGGATGGCGCTGAGGTTTCCGATGAGGCTGTCGTTGTTGAGGCCCCCGCGAGCGAACCGATCGATGACATCGCTCCAGCAGCAGGTCGCATGGGCAAGCTTCGTGGCCGCCTTTCCCGTTCTCAGAACGCCATCGGCCAGGGTCTGCTTGGCATTCTTTCCGCTGGCGATCTGGACGAGGACGCGTGGGAGGAGATTGAAGACACGCTGATCTTGGCCGATCTCGGTGCGGGTCTGACGATGAAGATCACGGACAACCTGCGCGAGAAGATCGCTGAGCGTGGTGTGGAAAACGAAGCGCAGGCTCGTGCGATGCTGCGCGAAACTCTGATTGAGGCTGCCCGTCCGGAGCTCGACCGTTCGATTAAGGCGATGCCGAATGACGGCAAACCGGCCGTGATCTTGGTTGTCGGTGTCAACGGCACCGGTAAGACGACGACTACCGGCAAGCTTGCTCGTGTGCTCGTGTCTATGGGGCACTCGGTGGTGCTTGGTGCTGCGGATACGTTCCGCGCGGCGGCTGCGGACCAGTTGGAGACCTGGGGCAAGCGCGTCGGCGCTTCCACGGTTCGTGGCAAGGAGGGTGCGGACCCGGCTTCGGTGGCCTTCGATGCTGTGGCAACTGGTGTTGACGAGGGTGCTGATGTGGTGCTCGTCGATACGGCGGGCCGCCTGCACACCTCCACGGGTCTGATGGATCAGCTGGGCAAGGTCAAGCGCGTCGTGGAGAAGAAGAGCAACGTCGATGAGGTGTTGCTGGTGCTCGACGCGACGGTGGGGCAGAACGGCATTGCGCAGGCGCGTGTCTTCCGTGAGGTTGTTGACATCACGGGTGTGGTGCTGACCAAGCTCGACGGCACCGCCAAGGGCGGTATCGTTTTCCAGGTTCAGGAGGAACTTGGTGTGCCGGTAAAGCTGGTTGGTCTTGGTGAGGGCGCGGACGATCTTGCGCCGTTTGAGGTTGAGAGTTTCGTCGACGCTCTTCTCGGCTAAGCGCTTGCTTGTCGACGACCCCGCGCCCCCGGTGATGTGCCCATCACCCGGGGCGCGCGCTAGTCTTGTGGGGATTCTTTTCCGCTAGAAGCAAAAGGGAGCGTGCACACCGTGTTCGAGTCACTGTCCGACCGCCTCCAATCAGCCCTGGGTGGTCTGCGAGGCAAGGGCAAGCTCACCGAGGAGGATATTAACGCCACGGCTCGCGAGATTCGTATCGCGTTGCTGGAGGCGGACGTGTCGCTTCCGGTTGTGCGTGCGTTTATTAAGCGCGTCAAGGAGCGTGCCCTCGGTGCCGATGTTTCGGCAGCGCTGAATCCGGCGCAGCAGGTCATCAAGATTGTTGATGAGGAACTGACAAACATTCTCGGCGGTGAGACTCGCCGGTTGAATTTGGCGAAGAACCCGCCGACCGTGATTATGCTCGCCGGTCTGCAAGGTGCTGGTAAGACCACCCTGGCAGGTAAGTTGGCTAAGCACTTGGCTAAGCAGGGCCACACCCCGATGTTGGTGGCGTGTGACTTGCAGCGTCCGGGTGCGGTGCAGCAGCTCCAGATTGTTGGTGAGCGCGCTGGTGTGCCGACGTTTGCCCCGGATCCGGGTACGTCCATCGACTCGTATGAGCACGAGATGGGCACCTCGCACGGTGATCCGGTTGCGGTGGCGCAGCAGGGTATTGAGCACGCCAAGCAGAACAAAAACGATGTGGTCATCATCGATACTGCGGGCCGCCTCGGTATCGATGAGACCCTGATGACTCAGGCCCGCAACATCCGTGATGCAGTGAATCCGGATGAGGTCATTTTCGTTATTGATGCGATGATCGGTCAGGATGCGGTGTCTACCGCCGAGGCGTTCGCTGCTGGCGTCGACTTCACTGGTGTTGCACTGACCAAACTTGATGGCGACGCCCGTGGCGGTGCCGCGCTGTCCATCCGTGAGGTCACGGGCAAGCCGATTCTGTTTGCGTCGTCTGGCGAGAAGCTCGACGACTTCGACGTGTTCCACCCGGACCGCATGTCCAGCCGTATTCTCGGCATGGGTGATCTGCTGTCGCTGATTGAGCAGGCTGAGCAGACTTATAACGAGCAGGACGCTGAGGCAGCCGCAACCAAGTTGGCTTCCGGCGAACTCACACTGGAGGACTTCCTCGACCAGTTGCTCATGATTCGTCGCATGGGGCCGATTGGCAACCTGCTCAAGATGATGCCTGGCGGCAAGCAGATGAACCAGATGGCGGACATGGTCGACGAGAAGCAGCTCGACCGTATCCAGGCCATCATTCGCGGTATGACTCCTCAGGAGCGCCAGGATCCGAAGATTTTGAACGCATCGCGCCGCAAGCGCATCGCTAACGGTTCCGGTGTGAAGGTCTCGGATGTGAACCAGTTGGTGGAGCGCTTCTTCGAGGCGAAGAAGATGATGGGGCAGATGGCCAGCCAGTTCGGCTTGCCGGGTATGCCTGGCATGGGCCGAAGCGCTACTAAGAAGAAGCCGAAGGGGCGCCGGGGCAAGAACGGCAAGCGCAAGCCGGTGAAGCGCGGTGGAAATCAGGGCATGCCGAAGATGCCAGGGATGCCAGGAATGCCAGGAATGCCGGGCATGGGTGGCGGTATGCCGGATATGAAGGATTTGGAAAAGTTGCAGAGCCAGCTTCCTGCGGGCATGCAGGGCATGGATCTCAACAACCTCGATTTCAACGAGGCGATGAAGCGTATGCAGAAGGGGAAGTTCTTCTAGCGCGCAGCGCGCCGCAGCGCGAACGCTTCACAGATCAAAGGGGGGAGAGGCCAGCACTTTAGAGGGTGTTGGCCTCTTCGCCATCTTGGGCAGAGTCGGTGGCGGTTTCGGGGGCCAGCGTGGTGTCGTCGATAAGCCCAAGCTTGTTGAAGATCGGGGTGAGCTCTTCCCACATCAATGGGGCGAGCGATTCGGCGTACGCGTTGGAGATGTGATTCTGGTCGCGGTAGATGTAAATGTTGCCGATCTGCGGCGGGCAGATGCCGTCGATGCAGTACCAGCTGGCGGTGTCGATTTCCCACTGGTTGTAGCCGCCGTCGAGGAAGTACTTCGCAGGGTCTTCAGGGGAGTAGACCACGTGTGCGTCCATGGAGCAGTCGGCTTCGGAGTATCCGGCTACGAGGCACAGGTTGGGGTCCATTGGGTCGCCGTCGGGGTTGAACATCCATGGGTTGTCGCGCAGGCCGACGAATGGGATGCCGTATTCAGCGAGGCGTTGCCAGAAGTTTGCGTATGCGTCAGGCACGTAGTCCTGAGAGGCGATGCCACCGCCTGCGTGACCTGCGGGGCGTGTGGAGGTGGAGATCACCATGGCAGGGTTGAGTTCGACGAGTTCTGCGAACGCGTTCTCGCCCCATTCTGCGCATTCTGGCGAGACAATGTCGGCGTTGGCGGGGTCCCAGGGGCCTCCGACGACGAGTGGGCATTCTTGGCGCACGAATGTTGCAACTTTGAAGCCGTGGCGTTTGCCAAGGATGTCCAGTGGGATGCCGAATGGTTCGATGTGGGAGCCGCCGACCAGTGCGATGGTGGTGTCGGCTTCCAGGTCACCGTATACGCAGTGAGGTCCCGGCATGATGTCTGGGCCTTCGGGGAGGAAGACCATGCAGTTGTCCAGTCCGATTGGTGGGTAGATGCCTGCAACCAGGTTCGGGTCTGGTCGGGCTTCGACGTCGGGGACTTCGGCGCCGGCGAGTGCGAGTGCGCCTGGGTAGATGGCGGGGTCGAGGGGTTTGTCGGCGTCGTCGATACGATCGTTCCAGATTGGCTGGATGGCAAGTGCTGCGGCAAACAAAGCGGCGGTGAGCACACCACCCGTTGCGCGGAATTTTCCGGGCCACGTGCGTAGCGACGACCCCGCGTCGCGCACCGGCGTATCCATGGCACGCGGGCGCGCACGATGCTGGCGTAGTGGATCTTCCACCAGCATGTGGGTGATGTGTGCGAGGGCGAGGGACACGGCGATGACACATGCGCCGAGCCATGCTGGGGGAACGGCGTATCCGCCGAGGGCGGTGACGATGATCAAAAGCGGCCAGTGCCAAAGGTAGAGCGAGTAAGCGATCTTGCCCAGCCAGGTCATGGGTGCAGATGCCAGCACGCCGGAGACAGCGTTGCTGTTGCCTGACAGGATGACCAGTGCGGCACCGGTCAGTGGCAGCAGTGTGAGGGGGCCGGGGAATGCGAGCGACGTTGGGATAACGATGCCGGTGATGGTGATCATTGCGACGCCGAGTAGCGCAGTGAACCAGGCGAAACGCTGTGGGAAGAATCGCTCGGCTGGTACGAAGGCGAGCAGTGCGCCGAGGGAGAGTTCCCATGCGCGAGAGAACGTGGAGTAGTAGTTGGCGCCGGTGCCGACGAAACCGAAGCGGGAGGCCCAGGCGAAGGAGGCGATAGTGATGAGTGCCAGCACTCCGATGGCTACGCGTCGCGCCCAGACAGGGTTGGCTTTGAGCTTCGATACTGCAACAGCCAATAGGGTGCCCATGAGGATGCCGAAGATGTAGAACTGGCCCTGGACCGACATTGACCACAGGTGCTGTAGCGGGGATGTTTCCTGGCTTGCTGCAGCGTAGTCGGCATTTTGGGCGATGAGTTCCCAGTTTTGGTAGTACAGCATCGACGCTGTGACTTGGCTCGCGAGCTGCTGGCTCATCAGTTCTGGCGTAAACGCGAGAACGAGAAGGACAACGCTGACGATGACAAGTGCGAGCGCCGGTACGAGTCGGCGGATGGTGCGCCACAGGGGCCACCACGGGTTCAGGTTTGGGTTCGGACGCAGGGCGTATCGCAGTTGCCCGCCAAGGAAAAAGTAACCGGACAGCAGCAGGAAGACGTCGACGCCACCAGAGACACGTCCGACGAAGACGTGGAACAGGACGACGAGTGCGATGGCGTATCCACGCAGCCCATCGAGGTCGACGCGGTATGCGGTCGAGCCTTTTGTCGACTGTGCCGATTGTCCTGCCATCGTGTCCAACCTTGTCAACTACTTCTATTTCGTTACAGGCGACGTGTATTGCAGCTGGCAATGCGCGTCGCAATCGGTAAAGACCATACAGTCTGAACTTTGCATGACCGAACCAGCCACACCGGGGCATTGCAAGGCATTGCCGTGCGGGAGTTTGGTGCCTTGGGGTTTTAGCCCGTAAGGTGTCAAAGGTTGTCTGACGTCATTGTTGGCGTTTGGCACGACAAGTCTATAACTGCGTACGCGCCGGATCCGTCTGGATCCTTCTCAGGTTGCCTGGGAGGGGATGGTCGACCGGCCAGGCACGCGCAGGGTAAATAAGAAGGGTTGAACCGGCTCGTCGAGAAGCGGCGAGTGTCTGCACTGCCCAGTGACCTAAAGGAAGTACACCATGGCTGTCAAGATCAAGCTGCAGCGCGTTGGCAAGATCCGCAACGCTCAGTACCGTGTCGTCATCGCTGATGCTCGCACCCGTCGTGACGGTGCTGTCATCGAGAACATCGGCATCTACCACCCGAAGGAAGAGCCGTCGCTCATCCGCATCGATTCCGAGCGCGCTCAGTACTGGCTGGGTGTCGGCGCACAGCCGACCGAGCCGGTGCTCGCGCTGCTGAAGGTGACCGGCGACTGGCAGAAGCACAAGGGCCTCGACGGTGCTGAGGGCACCCTCAAGGTTGCTGAGGAGAAGCCGTCCAAGCTCGACCTGTTCAACCAGGCTCTGGAAGAGGCTAAGAACGGCCCGACCGCTGAGGCGATCACCGAGAAGCGCAAGAAGGCTAAGGAAGACGCTGAGGCTAAGGCAGCTGCTGAGGCTGCAGCTGCCGCAGAGGCCGAGGCTGCAGAGGCTGAGGGCGAGGCTGCAGAGGCTGAGTCTGAGGAGGCTCCGGCCGAGGAGGCATAAGCCTTTCGCTTATCGACGACACCCCGCACCGCACACATTTCGTGCCGGTGCGGGGTTTTTCGTGCTGCAGCTTTGCAAAACTTGCGTACGGTTGGGCATGCAGACATTTCCTAATCGAAAGGGGAGCGGATCATGGCTCGTACGTTTTTGGTGACTGGTGGCGCGGGCGGCATTGGCAAGGCGACTGCGGAGTTGCTTACCTCTCGCGGTCACAAGGTGATTACTGCCGATATTGCGAATGCGGATATCAATGCGGACCTCACAACTGTTGAGGGCCGGCAGGCACTCGTCGATGAGGCAACCAAGCTTTCCGAAGGGAAGCTCGACGGCGTCATTGCGAATGCCGGTATGCAGGCGCCGACGCCGAAGACCGCGCAGGTGAACTACTTCGGCGCGGTGGCAACGCTTGAGGGGCTTCGTCCGCTGCTGGAGAAGTCGGATGCGCCGCGCGCTGTGGTGACGGCGTCGATCGCATCACTGCAGCCGGCGGATGACCAGTTGATTGAAGCGATGCTTGCTGGTGATGAGGAAGCCACCGTCAAGCGTGGTCAGGAACTTGCTGACCAGGGCCCCGAGGTTGCATACCTTAACTACTCGTCCTCTAAGCAGGCCATTGCTCGTTGGGTGCGCAAGAACGCGATCTCCGAGGAGTGGGCTGGCAAGGGCATTGCGCTGAACGCTATTGCGCCGGCCGTTGTGATTTCCCCGATGACTGAAGAGCTGCGCAACACCGACGAAGGTCGTGCGCAGTTGGCACAGGTGCCGATGCCGCTGAACGGTTGGATGCCGGCAGAGGCTGCGGCCAGCTTCATTGCATGGCTGACCAGTGAGGAGAATACCCACCTGTGCGGCCAGGTTGTCTTTATCGACGGCGGCTTCGACGCCACAGTTCGTGGCGACAAGGTCTGGTAGGCCGACAAGGGCAATTTGTGGGGCTGCTACCGTAGCCGATTATGGAGCTCAACATTGGCCGCGTCGTGAAGTCGCATGGCGTGAAGGGTGAGGTAGCAGTCGAGCTACTCGCCGACGAGTCTGAAGACCACATTGTTGTCGGCGAGGTGCTCACTGGCCGCCAGGCTGGCAAGGAACAGCACTTGACTGTGAAGACGGTTCGGCCACACCAGAAGCGCCTCCTCGTCAGTTTTGAGGAGGTTCCAGACCGCACTGCCGCGGACAGTCTGCGTGGTATGAAGTTTTTTGCAGAACCTCTGGAGCGCGACGAGGATTCCGACGAGTACTACAACCACGAACTTATCGGCCTCAAAGTCCGTCACGGCGGCGATGAGGTGGGCGAGGTTACCGGTGTGATGGACGCGTCGAATCGCAAGATTTTGGAGATCGACTATCACGGCAAGGAAGTCCTCGTCCCGTTTGTTATGGATTTCGTGCCGGATATCGACCTCGCTGAGGGCTACCTGGTGATTACGCCGCCGGAGGGACTGCTTGATGTCTAACTCGAAGCCGGTGCTTCGCCTCGATGTCGTCACCATTTTCCCGGAGTACTTGGACCCGTTGCGCCACGCGCTGCTGGGCAAGGCGATTGAGCAGGGCATCCTGTCTGTCGGAGTGCATGACCTGCGTGATTGGGCGACGGGTAACCACAAGTCGGTAGACGCGCCCCCTCTGGGCGGTGGTCCTGGCATGGTGATGAAGCCGGAAGTGTGGGGGCCGGCGCTCGACGATATCGCTGCGGGACGCACAGGCACGGAGCTGGACTCGGCGGCCAAGCACCGGAATGACAAGTTGCGTCACGACGATGTCGCAAACGTTGCACCACGCCCTTACGAATCCCCAGTGGCAGGCGATGACGCCTCAAAGCCGCTGTTGCTCGTTCCCACACCGGCCGGAAAGCCATTTACGCAGGCGGATGCCCGTGCCTGGTCGCGCGAGGAACACATTGTGTTCGCTTGCGGGCGCTACGAGGGAATCGACCAGCGTGTCTTCGAGGATGCGAAGCAGCGCTACCGGGTGCGTGAGGTGTCCATTGGTGACTATGTACTCATTGGTGGCGAGGTCGCCGTGCTAGTCATCGCGGAGGCAGTCACCCGGTTGATCCCCGGAGTGCTTGGCAACACTGAAAGCCACGAGGAGGACAGCTTCTCGGATGGGTTGCTTGAGGGGCCGAGTTACACAAAACCACGAGTATGGCGGGGGATCGAGGCTCCGGAGGTGCTTACCTCTGGCGACCACAAGAAGGTTGATGCGTGGCGTCGTGAGCAGTCGCTGAAACGCACCCGTGCCGTCAGGCCCGAATTGCTCGAACAGGTGGAGCTCAGTGAAGAGGACCGGTTCATGCTGGATTCGCGTGAGGTTGTGTCGGTGTTCGAGGTGGGCGGACAGCGGGTCGTCGCAAAGCAACTGCGACGGGCGCTGAAACAGGCAGGCTACCGCGCGGAGACGATCGAGCGGAACGAAACGACGCTTACGGTAAAAGGGCGAACCGCGCTGTCGCTGGAGGATGCGACGCAAGCGGTTGCGGATGCGTTGCCGAAGGGCACGCAGTGGAGCGGGTACACGGCAGGGTAATGCCTGCTGAGGTGGTGAAAATCACCCCACAATAATTTAAAGGTCAGATCATTGTTCGCTTAGAGTTGGGTGTGTTACACGCGTTGCAAAACGAAAGGACACCCATGCTCGCGTCAGTGCTCGACCCCACCTCGGGGCTCGCAATTGTCCTTCAAATCGCCGTTATTCTTGGCGCTCTTCTGCTCGGTACGCGGTACGGGGGCCTTGGGCTCGGTCTGATCTCTGGCATCGGCCTTATGCTCATGGTCTTCGTCTTCGGTCTGGAGCCGGGCGAACCACCGGTGGGCGTTATGCTCACCATCATCGCAGTCATCGGCTGTGCGGCGACCCTCCAACAATCGCGCGGATTGGAGGTGATGATGCAGCAAGCCGAGAAGCTCCTTCGCGCCCACCCCGAACGGATCACCCTGCTGGCTCCGGTGACCACATGGTTCCTCACTGTGCTGTGCGGTACCGGCCACGTGGTCTACACCATGTTCCCGATTATCGAAGACATCGCGGTGAAGAAGGGAATTCGCCCGGAGCGTCCCATGGCGGTTGCTTCTACTTCGGCGCAGATGGGTATTACTGCCTCGCCGGTGTCGGTTGCCACCGTGTCGCTCGCGTCGATTTTGGCGGAGAACGCCGGAGTGATCGATAAGGCGTATTCGATCCCGCAGATTCTTATGGTTGCCATTCCGGCTTCGCTTTCCGGTGTCATCCTGGCCGCGCTGTGGTCGCTGCGTCGCGGCAAGGACCTGGACAAGGACCCGGTGTTCCAGGAGCGTATGCAAGATCCGGCGTTTGCGGAGTCCATCAAGCAGTCCAGCCACTCGCTTTTGGGCGAGGTCTTTCCAAAGTCCGCCCGCAACGCGGTGTGGATCTTCCTCGGTGCGATCGCGTTCGTGGTTGTTCTCGGTGCGTTTGAGGGCCTGCGTCCCGCGTTCGACGACGGCGACGGTGGCATGAAACCGCTGTCCATGAACCTCGCCATCCAGATGGTGATGCTCTTTGCCGGTGCGATCATCTTGCTGTTCTGCAAGGTAGATCACAAGAAGATCGCCTCGACTCCGGTATTTAAGGCGGGCATGACCGCGGTGTTCTCCGTGTTTGGCGTGGCCTGGATGGCGGATACGTTCTTCGCGGCGCACATCGACCAGCTCGAATCCAGCCTCGGTTCTGTTGTGGAAGCTGCCCCGTGGGCGTACGCCATCGTGTTGCTGATTGTGTCCAAGTTGGTGAACTCCCAGGCTGCGGCGCTGGTCGCCATCGCCCCGATCGGGCTTGCCTTGGGCATCGACCCGAAGGTCATTGTCGGCTTCTACGGCGCGGCGTATGGCTACTGGATCCTGCCCACCTACCCGTCCGACCTGGCTTGCATCGGCTTCGACCGCACCGGCACCACCCGAATTGGCAAGTTCGTGATCAACCACTCGTTCCTGATTCCGGGTGCGATCTCGGTGTTCACTTCGTGCGTGGTGGGCTCGATTCTGGCGCAGGTGCTGCTGTAAAGCTGGCACAACAAGGGCGCGACTAAGATCGCCCGAATGACATCAATCGCAGTCACCATCGCGAACGAACTCAACATTCGGGAATCTCAGGTCGAGCAGGCGCTGAAACTGCTCGCCGAGGGCAACACCGTGCCGTTCATTTCCCGCTACCGCAAGGAAGCCACCGGTGGGCTCGACGACGGGCAGTTGCGCCACATTGAGGAGCGCAACATCTACCTCGTCGAGCTCGCTGAGCGCAAGACCGCGGTGCTCGAAAGTATTGAGGAGCAGGGCAAACTTACCGACGATCTCAAACGCGAGATTCTCGCAGCCGATACGAAGGCGCGTGTTGAGGACCTGTACTTGCCCTACAAGAAGCGTCGCAAGACTAAGGCGGATATCGCCCGCGAGGCAGGTCTTGAGGATTTGACGCAGTTGCTTATCGACGACCCCACCGCCACCCCCGAAACCCTCGCCGAGAGGTTCCTCTCCGAAGGATTCCCGGACACGAAGGCTGCACTCGACGGTGCTCGTTCGATTTTGGTGGACCGGTTCGCCACCGACGCCGACCTGGTCGGTGCGGTGCGTGACCGCGTGTACGAGCAGGGCACCATGCGCTCCTCGGTCGTTGAGGGCAAAGAACAGGAAGGTGCGAAGTTCGCGGACTACTTCGACTTCTCGGAGCCGTTTGACAAACTGCCCAGCCACCGCATTCTGGCGTTGCTGCGTGGTGAGAACGAGGGCGTGCTCACGCTCAACCTCGACCCGGGCGACGAGGCCGTCTTTGAGGGCATGATCGCGGATCGTTTCGATCTGCCGGTGAAAGACTCTGCCTGGCTGGCCAAGGCGGTGCAGTGGGGTTGGCGCACGAAACTGCAGGTGTCGGCCAACCTGGATACCCGCATGCGTCTGAAGGAAAAGGCCGAGGAGGGCGCGCTGCAGGTGTTCAAGACCAACCTGCGTGACGTGTTGCTCGCGGCCCCCGCAGGCCAGCGCTCCACACTCGCGCTTGATCCGGGGTACCGCAACGGCGTGAAGTGTGCGGTTGTGGACGGCACCGGCAAGGTGCTGGCCACGACAATCGTCTACCCGCACCAGCCGCAGAACCGTTGGGACGCGTCGCGCGCGGAGTTGGCTTCGCTGGCTGCCCAGCACGGGGTGGAACTCATCGCCATTGGCAACGGCACCGCCTCGCGCGAGTCGGAGAAGCTCGCCGGCGAGGTAGCGGACCTCATCGCACAGGCTGGCGGCAAGCGCCCGACTCCGGTGGTTGTGTCCGAATCAGGCGCGTCGGTCTATTCGGCAAGCCCGATCGCAGCCGAAGAGTTCCCAGACATGGATGTCTCGCTGCGCTCCGCAGTGTCCATTGCGCGCCGCCTGCAGGACCCGTTGGCGGAACTGGTCAAGGTTGACCCGAAGTCGATCGGCGTGGGCCAGTACCAGCACGACGTGAATCAGACGGCGCTCGCACAGACGTTGGACGCTGTGGTGGAGGATGCGGTGAACTCGGTTGGCGTGGACGTCAATACCGCTTCGGCACCGCTGCTTGAGCGTGTCGCTGGTCTGTCCGGCACGGTGGCGAAGAACATCGTGGCGTACCGCGACGAGCACGGCAGTTTTGCTACCCGCAAGGAGTTGGGCAAGGTTCCGCGTCTGGGGCCGAAGGCATTCGAGCAGGCCGCTGGCTTCCTGCGTATCCAGGGCGGGAAGAACCCGCTCGATGGCTCAGCGGTACACCCGGAGGCTTACCCGGTGGTGGAGCGCGTCGCCCAGGCGACGGGTCTGAACACCGAGCAACTCATTGGCAACACGGCGGTACTCACCAAACTCAAGCCGGCGGATTTCGCTGACGACACTTTCGGTGTGCCTACCGTGACCGACATTCTCGCCGAGCTGGACAAGCCGGGGCGCGACCCGCGCCCTGAGTTTAAAACTGCGGAGTTCAAGGAAGGCGTCAACGAGGTCAAGGATCTCAAGCCCGGCATGATCCTCGAGGGAACCGTGACCAATGTTGCCGCTTTCGGCGCGTTCGTGGATGTGGGTGTGCACCAGGATGGTCTGGTTCACGTCTCCGCGATGAGCCACAAGTTTGTCTCTGACCCGCACGAGGTGGTGCGCTCCGGCGAGGTGGTCAAGGTCAAGGTGATGGATGTGGATGTCGCTCGCAACCGCATTGGGTTGAGCCTGCGGCTTGACGACGAGCCTGGCCAGCCCGGCCAGACCACCAGCCAGAAACAACGCAGCGGGCAGAGCCGTGGCCAGAACCGTGGCGGTCAGAAGCAGCGCCAGGGGCGAAACCAGAACCGGGGCGGTGATCGTCGTCAAGCATCTGGCTCGATGGCGGACGCGCTCAAGCGTGCCGGATTTGGGAAGTGACCGGGCAGTATGTAGAATGCTGCAGGTTGTTGTAATCGACACGAACCGGCCGAGCGCCCTGATTAGGGAAGTGCCGCCAGGGTCCTCTGTCCGAAAACGAAAAGGATTGCTTTCATGAGCAACGGCATTATTGATCTGGTTGACGCAGGCCAGCTCCGTGACGATATCCCGGACTTCCGCCCGGGCGATACCCTCGACGTTCACGTTAAGGTTATCGAGGGTTCTGTGACCCGTACTCAGGTGTTCACTGGCTTCGTTGTGCGTCGCCAGGGCAGCGGTATCCGCGAGACCTTCACCGTCCGCAAGGTTTCCTTCGGCATCGGCGTTGAGCGTACCTTCCCGGTGCACTCCCCGAACCTGGAGAAGATTGAGGTCGTCCGCAAGGGTGACGTCCGTCGTGCGAAGCTGTACTACATGCGCGATCTGCGCGGTAAGGCTGCTCGTATTAAGGAGCGTCGCTAGTTTTAGCCGCACCACGTGCCCCGTCCGAGTTTCTCGGGCGGGGCACGTTGCGTTCTCAGGGTGTCGGGGTGCGGTGCTAACCTATCCGGCGTGACCAACGCGAATGTGCCCGCCAACGGGCAGCCCCAGACCCCTAAGCCGCACAACCCGTACGCTGCCGAGGATGCATCGTATGAGGTGAACGCTGCAGACCGCCCTGCAAACGGCGCTGCAAATGGCGCTGACTGCAGCGACGAGAAGCAGAACCTTCCCTGGTACGTCGAGATCCCGGTGGTAGTTGTGCTCACGTTGGTGATCATGTTCGTGCTGCAAACGTTTATCGGCCGGCTGTATGTCATTCCGTCGGCGTCGATGGAGCCAACGCTGCACGGCGAGGACGGTTCGGGCGACCGCATTTTTGTGGAGAAGGTCAGCTATTACTTCTCGGACCCTGAGCCGGGTGATGTCATCGTGTTCGCCGGTACGGATTCGTGGAACACGGGTTTTTCCTCCAACCGTTCTTCGAACCCTGCGATTCGTGGGTTGCAGGAGGTGGGTTCCTGGGTTGGTTTGGTGCCCAAGGATGAAAACACGTTGGTCAAGCGCATCATCGCTACCGGCGGACAGACTGTCTCGTGTCAGGCGGGCGACCCGGCGGTCATGGTTGATGGTAAGCCGATCGATCAGTCGTACATCTTGCAGCCGAACTTCTACCCGGTGGATGAGGAGACCGGATCGGATGCGTGTGGTGGTCCGTACTTCGGCCCGGTGACGGTGCCGGAAGGCCACTACTTCATGATGGGCGATAACCGCACCAACTCGCTGGACTCTCGCTACCACTTGGGGGATCAGTTCCAGGGAACTATTCCGGAGGAGAATATCCGCGGCAAGGTGCAGGCGGTTGTCTTCCCGCTGAACCGCCTTCAGGGTGTGTCGGACCCGGACATTCAGCAGTAGGGTAGTGCGCCGTCTTAAGCAGATACGCACCTACGAGGTCGCGTTGGACAAGGCCGGGCTGGGGCCGGTGGCGGGGGTCGATGAGGCTGGTCGGGGCGCGTGCTTCGGCCCTGTGACCATCGCTGCGTGCGTCTTGCCCATCAAGCCGATTGCTGCGCTTGAGGGGTTGACGGATTCGAAGAAACTCTCGGCGAAAAAGCGCGAGTTGCTTTTCGACGAAATCCGCAACGCCGCCGTCTCCTACCACGTCATTCATATCCCTGCGGCAGAGATTGATCGGCGCGGGATCCAACACGCCAACCTGGATGGGGCCCGGCGCGCCGTCGCAGGCTTGGATGTCGATCCGGGTTACGTGCTCGTGGACGCGTTTCGTGTGCCGGGGCTTCGCGCACCGCAACTGCCAGTTGTCGGCGGTGACTACACCGCGCGTTGTATCGCTGCGGCGAGTGTGCTGGCAAAGGTGAGCCGCGACAGGCTCGTTGTGGAGATGGCTCGGGACTATCCGCAGTACGGGTTGGAGGGCCACAAGGGCTATTCAACAAAGGTGCATATGGACGCGGTGCGCCGCCACGGGGCGAGCCCGGAACATCGTTATAGTTATGCGAACGTCAGGGACGCTGACAGGTTTCACACTGAGCTAAGGGGTCATGTATGAGCGCCGAGGATCTTGACAACTACGAGGCAGAAGTTGAGCTGTCCCTGTACCGCGAGTACCGCGACGTGGCGAGCCAGTTCTCCTACGTTGTGGAGACGGACCGCCGCTTCTACCTGGCTAATGCGGTGAAGCTGATTCCGCACACGGAGGGTGGCGACGTCTACTACGAGGTCCTCATGTCGGATGCGTGGGTGTGGGACATGTACCGTGCGGTGCGCTTTGTGCGTTACGTGCGTGTGATCACCTACAAGGATGTCAACATTGAAGAGTTGGATAAACCTGAGCTGACATTCCCGGAGTAGGGAACCGGGGCGTGCATTTGCCCGTCTAATAGGCACCAGATGTTTTGGTCCTAAAAGACAATAAGGGGGAATGTATGCACGCCAGGTATGCGGCCCAACAGGAGTTGGGCGTATTGGGGGAACGTGCTGCGGCTCGCTGGTACGCGGAGCAAGGGTATACCGTCCTTGGTCAGCGAGAACGCGTTGCTGCGGGGGAGATTGACGCAGTCGTTGAAGACGAAGACGGCACGATTGTGTTCGTCGAGGTGAAGTCGCGCAGGGGTGGCGCGTTCGGTGCCGCGGAGGCGGTCACTGCGAAGAAGTTGCGCACGATGCGTCGTTGCGCTGCGCAGTGGATGCGAGAGCATCCTGCGTTGGGGGTTCGCGCTATCCGTTTCGACGTCGTGGAGTGCGTCACCGATGGCGATGATTTCGTCCTTCGTCGTTACTTGGGGGTGGAAGATGCCGCTTGCTAGCACGATCAGCGCAACAGTTGAGGGCATCACGGCTCGGCTTGTCACTGTGGAGGCCAACGTCGGCCCGGGTCTTCCGGGGATCCACATGGTGGGGTTGGGCGATGCTGCGGTGAAAGAGTCGCGCGACCGGATTCGCACTGCGATCTCCAACTCGCAGCTTCCTTGGCCACGTACGAAGATCATGGTGTCGTTGTCCCCGGCGCATTTGCCGAAGACGGGCTCGCACTTCGACTTACCGATTGCAGCTGCCGTCTTGGGCAGTTTGGATCCGCGGGTGCAGCGCAGACTAGAGAGCACAATGCTGCTCGGAGAGCTGGCGTTGGATGGTTCGTTGCGCCGAGTGGACGGCGTGTTGCCGATGCTGATTGCAATGCTTCACGACGACTCCACCACCGGACCCGACATCGTCGTCGTTCCACGAGAGAACGCCGCAGAAGCCTCACTGCTCGGCATGAAGAACATCCTTGTGGCAGATTCGCTGGCGCAGGTGTGGCAGTGGCTCATCGGGGAGACAACGCTGGATACCGTCGGCGAGCCGGAGGTCCAACACGCTGCAGCGGTCGCGGACTTCAGTGACATCGCCGGAATGACTGTGGAGCGCGAGGCCCTCGAGGTCGCCGCAGCCGGTGGGCACCACGTGATGATGATCGGCCCGCCTGGCTCCGGCAAGTCGATGCTGGCAGAGCGGCTGCCTTCTATCTTGCCGCCGCTGAACATCGAGGAGATGGTGGAAGTCACGGCGCTGCACTCGGCTGCGGGAATTTCCAGTGGCGGCATTGTGTCCAACCGGCCGTTTATCGCCCCACATCCGTCGTTGACCAGGGCGGTGCTCATCGGCGGCGGTTCAGGAGTGCCTCGCCCCGGGGTAGTCAGCCAGGCCCACCATGGGGTGCTGTTCCTCGACGAAGCCTCGGAGATTTCTGCGCACGTTCTCGACGCGCTTCGGATCCCGCTAGAAAAGCGTGAGGTGCGCCTGACGCGCTCGCGCCGGGAAGTTGTCTACCCGGCTGATACGCAAATCGTTCTGGCTGCGAACCCGTGTGCGTGCCAGCGGGTCAACGGCAATTGCACGTGTCGGGTGGCTGAGCGGGCCCGGCACTTATCCAACGTTTCCGGCCCGTTGCTCGACCGGCTGGATGTGTTCATCCAGACCTCAGCGGATTCCACGGTGGTTACCCCGGGTGACGCGGAGTCGTCGGCAGTCATCGCCGAGCGTGTCATGCAGGCGCGCGAGCGTGCCCAAGAGCGCTGGTCGCAGGCTGGTATCGACGAGTCCGTCAACGCTCGCGTTGCCCCAACTTTGATCCGCAAGCAATTTCCCGCGGACGAAGCAGCGATGGCCTACCTGTCCTCGCTGCTGCGCACCGGAAGTATCACGCAGCGTGGCGTGGATCGGAGCCTGAAGGTGGCGTGGACGCTTGCGGATCTGGAAGGCGTGGCGCAACCGGATATCGACCATGTGGCTCGCGCCGTCGATATGCGCACCGCACCAGAGGAGGTGGCGGCATGAGGAATGTAAGTTCGCCAGAATCCTGGGCGTATCTCAGCCGTGTTGTCGAGGGACCCTCGATCCACATTCAGGAGTTCATTACCAACGGGCGAAGCGCGGACGAGATTGCCCACGGTGTGCGCACGCGTGCAAGCTGGATCGGGGCCCTAGGACCGCAGACGCAAAACCGCTATACCTGGGACCAACCTGCGCAGGATCTCGCGCGTGCTAGGGCCGCCGGATATACGTTGCTGACTCCAGACTCGCCAGGCTGGCCTGGAGAGAACATCAAGCCCACGTTCCACTGTGAGTATCCGGACGATGATCGAAAACTTTCCCTGAACGAAGAAGCGGTTGCACCACACGCGCTGTGGGTAAAAGGTGAAGCAGACCTTGCGAAGCTACTTGCACAGTCGGTCGGCGTTGTCGGTACACGAACAGCAACGCAGTATGGACGTCACGCTACCGATGACCTTGTGCGGGGTTTGGCAAAACACCAGTACACGATCGTCTCTGGTGGTGCACTGGGTATCGACACGATCGCACACCAGGCGGCCCTCGACTGCGGCGCACCCACCATCGTGGTCGCTGCCTGCGGGCCGGGGTACGTCTACCCGCTGAGCAACGAGCCACTCTTCGATCGGGTTGTGCGCGCCGGGGGAGCCATTGTCACCGAGTACCCACCCGGCACGACCCCGGACCGGCACAGGTTCCTCACCCGTAACCGTCTCGTAGCAGGGCTGACCCAGGGCACCCTGCTGGTGGAAGCGGCGTTTCGCTCAGGTGCGTTAAACACGCTGAAGTGGGCCAATGCAATGAATAAACAAACGATGGCAGTGCCGGGCCCCATTACTGCAACGGAGTCGCTCGGCACGAACCTCGCCATTCAGAACAAGCAGGCGGCGATGGTGCTCAACGCCGACCAGATTCACGAGCACATCGTGCATACGGGGGATTTCGATGCGGGCGAGCAGATGGAAATGAAGTACCCGCCGACATTGACGCAGCAACTCAGCCACAACGAACTGCGCATTTACGACGCACTGCCACGAGCAGGCGAAGGATCGCGAACGGCTGAAGAGATCGCGGCAGACGCTGGCCTTTCCATCGGACTGGCGGTGCATATCCTGATGGATCTCGCTAAACGGGGAGTGGTGCAGCGCGAGCGGAAGGAATGGTCCCGCACCGAGTGAGTAACCAAGTGAATATTGGTTAGCGAGTAAACTCCTGCGACATGAGTGAAAGCGTAGGGCAAGTGCAAGCGGGCGTCGGCGATTTCGCCGACTACGCCTCGCTTGTGCTCGGGCGCTCCCCAAACACAGTGAAGGGGTATGTCTCCGACCTGGCGACACTCGCCGGGTACGCAGACACCTTCGACGCGTTCACCCTGGAGGCGCTTCGCACCTGGCTGGCCGACGCACTGACCGCCGGGCGCAGCCGAGCCACCCTTGCGCGCCGTACCGCAGCCGCGCGCGCATTCTCTACCTGGGCGTACCGCCAGGGCTACATCGACCACGACGCAGCAGCCCGCCTCAAAGCACCAAAAGTGAATCGCGCGCTGCCAAACGTCGTGCGAGGAGAGCGTGCCACAGAACTCGTCGAGGCGGATACCGCCGACGACGCCCACCCCGCCGAACACCTCCGTGACCGAGCCATGCTCGAGCTGCTCTACGCCACCGGCATGCGTGTTGGCGAACTCACCGGTCTCAACCTCGCCGACATTGACCTGGCTCGCGGGCTTGCCCGCGTGACCGGCAAAGGCAACAAACAACGCGTGGTCCCATTCGGGCGCGAAGCAACACTGGCGCTCAACGAGTGGCTCGAGTTCGGGCGCTCCGAACTGGCCAATGGCAAAGCAGAGGATGCGGTATTCGTCGGATCGCGTGGCGGGCGCATCGACCAACGCCAGGTGCGCCGCGTTGTCGAGCGCGCCGGGCAACGTGCCGGTGTCAGCGACATCAGTCCGCACACCCTTCGCCACACGGCCGCGACGCACATGCTCGAAGGCGGAGCGGATCTGCGTGTTGTGCAGGAAATGCTTGGGCACTCAAGCCTGCAAACCACGCAAATCTACACGCACGTCTCGGCGCAGCGGCTCAAAAACGTCTACGACCAGGCGCATCCACGGGCTTAAGTCGTATTCTCGGTGGCTCCAGCAGTGTGAGCGGATCGATGTACTTGTCAGGTCCTGTAAGCGCACCCCAGTGCAGTCCGTCGTGTTCGCCAGCAAAGTGGCTTGTGGCGCGCGCAAGTCTGCCAATGATGTGGCCTTCCGTAACGTTGTCGCCAGCCTTGAGGTCTGAGCGCACTGGCTGGTAGGTCGTGCGAATGCCCCCTGGGTGGTCAATCGAGATCACAGGAGTGCCCGCGACAGTGCCGACGAACGCCACAACCCCGTCGCCCGCAGCGAGCACAGGCGCGTTGAGCTTCAAAGGCAGATCCACGCCACGGTGGCCAGGCTTCCAATTTTCCTCCGGGATTGACGCAGGACGGGATACCGCGCGGGGATACGGTGTGCCTGCCGCGGGATCGACCCAGGCAAGGGCGGTGGCGGGGGAGCACCACAGTAGGGCTCCGAGCAGGATGGTGGCTGTGGTGGTGCGTGGCGTCGTCGATAGGCAATGCATGCTCTCAAAGGACCATTGCGGCGCGGAAAAGAACAGGGTCTGCGCAAAATCTGTGGATAACGGGAGTGGTTAGTGTGACTCTAGGGGAAGTTATCCACAACGTCGCAGATGAGTTTAGGTTTTTAGGGCTCATGCGGGTAAGGTTGCCGGGGCAGTTTGTGCAGCACCGTAGAGCGCTGCATAGATTGACTACGCGCGCCGAACAATGGCTGCTCAGCAACGGTCCCTCTCACAGGGGTGCGGGGCAGGCACGGTGCCAGGGTGAGGGATAAAAACCCGCACGTGAGACTTATAAGTAACCGAACTACTTTCTCCGAAGGAGACATTCCCATGGCAGTTGTAACCATGCGTGAACTCCTCGACGCAGGTGTCCACTTTGGTCACCAGACGCGTCGCTGGAACCCGAAGATGCGTCGCTTCATCTTCACGGAGCGCAACGGCATCTACATCATCGACCTGCAGCAGACGCTGACCTACATCGATGAGGCATACGAGTTTGTCAAGGAAACCGTCGCACACGGCGGCACCATCCTGTTCGTCGGCACCAAGAAGCAGGCACAGGAGCCGATCCAGGAAGAGGCGCAGCGCGTCGGCATGCCGTACGTCACGCACCGCTGGCTGGGTGGCATGCTCACCAACTTCCAGACCGTATCCAAGCGTATCGGTCGCATGAAGGAACTTCAGGCGATGGACGCAGCCGAGGACGGCTACGCAGGTCGCGGCAAGAAGGAAATCCTCATGCTGACCCGCGAGCGCGTGAAGCTCGAGCGTGTCCTGGGTGGCATCTCTGAGATGACCAAGGCTCCGTCCGCTCTCTGGATCGTGGACACTAACAAGGAGCACATCGCCGTCAACGAGGCGCAGAAGCTCCGCATCCCGGTCGTCGCTGTTCTGGACACGAACTGCGACCCGGATGTTGTCGATTTCCCGATCCCGGGCAACGACGACGCCATCGGCGCTGTCAAGCTGCTCACCCACGTCGTGGGCGAGGCTGTCATCGCTGGTAAGCAGCAGCGCGAAGAGCGTCAGCTCGCAGCTGCACGTGACGCTGCAGGCGACACCGACGCGAAGCGTCAGGCTGAGGCAGCCGAGGCTGCTGCACAGGCCGCTGCTTCCGACGAGGTTTCCGCAGCCGATGCTGCTAAGGCCGCTGTTGCTGCAGAGACCGCTGCTCCGCAGGAAGTTGCAGAGGTCGAGCAGCCGGCAGCCGTCCGCGCTGCTGAGCAGGCTGAGGGCAAGGACGCCTAAGTCTCAAGGACACTGCAAGTCCGCAACCCAGGCGTAAGCCGCCTGGCTTCGGCCAGGATTCACGCACACCCCGCGTTCCGCTCACGTCCGCCGATTACCGGCCGGGACGCGGCGGACCGGGGTGTTCGTATTTTCCACACGTGGCAAGTCATGCCGCCGGCCAGATCGTCGGCTACGCTTGAAACGGTTGAATACCTTTACGTAAAACTTTCACGAGGAGGATCGCCCAATATGGCGAACTACACTGCTGCTGACGTCAAGAAGCTCCGCGAGATCACCGGCTCCGGCATGCTCGACTGTAAGAAGGCACTCGAGGAAACCGACGGCGACTTTGAGAAGGCCGTTGAGAACCTCCGCATCAAGGGTGCGAAGGACGTGGGCAAGCGCGCTGAGCGCAACGCCCTCGAGGGCCTCGTTGCTGTTTCCGGCAACACCATCGTGGAGATCAACTCCGAGACCGACTTCGTGGCGAAGAACCAGGAGTTCAAGGACATCGCCAGCCAGATCGCTGAGGCTGCTGCTGCAGTGAAGGCGAACTCCCAGGAGGAGCTGGCAAAGGCCGACGTCAACGGTGAGACCGCACACGAGGTGCTGGAGCGCCTCTCCGCAAAGATCGGCGAGAAGCTCGAGCTGCGTCGCGCTGCCACCATCGAAGGCGACAACATTGCCAAGTACCTGCACCAGAAGGCTGCTGACCTTCCGCCGGCAGTTGGCGTACTCGTTGCCTACAACGGTGACAACGCTGAGGCTGCACACCAGGTGGCTCTGCAGATCGCTGCTATGAAGGCTCGTTACCTCAACAAGGAGGCTGTCCCGGCCGACGTTGTTGAGAAGGAGCGTGCGGTTCAGGAAGAGATCACCCGCAACGAGGGCAAGCCGGAAGCTGCCATCGAGAAGATTGTCGAGGGCCGCATGGGTGGCTTCTTCAAGGACGTTGTCCTGCTCGACCAGCCGTCGCTGGCTGACTCCAAGAAGACCGTGAAGCAGTTCGCTGACGAGAACGGCATCGAGATCACCGACTTCGTCCGCTTCGAGGTCGGCCAGGCATAAGCCAGGCGAGAGGTTTCATAGCCTCACACGCGGTGCAACCCCGTACTGTCTGTCCCGATTAGGGGGACGGGTGGTGCGGGGTTGTCGTCGTTAAGCAAGCAGTTCTGAACTCAACGCGTTGCGTGGCTAAGATCGGTTCCGAACATTTTGCAATTGGCTGATCCGCGCAAAGGAGCGTTTTCGGTGACTGACCTCAACCCCAACCGCACAGGTTTCAAGCGAGTCATGCTGAAGCTGGGGGGTGAGATGTTCGGCGGCGGCAAGGTTGGCATCGACCCCGACGTAGTCGAGTCCGTCGCCCGCCAGATCGCAGATGTCGCGCGCTCCGGCACCGAGGTCGCTGTCGTGATCGGTGGCGGCAACTTCTTCCGCGGCGCTCAGCTGCAGCAGCGCGGCATGGACCGTGCGCGCTCGGACTACATGGGCATGCTCGGCACTGTCATGAACTGCCTTGCGCTGCAGGACTTCTTGCAGCAGATGGGCATCGATTGCCGCGTCCAAACTTCGATCAACATGGCGCAGATTGCAGAGCCGTACCTGCCACTGCGTGCAGCACGCCACCTGGAGAAGGGCCGCGTGGTCATCTTCGGTGCGGGTATGGGTATGCCGTACTTCTCCACGGACACCACGGCCGCGCAGCGTGCGCTGGAGATCGGCTGCGAGGTGCTGCTCATGGCTAAGGGTGTGGACGGTGTCTACGACTCCGACCCGCGCGAGAACCCCGATGCGAAGCTCTACTCCGAGATTTCCCCTCGCGAGGTCATTGAACTTGGCCTCAAGGTTGCGGATGCCACCGCATTTAGTCTCTGTATGGACAACAACATGCCGATCCTGGTGTTTAATCTGCTCAAGGAAGGAAACATCGCCCGCGCGGTTGGCGGCGAGCAGGTAGGTACGCTAGTCGCCTAACAGCGTCTCAATATGCTGCGCCACCGTGAGCAGTTCCGGCCCGGTGAGCGTAAGGCTGCCAAGGTGCACCCCGCCGAGTGCAATCGCAGGGGTGCCGAGCATGTTGTACAGCGAGCACCACGGTGACCATTCGGTTTGCGCGTGGAAGCTCGCTTCTGGCGTGAGAGAGGGGAAATAGCCGATCCGGGGTGGTGCGAATGCGAGCGTGGGGGAGAGCACTACATCGACGTCCCATTGGGAGGCGATGAGGTGAGGCAAATCCCGGCGGTGTTGCTCGGCGGCGTCAAGGTCGCTGTTGGTCAGCTTGTGGGATTGCTCGACGAGCCAGCCGATGTATCCGCTGTCGAGCGGATCCGTCAGGTTGAAACTCGCGGTGATTGTGGTCGTGAAGTGGGCGTAGGTTTCCAGCGATTCGCGATACGGCTTGAGCTGCACCACTTCAAAGTCGAGAGCACTCGCAAGCTTTTCGACGAGCGCACCTCGCCGATCCTCCACATCCGGCCGCGCGAAGATACCGTCGGTAAGCACACCGATTCGGAGCCGCTTGCCTTTGATGCGGCGGTGCCAACCCCACAACGTGAATTGGTCCGCGACGTCCTGGGTGAGAAACCCATGTGCGGCGATACCTTTGCTTGCGGGTTTGAAGCCGACGATCTCGCACGCTGCAGCTGGCACGCGTATGGATCCGCCGGCATCGGTGCCGTGTGCGGCGCGAACGGTGCCGTCGGCCACCACAACTGCGGCGCCAGTAGAAGAGCCACCTGGGGTGCAGCCGGGGTAGGCCGGCGACTCGAGCACGGGAACGTCAGGGCGCTCTGCGTAGCAGGTCGCGCCCAGCTCCGAGGTCAGCGTCTTGCCGTGGATGGCGACGCCCTGCGCCAAAAGATTGGAGATAAACGGATCGGTTGCTGTTGCGGTGTAGGCGCGTGCAGGGCTGCCGTGGGTAGTGGTCATGCCAGCAACGTCGGTGCCGTCTTTGACCGGAATCTGCCAACCAGCCAGACGTCCAACGTTTGGGCGCGGCCGCGTGTGTGTGCTTGGGGGCAACGTGAACGCGGGATGCAGCATGGCGCCAGTGTAGGTGCCAGTCGCGCTGGTAGGTTAGTAGGGACGCCGAATAGAGAAAAGGTAGGGTTTTCCCCATGATTGATGACGTATTGCTGGATGCCGAAGAGCGCATGACCGCCTCTGTTGAGCACGCTCGTGACGAGTTGGCCACGATTCGTACCGGACGTGCGAACCCGGCGATGTTCAACGGTGTGATGGCTGACTTCTACGGTGCACCGACGCCGATTAACCAGATGGCGACGATTTCCGTGCCGGAGCCGCGCATGCTGCTGATCAAGCCGTACGACATGTCCACCATGGGTGAGATCGAGAACGCGATCCGTAACTCTGATCTCGGTGTGAACCCGACGGATGACGGCCAGGTCATCCGTGTGTCTATCCCGCAGCTCACCGAGGAACGCCGCCGTGACCTGGTCAAGCAGGCGAAGCAGAAGGGCGAGGACGGCAAGATTGCCATCCGTAATATCCGTCGCCAGGGCATGGAAGCGCTGAAGAAGATTCAGAAAGACGGCGACGCTGGTGAGGATGAGGTCGTAACCGCCGAGAAGGCGCTGGACAAGACCACCCAGTCCTACGTTGCTCAGGTCGATGAGATCGTTCAGCGTAAGGAAGCCGAACTGCTGGAGGTCTAGCGTGCCTGCTGCTGATCAGGAGGAGCGCGCCACTCCGAGCCGCTGGCCGGTGCATGCGCCGAAGCCGAAGAACAACCCGGGGCGTGATCTGCCGACCGCCATTACGACCGGTGTTGTGCTCGGCGCGATTGTCATTGCCGCCGTATGGGTGGGGCCCAAAGCCTGGTACCCACTTGTCGCCGTCGCTGTAGCAGGAGCGATGTGGGAGGTGATGACCCGGCTGCGGGAAGCTGGTTACCAGCAGCCGCGCACACTGCTGATCATCATGGCCCAACTCATGCTGTGGTCCTCCGTGCCGTATGGCACTACAGGGCTCGTGGCGGGTTTTGCCTTCACCGTTCTCGTTGTCATGTTCTGGGGGATGTTCCACCAGGGCAGGAACAAGCGACCAGAGAACTACCTGCGCGACACGGCAGTGAGTCTGTTCGTGCTTGCGTGGATTCCGCTGTTTGGCACGTTCGCCGCAATGATTTCCTTGATTAGCCAAGGTGGGGTGGATGGTTCCGCCTACATTGTGGCGTTCATGCTGTGCGTTGTTGCCAGCGATGTGGGTGGTTTTGCTGCAGGCGTGATGTTTGGCTCGCACCCGATGGCGCCGGCAATTAGCCCGAACAAGTCCTGGGAAGGCTTCGCTGGGTCGATCGTTGCCGGAAGTATTACCGGCATCTTGGTGGTCACGCTGCTCATTCACGGCCCGTGGTGGATGGGCGTAGTGCTCGGCATCGCTTTAGTGATTTGCGCGACGATGGGCGATTTGGTGGAAAGCCAGTTCAAGCGTGAACTGGGCATCAAAGACATGTCCAACCTGCTGCCAGGGCATGGTGGCATCATGGATCGACTTGACGGGATGCTTCCCGCAGCAGCGGCGACCTACATCCTGCTCACGACCATCACGCTTATGAGCGCCTAAGCACAGACCTAGTAATTCGAAAACATTCGTGCGACATGCAAAGATGGGGCGCACTATGAGTGATTTTCCCGAGATCAAACTGCTCGCCCCAAAGCGTGGCATGCCGCCGAAGCACTTCGCTGATTTGTCGGCACAGGAGCGAATCGACGCGTTGAAGGAACTCGGGCTGCCGAAGTTCCGTGCTGATCAGATCGCGCGTCACTATTACGGCAAGTTTGAGGCAGATCCGCTGACGATGACGGATCTGCCCGAGAACCAGCGTCAGCTTGTCAAGGACGCACTTTTTCCCACGTTGTTGACCCCCGTGCGCACCGTGGAGACCGACAACGGTGATACCACGAAGACGCTGTGGCGTCTGCACGATGGCATCTTGCTGGAGTCGGTGCTGATGCGTTACCCAGGTCGCGCGACGTTGTGCATCTCCTCGCAGGCTGGCTGCGGCATGGCATGCCCGTTCTGTGCGACCGGTCAGGGTGGCCTGGACCGTAACCTGTCCACCGCGGAGATCGTGGACCAGGTGCGCGCTGCAGCCGCGATGATGGAGGCGGAAGGCTCCCGCCTATCCAACATTGTGTTTATGGGGATGGGGGAGCCGCTGGCTAACTACAAGCGTGTGGTCTCTGCTGTTCGCCAGATTACGCAGCCGTCGCCTGCTGGCTTTGGCATCTCTCAGCGCAACGTGACGGTATCCACTGTCGGACTTGCACCGCAGATTCGTATGCTCGCGGATGAAGGGCTGTCCTGCACACTCGCAGTGAGTCTGCACACACCGGACGATGAATTGCGCGACGAGTTGGTCCCGATCAACAACCGCTTCGAGGTAGCCGAAGTGCTTGATGCGGCCCGCTACTACGCGGACCAGACGGGGCGCCGTGTCTCCATTGAGTACGCCTTGATTCGCGACATGAACGATCAGAACTTCCGCGCTGACATGTTGGGCAAGAAGCTTCACAGCGCGTTGGGTTCGCTGGTGCACGTCAATCTCATTCCGCTCAACCCGACACCGGGATCGAAGTGGGATGCGTCGCCGAAGGATCGGCAGGACGAGTTCGTCCGCCGTGTGATCGCCCAAGGCGTGCCTTGCACGGTGCGCGACACCAAGGGCCAGGAGATCGCGGCTGCCTGCGGGCAGTTGGCAGCCGACGAAAAGACTGGCTAGTCCGCTCAGGCAGACGGCATGAAAATACCGCCGCACCTTCGTTGGAAGGCGCGGCGGTATTTCGTCGAAAAGAATTTAGAGGGCGTGCTTGCCGGTCTTGGATTCGACCTCAATGACCTCTACGTTCTCGCGTGCCTGCACCGGTGCGGCGTTGCGCAGGTGTGCAACACGGCTCGGCTCGATGTTGAGGGCGCGCAGCTGGCTATCGGTCAGCGACTCGTAGACATCGCCGGAGAGGGTGGCCTGGTCGTAGGTCCAGTCACGCTCCACGTAGCCGACCGGCTTGTTGTGTGACGTCACGGTACGCACCTGGTTGAGCTTCGGCTTGGTAGCCAGAAGGATCAGGGCGAGAGCAATGAGGACGGCCAGTGCGATGAGCCAAATGGTCTCAACGTGGCCCTGGTGGTTGCCAAAGTTGTAGGCGACGAGGAACGCGACGGAAATCCAACCTGCCAGCTGGATAGCGCGGTCGCTCAGCGCACTCCAACCAAATTTGGCGGACGGGACGTCAGCCTCGGATACACCGTTGTACACCTGGGGTGCGCTTTCCTTTGCGTGGGCCACTGCAACGCTCCTTGTTAACACGGGATCGATCGCAAACACGATCACCTGGAAATGATGAAACTATCGCTGCCCATCATCGCACACAGAGCGCGAAAAAGGTGACAATAGCCCCCAATGTGTTCAAACTTTCGCACCACCTCGGGGGTTTAATCCTGTTCAAGTGCCGAAATGAATCAAAACGTGTCACAATGGTTGCGTGCGAAACGTTGTAATTTTAGGTTCGACCGGTTCCATTGGCTCACAGGCTGTGGAGGTGATCCGCGAAAACCGCGACAAGTTCAACATTGTCGGGATTGCCATTGGTGGCGCCAATCCTAAGGCTGCTATTGAGCAGGCGCAGGAGTTTGGCCTGAGCGCCGACCAGATTGCCGTGCGCAATATTGAGGGTGCGAAGGAAGTCTCCCGTGCGCTTGGTGGTTACGTGATCACTGGCGAGAACTCCGCTGCTGCGCTCGTTGAGTCGCAGGAGGCCGACGTGGTGCTCAACGCACTCGTTGGTGCCTCGGGCCTGCCGGCAACCATGGCTGCGCTGCGCTCGGATGCGACACTTGCGTTGGCTAACAAAGAATCGCTTGTGGCTGGTGGCCGTATCGTGCTCGATGCTGCAAAGCCGGGTCAGATTGTTCCGGTTGATTCGGAGCACTCGGCAATGGCGCAGTGCATGCGCGGCACTCGCCGTAGCGAAATCGCTCGCCTTGTTCTTACCGCATCGGGTGGTCCGTTCCGTGGCTGGGAGCGCGAGGGTCTCATGGAGGTGACCACGGAAGAAGCCGTGGTACACCCGACCTGGTCGATGGGAACGATGAACACCATTAACTCTTCGACTCTGGTGAACAAGGGCCTTGAGCTGATTGAGGCGGCCATGTTGTTCGACATGGATCCGGACAAGATCGACGTCACGATTCACCCGCAGTCCGTGATTCACTCGTTGGTCACGTTTACGGACGGTGCAACGCTTGCACAGGCTTCGCCGCCGTCGATGAAGCTGCCTATCGCGCACGCGCTGGATTGGCCGAACCGTGTGCCGGATGTGCAGGAGCCGTTGGATTTCTCGCAGGCATTCTCGTGGGAGTTTGAGCCGCTGGACAACGAGGTGTTCCCTGCTGTGTGTCTGGCCCGTGAGGTGGCCAAGAAGGGTGATCCGTACCCGGCTATTTACAACGCTGCTAACGAAGCAGCGGTAGAGGCGTTCTTCGCGGGTCGCATTAAGTTCCCGGAGATCGTGGACATTATCGGGGAGGTCCTGGACGAGGCCGACGAGTTCGCCGCAGTCCCGAGCGATGTGTTTGATGTGATGCGGGTTGAGTCCCGTACGCGTGAGCGAGTCGCCGCGGCGATTGCGCGCATTGAGCGTTAGACCCTTGAGGTGCGGGCGGTGTGCCCGCACCTCTTCGCTGTGTGTGCTGTGGGGTGACGCGCGATGAGTGTGTTGGGGATTGTGCTTTTCGCGCTTGCAATCACTGCTTCGATTGCGCTGCACGAAGCAGGCCACATGTTCACTGCGCGTGCGTTTGGCATGCGAGTGCGCCGGTTTTTCGTCGGTTTCGGGCCAACGTTGTGGTCGGTGAAACGGGGCGGCACAGAGTATGGGGTTGCTGCGCTGCCGTTCGGTGGGTTCTGTGACATTGCCGGGATGACGGCGATGGATCCGGTCACCGAGGAGGAAGCGCCACACGCGATGGTGAAAAAGCCTGCGTCGCAGCGTATTGCGGTGCTCTCCGGCGGGATCGTGATGAACATCTTGATCGGCGTCGTGATCATTTTTGGGGTTGCTGTCTCATCAGGTATCCGGAACCCGTACGCGGATTTCACCCCGAAGGTGGGCCAGGTCGTCTGTGTTGCCGACCAGGTGGATGAGAAAACTCTGGCGGAGTGCAGCGGACCTGGTCCTGCGGGCCAAGCGGGTGTGCGCGTCGGCGACACTTTGGTGGCGGTCGACGACGAACCAATCGAGACATTCGCGGACCTGCGTACTTATGTTGCGCAGCGTCCTGGGGAGACGGTCGCGCTTGAGGTGGAGCGCGGTGGGTCGTCGCAAAGCATTGATGTCCCCGTGGCGCGGGTCGAGCGCATCGATCCTTCGACGGGCGAGCGTATCGACGTCGGCGCGGTGGGCATCGCCGCAGCTCCGGTCAAGGATGCGGTGAAGCAATTCGGGCCTGTCGAGGCGGTGCCGGCGACGGCCAAGTTCACCGGTCAGATGCTTCGTGCGTCCGTTGACGGGTTGATGGCATTTCCGGGCAAGATCCCGGGGGTTGTCGCGTCGATCTTCGGCGGGGAGCGCGACATTGAGGGCCCGATCAGTGTGATTGGGGCCTCGCGCACCGGCGGTGAGTTGGTGGAGCGCGACCAGTGGCCGGCGTTTTGGATGATGTTGGCGAGCCTGAACTTCTTTCTGGCGTTGTTTAATCTCGTGCCGCTTCCACCGCTTGATGGTGGGCATATTGCGGTGGTGATTTACGAGAAGATTCGCAATGCTTTGCGACGACTCCGTGGCCTGCCACCAGCCGGCCCGGCAAACTACGAGAAGCTGATGCCACTGACCTATTTCATGGCGGCGCTGCTGCTTGTTGTCGGTGTGTTGGTGATGGCGGCAGACGTGGTCAACCCCGTCAATCTTTTTGGGTGACGGTGCTAGAGTTATCCACCATGAGTACCCCCATCGGATTAGGCATCCCTGAAGGTCCGGCACCCACCCTGGCCCCACGTCGTAAGACCCGCCAACTGATGGTTGGAGGTGTCGGTGTTGGCTCCGATCACCCGATCACGGTGCAGTCGATGACCACGACGAAGACGCACGACATCAACGCCACCTTGCAGCAGATTGCGCAGTTGACCACGGCTGGCTGTGACATTGTGCGTGTTGCGTGCCCGAAGACGGTCGATGCGGAAGCGTTGCCAGCAATTGCTGCAAAGTCGCCGATCCCGGTGATCGCCGATATTCACTTCCAGCCGAAGTACATCTTCGCTGCGATCGACGCCGGCTGCGCAGCTGTGCGTGTGAACCCGGGCAACATCAAGGAGTTCGACGGCCGCGTCAAGGAGGTTGCAAAGGCAGCCGGTGACGCAGGCATCCCGATCCGTATCGGCGTCAACGGTGGCTCGCTGGATAAGCGCCTGCTGGAGAAGTACGGCAAGGCCACGCCAGAAGCGCTGGTGGAGTCCGCGATCTACGAGGCTGGCTTGTTCGAAGAGTACGGCTACGGCGATATTGCGATTTCCGTAAAGCACTCGGACCCGGTGCTGATGGTCGAGGCGTACCGCCAGTTGGCAGAGAAGACGGATTACCCGTTGCACCTCGGTGTGACGGAAGCTGGTCCGAAGTTCATGGGCACGATTAAGTCGTCCGTCGCCTTCGGTGCCCTGTTGTCGCAGGGTATCGGCGACACGATTCGTGTGTCGCTTTCCGCTGATCCGGTGGAAGAGATCAAGGTCGGTGACCAGATTCTGCAGTCGATGAACTTGCGTCCGCGCAAGTTAGAGATCGTTTCCTGCCCGTCCTGTGGTCGCGCCCAGGTGGACGTGTACAAGTTGGCCGAAGAGGTCACCGCTGGCCTGGATGGTATGGAGTTCCCGCTGCGTGTGGCCGTCATGGGCTGTGTTGTCAACGGTCCGGGCGAGGCGCGCGACGCTGACCTTGGTGTGGCTTCCGGCAACGGTAAGGGCCAGATCTTTGTCAAGGGCGAGGTTGTGGAGACCGTGCCGGAGTCCAAGATTGTGGAAACCCTGATTGCTCACGCGCTGCGTATTGCTGAGGAGCAGGGCCTCGAGGAGGTCGCTGGCGCCAAGGCTGAGGTCAAGGTCACCCGCTAGTATGCGTCGCGTCGTCGCAGTTGTTGCCGGGGTGGTGCTTGCGTCGTCGATAAGCGCATGCACCCCGCGCCCCAATGATGCTGAGCCAGCAGCGAGTGCGTTTTTGGAGGCGCTGGAGCGTCGCGACGTCGAGTCGTCTGCGATTGACAATCCGACGTCCGCGGCTGATTCCACGAACGCTACCTGGGATGGTTTGCAGGCAGAAGACGTCACGGCGACGCTGAAAGATGTGCGCCAGGAGGAGAACCTAGCCACTGCGACGTACGAGTTAGCGTGGCAATTGCCGCGCGATCGCGAGTTGAAGTACGACGCGCAGATGACGCTGACACAGTCTGGCGAGAAGTGGACTGTGCGCTGGCAGCCGTCGGTGTTGCACCCGCGTCTGGGGGCACACCAGCATTTGGAGTTGCGCGCGATCGCACCCGCACAGGCGAGTGTCGTGTCCTCTGATGGGGTGGAGTTGTTAAAGCCCGGCATCGCGTATCGGGTGTTGGTGGATACCAACGAGATGCGCACGGCCGGTGCTGCGGCGTCTGCGATCAGCGGCGCTCTCGCCCGGGCGCACGAGCAGGACCGTGGTGTGCCGCTTCGCGATGCAGACACGTTGAAGGGCGAGCTCGAGCGCGCCTCCGGTGTGTATTCGGTGGCGGTGGTGCCGGCAGCAGCGCGAGATGCTGTTGAAGCAGCGCTTAGCGACGAGCCCGGTGTCCGGCTCAACGAAGAAGCCGCCATGGTCAACGCAAAGCCGGGTTTCGCGCCCGACATTATGGCGCGCGTGGGCGAGTTGGTGCGCGATGATTTGGTTGGTGATTCCGGCTGGAGCGTCGACATTGTCAACGAAAATGGTGCGTCGTACGAGGAGATCACCCGTCAGGATCCCGCACCGGCGCCGGCGGTGCACATCAGCTTGGATCACCGCGTCCAGGAAGCCGCTGAGCGTGCGCTCGAACCCGTTGCCGGGCAGCAGGCCATGATTGTGGCCATCAGGCCGTCTACGGGCGGGATTCTGGCTATTGCGCAGACCCCGGCTGCGGATGCGCAAGGCAATCTGGCGACGATGGGCCAGTACCCGCCTGGCTCGACATTTAAGATCATCACCGCAGCGGCGGGGCTTGCACGGCAGGGGCTCACACCAGGTTCACCGGTACCGTGTCCGGGCACGATGAATCTGTATGGGCGCATCGTGACCAACTATGCAGGCTTCAGCCTCGGCACTGTGCCGTTGGAAACAGCCTTTGCGCGTTCGTGCAACACCACGTTTGCGGACATGTCGACGCGCCTCGGACCAGGTGAGCTGCAGGATGTGGGCAAGCAGTTTGGTCTCGGGCTCGATATGCAGATCCCAGGGGTAGAGACAATCACTGGCTCGATCCCGGTCGGGGAGGAACCCCTCGACCGCACTGAGGCCGGCTACGGCCAGGGCCTCGACCTTGCCAGCCCATTCGGCATGGCACTCGTTTCTGCAACGGCCGCGCGTGGATCCTTGCCGGTGCCGTACCTGGTACAGGGTGAGGAAACGAAACTCAGCGAGGACGTGCAGCCCCTTCCACCGGAAGCGATCGATCAGCTCCGCCAGATCATGGCTGCCGTGACCGGTCCAGGCGGTACCGCAGGCGGAATGAGTGCCGGTGGCGATATTCGCGGCAAGACCGGCGAGGCCGAAATCAACGGTGGGTCCCACTCCTGGTTCACCGGCTACCGCGTGGAAGACGACATCGCGTTTGCAACCCTGGTGGTCCTCGGCGGTGGTTCTGAAGCGGCAGTCGCGCTGACGAACACGATGCTTGCCAACTTGCCGCTGGGGTAGATCAGAAAGCTGGCTAGCTACCGCAGGGCCAATTTGCTCGCGGTACTACCATGGCGTTTATGAATCCAAGAGGACTACTTACACCAGGTAAACCGACCCCAGTGCGTAAGGTCCCGGACCACATTGAGCGTCCGGAGTACGCCTGGAAAGACGATGTGCAGGAAAACGTCGGCGAACCCGTCATCCAAACGCCCGAGACGATTGAGGCTATGCGCGAGGCATCCAAGATCGCCGCGAACGCCCTTGCCCTTGCCGGTGCGGCGGTTGCGCCGGGCAAAACCACCGATGAGATCGACGGCATTGTGCACGACTACCTGATCGAGCACGGCGCATACCCCTCCACGCTTGGCTACCGAGGCTTTACAAAGTCTTCCTGCGTGTCGCTCAATGAGATTGTGTGCCACGGCATCCCGGATACGACTGTGATCCAGGAGGGCGACATCGTCAATATTGACGTCACCGCATACAAGAACGGTGTGCACGGCGACACCAACGCCACGTTCTTCGCGGGCGAGGTTGCACAGGAACACAAGGACCTTGTGAACCGTACCTACCAGGCCATGATGCGTGGCATTAAGGCTGCAAAGCCGGGCCGTGAGATCAACGTCATCGGGCGCGTGATCGAGGCGTACGCGAAGCGTTTCGGCTACAACGTGGTCACCGACTTCACCGGCCACGGTGTGGGCACGACGTTCCACAACGGCCTTGTTGTGCTGCACTATGACTCGGATGCCTACACGGATGTTCTCGAGCCGGGGATGACGCTGACCGTCGAGCCAATGATTAACCTGGGTGAGTTGCCGTACACCGTGTGGGACGACGGCTGGACGGTACAGAACGTCGATGGTGAGTACACCGCGCAGTTCGAGCACACTATCGTGATCACCGACGACGGTAATGAGATCCTGACAATCCCGGATGCGGATGTGGCAGCTGGCCAGCACATGCTGGGGGAGTAGACGCTGTACCGGTAGATGCAAGTGTGCCCCGCAGGAATCATCCCTGCGGGGTACACATTTATAGCTTGCAAGGCCGACACTGACCAAAGCGAAAACCCGCTGCCAAAGCAGCGGGTTTCTATCGTCCTACGACGAAGTTAACTTAGAACTTCGGCAGCTGGATGAAGCCGTTGTAGGAAGCGAAGTTGATGCCAGCGATCACGAGGCCGACGAGAGCGCCGATACCAGCGACGATGGTGCCGTCGATCCAGTAGCGTGCCCACTGCGGGACAGCCTCAGGGTTGGTCTTCTCGCCGAAAGCGTCGGTCGGGTAGAACGGGCGCTCGATGTCCTTCTCATCGAAGTACTTGGAGGAACCCTTGCCGTTGAACAGGCCCGCGGTGCCGTCCTTGACAACGTTGCCGAAGGACTTGTCGCCCTCCTGCTTGCCAGCGAAGATGACCTGCTTGTCGGACTTCTTCTTCTCGTCCTGGCCGGTCTTGTCGTCCTGGCCGGCCTGCTGCTCAGCAGCGTTGGTCTGGTCCTTGTTAAGGTCCTCAGCGGAAGCGATAGCGGTGCCGCCAACGAAGACGGTCAGAGCGGTTGCGGAAGCAACTGCGGCGGTGCGGAAGTTACGCATCATATTCCTTCTTTCGAAATGTGAGTTGGAAGTGGTTAGCGGAAATCCGCGTTATTAGAACTTGACCGGGCCGTGAACGATGAAGTTGTACAGCGGGCCAACGATGAGGCCGACAACGGCGGAGACAGCGGTGAAGATGGTCAGGCCGTAAGCAGCCTTAGCGTAGTCAGGCTGGTTGTTGAAGCCGTTTTCCCGCTTCTTGGTGCCGAAGATTGCGCGGCCGTCAACACCGTTGACCTTGGCGTCGCCGTTCTCGTCCTTGCTCCAAACGCCGAGCTTGTTGCCCAGCTTGGTGGAGGAACCGTTGGTCTTCTCGGCGTCGTTGTCGACGCCCGGCTTCTGGTCGCGGACCGGTGCCGGGTAGGAGGTGTACGTCGGGGTCGGGGTTGCCTCCGGCTTTGCGGTCTCAGCGGTTGCGACTGCGGTGGAGCCGAATGCCACAGCGACGGCGGTTGCGCCGGCGAGGGCTGCCTTACGGAAATTACGCATGAAACGAAATCCTTCTCTGATAGTTCTTGCACGACGTCCGGGTGGAATTCAAAGAAGTCCAGGGGCATTGAGCTCCTAGGACCGATAGCAAGCCTTAGAGGCTCGGTCCCGGTGTCTGCAACGACAATAGCCGATCGTTTCCAGCATCGTGCAAGTTTGGTGTGTGATTTGATGCAAAGATCATCAAAAGGTTGGAGTCTCTGTGTGTCCGCTGGGAATGATTGCGGGTTGATAACAATCGCAACGTGCGCTTTTCGCTTCTTGGGCAGTTGTCCCAGCGGCTTTGTTGAATGGCCCCCAAATTAGGGGGTAAAGGATAGGTTTAGACTTCTTTGAAAGTCAGATCAAGGCCCAGGATCGCGTTTTCCGTCACTTCGGCCAGTGCTGGGTGGATCCAGTATTGGCTGCGTGGGAACTCGCGAAGGTCGAGGTCGTAAGCCATGACGGTGATCATTTGCTGGATCAAGGTCGATGCCTGTGGGCCCATGTAGTGGGCGCCCAGCAGTTTGCCGGTGGTGCGGTCGGCGATGAGCTTCACCAGTCCGGTGCTGTCCTCCAGCGCCCAGCCGTATGCAACGTCGCCATAGTTCTGGACCTTGACGGTGACATCGTGGCCGGCCTCGATTGCTTGCTGCTCGGTCAGGCCGACGGTGGCGATCTGCGGGTGGGTGAAGATCGCCGACGGTACATGGTCGTGCGGCATCGGAACGAGCGCGCCGTTGCCTCGCCACGTGGCAAGTACGTTGTGGGTCACCGCGCGCATCTCGGCGTTGGCAACGTGCTTGAGTTGGTAGGGGGAGGAGAGATCACCAAGCGACCACACACCCTCAGCGGTCGTGCGGCCGAACTCGTCGACCTTTACGCGGCCGTCGTCATGCGTTTCGATGCCACCCGCTGCAACGTTGAGGGTGTCACTGTTCGGGATGCGACCGGTGGCGATGAGGAGGGCGTCGGAGGTCACCTGAGTGTCGTCGTCAAGCGTGAGCGTCACCTGGCCGCCATCCTCAGTGGCGGATGCGACCGTGCGGCCGATGTGGGTGGTGTAGCGCTGTGTGGCGATCTCGTTGAACGGATCGCGCAGATCCTCGTCGAGCGGACGCAGCAGGGGAGATCGGCTGATGATGGTTACGTCGGTGCCCAGGGCATCGAAGACGTGCGCAAACTCCATGGCGATAAAGCCGCCGCCAACGATGGTCATCGACTTTGGCAGTTCGTTGAGGCGCATGACGTCCTCGTTGGTGTGATAGGTGACGCCCTTGGCCCACTCGGGGATAAACGGACGCGCACCGGCGGCGAGAATGATCGTGTCTGCGGTAATCGTTTCCTCTAGGCCACCGCGACCCGTCTTCAGGGTCTTCGGCTCGACAAAGGAGGCCTCCATGTCGTAGACGGTGACGTTGTCGCACTCATTGCGGCGGTAGTTTTCGCCGCCCTTAGCGATGAGGTCGATCCGGTTATCAAAGACACGTTCCTTGATGGCATCCCAGTCGGCGCCATGGAACTCAAGATCAACACCGAGTTTGCCGGCCTCTCGTGCGGCAAAGGCGTGCTCGGCGGCCAGGACGTACATCTTCGTCGGGATGCAACCCACGTTCAGGCACGTTCCACCGAATTTGCCCTTTTCGACGATAGCGACCTTCTTGTCATCGAAGTCCGGGGTCAGGATCGAGTTGCCGGAACCGGTGCCCACGATAATGAGGTCGTAGTGGGTGGAATTCGTCGCCACAGCAGACATGCTCGTCTCCTCTATATATATGTATGGATTGGGTTTAGACGTTACTGCGCCCCGGTGAGATCGTCTAGCCACGTAAACGTCGCCTTGAACGCGGACTCGCGGGCATGGCGTTCGGAGAGGAAAACGTCGTGGCGGGCGCCGTCGATAACTCGCACTTGTGAATCTTTCCCAAGTGTCGGGGCCCAACGCTGGATCTGGTCGACATCAAGCACGGTATCGGCCGTGTCGGCAGCGGGGGAGTACTCCTTGCCCAGGTATGAGTGCGAAGAGCACAGGGTCAGCGTTGGCACGCCGGTATCAACGTTGCCCTTGTGGATTTGTTCCTGTCCTTTAAGTACTGCCCGGATCCAGCCGAAGTACTTGCGGTGACCGACCAGCGGTTTCCAGGTGGTGTTGAAGCTCCATTCGCCGTGTTTGCTCTCGTGGATAGAGGTGCCATAGGTGCCCAGCCCGCCGCCCGGCAGTGGGATAGACGGGAAAATGGCTCCAAGCGTGTTCAGTACTGGGCGCAGGAGCTTCACCTGCCAGGTCGGGTACTGCAGGTCCAACCACGGGCTGTTGAGCGCGATTCCTTGAAGCAGTGCATGATCCGCGGGCGATTCTCGTCGTAAATGATCCGCCCACAGCGGAACAATCAACCCGCCAGTGGAGTGCGCGAGCACAACGACCGAGCCATGCTCGCGCGCGATGAGCCGCAGCGCCGTCGTGAGTTCCTCGAAGTAACGACGCATATCCAGCGTGAAGTGGAAGCGCTGGCCCTTCGTGTGCGCGCGGCCACAACGGCGCAGATCCAGCGCGTAAAAGGGGTAACCGCGTTCCACGAACTCGTCGGCAACATGGTTGTGGAAGAAGTAGTCCGACATGCCGTGGACCCACAGCACCGCGGGCTTATTGCTTGTCGACGACCTCACGTCCCGGACCAACACCGCCTCCGGTGCATGTCCCGTGTCGGGGTCCTTATCTAATTGCAGACGCGCATGCTCGTAATTTTTACCGAGCACGTCCGGTTTCCAGGTAAGTGTGTCGAGGGATGCTTCTTCTGTTTGATTCATGGGGCTGATGATACTGACCCGAAAGCGGGTGTGGGCCGTGTCATAATTCGGGCCTATGCACGTTCCGGTGCAGATAGACGTAGAATGTCTGTACTCCAAAAATTGTCGAAACACTATAAGGATGACTACGCATGTCTGACAACGGTGGTAATAAGTACGCGGACGAGGTGGACATCCTGCACGTTGGCGCTGGCATTATGAGCGCCACCCTGTGCTCGATGTTGCACGAACTGGAGCCCGAGTGGAGCCAGGTGATCTTCGAGCGCCTCGACGGTCCCGCCGAGGAATCCTCGTACGCGTTCAACAACGCTGGTACGGGTCACTCCGCTCTCTGCGAACTGAACTACACCCCGGAAAAGAACGGTCGAATCGACGTCTCTAAGGCGATGGCGATCAACGAGAAGTTCCAGGTCGCCCGCCAGTTTTGGTCCCACCAGGTAGAAAACGGTGTGATCAAGGACCCGCGCGCCTTTATCAACCCGGTGCCGCACGTTTCCTTCGCCCAGGGCGAAGACCAGATTGCATACCTGCGTAAGCGCTACGACAAGCTTTCTGCGAACCACATGTTCCCGGAGATGCAGTTCACCGATGACCGCGAGAAGTTCGCTGAGAAGCTGCCGCTGATGGCGCAAGGCCGCGACTTCGACGCTGAGCCGGTCGCAATTTCCTGGACCGATGCAGGCACTGACATCAACTACGGTTCCCTGACCAAGCAGTTCCTGGAGTCCGCTCAGGAAAGCGGCACCAAGATCCGCTACGGCCACGAAGTGCTCAACCTCAAGCGTGAGGGCAACTTCTGGAAGGTCACCGCAAAGAACGTTCGCACCGGTGACAAGCAGGTCGTTCGTGCACGCTTCGTGTTCATCGGCGCTGGCGGCTACGCCCTGGACCTGCTGCGCAAGGCAGGCGTTCCAGAGGTTCACGGCTACGCGGGCTTCCCGATCTCCGGTTTGTGGCTCAAGACCACCAACCCGGAACTCGTCCAGCAGCACAAGGCAAAGGTGTATGGCAAGGCCAAGGTTGGTGCCCCGCCGATGTCTGTTCCGCACCTGGACCTGCGCGTTGTCGATGGCGAAGAGACCCTGCTCTTCGGCCCATACGGCGGCTGGACCCCGAAGTTCTTGAAGGAAGGCTCCTACCTGGATCTGTTCAAGTCCATCCGTCTGGACAATATCCCGTCCTACCTCGGTGTCGCGGCAACCAATATCGGCCTGGTCAAGTACCTGGTTGAAGAGGTTTTCCGTAACTTCGACGGCAAGATGGACGTGCTGCACGAGTACTACCCGATGGCAGACGGCAAGGACTGGGACGTTGTCGTCGCCGGCCAGCGCGTGCAGGTGATCAAGCCGGCAGCATTCCCGCGTTTCGGCACCTTGGAGTTCGGTACCGCTCTGGTCAACGACCAGAACGGCACCATCGCGGGCATCCTCGGCGCATCCCCGGGCGCGTCGATTACCCCGGCTGCGATGCTCGAGCTGTTGGAGCGCTGCTTCGGTGAGCGCATGATTGAGTGGGCTGACAAGCTCCACGAGATGTTCCCGACGTACGGCAAGTCGCTCAAGCACGACAAGAAGGCGTACGAGGACCAGTGGGCATGGACCCAGAAGACGCTGAAGCTCGAGGATTAATCCGCTCGCTTCACTGAACTGGCTGCCCTACGTCCCGCAGAAGGTGACGTAGGGCAGTTGTCCTTCCGGCCGGGCCATCCATTCGGGCCCGGCCTGTTCGTTGTACGGGTCGGATACTGCCGCGAGCAGTTCGTTGTACTTCGCGTAATCACCGTGCAACTCAGCGGTGTCTATCGCATCCTGCAGCATGTGGTTGCGCGGGACGAAGATCGGTCCTGGATCGCCGTTGATGCCGTGTTCGCGGTTGTAGGTGGTGATGTCGATGGCGTTGTTGAGCCCCTCGTGGTCGTCGCCGATCCAACGCTGCCACGCCTCGTCCCAGGTTGGCTGGACTGTTTTGATGTAGGCGTCAACATAATCCTGACCCAGCAAGGGGTAAAGCGCCTCTGCCAGGCGAGCCATGTTCCAGGCGATGATGCTCGGTTGGTTGCCAAAGGCGTAGCGGCCTTGCCTGTCGATAGATGAAAACGACGCTGCGGCGTCGAAGCGCTCCGTGAACGCGCATGGCCCGTAGTCGATCGTTTCGCCTGAGAGTGCCACGTTGTCGGTGTTCATCACCCCGTGGACGAAACCGATGCGCATCCAGTGCGCAACTAGGTCGAAGTGGCGGCGGGTGACGGTTTCGAGCAGGCTGGCTGCATTGTCGAAACCGGCAGCGGTGACGATCTGGCGTACAAGGTCCTCGGATTGCGTTGCCGCGTACTGGACGCTGCCGACACGAAGGTGGCTTTTCGCCACGCGGACCACAACCCCACCCGGCACCGCGCCGTTTTGGCGTATGACCTTCTCTCCGGTGGTCAGCACCGCTAGCGAGCGTGTCGTCGGTACGCCGACGGCGTGCATGAACGTAGAGACGAGGTGTTCGCGCAACATCGGGCCGATCGCACCGACGCCGTCAGATCCACGCCGTGAAAACACTGTCAGGCCGGATCCTTTGAGTTGGATCTCGTGGCCGGCGATGTTGCCGAGCAGCAACGCGCGGCCGTCGCCAAGCAATGGCACAAACTGACCGAACTGATGGCCCGCATATGCCAATGCGTGCCCGCCCTGGGCGCCGGTAAGCCAGGCGAGGCCGTCGCTGCTACGCAACCAAGCGACATCGAGCCCAAGTTCTACTGCGAGAGGCTCGTTGAGGGCAACCATCTGGGGGTTCTCAAAACTTCTGCCTGGTTCAGCGTGGGCGAGCTCGGGCAGGTTCTCGGCGAATGTGTGGTCGAGCTGGGGTCGTGTCATGGTGCCACCCTAGACTGTGTCGCTATGACGAAAGGCCACATCACTCTTGTCGGCGGCGGCCCAGGCGCATGGGACCTGCTCACCATCCGAGGCTTGCGCGCGCTGGAAGCAGCGGACGTAATCCTTGCGGATCACCTTGGGCCGGCCGCGGAGCTTGAGGATTTTCTGGATCTGACCGGCAAAGAAGTCGTGGACGTGGCCAAGTTGCCCTACGCGCGCCAGGTCGCGCAGGAGCGTATCAACGAGATGCTGGTGTCCTATGCGCGTGAGGGCAAGCAGGTCGTGCGGCTCAAAGGCGGCGACCCGTACGTGTTCGGTCGCGGCTTTGAGGAGCTGCAGGCATGCGCGGCTGCCGGTCTTGAGTGCTCGGTAATCCCGGGCGTGACGTCCGCGGTGTCCGTTCCTGCGGCGGCAAACGTGCCCGTGACGCAACGCGGGGTGACGCATGCGTTCACCGTGGTGTCGGGACACTTGCCGCCGGAGCATCCCAAGTCGCTCGTGGATTGGTCCGCGCTTGCACAGGTCGGCGGCACCATCGTGGTGGTGATGGGGGTGCGCAACGTGCGTGCGATCGTCGAGAAGCTGCTGGAGGCATCGCTGTCCCCGGATACGCCCGCAGCGGTGATCCAGGAAGGCGAAACCGACGCGCAGCGCGTGTTCTTCGCTACCGCGGCCACCCTGCCGGATGTGATGGAGAACAACGATGTGACCTCACCTGCCGTGTACGTGTTTGGGGAGGTCGCAGGCCTTGCGCACACTGGATAGTCTGATTTGGGACACGGCCGATGTTGCTCAGGCTGAGACAGTCCTCGTGTGCAACGACCCGACACTCGATCTCACCCGCACCGCACTCGCTGCTGGGGCGAAGGTTGTGTTTTTGGACTCCGACTACTCACGCTGCCAGGAAGCAGCGTCGCTCGGTGCGGAGATTGCGGGCGATATGCGTATCGACGACTACCTTGCCGGTTCTTCAGGCACAGCCGTTGCCATTGGGGAGATGCCGAAGTCCCTGGCGCGGCTGGACTACCTGGCACGCTCGATTGCGGGAGCTGGGTTTGCTTCTGCGCGAGTGGTGTTCGGCGCGAACAATAAACACTTGTCTCGTGGCATGAATGTGGTGCTGGGCGAATCGTTCGACCAGGTGGCGGCCTCCCGTGGGCGCGGGAAGTTTCGCTGTCTTGTGGCGTCTGGGCCGCGCGAGGTGTCCTATGAGCCCGTACGCGGCGATGGACTTGTCGCCATCGGAGGCGTGTTCTCAGGGGCGAAGCCCGACCGTGGTGGGGAACTGCTGCGCTCCTGCCTGCCGGCAGAGCCTGGACGACTGTTGGACCTGGGGTGTGGCAACGGCTCTGTCACGCGTGGCTTGGAGGCAGTGGCCACAGACGCTGACGCAGACGCGGTGCTATCCGCCCGCGCCATCGGGCTGGAAGCGACCTGGGATGACGCCGGCTCACAGTTCCCGGACGGCTCCTTCGACACCATTGCGCTCAACCCACCGTTCCACGACGGGACCACCGTCGACGCAACCCTCGTCCAGCACCTCCTCGACGCCTCCAAGCGACTACTCGCGCCGGGCGGCACGCTCTACCTGGTCTACAATTCGCACCTGCGTTACCGCGGCGAGGTGGAGCAAAGGTTCGGCGCCGTGGAGCAGGTCACCCGCGATAAGACCTTCACGGTCCTGCGTGCTTCACTCTAGAGTGTGGTACCGTATTGCGGTACCACTCGGAGGAGGTTGTGATGTCTATCAGTGCATCTGAAGCGCGGCGCACGCTATATCCGCTCATCGAGCGTGTGAACAATGATCGCGATCCCGTTGAAATCGTGTCGCGTCACGGTAATGCAGTATTGATGGCTGCAGATGACTACGCGGCATGGGTTGAGACTGCCTACCTGTTTAAGTCGCCAGAGAATGCTCGACGCCTGACTCAGGCCTACGAGGAAGCACTCAACGGGGCAGTGGCCGAACACGACATCGACCTGGACGCGTAATGCGGCTTGTGTGGACCACCAACGCGTGGGAGGACTACCTGTACTGGCAGGGCAACGACAAGAAAACGCTGAGGCGAGTCAACCAGCTTCTGCGCGACACCTTAAGGGATCCGTTTGAAGGCATAGGGAAACCCGAACCGCTGAAGTACGGAGCTGAAGGGGCGTGGTCGAGGAGGATCACGCAAGAACACCGCTTGGTCTATACGGTCGCTGGGACAGATTTGGTGATTCTCCAAGCCCGGTACCACTACTAACCCAGCAGCTTCGGCAGGGCGTTGGCGGCGGTGTCCTCGATGACCACGTCGGCGATATGCGACAGGTCCGTGCGCATCGGGGTGACCTCAATGATGGGGATTTCGCGCGCGTGCGCCATTAGCGGCAGGCCGGCGGCGGGGTAGACCACACCAGAAGTGCCGACGATGATCAACGCGTCAGCGGTGCGCATGCGACGCTCCGCCTCCTTCCACTCAGCTTGGGGCAACATCTCGCCGAACCACACCACGCCGGGACGCACCGGCCCGCCACATAACGGGCACTGGGGCGGAGTGATCGTCGGGACAGGCTCCTCGGGCAGTGGGATTGGGTCGGTGTAGGGCTCGTCGCAAAGCGAACAGCGAAACGCGAAGAGCGAGCCGTGCAGGTGGACGACATTGTCGCTGCCAGCACGCTCGTGAAGGTTGTCGATGTTTTGCGTGGTTACCGTTGTCTTCGGCGATTGCGCGATGGCGAGATGTCCTGCATTTGGCTCGGCGCGCTGGGCGAGTTGGGCGCGCCAGAGGTACCAGGCGAGCATTGTGTCCGGGTCGGTGTGCCAGGCGTCGATAGACGCCATGGCCTGCGGGTCCACGTTCTCCCACAACCCGGTTTGTGCGTCGCGATAGGTCACAAGGCCACTGTCGGCGCTCATGCCGGCGCCGGTGAAGACCTCGATACGGCTGGCGTCGGCGAGTAGTGCGCGGGCGTTGTCGATTGTGGTCATGGTTTAAACGCTACCGGGAGAAGCAAAGGAGCGTGTTCTTTGTCACAAACCGTGTGCGAGCTTTAGACTCTTCGAGATCGACAGACATCTAACAGAGAGGTGGCCGCCGATGGCGATTGAATTCAACATGATCCAAACCATCGGCTTCGCCGTGCTCCTGCTCGTCGTTGGACGCTGGCTGCGCAACAACGTGGCGTTCTTTGAGCGCTTCGCCATCCCAGCGCCGGTGATCGGCGGGTTCCTTTTCGCCCTGTTCAACCTGGTGTTCAAACTCACCGGTTGGGTGGACATCACCTTCGACACCACCTTGCAGGGCTTCTTCATGACGATGTTCTTCACCACCGTCGGCTTCGGCGCCAGTGTCGCGCTTCTTGGCAAAGCCGGCAAGATGGTCACCCGCTTCCTTCTCGTCGCCTCTGTGCTGGTGGTGCTACAGAACCTTCTTGCGGTGCTGCTCGCGCCGATTGTGGACATCCCGTCCGCGCTCGCGCTCATGACCGGGTCTGTGTCCATGACCGGCGGCCACGGGGTGTCCGGCGGTATGGCCCCGCTCGTGGAGGCGCAGGGTGTGGAGCGCGCAGAAACCGTCGCCTACACCGCAGCAACGTTCGGCCTGCTGATGGGCTCGCTCATAGGCGGGCCTGTCGGCGACCGTCTGATCAAACGCAACCGCCTCCAATCCAGCGGCACCCGCAATGTCGACGTGGACGATAGTTTGCTCACTGCGTATCGACGAGACCTGCGCAGCGACCAGGTCATGCAAGCCTTCATCGTCATCCTCATCGCGATGTTTATCGGCACCTACATCACCGACGGCATCAACTGGATCATCAGCCAGTTCACCGACAAAGCCGCCTTCCCGAACTACCTGGGTGCCATGCTCGTCGGCATTCTGTTCCGCTACATCTCAGACACGCGCAACCAGCGCCAGTACCACGAGTTTGTGCCCACACAAGAGGTGGAGATCATCGGCAGTGTTGCGCTCGCACTTTTCCTCGCGCAAGCACTGATGACGATCAAACTGTGGGAACTGGCAGACCTTGCCATCCCGCTTGTCATTCTGCTCATCGCCCAGACCGTGCTGATGCTCCTCTTCGCCCGCTTTGTCACATTCCGAGCGATGGGCAGCGACTACGACGCCGCCGTCCTGTCCGCCGGCCACTGCGGTTTTGGCATGGGCGCAACCCCCAACGGTGTAGCCAACATGGAGTCGGTGGTGCAGAAGTACTCGCCGTCGCGCCTAGCGTTTTTCGTTTTACCAATCGTCGGTGGGATGTTCATCGACTTCGTCAACATCCTCGTGGTGACGGTGTTCCTCAACGTGCTGTAGCCGTTAGATAAACACAAACAGGAGACAGACCACCAGGACTGCGACGACGCTTGTCATCACACGCCACAGGTAACGCTTGCCCGGCGCGTGTGCCGTGTTGACCGAGATCTTGCCCGGGGCCTGCGGCAGCACCGCGGCGACCATCGGGTCGTTCGGCTCCTTGTAGGTGCCCATGCCACCCTGCATCCGCAGCAGGTGGTTGCGTTGTTGCTCCGCTTCGTCGGGTTCGATGCCGTCCTTGGCCGTGGTCATGCGGATTGCGATGACGACGACGTAGACGGTGAAAGCGATCCACAGTGCGATCTCCAGCCAGAATGGCAGCGAGATGTCCGGCAGCATCATCGAGACGTTGGTCAGCGCGAACAAGACCGCCATAGCGAGGAGGGTCTTCGACATGAAGTCGGCTGTTGCATCGCACAGCTTCTCGACGCGCGCCGCCGCCGTCTCCGAAGACGGCAACGCCTTGTCCTCCGGTACGTTCGCGGTCTGGCGTGCGAGGGTTTTCGGCGGTACGCACGCGAGCATCGATATGGAGATGGCGATGCCGATTGTGATCAAGAACGTCGCGTGAAGCAGGGTTTTCGGTTCGAATCCGTCCGCGTCGCCGTTGACGTTGAAATGGACCGGCACCGGGTCGGGGATCGCGTCCCAGCGCAGGAGGATATACGCGAACGCGGCTGCGTAGGCCAGGGCAGCGAGGGCATAGCGACGGTAATGGGCAGGCATGTAGGCGATCTTAGACACAACCCAAAAGACGATATCGTCTTTTGTGCCGGCGATGGAGCCGCGACCTGGGGTTTTAGATCCGCGCAAATGCTAAAAGACGATATCGTCTTTTAGGCTGTGGATAACCGGCGCGAAAGTATCCGGAGTTACCCGAAGTTATCCACAAAAACGGGCGGGGTCTTCCGCCGACACGGGATCTCTGCAATCGTTGTGGCATGGATATGGGGAGGCAACGGGAGATCCTGAGCAAGGTGATCGACCGTAGAGATACACAAGCAGGTAGGACAGTCGCGTTGTCGGCAAGGCATGCGATGCTACAGGCCGACTTTCGGACGTTGGCGTTTTACGAAAAGCGCTGGGTGCAGGCGGTTGCAGCAGGTCAGGCAGCGAGGAAGGCGGCGCTGGCTGGCAGGTCTGCAGCACGCGTGCTGGGGATGTGGCTGGTGACCACGGACTCAAACGAACCGGTAGAACTGTTGCTCCCGAACGGCAGGACACCATCGAGAAGACAGTGGCCGGACAATACCGTCTATCACCGTGCGCGCAACTGCGAGACTGTGATCAAGCACTTTGACACATTGCGCGTTACCGACGAGCTGACCACAGCGTTTGAGATCGCTCTGCACCACGGGTTCAGGGAGGGGCTGGTGGCGATGGATTGGGTGCTCAAACACCACACGGATCGTGCGACCGTGGAGACGGAAGCCGACAGGCTCGGACGGGTCAAGGGGATAGGTGTGTTGCGGAAAGTGCTGCGATACGCGGTGGATAACTCGCGGTCGCCGTTCGAATCGTACGCACGCGCGGTGTTGATTGAGCGGGTGGCCGACGGCTGGATCGTCAACGGCATGTTCGCGGGCTACGAGGTGGACCTACGCCTCGGGGCACTGATCTTGGAGATCGACGGGGATTACAAATACGACGGGGTCACGTTTAAGAAAACTGACGAGACGCTGCGACAAGAGCGCAAGCGGGAGAAACATCTGCTCAAACGTGGTGTGTTCCTGCTCAGGGCGTCGCCGCATGATCTGTTGTTTAAGGAAGGCGAGTTTGTCGACGACGCCCGCGCCCTGCTCGCCCTCGCCCAGGCGCGGGAAGCAGCCAACGGGGCAGTACACACCCAGGCAGCGTGACACCTACACACGCATGGTCAACAGCGTGCCGTCAACGGCGACGTCGAAGCCCGCAGCCACGGACAGGTCCACGACCTCCGAAGCAGACGACGCGTCGTGTGGCGCCAGTACCCGGGCCAGCTCGCCCTTGTACTTCTTGTTGAAGTGGCTGACCACCTTGCCGGTATCAGCCTGCTCCACACGGATGGTCAGCGCGCCGGGGACAGGGCCGAGGTTCTGGTAGGCGCCGGAGCGCATGTCGACGACAAAGCCGCAGTCTGCAAGAGCATCGGTCACGGCAGATCCCCACCAGGCGCGCAACGTCTTGCCGCCCAGTTTCATCCCGGCAGACAGGCGGTAGCGGGGGATGAGGTCGCCTGCCCGAACCACGCCGAACAGCGCGGAGCCAACGGCAAGGCGCGATAGCGCATCGGCGGGCAACGTGGAGGCATCGAGCGAGTCGTACAGCACACCCGTGTAGCGCTCGATGGGCGGCATCACCGGTGCCGAGCGCAACGTGAGGTTCTCCTCCGCCTCTGCCTGCTTGGAGGCGGGGGCGTCGACGAGGGTGTGGGTGAGTTCGTCGAGAAGCGAATTGCGAATGGGATCCAACGACGGAAACGACAACGCCATCGCAGCGTCGGTGCCGCCGGGCGCTTTGGTTTCGGAAGGAGGGAGGACGATCAGCATGACGAACAAGCTACCGGGTAAACTGCCCCGCATGATTACTCGCCTGTCCACGCTGTTCCTGCGCACTCTGCGCGAAGACCCGGCCGACGCTGAAGTGCCGAGCCACAAACTGCTTGTCCGTGCTGGTTACGTCCGCCGCGCCGCGCCGGGCGTGTACTCCTGGCTGCCGCTTGGTCTGCGTGCGCTGCGCAAGATCGAGGGTGTGGTGCGCGAGGAGATGGACGCAATGGGTGGCCAGGAACTGCTGTTCCCGGCACTGCTGCCGCGCGAGCCCTACGAGGCGACGAACCGTTGGACCGAATACGGCGATGACTTGTTCCGCCTGAAGGACCGCAAGGGTGCGGACATGCTGCTCGGCCCGACGCACGAGGAGATGTTCACCACGGCGGTGAAGGATCTGTACTCGTCGTACAAGGATTTCCCGGTCACGCTGTACCAGATTCAGACGAAGTACCGCGACGAGGCACGTCCGCGCGCGGGCATCCTTCGCGGGCGTGAGTTTGTGATGAAGGATTCCTACTCCTTCGACATGTCGGACGAGGGTCTGGATGAGTCGTATGCAAACCACCGTGCGACCTACCAGCGCATCTTCGACCGTGTGGGACTGAAGTACGAGATCTGCCAGGCCACCTCCGGTGCCATGGGTGGCTCCGCATCCGAGGAGTTCCTCGCGTACTCCGACAACGGCGAGGACACCTTTGTCGTTTCCACCGCGGGCGATTACGCCGCCAACGTCGAGGCCGTGACTACGGTTGCTCCGGAAGCACGCCCGATCGAAGGGCTGCCCGAGGCTGTCGAGCACGACACCCCGAAGTCCGAGACCATCGCGGCACTCGTGGAGTGGGCGCAGAGCGCAGGAGTGCTTATCGACGACCGCCCTGCCGAAGCCTCCGACACCCTCAAGTGCATGATGATCAAGGTCAACGATCCGCGCGCCGTGGATGAGGACGGCAAGCCAGTCGGCCCACAGTTGGTCGGCGTGCTCATTCCGGGCGACCGCGAACTGGACGAGAAGCGCCTGGAATCATCGCTCGAGCCGGCGACCTTCGAGTTGGCAAGCGACGAGGACTTTGCCAAGAGTGATTTCCTGGTCAAGGGCTACGTTGGCCCGCGTGCGCTCCAGGCCAACGGTGTGCGTGTGCTCGCAGACCCGCGTGTGGTCGAAGGCTCCGCGTGGATCACCGGCGCGGACGCTCCGCAGAAGCACGTCGTCGGACTGGTCGCTGGTCGCGACTTCACTGTCGATGGCTACATCGAGGCCGCCGAGATCAAGGAAGGCGACCCGTCGCCGTCCGGCAACGGCACCGTGAAGCTCGCCCGCGGCATCGAACTGGGCCACATCTTCCAGCTGGGCCGCAAGTACACCGAAGCCATGGACGTGCAGATCCTGGACGAAAACGGCAAGCGTGCCGTGCCGACCATGGGTTCCTACGGCATCGGTATCTCTCGCATGCTCGCTGTGGTGGCGGAGCAGCGCCACGACGACAAGGGCCTGGTCTGGCCGGTGGAGATCGCCCCGTACCAGGTGCATGTGGCTGTGGCGAACAAGGACGCTGCTGCGCTCGAGGCAGGCGACCGCATCGCTGCAGAACTCTCCGACGCCGGGCTCGAGGTGCTTTTCGACGACCGCCCGAAGGTCTCCCCAGGCGTCAAGTTCAAGGACGCCGAACTGTTGGGCATGCCGTTTATCGTGATTCTGGGCCGCGCGTTCGCAGACGGCAACGTCGAACTGCGCATCCGTGGCGGCGAGACCCTCGAGGTCCCTGCCGACGAGATCGTGGCGAAGGTCCAGGAACTGGTCGCAGAGCGCCGCGACTAGACGCGACGGCTAAGCGCGTTTTAACTGGTTGATTTCGACGACAAACCCTGCGAAGTAATGCTTTAATTTGAGCAATCGCTGTGCTTCAGCAGGGAAGCGCCTGTATGCGATGTCTTCGAAAGGAACTGGGTATGAAATTGAACGCGCTTAATAACCCACTGCGTGACCTCAGCAACCTGCTCCCGCAGATCGCGGGAGCACTTGTAACTGTCATCGTTCTCATCGCCACGATCGTTGGACTTGTCCAGGGTGAAGGTGAGGGAAACACCGGTAACTCTAGTGACCGTGTGGCCGGCATTGTTCAAGGAAAGGCCGAAAACCTTTCGCCGGAAAACCTGAAGCAGACGACGTACATGGTTGCAACAAAGAACACCAAGTCGGGTGGCAAGAATTACCCGAACTCTGTCGAAACGACGCGTGGTAAATCGGGATTCATCCGCATCAAGGAGTCTGCGACCGTCAAGCGGCTCGTGCTCCATGCTGGGTACCCGGACGGTACCGGCAAGGGCAAGCGCGGCACTGTGACCGTACAAGGTGGCAACATCAACCGAACCTATGATGTCCGACCAGGTGAAACCACTCTGATCGACGTACGATTCGATGGCGCTGGACTGATCACTGTCGGCGCGAGCACCGACGTCGCTCTGCTCTCGCCAGTGATCTACCGCTAACTAGGCCCGCTGGGCGTGGGCGGCGAGTTGGATTGCCGCCTTGCGCCACTGCTTGGTCTCTGCGTGAGCGGCGGCGTAGCGCCACTGTTTGACAAGGTCACCGTGCATCGTTTCGACGAGTGCGGTGGCCTCTTGCGTTGTCTGGGGGTCGTTGTAGCCGTCCGCGAGGCTGTATCCAGCGGCGGGAACTAACGCCTGATCGTCTGTATCGCCGAGCAACGCAGTGAGCGCCTCGGTGCGTTCGTGGGACGCTTCGCGCAGTTCACTAATGCGGGTGCGCAAAGCGTCGTCGGCGTGGGCGAGAGCAAGGCCGAGGCCGTAGTACATCGCGTTTTCGCGGGCGAGGAGGTCGGCGGCGGATTGGGTGGCGGCATCGTCGTCAAGCGGGCGCTCGATCTCAATCTCGACTGGCGTGAGTGCAAGCGCATCGATGGCTTGGGCTACTACGAGGTCAACCGAATCGTCGGGCACCTTGTCGGCGGCGGTGACGGTGTGCTCCAAAAGGGCTGCGCCGTCCGCGGCGGCCGGAAGGTCAGTATCGCCATAGCCGACGTTGCAGGACTGCGGCGTCTGTCCAGTTTCGTCGGTGCCGCACAGGCGCAGGGCTTCGTCTTGAAGCTGCTCGCTCTGGAACTTGCGCAGCTCCCTCCACTCGGGGTGCTCCCCGAACACCCAATCTGCGGAGGCTTGCTTGGCCAGCGACATGATCTCGCCGTTGGCGCGAGGGCCGACAACATCCATCACTGTGCAACTGGTCAGGAGCAGTGCAGCTGGCAAAACAAGCAGTTTCTTCACCCGCTGCACGTTACACGCTAGGTTTGACGCATGGCATTTCCCACAAATAACGAACTTGAACAATTGGTCGCCCCTGTCGTGAAGGCGTACGCGATGGACATTGAGAACATTCGCACCGTCAAGGCGGGGAAGAAATCGCAGGTCGTTATTGCGCTCGACTCGGATACGCACCCGACGCTGGATGAGTTGGAGGAAGTGTCCAATGAGCTATCAACGCTTTTCGACGACCTCGAGCAGCGCGGGGAAGTCAACTTCGGCGCCGGATACACGCTTGAACTGACCACCCCTGGTGTGGATATGCCGCTGACGCAGCCGCGACACTTCCGTCGCAACCAGGGCCGTCTGATTAAGGCGGGTGAGCAGAAGTGGCGCATCGCCGTACTGGATGAGGCGCAGGAGCATGTTGCGCTGGTGCGTTCGTCGAAAAAGGGCGATGAGGTGCGAATTGCACCGGTTTCAGAAATTGCTGGTGCAGTGGTAGAAATTGAGTTCAACGCGCCGCCAGCAGCAGAAGTTGAGCTGGCGGATCAGACGTTTGCAGAGCTCGAAGCCGCAGCGGCGGCACAGGAAGGAAACAAGTGAATATCGACTTGAACGCGCTGAAAACCATCGAAGAGCAGCAAGGCATTTCGATGGAGGATCTGCTGACCACCATCGCAAACGCGTTGCTGTTTTCATACCGCGAGTTCAAGGAGGAAAGCGGTACGGAGCGTTCCAAGGCGCGTGTGGACATTGACACCGAAACGGGCGACGTTGCCGTTATCGTCAGCGAGCTCGACGCCGAAGGCGAAGTCATCTCTGAATACGACGACACGCCGGTGAACTTCTCCCGAATTGGTTCCGTCGCCGTGCGTGACGCGATCAAGGGCCGTCTGCGCCAAGCGGAGGCTGGCCGCGTTTACGGCGAGTACGCCGAACTCGAGGGCCAGATTGTCTCTGGGCTGGTCCAGCGCGATGCCCACGCAGAGGCGCGCGGCATCAGCATCGTCCAGCTCGGTACGGAGGCAGACCCGCAGGACGGCATCCTGCTGCCGGCAGAGAAGATCCCGGGCGAAGTGTTGCGCCACGGCGATCGCATCAAGGCTTACGTGGTGGGTGTGAACAAGGGCGACAAGCGCGTGCAGGTCAACCTGTCGCGCACGCACCCCGAGTTGGTTCGAGGCCTGTTCGCACTCGAGGTGCCGGAGGTAGCCGACGGTTCGGTAGAGATTGTCAGCATCGCGCGCGAGGCAGGCCACCGCTCCAAGGTTGCGGTGCGTGCAACCGTCAAGGGTGTCAACGCCAAGGGCGCGTGCATCGGGCCTCGAGGAGCGCGCGTGACCAACATCATGCAGCAGCTCGGCGGCGAGAAGATCGACATCATCGATTGGGATGCGGACCCGGCGAAGTACGTCGGTAACTCCCTGGCCCCCTCGAAAGTGGTGGATGTCACGGTGCTCGATGCGGATATGCAAGCGGCTCGCGTGACGGTGCCGGACTATCAGCTCTCCTTGGCCATCGGCAAGGAAGGCCAAAACGCCCGCCTGGCCGCCCGCCTGACCGGCTGGAAGATCGACATCCGCTCCGACGCTGATATCGCCGACGACGAATAAGGTCTTTGCCAACGTTTATGAAACCCGCAGGAAGTACAGATTCTGCGGGTTTTCGCGTACAGTGTTTAACGGCTTTGCGTCCGCACGTTGGGTGCGGCGGCCCACCACGCACACGAGTGCGCCGGTGTGAGACATAACGGCACAGTGTTAGACGGCAGATAGGTTGCGGGAAGGATGCGAATGAGCGGAATGCGTAAGCACCCCATCCGCACACGTACCTGTATTGCCACCCGAAAAACTCACCCCGACGTCGAACTGTTGCGCGTGGTCGCCGATCCGGACGTGCCGGGGAAGATCCTCGCCGACCCGGACCGGAAACTGCCTGGTCGGGGAGCATGGATTACCCCGTCGTTGGACGCAGTCGAGCTGGCGGAACAACGCCGAGCCTTTGGGCGAGCGCTCCGTCTGTCTGCGAAAGTAGACCTAGGTCATGTACGTACGTACCTCGCCTCGTCGCAAAGCAGAAGCGCCGAGGCGGTCGACCCAGAGAATGAAGGAAAGACCGAACACTGATGAGTACGCAACCATGAAGCAGCATCAGCGATGAAAGTCACTGACCACGTCTAGGGGCCGGTAGCCGAAGGGCACTGGGCTCCTAGCATGAACAACAAGGAGACATGTGTCCGGAAAGCTACGCGTACACGAGTTGGCTAAGCAGCTCGGCGTAACAAGTAAGGAATTACTCGCAACCCTGAAAGAACAGGGTGAGTTTGTGAAGACGGCGTCGTCGACCATTGAGCCGCCTGTCATCAAGAAGATGAAGGCGCACTACGCCAAGCTCAATGGCGGTGGCGCAGACGACAACGAAAAGAAGGAAGCACCGACTCCGGCGAAACCGCCGCTGAAGAAGCCTGGCCAGAACCGTGCCAAGCCTGCAGCGCCGAAGCCCGCCGGTTCCGCACCAAAGCCGGGCGAGGCTGCGAAGCCGAAGCCGGCTCCGGCTGCTCCGAAGGCACCGGCTGCGAAGGCTGCGGGTGAGCCGGCCCAGAAGCCAGGCGCCCCGAAGCCGGGCGCACCGAAGCCTGCAGCGCCGAAGCCTGCGGGTTCCGCCCCGAAGCCGGGCGCACCTAAACCCGCAGCTCCTAAACCCGCAGCTCCAAAGCCTGCAGCGCCGAAGCCGGCTGCTGCGAAGAAGGACGGCCCGACTCCGGGCGGTATGCCTCGCCCGATGCCGAAGCCTGGTGGACGCCCGCGTGTTGCTAACAACCCGTTCTCGTCCAACACCGGCGGTGGGCAGCGCCCGCCGCGTCCGGGTGGACGTCCGGGGCAGGGCCGCGGTGGCCAGGGCCAGGGCGGCCCACGCCCGGGTGGTGCCCGTCAGGGTGGCGGCAACCGTCCGTCCCCGGCGGATATGCCGGCAGGTCCGTCGCCGACACAAATGCCTGCGAAGGCTGCACCGGCCGGTGGCCGCGGCGGTGGCCGTGGTCGTGGCCGTGGTGGCCAGAACGGGCCACAGCGTGGCGGTTTCGGCGGACCGGGTGGCGGTTTCCGCGGTCGCGGCGGACGTCGCGGCGGTACCGCAGGTGCATTCGGTCGTCCGGGTGGTGCACCCGGCAAGCGCCGCAAGTCCAAGGGCCAGAAGAGGGCTGAGTACGAGGAGATGCACAAGCCGAACGTCATCGGTGGCGTTCGTCTCCCCGACGGCGGCGGCAAGACCGTTCGCTTGCGCCAAGGCGCGACCCTGTCTGACCTCGCTGAGAAGATCAACACCGATGCATCGTCGCTGGTGCAGGCGCTGTTCAACCTCGGTGAGATGGTGACGGCAACGCAGTCCGTGTCTGAGGACACCCTGCAGCTGCTCGGCGCTGAGATCAACTACGAGGTCCAGATCGTCTCGCCTGAGGACGAGGATCGCGAACTGCTTGAGTCCTTCGACCTGCAATTCGGTGAGGACGAAGGCGGCGAAGAGGAGCTCGAGCAGCGTCCTCCAGTGGTCTCCGTCATGGGTCACGTCGACCACGGTAAGACCCGCCTGTTGGACTCCATCCGCAAGGCAAACGTGGGTCGTGGCGAGGCCGGCGGTATTACCCAGGGCATTGGTGCATACCAGACCGAGGTCACCCTCGACGGCCACCCGCGTAAGATCACGTTCCTGGATACCCCGGGCCACGAGGCGTTTACCGCCATGCGTGCCCGTGGTGCGAAGTCGACCGACTTGGCCATCCTCGTGGTGGCAGCGGACGACGGCGTCATGCCGCAGACCGTGGAGGCGATTAACCACGCCAAGGCTGCGGAACTGCCGATCGTGGTCGCAGTGAACAAGGTGGATAAGCCGGAGGCATCGCCGGACAAGATCCGCGGCCAGCTCACTGAGTACGGCCTCGTGCCGGAGGAGTACGGCGGTGACACCATGTTCATCGACATCTCTGCGAAGCAGGGCACCGGTATTGATGACCTGCTGGAGGCTGTGCTCCTGACCGCAGATGCGGCGCTTGAGCTCACGGCGAACCCAGACATGGACGCGCAGGGTGTTGCCATCGAGTCCCACCTGGACCGTGGCCGTGGCCCGGTGTCCACCGTCATCGTGCAGCGCGGTACCTTGCGTGTCGGTGACTCCATTGTCGTCGGCGGCAACTTCGGTCGCGTGCGTCGCATGGTCGACGAGTGGGGCAACGATGTGGAAGAGGCGGGCCCGTCCCGTCCGGTCCAGGTCCAGGGCCTCAACGGTGTTCCTGGCCCGGGTGACAACCTGCTCGTGGTCGAGGATGACCGCGTTGCTCGTCAGATTGCTGCACAGCGTGATGCTCGTCAGCGCGCTGCTATGCAGGCACGTCGTAAGAAGCGTGTGTCTCTGGAGAACCTGGATCAGGCTCTCAAGGAGCGCAGCCAGCTCAACCTCATCCTCAAGGGCGACAACGCCGGTTCGGTGGAAGCCCTCGAGGAGGCGCTGCTCAAGATCGAGGTCGACGACGAGGTGCAGGTCAACATCATCGACCGTGGCGTCGGTGCTGTGACCCAGACCAACGTCACCCTCGCGGCGGCATCCGACGCCATCATCATTGGCTTCAACGTCCGCGCGGACGGCAAGGCCACGGAAGAGGCGAATGCCGAAGGCGTGGAGATCCGCTACTACTCGGTCATCTACCAGGCGATCGAGGATGTGGAGCAGGCGCTCAAGGGCATGCTCAAGCCGATCTACGAAGAGCGCGACCTGGGCGAAGCCGAGATCCGTCAGATCTTCAAGGCTTCCGCAGTCGGCCTCATCGCAGGTTGCATGGTTACCGAGGGCAAGGTCAAGCGCGGTGCGAAGCTGCGCCTGGTCCGCGACGGCAACGTCATTACTCCGGATGCGTCGATCGATTCGCTGCGCCGCGAGAAGGACGACGTCAACGAGGTAGCCAAGGGCTACGAGTGCGGCATGGTGCTGTCCTACCCGGATATCCAGGTGGGCGACATCATTCAGACCTACGAGATGGTCGAGGTCCCGCGCGACTAGTCGTCGCAAAGCAATTGCTTATCGACGAAACCCCCGCCCCGCACGCACGTGCTCGGCGGGGGTTACACTATGCAGAAGTTTTGAGGAGGAGTGACATGGCTGATAACACCCGCGCCCAGCGGTTGGCGAAGCAGATTCAGACGATTGTTGCTTCCGCGATTGAGCGGGAGATTAAGGACCGCCGGCTGGAGTTGGTCACTGTGACCGACACCCGAGTCACCGGGGACCTTCATGACGCCACCATTTACTACACAGTGCGTGGCCAAGAGATCGACGACGAACCTGACTACGAGCAGGCCGCTGAGGCGCTCAACCGTGCTCGCGGGCAGATCCGCAAGATCGTGGGTGATCAGCTTTCGGTTCGGTTCACGCCGACCATCTCGTTTGAGCGCGATACCGTGCCGGAAGCTTCCGCGCACATGGAGGAGCTGCTCAACCGTGCACGCGCGCGTGATGAGGAGCTAGCAAAGCTGCGCGCAAATGCGAAGCCGGCTGGCGATGCTGACCCGTACAAGCGCTCCGGTGAAGGGGAGTAGTGCCCTGAACAGCCAGCTGTTTGCGGAGCATGCTCCGCTATTTGCCGAGGTTGCCGCTCGTATCCGCGCCGCGGACCGCGTCAACGTGGTCGCACACATCAACCCCGATGCGGATGCGATCGGGTCGGCGTGTGCGCTCGCAAAGGGGCTCACGGCGCTTGGTATCGACAACGACGTTTACATTGGCCAGCCGTTGCCGCACCCGGCGAATATGCGCACTATCCCGGGAGTCGATGAGATCATCTACGGCGAAACTTTACCGGAGGATGGCCTTGTTGTCACCGTGGATTGTGCCTCCGCAGATCGCACAGGAGCATTCCTGGTCGATGTTTCGGATAACCCGTCGCGCGTTGTTGTCATCGATCACCACAACACCAACCCCGGGTTCGGCGACATGAATTTGATCGTCGAGTCCGAATCGACCACAACGATGATCCGCGAGTTGCTTGATCATCTTGGGGTGGAGCTTGACGAGGACATCGCGTACTGCCTGTACGCGGGCTTGGTCACCGACACCGGCAGCTTCCGGTGGGGCACACCGAGGATGCACCGTTTGGCCGCGGAGCTGATGGGCTACGGCCTGAATACTCGCCAGATTGCGCTGGACCTGATGGACACGATGAGTGCGACTGACCTCCAGCTCATGGGCGCGGTGTTGGCGGAAACCCAGATCATTCCGGTCAAGGGGCTCTCCGTTGCAGTGCTCACCATTCCCACGGGGTTGTTAGCGCGCATGAGTCAGCCAACGGTCGAGGCGATCATCGACTACGCCCGTGCCCTTGAAGGCACCGACGTTGGTGTGGTGTTGAAGCAGTACAGCAGCAAGCACTGGGCGATGTCGCTGCGTTCTACGGTGCTGAATGTTTCAACCGTCGCGCGCTCTCTTGGCGGTGGCGGACACAAGGCAGCAGCGGGGTACTCGGCCACCGGTTCGCGCTCTGAGGTCGTCCGCGACCTGCTCGACGCATTGCCGGAACCCGCCGACCGATGAGGGGCGCGGACGCTGCCCGCACACCAACCGCGCGGGATATCTTGATGCTCGCGCTGCCCGCGCTCGGCGTGCTGGCAGCCAACCCGCTGTATCTCCTGCTGGATACCGCTGTCGTTGGCAGGCTCGGCACCGCGCAGCTGGCTGCACTCGCTGCAGGCGCTGCCATTCAGTCGACCGTGACAACCCAATTAACGTTTTTGTCCTATGGCACGACGGCGCGAAGCTCGCGGTTTTATGGTGCCGGAAAACGCGATCAGGCAGTCGAGGAAGGTGTACAAGCTACCTGGGTAGCGCTCGGGGTGGGCGCGATCTTGGCGCTGATTGTGTGGGTGTTCGCCCAGCCGTTGGCGATGGCGCTTGCAGGTGACGTTGACACGAGTGTGCGCGCTGCGTCCTGGATGCGTGTATCCGCATTCGCCATCCCGATGACGCTGATCGTCATGGCCGGAAATGGCTGGATGCGCGGCGTGCAAAATACGCGATTGCCGTTTTACTTAACGTTGTGTGGCCTCATTCCCGGCGCGATCTCGTTGCCGTTATTGGTGAACCAGTACGGGCTTGTGGGCTCCGCGATATCCAACGTGATTGGCATGGGGATCACGTCGACGTTGTTCGTGGTGTTTCTTATCAGGGAGCACCGGACGTCGGGCCGGGGCTGGGCGCCGCAGTGGTCGGTGATTTCCAAGCAGCTCGTGTTAGGCCGCGACCTGATTTTGCGGTCGTTATCGTTTCAAGTCTCGTTGCTGACCGCTGCTGCAGTTGCTGGTCGCTTCGGCGTGGTTGCGCTTGCTGCTCACCAGTTGATGCTGCAGCTGTGGAACTTCCTCACACTCGTGCTTGATTCGCTGGCTATTGCGGCGCAGACCCTGACCGGCTCGGCTTTGGGGCGGGCAGGGGCGCAGGACGCACGCGCCGTTGGTGAGCACGCACTGAAGTACTCGATGGTCTTCGCGGTCGTGCTGGCCGTGGTGTTCGCGTTGTTCCGTGAGCCGATTCTGGGTTTGTTTACGCAGGATCAGGCGGTCGTCGATACGCTGCAGCTGCCGTGGCTGTTGTTTATCGCCATGATCATCGCCGGGGGAGCGGTGTTTGCGCTCGACGGGGTGCTGCTTGGTGCGGCTGATGCGGCGTACCTGCGCAACCTGACACTGTTTTCTCTGCTCGGGGTTGCGCTGCCGATCATCATCGCTTCCGGTTTCTTCGGCTGGGGCCTGACCGGTATTTGGGTCGGACAACTCGGCCAAATCCTTGTGCGCCTCGTAGGTGTAGTGCACAGGTTCCGTTCCATGCGATGGGCAGTGACAAGCGGTGATGGTAGGAATGACGCATGACCACGACACTCTGGGCAGTCAGCGACCTGCACGCCGCAGTGAAGCTCAACGGCCCAAAAATCGACGACATCCAGCCTACTGACCCGTCTGACTGGCTCATCGTCGCTGGCGACGTGGCCGAACGGTTCGAACTCATCGTTGAAGTGATGACAGAACTGGCCAGTCGGTTCGACACCGTCATCTGGGTGCCCGGCAACCACGAGCTATTTTGCTGTTCTGCGGACAGGTACCGCGGCCGAGAAAAGTACGCCATGCTGGTTCAAGCGATGCGCGCTATCGGTGTGATTACCCCGGAAGATCGCTATCCGGTGTTCGGCGGAGTGACCATCGCGCCGCTATTTACGCTGTACGACTATTCGTTCCGCAGCAGGGAAATGACTGTCGACGAAGCCCTGCAGGCTGCCCACGACAACAACGTGGTGATGACAGACGAGTTTGCCATCGCACCATTTGTGGATATCCGTGGCTGGTGCTGGGACCGTTTGGCCTACACCACCAAACGCTTATCCCGCATTAGCGGGCCGACGATTCTGGTCAACCACTGGCCGCTGGTGCAGGAGCCGGTGCAGCGCATGATGTGGTCCGAAATCGCCCTGTGGTGCGGGACCCGGCACACCAGGACATGGCCCAAGCGCTACAACGCGCAGGCAGTGGTGTACGGTCACCTGCACATGCCGGGGGTGACCAAGGTCGATGGCGTCGACCACATTGAGGTCTCCCTGGGCTATCCGCGCGAGTGGCGCCACCACCCGTCCACGCGGCAATTCCCGTACCCGGTCATGGAGGTTGAATAGTGATGCAAGATATTTCGCTGTTTCCTCCAGAAGCACGCTGCGTCTTTTTACTTACCGACGACGCCGGCGACCTCACCCGCTACGACCACCTCCACCCGGCGGAGCGCCAAGAGGTCAAAACCGCAGTCGATTTGCGCAAGGGAGAGTTCGGCGATGCCCGCTGGTGCGCACACCAAGCTCTGCGCGAACTGGGCGTGGAATCTGCAGGCGCGATCCTGCGCGGGGAACGCGGTATGCCGTTGTGGCCAGAGGGGTTTACCGGCTCGCTGACCCATACCGATGGCCTGCGCGCCGCTGTCGCAGCACCCACCCGGTACGTGCTGTCGATGGGGCTCGATGCGGAGCCGGCAGAATCGCTGCCAGACGGGGTGCTGGAGTCGATCGCCAGTGATACTGAGATTGCGATGGTCAACGGTATGCGTCAGCAGGGGCAGCAATGGGCCGACCGGCTGCTGTTTTGTGCCAAGGAAGCGACTTACAAGTGCTGGTTTCCGATGACACGGCGTTGGCTAGATTTCGACGAAGCCGAAATTGAGTTGCGCGCCGACGGCACGTTTGTCTCGCAGCTCCTCGCCCGTCCCGCGCCGGTGCCGGTGTTTGAGGGCCGCTGGGTGGTCCGTGGTGGCTACGTGGTGGCTTCCACGTACGTGCGCTAAGAGCTAAAGCGTGGATGGCCGCGCCACAAACACCGTGGCTAGGCGCTTGCCCTGCTCTTTCACTAGGGCGACTGCTTTGCCGTCTGGTCCGACGGCGGCGTGCACGCCCTTCAAACCGCGCGGCTCGAGCCACTTGCCCATGGAGAGCGCCGCGTATTCATCAGTAGTGACATCAAGCACCGGCCACGAGCGGGTCAGTGCCTCATCCATGGTCAGCGACAACACAGCATTGTCTTCCAACGCGTCGAGGGTGTGGGCGTCATCGATGGAGAACGGGCCGACGGAGGTTCGTCGCAAAGCAATCAAATGCCCGCCAACCCCCAACGCCGCGCCGAGGTCGCGGCCAAGCGAGCGGATATAGGTGCCGGAGGAACAATGCACGCGGGCGTCGATGTCGACGACGCCATCGTGGTGGCGGATCTCGCTGACATCGAAAGCGTGGACGGTCACGGGGCGGGGAGGAATGGTGACCTCCTCACCGGCGCGCACCAGTTCGTGGGCTCGGCGCCCATCGATCTTGATCGCGGACACCTTCGACGGAACCTGCATGATATCGCCGGTCAGCAGTGCGATCTGCTCGTGGATCGCGTCGTCGGTAACCGCAGACGCGTCGTGCGTTTCGGTGATCTCGCCCTCCGCATCGTCTGTGGTCGTGGACGCACCGAGGCGGATCGTCGTTTCGTAGACCTTGTCCTCTGCGACCAGGTGCGCCAGCAGCTTCGTGCCGCGCTCAATGCCTGCGACAAGCACGCCCGTGGCCATCGGGTCGAGCGTGCCAGCGTGGCCAACTTTGCGAGTACCGAAGAACCGACGCAGACGCGCCACCACGTCATGACTCGTCAAGCCCTGAGGCTTATCGACGACAACAATGCCGGACTTTTCGAGGGGATCGTTCATGCTTTTGAAGTATGCCGTACTGTGTCCTCCGTGGATATTTTGCGTGGCCTCGACGCAGTGCCGGAAACATTTGGCGAGCCTGGTGGCACCGTCGTCACTATCGGCGTCTTTGACGGTGTGCACAGAGGCCACCAACTGCTGATCTCGAAGGCCGTGGATACCGCACGTGAACTCGGTGTGCCGAGCGTGGTCATGACCTTTGACCCGCACCCCGTGACGGTATTCGCACCAGGTCACACGCCTGCGGCGCTGATGTCGCTTGAGGAGCGCGCCCGCCACATCGCTGAGTTGGGCGTGGACTACTTGCTTGTCATTGATTTCCGGCACGAGCTCGGCGGGGTTTCGCCCGAGGGGTACGTGGAGGACGTACTCGTGGGCCAACTGCGCGCCCGCCACGTGCTGGTGGGGGAGAATTTCACCTTTGGAAAGGATGCCGCAGGCACCGCTACAACCATGGCGCAGCTAGGGGAGCGCGCAGGCATCGACGTGACGATTGTGCGATTGCTTTCCGACGGCGGCGTCAAGGTCTGCTCCACCGCCATCCGCGACGAACTCTCCGGCGGAAACGTACAAACGGCGACCGACTACATGGGACGGCCGTTCTCTGTGATCGCACCGATTGAACGTGGTGCCGGCCGTGGCGGCAAGGAACTGGGATACCCGACGGCCAACCAGTACGCATCCGATGCGGCCGCGATCCCGGCTGACGGTGTCTACGCGGGCTGGCTCACCATCATCGACGACGCCCCCATCGACGGCGACATGGAACCCGGCGTGCGCTACCCAGCGGCGATCTCCGTGGGGACGAACCCCACGTTTGGCGACAACCGGCGCAGCGTTGAGTCGTTTGTGCTCGACCGCGACGCTGACCTGTACGGGCGGATGGCCCGAGTGGAGTTCGTGGGCAAGGTTCGCGACATGGTCAAGTTTGACTCCGTTGAGGAATTACTTGAGCACATGGCGCGCGATGTGGACACCACCCGCGATATTCTCGGTGCATGACCACGAAGCTGATCCTGGACCTAGACACCGGCATCGACGATGCCCTGGCACTGGCGTACGCACTCGCGTCGCCCGAAGTAGAACTCATCGGCGTGACCTGCACCTACGGCAACGTGGTTGTCGAGGATTCAGTGCGCAACACCCTTGCCATCTTGGAGCTGTTTGGCCGCACAGACATTCCTGTGTTCGCAGGCCCAGACCACGCGCGCGCGAAGGACTCCTTCGAGGTCCAGGAGATCTCCGCGTTCATCCACGGCAAAAATGGCATTGGCGAGGTGGAGATCCCTGATCCGACGCGTCAGGTGGAATCGATGTCTGCGGTGGACTTCCTCGTCGAGTCGGTTACGGCGTACGGCGATGACCTCATCATCGTGCCCACAGGCCCGTCCACCACAATCGCGGCAGCGGTCGAGGCATCCAACGTGTTCCGTGAAAACGCCAATATTGTGATGATGGGCGGCGCACTCACCGTCCCTGGCAACGTCACTGCCTGGTCTGAGGCGAACATCAACCAGGACCCTGAGGCCACCGATGTGTTGTTCCGAAAGCTACGTAACGTCACCATGATTGGTCTTGACGTCACGCTGCAAACGCTTTTGACCACTAAAGAGACCGCGAAGTGGGCCGAACTGGGCACCACCGGCGGGAAGTTCCTTGCCGACATCACGAACTACTACATCGACGCCTACAAGACCACCTCGCCACACCTTGGTGGCTGCGGACTGCACGACCCGTTGGCGGTTGCCGTGGCTATCCAGCCGGGTTTGGTGGACACGCTTGGCATCAACATGAAGGTGGACACCGAGGGCGAGACGCGTGGGCGCACGATTGGCGACGAAACCCGCCTCAACGACCCCGACAAGTGCGCAGCAGTGGCTGTACGGGTAGATACTGCAGGCTTCCTCGAAGAGTTCATGCGTCGATTGACGGGTTTGGCCCAGTCCACCCCTGTCGTGTAACCTTTTCGAGGTCTTGCGCCAGCCGACTGTGGTTCGCGGCAGTCATGGAGCAGCACAGACTTTTTCCGTAGAACGCGAACTGAAACAAACAAGGAGTACCTCATGGCACTGTCCACTGAGAAGAAGGCCGAAATCCTCAAGGAGTACGGCATCCACGAGACCGACACCGGTTCCACCGAGGCACAGGTTGCGCTGCTCACCGCGCGTATCAACAACCTGACCGAGCACCTGAAGGACCACCAGCACGATCACCACTCTCGTCGTGGCCTGCTGCTGCTCGTTGGTCGTCGTCGTGGTCTGCTGAAGTACCTGCGCGAGAACAATGTTGATCGCTACCGTGATCTCATTGCCCGTCTGGGTCTTCGTCGCTAAGCAATAGCGCAAAAAATAACGCCTCACCTGCGCGGTGGGGCGTTTTTTGCTATTATTGCTGGCCGTTGCAAGAACACCTATGACATGGCGGCACCGATGATCGCCAACACGCCTTCGAAGGAGAGGGATCTTTTGCGCAACTTTAAGCCAAACAACTCGTTTGATGTCCACGTCGATGAAGATTTCGGCGTCACCGAAGCGGTTGCCACGCTGGATAACGGCGACTTCGGCACCCGCACCATTCGTTTCGAGACCGGCCAGCTCGCGCGCCAGGCCGACGGTTCCGTCACCACGTACCTCGACGAAGAGACCATGATGCTGGCCACCACCACCGCATCCAACCAGCCGCGCGAAGGATTCGATTTCTTCCCGCTGACCGTCGACGTTGAAGAGCGCATGTACGCCGCGGGCAAGATCCCGGGTTCGTTCTTCCGCCGCGAGGGCCGCCCGTCCACCCAGGCGATCCTGGCGTGCCGTCTGATCGACCGCCCGCTGCGCCCGACCTTTGTTAAGGGCCTGCGCAACGAGGTTCAGGTTGTCATCACGGTGCTGTCGCAGCACCCGGAGGAGTACTACGACGTTGTCGCGATCAACGGCGCGTCCGCCGCGACGCAGCTTTCCGGCCTGCCGGTGTCCGGCCCGGTTGGTGGCGTGCGCATGGCACTGCTTGCCGACGATAAGCACCCCGAGGGCCAGTGGGTCGCATTCCCGAACTATGAGCAGCACGAGCGTTGCCTGTTCGAAATGGTCGTTGCTGGCCGCATGGTTGAGCGCAAGCGTGGCCGCAAGACCGAGGAAGATGTCGCCATCATGATGGTGGAGGCTGGCGCCGGCGTGAACGTGGTCGAGCAGATCAAGAAGGGCTACCCAGCCCCGACTGAGAAGACCGTTGCAGAAGGTCTCGAGGCTGCCAAGCCGTACATCGAGACCCTGTGCCGTGCGCAGCGTGCGCTTACCAGCGAGGTTTCCACCGAGCAGAAGGAATTCCCGCTCTTCCCGGCGTACTCCGAGAAGGTGTTCAAGGCCGTTGAGAAGAAGGCTGCGAAGAAGCTGGCCAAGCTGATGACCATTGCATCGAAGGCTGAGCGTGAGAACGCCACCAACGAGTACATGGAAGACATCGAGGAAGATCTGTTCGACTCCTTCGATATCGACGATGACGAGCGCGAGGAGCGCGACGCAGCATCGAAGGAAATCCGCGCCGCGTACAACGCATTGCAGAAGCAGATCGTGCGCGAGAAGATCCTCACCGAGGGCTTCCGTATCGACGGCCGCGGCGTGACCGATATCCGCGACCTCGGCGTCGAGGTGGAGCTCATCCCGCGTGCCCACGGCTCTGCGTTGTTCGAGCGTGGCGAGACCCAGATTCTCGGCGTGACCACCCTGGACATGCTGAAGATGGAGCAGCACCTCGACTCGCTGCACCCGGAGGAGTCCAAGCGCTACATCCACCACTACAACTTCCCGCCGTACTCCACTGGTGAAACCGGACGCGTCGGCTCTCCGAAGCGCCGCGAAATCGGCCACGGTGCGCTCGCCGAGCGTGCCCTTGAGCCGGTGATCCCGTCGCGTGAGGCGTTCCCGTACACGATCCGTCAGGTTTCCGAGGCGCTCGGTTCTAACGGCTCGACCTCGATGGGCTCCGTGTGTGCTTCCACGCTGTCGCTGTACAACGCTGGTGTGCCGCTGGCAGCACCGGTTGCGGGTATCGCGATGGGTCTGGTCTCCGGCGAGGTCAACGGTGAAACCGAATACGTTGCGTTGACCGACATCCTCGGTGCCGAAGACGCGTTCGGCGACATGGACTTTAAGGTCGCCGGTACCCGCGAGTTCATCACCGCCCTGCAGCTAGACACCAAGCTCGACGGCATTCCGTCCAGCGTTCTTGCAGATGCGCTGAACCAGGCCCGCGACGCCCGCGAGGCTATCCTGGACACCATGGCTGAGGTCATCGACGGCCCGGACGAGATGAACCCGCTCGCACCGAAGATCACCACCGTGAAGATCCCGGTATCCAAGATTGGCGAGCTGATCGGCCCGAAGGGCAAGACCATCAACCAGATCACCGAGGACACCGGCGCAGACATCTCCATCGAGGACGATGGCACCGTGTTCGTCTCCGCCACCTCTGGTGAGGCTGCCGACGCCGCGATTGAGAAGGTCAATGCGATCGCGAACCCGCAGATGCCGAAGGTGGGCGAGCACTACCTGGGCACCGTGGTCAAGACCGTGGCGTTCGGCGCGTTCGTGTCCATCACCCCGGGCACCGATGGCCTGATCCACATCTCCAACCTGGGTGGTAACACCCGTGTGGAGAAGGTCGAGGACGTCATCAACGTCGGCGACAAGGTCGAGGTTGAGATCCGCGACATCGACAACCGTGGCAAGATCTCGCTTGTCCCGGTGGAGGATAACGCGTAGTTTTTCGCAAACATCATGGGCGCTTCCCAGTTGGGGAAGCGCCCGTTTTGTCTTGCTAGGGCAGAAGACGCAACCTTTTGCTAAGCGCCAGTGCCGAGGTCATGAGCGGGCCGTAGAGCCGCTTCGGCATCGCGTGTGGGCCGCGCATAGACACGATGCGTTGCTGTGCGATGTTTTTCACCTCGGTGTATTTGGTCATTCCGTCGCGTCCGTGGCGCCGGCCCATCCCGGATTCCTTTACCCCGCCCAGCGGGGTTGCCATCGAGCCCCATGTAGCGGCGTAGCCGTCGTTGATCGTCGCGCTGCCGGCTTCAACGCGGCGCGCGATCTCCCAGGCGGTGTGCGGGGATGCAAACACGGAGGCGTTAAGTCCGTAGGGGAGGGCGTTTGCCAGATCGATCGCCTCATCGACGCTGCCCACACGCTGGACATACACGACGGGGCCGAATACCTCTTCCTCACGCAGGTTCGCGTCAGCGGGTAGGTCTGCGAGAACGGTCGGCGCGAAGTGGAGAGGGCCAACATCTGGGCGAGGTGTGCCACCGGTGACCACCCGTGCACCCTTCGCTACGGCGTCGTCGACGTAGGTCTGCACCCGTTTGAGCTGGGTATCGTCGATAAGCGAGCCCATGTCATAGTCCCAGTTCAGTCCCTTGCCCAAGGTGAGTGATTCGGTGGAGTGGGTGAACGCGTGCAGGAAGTCGTCGTAAATGTCTGTGTGGACGTAGATGCGTTCGATGGACACACACAACTGACCCGCGTTGGAGAAGCACGCGATAGCCATTGTGCGCGCGTGCTTTTGCACGTCGACGTCCGGCGCGACGATCATCGCGTTTTTGCCGCCGAGTTCCGCGGAATAGCCGATGAGCCGTTCGCCGACAGTGCGGCCCAGTTTCTTGCCGGTGGCGGTGGAGCCGGTGAACATCAGGTAGTCGCACCGCTCGGCTATCGCACCGCCGACTTTTTGGCCGGAGCCTGTCACGACTTGGAACACGTCCGCTGGAAGGCCAGCCTCCACGAGCAGTTGCTTGACGACGAGACACGAAAACGGCGTCTTCGAATCCGGCTTCGCCACTACAGCGTTGCCAGCGATAAGAGCCGGGATGGCATCAGAAATAGCCAGGGAAAGCGGGTAGTTCCACGGACTGATCTGGCCGACAACACCGACGGGGATGCGTTGCTCCCGCGCACGGGTCAGCAGAGGTAGAGCACCCGGGCGTCGTTTCTCTGCCAGAAACGTTGCTGCGTTGCGGGCGTAGTACCGGGCATTATTGAGCACGTCGAGCACTTCGTCGAACGCTGCCGTTCGGTCCTTGCCGGTCTCGAGCTGCACGATGTCCGCCAGCACGTCGCGGTGCCGGTAGACCAGCGAATGGAACGCGTCGAACACCGCGGTGCGATCCGCCAGGCTGCGCTCCGCCCACGCACGCTGCGCCACACGGGCGCGGCGAAACGCCTCATCCACGTCGTCTGTGGTGCCTGCGGGGACGGTGCCGAGGGGCTCGTCGATAAGCGGAGATGCGACGGAGATCACCTCGCCGCCGTGGTTCGTCGTCAGGGCGACGAGCTCGCTCTGAAGGTGTGCGGGCAGTGGTTGTTCGCGGAGGCGTTTTGGCAGCATAACGCCGATGCTAGACGGGGCAACCGCCGGACGTTGCGTCTTGGCTCTTCGGAGAGTACGGGGTGATCAGTTTCGGTTCCTTGTACTTGCCGGAGATCATGCCGTTTTTGATCATCAGCGAGCGCCCTGGCTCCATGTAGCGCTTGTCCTCAGGCAGGATTTTGAACACACTGCGGATAAACCTTGCGATTCGGTTGAAGCGGCGCTGGTCGCGGTGCGTCCACTCAAGGTCGAGGATCTGGCGCTCCTTGTCGTTGAGCGTGCCAACAGTCAGCCAAATCACGCTGCGCATGATCGGCTTCCAGATGACCTTCCACACAGCCTCGGGGACACCATCCGGTGCCTTCACCGGTTCGACGCGGGCGGTACGCAGCGCGAAATCGACGGTATCGTTGCGCTCAAGCACGGTGTCTTCCATCTCTTCGATGTAGGCGATCAGGTCGTCGTAGTTGTCAATGACAGGGCGCTCGGACAGGCCGTACAAGTCCCACCAGGTCACGCCTTCGCGCACGATCTGGTCTTTCTCCGCGTGGGTAAACGGGGTCCCGAACAGTTCCTGAGCGAGGATGACACGGTAGACGAATGTTGCGTGTGCCCACCAGTAGGTTTCTGGGTTGAGCGAGTGGTAGCGCTTGCCGTCGCGGAGCTTGCCCTTGATATCTACGTGGTAATCGCGGATTTGTTTACCGATCACGTCCTGGTCGTCGTAAATCGACGCGATGATTTGCGGGGTGGAGCGCTCAAGGCGTGCGAAAGGCTCCTCGAAAAACTTCGAGTGATCCAGCAGTGACTGGCCGATGGCTGGGTGCATATTCTGCAGCACGCCGGTGTAGCCGCGCAGGAGTTGAATGCGGTTGTCGGCGCCCCATTTCCACAGCAGCGAGTCAGGGCCGAGCGGTGCGCGTTTTACGTCGCGCTTACCGGTTTTGACACTGCCGTCGAGCAGGTCGTCGAAGCTATCGGATGGCTGTGGCTTTGACATGGTGTGAAGCGTAACACAATCACGCTCTCCCTTGACCTGTCTCACTGGAAGTTTCTTCCGAATCGTCACGATGGCCGAGCAATTCTTCGCGACGATTCCACGTAAACAATCCGGCAAGCGGCGAGATACCGAAAAGCAGGCCCCAGCGGCGCTTGGCGTCGTCGTCAAGATCGCTGCGCTGAATCTCGCGCAACTTGCGCCACAAGACGAACAACCCAAGGACACTCACCCCGATGACGAAGGCGAGCCCAAGCCACGATGTGGCGTTCATTACTTCTGAAAGTCCACGACGATGCGGGTCGGGTTTTCAAGCACGCTGAGCTTGTACGGGCGCTGCTTGTCCAAACCGACAACGTACTGGGCGTCCGCTTCGTACACGCCGCCGTCCGCGATCTCCGTGATGCTGCCGGCCGCAACGCCGGCGGGGCTGGACTTAGCCAAGACTGCCTCATCTGCAGACATACTTAGCGGCACACCCTGGATGATCAGCGTGAAGTACGCATTACCGGCGGGTTTCAGTGGGAGGCCGGAAGCCTGCTGGCGCGGGTCGGTGTCGTACCCGGCGATCACGCTCGGCGAACCGGTGCCAGACAGTTCCACTACGAGGCGGTCGTATCCCTCGTGCGAACCAGCACGCACGTCTTCGATCATCATCTCGGCGAGTTGCTCGGACTGGATGTGTGTGTCTTCGAGCGAGAACCCATCTTTGGTGGGTGGCTCTACGGGGGCAGCTGCTGCGGCAGGGGAGACGTCAGTGGTCGTCGCCGCTTCGCTCGAGGTAGCGGTCGTGCTCTGCGACGTTGGTGCTGTAACGGTGGCGTCGGTATTGGAATCAGTGCCGGTGTCGTTGTCCGCAGAGCACGCGCCGAGCAGCAGCGCCGCAATGGCACCCGGGATAAGTAGTGTCGTGTGGCGTTTCATAGTCGCCCAGCTTAGGTGGCGCTACCATTGCGGGCGAGCGAAAGAAAGGATGCACATGATCAAGGTTGGAGTGCTTGGCGCACAGGGCAAGGTCGGCTCGGCAGTCGTCGCCGGGGTGAAGAAGGTGGACGATCTCGAGCTGGCGGCGGAGATCAACAAGGGGGACTCGCTGCAAACGCTTGTCGACGAAGGCGTCGACGTCATCGTCGATTTCACCACCCCGAACGCGGTGATGGACAACCTGGAGTTCTGCATTAACAACGGCATCCACTGCGTTGTTGGCACGACTGGCTTCGACGATGCCCGCTACCAGCAGGTCCGCGACTGGTGCGCCGCCAACGAGGGCGTCGGCGTGCTCATCGCTCCGAACTTCGCCATCTCTGCGGTACTCACCATGGCGTTTGCCCGCCAGGCGGCGCCATTCTTCGAGTCGGCGGAGGTCGTCGAGTTCCACCACCCGAACAAACTCGACGCGCCGAGCGGCACCGCAGTCAAGACAGCGCAGGGGATTGCACAGGCCCGCAAGGAAGCCGGTATGGACGCGATGCCGGACGCGACCGAGCAAGCACTCGACGGCTCCCGCGGCGCCGATGTCGACGGTGTGCCTGTCCACGCGGTACGCATGCAGGGCATGGTCGCGCACGAAGAGGTCATTTTCGGCACCACCGATCAGTCACTGACCATCCGTCAGGACTCTTACGGCCGTGAATCCTTCGTCCCAGGTGTTTTGACTGGTGTGCGCGAAGTGGCCAACCGTCCAGGTCTGACGATCGGCCTCGACGAGTACCTCGGGCTCTAAATGCGTGCCGAACTCGTCGCCGCAACCGCCCTGCGCAACACCCGCCCCGCAGGCGGCACCGATGTCACCGACGCAGAGGCGGTTATCGCGCACGCCGCAATGTCGTCCCACGACGCCGAAACAGTGCTGCGCAGGCTTATCGACGACGACCGCGCCGACTTTCTCGCCCACGCCAGCGCCACCCTCCACGTGTACGGGGTATCGCGCGCCGCGGCAGAAATCATCCGTGCACACCCCGGTTTCGCGGTGAGCCTGCGTGACGACGACGGCGCGGTCGTCCCACACCTCATCGCGGAAGACGAGGACCTCGTCAACCTGTTTGACACCGCCATCGAACACATTGCATTCATCCGCCAAGAACTCCTCGACGGTCTCGAGCACGTGCTTGTCGACGACCCCAACCTGCTCTCTCGGCGCAAACGAGCCGCCGAAGCAGCCCGTTCTCTTTTGCCGTTAGCCACCGCAACGCAACTGGTAATCACGGGGTCGTACGGGGCGTGGCGTGGTTTCGTCGAAAAGCACAGCGGAAAATATGAAGACAAAGAAATCAGAATGATCGCACGCGCGTGCCTCGATGTGCTCCAGCCGGAAGCGCCCTTGGTGTTTGAAGATTTGGCGGCAGGGGAACGTCGATAAGCACATACGTGTCAATAGGAGGTATTCTTCTTGCTCATGGGCTCATCATGCAAAGTTGATACAGGCGCCAACACATTCGGCACCGTCTGCGTCGCCATGGTTACGCCGTTTGATTCCGACGGCAACCTCGACCTCGCCGCAGGACGTCGGCTTGCTGCCCACCTTGTAGAAAACGGAATCGACACACTCGTCCTCGCCGGAACCACCGGCGAATCCCCAACAACCAGCGCAGAAGAAAAAGTTGAGCTGCTCAAAGCAGTGCGCGAAGAAGTTGGCACCAACGCAAAAATCGTCGCTGGAGCCGGCTCCAACAACACCCGCCACGCAGTCACGCTGGCACAACAAGCTGCAGACGCGGGCGCAGACGCCCTGCTCGCAGTCACCCCCTACTACTCCAAACCCTCACAGGCCGGAGTAGTCGCGCACTTCAAAGCAATCGCAGCCGCAACCGACCTACCCGTCTGCCTCTACGACATCCCGGGACGCTCCGGGATCCCCATCACTGCCGAATCGATCCGCGAACTCGCCGAGGTCGACAACATTCAGGCAATGAAAGACGCCCGCGGCGACCTCTTCGAAGCCGCAGGCCTCATCCAAGAGACAGGCCTGGCGTGGTACTCAGGCGACGACCCGCTCAACCTGCCCTGGCTCACACTCGGCGCAACCGGAGTTATCTCCGTCGTCGGACACGCAGCACCACAAGCGCTGCGGGGACTCGTGGACGCATTCGAGGCCGGCGACCTCACCCGCGCACGGGAAATCAACGCCAACGTACTCAACGTCCTCGCACGGCAGCAGGCCGAGCTGGGTGGCGTGACATTTGCAAAAGCAGCTCTGCGACTGCAGGGCATCGAAGTGGGAGACCCGCGCCTGCCTGTCGCACCAGCGACAGCCGAGCAGGTCAAGCGGCTCCAAGAAGATATGAAAGAGGCTGGAGTCCTATAAATATGAACGAACCCCGCAACCGCGCCCGCAAGGTGACGCGCAAGGCAGGACCCCCGGAACCGGCTGATCAACAGCCGGTCTTCCAAGCTCCGGAGACCCCGGACACAAACGCACAGAAGAACACCGCCGATAATGGCGGCGACGCGGGCCGTGATGGCGGTCGCGACGGTGGTCGCAATGGCGGCGAAAGGCCGCGCGGCAACCGTGGTGGTAACGGCGGCAACAACGGTGGTGGCGGCAACGGTGGTGGCAGCAGCCGAAACCGTCGCCGTGGCCGTGGTCGCGGTGGCAACCAGGGCGGCGGTCGTCGCAACCCGGTGAAGGGAATGCAAGGCGCCGACCTGACCAAGCGCTTGCCAGCCCCGCCGAAACTGGCCAAGGACACCCTGCGTATCTACGCACTCGGTGGTATTTCCGAAATCGGCCGCAACATGACGGTCTTCGAATACAACGGCCGTCTGCTCATCGTGGACTGTGGCGTGCTGTTCCCGAACTCCGACGAGCCGGGCGTGGACCTGGTCCTGCCGGACTTCGGCCCGATTGAGAACAAGCTGGACAAGATCGACGCGCTCATCGTCACCCACGGCCACGAAGACCACATCGGTGCGATCCCGTGGCTGCTGAAGCTGCGCCACGACATCCCGATCTACTCGTCCAAGTTCACCAACGCCCTGATCAAGGCAAAGACGCAGGAGCACCGCCAGCGTCCGAAGCTCAACGACGTGAACAAGGACTCCGAGGTCACCGTCGGCCCGTTCCGCCTGCGCTTCTGGCACGTCAACCACTCCATTCCGGAGTGCCTCGGCGTGTCCATCAAGACCGGTGCCGGACACGTCGTGATGACCGGCGACGTCAAGGTTGACCAGACCCCGTACGACGGCAAGCCGACCGACCTGCCGGCCCTGTCGCGTCTTGGCGACGAGGGCATCGACCTGTTCATGTGTGACTCCACCAACGCCACCATCCCGGGCATCTCCGCCTCTGAGGCGGGTATTGAGGAGACGCTGATCCGCCTCGTCGGTAATGCTCGCCAGCGCGTTGTCATTGCCTCGTTCGCCTCCAACGTTGCACGTGTGCAGATGGCGGTCAACGCCGCTGTGGCCAACAACCGCAAGGTTGCCTTCAACGGCCGATCCATGCTCCGCAACATGGAGATTGCGGAGAAGATGAACCTGCTCAAGGCTCCGAAGGGCACGATCATTCCGATCGAAGAAGCCGCGAAGATGGCCCCGCATAAGACGGTACTGATCACTACGGGTACGCAGGGTGAGCCGATGGCGGCACTGTCGCGCATGTCTCGCCGCGAGCACCGTCAGATCACCATCCATGACGGCGACACGATCATCCTGTCGTCCTCGCTCATTCCGGGCAACGAGGAGGCCGTGTTTGCGGTGATTAACAACCTCGCCCAGATCGGTGCGAACGTGATCACCAACGCTGAGGCGCACGTTCACGCGTCCGGCCACGGCTACGCTGGCGAGCTGCTTGCGCTGTACAACGCAGCACGCCCGCGCAACGCCATGCCGGTGCACGGCGAATGGCGTCACATGCGCGCGAACAAGGAGCTCGCGATCTCTACTGGTGTGAAGCCGAACAACACGGCGCTTGCCCAGAATGGTGTTGTCGTCGATATGCACAAGGGCAACATCAAGGTTGCCGGCCAGTACCAGGTGGGCCAGCTCTACGTCGACGGCGTGACCATGGGTGACGTCGACCCGGACGTGCTCGCCGATCGTACGTCGCTGGCATCCGGCGGTGTCGTGTCGATTACCTGCGTTATCGACGACGCCACCGGTCGTCTCCTCGAAGCACCTCGCGTATCGACGACCGGCTACTCCGACGATGACCGCGACTTCAACAAGAAGGTCGTCGAGGGGGTCGAAGCCGTCATGGGTGACCTCGCCGCGGAAGGCGAGAACGATCCGTTCCGCATGGTGCAGCAGATTCGCCGCAAGGTCTCGCGCGCGATCGAGCAGAACTACAAGCGTCAGCCTGTGATCCTGCCGACCGTTGTGCCGATGTCGTCCGACAACCACATCGCGACTGAGGAAGAAATCGCCGCTACTCGCGAGTCCCGCTAGTTCGCTGCGTTAACCCCCCAAATCGGGGTCTGGCCGTAACGCCGGGCCCCGATTTTGCTATTTCAGAGGTATGAAAAAGTCACTCGTAGCACTCACCGCCACCGCGACCCTTCTCACAGCCACGCCTGCACTTGCCGACGAGCGAGCACATCCGCTGCCGGAGGGGACACCGGTTCCGTACGATCCGGGCTACACCGGATACTGGATGAGCCACGACGTTGTGCGCCCTGGTGATCAGGACTACTACTCGGCTAATAACGATGCGATTCGCGTGCTGGGTCGTTTCGACGGCGACCAGATCCTGTGCGCTCACTACAAAGGTGGCATGCAGGGGTGCTACGTCGAAGGGCAGACGGTCACCGATTTGGGTTACGGCGCGTCGGGTCGGGTCGTGACCACTGACAAGACGTGGGCGATGTTCGCACCTGTACTCCGAGTTTTCATCAATATCGAGCAGAATCTCTTTAGCGTGTTCCGGAGCGCGCAGCTGCTCTAAAAGCTCGTGGCTATGCTCGTTGGCATGTCTTTTGCACAACGAGAACGCTCACGTCTGGCCGAGTTGTTCCTTGAGGTAGGCCCTGATGCGCCCACCTTGAACGAAGGGTGGAACACCTTCGACTTGGCCGCACACCTGCTGATCCGCGAGTCGAAGCCCTTGGCGTTGCCGGGCATGTTCGTGGACGCACTGTCGGGTATGACGGAGAAGGAAACCTCAAAGGTGAAGGCCCGCCCATACACCGAGGTGGTGAACGAGTGGGCGGCCGGCCCGCCGGTGTGGATCAAGCCGTTCGATGCTGCAATGAACACTGCCGAGCACTTTATTCACCACGAGGATGTGCGCCGGGGTGGGGGAGAGGTGCGCCCGCGCGACTTTTCTCGCACGGTGAACGCGCAGCTTTTGGCGCTGGCGAAGCGCTTCGGCGCGATGACGTTGCGCAAGGCTCAAGCGCCCGTGATTCTGACACCGCCGGACCTGCCGCCGGTGACTCTCGGGGATAAGGCAGGGGTGGCACAGCGTGGCGACGACGTCGTGCGCGTCAGCGGAGCACCCGGCGAATTGCTGTTGTGGGTATCGGGTCGCAACGCTGCGGAGATTGAACTGACCGGCGCATTGGAAGCGCTCGATGGCCTGGATGTCAAGATTTAACGCTTGACACCGCGCCTCTGGTGTGGCGTATGGGGAAAATGTGACTTAAGGCGTTAGAGTTACACCCATGTCTGTCAAAAACACCGCACCGCGTAACTCGCGGTCTTCTTCACGCCGCTCGGCGGACGGCACCCGCTACGGCGGGCCGGTGTCGATGACACACCCGCCGACCTCTTCCACCGTGGCCGCCGACACTGCCGATGAGCGCGTCGGCTCTGCGTACAAAGTGGTCGGTAGTTCCCTCGGCGCCGCAGCCCGCGGCGTCGGTTCGTTTCTCCGGCGCGAGCCGCGCCACCATGAGCAGGAAGAAGAGAATCTGAGTACCTCACGCCGTCGCCCGCGACGCGACCAGTACGACGACCACGACGAGCTCGAACAGCGTGACGACGACCCCACGCCCCGCACCAGCACCTTCGAGCATCACGCCGACGCTTGGGGCCTTGTGCTCATCGGCCTGGCCGCGGTCATTGGTGGCTCGGTGTGGTTCGATGTTGCAGGCCCGGTCGGGGATTTGATCTCCACCGGCACGCACTGGTTGATCGGTGCGGGTGCGCTGATCCTGCCGGTCGTGCTCGTCGGCGTCGCTATTGCGCTCATGCTTAACGTGCGCGCGAGCGACGAGGTTCGCGCACGCGCCGCTCTGGGCTTCAGCATCATCGCAGTGGCGATGCTTGGCCTCATCCACGTGTTCGCCGGCAACCCTTCGGCATGGGAAGACCGCCGGATCGCTGGCGGCGCGATCGGTGCCTTCACCGGTGGTTTGCTCGCTGCCGGGTTTTCCTCGTTCGTTGCCGTGCCGCTGCTGGGCTTGATCGTGCTGTACGGCGCGCTCAAAGCGACAGGTATTACGGTGCGCGAGGCCTACGACTACGTCAAGGGCCTCGTTACCGGCATGCTCAACGCAGAAGACGATGAGGACGACGACCCGTACTCGCACGTCGACGCAGACCTCGATGACATTGCAGAAGGCCGCGACCGCCCACGCCCACGCGCGTCGCGTCCAGCCCCACGTCTGATGCCTCGTCCGCGCCGCCCGCGCACGCCGATGGAGAGTTACCCCACCAACGAGGACGAAGACGACGACCTGTTCGACTTTGCGGACGACCTCAACGACACCGACGACACCTCCGAACCAGAACCAGAACCGGAGGCGACCACGGTCGTTCCTCGTCCGAAGCGTCGCCCCGCACCGACGCCAGCGCCGGCACCAGCGCAGACGACCCGCGCCGACAACAACCCCAACGAGACGAAGGTGTTGGAGCGCCCGGAAGAGACGTCGGATCGTCGACAAGCAGTGGCCCCCGATGCCGTCGAGACCTCGCGCGAGCAGATGGCGAAAGCCATCGCCGCACGCTCCGGCATCGACGCCTCCAAAATCCCTGCAACCACCCCAAAGTCCGAAACCCAACCACCGGCACCGAAGCAGGTACGCAAGATCCCGCAGGGCGACTACACCCTGCCCTCAACCGACCTGCTCATCCCCGGCAACCCGCCGAAGACGCGCACCGAAGCCAACGACCGCATGATCGAAGCCATCACCGATGTCTTCGAAGAATTCAACGTCAACGCACAAGTCACCGGCTTCTCCCGCGGCCCGACAGTGACCCGTTACGAGGTCGAACTTGGCCCAGGTGTGAAGGTCTCCAAGATCACCAACCTGCAGTCCAACCTCGCCTATGCGGTGGCCACCGACAACGTCCGCCTGCTCACCCCGATCCCCGGCAAATCCGCCGTCGGCATCGAGGTACCCAACGCTGACCGCGAAATGGTACGCCTGCGCGACGTGCTCGACGCACCGAACGTGGCGTCGCAGGACGATCCGATGCTCATCGGTCTGGGCAAGGACATCGAAGGCGACTTCATCGCGTCGTCGGTACAGAAGATGCCGCACCTGCTGGTTGCGGGTTCGACGGGTTCCGGTAAGTCAGCGTTCGTGAACTCCATGCTCATCTCGTTGCTCACGCGCGCCACCCCTGAGGAGGTCCGCCTCATCCTGGTGGACCCGAAGATGGTGGAACTGACCCCGTACGAGGGCATCCCGCACCTGATCACGCCGATTATCACTCAGCCGAAGAAGGCGGCCGCAGCCTTGCAGTGGTTGGTGGAGGAGATGGAGCAGCGCTATATGGACATGAAGTCCGCGCGCGTGCGCCATATCAAGGACTTCAACCGCAAGGTGCGCTCTGGTGAGCTGACGGCCCCTCCGGGGTCGGAGCGTGAGATGCGTCCGTACCCGTTCATCGTGTGTGTTGTCGACGAGTTGGCAGACCTGATGATGACGGCGCCGAAGGAAATCGAGGACTCGATCGTTCGTATCACGCAGAAGGCGCGTGCGGCCGGTATCCACTTGGTGCTTGCGACCCAGCGTCCGTCCGTGGATGTGGTGACTGGTCTGATTAAGACGAACGTGCCGTCGCGTCTTGCGTTTGCGACCTCGTCGTTGACGGACTCTCGCGTGATTCTGGATCAGGGCGGTGCCGAGAAGCTCATCGGTATGGGTGATGGTTTGTTCATCCCGCAGGGTGCCGGCAAGCCGCAGCGTATGCAGGGCGCGTTCGTTTCGGACGAGGAGATCCAGGCGGTTGTCGACGCTGCGAAGTCCCAACAGGACGAACCCGACTACGTTGAGGACGTCACGGAGGATAAGCAGGCGGAAGCCAAGGTCATTGACGACGACATCGGTAAGGACATGGACGACCTCCTCGAGGCCGTCGAGCTGGTGGTGACTTCCCAGCTGGGGTCGACGTCGATGCTGCAGCGCAAGTTGCGTATCGGTTTCGCCAAGGCTGGCCGCCTGATGGACCTGATGGAATCTCGCGGTGTGGTCGGTCCGTCTGAGGGGTCGAAGGCTCGCGAGGTGTTGGTCAAGCCGGAGGAGTTGGAGACGATCATCTGGATGATCAAGGGCGCCGATCCGGCTGAGGCACCCAAGGACGTCATGCTTGACGACGATACCACCACCGACGGCCCTGACTCTGGCAGTGACACTGGCGGCACCGACGGCGACACCCGCACCGTCACCGCCACGTACAACCCCACTGGGGGAGCCTTCTAGCCTGTCTGAGGGCATGTCGAATAACCCGCCGTGTGCGGGTTTTCGTCGTTAAGTAGCCGCTAGCCGAAGAGTTGCTGCATTGCCCCCGCTTCGGTCACGGGAACCGGCACACCACTTGGCGAGACCCATGTCGGGGTGCCGTTGATGATTTCGATGCGCCCTCGACTGGTGTGCCAAGGGTCGTCGTCGTTGACCCGGTTGTGGTAGCTGCACAGGGGTGCGAGGTTATCTATGTTGGTTTCTCCGCCGTGCTTCCAGGCCGTGATGTGGTGAATCTCGCAAAAGTCAGCTCCATGACGACAAGAGGGGAAGGGACAACGAGGCATGAGCAGGCGTGCGAGGTCGCGCTGTTTTTGGTTGGCGAAGCGCTGTGTCCGGTAGAGGTTCACCGCCCCGGCTTGCGGGTGGAACAGGGCGATTTCACCGAAGGTGAGATTGAGGTACTCGGCTCCGGTCATGGTGGTGCCGTCGGTAAGTACGAGGGTCACATCCTCGCCGTCGCCGGAGAGGATCCGGATGTGCTCAGGTAGCGGTGCGAGCACTATCGGGCGAGGAGCGGCGTGTGGGATGGAGGTGCCGTCGCGAAGCAATGTCAAGAACGCGTCAAGCATCTGTGGTGCCGCGGGCCGTGAGCTGTCCACGTGCTGGCGCAGTGCGTGTTCGAGATCCGCGATGTCTCGCTCGGAGGCGGTGACCCTCATCGTCCGCATCCCAAGGGTGGAGCAGGAGAACGTAATTTGTGCCTTCGGCATCCTCGGCGCCGTGGGTGGGATGAGGTCTTTTGCGGCCTGGCGCAGTGCGGCGAAGCTGCCGTGGACGGCGAGGAGTTTGTGGCGCACGCGCCAACGCTCGCCCTCATCGTCGATTGCAGTCAGGCGATTTTCAATGTACGACAGCCGGTCCAAATCGAACGCGCCAGCGCGGGCCGCCTCCAGGGCTCGGCGCTGCTGCTTGGTCCACTTTGTGGCGCCGAAGTAGACGTCGTGGATGCGGCCCCAGGCGGTCACGGTTGCTGGCCGGCAGCGGCTGGCAAGTGCGGCTGCACGGTTGAAGCCTTGCAGGCTATCCACCGTGGGTAGGTCCGCGAGGAAGGTTTCAAATGGGCTCATGCCTCGCACGTTAAACCAGTTCCGCAATGCCCGGCAGGGCCCTTGTGGATAACCGCGTTGACGCATCAACAAACTGGGGTGGTTATCCACATTCGCGACACCAAAAAAGTGTGTGTATTGTGTTACCCACTTGGAGGGGAGTACCCCGGAAGTGTTCTGGATCGTCAACACGGTGTCGTCGAAAAGTGATGGCCCCGGTCCGAACAGCCCACTTGGGTGGGGGAGACCTCCGGTCGTTTCTGCTACCGGAGGATTAAACGCATGCATGTGCCGTTAAGTATTTGGCTGATCACCTCTGCGGTGATCCTGGGATTTTTCATCTTTGACTTCGTCTCGCACGTGCGTACCCCGCACGAGCCGACGATGAAGGAATCGGGCGGCTGGGCCCTGTTCTACATGACCATGGCCTGCATTTTCGGCGGGATCGTGTGGTGGCTGTGGGACGGCGAACACGGCATGCAGTTCTTCACTGGCTACATCACTGAGCTGTCGCTGTCGGTAGATAACTTGTTCGTGTTCGCGCTGATCATGGGTGCGTTCAAGATCCCGCGTGCATATCAGCAAAAGGTGTTGCTGATCGGCATCGTGATCGCGCTGATCTGCCGTCTCGTATTCATTCTGCTGGGTGCCGTGATCATCGAGGCCTGGTCGGACGTGTTCTACATCTTCGCCGCCTTCCTGATCTACACCGCGATCAAGATGGTGTACGACGAGGTGACGGACCAAGAGGATCCGGATCCGAACGACATGATGGTGGTCAAGACGCTACGCAAGGTTATTCCGGTGACCAGCTCGTACCACGGAGACCGTCTCGTTTCCGCTACCCAGGCCGGCAAGCGCGCGGTTACCCCGCTGTTTGTGGCGCTGCTGTCCATCGGGTTCATCGACGTGATGTTCGCGTTCGACTCCATCCCGGCTATTTACGGCATTACCCAGGAGGCGTTCCTGGTGTTCACCGCCAACGCGTTCGCACTGCTTGGCCTGCGTCAGCTCTACTTCTTGCTCAACGGTCTGTTGGATCGTCTGGTGTACTTGCCGTACGGCCTCGCGGTGGTGCTCGGCTTCATTGGTGTGAAGCTGCTGTTGCACGCGCTGCACGAGAACAATCTGTCGTTCATCAATGGCGGCGAGGGTCTCGACGTGCCGGAGGTCGGCACTGTCGCCTCGCTGCTGATCATCGTCGGCGTGCTCGCGATCACCGCGATTGCCTCGGTGATCAAGGACCGCGCTGACGTGAAGGCAGGTGTCCGTGATCCGAACGAAAACCAGTACCACATTGATTTCGACGACCACGGCAACCGCCGCAAGGTCGACCGTCACGGACACCATGTTGAGTGGATCGACGATCCGGCGACATCTGGCAAGGGCGATCACACCGCGACGGGATCGCGCGAGACCGCCCACCTCGATGTCGCGCGTGGGGGTAGGAAGGCTTAGCCGAAGATATTCATCACCGGGTTCCACTCCCGGATCTCGCGCGCTGCGAGTGCGCCGGCGGTCGTGTATGGGTCTTGATCCAGCACGGCCGCCGCATCAGCTTCAGTGGCAGTGTCGGGCAGTTGCAGGATGATTAGGGCTTGATTGACGCCGATAAAAGGGCCGGATCCCACGATGCGTCCGAGTGCGAGTTGCGAGGAGATGAATTCGCGGTGGGCGGGGCGGGTGTCGTCGACAAGCGTTTGCTCGCCGTAGGTGTAGGTTGCTGCGAAATACTTCATGGAGGGCAGTCTAGGTGGAACGCGTGAGATGGGTATGGTGGATCGCGTGATGCAAACGGATAAGCCGTCGAATTGGAATCTGCCGAATGTGTTGACGTCTCTGCGGATTCTGTTCATTCCTGTGTTCGCGTGGCTGGTGCTTTCGGAGCGCTGGTGGTGGGCGTTTGGCCTGTTTGTGGCGTTGATGATCACAGACAAGCTTGACGGGGATATTGCTCGTGCGCGGGGGCTGATTACGGATTTCGGCAAGATTGCTGATCCGATCGCGGACAAGGCGTTGATGATTACTGCGCTGGTTACGTTGAATATTGCGGGGCCGTTGCCGGTGTGGGTCACTGTGGTGATCGTGGCTCGTGAGCTGGGGATCACGGTGTGGCGCATGTGGATGTTGCGTCGCGGTCTGGTGGTGCCGGCGTCGAAGGGTGGCAAGGTGAAGACTGTCCTGCAGTCGCTGGCGGTTGGCCTGTACTTGTGTCCGTTGCCCGCATGGGCGGATACGCCGGTGTTTGTGGTGATGTTGCTCGCGGTGGCGGTCACCGTGGTTACGGGTGTGCAGTATTTGGTTGATGCAGGAAAGGCGAACAAATGACGACGGCGCAATTGCTTATCGACGAACTACGTTCCCGGAACCAAACCATCGCTTTTTGCGAGTCGCTGACTGCCGGGCTTGCTGCTGCGACCCTTGCGGACGTGCCGGGTGCTTCCGACGTACTCGTCGGCGGTTTGGTGACGTACTCGGCGCAGCTCAAAACCGAGTTGGCCCACGTTCCGGCCGACCTGATTGAGGAAGAAGGCGTGGTCTCTGCGGCAGTGGCCCGCGAGATGGCGCGCGGTGCTCGTAAGGTGTGCGGGACGGATTGGGCGGTTGCGCTTACTGGCGTCGCAGGGCCCGGTGCGCAAGACGGTATGCCGGCTGGCACGGTGTGGATTGGGCTGGCGGGGCCGAAGTGGACGGCGTCGTCGCAAGCTGCGGAACTGCTCGATTCGGAAGCGGGCCGGTATGCGCTTGTCGATGGACATGCGACCCCTGTCCGAGTCCTCGCAGGGTCGCGCAACGAGATTCGCCGACGCGCGGTCGAAGCGGCCCTGGTTGGTGCGCTGACTGGCGTTCGGGAACAAAACTAGACCACCGATCGTTGGAGCAGCTGATGACAACTACGACTCTGCTTTACGAAGCCCCGGTAGAACTGCCGATTGCATCCGCCCCAGCGCGTGAGCCACTGTTCCGCGAAGCCCTCGGTATGTCGCTGCGCGCTTTTCGCGCTGATAAGGGCGTAACTCTTCGCACGTTGGCGAAGGAGGCTCGCGTGTCTTCCGGCTACATCTCGGAGTTGGAGCGCGGTCGCAAGGAAGTGTCCTCTGAACTGCTTGCAGCGCTGTGCGAGGCACTGGACACCACGGTGTCTGAGGTGTTGCTGGAAGCGGTGGCGAATATGTCGCTGCATTCCTTCAACGAGGAACTCGCGGTTACCTCTCCGGCGGCTGCGGAAGCGTAACGGAGCTCACCCGACTATTGTGGGTGGAGTTTGACGCACTAACTAATGAAGATGAAAGGTCGCGGTGATTAGCCATGGCGAACCCCTTTTCCAAGTTCTGGAACTACCTGATGGCTCTCTTCGACAACAAGATCGAAGAGAACGCTGACCCGAAGATCCAGATTGAGCAGGCCATCAACGAGGCGCAGCGCCAGCACCAGGCACTGTCGCAGCAGGCTGCCGCGGTGATTGGTAACCAGCGTCAGTTGGAGATGCAGCTCAACCGTCGCCTCGAGGATGTTGAGAAGCTGCAGGCGAATGCCCGCCAGGCGCTCAAGCTTGCTGATAAAGCTCGCGGCGAGGGCAACGCGCAGAAGGCACAGGAGTACGAAAACGCCGCGGAGGCGTTTGCGGCACAGCTGGTCACCGCTGAGCAGGGTGTGGAGGATACTAAGCAGCTCCACGACCAGGCGCTGCAGCAGGCAGCTCAGGCGAAGCAGGCTGTGGAGCGTAACGCGGCACACTTGCAGCAGCAGGTTGCTGAGCGCTCGAAGCTCCTGTCGCAGCTTGAGCAGGCGAAGATGCAGGAGAAGGTTTCGGAGACGATGCAGTCGATGAACTCGATTACTGCGTCCGGTCCGAACTTGGATCAGGTTCGTGAGAAGATTGAGCGTCGTTACGCTAACGCGCTTGGTGCCGCCGAGTTGGCGCAGAACTCCATTCAGGGTCGTATGGCTGAGGTTGAGCAGGCTGGTATCCAGATGGCTGGTCACGGCCGCTTGGAGCAGCTGCGTGCGGAGATGGCAGGCGAGCTCACCGCTGGCAAGAAACAGGCGATTGAGCCGGGGCAGTCCGCTACCGACGCTAACGTCAGCGATGATGCGGTTGCGCAGCGCATGCGCGAACTGCGCGGCGAGTAAGGAACAATATCGAAGGCCCGAAGCACATCGCTTCGGGCCTTTTCGCTGCGTGGGGTTAGTCCACGGCGCCGCGCGCCATCAGCGCTTCACCGATCATCTTCGCCCGCCGCACGGAGCGGATGACCAGGGGAGTGCCGAACGCTAGGAGGGAGAAGCCAGCCCCGCGGGCTTTGCGGGCGTCGAGGACTTCGTTCGCGGTCGCGAGTGTCAGCGGAATCAGGCGAATGGTGAGTGCAATGGTGAGCGAGATGAGTTCGCCTGTGCGTCCCAACGGTGCGAGTGCGCGGTCGAGGGCGTCAAGGAGTTCCTGGACCGGGGTGGTCAGTGTGAGCAGGTTCGCCGCCGCGATGGTGGCAAGCAGCCCGATGAGTAGCGTCGCCGCCGATTCGACGCCGTTTTGCCACACCATGAACGCGCCTAAAAAGATCAGGAAGGGCAGGAGTGGCACGAGTTGGCGCCACGCAATCTTCATTGGGATGCGTGCCCACAAGTAGAGCACCAGCACAAACCCGAGTGCGGCGGCTGCGTGCCAGGGCCGGGTGGGCAGGACAGTGACCCCGATGATGAAGACCACCAGCAGCACGAACTTCAGCGCTGACTGCATGCGGTGGAGCAGTGTGTCGCCGGGGATGTAGACACCGAGGGGGAGTTCGCGGATCATGGTTTGTTATCCATGAGGTCGGTGTAGAACGCGATGGCGTCGGCGGGGTTGCTGTCGTAGACGAGTGCGCCGTCGTCGATGACGAGAACGCGTTCGAAGTCGCGCAGCATGTCCAGGTCGTGTGTGACCACGATGAGTTGCTGCTCGAGTGTGTTAAGTTCGCGCACGATTCGTTTGCGGTTGCGCAGGTCAAGCAGTGTCGTGGGTTCGTCTGCGATGATGGTGTCTGGTTCGATCACCATCACGGATGCAAGTGCGAGCATCTGTTTTTCGCCGCCCGACAGGGTGTGCGGTGAGTTTTCGGCGAGGTCGGTGAGTTCGAAGCGGGCGAGAGCGTCGTCGACACGCGATCGCACTTCGTCGCGGGGGAGTTTGAAGCGGCGAAGAGAGAAGGCGACGTCGTCGGAGACGCGTGGCATGACGATTTGGGATTCGGCGTCGGAGAAGACGAATCCGACGCGTTTGCGGACGTCGCGGCCTTGGGTGGTGGGGGAGAGGTCGTCGTAAAGCACTTGCCCTGAAGTGGGTTCGATGAGTCCGTTGATGAGGCGCACGGTGGTGGATTTGCCGGAACCGTTGGAGCCGATGATGCCGATGCGTTGCTCACTCAGGCGCGTGGTGAGTGGCTGAAGGACGGTGTTGCCGTCGTAGGTGACGGCTGCGCCTTTGAATTCGATGACGGGCATCGTGCTTATCGACGACTACCGCGCAGGTCAGGGAACGCCTGGTGCACCGCGATTGCGATGGCGATCATGAGAGCGACCTTGCCGGCGTCAGGCAGCAGGAATGGCACCTGTGCGGCCCATGCTGCGCCGAAGGACATCTCAGCGCGGGCCATGAGGCCGAATACGCCGCAGAGGTACTGGAAGAACAGGGCAACGTAGCCGGCGACGATGAGGACGCCGATCGTAGCTGCGGTGTTGCGGCGGAATGGCGCACGGTAGGCGATCAGGCCCGCGACGGTAGCGGAGACGAGGTAGCCCACAAGGTAGCCCACGGTCGTGCCGCCGAGTGCGGAGATGACGGTGCGGCCGCCTGCAAGCACGGGTAGTGCGAGGCCGACCAGGAGGAAGATACCTGCGGTGAACAGGCCGCGGCGCCAGCCGAGGACGAGGCCGGCGAGGATGATGGCTGCGTTTTGCAACACGATAGGCACGCCTGCGGCGCCGACGGGGATGGAGACGAAGCCGAGAGCGATGATGATGGCCGCGAAGACGGCGATGAGCGCAATGTCCTGCGCGGTGGAAGATTTACTCATGCGCGGCAGTGTACCTGAACGCCGTTCAATAACGCGTGTTCGGGTAGCGTGTTGAGTCATGCGTTTGACGGAGTTTCATCAACTGGTCGAGGACGAATTTGGCGCGGGTCGAGCCAAGTGGATTATCGATACGCAGGTGATACCGGGCTACGAGCGCACCGCGGCGGACATGATCGAAAGTGGTGTCGATCCCCGCGAGGCGTGGCGCGGACTCTGTGAAGCGTTTGACATTCCGGAAGAGCGCCGACTTGGCATTGACAGGCCCGGGTTTTGAATTCCCGTTCGAACACGTTTGCGTGTACAGTGTTCGGTGTCGTAGCCGCATTCTAAAGTGGCTCCTGTATTCGCCCCCGAGGAACTTTCCTTGTTTTGGAGGGAACCGAAGGGTAGGCGCGTGCGTCTAATAGGCACGGACTAACACACAGTGTGGATGCGGCAACCGTCGCACCACCGACAATTTGGAGGAAAACACCACATGGCAACGAAGAAGAAGACTGCCGCTTCCGCCGCGAACTCGCGCCAGAACGCGCTCGACGCTGCGCTTGCGATGATTGAGAAGGACTTTGGCAAGGGTGCCGTCATGCGCTTGGGCGACGAGAATCGCCCGCCGATTCAGTCAATCTCTTCCGGCAACACTGCTATCGACGTTGCCCTTGGTATCGGCGGCTGGCCACGCGGCAGGGTCGTGGAGATCTACGGCCCGGAGTCGTCCGGTAAGACGACCGTTGCCCTGCATGCGATTGCGGAGGCGCAGCGCGCAGGCGGCATCGCGGCGTTCATCGATGCCGAGCACGCCCTCGACCCTGACTACGCCCGCAAGCTTGGCGTGGATACCGACAATCTGCTGGTCTCCCAGCCAGATACGGGTGAGCAGGCGCTTGAGATCGCGGACATGCTGGTGCGCTCCGGAGCGATCGACATGATCGTGATCGACTCTGTCGCGGCGCTGACTCCGAAGGCTGAGATTGAGGGCGAGATGGGTGACTCCCACGTTGGCCTCCAGGCACGCTTGATGTCGCAGGCACTGCGCAAGATGACCGGTGCGCTGTACAACTCCGGTACCACCGCGATTTTCATTAACCAGCTGCGCGAGAAGATCGGCGTGATGTTCGGCTCCCCAGAGACCACCACGGGTGGTAAGGCGCTGAAGTTCTACGCGTCTGTGCGTTGCGATGTCCGCCGTATTCAAACCCTGAAGGACGGCCAGGATTCCATCGGTAACCGCACCAGGATGAAGGTTGTGAAGAACAAGGTTTCCCCGCCGTTCAAGATCGCCGAATTCGACATCATGTATGGCGAAGGCATCTCGCGTGAGTCCTCCATCATCGACATGGGTGTGGAAAATGGCATTGTGAAGAAGTCTGGCTCCTGGTTCACCTATGAGGGCGACCAGTTGGGGCAGGGCAAGGAGAAGGCGCGTCTGTTCCTCAAAGACAACCCGGACCTGGCCGACGAAATCGAAGACAAAATCTTCCGCGCGCTCGGTGTGGGCCAGTACGCCAATGTTGACGACGATGCCTTGTCCGACGATCCCGTAGACATGGTGCCCAACATCGATTTTGACGACGAAGACGACGCCAAGGCCGACGAGAAGTAGCCGATGGCGGACCCCGAAAAGATTGCGCGCCTCAAAGCTGCTCTCGAGGCGTACGAGCCGGGGTCGGGTTTCATCGACCACGCACATGAGGAGGCGAAGGCCCCGGTACGCAAACGCGCATTAGGGCTGCTGGATCAGCGGGCACGCTCGCTTGAGGAGCTTCGTGGTCGGCTGATCAAGGCCGAGTTTGAGCCTGCGCTTGTCGACGAAGTCCTCGACGACCTCGCCGCTTCCGGCCTGATCAATGACGCTTCATTTGCTTCTGAGTGGGTGCGTCAGCGCGCTGCGCGTCGCGGAAAGTCTGCTCGTGCGCTCGATATGGAGCTGCGTGACAAAGGAGTGGGGAGTGCGGACCGTGCGGCTGCGCTCGAGCAGATTACTGACGACGATGAAGAGCGCATCGCCCGCGGGGTCGCCGAAAAGGCAGCACGCAAGGTGAAACACGCACCCGAGGATCGGGCAGAGTACGACAAGTTTTTGCGCCGGATCGTTGGGGCACTTGCCCGCCGTGGGTTTCACCAGGGGATGGCAATGCACTTGGGGAGGGAAGCACTCGACGAACGCATCGCCGAGTGCGAGAGTGCTTGATTCCAGCGTCTGGTCGGCTTTAGCCACCTTGAAATCAGTGAAGGACTTAAAGCAGCCGATGGCGCCGAGTTTGGCTATACACAGTTAGGTCTCGGCGCTGCGCCTGGTTAGACTGTCTCGCCGTGACTACGGCAAATACCTCTGAAAACACCACTTCCCGCACCTATGAGGTGCGTACGTTCGGCTGCCAGATGAACGTGCACGATTCTGAGCGCCTCTCGGGCCTGCTCGAGGATGCTGGGTACGTGGCGGCAGACGAGGGGACCGAGCCTGACCTGGTGGTCTTCAATACCTGCGCGGTGCGTGAGAACGCTGATCAGCGCCTGTATGGCTCGCTCGGACAGTTGAAGAACACGAAGGCGAATCATCCGGGCATGCAGATTGCGGTCGGCGGGTGTTTGGCGCAGAAGGATCGCGACACGGTGATCGAGAAGGCACCGTGGGTTGATGCGGTGTTCGGTACGCACAACATCTCCGCATTGCCGGCGTTGCTCGATCGCGCACGGGTGGAGGACGAAGCCCAGGTAGAGATTGTTGAGTCGCTCGAGGTGTTTCCGTCTGTCCTGCCGGCGAAGCGCGAGTCTGCCTACGCCGGTTGGGTGTCCGTGTCGGTGGGCTGCAATAACACGTGTACGTTCTGCATCGTGCCGTCGTTGCGTGGTAAGGAGCAGGATCGTCGCCCGGGCGATATTTTGGCCGAGGTGCAGGCGCTCGTCGATCAGGGTGTGTCCGAGGTGACGCTGCTTGGTCAGAATGTGAATGCGTATGGCGTGAACTTTGTCGACGAGGACATGGAGCGCGACCGTTCTGCGTTCTCCAAGCTCTTGCGTGCCTGTGGCGACATCGAGGGCTTGGAGCGTGTGCGTTTTACGTCGCCGCACCCGGCGGAGTTCACCTCGGATGTGATTGACGCGATGGTGGAGACTCCGAACGTGTGCCCGCAGCTGCATATGCCGTTGCAGTCGGGCTCCGACAAGGTGCTCAAGGACATGCGCCGGTCGTACCGGTCGAAGAAGTTCCTTGGGATTTTGGATGAGGTGCGTGAGAAGCTTCCGCACGCGTCCATTACCACCGACATTATTGTCGGCTTCCCGGGTGAGACTGAGGAGGATTTCCAGGCCACGCTTGATGTGGTGGAGAAGGCTCGTTTCACTTCTGCGTTTACGTTCCAGTATTCGCCGCGTCCGGGCACGCCGGCTGCGGAGATGGAGCAGCAGATTCCGAAGGCTGTGGTGCAGGAGCGTTTCGAGCGTTTACTTGCGCTGCAGGATCGAATTAGCGCCGAGGAGAACGAGAAGTTGATCGGCACGGAGCAGGAGTTGCTTGTGCAAGCGGGTGGCGGACGTAAGAATGACCGGACGCACCGCATGTCGGGTCGTGCTCGTGATGGTCGCCTGGTGCACTTTGCGGTCGAGGGTGACATTGATGGCGAGATCCGCCCGGGCGATTACGTCACTGTCACCATCACAGAGTCGAAGCCGCACTTCCTCATCGCGGATTCCGGGGTGCGTCATCACCGTCGTACGAAGGCTGGTGACAATTCGGCGGCGGGCCAAGTTCCAACGACTGCACCTGTCGGAGTGGGGCTTGGCTTGCCGACGATCGGCCGGCCCGCCGCCGCTCCAGCAAATTCCGCCTGCTGCGGCAGCTAGGGAAGCATCTTCGGATTACTGCCGCGGAGTGGTTAGACCGGCATCGTACGCAATGATGACGAGGTGAACCCTATCCCTCGCGTTGAGCTTGCTCAGGAGGCGACCGACATGGCTTTTCACGGTTGTTTCCGCCATGTGCAGTGAAGCGGCGATCTCCTGATTGTTCTGTCCCCGCGCGATGGCGGTGAGCACCTCGAGCTCGCGTGGAGAGAGTTCCTCTGACAACTTCGCCGCTAGCGTTGAAGGACTCGGTGCGGCCATATGTGGGCGGAACCGATCGATCACCCGCGCAGTGGTTGAAGGGGCAAGCATCGCGTTGCCAGTGGCAACGGTTCTAATCCCCGATATGAGATCTGCTGCACCGCAGTCCTTGAGCATGAACCCTGACGCGCCTGCGGCGAGTGCTTCATAGGCGTATTCATCGAGATCGAAGGTGGTTAGGGCAATTACGCGGGTGTGGTACCCGGCGGCAGTGATTGCTCGCGTTGCTTCTAACCCGTTCATGTGCGGCATGCGGATATCCATGCAGCACACGTCCACTTCCAAACCGCTTTCAAGCAGTTCGAGCGCTTCGTTGCCGTTTGCAGCCTCGCCGACCACCTCGATATCCGGCGCGGTGCTAAGTACTAAGCGAAAGCCGGTTCGTACCAGCTGCTGGTCGTCGACAAGCAATACGCGAATCATGCCTTGACCTCCTGGCCTGCAATTGGCACCTGTGCAACCACTGCGAAGCCTCCTTCGTCCCGTGGGCCTGCAACAAGATCCCCTCCGACGCTTCGAGCTCGCTGGGTCATGTTCGCAATTCCGATGCCGCGGGCGCCGTCGGTGTGGCGGGCAGCGCCACTATTGACGATCTCGACGCGGACGTGCTCACCCACTTCGGTGACGGCCACGTACGCTCGGGCACTTTCACCGGCGTGGCGCATGACATTCGTGAGGGCCTCTTGCACGATGCGGTACAAAGCGACTTGAGCAGAGGGCAAAAGCGGGGAGTTTGCAAGGTCGTCGGGACTTCGAATTTCGAAGCGCTTACCCGTGGGGTCGCACGATTGCACCAGGTCAGGCAATTGCTCCAAGGTGGGCTGCGGGGCATGGTCTTCGGTCTCGGAACTGACTGCACGAACCAGGTTGCGGGTGTCCTGTAGTGCCTGCACAGCGGCCACGTGCGCGGAACTGATTGCCTCATAGGCTCCAGGCGGGCAGTTCTGAGACTGCTTGAGCACATGCGCCGCGGCATCCGTCTGTACTGCGATGACCGACAAGGAGTGGGCGAGGATGTCGTGAAGATCTGCGGCGATACGCGATCGCTCCTGCTCCACGGCGAGTTGGGTGGTGAGGCGATGGTCGCGCTCGGTCTGTGCAGCTTGGACTGCGAGCATGGCTGTGCGCTCTCGGTGCATGCGGATGACGGCACCAAGCGACACTGAACCGATTACAGGGACCGCTGAGATGAGCAATACCGGAATCGGATCGAGGATCCAATCGACGATTGTGCGCGCGGGCCGAGTTGCCGAACTGTTCCACCGGAACCACGTGTGCACGGTCAGCGCAAGCACGGAAGCCACAGTCCACCAGCGTGTGGGCGTCGATCCTCGCCGAACAGCGATGAAACACAAGCCGATGAGCGGGACGACGTTGCCGGAGGTGAGATCTGCGGCATCCGCAAGCCGCCCCAGAAACACCTGCCCCACGAGCGCGGGGACGCTGAGTATCACGGTGAGTTCCGGGATGGCGAACAGGAATATCAGGGGCAGGGTGAATGCCAGGGCAAGAAGGAGATTGGGCCACTCATCGGGGAGCGGATACCGGGCTAGTGCTCCGATCATGAGCAAGGGAAAGGAAAGCGTCGCAACTATGCAGCCCCATACTAATGGGCGGGTTTTGACGCGTTCAGCGAAATCCTCAACCATGCTCTGTATTGTCCTCCGTTGTCGTTACGCAGTACATCCTCCTGCAGTAGATGAAGTTTGTGTACCGCAGTCCGATGTGGCGACGCGTGGGCCTCAGGGACACTGTCGCCATGACACATCCTCCCTTGCTGCATGTACACGCAGTCGAAAAGACCTACGGCACCGGTGCGGGCGCGGTCCGGGCGCTTGACCAGGTGAGCTTGGATGTTCCGCGTGGGCAGTTCCTCGCAATCATGGGCCCGTCCGGTTCTGGAAAATCCACTCTTCTTCAATGTGCTGCAGGCCTGGACACCGTGGATGCGGGACAGGTCGTGTTGGACGGCGACGTGCTCACTGCGATGCGCGACGACCAGCTCACCATCACCCGGCGAGACCGGATTGGATTCATTTTCCAGGCGTTCAACCTAATTCCAACACTCACCGCGAAAGACAACATCGTCTTGCCGCTGAAAATGGCCAAACGCACGGCGGATCCGGTTTGGTTTGATCACGTTGTGGGGATGCTGGGCTTGCTGGACCGTCTCACTCACAAACCGGCGGAGCTTTCGGGAGGGCAGCAGCAACGCGTTGCTGTGGCCCGCGCGTTGATTACTCAGCCGGATATCATTTTTGCTGATGAACCCACTGGTGCTCTCGACCAAGCTACGAGTGCGAGCCTCATTCGGTTCTTAAGGCGCCTCACGGATGAGCTCAACCAAACTCTCGTCATGGTCACTCATGACGCAGCCGTGGCCGAATGGGCTGATCGAATCGTGGAGCTTCGCGATGGCAGTATTGCCAGAGACGTCGCCAGGTCGGTGAATTAGCGTGCTCCGTATCTCTCGCACTTCGCCAGCGAACTTAATCGCTGTCCTGTTTGCTACAGCGCTCGTGACATTCACCGTTTTCCTCCAAGCGGGTGTACGCGGAGATCTCGAGCGAGCCGTGCGCACCGCAACCGGCGACGCTGACCTCATTGTCACCCTCACCGGTGCTGACTCGGCATTACCCGCAGATCTCATTGGGGGGATCAGGGCAGTGCCAGGAGTAGAGAAGGTCGAAGAACAGACTGCCGGTATCGCGGTGGTCGACGATGAAATAGGCGCAGCCATCGAAGTACAGTCGCTTCTCGACGACACGTTGTTCCGCCTCACTGCGGGGCGTATGCCCACCAGTGACAAAGAGTCGGTCATTGTGGAAACCCCAGGAAAGCCGATGCGTTATCTGCCCGGCGCCGAGATCAACCTCAAGAATAACGGCAGCGGTTCCGAAACCATCGTCGTTGTCGGCACCGCGGAGTCTGAACCCGGCGCGACGATGGAGCCGTCCCTGCCCACGCTTCTGTGTTCGCGCAGTGCCGCTCAGCGGCTGTTGGGGATCGCGGGAAGCAACGCAGCATTTGTTCAAGTAAGCGGCAGCGTCGACGATGTTCGGGCACAGGTTGCCGAGAAAGTTGCTCAATTTGGCACTACCGCGCGAGTCGAGAGCAGCAGCGAATACGTTGCTGCGAACGCGTCGAAGTACGAAGCTGGCACACAAACTGTAATGCTCGCGCTGCGTCTGCTTACCGCTGTCGCCTTACTTGCTGCGCTCGTGGTGGTGGGTAACAACTACAGACTTCAGCTTGCACGCCGTACGAGGGAGATTGCGCTACTGCGGAGCATAGGTGCTTTGCGACGCCAGGTGTTTACGTCGGTAATTGCCCACGCCGCTGTCGCCGGCGCACTTGGTTCGGCGGGCGGAATCGCACTTGGCGTGGTTGCCGGAGTTTTGGCGCTGAAGGGGATGCCTGCCGCGTCAACAGATGCGGGATTCTGGATGCGGCTGATCGCGCTTGGATTGGCTGCTGGAGTTCTTCCTAGCCTTTTGTCGTCTGTAAGGCCGGCTCGACGGGCAACTCGTGTCGCGCCAGTCGAAGCCCTTCGTCGGACGGAGCCAGCAGTCCGGACACCTGGCGGTTCTCGTGGTGGGGGTGGTGCGCGCACGGTGTTGGCGGTGCTGCTCGTCTTCACCGGGATAGCTGTGACCGTCACCGGCGGGGCCACTCAGTCGCTGGCCCTGGTGATCACAGGAGTGCTCCTCGCATGTGCCGGCTTGTTGATCCCTGGAGCGCAAATCTTTACGAGCACGGCACTGGGTTTCAGCCGGATAGCAATTGCTCGAGGGGGAGCGCACGCGGAGCTTGCCAGCGAGCAGCTGCGGCGCCACCCCGGGCGATCTGACGCCACCGCAGCGGCAGTGTGGCTAGGGGCGACATTAATGGCAGCGTTGCTCTCCGGAAGCACTACGGCCCAGGCCACGATGGGCGAAATTGTCGAGGCTGCGACACCAACCGACATCATTGTCACTCCAGCCGGAGACACGGACAACCCTGTGGAGCTAGGCAACCGCGTGAGTCAGCTTCCCCAGGTTGCAAATACTGCCGTCGTGTCAGACGTCGTGCTTGACGCGGAGTTCGCTGCATCGCCGGATAGTGACGGTCCGATGACCGTGGCAGCGTGGACCCCGCAGCTAGGTAGCGTGCTTCGCAGCGACGCGATCATCCCTGAACCCGAGCCAGGAACGATCATTTTGCCACCCACACCGGAGACCACTGCGGGGTCAGGGCTAGTCACCGTCACCCTCCGTCAGTCTGGCAATGCACACCCCTTCGATATCACGGTTATCGAAGGCGCGCCCCTGATGGGCATCGTGCACCAATCGGATCTTGCACGATTCGCGGTGTCTACACCCAGCGTGTGGGTGAAGGTGGTGCCCGGAGCTGACCCACTTGACGCGGCGGATGCGATTGGCGAGCTACCCGGTGTGGCAACGCTGAACAGCCCGGCCGTCCAACGCCTCGAGGCGGATGCGGAACTCACACGATTCGTTGCGCTCGGACTCGCGTTTCTCGCTGTAGCGCTGGTCATTGCAGTAGTGGGACTATCCAACACCGTTGCGCTTTCAGTTACCGAGCGCTATCGAGAAATAGGTCTGCTTCGTGCCCTTGGAGCCCGGCGCACCCAAATTACAGGGATGGTTCTGACTGAGACATTGCTGCTCGCTCTCGCTGCTGGACTCATTGGCGTGGTATTCGGAGTGCTCTTCGGCGTTACTGGGGCGAATGCGCTACTAGGAGGCGAGAAGCTCCATGTTGTGACAGCGATCCCGTGGGCTTCGCTCGCCGCACTGGTGGTGGGCTTGCTCGCAGCTTCGGCGATTGGAGCAGTGCTACCGGCGCGCCGAGCCGCGGCTATTCCGCCGGCTGCGGCGCTCGCGCAGTAGCGGATAATCAATAGCAGGTACTAGGGGCTACAGTGACTGTCATGACGCAGCCCAATACCGAATCCCTTGCCCGCGCGGAGAAGAAAGCCGCATCCACCGTGGACATGGGCGTAAAGCGCTGGGTGCTCGCCGCCGCGGTGGCCATCTACGTGGTGGCGCTGTTCCTGCCGTTCGTCGGCGGGGCATCGCTGTGGCAGGCGCTCGCCGTAACTGACGCGGCGAAGGACGCTCAAACCGCGTTCACGGAGTACGTCTTCGCGTGGATCTCGCTTATCGGCGTGGGTGTCCTGACCACACTTGCCGTGGTCACGCAACGCTTCGCACTCGCGGTTCCCGCGTGGATGGTCACCACCGTCTCGCTGGTTTACTCCGTGCTTGGCATCTGGCTGCGCAACTCCAACGCCTCCGGCATTAGTCGTGGTCCCGGCTACTACCTGGTCCTGCTCGCGGTAGTGATCGTGGTGTTTACGGTGTTCCTGCTGATTCTGTCGCGCAACGAGGAGCAGGTGGCCGTCGCGAAGCAGCGCGCCGAAGCGCAAGACAAGGATGAGGTGGCGCTCGCACAGCGCGCGGCGACAAGGGAGCAGGAAAACCCTTTGCTTATCGACGACCGCCGTGCCCGCGCAGCAGAGCGACACCGCAAGACGTTGGACTAACAGGTACAAGCTCGGGGGGTCCCAAGCCCGCAAAAGCCGATATCGTCATGTAGCGTGACCACCGATCCGCGACCTGGGCTTTTGTGACAGCTCACCCTGTAAACGCCGATATCGGTATTTACGAGGTGTGCGCGTTGCCTACCGCTAAACCTGCCACGCGGTGGTGGACGAAACCACCTTGGCGTCAAGCCCGCGCATGATGGCCTTCGCCGTGGGCGAGTCGGCGGGGTAGGAGCAGTACACCGTCTCCAAGTCTTCCCAGATCTCTTTGGCGCGGGTCAGCGACGCGCGCAGCAGGGATTTGCCGATGCCACGGCCACGGTGCTCTGGCAGGACGTAGACAAGGCCGAGTTCGCAGACCTTCGGGTCGTCGGCGTGGAAGCGCACGACTTCGCAGAGCCCGACGATGACGCCGTCGACGTAGGCCAGTCCGGTCAGTTGCGAGCCGCCTCGGTCTTGCAGCCTCGCGCCGGCGTCGCGGATGCGCTCAAGGTCCCAGTTGATGGTGTCCATCACCAGGTCGCCGCGAGGGTAGTCGCGCGATGCCGCGGTGAGCAGACGGGAGAACTGCTCTACCTCGTCGGCGCCTGCTTTGCGTTTGGAGAAGAATCCCGGGCCTTCGATGACTGCAAACTCGGCGGCCCCAGAATCGGGCAGCGCTTCCAGTGCGGTGATCTCGAACGTGGCCTGGTCTTCTCGGAAGGCCGCCGTGTAGCCGGCTTCGGTCAACGCGGGGGATGCCGGAGCGTCGGGCAGGTGTGTGACCCAGAGTTGGCGGATGGGACGTTCGAGGCGGGTGGAGAGGTCGTCGAGAAGCGACAGTGCTGCAGCCCACGGCTCGGACGGCTCATCTTCGCCGGGCAGGGGCGCGATCTCGGCGTCGAAGGTGAAGTTCGCTTCGATCACGCGACGGTCTTCGAGCAGGGGCAGGGAGATGAAGAGCCAGGCGTCGGTGTGGTCGAGGTCGTCGTCGAAAAGCTCGCGGTAGCCCAAATCCGTCACCGGGCGAGGCGCCTGTTGGGAGGTGAGCGCGAAAAGGATTGCTTCGGATTCGGCGGACGGCTCGAGACGCTTCGCAATGTGCGATGCGGACACCCCAGAGGTGGCAAGACCGGTGATGTCTTGGATGGCGAGCGTTGCGGAAAATGCGTAACCCCCGACCACTGCCTCCGATGAGTTGGGCCGGGGGACGTACTGCTGTGGTGTGAGCACTAGCCCTCGTTCACAGCCTTCGCGGCAACGTCGGCGAATTCCTGCCACTGCTTCGCCTGCTCACGCAGCGTTGCTGCCTTTGCGGCGTTGCCTTTAGCCTCGGCCTCTTGGGCTTGGCGCTCAAAGTCGTCGGCTTTGACCTGGAACTGGTTGACCTTGTCCTGCTGGGCAGGGTTGGTTTTGCGCCAGCGGGAGTCTTCGGCGTCGGAAACTCGCTGCTCGATGCGGGCGATCCTGTTCTCGTACTCGCGGACGCGGCCACGGGGAACGAAGCCAATCTCGTCCCACTTGTCCTGCAGTTCGCGCAGTTTCGCCTTCGCGGCGCCGAGGCCCTTAGCCGGGTCGATCTGCGCGTCGTATTCGGCGATCAGCGCATCCTTGGCTTCTGCGTTGGCCTCGAATTCGCGGTCGCGTTCCGCGTTGACGGCGTTGCGGGCTTCGAAGAAGTGGTCCTGGGCGGCGCGGAAGCGCTCCCAGAGCTTGTCGTCTACCTCGCGTGGGGCGCGGCCGGCGGCCTTCCATTCCGTCATCAGGTCGCGGTAGGCGCGGGCGGTGTTGCCCCAATCCGTGGAGTCCTTGAGCGCTTCGGCGCGGTCGACGAGTTCTTCCTTGACCTTCTTGGCTTGGGCGCGGTTGCGGTCCAACTCGGCGAAGTGGGCGCCGCGGCGACGGTTGAAGCTGTCGCGGGCGCGGGAGTAGCGCTTCCACAGTTCGTCATCGGTTGCGCGGTCGATGCCACGGATGCCACGCCACTCCTCGAGGATGTCGCGGATGCGGTCGCCGGCGCGCTTCCATTCGGTGGAGTTTTCCGCCAGGTCTTCGGCTTCGGCGGCGAGGGCTTCCTTGCGGGCGATCGCTGCCTTACGTCGCTCCGCCTTCTGCTCCTTGGCCTGCTCACGCGCATCGGCGGATGCGGCGATGGCAGCATCGAGGCGGGCTTCGACGGCGTCGAGGTCGCCGATCACTGCGGCGCCGTCAAGCGATGCCTTGAGTGCCTCTGCGGATTTGCGGATCGCATCGGCGTCTTCCGGGTGAGCGCGCAGGCGGGTCTCGATGAGTTCGACTTCGGTAACCAGGTCGTCGTAACGCTGCCCGTAGTGTGCGAGGCCTTCCTCGGGCGTACCTGCCTGCCAGGACGCGATCTGGCGTTCAGTGCCGCCGCGGGTGAGGAAGACGTTGCCCTCGGCATCAACACGGCCAAACTTCGACGGATCCGACGGCGTACGCGCCGGAACAGGCGCCGGTGTCACTGACGGGGCGGCAGGCGCCGCGGCCGGGCGTGGCCGAGGCTTCGGGCCCTTCTTCGCCATGGCGGCAGGCGATGGGATCTTGCCTGGTGTGTTGGTGGGGTTCGACTCGGTCATGGTGGTCGTCCTTTCCGCGGCATGGGCCGCACTGTGCCGCGCGTCGCGGCTGCCTTTGCGCAATGCAAGCGATCGTACAGCCACACACACCACTGCGGGGCGAATTGGGGTGCTAGGTAGGGTTGGGCGGGTGCGAGCAAACCTTTGGATCATCCCCGGATCGCCTGCGTTGGCGCTCTCGCCTCACGACGACGCCTCGCAGCGCCTCCTGGCCGTCACCCGTGCGTTGGCGGAAACTGCAGGTAGCCACCCGATCGATATCGTCTGCTGCCTCGATGAGCGGTGGTACACGGCGCACACTGGCTCGTTTCGTGCCTGGGGAGGCCCTGACATCACGGTGCGTGGTGGTAACCACTTAGGTGAGCTGGTTGCCAGGTTTGCGCTGGGGGACCCGGAGGTTCGCGAGGTACGTTCGCGCATTGACGACCCTGACCCCGCCGCCATCACCGTTGTCGTCGTCGACGGGCCTGCGGGGTTAACTCCGCGCGCCCCGCTGGCCTTGGTGCCCGGCGCGCCGGAGACGCACGAGGCCATTGTGCGGTGGTTGGACGGTGGTGAAGCTGTGCTCGTCGATACGCAGGTGCTCGAACCGGAAATGTGGCGTGAACTCGCATCACTTGAGCGCAAGGATGCGCGGTTGATCGATGCTGATGACACGCTGGGTGTCGGTCGGTATGTAGCGGAGTGGAGCGTATGAACCCCATTGCAGTTGTAGGTCCTACCGCCAGCGGCAAGTCCGCGCTTGGCATTGCGCTTGCGCACGAGTTCGGCGGGGAAGTGGTCAACGTGGATTCGATGCAGCTCTACCGGGGTATGGACATCGGCACCGCGAAGTTGCCGGTGGAGGAGCGCGAAGGCATCACGCACCACCTGCTGGATATCTGGGATGTGACCAAGACCGCCTCCGTCGCGGAGTACCAGACGCTTGCCGTGGCCACGGTTGAGGAGATCATGGCGCGTGGCAAGGTGCCGGTGCTGGTGGGCGGTTCGATGCTGTATGTGCAGTCGCTTATCGACGCCTGGTCCTTCCCACCCACCGACCCCACCGTGCGCGCCCGCTACGAGGCGCGTCTGGGGGAGATCGGCGTCGACGCGCTGCACGCCGAACTCGCCGAGGTCGATCCGGAAGCAGCCAGCATCATCGAGGACAAAGACCCGCGCCGCACCGTGCGCGCCCTTGAAGTCATCGAATTGACCGGCAAACCGTTCAAGGCTTCCCAACCGCCGAAGAATGCACCTCCACGTTGGGGTACGCGCATCCTTGGCCTGCGCACGAACGCCGAGTGGCTCAACCCCCGCATCGAGCTGCGCACCCGCATGATGTTCGAACAAGGGTTTATCGATGAAACCCGCGCCCTGGTCACAGACGGCCTCGTCCGCAATTCCACCGCCGGTCGCGCCATCGGCTACGCGCAGGTTCTCGCCATGTTCGACGGAGAACTCACCGAAGAAGAAGCACTCGAACAGACCATCACCGGGACCCGCCGCTACGTGCGCCGGCAACGCTCGTGGTTCAACCGCGACCCGCGCACGGTATGGCTCGATGCTGCCGATTCGAGCGTGGTGGATCTCGCGTTAGACTCGCTGGCGTGAAGTTCCTGAAAGCACATGCCACCGAAAACGATTTCGTCGTCCTGATCGACGTCGACGACCAACTCGACATCACCCCTGAGCAGGTCGCCTTCCTGTGCGACCGCCGAGCCGGCGTCGGCGGTGACGGCCTGCTGCGTGTCGTCCGACGTGACGGTATGTGGTTCATGGACTATCGCAACGCCGACGGCTCCATCGCCGAGATGTGTGGCAACGGCATCCGTGCCTTCTCCCATGTGCTCGTCGCCGAGGGGCTTGAAGATGCCCGCGAGTTCGACGTGGACACCCGCGCCGGGGTGAAGCACATCCGGGTGCTCGAAGCTGATGAGGCCGATGCCGTCGTCTCCGTCGGCATGGGCCCGGTGGAAGTCACCGGTGTATCCACCGCGACGATGGGGGAGAACCAGTTTGCTGGCATCGGCGTGGACGTGGGCAATCCGCACCTCGCCTGCGTGATCCCGGGGCTGACACCTGAAGGGCTTGCGGAGATGAACTTTGTCGCCCCGACCTTCGACTCCGAGTTCTTCCCTGAAGGCGTCAACGTCGAGGTGCTCACCGAACTTCGCGACGGCGAGGCCCACATGCGTGTCTGGGAGCGCGGCGTCGGGGAGACCCGCTCCTGTGGGACCGGCACGGTTGCTGCAGCGCAGGCAGTGCTTGCAGATGCCGGAATTGAAAACGGTGCCGTCACCATCAACGTCCCCGGTGGTGCCGTCAAAGTCGAGCTCAACGACGGTGTAGCCACCATGACCGGCCCGGCCACCATCGTGTTCCGTGGAGAGCTGGCCCGCGAACTTTAAACCGTTACGCCGGGCCGATCTCTTTTGCGGCCCGGCGTGCGTCGTCCCAGGCCTCCTGGAGTTCGAAGGCACGCTCGTCGGCGACCATCAAGATGCGTTCCAACTGGGTTTTGTCGGTGCCGGGGGATTCGAGATAACCGTCAACGCGCTCGATGAAGCGACGCGCGGAGGAGGCCCGGAGCAGAAATTCGTTGATCTGGGGGACTGAGTTATCTGGGTTTGCCAGGGCGGGGTAGTGCAGCGTGCGATCTGCAATGTCGGCGGCTGATGCGCCGTTTTGGAGCTTCTCGTATGCGTCGAGAATTTCGAGGATGTCGTCGCGCGCGTACTGCAGTGACGAGCGCATTGCTGCCACTTCGGGGTCAGGCTGCAGATGTCGGCTGATGAAGAATGCACAAACAATCAGTAGGGCAGACACGAGCAGACCGGGTAGTTTCAACGTCAAGACAAGCACTACTGAGGCGGCGAGTACGAGCGCGCCGAGTAGTGCTCGTGAGAGGTCTTTGTCCGGTGAACTCATGGTTCAAGCCCTACGGGATTAATGGCCGCCGCAACCGCAGGATCCGCCGCAACCGCCGCAGCCGCCACCGGTCCGAGTGGGGATGGAGCCGGCCATCACTGCGGTGCCTGCGATGACGGAGTCGCGGGACGGCAGGTCGCCGTCGGGCAGGCATACGTCGAACGGGAACGCGGCGTCGACGGAGACGTGGATGAAGCGCTGGCCGGTCAGTTCGGAGGTGCGGTATTCCGCATCCAGTACGCGGCCGGAGAATTCGGCGCGTGCGTCCGGGGTAGCGGCGGCACCGGATGCGACTGCTTCGGCGCCCGGGGAGGTTACCGTGCCAACCACCGCTCCCGGGTGCAGGGCCAGGTAGGCATCGGTTGAGGTGTAGCGCTCCGTTGTCAGCGCGAGTGCGGTCACGGAGAGTTCTTGCCATTGGAGCGTGGGCTCGTCGACAAGCAGCGGCCCCTGGGCAAGATTCACGGTCAGGGATGCCATCGCGTTGCCGCGTGGGTCCACCACATCGGCGAGCGCAACTACGTCGTTGATTGGGGTGACGTGCGCGTAGGTGCGGGTCACGGAATCGAATCCTGCAAAGGTAGCGAACGGCTCAACTGCCAAAATGTTGAGCTGGGCGCCTGAGGGGTCGGCGTATTGGATCAGCTGGCCGCCGCGCACTTCACCAGTGACTGCGAGACGGTCGGTGGCAATGGCGGCTTCCACAGCGTCCTGCCACTTCTCAAAGTTCAAGCCGATTGCGGCGAGGTCGTTGCTGATTGCTGTGCTCATGGCGCCCGATAATAGTCGCAGTCGCACACGGGGAAGAATCTCGGCCGTATCTGCGTTTAATGGGGTAGATATGAAGAGGACATTTCAAGCTCCATTAAAGGATGTAATGACTGAACCCCACCTTGACCGTTTCGGCGGTAACCGTGAGCGCTTTTTGCGTGACGACGACACCACGCCCGAGCAGCGCGCCCACGACGAACTTCTCCGTGAGGCTTTTCGGCACAACACCGTCCCTGACGAATCCGAGCCGACGGTAGGCGCGCTTGACCTGGAGGAGCGCAACGCGTTTCGTTCCGTGACCGGGTCGACCGAGATCCGCTCGCAGGACCAAAAAGACATCACCGAGGTGGAGTACCGCAAACTCCGCATCGAACAGGTCTTGCTCGTTGGCGCGTGGACCGAAGGCACCCTTGCGGAGATTGAGGCTCGCATGTGGGAGCTTTCAGCACTGGCGGAAACAGCCGGCGCTGAAGTCGTCGACATGCTGTATCAAAAGCGCGACAAACCTGATCCGGGTACTTACATCGGCTCCGGCAAGGTTGCGGAGTTGCGTGAGATTGTGCTGTCTACCGGCGTTGACACGGTGATTTTTGATGGTGAGCTTTCGCCGTCGCAGATGATCGCGCTGGAGGAAGCCCTCAAGATCAAGGTGATCGACCGCACGATGTTAATTCTCGATATCTTCGCCCAGCACGCGAAGAGTAAAGAGGGCAAAGCACAGGTCAGCCTTGCGCAGATGGAGTACCTCTACAGCCGTACCCGCGGTTGGGGTGGCAACCTGTCGCGTCAGGCGGGCGGTCGTGCTGGCTCCAACGGCGGTGTGGGCCTGCGTGGTCCTGGTGAGACGCGTATCGAGGCCGACCGTCGCCGCCTGCGCACCGAGATGGCCAAACTGCGCCACCAGCTGCGCGATATGGAGACTGCCCGAGAGATCAAGCGCGCGCAGCGCCAGCGCTCCACTATCCCGAAGATCGCGATCGCGGGCTACACCAACGCGGGTAAATCCTCGTTGATCAACGCGATGACGGGTGCGGGCGTGCTGGTGGAGGACGCGCTGTTTGCCACTCTCGACCCATCGACGCGCAAGGCCAAGTTGGCAGACGGGCGCAACGTAGTGCTGACCGACACTGTCGGGTTTGTGCGCCACCTGCCTACCCAGCTGGTTGAGGCGTTTAAGTCCACGCTCGAAGAGGTCAGCGGCGCCGACCTTGTCCTGCACGTCGTGGACGGTTCGGATCCGTTCCCACTGAAGCAGATCGAAGCAGTCAATGCGGTCCTTGCAGAGGTCACACGCGACTCGGGCGAGGAGATGCCGCCGGAGATCGTTGTGGTGAACAAGATCGACGACGCTGACCCGATCGTGCTCGCCGAACTTCGCCACGCCTTTGAAAAAACCGGCCGCACCGCGGTGTTTGTGTCCGCGCTGACGGGGGAGGGAATCGACGAGCTAGAGGCGCGCATCGAGCAGCACCTCAACTCCATCGACGCGCACGTGACCATGGTCGTGCCCTACACCCGCGGTGATGTGGTAAGCCGCGTGCACGAGGAGGGCACAGTGCGCTCCGAGGAGTACGAGGCAGAGGGCACGCGTATCGACGTCCGCCTGCCACGTGTCCTCGCCGACCAGTATGCGGAGTTCGTCGTCTCCTAAGCCTGGCGGTTCGGGTTGGCGTTGACCCCGGTGTTAGCGCCAGTAAGGGTCGAACGCCTTGTAGGTTTCGGCCCCGGTGAGCATCTCGGCGGCGCTTTCGTCTACGACAACCTTCGCGGCGTTGTGCAGCTGCAGTGCCGATGCCGGGCACGATGCGGACAGAGGCCCCTCGACGAGTGCTTGTACCGCGTTAGCCTTCGCCGGGCCAGTGGCGATAAGCACCAGGTGGCGTGCCTCAAGGATGGTGCCGATGCCCTGTGTCAGGGCTTGGCGCGGGACCTCGTCGGCAGAATCGAAGAAGCGTGCATTGTCCTCGATCGTGCGTGGATGCAGGTCGATGAGACGGGTACGGGAGCGCAGCGAACTCGTCGGCTCGTTGAACGCAATGTGTCCGTTTGCGCCAATGCCGAGAATTTGGATATCTACACCGCCCGCGTGGCGGATGGCGTGGTCGTAGGAGGTAGCTGCTGCCTGGGGGTTGGCGGCCTCGCCGTCGGGAGACGCAACGGACGAATCCGGAATGTCGATAGAGCCGGTGAACTCGCGGCGGATCGTCGAGTAGTAAGACTGCTCGTGGTCACGGGGAATGCCGTAGTACTCGTCGAGCAAGAATGCCTTGCAGCGAGCAAAGCTCAAACCTTCTTCGCGGTGGCGACGGATCAACTCTTTGTAGGTTGGGTTGGGGGAGGAACCGGTCGCAAGGCCGATGGTTGCGCCTTCGCGGGCGAACGGCTCGATGCAATCGGCGGCGTATGCGCCGACTTCCTCAGGGGTGCGTCGAATGATGATTTCCATGGGGAGCAATTTACCCGCTCGTGTCCCATTGCTCACGATTAGTAATGCGTGGCGTACGAGGGCCATAATGAAGACTCGTGACGAACTCCATTGGTTGGACCCTGCACGGCGATGGACGCCGTGTGAAACCCGGGGCCGTAGTTGCCCCCGACGAACGACTGTCGTGGTCGCGCACCATCGGCATCGGCATGCAGCACGTAGTGGCCATGTTCGGTGCGACGTTGTTGGTGCCAACGCTCACCGGCTTCCCGGTCAACACCACATTGCTATTTTCTGGCCTCGGCACGATTATTTTCCTGCTGATCACCCGGAACCAGTTGCCTAGCTACCTCGGCTCTTCCTTTGCCTTCATCGCCCCGCTGACTGCATCACAGCAGTACGGTATCGGCGCGCAACTCGGTGGCGTGCTGTTGACCGGTGTGGCGTTGATCCTTGTCGGTGTGATTGTGCAATGGGCCGGCAAACGCGTTATCGACGCCGTCATGCCGCCTGTGGTCACCGGCGCGATCGTGGCACTTATCGGTTTCAATCTCGCACCGACAGCGGTCAGCAACGTGCAAACACAGCCAGCAGTCGCAGGTGTAACGCTTTTGACCATCGTCGTCGTGACTGTTGCCTCTCGAGGAATGCTTTCGCGTCTGTCCATCCTTATCGGTGTGCTGGTTGGATGGTTATTTGCGGCACTGAGCGGTGGCTTGAGTGAAGACGCGCTGGCCACAATCGGTGACGCCGCCTGGGTTGGCCTGCCGCAGTTCCACACTCCGGAGTTCCACCTTTCTGCCGTGCTAGTGACACTTCCGGTGCTTGTTGTGCTCATTGCTGAAAACGTCGGACACGTCAAGGCGGTCGCCGAGATGACCCACCGCAACCTGGACCACATGCAGGGCCGGGCACTGATCGGCGATGGCATCGCCACGACCCTGGCGGGTGGCTTCGGCGGCTCCGGCACCACTACTTACGCCGAAAACATTGGAGTCATGGCCGCGACCAAGGTGTATTCCACCGCTGCGTACTGGGTGGCTGCCACCTTCGCGATCATCCTCGCGTTCATCCCGAAGTTCGGCGCCGTCATCTTCACCATTCCCGCCGGCGTGCTCGGTGGCGCGTGCTTGGTGCTCTACGGCCTGATCGGCATGCTTGGCGTGCGTATCTGGCAGGACAACAAGGTCGACTTCACTGACCCGGCGAACCTCACCGCAGCTGCCGTCGCGCTGATTGTCGGCATCGGCAACCTCACCTTCGAGGTCGGGCAGGTCACCCTGGAAGGCATCGCCCTCGGCTCCGTTGGCATCATCGTTATCTATCCGATGATGCGGTGGGCTTACGACCATATTGGTGAAGGTCAGTTCCGCTAACCTCACCCATCAAAAAGACTACGCCCGGGCAACCACTGTGGTTGCCCGGGCGTAGTCGTCGCTAAGCAAGAAGCTTTTACTCGTCGTCGAGATTTTTCGCGATCAGTGCGGCGATCTTCTCAACCGCCTCGGCATTATCAGAGGTGACGATGACCTCATCGCCGTGCTCTGCACCCATCGCCATGATCATGAGCGAGGACGCAGCATCAGTCTCATCGTCCTCGTCGCCGCCGACCAGGGTAAGCAGGATCTCGTCATCGTACTCACCAGCAGCGTCCGCAATCACCGTCGCCGGACGAGCGTGCAGACCAACCGTGGAACCGACCTTGACCGTCTTCGAAGCCATAATGCAACTTTCCTTTCACGCGGTTTTTCAAGAATGCGTTTTGCAGTCGAGTGTACGCCCTTGTGCTTAAGCCGACACGAGTTCTTCCTCGCGTTTCGCAGCCTTTCGGATCTCATCGTTAGGCCACCACTGTTTGAGCGCCACAACAGCGAGCGTTGCCACCGCGACACCGGCAGCCAACGCCACGAGCATGCCCCACCACGGGTGGTAGGCGAAGATCACAAACACGCCACCGTGCGGTGCCTGCGCACCCACGCCAAGGGCCATCGAGACCGCACCTGCGGTTGCGCCGCCAAGCATCATCGAAGGGATCACACGGAACGGATCTGCAGCTGCGAACGGGATCGCACCTTCAGATACGAAGGACAGGCCCAGCAGCCAGGCAGATTTGCCGTTCTCCTGCTCAGCCGGGGTAAACAGCGAGGAACGCAGGAAGGTGGCGATAGACAGTGCGATCGGCGGCACCATGCCCGAGATCATTACCGCGGCCATGATTTCGTACGCACCCTGGGTACCCGCAGACAAGCCAGCGGTGCCGAACAGGTAGGCAGCCTTGTTCACCGGGCCACCCAGGTCGAAGCACATCATCAAGCCGATAGTCACGCCAAGCAGCACGGCAGACGAACCGGACATGGACTCCAGCCACGCGGTGAGTCCTTCCATGACAGCGCCGAGCGGACGGCCCAGCAGCAGGAACATCAGTACGCCGATGATCAGCGATGTCAGCAGCGGGATGATCACCACCGGCATGAGCGAGCTCAGCCAGCGCGGAACCTTCCACGTCTGAATCCAGTGCGCGATCACACCTGCGAGCAAACCGGTGATCAGGCCACCGATGAAGCCAGCGCCGACCATCACGGAGATTGCGCCGCCGACGAAGCCAGGTGCGATACCCGGGCGCCCAGCGAGTCCGTAGCCGATGTAGCCGGACAGTGCCGGCACGACGAATTGCATAGCCATCTGCCCAGTGGCGAAGAGCACTGCGCCGAGGTAGAGCAACCAGCCGGAGCGCCTGAACGCAATGAGTTCGCCGTCCACAGTGATCTGATTGCCAGGCAGGTTAGTCGGGGAGTGCTCGGTGACCAGTGCCTGCCAGCCATTCGCCATGTCCGCGCCGCCGAAGAGGAATCCGAGGGCCAACAGCAGGCCACCGGCGGCGACGAACGGCACCATGTAGGAAACGCCGGTCATGATCGCCTGTTGGATGCGCTTGGGCCAGCTCTGTGTCGCGGCAGACGCGGTGTCGTCACTATCTGCCTTCGACGCTGCAGCTACTCGAGGTGCGTTTGGGTCCTTCGATGCGGCGATCGCCTCATCGATCATCGTGTCCGGTTCGTTGACACCACGCTTGACTGGACTGTCGACCACGGGCTTACCCGCGAAGCGACTCTTTCCGCGAACAGCGACATCATGGGCGAAAATCACCACATCAGCGGAATCGATAAACGCCTGGTCGAGCGGATCCCCACCGGAGGAGCCTTGCGGCTCGACACGAAGATCAACATTGTCGCGCTTGCTAGCTGCTTGCGTCAGTGCATCCGCTGCCATGTAGGTGTGCGCAATGCCGGTCGCACACGATGTGACCGCTGCAATACGAATTGGCGCATTGCTTTGCGACGACACCACCGCATCGGCCTTCTTCTTCGGCTCAGCCTTCTTCGGTTCAGCCTTCTTCGGTTCAGCATTGACCACGCCGTGCACAAGATCCACAATCTCCTGCTCGGACGCGGCGGAGCGGAGGTTATCAACGAAATCGCCGCGGACAAGTGCGCGGGCGAGCTTTGAGAGAATCTTTAAGTGTGCCTTGCCGCCGCCTTCAGGTGCTGCAATGAGAAACACCAGCTCGGCGTCACCGTCGGGGCCGTTGAAGTCAACAGGGTTGGACAGCCGGGCAAACGCAAGCGTGGGTTCGGTGACAGCGGCACTACGGCAGTGCGGGATAGCGACCCGTCCGTTCACGCCGGTGCCGGCCTTAGCCTCGCGCGCGACGGCTGCCTCAGCCACCGCTGCGGCATCAGTCGCACGGTCAGAATCTGCGATACGTGCAGCGAGCTGGCCAATGACATCGGAGGGAGAAATGCCAAGGTCAGCATCAAGCGTGACAAGTTTTGGCGTGATGAGAGGTTGATTCACGTTGTCTTCTTTCATGCAGTTATACGGGGAACACGTGAGTGTGTTCAAGGTCGATATCGGAAGGAGAGGGGATGCCAGTGCCCGGCAGCGACGCCGCAGCCGAGCCGTACGCCACTGCACGGCGGAGGCACTCGGCTGGTTCATCCCCGGCGATCCGTGCCATCAGGTAGCCAGCCAACGAACTATCACCAGCGCCGACGGTTGAGAGCACCGTGACTGGAGGTGGGGTCGCCGCCCACGCACCAGCGCGAGTAACTAAGCATGCACCGGCGCCGCCTAAGGTGACCAGTACTTCGTTGACCCCGTGGTCAATCAGTTTCTGTGCTGCCGAAACGATGGCGGCGTAGTCGCCCTCGGAAGCGCTGCGCTCCAATGCGCTGCCGTCGCCACCGGTGAGCCGCGCGAGCTCAAACGCGTTTGGCTTCAACACGTCCGGCGCGCTCGTATCGAGTCGCTCACCAATTGCCTGCAGCGGTGCATCGGAAGTATCCACTGCGACCAGCGCGCCAGCATTAACCCGACGGATGCGCTCCACAAGATCTGCGTACCAGTCAGTTGGGACACCAGGGGGAAGCGATCCTGCAAGAACGACGGCTTCAGCGTCTGCGACGACTGAATCTATAGCTGATTCAACGGCCGCCTTTTCGTCGTCGCAAAGCCTCGCTCCTGGTTCGTTGATCTTTGTCGTTGTTGCGTCATCTTCAACGATCGCAGTATTGGTTCGCACCGATGCCGCGATAGCAACGGGGTGAAACTGCACCGGCAGTTCACGGATGACGTCCGCAAACGGATCGGAGGGGGCACAGGGGGCAATCGCGATGGTTCGAATGCCCGCTTTGGCACACGCGTGCGCGACATTGACCCCTTTTCCACCCGCCTCTTTTCGGGTCTGGGAAATCCGCGCAACCTCACCGCGTTTAAGCACGGGGACGTTTACCGTCACATCCATGCTGGGGTTTGGGGTGAGGGTGACTACCCGCACCGTGTTCTTTGTGCTGCTCACACAACCAGTGTGTCCGATTGTATCCGTTTTTGCAACGAATCCCACACAATCGGAATTAGTGTGTGCTGGATGTCACCGGCGCAAGAACGACCTCAATATCATTGCGCTCGAGATCTTCGAGGAATGTCTCAGGTGCACCACTATCGGTAATGACGATGTCGATGGCATCGAGGGGTGCGAAACTGACAAGGTAATCGTTGCCGATCTTCGATGAATCACACAAGACCACGACCTTCTGGGCATTTGTGACCATGGCCGATTTCACGGCTGCTTCCTGAGAATCGGCGGTAGATAGGCCGTGGTCAATCGTCAGAGCATTGGTACCAATGAATGCGACATCGGCGCGGAGCAATGCCAACGTTCGAAGTGCAGTCGCACCAACTACCGCTTGCGTAATTGCACGAACTGACCCACCAAGAAGCTGTACGCCATCAAGGCCTGCGGAGGAAAGATCCAGGGCGATTGGCAGCGAATTTGTCACGATAGAGCAGTCTTGAGCGCGGGTGCCCTCGCAAAGCAACTGTGCAAAGTAACTGGTTGTAGAGCCAGAATCCAGAAAAATCGCGGCGTTGTCGTGGCGGGGGAGAAAATCCAGTGCAGCTTTCGCGATCGCGGTTTTCGCATCAGATGCCGCACGAGACCGGGCATCGAGCGGGAGTTCAGAGGTGAGAAACGCTTGGTTTGCAACAGCACCACCATGTACGCGGTGCACAATCCCATCGGCGTGAAGTGCGGTGAGGTCGCGGCGGATCGTTTCGGCAGTGACATCGAACTTTTCCGCGAGTTCAGCGACGCTCACCCTGCCTTCCACAGCAGTAAGTGACGCAATCTGGCGTTTGCGCTCCTCGGCGTACATCGCACTCCTCAAACGTTTTGGTCGGAGTACTCAGTATTTCAGACATTCATGCCCGGATGTCTGCGATTGTGTTTGGTTTGCCCCTAAAGGAGGGCAAATTCCCGCTAAAGAGTGCGGAAAACGGAAATAACACGCCCCATGATCTCTGCGCTATCGCCCTTGATTGGGGCAAACGCATCATTGTGGGGAAGGAGCCACACACCGGTGGAATCGCGGTGGAACTCTTTGACTGTCGCCTCGCCGTCAAGCAATGCAGCGACGAACTCGCCTTCCTCGGCAACAGGCTGCGAACGTACAACAACCCAGTCGCCGTTGAGGATGCCGGCATCGCGCATGGACTCTCCAACAACCTGAAGCATAAAAACGTCGCCATCACCGAGTAGGTCGCTAGGAAGTGGGTAATAGGTGTCGACGTTTTCTTCGGCCAGGATAGGTGCACCAGCTGCTATTTGTCCCAAAACTGGAACGAAACGCGCGGGAGTCGCGTCCTCGGGTGTGTCCTGCTGGGGGGTTTTGCGCTTCGGTTTGGTTGTCTGTTGCAGGTGGCGCAGATCCACGGCACGCGGCTTATTGGGGTCGCGGCGCAGGAAGCCCTTCTTCTCCAGTTCCTTGAGCTGGTATGCCACGGATGAGGTTGATTGCAGCCCGGTAGCGTCGCCGATCTCACGGATGCTTGGCGGGTAGCCGCGGAGTACAACGGCATCTTGGATGACCTGAAGGATTCGACGTTGCCTGTCTGAAAGTGTGCTCATGTCGAGATTGCCTGCGTCAGATTTTTTCTTTGCCACTGCTTTTCTTCTTTCCGCGTGTCTCTGTTTCTAGGTCTGTAGGCATAGAACCTACCAGAGAGGGCAAGTTTGTTCGATATTTTCCACTTTGGGCTAGACAGTGTTTGCTCGCTTTGCTATAAATCGAACGTGTAAGCGGAGTCGAACATACAAACGATTACATATTCGAACATGTCGAGTGCATTCGTACAGTGGTGCACGAGATTGAAGGAGAGTGAAATGTCGGTAACGATTAATCCAGCAGTGAACAGTGGGTATGGGAGCGATTGCGGTGTATCTCGGACGCCTCGGTTAGCGCAGCCGGTCGAGGTGTGGGACCTTAATCCAGGACGAGATCGTAGCGGTGTTTATAGCGGTGTTCGAACGCTTGACGTTATTGATCGAAAGGGTGAGCGTACAGAGAACCTAGGTTATGGACGTCGGGAATATGTATCTGAGGCATTCGAATCTCACCGCGAGGGCAAGGAAGGTTTCGTCTTAGCAGCGTTGCTGACTGGAGCGCTTTTAGCCGGCTCTGCGTTTGGTGGAGTGTTTAGTGATGCAAGCCAGGTGCCGGGGTCGTCCCAGCCGGTTTTCATCGCAGACTCGGAGGTGGTCCGCTAGAGGGGTAGTCTGAGCCCTATGTATTGCCCCTTCTGTCATAACGAACAGACCAGAGTCGCTGACTCCAGACTTGTCGAAGCAGGCTCTGCAATTCGCCGTCGCCGTGAATGTACAGAATGCGGTGGTCGATTCACCACTGTTGAAAACGCGGTACTCACCGTCGTCAAACGTAATGGAGTAAGTGAGCCGTTCGACCGCGACAAGCTCATCGTTGGTGTGCGGCGTGCATGTCAAGGTCGGGACGTTTCCGACGATGCACTGAAGCGCCTCGCACAAGAAGTCGAAGAAATCGTGCGTGCGCAGGGCAGCTCGCAGGTTCCTGCTCACGAGATTGGTTTGGCAGTACTCGAGCCACTTCGTGCGCTTGACGAGGTTGCATACCTGCGCTTCGCATCTGTGTATAAGTCGTTTGAAAGTGCCGACGATTTCGAGTCGGAAATCAGGCTTATGCGTCGGCGCGACCGCGAAGAATATCGCTAGCGCAGCGCATCAATTTTCTTCTCAATCCGGCGCTGGCTGACCGGTCGGGGAGTGCCAAGTCGCTGCGCGAACAAACTGACCCGCAACTCCTCAATGAGCCAAAGAATATCCTTGTAGGCCCGCGTCTTCGACCGTTGTGCGGGAAGTCGCTTCATATGATCAGCAAGGTAGCGTTTCACCCCATCGACAACTGCCTGGCGGTCAGCATCTCGGTCCGGGTCCAGACGCATATCCTCCAGCCGGATCCGCATCGCATCGATATAGCGCGGCAAATGCTGTAAGTGCTGCACCCCATGAACCGTTATCGCGTGACGGGGGAGATAGAAGGCGAGCTGCGAACGCATGTCATCAATCGCAGGCCCCTCCCACTGATCGAGCTCCACCGAAATGTCGGCGTACGCGGCAAGCGCTGGAGCAGTGTTGACCACAGCACGCCTTACACCACCCGAGACCTGTGGCTTAATCTCGGCGAGAAGGGCGTCGAACTCCTCCGGAGTGCGCACCGGGCCTCCGTGCGACATCATCAGATCACGAATCACCGATACACGAGCATCCTCGACCAGGCCATTTGCTCCGCCATGGGGATAGCGGTCAACAGCGACCTTATGGCGCAACGGTAGGCCCTTGGTCATCTGCTGCGCATTAACGCTGATTTCGCGCAACAGCAACGTCAGTGTCGCAGTGACCATCGACGCGTCGGCAGCAGCCTTCGTCGGGTGCACCGTGACCTTGACACCGTCTTTTGTAGCTTCGAGTGCTGGGTAAGCATCAACCTCGTTACCGTCGATTGTTGTGGTCACAGTCTCCGGTACAGCGCCGAGCGAGTCCGACGTCCACTTTTTTACAGACTCAGACTCCGATTGGCGTCCAGCTTTGGATACAGACGACTTAATCTTGCCCGCCTGACGGCGTTTTAACGCTGCGAGATCCTTGTCGTGGTCGACGATCTTGCCGCGGCGGTCGATTGCCGCATAGGTAACCTGCAAGTGCGGTGGCAACGCCTGGGGGTTGAAATCCGTGGCGTTAATACCGCGGCCACCAACGCTTCGAAGCGCATCGGCGAGCGCTTCAGTAAACGGGATGTCCGTGTTGACGTCCTCGGGCATTACCTCGAGTGCACGCTGCGCAAAGTCGGGGGCGGGGACGACGGTTTTACGTAACGCCTTCGGTAGGGTGCGGATCATCTCGGCAGCGAGTTCAGAGCGCAAGCCTGGGACGAGCCAATCGAAGCCGTCAGGGTCAAGGTTTGCCAGGAGTGGCACGGGTACCTCGACAGTGACTCCATCAAACGGGTCGCCCGGTTCGAACTTGTAGCGCAGTGCGTATTCCACGGAGCCCTGGCGCTTGGCCTCGGGAAAGGCGGTCGCAGAGGCGTCAACGTTGTCGTCGTCAAGCAATGCGTTCGGATCGAAGTCCAAATAATGCTTGTCTTTCGCACGCTGTTTCTTCCACCACGAATCAAAGTGGCGAGCGGTGGTGACATTGTCGGGCAGGCGAGCGTCGTAAAAGTCGAACAACGTATCTTCGTCGACGACAAGGCCGCGGCGGCGAACCTTTTCCTCGACCTCGGCTGCTTCCGCAAGCAACGCTTCATTGTGGTCGATGAACTTATGGTGACGGTTCCAATCGCCCTCCAGCAGCGCGTGGCGGATGAACATTGTGCGCGCAGCGGCAGGATCCACCCGGTGGTAGGGAACAAGCCGATCACGCACGATGGTCACGCCGTAAAGCATGGATTTTTCGTGGACCATCGCTGCGGAACGCTTACGCGACCACACAGGTTCCGAATAGGAGTGTTTGAGCAGGTCGCCGGCGGCACGCTCAACCCAAGCAGGTTCGATCTTGGCTACGTCACGAGCCCAGAGCCGTGACGTTTCGACGAGTTCAGCGGCCATGAGAAACTCCGGAGGCCGCTTAGCCAGCGACGAGCCGGGAAAGACCATAAACCGTGTCCCGCGCGCTCCCTGAAACTCTTTGGAATTGCCGTCACGCGCGCCGATATTGGAGAGCAAACCAGTCAAGAGCGACTGGTGGACTGCAGCTGCATCGCGCTCACCCGCGACACTATCGGCGGGAGACCAGCCGAGCTGTCGCTCCACGTCGCGCAATTGGCGGACAAGATCGCGCCACTCACGGATGCGCATGTAGTGGAGGAACTCGCGCTTCATACGCTTACGGAATGCGTTGCCGGACAGCTCGTCGCGGGAATCGCCGATGTAGTCCCACAGTTTCAGCGATGACAGGAAGTCGGACTCTTTGTCCTTGAAGCGGGCGTGTGCTTGGTCGGCCTGGGCCTGGTACTCCAAGGGGCGTTCTCGAACATCCTGGATGGTCATGGCTGCGACGATGACAGTGACGTCATCAAGCACGCCGAGGCGATTGGCCTCCACCAGCATGCGGGCCATCTTGGGGTCCACAGGAATGCGGGAAATATCGCGGCCAACGTTGGTGAGGGTCGGTGCGCCACCACGTTCTTTTTGCGAGATCGCCCCCAATTCGTGCAGCAGCATAAGTCCGTCGCGGACCGCCTTATGGTCAGGCGCCTGGATGAAGGGGAACTCATTGATATCCCCAAGCCGCAGCGAGATCATCTGCAAGATGACTGACGCCAAGTTTGTGCGCAGAATCTCCGGGTCAGTGAACTCTGGGCGCGCTTCGAAGTTCTCCTCCGAATACAGGCGGATGGCAATGCCGTCGGCGGTACGGCCCGATCGGCCCGAACGCTGGTTCGCGGAAGCCTGGGAGATTTCCTCGATAGGCAGACGTTGGACCTTGGTGCGTGTCGAATACCTCGAGATACGCGCCAGGCCAGTGTCCACCACATAGTGGATGCCCGGCACGGTCAGAGACGTTTCGGCGATGTTTGTCGACAACACAATGCGACGACCCGAGTGTGGGGAGAACACACGGTGCTGCTCCGCGTTGGAGAGGCGACCGAACAGCGGAACAACCTCAACGCCACGCCAGTGCTGCTTCTCAATCGCCTCCATGCAGTCACGGATGTCGCGCTCTGAAGAGAAGAAACACAGAATGTCGCCGTTGCCCTCACCCATAAGTTCTTTGCAGGCGGCGACGACACCGTCGATCATGTCGGTGTCAATCTCCTTGATGGAGCCGTCTTTTTTCTGAATCTGCTCAACCAGTGGTCGATAGCGGATTTCGACTGGGTAAGTACGCCCGGAGACCTCGATAATCGGAGCTGGGTTGCCCTCGGCGTCGGCGAAGTGGCTGGCAAATGCCTCCGGGTCAATGGTCGCAGATGTGACAATCACCTTGAGGTCCGGCCGCTTGGGCAGCAGTCGCTTGAGGTAGCCCAGCAGGAAGTCGATGTTGAGTGAGCGCTCGTGGGCCTCGTCGATAATGATCGTGTCGTACGCGTTGAGGAAGCGATCGCGCTGCATCTCTGTGAGCAAGATGCCGTCCGTCATCAGCTTGACCGCAGTAGACGGGGATACTTTGTCGTCGAAACGAATGGCGTAGCCGACAGATTCACCGATGTCCTGGCCGAGCTCGTCGGCGATGCGCTCCGCAACGGTGCGAGCGGCGAGTCTGCGCGGCTGCGTGTGTCCAATCAGTCCACGCCGGCCACGCCCCATCTCCAGCAGCATCTTTGGAATCTGGGTGGTCTTGCCCGATCCCGTCTCGCCGGCGATAACAACGACCTGGTTGTCGCGCACCAGTTCCATGATGTCGTCGCGGCGCGCAGACACCGGCAGGTTTTCCGGGTAAGTAATTTCAGGGATCAGAGCATCGCGCTTCTCGACGACACCCCGTGCCCTCTCAATATCCTTCCCAATCGCCCGCAGCGCATCCGGCGCGCTCGCATTTTTGAGTCGCCTACGGAACCGTCGAACATCCGCAATCGGTACAGCATCGAGCGCATCGTAGAGCTGCGGCTTCGGCGGGGCGGGGGAGGAGGAAGAATGATCAGTCATAGCCAGAGGCAGAGCTTAGCGCGGAAGCAGGGATTTACCTGATTCCAGGGCCCGCTCATACGAAGCCTTCACGAGTCGCCCTAACTGCTCGAACTCCGCAACACGCTGCGAGGACGCACGGTAGACCAAGCTCACCGTGCGTTGCGCCTGTACGCCGTTTGCAAACGTTGCGGAAGCGACTCCGGGGCGAGAGCACTCAGTGCCTACCGCGGAGGCCGGAATCAACGTTGACCCCAGCCCTGCCACGACCAACTGGACGATCGTGGTCAGTGACGATGCGCGTGTCACAGCATGCTTGCGCGCGCCGGGAGTTGCCTCAGCGATCTTGCACAGCTCCACAATCTGATCCCGGAGACAGTGGCCGTCATCCAGTAGTAAAAGGTTGAGGTCCTTCAGGCTGTCCAGCCCCAGATCGGTGCGGCCGGCAAGTGGATCGTCCGGATTGGTCACTGCCACAAACGGCTCGTCGTAAAGCGGCAATTGCTCCAAACCTGGTGCGTGCGTCGGAGTGGCAAGCACTGCCAGATCGAGTTGCCCGTCGCGCAACATTTTTAACAGTTGATCCGTTTGGTTTTCTACGATGCGCGGTTCCAAATCCGGGTAGTTTTCCTCGATCCCAATAAGCACTCCCGGAAGGAGATACGGCGCAATTGTAGGGATGATGCCAATGTTCAGTGGGCCGGCGAGCTCGCCGAGCGCTCCGCGCGACTGGGCAAGAAAAGCATCGGCAGCGTCGAGGGTTGCCTTCGCATATGGCAACAGCGCTTCACCGGTGGGGGTGACGATCACGCGCCGGGTGGAACGCTCGATAAGTTGCAGGCCAAGACCATTTTCAAGCGACGCCAAAGCCTGTGACAGGGAAGGCTGGGAGATGCCAAGTTTCGCTGCTGCGCTCACAAAGTGTTTCTGTTCTGCAACCGTGACAAAGGTACGGATCTGTGCGAGTGTCGGTTTATACTCTCGATTGCTCATACTTATGAATCCTACACCGGCTAATAGGTTTTTGGTTGCAACCTTCTGCGAACTGTGTCATACTGTTTTACGTCCGAAACACATTCGTTTGACCAGATTCTTTTGGAGGATCATCATGCCGATCATGACCGTTGGAGAGCGTTTTCCGGAGTTCGACCTTCTCGCACTGAAGGGTGGCAACCTGAAGGAAGCTAACGCTGCTTCCCCGGACGACTACTTCGAGCGCGTCTCCCTGGATAAGTACGAGGGCAAGTGGAAGGTCATCTTCTTCTACCCGAAGGACTTCACCTTCGTTTGCCCGACCGAGATCGCCGCATTCGGCAAGCTCAACGAGGAGTTCGAGGACCGCGACACCCAGGTGCTCGGCGGCTCCATCGATAACGAGTTCTCGCACTTCAACTGGCGTGCAACCCACGAGGAACTGCTGGACATCCCGTTCCCGATGTTCTCGGACATCCGCCACGACCTGATCCGCGCCCTCGGTGTTGAGAACGCTGACGGTGTCGCAGACCGTGCAACCTTCATCATCGACCCGGACGGCATCATCCAGTTCGTGTCCGTCACCCCGGACGCTGTTGGCCGTAACGTCGACGAGGTCCTGCGTGTCCTCGACGCTCTGCAGTCTGAAGAGGTCTGCGCTTGCGATTGGCAGAAGAACGACCCGACCAAGAACATCGACAAGATGGCTGTGGTCCAGGAGTCCCTGAAGTAGCACCCGAACTTTAGTTTCCGTGCCGCCCCGCGCTCCTTAACGCTGGAGTGGCGGGGCGCTCCCATACCAACTGAAAGGATCAACGTATGTCTATCGATAACCTGCGCAACGCACTTCCCGAGTACGCAAAGGACCAGAAGCTCAACCTTGGTTCGCTGACCCGCTCGACCGAGCTGAATGAGCAGCAACTGTGGGGCACGCTCGTCGCCTCCGCGGCCGCGACCCGCAACGCAACCGTCATCTCCGAGATCACCGACGAGGCCAAGGAACACCTCTCCGAGGAGGCCATCGACGCAGCCTTCGGTGCGGCCACTGTCATGGCGATGAACAACGTCGCGTACCGCGCTAAGGGCTGGTTGGGTGACGACTACGCCAACGTGAAGTTCGGCCTTCGCATGAACATCATCTCCAAGCCGGGGGTAGAAAAGGCTGACTTCGAGCTGTGGTCGCTCGCCGTTTCCACCATCAATGGTTGCGAGCACTGCGCCGTCGCCCACGCCAACACCGTCCGCGAGGAAGGCCTGACCAAGGAGCAGGTCTGGGAGTCCATCAAGGTTGCCGGTGTTGTCCAGGCTGTTGCCCAGACGATCACTATCGAAGACGCACGCTAAGCCACTAGCGCGTATCGACGATTAAACGCCGCTGGCCCCGAACCTTTCTGTTCGGGGCCAGCGGCGTTTCGTCGTTAGGCAGAGCGCTCTACATGGGGCTGAGCACCTTGGTGGTCAGGGAGAACAGGTCCTTCGGATCATCCGGATCGGCGACCAACTCAATATAGGTCTGGAAGTCGGTGCCAGCAGTCGAGTCGCGCAGGTAGCGCAGGGCGGAGAAGTCCTCGATTGCGAAGCCGACCGAGTCGAACAGTGTGATCTCCTCATCGCTAGAGCGGCCCGGGACCTTGCCTGCGATGACCTTCCACAGTTCGACGACCTCGAAGTCCTCGCCCTTGTTTTGGATCTCGCCCTCGATGCGGGTCTGGGGAGGGAATTCGACGAACACGGTGGCGTCGTCAAGAATGCGCGGATCAAGCTCCGTCTTGCCCGGGCAGTCACCACCCACACCATTGATGTGCACACCAGGGCGAACCAGGGAGTAATCCAGGATGGTGTTTTGCGCCTTGTCGGCGGTGCAGGTCGTAATGATGTCTGCGCCTTCGAGCGCATCCTCAACGCTGTCGGCGATGTAGACCTCGATGCCGAGCGGCTCGATATTGCGGCGGAACTTCTCCATCGCGTCCGGGTCGATGTCGAAGATGCGGACCTTCTCGATACCCAATGCCGCACGGAACCCGAGCGCCTGGAACTCCGACTGGGAACCGGAGCCAATCATCGCCATGACTTCAGAGTCCTTGCGCGCGAGGTACTTTGCCGCCATTGCGGAGGTTGCAGCAGTACGAAGTGCGGTGAGCAAGGTCATCTCGGCTTCAAACGTAGGGTAGCCGTTGTCTACGTCAGCCAGGAAACCGAAAGCGGTCACAGTCTGGAAGCCACGAGCCGGGTTCGACGGGTGGCCGTTGACGTACTTGAATCCGTATTCGATTGAGTCGGAGGTGGGCATCAGTTCGATGACACCGATAGGGGTGTGGCTGGCCACGCGCGGAATCTTGTCAAATTCCTCCCAGCGGACGAAGTCCTTTTCGATGTATTCGAGGATGCCGGCGATGATCTTCTCCACACCGTGGTGGTCGATCCAGCGGCACATGTTGGTGACGTCGACAAGTTGAGTCATATGGGCAGTTCCTTTCAAAAGTGTGAGGGGATTAATGGGTAACGATTGGGGGATCAATGTCGGGTGCTTGTTCACCAGTGACGTGCTCGTAGTTCACGTGCGAACGCGAGATGAATTCAACGCGATCGCGGACCTTGAACCAGCCGAACGCAAGCGCCGGCCACATCAGCAGTGACACAATCAGTGTCCAGGTGCCAATTGGGTAGTCGAAGGCCATGAGCACGACAACCAGCCCAAGGAACAGCAGCGAGACAATATCGGTGAACGGCGAGAATGGTGCGCGGTAATCCGGACGGGTGTACTTGCCCTGCCGGGCCAGCCGCACAAAGCGCATGTGCGACAGGGAAATTGCCGCCCAGGACGCCATCGTGCCAAGTGCCGCGATATTCAACACAACCTCGAACGCTGCCTCCGGCACGAAGTAGTTGAGCACAACGCCGAACAGGGCGACGCCGGTGGTCATCAGAATGCCACCGTAGGGCACACCACCCTTGGTGACCTTGCCTGCCCACTGCGGTGCGGAACCGGCCTTGGACAGCGAGTACATGATGCGGCCCGTGGAGTAGAGGCCGGCGTTCAGGGAGGACAACGCAGCGGTGATGACCACCAACTGAGTGATAGGACCGGCGTACGGCACGCCGATGGAGTTGAAGAAGGTCACAAACGGTGACTCGTCACCGGAGTACTGGGTGTACGGCAGCAGCATGCACAGCAGGAGCACGGAGCCGAAGTAGAACACCAGCAGGCGGAAGACAACAGCATTAATCGCCTTCGGGATGTCCTTACGGGGGTTCTTTGCCTCACCAGAGGTCGTGCCCAGCAGCTCGATACCTGCGTAAGCGAACACGACGCCTTGGATCACGATCAGTGCCGGCAGTACGCCGTTCGGGAACCAGCCACCGTGATCGGAGATGAGCGTCAGGCCAGTCAGATCACCACTCGGATTGCCGAAGATGACCATGAAGATGCCGACCGCGAGGAACGTGAGCAGGAACGCCACCTTGATCAGGGAGAACCAGAACTCCATCTCGCCAAAGAACTTCACCGAGACGAGATTCATCCCCGTCACAAGAGCGATGATCGCAAGTGCGATGACCCACTGCGGAATGTCGTTAATCCAACCGTAGAACTGGCCGAACCAGCGGATGTAGATCGCAAGCGCTGTCGCGTCAGCAACGGCGGTCGCTGCCCAGTTGAACCAGTACAACCAGCCCGAGACGTATGCGGCCTTCTCGCCAAAGAATTCGCGAGTGTAGGACACGAACGAACCCGAGGTTGGACGGTGGACAATGAGCTCACCCAGACTCCGCAGGATGAGGTATCCGATGAAACCGCAGAGCAGGTACATCAGGGCTAGCGACGGTCCGGCAGCCTCAAGGCGCGAACCTGCGCCAAGGAACAGACCGGTACCGATCGCCGAGCCAATTGCGATCATGTTGATCTGACGGGTGGACAGCCCTTTCTGCAAGCCGGCATCTTCGTCAGGAATGACGCCAGCTTTAGGACGAGTTGATGCTTCCGATGGTGGTGGTTTCGTAGTCATCGGGTTCTCCCAGGGTTGTGTCGGTTAGTGGGGGACTAGTTCCTGATGCCGGCCGGGTCATGGATGACGCCGAAACGGTGCAGGGTTGCGGAGATGGCCTGCTCCAGTAGGTACGGGAGCAACTCACGTCGGCCGTCGATGAGCGCCGGGCCATCGAAAACTGCAGTAGTGATGTCGCCGTAGATGTCTGCCGGGGCATCGCCGATAACGCGGATGCGCGACGGGGTGCCTTCCACACGGTTCGCATCGACCGTGATCGCAGCAGCCTCCAGATCGGGAGCAATCGCTGCAGGTGCAACGACGCGGATCTCAGAACCGGTGATCGCTGCTGCGAGCAGCTGGCGGTAGACATCGCGCAAGCGGTAGTTCTCACCGACGTAGATCACGACCGGCTCGAGCGTGTTGCGGTAACGGAAGATATTTGCCTCCGAGCGCAAACCAGAGTGGTCGTGACCGCGGCCGAACTCGCGGTCCCATGCGCGCTGGTCGTACTCGGCGGCACGAGAGAGCCAGCCGTAGTCCTCTGCGTCGACGTTCGGGCGGAACGCCTCCAGCAGCTCCTGAATATCAGCAGAGATGCTTACGCCCGGCGACGGAGCAACGCCATCACGGTCGCGCCAGGTGCCCATCTGCGCCACATAGTTCGGGCCGCCAGCCTTCGCGCCGGGTCCAACCGAGGACTTCTTCCAACCGCCGAACGGCTGACGCTGCACAATCGCACCGGTGATGCCACGGTTGACATAGACGTTGCCTGCTTCCACACGGTCGAGCCAGGTATTGATCTCGTCGCCGTCAAGGGTGTGAATACCGGCGGTCAACCCGTAGCCGGTGGAGTTCTGCCACTCGATGGCCTCGTCGAGATCCTTGGCGTGCATGATGCCCAAGACCGGGCCGAAGCACTCGTTCTGGTGGTACCAGGAGCCTGGCTTGACGTTATCGCGGATACCCGGGGACCAGAACTTGCCCTCGTCGTCGAGCTTCTTCGGCTGGAGCAGCCACTTCTCGCCCGGTTCGAGCTGGGTCAGGCCGCGCTGCAGCTTCTCGCTCGGAGCCTCGATCAGGCCGTTCATCGTGGTGGACAGATCGGTACCTGGGCCGACCACGAGGGTGGAGGCTGCGTCGAGCAGCTGGCCGCGAATACGCTCAGACTCGGCCGCGGAGCCGACGAGGATCGCTAGCGAAGCAGCAGAGCATTTCTGGCCGGAGTGGCCGAACGCCGACAAGTACAGGTCGTTGATAGCCAAATCCGGGTCAGCGGACGGCGTGATGATGATGGCATTTTTGCCAGACGTCTCCGCCATGACGTTGAGCTGCGGGTTCCACGACTTAAACAGCTGGGCGGTCTCAGATGCGCCGGTGAGGATGATGGCGTCCACGGCGTCGTCGGTAAGCAATGCTTTGCCAGCTTCGCCTTCGTCAGCGCGAACGTACTGCACCGTATCCGGGTCGATGCCCTGCTTAGCGAAGACTGCCTGGATGCAATCCGCGATCAGCTTGGCACACTGCGTCACCTGCGGTGCTGGCTTCAGGATCACAGCAGAGCCTGCAGCCAACGCCGCCATGACACCACCAGTCGGAATAGCGACCGGGAAGTTCCACGGCGGAACAACCACCGTGAGCTTGTTCGGTTCGAACTCTGCCTCAATGTCGTCGAGGTGACGGGCGCTATCAGCGTAGTAATCGCAGAAGTCGATAGCCTCGGAGATCTCCGGGTCGGACTGGTCGACAGTCTTGCCAGCCTCGTGCGCAGCAACGGAGATGAACTCGCCACGGCGGCGCGCGATCTCGTCGCCAATCGCCTCGAGCACTGCTGCACGCTCGTTAGCGGACAGCGCGCCCCACGCTTTCTGTGCCTCGAGTGCGCGTGCAATGTTGTCGCGGATAGCAGCCGGATCGGTGATCTCTGCGCCAGTGTCGATCGAAGGTGGAGTGTTCAGGTGCTTGATAGCCCAATCACGGTTCGCCTCAAGCGCAGGATCCGTATCCGGCTCGTTGAGGAAGCGACCGGTCGTTGCGGAAGCATGCGCAACGTGGCGCTCAGTTTCCGTAGTACGGTCTTGCGTGCGGTTCGGGCCATTGTGCACGTCCCAACGGTTGCCGACAGCCCAGCGGAAGACGTTCTCCTGCTCCTTAATCGGATCACGGTCCTCAGTCTTCGGAGCGAACAGAGCATGCAGGAAGTTCTGCGGGGCGGCGTTCTCTTCGAGACGACGCACCAGGTAGCTCACCGCCACGTCGAAGTCATCGCGGCCCACAACCGGGGTGTACAAGATCTGGTCGCCGTACACCCCGCGCACGATCTCTTGCTGCGCAGGTGACATGCCCTGCAGCATTTCGGAGTCAATCATCGCTGTGACACCGCGGCGCTGTGCCAGCTCGTATGCCAACGCAGACGTGAACAGGTTGTGCGAAGCGATACCGATCGACAAAACATCGGCAAACTCAGGGCGCAGGATGAAATCCAGCAGGCGGTAGTAGTTGGCGTCCACCTCATCTTTGGTCAGGTACGGAGCCTGCTCCCAACCCTTCACCTCAGCGTGGTGGCGTTCCATGGACAGGTTCGCACCCTTGACCAGACGGATCTTGATCTTGGAGCCACCGTCGGCCACACGCTTTTGGGCGAAGTCGGCCAGGTACTCGAGTGCACCCAGCGTGTCCGGCAAGTACGCCTGAAGCACAATGCCACCCTGGTAGTCCTTGAACTCGTCCTCGCTGAGCAGCTGTGTGAACACGTCCAGCGTGAGATGCAGATCGTGGTACTCCTCCATGTCCATGTTGATGAACACCTGAGGGGTACGGTCACGCGCAGCGCGGTAGAGCGGACGGATGCGGTCCTTAACCAATCGAACGCATTCGTCGTAATCCCAGTGGTTCAACTGCGACACCATCGACGATGCCTTGACGGACACGTAGGTAACTCGTGGGTTCTTAATCAGGTTGAGGGTGCGTTCTGCACGATCTGTTGCTTCCTTTTCGCCGAGGACAGCCTCACCCAGCAGGTTCAAGTTGAGCTGCTCGCCACGCTTTTTTGCGTTGTCGAGAAGCTTGTTCAGCGCGTCACTTTCTGCATCGAGCACCAGGTGGCCAACGAGCTGGCGTAGACGGGCACGTGCCGCAGGAACGACCACGTTTGGCAGGAATGGGCCGACGAACGCACCAATTCCGACGAGCAGGGAGTTGATCTGGCCGAGGAATCGGGCATCGACACCGCGGGTGATCGCGCGCAGTGCCTGTGCAGCGACACGGTTGCTTTCGGGACGCATGACACGGTCAACGAAGTCCATGGTGAAGCGGACACCGTTCTCGTCGCGAAGCAGCTCGGCGAGCTGCTGGGTGGAGGCGTCGTCGGCGTCTGCTTCGGCGGTAGCTTCCATCCAGTGGTAGGCACGCGCAACAGCTGCCTCGATTACAGCCTCGAGGTCATCGCTATTCGACGGCGCGATCTGGTTGGTGCTCAGTTGTGGCATTTGTGTTCCTTATCACTCAAAACTGACCAATGTGACAGGCAATACGATAAGGCACAACTGCGATTTTCAATGCAATTAGATGCCGTCGCACGAGTCGTGCGAGGAAACCTGCAGCGCACAGCGTTGACGGGTGGGGAAAACGGGGGATAAAAATAACCCCGCCACATGCATAGTGCAGTGACGGGGTTTGAAACGTTGGTGCGTTACAGGCCACCGAACGGGCCGCGCAGCGGGTCGAATGGCTTGATCGTCTCGTCGATCTCGCCGGTCACAATCTGCTTTGCCAGCATCTTGCCGGACAGCGGGCCCAGGATGATGCCCCACATGCCGTGACCACCGTTGGTGTACACGTTTGGCACCTTCGTCGCGCCAACCAGTGGGAGACCGTCCGGAGTGACCGGGCGGGAACCGACCCACTCGTCCTGGCGATCTTCCCAGTCGATGCCACGGAAGAACGGCTTCGTCGAGTGAATCATCGAGGCAATACGGCCTGGCTGGAACGGCTCATCCGGGCCGCGGAACTCCATCGTGCCTGCAATGCGGAAGCGACCCTGGTACGGGGTGCAGGCGATCTTTGGATCCGGCAGATACACCGGGCAGGTAGCAGGCTCAGCTGTCTCAACCGAGAAGGAGTAGCCGCGACCAGCCTGAATCATCGTGTTCACACCAAGCTGTTTAGCCAAGGACGGAAGCCACGCACCGGTTGCCAAAACAACGTTGTCGGCCTGCAGCCACTCCCCGGTGGAAAGCTTCACGGCTGGCTTGCGGGTGGAGGTGACCTCTACGACCTCAACACCCGTCGTGATCTTGCCACCGCGCTCGATAATCGAATCTGCAATGGCCCGGCAGTACGGACCCGGCTCGATGAAGCGCTGACCGCCCATGCGGTAGGTTGCGCCGACCTTCTCGGTCAGCATCGGGGCGTCAGTGCGGGCGTCGTCAAGCGTGATCTGCTCGAAAGGAATATCTTGGCCGTGACGCTGAGCGCCTTCGACTTCCTTGAGGAAGCCGGCGGCTTTGCCCTCGTTTTCGAAACCGATGATGAACGGACCCTCATGTGTGGAGGCCTTCACACCACCTGCTTCGAGCTCGTCGAAAGCAGCGAGGGAAGCAATATCTGCCTTAGTGAGGCGAGCCATGGTCTTGTCCCATGCGCGTCCCGTCGCGTGTGCCATGAAGTTGGCGCAGAAGCGCCACAGCTTCGGGTCGAAACGCACCGGCACATCCAAAGCAGCGTGCTTATCAAACAGTGCGGTCGGGCCGTATGCCCACAGGCTCGAGTTGGACAGCGGGATCGTCTTGCCCGGTGCCAACCAGCCGGCGTTGCCCCAGGAAGAACCGGCCGCAACATCGATGCGTTCGAGAACTTCCACCTCATGGCCATATTCCTGCAGATGCCATGCGGTTGACAGACCGGTCATGCCGGCGCCGACAACAATTGTGCGCGTCACGTTGTGCTCCTTGTCACGCTAGAACCAAAGTTTGCCCCACACAATCTAGCCGGGGTGGATGTGTTTTGGGGCAAATTAGAACTTTCCGTTTCATGCGAGCACTTCTACTGCCCCCGAACCTCCAACGAGGAGACCCGAACCTCACCCGCTTCATCGGATGCGTCGAGATCCACCACACCGTGAATCTGGAACGCGTTGTCGCCTTCGGGGTCGTTAATAATCTGGGTGACCTGCCAGGATCTGCCGGATTGATCACCGATGTGGAAGAATTCAGGACCGCGTGCGTCTGGGCCAAGATCGACATCGTCGTACTCGTCGAAGTAGTCGTCCATCGCCCCCGGCCAATCCACCCGCTCGTCTGTTTCTAGGTAGTCGAGCATCTCGGCCAACTCATCTTCTTTCTCATAAGCGAACAGTTCGACCATTCGGAAGAAGTAGTTGCGGACCATGATTGTGAACGCACGACGGTTGGCGGTCAGTGCGGATGGGTCTTGTACACCAAACGCCAGCTCTCGGTCGATGGTTTCCTGGCTGACAGGTTCGTCTTCTCCGGTCATGTGCGCCCATTCGTCGATGAGCGACGAGTCCACCTGACGAATCATCTCGCCGAGCCATACGACGATGTCCTCGAGCTCGTCGTTCATGTAGGCATCGGGGATGGAGTAGGAGAGCGTGCGCCAAGCATCGGTGAGGTAGCGAAGCACCACACCCTCGGAGCGCGCCAGCCCATATGTGGAAATGAGATCGGAGAACGTCATTGCGTGCTCGATCATGTCCCGCACCACAGACTTCGGCGACGGCTCGAACTCCTTCGCCCATGGGTTGCCTTGGGTGAAGGTATCGAACGCTTCGTCCAACTCGTCGGCCAATGGCTTCGGATAGGTGACATCCTCAATAATCGCCATGCGCTCGGTGTAGTCAACACCTTCAGCCTTTAGCGCAGCAATTTCTTCTCCACGAGCGGCTTTCTCTTGCGCTTGGAGGAGTTGCCTCGGGTCGTCGAGGATCGCTTCAAATGCTGAGATGACATCAAGGGTGTATGTATCCGATTCCGGATCCAGCAGGGTAAGAAACGCCAGTGCGAACGGAGCGAGAGGTTGATTTAGCGCAAAGTCGCGGTCGAGCTCCTGCGTCAGCGTGTATGGGCGAAACGCGGGAGAGTCCGGAGTACGTTCCACCACTCCAGCGTTAATCAGCCCACGGAATAGCTCCACTGCGGTGAGGATGTCCCTGTTCTGCTTCGCACGGTTGTCGTGGTTGTCGCGCAGTAACTTGCGCATGTGCTCGTAGCCGTCACCAGGGCGTGCCACCACGTTGAGCAGCATCGAGTTGCTCACCTTGAACTGGCTTGTCAGCTCTTCGGGTTCAGCGACCTTCAGACGTTCAAAAGTGTTCTCAGACCAGGAAACTTCACCGTCGCGGGCAGATTTCTTCCGTATCTTCTTGAGTTTCTTCGGATCATCACCCGCCTTGCGGCGCAGCTTTACGTTTTCTATCTCGTGTTCGGGTGCTTCCACCACTACAGTGCCTTCGGTGTCGTAGCCTGCGCGACCTGCGCGGCCTGCGATTTGGTGGAATTCACGCGACTTCAAGATGCGCTGGCGAGTTCCGTCGTATTTGGCCAACCCAGTGATGAGCACTGTACGAATCGGCACGTTAATCCCCACACCGAGCGTGTCTGTACCGCAGATGACCTTCAGTAAGCCGGTTTGGGAAAGCCGTTCGACAAGGCGACGGTACTTCGGCAACATGCCTGCGTGGTGGATTCCGATGCCACGACGCACAAGTTTGGACAGCGTCTTGCCAAACGTGGTGGTAAAGCGGAAATTGCCAATCTCTTCAGCGATCCGCTGCTTTTCCTCATCCGTAATGATTTTCATGCTGGTCAGCGCCTGCGCTCGTTCGGTGGCTTCGCGCTGAGAGAAATGCACAACGTAGATCGGTGCCTTGCCGTCGGCGAGCAGCTCCTCAATCGTCTCGTGCACCGGCGTGAACACATAGTGGAAATCCAGCGGAACGGGACGCTCAGCGCCGCCCACATAAGTGGTGGTGCGCCCGGTGCGTTTCGTCAGGTCCTCCTCGAGCCACGCAGTATCGCCTAGTGTCGCCGACATCAGCAGAAACTGTGCCTTTGGCAACTCGAGGAGCGGAACCTGCCAGGCCCATCCGCGCTCCGGCTCGGAGTAGTAGTGGAACTCGTCCATGACGACTTGGTCGATTCGCGCATGCTCGCCTTCTCGCAGTGCGATATTTGCGACGATCTCCGCTGTGGCTGCAATGATTGGCGCATTGGAGTTCACCGTTGCGTCACCGGTCATCATGCCGACGTTTTCAGCGCCGAAAATCTCGCACAGCGCGAAAAACTTCTCGCTTACCAGCGCCTTAATCGGCGCGGTGTAAAACGATCGCTGTCCACGGGCGAGAGCAATGAAATGCGCCGCGTTGGCCACCATGGACTTCCCGGATCCAGTTGGGGTAGCCAAGATAACGTTGTCGCCAGCGAGCAACGCTAGCGAAGCTTCCTCTTGAGCAGGGTAGAGGCTGATACTGCGGGACTCGGTCCAGGAGGTAAACGAGTCCCACACCACGTCCTCGAAGAGGGACTCTGGTGCTTCGGCAATGTCGGAGAGCATGTCTGTGAGCGTCACGCTCACCACCGTAGCTGACCGCCCCGACATCCCATCAGCATTTAGGATGTTGCGCCGGTGTCACCTTCGCTGTCGCCGTCACTGTCGCCGTCACCTTCTTCAGCGTCGGGGTCGATGAAGTAGTAGTCACGCAAGCGCCGATCAGTGTCCTCATCGTGAGGCAGACTGCGCTGTTGACCACGGTTGCGGTCACGGTCCTCTATGGCGGTGAGGTAGTTCTCAAAAGCCTCGCTAATTTCCTCACCAGACGGCATCTGCGCCTCACCGGGCATCATGGCTTGCGGGTGGTGGCGACGGTATTCCTCCATCTCCTGGTCATAGTGTTCCTCCAATGCTTGGACCACATGGGTGATCTCAGCGGAGTTCGTCGTTTGTTCTGCAAGTTGCTGGGAGACCCGCTTCATGTCGCCTTCCAACGAACCAAGCGGGAAGGTCAACGTGGTGGAATCCTCTACCGACTGCAAGAGCTGGAAAGTTGCGTGCGGGTACGGAGAAGCAGCGACATAGTGCGGGACGTGCGCTGTGTAGCCTGCGACATTTCGCCCACGCTTGTGGAGTTCGCGCTCAATGAGAATTGCGGCGGAGCCAGGAACGCTCACCATACCGTCGAAGGTGTACATCGAGCCGACGAGGTCGGTGTCGTTGCCGTGTGCTGATACCACAAGGGGGCGAGTGTGTGGCGCGCCCATAGGGGCAGCGTAGAGGCAGATCGTTTTATCCACGTTGAAACGCTCGACGAGGTCGGCGACTGCATTGCTAAACGCTTCCCAGCGAAGATCCGGTTCAGGCCCGGACAGGAGCAAGAAAGACTTGCCCTTGCTGTCGCGCAGGACCCGCATATCGAGTTGCAGGTCTGCAACGTCTGCGATTTCAGCATGGGCGAGTGTCACCGTTGGGCGTCGTGAGCGGTAGTCGATGAGCTCGTCGTTGCTAAACGTCGCCACCGTATGGGTCTCTAGTGCGGCCTTAAGATGGTCGGCTGCAGACTCAACTGCGTGACCTGCGTCGGCGTAGCCGTGCATGGCAATAATCAGCGCCGGGCCCGATTGGGAGGTGCTGTCCACGGTGGGCGAGGGGTACTCAAGCTCGTACATCTGCTGATCGTAAGTCACGGTTGTAGATCTCCTGAAATGGTATCGCTGATTCCCCCACCACAACGAAGGAAGCGAGCAAAACATTCCCCGTTATGTTTTTGGATGGAACCGAACACTGCTTCAGTGCGTCTGATATTTATGACAGACACTCAACCACAAGGAACTCATTCATCGGATGGTGCTGGCGCGGCGCACCACGACACCTACACATTGCAATCGCCCGCGCACTTGATTGCATCACTTCCTGGAACTCTCGGGTACTTTCCAACTGAAACCGTTTCGCTGATCACCTTGCAAGCGCGTCCGGGGGAACCTGACATCTTGGATGTTGGGCCGTACTTATGCTCTGATTTGGGCAGCACAGAGCAGCTTCGCAACATGCTTGAGCAACTGCCAATAACGCAACGTGTGGCGACGTTTGGCGTGATCATTAGCCGAGTCCCTGATTCGGAGATGGTCAAACAGGCCATTAAGGAGTTGCGAGACAGTTATCAGGGGATTGTGCCACTGGTCGACGCGTGCTGGTTAGTTTCGGAAGTCGCTGATGGCACCCCGTACCGCCTCGCGTTCTCCAACGAGACGGAGAACGCACAGATCTGGGGGTGGGAGGACACATTCGCTTCGGGTACGGTCGCTTCGGTGATCGCGTCGCCGGCGATGCGGCCGTACATCGATAACGGCTTGCTGCCGGAGCTCGATCGCGCGGATACGTTCGAGCACTTCGACCCGCTATTGCTCAGCGATGCTGTGCGTTGCGACGAGGTCGCGCCCGCTGCGTATCGACGAGGCCTTGACCTAATGGATCTGGTCTCAGTGGCACCTGCTCTTGCGCGCCGGGACGTCGAGCGGGCCTGCGAGCTCTTCGTCTCAACGCCAGCGGATTCGATCATTGACGGGGATGGATACGTTGAACTGAGCGATGTGTTTCAGTCGGATGACGAAGTCGAACTTATCGCCGCGATGCTGAGCAGAAGCCGGTTGCGCGACTGCTTAATCGTCGACGCGCTTGCATACCCGTTCGGGGCATCCGCGGTGATGTTGTGTATCGCGAGGAACTTCACCGGAGCCATTCGGGCCAACGCGTTGTGTCTTTGGGCGATGGTTGCCCTTTCCCAACGCTTGTACGCATGGGCGGGCACTGCGTTGCGGTGCGCAGACGAGGAAGTTCCAGGTCATGCGCTGTCGAATCTGCTGCTGCAAGTGATGCTGGCGGGCAAGGCAGAAGAGATTCTTGAAGTGAGCAGTCGAGCATGCAGAGACACGTGGCTCGAATTCGGAGGTTAACGCGCCGAGTGCGAACGGCTTCCCAGTTCGCGGGTGAACGCCCATGCGTCCTCGACGATTCGGCGTAGATCTGTGCGGGTGGGGTTCCAACCAAGCTCACTTTTGATCTTTTCGGACGACGCGATGAGCACAGCCGGATCGCCTGCACGGCGAGGAGCTACCTCAGCTGGGATGGGATGGCCGGTGACTTCGCGACACATCTCCACAACTTCTCGCACCGAATAGCCAGCACCGGAACCAAGGTTATAGATCTTGTGTTGGCCAGGCGTGTTGTTTTCCAAAGCGAGCATGTGGGCGTCGGCGAGGTCGCGGATGTGAATGTAGTCGCGCACGCAAGTACCGTCGTTTGTTGGCCAGTCATCGCCGTACATCATGATCTTGTCGCGGTAGCCCATGGCAACCTGCAACACAATGGGGATGAGGTGGGTTTCAGTGATGTGGTTTTCACCAACACCGTTGTGTGCGCCGGCGACGTTGAAGTAGCGCAGACTCGTTGCGCCGAGGCCGTACGCATTGGCGTAGGACGTGATTGCGTGGTCAATCGCTAGCTTGGAGGCGCCGTAGGGATTCGTTGGACGTGTTGGCGCATCTTCGGTAATCGGCACGGTGTCTGGTTCACCGTAGGTGGCAGCGGTCGAGGAAAACACCAGGGATTTCACGTCGTGCTTGCGCATTGCGTCGAGCAACGCGAGTGATACTCCGACATTGCCATGCCAGTACTTGGCGGGATCCTCCATCGACTCGCCGACAAGCGAGCGTGCAGCGAAATGCAGTACGCCATCGACGTCACCGTCAGCCAGTACGTCGTCGATAACATCGACAATGTTTCCCTCAACGAGCACAGCCTGCTCAGGGACAGCGTAGCGGTTTCCAGTGCTGAAATCGTCGATAACGGTGACGTCGTGGCCTGCTTCAAGCAGTGCTTGCGCGCACACACTTCCGACGTATCCTGCGCCGCCTGTGACTACAAGTTTCATGGGGTTTCTCCTCGAAGCGTTAGTTGAGCGGTTCGACGCGCAGCGCGTGTGCTAGCTCAGATGGAAGTACAACAGTTTCTCCGTTGGCGGTCTTGACTTCCAGCGCGCCGTCTTCAAATGGAGTCAACGTCACTTCTTGGCCGACGAAGTGACCGATGCCTGCAAGGGAGACACCGTCTGTCAACGGGACCTGAAGAATTTCCGAAATCTGCACAACACGCGCTCTGGTCGGTTCCTGGATTCGAAGATCGGTCGCTCGAGTTCCGCGTGTCTCGGGCACCCCCTGTGGTGCTCCCAGCTCTTCCAGTGCGGGGATCGGGTTACCAAATGGGGAGTGGGTGGGGTTATCCAACACTGCGACAAGGCGACGTTCGACCTCTTCGCTCATGACGTGTTCCCAGCGACATGCCTCGTCGTGCACTTTCTCAATATCAAGGCGCAGCACGTCGGTCAGAAGACGTTCCGCGAGACGGTGTTTGCGCATCACCGCGGTTGCGAGTGCGCGCCCTTCCTCAGTGAGGGAGAGGGAACGGTCTTGCTCAACAACGATAAGTCCGTCGCGCTCCATGCGTGCCACAGTTTGCGACACGGTGGGGCCAGACTGCTCAAGCCGTTCAGCGATGCGAGCGCGAAGGGGAGTGATGCCCTCTTCTTCCAGCTCGTAGACCGTTCGCAAGTACATTTCTGTGGTGTCGACGAGGTCACGCACGGTTGTTGGTTCCTTCCACTCGACGAGGCAGCAGCTGTTGCTGCTATAACGAACGTTCGACAAATACTGTAGCCCAGCGATAGTGACCTAAGTCCCATCACTGGGCGTAGTTGTTGTTTTTCCTAATGGCTACATTGCGTAATCGCGAAGACGGTCTGCACGTTCGCCCACACGAAGCTTCGCCATGACTTCGCGTTCGATCTGACGTACGCGTTCCCGGGATAGTCCGTACTGTCGGCCAATCTGGTCCAAGGTGCGCGGCACACCGTCAGTCAGTCCATAGCGCATGCGGATGACATCCTGTTCGCGCTGCTCAAGGCCGTTAATGATGTCTTGAATGTCGTCATGGCGCAGCGTAGTCACGACGGCGTCTTCGGCGTCGGTGGCTTCCGCGTCCTCGATGAAGTCACCCAAAGGCGCCTCTTCATCTGCACCGACCGGCATATCCAAGCTGACGGGGTCGCGGGATTGGCGCAGCAGCATTTCGATCTTGGACTCTTCGATGCCGGACTCTTCGGACAGTTCCTCGTTCGTCGGCTCACGGCCGAGAGATTGATACATTTCGCGACGAATACGTGAGAGCTTGTTGACCTGTTCGACAAGGTGCACAGGGAGGCGGATTGTGCGGGACTGGTCAGCCATACCTCGCGTGATTGCTTGGCGGATCCACCAGGTGGCGTAGGTGGAAAACTTAAAGCCCTTGGCGTAGTCAAACTTTTCCATCGCACGAATAAGGCCGAGGTTGCCTTCTTGGATGAGGTCCAACAGTGGCATTCCGCGGCCGGTGTAGCGCTTCGCAAGCGATACGACCAGGCGCAGGTTCGCCTCGAGGAGGTGCGCGCGCGCCTTGCGGCCTTGCTTAGCGAGGATTGTCAGGTCGCGCTTTTTTGCCCGGGTGAGTTTCACCTCCGGGTCGTCGAGAAGATGCTGAGCGTAGAGGCCAACTTCGATCTGTTGGGCAAGCTCGACCTCTTCTTCAGCGTTGAGTAGGGCGGTTTTGCCGATGCCGTTGAGATAAACGCGTACAAGGTCTGCGGATGGGTTGTCGTTGGTCTGATTACGTCGGCTACCGCGGTCGACGTTCTCTTCTTTTTCTGTGGCACGATCCGGCTGGGTCATGTGACAACGCCTCCTCGGACTGGGGTGAAACACTTCATGTTGCATCGGTGCAATCTGATAGACCAACGGTCCGAGGTGAAGAGGTGTTCCCGCGGGCACCATTTATATTCACTGAGCGTTACGTTTCTACCAACACGGTGAACGGCCCTTCGTTGACACTCTGGACTTGCATGTTGGCGCCGAATCGCCCTTCTTCGACATGAATTCCGCGTTCACGCAGTGCCGACGCGATCTTTGCGATGATTGGCTCCGCAACTTCGCCAGGGGCAGCGTCTCCCCACGATGGGCGGCGACCCTTGGCAGTGCGGCCTAAAAGCGTGAACTGGCTGACTAAAAGCACCGGAGCATTGACGTCTTCAACGGACTTTTCCCCGTCGAGAATGCGCAGTTCTGCAATTTTGCGGGCCATCTTTTGCCAGGCTTCTTCGTCGTCTTCGCGGCCAACGCCGACAAGGGCGAGGATTCCGCCTGTCTCAGCGCAATTGATAGCGCCGACAACGTCGCCGTCGACGGTGACGGAAGCCTCGGAAACGCGGGTCAGGACGGCTTTCACAGGATATTCCTCTGTTTCTGATCAGATAGCGGCGATTTCTGCGGGTAGGACAACGCCATGACGGACAAGATCAACTATGGCTGCCGAGCTGGATTGCTCAAGTTCATGTAGTGCAGCCTCGTCGTTAATACCGTTGGCAGCAGCGTAGAGCCCAGTGACGTCGCGAAGCGCAAGGCCTTGCGGGTGCAGCCCACGAAGTACGGAGAGCACCCCAGCATCCACGGTATGGGTAAACCGTGGCCCGTCCGTGCGAGTCACACGGATGACCTCGGGTGCGAAGCCGATACCGGTTTCGGTGTCGGCCAAACTGACCTCCTCAAGCGCGACCCCTGGGCGCAGCATGTATTGGGCATCAAGAACTTCGGCGAAGGATTTTCCACGCAGCCAATCGCTACGCAGGAAGTATTCTTCAACCTCCGGTGCTAAGCGGTCAGTGAAATGCTGGGATAGTTCCTCAGCGGTGACCTCAGTTGAGGCATCGCCGATATCTTCCAAGACGATCCACCCGAACCCGATTCCAGTGACGTTATTTTGCGCAAAGTGCTCCAGCCACCGTTCGGTGCGTTCGATGCCTTCAGTAGAGCGGGGGTCGATGGATTCGTCGCGAAGCCACGTGGAGACGTACATCCCCGGATCCACAACATCGCGCTGCAGCACCCAGGCGTTCACTCCTGTGCTGGGCAACCACGACGCCACCCGAGACTGCCAGGACGCATCCTTGCTGTGCACCCAGGAACCCAGGATGAAAGCACGGCCACCTTCGGCAAGATGTTCCACTGCGCCGGAGACAACGAGCTCGGAGGCCGCATCAAGATCCAAGCCTGAATCGCGGTAGACATGGCCCACCTCGGGCAGTCCGACAACAAATGGGGGGTTGGCCACAATGCGGTCGAACCGTTCGCCCGCAACAGGTTCAAACCAACTTCCTTGCCTCAGTTCCACATTGTCTACACCGTTGGCAGCAAACGTCGCTCGAGCTAAGTCCAGCGCTCGACCGTGAACATCTGTCGCGACAACTCTCTTAGCAACGTGGGCCTGTGCAAGTGCCTGCACCCCCGAACCCGTTCCCAAATCCAAAACAGACGACACCGGTGTCTGAGGCGCAGCCGAAAGCAGTGATAAGGAAGCGGCGCCAACGCCGAGAACATGATCGTGTCCTGGGACGATGTCGGTCATCGACGCGTCGAGATCGGAAAAGACAAAGCGCTCCTTATCTGCGATCGCATGCGGGCGCACATCGAGTGCGATGTGAAGTTCGGCATTGTCGGTTGCAGGGGCGACCACGCAGTCGTCGATAAGCAGCTGCACAAGCTCTTGCGACAGCACATCACTGAGTTCCGCTGCGGTGCATGGCTCGCGCAAGATAAAAAACCGGATCAACCGCGACAAACGGGACCCATCCTGGCACGCGTGGCGCACTACTCCAGGCTCACCGCGAAACATCGCCTGCGTCGCGGCTGGCCCAAGGTGCTCAGCAATCCCTGCGGACGTAAAACCGGCCTTTGCCAATGCTTGGGCAAGAGTTTTCGCTGTCTCCGGGCTTACCGTTACTGAATCACTCATCGTTGTCTCCTGTTGCATCATCCCCACCGTCGTCGTGATCGATGATATCGGGCACGTTTGCCGTGCTTGACGACGAACTCTCGAGCGCCGTACGACGAGAATTCTCCAACCGAATCTCCTCACGCACTACCGCAGGCTTGTACACGTTTTTTGAGCGTGCATCCCGCTTCTCGCCCTGTGCGTTGCCCAACACCACCGCAATCCAAGGCAGCGGTACCGAGACGACGAACAATATTGCCGCCAGCACCCACCAGCTCATCCACGCAGCCCAGATCGCGGCGAGGATGAACGGTAGGCGAAGCCCCTGCAAAATGGCGTACTGCTTCTCACGAGACTGCCGGTTTTGTTCAGGACTCGTCACCGCGTCTGTGATCAAAGCGCGGGCCATGCGACGACGCCGACGCGAGTGAGGCACAGAGGAGTCGACGACATCCTCGGCTTGAGCGTCAACCGTCTGATCGTCCTGGCTCAAACTAGAGAACAACCCGTCACGGGCTCGGTCCCGCGGATCAGAATCGGGGGAAACGTTCTCATTGGTGCTCATATGCGTCGAGGTTAGCCCTCCGGCTTAACCTCTCGCTCAATTTGGGGCATGATAGAGCGCGTGAACACGACGACGAAGACACTTGAACGCCCGGATTTGCGGGAAGATACCTCGTCGACAACCGACGACGGAACCCCGAAGTTTTTCCACTACGTCAAAAAAGACCAAATTGTCGACTCTGCGATTTCCGGCAAAATGGTCGTCGCCCTGTGTGGCGAAACCTTCCCGGTGAAAAAACAAGCAAAGCCCGGCTCTCCGGTGTGCCCGGACTGCGAGCGGATCTATAAGGGGCTGCGCCGCAAGTGACAGCCGCGTCTTCTGGGCCTTCGCTGCGCAAATGGCAGCAGGAGGCCCTCGATTCGTTTCTGAGTACCAAGCCACGCGACTTCATGGCTGTGGCAACGCCCGGCGCAGGTAAGACCACCTTCGCGCTCACGCTTGCCTCGACCCTGCTCGCTGACCGCACCGTCCAGCGCATTATCGTCGTCGTACCAACCGAGCACCTCAAGCACCAGTGGTCGGACGCCGCCAAGCGGTTCGGAATGTCGTTGGACCCAAACTTCACCAACTCTTCGGCAGTCAACGCCGCCTACGACGGCATCGTCGTCACGTATGCGCAAGTAGGTATGCACCCCTTCAAACACCATGCTGTCGCTTCAGCACGACGCACGCTGGTGATTCTCGACGAGATCCACCACGCAGGTGACTCCAAGAGCTGGGGTGATGGTGTCTACGAGGCATACAACGACGTCGAACACCGACTCGCTCTGACCGGTACACCATTTCGTTCCGACGACTCCCAGATCCCTTTCGTGCGCTACGTCGAAGACGGCGCCGGCCACCTCGTCTCAGAATCGGACTACACCTACGGCTATTCCCACGCACTGGCCGATGGCGTCGTCCGACCCGTGGTGTTCCTTGCATACTCGGGCGAAGCACAATGGAAAGACTCAGCAGGGGAGGAGTACTCAGCTCGCCTCGGCGAACCACTGAACGCCGAACAAACCGCACGTGCATGGAAGACCGCACTGGACCCGAAAGGTGACTGGGTCGCAGCCGTCCTTAATGCTGCACACACCCGCCTGATGAAAGTCCGCGCAAACATGCCAGACGCTGGCGGACTAGTCATCGCCACCAACAAAACCACCGCCCGCGCATACGCGAAGATCCTGGAAAAACTTTCCAACACCCCAGTCACGCTCGTTCTTTCCGACGAACCAGGCGCCTCCGACCGCATTGATGAATTCTCGGCATCCCGCGACGAATGGATGGTCGCTGTCCGCATGGTGTCCGAAGGCGTCGACGTGCCACGCCTATCCGTCGGCGTCTACGCAACCTCAGCATCCACACCATTGTTCTTCGCCCAGGCCATCGGACGCTTCGTCCGTTCCCGCATGCCCGGCGAATCGGCCTCCGTCTTCCTGCCCTCCGTCCCAGTGCTGCTGCGCCTGGCTGAGGAAATGGAGGTTTCACGCGACCACGTCCTAGGCAAACCTCACCGCGAATCCGGCTGGTCCGACGAACTGCTCGAGCAGGCCAACCGCACCCAAAACGAACCCGACGAAACCTCCGGATACGAAACCATCGGAGCATCGGCGGAGCTCGACTCGCTGATCTTCGACGGATCCACCTACGGCACCCCAACAGTCGCCGGCTCTGCAGAGGAACAAGACTTCCTCGGACTGCCCGGCCTCCTCGACGCCGAGCAAGTACGCACCCTGCTGGCCAAACGCCAGGCCGACCAACTCGACGCACGCGATGCTGAAGAAAAAGCGCGCCGGGCAGAGGAACGACGCGCTCGTGAACGAGCAGAGCTACTCGGGGAGCCGCAGAAGGTAACACAGCCGGTGGAGGAGACTCCCCAAAGTGCAACTGCAGCTGACGAACTCCCTCAGCTACGCAGCGAACTCAACGCGCGCGTATCCATCGTCGCCAGCAAAACTGGTCGCCCACACGGTGCGATCCACACCGAGGTACGAAAGGCCTGCGGAGGTCCACCGACTGCACTGTGTAGCGCGGAACAGCTCCGAGAACGCATCGCCTACCTTCGTGACTGGTGACACCGAAGTCGGTACAGTGGGCGGGCACATTACGTAAAACGAGGAGAAACGAATGACTGACCGCTACAACCCCAACGGTTACCCGAACGACCCGAACGGCCACCCTGAGGGAGTCTCGCCCTATAACCAGCCGCAGCCGGAAGGCTACGACACAGCGAACAACTACGCGGGCTATGAGGCACCAGCGGGCTATGACACGGCCCAGAGCCCCTCCGCTTACGGCGCGCCCTACGGCACAGCGCCGGTAGGGGAGCAGAAACCTAATGGCGTTGCAATGGCAGCCCTGATTTTCGGCATTCTCTCGATCCCTGCCATGTTCACGTTGTTCGGTGCCATCATTCTTGGTGTCATCGCGGTGATCCTCGGCATCGTTGGTATCCGTAAATCGAAGAACATCGTGGGGCCGGGTTCCCGCAAAGGCATGGCGGTGACCGGCCTGGTCCTAGGCGCTTTCGCAATGATCGCAACTGCGGTGATGATCTTCTGGGGTGTGTACTTTGCCAAGGACATCATCGGCGATTGTGAACAGTACCAATCGGACAACGCTGCATACCAGAAGTGCATCGAAGATGGCTTCAATGAAAAGATAAATGAAATGGAAGGGTCCTCGAACTAAAGACCGCGGTGATACTCGCCGTAAACGAGTAGCACCGAGTAAAGCGCAAGCTCAGCGCCCCGGCAGATACATGATCTGGCCGGGGCGCTGAGCTTTGTCGCGTGAAAATTTAGTCCAGGTAGTCGCGCAACACCTGGGAGCGCGACGGGTGACGCAACTTCGACATCGTCTTCGACTCGATCTGGCGGATACGTTCACGCGTGACGCCGTAGACCTGACCAATCTCATCTAAGGTGCGCGGCATGCCATCGCTCAAGCCGAAGCGCAGGCGAACGACGCCAGCCTCACGTTCGGTGAGCGTGTGCAGAACGTCTTGCAGCTGATCCTGTAGAAGCGTGAAGGACACGGCATCCACGGCAACGACTGCCTCGGAGTCTTCGATGAAGTCGCCGAGCTGGCTATCGCCCTCGTCACCAATCGTCTGGTCGAGCGAAATCGGCTCACGAGCGTACTGCTGGATCTCGAGGACCTTCTCCTCGGTGATATCCATTTCCTTTGCCAGTTCGAGCGGCGTTGGCTCGCGACCGAGGTCCTGCAGCAGCTCACGCTGAATGCGGCCAAGCTTGTTGATGACCTCGACCATGTGCACCGGAATACGAATGGTGCGGGCCTGGTCTGCCATAGCACGCGTAATTGCCTGGCGGATCCACCACGTGGCATAGGTGGAGAACTTGTAGCCCTTGGAATAGTCGAACTTCTCAACGGCACGGATGAGGCCAAGGTTTCCTTCCTGAATCAGATCCAGGAATGCCATCCCGCGACCGGTGTAACGCTTGGCCAGCGACACGACGAGACGCAAGTTCGCCTCGAGCAGATGGTTCTTTGCCTTACGGCCATCACGAGCAACCGCGCGGAGATCACGCTTTACCGCAGGCGTGAGCTTTGCATCCTTGTCGCCTTCTGCAGCAGCACGTGCCATCTCGTCGAGACGGTGCTGTGCGTAGAGTCCTGCCTCGATGCGCTTCGCAAGAGAGACCTCTTGCTCTGCATCGAGAAGTGCAACCTTGCCGATTTGCTTGAGGTAGGCACGAACAGAGTCCGCGGATGCGGTCAGCTGAGCATCCTTGCGTGCTTGGCGCAGGGCAGCGGATTCTTCAATGTCCCAGACAGAAGAACCGTCGTCCTCTTCTTCCTCGTCATCTTCGTCTTCGGTCTCGTCGGCGTCGTCCATGGCACCGTCGAGATCTTCGTCGAACGCGTCGTCCTCATCGTCGCCCATGTCCGGGTCGTAATCCTCGGCATCGGTCGGATCCAAGGACTCGTCGTCCGCGCTTGTTGCCTCGAGATCCTCGGTCTCGGCTTCGTCCGCCTTCGCTGCAGCGGTTTGAGCAGCCTTTGTGGTGCGCTTCGCCGCAGACTTACGGACAGTTTTCTTCGCGGACTTCTTTACCGTCTTCTTGGCTGTCTTTTTCGCGGTTTTCTTCGCAGTCTTTTTAGCAGTCTTTTTCGCGGTTTTCTTCACTGCTTTTTTGGCTGCTTTCTTCACCGTCTTCTTGGCAGGCTTCGAGTCGGTACCGGAACCGTTGCTCTCGCCACCGTTTGACGGATCCACAGGCTCGCCATGAACGGTGTTGTTGCTTGAAGCTTCGCTGGCTACCACGTACGCCCTTTCGACTCATCAGACTATCTCGGGGCCGGGACCTCGCAAGAGGTTCGGCCCACAACCACTGCGATGTGCACTTCATCGTTGTGAAGTGCAGTTGGTGCAGTGTTTGCTACCACTGGAAAACCAGGGTACGCAAGCACATAAAAATTTTCAGAACGCCCATCCTAGCAAGCAGGTGAACGTTCCATTTTTATGTGCCTACTGCACGTATGGGCGCGTAGCCCGAATATGCAGAATGTCAACACCCTACAGGATTTACCTATGAGGTGAGCCAGCGACATGACCGGCACCGGCCTTGGCAGCGCCCACGATGCCTGCTCGATTCAGTAACTTGGCCACAACTACTGGAGTGTTGACGTTCAGCAGTGGAACCCACTGGTCACTGTTTTCCGAAACACCGCCGCCAACGATGATGACATCCGGGTTGAGGAGTCGTTCGTATTCGCAAAGAACAGTTTCCACGCGCTTGGCCCAATCGGCGTAAGAAAGGCCTTCCCTCGTGCGCACGGCGGATGACGCAAGGTGTTCGGCCTCCGTGTCGTCGATAAGCAGATGCCCGAGCTCGCTATTGGCAAAGAGCTGACCGTTAGCTAGAAGCGCTGAGCCGATACCCGTGCCAAACGTCAGAAACAAGGCAGAGCCGCGCTGTGCTTCGGGGCTTCCGAAAGACACCTCCGCAAGCCCGGCTGCGTCGGCATCGTTGAGCACAGTGACATCGTGGTGCCCCAGCACGGTAGAGAAGGGCTCAACTACATCCGTGCCCACCCAGGTCGCGTCAATATTCGCCGCAGTGCGAGCAATGTTGCGGACAATCACGCTCGGAAGCGCAATCCCAACCGGGCCTGACCATGCTGCTTGACGCGTTAGCTGCGCGACCGCCTCTGCAATAGCGTCAGGGGTCGCCGGTTGTGGCGTAGGCACCTCAAGTCTTTCACCGTGAAATTCGCCACTGTGAAGGTCGACAACCGCAGCCTTCAGGGAGGAGCCTCCAACGTCAACTCCAAAGCCGAACCGGGATGAAGGGGAAACTGAGCGCGACACGTGCGACTCGTTGTGTGGTTGAGGTGAGGTCATGTGCGCAGTGTACAAACTTGCACCCTTGTGCGGATGATGTCGAAAAAATGAGTTTCTACCAGCAAAGATGACAGAAGCATGGACGTGCTTTAGTATTCCGCTCAAATGTCGCGTGTAGAGGCGCGATCAAGCACGACGTTGAGCTGGAGGAACATCAAGCATGGCCACCGATTACGATGCGCCGCGCCGCCGCATGGACGACGACATCGAAACCGACTCCCTCGAAGGCCTGAAGGCAGCAGAGGTTGCAGGCAGCAGCATGGACGATGATGGGGAAATCGTTGAGCCTGTCGAGCCCCCGACGCAGGACCTCTCGGGTGAGGAACTCAATGTTGAGGTCAAGCCACGCCAGGAAGACGAATTCACCTGCGCGTCCTGCTTCTTGGTGCAAAAGAACAAGCGCCTCGCCTATGTCGAGGACGACGGCTCCAAGATCTGCCTCGACTGCGAGTAATTAGTGTCAGGCGGCGCAAGCCGTTATCCGCTCCTCGTGGGGATTAGGAGCGGTCCTTAAGGCCCGGAACGAATGCATCAAGCACGGCTTCCGGGTCTTTTGCTGAAATAAGCCAATACGGCGTCGGATCCTCAGGGTCATCGAGCACGAGAAGAACATGCTCGGGCACCCACGACCGCGTGATGAGGAACGCTGCCGGATCGAGTTGCCTACCCAAAGCATTCTGGCGGGCGGAAGCCGGCACAACCGTCGCGCGGTCCACGACCGTACTGGGCAAGTTCGCATCCCCGGCGAGCAACCAGCGGGTCCCGTCAGGGTCCTGCTCAACGGTTAGGGTGTAGCGCGACAGCCATACTAAAAACCAGACCGCCAACGCGCCTGCGACAACAAAGCCGCCGACAAACCACCACATGTTGCGGTTCAGTGCGAGCTCGCCTGCGAGGAGCAGCGTCAGGCCTGCAACTGCAGCCCACCAGTACCAAGGCACCCATTGGCGTTCGGTATACAGCACTTTCGCTGCATCCGGAGCGGAAGTGTCGGAAGGATTCACTGGGTTCGTAGTCACCCCTCATACCTTAGGCATTGATATCGGAGGAACCCAGCTGCCGTATGGTTGGCAGCGTGGAAGAGCAACAATCAATCGCGCGTATCGACGACACCATCGGCCCAATCGCAGTCAAGCGACTTGACCCTGATTTGCCCTTGCCTCACCGGGCTCACCCGGAAGATGCCGGAGCTGACCTTTACTCCGCAGAGGATGTGACGCTCCAGCCAGGTGAGCGAGCGCTTATTGGCACAGGAATTGCGATTGCGCTTCCTGTAGGCACAGTGGGATTGATTCACCCGCGTTCCGGGCTCGCAGCAAAGCAGGGCTTGAGCATTGTAAATACTCCCGGAACCGTCGATGCAGGGTACCGGGGCGAGCTCAAGGTGTGCCTCATTAACACCGACCGGTCTGAGCCGATTGTCATCACACGTGGAATGCGTATCGCACAACTCGTCGTGCAACGTGTGGAACTGGCAAGCTTTCAAGAAGTAGACGAGCTCGATGAGACGGTCCGAGGCGCTGGCGGCTACGGATCGACTGGCACGAACTAACTCTGTGTCGCTCTGGGGGCTACAGTCTTTAGCGACGAAAACGTACTGAGAATTTAGAGGAGGTACCTGCAATGGCAATCTGGCCGTTCAGGAGGAAGAAGAAGGCCGAAACAACCCCGGAACCGCAGAAGGTTGTAGAGGAGTCAACCGCGGCACCGGCAGCGTCCGAGGCTGAGGCGCCCGAATCGGTTGCTGATACCCAGTCGGCATCTGCTACGGCAGATGCGCAGGTAGAGGCGCCGGAGCTTCGTGTGGCAGAAGGCGTGCAGGTCCTTACAGATTATGACCCGATCAATGGCTCCACGGGTCCGTTCGATGGCGATAACGTCAACATTGATGACTTTGACTTTTCGGACTTCTCCCAGGCCACGCTGAACCTCGGATCCATCCGGATTCCACTGCCGAAGGAATCCCAGGTCCAGGTGGAGATGGGCGAGCAGGGCCCCAAGATGGTTCACATCGTCACCCGCTTCGGCCGCCTGACCCCGGTGGCGTTTGCTGCTCCGCGAACCGGTGGTTTGTGGGAGGAATCTTCCGACGAGATCATCGAAGGTATGCGTTCTGAGGGTATGCCCGTCGAAATTGAACAGGGGCCCTGGGGTCAAGAGATCGTAGGAACCGGCACTAACGGCGTCATTCGAATCATCGGTGTGGAGGGGCCGCGCTGGCTCTACCGCGTGACACTTGCTGCTCCGTCCGGTTCGGAAGACCAGCTTGCGCAACTTGGTCGTGAAACGGTCGCGCGCTCGTTTGTTTACCGTGGCGACGACCCGATTCTTGCTGGAAACTCTCTCCCCGTTGTGCTTCCTGAGCAGCTGGCAAAGCAGGTGCAAGAGGCTGTGGAGGCGCGTGCTCAGCAGGCTCAGGGCGCTCAGGAAGCCCCCGCGGAGGGTAACCCGAACGTGCTGAGCGACGCGTTGCAGAAGATCATCGCTCAAAATGTCGAAGGCCAAAAGCAGCTCCGCGAATTCCGTGAGGCGCAGCGCGCTCAGCGCCAAGCCGGACGCGGTAAGTCCGAGTAGCTGTGACTGACGAGATTACTGCCGGCCTCGTGCTGAAGTTGTCTGTGAGGGCAATGGCGCACGGGGGAGAAGGCATCGCCGACGCCCCAGACGGGCGCGTCGTTTTCATCGCGGGCGCAATTCCCGGCGACACGGTTGAAGCGCGACTGACCCGTGTGAAAAAACGCTGGGCACGTGCAGAGCTTGTCAAAGTAGTGGATCCATCGCCTCACCGGGTCAGATCGGCTTGTCCTGCGGCAGCAGCAGGTGCGGGGTGCTGCGACTTCGCGCACATTGACCCGGCGGTACAGGTATCGCTCAAACGCGACGTTCTTCTTGGCCAACTCGGTGCGCTTGCGAGCAAGAGTGGTGTTGTCGAGGCGGATGTCGTCGAGAAGCAATTGCGGGTTGTGGAGCTTGAACCCAGAACTGGTTGGCGCACCCGTGTCCGCATGGGTGTTGATCCGCAAGGACGAGCCGGAATGCGTGCACTGAAATCGTCAGACGTTGTCGGTGGTGTCGTGTGTAGTCAGGTCGCGCCGCAAGTGCTCGACGGCATCATTGGCGACGACGCGGCTCGATACACGCCCGGCAGTGAGATTGTGGCGGTCGTGGATTCCCGCGGGAAACGTCACGTTGTGGAAACACAGTCGGCGCAGCGTGGCCGACGCGTTGAGCGTATTCACAAGGTGCTTGAAGGCCCGGGGTTGGTCACCGAGGTGGTAGACGGTCACGAGTTTTCCTTTCCCCCTACAGCATTTTGGCAAGCGCACCTCAACGCGGCGCAAACCTATAGCGACCTCATTAAAGAATGGGGAAGCGACAACTACACGCACCGTAACGGATGGGATCTGTACGGAGGCGTCGGTGCATTTGTGCCTGCGATCAATGAGGCAATCGGCGGCGGCAGGATCGACAGCGTTGATTACTCCGCTTCGGCGACGGCGAACCCACAGCCAGTGGAAGACGAGTTTGATGTGCATCGCCACAATGCGAAGGTGGAAGTTGGAATCAGCGAGCTTCCGGCTCCGGGACTTGTTGTCTTAGATCCTCCCCGGTCAGGGGCAGGGCGTGATGTCGTCGACAAGATTGCGCAAGCGGCTCCAGAACGCATCATTCACATCGGTTGTGATCCAGCAACCTTTGCGCGCGACCTCGCAGGCTTTGGCGCGCACGGATTTAGAGTCGAGCACATCGCTCTTATCGATGCTTTTCCCAATACTCACCATTTTGAGGTCATGGCATCACTTGTGCCTGACCACAATGGTGGTGCGGAGGAATAGGGTCAACCAATTTCGGAGTGTAAGCTGACCAGAACCGATTCCGCACTACGCAACGTGCGGAAACCATACGGGAACACTGCAGATGCGGACCGCATCGCGGCGAAAAACCTGAAGGAGAGCGACAGGATAGTGGGACTGCTCGAGCATATTGAGACACCGGCAGACGTGCAGAAGCTCGCGCCGAGCCAGCTCAACGCGCTCGCGGACGAGATCCGGCAGCTGCTCATCCAGAAAGTGTCAGCAACCGGAGGACACCTCGGACCGAACCTCGGCGTTGTTGAGCTGACACTGGCGCTGCATTACGTTTTCGATTCCCCGAACGACCCGATCATCTTTGACACGTCGCATCAGTCGTATGTGCACAAGATTTTGACTGGACGTGCGAACCAGTTCGATTCCTTGCGCAAGAAGGGCGGTCTTTCTGGGTACACGTCGCGATCTGAATCAGAACACGACTGGACCGAATCTTCCCACGCCAGCGCCTCGCTGTCCTATGCGGACGGTCTTGCCAAAGCGAAGGAACTCACCGGTAATTCGGACGATCACGTCATCGCAGTTGTCGGTGACGGAGCGCTCACAGGTGGCATGTGTTGGGAAGCACTCAACAACATCGCGGCCGGAAACCGCAACGTTGTCATCGTGGTTAACGACAACGGCCGTTCGTACTCTCCGACGATTGGCGGGCTGGCCAATAACCTGACCAAGCTCCGTGACCAGCTAGCCGCTATTCGGATCCAGCCTGGCTACGACGAGGTCATGGAGTCTGGGAAAAAGACCCTCAAATCTATGGGGTGGGTCGGAGAGAAGACCTTTGATGCATTGCATGCGCTCAAGGAAGGCGTGAAGTATCAGGTTCTTCCAACCGAAATGTTCCCGGACCTTGGTATGAAATATGTCGGTCCGGTCGAGGGGCATGATCTCAAAGCACTGCTCAACGCCTTTAAGTATGCCAAGCGCTACGAGGGGCCGTTGATCGTGCATGTTGTCACTGAGAAAGGCCACGGTTTCGCCCCGGCAGTCAATGACGTAGCCGACCAGATGCACTCTACCGGCGTGATCGACCCTGTAACAGGAAAAGCACTGGCCACCTCTAAGCCAGGTTGGACCGCAGCTTTCACCGAAGAGCTGCTTCGCGCAGGCCACGAACGCGATGACATCGTTGCGATCACTGCGGCAATGGCGGGGCCAACCGGTCTGCAGCCATTTGGTGAGCAGTTCCCAGACAGGTTCTTCGATGTGGGGATTGCGGAACAGCACGCAGTGACGTCTGCCGCTGGTATGGCACTCGGTGGATTGCACCCGGTTGTGGCGATTTACTCGACCTTCCTCAATCGTGCTTTTGACCAGTTGCTTATGGATGCAGGTTTGCTCCACCAGCCGGTTACGTTAGTGCTGGACCGTGCAGGCGTAACTGGCTCCGACGGCGCAAGCCATAACGGTGTTTGGGATATGGCGATCGCATCGATTGTCCCGGGTGTCCGTATCGCCGCACCTCGAGACACTCAGTCGTTGCGCGAAGAGTTCAGGGAGGCCCTTCTTGTCGACGACGCCCCGACGATCGTACGGTTCCCGAAGGGCTCTGCCGGCCCGACGATCCCGGCACTGCGAAACGTCGGCGGTATAGATATCCTCGCCGAACCCAAAGGTGATGGCAGCGATTCAGAAATCGACGTGCTACTCGTTGCCGTCGGCGCATTTGGTCAGGCCGCGCTCGAGATTGCAGATGCGCTTGTCGACGACGGTATCCGCGTAACTGTTGTCGATCCCCGTTGGATCATTCCGGTCAACGCCGCGCTGTGTGACCTGGCTGTCGAAGCTGACATGGTTGTGGTCTATGAAGACGGCATCATTCGAGGCGGCGTCGGATCTGCTATCGCTGAGGCGTTTTCGGCAGCAGAGGTGGACACACCGCTACGCCAACTCGCGTTTCCGGATGTGTTCCCCCTGCACGGGTCCCGCGACGAAATCCTCGAGGAGTATGGACTCGATGCGGAGTCTGCCGCCCTGCAGATTAGAGAGTGGGCACAGCGACTCGCTGACAGCGAGTAAGGCGCTATTGAGCGCGCTTCCTGCGACGGCGACGTGCTGCAGCTCGCCCAGATGACGGGGTTTTGCCCTGCGGGATTCCTGCTGCTTTCGCTTCAGCTTGGGCCCGTGCGAGCAGCGGTGCCGTAAGGGCGATCTGCCATGGGCGTGCCCCAGCACGCTTCAGTTGCATAGCAGCAGCGTCAGTGCTCCATACGGCGTCGGAGTCTGGGGCGGTCCACATAACTTGTCGCAGCACTGCAGAAGAGAGCAGCATATCTGGACGGATGTTTTGTTGCGCCGCCACTTCAGAGACGTACTTTCGCGCCGACTGCAATGCGTGCCAGGAACGTGGGTAGTCGTGTTCCCACACAATTTTTGCGGGAGGGTCAGTCGGTGCAGGCTGCGCGGGGGTTGGCCATTGTTCGGGGTCCTCAGCGAGCGCCTGTTCGACGAGACTAAACCAGAATTTGGCTTTCGTTGTATTGAGCGATCGGTAGCGCAGGCAGTTTCGTAGTTCCCATGGGGAGGATGGCACAGTACGAGCGATGGTGACGATTGATTCGCTCGAGAGCATGTGACCGGGAGAGATGTCTTCTTTTCGGCAATGTTCGTCGCGGGCGGTCCACAGCGTTTTAGCGAGCTGCAGGCTCCTGGCGGAGCGTAGCCCTGACACTCCCTTCATGTCACGCCATGTCTCATTAAAGGGTGCGTTGTCCGGTCCGAGCTCGTTGACAATCCGCTCAAACTCCTGCTCGGCGAACGAAAGCTTGCCTTCGTTGTCCAATTGCTCGGCGAGAGCCTCTGCGAGATCGTGGAGGTGTGCGACATCTAACGCGGCGTATTCTTGCCACGTTGGTGGCAGAGGTGTGGTGGACCAGTCCTCGTGGCCGTGACCTTTTTTAAGTTCTACTCCCACGAAGTGCTGCACCATCGCCGCCAAATTTGGCCTATTAAACCCTGCGAAGCGGGATGCGAGTTCTGTATCAAAGATTGTGCCTGGGTAGAGACCGAGCATTGCGAGCGACTTAAGATCATCGACGGCAGCGTGGATAATCCAGTCCTCACCGTTGATGACGGGAGCGAGGGCATCATGAAGCGCGTCTCGGTTGCCTTCCGGGGCGAACAGGTACGTATCGGTATCTCGTCGATAAATCTGCACGAGAAACGCTCGGTCGTCATAACGAAATGACGCTGCGCGCTCGGTATCGATGGCGTAAGCGCCTCGACCTTCTGCCAATGCCGCCGCTGCGCGAGAGAATTGCTCGGGAGTTTCTACGAGGTGGTACTGCACCTGGGATGTCATGTTGCGTAAGTATGCCCTAGCGTGCGTTGAGCTGTGTCACACCCTCTGGTGGAAGCCCGGCAACATGGGCCAAAACCTTGGAAAAAGCCTCGACGTGGCTCTTCAAGTCGATCCCCTCAGCAGTCCAGGAGGCGCGCATCTCCAACTGGTATGCGCGGGGAGGTCCACCGATCTCACCGAAGCGTACTGATGCGGTCGACGTAACCGTGCCGCCAAGATTGGTGAACCCAGCACTGGTCTCCGCGAGCGATTCATTGAGCCACTGCCAAGCGACGTCAGGTAGCAACGGGTCTGACGCCACAGCATCATCCATGTCCGCTTGGATATAGGCCACCAGCCGCATGGTGCCCTCCCAGGCCTCCTCGGCGGCAGGGGAGTGCAGCAGGATTAGTCGGCCGAAAGCATCGCCTTCTGAATCGACCGGGATGTTGTCACCGTCCTCGTTCGGGTGAACGACTTCGAGCCCCACAGCATGGCTAAACGGTGCAGGTCGCTGCGGCGGTCGAATGGTCCCGAGGGAAATCTCAGGACGCAGCTGGGCTGCATGCATTGACTCGACGGCCTTAGAAAAATCCGCCGGCCAGTTCTCGTTCGCGCCTTCCCCGAGCGTATCCGCACTATGTGTGGAGGTCTGGTGGGTGGTGTCCGGATTCATCACACGCATAAAGGTATAGACCCGTTGCGTGTGGTGGGGGAGGCGCGCCGACATATCGTCGAGACGCAATGTGCGACAGCGTAGACTCATTACGACTTTAGTTTGATCTGCCGTATCGGCAGGGAAGGAGCGTCATCATGGCCAAGCTTGACTTTGCGAAACTCAACGCCACGCAGCGTTATCTGCAGTTTGCAGTGTTCCGTGCAATTCCCGGTGCTCTTGGGACGGAACGTACTCGTATCATCGAAGAAGCGCAGGCTTTCTTCCGCAAGCTTGAAGAAGAGGGCGTCGTTGTTGTTCGTGGCATCTACGACAACACCGGCATTCGTGCTGATGCAGACTTCATGATCTGGTGGCACGCAGAAGAGTTTTCCGACCTACAAAAGGCACTGGCTGATTTCCGACGTGAGACTGCGTTCGGTCAGCTCGTTGAGGTGAGCTGGCTTGGCAACGGTTTGCACCGTCCTGCAGAGTTCAACAAGTCCCACCTGCCGAGTTTCATTATGGGGGAGGAACCGGGTGACTGGATCACGGTCTACCCCTTCGTTCGCTCGTATGACTGGTACATCATGGACCCCCAGAAGCGTCGCCGAATTCTTTCTGAACACGGCCAAGCCGCCCGCGACTTTGCGGACGTGCGCGCGAACACCGTCGAGGCGTTTACGCTCGGCGACTACGAGTGGATGCTGGCATTTGAGGCGCCAACGCTCGAGCGCATTGAGGCCCTGATGAAGACGATGCGCTACACCGAGGCCCGCCTGCACGTGCGCGAGGAGGTTCCGTTCCAGACCGGACGTCGCGTCAGCGACATCGCGGAGATCATCAACATCCTGCCGTAGGCCGGATGAGGCCCTAGGCCTCTTCCAGCGTCAGGCTAATGGAGTTGATGCAGTAACGCAGGTCGGTGGGGGTGTCAAAACCCTCGCCGGCAAACACGTGGCCGAGATGAGAGCCACAGTTCGCGCAGAGTACTTCCGTACGGATCATTCCGTGAGAGCGGTCTTCGCGCTCAATAATCCGATCGCCCGCCAGTGGGGAAAAGAATGCTGGCCACCCGCAGTGTGCGTCGAACTTTTCTGAGGACCGAAACAGTTCCTCACCACATGCTCTACAACGGTAGACACCTTCAGTGGTGGTGTTGGTGTATTCGCCCACACCGGGTGCCTCGGTGCCGGCCTCCCGCAGGACCCGAAACTCTTCAGGGCTAAGTTTTTCTCGCCACTGTGCTTCGGTGAAGTCCTTGTAATTTGGTTTGGATTCGCTCATTGTCGCGTCCTCTCCTTTTGTGGCGCCGATGTGATTTGAGTAGACCATACCCACGATGCCACCGCGACAATAAACACGGCCCATCCAAATGTGGGAAGAAAAGTGTTCAGCCACCGTCCAAGCAGTATCGCGTCAGGCGTAACCCAACTCAGTGGCGCGAGACATAAAACGGCGCCCAGCCACGTTGGCCAAGTGTGAAGGGGGCTGGCGCGGTGAAACACAGTAAACAGGGCGGGGAAGAGCATCATCGAGTAGTACGCCTGTCCGAGTGAGGACAGTAGGCATACGCCTGCGAGCAGGACGCCGGTGCTCAAGGTCAGCCAAAGCCATTCGTCGCTATAACGCCAGCGGGCTAAACCAATGATCGCCGCCGCAACAGCAGATGCAGCGACGACAAAGAGGATGGTGTGCGCCCAGGCAGGCATACCGAAATAGACGGCAAAACCTGCGAGCGAAGAGTTGGCATAGTCGCGTGTGATGCCTAGATACGGCACAACAACGTCGATGTAGTCGCGAGCACCTGGAGTCAGCGGCCAGGCAATGACGTTGAGGAATACAGGTACGGCGACACCGCTAGCAACGACCTTCCACCGCATTTTCATCAGTGGCAGTACGAGAAGCGGAGCGAACATTGGCTTGACGACGACCGCCAGCCCGAGCACGATACCCGCACCGACATCACGCCTAGCGAGAAACAACGCGATAAACGCAGTCAGGGCGAGAAGCAGTACGCCGTTGATGTTCGAAAACACCAAGGTATTTGTCACGGCTTCCGTCATAAATGCAAGGGCTAATGCGATTGGAAGCACCGGGTGAGACATGCGGAAGCCCGCTAGCCGCGTAAGCCATGTGACTGCAGCAATAATGCAAAGCGCGTTGAACAGGATGAAAAATGGCCTCGCGCTTTCCATACTTGGAAGCATCCCAAGAGGAGAAAGTAGCAGCGTAGCACCCGGGTTATAGAGGTAGTGCGGGTCAACGTGCTCGTAAATCTCGTTGTACACAGGTACTCGGTCGACGAAGCGGCGTGCCGCCGACCAGACCGTAGTGAAGTCGTCGGTCACCGATCCGGTGCGTGCGAGGACAAAAAGCCTGTGCACGATCAAGATGACTGCCAGTGGCCAAGCCAAAGCACCTGCGCCTCGAAGCGTGGAGGTTGGTACCTCCGCGTGGGAACGCGTCGCGACGGGCGCTGGGGCGACCCAAAAATCATGGAGGCGAGTTTGCAACATCACGGGTGATACCGTACCGGCTCGATTAGCCTTTTCGGTCCCGCACCCTTCGGTAACGGCAAAACAGCAGGGAATCGCTTGTTGCTTTAACCGACTCGAGAACAAAGGGGATGTTGCGATCGTCGTCACTGTGCCCGAACAACCTCACTTCAGAAGGCTGCAGCACTGCGTGAGGGCTGATGGTGTAATGAAATACGTCTACCGCGTCTTCATTCAGCATCTGGGTGTTGAGCTGTGGACCTCCCTCGCAAACGATGCGGGACATACCGTGCATGTGCAGCGCTTCAATTGCTGTTCGCATGGAGTCATCTACGAGCGGGAGGATGCTGCCACCAGCCTCGGTGATGTCATGTGCGCGAGCAGCAACCTCAGGGGTATCGAGCATATCCTGGGGGACGGCGAATATCGGCGCTGCGAGACTATTGGAGAAGAGCTGCGAGGACGTATCAAAACCGAGGCTGCGGCTTAACACCACAATCGGAGGTGCGACAGACTGCCCGTTTTCCTTCCGTTGTTGCTGTTTCTCTGGCGAGACTCGCGCACCGAAGTAGTCTTCCTTTCGTACCGTTTCCGCACCAACGAGCACTGCATCAGACCACACGCGAAGGGCGTTGAGCAATGCGAAATCGGTCGCATTTCCCAAGCCGGCAGATGCTCCCTCGATTGCGGCAACCCCGGTGAGCGAAGCAATACCAATCAAGCGTGTCTCGCACTCCCCAGGTGGAAGAACCGGCCCAATCAATACCTGCGTGTCGATCGAGTCGGGAAGCTGGTCTGAGGTGTTGGGGGTAAGCATCGTCGTTAATTGTAAAGCGGTTTTGTTTCTGGCCTCGTGGTTTTGGAACGTGGTGGGTTGAAGCTGATCAGCTTCGGTGAAAGCGTGAGCTGATGCGTGCTCCCGTAAGCGCCAAACCAGCGCAGGTGAGCACGCCGAGCGCCATCGCAGCGGCTGGGTTTGGGCCGAGCGCAACAAGTGGTGGAACGAGTCCACCGATAATGAATTGGAAGAACCCCATGACACCGGTTCCGGCTCCGGTACCGATGTCTCGCACTTCCTCGATAGCGAGAGCGGAAGCATTCGCCATGATGAATCCCGCCATCGCGGAGAGGATTGCGATAAAAGGAATCATTGCGGTGCTTGGACCCAAAATGGAAAATGCGAGGAGTATCGCACCCACTGTGAGATCAACTCCGAGTGCGACGGTAAGGAGCGCGCGCGGCTGGTGCCGCTTGAGCAGCCGCATGTTGAGCGTGTTGCTCAGTGGAATGAGCAACGCGATGCTCCCGAAGACGAGAGAGAATGTGGTTGGGCTCAGACCGAGCTGCAATTGGAGGACTAGGGGAGAAGCCGCGATGTAGGAAAAGAGCGTGCCAAAGCCCAAACCTGCAGCCACCATGTATCCAGTGAACGCGGGACGTTGTAGACAGCGCCCCATCCGCGGAAACATCTGGCGCAAGGTGCCACTTGTCCGCTTGTGGGAGGGCAGCGTCTCGGGAACGAGCCACAAAGCGACAACGAGCTGCGCAAGATTGACTGCAGCGATTGTCCAAAAAACGCCGCGCCAGGTGAATGCGGGAATGATGAGGCCACCAAGCACCGGGGCGATTGCAGGCATAAACCCGGAGATCGCCATGAGCGCTGAAAGTCCGCGCGCGGCTTGTTTTCCGTGAGCAATGTCGGGGACGACAGCACGAGCAACGACGATCGCGCATCCACCTGCGAGGCCTTGGAAGAAGCGGGCGCAAATGAGGAATGCGATGGAATCGGCTAGCGCGCAAGCCACCGAGGCAACAAGGGCAACGGCGGAAGCCACAATAATGACAGGCTTTCGTCCAGTCCCGTCGGAAATCGCCCCAAACAAGAGATTGCCAAGGGCCATACCGAGCATGAACCCGGTAATGGTCATCTGGGCAAATGAGTGTGACGTCGACAAACTCGTCGCAAGCTCTGGCATGCCCGGGAGGTACATGTCGATGCCCAGGGGGCCAGAGGCGGTAAACAAAGCCAGCGCGGCGAGGAGGCCACCAGAAAGTTTCTGCACGCCGGTAGGATAGCCGCTCCGGATTTTGGTGAAGCGATGCCTATTGAAGTCTCATGACCATTGCAGTGAGCGAGAACAGCAGAGGCAACAATCGGGGGAGCTGCACACACAGATTCGCTAATAGGTTGGGAACAGGCATAGCGTGGTTATCATGCAGTTGCCAAAGTACGGTCCGGCGTGGGCCGGTGCCTTGATGGGCACTTCAATTGCCTCCACCTTGTCTGGTTTGCATGGCTTTCGTCTCTGCCAGATCGCGTTCGCCCTGTGTGCCGCTGTGTTGCTTGCGGTTTTTACGGTGGGCGCTCGACATGAGCCTCCTCGCCACCAAAATATGGCGGCGTGGGGCATGTACACGATGGGGCTACTGTCTTGCGGCTCAGCGTGGACCGCGCTGACCGGTAACGATGGATTCCAGTTGGCCAGTTGGTGGATCGGTGCACCGCTTTCCGCACTAGTGTGTTTGTGGCAGCTTTGGGCGTTTTGGAAGCGACCGAGCCTCTATAGAAAACCTGCGTTTCCCTGGGGCCTTGCGTTGGTCACGCCAATGGTGGCCGCAACGTCTGGAGGGCAGCTATCCGATGAGCATGGAGCGCTCTACCACTATGTCGGTGTGGTGTGTTTCTGGCTCACGTTGACAACAGCAATTCCGCTGTTTGCCTATTGCTTTTGGTCATTCATGCGCCACCGTTACCACCCAAGTGGCGCAGCCGCAGGTACAGCCTGGATCCCACTAGGCGTCGTCGGGCAATCGACTGCCGCTTCAACAGTGCTTTTCGACGCCCACCTCTACGGCATTGTCATGTTCGTGATCGGAGTGCCGTGTTCCTTGTTTGCAGTGTATTGCTTCTACCAGGCGGTAGTGGCAATTTCGCCCTACGGTCCGGGGTGGTGGGGTGCCACATTCCCGGTGGGAACGCTGTGCTTAGGCGCTTGGTACCAGGGGTGGTCCCAATTATCCTTTGCGCTGTTGATTCTGCTTCTTGTGCACTGGAGCATTTGCGCGGTACGTTTCTGGGCTTGGCAATTGCAGCGCCTATAGAAAAGGGGATAAAAGAAAGACTGCCTACCGAAACGATAGACAGTCTTTTTTGGAGCGGATGACGAGACTCGAACTCGCGACCCTCACCTTGGCAAGGTGATGCGCTACCAACTGCGCTACATCCGCATCTTGTATTCAGTTGACGAGGGGAAGACCCTCTGTGCGCGATACTGGGATCGAACCAGTGACCCCTACCGTGTCGAGGTAGTGCTCTACCGCTGAGCTAATCGCGCTTGGCTGGTGACAGCTTGGAGGTGGATACGGGAATCGAACCCGTGTACACGGTTTTGCAGACCGTTGCCTAACCACTCGACCAATCCACCGTGGAGTTACCTCCAAAGTATTCGGGAACTCCGAAGTACTTGGAGCGGATGACGAGACTCGAACTCGCGACCCTCACCTTGGCAAGGTGATGCGCTACCAACTGCGCTACATCCGCATCTTGTATTCAGTTGACGAGGGGGAGACCCTCTGTGCGCAATACTGGGATCGAACCAGTGACCCCTACCGTGTCGAGGTAGTGCTCTACCGCTGAGCTAATCGCGCCCACGTTCCTTGATGGAACTGGAGCGGATGACGAGACTCGAACTCGCGACCCTCACCTTGGCAAGGTGATGCGCTACCAACTGCGCTACATCCGCATGCTCTCCGCGCTTACCGCGCTGATTGCGAGAACAAACCTTATCCTCATTCACCGCTTGTATCCAAATCGGCAGTTCACGGCACTTGGTGCGGGTTGGTTAATGAGGTTTCAGCGATGTAATTCTCGGGAGCCGCACGCGATTCAAGGTGTCAAACTAAGCAGGGGAAGGCTCTCTTGGGGAAAGTGGTTGTGGCCTGCGGATTCGTCCGTGGCGCTCCATCCGTGTAATCTAGCAACTCGTTCGGTCCTATGGCTCAGTGGAAGAGCGTTCCGTTCACACCGGAAAGGTCGCTGGTTCGATCCCAGCTAGGACCACAACGCAAACCGTCAGGAAACTGACGGTTTTTCTTTTTCTTCAGGCAGTCAGGCTGGGGCCTGCGATTCCTAGCTGCCAATATTGGGGGTTTTGTGCCAGTGTGGGAACTATTCGGCCGTTTTAGGCGACTACTCATTTCGAGTGCGAAAATTACGCACTCAATAGTTTGAACAAGGAGACGAAATGCCCAAACCTGCACATTGCAGGCAAGTTGCACGAGTGGGCGGTATTGCTGCCGCGGCGTTGGCAACTGCTCTGGTTACCTCGGCTCCCGCGGTTGCGCATGACGTTGTTATCGGATCCAACCCCGAAAACAAGTCTGTGGTGCAGGACTTTCCTGAGCGGATCGAGCTGGAGTTTTCTGGCGAGCCCAAGGAAGGTTTCAATACCGTCGCCATCTCACGTACGGAGAATGGAAGCACGGATGTGCTGTTCACCGGCGAACCGGTAATTGAGGGCCGAAACGTCACACTCGACCTTCCGCCAGATCTGCAGCCGGAGGCCGGAGACTACAAAGTTGGCTTCCAAATCGTCTCGTCCGACGGACACGCAACTAAGGGCATGACCTCGTTTAGCTATCAGCCAGATGGCGCTGGCTCGCAATCGCAACAGGATTCGACCGCTACTAACGCTGCAGAAACGAATGAAAACTCAAGCGTTTCTGCTCTCTGGCTGCTTGCTCTTGGCACCATCGTGCTTGCGGTCATCGCGGTGTTGGCCGTGACGAATCGTTCGAAGAAGAGCAAGACCATAACTGATGACGTGCGCAAAGGCGCGCAGTAAGGAAACTTGATGAAGAATCGTTTGATGGCCACGGCAGTTGTCGCTGCTTTCGCTTTGACCCCGGCGCTGACCGCCTGCTCTAGCGACTCTAATGAGGCGGCAACCGACACAGCTACCTCGTCCGCTGCAACGTCGGCAAGTGAGACTGCCACGGATGCTGCCGCCACCTCGGACGTTGAACTCGTCGATGGCACTGTGCGTGCAAAGGCTGCCAAGGACGCAGAAAATGGCAGTGATATGACGGCGATCTTTGGCACCTTGAAAAATGGCACGGATGAAGACATCCACGTGATTGGCTTCACTACCTCGCTGGGTGAAGCCATGTACGAAATCCACGAGGTAGTGGATGGCGTCATGCAGGAGAAGGAGGGCGGCATCGTCATTCCGGCCGGTGGCACTTACGAGCTGAAGCCGGGCGGTGACCACTTCATGGTGATGGGCTACCCGGATGAGATTCCTGCTGGAGACACCGTTGATGTCACGCTGCTGACTGAGGGTGGCACCACCATTGATATTCCGGAAGTAGCCGTCCGTACCATGCTGCCGGGCGATGAGGACTACGGCGAGGATGGCCAGGTCATGGACCACAGCCAGCACAAGCACGGCGACGATGCAGCGCATGGCGAACACGCCGAGCACAGCGAAACCGCTGAGCACAAGCACTAGGAGGAGCGAATTCAATGGTTGAGCCACAGCGTGGCGGAGTTTCCCGCCGGGTGTTTCTGGCCGGTGCGGCTGGGGTGGCGGGGGTTGCGTCATCAAGCATGGCGCTCGTTGCGTGTAGCGGTGAGGATGATCGCGAAACTGCATCACGGGCACTTACCGAATCAACTATCGCATTCGATGGCGCTCATCAGGCAGGCATCCAAACGACTACACAAGCGAATCTCAACCTCGTTGGGTTCAACCTCAAAGACGGCGTGGAGGCCGATGGAATCCGCCGTCTAATGCGGTTGTGGACGGAAGATGCGCGAGAGCTCGTCTCCGGCCGCAACCCTTTGTCAAGCCTTGAGCCAGAAATGGTAGACAGGCCAGCAAACCTCACAATCACATGCGGCTTGGGCGAGCGAATCTTTGACGTCGCCGCCCCCAAAAGTAAGCCGGCGTGGCTGCACGACATTGAGCCGATGCCACGGGAGAAACTCGTTCCAGAGTGGGGACAAACCGATATCGTTCTCCAGATCTGCTCGGATGACCCGATGGTGTGTGCATGGGTAATGCGCCACATGACCCGCGCAGGGATGGACTACGTAAAAACTGCGTGGGTGCAGCAAGGGTTCATGAACGCCTACGGCAATATTCCGAAAGGCCAAACCCCGCGCAACCTCTTCGGTCAAGTCGATGGAACCGTCAACCCACATTCGGACGATGAATTCGCGGAGCAGGTGTTTCACGAGGACGGCTCTTCCTCACTGGTAGTGCGCCGGATCGCGATGGATCTCGACGATTGGGAGCGGCTCGACCGGGCTTCACGCGAGGAGTCTGTCGGCCGCAGGTTGAGCGACGGTGCCCCGCTCACTGGCGACAGCGAATTCGACAAACCAGATCTCGATGCAATTGATGAATACGGTCTGCCCGTCATTGACAGGAACTCGCACATGGCGCGAGCAATGCCGCCGAAGGACCATCCGGAGCAGCGTTTCTTACGCAGACCGTACAACTACAACCTTCCGCCGGATCCGAACTCGAAAGGTCTCTCAAATGCAGGCTTGGTCTTTCTGACTTTTCAGAAGGACCCGGATACCCAGTTCACTCCGGTGCTTCGCCGCCTGCTGGAGATGGATCGCCTTAACGAATGGACGACTCACATTGGTTCCGCGGTGTACTGGGTGCCACCGGGCACTGTGGAGCCGGGTAGTGGTAACTCCGGTGATACGTACTGGGGCGAAGCCGTACTTTCCGGCACTCGGGGGTAGAATCCCTATCGACCGGCGTGCGTCTGCGCCGTCGGGACAGTGAACAGCACGATGGGGTTGCGTCCAGGTATGACGCAGCCCAATGACGCGCAAAGGAGCGCACGACACCTATGTCAAACGAAGCAGTAGTCGAGTTTGCAACGTTCGAGGTCCCCGCAGGCACCGCCGTGGGTGCAGCGATGCGGGAGTTGAACCTGCCAAACAAGGGCGACGACGCCGTCGTTTGCGTCTTGGATGCAGAGGGCGAACTCAAAGATCTTTCCCACGTGCCGGAGCAAACCGCCACGTTCACTCCTGTCCCGGCAAACACTGAGCTTGGTCGCTCGGTTATCCGCCACTCCTGTGCGCACGTACTTGCACAGGCTGTTCAGGCGGAGTTCCCGGGAACCAAGCTGGGCATTGGCCCTGCGATTGAAGACGGCTTTTACTACGACTTTGATGTCGCCGAGCCGTTTACGCCTGAAGATCTGAAAACGCTTGAACGGCGTATGAAGAAGATCATCAAGCAAGGCCAGAAGTTTGTCCGCGGTGTCTACGCATCCGTGGAGGAAGCAGCCGAGGATCTCAAGGATGAGCCGTACAAGCTCGAACTGATCAACGACAAGGGCAACGTCGACCCAGATTCTGACGAAGCTACTGAAATCGGTGCAGGCGAGCTGACCCACTACGACAACGTCAATCCCCGCACGGGCGAGGTGGAGTGGCATGACCTTTGCCGTGGCCCGCACGTTCCAACGACGAAGTACATCCCGGCATTCGCACTGACCCGTTCGTCCGCTGCCTACTGGCGAGGCGACCAGGACAATGCTGGTCTGCAGCGTGTCTACGGCACTGCGTGGGAGTCGAAGGAAGAGCTCGACGAGTACATGACCATGCTCGAGGAGGCTGAGAAGCGCGATCACCGCCGTCTTGGCAATGAGCTGGATTTGTTCTCCTTCCCAGACGAGGTCGGTTCTGGTCTTCCGGTATTCCACCCGGACGGTGGCATCGTGCGTATGACCATGGAGCAGCACTCGCGTGAGCGTCACGTGGCAGCCGGCTACTCCTTCGTCAACACTCCGCACGTGACCAAGGGTGACCTTTTCACGAAGTCTGGTCACCTGGATTGGTACGCGGACGGCATGTTCCCGCCGATGAAGCTCGACGGTGAGGTTGACGCCGACGGCAACGTGACTAAGCAGCCGGTGGACTACTACGCCAAGCCGATGAACTGCCCGATGCACAACCTGATCTTCGACTCTCGTGGTCGTTCCTACCGCGAACTTCCGCTGCGTTTGTTCGAGTTCGGCACGGTGTACCGCTACGAAAAGTCTGGTGTGGTGCACGGTCTGACTCGTGCTCGTGGCTTTACCCAGGATGATGCTCACATCTACTGCACTGAGGAGCAGCTGGAAGAAGAGCTCACCAGCGTTCTGGAGTTCATCATCTCGCTGCTGCAGGACTACGGTCTGGATGACTTCTACCTCGAACTGTCCACGAAGGACCCGAAGAAATACATTGGCGACGACGACATCTGGGAGCGTTCCACGAGCATTCTCGAGTCGGTGGCGAAGAAGTCTGGCCTTGAGCTGGTTCCGGACCCTGCCGGCGCCGCTTTCTATGGCCCGAAGATTTCGGTGCAGGCACGCGACGCCATCGGTCGCACCTGGCAGATGTCGACCGTCCAGTTGGACTTCAACCTTCCTGAGCGCTTTGACCTGACCTACACCGCCTCTGACGGTTCGAAGAAGCGTCCGGTGATGATCCACCGTGCACTCTTCGGCTCGATCGAGCGTTTCTTCGGCGTGCTGCTCGAGCACTACGCGGGTGCGTTCCCGGCATGGCTGGCGCCACACCAGGTTGTGGGTATTCCGGTTGCTGATGCGTTTGCCGACCACCTTGATGGGGTCGTCGCAAAGCTGCGCGAGCGCGGTATTCGTGCAGAGGTTGACCACTCGGACGACCGCATGCAGAAGAAGATCCGTACGCACACCACGAACAAGATCCCGTTCATGCTGCTTGCGGGTGAGCGTGACGTTGATGCCAACGCTGTGAGCTTCCGCTTCCTTGATGGCACGCAGATCAACGGCGTGAATGTCGATGAGGCAGTGGAGATCATCGCGGACTGGATCGCGGCGAAACGTAACGATCAGCCGAGTGAGGCAAACGTTGCAGCCCAGCGGCAGTAATCATGGCGAGGACCCCTACATCGATACCGGTGTAGGGGCTCCTGACCGTCTTGTACGTCTGTGGGCGCCCTACCGGTCGAGTTACATTGCGTCGGCGCCGAGATCGTCGAAAAGCAATGACCCGTTTCTAGAGATACCGAAACTCAGCGACGAAGACGGATTGATTATTGCCCGTGGCACGCGTGTATACGCGGTGTTGAACCTGTATCCGTACAACGCCGGACATCTCATGGTTGTGCCGTATCGCAAGGTCGCGGAGCTTGAGGCGCTTGACGACGAAGAAACAACCGAACTGATGGCATTTGCCAAGCATGCGGTAAAGACGCTGAAGCATGTGTCGAACCCAGAGGCGATTAACGTCGGTTTGAACCTGGGCAAAGCGTCCGGAGGGTCGGTTGGAGATCACCTGCATCTGCATGTGGTTCCGCGCTGGTCCGGTGACTCGAATTTTATGACTGTGCTTTCCGGAACCAAGGTTCTGCCGCAGCTCCTGCGGGAGACTCGCGAGCTGCTGGCGCAGGGGTGGCGCGAGGTCGAACAGGGCGAGGGGAGAAGCCACGATGCTTAGTGTGCATGGGCGTAAACCGGCAGCTGTTGTCGTGGAACCGGTGGCGAAGGGCTTGTTGAAAGCCGGCGTCACGCCGAACATGATCACTCTTGCCGGCACGATTGCCACGATGCTGGCGATGATGGTTCTCATCCCGACGGATCATCTCGTGTGGGCAGCGGTGTTGAGCACGATTTTTGCAGCGTGTGACATGGTGGACGGCACCATGGCGCGATTACGTGGTGGTGGGACGGCTTTCGGCGCAACACTAGACGCCAGTTGTGACCGTCTCACGGACGGCGCCCTGTTTGGGTCGATCGCTATGTGGATGGTCTACGTTGCGGACTTGTCTGCGGCCCATGTTGCAGCCTGCCTAGCTGTGTTGGTCCTCTCGCAGGCGATCAGCTACATCAAGGCTCGCGCAGAAGCCGGCGGCATCAGCGTCGTCGGCGGCCTCATTGAACGGCCAGAGCGTTTGATCCTTGCTTTGGGCGGGCTAGCGCTCGAGGGGTTTGGGGTGCCGAACGCTGTCGTGGTGTCAATTTGGCTTCTGTTAGCAGGGTCGCTGTTTACCGTGGTGCAGCGGCTGGTCTTCGCCGCGCGAGACGATCAGGCGAACGCGAAGATGGCGCCACCAGCAGGGGCGTAGATGAGCGGCATTGGAATGCGTGTGTCTTCGGCGGGTTACATCGCCGGGTGGAAGATCGTCGGGGCGCTGCCGGAACGCATAACGCGTCCGTTAGCTGCTGCTGGTGCGGATTGGGTATCAAACGACGGCGCCGGAATGGACATGCTGCGCCGCAATCTCACACGCGTCGTCGGTGCAGAAAACGTCACCAAGGAGCTGGTGCGTGACAGCGTGCGTTCCTACGCAAGGTATTGGCTCGAAGCTTTCCAACTGCCTCGCATTGCGGATGATCCAAACTTGGATGAGCGACTCACTGCAGGTCTGGTTGGTAGGGAGTATTTGCAGGAGTCGATCGATGCTGGCAACGGGGTCGTACTGACTCTGCCGCATTCCGGGAATTGGGATATGGCGGGAATGTGGCTTGCAAAGCACTATGGAACGTTTACAACGGTTGCTGAGCGGCTCAGGCCTGAGAAGCTGTTTGATGCGTTCGTGGAGTATCGCGAAAGCCTGGGTTTCGAAGTACTTGCCCTCACCGGGGAGAAAACTCCTCCCTATGCAAGGCTCAAAGAGGTCCTCCAAGGCGGGGGCATCGTGTGTTTGATGGGCGAGCGCGACCTTGGGCGTCGAGGCGTGCCAGTGACATTTTTCGGCGAGGATACGACTTTTCCTGTAGGGCCAGCAAAGTTGGCATTGGAGACAGGCGCGAGCCTTCACACAGTGCATACGTGGTTTGCAGGTTCGCAGACGGATCCTCGCTGGGGGATGAGCGTTGCACCTGCGCTGAAAGTAACCACGCTTGAGCGAACGGTGCAGGCAATTGCAGACGAGTTCGCTGTCGCGATTGCCCACCACCCGCAGGATTGGCACATGCTGCAGCCGTTGTGGCCTGTCGATGTCCCGGTTCGCGGGAGGCGCTGGGCGCTCGACAACCGTTCAGACATCTCAAGGGAGACCTAGCCGATGCGGGTTGGGCTAGTCTGCTCCTATTCTTTTGATGAACCTGGTGGGGTTCAAGCGCATGTCCTTGACTTGGCGGAGCGGTTGCGGGAAATGGGACATCACAGTGAAGTCCTCGGCCCTGCATCTGCCGATACACCGTTGCCCGAGTGGGTAACTCGGGGCGGGCCAGCGGTTCCGATTCCTTACAACGGTTCTGTGGCGCGCTTGTCGTTTGGCCCGCGAGTAGTGAGGACGACCAAGCGATTCATCGAACTCGGCGATTTCGATGTGCTGCATATCCACGAGCCAAATTCGCCGGGCTACGCCATGGTTGCGAACCGAATAGCTGCGGGTCCGATCGTGGCTACCTATCACACCTCTGCGGAGAGCTCCTATGCGCTGAAAGTAGCGCTGCCTGCGTTGCGTGCGAACTTGGAGAAGATTCGTGCCGGAATCGCAGTGAGCGAGTTGGCATGGCAGTGGCAGGCAGAGCAGATTGGCACTGACCCTGTGATCATTCCGAACGGAGTTGACACGCGACGCTTCGCGCGGGCTCGTGGTGTGCGCAATGACTCTTCAGACGTGGAGGTTGTGTTCCTTGGGCGACTCGACGAGCCACGTAAAGGCCTCGATGTGTTCTTGGCTGCCCTGGAGCGTCTTCCGCGCCTTCCTCAGGTGACGGTGATGGGCGGAGGTGCTGCACGCGAAATGGACGGGGTGCGTTTCGCTGGGAAGGTTACGGAGGATGAAAAGGTCGAGATTCTCGGCCGCGCCGACATTTTTGTTGCCCCGAACCTCGGCGGCGAGTCGTTTGGCATCATTCTGGTCGAAGCAATGGCGGCGGGGTGTGCCGTGGTAGCCAGCGATATCCCTGCTTTTGCCGCCGTTGGCTCTGACGCTGCGGCATTCTTCCCACCGGGGGATCCCGATGCTTTGGCGCAGCAGTTGCAGCTGCTTATCGACGACGCCACTTACCGCAACGACTTGATTAACCGAGGTGCACGTCGCGCCACGGAATTCGACTGGGCAGTGGTGGCGAACCGTATTTGCGCTGTGTATGAGGCTGTTTCCTACAACGAGAAGGTGAGGATTGAGCGGTGACATTTGGTGTCGTGCTTCTCGTCGTCGCGCTGATCTGCGTTGTTATCGTGGCTGCCTGGGCGTTTCACACTGCGCAGCGACTTCACCGATTGCATATTCGTTTGGATAGGTCCCGTGATGCGCTGCAGGCTGCTCTTGACCGCCGCTGCGCTGTAGTTGCGGCGCTGTTTCCCGAGCTCGCGCAGCAGGCTCACGAAACGGAGGCGCTTCGGTTCAGCTCGAAGGATCTTCGGCTGCGTCTTGGTACTGAGGGGGATCTGATGCAGTCGGTCAGGGAGTCGTCGCAAAGCGGTGGCGACGTACCGGCTGAACTCCGTGATGCACATACGCGAGTAGAACTCGCCCGGCGGTTCTATAACGATGCGGTTGCGGATACGTTGGCGCTGCAGTTGCGACCTATGGTGCGGTTTTTCCGTCTTGGCGGTACGGCGGTAGTGCCGCAGTTTGCCACCGACGGCCAGTAACAGCGTATTTATGCAGCTGGCGTATACTTGCGCTCTGTTAACCGTCAACAGAGGAATGAAGGGGTGCTCGATGGCAGGCCACTCAAAGTGGGCAACGACCAAGCACAAAAAAGCGGCGAACGATGCAAAGCGTTCCAAGCTCTGGGCGAAGATGATCAAGGATATCGAGGTCGCCGCCCGCACAGGCGGCGGTGACCCCGCTGCTAACCCGACCCTCGATGACATGATCCGCAAGGCGAAGAAGGCCTCGGTCCCCAACGACAACATCGAGCGCGCTCGCAAGCGTGGCTCCGGCGAGGAAGCCGGCGGATCCGACTGGGAAACTGTCATGTACGAGGGCTACGGCAACAACGGTGTTGCTGTGTTGATTGAGTGCTTGACCGACAACCGCAACCGTGCCGCAACCGAGGTACGTACCGCCATGACCAAGAATGGTGGCAACCTGGGCGAGTCCGGTTCTGTCGGTTACATGTTTGAGCGCACCGGTGTGGTCACGATCAAGAAGGGTGATCTCTCCGAAGATGACGTGCTGATGGCAGTGCTCGACGCCGGCGCTGAGGAAGTCAACGACCTCGGTGAAGAGTTCGAAATTACCTGCAAGCCGACTGACCTGCCTGCAGTGCGTGAGGCCCTGATCGGTGAAAGCATCGAGATTGAAGACGCTGGCCAGGAATTCCGTGCCGACGTTCAGGTCGATCTGGATCTCGAGGGCGCACAGAAGATGATGCGCCTGATCGACGCGTTGGAAGATTCCGACGACGTCCAGAATGTCTACACCAATATGACGATCTCGGACGAGGTTGCAGCGCAGCTCGACGCGTAACACTTCGTCGTGAACCGGCGCGCCCTCTTTGAGAGGCGCGCCTTTTTCGCACGTTGTGGTAGAACATATGTGTCATGAGCGAAGGAGTGGTTGCGTGAACCTCGAAGGACTACGGGTGATGGGCATTGATCCCGGTCTGACGCGTTGTGGCTTGTCTGTTGTGCAGGCAGGTCGTGGCCGCCAGATCATTCCCGTAGCAGTTGGCGTCGTGCGAACTCCCTCAACAGCGGAGCTTGCGGAGCGCCTGCTCAGAATCTCTCGGGCGGTGGGCGAGTGGATGGATGATTACCAGCCCGATGTTGTTGCTATGGAACGTATCTTTGAACGTGGCAACGTCTCCACGGTGATGCACACAGCGCACGCTGTCGGTGTCATGGTCTTAGCCGCTGCGGAGCGTGACATCCCGGTGCACATGTACACCCCTTCAGAGGTAAAGAAAGCAATATCTGGCAATGGACGTGCGGACAAGAAGCAAATGACCACTATGGTCACGCGCATTCTTGGTTTGAGTGAGGCGCCGAAACCAGCAGATGCTGCTGATGCGCTGGCCATTGCAGTCTGTCACTGCTGGCGCGCGCCACTTATCGCTCGAACGCAACATCTCCAACAACTTCAACACCCCAATACGAAGGCGGCAGTGCAATGATTGATTCTCTCAACGGTGAGGTGCTCACTATTGGTCTCGACCATGCGGTCATTGAGTGTTCGGGGGTGGGGTATAGGTTTCTTGCTACACCGCAAACGCTTGGCGGTCTTGTGCGTGGTGAAACGCGTCGAGTGATGACCTCGATGGTGGTCAAAGACGACGGCGTCACCTTGTATGGCTTTGGCGACAATGAATCGCGCGAGATGTTCCATAAGTTGCAGACCGTGACTGGCTTGGGGCCGAAACTGGCTATTGCCGCGTTGTCTGTTTTTGAGCCTGGCGAGCTTTCGACGCATATTGCAAACGGTGACGCGAAGAAGGTTCAAACGATCCCCGGCGTGGGCAAGAAAATGGCCGAGCGCATGATCCTCGAGCTCAAGGACAAAGTTGAAGCGATGTTGCCGGCGCAGTCACCAAACGGTGTGGGGGCTGGTACAGCAGCAAAGCCAGCCACCACTTACGCCTCGGAACAGGTTGTGGAAGCGCTGGTCGGACTCGGATTCCCAGAGCGTACGGCACAGTCGGTCGTAGATCAGCTGACAACAGACCAGCCGGATCTCGATGCTTCTGCGTTGTTGCGTCAAGCGCTGACGCATTTAGGCAAGAAGTAGGCTAAAGCGCAATGTCTGATGTGGAAAAGACCGAGTTCCAGCTCCCTGAAGGTTTTTCAGCGAAAGCACCGTCGCCTGTCGACGCCAACGTGCAGGCCGACGAACACGATATTGAGCGTTCGTTGCGTCCGAAGTCCATTCAGGAATTCATCGGCCAACCCAAGGTACGAGAACAACTCAGTCTTGTGCTTACGGGCGCCCGAAATCGTGGTGTGACGCCGGATCATATCTTGCTGTCTGGTCCGCCTGGACTGGGCAAGACCACCATGGCAATGATCGTCGCACAGGAATTAGGCACGTCGTTGCGCATGACCTCCGGGCCTGCTCTTGAACGGGCAGGCGACTTGGCGGCGATGTTGTCTAACTTGATGGAGGGCGATGTGCTCTTCATCGATGAGATTCACCGCATCGCACGGCCGGCTGAGGAAATGCTCTATATGGCCATGGAGGATTTCCGTATCGACGTCATTGTTGGCAAGGGCCCGGGCGCGACATCGATTCCGCTAGAGATTCCTCCGTTTACCCTTGTCGGGGCAACCACGAGGGCAGGTATGCTCACCGGCCCGTTGCGTGACCGCTTTGGGTTTACAGCTCAAATGGAGTTTTACGATGTCGACGACCTCACCAAGGTTGTCAGCCGTGCAGCGAACATCCTTGGGGTGCAGATTGATACTGACGCTGCGGTTGAGATCGCCTCGCGTTCACGTGGAACCCCGCGAATTGCGAACCGACTCCTGCGTCGAGTGCGCGACTGGGCTGAGGTCCATGGCGACGGCAGGGTAAACCTGGATGCCGCACGAAGTGCGCTCGAAGTGTTCGATGTCGACGAGCTAGGGCTAGATCGCCTCGACCGTGCTGTGCTTGGTGCCCTGATCAGGGGACATGGCGGTGGCCCGGTAGGTGTAGGGACCCTTGCGATCGCGGTTGGCGAGGAATCCGGCACCATCGAAGAGGTCTGTGAGCCTTATCTGGTGCGCGCGGGACTGATGTCGCGAACAGGCCGGGGGAGGGTTGCTACCGCCGCCGCGTGGGAGCACTTGGGTTTGCAGGCACCTCCCGAAGCGCCTGGGCAGATGCCGCTCTACTAAGCCCACGATTGTGTTGTGCAATGATGGTTTCTCATGGAACCAATTTTGCTCATTGTCATTCTGGCCTTGTTCTTGCTGCCTTCCATCCTCATGATGCGTGGCCAGAAGAAGCGTCAGGCTCAGATTGAACAACTGCGTCAGTCGATTCAGCCTGGCGATCAGATTGTCAACGTTGCAGGCTTCCACGCCACGGTCGTGGAGCACAATGGCGAGACCATGCTTGTGGAGCTTGCCCCGGGTGTAGCCGTGACGATGGATACGGCTGGTGTGATGCGCAAGATTGAGCCTGTGGCACCTGTCGACACAAATGAGGTACCCAACTAAGTTTTTCTGGCCTGATGGCGTAGCATATTTGCGTTGTGCCATCACCGGCTCGCGCGATTGTTTGTGTCCACCGCACCTTGAAAGATGCTGCTGGATCGGCGTGTGCGCCGGTGTAAGGCGGAAAACCCGAGCCTGAACAAAGAGGAGTCTGCTCAGTGTCTACACGCACTCGGCGATCCGGCGAGGCGAAGTCGAAGCGGCAGTGGCCCGCGAAGGCGCTTGCCCTATTCGCTCTCATCGTCATCGGCGTCTACGCCCTTGTATTTTTTACCGGCACGAAGAGTGCTACCCCGAAGCTAGGTATTGACTTGCAGGGCGGTACTCGTGTGACACTGGTGCCGCAGGGTGAAGAGCCTACGTCAGAACAGCTCCAGGATGCTCGTCGGATTCTGGAGAACCGTGTCAACGGCATGGGCGTCTCGGGCGCATCGGTCGTCGTCGATGGCAACACCATCGTGATCGAAGCAGCTGGTGACGATACCTCGGAGATCCGTAACATCGGACAGACCTCCCAGCTGTTCTTCCGACCTGTGCTTGACCCTCCGGCTGCAAACCCAGCTGAAGCAGATAAAGCCATCTTGGATATGGCGAACGAGTGGGTAAAGTACGGCATCTTCACGCCCGAAGAGGGCCAGTCACTGCTGAAACAGTTCGCGGCTCGCAAGGAGCAGGCTGAGAAACAAGCCGAGGAGCAGGCCAAAGCTGCTGAGTCAGGCGATGCAAACAACCCAGAGGTTGGCAAGGACGTCGCGCCAAGCGAGGAAGAAGCGCCAGCAGAGCCGAAGAACGTCCCACAGATTTCCGCTGAACCACTGCCGGAACCGAACGGTCCGGTTGAGGCCGCTGAGCGCCGCCAGGAAACAACCGAAATGCTGCGGAAGACCCGCCAGTCGACTGACCCGACTCAGCAGTACGCTGCGTTGACGTTGATGTCCGCACGCTGCTTCGGCCAGGCAACCGACCCGCTCGCTGGCTCGGATAAGCAAGATCTTCCGCTAGTCGCTTGTGACCCGTCGACCGGTCAGGCGATGTTGCTTGACGAGGTCCCGCTGCTCAGCGGTGTAACAGATCCGGAAGGGCCCCGCCTGACCGGCGAGCAGATTGATACCAGCCGCGCGATTACCGGCGGATACAACCCGCAGTCGGGACAGATGGAGATCAGCTTCGCCTTCAGCCAGGCTGGTGATGTCAACGGTTCCGCTACCTGGGCGAAACTCACCAGTGAGATGCTGCAGAAGCAGATCGCAATCACACTTGACTCCCAGGTGATCTCCGCTCCAGTTATCCAGGGCGCAACCCCAGTCGGTTCCGCAACCTCGATCACGGGTCAGTTCACTCAGGAGGAAGCTGAGGGTCTCGCGAACAACCTGCGATACGGCGCGCTGCCGCTGTCGTTCGCCGGTGAAAACGGTGAGCCAGGCGGAACTGCGATGACGGTTCCCCCTTCACTCGGTCAGGCCTCCTTGAAGGCTGGCCTGTATGCGGGGCTGGTGGGTCTTGCCATGGTGGCGATCTTCGTTTTCGCCTACTACCGCCTCTTCGGCTTCATCTCGTTGGTCACCCTGGCAGCAGCAGGTTTGCTTGTCTACGGCATGCTCGTGTTGCTCGGTCGCTGGATTGGATACTCGCTCGACCTGTCGGGCATCGCTGGTCTGGTCATCGGTATCGGTACGACCGCAGACTCGTTCATCGTGATTTATGAGCGCATCAAGGACCAGGTACGCCACGGCAAGACATTCCGTTCGGCGACCGCGTCCGGTTGGGAACGGGCCAAGGAGACGGTCATCACAGGCAACATGGTGACCCTGATTGGTGCGGTCATCATCTACTTCCTGGCAGTTGGCGATGTCAAGGGCTTCGCCTTCACCATGGGTCTGACAACCATCTTCGACCTGTTGGTCACCTTCCTGGTCACTGCGCCGCTTCTCGTGCTCGCATCTCGCAGCAATTTCTGGTCGAAGCCGTCTGTCAACGGTATGGGTGCCGCATTCCGCACCGCAGAAGAACGCCGCGCTGCAGGTGATCTTGAGGAGGGCGACGGCGTCGTCGTCAAGCAACAAGCTTCCGTGGAAGCATCCGCCGCGAATGAGGAGGCCTAATCATGTCGAGCACTGTAGCTACGACCGAAACCCCCACGACGAAGCGCGGCTTTGCACGTCGCGACCGTGAATCGCTGTATGACGGCTCCGGCGGCCTCGACTTCGTTGGGCACCGCAAGACCTGGTACAGCATCACCCTCGGACTTATTGTGGTCGCGATCCTGGCGATGTTCATTCGTGGCTTCAACATGGGTATCGACTTCGAGGGCGGCACCAAACTGACGATGCCTGCCGGCGATTTGGTCGCGACCGAGGTCGAGGAAACCTTCGTCGAGGCCACTGGTGTGACACCTGAGCTCACACAGATCGTTGGCGCTGGAGACGCCCGCACGCTGGAGATCAACTCTGCCCACCTCTCGCAGGAGCAGATCGATGCCGCGCGTCAGGCTATTTTCGATACCTACCACCCACAGGATCACAACGGTGAGCCGAGCGCTGACGCTATCGGTGACTCCACCGTGTCGGAGTCGTGGGGTTCCACGATTACGAACCGCATGCTCCTGGCTATGGTCGTGTTCCTTTTGGCAGCTTCCGTGTACGTCGCGGTGCGTTTGCAGCGCGCGATGGCGCTGGCTGCAATGGGGGCGCTGTTGGTTGATGCCATCCTCATCATGGGTATTTACGCATTGTTCGCCCTTGAGATCACCCCAGCGATGATCATTGGTTTCCTGACTGTGTTGACGTTCTCGCTTTACGACACGGTGATTGTGTTTGACAAGGTCAAGGAGAACACGTCGGGAGTGCTTGATTCTCGACGATCCACCTACGCGGAAGAGGCCAACCTCGCGGTCAACCAGACCGTAATGCGTTCGATTTCCACCTCGGTTATTTCTGCGCTGCCGATCATCGCACTGATGATTGTCGCGGTATGGATGCTGGGTGTGGGTACTTTGAAGGACCTTGCGCTCATCCAGCTCATTGGCGTCATTCAAGGCGTGATCTCCTCGTTGTTCTTGGCCACCCCGATGTTGGTCAGCCTGGTAAACCGCCGTCAGGAGCACAAGGACCACAATGCTGCGGTTGAGGCATTCCGTAGCCGTGGCCAGGTCGAAGAAGTTGAAGAGGAACCGGTCGAAGAGAAGAAGCGCCACGTGGCTACTCCGATTCGACCTGTGGAAGACACGGGTGCATCTTCGACAAGCACCTGGCGTCCGAACGCGTAAGAAAGCGGCAAAAACCTAGTGGTGCGTGGACTCATGAGACCGAAAATGGTGATTGGCAGCAAGGTTGCGGCTGTGTTGGCCGCAACGGCGCTGGTGCTTTCCGGGTGCGCATCTTCAGACAACGACGATGATGAGTCCACGAAACTTTTCGGTTACCAGGTAACAAGCAATCTGCGCACCACAAACGCTGGATCCCTCGAAGGATCGACAGACTTAGCGCAATCGTTGTCCGGTCGCCTGTACCCCGGGGTGTATGTTCCCGGTCCAAGCGGACAGTTGATCCCCAACACTGACCTTGTAAAAACCCAGGTGCTGCCGGGGGATCAGCGCAAGGTGATTTACACCTTGTCGGAAGCGGCAGTGTTTTCGGACGGCACTCCCGTCACCTGCGCTGACTATCTTTTGACGTTTGCTGCCGGACAATACCCGGCGACGTTCGGTTCGAATATGCCTTTGTTCGGCGACACGGATTCGCTGTCATGCACACCCGGATCGAAAGAGTTCACTGTGACCTTCAAGGAAGGCCGTGGTGCACGCTGGCGTGGCCTTTTTGAACCAGGCACGGTCCTTCCCGCACATGCTGTTGCTGCAAAGACCAATCGATCTGTCGAGGACCTCGTCGCTGATCTACTCTCGGATGATCTGGAGCGACTCAAACCAATCGCGCAGGTGTGGCGCCACGGGTTTGACCTCAAAGAGTTCGATCCTGAACTCCAAGTCTCGTTTGGCCCGTTCAAGGTTGCGGAGGTAGGAGAGAAGGGCCAGGTTCGGCTCGTCGCTAATGAGCATTACTACGGGGACGCTCCGCAGACAGCAGCAATGGTGGTGTGGCCTGGTTCCGTAGATTCTGCGGAGCTGGCAGCATCCAAGGCGATGAAGATCGGCGACCTGCGGCAGTTGCAACCACAGTGGTACGACGAGGACGCAGAAGGCAATCGATTGGATGTGAAAACGGCCATCGGTGAGCTCACCGAGATGTTGACCCTGCCGGAGGTTGGTTTTTGGGCGGATCCGGAGAACCGGAAGGCACTTGCACGTTGCATCGATCCTCGCGCTGTTGCCGCCGCTTCAAGTGAGAAGGCCGGGGTTGAAGTGCCAGTTGCACCGTTGCATGTCATTCAGCACACCGATCCGTTGGCTCAGCGTATGGCAGATATCGCTGCTCCGCTTTTGGACGTGAATATCCAGGAAGCTTCCGCACTTCGGGGTTCCACGTTGCGTATCGGTTACGTGTATCCGGACGACCGTTGGGCCGCGATGGTGGAATCGATGCGCCGCACCTGCGAGCCAGCAGGAATTACGATCATCGACGTCACAGGCGAGGGGAAGACGCTCGCTGACCTGCCTCACGTGGAGTACGACGAGTGGCGCAACGAATCCGTGCATGACGGCGAAGCCGACGCTATCTTGCGAGTCGTTGACCCGATGAGCGAGTACCCAGCGGCCAACAATCGCGCCCAGGATCTGGGGGCGTTGCGTGCCCAGGAGGGGCATCTGTGGAAGACGCTGCCATCGATTCCGCTGGCCGCACAACCCCGAACCTTTGTCGTCGATAATGCAGTGCGCAACGTGGTGCCGTATACAGGACTTTCCGGCATTGGCTGGAACATGGACAGATGGTCCAACTGACCAAACTTAATTCCCGACCCTAAAAACCCGATAAACCTGACCAGGAGACGATCCGAAATCATGTCGCCCACCCCGTCGATCAGCCCGCATGGCGGTCAGCCTTACGCTTCCGCTCTTGAGGCACTGCAGGACAAGATTCGCCGCGTTCCGGATTTTCCGGAGCCGGGAGTGCTGTTCGAGGACCTGACTCCGGTGCTTGCCGACCCAGCCGCGCTCAACGTGGTCATTGCAGAGATGGCCGAGGCGAGCAAGGAGCTCGGCGCCGATCTCGTCGGCGGTCTTGATGCCCGAGGGTTTTTGCTCGGCTCCGCTGTGGCGTACGAGATGGGCACCGGCATCCTTGCGATTCGCAAGAAGGGCAAGTTGCCGCCACCGGTGATTACCCAGGAGTACACCACGGAGTACAGCTCCGCTGCGCTGGAGATCCCCGCGAATGGGGTGGATATCTCTGGCAAGAGCATTGTGCTTGTCGACGACGTCCTGGCTACCGGCGGGACGTTGATCGCGGCGCGCGACTTGATTGAGCGCGCCGGCGGGCGAGTTGCCGGCTACGTCGTCGTCTTGGAAGTCCCGGGACTTGGAGGGCGCGAGCGACTCGACGGCGCTCCGCTTGTGGTTTTGGGGAAACAAGAAAACTAGCCGGGTAGTATCACAGACTTAGTACCTGCTGACAGTGGAGGAGTCCTGACATGACAGATAAACCAGTCAAACGGTCGGGCCCGACCGTGCGCAGTGTCTCCGCCAGGTTGGCCCGCTCTCTTACGGGAGGTGGGCGTCCGCGAACGAACCCAGTGCTCGATCCGCTGTTGTCGATTCACCACAAGTATCACCCGAAGGCTGACGTAGAGCAGCTTGGATTTGCATACGAAACGGCAGAGCGGTTGCACGAGGGTGTGTTCCGCAAGTCAGGTGATCCCTACATCACCCACCCGCTCGCCGTCGCAACGATTTGTGCCGAGATTGGTATGGATACCACCACGCTGGTGGCGGCTCTGCTCCATGACACGGTAGAGGACACCGACTACTCACTTGATGAGCTCACCCGTGATTTTGGCCCTGAAGTGGCCAAACTTGTCAATGGCGTGACCAAACTGGACAAGGTCGCGCTCGGCGCCGCCGCAGAAGCGGAAACGATCCGCAAAATGATCGTTGCTATGTCCGAGGATCCTCGCGTACTGGTGATTAAGGTCGCGGACCGATTGCACAACATGCGCACAATGCGTTTCTTGCCGCCGGAGAAGCAGGCGAAGAAGGCGCAGGAGACGCTCGACGTCATCGCACCGTTGGCGCACCGCTTGGGTATGGCGACGGTGAAGTGGGAGCTAGAAGATCTCGCGTTCGCTATTTTGCAGCCGAAGAAGTACGAGGAAATTGTGCGTCTTGTGGCGGATCACGCTCCGTCACGCGACCGTGCCCTGCGCGAGATCACTACCGATCTGCAGCGCGAGCTGAGCACGAATGGCATCCAGGCTGAGGTCATGGGCCGTCCGAAGCACTACTGGTCGATCTATCAGAAGATGGCTGTGCGCGGTCACGACTTCGCGGAGATCTTCGATCTGGTCGGTATCCGTGTTCTGGTGGATACGGTGTATGACTGCTACGCCGCTGTTGGTGTGGTCCACTCGCTGTATTCGCCGATGCCGGGCAGGTTCAAGGACTACATTTCCAACCCGCGTTTCGGTGTCTACCAGTCGCTGCATACGACGGTGATGACGACGACCGGTCGCCCCCTTGAAGTGCAGGTGCGTACACACGAGATGCACTACAACGCCGAATACGGTGTGGCTGCCCACTGGCGTTACAAAGAGACGAAGGGCTCCCACAAGGGCGATCAGGCCGAGGTCGACCAGATGGCGTGGATGCGTCAGTTGCTTGACTGGCAGAAGGAAGCCGCGGACCCGAATGAGTTTTTGGACTCGTTGCGTTACGATCTGACAAGCCAGCAGATTTTCGCGTTCACTCCGAAGGGCGATGTAGTGGATTTGCCGGCAGGCTCTACTCCGGTCGATTTCGCCTACGCCGTGCACACTGAAGTTGGCCACCGCTGCATTGGTGCGAAGGTTAACGGCAAGTTGGTCACCCTAGAAACCGAGCTGAAGTCCGGCGACAGGGTAGAGATTTTCACTTCAAAGGATCAAAACGCTGGGCCAACGCGCGATTGGCAGGACTTTGTTGTCTCCCCGCGCGCGAAGGCGAAGATTCGACAGTGGTTTGCCAAGGAACGTCGCGAGGAGCAGCTCGACGCGGGTCGCGATGCCCTGGCTGCTGAGGTGCAGCGTGGCGGGCTGCCGTTGCACAGGCTGTTTACCAACGAGTCGATGCGCCAGGTAGCAACGCGTTTGCACTACCAGGACGTTGATGCGCTGTATACGGCTATCGGCGCGGGAACAGTGTCTGCAGCGCACGTCGCGCACTTGCTCATGGACATGTTCGGCGGCGACGATGACGCCGTAGACGCCCTCACAGCGCGTACCCCTGTTTCTGCACTTGTTCGCCCGCAAACAACCGGCGACGGCCCTGCGATCCTGGTTGAGGGCAGCCCGGATGTGATGGCGAAGTTGGCGAAATGCTGCCAACCCGTCCCCGGCGATGCCATCTTCGGGTTTGTCACCCGTGGTGGGGGAGTTTCCGTGCACCGGACTGACTGCACGAACGCGACCAAACTTAACGACGAGCCAGAGCGTCTCGTCGAAGTGTCATGGTCCGCCCCCGGTGGCACCAAGAGTGCGTCACGCGCGACGATTCAGCTGGAAGCACTCGACCGCAATGGTCTGCTTACCGAGACCACCGGGGTGCTCTCCGAGGCGAAACTCCCAATCCTCGCGATGTCGTCTCAAGCAGGGGAGGACCGAGTGGCGACGATCCGACTGACCATTGAGGTGTCAGACATCAAACAACTCGGCTCGATCATGAACCAGATTCGCAACATTGAAGGTGTGTTCGACGTCTACAGAGTGACTGCGTAACCTAAGCTCGTTCGAGACCTGTTCAACGTTGCGTTGATAGGAAGGTTGCGATGCGGTTCAAACGGGTCACCCTTGCACAAAAGTTGACAGGGGATGCGTCTCTTGTGCGACTGCTTTCCTCATTGGCAATGCGAGCGAGTGCGGATACGTATCCGCTTCGTAATGTTGCAGCTTGCGTTGTTGAAGACGGAAAGGCCAACTTTGCTGGGCTCGGGGCGGATGAGCACGCTGAGTTCGAGATTGCCTCAATAACCAAGACGTTCAATGCCGAGCTGCTCGAGCAAGCCATTACCAAGGGGTTGGTTGACACCGATACAACGGTCGGAGATGTGCTTGGGCAGCGTGTGCGAGGTAACGCATTAGCAGATGTGACGCTGGCTGAATTGGCGAACCACACCTCGGGCTTGCCACGAACCGGCAAGCAACGACCGCGAAACATTGCACGAGCACTACTCGGCTTGAATCCTGACGTAGGAGTCACATCCGAGGATGTCATCGAGCAGGCACTGTCAGCGACACTGCGAGAGCGTGGCGTGGAGGAATACTCTAACCTCGGCCACGACTTGCTCGGGCTTCTACTGGCCAGGGTTTCCACCACGACCTACCCGACGTTGATCAAAGAGTGGGTGCTCGACCCGTTGGGGATGACGGAGACTTACGTCGCTTTGCCTGGAACAGTCGGACCGGATAGACCCAGGGGAGTCTCCGCACTCGGTCTACCTGTTCAAGCTTGGGAGATGGACGGCACAGCTCCATCCGGCGGCCTGCGTTCGACCACCTCGGACATGGCGAAGTACGCCATGCATATCCTTGAGCGTCGCAGTACGCGATTTACGTGGGCGAACATTAAGGGCACGGAACTGTACTGGCATAACGGTGCAACGCGGGGATTCTCCTCGATGCTGCTGCTGGACTTAAGCACTCAGCGTGCATCGTTTGTCACGACGGATTCGTATGCAGACATTGAATGGATTGCGTTTGAACTCATAGGCCTGCATGACCCAGCGCGAGAGAAATGACCACGAAACAGAAAAGCGTCTCCGGCGAGAAACCGGAGACGCTTTTCGCAGTGACGCGTTTTAGCGCATGAACTTCATGGCAACCGTAGCCACCTGGCTCAGGATGCCGATGATCGCGGTGACAACTGCGAGCCAATCCTGGATCTCGGACGGGCTCATGTCGCGGATGGACGAGCCCTCTTCGTTGGACGAAGATCCATTGTCGTTAGTGGTGTTGGTGGTGTCATCGCCGACGACGGTCGGCGCAGCCTCAGCCACACCTGCACCGGTGAAAGCGACTGCGGTGACGGTAGCGGCTGCAACAAGGCTGGTGCGAGTCTTCATGAGGGTCCTCACTGAAAAGGTTTGAAACGGAATCTCTGCAGGATGCTATCGCCTGCGAGGGTTGCGTGCAATAGCGATATGTATGTGAGTGCTACTTCACGCTTGCTGCGGTGATACGCACTTCCTCGGCCGGTGCGCCGCCAGTCCCGCCGCCTTCAACGCCCTTTTCGGCGATCTTGTCCAGGGTGGCAAGGCCCTCGTCGTCAATCGTGCCGAAGTAGGTGTACAGCGGCGGCAGGACCGAGTCGCCGTAGTTTAGGAAGAACTGGGAGCCGTTGGTGTCCGCGCCGGCGTTAGCCATGGCGATCGTGCCACGGTCATAGCGCTTAGGCTCGTTTTGCAGCATCATCTGCAGGGTTTGGTTTTTGGTTGCCTCATCCATATCGGCTGGTAGGTCGAGACCTTCGGTGTCGATGCCGTCGAGTGCCTCGTCAGTGGGAAGCTCATTGGCGAACTGGAAGCCAGGGCCACCCGCACCGGTGCCATCCGGGTCGCCACACTGCAGCACCTTCAGCCCGTCGGCAGTGGTCAGACGGTGGCAGACCGTGTCGTTGAAGTATCCCTCGGAGGTCAGGTACTCGATGGCGTTGACCGTGCACGGGGAAGCTGCGCGATCGAGCGTCATGCCGATCGGACCCTGGTTGGTCTCGAGCTCGACGGTGACGGTGCCTTCGGTGGACACGTTCTCGGTCGGCGGGGTGCCAGCGCGCAGCTCGGCGCCGTCCTCGTTTTCATAGGTGCACGAGACGGTAGCCGGCAAGGCCTTCTCGCGCTTCGTAGCAATCGGCGCGAAGGTGGAAGCGTCGAATTCTTCCTGTTCCGCGTTGTCAGTCTCCGAAGCGGCGGAGGTATCGTCAGTTGCTAGATTGTCCTCGTCGCCCTGGTTGGCTGCGACGTAGATGCCGCCACCAATCAGCGCGATGGCAACGGCGGAAAGCGCTGCGACAGACCACGGGCGGGACTTTTCCTTGCGGTCGCGGGAATCGAGTTCCCGTTCCAGATTGGACAGGGCCTCTTTGCCACGCTGTTCGTTGCTAGCCACTGGCGATGCACCTCTTCGAGTATCGGGGAAAGCGCGTGCGTGATGTCGTCGAAAAGCACGCGCGCATTGAACGGTGCAAAAGCCTAGCAGGGCTAATCGCAACAGCGGTGGAAAGACCACAGCGACAAGTGCGCCCGCACAGGGGAGAGGTTGGTTAGACTAAGGCCTCGTGAGTGAGAATCAAGCCGAGCAGTTCCAAAAACTTTCCGCACCGAAAGGCGTGCCCGATTATGTGCCGCCCGCCTCGAGTGCGTTCATCCATGTCCGCGACGAGTTCGCGCGCCAGGCACGGATCGCTGGCTACCAACACATTGAGCTGCCGGTGTTCGAAGACACCACCTTGTTTGCCCGCGGCGTCGGTGAATCTACTGACGTAGTGAGCAAGGAGATGTACACCTTCGAGGACCGCGGTGGCCGTTCGGTAACGCTGCGTCCCGAGGGCACCGCCGGCGTCATGCGCTCCTTCATCGAGCACAACATGGACCGCGGTTACCTGCCCGTGAAGCTCAACTACTACGGACCGTTCTTCCGCTATGAGCGCCCGCAGGCCGGACGCTACCGTCAGCTGCAGCAGGTGGGCGTGGAAGCCATTGGTGTCGACGATCCGCTGCTCGACGCCGAGGTGATCGCCTTGGCAGACCGCAGCTACCGTGCGATCGGCCTGAGCGGTTTCCGTCTGGAGATCACCAGCCTCGGCGACAAGAATTGCCGCCCGGCCTACCGCGAGAAGCTGCAGAAGTTCCTGTTTGATCTCCCACTCGACGAGGAAACTCGCCACCGTGCTGAGATCAACCCACTTCGAGTGCTCGACGACAAGCGTGAGGCGGTCCGAGAGATGACCGCCGATGCGCCGTTGATGCTGGATCACCTTTGCGACGAATGCCGTGCCCACTTCGAGGCCGTCACCGCAGCGCTGGATGACTTCGGCGTGCCGTACGTCATTAACCCACGCATGGTTCGTGGTTTGGACTACTACACCAAGACCACCTTCGAGTTCGTCCACGATGGCCTCGGCGCACAGTCCGGCATCGGTGGCGGTGGACGATACGACGGCCTGATGGCCCAGATTGGCGGCCCGGACCTCTCCGGCATCGGCTACGGTCTCGGCGTTGATCGCGCGGTACTCGCCCTCGAAGCTGAACGCGTCGAGCTTGAAGCAGCAGCCCACCGTGTCGATGTGTTCGGTATCGCGATTGGTGACGAAGCACGAGTGAAGATGAGCAAGCTTGTCGACGAACTCCGCGCGGCCGGTATCAGCGCCGACATGGCTTACGGCCACCGCGGGCTCAAGGGCTCAATGAAGGGTGCTGACCGCGCGGGCGCACGCTTCGCGCTGGTGCTCGGCGAGCGTGAGCTGGAGGCAGGCGAGGTTGCAGTCAAGAACCTCGCCGAGCACTCACAGGAGGCCGTTGCGCTTTCCGCTGAAGCGGTCGCGCAGGCAATCAGCACTCAGTAATGTTCACGGGCAGGCCGAGCTGGACTGCGAGGCCACCCATGGACGTTTCCTTGTACTGAGTCATCATGTCGCGGCCGGTGGCTGCCATGGTCTCCACCACGTCGTCGAGGGTGACGATGTTGGTGCCATCTCCAAGCTTCGCCAACCGTGCCGCGTTGATGGCCTTTACACCACCAATTGCGTTGCGTTCGATGCACGGAACCTGGACCAGACCGCCCACAGGATCGCAGGTCAGGCCAAGGTTGTGCTCGAGCGCGATCTCAGCTGCGTTTTCAACCTGCTCAGGGGTGCCGCCCAGGATTGCGCACATGCCAGCAGCGGCCATCGAAGAAGCCGAACCGACCTCGCCCTGACAGCCGACTTCTGCGCCTGAAATCGAGGCGTTGGTCTTGATGATCGACCCGATCGCACCAGCCGTAAGCAGAAATTCGCGGGCGCGCTCAGCAGTGAAGTCGTCGGTGAAGTCGCGGCAGTAATGCATAACTGCAGGGATAATGCCGGCTGCGCCGTTCGTTGGCGCGGTAACCACCTGGCCGTGAGCCGCGTTTTCTTCGTTCACGGCAAGCGCGTACAGGTTCACCCATTCCATAGCGTCAAGCCCACGGGCAGTGGATGCTTCGTACTCTGCTGTCAGTAGACGGTGAAGACGGTTCGCGCGACGCCTTACGTTCAAGCCGCCGGGAAGGATTCCCTCTGTCTTCAGGCCATGCGCAACGCATTCCTGCATGACGTCCCACACCGCATCCAAATGGGAGTTGAGTCGCTGCGCCCCGTGGATCGACTCCTCGTTCGCACGCATGATCTCTGCGATTGTCATCCCATGTGTTCGGCACTGCTCCATGAGTTCTGCGCCATTGTTAAACGGGTAGGGGACCGTCGCAATTTCACGAGCGGATGCAACACCGGATTCTTGTCGGTGCGCTTCCATCTCCCAGCGATCCAGAATGAAGCCGCCGCCGACAGAGTAATAGTCCTCGCGTTCGGCGATCATGGTGCCGTCTGTGTCCCACGCATCGAAGATGAGACAGTTCGGGTGCTCGGCCACCGGTGCCGGGTCGAAGCGAAGCTCGTACTCCACGCGCCCTGTCGGGCCTTCGATCACGCCTGTGGAAGGGATCGGCTCCCCAGGTTTTGGAGCAATGTCTGCAGAAGTGGTGGTGGGGGTGTACCCAACCAGCCCGAGCAACGCAGCACGGTCGGTGCCGTGGCCGACTCCCGTGGCGGCGAGGGAACCACGCAACTCTACGACAACCTTCGCCGGCACTTTCCCGAGTTTCTCCACAAACGTCATTGCGGCCCGCATCGGGCCAACGGTGTGAGACGAGGAAGGACCGATGCCGATACTGAACAGGTCGACAACACTGACAAAGTTTGCTGACATGCGGCGAATCCTACCGCAGAAACCGGTTGTGGCTCGTCGATAAGCGGGATGCGCTACTGCGCTTGAGATAGTGCAGGGATGTCGGTTGCCCCCAGAACCGAGATCGGCCGCTGGTTTGCCTTGCCGTGCTCGGTAATGATGGCCAGGCGCGGCACCGCGCCGGTTTTCAATGGAGTGCTCAACGCATCAACAGCACGTGCGGCGGTTACGGTCCGTGGAAGAAACACCGGGTGGTCGAGTTTGCCACTGTGGGTGAGCACATCGCGAACGGTGGTAGCCGGAATGCGGTCATCATCTGTCAGTTCCGCCGCCACCCAGCGCGCGATTGCATTCGTGGTGAGCAGCCCGACGCACTTACCTTCGTCGTAGATCGGGAATTGCGTTAGTCCCTGTGTCGCGATTGTCTTCAATGGCTCATGAATGTCCGTCTCCGGCGTAAACGTCACCACCTTCTGATGCGGGACCACCTCAAGGGCCAACGGCGGGGAGAGTATCGCGTCGCGCAAATGCTCGATTGTTTGAACCGTCTCGGGGAGCGGCTCTGCAATCGGGCGGAGATTGTCGTACTCCCCATGGCTAATCGCGTTGCGCAGATCCGCAAACTCACGCAAGGTCTCGGCCTGGTCGCGAGCAAGAATCCCTTTCTTTGCGGCGAGGCCCACCATCCACGTAAACGAATCGGATCGTTTGGCATCCAATTCGCTGCGCAAATGCGACTCGATCGAATTGAAGGCGGCAAGGAACGGGATAGCGCGGTTTGGTGCGGACTTGGTCATAAGCGAACGGTGCCTTTTAGTTGTAGACGCCGCGGTTCAGCGTGTCACAGGCGGCCATTTGTCCGGAGTTGTACCCGGAATTAAACGCTTCCATACGCTGCTCAGAGGAGCCATGTGTCCACGCATCCGGGTCGACGTCGCCGCCTGAGCGTCGTTGAATGTTGTCGTCGCCAATCGAACGAGCGGTCTGGAGCGCCTGCTCGAGCTGTTCGTCAGTAATCGGCTCCAAAACACCCTGTTCAGCAGCGTGTTTTGCCCAGATTCCGGCGTAGCAGTCCGCCTGCAGCTCAATTGCGACAGCCGCAGAATCCTGGCCTGGGTTCTTATAGTCGCTTAGCCCCAACGTTCCTTCCAGATGCTGGATGTGGTGGCCGTACTCGTGGGCAGTCACGTACTCCTGAGTAAGCGGACCGTTCGCGCCACCGAGTTGGCCCAGCTGCTCAAAGAAGCTCACGTCAAGGTAAGCGGTGGTATCGCGAGGGCAGTAGAACGGGCCGGTATCGGAGGTAGCGTAGCCGCAGCCAGTGGTGACATCGTTGCGGAAAAGCACCATATCTGCCGGCTCGAACTCGACATTCGCCTGCGCAGGGAGTACTTCGCTCCAAATCTGTTGGGCAGACCCGAAGGTTGCCGCCGCGCGGCAATCGTCGTAGGTGTTCGAGGATCCTTGTTCGTTGCAATGCTCGAGTGAGTAGTCACCCTGCGACTCAGACTGGGATTGAGAATTGCTCCCGCCGCCAAGGAGTCCATCTAACGCACCGCTGAAGTACAGCACCGCGAGCAATATCAAGATGACAGTCCCTCCGCCACCGCCGCGAAGCAGCATCGGAAGAATTGCCATTGCGCCGGGGCTGACCCCGCCGCCTCCGCGACCGGAGCCGGAGCTTGTCCTGACGTTGCCGCCCTGACCCTGCGCGTAATCACCACGAAATGTCATGGCTGAATTGTGCCAAAGATCCCTACCGAGTGTCGCGGTTGGGCCAAAACATCGTGTCTCGAGCGACTGGGGTGGTGTGGGGCGGACCTCGCCGAGGCACCACTCAGCCAGGGTAGGTAGACTTTGTCAGGTTAGATTCGCCATCACGTGGAAGGACGTGGAAGAAACCGTGCTGCGCACTCACCTTGCGGGGAACTTGAACAAAGAACTCGACGGTCAGACCGTCACGCTCACAGGTTGGGTGGCCCGCCGCCGTGACCATGGCGGGGTCATCTTTATCGATCTGCGGGACCGCTCTGGTCTCGCTCAGGTTGTATTCCGTGAGTCCGAAGTAGCGGAGGCTGCACACGACCTGCGCAGCGAGTTCGTCATCCAGGTCACCGGTGTGGTTGAGCCACGCCCGGAAGGCTCTGCGAACCCGAACCTCGCATCCGGTGAAATCGAGGTCAACGTCACTGACCTGAAGGTGCTGAACAAGGCTGCAGCCCTGCCATTCCAGATCGAGGATGCATCCTCCAATGAAGTTGGCGAGGAAGCACGTCTGAAGTACCGCTACCTGGACCTGCGCCGCGAGCGTCAGGCTAAGGCAATTCGCCTCCGCGCTAAGGCCAATCAAGCCGCCCGTCGCGTCTTGGACAACCACGACTTCACCGAGATCGAAACGCCTACGCTGACGCGTTCGACCCCGGAAGGTGCACGTGACTTCCTTGTTCCTGCTCGTTTGAAGCCAGGTTCTTGGTATGCGCTGCCGCAGTCGCCGCAGCTCTTTAAGCAGCTGCTGATGGTCGCGGGCATGGAACGCTACTACCAGTTGGCACGCTGCTACCGCGATGAAGACTTCCGCGCAGACCGTCAGCCTGAGTTCACCCAGCTCGATGTCGAGGCATCCTTCGTTGATCAGGACGACATCATCGAGCTGGCCGAGGAAATCCTCGTCGAGCTTTGGAAGCTGATCGGCTACGACATTCAGACGCCGATTCCGCGCATGACCTACAAGGAAGCGATGGAGAAGTACGGCTCCGACAAGCCGGACCTGCGCTTCGACATTCCATTGGTCGAGTGCACCGACTTCTTCAAGGACACCACCTTCCGCGTATTCAAGGCCGAGTACGTGGGTGCTGTTGTGATGGAAGGTGGCGCATCCCAGCCTCGTCGTCAGCTTGACGCATGGCAGGAGTGGGCAAAGCAGCGCGGTGCGAAGGGCCTGGCCTACATTCTCATTCAGGAAGACGGCGAGCTCACCGGTCCGGTGGCGAAGAACATCACTGACGAGGAAAAGGCTGGCATCGCTGCGCACGTCGGCGCGAAGCCGGGTGACTGCATCTTCTTCGCAGCAGGCGAAACCAAGGCATCTCGTGCACTGCTTGGCGCAGCCCGCGGTGAGATTGCGCGCAAGCTTGACCTGATCAAGGAAGGCGATTGGGCGTTCACGTGGGTTGTGGATGCACCGCTGTTTGAGCCTGCTGCAGACGCAACCGCATCCGGTGATGTCGCGTTGGGCCATTCCAAGTGGACCGCAGTCCACCACGCGTTTACCTCTCCGAAGCCGGAGTTCCTGGACAACTTCGAGCAGAACCCGGGCGAGGCTCTCGCCTACGCATACGACATTGTGTGCAACGGTAACGAGATCGGTGGCGGCTCCATCCGTATTCATGAGCACGATGTACAGAAGCGCGTGTTCGAGGTCATGGGCATCACCGATGAGGAGGCCGAAGAGAAGTTCGGCTTCCTGCTCGAAGCGTTCAAGTTCGGTGCTCCTCCGCACGGTGGTATTGCCTTTGGCTGGGACCGCATCGTGTCGTTGCTCGGTGGGTTTGAATCGATCCGCGATGTGATCGCTTTCCCGAAGTCCGGCGGCGGTGTCGACCCGCTTACCGACGCGCCTGCTCCAATTCCGGCTGAGCAGCGCAAGGAAACTGGAGTGGACTTCAAGCCGAAGAAGGTTGAAGACAAGGCAGACGGCGAAACGGACACGAAGTAGCCGATTGAATGCAGCCACCGCAGGAACCTGCTCCTGCGGTGGCGCACGACAAAGGGGACCGGATGCAGCCCGAGCAAGTAAGTGACGAGCAAGTCGTTGCAAGCGCTACAGACATTCTCACTCGCCGTTACGGCGGTGAGCAGTCGTTGTTTGAGGTTGAACGCCTTAATGGCTCCGGTCCCTCGATCGTGTTGAGGGCTCGTGTTAAAACGAACCCGTTTTTCCAGCAGCGCTCAGTCATCATTAAGCAGGCGCCGCCAACGGAGTCTGTCTTCGAAGAGGCGGCGTACCTTCGAGAGGTTGTCGCGTACCAATTCGCCACTTCCTTAAGTGAAAAGACCAGGCCTGGCCCTGCGTTGTTGGGCTACGACACGCAGCAACGCATCATTATCATCACCGACTCCGGTGATGGGGAAACTCTCGCAGAAGCGCTTGAGACTGCAAGCGAAGAGGACCACATCGCACTGTTGCGCAGCCTGGGCACAGCACTTGGCCGAATGCATGCAGGTACTGCCGATGAAGAGGAAGCGTTTAACGTCTTACTGCATCGGATGACGCGTTCACGGCCCAACGCTGCACCGCTGCAACGTTTGAGGGACCGGTTGCTGTCCCATCGGATCAGAGTTGGCTTGCGGATCATGCGTGAGGCCGGAATTGAGATTCCTCAAGAGGTGGTTCTCACCGCTCGTAACATCGAGCGCCGGCTGCTGCGTGGCGGTATGCGTGCTTTTACGCCGTTTGACCTGGCACCAGATAACGTCATTCGGTCTGGGAACTCGTTTCACTTTCTTGATTATGAATCAGCGGGCTTTCGGGATGTTTCATTCGATGTTGCCTACGTAGTTGCGCGGTTCCCGGTGTATTTGGCTTCGCAGCCGTTTAACGAGGAAGCGACCAAGGCGTTCGTCGATGCGTGGCGGATACAGGTCTCTGACCTTTGGCCAGGAGTGCAGCATCCTGATACGTTGCAGGCGCGCATCACGGGTGCACTGGTGGGGTGGGCGCTTAGTAGCGTCGCCATGTTGGAACCGAAGCCTATGGCCGCGTTGTTGCAGGATGATCCGACATTTGAGAAAGAGCTTGAAGCTGCTGGTCTTTCGGCAGGTGATATTCAGGATTTTGATCTTGTAGATGGGGTAGCCGAAGCCATTGGCGACGACGCCGAAGAGAATGCTGGCGTTGTGCTTCGACCGCGAGGTGGAGAACCATTGACCGAAGATGAGCTTCTCGTGCGGCGTGATTTGCGCGAGACGTTCGAGTCGTTGGCAGCTTATGCGGGTAGCGGTAAAGACCCCGCATACGTTGTCGTTGCTGAGTTCGCGTCCGAGGTCGCAAGGCGGTTGCGTTAAGGCAATGGGCCAAGAAGAACTTTTCGCGGCTGCTTCTAGCAACGACGTTCCCGGTGCAGCATCGGGAAATAGGGGTACCTCATTTTTTGAAGCTGGCTCGACAGCACCGCTGGCCGCACGGATGCGCCCCCAGTCCCTAGATGAGGTAGCGGGGCAGAAGCATTTGCTCAGCGAGGGAAAGCCGCTGCGTCGGCTCATCGAAGGCTCTGGTGCAGCATCGGTGATTTTGTATGGTCCGCCTGGGACAGGTAAGACCACGATTGCATCGTTAATCGCAAAAACGATGGGGCAGAACTTTGTGGCGTTGTCCGCGCTGTCTTCCGGCGTGAAAGAAGTCCGCGCGGTTATCGACGAGGCGCGGCGTGACCTCATCCGCAGTGAGAAAACCGTGCTCTTTATCGACGAGGTCCACAGGTTTTCTAAAACGCAGCAGGATGCGCTGCTTGCGGCCGTCGAAAATCGCACAGTGTTGCTGGTTGCCGCCACGACGGAGAACCCGAGTTTTAGCGTTGTTGCTCCGTTGTTGTCGCGCTCGCTGCTGCTCAAGCTCGAGTCGCTTAGCGACGAAGACCTTGGCGGAGTCATCGACCGCGCATTGGCAGATGAGCGGGGGTTGCAGGGGCAGGTTTTGCTTGACGACGAAGCCCGCGCACAACTCATTCTGCTCGCTGGAGGCGATGCGCGTCGGGCGCTGACGTACCTCGAAGCTGCCGCTGAAGCTGTTTCTGGCGGTGGCACGATCACGCTGGAGATTGTGCGTGAAAACGTCAATCGTGCGATTGTTCGCTACGACCGCGATGGCGATCAGCATTACGACGTGGTCAGCGCCTTTATCAAGTCGATCCGCGGGTCTGATGTCGATGCAGCGCTGCATTATCTGGCGCGAATGATCGAGGCCGGGGAGGACCCCAGGTTTATCGCACGACGTCTGGTCATTCACGCTTCGGAAGATATTGGTATGGCAGATCCGACTGCGTTGCAGACTGCTACCGCTGCGGCGAATGCAGTGCAGTTTGTCGGCCTGCCAGAAGGGCGTCTTGCGCTAGCACAGGCGACAATTCACCTGGCTACGGCGCCGAAGTCGCCTGCCGTCATTAAGGCCATCGATCGTGCTTTAGCGGACGTGCGTGAGGGGCATGTGCCTCCAGTGCCGGCCCATTTGCGCGATGGCCACTATGAGGGCGCAAAACAGATGGGCAATGCGGTTGGATATGTCTACCCGCATGACGACCCGCGGGGAGTGGTCGAGCAGCAATATATCCCGGATGGGCTGGAAGAAGCGGTGTATTACGAGCCGACGGAACACGGCGCGGAGCGCCGAATTAGCGAGTTTATTGGTCGGTTACGCCGGCTTGTTCGCGGGCGGTAGCCCAACTGTAGAGGAGTCGCGGGTAAAGTAAGCGCGGAAAAACTCCGGAGCAGTTGAAAGGACACCGAAGCGTGCAAACCCATGAGATCCGAGAGCGGTTTACCAACCATTTCGTTGAGGCCGGGCACACCCCGGTACCGAGCGCCTCGCTGATTCTCGACGATCCGACGCTGCTGTTCGTCAACGCAGGAATGGTGCCGTTTAAGCCGTACTTCTTGGGCGATCAGACCCCAGACTTTGCCAACGGCACGGCGACTTCGATTCAGAAATGCGTGCGTACCCTCGATATCGAGGAAGTGGGTATCACCACCCGCCACAACACGTTCTTCCAGATGGCTGGCAACTTTTCGTTTGGTCAGTACTTCAAGGAAGGCGCCATTACTCACGCGTGGAACCTGTTGACGGGTGCTGTTGCTGACGGTGGCTATGGCCTTGATCCGGAGCGTCTCTGGGTTACGGTCTTCCTTGACGACGACGAGGCGGCCGCAATCTGGCGTGACAAGGTTGGCGTTCCGGACGAGCGTATTCAGCGCATGGGCATGGAGGATAACTTCTGGTCCATGGGTATCCCCGGTCCGTGTGGCCCTTGCTCTGAGATCTACTACGACCGGGGTCCGGAGTACGGCAAGGAAGGCGGCCCAATCGCCGACGACAACCGCTACATGGAGATCTGGAACCTCGTGTTCATGGAGTCCATTCGCGGCGAAGGCGACAAGAAGGGCAACTTCGAGATCGTCGGCGAGCTGCCACAGAAGAACATCGATACCGGTCTTGGCATTGAGCGTGTGGCCTGCATCCTGCAGGAAGTAGACAACGTCTACGAGACGGACCTTCTGCGTCCAGTCATCGATGCAGCCGTGGAGCTCACCGGTTCGAAGTACGACGGCGGCAACAAGGAAGACGATATCCGCTTCCGCGTGATCGCTGACCACGCCCGTACCGGCATGATGATCATCCTCGACGGTGTTACCCCGTCGAATGAGGGCCGCGGCTACATCCTGCGCCGTCTGCTGCGTCGCATCATCCGTTCCGCGCGTCTGTTGGGTGCGACGAAGCCGGTTATGGAGACGTTCATGAACACCATCATGGACACCATGACGCCGTCCTTCCCCGAGATTGCGGACAACCGCGAGCGCATTTTGCGTGTTGCTGTGGCGGAGGAGAAAGCGTTTTCCAAGACACTGGAGTCCGGCACGTCGCGTTTCGACGAAGCCGCAACCGCTGTGAAGGCTTCGGGTGCTGCTGTCCTGCCGGGTGATCAGGCCTTTGAGCTGCATGACACCTACGGCTTCCCGATCGACCTGACGGTCGAGATGGCGCGCGAGGCCGGCCTGGACGTCGATATGGATGCCTTTAACGCTGCGATGCAGGAACAGCGAGAGCGCGCGAAGGCCGACAACAAGGCGAAGAAGCACCGCAACGTTGACGAGTCGCTGTACCGCGAATGGGTTGACAACAACCCGACGGAATTCGTCGGCTACGAGCAGTTGGTTCACGACGGCACGGTCATTGGCCTCGTGCGCGACGGTGAGAAAGTTGGCGAGGTTTCCCAGGGCGACGAGGTCGAGGTCATCCTCGACGTCACCCCGATGTATGCCGAATCTGGTGGTCAGATGGCCGACCGTGGCCGCTTGATCATGGGGGACACGATCCTCAACGTCAACGACGTGCAGCGCGTGGGCAAGAAACTGTGGCTGCACAAGGCGACGGTCCAAAACGGTGGACTGGATCTCGGCTCGACGGTCACGGCTGAGGTTGACGGTGCGTGGCGCCACGGTGCCCGTCAGGCGCACTCCGCAACGCACCTTATTCACGCTGCGCTGCGTGAGGTGCTCGGCCCCACAGCAGTCCAGGCTGGTTCCTTGAACAAGCCGGGTTACCTGCGCTTCGACTTCAACTACACCGAGGCGCTGACCGAGGCGCAACTGCAGGAGATTGCGACGATCACGAATCAGGCTGTCGACGCAGACTTTGCTGTCAACACCATTGAGACCACGCTGGACAAGGCGAAGGCCATGGGTGCGATGGCGCTGTTCGGCGAAAGCTACGGCGACGTTGTCCGCGTCGTGGAGATCGGCGGACCGTTCTCCGTCGAGCTTTGTGGCGGTACCCACGTGGAGCACGCCTCTCAGATCGGCCCTGTCGCCGTGCTTGGCGAGTCCTCGGTCGGTTCCGGAGCCCGCCGTATCGAGGCGTACTCCGGTATGGATTCCTTCAAGTACCTGTCGAAGGAGGCAGCGCTGGCTTCTGGCCTGGCTGCGGAGTTCAAGACGCCGATGGAAGATCTTCCGGACCGTATTGCCCAGCTTGCTGAGCGACTGCGTGCGGCTGAAAAGGAAATCGAGAACCTGCACCGTCAGCAGCTGTTGGCTTCCACTGCAAGCCTTGCGGAGGAAGCAGAGACCATCGGCGCGCGTCGCCTCGTCGCAAAGCAGCTGCCCGACGGGATCAACACGGGTGATCTGCGCACGATTGTTTCTGACCTGCGTGGCAAGTTGCAGTCCGAGGATGCGCTGATCGTGCTGACCTCGAAGGTTGGCGACAAGGTTTCTCTGGCGGTTGCAGCAACAAAGGCTGCAGTGGAAGACGGCATCAAGTCGGGCGATGTGGTCAAGGTGCTTGGCGAGTACGTCGATGGCAAGGGTGGCGGAAAGCCTGACCTTGCGCAGGGCTCTGGTGCGAAGCCCGAAGGCATTCCTGCTGCTTTGTCCGCTGTGCGTGACTGGCTTCGCCGGGACTAAGCCTCGCGTTCGCGGACAAACTCGACGCTGACACGCCGAATGCGCGTCCGACGAGACGCACAGCTAACGGCTAGGTTGAGACCAGGCCAGCAGACACGGAAAGGAGCAGCGATGAAGGTGGAGCCAGATCGCCCTGGGGTCGACGACCCCGGTGCGGGACGCCGACTTGGCATTGATGTCGGCACTGTGCGCATTGGCGTTGCCCGCTCCGACCGGGATGCCCGCCTGGCAACACCGGTCGAAACGATTGACCGTGTGACCGGCTTCAAGGACCGCGATGGGCAAGATATCGAGCGGATATTGGAACTCATCGCTGAGAATGAAGCAGTCGAAGTCATTGTGGGGCTTCCTCGTGATCTGCAAGGCAATGGATCAAAAAGCGTGAAACATGCGAAGGAAATCGCATTCCGTATTCGCCGGCGTAGCGATGTGCCGGTGCGGATGGCGGATGAGCGTCTCACCACAGTTGCTGCGACGCATTCATTGCGGATGTCTGGTGTGAATGAGAAAGCAGGCCGTGCGGTCATTGATCAAGCAGCTGCTGTAGAGATTTTGCAATCGTGGCTTGACGGCCGACTGAACTACCTCAAGGAGAACTAACCGTGTCTACCCGTGAAGCCGCACGCCGGCGTACCCGAGGCACCGCGGTGCTAGTCGCATCCATTTTGCTCATCATTGGCCTTGTCGCTTGGATTGCCGTCTTGCGCAACCTTTCGGGTTCGGCAGACTTTGAGGGTGCAGGCAACGGTGAGGAACAGGTCGTTCAAATCAAGGAGGGATCGAGCCTGTCAGCGCTCGGCCCCGAGCTTGAAGAGCGCGGCATTGTTGCCAGCGACGGTGCTTTCCAAACAGCGGCAGCGAATAACCCTGATGCGGGAAACATTCAGCCCGGCTTCTACAGATTGCAGGGCAAAATGAGCGCGAAGTCAGCGGTTGAGGCACTCCTTGATCCCGCGCAGCGCATCACCCCTCTGCAGGTTTACGGAGGTGCGACGTTGATGGATATCAACGTCGTTGGCGGCCAGACTCGGTTCGGTATTTTCTCGATGATCCAGTCGGCTACCTGTGGCGAGGAGGTAACACCGGATTGTGTCAACGCGGAGAAGCTGAACAACGCTGCGGCGAACAGTGATCCTGAGAAGCTCGGTGTGCCGGAGTGGGCTCGTGAAACGGTTGCTGCCCGTGCTGGCGACGCGAAGCGTTTGGAGGGCCTCATTGCCCCTGGTGAGTACATCATCGACCCGCACGCGAGCGCCGAGGATATTCTTTCGGATCTGGTGACGCGCTCTGCGAAGCAGTATGACGCAACTGACATTGTCAACCGCGCGCAAGCGATTGGCTTGAGCCCGTACGAGTTGCTTGTCGCTGCGTCCTTGGTTGAGCGTGAGGCGCCGGCCGGAGAGTTTGACAAGGTCGCTCGCGTCATCTTGAACCGTCTCGATGAGCCGATGCGACTGGAATTCGACTCCACGGTGAACTACGGGTTGCCGAGCGTTGAGGTTGCAACCACAGATGAAGACCGCAAGCGGGTTACTCCGTGGAACACGTACGCAATGGATGGCCTGCCGCAAACGCCGATTGCATCTCCGTCCATTGAGGCGATCGATGCAGTAGAGCACCCAGCTGACGGCAACTGGCTGTTCTTTGTCACCGTGGACAAGGACGGCACAACCATCTTCAACGACACGTTCGAGCAGCACCTCAATGACACGCAGCGCGCGATCGAGTCGGGCATCCTGGACTCGCAGCGTTAGTTATGGAGTCGTCGCGCAGCATGAACTCAGCCAAACCTGTGTCGGGGACTGTGACGAATCGGGCAGCGGTCCTCGGTTCACCGATCGAGCACTCCTTATCGCCGGTTCTTCACAATGCGGGTTACGAGGCGGCGGGCCTCACTGGGTGGCATTACTCGCGCCAACAGTGTGTTGCGGATGATTTGGCTGATCTCGTCTCCAACGCTGATCCGAGTTTCCGGGGCTTTTCTGTAACCATGCCGTGCAAGTTTGCCGCTCTCGCGGTGGCGGATGAAGTCACTGACAGGGCACGTGAGATCGGCTCCGCAAACACGCTGACGCGTATCGACGACAACCGTTGGCGCGCCGACAACACTGACTGCGAGGGCGTGATTGCTGCCATTGGGGAGCTACTTGGTCCCGATTCCCCGGTTCACGCCGTTATCGTTGGCGCGGGCGGTACAGCGCGCGCAGTCATGTGGGCCTTGCGGCATATCGGAGTCCGTGAGGTAACCGTGGTCAACCGCACTGACCGCAGCGGGGAGTACACAGACCTTGCTGCGGGGATGGTGCTTAACTTCGTGGATTTCGAGGCACCTCTAGCGGACATTACGTCCGCATCGGACCTCGTCATTTCGACTGTCCCCGCCGGGGCAGCTGACTACGTGGCATCCGATCTTGCACACGCCCCGGTGTTTGACGTGATCTACGACCCGTGGCCCACGCGGCTCGCCGTAGAGGCTGCAGCGAACGGCTACCGCACCGTTGGTGGACTGTCGATGCTTGCCGGACAGGCGTACGCTCAGTTCGAGCAATTCACCGGTGTGGACGCACCGCGACAGGCGATGCGCGACGCGCTGATGCGGCACGCGAACTCGTAAGAAGCAGCTCGCTTGCCAGAGCGGTTCGAAGTACTCAACTTCGGTACGCTGTCCATATGGAATTCGGGGGAGTGTTGGGGGCCACTGTTGCTGCCTGCTGGACAGCGGCCCTGATGGTGTTTGATGTTGCGTTTCGGCGTCTGCCGAATGCGCTGACAGTGCCGCCGGCCATTGTGGCGCTGATTGCTTGCCTTCTCGCGCCATTTCTTGGCGAGGCGACGTTGCTGTGGGCACTGCTGTGGCCGGGGCTGTATCTGTTTTCGCCTCAGGGGGTCGGTGGTGGGGACGTTAAGTTGGCGCTGCCGCTGGCGATGGTGTGTGTGATCTCCGGAAAACTGCCGGCGGTACTCGTTGCGATTAGTGTGTCCGGCCTGCTCACAGTCTTAATGGCGTGGTTAAGTCGCAGCCGAACCGTCGCACATGGTCCATCGATGCTTGCCACAACGTGGCTCGTCGTAATGTATTTCGGGGTATAAGCACATCTATCGCAGCTGCTTGTGCGAGAATGTCGCCATGCTTCGTTGGACTACAGCCGGTGAATCGCACGGCCAGGCCCTCGTAGCCCTCGTTGAGGGCATGCCTTCTGGGGTGCCGGTATTGAAAGAAGAAATTGCTCATCAGCTCGCTCGTCGCCGTCTCGGTTATGGCCGTGGCGCGCGAATGAAGTTTGAGGCGGATGAGCTCACTTTGCTGACGGGCGTCGTGCACGGCTCATCTATCGGTAGCCCGGTGGCTATCCAGATTGGCAACACCGAGTGGCCGAAGTGGACCACGATCATGTCTGCTGAGCCGGTTGATGCCTCTGACCCTGAGGTGGCAAAAGAGTTGAGCTCTGGTCGCGGTGCGTCGTTGACCCGTCCGCGTCCGGGGCACGCCGATTTCGCCGGCATGATCAAATACGGTTTCGGTTCTGCACGTCCTGTGCTTGAGCGTTCCTCTGCACGAGAGACTGCTGCCCGCGTAGCAGCCGGTACGGTTGCCCGTAGCTACCTGCGTGAGGTTCTCGGGGTTGAGGTGTTTTCCCATGTGGTGTCGATTGGGGAGTCGGTGCCGTACGCAGGAGAATCGCCAAGTTTCGGAGATATCGAGGCAATTGATGCTTCCCCTGTTCGTGCGTTTAACAAGGACGCCGAGGCGGACATGGTCGCGTGCATTGAGGCTGCGAAGAAGTCGGGCGACACGCTCGGCGGGATCGTTGAGGTCATTGTGGATGGGCTGCCGATCGGCCTTGGCTCCCACATTTCTGGCGAACGACGCTTGGATGCGCAGTTGGCAGGCGCGCTGATGGGTATCCAGTCGGTGAAAGGCGTCGAAATCGGCGACGGTTTCGAGGAGGCGCGTCGCCGTGGATCGCAGGCGCACGATGAAATCGAGCGCACCGAAGATGGTGTGCGGAGGCTGACCAACCGTGCAGGTGGTATCGAAGGTGGCATGACGAATGGGGAGCAGTTGCGCGTTCGCGCTGCGATGAAGCCCATCTCGACTGTCCCTCGTGCCTTGAAGACGGTTGATATGAGCACCGGCGACGCTGCCACGGGGATTCACCAACGCTCCGATGTCTGTGCCGTGCCCGCTGGTGGTGTCGTTGCAGAGGCAATGGTTGCGCTTGTTCTGGCACAGGCTGTCTCTGAGAAATTCGGGGGAGACACGATTGAGGAGGTGAAGCGCAACGTAGAGTCGTACAAGGAGTACGTCGCGCAACGTCTTGCGTTTGATCAAGGTGGGGGTGCCGATGACTGAGCTCACTGATTTGCAGGCAGTAGAGGCATGCAACGAGGAGACAACGGGTACAACTCCGGCGACGGTTCATACGGCTCCTCGCGTGGTGCTCGTCGGTATGCCGGGGTCGGGTAAGTCAACGATTGGTCGTCGAATAGCTAGCGCGCTGAACCTGCCGATCGTGGATTCGGATCTGCTCATCGAGCAGGCTGAAGGCAAAGCATGTGGCGAGGTGTACGCCGAGTTGGGTGAGGATGCCTTCCGTGAGCTCGAAGTCGGGTTTGTGGCACGTGCTCTGGCCACCGGTGGGGTAGTGAGCCTCGGGGGCGGTGCGATCGTGACCGAGGAAGTGCGACAGCTGCTGCAGCGCCACACTGTTGTTTGGATCGATGTCAGCGCGGAAGAGGGTATTCGCCGCACAGCACAGGATTCCACTCGACCAGTGCTTGACAGTGATAATCGCGAGCAGCGTTACCGCGACCTCATGGATCAACGTGAACCGCTGTACCGCGAAGTGGCCACGTTCCGCGTCCGCACGGACGCGCGGCCACCGCAGCGTGTTGTCGCAGAGATTTTGGGTTTCATCGACGGCGAGTAGTTTCCGTCAGGCTTCAGTTCTGTCAAGCGAAGGAGCAAACAATGGCAGTGGTATCCGTCACGGGCCCAAGTCCGTACGACATTCATATTGGCAGCAATAACCTTGACGCCGTAGCAGGTCACCTTGCGGATTCCGGCGCACGCCGTGTGCTGGTGGTCCACCAGGAACCGTTGCGTGCCGTTGCTGAGGACCTTGAGCACATGCTTGAGCAAGCGGGCCTGGCGCCGGTCTTGGCATGTGTTCCCGATGCGGAGGCTGGAAAGGATCTTCCGGTGCTTTCCCACTTGTGGGACGTGTTAGGGGAGCACGGGTTCTCGCGCCAGGACGCCGTTGTCGGTTTGGGTGGCGGCGCTGTGACAGATCTTGCCGGTTTCGCCGCGGCCACGTGGATGCGCGGCATCAAGGTTGTGCATGTGCCGACGACATTGCTCGCCATGGTTGATGCGGCAGTCGGCGGCAAGACTGGCATCAACACGACGGCAGGCAAAAATCTCGTCGGTGCGTTCCACGAGCCGAATGCGGTGTTTATTGATCTCGCTCGTATTGCAACGCTGCCTGAGCAAGAGGTTGTTTCAGGTTCTGCTGAGTTGGTAAAGACGGGCTTTATTGCGGACCCGCGGATTTTGGAGCTCTACCAGGAGGGCCCAGAGCATCACTGGGCGGAGCTTGTCGAGCGCTCTGTCAGCGTAAAAGCCAAGGTCGTGGGGGAGGACCTCAAGGAAGCTGGGCTGCGCGAGATTCTTAACTATGGCCACACTCTGGGCCATGCGATCGAACGTCGCGAGCATTACACGTGGCGCCACGGCAATGCCGTCGGGGTGGGCATGATGTTTGTGGCACACCTTGCTCATGCGCGCGGGCTTATCGACGATGACCTGGTCGCCCTCCACGAGACCGTCATCAGTGGTGCGGGACTTCCCACGCGCTACGAGGCCGGTGCGTTTGAAGAGTTGCATGAGGCGATGCTTCTGGACAAGAAGAACCGCGACGGCAAGATCCGATTTGTCGTCCTGGACGGCCTTGGGTCCTGCACTCGCCTGGAGGACGCAACTGTGGAAGAGATGCGCGCGGCGTACGCAAAGATTTCGGAGTAGAACATGAAAATCTTGGTACTCAATGGTCCGAACCTCAATCGACTCGGCAAACGCCAACCGGAGGTGTATGGGACGGTCACGCTGGCGGACGTCGAAAAGCAATTGCACGATCACGCAGCCGATCTTGGGGTTGAAGTGGAGTGCCGCCAGTCCAACTACGAGGGCCAACTCATTGACTGGGTGCATGAAGCAGCCGATAACACTTGGCCGGTGATCATTAACCCGGGTGGTTTTACCCATACCTCGGTTGCGCTTCGTGATGCACTGGTAGAACTAAATGATCACCAAGGTTTTATTGAGGTGCATATTTCGAACGTGCACGCGCGCGAGTCGTTCAGGCACCATTCGTACCTCTCGCCAATCGCCGTAGGCGTGATCGCGGGGTTGGGTACGGAAGGCTACCGGCTCGCGTTGGACTACTTCGCAAGGAGGAAATGATGGCATTGGCCGATACTCGTTTTGAAACTCGTCGGAGGAAACTCTCGTCGCAACTTGCGGCACAGCGTATCGACGACATGCTGGTCACCCATTTGACCCACGTGCGTTACCTGTCTGGTTTCTCCGGCTCGAACGGCGCGCTTCTGGTGTCGAAAGACCGTACTGCGAAGATCGCAACCGACGGTCGTTACACCACCCAGATTGCTGAAGAGGTCCCGGATATCAAGGCGACGATTGCTCGCGCGACAGCAACCGAGTTGTTGTCGCAGGTTACCGAAGGCCACCGTGTGGGCTATGAGGCCGATTTCGTTTCCGTTGCGGAGCTCAAGCGCCTCGAGGATGCATGCCCGGAGGGCGTAACCCTTGTGCCGGTTTCTGGCGTGATTGAAGGGATCCGCTTGTTTAAGGACAACCTTGAACTCACCCGTCTGACTGAGGCTGCCGAGCTGGCCACACAGGCGTTGGAGGAACTCGTCGCCGCAGGAGAATTGCGAGCAGGCCGTTCTGAGCGTGACATTGCCGCTGACCTTGAGTACCGCATGCGTCGACTTGGTGCAGAACGCCCAAGTTTTGACACGATTGTCGCCTCCGGCCCGAACGCCTCGAAGCCACACCATCAGGCCGGCGACCGTCTTATCGCCGAAGGCGATTTGGTGACCATTGATTACGGTATGCACCGCCTCGGGTTCAACTCCGATATGACCCGTACGTTTGCTATCGGGGAAATCGGTCAGTTGGAGCGCGAGATTTACGAAGTGACGCTTGCATCCCAGCTTGCTGGCGTGAAGGCAGCCACGGCGGGAACGGCACTTGTGGATGTAGACAAGGCCTGCCGCGACGTTATTGAAGAGGCAGGCTTCGGCGAGTACTTCGTTCACTCCACTGGCCACGGTGTCGGCCTGGACGTGCATGAAGCCCCGTCTGCCGCACAGACCGGCAAGGGAGACCTAAAGGAAGGTATGACCCTGACCATTGAGCCGGGGATCTACATTCCGGGCAAGACCGGTGTGCGTATCGAGGACACGTTGATCATCACATCAGGGAAGCCACGGATTATCACCAAGTACCCGAAGGAATTGACGGTGCTGTAGCATTGCTGTGTTTGTACACGTTCCGAAACAATTACGAGGAAGGTACCACCCATGGCAACTACCGCCGATTTTAAGAACGGTCTTGTGCTGAAGGTCGATGGCAAACTGCAGCAGATCGTTGAGTTCCAGCATGTCAAGCCCGGTAAGGGACCGGCATTCGTGCGCACCAAGCTTAAGGATGTCGTCTCCGGAAAGACCGTGGAGAAGACGTGGAACGCAGGTGTGAAGGTGGAGACCGCGACGGTTGATCGTCGCGATATGACCTACCTGTACAACGACGGCACGAGCTACGTTGTCATGGACGACAAGACCTTCGAGCAGTTCGAGCTGCCGGCCGACAAGTTCGGCGATGCAGCACGCTTCCTGCTGGAGAACATGCATGTTCAGGTTTCTTTCCACGAGGGTGAAGCACTTTTCGCTGAGCTTCCGATCTCTGTGGACCTCAAGATCGAGCACACCGAGCCGGGTCTGCAGGGCGACCGTTCCACCGGTGGTACCAAGCCGGCAACGCTGGAGACTGGTGCTGAGATCCAGGTTCCGCTGTTCCTGGAAACCGGCAACGTGGTCAAGGTTGACACGCGTACTGGCGAGTACCTCTCTCGCGTGAACAACTAATGCTCGACTACAAACGTCATGGCGCCCGTTACCGGGCGCGCCGTCGTGCGGTAGACATGCTGTTCGAGGCGGAGACACGGGATATCGATCCCGTTGCCATCGTTGAGGACCGCACTGAGCTTTCGCGGAATCCGTTGAACGCAGTTGCGCCGGTTGCTGACTACACTCGCGAGATTGTCGCAGGCGCTGCTGAAAAGCTCGACGATTTGGATGACGCGATCGAGCGCTCACTCAGCGAGGACTGGGAGCTGTTTCGCTTGCCAGCCGTCGACCGTCAGATCCTGCGTGTGGCCGCCTGGGAGATTTTGTTTAACGACGAAGTCGATGCGCCAATCTCGATCAAGGAAGCTGTCGAGATGGCTTCTGAGTACTCGGGCGCCAAGGCTGCGCCTTACATCAACGCTGTGTTGGATCGGATTGCATCGTCCGTTGATCCGAATTCGCCGTTCTTCGTGTCGCCTGATAGCGAAGAAGACGCCGAAGATACCGACCAGTCCGCAGACCAGGACGGTGGCGTAGGCGTGGCGGAAACGTCGGAGGATGACGCCTCCGAGTAATCCAACTCGCTCAAACCCAGATAGGCCGTTGCCAGCAGGTTTTCCTCATTAGGGAATGAACCTGCTGGCAACGGTTTTGTTTTTCTTCGGTTCTTCCTCGGCTGTGCCCAGACACCTGTAAGGTTACTAACGACAATCATTTTCAGTAACCTTAAGGAGCGGCCATGCCCCGCCGTACTACTTCCGCTATGGGCGATCTAAAAGACGTGCATCCTCGGAAGAGCTTTGTGGCGCTGTTATCCGCGGTAGCGCTCACGGTGCTGTGTGCACCGTTGTCGTGGAGTGAAGCCTCACAGCCGGTTGTGCGAACCCAAACACACGTCGACTCACCCCACGCTGTGTGGGAGGATGGAACGTTTCGCCTCATGTCCAATAGTGCGGGCTACCTGCCCATTGAGGACACCGTGAACTGGGTGAGTAGGGGACGCGTGGACGGCGGCCTAGGCGCCTACGCCTGGCGTGTTCCCGACGATCCCCGATTCGATTTCCTCGACCCGTACGACGAGCAACTGATGTACTTCGGTGGGCCCGCGCACGGTTTCCCTAAGAACACCATGCCGATTTGGGCAGGTTTCGGAGCGGCCGCTGACTTGCCGACAGAGGATTTCCGTGCGGCTTCCTTCAATATGGAGATCGTCGATTTCCACGGTCCCGGAAAGATGGAGTTGTTTAACTACAGCGACGAGGTCTATCCGCTTAACCGGCTCTGGTCGTCCCACGATCCAGGTTTCCGTGCAACGTGGGTCAACGCCGGTACCCACACTCACAACTCGACGACCTTCACTCGACCGGGGCGCTATGAGGTGACGTATCGGGCGACAGCCCGTCTCAAAGACGGTTCCTTTATCCATTCGGAACCCCAGACACTCGTGTGGCAGGTCGGCGGTACGAACCCGGCTGACCGCACAATCAACGATTTGCCCCGAGCCTATAGTCAGGCAAACACGTCGGGGACAGGTTCCCCAACGTTCCAGATGCGCCCTGCACAAGGAGAGACCAAGGGCGCACAGGAGGGGATCCTGACCAATTTGGCGTTTGATACCGGTAACCCGAAAGATGCTGGGCATGTCGTGTTCCTTATCAACGGCTTCTACCTTGCGGAACGGGAAGTAGTCGACGGCAAGGCCTCGTGGGATGAGATGATCGGCGAAGAGTTTTCCGACTTCCAGGCGGTCTACATTCCTGTATCTGGATCGCCGTCGCCACGTTGGATTTCTGCGCCGTTGACGTTTAGGACTGGGGCGGTGGCGTCGTCGACAAGCGAGCGCGCTGAGGAGCTTCCAACCCCGCAGATGGATGACATCGCGCCTTTTGAAACCGAGCCGTTCAACATCACCAGTCCAGATGTCGTGGTGTCTACGGGAGAGGTCTACGGCGAGGACGACCGCAACATCGACATCACGGTGCGCCCAGCTGATGATCGCACCACGCTTCGTGTCTCCGGTGGTTTCTACCGCATCGACGGTGACCCGTTGACTGAATTGCCAGAACACGCTATCGCCGATTGCGAAATTGAATTCACCTCAGCACCTGGCACCCGAACCAGCAAACAACTCGTTGACGGTTGCCGCCGTCCTGGGCATCAATTGATCTTCAAGATTGTGCCCGAAGCGCGATCGAACGCCACTGACGCAGCTTTGTTTAACCACCTGCAGGAGGCTGATTACTCGCCGATTCCCGAGACCACAGTGACGTTGGGTGAAGCACCTGCAACGCCACCTGCAGCGCCGACTGCAACCTCTGAAGCGCCGTCGCCGCAGCCGTCTTCACCGGCGCCTTCACCGGCGCCTTCGGCGGAACCCTCACCATCGTCGACGCCCACTCCAGCGCAGGAGAAAGTGCTCAACCTGCACTCCGGGCACGTCGATATTGCACCGCTCTACGAATCAGGCACACTTCACCTGCGCGTGAAAGACGAGACGAATCTTTACGACAAGGGTGCGGTGTGGCGCTCGCCATCCAGCGTTGCTTTCACCGTGCCGAAACAGGTCGGGACAGTGCTGGATGACGATATCGAAGGCTTCGCAAAAGCAGGGGAGGTCGCATATATTCTCCCAGAAACACAGCGCCGTGGAGTTGTCTGGCCTGGCTTAAGCACAGAACATGCTTTCGGTGAGACAGGGAAGAACTACACCTTCACGCTGACACCTGTATCTGCACCACGGGGCGGTAACTGGATCGCGTTTCGCGGTGATCAGACAGATCCGAGCATGCGTCTTGCAGGCAACGACGCAACCCGTGCGTACACCACCGACGGTCCAGAACACATGCATGTTTCCTGGGCCTTTAATAAGCCAGGCAGCTATGAAATCGGAGTGTCCGTCGCCGAGGTAGGAGGATCCACATCAAAGCAGGAAATTCTGCGGTTCGAGGTAGCAGCCGACGGGGAGTTCGTTCCGCCGACGGTGCCCGACACGACCGGGCCCGACACGACGGTCGCGACAACGGCACCGGCACCAACGCCGGCACAGACAACGGCACCAACGGCAGCACCGACTACGTCTGCCCAGGCGACGACCCTGCCGTCCTCAGAACCTCCAGCTGAGACTACGCCGGTCGAGATCACCACAGGCCATGTTGATTTTGGCCCAAAGGTTATCGACGGCAAGACTGGCTTCTTCGTCCACGAAGGAAGTACCCATCACATTCCCGAATCGGTTGCACTGCGTGTGTTCGATGCTCGAAAGATCACAGTCGATCAACGCACTGCACAGGTTGCAACGAATGTCGGATTCCTCCAGGAAGGTGACACGGTGTATCACCTTCCGCTCGGGCAGCTTCACGACGCCGTCTGGCCCGGGTGGGACACGATGAAAGTAGCGGAGACTTACCCAGATGGTGTCAACATTGAAGTGCGCCCGAAAACTGCGCCAACAGGTGGACGTTGGTGGGCGGGGCACCTGCCAACTATCGGCGTGCCGCCTGCGACGTTGGCCGATGATTCCCAAACGCACACCATCACGGGAGTCACACCGGGCAATTTCCACGTGCACGCAGACTGGATCTTTACGCAGCCCGGCGTCTATGACATTGAGATGCGTACCGTTTCGCTTAGCGGCGAACCTGTGACGGAATGGTCAACGGTGACGTATCTCGTTGGCGATGACACGCAGATTTCCAGCAGGAACGACGTGCCTCAGGCGTCGCCATCGGCCAGCGGCTCGACATCGGCCAGCGGCTCGACATCGGCCAGTGGCTTGCCAACGCCTACCAGCCCAACGAGCACTGTGCGAGAGAGTCAACAGGCAACCGCTCGGCCAACTGTGTCTGCGACGGTGACTGCGTCCGCGTCACGGACTTCGGCATCATCAACGGGCTCGAAACAGAAAACCCCTACGAGCCTCACGACCCCCACGACGCAGCGGTCGCGTGCAAACTCGGTGGTTGCGCAAGGCGCAGCCGTCGGCAGCACACAGAAGGTGGCGCGGGGGACCGGAGAAGGTACCGCGCAAAGCCCTCGTGTCTCTGATGAACAACGAGGAGGTTCGCTGGCCTCGACGGGAGCTGAAGTCCGCAATGCTCTCGGCTTGGCAATCGCGTGCCTCATCGTTGGAGGCGTTTTGATGAGCAGGCGTAAATAGGGGAGAAGGGCGACCTAAGCGGTGAGAAAACCGCTTAGCTCTCCTCGGTATCGTTCTGCGCTGCGCTTGCTTCCTCAGCGGTGCGCTTGATCTCGCCCACCAGCACCTGCATGGCATCTTGGGTTTCCAACACACCAGCAACAGCGGCCTTGAGCGAGGACGCGAGTTGCTCGTCGCTTAGCCCTGCGCCGATCGCGATTTCCGATTCGGTGCGCACAACGATCGTCTCGGTGCGGTTGACCACGAGCGCACGCGCGTCGAGGTACGAGCTGTTGACCTGGTTTGCGGCCAGGTACAAGGTGGCATCGGGCGTGTCGGACGGGGTGTCGGTAACCGAGTCCGCACGCAGGATCAACACTGAGTCCAACAGGACAAACAGCAGGTTGAATCCCTTGTAATGGGCGTGGCCTGCGCGGCCAGACGGGTCGTCGGAAACTTCGATGCCCTGCTTCGCCATCGTTTCGATGACGCGGTCGATGGTTACTTGAGTTGCGGTGCTCACTGCTGCGGTTCCTCCCAGTTCACGACGGTCGGGAAAGTGGTTTTGAGGTAGTCGAATGCCTGAAGCGTGGCGTCGATAGACGTCACAATGAAAGAGCCGAGCTGGTTGAATGAGGCTCCATCGGCGATGTTCATCGAGCGAATGGCGCTCACAGCCAGGTTGTCCTCACCGCGTTCGAAGAAACGCAGGGTCGGTGCAAAATGCGTCTGGTTGTGCTCGTTGCAGGCAAACAGCACCTGCGATGCGCTATCGCGGGGAAACTCGCCACGCCACAGGGCCTCGAAGATGAGGTGATCGCCGTCGAGGGCAATGACGATTGCTGCGTTGATAAAACCAGAGCGCACGGCTTGATCTTCGACGCGGTATTCAAGATTTTCTTCCTCAAAAATCGCGGCGATTGCTTCGGTAGTCACCGGTTCCGGAACGTTGCGTTCTGGGTGCTCGTTGGGCTGGATGGCTTCAGTCTCTTCTGTAGTCACACTTGCGAGAATACCCATCTGGGTGAAACTCCTCGCGATGGCGCGGTGCTGGTGCTAATGTGAAGCGCAGTCTCCGAGACTTCACACGGCCCCGATAGGCGGGACCGCGTCGATATTTCCTTTAAATGCCGCACAGAGAGGCGGGGAAGGAGGTTCGATGAGTGGAAACGAACGGTCGACGGTTGAGCTGCTGAACGCTCAGGACGTCGGTCGCACTGTTGCACGCATCGCGCACCAGATCATCGAGAAGACAACGCTGGACGACAGCGACGGACCGCAGGTCATTCTGCTGGGGATCCCGTCCGGTGGTGTTCCGTTAGCGCAGCGTATTGCGGAAGCGGTTGAAGAATTTTCAGGCGTGAGCGTGCCAGTAGGCAGTCTCGACGTCACTTTGTACCGCGACGATCTCCGCGACAAGCCACATCGGGCACTGCGCCCAACCCACATTCCGGTCGACATCGACGGGGCAATTGTCGTGCTTGTCGACGATGTCTTGTACTCCGGCCGAACCATTCGCGCCGCCCTTGATTCGCTGCGCGACATCGGTAGGCCAGCCGCGATCCAGCTCGCAGTGCTGGTCGATCGTGGCCACCGGGAGCTGCCAATCCGCGCGGATTACGTAGGCAAGAACATCCCCACATCTAAGGACGAAGATGTCACTGTCGCGATCGCCCAGCTCGACGGTGAAGATCGCGTGACCCTGGAACGGGAGGCGTAAATGAGGCACCTCATCGATATTGCAGATCTCAGCCGCGAAGAGATCATCGAGCTGATGGATGAAGCGGACCGCTTCCGGGAAGCTCTGGATGGTCGTGAGATCAAGAAGCTTCCGACCCTGCGCGGCCGCACTGTGATGACGTTGTTCTACGAGAACTCGACGCGTACCCGCTCGTCGTTTGAGACAGCGGGCAAGTGGATGAGCGCCGATGTGATCAATCTGTCTGCGTCTTCATCTTCGGTGAAGAAGGGTGAATCGCTCAAAGACACCGCTGCAACTTTGGAGGCAATCGGTGCAGACGCGATCATCATGCGCCACCCTGCTTCGGGTGCTGCACAGCTTCTGGCCAAGTGGTTGCCGAATACAAGCATCGTGAACGCAGGTGACGGCCAGCACCAGCACCCGACACAGGCTTTGCTGGATGCGGTGACCATGCGCCAGCACATTGGCGATGTCGCTGGAAAGCGCGTCCTGATCGTCGGCGATATTTTGCACTCCCGTGTTGCTCGCTCCAACGTGGATCTACTGCACATCTTGGGCGCAGAGGTTGTGTTGGTTGCGCCGCCGACGCTGCTGCCTACCGGTGTGGAGTTCTGGCCGGCACGTGTCTCGTATGACTTCGATGCCGAGATTGAGCACGCAGATGTCGTGATGATGCTGCGCGTGCAGGCCGAGCGCATGAACGGCGGGTTCTTCCCGTCGCACCGCGAGTACGCCACCTTGTACGGCTTGAGCGTTGACCGAGCCGACCGCATGAAGGATTCGGCGTTGATCATGCACCCGGGTCCGATGCTGCGTGGCATGGAAATTAACTACGACGTGGCCGATCGCGACAATGCTGTCGTTCTCGGCCAGGTCTCTAACGGCGTGTACACCCGCATGGCCGTGTTGTTCACACTGCTCGCCGGCACTGGCGGCGAAGAAGGAGCGATCAAGTGACCAAGCTTGCACTCAACAACGTTCGTCCATATGGCGAGGACGTGACCAGCATTCTCATTGATGTGGAAGACGGTGTCATCGACTCCATTGGGGACAACCCGTTTGACGATGCTGATGAAACCATCGACTGCGGTGGCAACGTGTTGTTGCCTGGTCTCGTCGATATGCACGTGCACCTGCGTGAGCCGGGCCGCGAGGACACCGAAACCATCGCTACCGGCTCGGATGCTGCCGCCAAGGGAGGCTTCACCGCTGTATTCACCATGGCGAATACCAACCCGGTGATCGACCAGCCGTTCCTCGCCGAGGCGGTCTGGGAGAAGGGCCAGACGTACGGTAAGTGCGATGTCTACCCGGTGGGCTCGATTACCAAGGGACTCGAGGGCAAGACGCTCACCGAGATCGGTCTGATGGCCCGCAGCGGTGTGCGCATGTTTTCCGACGATGGCAAGTGCGTCAACGACCCGCAGCTCATGCGCCGCGCTATCGAATACGCCAAGGCACACGACGTGATTCTCGCCCAGCATGCGGAAGATCACCGCATGACCGAGGGCGCTGTCGCCCACGAAGGCGAGCAGGCAGCGCGCCTGGGGCTTCGCGGTTGGCCACGTGTCGCGGAGGAATCCATCGTCGCACGCGACGCCATCATGACTCGTGACTACGGTGGTCGTTACCACCTCTGCCACGCGTCGACCGAAGGCACGGTCGAGCTGCTTCGCTTCGCCAAAGCACAGGGCATCAACGTTACGGCAGAGGTCACCCCGCACCACCTGCTGCTTACCGACGAAATGCTGTCCACCTACGACGGCCTGTTCCGCGTCAACCCTCCACTGCGCGAAAAGCGCGACGCTGAAGCGCTCAAGCAAGCGCTTCTCGACGGCACCGTGGACGTCATCGCCACCGACCACGCTCCTCACGGATCTGAAGACAAGTGCGTGGAGTTCGAGCACGCCAAGCCAGGCATGCTCGGCCTAGAAACGTCCATGGCGATCGTGCACCGAGTCTTCGTCGAATCGGGTCTTGCTGACTGGCGCTTCGTGGCCAAGGTCATGAGCGAGCGCCCTGCCGAAATTCTGCGGCTTGAGGACCAGGGCCGTCCGATCGCGGTTGGCGAGCCAGCAAACCTCACCTTGATTGATCCACAGGACACCTGGACCGCAAAGGGCAAGGATATGGCGTCGAAGGCGTCGAACACTCCCTACGAAGGCATCGAATTTAACGCACGCGTAGTTGGCACCTGGCTGCGCGGCACCCAAACCTACTCTGCAAAGAAGGCCTAAACCCATGACAAAAACACAGCAGCAGCGCACCCGCGCACAACTCGTCCTCGACACAGGCGAGAAATTCACCGGCTTCGTCTTCGGCGCAGCACCGGAAGGTGACATTGAAGGCGATCTCAAGAGCATCATCGATATGTTCGGTTACGAGCGCGAAATGTGCTCTGCCGATAACGACGGCAAGATCCTGGTGTTCGCTACACCGCACATCGGCAATGTTGGCTGGACAGGTGAAGGAGCAGGGGAGGAACGTACGGCAATCACGGCAAAAGCCGTGGTGATCCGCGATCTCGCTCGCATCGCATCGAACCAGGAAGCAAAGCACAGCCTGGAAGAAGAAATGAAGGCGCAGGGCATTACCGGCATCTGGGGTGTAGACACCCGCAGGCTGGTCCGCCACGTCTCACAAGCGCAGCACGAGGGTAAGTCGGTGCGCGTGCAGGTAATCGTCGAAAAGCAAGAAGCTTAAAAGAAAGACCAGGAGAAACATTATGAAGCGAGAAGATCTCAACCACGTCCTGGTCATCGGCTCCGGGCCGATCGTCATCGGACAGGCGTGCGAGTTTGACTATTCCGGCACCCAGGCGTGCCGCGTGCTCAAAGAAGAAGGCCTGCGTGTCACCCTGGTGAACTCGAACCCGGCGACGATCATGACCGACCCTGAGTTCGCCGACCACACGTACGTAGAGCCGATCCAGCCGGAGTACATCGACCGCATCCTCGCCCGCGAGGCAGAGCAAGGCCACCCGGTTGATGCGATTCTGCCGACGCTCGGTGGTCAGACTGCACTCAACACGGCCATCAAGCTGGACCGGCTTGGCATTCTGGAAAAGCACGGCGTTGAACTCATCGGCGCAGACATCGACGCGATTGAACGTGGCGAAGACCGCCAGAAGTTCAAGGACATCGTGGAAAAGATCGGCGGCGAGTCTGCCCGTTCCCGTGTCTGCTACACCATGGAAGAAGTGGAAGAAACCGTCGCGGAGCTCGGCTTCCCAGTCGTCGTGCGCCCGTCGTTCACCATGGGTGGTCTCGGTTCCGGCCTTGCCTACGACATGGACGACTTGCACCGCATCGCAGGTGACGGCCTGACCGCATCGCCAGAAGCGAACGTGCTCATTGAGGAATCCATCCTCGGTTGGAAAGAAATCGAGCTCGAGCTCATTCGTGACTCGGATGACAACTGCATTACGGTTGCGACGATTGAGAACGTGGATGCCATGGGTGTCCACACGGGCGACTCTGTCACGGTGGCGCCGGTGTTGACGATGACCGAGCCCGAGGTCACCAAGATGATCGAACAGGGCAAGGCCATCATCCGTGAAGTCGGTGTCAGGACCGGTGGCTGCAATATCCAGTTCGCCATCAACCCCAAAGACGGCCGCATGATCACGATCGAGATGAACCCGCGCGTGTCGCGTTCGTCTGCACTTGCGTCGAAGGCGACCGGCTACCCGATTGCAAAGGTGGCAACCCGACTAGCTATTGGCTACACGCTCGACGAGATTGCCAACGACATGACCGGTGGCGCGACCACTGCGCTTGAGGAGCCGTCCCTCGACTACGTCATCGTCAAGATGCCACGCTTTACCTTTGAGAAGTTCCCGGGCTCGGACGAGACTCTGGGCACCTCCATGAAGGCGGTTGGCGAGGCCATGGGGATTGGCCGCAACTACATCCAGGGCCTGAACAAGGTCATGCGCTCGATGGAAGACAAGCCAAACGGCTTCTGGACTCGTTCCGACGAGTACGTCGCAGGAGAGCGTGCAAATGACGTCGCAGCGGTGCTCGAAGACCTTAAGGTGCCGACCGACAAGCGTCTCTACGATGTCGAGCTTGCGCTCCGCCTCGGCGCGAGCGTTGATGAGGTCTACGCAGCCTCCGGCATCGATCCGTGGTTCCTCGAGGAAGTCACTGGGCTGGTCGAATTCCGCCAGGTGCTTATCGACGCCCCTGTGCTCGACGCAGATCTTCTGCGTGAGGCAAAGGCTCAAGGCTTGTCCGACGCCCAGATTGCTACGCTGCGCCCAGAACTCGCGGGCGAAGATGGCGTGCGTCAACTGCGATGGACGCTGGGTATCCACCCGACCTTCAAGACCGTGGACACCTGCTCGGGCCAGTACGAGGCGAAGGTTCCGTACTTGTACTCGGCGTACGAACTCGACCCGGCTGCCGAGTCTGAGGTTGACCAGTTCACCGGTGCAAAGGAAAACAGCAAGGGCAAGGTCATCATCCTGGGCTCTGGTCCGAACCGCATTGGTCAGGGCATCGAGTTCGACTACTCCTGTGTCCACGCCGCCCTGGAACTGTCCCGCGTTGGCTACGAGACCGTGATGGTCAACTGCAACCCGGAGACCGTTTCTACCGACTACGACACCGCGGACCGTCTCTACTTCGAACCGTTGACGTTCGAAGACGTGATGGAGATCTACCGTGCGGAAGCCGCTACCGGTGAGGTCGCTGGCGTTATTGTGCAGCTCGGCGGTCAGACCCCGCTGGGCCTCGCGCAGCGACTCGCGGATGCGGGCGTGCCAGTCGTCGGTACGAGCCCCGAGGCAATCGATCTGGCGGAGGACCGCGGCGAGTTTGGCAAGGTGCTCGAAGCAGCCAAGCTTCCAGCTCCCGCATTTGGCACCGCAACCTCCTTCGAAGAGGCTCGCGAAGTGGCCAACAAGGTTGGTTACCCCGTCCTCGTGCGCCCGTCTTACGTGCTCGGAGGCCGTGGCATGGAGATCGTTTATGACGAAGACTCCCTGCGCAACTACATCGAGCGCGCAACCGAGCTCAGCCCGGACCACCCAGTGCTTGTGGACCGCTTCCTTGACAACGCCATCGAAATTGACGTCGATGTGTTGTCTGACGGCAACGAGGTCTACCTCGGTGGTCTGATGGAACACATCGAGGAAGCCGGCATTCACTCTGGCGACTCCGCCTGTGCGCTTCCGCCGATGACGCTCGGCCCCGACGACATTGAAAAGGTCCGTCGCTCCGCTGAGGCACTCGCTCACGGTATCGGGGTGAAGGGTCTGATGAACGTCCAGTTCGCATTGAAGGACGACATCCTCTACGTCATCGAGGCAAACCCGCGCGCATCGCGTACGGTGCCGTTCGTCTCCAAGGCGACCGGCGTCCACCTTGCGAAGGCTGCAGCACGCGTCATGCTCGGCGCGACGATCGCTGAACTTCGCGACGAGGGCCTCATCCCGTCCGACTACGATGGCGGATCCTTGCCGCTGAACCACCCGATCGCTGTGAAGGAAGCGGTACTACCGTTTAGCCGCTTCCGCCGCCCAGACGGGTCGATTCTGGACACCATCCTCGGCCCGGAAATGAAGTCCACCGGTGAGGTCATGGGGCTTGCCCCGTCGTTCGGTGTGGCATTTGCTAAGACCCAGGCCGCTGCTTACGGCGAACTGCCAACGGAGGGCACGGTCTTTGTCTCCCTGGCTAACCACGACAAGCGCACCCTGATCTTCCCGATCCAGCGTTTGTCCACCATGGGGTTCAAGGTGATCGCGACGGCAGGTACAGCGCAAATGCTGCGCCGCAACGGCATCGAATGCGAAGTAGCACTCAAGGGCTCCGAGGTCCGCGAAGGTGCGAAGGGCCGTTCCATCGTGGAGCGGATCTTGGACGGCGAGATTGATCTCATCCTGAACACTCCGGCGGGCTCGACAACCGCGCGCCACGATGGCTACGACATCCGTGCCGCAGCCGTGATCGCGGATGTACCGATCATGACCGATGTGCAGGGTGTTACCGCCACAGTCCAAGGCATCGAAGCAGTGCGCAGCAACTCTATTGATGTGACCAGCCTCCAGGAGCTCGAGCACAGCGTCTCCAAGAACGCAGAGGGTGGCCAGTAGTGGTACAGCCCCATGCCTCCTTCGGGGAGCGTCTCGTTGCCGCTGGTAACGAATATGGCCGACTGTGTGTAGGCATCGACCCGCACGCGGCGCTGCTAGACAAGTGGGGTCTTCCGGACACCATTGATGGTCTGCAACGGTTTTCCTCGGCTTGTGTCGAGGCCTTTGCAGGATCAGTTGCGTTGGTCAAGCCACAGGTTGCCTTCTACGAGCGGTTCGGCTCTGCGGGTTTCGCGGTACTCGAGGAGACCCTCGCCGCACTCCGTGAGAGCGGGACGCTCGTCGTCGCGGACGCCAAGCGCGGCGATATCGGCTCCACGATGGCTGGATACGCCGCCGCGTGGCTGCAACCAGGCTCACCGTTGGAAGCGGACGCGCTCACGCTGACACCGTATCTGGGTGTCGGGTCGCTGGAGCCTGCCATCTCACTTGCTGCAGCGCACGGTAAGGGCGTGTTCGTGATGTCTGCGAACTCCAACCCTGAAGCTGAAGCGTTCCAGACGAGTGAAATCGATGGACGCATGGTGTCGCAGTGGATGGTCGATGAATGCGCCACGTACAACCAGGGCGCTGCAGTAGGCCACGTTGGTGTCGTTGTCGGTGCAACTGTGGCGAAGCCGCCGGTGCTCGACGCGCTCAATGCTCCAGTGCTTATGCCTGGAGTCGGAGCGCAGGGAGCGACGATGGAAGACGCGGCGCAGATTGCAGGTGCAAACGCACACCTGGTGTTCCCGAATGTTTCCCGTTCCGTCTTGTCTGCTGGACCGGACGTTACTGAACTGCGGAAACGTGTCGCTGAACTGGTAAAACAGCCATAACTAGCGGGTCCATTTCATCGGCTGAGAAAAACCCTGGTAGTTTAGGTGCGTCGCAACGGTGACATGGAGAAATGCAGCAAGAATGCGCTCCATTTTCCCGGTGCCAACCAGATGCAGTGTTAGACTGTGTCGGATGCGGTGCGCCTTCTGAAACGCAGAGTGTGGAGGAGGCCCCGCGCCGGCACGAGTCGGCCTGAACATATTGAATGAACTACCTACATGGAGGAACCCGTGGCACTTCCACAGTTGACCGATGAACAGCGCAAGGCAGCCCTCGAGAAGGCGGCTGAGGCTCGCAAGAAGCGCGCTGAGCTGAAGGCCTCCCTGAAGCGCGGCGAGACCACGCTCAAGGACGTGCTGGAGAAGGCTGACACCGACGAGATCATCGGCAAGACCAAGGTTTCCGCTTTGCTCGAGGCCATGCCGAAGGTTGGCAAGGTCAAGGCTCGCGAGATCATGGAGGAGCTGGAGATCGCTCAGACCCGTCGCCTGCGTGGCCTGGGTGAGCGTCAGCGTCGTGCTCTGCTCGAGCGCTTCGGCTTCGAAGAGAACTAAACATGGCTGAGGTGGCGCCCCGCGGGCAGCTGGTCGTTTTGGCCGGACCGTCTGCCGTAGGTAAGTCAACGGTGGTTAGCCGCCTGCGCGGCGAGGTGCCGGACCTCTACTTTTCTGTCTCGATGACAACTCGGGCTCCACGCCCGGGCGAAGTCGACGGCAGGGATTACTACTTCGTCTCCTCGAATGATTTTCAACAGCGCATCGATGCTGGTGAGATGCTGGAATGGGCTGACATTCACGGAGGCCTTCAGCGCTCGGGCACGCCTGCGGGTCCGGTCCGTGAAGCTCTTGCAGACGGGCGCCCGGTACTCGTAGAGGTGGACCTCGCAGGTGCTCGCAACATCAAGCAGCTCATGCCTGAAGCGCGTACAGTGTTCCTTGCACCCCCGTCGTGGGAAGTCCTCGTTGAACGTCTCACGGGTCGTGGGACCGAGACGGAAGCTGTGATTGAGCGCAGGCTCACCACCGCGCGCGAGGAGCTCGATGCGCAAGGGGAGTTCGACACCGTTGTTGTGAATGACGATGTCGACGATGCCGTTGCACACATTGCGCGCATCCTTCTAGGCGCAACATCCGACAACAATTAGCGAGTGGGTTTTAGTGACTGAATCAACCAATGACCTGTCGCAGGACACCGCTGTTGAGGAGACTCAGCAGGAACGTGTCTACGACACCCCGGACGGCATTACCGCGCCGCCGATCGATGAACTGCTGACGAAGGTCTCGTCGAAGTACGCTCTGGTGATCTTTGCGGCCAAGCGTGCACGTCAGATCAACAGCTTCTACCAGAACTCCGAAGATGGTGTTTTCGAGTTCATCGGCCCGCTGGTAACGCCAGAGCCTGGTGAGAAGCCGCTGTCGATCGCGCTGCGTGAGATCGAGGCAGGCCTCCTCGAGCACGAGGAAGGCCAGTAAACGCTTCTGCTAATGACGCCGTTGTGTGAGCCATTGGGGCTTCCGCAACGGCGTTTTTGTATGCTTGGCCCACATGAACGAAGCCACGTCTGCCCCCAAGAACGTTGTGATCGGTGTCTCCGGCGGAATTGCTGCGTATAAGGCATGCCACTTGGTCCGCGACTTTAAAGAGCATGGCGATAATGTGCGCGTTATCCCTACGGAAAGCGCGTTGTCGTTCGTGGGCGCAGCAACATTTGAGGCGCTGAGCGGAAACCCAGTTGATACTGGGGTATTCAAGCGTGTCGACGAAGTCCAGCACGTCCGTCTCGGTCAAGAGGCCGATCTCATCGTTGTTGCACCTGCAACCGCTGATCTCATGGCCCGTGTCGCAGCAGGCCGAGCAGATGACCTGCTGGCTGCAACCATTCTTGTGGCCACATGCCCCGTCGTGCTTGCGCCTGCAATGCACACCGAAATGTGGCATAACCTAGCGACGCAACACAATGTAGAGGTGCTTCGTTCGCGTGGGATTACGGTTCTTGAGCCGGCGCATGGGCGCCTGACGGGTAAGGACACGGGCGCGGGTCGTTTGCCGGACCCTGAGGCGATTGCGCAGCTAGCCCGTACGGTGTTGGCAACCGGTCCAATGAAGCAGACGCTCGCAGGAACCCGCGTACTTATTAGCGCGGGAGGAACGCAAGAAAATATTGATCCTGTGCGTTTCATTGGTAACCGATCCTCTGGCAAGCAGGGGTTTGCACTCGGGGACATCGCAGCGCAGCGGGGAGCACAGGTCACGATCGTGGCTGGAGCAACCGCGGAACTATCTGTGCCCTCAGGGGCGGAGGTGGTGCGTGTGCAATCCACACGTGAGATGAAAGACGCGATGGATGAGCGTGCCGCAGGCGCAGACATCATCGTGATGGCGGCCGCTGTGGCCGATTACCGTCCAGAATCTGAAGCTACGACGAAACTGAAGAAGGGCAAGAGCGATGACGCGCTCTCCGTTGTTCGCTTGACCGAGAACCCGGACATCCTTAAAGGTCTCGTCGAAAAGCGAGATGCTGGCGAGACTCATGCCACGATCGTCGGGTTTGCAGCTGAGACGGACAACGAACTTGAGAATGGTCGCGCGAAACTCAAGCGTAAGGGCGCGGATTTGCTCATGCTGAACTCGGTTGCTGGTGGCAATGTGTTTGGCCAGTCAACTAACCGCGGTTGGTTGTTGAGTGCGTCTGGCGAAGAACTGGAAATTGAGGACGGAACGAAACACGAGGTAGCTGCTCGGATCTGGAATGCGATTGAAAAGCTTCGCGCTTAGCTTTGCGTACTTAGACCGCTTGGTCTAGTGTGTTGGAGAATCAGCCTCAAGGCCACGTAAAGGAAAGATCCGTTGTCACTCGACACTTACTACCGACTGTTCACCAGTGAGTCCGTCACTGAAGGGCACCCAGACAAAATCTGCGATGCGATCTCGGACGCGATTTTGGACGACATGCTCGCGCAGGACCCACAGTCCCGCGTTGCAGTGGAAACGCTCGTTACCACTGGACAGGTTCACGTTGTTGGAGAGGTTCGCACGTCTGCGTACTCCAATATTGCGAAGATCGTGCGCGACAAATTGGTGGAAATCGGGTTCACCTCTTCCGAGGTTGGTTTCGACGGCAACAGCTGTGGCGTCAACATCGCAATCGGTGATCAGTCGCAGGAGATTGCGGATGGCGTGACCACCTCCCAGGAGGTGCGCGAACAGTCCTCCACTGAAGAGACTGACCAGTCTGGTGCGGGTGACCAGGGACTGATGTTTGGGTACGCCTCCAACGAGACCCCTGAGTACATGCCGCTGCCAATTGCGACTGCGCACCGCCTTTCACGCCGACTGTCCCAGGTGCGCCACGAGGGCATCGTCGATGGCCTTCGCCCAGACGGCAAGACTCAGGTCACGTTTGCGTACGACGGTGATACTCCGGCGTTTATCGACACGATCGTGATCTCCACGCAGCACGACCCACACTTCACTGGTGAGGCACTTGAGAAGGCGCTGCGAGAGCACGTTATCGCTTGGGTCATGGAAGACGCCGGTCTGGAGAAGTTCTACCGCGAGGACACCAAGGTCCTGATCAATCCGTCTGGCTCGTTTATCTCCGGTGGTCCGATGGCGGACGCAGGCCTGACCGGACGCAAGATCATTGTGGATAGCTACGGCGGTATGGCACGCCATGGCGGTGGCGCGTTCTCTGGCAAGGATCCCTCAAAGGTGGACCGCTCCGGCGCGTATGCGACACGTTGGGTGGCGAAGAACATTGTCGCTGCGGGCCTCGCAGACCGTGTTGAGGTTCAGGTTGCGTACGCAATTGGTCGTGCAACCCCGGTTGGCCTGTACGTGGAGACGTTCGGTACCGCCGCTGAGGGGCAGACCAACGAGTCGATCCAGCAGGCAGTGGAGAAGGTCTTCGATCTGCGACCGGATGCGATCATCCGTGATTTGGATTTGAAGCGCCCGATCTACAGCCAAACCGCTGCCTACGGCCACTTTGGTCGCACAGACATCGATGTGCCTTGGGAGCACACCGACAAGGTGGACGACTTGCGCGCAGCCGCAGGCGTTTAAGTTTCCTTCGAAGCCGCTTGGGGTTTGTCCCAGGCGGCTTTTTGCTGTTCAGACTTCTTGTGGTTGCGCAAGGCCACGATTCCGACAACCACGCCAATGAGGATTGGCAGCCAGATCTTGGAGTATTCGAGCGCAACAAGAACCCACTCGGGCAAGTCCGGGAGGTCTAATTCAGGCCAGTTGATCTGGGGGAGCGGAAGATCCATTTGGGGAAGGTGCGGGACCGGAAGATCCATGTGCGGCAAGGTGATGTCGGGGAGTTCCCAGTCCGGAAGGTAGCGCAGAAGCCGGTCGATGATTCGGCTTACGATCGGACCGAGGACAATCACCGCCAGCGCCCAGCCACCTTTGCCCAAGCCTTCGGCCATAGGGATGAGTGTGCGCTTGAGCGAACTCGATTCCATTGTCCGACGCCGTTTCGCACCGCGTGAGCCTTCTGGAGGGTCGAACTCGACGATGGTGTCGCCCTCCCGAAACTCGACACTGAGCAGTTCGTCGAAGCCACTTGCACGCAGTTTAAGGTGAGGCTTTTGGCGGTCAACGCCGATCCCCATTGGAGTCTCGAGTTTTGCCCCGCCGTTTCCAAAAAGGGGGAGTCGCCCGCTGTTCACGTCGTTGTAGCGGTGCTGCACGGTGCCGTCGACACGCACTTCCATGCGCTCACTCGGATTCTTTGCCCAGAGTTCGACGCGTTCGGGCAGCGTGTGTTTGTCTGTGGCCAGGGTGCCTTCCTTGTCAGTCTCATCTCCGGGCCACTCAGGGTCCTCTGCCGCGAAGTCGCGGTCGAATCCCACACGCAGTTCGATAAGCCCATACTTCGGGTGGTTGAGGCTCCAGGTTTCCATCGGCTACACCTGCGCACTGCTTGTCGACGACACCGGGGCCGGCTGCTTGCGCACCAAAGACATCAGCCATACGCAAAGTGCCGACACGACAGCCACGCCGAGTGCATAGATGAAGGTGCCGTCATTGAAGTAAAGCATCTTCGCCACCCAGAAACCGCCAGCGGCGGATAGTGGCAATGTCCAAGAGGGACGGAAGCAGTAGCCGTCGACAAGCCCTGCGATGGCAGCGACAGCAAAGATGAAACCAACGAGGAGCCATGGCGTGCCAGCGACGGGAATGACGAGTGCAGGTGCGATCACATACAGTGCAAAAACGGCATAGGGAAGTGCCTTGAGCCAACCTTCGCGGTCTGCAGTGTCTTCCGATTGCTCGTCTGTATGCTCGCCATGCTCGCCTGGATCAGTCATGGCGACGAAGTCTAACGGCTAATTCGCGTGGGTGTACACACGCCCCGGGACGGGGTCCTTAATCATCTCGTCGAGGCTTACCGGACGCAGCCCCTTGGCGCGCAGACCATCGATGATGCATTCCGCTGCGTTGATGGTCGGCTCGTGGATGTCGTGCATGAGCACAATCGATCCAGCTTGCGCCTGATTGACCGCTATGGAGCAGGTGCGTGCGGTGTCACGGTGGCTCCAATCCATCGTGTCAACGTCCCAAATTGCCAGCGATAGGCCACGGGCCTTGGAAGCATTGATTACACGGCCGTCGTAGGAACCATAGGGCGGGCGCACCCAGTGCACCTTCACTCCCGATTGCTTCTCAATGGCAGCACTCGTGTCGCTGAGCTGTGACCCGATCGTTGCGTCGGATTGGCGCGCCAGGTCCGGGTGTGAATACGAGTGGTTGCCAATCGTGTGGCCCTCGGCGCGGATGCGGCGCAGGATCTTCGGGTTTGCATTGACGTTGTTACCGACGACGAAGAACGTCGCATGCGCATTCTTGCGCTTGAAGATGTCGAGCAGGCGGTCCGTACCGGGAACCGGTCCGTCGTCGTACGTAATTGCTACGCAATTGCTGCAGTTGGCCGCGTTAGGAGACAACGTTGGCTCCGCTGCCGGGACCACGGTTACCGGCACAGTCTCTTCTTCCTGCGGTGCAGGGCGCAGGTGAGGTGGCACGCTATCTCGAACTTGTTGGGGGAGTTGGTTGTATGCCTTGCGCCAGTTGTCCTGTACGGCTTGCTGTGCGCCTTGCGACGAGCCGTGGATGTAGGCGGATACGTTGTCGATCGGCGAGCCGTTACCTGGACTAAGTATCGGGCCAAGGGAGGAGCCTGCAAAAAGCAGTTGTGTCTGCTTGCTTCCTAGCGAAAGATTTGTGACGTCAACCGCATGTGTTTGGGGAGCAGTCATGGCTCCTGCGGCAACTGCAGCGGATATACAGACGGATAAGACTGCGGGAAGCAGACGTTTCATGGCGGAAGCGGGTCCCTCATCGGCGCGATTGATTTGTGATGCATCTATTACTACCGCACTGTTTCGCACAGCTGAGCCTTAGGTCCGGAGTGTCGTGTCGTGGCGTGGTTTAGAATGCTGCACCATGTCGAACACGCGAGCTGCTAACCTGCCTGTGGCCCGCGTGCTGCCTATGTTGGGGCTCGCGCACCTTGATCGGGCCTTCGATTATCTTGTCGACGAGCAGGATGCCGATGCCGCACAGCCAGGCGTCCGCGTGCGGGTTCGGTTTGCAGGCAGGCTCGTGGATGCGATCGTGCTGGAGCGGGTGTCGTCGACAAGCCATGAAGGCTCACTGCGCTTCATCGAACGCGTCATCTCACCCGAGGTCGTGGCCCCGGAGCACACGCGCATGCTTATCGACGCACTCGCGGACCGGTACGCAGGCATCCGATCCGACATTTATCGTTCTGCAATACCCGCACGACATGCGAAAGCGGAAGAAACGGATACCTCCACACCATGGGTGGAGCTCGGGGAGGTAGCCGAGCCGGACCTTTCCGCATGGACGACGTACACACACGGTGAGTCCTTCGTCGATGCCGTAGTAGAGGGAAAGCTGGCTCGTGCCGCGTGGCAGTTGGTGCCGGGCGAGGATTGGCCTGCCGCGCTTGCCGCACTCGCTGTCAAGGTGGCAAAGGACGGCGGTGGCGCGCTCATTGTGGTTCCGGACCAAGATGCTGTTGACCGTTGCGAGGAAGCGCTACGCGAGCTCGTTGCGGCAAAACAAGTGACGACTCTGACCGCCTCCCAGGGACCCCAAGCACGGTATTCCCGCTACCTGTCCGTTCTCCACGGCCAAGGGCGCATCGTGGTAGGGACCCGCTCCGCCGCGTTCGCGCCGGTCCAGAACTTGCGGTTGATGGTCGTGATGTTCGACGGCGATGACAACCTGGTGGATCCCCGCGCGCCCTACGTTCACGCCAGGGAGGTGCTCACGACGCGCTCGAGCCTTGAGCGCGCATGTTTGGTCATCGGTGGATTCTCACGCACAGCAGAGGCGCAACTGTTGGTGGAATCTGGCTGGATGCACGAACTGGTCGCACCCCGCCAAACGCTTCGTACACGTTCGCCTTACATTCACGCCGCGGGCGATTCTGACTTTGAGCTTGAACGGGACCCGAGGGCTAAACAGGCGCGTCTGCCTTCGTCAGCATTTGCAGCCGCGACGAAAGCCCTCGAGCGGGGCACACCCGTGTTGTTCCAGGTGCCACGCACCGGCTATATCCAATCTCTTGCGTGTGGGCAGTGTCGTACACCGTCGCGTTGCCGTTGGTGCAACGGACCGCTGGGGTTGCCGTCCGGTGGTGAAGCAGCGGCACCGACGTGTCGGTGGTGTGGCCGAATGGACCCTGCACATGTGTGTCCGTCATGCGGTTCCCGGCGCGTGCGGGCCGTCGTGCTGGGCACTGAGCGCACCGCGGAAGAGCTTGGCCGTGCCTTTGCCAAATACAGGGTGAAGACGTCCGGGGGCGATCGTATTTCGCGCACGATTGACGCGGGGCCTGCGATTGTCGTCGCCACGCCAGGTGCGGAGCCTCGAGTACCAGGCGGATACGGCGCTGCTGTGTTGCTTGACGCGTGGGCGCTCGTGCAACGCCCTGACTTAAGGGCAGTGGAGGACACGCTGTCGAAATGGATGGCTGCTGCCACGCTCGTCCAGCCGCACGCCGACGGCGGGGAGGTCGTGGTGGTAGCGGAGCCAAGCATGCCGGTGGTGCAGCACCTCATTCGCTGGGATGCGCCAGGGTTCGCGGCGGCAGAGCTGGCGCTGCGTCGGGAGGCAAGGTTTCCACCGGCGGTCCACGTTGCCGTGGTTGACGCGCCTCGCGACGCGCTGGAGCAGTTCTTCGAACGCACCGACCTGCCGGACTACGCGGAGATTCTGGGGCCTGTGGATCTGCCACCAGGTGTTCGTCTGCCGGGCGAGTGGGATCGGCGTGAATACGGACCGGCACAACGCATGTTGGTACGTGCGCCGCTGACCGGGCGGTCGGCGCTGGGCAAGGCGCTGCGGGCAGGGGCAGTCGCGTGGACGACGTCCAAGCAGGAACTGCCACTGCGTATCCAGGTCAATCCGGTGGATATCGGGTAAGCGAAATTTCGCTTGTCCAGGTCAGTACACTTGGCGTTCATGGCCATACGCGACATTCGTCTATTCGGGGATCCGGTGCTCAACACGGCAGCGGAGGAGGTGGATGTGTTCGACGAACGCCTGCACAGGCTCGTGGGTGACATGCTTGAGACGATGGATGCGGCTGGGGGTGTTGGCCTAGCGGCAAACCAGGTCGGTGTCGCACAGCGAGTGTTTGTGTTCGATTGTCAGGGCCTTCGGGGACACATCGTGAACCCGGTGTGGACGCCGTTGGGCGAAGATACCCAAATTGGTGTGGAGGGATGCCTTTCGGTGCCTGATGTTCGCGGGACTGTTGAGCGGCACAACACCGTGGTTGCCCATGGCGCCGACATGTGTGGGCGCCCGCTGACACTACGCGGCAGCGGATTGCTCGCACGCTGCATTCAGCACGAAGCAGACCATCTCGACGGCGTGATGTTTACGGCCCGAATGTCGCCAGCTGACCGCAAAGCGGCACTCGATGCGATTGCCGCGGCGGAGTGGAATAAGGAGAACTAACCGTGAGACTTGTATTTGCAGGCACCCCTGAGCCGGCGGCAGTGGCACTGGAGCGGCTGCTGGCATCGGAACATGAGGTAGTGGCCGTGCTGACGCGACCCGATGCACGCAAAGGCAGGGGGCGCACGTTGCATCCGTCGCCGGTGAAGGCAGTTGCACTCGAGCATGGCATTGAGGTGCTCACACCCGAGAAACTTGACGACGACACCGCAGCCCGACTGCGCGACATCGCCCCAGACGCGATCCCGGTCGTTGCGTACGGCAACCTGATTCCTGCTGGCATGCTCGATATTCCGACGCACGGTTGGGTGAACTTGCACTTCTCGCTGCTGCCGCAGTGGCGCGGTGCTGCGCCGGTACAGGCCGCGATCCGCGAGGGCGATGCCACCACCGGTGCGACGACGTTCCGGATCAACGAAGGGTTGGACACCGGCGACATTTTGGACACGCTCACAGACACAATTTCCGACGACGACACCGCCGGTGTTCTTCTCGAGCGTTTGGCGTACTCCGGCGCAGACCTGCTCGTTCGCACCATGGATGGTCTTGAATCCGGCACACTGACGCCGAAAGCACAGCCTGAAGAGGGAACCTATGCGCCAAAGATTCTCACTGCAGATGCGCGCGTTGACTGGGCCGCCGATTCCACGGTCATCGATCGGGCAATTCGGGCGCATACTCCAGCGCCTGGTGCGTGGACTATGCGAGGCGAGGAGCGGTTCAAGCTCGGGCCAGTAACGTCTGTCGATTCAACCGAGCTCGCCCCGGGCCAGGTTGCATTTGGCAAGAACGAGGTGCGAGTGGGAACCGGTACTCGTGACGTCGTGCTCAGCACGATTCAGGCACCCGGCAAGAAAATGATGAACGCAGCTGATTGGGCTCGAGGCTTGGCAAACGACGTGCGGGCGGAAGGGATGACGTTCGAATGAGTGGTGGATTCCGGTCACGCGCAGCAGGGCGCCGTGAACACCAGCCGAAGCGAAACGGGCGAGCAAACACGCGGCAGGCGCCGAGGCGTCGCAAAGAAGCAGCACCCGTGAACGAAACCGCACGCATCGGTGACCCGGCGCGCGAGGCGGCATTTGAGGTGTTGGTACGCGTCGAGCGCGACGCGGCGTTTGCAAACCTCACTCTGCCGACGGTCTTGCGTGAGCGAAAGATCACCGGTCGTGACGCGGCGTTTGCAACCGAGCTGACTTACGGTACGCTGCGCAGCCTTGGTGTTCTTGACGCTGTGATTGCAGACAACGCATCCCGCGGCCTGGACCGAATGGCTGTTGAAGTGCTGACTGCGTTGCGGCTCGGCACCTACCAGTTGCTGTACACGCGAGTGGAGGACCATGCGGCCGTCGACACCTCCGTGCGTTTGGTTGAAGCGGCCGGTCAATTCAAGGCCAAGGGCTTTGTCAACGGCGTATTGCGCTCGATTACGCGGACTCCAGCGGAGGAGTGGCTGCGCAAGCTTGAACCGGAGGACCCGCTTGCTGCGGTGGCGTTCCGCCATGCGCACCCGGTGTGGATCGCGGAATCGATCCGTGCTGCACTGGGCTCGAGAGAAGACGAGCTTGAGGCCGCACTTGAGGCCGATTCAGCCCGTCCGGTCGTACATCTTGTTGCGCGACCAGGCGAGATGAGCGCAGAGGAGTTAGCGCTGGTCACTGGCGGGGAAGAGGGGCGCTACTCACCGTACGCCGTCTACCTCCCCGAAGGAGATCCAGGACAGTTGCAGCCGGTACGCGAGGGGCTCGCCGCAGTCCAGGACGAGGGCTCGCAGGTGATTGCGCGTGCGGTAGTGGACGTGCCGGTCGAAGACGAACAAGGCCGATGGCTCGACTTGTGCGCTGGGCCGGGAGGTAAGGCGGCACTCATGGGGGCGTTGGCTGCTATCGATGGCGCAGTAGTTGATGCCGTCGAAGTGAGTCCGCACCGTGCTGAACTCATTCGGAAAACCGTGCGTGATCTTCCTGTGCGCGTCCATACTGCCGATGGTCGTCGTTCTGGCCTTGAGCCGGGCTACGACCGTGCTCTCGTCGACGCACCCTGTTCCGGTCTCGGAGCGCTTCGCCGCCGCCCAGAGGCGCGTTGGACCAAGCGTGAGGAAGACATCGCGGAACTCAACGTGCTTCAGCGCGAATTGCTCTCGGCTGCAATCGAGCTAGTTAAGCCCGGCGGTATTGTCGTCTACTCCACGTGCTCACCCGATGTGCGAGAAACCAGGGGAATCGTCGACACGATCCTCGCTGATGGCAAGGTCGAGGAGCTCGATGCGAGCCAGTACGCAGCGGGCATGGATGACGTTGGCGACTTGCCAAGCGTCCAGATGTGGCCGCACCGACACGGAACAGACGCTATGTTTTTCGCTGTACTGCGAAAACTCGGACCCAAGCCGACCACCGAAGTTTAAGGACACCTCATGATTTACATCGCACCATCAATTCTTGCCGCTAATTATGCAGCGCTTGGCGACGACGTCCGCAAGGTCCCCAACGCAGACCTGATCCACGTTGACATCATGGACGGCCACTTTGTGCCCAACTTGTCCTTTGGTCCCGACGTGACCAAGGCGGTTGACGGCGTGACGGACCAATTCCTGGATATGCATTTGATGATCGAGGAGCCGGAGCGGTGGTTTGAAACCTACGTCAAGGCCGGCGGCGACCGCCTCGTGTTCCATGTCGAAGCGACCGACGACCATGTAGCTGCTGCGAAGCAGTGCCGCGAACTCGGTGTACAGTCCGGCTTCGCCATCAAGCCAGGGACCGCAATCGAGCCGTACCTCGATGACCTCGAGCATTTTGATCAGGTCATGGTCATGAGTGTCGAGCCAGGATTTGGCGGCCAGAAGTTCATGCCCGAGGTCCTGGGCAAGGTGATGACGCTTCGCGATCGCATTGCGGAAGCGGGCCTGGACACCATCATTGGTATTGACGGTGGCATTGCCAACAGCACTATCGCACAAGCGGCAGCGGCCGGTGTGGACGCATTCGTTGCTGGTTCCGCCGTATTCGGCGCTGATGACCCAGCCCAGGCGGTAGAGCGCCTCCGCGAGTTGGCAACTGAGGCTGCGCAGGCGTGACACGTGATAACCCCGCGTTAGCCAACGCGGTTTCTGCGGCCATAGCGGCGGGTGACGCAGTGCGCGGGACGACCTCGCCGAACCCGCCGGTGGGCTGCGCAATCGTGACCGCATCCGGGGAAGTTATCGCGACTGGCGGGACCTCTCCCGCGGGCGGGCCCCATGCTGAGGTCAACGCCCTGCGTGAAGCGGGACCACGGACGAAGGGCGCGACAGCCGTTGTCACTTTGGAACCGTGCAACCACACTGGCAGGACAGGTCCGTGCACCCAAGCGTTGGTGGATGCCGGAATTGCGAGGGTGGTGTATCTGACCGCTGATCCGTTTGAACCTGCATCCGGCGGCGCAGATTGGCTGCGAACACATGGATTGGATGTGGCCCTACTTCACACCCGTGTGGAGGCACTGCAGCCCTGGCTTCGCTCGGTGCGCAACAACCGCCCGAGTGTGACGCTGAAGTTTGCGTCGACGCTGGACGGGTTTACGGCAGCGGCCGATAAGACGAGCAAGTGGATCACTTGCGACGAAGCCCGCGCCGCTGTGCACGCAGATCGCACGAAACGTGACGCGATTGTCATTGGCACGGGGACCGCGCTTGCTGACAACTCATCGTTGACCGCCCGCCACAGCGATGGCGCTCTGTATGAGCACCAGCCGCGACGTGTGGTCGTCGGTAAGCGGGCTGTTCCCAGCGGCAACCTGACCGAGCTCGGGTTTGAGCAATACGACACTCCACAGGCCGCGCTGACAGCGCTGTGGAATAGCGGCGCGAGAGATGTGCTTGTAGAAGGCGGGGCAACATTGGCGGCGAGTTTCCTGGAACTCGACCTGGTCGACGCGGTGCAGGCCTACATTGCCCCTGCACTGCTGGGGGCCGGGCGGGGAGTGCTCGACCGCGAAATCGCGGGAACGATTGGCGACGCTAAACGTTTCCGCACCACTGATGTGCGCCGGATCGGCAACGATGTGCTTATGGAAATGGAGAAGGACTGAACTGTGTTTACGGGACTCGTTGAGGAGATTGGTGTCGTCGACACGCTTGAGCAGCTCGAGGATGCCGTTCGGATCGCGGTGCGTGCGCCGAAGGTCACCGAGGATGCATCACCGGGGGACTCCATCGCGGTCGACGGCGTGTGTCTGACGGTGGTTGACAACGTTGCTGGCGTATTCACCGCTGACGTGATGCGCGAAACGCTGGATCGCTCGCGTCTCGGCACCTATAGCGAGGGGAGCAAGGTCAACCTAGAGCGCGCGTTGGCTGCTGGTCAGCGCATGGACGGACATATCGTGCAGGGCCACGTCGATGGTGTCGCCGAGGTTGTCTCTCGCACGCCTTCGCAGCACTGGGAGGTAGTGCGCTTCACTCTGCCCGCGAATCTTGGTCGGTATGTGGTGGAGAAAGGATCCATTACGGTCAACGGAACGTCGCTGACGGTTTCCGCGGTTGGAGACGATTTTTTCGAGGTGTCGCTGATCCCCACCACGCTGCGCGATACCACTGCTGGTGACCTTACGGTCGGTGATCCGGTGAACCTTGAGGTGGATATCGTGGCCAAGTACGTTGAGAAAATGGTGCAGGGCTAGGGTTGAACGGTATGACAGCATCCGCCGGTAGCGCCGGTAATCACACCACCGACTTGGACACCGAGTTGAACACTGTGGAGGAGGCGATTGCCGCCATCCGCGAGGGCAAAGCAGTCGTCGTCGTGGACAGTGAGGATCGCGAAAACGAGGGCGATCTCATCTTCGCCGCACAAGACGCCACGCCGGAGTTGGTGGCGTTTATGGTGAGGTACACCTCTGGCTACATTTGCGTGTCCATGTCGGACGAGCGGGCTACTGCCCTCGATCTGCCCCCGATGGTTGCGCAAAACCAGGACCTGCACGGGACTGCCTACGCCGTGACCGTTGATGCAGCAACCGGCACCACCGGTATTTCCGCACGTTCGCGCGCCACGACGATCGCATTGCTTGCCGACGATTCCGCGACCCCAGAGTCGTTTACGAGGCCCGGACACGTTGTGCCCCTGCGGGCGCGTGACGGGGGAGTACTTGTCCGGGATGGACACACGGAGGCAGCGGTAGACCTTGCGACGCTTGCGGGTAAGGCCCCTGTCGGTGCCCTGTGCGAGATCGTTTCTGAAGATGACCCTGCAGACATGGCTCGATTCGACGAGCTCCGCAGGTTCGCGAATACGCACGGGCTTCCGATGATTTCGATCGAGCAGCTCGCTGCGTACCGTCGCCAGCATGAACGATTTGTCGAACGCAGCACTGCTACTCGTTTACCAACGGAGTTCGGTGAATTCACTGCGGTTGGCTACCTGGATACGTTGACTGAGACCGAGCATGTTGCGCTGATCGCTGGGGAACTTGATGCACTGCGCGACGCCGAGGACGTTCTCGTCCGCGTGCATTCGGAATGTCTCACCGGCGATGTGTTTGGCTCCCGCCGTTGCGACTGTGGTCCGCAGCTTCAGGAATCAATGCGCCGCATTCAGCAGGAAGGCCGCGGCGTTATCGTCTACTTGCGTGGACATGAGGGACGCGGAATCGGGTTACTCGCCAAGCTGCGCGCCTACCGTTTACAGGACGACGGGCTCGACACCGTTGATGCAAACCTTGAACAAGGCCTGCCAGTCGACGCACGCGACTATTCCGCAGCAAGCGACATCCTTGCAGACCTGGGTATCGGTTCGGTCGATCTGATGACCAACAATCCCCAAAAAGTCGATGCCTTTGCCGGTCTGATCCCCAAGGTTGCTCACCGCAGTAGGATCGAAGTGGTTCCTAACCACGACAACATCGCCTATTTGCGGACGAAGCGCGACAGGATGGGACACGACCTGCCCGGCATTCTCGGTTGGACTGAAGAACACAACACACAACACCCACAACACCACACCAACTAGGTATCAAGGAGACCCACCAGTGGCAGCTACTGGAGCACCCGAGGACTATTCCCTGCAAGCGGAGGGGCTTACCGTCGCCGTCGTTTACACCCGCTGGAATGAAAAGATCGTCGAGATGCTGCGCGCTGGCGCACGAGATGAGGCCCGAGAACTGGGCGTTAAAGTCGATGAATATGCGGTAGCAGGCGCGTTGGAGTTGCCAGTTGTGGTGCAGGCATGCGCAAAGCGCTACGACGCGGTAGTGGCCCTCGGCTGCGTCATCCGTGGCGAAACTGCCCACTTTGATTACGTTTGCGACTCTGTCACCGCTGGCCTCACCCGTATTGCATTGGATGAGGAAACGCCGGTAGGCAACGGCGTGCTCACGGTTGAAGAAGAAGACCAGGCTTACGAGCGTGCCGGTGGGGAAGACGCGAAAGAAGACAAAGGCGCCGAAGCGATGCGTGCGGCCGCTGGAGCCTTAGTTGAACTGCAGAAAGTTCGCGCTTTGCCGCTAAAGGGTTAAAGTAGCCGGAGCGAGCGCGGCACGGAGTCGTCGAGAAGCAAGAGCGTTTTCAAGTTGACAAGGAGTGCGGAAGTGACTGATCAACCAGCAGGCACACACATAACGAACGAGCAGGAAGCTGCTTACCTGACTGCGCTTGATCCGCACGCCAACACCTCGACGAAGCCGTGGGAGCTTGAGATTTCGTCGAGGTACCTGCGAACCGTGGCGATCGGCTGGATCATCCTTGTCATGGCCGTGCATTTCTTCATGGCGTGGGCCGTGGACGCGCAATTCTCGGGCATCGCGATTACCAGCGTGGATAAGTTCGCGTTCGTGGGCGTTGGCCTGATTATTTCCGTCCTGTCCTGGATCGCACTGACTCGCCCTCGGGTGCGCGCCAACGAAGACGGTGTCCAGGTAGCCAACATCATCGGCACCCGTTTCTACCCCTGGACCGTCATTTACGGTTTGAGCTTTCCCAAGGGCTCCCGCATGGCGCGACTCGAACTTCCGGAATTCGAGTACGTCACCCTGTGGGCGATCCAATCAGGCGATAAAGAGCGCGCGATTCAGGCTGTCGAGCAATTCCGCAAGCTCGAAGCCAAATACATGCCTAAGGATTAACCCTTGGCTGACCCCCAGTCTTACCGCCCAGCGCCCGGAACGATCCCAACCGATCCGGGCGTGTATAAGTTCCGGGACCGCGACGGGCGTGTCATCTACGTTGGCAAAGCCAAAAATCTTCGTGCGCGCCTGAGCAACTACTTTCAGCCACCGGAGACTCTGCACCCGCGGACCCGGCAGATGGTCTACACCGGCGCTTCAGTCGAATGGACCGTTGTCGCATCCGAGGTAGAGGCGCTCCAGCTCGAATACACATGGATCAAGCGCTTCGACCCATGGTTTAACGTCATGTACCGCGACGACAAGACGTACCCAATGCTTGCCGTCAGCGTGCGCGAACGCTACCCGCGCGCGTTCTTCTACCGTGGCCCCAAACGTAAGGGCGTGCGCTATTTCGGCCCGTACTCGCACGCGTGGGCGGTGCGCGAGACCCTCGATCTGCTCACGCGCGTGTTCCCGATTCGGACGTGTTCCAACGGTGTGTTTAACCGTCACGAATCCCTTGGACGCCCTTGCTTGCTTGGGTACATCGACAAGTGTGCGGCACCCTGCGTCGGTCGTGTCGACGAAGCCGAGTACGACGAGATCGTCCAGGGCTTCCTTGGCTTCATGGCAGGTCGCTCCGAGAAGCTTGTCCGTGGCATCACCGCACAGATGGAGGAGGCCGCGGAAAACCTCGAGTTTGAAAAGGCGGCGCGGCTTCGCGACGACCTCGGTGCCGTCGAAAAGGTAATGGAGCGCCAGACGGTCGTCCTCAGCCAAGACACCGACGCGGACATCATCGCCTTTGACACCGACGAGCTTGAAGCGGCGGTGCAGATCTTCAACGTCCGTGATGGACGCATCCGTGCACAGCGGGGCTGGGTCGTGGAAAAAACGGGCGATGAGCCCGGAGCCGCAGAACGTCTGGAGGAAGGCCAGACCGACCCAACGTTGCCAACGTTGATGCAGAACTTCTTGGTCCAGTACTACTCGGATGCGGTCGAGCGAGTGAAGCAAGAGCGTGAAGAGGACCGCAAGATCGAAGCGCAGAAGGTTCGTCGCCGAGGCGTAGATCAGGAGTCACGTGCGCAAGCGGCGGCACCGATGCCGGTGCCGCGTGAGATTCTCGTCGAGACGCTGCCTGCGGAACTGCCGGAAGTGACCCAACTGCTCGAAGAACTACGTGGCGGGCCTGTGGACCTTCGCGTGCCGCAGCGTGGGGACAAGCGCGCACTGATGGAAACAGTGCACAAAAACGCCGCCGAAGCGCTCCACCAGCACAAGTTGAAGCGGGTCGGTGACCTGACCGCACGATCGCAGGCCCTGCAAGATATCCAGGACGCGCTCGGGATGGACGAAGCGCCGCTGCGTATTGAATGCACCGATATTTCCCACATCCAAGGCACCGACGTTGTAGCCTCCCTCGTGGTGTTCGAGGACGGTTTGCCCAAAAAGAACGACTACCGTCGATACCGCATCAAGGAGGCAGCCGGCGATGGTCGATCCGACGACGTCGGGTCCATCGCCGAGGTCACACGCCGGCGCTTCAAGCGCTACAACGAGGACAAACTCGCCAACCCTGATGAGGTCGCTGAGGCGCAGACCTTCGAGGACGAGGCCGACGAATCGACCGGTGCGAAACGCTTCGCTTACCCTCCTCAGTTGTTCATCGTCGACGGTGGCAAACCCCAGGTTAATGCCGCACAGGCTGTGTTCGACGACCTCGGCATCGTCGATGTACAACTCATCGGATTGGCCAAACGCCTCGAGGAAGTGTGGGTGCCGGACGACGACGAGCCGGTGATCCTGCCGCGAAACTCCGAAGGCATGTATCTGCTCCAGCAGGTGCGTGATGAGGCCCACCGGTTCGCCATCACCTACCACCGCCAGCAACGCTCGAAGCGCATGCGAGCGTCCGCCCTCGACGCAGTCCCGGGACTAGGCCCCGCGCGGAGAACCGATTTGGTGAAGCACTTTGGCTCGGTGAAGAAGATCAAAGAGGCTTCTATCGAGGAGATCCAGGAGGTTAAAGGCGTCGGTCCGAAACTCGCCGCGACGATCTACGAGCACCTTCATACGTAGCTGGTTGTGAGGCTGGCTTTGCGGCAGCTTTTGCGGCAGCTTTTGCGGAACCGCGACGCGGCTCGCTGCGCTTCGTTAGGATGAGCGCCATGTCCACAGCTTCTGCTCAAGCATTGCCACACGATTTGCGTTCCGCCAGTTGGCGTCCGGTGATCATCACCGGTTTGTCCGGTGGCGGATTGTCCACCGCAGCGAAAGTATTCGAGGACAAAGGTTTCTTCGTTTCTCAGAATCTGCCACCCCAGTTAATTCTAGAGCTTGTGGACCTTGCAGCAGCGGACGATTCCCCAGTGGAACGGCTGGCGGTCGTGTCGGACGTGCGCGCAGACCGGTTCAACGGTTCATTGGCCGACACCCTTGAGGGGCTCCGTCGACGTGGTTACTCACCGTTCGTGCTGTTTCTTGAGGCGCGTGACGATGTGCTGATCCGCCGATTCGACTCCGTGCGGCGCACGCACCCGCTGCAGGGCGATGGTACCTTGCAGGACGGCATCGATCGCGAACGCGAGGAAATGGAAGGCATCCGTTCGGCCGCAGATGTCATCATCGACACGTCCAATTTGTCTGTGCACGACCTACGCCGCGCTGTTGAGGCATCGGTCGGCGAGCTGCCGGTGGAGCGTCAACACGTCACTATTGAGTCTTTCGGATTCAAGCATGGTTCGCCACGTGACGCTGATCTGATCATTGATGTGCGATTCCTACCCAACCCATATTGGGTTGAGGAGCTGCGCGACTTCCGCGGTATCGACGCACCTGTAGCAGACTATGTCCTGTCGCAGGATGGTGCGAAGGAATACGTGGACCATTTCGTTGATCTGTTGTCGAGCACGTTGAAGGGCTACCGCCACGAAGGTAAGGACTTCATCACTGTGGGCGTTGGCTGCACAGGTGGGCACCACCGCTCGGTTGCGGTCGCAGAAGCGATCGGGAAGCGACTGCGACAGCAGGGCCAAGTTGATGTCAATGTCATCCACCGTGATTTGGAGAAGCACTAATGCGCGCGACTGATCCCGCGGCGATGACGTACACATGCCTCGGGGGAGGGCATGGGCTCTACCAGACGCTCACGGCCGCGCGCGTTGCCGGCGCAGCTCGTATTAACGCTGTGGTGACAGTTGCCGATGACGGCGGCTCGTCGGGCCGCCTGCGTCGCGAGATGGAGATTGTTCCTCCGGGAGATCTCCGCATGGCGCTGGCAGCGCTTACCGACGACAGCGGGGACGGCGCAATGTGGCGCGACACGCTCCAGCACCGCTTCGGTGGGCATGGCGCAATGGCTGGACACGCCTTGGGAAACTTGATCATCGCCGGACTTGCGGAGCGCCTTGGTGACACACAAGCGGCGCTGGACCAGGTTGGCAAATGGACCGGCTCCCAGGGACGAGTCATTCCAGTGAGCCCACAACCCCTCGACATTGAAGCTGATGTTGCAGGGCTTGACGACGACCCACGGGTGCTGCGCTCTGTACACGGCCAAGTCGCCGTTGCGACGACACCGGGCACTGTGCGCCGTGTGCGGCTGACTCCGTCCGAACCGCCAGCGAGCCGGGACGCCATCCAGGCGATCATGGACGCGGATCTGGTCACCATTGGGCCTGGTTCGTGGTTTTCCTCTGTGATCCCGCACCTGTTGGTGCCTCAAGTGCGCGATGCGTTGAACGAGACCGAAGCGAAGGTGGTTGTGGTACTCAACCTCTCCCCAGAAGCAGGGGAGACCCATGGTTTTACCACCGAGCGTCATATTCATGTCTTTGCGCAACACGCCCCCAACCTGCGGGTTGATTGCTTCCTGGCGGACAGCGACATGGTGACTACGCAAGGCGAACGTGAAAACGTCCGCCGTGCGGCGGAACGGCTCGGCGCGGACGTCGAATACCGCTCCTTACGTGTCGAAGGCGACGATGGTGTGAAGGGCAACCTTCATGATCCGTTGAAGCTTGCTGCTGCGCTCAAGGACCTCTCGACGAGCAGCTAAGAGCAGCAAGCTACACTGCTCCGGGTTAAAGGGGGCGATGAAAGGACGGAAACATTGGCGCTTACGGGCAAGGTGAAAGAAGAGCTACTCGCCGTATCTTGTGGTACCACCGAGGCTCGGGCGGCGGAAGCCACCGCGCTTATTCGTTTCGCCGGCTCGATCCAGCCTTCCGATAACGGTCTGGCCATCGTCGCAGAATTCGGCGAGAAGCCGGTGGCGGTGAGGCTCGCGGAATCCATTCAAGAACTCTGCTCAGTTCAGCCTGCCATCGAGACCGTACCCCCTGCCCAAGGCAGTAAAGACACCACGTATGTCGTTCGGGTGGAACGTGACGTGGCTGATGTCATCCGCCGGCTGAAGCTTGTGACAGCGTCTGGTCACCCGGTGGTTGGTATGCCGCGACAGGTGATTTCAGGATCAATGGCCGGCGTTGAGGCAGCTTGGCGTGGCGCGTTTCTCGCGCGAGGAAAGCTGATGGAGCCTGGCCGTACCGCGACCCTTGAAGTGGCGTGCCCGGGCCAGGAAGCTGCGCTCGCACTCGTTGGGTTGGCCCGTCGTCTGTCGGTGACCGCGAAGACCCGTGAAACCCGAGGTGTGGAGCGAGTGACTATCCGCGACGGCGAGACCATCGGAATCCTGCTGAGTCGTATGGGGGCACCACTGACCCGCCTGGAGTGGGACCGCAAGCGCGCGGCGAAGGCTGTGACAGCGAAGGTAAACAACCGCTTGGCTACCTTCGATGACGCCAATACTCGCCGTTCGGCGCAGGCTGCAGCAGCTGCTGCAGCTCGGGTGGAGCGTGCGATGGACATTCTTGGCGACGATGTTCCTGAGCACCTTGCGGAAGCGGGCTACCTCCGCGTGGAACACCGCCATGCTTCACTCGAGGAACTTGGTCGTTTGGCTGACCCGCAGATGACCAAGGACGCCGTTGCAGGACGTATTCGACGACTGCTGTCGCTCGCTGATCGTCGAGCAGCCGAGATGGGAATCCCGGACACACACGGAGTGGAAACGGCTCCGAATCCTGTGAATTCAGATTAACGCCCAGAACGTGTTCGGAATCACAGTTTCCTCTGGGGTACATGAGATGCCCTGAGCGGGCGGTATTTTCCCCAGGGGGAGTGGGGGTGCTGAGGTGTCGTGGTGTGGGAAACCACATTCAGAATCGGCACGGCGGGGGAATGCTCCCCCTGGTTGCGGGGAGGGGGCCTTGGGGCGAATTTGCGCCCTGCAGGCTGTGAGAGGCGCAGATACACTGGCTTGCGTACGAGGTTTTCTACAACCATCGAGGAGAAAATACAGTGACTACGCGCATTGGCATTAACGGTTTCGGTCGTATCGGACGTTCCGCGCTCCGCATCATCGAGGACGAGTACAAGGGCGAGCTCGAAGTCGTCAAAATCAATGACTTGACGAACAATGAGACTCTCGCACACTTGCTGAAGTACGACACGGCCTACGGCCAGTTCAAGCACGACATCGAGTACGACGACCACTCGATCTCTATCGATGGCCGCCGTATTGAGGTCTCCGCTGAGAAGGACCCGGCAAACCTCGCCTGGGGTGACCTGGATGTTGACATTGTGCTGGAGTGCACCGGCGTATTCCGCAAGGGGCCGGAGGCTCAGGCGCACATCGATGCCGGCGCGAAGAAGGTCATCATCTCCGCACCGGGCAAGGAAGTTGATGGCACCTACGTGTGGGGCGTGAACCACGCCGACTACACGGGCAAGGAGAACATCATCTCCGCGGCATCGTGCACCACGAACTCGCTCGCGCCGGTTGCGAAGGTCCTCGACGAGGCGTTCGGTATCGAGCGTGGCCTGATGACCACCATCCACGCTTACACAGGTGACCAGCGGATCCAGGATGCTCCGCACAAGGACCTGCGTCGCGCCCGCGCGGCAGCGCAGAACATCGTTCCGACGACCACCGGTGCAGCTAAGGCTGTGGCGCTCGTGCTCCCGAGCCTTGAGGGCAAGCTCGATGGCTTCGCAATGCGTGTGCCGACCATCACCGGTTCCGCCACCGACCTCACCGTGACCCTGGGCAAGGATGTCACTGTCGAGGAGGTCAATGCGGCAGTGAAGAAGGCTGTGGAGGACAGCGAGTTCGGCCAGGCGCTGAAGTACACCGAGGACCCGATCGTCTCTTCCGACATCATCGGTGACCCGCACGGCGCTATCTTCGACGCTGGCATGACTCGCGTCATCGACGGCAACCTAGTCAAGATCATCTCGTGGTACGACAACGAGTGGTCTTACACCGCCCAGTACATCCGTCTGACCAAGCTGGTCGCGGACAAGCTCTAAGTTATGGCACCCCCGGGTCCGTGGCGCTTCCAGCGCGGCGGACCCGTTTTTCATACGATGGGATGCGTTCACCGAACTAAAAGGAGAGACCCCTTGACTAAGAACTTGCAGCAGCTTCTCGACGAAGGCGTCGACGGCCGCCACGTCCTCGTTCGTTCCGACTTCAACGTTCCGCTCGACGAGAACGGCAACATCACCGATGCCGGTCGCATTGACGCGTCGCTGCCTACGCTGAAGGCGCTTCTCGACGGCGGCGCGAAGGTCATCGTTATGGCACACCTCGGCCGCCCGAAGGGCGAGGTGAACCCGAAGTTTTCTCTCGCACCGGTTGCAGAGGCACTGTCGGAACGTCTCGGGCAGTTTGTCCCGCTGGCAGGCGACGTCAGTGGCGAGGACGCCCACGAGCGTGCCAACGGCCTGACCGAGGGCGAGATTCTGCTCCTGGAAAACGTTCGTTTCGATCCGCGCGAGACTTCAAAGGACGAGGCGGAGCGCGCGGAGTTCGCAGCTGAGCTCGCTGCGTTGGCGGCTGACAACGGCGCGTTCGTCTCTGACGGTTTCGGCGTTGTGCACCGTGCCCAGGCGTCCGTGTACGACGTTGCGAAGAAGCTGCCGGCGTACGCAGGCTTCCTCGTCGATAAGGAAGTAGAGATCCTGTCTGCGGTCAAGGACAAGCCAGAGAACCCCTACATTGTGGTGCTCGGTGGCTCGAAGGTGTCCGACAAGCTCGGTGTGATCGAGGCGCTTGCAGAGAAGGCAGACAAGATCATCATCGGTGGTGGCATGTGCTTCACCTTCCTTGCGGCCCAGGGCCACAACGTGCAGAAGTCGCTGCTGCAGGACGACATGATCGATACCTGCAAGGAGCTCATCGCACGTTTCGGCGAGAAGCTGCTTCTGCCGGTTGATGTCGCTGCGGGTGCTGGGTTTGACAAGGACACCGAGAAGAAGGTCGTCGGTCTGGATGAGATTCCGGAGGGCTGGATGGGCCTGGATATCGGACCGGAGACCGCAAAGAACTACGCCGAGGCAATCAAGGGCTCCAAGACGGTGTTCTGGAACGGCCCCATGGGTGTGTTTGAGTTCCCGAACTTCGCCGACGGCACCAAGGCAGTGGCTGAGGCAATGATCGCAGCGACGAAGGACAACGGTTCCTTCACGGTTGTCGGCGGCGGCGACTCGGCGGCATCCGTGCGCACTCTGGGCCTCGACGAAGAGGGCTTCTCCCACATTTCGACCGGCGGTGGCGCTTCCCTCGAATTGATTGAGGGTAAGGACCTGCCTGGCGTTTCTGTTCTGCAGTAAGGAGGTCTATCCATGGCACGTACACCACTCATCGCGGGCAACTGGAAGATGAACCACGATCACCTTGAGGCGATCCAGAGCGCGCAGAAGCTTGTCTTCGCGTTCCCGAAGGATGGTTACGAGGTAGTCGATATCGCCCTGACTGTCCCGTTCACAGACCTTCGTTCAATCCAGACGTTGGTGGAAGGCGACAAGCTCCAGATCACCTACGGCGCGCAGGACGTGTCTGAGCACGACAACGGCGCGTACACCGGCGACATTTCTGCCGCGATGCTGGAGAAGCTCGGCTGCACCTGGGTGGTCGTCGGCCACTCGGAGCGTCGCGAGTACCACGGCGAAACCAATGAGCAGGTCGCTGCCAAGGCGAAGAAGGCCCTTGAACACGGCATCACGCCAATCGTCTGCGTCGGCGAGCCACTCGAGGTCCGCGAGGCGGGCGACCACCTCGACTTCGTGGTCAAGCAAACGCGTGAGTCGTTAGCTGGTGTGGATGCGTCCAAGGTCGTCATCGCCTACGAGCCCGTCTGGGCAATCGGTACTGGCAAGGTAGCCTCCGCCGCGGACGCCCAAGAGGTCTGCCACGGCATCCGTGAACTTGTCCGTGAGCTTGCGGGCGACGACGCAGCCGATCAGGTCCGCATCCTCTACGGCGGTTCGGTGAAAACGGACACCGTCGCAGAGATCGTGGGCCAGCCCGACGTCGACGGTGGACTCGTCGGCGGCGCCTCCCTGGATGGCCAGGAGTTTGCGAAGCTTGCCGCCGCTGCCGCGAACGCGTCGATGTAAGGTCCCACCAGAAAGTGGTGTAGGCTCAACAGAGTTTGCACCAATGTGATTTGGAAAGGTATCGCAGATGGCTCTTGCTCTCGAGATCGTGCTGGTGATTTCGGCGATCCTCATGACCGTGTTCGTCTTGCTGCACAAAGGCAAGGGCGGCGGTCTGTCCAGCCTCTTCGGTGGCGGTGTTCAGGCGAACCTGTCCGGCTCCACCACCGTGGAGCGCAACCTGGACCGCGTGACCGTGCTGATGGCGATCATCTGGATCGCCTGCATCATCGGTCTGAACCTGATCCAGACGTTCGCGTCCTAACAGCGAATTAGTTCAACGGTCCTGCTGCATCATCGGTGATGCGCAGGACCGTTTCTTTACGCCCAACTGCGCCGGCGACCGGCCAATCCTGAGCTGCCGTAACACCGTCACCTGCGTGGGAGGCAGCCTCGGCTTTCTCTGCGCCGGAAACGAGCAACCACACACGGTCGGCTGACTGGACCGCAGGCAGGGTCAGGGTTGCCCGCTCGGCTGGTGGCTTGGGGGAGTCAGTAACCGTGACGACCATGGCATCATGTTCGCGCACGGCGCTGGTGTGAGGGAACAGCGAGTTGATGTGACCCTCGCCGCCCATACCGAGCAAGTGGAGGTCGAAGCCATCCGGCGCAAACTCCGCTAAGGCTGCTTCATAACGCGCTACCGCGGCATCCATGGGCCCACCGTCCAACCCGTAGCCGTGGATGTTCGCTTCGGGTATGTCGACATGGTCAAGCAACGCCTCCCGGGCCTGGCCCTCGTTGGACTCGGGGTGGTCTACCGGTACGTTGCGTTCATCGCCGAAAAACACGTCTACGTTTGCCCAGTCGATCGCTTCGGTGCGCAGACGTCGCAGGAGAGCGATGCCCGCGGTTCCGCCGGTCAGTACCACTCGAGCGCGGCCGTCGCCAGAGCGCTGAGCGTCGCGGATGGCGGCCGCAACGTCGGCGGCGGTGTCGTCGATAAGAGCCTCGAGATTCGGATAAATCATGCGTGTCGTACCTTTCCTAAGCCGTTCAAAGCGTTGCCGTAGATGGCATCGGGACCGAGGTGGCGAAGTTCTTCGGCAAGACATTCGGCGTCAGTGCGCTCACCCATTGCGACGCGCGAGTCAGCCATGTCTGGTACCGAAATGCGTACCGTGTACTCACCCTCAGCAACGACTTCAACATCGCCGCCGTCAGTGTGGATGATGGTGTGGGCGATGGGGAAGCCGGAGATATGCTCATCGCAACGTGTTACCTCCACATCGAGGCTGTCAGCGAGCCAGCCGGCCGCAAGATCCACGCTGGGGTCTCCAGGAGCACCGGCGACCTCTGCACCCGTGATTGTGTGCTCAGGGAACCGGTCAAGCGCCGAAGCGAGAATTCCCCTCCAGGGAGTGATTTGAGACCACAACATATCGGAATCGCCGGGCGTATAGCCTGCCGCCAACTCCGCGAGCGATCCATCGCGGCTCGCACCACGAATGTTGGTAATGCGACGTTGCGCAATGTGTCCCAACTGATCTTCGGCGGGCCGTTTTGGAGCAGCGCCTGGCCAATATGAGACAACGGGGGTGTCGGGAAGCAGAAGGGGTGTCACCACCGCACCGAGGTGCTGCGTCAATTCCCCGCGCAGATGCATGACGACGACCTCGGAGGCGCCTGCGTTGGACGCAACCATCACTTGGGCGTCGAGACGCGATTCCTTAGCCGGGTCGCCGGAGACCAGCACGAGTACACGTGCTGGGTGCTCGAAAGAGGCGTCCCGGAGGGTGGACAAGGTGTCGTCGAGAAGCTCGCTGTCTTCATCTACCGCAACCAAAAGCGTCAGGACGCGACCGGTAGCTAGCGAATGGCTCTCGCGCACGCGTGCGAGTGACGTCTCAATCAGTTTCGTGGTGGTGTTAGGAAGATCGATGATCATACGTCGAACCCTTTCTGCTCCGTTACGGACGACGCCACGCCCGGCCCTCGCGGGCAAGCATCTCATCAGCGGACGCAGGACCCCAGGTGCCTGCCTCATAGTCTTCAGGGGCGCCATGTTCCGCCCAGTAGTCCAACACCGGATCCAGAATCTGCCAACTGCGCTCCACCTCGGCGTTGGTGGGGAACAGGCTGGACTCGTCAAGCAGCGCATCAAGGATGAGACGCTCGTACGCCTCTGGGGACTGTTCCGTGAACGCCTCCGAGTAGTGGAAATCCATGTTCACGTCCCGAAGCTCCATACCCGCACCAGGGACCTTCGAACCGAAGCGCATGAGAACACCTTCGTCGGGCTGGACGCGGATGACCACTGCGTTGTTGGTCAGCAAATCCGTCTGGCCTTCTGTAAACGGCTGGTACGGGGGTTGTTTGAAGACAAGCGCGATTTCGGTCACCCGTCGGCCTAGGCGCTTGCCGGTGCGCAGATAAAACGGCACACCAGCCCAGCGTCGCGACGCGATTTCTAGCGTGCATGCTGCGTACGTCTCAGTTGTCGAATTCGGATCGAATCCGTCTTCCTCCCGCAGCCCTACGACGCGTTCAGAGCCCTGCCAACCCGCGGTGTACTGGCCGCGTGCCGTCGTCTCAGAGAACGGGCCGACAGCGGTGGTGGCACGAAGCACCTTAAGCTTCTCCGCGCGTAGCTGCCGTGGCGAGAACGATGTCGGCTCCTCCATGGCAACCAACGCGAGCAGTTGAATCAGGTGGTTCTGGATAACATCGCGCGCTGCGCCGATGCCGTCGTAGTAGCTCGCCCGACCACCGAGGCCGATGTCCTCGGCCATGGTGATCTGCACATGGTCGATGTAGTGCGAGTTCCACACGGGCTCGAAGAGCTGGTTAGAAAAGCGCAGGGCCAAAATATTTTGGACGGTTTCTTTGCCCAGATAATGGTCGATGCGGAACACGGAGCGCTCGTCGAACACGGCGCCTACCACCTCGTTGAGCTGGTGCGCTGACTGCGCGTTGTGCCCAAATGGCTTCTCGATGATCACGCGCCGCCACTCGCCTTCACCTGCGTGGGCCATACCACTGCGATCAAGTTGGTGGATCACATCCGCGAAAAAATCGGGAGGTACCGACAGGTAGTACGCCCAGTTGCCAGCAGTGCCGCGTTCCGCGTCGCTGCGTTTCAACGTGGCCGCAAGGACGTCGAAGGCGTCGTCGTCATCAAAGTTGCCCTTGACAAACTGAAGACCTTCAGCGAGGCGCTGCCACACATTCTCATGAAAGCTAGTGCGCGCGCCCGCATCGATTGCTTCACGGACATAGGCCTGAAAATCAGCCTGTGTCCAGTCCCTCCGCCCGTAGCCGACGAGCGTGAACCCGCCGGGGAGCAGACCGCGATTCGCTAGATCATAGATCGCGGGAAGAAGCTTTTTGCGGGCCAGATCGCCGGTCACACCGAAGATAACCATGCCGGAAGGTCCGGCGATCTTGGGCAGCCGCTTGTCCTCAGGGGAACGGAGTGGGTTAGTCACATTAGGCGAGTTTAGCTTTCATCGAATCGAGCAGCTCCTGCCACGCGTCCACAAACTTCTCTACGCCTTCGCGCTCTAGCGTGGCGACGACATCCTCAACGTCAATGCCAACCTCACGCAGCGCCGCAAACACCTCGCGGGAGACAGCTTCGGTGCCGGTGAGCGTGTCGCCGTGCACACCGCCATCCGCGAGCGCCGCGTCAAGAGTCTTCTCCGGCATCGTGTTTACAGTATCCGGTCCGGCCAGCTCCGTGACGTACATCGTCGCAGGGTACTCAGGGTTCTTCACACCCGTTGACGCCCAGAGCGGACGCTGCTTGTTCGCGCCGTTAGGCAGTTCGTCGATGAGCTCCGCCTCGAACTCCTTTTGGAACAGTGCATACGCCAAGCGGGCGTTCGCAATGCCTGCCTTGCCACGAAGCGCGAGAGCCTCGTCGGTGCCGATGACCTCGAGGCGCTTGTCCACCTCGCTATCCATACGGGATACGAAGAACGATGCCACCGAATGGATAGCGCTGACATCGTGGCCGTTCGCGGCAGCCTGACGGATGCCTTCCTTGTACGCGTCGATGACCTGCTGGTAGCGCTCTACCGAGAAGATCAGCGTCACATTGACCGAAATGCCTTCAGCGAGGGCGGCGGTGACGGCCGGAAGCGACTCGTCGGTCGCGGGAATCTTGATCATCAAGTTCTCCCGGTCGACCTGGTTCCAGAGCTCCTTTGCCTGCGCGATGGTCTTTGCCTCGTCGGCTGCGTAGCGAGGATCTACTTCAATGGACACGCGACCGTCCTTGCCACCCGTTGCCTCGAACGTATCGCGGAACAGGTCGCACGCATCTTGAACGTCCTTGACGCTCATTGCGTAAACCGCTGCATCAGCAGCAGATCCAGCAGCCTTCAACTCGGCGAGTTGCTCGTCGTAGTGTGTGCCCGAGCTCATCGCCGCAGCGAAGATCGCCGGGTTAGTGGTTACGCCGACAATCGATTTCGATGCCTTCACTTCAGCGAGGTTGCCGGTAGCAATGCGTTCACGCGACAGGTCATCCAGCCACGTTGACGTGCCTACGTTGTACAGATCGTCGATAGCAGTCATGCACTCCTACTTTCCGTCGCCGCGGGTTGGTTCGGACTCGGTGTCGCCAACACGCTGGCTCGTTGGCACGCTGCGGTTATCTCGCACGCATGCAAGAGTCTCGCGGGCGACGCGGACAACGTTGTCGGTGGTGAAACCAAAGCGTTCGAAGAGCTCCGCGCCCGGGGCAGAAGCACCGAAGTGCTCCAGCGACACAGCGCGGCCGAACTCGCCGAGGAAGCGGAACCACGGCATGGAGGTTGCTGCCTCGACAGACACACGGGCCTTGACCTCGCGAGGCAAAACAGCGTCGATGTAGTCGTCGTCCTGTTCCATGAACCAATCAATGGACGGCACGGAAACCACACGCGTTGCGGTGCCATCTTCCTCGAGCACCTTGGCGGCCTCAACCGCGTACTGCACCTCGGAGCCGGTCGCCATGATGATCAGGTCCGGAGTCTCCTTCGAACCCTCGACCAGGACGTAAGCGCCGCGGGCGACACCGTCGAACGCCTTCTCCTTGGTGCCCTCGAGCACCGGCAGGTTCTGGCGCGACAGGGCCAGGGCCTTCGGCTGTTCCTTCGCCTCGAGTGCGGCGATCCACGCAGCAGAAGTCTCGTTCGCATCTGCCGGACGAATCACGGCAACGTCCGGGATGGCGCGCAGCGCAGCCAGAGTCTCCACCGGCTGGTGAGTTGGGCCGTCCTCGCCGAGGCCGATCGAGTCGTGCGTAAACACGTAGTAGCCATCGATGCCGGACAGTGCGGCAACGCGGATGGCGGGGTAGAGGTATTCAGAGAAGATGAGGAAGGTGCCACCGTATACGCGAGTACCACCGTGCAAGGCAATGCCGTTCATGACAGCGCCCATCGCGTGCTCACGAATACCGAAGTGGAGGTTGCGGCCGTACGGGTTCGCCGTGAACATCTCCGTAGAGATCGACTCAGGACCGAACGACGGCTCGCCCTTAATGAGGGTGTTGTTGGAACCAGCAAGATCCGCAGAACCGCCCCAGAGCTCAGGCAGCATAGCGGCCGCAGCCTGGATCGCAGCTTCAGAAGCCTTTCGGGTAGCTAGGCCCTTGGCATCCGGTTCCCAAGTGGGGAAGTCCTTCTTCCAATCCGCAGGCAGCTCACGAGCAGTGAGGCGATCCAGCAGCGCCTTGCGTTCCGGGTTTGCCGCAGCCCAGGCGTTGAACTTCTCATCCCACTGGGCACGCTTTTCGGCTGCGCGCTCACGCAGCTTGCGGGTGTGGTTGATCACGTCGGCTTCCTCAGGGAAGTGAACGTCGGTATCGAAGCCGAGTTCAGCCTTCACCGCAGCTACCTCGTCCGCGCCGAGAGCTGCGCCGTGGATCGCACCAGTGTTCATCAGGTTCGGGGCCGGGTAGCCGATGACGGTCTTCACACGGATAATGGTCGGCTTCGTGGTCTCGGCCTTCGCCTCTGCGACGGCTGCTTCGATTGCCACGACATCCTCGCCCGACTCGACGGTCAGCGTCTGCCAACCGTAGGCCTCGTAACGCTTCATCACGTCTTCGGTGAACGCGATTTGGGTGTCGTCCTCAATGGAGATCCGGTTGTCGTCCCAGAACAAGATGAGGTTGCCCAGCTGCTGGGTACCTGCAAGCGAAGATGCCTCTGCGGTAACGCCTTCTTGGAGGCAGCCGTCGCCGGCGATGACATAGATGTAGTGATCGAACGGGGACTCGCCAGCAGGCGTCTCAGGGTCGAAGAGGCCGCGCTCTCGTCGAGAAGCCATTGCCATGCCCACAGCGGAGGCAAGGCCCTGGCCGAGTGGACCCGTAGTGATCTCCACATGGTCCGTGTGGTTGTACTCCGGGTGCCCCGGCGTCTTTGCACCCCAGGTGCGCAGATCCTTCAAGTCCTGCAGCTCGAGGCCGAAACCACCGAGATAAAGCTGGACGTACTGGGTCAACGACGAGTGGCCGTTGGACAAAACGAAACGGTCGCGGCCAACCCAATCCTTGTCGGACGGGTCAACATTCATCACACGCTGGAACAGGGTGTAGGCGAGCGGCGCCAGGGACATCGCCGTACCCGGGTGTCCGGACCCGCAGTTCTCCACCGCGTCGGCCGCCAGCACGCGGGCAGTATCAACTGCACGGGTGTCAGTATCGGTCCAATCCGACGGGTAGTTGCGGACAGTCATGGCTTGCAGCTCGGGTGGCAGCGTCACTTCATTCCTCGCTTAAGTTGAGTCTGATGAGGTCTCCCAAGAGCATACTGCGTGACCCTTATGGCGTGTTCGATTCGTGCCTACAGTGGGGGAACGGCTACCATCGTCCAAAGGTATGAGTGCCCTGCGCCACCTGAAGAATAAAAAGGAGAGAGTTGTTGGAGACCATTAAGGCATATTTCGCGTTGACGAAGCCGAGGGTCATTGAACTACTCCTGGTCGCCGCAATCCCGGCGATGCTCCAGGCTGACCGCGGCGAAGTTCACGTTTGGCTCGTCCTCGCAACTCTCCTCGGAGGCTGGATGGGCGCCGGCGCCGCAAACACGTTCAACATGGTGGCCGACTACGACATCGACCAGAAGATGGGGCGTACGCGCGCCCGCCCGCTGGTCCGTCACAAGATCACCAAGCTAAAGGCCGCCATCTTTGCATGGGCACTGCTGATCATCAGTGTGCTGTGGCTTGGTTTGCTCTGTAAGTCCTGGTTGGCGGCGTTCTTCATCATCTTGACCAACGCGTTCTACATCTTCGTCTACACGAAGTGGCTCAAGCGCCGCACGTGGCAAAACGTGATTTGGGGCGGCGCGGCTGGCTGCATGCCGGTGCTCGTCGGTTGGGCCGTGATCCGCGACAACGTCACCGACGGAACGCCAGACCACTGGTGGCAGGCCATCGTGATGTTCCTGATCATCTTCTTCTGGACGCCACCGCACACCTGGGCGCTAGCAATGAAGTACAGGGAAGACTACGCGCGTGCGAATGTGCCGATGCTGCCGGTGGTGGCCTCGCCAGAAGAAACCAGCCGTCAGATCGTGCTGTACTCCTGGCTGACCGTCATTGTCTCGTTTGGCCTCGTGCCGGCTGCGTCGTGGATTTACCTCGTGATTGCCGTGGTATCCGGTGTCGCATTCCTCGTCATGGCGACCAAGCTGCACAACGGCATCGTCCGTGGCGAGAAGGTCAAGCCGCTAAAGCTGTTCATCTTGTCGAACAACTACCTCGCGGCCCTGTTCCTCGGTCTGTCCTTTGACGCCGTGCTTGGCTGGGAGACTATAGGAGAACTGCTCTTTTAATCCCGCTCGATCTTGAGCACCACAGAACCTGTGGTCTTACGCGCCTGCAGATCCTCATGGGCTTTGCGGGCGTTCTTGAGCTCATACGGCGGGTGGACGCGCATCCGGACGGTACCGTCCTCGATCGCACGGACAACTGCCTGTGCGCGCATGAGGAACTCCTCGTCTGTGGCAACGTAGTGCTTCAGCGAGGGGCGGGTGAGGAACAGCGCTCCGTGCTGGTTCAACTCTTGAATCTTGAACGGCTCCACGTCGCCCGACGCGGAACCGAAGGAGCACACGAGGCCGCGCGGACCTGTGACCTCAAGGGCAAACTGGAAAGTGTCCCTGCCAACGCCGTCGTAGACCACGTTGACGCCCTTGCCACCGTTGGCTTCCTTGATTTCCTCTGCGAGAGCGGAGCCCTTGTCTCCGTATCGGAACACCTTGGTCGCTCCGGCTTTGTACGCGAGATCCTCTTTCTCGTCACTCGAAACAATCGAATAAACCGTGGTTTCGAGCGCCGCAGCCATCTGGGTCAGGATAAGGCCGACGCCACCGGCGCCAGCAGTGATGACCATGGTGTCTCCCGGCCTGGTATCTCGAACACCGTGGAGAAGGTAGTGCGAGGTCATCCCCTGTAGAAGCATGGATGCCGCGACCTCGGGCTGCACGCCTTCCGGCACTGCGACGAGACGGTTGCGGTCGACGGCAACCTTTTCTGCGTAGGACCCTGGAGCGTCGTGCCAAGCGACGAGCGTACCCGGCGCGATTTCCCCCAATGGGTCGTCGACCACTCGGCCGCAACCTTCGGTGCCGGGGATGTAGGGAGGCTCAGAGGCGTACGTTCCGGAGCGGAAGTACGTGTCTATGTAGTTGACGCCGGCATAGTCGACGTCGACAAGCAATTGCCCCTCGCCTGGAACGGGATCGGCGATCTCGGTGTATTCGAGTACCTCCGGGCCGCCATGTTTGGTAACAAGAATTGCCTTCATGTCACACTAGCGTAGGCAAACGACGCTTTCCGTGTGCGAAAAGGAATGCACTAAATGCCACGACCGTTGATGACATGCCGATGTGGACTGGGATTGTCCAGCGTGGAACACCCATCCTGAACTGGATGACGCCGATGGCCCACTGCACAAAAATCAATGCAATGAGCACCCAGACGGTTCGTTTTGCGTCTGCAGGGGCATCAGAGCGGCGCAAGATGAAAGCGACGACGAAGGTTGCGATGAGGTAGACGTACATGCAGATGGCGTGGACATAGGCGAGCATCCGGGTGTCGAGGTCGAGACGACCTTCCATGCCAACACCGGAATCACCCGAGTGTGGACCCGAGCCGGTAACCATAGTGCCGGTAACGAGGACAAAGCAGAGCGCGACGGCGGCGATGACGGTCCAGGTCTGAGCATGCGCGGGGAAGCGGCGCGTCGGATCGGCCGCATCGGTTTCTGCGATGCGCATGTAGAGCACTGCCGCAACCCACACGAGCAGCATCGACGGCAGGAAGTGCACCGCGACGGACCACCATTGCAGGTCGAGGCGTACTGAAATGCCGCCGATGACGGCCTGGACAACAACGCCGAGGAAGGAAACCCAAGCCATCGTCTTGATTGCGTCGCTGCGCTTCGCTTTGTATACCGCAATTAGGACAAGGACTGCGGCAGCGGCGACGACGAAGGCGAGCAGGCGGTTACCAAACTCGATTGTCTGGTGAATCCAAGGTGCAGCGCCCGCAACCGGCACGAGTGAGCCCTCGTGGCACAGCGGCCAGGTGTCGCAACCGAGACCGGAACCCGTCACGCGGACAAGCGAGCCGGTGACCGTAATGCCACCTTGGCAGATGAGCAGCACCATGCCGAGAACGCGCTGCAGGTGAAGTGAGGGATCTTGCCAGGCCTCTTTGAAGCGGCTTTGGGACTTTGGTTGGGCAGTGGTGGTCGACAAAACTTCTCCAACTTTCGGATGAATAACGGCTTGAGTGTATCGCGGTTAGTCGTCAAAGCGGAACAGGCGCACCGCCCCGATGATCGCTAGGACAGTCCATACTGCGAGCGAGACCCAAGCCGACACGTTAAAACGCAGGTCAACAGCATCTGCCAATGCACCGGCTAGCGCGACCGTGGGCACAGCATTCCATACACCGGCACTAGAAAGGTCTCCGGAATAGACCACCCATCCAACGATGCCCATGAACGCAATCCAGATCAGGTTTGCCAGCGCAAGGACTATCTCGGAGCTCAACGTGCCGCCCATCAGTAGTCCCATGGCGGTAAACGCCGCCACGCCGAACAGTAGGGTAATCAGGCCGAATCCAGCGCCTGCGACTGAGACTCGCCAGCCCAGGTACAGGGCAATCGCGCCGAGGACGACGATCTGTACCAAAACGGTGGCGAGAACACCGAAGATTTTCCCGGCGACAATGGTCCATGGTGGCACGCCCGAGGCGCCCACGCGCTTGAGCGCTCCGTATCGACGATCAAACGCAAGGGCAATCGCCTGGCCCGTGAAGCCAGCCGAGGTAGCAGCAACAGCAAACACCATCGGAACGAGTGCGTTGAAGTCGGTGTCGTCGCCAAACATCGGCATGTGCGTGGCTGCGATGAGCACCGCAGCAGGGATGATGAGGTTGACGAGGAGCTGTTCGCCGTGGCGCAGCATCAGCCTTGCTTCAACGCGGCCTTGTGCCAGTGCCATCTGTGCAAGTGATGCACGTTGCGGGTTCGGCGTGAAAATACCAGGGGTAAGAGCTCGGTCGGTGGTCTGGGCTTGCGTGGTCATTGCGTTAGCTCCTCAACTCTCGTCCGGTGATATCCAAAAAGACGTCCTCAAGGTCGCGGTGCGACATCGACAAATCCCGGATCAGCACGTTTTGCTGGGCAGCACTTCGCGCAAGCGCTTCGATGACGGCCGGGGAACCGGCGCCAAGAATTCGGTAGCGCTGAGAGCTGACTGCCTCGGCGGTAATGTCGAGCGCTCGGAGTTCGTCGTTAAGCAGGTGCACATCGAGCTTACGGTCCGTGCGGACAGCAACAACCGGGTACTCCTCATGACTGGTCAACTCCGCTGGGGAGCCTTGGGCGACGAGTTTGCCATGGTCAATGATCGCAACGTCGTCGGCGAGCGTTTCCGCTTCGTCCATCAAGTGGGTGGTAAGGAGCACAGTGGTGCCGTCACGCTTCATCGCCTGGATGATGTCCCATACTGCGAGGCGCGACTGGGCATCCATGCCTGCGGTGGGTTCGTCGAGGAAGATGAGTTCCGGGCGACCAATCATCGCGAGCGCGAGCGACAGTCGCTGCTGTTGGCCACCCGACAGGCGGCGGTACGTGGTCTTCGCTACGCCTTCAAGCCCGAGCAGCTCGATAAGCCAGTCCGGGTCGTGAGGATTGGTGTTGTACCGCGCAGCGAGCTGCAGGATCTCGCGAACCTTTAACGACGCATAGGATCCGCCCCCTTGCAGCATGATGCCGATGCGGTCACGGACCTTCTGCGGTTGCGTGACAGGGTCGATGCCAAGCACCCGGATAGACCCGGAGGTTGGTGTGGTAAACCCCTCGCACATCTCAATCGTCGTCGTTTTGCCGGCACCATTCGGGCCGAGCAGTGCTAAAAGTTCACCACGTCGCGCGGTAAACGTCAGTCCGTCGACAGCCCGCTTTTCGCCGTACTCCTTGACGACATTGTCGACTTCAAGAGCAAGATCACTCATGGCCGATCAGTCTAGCCCGCGGCCCCGCCAGTACCGGAAACCCAACCAGGCAACGAGCACCAACGCAGCGAACGCAACAGCAGCTGACCCGTAGATTGTCACCACAGCAAACGGCGGCAGTGCCAGCCCGCGCGGGAGCACGAGGAAGCTAAAAACCGCGCTATAAGACGCCACAATCACCCGGAAAAAGAACCGGTTCGCCCAGGCCGCTAGCGGCAAGATCGCCCAGAGCGGATACCAGGGGTGCACCACCGGGAACAGGATCACGAGCACCAGCATGGATACGCCGAGCCCGCCGACGGGGTGGATCGTGCCTTTAAACGTTGCCCACAACATTCGCACCGCGAACGCCGCCGCGACGGCGAGCCCTGCGCCACGCGTAATGACGAGTATCGCCTCGGTCTGATCGCCGAGTCCCAGCAGCATCCCAATGAATCCACTGATGACGCCGATGTCGGTGGTCAGCGAGAGCCAACTGCGTATCGACGCAGCACCGCCCTGTCCCGTCACCCACCCGAACCCGATGCCGGTACCGAGGGAGACGAGTGTGATCGTCGCTAAGAAAATAAGCGTTTGCACGGCGACTGCCCGCGCAATGGAGCGCACCGTAGAGACTCCCCTGAGGTGAAAACTGCGCGCGAGCGCCATGCCAATAAACCCCAGCGGGATGAACCCGGTCACCTTCACCAACCCCGCACAGGAGAGGAGGGCGCCCGATGCTATCAGGATGATCCAAGTACGGAAGGTTGCATCGCCAGTTCGGATCGGATCGACTGCTCTGAGCCCGAGCTCGAGGCCGACGAGGACGAAGCCGACCAGTAACGCCTCGTTGTGAATACCTCCGACCAGGTGCAGGATGGTCAGTGGGTTGAGCAGACCGAGCCACAGCGCAGCCGCGGCGTTGACGCCACACCGTTGCGCAAGGGCGCGCAGCCCCCACGATGCTGCGAGCAATCCCGCGACAGAAAGCACACGGTGCAGGAAGACCCCCCAAAACACTGCATCGGCGGTAACAATGGAAATTAACGCCGCGATGCCCAGTGCTACCGGCCCGTACGGGCTTGGAGAGTGCGCCCAAATGAACGGCACAGACCTGGCCAGTGGGTGGTCGACGCCGAGGATTTCTACTGGCCCGGCGGCGTACGGATCAAGCCCCATGCGCACAATCGCGCCGTTAGCCAAATAAGAATAAATGTCCTGAGTGAACAGGGGAGCTGTCAACATGAGTGGCAGCACCCATGCGACGAACGTGCGCTGCAGCGCCGGTGCTCCGATGCGTGGTGCGTGCCCACCTGCACCGACAAACGGCGCCATAAGCAGCCATGATGCGACAAGCATGCCCACGCCGATGAGCACGATGGCGTTAGAAGCCAGCATCATTCGACTCATGGTGGCCCCAAAGGGGAAGGCGAACCACGGATTATCGACGACTGGGAGCGCCCCGGCACCTAAACCACCGAGCGCGATGAGACACGCGCCCAGGGCTCCGAGCCAGCGCAAAATGAAAAACCGGTCCCGCTCCCGGTAAGACGGTTGTGGAATGGACGAACCACCATCAAACCCGGGCGACGGATTGTGCAGTTCCGAGGAACGCGAACCGGGCCGCCCCATGTGGGGAAACTCCGCAAGGACCGCACGGCCAGGGCGCCGCAGATGCGGCAATCTCGGCGAGCGGGGAGGCTGGGCAGTCACGTCGCTAGAGCTTACTTGGTGCGCGCCACGCCAAGGAGACCCGCTTCGGCGGGAATAATTACGACACACTAGTGTTGTGTAAAGGCGAGCAGAGAGCCAAGGAAAGGGGTTGCATGGTGGCAGAGAAAGACACTGCATACCGCGCGAACGGAACAACCCGTTCGCAGGTGATGTCTATCCTGCTCAAACAAGGGCCCGTTGCGGCGGCCGAAATCGGCACCGAGCTTGGACTTTCGCCCGCCGGCGTACGACGCCATCTGGACAAACTCGTTGAAGAAGGGATGGCAGAAACCTGCCCGCCGCGTGCGGTAGCAGGGGATCAGGCATCCCGCGGCCGTCCGGCAAAGCACTTCCAGCTCACCGTCAAGGGCAGGGAAGAGTTCGGTACGAGCTACGACACCATCGCACTTGAGGCCGTTGATGTGATTGAATCTATCGGCGGCGAGGAAGCGGTGCGTGAATTCGCTCGCAGGAGGGCCGAACGCATCTTCGCAGATGTCCAGACTGGTGCTGACAGTGACGACCCGGAAGCAGCAGTGCAAGCTGTTGCTGCCGCGCTCGAAGCCCACGGATACGAGCCCACCGTCAGGCGTACGCCAGCAGGTATCCAACTGTGCCAACACCACTGTCCAGTCTCCGCGGTAGCGGCTGAGCATCCAGAATTGTGCGAGGCGGAACACGAGGCCATTGCGCGCATCGTCGATACGCATGTGCAACCGCTCGCCCTTATTGTGGACGGACACGGCATCTGCACGACTAACATCCCTCTCGCCCCAAAGGCGGGAAACGAAACGAAAGGAGCGGCTGACAATGACTGAAGCAAAGCCAACGCCAGGTCTTGAAAAGCCGATGAACGACGACGAGATCATCGAGTCCATCGGCGCTTACAACTACGGCTGGCACGACTCCGATGTTGCCGGCGCATCCGCGCGACGCGGCCTCAACGAGGACGTTGTCCGCGACATTTCCGGCATCAAGGAAGAGCCGGAATGGATGCTGAACCAGCGTCTCAAGGCGCTCGAGATCTTTGAAAAGAAGCCGATGCCGACCTGGGGCGCAGACCTCTCCGGCATCGACTTTGACAACATCAAGTACTACGTCCGCTCCACCGAGAAGCAGGCGACCTCCTGGGAAGATCTGCCGGAGGACATCAAGAACACCTACGACAAGCTGGGCATCCCCGAGGCAGAGAAGCAGCGCCTCGTTGCAGGCGTTGCAGCACAGTACGAGTCCGAGGTTGTCTACCACCAGATCCGCGAGGACCTGGAGGAAAAGGGTGTCATCTTCGTCGATACTGACACCGCGCTGCGTGAGCACGAGGACCTGTTCAAGGAGTACTTCGGCTCCGTCATTCCGGCCGGCGACAACAAGTTCTCCGCGCTGAACACCGCAGTGTGGTCTGGTGGCTCCTTCATCTACGTCCCGCCGGGGGTCCACGTGGACATCCCGCTGCAGGCCTACTTCCGCATCAACACGGAGAACATGGGCCAGTTCGAGCGCACCCTCATCATTGTCGACGAGGACGCGTACGTGCACTACGTCGAGGGCTGCACCGCCCCGATTTACAAGTCGGACTCGCTGCACTCCGCCGTGGTGGAGATCATCGTAAAGAAGGGTGGTCGCTGCCGCTACACCACCATCCAGAACTGGTCGAACAACGTCTACAACCTGGTCACCAAGCGTGCCAAGGCTGAAGAGGGCGCGACCATGGAGTGGGTCGATGGCAACATCGGCTCCAAGGTGACCATGAAGTACCCGGCTGTCTGGATGACCGGCGAGCACGCCCGCGGTGAGGTTCTTTCTGTCGCATTCGCAGGTGAGGGCCAGTTCCAGGACACTGGTGCGAAGATGACGCACATGGCGCCGCACACGTCGTCGTCGATCGTGTCTAAGTCCGTCGCCCGAGGTGGTGGCCGCGCTGCCTACCGTGGCTTGGTTCAGGTCAATACCAATGCGCACGACTCCGCATCTAACGTTGAATGCGACGCGCTTTTGGTCGACAACATTTCCCGCTCGGACACGTACCCCTACAACGACATTCGTAACGACCGCGTCACGCTCGGGCACGAGGCGAAGGTGTCGAAGGTTTCCGAGGACCAGCTGTTCTACCTCATGTCCCGTGGCATCGCCGAGGAAGAGGCAATGGCAATGATCGTGCGCGGCTTCGTCGAGCCGATCGCCAAGGAGCTACCTATGGAGTACGCCCTCGAGCTGAACCGTCTCATCGAGCTGCAAATGGAAGGATCGGTGGGCTAAATGTCTGAAACCGTCAAGAACGCCACCACACACAACAACAAGGGCGACCTGTACTCCTCCTTCAATGTCGAGGATTTCGAGGTTCCAGGCGGCCGCGACGAAGTCTGGCGCTTCGTCTCCCTACGTCGCCTGCGCGGCCTGCACAACGGCCAGTTTGCGCCGCAGGCTCCCGCCCAGATCACAGTTGACGCTCCGTCTGAGGTCACCGTTGAGCAAGTTGCGCTTGACGACGACCGCGTGACCGCCGCCGGAGCCCCCGTCGACCGCATCGCCGCCCAGGCGTGGACCTCCTCCGAAAACGCCACCCTGGTATCGGTGCCAGCAAACGTCGAGCTCAACGACACAATCACCATCACTGTGACCGGTGCAGGCGCAGACGTCACGACGTTTGGCACCATCGTTGTCGAGACCGGCGCGAACTCCGGCGCAACCGTGCTGGTGCGCTACGAGGGCTCCGGCACTCACGCCGACAACGTCAACTGGGTCATCGGTGAGGGCTCCCGCGTCAATGTCGTCATCGACGCCGAATGGGATCTTGATGCAGTACATGTTGGCCAGCAGGCGATCGTCGTCAAGCGCGATGCAACCCTGCGTCACCATGTCGCAACCTTTGGCGGCGAGGTCGTGCGAATCTCCCCACGCGTGTCCTTCGAGGCACCGGGCGGCGACGCTGAGCTGACCGGCGTGTACTTCGCCGATGCGGGCCAGTACATTGAAAACCGCCTGCTCGTCGATCACGGCGTACCGAACTGCCGCTCCAACGTGCTCTACAAGGGCGCCCTCCAAGGCGACAAGGCCTCCGGCTTGCCCGAGGCCCGCACCTGCTGGGTCGGCGACGTACTCATCCGCGCCGAAGCGCAAGGCACCGACACTTACGAAACCAACCGCAACCTGGTGCTTACCGACGGTGCACGCGCCGACGCGATCCCGAACCTGGAAATCGAAACCGGCGAAATCGCAGGAGCAGGCCACGCAGCAACCGTCGGCCGCTTCGACGACGACCAGCTGTTCTACCTGCGCTCCCGCGGTATCCGCGAGGAAGACGCCACCCGTCTGATCATCCGTGGCTTCTTTAACGAGGTCCTCAACCAGATCCCAATCGAGTCGGTCCGTGAAGACCTCATCGCCCGCGTCGCCGGCGAACTCGAGCGCAACGAAAACTAAAAGGAGCTTCTATGTCCACCCTCGAAATTAAGAACCTGCACGCCAACGTCCTTCCCTCCGAGGAAGGCCAGGAGCCGAAGCCCATCCTCAAGGGCGTCAACCTGACCATTAAGGGCGGCGAAACCCACGCCATCATGGGCCCCAACGGCTCTGGCAAGTCCACCCTTGCCTACACCTTGGCCGGCCACCCGAAGTACGAGGTAACCGAAGGCGAGGTTCTCCTCGACGGCGAGAACATCCTGGAGATGGATATCGACGAGCGCGCACGCGCAGGCCTCTTCCTCGCCATGCAGTACCCGGTCGAGGTCCCAGGCGTGTCCTCCTCGAACTTCATGCGCTCCGCTGTCACCGCAGTGCGCGGTGAGGCTCCGAAGCTGCGCGAGTGGGTTTCCGAGCTCAACGCAGCGCGCGAGGCACTCCAGATGGATGCGTCCTTCTCCGAGCGTTCCGTCAACGAAGGCTTCTCCGGTGGCGAGAAGAAGCGCCACGAGGTCATGCAGCTTTCCCTGATGAAGCCGAAGTTCGCCGTTATGGACGAGACCGACTCCGGCCTTGACGTCGACGCGCTTCGCATCGTCTCCGAGGGCATCAACCGCTACCAGGACGAAACCGGTGGTGGAGTGCTCATGATTACGCACTACAAGCGCATCCTGAACTACGTCAAGCCGGACTTCATCCACGTCTTCGCGGACGGCAAGATCGTCAAGACCGGCGATGCTTCCCTCGCTGATCAGCTAGAGGCCGAAGGCTACGAGAAGTTCATCTAATGACGCTCGACGTATCTGCAATCCGGCAAGAGTTCCCGATCCTGGGGCGCACCGTGCGCGGCGGAAAGCCGTTGGTGTACCTGGATTCGGGGGCGACGTCGCAACGCCCGCAGCGGGTATGGGACGCCGAGCGTGATTTCGTACTCGGCTGCAACGCCCCCGTGCACCGCGGTTCATACCTTCTCGCAGAGGAGGCGACCGATGCATACGAAACGGCGCGCGAGGCGATCGCGGCGTTCGTAGGCGCGCGTAACGACGAGATCGCGTTCACCAAAAACGCCACCGAAGCCCTGAACTTGGTTGCGTACGTCCTGGGTGACTCGCGGGCGGGCTCGCTCGCGGTCGGGCCCGAGGACACGATCGTGATCACCGAGCTTGAGCACCACGCGAACCTGGTGCCATGGCAGGAGCTCGCCCGTCGCACAGGCGCGACGTTGAAGTGGTACAAGATGACCCCGGACGGGCGCATCGACCTCGACTCGCTCGAGCTCGACAACTCCGTCAAGGTGGTCGCCTTTACCCACCAGTCAAACGTCACCGGTGCGGTTGCAGATGTCGAGGAGATGGTGCGCCGCGCAAAGGCTGTCGGGGCTCTCACCGTGCTCGACGCTTGCCAATCCGTGCCGCACATGCCGGTCGATTTCCACGCCTTGGACGTCGACTTCGCTGCCTTCTCCGGGCACAAGATGTGCGGCCCCAGTGGCGTGGGCGCGGTGTACTCCAAGCACCTCAACGAGCTGCCGCCGTTCTTGACCGGTGGCTCCATGATCGAGGTCGTGCGCATGGAGGAATCCACCTTCGCTCCCGCACCGCAGCGCTTCGAGGCGGGGACCCAAATGACCTCGCAGGTTGTCGGGCTCGGCGAGGCAGTGCGTTTCCTCACCGAGATCGGAATGGACGAGATCCAAGCCCACGAGCATGAGCTCACCGCGTACGCCCTGGAGCAGATGCAGGCAATTGATGGGCTGCGCATTGCTGGCCCGCTGACGGCTGAGAATCGCGGTGGCGCGATCTCGTTTACTGTCGACGGTGTCCACCCGCATGACTTGGGTCAGGTGCTCGACTCTGAAGGCGTTGCGATTCGCACCGGCCACCACTGTGCGTGGCCAGCGCACCGCGGCCTCAATCTGCAGTCGACCTCCCGAGCCAGCTTCTACCTGTACAACACCCTCGACGAGGTTGATACCTTGGTGTCGTCGATTAGCAAAGCGAAGGAGTTTTTCGCGCGATGAACCTCGAATCCATGTACCAGGAAGTCATCCTGGATCATTACAAAAACCCGCAGCATGCCGGGCTTCGCGAGCCATACGAGGCGGAGGTGCACCACGTCAACCCGTCCTGTGGCGACGAGCTGACCCTGCGCGTGCACCTGTCCGAAGACGGCTCCACCGTCGAGGACGTTTCCTACGAAGCCGTGGGGTGTTCCATCTCGCAGGCTTCGACTTCCGTGATGGCTGAGGAGGTCATCGGGCTGCCGGTTGCTGAAGCAATGAAGAAGCTCGAAGCTTTCGACGAGATGATCACCTCCCGCGGCACCGTCGAAGGCGACGCGGAGATGATCGGCGACGGAGTCGCCTTCGCGGGCGTTTCCCAGTTCCCGGCTCGTGTGAAGTGCGCGCTGCTCGGGTGGAAAGCATTCCAGGCCGCAACGTCTGATGCGTTAGAAGAAAAGGAGTAACTGTGACCGAATCGAACAAGCAGTCCGAGCGACCACAGCAAACCGAAGAGCAACTCAAGCTGGTCGGTGAGGTTGAGGAATACCTCCACGACGTCATCGACCCGGAGCTGGGCATCAACGTTGTTGACCTCGGCTTGGTCTACGACATCTGGATCGAGGAGCGCGAGGGTAAGACCGTCGCGGTGCTCAACATGACCCTTACCTCGCCGGCGTGCCCGCTGACCGACGTGATCGAGGAGCAGGCCACCTCAGCCGTGGTTTCGAACACTGCCGTCGACGACCTCGAGCTCAACTGGGTCTGGATGCCGCCGTGGGGCCCACAGTTCATCACGGAAGAGGGACGCGAGCAGTTGCGCGCGCTCGGGTTTGCTGTGTAGAGACCTACAAAAGTCAGAAGCTCCCCCGTACCGTAGAAAAGGTACGCGGGAGCTTCATTCTGCGTTGAGGCTATGTCTTAGAGGTCCTCAATACCGTACTCGGACTTGCCGCCGTATACGACGATGAAGGCATACTTGCCATTACGCTCAGCCACCGCGGTGCCTGCGTAGTGCCAGTGGTAGCCTCCGGGATTGAAGTACTCTTTATTGCCGGCGCGCAGCTTGTCTTCCATTTCGCTGTGGGGTTTGTCGCTCGTCTCCCAGATTGCGGCGTGGAATTCGAATGGTGCAGGCGTCCGGTAGTTTTCGATTAATCCGTTGATATTTGTGTTGCCGTTTACAGCCTCATTCGCTATTCGCTGTGCCATTGCGTCCAGCTGCGGGCTGCGCTTCATTGTACTCGGACGGGAATACAAGACCCCCCCTGTTGGCACTGGGTGCGCCCGGTTGTAGGTATCGACGCCCGCATTGATCGCGTTGAAGAGAGAATTTGCGGTGGTCCTCGGTCCTGCGACAGGCTTCCGGGGAGGGAGGAACTGTGCGACCAGCGGATCGAGGACCGGCTTGAGCTGCGGGAAGGTACGAATCAGCTGCTCGTAGGGGCCCCACAGATTCATGAGCGCGTTGCGGGTAGTGGCGTCAATCTGCTTCTGGATCTGTTGGAAATTCGGCGCTGCCGGCTGAGCTTCAGCAGGTGTGACAACCAGCGTGGTAGACATGGCCACGCTCAGCGCGAGCGCGGAAAGGGGGGGGGGGTCTTCTTCATGGAAACCTCTCGGGAAGGAGAACAAGACATGCCGACGGCACGTAAAGATAATTATAAATTAGCGCACAGCCCGCGTCAAGTGATTTGACAGACTTTGTTCTGCAGTTTGACCAGGCTTGTAAGGTATCTAGCCGTGATTGTCACCAATGATCTCGAGGTCCGCGTCGGCGCGCGCACGCTTCTCGACGCACCAGGCCAGCACCTTCGCGTCCAACCCGGCGATCGCATCGGGCTGGTTGGCCGCAACGGTGCGGGCAAGACGACGACGATGCGCGTCCTGGCGGGGGAGACCGAGCCTTACGGTGGCTCGGTGACTCGGTCTGGCGAGATCGGCTACCTTCCGCAGGACTCCAAGGAAGGCGATATCGAACAAACCGCTCGGAACCGTGTGCTCTCCGCGCGCGGGCTGGATCAGATCCAGCGCTCCATGGCGAAGCAGCAGAAGCTGATGGAGGAGACGGACGGGGAGGAGCGCGACAAGGCGATTGCGAAGTTCTCCCGCCTGGAGGAGCGCTACCAGGCGCTCGGCGGCTACGAGGCCAACGCTGAGGCGGCGCAGATCTGTGACAATCTCGGCCTGCCGGCGCGGGTCCTCGATCAGAAGCTCAAGACGCTTTCGGGCGGTCAGCGTCGCCGCGTCGAACTGGCCCAAATTCTCTTTGCTTCTCGCCAGGGTTCGGGTAAGTCGAAGACAACGCTTCTTCTCGACGAGCCCACTAACCACCTCGACGCCGACTCCATCACCTGGCTGCGTAACTTCCTGTCCAAGCACGAGGGCGGGTTGATCATGATCTCGCACGACGTTGAGCTCCTCGACGCAGTCTGCAATAAGGTCTGGTTCCTCGACGCCGTCCGCGCCGAAGCCGACGTGTACAACATGGGCTTCTCCAAGTACAAGGACGCGCGCGCCCTGGACGAGGCCCGGCGTCGCCGCGAGCGCGCCAACGCCGAAAAGAAGGCCTCGGCTCTGCAGAAGCAGGCTGCGAAGCTGGGAGCGAAGGCGACCAAGGCTGCCGCCGCGAAGCAGATGCTGGCGCGTGCCGAGCGCATGATGGGCGAGCTTGACGACGTTCGCGTCGCCGACAAGGTCGCTTCCATCTCCTTCCCGGAGCCGGCACCGTGTGGCAAGACTCCGCTCTTTGGCAAGGGGCTGACGAAGATGTATGGCTCCCTCGAAGTGTTCGCGGGTGTCGACCTTGCGGTAGATAAAGGATCCCGGGTGGTTGTCCTCGGCACGAATGGTGCGGGTAAGACCACGTTGCTCAAGCTGCTCGCCGGGGTGGAGCGCACCGACGGGGAGGGTGGCGTCGTATCCGGCCATGGGCTCAAGATCGGGTACTTCGCGCAGGAGCACGACACGATCGATGGCTCGAAGTCGGTTTGGGAAAATACGATCGAGGCTTGTCCGGATGCCGGCCAGCAGGACCTGCGTGGTCTGCTTGGTGCCTTTATGTTCTCCGGCGACAAGCTCGATCAGCCAGCAGGTACGCTCTCCGGCGGTGAAAAGACCCGTTTGGCGCTGGCGACGCTTGTATCGTCGCGCGCGAACGTGCTGCTTCTCGACGAGCCCACCAACAACCTCGACCCACAATCCCGCGAACAGGTCCTCGACGCGCTAAAAACCTATACGGGTGCGGTCGTGCTGGTCACCCACGACCCGGGTGCGGTGCGGGCGCTGGAGCCTGAGCGCGTCATCATCATGCCAGAGGGCGATGAGGACATGTGGAGTGACGAGTACATGGAGATCGTCGAGCTGGCATAGCAACGCGCCATCATGGCAGACGTGGCCAGGCTAGCGCCCACCTACGTTCGTTCGAGGCAGGCGTGTTCCGGGAGGCGGCCTAAAACGGCGGGTGAGGGGATTGGCGGTTTGCCCAGGGTGGTGGCTCGGTAGGCTCGCGCGGTGGTGGTTTCGCTGTAGCTGTCTTCGGTCGGTGGTTTCGTCTACGGATCCGATTGACGGCTGAGTTTTCCGCAGCATCGGCATGATTGAACCTGATTCCGGTGGACCCGGGTTGCTTCACGCCGGCGCGACCAGTTGCGAGGTCTCGCTCGATGTGACTCGTGTTGTCTCTGTGATCTTTGAAGTCGTTGTTACACCGGTGATGGGTTCTACAGAGTGCGGCGAGGTTATCGATGTTGGTGTCACCGCCTTGCAGCCACGACGTGATGTGGTGGATCTCGGTTTGGGTCAGTGGGGCGGTGCACCCCGTCCAGGCACACACGCCTTGCACCGCGAGCAGCGTGATCTTCTGTGCCAACGATGCAAGGCGGCTCGTGCGGTAGAGGTTCAAGGGCAAAGAAGTCGCCCCATCAACGCTGAGGATGAAGTCAGCGGTGCCGTCCATCCCGAGACGGACGAGATCGAATGCTGTGAGGTCGATGCCGGTATTGGTTTGAAACTTCGTGGTCGGGGAGGCATCGGCGAGCTCGTCGAGCGTTACGGAGACGACAACGGACGCACAGCCGCCACCTGTTGGCTTTTGGCACGTGTCGTAGTGCTTCAGCATCTTGGCGAATTGGTCGTAGGACCGTTGGGCCGGAGTTCGGTAGTCGTCGACATCCTTCGGCATGTTTGAGTTCGGCGCTAGCCCCTTGTCGGCGAGTGCCTTGAACAATGCGGTGTCGCTAGCAGTGGCGTCGATAGTTATCTTGTGGGTGCCGTCGGCACGCTGCGGTCCGATGTGTAGCCCACGTTTCTCCATCCCTGCGTTCGGGTTCGCGGGGTCGAGGTGTTCGCGGTTGGCTTCCTCCACCCAACGTCGTACGGTTGCGCGCAGGTCCTTGACGGTACGGCGCGGAGCCTCTGCGAGCGCCTTAGCCTGGAGACGAGCGCGGGCACCTTTGGCGGCCTCAACGAGGCGATCCAGCTCGAGACGAATCACGCGTTGTTTTTCGGCATTGACGCGCTCGGCGTTTCGGCGTGCCGTTTCCTGTTCGCGGCGCGCCTGCTCGCGTGCCGCTTGCTGTGCAGCTGCTTTCGCTGCCGCCTGTGCGGCATCGTCCGACGTGGAATCTGCGTTGGAGTCGAAGAGGTCAGCATCAGCAGCGTCGTCTGCGGTCTCCTCGACGGCCGGCTCCCCGTAGTAGTCGCGGCCACGGGCGAGACGGTCGTAGGCCTCCTTGGGCTCAAGGCCAAGCTTCTTCTGTAAGTACTGGGTCGGATGTTTCGCGCCGACGGTGCGGCCAGCTTCATCGCGCTCGCAGAGGAATGCGAAGAAAGCGTCGAGGCTTGCCTTGACGTTGAAGGCTGCTTCGAAGCGTTCCATCTCTTTGTGGATGTCGTCGAAGTGCAGCGTTGCTGGGTCGTGAAAGAGGTCCTTGATTGCGAAAAGGGCATGGGAGATGGTGTCGACGTGGCGCGAAAGCTCCGTTGACATGGTTTCTCTCCCTTAACGCAATCGGAATTAGTGTTAGAACGGACCTTTAACAGTTGTAGGGCTGGAGTCAGCCCAGGATGTGTCGGTAAGAAAGTCAACTGTGATGGATTCTCGGCGTGGTTGTGTCAGCCGTTCATGTACGCGCTTCATCGAGTCTTCGTTGACGTCGACTACCATGATCAACCTGCCGGAACTATCGCTCAGGCGCAATGAATTTTCCGGCGAATCAATGGTGAGGAATGGATAGTCGCTCGGGAAGTGTGGCTTCACTACCGTCTCGTATTCGTCGCCAAGCAATGCGTCCTGGAAGGGGCGAATCTGGACGTGTGGTGGCTTCCAGTGGAATAGGTATTGCGCCAAAATCTCCGCAGTAACGGATCCTTCATCCCGGAGTGAAAGCAGATTGGTCAGGATCCTGTCTCCGCCGGCGGGGAGCAGGATATCCATGCCTGAACAGTACTCGCCGTTGCGCTTTGAGATAACCCGTATGACTTTGCGTTCAAGAAGTGGCGGTAGCTGCAAGTACATGTCCGTGTTGCTAGCGCGAGCCAATTCGTAAAGTGGCTTAACGTTTTCATGATCAAACGTGCAGCGGTCCGGCTTATAGTTGTCGATCCTGAGCGTCACTTCGCGTCGGGCGTAGTCGAGGATGAGGTAGTCTTCGCACAGCTCGTCGAGGTACGGGGTGTCCACATATTGCGTGGATAGTGGCGCTGGAAATTGGGCGAGAAGATTTGCGATGTCTCCGAGTCCCCGAGTGGGATTTCGTGTGTCGATCCTATATGCGTAAATAGATTCGAGTATGGATGTGAATCCGTCCCCGTGAAGATAGAAAGTTGCGCCAATGGGCTCGCAATCGATGCGTTCGGTTATGACATGTAGTAGCGGTTCTGGGAACATTTTTGCGCTCCTTAGGTCGTAAAAATTGCGTTACCAGTGACCGTAATGAGCTAAACATTGCTCGCACAAGTGTTTGATCACTATATTGTGCATTGGACCCTAGATAAAAGAAATATCCGAAATTTTGCGAGAGGGGCAACACGCTTATCGACGATCAACCCGACCGGCTAAACTTCAAACCATGGCTAAAAACAATGAGTTCATCGACACCATCAAGGACGCATGGAACAGCTTGTCTTCGGATCAGAAGACAATTGCTGGCGTCCTGGCCACGATCGATACGGCAGGCAAGGCCTTTGCGCTTCGCGACCTCGCTCGGACCAATTCCAAGAGGATTCGTGGCCCGAAGTGGCTGTGGACTCCGATTATCGGCGCAGTTAACACGTTTGGCTGGGTTGGCTACTTCATTATCGGGAAGAAGCGCTAGGCACCTTGGTTCCGTTACCGCGGTAGTAACGTATCTTCCTAACGCGTACGGGAACTGGTCGCTGCCACGGGTAGCGATCGGGATAGGCCAGCACGTCCTCATGTAGGCAGATGAGTGTGTCTGTTCCGGCAGGACCGCCGAATGTGAGTACGCCATCGGCGACCTCGACCGCAGAAGTATATGAAGGGGAGTCCGTCACACTGTGCACGGAGGTCGTTGGTATTTCCGTAAAAAGCGTTCGTCCGCGACGAAGCACGACGGTCTTGTCGTCGAAATAGCTGGGACGAATTCGCTCCGCGGCGATTAGACCCCACACGAACACGAGGGCCCACAGCGACAGTAGTAGCGCAACGACTCGAATGATCCCTTCAGGCAATACGAGGTGAACAACCCCGGCCTCAATTGCGAGCACCGCCGTGACTATTCCAAGCATTTGTAATCGACCCGGTTGGTGAGGAATCGCAACTGCCCCTTCAGGGATGAGTGTCTCTCGGCGGATCCAGCGAATGAGATCTCGGTATAGCCCGAGTTCATACTTGGCTAGTCGGAAGCCGGGGTGTTTTCGAAGTAAGCGGAGGAAGCTACGCAGGAAAATCACCTGCCAGCATTCGAAGCGCTAATCCTTGTGCGCCCTTCGTAGGAACATCGGACAGTGCAAGTGGTACGTCTCCGGGGTTAAGGGTTGGGAAGATACCTCGCATCAGGCCGGCTTGCGCCAGCGCTTGTAGCCGGCGCACCAGCATGGCAACGGCAGGGTCTGTTGGCTTCATCTCGCCGAGTTCTTGCCAGAGAGTCTCCGCCTTTTGGGTAGCAGCGAGACAAGTCGGATCGTGAAGATTCTTCCGAAGCTGCTCCCAAGTGTCCGGCGTAGCAACGCCGGTGAAACCCATGAGATCCCATGAATCTAGTTCAATCTGAAAAAGTGACGGGTCGTTGATTGCAGATTTGAGGGAGTTACGGATGTCCTCCGGTGCTCCATGTGGCGAGGATGCCAGGGCGAGAAGGCGCTGTTTTTGCCGTTGGTGTCAGATGCGGGTTTTTGGTACCGGTGTTCCGGAGACCCGGTACTGCTGTGTTCCGGGTAGTTGGTACCGGGGCCGGGCCGACGGAGTCGGCCCGGCTGTTTGTCTTATTCGTCCGGTTCTATTGGGGCGGTGGCCTTGCGCATGTCGAAGTCTCCGATGCGGATTCGGTGGCCGTTGTTGAGGCGGCTAACGAGTGAATCGGCTCCGACTCTGTCGGGGAGGGCTTCGACCCAATAGGCGGCGGCCGATTGGGAGGAGATCAGTGTTGGGAGTCGACCGTCGCGGTCGAATATGATCTTGCTCAGGTCTTCTTGCCCGCGCTGGTTGATGCTCATGGTCATAAAATCGTCGATGATAAGGACATCGACATTGATCAGTTTCCGCATCTTATCGAGGTAGTTTTGGTCAGTCGGTGAGAAGACCGCCAACATGTCTACGAGTTGGTCTAGCCGGTAGTAGGCCACGGAGTATCCGGCTTGGCATGCGGCGACGCCGATGGCGCAGACTATGTATGTTTTCCCTGTTCCGGTCGGTGCGAGGATGTGAATGTTGGTCGGGTTTTCCCGCCAGTTGGTCGCCGCGATTCGTTTCAGTTGGCGCATGTTGATGCCGCGTTGTTCTGCTCGGGTGACTTCAGCAAGGCTCGCGTCCGGGTATCGGAATTGTGCCTGGGTGATGGCTTTGGCGATGTTGCGTTGTTGCCGTTGTGTGTAGGCCTCTTCGACTGCTGCGAGGAAGATGTCCTCTGGTAGCGCATCCGCGTAGGCCTCGTCGTTGACAATCTCGTAGAAGACATCAGCGAAGGTCGATACGCGAAGCTTTCGCATTTTTGCCCGTACTGTTTCGTCATTGATGTTGCTCATGGTTCACGCTCCTTCTAGTTTTCGTAGTGGTCAGCAGGCCGGATGAAGACGGCGTCAGCTGCGTCGCTGGTAAGCGGGGCGCTTGGGCGTTGTTGGTTCTTCGTCGCGGGCTGTGTCTTTCGCCCTGGTGCAGCAGGGTGCTGCTGAGCGTGCGCAATGTCAGTCTGGATGCGCTTGATCACAGCCATAGTTGGAGCCAGCTTCTTTTCTAAGACCTGCTGGCACGCCGGCTCGAGGGTGGCTTTGCTGTGCTTTTTGCCCAGGTTGGCCAGCACGTTGCGAGCTTGAAGAAGTCCGCGGGGTACGGCGGCACTATTACGATCGAGGATCATCGCTATGACTGTGTGCGTTGCAGAACCGAACGACGAGGCCCAAGCCAAGAGTTCGTCGCGGGTGAGCGCCTTGTGGCCTTCGTCATCGCTGCTTGGCCCATGGTTGGGATCAGTGGAGTACCGGTATTTGAATCCGTGAAGGCGTGTGTGTTCAGCAACTAGTTGATCACCGTTGAAGATGCTCACCAGTTGCGGGGTGAGCCTGACCGTCACTGCCTCTCCTACCAGCTGAAATGGCACAGAATAGTACTGGTAGTCACAGGTGATGTGCCAATTACGGTCGACTTTGAGCCGCTTGTATGACACTTCCGTAAACGGTGTCGGCGGCAGATCGCGCATCACTGGTGCTTCTTCTTGCTCAAAGCGCATGCGCCGTGTTGTGCCATCAGCCCGTGTCATTGCGCTGTTGATATCGGCAAGCCGGTCAGCGATTGCCTCATTGAGTTCATCGAGATTGTAGAAGACCTCGTCGCTGAAATACCCGAGTATTTTGGTGTAGGCGATTTTCACAGCACGTTCTACTGCCGCTTTGTCGCGTGGCCTGCCAGGTCTTGTCGGCACAATCGTGACCCCGTAGTAGTCGGCAAACGCTGCGTAGCGGTCAGTGACCATCCGGTAGCCTGAATGCTTCCTCGGCCGGTAGGTCGCCGTAGAGGCATTATCCGGCACGATGACCGCCGGTAATTTGCCAAGATAGTTCAACGCTTTGACGTGGCATGCAATCCAAGCCGGCATCTTCTCATTCGCAGCAGCAGTGACGTACATCAGCCCTGAGTACGGGCATACCGCGACAAACAGCGACGCCTTGAATGCGGTATCACCACTGGCCTGATCCACCACCGGCACTTTGTCGCCAGCCCAGTCGACGTAAAGCTCTTGCCCCGGCTCATGGGTGACGACTTCGACAAGATCATGAGCACGGAGAAATTCATTGAGCCCACTGCAAAACTGGGAGTACTGGTACTTTGTCTTGTCCGTCGGACACGGCTGCGACAAGTAGTCCATCCACAGCTTGTGCCTGGTCACGTGCTTTTTGCTTTGGAGCTTGCGTGCAAGGGCTTGAAAATCAGGCTGGTCGTAGGACATCGTCCGCTTACTCCGGCCGTCGCTGAATCGATCATCGAACCATCCCGGTGGGAGTTGGCGGAAACGCTCTGGCGTTAGTGCCTCATCAGCGATGACTTTCTTTGCGCGGGATACTTCTCGTCGTGAACATCCCAATGCGTGTGTGATCTGCGCGTAGCTTGCACCGTCAAGGCACATCGCGATGATCTGTTTGAAGTTAGCCACAAGGACCGGCTCCTTCCAAGTAGATGTTGACGCGACACCACCGGATTGTGGTGTCGCCAACATCAACTATGAAAGAAAACCCCTTGCAGTACCGGGTACGTGGAACACCGGTACCAACTACGCGGACTCGCGGTACCAACTACCCCGAATCGACAGTTGGAGCTGTGTGATGCGTTCGTCGAGAAGGACGAGCGATTTCTCAACAGCATTCGGGCTCTGGACTTCAGATACCGGAACGCCGGCGTCGATAAGTGCTCTGGCGCGAAGGACCGCCGCGAGATCGGATACGGAATAGTTGCGGTAGTTACCACTGGTCCGAGCCGGTTCGGGAACTGCGCCACTCGTATGCAGGTGACGCACGGCCCGCACAGAGCAGCCTGCAACTGCAGCGACTTCTGAAATCTTCACACGACCATTCTCAACCCTGACACTGTGTCAGGGTCAAGATGCCCGTGAAACTAATTAGTTCCTAAACCCGTGTACCGGTGCGGGGATGAAGCCGCCACGGTGAATGAATTCGTCGTTGCCTACCTTGTTTACGGGGATGACCGGTGCGTAGCCGAGTAGACCACCGAAGTTGACCTCGTCGCCAGGCTTGGTGCCCGGGACTGGGATGAGGCGTGCTGCGGTGGTCTTATGGTTCATGACACCGATTGCTGCTTCGTCGGCGATCATGCCGGCGATGAGCTCGGCGGAGGTGTCGCCTGGGATCGCGATCATGTCGAAGCCGACGGAGCAGATGGAGGTCATTGCCTCGAGTTTGTCCATGGAGATCGCACCGGAGTTTACGGCGTCGATCATGCCTTTGTCCTCGGAGACCGGGATGAACGAGCCTGACAGGCCACCGACGCGGGAGCATGCCATCATGCCGCCCTTCTTCACGGCGTCGTTAAGCAAGGCTAGCGCTGCGGTTGTGCCGTGGGTGCCGACCTGGTCGAGCCCCATGCGTTCGAGGACGTGTGCGACGGAGTCGCCCATTTCGGCGGTCGGTGCAAGCGAGAGGTCGACGATGCCAAACGGGACGCCGAGGCGCTCAGCAGCAAGAGTGCCGACGAGCTGGCCCGCACGGGTGATCTTGAACGCGGCCTTCTTGATCTCCTCGGCGACTTCGTTGAGCGTCGCGCCCTTGAGCGGAGCGATCGCATTGTCAACGACACCTGGGCCCGACACGCCGACAGAGATGACGGTGTCTGGCTCTTCGATGCCGTGGAATGCGCCGGCCATGAACGGGTTGTCGCCGACCGCGTTGGCGAAGACGACGAGCTTCGCACAGGCGATGGAGGAGCGGTCCTTGGTCAGTTCCGCCGCTTCCTTCACAATCTCGCCCATCTTGGCCACGGCGTTCATGTTGATGCCGGCGCGCGAGGATGCGATGTTGACGGAGCTGCAGACGTTGTTGGTCTCCGCCAGAGCTTCCGGGATGGAGTAGATCAGGTTCTTGTCGGCACGCGTGCCGCCCTTTTCTACGAGCGCCGAGTAGCCACCGACAAAGTTCACACCAAGTTCGGCCGCTGCGCGATCAAGTGCACGAGCGATCTCAACAGGGTTGCCCTCGACACCTGCAGCGACGAGTGCGACCGGGGAGACTGAGATGCGCTTGTTCACAATGGGGATGCCAAGCTCGCGTTCGATGCCCTCGCAGACGGGGACAAGGTTGCGTGCGCGCTCGGTGACGCGGTCGTACACGGCCTGTGCGGTCGCTTCCATCGTGGCGCGGGTGCAGCCGATGAGCGAGATACCCATGGTTACGGTGCGGATGTCCAGACGATAGTCCTCGATCATCCGGATGACGTCGAGGAATCGTGCGTCAGAAAACTCGAGTTTCACGGTCGTCCCTTAGATGTCGTTGATGGCGCTGAACAGTGCTTCAGATTGGATCCGGACTACCATGCCGAGCGGCTTGCCGCAGGCGTCGAAGGCGTCCTGGAGGACACCCATGTCAACGTTTCCTTCGGGGAGCTCGACGCGCATGATCATGGTGAAGAAGTCATCCATGATGGTTTGCGATACATCTACGATGTTAAGGCCCTGGTCGGCTGCGGTTTTCGATACCGCTGCAATCACGCCCGGGCGATCCTTACCTGTGGTTGTAATAATTGCATGCATGCGAAAAGTATAGGCGGGAAATGTGCGTTAAGGTCGCATTTATGAAAACTCAGCATGTACTTGTTCTCGGTGCGGGTGGAAACGTCTCGCGCTTCACTGTGCCCAAACTAGTGGGCAATGGCCATAACGTTAGTGCTCTTGTCCGGAATCCTGACCACGCCAAGCAGCTTGTCGACGATGGCGCCACCGTCATCGTTCGCGATCTCACCACTCTCGACCAGGAGGGATGGGCACGCCTCCTTACACCATTCGATGTGGTTGTCTGGTCCGCGGGCGCAGGCGGGGGATCTGCGGAGCGGACCTGGGCGGTGGATCGCGACGCTGCGATGACGATGATCGACGCGCTCGAAGAGCTAGACGAGTTCGCCCCATTTCTCGTCATGGTGTCCTATGCAGGTGCCACCGAGGCCTCCACTGAGGATGATGGCGGTTCGTGGTACGCCTACGTTGAGTCAAAAAAGGCCGTTGATCGGCGCCTGCTTGATTCGAGCCTGCCACACCAGATCGTCGGCCCAACGCTGCTGACCGATGACCCAGCAGAGGGCATCGCGCTTCTCGACGAACCACGTGGCACCGAATCCGAAACCCCTCGAGAGCTCGTAGCAGATGTGATCGTCGAATCGGTTGGCCGTGGCGAGCCGTTTGCACGTAACCCGCTGGACTTTGAGGGTGGCAGCGGGTCAGTCGCAGGCCTCTAATTGTCGAGGGAAAAGTAGTCCTCGCGGCACAGCCGGGCGAAGTTGCGTAGAAGCATGTTCGCCCGGCTGACGTCATGGTTGGGCAGATCTGCGACGATGCGGGCGTACTCCTCGGCAGGGAAGTAGCCGTAGTCGTGGAAGAAATCCATGCGTGTACGCATGGCGTCGGCGTCCATTTCGGCGTGAAACTGTGTGGCCCACACGTGGTCGTCGTAACGCACCATCTGCACTGGGCAGGAGGGACCTGTAGCGAGCACGGTCAACGAATTGGGCAACTCTACGGGGTTCTCTGTATGTCCCGTCAGCGCGGTAAACGTGCCGGAGCCACTGACTACGGGGTCAAGCTCCCCTTCGGCTGTCACGTCAACGATGGTAGGTCCAGAAGGCTCAGGCGAGGTGCACCCAACGGTGCCGCCGAGGTGGTCGACGAGCCAGGAGATGCCGAAGCAGACGAAAAAGACGGGCTTGCCAGACGTAACCACGGTGGATAACACGTCGTCGATATGCAGGTGCCAGGCACCACGTTCTTCATTGGTGACGTTCAGCGAGCATCCGCCGACGATAATCCCGCTGACCGTGTCGAGCGGGCCTAATTCAGCGTCAGGCGAATTGATGATGCGAAGCTCCATATCCAATTCGCTCAGGCCAGTTGCGCGCAGCGTGTCGTGATACTCGGCGTGCGCGACATCTGGGCCGATCTCGCCGTTGCGAAGTGAAAGGAAAAGGAGCTTAGCCATGCCGGCTACTCTATACCGCTCGGTCTATTCCTGATTCATTGGGTGCCGAACGGCTTGCTCCACGATGTCAAGCATCGATTCGAGGCGTTCCACAGGCTCACCGGCAGCGAGTTTGGTGATAAACCCTTCGAGAACAGTCTCCAAGTAGGTCTGCACTACCTCCACGGGGACGTCGTCGCGCATATGCTTGTTCGATTCCAAGCGCGTGCGCACCGCCTGGTCGAGCACCTCTTGATGTTCCCGCCAGCGTGCTTCGAACTTCGGGTCAGTTCGCAGTCTCCGCAGGATTTCCGCACGGGTGGTGAACCAATCGTTTGCTTCAGTGTCGTGGAGCATCCCACGCATGACCTCAACCAAACCCTGCTCACTGACCACTTGTGCCTGGCGCTCCGCGTCCGCTTTCGCAATAGCAAGGAACAGTGATTCCTTGTCTCCGAAGTGATGGAAGATCGCGCCTCGGGTTTTACCGGTGGCTTCCTCGAGCCTTGCAACAGTGGCGCCCTCGTAGCCGTAATGGGCGAAGCATTTGCGTGCGGTATCGATAATCTCGCTACGGCGGCGTGCGAGCTCGGCCTCGCTCACGATAGGCATGTCAGTGCTCCTTGGCGTAGTTCTAGGTCAAAAGTGGTCGAAGACTAGCGGAGTGCGGAAACAAAGGATTAGGGGGTAAAAATGCGGAAGGGGCCCCGCGTAGTGCGGTGGCCCCTTCGCGGCGATGGCGTCAGGAGAGCTGACTAGCTCTTGACCATCTGGCGAAGCACGTACTGCAGAATGCCGCCGTGGCGGTAGTACTCAGCCTCACCTGGGGTGTCCACGCGGACAACAGCGTCGAACTCGACAGCGTCAGCGCCGTCCTTCTCAGCCTTGACGTGAACCGTTGCCGGGATGTCACCCTTGTTGAAGTCGGTGATACCGGACAGGGTGAAGGTCTCGGTGCCGTCGAGGCCGAGGGACTCGTGGGACTGGCCCTCCGGGAACTGCAGCGGCAGAACACCCATACCGATCAGGTTGGAACGGTGGATGCGCTCAAAGGACTCGGCGATAACTGCCTTCACACCAAGCAGGTTGGTGCCCTTAGCAGCCCAGTCACGGGAAGAACCGGTGCCGTATTCCTTACCAGCAAGGACGACGAGCGGAATGTTCTTCTCGGCGTAGTTCATCGCAGCATCGTAGATGTATGCCTGCGGTGCACCCTCCTGGGTGAAGTCGCGGGTGAATCCACCCTGCTCATCAACCAGCTGGTTGCGCAGACGGATGTTTGCGAAGGTACCGCGAACCATGACCTCGTGGTTGCCACGACGGGAGCCGAAGGAGTTGTAGTCCTGGCGCTCAACACCGTGGGAATCGAGGTAGTTCGCAGCCGGGGTGCCCGGCTTAATGGAGGAAGCAGGGGAGATGTGGTCCGTGGTGACCGAGTCGCCCAGCTTCGCCAGAACGCGAGCACCCTCGATGTCCTTGACATCCTCCGGCTCCTCCGGCATGCCGTCAAAGTACGGTGCCTTGCGGATGTAGGTGGAGTCTTCGTTCCACTCGAAGGTCTTGCCGGTCGGGATGTCGAGACCCTGCCACTGTGCGTCGCCCTTGAAGACGTCGGCGTAGTCAGCCTCGTACATCTCACGGGAGATGGTGCCAGCGATGGTCTCTTCGATCTCCTCGGTGGACGGCCAGACGTCCTTGAGGAAGACGTCGTTGCCGTCTGCGTCCTGGCCGAGCGGCTGGGTTTCGAAGTCGAAGTCCATGGTGCCGGCGATTGCGTATGCAATGACCAAGAGCGGGGACGCGAGGTAGTTCATCTTCACGTCCGGGGAGATACGACCCTCGAAGTTGCGGTTGCCGGAAAGCACTGCGGTTGCGGTGAGGTCAAACTCGTTGACAGCCTCGGAGACCTCAGCCGGCAGCGGGCCAGAGTTGCCGATGCAGGATGCGCAGCCGAAGCCGGACAGGTAGAAGCCAACAGCCTCGAGGTCCTTCCAGAGGTCTGCGCGCTCGTAGTAGCCGTCGACAACCTGGGAGCCCGGAGCCATGATGGTCTTGACCCATGGCTTAGCCTTCAGGCCCTTCTCAGCAGCCTTGCGTGCGAGCAGGGCAGCGCCAACCATGACGGACGGGTTGGAGGTGTTGGTGCAGGAGGTGACTGCAGCAATTGCGACGAAGCCGTGGTCGAGGGTGTACTCGCCACCCTGCGGGGACTCGACGATGACCGGCTTGGAAGCGCGGCCCTCAGCACCCACAGCAGCGGACTCGCCGTTTGCCGGCCAAGACTCGTTGTAGGAGACGCTGTCGACCTTTGCTGCACGAACCGGCTCGGACGTGCCCTCGCCAGCGGTGTTGTAGTCCGGCAGCTGCTTGCGGAAGGTCTCCTTGGACTCCGCGAGCAGGATCCGGTCCTGCGGGCGCTTCGGGCCAGCGATAGACGGCTTGACGGTGGAGAGGTCGAGCTCGAGGTACTCGGAGTACTCAGCTTCCGCAGCGTCCTGCTCAAGCCACATGCCCTGTGCCTTGGCGTATGCCTCGACGCGGTCGATGTCCTCCTGGTTACGACCGGTCAGGTGCAGGTAGTTGATGGTCTCCTCGTCGATCGGGAAGATCGCGCAGGTGGAGCCGAACTCTGGGGACATGTTGCCGATGGTGGCGCGGTTTGCCAGCGGGATCTGCTTGACACCGTTGCCGTAGAACTCGACGAACTTCTGGACCACGCCGTGCTCACGCAGCATCTCGGTGATGGTCAGCACCACGTCGGTTGCGGTCACGCCGGTCGGAATCTCGCCGGTGAGCTTGAAGCCGACAACGCGCGGGATGAGCATGGAGACCGGCTGGCCAAGCATCGCTGCCTCAGCCTCGATACCGCCGACGCCCCAGCCAAGGATGCCCAGGCCGTTTTCCATGGTGGTGTGGGAGTCGGTACCAATGCAGGTGTCCGGGTATGCAACGCCGTCGTTGTCAAAGACAACGCGGGAGAGGTACTCGATGTTGACCTGGTGGACGATGCCGGTTCCCGGCGGGACAACGCGGAAGTTAGAGAAGTTCTCTGCACCCCAGCGCAGGAACTGGTAGCGCTCCTCGTTGCGCTGGTACTCAATCTCTACGTTCTTCTCGATGGCATCGGTGGAACCAAAGGCCTCGATGATCACAGAGTGGTCAATAACCATCTCTGCCGGGTTCAGGGGGTTGACCTGATCCGGGTTGCCGCCGAGCGACGATACGGCCTCACGCATGGTGGCAAGGTCGACGACACACGGCACGCCCGTGAAGTCCTGCATCAGCACACGTGCTGGGGTGAACTGGATCTCAACGCTCGGCTCTGCCGACGGGTCCCAGTTTGCAATGGCCTTGATGTGGTCTTCGGTGACGTTCTTGCCGTCCTCGGTGCGCAGGAGGTTCTCGCCCAACACCTTAAGGGAGTAGGGGAGTTTCTCCATGCCTTCAACAGCATCGAGAGCGAAGTAGTCGTAAGACTTACCGCCAACCTCGAGCGTCTTCTTGGCACCGAAGGAATTCTTGCTTTCTGCCACGGTGAGCTCCATTCCTCGTCGTAATCAAAAACAGGGATGATGACCCTATGGTCAAGTCCCATACTAAGCGACCCGCCATAGATCCGTACTGATGATAACAGTACGTTCGTTATGTTTTCATATTTTGCTTATCGACTACAGCAAAATCACTCAGATTAGAATCGGCCCAGCAGTTTGGCATGAAGGAGTAATCGTGGAGCCGGAGACAACATTGGACGAGCTAATCGGCCAGCTTGAAACCTCTGGCGTGGCTTTTGGTACGGAGAATCCGGTAAACGATGACCTGCGAAATGGCATTGAAGGCGTGCTGAGCTCGCCGCATTCGGATTCGATTGACCCTGCCGCAGTAGTCGTTTTAGAGCGCACTCCAGAAAAGATTGCCCAGCTCCGAGATCTTGCCCAGGACATTGCAAACGCTACGGATTATTCAACGGTGCTGATCCGAACGCCCCACACCGCAGTGGGGGTAAGCGAAGAGTTGAGTCGTGCGCAGATAGAGACAGGGGAGCTCGCGATGATGTCGCATGCGGATTATGTCGAAGGACTGAAAGCGTTTACAGGGGAGGCGAGTTCCTTCTCTCCAATGTGGCCGGTAGTTGTTGGGGTGGTGCTGGTCGCGTTTGCCCTCCTCGCGATCGCTGCGCGGCGCCCAAAGCCGTCGCGCTAGACAAGTTGCAAGACTTGACGGAATTAATGTCAGGAGCATCTCGGGTTACTGAAGGGTGCCTGCTCCGCGGCCCTTATTTCGCCATTTGCCCACGTCAAAACATATAAGTAACGGTTCGGTAACCTTGGATGTGAGCAAACTCACACATCAAATAAGCGTGTCAATACATGCAGGTGAGGCGCGTGTGAATCATGTGACAAGACTTGACTTGATCAACTTTATGTAACGAAAGGGATACAAGTCGGTTGGCTTGACGTATGGTGCTCCTATCGGCTCGCGGGTCGATAGTTGTCACACGTTTCGCGTGAAGTTTCATTGAGCGCTCTAGTCAAGCGTTCGACTGATGGATCGGGCTTGTGGGGAAGCACGCCGAGATCCTGAAACATTGTTGAAGCGCCACGGAGCCTTGTGATGGCTACTTCTTCGCGCTGCCGCGTTAGTAGTCAACATCGAGGCCGCACGTTCTTACCCCTAGTCAGGGTTTATGTGTGCCTTGGCGCGCCTGCAGGTTTCTTGATCACCTGCGGGCCTGCCACGGTATGCGCGTGTGGCGTGAAGGAGCACCTTCGTGGCAAATCCACTAAGGGGCACCCGGTTTGGACGTGCACGTAATGTGTTCGGTACTGCCGCGTGTGTCGTTACCGTGTCGTTGGCGGTGGGCCTCGTCAGCCCGGCTGCCTCTGGTCAGAGCTCGACGTCTACCGTCAGCGAACTCGTTTCCGCAGTCACCCGCGCTCAAGCGGACGTGGACGCCCGAAACTTGAACCTCGGCGAACTGCAAGAGGCGGTTAACCAGTCGCTCGTCGATTTGCACGACGCTCATGCAAAGGCCCAGCAGGCCCGCCTCGGCGAAGAGGAAGCTAAGCGTCGCCTGGACGAGGCTCAGGCTCGCGTCGAAAAGCTGCGCGCCGAGCTTGATGAGTTAAGCCGTTCCCAGTATCGCGGGGCGTCGACAAGCGATGTGCTCACGTCGATTAGCGGTAAGGACACGCAGCGCGACGTGCTGGATCGCTCGCTGTTCCTGCGCCAGCGTTCTGAAGAAAAGCGTGCGAAGCTGCAGGAAGCGGAGCAGGCCCGTGCAGAGGCGGCGAACGAAGAGTCGACGCTGCGTCAGACGCGTGAGCTTGCCGACTCGGCTGCTCAAGAAGCCGAGGCTGCGGAGGCGCAAGCGCGTCAGCTTCTCGACGACAACCGCGCAGCGCTCGAGGCAAGCACGGCTGAGCGCGACGCCGCGCAACGCGAGCTCGAAGCAGCACAATCTGATCTCCAGGAGCAGCGTGCGCCTGAGCAGCAGGAAGCATCCGATGAGTCAACGGAGGGCCCTGTGGCCAGCCCGTACGCTTCAACCCTGACCATTTCGCGCGGCGATGCCACCTATGAGGTCCCAGAAGAGGTCGTGGACCGTGTTCGGGAGCGCATCTCTGGTACCTCCCCTGAAGCCGGTGAGCCGAGCCGTGAGGCCATCGTGGATGCCGTGCGTGTTGTCGCCCAGACCTCTTCTTCAGATACGACGTCCGACGACGTGTCCCAGGTTGCTGCGCTTTCTTCGGCAGCAGGCTTGCCACAGCTTGACGACGACGCTATCGCGAAGGCTGGCGCCATCGCCGTCGGCGTGGCCCTGGTTGGCGGCGTTGCTGCGAACCACGGCTCCTTCTCTGATGCGGTGAATAGCGGTGACGCAGGCCAACTTGTGACTGCGTTCGCAGAAGGGCTCACTGGTGCCTTGGGCAATGTCGATAGCACCTCAGGCACTGTGGCTGACGTATTGCCGCAGGTGCAGACTGCGACAGATCTTACTGAGAAGGCTCGTGCTGCCTCTGCGGCCGTATCCGACGCCTCTCAGGTTGAGACGGTTATCGCACGCGCTCAGTCGATGATCGGCACGCCGTATGTCTGGGGCGGTGGCGATGCAAACGGTCCAACCACGGGCTTGGAAGGTGGCGGTCAAGCTGGTTTCGACTGCTCTGGCCTCGTGCTTTACGCATTCGCCGGCGCTGGCATTGCATTGCCCCACTACACGGGCTACCAGTACCAGCGTGGCACGCATGTGCCGGCGAGCGAAGCGCAGCGCGGCGACTTGCTGTTCTGGGGTCCGGGCGGCAACCAGCACGTTGCCATCTACCTCGGCGACGGCACCATGATCGAGGCACCGCAGTCCGGCATGAACGTGCAGATTTCTCCGGTCCGTTGGTCCGGCATGGCGCCTAACGCGGTCCGCCTGCTCTAATTTTTCGGGGCCACAGTCTAGGCTCAAGGCTATGGCTCTCAACGACTACGACGCACTCCTCCTCCTTTCCTTCGGTGGACCCGAAGGAAAGGAGGAGGTTATTCCTTTTCTAGAGAATGTCACCCGTGGCCGCGGGATTCCGCGTGAGCGGCTCGCCAAGGTAGGGGAACACTACTTCCACTTCGGTGGTGTTAGCCCGATCAATGAACAGAACCGAGTGCTGATTGGCAACATCGAAAAACAGTTGGAGGCTCGGGGGATTGAACTTCCGGTGTACTTCGGCAACCGGAACTGGCACCCCTTTGCGGAAGATGCTGCGAAGCAGCTGGAGGCTGACGGGCATAAGCGCGTGCTGGTTTTCGCGACCTCGGCATGGGGTGGGTACTCGGCCTGCCGACAGTACGACGAAGACATCCAGAGGATCCGCGAAGTGACGCCGCAGCTTGAGTACACCAAGCTTTGGCAGTTCTACGCCCACCCGACGTTCGTGCGGCTTATGGCGAACGTGTTGCGTAGCGCCGTCGATGCAGCGCCGGCTGGTGCAAAAGTACTGTTCACTGCTCACAGTGTTCCGAATGCTGCGGATGATGTCTCAGGTGGCCCGGAGGATGCCAACCTGTACTCACGGCAGGTGCATGAGGCGGCCCGGCTGGTCGCTGCAGAGGCCGGCGTCGAAGAGTACGAGGTTGTCTGGCAGTCTCGCTCCGGCAATCCGGCAACGCCGTGGTTGGAGCCGGACATCGTCGATCGCACCGAGGAACTCCATGATCAAGACAGCACCTTTACGCACTTGATCTGTGTGCCACTCGGCTTCATCACCGACCACATGGAGGTGATCTGGGACCTCGACACCGAGCTGCGACAGGCCTGCGAGGCACGCAACATCACGCTAGATCGCGTTGCGACGGTGGGGCTCGAGCCCGATTTCGCTGGCATGCTCGTCGATATCGCGCAAGCTATCGCTGATGGTGACAAGCCTGAAACCTTGTCTAACGTTACAGTTCAGGGTTGTACCGTCAACGGCGCGCCGTGCAAGCCGCATTGCTGCGAACCGTTGAAGCACCCGGGCCGACCGGGTAGCGCAAACTAATTCGCTAGATATTCGCGCCGGTAATCGATCACTGCGTCTGCGACCCCCGCCATGCGGGCAGTGCGGACGTGCCGCCACAGTGCAAACAGGTGAGGGTCGAAGGAGTGGTCGTCGAGGCGCTCCGTTACCGTCTCGATCGTCGCGGCAACACGGTCAGCCCTGGCAAAAAGCTTTGCCGCTCGCGCAGTCACCCCGGCCGGCAGCCCGGGTGTGTCGTAGAAGTCCGCGAGCGTGCCGACGGTAAGCCGTGGATTCGGCAATTCCTTCGAGGTGCCACCAGCCGCCTCAATCAAAACGGCGGCTTCATCGGTTGCGCGCGACAGCAGTTGATCTGCCTCACCTGGAGCTAGCCAATCCGGTTCCGGCAGCCGCTCAGTTTCTTCAAACCAACGCCAGCGCACTTCCGCCCCCGAGTAGTCGGGGACAAGGATGTGGCTGATCCCATCTCCCCGGACAACCAACGCACCAGCCTGGGAGAGGGCGTCCATTGCGGGGGATCCAGCTCGGAGGTGCGGTGCCTGTCCTGGCCCCCACAGAATCAAGCGGATAACTGGATCCGGAGACTCAAGGTCGGCGACGGCGCGGACGTCGCTAAGCAATTGCACCATGGGCGCGTCGCAATAGGTGTGGGTGCCGCCGAGGTCTGTTAACGCGTCGAGGGTGTCGTCCGTGGATTCGACGTTGTACAGCCAGGCGGCAAGCCAGACTGCAGTGTTTTGGAGAGGCGAGTAGACCTGAGCGCGCGTGTGCATCCAGTTGAGTCTAGCTAGGGGGATAGAATACGGAGCCACTATGGGAGATAGCCGGTATAGCGGAGATATTTTTCAAGGCCACGCGCGCAAGAGGAGGCCAACGTATCCAGAGATGCCTGCAGAGCCAGGCATCATCGTGGAGATCGTCGGCAACGACTTTGTCGGCGCAGTGGTTGGATTCGAGCGAACCTACGACGGCGACTTCGTCCGCCTGGAGGACCGCTATGGAACCCAGCGGCTGTTCAAAATGCTGCCGGGGGCATTCATGGTCGAAGGGCAGCGTGTCACCCTCACCCGATATGTTGCACCGCGTAACGACGAACCAAAGCGCTCCAACTCGGGCTCACGCAAGGTTGCTAACGTGCAGGCGAAGGTTGCAATGCCGTCACGCATCTGGGTGGAGGGCATCCACGATGCTGCGATCGTTGAGCAGGTGTGGGGGCACGACCTGCGTGTTGAGGGGGTTGTCGTCGAGTATCTGGAAGGGCTAGACAACCTGCAGATGCGTCTCGACGAGTTCCAGCCTGGACCGGACCGTCGCGTCGGTGTGCTCGCCGATCACCTCATTAGGGGGACTAAGGAGGCTCGGCTCGTCGAAAATGTAGGACCTCATGTGTTGGTGACGGGGCACCCCTACATCGATATCTGGGCTGCGGTGAAACCGAAGAGCGTCGGCATCGCCGCCTGGCCGGAGGTTCCGTACGGCGAAGACTGGAAGACGGGCGTGTGCCGTCGCTTGGGTTGGTCTGATCCAAAGGAAGGCTGGCGCCGCGTTTCATCGTCCGTGCGCACTTTCCGCGACTTGGATTCAACACTTATCGGTGCAGTTGAGAGACTGGTGGACTTCGTCACTAATCCCGAGCTCACGAAGGAAGATCTCACACACATGTAAGATTTGCGCCGTGGGAGCATTGATTTGGTTTATTGTCGCGGCAGGTTTCGCGCTACTCGAGCTTGGCGTGGGCGAATTGACGCTGCTCATGCTCGCTGCGGGTGCGTTGACAACATCGGGGGTCGCCTTATTCGACGTTCCACTTGCAGCTGAAGTCGCGGTGTTTATCGCTTCCTCGTTGCTGTTCTGGTTCTTCCTAAGGCCACGTCTGCGCAAGCGGATGGATAAGCCGCTGGTGCTCGATGAGACGCCACGCGCGCTCGTCGGAAGTCGTGCAGAGGTTGTCGAGGACATCGGCCCCGGGGGTGGGCAAGTGCGTTTCGACGGCAGCCTGTGGTCGGCACGCGCCCTGGATCCGGCAAAAACTATTCCTGCAGGTTCCCACGTGACCGTTTACGATATCGACGGACCCGTAGCCGTCGTTTGGAAGGAGTCCTAAATGGGTGGGTTAGTTACCTTCGCCGTCATACTTATTCTGTTTATCGCGCTGCTTACAGCGTCGATCAAACTGATTCCGCAGGGAGAAGCTGCGGTTATTGAGCGTCTGGGACGCTACACGCGCACTGCGTCCGGTGGGTTGACGTTCCTGGTGCCGTATATCGACCGCATCCGTGCGCGCGTAGACACGCGTGAGCGCGTGGTGTCGTTCCCGCCCCAGGCAGTAATTACCCAGGACAACCTGACCGTGGCGATTGACACGGTGGTGACGTTCCAGATCAACGAGCCTGCGAAGGCCATCTACGGCGTGGACAACTACCTCGTCGGTGTGGAGCAGATTTCGACGGCAACGCTGCGTGACGTCGTTGGTGGCATGACGCTTGAGGAGACGCTGACCTCTCGCGAAACCATTAACCGCCGCCTGCGCGGTGAGCTAGATGCTGCGACCGCAAAGTGGGGCCTGCGCATTAGCCGCGTGGAGCTCAAGGCGATTGATCCGCCACCGTCGATTCAGCAGTCCATGGAGATGCAGATGAAGGCGGACCGCGAAAAGCGCGCGATGATCCTCACCGCTGAAGGTAAGCGCGAGTCCGACATCAAAACCGCTGAGGGTGAAAAGCAGGCTCGCATTCTTTCTGCCGAGGGTGAGAAGCACGCAGCGATTCTCGCCGCTGAGGCTGAGCGTCAAGCAATGATGCTGCGCGCCGAAGGTGAGCGTGCCGCGAAGTACCTCGCTGCGCAGGGTGAGGCGCGTGCGATCCAAAAGGTGAACGCCGCGATTAAGTCCTCTGGAGTGACGCCGGAACTCCTGGCATACCAGTACCTGGACCAGTTGCCGAAGATTGCCAACAACGAGGCGGCCACGATGTGGATGATTCCGTCCCAGTTCGGCGATTCGTTGCAGCAGTTTGCCAAGGCGTTTGCCAACAAGGACGACGACGGAGTGTTCCGCTACGAGGCGGCGCAGGTTGACGAGCGCGATCTTGAGATGGCCGATGAGGGCAATCCGGAGCGTTGGTTCGACACCTCGACCGACCCGGAGCTAGCCAAGGCGCTTGCAGAGGCCCGCGCGGTGGCGAACAAACACGTAGACGATCCAGATCCGACCCAACCTACCGCTGGCACGGCTTCCAGCGACTCGGGGTTGCGAGAGATCAGTGCCCCTGCGAACAAGCCGACCGATTTCGGGTTCAATGACCAGGTGTCGAACCCGCTTAATCAGCCAGATCAGCAGCCCGAGTAATCAGGTTGAGGGCCAGTTGCCAGCCGGCTTGTTCGGCTGGCCATCCCGCTGCCTGGAGCCTCTGGCTGATTGCCTGCTTGGATATGCCGAGCTCGGCTGCTGCTTCATTCTGATTCAGCCCGCGGCGCACGAGCGAGGTCGCTTCTCGTCCCTCGAATGTCCGCTTGTGCAGCACGTGGGCTAGCAGGGCGAATGCGGCAGCGATATCCGCAGCCTCAGTAGTTGCGCCTTGCTTGTCGACGACCACACGCACCTGGCCCGCTTTCACCCCAACCGCCTTTGAGGCAGCTTTCAAGGCATCGCTGTTGCTTGCAGCGACCCCTAGGCCGATGGCCCAGTTGCCGTCGGAGAGCAGCGCCATGATCAGGTTTAACGAAGCCTCAGCGTCATCCACCAGGGTGCGGATATCTTCAACACCGAGCACTTCAAACGGGCTGATGCCTGGGAGAGTGCCAAGCGCCTCCGCGGAACGCTCGACGACGGCAGCACGCCCTTTTTCGCGGCCCCTGTATTTCGCATGCACGGCAATCATGGCTGCCAATACTACGCGGGTCTACCCGTGAGCCTTTACTTACGCGCCGGAAGTCGTGCGTCGAGAATCAACCCGCTAAGGCCAATCACTGCCAATACAGCCATCACTGCGATGACCACAGGGTTTGCCTCACCCGTGAGGGTGTCGCCAAAGATAGTGACCAACACGGTTCCTGGAAGTGAACCCGCAAACGTTGCGATGGCAAACGGCAACACCGGAACGCGCGTGAGCGCTGCTGCGTAGTTGAGGACGGAAAATGGAACGGCTGCAATGAGGCGCAGGCTGAAAATCGCGAGCCAGCCGCGTTCTTCGAGGCGCCGGTTGATCTGCTCAACAGCAGGATGTGTCAGTCGCGCTTCTACCCAATCCCGCAGCAGAGTGCGCACGATCAACAGTGAGATAACTGCGCTGACTGTCGTCGCGGTAATCGCGATCAGGATCCCTTGTACCGAACCGAAAAGAATGCCGGCAGAGACGGTCATCACGGTGCGCGGGATAGGGAATTGGGTAATCAAGATATAGAGCAGCCAGAACGCTACTGGGAACCAGGGGCCGAGTGTGTCAGCCCAGGTGCGAAGTGTGGAGAGTGGTGGGACGTCGAGAAACACCCAGCCCGCTATGAACACGACGATAAGCACTGCGAGTACGAGCTTGTTGCGGGCGGAACCCGATATCTTGGGCATACGCACTCCTCGACCATGTCTGTAAATATAAATGTCCCGCTCCGCAGTTCTATTGACTGCTGAGCGGGACTTATCTGTGCCCGGAGGGGGACTTGAACCCCCACGTCCGTTAATAGGACACTAGCACCTCAAGCTAGCGCGTCTGCCATTCCGCCACCCGGGCTAGGGTGTTTGTTCAGCCTCTCGGCTGGGCACCTGCACTACTATAGGGTCGGTTCTTGCAGGTACCAAATCGCCAGCATAACGCGCAGATTCTGCTAAATTTTGCGGGGTGATAGCTCCACCGCGCAGAATGCTGACGTACCGCTGGTTCGTCCCACAAGTTCCGCCTGCTCATGACCCCGCCCGGCTCCACCCGGCGCGATGGGAGGAAGGTAACCGGGTCGTTCGGGACATGGTTTCCGCGTATCCGGGTGTGCTCGCGCTGCATATTCTGAGCTACCTTTTTGGCTCCGGTATCGCAGCGTTCGTGCCGGTGGTGGTCGGCATGATCGTGGACGGTCTCCTTGGCGAAGAAACGTTTAACGCGTGGTGGCTGTTTGCGGTACTGGTGGGCATTTTTGTTTTGTCGTTCATCGGTGAGGCAACCGGCGACGGCCTTGCGGCAGCGTCGGTGGGCCGGGTTACCCACAACGCCCGGTTACACTTATCCTCCGGAGTGCTGCGCGATGGTGCAGGCGCGATGAGCCCGGGTACGGTGCTCAACACGATCGATGCAGACGCAAGCACGGTCGGACGGTACCGCGAACTGCTGTCGTTTCCGCTTATGGCGATCGGTTATGCCGCGGGTGCAGTGGTGGCGATGTGGTCTGTGTCCCCGTGGGTGGCACTTGCCATTCCGGTTAGCGCGATGATCATTGGGCTTTTTGCGGCGTGGACCGCAGGACCAGTGACGCGGATCTCGTTGAAGCGTCGCGCTGCGGAAGCGGATGTCGCGGGCTTGGCCACGGATGTCTCTCAAGGCATTCGTGCTGTGAAGGGCCTTGGCGCGGGTGCATCTGTTGCACAACGTTTTGCAGTTGAGACGGCCAACGCCAGGGCATTGATCTTGAAGCACCTGAAGGTTGAAGTCGGGCTGGGCTTTGTTCGTCTTGTGGTGGCTTGGCTGTGCAATCTGGCGATCGTGGCACTTGCTGCCTGGTTGACGCTTCGCGGAGAGATCACGCCTGGGCAGATGACATCGGTTGCGCTGCTAGTGCCGCCTGCGCTGAATATGGCGGGATTTGCCTTCGGTGACCTAGCTAGTGGGTGGGGCAGGGCGGTTGCCAGTGGCAAGCGCATCGTGGAGTTGCACCATGCAGCCGAAAAGGTGTCTGAGCCGCAGCCAACCTCCAACGCGATCCCCGGTCCAGGGCTGTGGATCCTCGCTCCGGATGAGCGATCGTTTGCGGTCGTTGAGGCATGGGCGGAGCGTGAGGGGGTGCTGTTCCCACCGCACACCGTCAACGTATTTGAGGGCACGATCGCGGATAACGTGAATCCGCGCGGTGATTTGCCGGCAGTCGTCGTCAAGCAGGCGCTCGCTGCGGCGCATTGTCAGGACATTCTGCGTCGCCTCGGAGGTGTCCGAGAGAACGGTGAATTGCCTGATGCGCCGCTGGGGGAGGCGGGGCTGAATTTGTCGGGCGGGCAGCGGCAACGTGTGGCACTTGCACGCGCACTCGCAGCGGATCCGAACGTGCTCATTTTGGACGACCCAACAACAGGGCTGGACTCTGTCACCCAAGCTGACGTCGTTGCGGCGGTTAAGACGCTACGTGCGGACAAAACAACCATAGTGATCACTGGAAATGCCGCGTGGCGCTCTGCAGGTAACGCATTGGAGGTACAGTAAATGAAGCGTGAATACGAGCGCGTCGATGCCGTTGCCCCCGCTGGGGTGAAGGAGACCTTCGCGTACCTTGCGGAACTGCCGAACGCACTGGATCGTCGGTGGTGGGTAATGCTGTTGAGTATCCAGGCTGTGATCGTTGCTGTGAACACGACACAGTCGAACCTGTTTGGGCGCAGCGTTGACCCGTTGATCGGTGGCTCGATACCCGGGCTCGGCTCTGGCAGCAGTGCTTTTATTTGGGCCATCGCATTGGCAATGTTGTGCATGCTGATCGAGCTGTCCCTCCGTGGTCTGGGCAACTATGTGGTGGGCCAGAAGGTCGCCCGTGCGTCGATCGATCTGCGCCGTCGTTGCCTCGACGCTATCTTGCGCGCGCCTGTGCCGCGGGTGATGGAGTTGGGCACCGGCAACGTGATTACGCGCATGACGAAGGACATCGATGATGTGGTGCAAACGATCACCGCGATCGGATCCAGGGTCCTCACCACAGCCTTCGTGTTTCCGATTACCTTTCTCGGGCTTTTGCTTATCGACGTCCGCTTTGCCCTCATCCTCGTCATAGTCGGTATCTGCACGTACCCGTTCGCGCGAGCCGTTGTGCGTGCAATCCCTGCTGCGTCGAACGCAGTGAGTGTGGCGGAGGCTCGTAGAAACGCAGTGCTGCTTGATACGGTGCGTGGCCTGCCGACGCTTCGCGCGTTCGGACTAGAACGTTGGGCGCTTGGGCGCATGCGTCGCACCTCCTGGGGTGCGGTGGAGGCGACGATGGATCGTGTGCCCTGGTTCATTCGTCTCATGGGCATCGGACAGTTCGCCTTCGCAGCATGGGTGCTGCTCACTCTTGGTGTGGGTGCCTGGTTGGTGTCTACAGGCGCTGTGACACCTGGGGAGGCCAGCGCTGCTGTGTTCATGGTGATCCGTGCTGAGGTCGTCGTGTTTAATGCGCTGTTTTTCATCGGAGAGCTCCAAAGCGCCGCCACGTCTGTTGGGCGCGCGGTGAGTTTGGCCAAACTGGCGGACGGCCGAGCGGCCACCGTGGTACCTGATGACCTCGATGCCCCTGAAGACGTTGAGATCAACCACGTGTCCTTTGCCTACCCCGGCGGAGCTAACGTTCTTGAGGACCTCTCGGTGACGCTCGCAGCGGGCACGATGACGGCGCTCGTCGGCACGTCTGGCGCGGGCAAATCCACGCTGGCAGCGCTTATCGCAGGCTTGGTGGAGCCGACTTCGGGGAGCATCCGAGTTGGTGGGGTAGATACCTCCCATGTCAGCGACGTCTGGACTGCGAAGAACGTCACCCTGCTCACCCAGGACGTGCATATCTTCGCGGGCACGCTGCGCGAAGACCTGTCTATGGCTGCTCCGGGAAGTGACGACACTGTTTTGCTCAAGGCGCTCGCCAGTGTCGGGTTGGATCCGAACAGCACGCAGTTTGCCCGACTCTTCCCCAATGGGCTCGACACCGCTGTGGGGGCAGGCGCAGATGACCTCCCACCCGAGGTGAAGCAACAGGTCGCGCTCGCGCGTGTGGCGTTGGCAGGTCCGAAGATCCTCATCCTGGACGAAGCGACAGCAGAGGCGGGCAGTGATGCCACAAACACGCTCGAAGATGCTGCTGCAAGGATTACTGAAGGCACGACGGCGTTGGTTGTCGCGCATCGCCTCGATCAAGCTGCAACCGCTGATCGCATCCTGGTGATGGAAGCAGGACGCATTATCGAAGACGGCACCCATGCCGAGCTGCTTGCTGCCGGTGGGAGATATGCACAACTCTTTGAGGCGTGGAGTGGCGAGGGTCACTGATTTTCAGGTAGGAATGGGTCTATGACTGCTTCCTATGTTTCAGACCGTTTCCCCGGCCCCGATCCGTATGCGCCCCTGGCGGACGTGCCTTCGTTCACGGTGACCTCGGATGACATTGTTGAGGGCGAGCGTCTCAACGACACACTTGCCGGCGATAACGCCACCAGCCCGCAGCTTGCGTGGGAAGGTGCGCCTGAGGGGACGAAGACTTACGCAGTGACGTGCTTCGACCCGGACGCACCAACCGCGTCGGGTTTTTGGCACTGGTCCGCGTTCAACATCCCGGCAGATATCACCGAGCTGCCTGCTGGCGCAGGCGCCAAGGAGGACCTGGGCGTCGGCGCGGTTGTGCTCACCGGTGATTCCGGAGTTAAAGGGTTCTACGGTGCAAACCCGCCGGCAGGCCACGGGCCGCACCGCTACCTGTTCGTAGTCCACGCGGTGGACACGGAATTGCCGGCAGATCAGATCGCGAACCCAACGCAGCTCGGGTTCAACCTGAACTTCCACTCGTTGGGCCGGGCAATCATCTGGGGTTGGTACGAGAACCAGTAGTATTCGGCGAATGGTACCTGTGCAGCTTCGCGTCGGCGGTGCCTTTTTAGGTCTTGCCGCCGCACTCGTCCTCTATGCAGTCGTCGGATTTACCCGTGGTGATGAGGGGTTTGTGATCACCCCTCAGGTGCTCACGGTGCTTGTGGCTGTCGCTCTCGTCGGTGCGTTTGCGACCACGAACAAAGAGCAGCAAGGCTCGCGCACGCAGGTTATCGCCCTTTTCATCGCGATCGTCTTGATCGGCCTTGGGGTAATTTTGCCGAACACCGCATTATTCATGACGACGCCGGTGTGGCTTGTCGCTTGGGCTATCGCCGCGGGCTTCTGCGCCGTGATTCTACGGCGCAGCGTGCAACCGAAGGCCTAGAGCGCTTTCCACTCAAGCCCACTGCCCACGGCCTGCTCAATAGAGTTCAGACCGTGGGCCTTAATCTGTGCAGCAATGCCCCGGTGGATATCCCGGATCCAACCCGGGCCGCCGTAGATGAATGGCGTGTAGCCCTGCAACAGATTGGCACCTGAAGTGATGCGTTCCCACGCCTGTTGGGGTGTGGAGATACCGCCAACACTGATGATCGCCAATTGGCCGCCGATGCGGTCGTAGAGGCGCTTGAGCACCTCGAGTGAGCGTGCCGCAACGGGTGCACCAGAGATGCCACCCGCACCCATGGCTGCAACCTCGTCTGCATTGGTGTGCAGCCCGTCGCGGGAGATCGTGGTGTTGGTCGCCACGATGCCGTCGAGTCCGAGTTCGACAGCGAGGTCTGCAACAGCGTCGATGTCCTCGTCCGAAAGATCTGGCGCGATCTTGACCAGCACCGGGGTGGTGGTCGACTCTTTCACCACGGAAAGGATGGGGCGAAGCTCCTCCACCGCCTGCAGGTCGCGAAGACCCGGCGTGTTCGGGGAGGACACGTTGACCACGAGATAGTCGGCCAGCGGGCCAAGGGCGGTAGCGGTTGCGCGGTAGTCGGCGACAGCGTCTTCGGCGGTCTTGTTCTTGCCGATGTTAATCCCGACGATGTCGTCGGACTTCCTGCTGCGCAGGTTATCTGCGACAACGAGTGCACCCTTGTTGTTGAACCCCATACGGTTCAAAATTGCCTTGTCCGCGGGAAGGCGGAACAGGCGTGGGGCGGGATTACCCGGCTGCGGCTTCGGGGTCACCGTGCCCATCTCTGCGTAGCCGAAGCCAACGGCGCCCCAGGCGTCGATAGCTTCAGCGTTTTTATCAAACCCAGCCGCAAGTCCGAGCGGGGCAGGGAAGTCAACGCCGAACACTGTCTGGCGCAGCACGGGGTCGTGGACGCGTACAACCTTCTCGAGTGCGCGGTTGATGGGACTCGCGGCATCCAGCACACGCAGGCCACCGCTGATGATGCCGTGGATGCGCTCCGGCGGGATGCGGAACATCAGTTGCAGGGCGCGGTCGTAAAGACTCATGTTGGTCTCCTAGTTAATCTGCTCGTCGGGTGCGACGATTTGGATGCCATCGCCGGTGGCGGATGCGAGGACGACGGTGCCGTCGTCAAGCGAAATGATGCTCTGAGCGTTCGCGACAGTGGCGAAACTCTTCTTTTCGATCGGCACACCCTGGGAGATGTCGTATCCGGTTGCGGTGTTTTCAGCCAAGGAACTTACCCATGCAAGGCGTTGCGACGAATCCCACGCGACGTCCCACGGGCCTTCCGGCACAGGTGCGCTCTGCTGGAGACGAATGATGTCGTCGGTGGTGTAGACGTGGATCTGGTTGCCGGTGGAGTCGGCGGCGAGCACAAGCCCGTGCTCGCCTGCGGCAACCTTGCCCACGCCGAGGCCAACACGCAGCGTGCCGCCCTGGCGGGAGCCCTGCCAGTCGATGTCCTGGATGGTGGTGTCGAAGCTGCTGATGCGAACTACCGCGTCATCTTGGCCGTCGAGGGCGACCGCCTGCAGCTGGTCGGTCTCGCGGGCAACATCGATCGTGTCCGACAGTTCCCCGTCCTTAAACACCCACACTTTGCGCTCTGTATCGCTTGCAGCGAGCACTTCACCGCTGGAAACAACAGTCGCCGAAGTCACCGGAAGGTCGGTGCTAATAGTTTGCGCGGCTTGGCCGAAGACGTTGACAGCCCCATCACACGCCACTGCGAACGACCCATCGCTGGCAGATACATCCCCGCACGACGCGTCGAGTGGATGCTCTTCAGCCTTGCCGTTGGCAATGTCGTCGATCGACCCAATCAGCAGGGCATTTTCTGTGCGCACCCCGACAACACCGTTTGTCGTGTCGAGGTCGCGCACAGCCTCAAACTGCACTACACGCCCAGCCGGGTTCTCGCTCGCAGGGGACTGGGCAGGTTCGGCGCTGCCCATGTTGGCTGCGGCGTCGCCACCCGCCTCCTCGATTTTTGCGTTCGGGGTGGCGCTGCATGCTGCCAGCGCGAGCGGTAACACCGCGCTAAGGCAGAGTGCGGCAGTAAAACGGGAAGCAGTACGTCGAACAATCACGCACGTAAGCCTAGCAATCAGCCTGCTGCGTTCAGTGATCAAGCGCGGTGCGGAGTAGGGTGTGCAGCCATGATGTCGTGGCTACAGGTGATCGTCCTCTCCATCGTGCAGGGCTTGACGGAGTTTCTCCCGGTGTCCTCGTCAGGTCACCTCCGTATCGTCTCGGAGCTGTTTTGGGGGGAGGACGCTGGCGCAAGTTTTACCGCTGTGATCCAGCTCGGTACCGAGCTTGCCGTGCTTGTGTACTTTGCCAAGGACATTTGGCGGATTCTCACCGCTTGGTTCGCTGGACTGTTCGACAAGGCCAAGCGAGGGTTTGATTACCGCATGGGCTGGATGGTCATCGCCGGCACGATCCCAGTCGGGTTGGCAGGTGTGTTGCTGAAGGACCTGATTCGCGAAAACTTCCGCAACTTGTGGATCACCGCGACCGTGCTCATTTTGTTCTCTCTGGTGTTCATTCTTGCGGAACGCCGCGGCAAGAAGTCTCGTGGGTTTGAGGAGCTGACTATGAAGGACGCCGTTCTCATGGGCCTGTGGCAGTGCCTAGCGCTGATTCCTGGTGTGTCGCGCTCCGGCGGAACGATCTCGGGTGGTTTGTTCCTCAACCTCGACCGCGAGGTTGCTACCCGGTTTAGCTTCCTTCTGGCTATCCCCGCGGTACTCGCGTCTGGTCTGTTCTCCTTGCCCGATGCGTTTGACCCGCAAGCGGGACAGGCTGCCTCCGGAATGCAGCTGCTTGTCGGCTCCGGAATTGGCTTTATCGTCGGTTACATCTCCATTGCGTGGTTGCTGAAGTTCGTTTCTAACCACTCGTTTGCCTGGTTCGCTGCCTACCGCATCCCACTCGGTGTCATTGTGATGATTCTGCTTGGCACTGGTGTCATGCAGCCTGTGTAGGGTTGGGCGCATGCAAGCTTGGCCGAACCCAATTGTTCCTAACGTTGCCGGCACTTCGGTGCCGCTGAAGCTCTACGACACCGCTGATCAGCAGGTGAAACCTGTGGATACCACGCCGGATGCGAAGGGCGAAGTGGGGTTGTATGTCTGCGGTATCACTCCATACGACTCGACCCACCTGGGACACGCTGCCACCTATCTCACATTCGACCTTGTGCAGCGTCAGCTGATCGCTAACGGTCACAAGGTGCACTATGTACAGAACATCACCGATGTTGATGACCCTCTGTTCGAGCGAGCCGAGCGTGACGGTGTGGATTGGCGCGAACTCGGCTCAAACCAGATCGATCTGTTCCGCAGTGACATGGAGATTCTCTCCGTCATCCCGCCGCGCGATTACATCGGCGCGATGGAGTCTGTCGATGAGGTCATCGAGATGGTGCAGAAGCTTCTCGACGAAGGCGTGGCCTACACACTCGACCAGGGCGATGTGTATGCCTCGATCGATGCAACCGAGCAGTTTGGCTACGAGTCGAACCTCGACCGAGCAACGATGGAGGAGTACTTCGCTGAACGCGGTGGCGACCCGGAGCGTGAAGGCAAGCGCGACAAGCTTGACGCGCTGATCTGGCGTGGTCACCGTGAGGGCGAGCCAGCCTGGGACTCGCCGTTCGGCCCAGGTCGTCCGGGATGGCACGTAGAGTGCTCCGCGATTGCGACGAACCGCTTAGGAGCAAGTTTCGCGATCCAAGGTGGTGGTTCGGACCTTGCGTTTCCACACCACGAGTTCTCGGCCGCGCACGCAGAGGCCGCGCTGCACGTGGACCGGATGGCCGGCCACTATGTGCACGCGGGCATGATCGCACTTGATGGTGTGAAGATGTCGAAGTCACTAGGTAACCTCGTCTTTGTTCACAAGCTCACCGAGCAAGGCCACGAGGCTTCCGCGATCCGGCTGGCGGTGTTTTCCCAGCACTACCGGGAAGACCGTGATTTCTCCGACGCGATTCTTCACACCGCTGAGGAGCGACTCGACCGGTGGCGTGAGGCCCTGGCGAACGAGGTGTCTGAAGACGAGGCGCTCGGTGTCGTCGATAAGTTGCGCGCTGCGCTGGCAGACGACCTTGACACGCCCACAGCTCTTCGTGTGGTCGATGAAGCACGAGGCGACTACGACGGTGTGATTGCGACAGCACTTGAGGGGCTACTCGGTGTGCATCTCTAGGCCTCATCCAGCACAATGGTGGTCATGAGCGCAGCAGCACACACGATTCGTGCCCAGTTCCAGCCTGAAGTCGACGAGTTTATCGATGACCTGACGATGTTCGCCTCAGGCTCCTACCTTTCTGAGGAAGACAAGGAGTTGTGGGACGAGCCATTCGACCCGTCCGTGTTACCCGAGTTGCGGAAAATGCTTGAGCAGTACCTCGACGAGGTCGACGCACTCGGTTCCCAGCCAGAGGACCAGCAACTGGTGGGGCTAGTTGGACCGTTCTACGAGCGCTTGGAGGCATTCAATGTCCGTCATGCGGACGCGGTGCTTGAGCCAGAAGAAAAGGCAGATATTGAGACGCTCGTGATTCGGGTGTGCACCGCGGCGGGCGCGACCGATGAGGCGCTAGAAGCGCTGCCGGAATTTGAGTAGGCAGCGTCCGGCGGCCGTCTTCTGGGATATGGACGGCACGCTGATAGACACAGAGCCGCTCTGGGGACAGGCGACCTACGAGTTAGGGGAGTTGCTTGGTCGGCCACTGACCCCAGAGGTTCGCGAGCGCACCATTGGCGGGAGTTTCCCGAACACGCTTCGCATTGTGGCGCAGTGGGCGGGGCACACACTGACTGACGGCGACGAACAGCGATATAAAGATTGGATGTTCGGTCGAATGGCTGAACTGTTTTCTGCAGGTATCGAATGCAACCCAGGGATTCTTGAAGTGCTGCAGTCGCTGAAGGAAGACCACATGCCTATGTTCGTGACGACGAATACAGAACGCGTCCTGGCAGATCCGTGCATTGATGCGATTGGGCGTGTGTTCTTCACCGGCACCATTACTGGCGACGAAGTGATCCACCCGAAACCTGCCCCCGACATGTACCTCGAAGCAGCCCGGCGCGTCGGCGCCGCTCCGCAAGACTGTCTCGTGGTCGAGGACTCGTTCAGTGGCATGTCAGCTGCGGCTGCAGCGGGATGTGCAGTGTTGGGGCTCGCGGATCATGTACCTGCCGGTGTGTATCGGTTTGATCCCCACCTGTTTGTGGGGGCCAGTGCCGACGACGTTTACCGCTGGTTTGCTGCAGCCTGCGGGGCGTAGGTGTCACGCACACAATCGTCGAGAGGCTTCGCTTTGCTACGTATAGTGGTGTGCCATGAGCACTCGTATTGAAGAAGACCTGCTTGGCAAGGCTGAAGTCCCCGCTGATGTGTACTACGGAGTGCATACGCAGCGAGCAGTAGACAACTTCAAGTTGTCGGCCAGCACCCTGAACGATTTGCCGGAGTTCATCCGTGGCATGGCCCAAGTGAAGAAGGCTACCGCTATTGCGAACCGTCGCCTGCATGTGTTGCCGCGCGAGAAAGCCGAAGCAATTGCGTGGGCCTGCGACCAGATTCTGGAAGAGGGACGCTGCATGGATCAGTTCCCGATCGACCTGTTCCAGGGTGGCGCGGGTACCTCGGCAAACATGAACACGAACGAGGTGGTGGCTAACCTCGCACTGGAATACGTTGGTGCTGAGAAGGGCTCCTACGACATCATCAATCCGAACGATGATGTGAATATGTCCCAGTCCACCAACGATGCGTACCCGACTGGTCTGCGTCTCGGTGTGTACTACGCGGTGCAGGGCTTGCTTGAGGAGCTCGACGAGCTGCAGAAGGCACTGCGCGCGAAAGGCGACGAGTTTTCCGACATCATCAAAATGGGTCGTACTCAGTTGCAGGACGCGGTTCCGATGACGCTGGGTCAGGAATTCACTGCGTTTGGCGCAAACCTCAATGAAGAGCAGCGCACCATCAGCAACGCTGCGACGTCCCTGCTGGAAGTCAACCTTGGCGCAACCGCAATCGGTACGGGAATCAACACTCCGAACGGCTACAAAGACCAGGTTGTCACGGCACTTCGTGAGGTCACTGGCCTCGACATTCAGGCCTCTCCGGATCTGATTGAGGCGACCTCGGATACCGGCGACTACGTCATGATGCACGGCGCTATCAAGCGTGCGGCAATGAAGCTCTCCAAGATGTGTAACGACCTGCGTCTGCTGTCGTCCGGTCCTCGCGCTGGTCTGAACGAGATCAACCTTCCGGAGCGCCAGGCTGGTTCCTCGATCATGCCGGCCAAGGTCAACCCGGTCATCCCAGAGGTTGTCAACCAGGTGTGCTTCAAGGTCTTCGGCAACGACGTGACGGTCTCCATGGCTGCTGAGGCAGGTCAGCTCCAGCTCAACGTCATGGAGCCGGTCATTGCTCAGTCCTTGTTTGAGTCGATCCGTCTGCTGGCCAATGCGGCACGTACGCTGCGCGAGAAGTGCGTTGTGGGCATCACTGCGAACAAGGACGTGTGCGAGGCTTACGTGACTAACTCGATCGGCATCGTCACCTATCTCAACCCGGTGATTGGTCACCATAACGGTGACATCATTGGCCGTGAGGCTGCTTCCACCGGTAAGAGTGTCTATGACCTGGTGCTGGAGAAGGGCCTTATTGAGGAGGAGGACCTGAAGCGGTTGCTGAGCAAGGAGAACCTCATGCACCCGGAATTCCGCGGCAAGCTCTATGTCGACGAGGAAGATGCTCAGTAGCGTGATGTGCTCATGCATTTCCGCCTAGGCGGTGAGCGGGGCAGGTGGTAGTCAATCTCACACCTGCCCCGTTTCCTTTTGGTGTGATCATTGCGGGATAATGGCGGAAGTCCTTGCTCACCCGTAATGAAGGAGCGCATACCATGTTGGTTGCCTTGCACACCCTCATTCTTTTCGGGGCAATCGTGTTGGGTGCACGCATTGGCTCGATCGCGATCGGTTTCGCCGGGGGATTGGGGGTGTTGCTTCTCGGTGCGACCGGTATGACGGTCACCGCAGATGCAATTCCGTTCGATGTCATCGGCATCATCATGTGCGTTATCGCAGCGATTTCTGCAATGCAGCTCGCGGGCGGCATGCAATACCTCGTGGATCTTGCGGAGCGACTCTTACGCAGGAACCCTAAACGCATCACTGTCTACGCCCCGATGGTGACGTGGTTGATGACCGTCTTCGCTGGAACTGGGCATACGGCGTTTTCCACGATGACGGTCATCACAGAGGTGGCGAAGGAAGGAAACGTTCGTCCTTCGCGCCCGCTGTCAGCGGCCGTGATCGCTTCGCAGATGGCGATCGTCGCTTCACCAATCTCTGCAGCAGTTGTGTTCATGGCGTCAGCGCTGGAACCACTTGGGGTGGGGTATCTCCAGATTCTTGCGGTGATGCTTCCCGCGACGTTCCTGGCAATTTTCCCGACGGCGTGGGTTGCCAATCATATGGGCAGTGAGCTTGACGGCGACCCCGTGTACCGCAAACGCAAGGCCGCTGGGCTCGTCGCAACGCACCAAGCTCATGACGATTACGTTCCCGCACCAGGAGCGAAGCGCTCAGTCGCTATCTTTCTGGCAGCGATCATCATCGTGATGGTCTACGCAACGTTGATTTCGGATCAGATCGGTCTGATTGCGGAGCCAACAGTGCCACGGAACGAGGCAATCATGGCCATCATGCTCGGTGCCGCGGTCGTCATCATTATGAGCACCCGCACTGCTGCCGCGGAGATTCTGAACACCCAAGTCTTTCGATCCGGCATGTCCGCATGCGTGTGCGTTCTCGGCGTGGCGTGGCTGGGTACGACGTATATCAACTACTACATCGACGACATCCAAAACATCGCCGGTAACGTGCTGACCTCAAAACCCTGGCTGCTTGCGGTCGTGCTCTTTGTCGCCGCATCACTGTTGTATTCACAAGCCGCTACGGCGAAAGCGCTCATCCCCGCCGCATTGGCGATAGGGGTCAGCCCACTCACGGCACTTGCAGCATTCCCGGCGGTCTCCGCACTATTCGTCCTGCCCACGTACCCAACGCTGCTCGCGGCAGTAGAGATGGACGACACGGGCTCGACCCGCATTGGCAAGTATGTGTTTGACCACCCATTCCTCCTCCCCGGAGTGGTCTGCATTTTAGTCAGCGTAATCCTGGGATACCTCATCGGTGCGGCGGTAGTGTGAGATGCATGACTGCACAACCATTGACTGACGTCGAAATCGCTCAAGCACACGAACTCGAACCCATCACTGACATTGCCGCCCGGGCCGGCGTGGATGAGGATGCGCTCATCCCGTACGGCAAGTACATGGCCAAGGTGGACATCAACAAGACTCCGGAGGGCAAGCCGGGCAAGCTCGTTTTGGTGACCGGTGTTTCCCCAACCCCTGCAGGTGAGGGCAAGTCCACCATGCTGATCGGCCTGACCGATGCCCTTGCCAAGCTTGGGCACAAGGCGATGGTAGCGCTTCGTGAGCCTTCGCTGGGCCCGGTCATGGGCGTCAAGGGTGGTGCAGCCGGTGGTGGTTACTCTCAGGTCGTCCCGATGGAGCAGATCAACCTGCACTTCACCGGCGACTTCCACGCGATCACCAGCGCCAATAACACCTTGGCTGCGCTGATCGACAACCACATCCATCAGGGCAATGAGCTCAACATCGACCCGCGTCGCGTGACCTGGCAGCGTTGCGTGGACGTGAACGACCGCGTGCTGCGCAACGTCATTACCGGCCTCGGCGGCCCGACCTCGGGTGTTCCGGCAGAAACCGGCTTCACCATCACGGCTGCGTCCGAGATTATGGCGATCCTTGGCCTGGCCACGGACCTGGAGGACCTGAAGCGTCGCCTCGCTGCGATCACCATCGGTCTGACGTACGACGGCAAGCCGGTCACCGCCGGTGAGATCGGCGCACAGGGCGCGATGGCCGCTCTGCTCAAGGACGCTGTGAACCCGAACCTGGTGCAGACGCTCGGCGGTACCCCCGCCTTTATCCACGGTGGTCCGTTTGCCAACATCGCACACGGCTGCAACACGCTCATCGCAACTCGCACGGCACTGGACTACGCCGACATTGTGCTCACCGAGGCTGGCTTCGGCTCTGACCTCGGTGCGGAGAAGTTCTTCGACATCAAGGCACGCTACGGTGATCTGGATGTCGCAGGTGCGGTGATCGTCGCTACGATCCGCTCGATCAAGCACCACGCTGGCATTGCGAAGGAAGACCTTAAGGCTGAAAACGTCGATGCGCTGGCAGAGGGCATCGTGAACCTGGAGCGCCACGTGGAAAACGTGCGCAAGTTCGGCGTCACCCCGGTGGTTGCGCTCAACCGCTTTGTCACCGATACCGACGCCGAGCTCGAGTTCGTGCGTAACTGGGCAGAGTCCAAGGGCATTGCGCTTGCCGACGCCAACGTGTGGGCCGAAGGCGGCGCCGGCGCCACCGAGCTCGCTGAAACCCTGCTGGCGAACCTCACCGAGGGCGAATCGCACCCGCTGTACGACCCGGCTGAGGGCGTGGAGAAGTCCATCGAAACCATCGCCAAGGAGATCTACCGCGCAGGCGAGGTGCAGTACTCCGCTGCAGCTCTGAAGGACCTGAAGACGTTGAAGGACAACGGCTTTGACAACCTGCCGGTCTGCGTGTCCAAGACGCAGTACTCCTTCTCCGACGACCCGACGGAGCTCGGTGCGCCTGCGGGCCACACCCTGCACGTACGCAATCTCATCCCGCGCACTGGCGCAGGTTTCGTCCTCGCGCTGACCGGTGATGTGATGACCATGCCTGGCCTGCCGAAGAAGCCGGCAGCCAACAACATCGACGTCGACGAGAACGGCGTGGTCAGCGGACTGTTCTAGTCCGTTTCCGGCCCCGGCTCCTCCTCTGCGCGGGAGCCGGGCCAACCGGGATACTCGGGTGGTGTGCCGCCAAACGCTGGACACAGTGATTGGAAGGCGCACCACCCGCAAAGCTTTGACTGCTGTGGACGGAACGAGCCGGCTTTGCCGTCGGCTTCGATCTTCCACCACAACTCCGCCAGGTCGCGCTCGAAGTACTCCAGCTCCTCGCGTGAAGGGGTGAGGATCATTGAGTCCATCACCTTCAGGTACATCAGTTTCAGCTGGGTCGGCACAACGCCGAAGAGCCGCCAGTACACCAGCGCATAAAACCGCATCTGGAACTGCGCGTCCTGGGAGTAGCGGGGCAGTGGCTTCTTGCCGGTCTTGTAGTCGACAACACGCACCTCGCCGGTCTGCGCGATGTCCACCCGGTCGATGAACCCGCGCACGGGAACCCCGTTAGGCAACGTGAAATCGACCGGCATTTCTTGTGCGTGCGCGTCGAATCCGAGCGGGTTTTCCATGGTGAAGTAGCCACGCAGGAGCGTGCGGGCATCCACGAGCAGCTGGTAGTCGTCTTCGACGGGTTCGGCGCAGGTGGGGTCGTCGATACGCATTTGCTCCCACGTCGGCTTGAGCCGCTTCACGGCGGCGGGGTAGGTGCGCTCCTCGCGGGGCCAGGAAAACATCTCTTCCAGCACGGCGTGTACGAGCGTGCCTTTCACCTGCGCTTCCGTGGATGGTTCCGGCAGGAGGTCGATCGCGCGGAACCTGTATTGCAGCGGGCAGCGCTTGTAATCGGACGCGCGGGAGGGGGACAGGGCGAGTGGTCGTGGCGTATTGCTGGGAGTCATGGTGCCCAACATCTTAGAGTGGGGGTATGACACAGCCGTTCATCGATTTCATCAGCCAGAGTCCATCCGCTTATCACGCGGCGGAAAACGTCGCCACAAGCCTCGAGGCAGCAGGGTTTACTCGCCGGGCAGTGCTTGACGACGACGCCACACGCCCCGGCGGCCACCTCATCATCAGCGATGGCGCCGTGATTGCGTGGTGGGTCCCGGAAAACCCCAACCCGCGGTTCCGTGTTGTCGGCTCGCACACGGACTCGCCTGGGCTGATGGCCAAGCCCGATCCGGATGTCGTGCGCGAAGGGTTCCGCCAGGTTGCCACCGAGGTCTACGGCGGGCCGATCCTGGCGAGCTGGTTCGATCGCGACCTCACCTTCGCCGGTCGAGTGGTGACCACCGACCGTAAGGAACACCTCGTGAACACGGGTGCGGTTGCGCGCGTTCCCAACCTGGCTATCCACCTCTACCGGGGTGACATGCCGGAGATCGACCGCCAGGTCCACACCCAGCCGATCCTGGGTGTGGACCGTCCGCTGCTCGAGCTAGCGGCGGAGTCGGCGGGCCTTGCTGCAGACGACATCGTGGCGCACGAACTTATCACCGCGGACGCACAGCGGGGCGAGGTCATCGGTGATCTTCTGGCCGCTGGTCGCCTGGATAACCTGACCAGTGTGTGGGCGTCGCTCGAGGCGATGCTCGCAGCCAAGGACGATGCCCAGGACATCCTGGTGCTTGCGGCGTTTAACCACGAGGAGGTGGGCTCTGCATCCACCGCCGGAGCCGGTGGCCCGATGCTAGAGCGCGTCCTGACCAAGGTTGCGGCGGCATTCGGCGAACCGTCTGAGATTATCGCGAACTCCATCCAGGTTTCCGCCGACGCGGCGCACGCGGTGCACCCGAACTACCCGGGCAAGCACGATCCGACGCATCACCCGCTGATCAACAAGGGTCCGGTGCTGAAGATCAACGCCAACCAGCGCTACGCATCCAATGCAGCGACGGAAGCCGAGTGGATCCTGGCGTGCCGCGCTGCCGGCGTGCCACACCAAACCTTTGTGGGCAATAACGCTGTGCCGTGCGGGTCGACGATTGGACCGATTTCCTCGACGCGTCTGGGCCTTCCGACGGTCGATGTGGGTGTGTCGCTTTTGTCCATGCACTCCGCGCGCGAGCTGTGCGGAGTGGACGACATGGATTACTTCGTGCGCGCACTGTCGGCTTTTTACACCGGCGCACAGTAGGGCATACTTACCGGCATGTATTCGGGACCGTTCCAGCCAGGCGACAAGGTGCAGCTCACTGACGCGAAGCGCCGCCACTTCACCATCGAGCTCAAGGAGGGTGGCCAGTTCCACTCCCACAAGGGCATCGTCAGTCACGATGACATCATCGGTGCCGACGAGGGCACGGTGGTCAAGTCCACGCTGGGTTCGGACTACCTCTGCTTCCGCCACCTGCTGGTGGATCACGTGCTGTCCATGCCCCGCGGCGCCGCGGTGATCTACCCGAAGGATGCGGCCCAGATCCTCGTTGAGGGTGACATCTTCATGGGCGCACGCGTGCTGGAGGCGGGTGCCGGCTCCGGCGCGTTGACCATGTCGCTGCTGCGCGCGGTCGGTCCCGAGGGGCACGTGTACTCCTACGAGATTCGCGACGACCACCTGGCGTTCGCCAAAGACAACGTCGCTGAATACTTCGGTGGCGAACCGGAGTGGTGGACGCCTCGCCTGGGCGACTTTGGCGAGGTCACCCCGGAGGACCTCGATGGTCAGGTGGACCGCGTCATCTTGGACATGGTCGAGCCGTGGCACTTCATCGACACCGTGAAGAACGTGCTCATCCCAGGTGGTGTGTTCATGACGTACGTGGCCACCGTGCCACAGCTGATGAACATTATGGAGGCTATCCGCGAGGCGAAGTGCTTCACTGAGCCACGCGCCTGGGAGACCCTGCTGCGTGAGTGGAAGGTCGATGGCCTGGCTACCCGCCCGGAGCACCGCATGAACGCACACACCGCGTTTCTTGTCTGGACCCGCAGGCTCGCTGATGGTGTGACGCCGCCGCGCCCGCAGCGTAAGGCTCGTCGATAAGCACTTGCGTCCTATCGACGATAGGTAGGCTCGGATCCATGGTTGGACACATTGAAGACGATGCTTTCGGGCCCGAATTGCGCAACCTCAAGCGCGAGAATCAAGATCTGGGAGCGCGCAACAAGCGGCTTGCGGAGCTTCTGAAGTCCAGCCGCGACAAGCTCAATGACCTCTACGTCAAGGTCGAGGAACTCGGCGAGCCCGCGTCCACCTACGGCATCTACCTTGCCCCGGGTACTCGCGATGGGGAAGCGGAGGTGCACACATCAGGTCGGCGGATGCGCCTGAAGATTTCGCCGCTGGTCGAGCCACAAGCCCTTGTACCGGGCACGCTTGTGCGCCTCGGCGAGGGAACCGTTGTGGTGGAAGCCTGTGGGTTTACCCCAACAGGCCAGATTGCCACGATGGTGGAACGCATCGGCACAGATCGCGCCGTGGTGGCCGACCAGCAGGGCGCGGAGTCGCTGGTCATGCTCGCCGAACCGCTCCTCAAAACCACGCGTGCAGGCGATATGGTGCTGGTGAACTCATCCGCCGGTTACGCGTTTGAGCGCATCCAGAAAACCGAGGTCAACCAACTCTCGCTCGAGGAAATCCCGGATGTGACCTACGAAGATATCGGCGGGCTGTCCTCCCAGATTGAGACGATCCAGGATTCCGTCGAGCTGCCGTTTTCCCACCCCGAGCTCTACGCCACGTACGACCTCACCCCGCCGAAGGGCTTGTTGCTGTACGGCCCTCCGGGTTGCGGTAAGACGCTCATTGCAAAGGCGGTGGCGAACTCGTTGTCGCAGCGCATTGGAGACGGGGGGCAGGCGCACTTCATCAACGTCAAAGGCCCCGAGCTGCTGAACAAGTTCGTCGGGGAGACCGAACGCCGCATCCGCCTGATCTTCGAGCGCGCCCGCGAGCTCGCCTCCGAGGGCAACCCGGTCATCGTCTTTTTCGACGAGATGGAATCCATCTTCCGCACCCGCGGATCGGGTGTCTCCTCTGACATGGAGACCACCGTGGTACCGCAGCTGCTTACTGAGATCGACGGCGTGGAGGACATCGCGAACGTCATCGTCATCGGCGCGACCAACCGTGAGGAACTCATCGACCCGGCAATCTTGCGCCCGGGCCGCCTCGACATCAAGGTCCGCGTGTCGCGGCCCAACAAGGAGGAGTCGAAGGACATCCTCGCCCGGTACCTCACCGACTCGATCCCCCTTGCTGCTCCTCGCGAGGAACTTATCGACGCAGCTGCTGCCGCCATGTTCGCCCCGCGCCCCTTCGTGCGCCTCGAACTTGTCGACGGCACCGCCGAGGTACTGCACTACTCCGACTTCGTCTCTGGCGCCTTGATTGCCAATGTGGTGGACCGCGCGAAGAAGCTCGCGATCAAGGACCACCTCTCAGGTGTGTCCACCGCGGGAATCACCGCCGATCACCTGCGCGAAGCAGTACGCAACGAGCAGGACGAAAGCGAAGACATGCCGAACACTGCGAACCCAGACGAGTGGGCGCGTATTACTGGCCGCCACGGCAAACGTGTCGTCGCCGCAGAGGTCATCGGGTAGTAGAGGAGTCTATTCCCCGTAGTGGTAGCGACAAGCCGCAATTCGGATCTCGGTTTCGGTCATTTTGTACACGAGTCGGTGCTCGCTGGTAATCCTCCGGGACCAATAGCCACTGAGCTCATGTTTGAGCGGTTCAGGCTTGCCGATGCCTTGATTGCCGTTGCGTTGAATATCGCGGATGAGCATGTTGATGCGTTTGAGCACACGCTTGTCCGTGGTTTGCCATTCGACATACTCGGCCCAGGCATCTTCGTCCCAAGACAGAATCATCTATCTTCCTCGATGAGCTCATTCTGAACCGACGTTCCTTTTTCCAAGCGTTCGATTCGCTCCTTGAGTACGCGAGCATTCGCTGGGGATTGAAGCAAATAAGAGGTCTCCTTCATCGATTCGTATTCCGCCAGCGAGACAATGACAACCGGATCGTGGCCGGAACGGGTGATGACGACCTCCTCGCAATCGTCAACAACTGTGTTCAGAACCTCCGCGTAGTTTGCACGAGATTCCGAGTAAGACATGACTTTCATCATTTGCCTCCAATAACCCCGATAAGTACAACTTCCTGTACAACTCTATTCATTATTGAACGGGCGTGTCAATGAGATCACACAATCCGTGTGACGATCTCAACGGCGAGGTCGAAGTCAGTTGCACTCAAGTGGGCAAAGCTCAACACCAGCCCGTCGCCGCTGTTGGTCCACAGTGCAGATTCGTGACCAGACTCGATACCTACCTCGAGCAGGCGTTGTTCAAATTCATCCCGTTCGTTTCGTGTGTCAAAACGCACCGTGAGGTCTGCGCCATCGCCGGGCGCGAGTTCGGCACCGTTGATTAACGGAACCAGTCGCTCGTTGAGTACTTTGCGTCGCTGTGCCAGCCCACGATGCACGGCGCGAGATGAGCGGCGAGCGACGCCGTCGTTCAGCAAGTACGCGATGGCGCGCTGCGTGACTGAAGAAACCGGCATGCCGAGGACGCTGCGGACCTCGCGCAGCACCTCAACGGTTGCTGGCGAGGCAACGACGTAGCCGGCCGCGAGTTCGCGGGAAAGCAGCGTGGAAAACGTGCCGAGTGTAAACACGTCCGCGCGTGTGGCCAGCGAGGACAGCGCCGGCTGCGGGGAGATGCGGTAGCGCAGTTCGGTGTTGAAGTCGTCTTCGATTACCACGGTTTCGGTGCGCGCAGCCCATTCCAGCAGCTCCACCCGGCGAGTGGCGGGCATGGCGCCGCCGAAGGGGTAGAGGTGCGACGGGGTGACCAGCAGAGCGTCGAGGGAGTCGGGGAGAGCGCTCACCACGACGCCGTCGGTGTCCGTGGCGCATTCCACGACCTCGTGGCCGCCGAGCGGAATCACGCGTCGCAGTCCCGGGTGCCCGGGGTCTTCCACGCCCACGCGCAAATTCGGCCCAAGCGCAAAGAGAATGCACATGAGTCCCTCGCGGGAGCCGCCGGTAACCACGATCTGGTCCGGTGACACGCGCATGCTGCGCGCGAGACGGAGGTGCTCTGCTACCGCATGGCGCAGCTCCGGTTCGCCGGACTTGTCCACACTGTTCCCGGGCTCCGCGGCGGCCTCGCGCCACGCCTTTCGCCAGGTGGCGGGGCGGATAGTGCCCGCGCTGCCGGGCGAGGGCTTGAGCGAGATTCGGGCCTTCGGGGTTGTGCGGGCAGGCGAGCCGCCGGCGGGTTCGGGTACGGGCGCTGCGACAGTGAGGTCTGGGTGGATCCGCGTGGGCGCTCCCTGGCTGGTCAGCAGGTAGCCCTCACCCTCGAGCTGGTCGTATGCAGTGACCACACTGCCTCGCGATACCCCAAGTTGCTCGGCGAGAACACGGGTGGACGGGATTGCGTCGTTAGGCGAAAGCGCGCCGGTGGCAACAGCGTCGCGGATCCCTGCCGCGATTTGAGCAGGAATGGGCGTGGGATAGTCGCGTGAGACGTCGAGAAGCATCAACTGGTCCAAAGAATCTAAATATAACTGGCACTTGGAATCTACCAGTTGTCAGGGCAGACTAAGCGGTATGTCTCATGTAGAACAGCTGAACCAGAAATTCATCGGCGGCGTGATCATGGACGTGGTCACGCCCGAGCAGGCCAAGATCGCCGAGGATGCCGGCGCCTCCGCCGTCATGGCGCTCGAGCGCGTACCGGCCGACATCCGCGCGCAGGGCGGCGTGGCCCGCATGTCGGACCCAGACCTGATCGAGGGCATCATCGAAACCGTCGACATCCCGGTCATGGCCAAAGCGCGTATCGGCCACGCAGTGGAGGCAAAGATCCTCGAGCACCTGGGTGTGGACTACATCGACGAGTCCGAGGTGCTCAGCCCGGCGGACTACGTCAACCACATTGACAAGCGTGGCTTTTCCGTGCCGTTCGTCTGTGGTGCAACCAACCTCGGCGAGGCGCTGCGTCGCATCAACGAAGGTGCATCCATGATCCGATCCAAGGGTGAAGCTGGCACGGGTGACGTGTCCGAGGCCACCAAGCACATCCGCAAGATCACCAGCGAGATCGCTGGCCTCCAGGCTATTTGGGAGAACAACCGCGACGAGCTCTACGTGGCCGCCAAGGAACTGCAGGCTCCGTACGACCTTGTGGCGTGGGTTGCCGAGAACGGCAAGCTGCCAGTGCCATTGCTTGTCGCTGGTGGCGTGTCTACCCCGGCTGATGCGGCCTTCATGATGGAACTCGGCGCAGACGGTGTCTTTGTCGGATCCGGCATCTTCAAGTCCGGCAACCCTGAGGCCCGCGCAAAGGCTGTGGTGAAGGCGACGCAGAACTGGAACGATATCGCGGTAGTCACCGAGGTGTCCCGTGGCCTGGGCGAGGCGATGGTCGGCATCAACGTCTCCGACCTGCCAGCACCGCACCGCCTGGCTGAGCGCGGCTGGTAACGCATTTATTCGTGCATCGACCAACCGGTTGAGAATGGCCATAGTTGTACGACCCTAAGTTCTCTGCGACTCGAACCTGTCAAACACATCGCCCCCAGGTCGTGCGTGATACTTGGGGGCGAAGACTATTTCCTCATAACCACTCGAATTGGGCGGTCGAATCTATGTGTCTCTTCGAATTGCGAAAGCACTAGCACCGGCAGTGCGGAACTGCACCAGAAAACTCGCAATCAGTACTAGCCCTGTAGTGCATAGGTGCTCCGTAGAGAACCACGGTCCAGCATCTAGAAGTACCGCAAAAGGCCATGGGGTGAAGTTGGTAAAGAAAACCAAAGGCGTATTACAAAGCGCCCACAGGATAATGGTGGCGAGTGTCCCCAGTGATTTTCCCCACTGCGTGATCAGTATTGCACCTGCCGCAAATATCAACACACTGTTGTTGATAATCAGTTCGCTCTCTGGACTGACGGCGGAATCGGTCCCCGGCTCAAGATGATAAGCAACATTGCTCTGGATCGAGGCGAAATAGGCGACAATCACGACGATCATCGCACCAAAGGTTTGTCTAAATACTGATAACCACTGAGCCCGCCGTCTCCGCAGATCAATGTGAGGCATCGAAGGTGTTACAAGCACAACCGTGGTCAAAGCGAAAAGAAGCGAAACTAGCTCAGCAGCTGTAATGACAAAGGGCTTAGTGGGACTACCTCCGATCTCAAACGTTATCCCACGAACTAAACGAATCATTACTCCGCAAAATGCCCCCAAAAGGCAAATGACGTGCCACGGGGTGGACAAGAGAATACTACGGATCGGCATCGGGCTACCTCTGAGTAACTAAACGATGGTCAATGATTGACCTAGGACTCCTCCGTCAACATTTCCCATGTAGCTTGACAAGACACAATTGCTCTCCAGTTTTCCGCTATGTTTTTGTCAACCACGCTGTGGTCAAGGGAAGATAGCACGTCCTCCGGTGCTGGATCCGTCTCACCGCTCTCGGAAATGCTTTGGTAGAAAGCACCATTTTTCTCAACGCTCTTGGAATAAACACCAGTGCGCTTAGTGATATAGACCCCAACTCGGTCGATCACAAAGGCTCCTTCGGACGTCGGATCTGTACATGACCCGATTCCTAGCTCATCGAGAAGAAGCCCACTGATGTCTAGGCGCCGATCCTCGCCGGCGGTCGTAAAGTTTTGGTAACCGTGGTCCCCGGACTTGATCCGGTAAGCCGAATTGCTGGCGAGTTTCCTCGGTCTTACGCCGTCCGGTAAATATTCTTCGAGGGCGGAGATATCACGAGTCATTTGCTCAAGCCCGGGCTCATCGGCCGAATCCACACATATCTCTGACCCGCCCGACGAGAATGCGCAAGAGTCTCGATCGACGATCGCGACGGGACCTGCAGCTGCCTGCAACAGACCTGCAACACCGACAATCGCCGTAATAGCAATTACTCCGCTAAGACTAATGTTTTTCGAAGCACCAGCAGCCAACAAAAGAAGTCCACCAGCTACCAGTGCGAGGCAAACGCTTACACCCAAGGCAACTACCAGGTTTCGAGGCTCAGTGAGATCAGTCGGATCAACCGCCTGCAAAACAATTGGAGCGACTGCCCAAGTTTTGGCACTGTTAGCACCGAACGCGACAACAAAGTAGGTGACAATAACTGCAATCAATGGCGAGACAGCGGGATGAAACTTGCGAAAGGCAAGCGCAACGAAAGCGGACAGCGCAGCAACCGTGGAGAGAAAAACAGTGCTGACAGCGACTACCAGCAGAATCCAGACGGATCCATCTGCACTTTTAGCGATAGCATCGGTAAAAGCAGGAATAGCCCCAAGTGATATTGACGCGGCTGTAATTAATGCTGGGGCGAGGGTCAAGAATAGAACCTGCAGTTTTAGCGGGTATCGGCCAAGTGAGTTGGCAGTTCCCACGCGAGGAGAAGCTAACGCTGCCACGTTGTAGGAGACGATGACTGCTAGTCCAAAGCAGGATAAAGCAGTTGCATCTCGAAATGCCTCAGCGATATCCGCAGTTCGCGGATACGCAAATTGCATTTGTTTAGAGGTCACCCAAAAGGAAACCCCAACACCGAATACCACCTGAAGGACACCGAGCACCATGAGCACTGGTGAGCCAAATTTTCTAGTGATCATAAGCTGAAGTCCTGAATTAATGTTTCGATGCCACGTAAGCGAGGGCGCGTTCTAGGGGATCGGTTGACACCGAGGAAAAATTGTCTGCGGAAACAGCTTTTAACCGATTCCATTCTCCCTCGTACGCGATGCGACCGTTGTGGAGCGCAACCACGTTGTCAGCCACATGCTCGAGATCATCCTGCAGATGCGTGGAGAGAATGATTGTTGCGCTATCTTTGAGACGATTTAGGAGATGTCGCACCTCAATCCTCGCCTGCGGGTCAAGACCTGCGGTAGGTTCATCCAAAAATAGAATATCGGGCGAATGGATCAGGGAAGCTGCAATTCCAACGCGCCGAGTTTGTCCTCCAGACAGGTTGCTGACTCGGGAATTCTCAATCTCTGGGAGCTCGATCATCTCCAATACTTCCGGGATTCGTCGCAAATAGGCGCGTCTATCAAGCCCTGCAACCCAGCCTGCGTATGCAAGGGCGTCACGGCATGTCATAGTCGAGGCGAAACGTACATCTTGGGGTACATAGCCAATACGACGCCGATAGTTAACTAACGCTCTTCCTGCGATCTCCGTTCCATCGACCGAAAATCCACCTCGTGTCGGCTTTTCTATGGTGCACAGGAGACGTATCAACGTAGACTTTCCACTGCCGTTGCCGCCTATCAGGACCGAGAGACCCGGCGGGAACGTTACAGACACGTCTTTGACTGCTTCCGTAGTGCCAGTGCGTGACTTGAAAGTCTTGCTTAAGGAATTGGTGCGGATCAAGGAGCGTCCTTCCTATTTATCGGCAGGCCCCGGAGTTAGCTCCACGTAACGTGTTCCCTGTGTTGCTGACCACCTGGCCGTAGTAGCTCCTAAAAAGTTCGGAGGTGAAGCACCTCCATCAGAAACTTACAGGTGTACGGAATATAGCATGGATCACTACCGTGCGACAATAGCGACAATCATCACACTTCCCCCAGCCTGTAGTCTGTTGAAGTGATGAGTAATAACCAATTGCGCTACATGGGTACCGAGACCGAATACGGCATCACTTGCCCCGACAATCCGCTGATCAGCCCGCTCGTTACCTCCACTCACGCGGTGGTGGCGTACGCGGCGTTGCGCACAAAAGCGCGTACGCGATGGGACTATGCGGAAGAAGCCCCGCTGAAGGACGCCCGTGGGTTCGATCTGCAGCGCTACCGCAGTGTGCCGGTGGTGGACGCGAATGCGATCGGGGTGGCGAACGTTGTCGTCGCTAATGGTGCGCGTTATTACGTTGACCACGGCCACCCCGAGTACTCAAGCCCAGAATGCTCGAACGCTTTGGACACCATGATTTATGACGCAGCGGGCGATCACATCCTCAATGACGCCGCTGCTGACATCCGTCACCTGTGGGAAGAGCAGGTTTCCGTCCTCGCCAATCACGATCCGTGCCCGCCGCTGAAGTTCTACAAGAACAATGTCGACGGCAAGGGTCGCTCCTACGGCAGTCACGAAAACTACCTGTACTCGCGCCACACCAATTTTGAGCGGCTCACGCAGGCGTTGATTCCGTTCTTCGTCACTCGCCAGGTGATCATCGGCGCCGGGCGCGTCGGCATCGGCCAAGCGTCGGAGAAGCCTGGTTTCCAGATCTCGCAGCGCGCAGACTACTTCGAGCAGGAAGTCTCGCTCGAGACGACACTCAACCGCGGCATTGTGAACACGCGCGACGAGCCACACGCACCGGAGGAGGACTTCCGTCGCCTCCACGTCATCGTGGGCGATGCGAACATGAGCCAGTTCTCCAACTTCCTCAAACTCGGCATGACGAAGTTGGTGCTCGACGCCATTGAGCAGGACGTGGACTTCTCAGACCTGCGTCTGAAGGACCCGGTTGCGGAGATTCATGCGGTTAGCCACGACCCGACGCTGAACCATGAGCTTTCGCTTGTCGACGACACCTCGCGCACCGCAATCTCCATCTTGCGGATCTACCGTGAGCGGTGTGCAGGCCTTGAGGGACTTGGGGTCGTCGATAAGCAAGTGCTCGAAATGTGGGGCGAGATTCTCGATGACTTGGAGCGCGATCCGCTCTCGACGGCCGACCGGCTGGACTGGACCGCAAAATGGTCGCTGATCCGGCGTTTCGAGCAGCGCGGCGCGACAATGGCGAAACTGCAGGCGATTGACCTGCAGTACTCGGACATTGACCCGTCGCAGTCGCTGTACCACGCGCTTGTCCGCAAGGGTGCTATGCGCACGCTGGTTGATGCGGAAACGATCAAACGCGCCGCCGCAGAACCACCGCGCGACACCCGTGCGTACTTCCGCGGCACTGCCGGCCAAAAATTCGGCGAAAACCTGGTCGCCTCCAGCTGGCAATCTATGCTGTTTTCTATCGACGAGCAGCTCTACCGGGTCCCGCTCGACCTGCTCGGGGAGCACACCGCGGCGGACACCGAAGAACTTATTGCCCAATCCAACACGGTGTCCGAATTGCTGGCCGGACTGGGCTTGAAAACGAATAGGTAAAGGTAGGCTGATAGCCATGGCTACGCAACAGATGCACGCCGCAGGTGGCGGCGGTGAAGATAACGGTGACAACTTCGACGCATCGCAAGGCGCCGGTCAAGCCCAGATCAACACAACCGGTACGGATGATCTGCTCGACGAGATCGACGCGCTGCTGGACACCAACGCGGAGGAGTTTGTGAAATCCTTCGTGCAAAAGGGTGGTCAGTAAACGCAATGGTGGCTGGGTACCCGCGGCGCATCATGGGCGTCGAAACAGAATTCGGCGTGGCTGCCTACGACGGTGCCCGCCAAGTGCTCACCCCGGAAGAGATCGCCAGGTACCTCTTCCGCCCGGTAGTGGCGCAGCACCGCAGTTCCAACGTGTATGTGGACAACGCTGCGCGTCTCTACCTGGATGTCGGATCACACCCGGAATACGCGACGGCGGAGTGCGACTCACTGTCCCAGCTCCTCGCGCACGATAAGGCCGGCGAGTGGATCTATGCGGATCTTGCAGAAACGGCTGACAAGGCCCTTGCGGCAGACGGCCTCGGCGGGTCGACCTATTTGTTTAAGAACAACGTGGACTCCCGTGGCAACTCCTATGGCGCACACGAGAACTACCTGGTCAGCCGCGAACTCGCGCTGAAGTCCTTCGGTCAGCAACTGCTGCCGTTTCTAATCACACGCCAGCTCATCTGCGGCGCCGGCAAGATCGCAGGCGACACATTCGTCATCTCGCAGCGCGCAGATCAAGTGTGGGAAGGCGTCTCGTCCGCAACGACGCGCACCCGCCCGATCATCAACACCCGCGACGAACCCCACGGGGATTCGCACCGGTTCCGTCGCATGCACGTCATCGTGGGCGATTCCAACATGTCCGAGCCCACCTTTGCGCTGAAGGTTGGCTCGATGCTGCTGGTCATTGAGATGCTCGAGGCGGGCTTCGACCTGCCAGACATGGAGCTCACAGACCCCATCGCGCATATCCGCGATATTGCAGCCGACCCGACCGGGTCGACGCCGCTCGACCTAGCTGCGGGTGGAACCGTGACCGCCCTGGAGGTGCAGCGCACAACGCTTGAGGCTGCGAAGCGCTGGTTGGCGCAACGCCCAGACGAGGGTACGCCGAACGAGGAGATGGCCCGCGTCGTGGACCTGTGGGAGCGCACCCTCAATGCGATTGCGACACAGGATTTCTCCCAGGTAGATACAGAGATCGACTGGGTGATTAAGCGCAAACTGCTTGAGCAGTTCCGCGCCAAGCTCGGTTGTGGCTGGGACCACCCAAAACTCGCCCAGATCGACTTGACGTATCACGACATCAACCGCAAGCGCGGACTGTTCTACCTGCTGGAGCGCAAAGGTCTTGCCAAGCGCTGGATTACCGACGACGCGATCGCACAGGCTGTGGCGAACCCGCCTGAGACCACACGTGCCGCCATCCGCGGGAGGTTCCTCGCGGCAGTACGTGAAGCAGATACGCCACACAACGTCGATTGGGTGCACCTGAAGGTCAACCGTCCGGAGCCGCGCACGATTGAGTTGCTCGACCCATTCGCCAACACCAGCGCCGAGGCAGATGACCTCATCGACTACGTCAACGCTCACGCGGGGGAAGGGGAGTAGCGCATGGCCGACGATTCCGACATGATCATCCGCCAGGTCGGCCTCACCTTTGCACTGCTCAACTCACCCGAAAAGCGGGACGTCGCGTGGGTGCAGCGCCACGTCGACGGTTACGGGGGTCGCAGCCGTGACGCTGCAGGTCATCTCATCCGCCGTGACGTCGCAGAACTGCGCCGACTCTGGGTTCCCGCCCACTTTGTAGACGGGGAAGTGTGGGTTGATAAAGACCTCTACGAACTTCCGCCGGTGGATCTCACCGCCGAGGAAGCATCCGTCGTCGGGCTAGCAGTTGATCTTTCCCAGCCAGGCTCGCTTGGCAGTTTCGCGCGTTCGGGATGGACGAAGCTCGCCGCGTCCGGTGCGACGCGGAACCTGGATGCTCCGACGTTGGTGTCGGTGTCCAACGATATCTTCCAACTCCGCCCAGAGACGTTGCGCGCCATCGTTGCGTGTGTGCGCAACAAGCAGCGCATGTCCTTCGACTTCGTCCGCGCACCAGGCAAGGATCCTGAGCGTCGCGTAGTGGACCCGTGGGGCGTGGTGTCGCTGAACAACCGCGCCTACTTCGTCGGCTACGACATCGACCGCGGCGCCGAGCGTGTCTTCCGCGTGAAGAAAATTTCCCAGGTGAAACGCGTCAACACGTCAGAGCCGTTCCACGAGCAGGAAAGCGATCTCCAAAGCATTGTGGAGGCATCGTTGCGAGGCGACCTGGTTGATGCCACCGTCACCGTTACCGATGGCGCTGGTGAAGAACTCGCCTTGCGGGGCAAGCGTATTGCCGACACCATCACGCTCACCTCCGTCGACCGCGATTGGGTTGTGCGCGCAATTGCCAGCATTGCGGGCAACGTTGTCGCGGTGGAGCCAGCTGGGGTGCGGGAGGACGTCGTCAAGCTTTTGCGTACAGCAGCGGGAGAGGAACGCCGATGAGTACTGATCTGCAGCGACAAGAGCGCGTGGTGCGTTTGCTCAACCTGGTTGCTTACGCATCCAACCACGCGGACCTGACGGTAATGGAGATCGCGCGCGACCTCGGCGCAGATCCGCAGCAGGTGCGCGATGATCTGGACTTGCTGTACATGTCGGGCGTTGGCACTGGCCCGGGGGAGATGATCGAGCTGGAGCATTCCTGGAAGGGCGTGCGGATCATCGACGATCAAGGCTTGACCAAGCCGCTTCGCCTTACCCCAGTCGAAGCAAGTGCGCTGCTGGTGCTGCTCGACTCGTTAGAGACAATGCCTGGGCTTGTGGATGCCCGCGCGGTCCGCTCCGCAGCCGACAAGATCCGTACCGCGACAACCGCCAGCGGCATTGGCGATGCGGAGCACCCCACGACGTCGAGTATTGCGTCTACGGTCGCCGAGGCACTCTCTGCCAAGCAGCAACTTGAGGTGACGTATTACTCGGCAACCTCAGACACGACGAGTAAGCGCACAATTGAGCCTGCGAGCCTCTTCCACGAGGACGGCAACACCTACCTCCGAGCAGCAGATGCCGGGGATATAAAGACGTTCAGGCTTGACCGTATCCGGGAAGCGGTACTTCTCGACGAGCCGTCCACCGCCACGGACACCGACTTCGACAGCGCCGATCCTTTCGGGATGGCCCAGCAGGCAAAGGCGCAACTGCTGATCCATCCGGACGCGACGTGGCTCGCGGACTACTGGGACATCGATATCGAAAGTGACGTAATTGACTCCGAAACGGGGTGGATTTCGGCCGCCATGCACTACGGCAGTGGCGACTGGTTGATCAGGTTCTGCCTAGGTCAAGCCGACCGCGTACGCATCCAAGAGCCAGCGAAGCTGGCTGCTGAACTCGAGGCGCGCGTGAATTCTGCGCTCGAGGCGTTAGACTAAGAGCCCTTACACGTCTGTTGTTGAAAGGAACGCAATGACTTTGCCGAGTGGAGCAGAACTACTCCTTATTCTTTTCGTAATCTTGCTTTTGTTTGGTGCAAACAAGCTGCCGGATCTCGCACGCTCCATGGGTCGCTCCGCCCGTATCTTTAAGTCTGAAGTCAAGGAGATGCAAAACGACGAGGCTGGCGAACAGCCGAAGCAACAGCACGAGATTGAATCCGCGGCTGCCCAAGAGACCCGCAGCGCCGCGCAGGACGCCGATTTCTGGGAGCGCCCGGAGAACCAGCCGCGCTCCTAAGTGGCAATGAAGGCAAAAGTGACTAATCGGAGGAAGAATCCTACCGGCGAGATGTCGCTGGTCGAGCACCTCCAGGAACTTCGTCGGCGGGTGCTTGTCTCCCTAGCCGCTATTCTCGTCGGGACGATTGTCGGCTTCATTTGGTATCAATATGCGCCTTGGCGCTTGATGCCGCTGGGCGAAATCATTCGTGGCCCATATTGCAGTTTGCCTGATGAACTTCGAGCAGATTTTACCGGAGACGGTGAGTGCCGTCTTTTGGCAACAAGACCACTAGAGATGTTCATGCTGCGACTGAAGATTGGTGCTCTCGCCGGTCTGGTACTGGCATCTCCGGTGTGGCTATCCCAAATTTGGAAGTTTATTACGCCAGGACTGCTAAAGAACGAACGCCGCTATACGTTTGTCTTCGTAACTATTGCAGTGATTCTTTTTGTAAGCGGCGCAACTCTGGCCTATTTCATCCTTGACCAGGGATTTCTGATCTTGATGTCAATTGGATCTGAGTTTCAGATCGCTGCACTGTCTGGTGGAGACTACTACAACTTCCTGCTGTCTCTCATCGTGATCTTCGGCGTGAGCTTCGAGGTGCCGCTGATCATCATCATGCTCAACCTCGTCGGAGTGTTGCGCTACGAACATGTGAAGGACAAGCGTCGCTTCATCATCGTGTTGATCTTCATCTTCGCGGCCGTCATGACTCCGACACAGGATCCATTTTCCATGACGATCCTTGGTCTTTCTATAACGTTTTTGGTCGAGCTCGCGTTCCAGTTCTGCCGTTTCAACGACCGCAAGCGCAAGCGTGAGCGTCCAGACTGGATGGATCTTGACGACGAGCAGGGTTCCGGCCCGATCGACGCTCCGACTCCGGTTGGGTCTGCGAGCCCGATTGGCTCGTCGACAAGCATTAGGGCTGCACCAATCGAGCGCCCACAACCGGTACACCGTGCCCCGGCGACAAAGTCGAGCACCTCGCAGAAGCGAGGCTTCGAAAACGACATTGACTTTGGGGACGTACTGTAGGGGGCATGCTTTCCCCCGAGAACTCCACGCCGTTTCTGCAGGAATTCGCCGCAGCGAAGCCTTTCGATCTCGACGACTTCCAGATTGAGGCCTGCAAAGCCGTCGAGGAAGATCGTGGCGTGCTGGTTTGCGCGCCAACCGGCTCGGGCAAAACCATTGTTGGCGAGTTCGCCGTGTCCCTCGCCCTGCACCGTGGGACGAAGTGTTTCTACACCACGCCGATCAAGGCGCTGAGCAACCAGAAGTACAACGACCTCGTTGCCGAGCATGGCGAAGAGGCTGTCGGTCTGCTCACCGGGGACACCAGCATCAACGGCTCGGCTGAGATCGTCGTCATGACCACTGAGGTGCTTCGTAACATGCTCTACGCCGAGTCACCACAGTTGGATCGCCTGACCCATGTGGTGATGGATGAGATCCACTTTCTGGCAGATCGGGACCGTGGTGCCGTGTGGGAGGAGATCATCCTCAACTTGAGCGACTCGGTCAGCCTCATTGGTCTTTCAGCTACGGTGTCAAACTCCGAGGAGTTCGGCGAATGGCTGTCTACCGTCCGTGGCGATACAGAGGTGATCGTCTCTGAGCACCGCCCGATCCCGCTGAGCCAGTACATGATGGTGGGGCGCAAGATGTTCCCGCTGTTCGAACCCGGCACCGACGGGCGAGTCAACCGCTCCCTCGAGCACGCCATTGAGCGCATCGAGTCCGGCCATTCCAATGAGGGTCGCCGCGACTTCGAAGAAGGCCGTGGCTTCCGTTCGCGCTCTCGCAGCGGCCGTACCCGCGGCCAGGACAAAGTGCGTCCAGTAGGGCGCCCGGAGGTCGTCTCCGTCCTGCAGGGCCAGGACATGCTGCCCGCGATCGTGTTCATCTTTTCCCGCGCCGGCTGCGACGGCGCACTGTTCCAGTGCCTGCGTTCCCGCAAGGAACTGACGACTCCGGAGGAGCGCTCCGAAATCGAGCAGATTATCGACGACGGCGTGGAAGGCATTCCCGGCGAAGACCTTGAAGTGCTCAACTTCAAACAGTTGCGCACCGCTTGGATGCGTGGCTTTGCCTCCCACCACGCAGGTCTGCTGCCAGCGTTCAAGCACATCGTTGAGCAGCTCTTTGTACGCGGTTTGGTCAAGGTGGTCTTCGCCACCGAAACCCTCGCGCTGGGTATCAACATGCCGGCGCGAACTGTGGTGCTGGAGAAGATGGTCAAGTTCAATGGCGAGGCCCATGTCGATTTGACTCCTGGCCAGTACACGCAGCTGACCGGGCGTGCGGGGCGCCGCGGCATCGACCACATCGGCAACGCCGTCGTGCAGTGGGCACCGGCGCTGGACCCCCATGCGGTTGCCGGGTTGGCCTCCACTCGCACATACCCGCTTATCTCGCAGTTTCAGCCTGGCTACAACATGGCGATCAACATGCTGGCCATGAATGGCTTCGATGATTCGATCCGACTGATCGAGCAGTCTTTTGCCCAGTTCCAGACCGACCGCTCCGTGGTGGGCGAGGTCCGCGACATTGAGCGTCTGCAAACCAAGGTCCGGATCCTTCGTGAGAAGTTGGAGCGCGACATCTCCGCGTTCGCGCCGCCGTCCGAAGACCCGGCTGCAGAGCTTGTGGAGTACTCGAGGTTGCGTCGAGACCTCAACGATGCGGAGAAGAAAGCGCGCCGCGAAGCGATTGAGAACCGCCACACGGAGACCGTCAAGATTCTCGCTCGCCTCCAAGTAGGCGAGGTGATCGCACTGCCGGGTAAGCGCAAGCCGGAACTGGCCGCTGTCGTGCAGCCTGCGGCGAAGCAGCACGACCCACGTCCCTGGGTGACAACGGAGCGCGGATGGTCGGCACGTATTGATGCTGCCTCGTTCCGCAACCCGCCCATGGTCGTCGGCCGCATCAAGGTGCCTCGTCATATGCAGCAACAGCCACGAAAGCACGCCCGCAAGGTCGCGGACATGCTGCACCGCGGCCATTTCAATGCACCCAAACGTTTGCGTGAGAAGGCGCGGACCCGTCCGAACAAGCAGGTGCTTGCGCTGCAGAAGGCTATTCGTGATCACCCGGTGCATCATTGGCCAACGCACGACCGCGAACTTCTTGCCAGAACAGCCGAAGACATCGTGCGCGACGAGCGCAAACTCGCCTCACTTGAGCGTCGTGTGGATACCTCGACCGACTCGCTTGGCCGAACCTTTGAGCGCATCATCGGGCTGCTCACGGAGATGGACTACGTCGAACTAGTCGACGGCGAACCCAACGTCACCGACGAGGGCGAGCGTCTATCGCGTATTCACAACGTCTCAGACCTTCTGGTCGCACAGTGTCTCAAGCGCGGCATCTGGGACGAGCTAGATCCAGCGGAACTCGCCGGTGTCGCATCCATGGTGGTGTTCGAAAACCGTCGTGCGACCCAGGGTTCGCCGGAGGCGGCAACCGACGCGATGGCTGATGCGATGAACGACACCATGCGCATCTACGGCGAACTGGTGTCTGATGAGCAACGCCATAATCTTCCCGCAACACGCCTTCCGGATGCCGGGTTTAGCCTATCCATGCATCAGTGGACCGCGGGTGCCCCCTTGGGTTACGCCCTCGCAGCTGCGGCAGAATCCGGCGCAGAACTGACACCTGGCGACTTCGTGCGCTGGTGCCGCCAAGTCATCGACCTGCTCGAGCAGATTAAGAAGACCGGCTACTCTGACCAGATTCGTGATAACGCCAACCGTGCAGTCGACGCGATCCGCCGCGGTGTGGTGGCTATCGGTAACTAGCGGGCAATAGCGACACGGTGGCGATGCGCAGGTTTCGGTTCATCGGATCCATGATGAGCGACTGCACTGCGAACACCTTGCCGTGTGCAAAGACCGGCCCGCCAGAGTCTCCTTTGATCGCCGGGGGAGAGGCGTAGACCAAGCCCGCGGGGCGGATACGCGTGGCAAACGACCGTGACGCAGAAAACGGCAACTTGCCCAGGTAGAGACCTGGCTTTCCCTGAGGAGTTTTCGCACGTCCGCCGAAGCCAACCGTCAGCGTCGATGCGCCAATCTTCGGAGGAGCCCCAATCGCAAGCAGCGGAGCCGATGAGCGTTCGGTGAGCCTTGCCAATGCAATATCAGTACCGGGAATCGGTGCGGCGGATTTGAGGCGGTACGTGGTGTCGTCGATACGCACACGCACCTTCGATTCATCCACACCGCGAAAGAAATGCGCACACGTGAGCACCGTATCGGGCGTGATCAGCGCGCCTGAACAGTAACTACGTCCAGGCATACTGATGCGGGCGATTGATCGTGCGAGGGATTCAGACACAGCAGCGATGGTATCGATCTACCATGGCCAGCATGACGTTTGATGCAAGTGTGTATGCGAAGCGCCGACAAATGGCTGCCGACTTGGTAAAGCAACGTGGCTTGAGCGGATTGGTGATCGGGACTGGTGCAGAGTTTGCCTACCTCACCGGCTCCTGGGCGTCCTCCCACGAACGCCTCACCGCCCTCGTCATCTCCGCCGATGGCGCGCGTGTCGTCGCACCGATGACAGACCTGCTTTCGTTGGGGCTCGACGGCGCGGACGACGTCGAGGTGATTGGCTGGCGCGATGGTGAGAACCCGTACCGTCTCGTTGCTGACTCGCTCCCGGATGGCCCGGTCGGTCTCGGCTCCTCTTTGACCGCCGACCACGTGTTCGCACTGCAGGCCCTGCTGCCACGTACAGATCTGGCTGAGACTGAGGTCGCGGAATTGTTCATGGTGAAAGACGCTGCAGAGCTTGAACAACTCGAGGCCGCAGGCAGGGCAATCGACCGTGTGCACGAACGTGCTGCGGAGCTGCTTCAGCCGGGCCGTACGGAACGCGAGGTCGCTGCAGAACTGAACGCGCTGATCCTCGAAGAGCACGAAACGGTGGCGTTCGTCATCGTCGGTTCTGGTCCCAACGGCTCGAACCCGCACCACGACTTCTCAGACCGTGTGCTCGAGGAGGGCGACCCGGTGGTCGTCGACCTGGGCGGTGCGCTGCCATCTGGCTACCAATCGGACTGCACCCGTACTCACGTCGTGGGTGGCAGGAACAAGGCGAAGCCAGACTTCCTGGAGGCGTACGACGCGCTGGAGCGCGCGTTCCAGGCGGCCTGCGACGCAGCCCGACCCGGCATTACCGCAGGTGAACTCGACGCCGTCGCACGAGGCGTACTGGAGGAGGCCGGCTACGGCGAGTGGTTTACCCACCGTCTTGGACACGGTATCGGATTGTCGGGCCATGAGCAGCCGTTCATCATCGCAGGTAGCGACGTCATCTTGCGCGAGGGAATGGCCTTTTCCATCGAGCCTGGCATCTATAAGCCAGGTGAGTGGGGCATGCGCATCGAAGACATCGTGACGCTGACTGCTACCGGCATGAAGACCTTCAACACCACTCGTCGCGACCTGGATGCAGCGCGTGGATAACCCCGGAACAGTGCTCCTGCTCGGTGCTCGCAGCGACATCGGCGGCGAGATCGCTGTGCGCATCTGCAGTGGTCGTGAAGTTGTACTCGCAGCGCGTAGCAGCGATGGCCTCGACGACGTGAAACGTCGTTTGCTTGCAGCGGGAGCGACTGTTGTCCGAGCCGTTAATTTTGACGCTACCGACCTCGACTCACATCGCCGCATCGTCCGCGAGGCAGGGGAGGTCACGTCCGCCATCGTGGCCTTCGGCATTTTGGGCGATCAGGAACTGGCAGAGCGCGAAGAACGCGAGGCCGCTCGCATTGCCACGGTGGACTACGTGGCACAGGTCAACATGCTCACCGTCCTTGCCGACGAAATGGCACGCGGCGAGATCTTCGCCTTTTCTTCCATCGCGGGCTGGCGGGCACGTCGCGCCAACTACGTCTACGGATCGACGAAGGCAGGCCTCGACGCGTTTTGCCAAGGACTCTCCGACAAACTCCATGGGACAGGCCTGAACCTGATACTGGCGCGCCCCGGGTTCGTCATTGGCGCGATGACTGAGGGGATGAAGCCTGCGATTATGTCTGTGACGCCGGATGTCGTCGCTGATGCTGTCGTTGACGCTGCGGCCAAGGGACGGAGTACGACAGTGTGGATTCCGCGTCGCCTCGCCGTTTTGGCCATGATTATGCGCTTGGTTCCACGTCCAATCTGGCGCCACATGCCGAGGTAGCTCATGGCGTCGTTGCTCCTTCCTCGTGTGCGCTCGCTCGCCGGGCTCGGCCTTGACTTAGTTCGTCCTGCTCAACGAACCGGGCCAGACTTCGGCCGAGCTACCTGGCTTATGGGCGTGACGCCGGGGTCCCTTCTCGAGGCCGTACAGATCCGACCAGTAGGGGCAAGCGGGCTGTTGAACCCCTCAGACTCCTGGCGAATCGAATACGCCACGAGCGATACTCAAGGCCGGATCTTGTCCGCGACAGGCGCAGTGTTTCGCTCTCGTACGCCGTGGATGGGGAAAGGTGAACGGCCCACGATCGCGTTTGCGCCATCGACGCAGGGCGTTGCACGGCGTTGCGACCCGTCATATTCCTGCACCGTGGGCATCGGACCACGTATCAAGCCCATAGACTTGATCGCCGCGTATGAACAACCCGTAATCAACTTGTTCCTTGCAGCCGGCGCCGACGTAGTCATCACCGACTACCCACGCGACCCCGGGGACGATGTGGAGCTCTATTGCGACCACGTTGCGGCAGCACGCTCCCTCGCCGATGCCGTGCGCGCCAGCACCAACCTCGGCGTAGGAACAGCCAAACTCGGTCTGTGGGGTTTCTCCCAGGGCGGGGGAGCCGCCGCAGCGTGGCTCGAGGAACCTGAGTACGCACCCGATCTCCAACTGCTGGCAGCTGTGGTCGCAGCTCCGCCAGTGGACATGGTCAGCATGCTCCATCACGTCGATGGCGCGCTTGCCTCCGTAGTGATCCTCTACGCGGTCGCGGGCCTCATGGCCAGCGACGACGCAATTGCTGCCGAGATTGCTCCGCACTTGAGCCCAAGAGGTGTTGCGGCCATTGCGAACGGGGCGCGCACGTGTGCTTTAGGGGCGGTGCTGCATCGCCCGTGGTCGCATACTCGCTCTTGGACGAGGACCGGAGTGAGCATGGCATCGCTTCTCGACGACCTCCCGTTGACCAGCAGCCACCTTGATGCAACACGCCTAGGCACCAAACGCCCGCTAGGTATTCCGATTCGTCTGTGGAGTTCGCCATACGACGACCTTGTCCCGCACTCAGATGTCTCAGCCTTGGCAGAGAGTTGGGGAGTGGAGTTCCTCTCACGTACGGCCAAGCGTATCCGTGGCAGGACTGGCACGAACCACTTCGGCCCGTATTTTCTCTACGCTGCAACTGACGTGGGTTGGTTGCTCGATCGGCTCAACGGGTAGTCTCTGGCCCATGCCTGTGCTCCTGTTGTCCTACTTCGTTGTTGAAGCGATCGCGTTCTTTCTCGTCGCCAAGTGGATTGGTGTCGGATGGGCGCTGTTGGCAATTTTCGCACTGATGATCTTCGGCGGCTTTGCCGCCAGCATGTCGCTTCGCAGTGAACTTACGCAGATGGCTCGTGGGCGAACCAGCCTTGGCAAGTTGGCTGGCGACTCCGCGCTGTTGATGGCGGGTTGGGCGCTAAGTCTCGTCCCTGGTTTCGTGAGCTCGGTCATCGGCCTGCTATTAGTGTTCGGTCCGACACGAGCAATCGCGCGTCGTTCGATGACCAAACGCGCCCGTCGCGGCATGGAAGACCTCGGCGCGCGCCTCTACGAGGCCACCCCGATGTCGCAGTTCACCACCTCCTACGGTTCGTTTACCAATCCCAATCAGCCCTATCCGCAGAAAGGAGCGGATGCTGACGACGTCGTTATTGATGCCGACGAGTTGGAGGAATGGTTCCGCAACAGCGGCAATGAGCCGGGGGAGAAGTAGGTGACGGCCCTTACCCGCTTCCTCCGGTTCGTACTCGCGGCCTGCTCTGGCTGGCTGGTGTTCTTCTCGTACGAACCGCACGGACACTGGTTCTCCGCCATCGTCGGCATATCCGTGTTTTATCTTGCGCTCATGCCATGGCAACGCTGGCCGGGTACTGATCGTCCTTCCGCAGCCTTCGGCGGCCTACTGGGCTTTACGCAGGCTGCGTTTTGCTACCTCTACCTGCTGCCGTGGATCGGGGAGTTTGTCGGCGCAATGCCGTATGTCGCTTTGTCGATCTTCCTCGCGCTCTACGGCATCGCTATAGGTGTGTTTGGTGTGATCGTCGCGCGTTGGCGCTTTGGCTTCCTCGCGTTTGCGCTGATCTACCTTGCGGTTGAGTTTTGCCGCTCGTCGTTTCCTTTCGGCGGGTTTAGCTGGGTACGCCTGGCGTGGGGGCAAATCAATGGTCCACTAGCTGCTCTCGCACCTTGGGGTGGTCCGGCGCTGATCTCAATTGCGGTGGCGCTGGCAGGGGCAGGTCTCATCGTGGCCATCCTGCAGCGTGGGACGCAACGCTGGGCCGGCCTTGTAGCCGCAGTACTGCCCCTCGGTCTCGGCACCGTGGCGCAGATCGGGGTCAATAACCCTGCCTCGACAGTGGGCGAAGCAACCGTTGCCGCGGTACAGGGCAACGTCCCTCGCATGGGGCTTGATTTCAACGCACAGCGCCGCGCGGTGCTGGCCAACCACGTCAACGAAACGCTTGCGCTTCGCGACGACCTCCGCGCGCAAAACATGGATGTCGACGCCGTTTTCTGGCCAGAGAATTCCTCTGACGTCAATCCGTTCACCGACTCGGAAGCACGAGCGCTTATCGACGTCGCCGTGCGCGGCATCGACGCACCGTTGCTCGTTGGCACACTCACACGTGACGACGTTGGCTCCCGCAACACCATGGTCGTCTTCGACCCAAAAGATGGGCCAGGGGAGTACCACCACAAGCGGTTCCTCCAGCCGTTCGGCGAGTACATGCCCATGCGTGACTTTTTCCGGAGGTTCTCCGACATGGTTGACCTGGCTGGCGACTTCAAACCTGGTGACGGCAACGGCGTGGTGCACCTCGGCAACATCGCAGTCGGTGTGGCGACTTGCTACGAGGTGGCGGAGGACGAGGCCTACCGGATGGCGATTCGCAACGGCGCCCAGTTGCTCAGCACACCGACGAACAACGCCACGTTTGGGTTCACCGGCATGACGTATCAACAATTGGCGATGAGCCGCATGCGTGCACTGGAGACCGATCGCGCAGTGGTTGTTGTAGCCACCTCGGGTGTCTCCGCCATCGTCCATCCCGACGGCTCAGTATCGCAGCAGACGGAAATCTTCACGGCAGATCATCTCGTCGAAAAGCTGCCGCTGCGCGATTCTGTCACCCCGGCTGTGCGATTTGGAAAGATTCTGGAGTGGTTGCTTGTCGCGGCAGGGATCATGCTGATGGCTGTGGCAGGCGTTTCCGCACGTACCCGGGCGCACGGGTATGCTGCACCAAGGAATAAATAAGTGTGACAACGAGGAGACGTAGCACCGTGGCGAATACAACCCTGGTGATTATCCCGACCTACAACGAAGTGGAAAACATCCCGCTTATCGTTGGACGCGTGCTGGATGCCAACAAGGATGTGGACGTCCTTGTGGTCGATGACAACTCGCCTGACGGCACCGGAGCAAAGGCTGACGAGCTCGCAGCTACTCATGATGAAGTTCACGTGCTCCACCGCACCGGAAAAGACGGCCTGCTGGCTGCGTACCGTGCCGGCTTCGAATGGGCCCTTGAGCGCGAGTACGAGGTCATCGTTCAAATGGATGCAGACGGCTCGCATGCCCCTGAGGAACTCGTGCGTTTGCTCGACGCAGTAGCCAACGGCGCAGATCTGGCAATCGGTTCGCGCTACGTCGACGGTGGGGAAGTAAAGAACTGGCCGCGCAGCCGCTACCTGCTGTCCAAGCTGGGCAATGAGTACATCTCGATCGCGCTTGGCGACGATGTCAAGGACATGACCGCTGGCTACCGCGCGTTCCGCCGCGAAGTCTTGGAAGATCTCGACCTGGATGCGCTGTCCAACAAGGGCTACATCTTCCAGGTGGAGATTGCCCACAAGGTAGCAGACGCTGGATTCGGGGTTGTTGAAGTCCCCATCACTTTTGAAGACCGCAAGCTTGGCGAGTCGAAGCTGGACGCAAGCTTCGCTGCCGCATCGTTTGCAGAGGTAACCAAGTGGGGAGCGAAGGAAAAGGCTTCCTTCGTTGGCAACCTGGCGAGCGAAACCTGGCGACAGATTGAGTACGCTGCCGCCAACTCAAAGCTTGCAGATCTTCCAAATCGTGCGACCAAGGCTCCGTCGCAGGTAGCTGACTTGGCTAACGAGGTTGCTTCCTTGACCAAGTACGAGCTTTCCGGCAAGAACCTGGATAAGGTCGGCCGTCGCGTTGCAGAAGGTGCACAGACGGCAAAAGACCTGACGACGGAAACCGTGCGTCAGGTCCTTCACGTATTCAATTCCGGTTCGAAGTAGGGAATTAGCCTTCCTTCTGCGCGGCCTGCTCCTTAGCGAGGCGGGCCGCGGTGCGACGGCGCTTCCGGAGCTGCTCTAAGCGCTCCTCAAGCAGCACGTCAAGCTCCTCAATGCTGCGACGTTCCAGCAGCATGTCCCAGTGGGTACGCGGCGGCTTCGTCGGCTTCGACTCGACACCTTCGCCCTCCATGAGCGTGCCGGTCTGGCCGTTCTTGCACATCCACTCTTCGGGGATCTCAGCCTCATCGGCGAACGGAACCTCAAACACCTCACCATTGGGTGTTTGGTACTTCGCCATGCGACGCGGCGCGAGATCATGGTCGCGGTCAGTTTCGTAGCTCACGGCACCCATGCGGCTACCGCGTAGCACTCGATCAGCCATGTTGTCTCCATCCTTGTCGTCGTTATTGCCCGGTTGCCCAGCAATCGCTCAAGTATAACGGTCCACTAATTCGTTTTGTTCCCTGACCTCACCCGGGCTTGACACCTGTAATAGACTTGCCGCCGTGAAGATCAGGAAGCGGAGAGTAAACGAGACTACAAACGTTTGCGCGTGGTGCGGTAAAGAGATTGAAATCAACCAGGGGCGTGGCCGCAAGCGGAAATATTGCAGCTCTTCGTGCAAGCAGCGTGCGTACGAACAGCGCACACTCCTTGCAGGTACGACCGTGGACCCTGACGCTGTGATTCTGAGCCGTCAGCGCGTCGCAGAGATCCGCGATCGACTTTACGAGTTGCGCTGTGCCGCTGAGGATATCCAAACTGCAGCGGCCGAAGGCGCGACGGCGGACGAGTTGCATTCGTTGTGTGACGAATTAGTAGGCTTGGTCCAGAAACTCGAAAAACTGAGGTGAGGTACGTGAAGACCAGCTCCCGTAATACGAAGCTGCTTATGATCGCAGTTTTAGCCTTTGCCATTCTGGCGCTTGCAGTGGCGTTCATCCCGTTGGGAAGGACGCTGTTTTTTAGTCACGGTGTCAAAACTGAGGGTATCGACGAGTCCAGCCTGAAATCCGCCACAACGGAAATTGACGGCGTCTGGGAGGTAACAAACAAGCCTGGACCCAACCAAACGTCTGCAGGCTTCACATTCGCCGAGGTGCTGCCAGGTGATCGCCGGACTACGTCAGGCTCGACACAAGGCGTTCGCGGTAGCGTGACTATCGAGGCGGGCACGCTGAAGGCTGGCGAGATTGTCGTCGATATGACAAACATTCGCACCGACTCTGATGTCCGCGATGAAAGCGTGCGACGCAAAATTTTCCATACGGACGATTTCCCGGAGGCAAAGTTCGTTGTCACCGAGCCAGTGGACCTTAGCAGCGTGCCAGAGGACGGGACGATGGGCACCGTAGACCTGACGGGCAACATGACCATCCACGGCGAGACGAACACGATCACGCAGACATTCAATGTCGCGCGCTCGGGCGATCAGCTGCTCGTCGCAGCAGACATTCCGATCAACCGAGAGGACTACGGAGTGAAGACTCCGGAGCTGGTGGCCGCAAAGATCGCCGAGGACGGCGAAATTAACGTCCGTCTGGATATGCGGAAGTAGCCCTATATAACGTCACCTGACGTTATATAAAGGATATTTGTCCGATAATGTACATTATGTCAAGTAACATTTGGTGGCACCACGGCGTAATCTGTCCCCATGGCAAAGCTCCTCTCTCCCGATCCCCGCAGGATCCCCAAGCCGGTTTACGACGATTCCTACCCGGACGCTGTCAGTAAGCAATTCACTGGCGGCTCCGACCCGGAACTCGTCGCGGCGCTCGCAGCAATCGTCGGCGCGGACAATGTTCAATCACGCGTCTCAGATCTCGTGCGTTACGCCTCAGACGCTTCTCCGTACCGCGACATCCCGTCCGTGGTCGTTCAGCCACGCAACGCGCAAGACCTTTCCGCGCTGATGCGCTATGCCCGCCGTGCAGGTCGGACGCTGACGTTCCGCGCCGCCGGGACGTCTCTTAACGGCCAGGCGATGACGAACGACATCCTCGTCGATGTGAAGACCCACTTCGCCGGCATGGAGGTCCTCGACGGCGGCAAACGCCTTCGTACGTTGCCGGGCGTTGTGCTTGGCGACGCTCAAGCGGTCCTGCGACGCCACGGCTACATGCTCGGACCTGATCCCGGCTCGACCGCATCTGCTTGTATCGGTGGCGTCCTCGCTGACAATGCCGGCGGCATGCGCTGCAAGATTGAGCGTGATTCCTTCCACACCATCGATCAGGCTGAGTTTGTATTGACGTCTGGCGAGATCGTCGATACGCGCAAAGGCGACGACGTCTTCCGCAAACAGTGCCCTGAACTGCACAAACAACTCTCTGATTTCCGTGATCGATTGCGTGCTAACGAGACGCTAGTCGCTCGCCTACGCGCAAAGTTCTCCATCCGCAACACCAACGGCTTGCGCATCGATGCATTCTTGGACGAGGACGAGCCGGTCCGTATCCTCATGCGCTTGCTCGTCGGCTCCGAAGGCATCCTCGGCGTGTTTACCGAGGCTGAGATTCGCACCATCGAGTTGCCAAAGAAAAAGGCTGTGACCTGGGTGGTTGTACCCGACATCACTGATGCTGCCAACTATGTTGCACAGCTTGTCGACGCCGGCGCTGAAGCCTGCGAACTGCTCGTCTCCGATGTCATGCGCGGATCAGTTGGCCAATTTAGTGCTGCTCCTGCTGAATGGGCAGATATTGACCAGTCCACCGCTGCCCTGCTCCTCGAGGTCGGTGGCACCACCGAAGACGAGCTTCAGCAGGCCATTGCCGCCGCCGAGGCCGTGCTCGAAGGCGCGGAGCTGCTAGCACCGCTGCACTTTGAGACCGACCCAAAGAAGCAAAACGCCATGTGGCAGCTGCGTAACGGCCTGTTTGGCCTGATCGGGCAAAACCGCCCGCAAGGCGCCGCGCTGATTACTGAGGACGTGTGCTTCCCACCTGCGCAGGTCGGCGAAGGCGCTGCTGAACTCATGGAGTTGCTCCGGCGCTACGGCTACCCCGAAGGCGTGATGGGACACGCACCCTACGGGAACCTGCACTTCTTTATCACCCCGGACTTCTCCAACCCTGAGGAGCTCGAGAAGTACTCGCGCTTCCTTGACGAGCTGGTTGAGTTGGTCGTCGACAAGTACGACGGCTCGATGAAGGCTGAGCACGGTACCGGTATCAACATGGCGCCGTTCGTGCGCCATGAATGGGGCGACGAAATCTGGAACCTGTTCTGGGAGGTCAAGGAGATGCTTGACCCGGACATCATCCTCGCGCCGGACGTGAAGTTGACTCGCCAGTCGGACATCCACCTGCAGCGCTTCAAGTCCTTTCCCAAGGTCGAGCAGGAGATCAATATGTGCGTCGAGTGCGGCTTCTGCGAGCCGGTATGCCCGTCACGCCACGTCACTGTGACTCCACGTCAACGTATTGTGCTGCGCCGTGAGATGGCGCGTCAGCCGGAAGGCTCGGAGGTCTTGGGGGCGCTGCGCGAGCAATACCAGTACGACGCGATCGACATGTGCGCTGCCGACGGAACCTGCGCTATCCCCTGCCCTGTTGGCATTGATACCGGCAAGGTAATGAAGCAACTGCGCGCAGCTCAGGCAACACCTGCAGAGAAGCGTGTCGCAACTGGGATCGCGAAGGGATACGGCGCGGTCGAGGCGTTGGGCCGCACTGCGGTATCTGGCGTCAATATTCTCGGGCCTGCGCTAGCCAATGCTGTCACCCAGGTTGGACGTGCACTCATCTCGCCCGAGCGCCTCCCCTCTGTGCCGGGGCCCATGCCGCACAAGGCACCACAGATGCCGGAAACCTCGCGCAACGGTGCCGCAGCTGTCTACTTCCCTGCCTGTGTAAACCGTATCTTCGGCCAACCTGCTGGTTCTGCTGATCAGATTGCTGTGCCGCAGGCGGTTGTTGAACTCGGCCGACGAAGCGGAGCACCTGTGTGGATCCCGGAAAACGTTGACGGCGGTTGCTGTGGCATGCCGTTTTCTTCGAAGGGATTCGACGATGCATACCGTGCGAAGGCACTCGACCTGCTGGAGCGCATGTGGCAGTGGTCAGAGCAAGGCGCACTGCCTGTGATCATCGATGCAGCCTCGTGCACCCATACCGTGGTGGATTCCATGCCGGAGGTACTCTCCCCTGCTGATCTTGAACGTTTCGAGGCGATTCGCGTTCTTGACCTGGTGCAGTGGCTCGACGAAGAGATCATGGAGCACCTGCCCATCACTCAGGACCAGGGGCGTATTGCTGTCCACCCGCCATGCTCCGGTCAGCACCTTGGTACCACGGAAGCGCTCATGCGTGTCGCAGCTGCGTGTGGCGATGCGGAAGTGCCCGCTGGGGCGGCCTGCTGTGGCACAGCTGGCGATCGTGTGATGTTGCACCCTGAGCTGGTTGAGTCGGCGACTCGCGAGGAACGCGAGGGGCTCAATCGTGGCAATTATGCACGCTTCGTGTCAGCAAACCGCACCTGCGAGATGGGCCTACAGATGGTGGCCGGAAAGCCATTTGAGTCGATTGCAGTACTGGTCGAGCGTGCATCCCGACCGGAGGTCACGTTAGCCTAGCGACGGCCTCCGCGATGGCGCTGCACCATCGTGACCTGCGCGAGGTCCAGCATTTCCAATCGTGCAAGGGCTTCGCGCAGGGCTAGCTGCCAAGTCCACATCCTGCGGAATACAACGTCGTAGCCATCCGCTGCGGCGTCGCGTAAGTGGGCGTCGAAGGCCATTCGCTGCAGCCTCAGCGATGCTGCGAGGTGTTCAGGTGCGGTTGTCACCGCAGTCACGCGCAATGCAGTGTGCTTATCGACGATCCGGGCAACGTCATCGCAACTCACAACGTTCATCCGTGGCCACGCATAACCGGTGGTTGAGGCCAAGGCTGCCGCTGCACTCCGGGAATAGTTGTTCGTGCGGACAATTGTTTGCAGCACTACCTTGCCGCCCTGTGCGAGCATCTGTTCCGCGGATACGAGATACGCGATCTGTTCCTGGTGCGGCATGTTCTCAAACGCCTGCATGCTCACTACTGCGTCGTACACCCCGCGACGCTGCCGTGCCAACGCTTCGATTTCGGCTGGGCAATCCAACACGTCAATGCGTGCAGCACCTTCAGCACCACTGAGGATCAACTGTTCTTCAAGGCTTTTCCTCACGCGGGCGTCAAAGGTAACCACATCCAGGGTGCAGCGTCGAGCAAGTGCTTCCGCAGCCACCGCTCCTCCACTGCACGGCATCTCAAGCAAATGTGTGCTGGGACCGGCAGCGGCGGCGTCGAGAAGCATCGAAATGCTCCTGCGTTGCGCATCAGCTAGGTCATCGCGATGAGCGTCAAGTGGAGCGCCGATTTCGGTGACGTCGACGAAGTGGTGCCCTGGCTCGTTTCCTCGCCCTGCCCCCGGAGTGTGGGACTTCATCCGCGTGCGCTGAGTCGTCGGCACACCCGTGCCAAAGTGTCCCTGCGCATGCGTTGCGGTGCCACCAGCAAAATGCTGCACCAGATCCGGAGGTAGCTCCCCGATCACCCCAAGGGGTGTGCGACCGTGCTTCGGAGCAGACACGCGTGCTGGTGACGGCCTGTACCCCGCACCGATCAGTGCCTGGAGTGCATCTACAAGCCCTTCGGACGTCGAGGTCACCCACTCGCCTGCCATATAACTTTCAGCAAGGCCAGTCCACCCACGCGCAGCGATACGCTCAAACATGTCCGCGGATTCCACGGTGAGCGCTGCATCGTCTCCTTCTAGAGCAAGTTCTGCTTTCGCACAGGCACGAGCAAATGTCGCCTCAGCGATCTTCGTGCGCAGCGCTCCTCCACGGGCCCTGGGTACCGCAGCGACAGCCGGCCAGGCCGCGGCGTCGATGGAACTTTTGCGTGCGCGGGAGATATCGGCCATTTCACAAATGCTAGTGGCCAAGAACCTGCTTCTGCGGTACGCCACGGCTCAGATAAAATGCGGCGCGTACTATATAGGCGTTGCACATATAAAAATTCAACCGAGGAGAGATACTTATGGCCTCTACGGTCATTCGCCCAGACGGAAACCGCCATCATGTTGTCATCATCGGCGCTGGCTTCGGTGGCGTCAACGCAGCCAAGGAACTTGCGGATGCTGATGTCGATGTGACCCTGATCAACAGCACCAACCACCACCTTTTCCCGCCACTGCTCTACCAGGTGGCAACCGGCCTGATGTCCTCGGGCGAGATCACCGGTGACATCCGTCAGATGTTTGCTAACCAGCAGAACGTCCGCGTCGTTCGTGGCACTGTTGAGACCATCGACGTCAAGGGCAAGACCGTCACCTCTGTTGAAAGCGGCAAGGAGTACACCTTCGGCTACGACTCGCTCATCGTCGCCGCTGGTGCTGGCCAGTCCTACTTTGGCAACGACCACTTCGCCGAGTTCGCGCCGGGCCTGAAGACCTTGGATCACGCGTTTGAGATCCGCGCACGCCTCATTGCAGCATTCGAGCGTGCAGAACTCGCGGAAACCGCAGAAGAGCGCGATCGCGCTCTGACCTTCGTCATCGTTGGTGCTGGCCCGACCGGCGTCGAGCTTGCTGGCCAGGTTGCGGAGATGGCGCACCGTGCCTTCACCTCGGGCCGATACTCCTTCAGCACCGAGCAGTCGAAGATTTACCTGCTTGATGGCGCACCGCAGGTGCTGCCTCCATTTGGCAAGCGCCTGGGCAAAAAGGCACAGCGTGAGCTTGAAAAGGCCGGCGTCACCGTGATCCTCAACGCCATGGTGACCAACGTTGATGCGGACTCTGTCACCTACAAGGACATGAAGACCGAACAGGAAACCACGATCCAGACTCCGACCAAGATCTGGTCCGCTGGTGTTGCGGCTTCCCCGCTGGGCAAGCAGGTCGCAGACCAGATCGGTGTTGAAGCGGACCGTGCCGGCAAGGTTGCTGTTAACGCGGACCTTTCCGTCGGCGACGAGCCCAACGTCTTCATCGTTGGCGACATGATGAATCGCGACCGTCTGCCAGGTGTGGCCCAGGTTGCAATCCAGTCCGGCGCTTATGTCGGCAAGGTCATCAAGAACCAAGTCGAGCACGATATCGCTCCGGAGGATCGCGCTCCGTTCGAGTACTTCGACAAGGGCTCCATGGCGATCATCAACCGCTTCAATGCTGTGGTGAAGATGGGCAAGGTCGAGATCACCGGCTTCATCGGCTGGCTGATGTGGCTTGGCGTCCACATGTCCTTCCTCACCGGCCGCCGTAACCGCATTGTGGCTGCCAACGAGTGGACGATTAACGCGTTCTCCCGCACCCGCCACAACCTGGCTGTCACCGAAGGCCAGCTGGAGAACATCCACCTGGAAAACGGCGAAAAGTAAGCGTTCATAGCGCTCCAACTTCCCCGGTTCTTCGCTCTCAACGAGCGCAGGACCGGGGTTTTTGCTACTCTCCACCCCCGAAGACTTTGTGTGACCAACACCACGCCAAACGTATTACCTATAGTCGGAGAACTTCTTTATACTCATAGGTAAGCGGCAAGCGCTTTAAAGAGACTGTGTTTGGGAATGGGTAAGCGCAGCCGCATGAAGACCACTAGTTATCTATGTGAAAGATCGTGCAACTGTGACTGTTTCTACAGAGCCGCAAATCCAGAACAAGGCGTGGGAAGGTTTCACGCCAGGACCGTGGACCGAGCACATCGATGTCCGCGACTTTGTTCAGCGCAATTACACCCCGTACGACGGGGACGCATCCTTCCTCGAAGGCGCAACCGACAAGACACTGCGCCTCTGGGACTACCTGGATAAGAATTACCTCGCCGTTGAGCGCGAGCGTCGCGTCTATGACGTTGACACTGACACTCCGGCCGATATCGACGCCTTCAAGCCCGGATACATCTCCGAGGATGATGACGTGATCGTCGGTCTGCAGACTGATACCCCGACCAAGCGTGCCATGATGCCTAACGGTGGCTGGCGCATGGTTGAGCAGGCCATCAAGGAGGCCGGCAAAGAGGTCAACCCGGAGGTGAAGAAGATCTTCACCCACTACCGCAAGACCCACAACGATGCCGTCTTCGACATCTACACCCCTCGTATCCGCGCAGCACGCTCGTCCCACATCGTCACGGGCCTGCCGGACGCCTACGGCCGTGGACGCATCATCGGTGATTACCGTCGTGTGGCGCTATACGGCGTTGACTACCTCATCGAGCAAAAGCAGCTGGCCAAGGATGCGTCTTTGGAGAAGGGCTTCTCCGAGCACTGGGCCCGCTACCGCGAGGAACACGCCGAGCAGATCAAGGCGCTCAAGAAGCTCAAGAAGATGGCTGAAGACTACGGCTTCGACATCTCCGGCCCGGCAACCAACGCCAAGGAAGCCGTGCAGTGGACCTACTTCGGCTACCTTGCCTCCGTAAAGAGCCAGGACGGCGCCGCAATGTCCATTGGTCGCCTCTCCCCGTTCTTGGACGCATACTTCGAGCGTGACCTAGCCAACGGCACCTTGACCGAGGTTGAGGCGCAGGAGATCATCGACGCGCTCGTCATCAAGCTGCGCATCGTGCGCTTCCTCCGTACAGAGGACTATGACCAGATCTTCTCTGGTGACCCGTACTGGGCAACCTGGACCGACGCTGGTTTCTCTGAGGACGGCCGCCACCAGGTCACCAAGACCGCCTTCCGTCTGCTGCAGACGCTGCGCAACCTGGGTCCTGCTCCGGAGCCGAACATCACCATCTTCTGGGATCCGGCGCTGCCGGAGGGCTACAAGGAGTTCTGCGCCGCGATCTCCATCGAGACCTCTTCGTTGCAATACGAGTCTGACAAGCAGATCCGTGACCAGTGGGGCGACGACGCCGCTATTGCGTGCTGTGTCTCTCCGATGAAGGTTGGCAAGCAGATGCAGTTCTTCGGCGCACGCGTTAACGCTGCGAAGGCACTGCTCTACGCCATGAACGGTGGTCGTGACGAAGTTACCGGCAAGCAGATAACTGACGGTGACCACAAGCCGATCGAGGGCGATGGCCCACTCGACTTCGACGAGGTCTGGCAGAAGTACGAGGAGATGCTCGACTGGGTTATCGGTACCTACGTCGAGGCGCTGAACATCATCCACTACTGCCACGACCGCTACGCCTACGAATCCATCGAGATGGCACTGCACGACTCCGACATCGTCCGCACCATGGGCTGTGGCATCGCTGGCCTTTCAATCGTTGCTGACTCTCTGTCCGCGATTAAGTACGCGAAGGTCACACCGGTGCGCGACGAGACAGGCTTGATCGTCGACTACATCACCGAGGGCGACTTCCCGTTCTACGGCAACGACGATGACCGCGCGGACGACATTGCCGCAACTGTGGTCCACACCGTGATGCAGAAGATCAAAGCGATCCCGATGTACCGCGACGCTATTCCGACCCAGTCGGTACTGACCATTACCTCTAACGTGGTCTACGGCAAGGCAACTGGTTCGTTCCCGTCCGGGCACAAGGCCGGCACTCCGTTCGCCCCAGGTGCGAACCCGGAGAACGGCGCAGACAATCACGGCATGGTCGCTTCGATGCTGTCCGTGGGCAAGCTCGACTACAACGACGCATTGGACGGCATTTCGCTGACCAACACGATCACCCCGTCGGGCCTGGGCCGTAACAAGGAAGAGCAGATCACCAACCTGGTTGGTGTTCTCGACGCCGGCTTCATCATGGACAACGCCGATGCGGTAGTTAACCCCGCCTAATCAGACTTTCCCACTCACCTATTCACTCCGAAGGAGACGACATCATGACCACCCCTACTTTCGACGAGCGCCTCGCTTCCATGAAGGCTTCCCGTTCCGCGAACAACATGGACTCTGGCCTGTACCACGCCAACATCAACGTGCTTGACGAGTCCACGCTTGAGGATGCAATGGAGCACCCAGAGAACTACCCGAACCTCACTGTTCGTGTCTCTGGCTACGCCGTGAACTTCGTGAAGCTGACCAAGGAGCAGCAGCGCGACGTCATCTCTCGTACCTTCCACCAGGGCGCGTAGTTTATGGCCCAAGACGGAACGAGCGGCGTCGTCACGCTATCGCCTGAAGCAGGCGAGCGCGTGCGCGGCGTCGCTGCCGGTTTAGGCGGACTTTCCACCGACGACCTTGAGATCACTCGCCCAGAGTTGTTTGAGGCTCGCCGTACTGGCGAGATCGGCCTCATCCACTCTTGGGAACTGGTCACTGCCGTCGACGGACCGGGCACCCGTATGACGATTTTCTTGTCGGGCTGCCCACTGCGGTGCAAGTACTGCCACAATCCGGACACGATGGAAATGAAGGAAGGCACACTCGAGCGTATCGACGACGTCGTGCGCCGTGTGCTGCGATACAAGCCTGTGTTCAACGCTTCAGGCGGTGGGCTGACGCTTTCCGGCGGAGAACCGTTGTTCCAGATCGCGTTCACACGCCGACTGCTCAAGGCTGTGCATGATGCTGGTGTCCACACCACGATCGATACCTCTGGTTACCTTGGTGCACGCTTGACCGACGAGGACCTGGACAATATTGATTTGTTCCTTCTCGACGTTAAGTCCGGCGATCCGGACACGTACGAAAATGTCACCGCGCGCCAATTGCAGCCAACCATCGATTTTGGTGATCGACTGCACGAGAAGGGCAAACCGGTCTGGATCCGGTTCGTTGTAGTCCCAGGTCTGACCGACGCTGAGGAAAACGTGCAGCGAGTCGCCGATATCGTCGCGCGTTGGAAGGGCACCGTAGAGCGTGTGGAAGTGCTTCCTTTCCACAACATGGGTGCCGACAAGTGGGACAAGATTGGCCTCGACTACGAGTTGCAGGACGTCACTCCCCCGTCCGCAGAGTCCGTTGAGCATGTGCGATCAATCTTCCGCTCGCGTGGTTTGACGGTGTTTTAACCCGGGGTATCACCCCCGTTAGACATTAAGGCGCGCACGCGTAATATCACTTTCGGTATTCGTGCGCGCCTTTTGCGTGCCTATTCATTACAGGGCGACCTCTCATACGGCAAGCCCCACAAGCGTGAAAGGGGGCTAAAGCTATGCCGCCACGTATTTCAATTCCAGGACAGCGTCCTAAGAAGGTGCAGCCCCCGTCTGTGAACCAAATCCCGGTGCCTGTCGAGCGTCAGATCGACTTTTGCCGCGTTTTTGTCGACGGCAAACGCCAGCCGGGAAATGTGCGCATGACTCACGCACTTGAGGTGGCAGAACGCTACGACAACGCTTTCGTATGGCTGTCTCTGAAAGAGCCCACAACGGAGCAAATGGAACGCATCGCCGAGGTCTTCGATATTGAGGACCTGGTTGTGGACGATGTTGTCGCAGCCCATCAGCGACCGAAGGTTGAACGCCACGACGAGCAGTTGTTCCTGGTTGTGCGTTCAGTGTCGTATCGTGACGACGAAGAGGTGTCGGACGCCCGTGAAATCATTTCCACCGGCGAAGTACAGATGATTATCGGCGAGAAGTTTGCCATCACGATTCGCCATAATGTCCGTCTCCCTGACCTCACCAACAAGCTCGAGGACGAAGAAGAGCTAGCGCTGCTCGGGCCTTCCGCTGTGGCGTGGGCGGTATCTGACTATCTGGTAGACAACTACCTGAAGGTCGCGGATTTCCTCGAAAGCGACGTCGACGAGCTGGAAAACGAAGTGTTTACGCCACGTCGCACGATCAACATTGACAAGATCTACACCTACAAGCGTGAGATTTTGGAGATGCGTCACGCGATCGACCCACTGTCGCCAGCGCTTCGCAACGGGTTGACGAACAACAAGGACTTTATGCGTAAGGCTCTGCGTACCTACTTCCGCGACGTCCAAGATAACTCCACGATCGTCAGCGACCGTCTTTCAGGCTTCGACGAACGTCTCACGTCCCTGCTGGACGCGTCGGTAGCGAAGATTACGATGCAGCAGAACTCTGACATGCGTACGATTTCGGCCGTTGTGGGCATGGCGGCGGTGCCGACCTTGGTTGCCGGAATCTACGGCATGAACTTCGAAGTCATGCCAGAGCTTGGCTGGCGTTACGGCTACCCCGCTGCACTTCTCGCAATGTTCATTGCTATCTCGGTGATGTGGTGGTGGTTCCGCAAGAACCACTGGCTTTAAACAGCCGCTATTTGCTCAAGATCATCAGTTTGAGGTTGGTCACCGCGACCAACCTCTCCTCGCAGTACATGTTCACGCGCCACAGGTGGGTGCGCGCACCGATGTGGACCGGCTCCGCGGTGGCGTCGATACGTTGCCCCGCGCGCACGCTGCCCAGAAGGTCGGTGGAGTTGCTCATCCCCACTGCTGGCTTGGCGCTAGCTGCCACCGCCGCAATTGACCCCATGGTTTCACCGATTGCGCAGTAGACACCGCCGTTGACAATGCCGGTTGGCTGCAGATGCTCCTCAGTTGCGACGAGGTGTGCATCCATCCGTTCTTTTGAGCAATAATCCAGCACCAAACCGAGTCGCTGGGCGAAGTCAACGTTGAGGTTGTTGATCACGGCGAGTTCTTCTTCGCTCAACGGCGTGTCAAGCACTTCGTTGTACAGGCGAAAATCGAATTCTAGGTTCATGCTCGTCGATGATACGGATGATCTGTCCTCAGCCACGTAGAATTCGCACTATGACTGCAGATGCTTCAGAACCTCTTGCTCAAATCGGTGTCGTCGGTATGGCAGTAATGGGCTCAAACCTTGCCCGTAATTTTGCGTCGAAAGGCCATACCGTCGCTATTTACAACCGCTCACCAGAGAAGACGCGGGCGGTTATCAACGAGTATGGCCATGAGGGAAACTTCATCGCCGCCGAGACCATCGAGGACTTTGTCGCATCTCTGCAGCGCCCCCGCAAGGCAGTGATCATGGTGCAGGCCGGTGCAGCAACTGATGCGGTCATCGAACAGCTCGCTGATGCGATGGAAGACGGTGACATCATCATCGACGGTGGCAATGCCCTGTTCACCGACACGATTCGCCGTGAACGTGAGATGGCCAAGCGCAATCGCCATTTTGTCGGCGCGGGTATTTCCGGCGGTGAAGGAGGTGCGCTGCGTGGCCCGTCGATTATGCCGGGTGGCCCAGTCGAATCCTGGGAGACACTTGGACCACTCCTCGAAGACATTGCTGCAAAGGTCGATGGCACCCCGTGCGTGACCCACATTGGCCCGGACGGCGCAGGTCACTTTGTCAAGATGGTGCACAACGGCATCGAGTACGCCGACATGCAAGTGATCGGCGAGGCGTACCACCTGCTACGTTACGCAGCAGGCCTGGCCCCTGCGGAGATCGCCGACATTTTCACTGAATGGAACAAGGGCGATCTGGATTCCTACCTCATCGAAATCACCGCGGAGGTGCTTCGCCAGGTCGACGCCCGCACCGGAAAACCGTTTATCGACGTCATCGTGGACGCTGCCGGCCAAAAAGGCACCGGACGGTGGACCGTCAAGGAGGCACTGGATCTCGGTGTACCGACCACTGCTATTGGCGAGGCAGTGTTTGCCCGCGCGCTGTCGTCGGCACTTGCCCAGCGCGAGGCTGCGACGGAAGCCGAACTTCCGGCGGGCGAGTTGAGTACCCTCGAAGCACTTGGCGTGGAGAAGACTGCGTTTATCGACGATGTCCGCCGAGCCCTGTACGCCTCCAAGTTGGTCGCCTACGCGCAAGGCTTCGACGAGATTAACGCTGGGTCCGCCGAGCACAACTGGGATATCAAACCGGGCGATCTCGCACGTATTTGGCGCGGTGGCTGCATCATTCGTGCGAAGTTCCTCGACCGCATTACCGAGGCCTACGAAAACGATCCGAATCTCCCGTCGTTGTTGCTCGATCCGTACTTCACCGGAGAACTGCAAAAGGGCCTGGTAGACGCATGGCGCCGTATGGTTGTCGTCGCTACGCAGCTTGGACTCCCAGTGCCGGTGTTCGCTTCCTCGTTGTCCTACTACGACTCGCTGCGTGCCAAGCGGCTGCCAGCAGCACTGATCCAGGGACAGCGCGACTTCTTTGGTGCACACACCTACCGCCGCGTGGACATGGAAGGCACGTTCCACACCACCTGGTCCGGCGAGCGGGAAGAGTTGAGCTTCTAAAACAACGACGCGCGTACACTGATCTGAATGACTACATTCGCCGACCTCGGCCTACCCCGTGAAATCGTCGCCACGCTGAAAAAGCAGGGCATCACGGAGCCCTTCCCTATCCAAGAGGCGGCTATCCCCGATGCCCTTGCGGGCCGTGATGTTCTCGGGCGGGGTCCAACAGGCTCGGGCAAAACGTTTACGTTCGGTTTGCCTATGCTTACCCGTCTCGTTGGAGCCCCATCACGCCCGGGTCACCCGCGAGCGCTCGTGCTTGCGCCGACGCGTGAACTTGCAACGCAGATTCGCGAGCGTCTCGACGACTCCGCTGCTGCCCTCGGCCTACGCGTCCTCGATGTTGTCGGTGGCGTGAACATCAATAACCACATTCGTGCGTTGGCCTCCCCAGTCGATCTCCTTGTGGCTACCCCAGGGCGCGCCGAGGATCTCATCAACCAGAAGAAACTCTTCCTGGATCAGGTGGAGGTCACTGCTCTGGACGAAGCCGACCAGATGGCCGACATGGGCTTTTTGCCACAGGTACGCAAGCTGCTCGACCGCACTCCCAAAAACGGTCAGCGTTTGCTGTTTTCCGCCACACTGGATGGCGACGTACAAAAGCTCATCGACCGCTACATGCACAACCCAGTGACGCACTCCACTGCGCCGGTGGAAGCGGCTGTGGACACCATGGAGCATTTTCGACTTTTGGTCGGTGGCCGTGAGCAACGCAATGAGATCGCGATGCAGATCGCCGCACGTGACGGCAAGACCATCATGTTTATGCGCACGAAACACGGTGTTGACCGTCAGGTGAAGAAGCTGCGACGTGTCGGCATCAATGCCCAAGGGTTGCACGGCGATAAAACCCAAGGGGCGCGTACGCGTGCCTTGGACGGCTTCAGCGACGGCACCACCCCGGTGCTCGTCGCTACTGATATTGCCGCACGCGGTATCGATGTTGACGACGTCTCGCTTGTCGTCCACGTTGATCCGCCAGCCGAGCACAAGGCATATTTGCACCGCGCAGGGCGCACCGCCCGTGCTGGCACGTCCGGCACAGTGGTCACGCTCGTCATGGACGAGCAAGCTAAGGAAGTCGCGCAACTGATGCGCAAGGCAGGCGTGAAGGCTCCGGAGGTCAGAGTGGCTCCAATGTCGGAGTCGTTGGTTACGATTACAGGAGCACGTGTCGCAGATGGAAAGCCACTGCCTCCGCCGGGTGCTCCGAAGCAGGCTCCCCGTGGGGGTGGCGGGCAAGGCTCCCGCGCTGGGCGTCGGTCGTCGCAACGATCGAGCCGCGCTGGACGTTCCCGTTCTACACGTGGGCAACGCGGCAACTCGCAGGGTCGTCGTGGAGAGAACAAACGAAGGAGTAACGGCCGCTAAGGCGCAGATCAACACACATGGACATATTCATATCCATACTTTCTCTTCTGGCGTTCGTATTGCTGACAGCCTCTACCGGGTTGTTCGTCGCAATCGAGTTCGCCATGACGGGGCTCGAGCGCTCCACAATCGATGCCCACGTTAAACAACGCGGGGATGCTACAGCCCGCGCTATCGCGCGTGATCACGCGAATCTTTCGTTCGTCCTCTCAGGCGCCCAGCTCGGCATTACGGTGACGACGCTGGCGGCAGGTTTCCTTGCCGAGCCTGTACTCGGTAAGTTCTTCACCCCTGCGTTGGAGGCCGTCGGACTTAGTGCGTCGGCCTCAACCACTGTCGCACTTATTTTGGCCCTTGTCATCGCAACGTTTTTGTCGATGGTTTTCGGCGAGCTTGTACCGAAAAACATGGCTATTACGGACCCGCTGGCGACAGCTCGCGTGGTCGTGCCACCGGTGCACTGGTTTAACACGGCGATGAAGCCGTTTATCAACCTTCTCAATACCTCCGCTAACTGGATTGTGCGCAAGATGGGTATCGAGCCTGCCGACGAGCTTGCCTCGGCCCGCTCTTCTCAGGAGCTTGGCGCCATGGTGCGCTCGTCGGCAGAGGCTGGTGGTTTGGATGCTGAGACCGCTGCAGTGATCGACCGATCACTGCGCTTCGGCGAGACCACAGCTGAAGAGGTGATGACGCCCCGTTCCACCATCGACTCCCTCGACGCGGAGGATACTGTTGTCGACCTGATCGCACTCGCTCGCGAAACTGGGCGTTCGCGTTTCCCAGTGCGGCGTGGAGATCTCGACGACACCCTCGGAGTCGTCCACATCAAGGACGCATTCTCCGTGCCACCCGACGAGCGTGCGACCACACAACTTGCCACGCTTGCCCGGCGTGTCCCAATCGTCCCGGGCACGCTGGACGGCGATTCCGTGCTGAACCGGGTGCGCTCTGCTGGTTCGCAGGTCGTGCTTGTTGCCGATGAATACGGTGGCACCATGGGCCTGGTTACCATCGAAGACCTCGTTGAGGAGATTCTTGGCGAGGTGTACGACGAATACGATGACCGCGAAAGCGAAAAGGACTTTGTCCGTTACGGCACCTCATGGGAGGTTTCCGGGCTCGTGCGTCTCGACGAGCTCGAAGAGCGCCTCGCCTACACAGCACCCGACGGCCCCTACGAGACGTTGGGCGGTCTGATCATGGCAACACTCGGTCGCATCCCGAAGGTTGGCGACGAGGTCGTCCTGCGCGAAACGTTCGGTTCGCTGCAGGAGGAGTTCCAATCGGCAGGCGCCGGATCATGGCTTGCCCAGGTCACCGCAATGGACGGCCGCCGTGTGGATAAAGCGATGCTGCGCCCGATTACCCCTGAGGAGGCCGACCGATGAGTATCTGGCTCGCTGTTGTCCTGATTGTCGCCCTCCTCGCTGCTAACGCATTCTTTGTTGGAGCCGAGTTCGCTCTCGTATCCTCGCGCCGCGACCGTCTCGAGTCACTCCAGGCCCAAGGCAAAACCAAAGCCCAGGACGTGATGTACGCAACCGAGCACCTTTCCATCTACTTGGCTGGTGCGCAGTTCGGCATTACTGTGGCCTCGCTGATATTGGGCAAGGTTGCCGAGCCGGCGATTGCAAAATATCTGGAGGAGCCGTTCCTCGCGCTGGGTGTACCGGCAGATATTCTGCATCCAATTTCGTTCGTTATTGCGCTTGCATTCATTTCTTTCCTGCACATTTTGTTCGGCGAGATGGTGCCGAAGAATATTGCCATCGCGGGGCCTGAGCAATCCGCAATGTGGCTGACCAGACCGATGACGGTTTGGATGAAGCTAACCCGCCCCGTGCTGGAAGCACTTAACTGGGTGGCTCGTAAGACATTAGCTGCGTTCGGTATCCAACAGCGCGACGAGTTGGATTCCACTGTCGACCAGGAGCAGTTAGCCACAATGATTCAGGAGTCTCGCAAAGAGGGGCTCCTGGATGCCGAGGAAACTGTCCGTTTGGCAAAGGCGTTGCGTCAGGATTCCCGCAGCCTCAACGAGGTGCTCATCCCGCTTGTAGAGGTAAAGACGATCCCCTACGACCCGCGCGGCATCCGTCTTTCGATCATCGAGCAGGCAGTGCAAGACACCGGTTTTTCACGCTTCCCGGTACTGATCAGTACGGGATCCCTGGCGGGCTACCTGCATGTGAAGGACATTCTGGACTTGATGGAGACAGATGAGAAGGATCCACGCGTGCCGCTTTCACGCATTCGACCGCTCATCACAGTCGACGGCCACGAGTCAATGGACGACGCTCTTACTTTGCTGCACCGACGTTCAGCGCACATGGCGGCAGTGCATGAGAACGGCCGCCTCGTCGGGATCGTCGCCCTCGAAGACCTCATCGAGGAATACGTGGGTACGGTGTCGGACTGGACACACGAAAACGAATAGTTAGCGTGCGTATGACCACAACCCTGCAACCTGAGGAATATCTCGCACGCATACACGAGCACGAGCAGCGTGCGGCTCCTTGGGCGGACGCCCGTGCGGCTCGGCGTGCGCATGGCGAGTACCACCCAGTATGGGACTTCCTCTTTGAGTACTACCCCGTTCGCCCATCGCATTTGAAGCGCTGGCATCCAGGGGTTGGGGTCGCTCTCGCGCAGGCTGCGGATACACCGCAAGCGTCTTGGCGCGACTACGTCACAGCACCTGACGGAACCGTGTCCTTGAGTCTAGGCCTTTTCCTCCAGCATCGACGCAATGATGTGGAGATGGTTGGCCGGCTGCTGCGTGCCGTCGATACGCGTCCTGCTCACTTTGATTGCTTCGGCATGCACGAGTGGGCGATGGTGTATAAGACCGGCCACCCACGTCACGATTTGCCACTTCGCCTTGGAGCAGAGGGCACCAACGGCGTGGTTGAGTCTCACCACATCAAGTGCTCACATTATGACGCGTTTCGTTTCTTCACCCCTGCAGCGCGTCCGCTGAATCTGACTGTTCTTACTCGCGAGTCTCAGCCTGATCACGACCAGGCTGGCTGTGTACATGTCAGCATGGATCTGTACAAGTGGGCGTTGAAGTTAGGACCGCTGGTACCTGGCGAGCTTTTCCTGGATTGCTTTGAGCTTGCGGCACGGGCTCGGCGCTTGGATATGGAAGCGTCGCCATACGACTGCCGAGAGTTGGGCTTTGATGTTGTCGCGGTAGAAACCGCTGAAGGTAAAGCGGAATACGTTGCGCGTCAACGGGCATTGGCTCAAGCCGCTGCTCCACTGCGCGCCAGGCTTGTCGCGACCGTAGAAGCTGCGTTGGACAGCTAAGCTCGGAGCAGGTTTTCTCAATCGTTCGACGTTGAAGGGGCTACGACCACAATGGCTAGGCACGCAAGCGGTAAAAACAATTTCAGGCTAGCGGGTTGGCTTATCGCCCTGCTTGTCGCTCTCGCTGTAGCTGCAGTGCTTGCAGTGGTTTTGTGGCAGCGCGACGGCACCGACTCGAGCGCTGCAGCTCCTGATTGCGTATCCGGTGATCTGGTTCTGCCGGTCGCCGCTTCCGATGAGAAAGTGGGCCGTGCACTTATCGACGACTACGCAGCCGCCAACCCCGTTGTCCGGGACTACTGCATCAAGCCGCAGTATGTTGACTCGATCAAGGAAGCAGCAGTCTATATCGCTCCGAATACCTCGATTACGCATAATGCGTTGAAGTCGGCTGAGCGCACTGCAGCGGTTGCTGACCCCCAAGCCGTCCATAGTGAACCTGTAGGAGTCGCTGGCACCGAACAGGTGAAGTTGGAGGACGTGAAGACCGAGTCTGTGCTGTTCCCTGTTGAGGAAGAGCCTGAGGCTTCCGCGTTGGTGGCGGCAAAGGTCGCCGGCAACGACAATGATGCTGTGAAGGCCCTCACCGATCAGCGTCTGGGTAAGCTGGCGGACTTCGCAGGAGCAGACGGCAAGCTTGTGGCGACTGCGAAGGACAGTGTTCCGGAAGGTCTTTCATTTACCTCAGTCGGCGCAGACATTGTTTACGCGGCGATCCCATTGAACCAGAACGACACAGTAAACGAGGATCAAGCGCGCGCTGGCCAGGACTTCGCACGTGCCGCAGCCGAGAAGTTCGATGGCTCCGAGAAAGATCAGCCGGTGATTTCGGATCTGGTCTGGGCTGCTGCCCTGCCTTCTGGTGGAGAGAAGCTCGGCGATCAAGCTGAGGCTGCAAAGGTGATCGAGCCGGTCAACACGTTGTTCCTGCTTGACACTTCTGAGGCAATGGCGCCGTTTATCGAGCCAGCCAAGGACGCGATTGGCAACACCGCGCTTGAACTTGCCGGTGCAGGGAAGGAAGTAGGTCTGTGGAACTACTCCTCACCGCTGACCCCTGGCGTGGTGAATGGTTTCCGCCAAAACATCTCCGTCTCCCCTGACGCGGAGTCGGTCAACGTGGCGGTGCGTCGCTTCCTTGTCGGCGGAGTCCCCCAGACCCGCGAAGCACTCCAGGCTGCGGCTGCTACATACGGCAACGCAAATGCGCCAATGCGAATTGTGCTCGTTACCACCGGCACCGCTGATGCCGGAGATGACGCAGCATTTATTGACGGCTTCCGGCAGGCAGCGGGCAACAACCTGGACCTGACTGTGGTGCGCGTCGGAGAAGGCGATCCGGATGCGGCACTCGAGCAGATCGCCAAAAAACAGGTCGATGCCAAGACTGCAGAGAACATCGCGGATGCGGTGAAGCAGGCCGCAGGGTTCTGACGACTAACATCGGCGAGCAACAAAGGCCCGGACTGGAGGGAGTACCCAGCCCGGGCCGTTGTTGTGTGGCCTGTTTAGGAAGTCTTGCGACGACGGCGATCAGCCAGTTCGTCGAAACCAATGACGTTTGGAGCGTCGATCTCTTCTTCGACACGCTCGGACGGGAACGCGGAGATGGTGCCGGTGAGTTCCTTCATAATCTGCGGCACCGCAATGCCGAACACGCCCTGGCCGCCGCCAAGGAGGTCGATGATCTCTTCGTTGGAGCGGCACTCGTAGACGGTTACACCGTCGGAGACCAGGGTGATTTCCGCAATGTCGGAGACACCGCGGTCACGCAGCTTGTCCACCGCGAGGCGAATGTTCTGCAGGGAAATGCCGGTGTCCAAAAGACCCTTGACGATCTTGAGTACCAAGATGTCCTTGAAGGAGTACAGACGCTGGGAACCAGAACCCTTTGCGCCACGGATCGACGGGCGAACGAGCCCAGTGCGTGCCCAGTAATCCAGCTGACGGTAGGTGATGCCTGCGACCTGGCATGCGATCGGTACGCGGTAGCCCACTTCGTCGGACGGGCCGACGTCGAAAAGCGATTCCTGCACCGCAGCCGAGGTGGTCTCCTGCTCGCCTACCTGGTTGAGATCGTTGATACTCACGTAATTACTCCCATGAAAGTTATATGAGGGCCTGCTGACTATTAAATGCCAAGCATAGGACCTGGGTCAAGAGTTTCACGCGCAACACGCCGAACTCTCAACCTCAACTTTACACTGAGACTTTATTTCGCCTCGTCTGCCCCATCGTCCCCATCAGTATCAGGAGTATCACCGGTGTCGAGGTCATCCACACCAAGATTGCGCATGAGCTCTTCAAAATCAGCGTCAGCCTGGGCGTCGCCGCTTGCTGAAACAGATTCCTGAGGATCAATGACCTTGAGTTCAGCACCAAGAAAACGCTGCGCGTCTTCCGGCGAAAGGTAGATCGATGCCTGGCTTGCTACGAGGTCATCAACGCTGAGTTCGTGGTCTAATTCAAGCGCAAGCAGAAGCGCGTCACTCGCCCGCAGGTCCAGTTCAGAGCCGTCCGCAAACGACACGGTTGCCATAAACATGCCCTCTAAGTACGAAGACAGCTCAATGGTTTCTACTGTTTTTCCGGTGTTGCGAATCAGATCCACAACGGCATCTATGGTGCGGGGGCGGATTGGCGACCAACCTGAAAGCCGGGCAGCCAATTCCCCACCCTCATGCGTTGGTACCCAGACAGGAATGCACCGGCCGTTAGAGGATCGCTGCAGCAATGCGCAAAGGTATTGCTCGGGACCGACGGGGTACACCCCGACCAGCTCGACTGCTTCCATAACGACTAGTTGCCGGACTGCTTGCGCAGTTCGTTCTTCACCAGCGAAGCGTGCAGCGAGACCACCAGCGCGGACATCTGCTGGCCAATCTCTTCTGCTTGCTGCTGCGCATTGACCTTGCCGGACTTTGCAACCGGTTCGGTGACCTGACCGATCATGTCAGCCTGACGAGCAGCAGCGGTACGCAGCGTCTTCAGATGACGCGAGTCCAAGCCGAACTCAGCCAGGGACATTGCGGTAGTGACAGTGCGGACATCGTCGACATTGAACAGCCCTGCCGCGTCTGGGGTGATGAGGCCTACCTTGATGTATTCCTCAACCGTGGACTGCGAAGCCTGAGCCTGTTCCGCAACATCCACGTCGGTCAGGCGCGTCGGTGCTGGGGCCCGGAAGTTCTCTGGAGAGATCATCGGCTCAGCATCGTTTGCAGTCAGGATCGCGGTGACCTGGCCGGAATCCATGGCCTCGAGCTGTTCGCGGATCACCTTCAGCGGGAGGTAGTTGTCACGTTGGGTGACCAGAATGTAGCGCAGGCGCTCCACGTCCTGATCAGTAAAACGGCGGTAGCCCGACGCCGTGCGCTGCGGTGTGATCAGTCCCTCAGATTCGAGGAAACGGATCTTGGAGACAGTCACGTCCGGAAATTCAGTCCGCAAACGCTCAAGCACAACACCAATCGACATGGTCTTTGCCGGTTTGTTGGGCTTGGCTTGCTTCGCGGCCGTCTGCTGCGGTGCGGTTTTGCGGATTGCGCTCACGTGATCGTGCTCTTCTTCTCGTGGGACGTCGGGCTAAGGATGAACGGAAGTTTAGGCTTCCGCGGTGATGAATACGAGTCGGAACTTGCCGATCTGGATTTCATCGCCATTGGTCAGCTGCTGCGTGTTTCGCGGCTCGCGGTTGACGTAGGTGCCGTTGAGCGATCCGACGTCGACAACCTCGTAGCCATCCTCGTTGGCTCGGAACTCGGCGTGACGACGAGACACGGTCACGTCATCGAGGAAGATATCCGCCTCTGGGTGGCGGCCTGCCGTGGTCGACTCCTGGTCGAGCAGGAAGCGTGCACCAGCGTTCGGGCCACGCTTGACGACGAGCAGCGCCGCACCTTCGGGGAGGTTTTCAGTTCCTGCTGCGGAATCCACAGATGCCGCGGCACCAGATTCCATCTCCTTGAGCAGGTCTGCTCGGAATACCGAGGTGGTTTCGACCTGGTTCTGCGGCGTGTTGTCGCTCATGACTAACTCCTTGACTATCGAGTCGAGATTGAGAACTTCTGCAATAGTACCGCCCAAGTCGGGATTGGGTGGTGTTTAGTGACTTAACGGAAAATATTGCCGATGCCACTAATGACAGAATTGCCTGACCCGGCAAGCGGATTATCCGAAACCATGTAGGTCCATGTGGCGCTTGGACGCTTCCATCCTGCATCAGCAAGATGCGCCCCGGATTCATCGATATCCACGGTGTTAAAGGTTTCTACGGCTTGGTCAACCGCACGGTTGGCGAGGTCTTTGAACTCGCGCACAGCAATACGGTGGTACTCATCGATCGGGGTCTCGCGTGCGATAGCGCGAAGGTGAATAGATTCACGGACATCGTCCATCAGCGCGAGGTGTTCGGACCACTCTGCGTCGAGATGGAACAGCATGATTTCGCGCGCTGCTTGGTCGAGAGCCGGCTGCGGTAGGTGCGACAGTTCGGCGGCGCGCTGCGGGGAGCGCTCAGAGAGTTCTCGCCACGCTGTGTCAGTATCCAAAATGGTGGCGCGACGCTCGTCGAGAATGTCGCGGTGGTCTGCGAGAAGCTTGTTGTACTTCCACGTCTGGGAGTGGATCTCCAACAGTTGGCCTTCGGTGACGCGCTGGCAGTGCTCAACGAACTGCTGGGCTCGATTGCCGGTGAGGCGCCCATCCGGTTCAGGCTGCGCGGAGAAGGATTCGTCGGCCCCTCCGGTGGTGATGATGTCGTCGTCAAGGGAGACGAAGAACAGGCTCAAGCCTGGATCGCCCTGGCGCCCTGCACGGCCGCGAAGCTGGTTGTCCAAACGCGCGGTGCGGTGACGTGCCGTGCCAATCACGGCGAGTCCGCCGAGGGCGGCAACTTCGGCATGATCGCTTTCGTTCGCGCCGCCGAGACGGATGTCGGTGCCGCGACCGGCCATCTGGGTCGAGACGGTGACACGTCCGATGTCGCCGGCTTCTGCGATGATGCGTGCCTCTTCTGCATCGTTTTTCGCGTTGAGCACGTTGACGTCGATGCCACGTGCCTCGAGTGCTTCCGCGAGCGCTTCAGATTCGGCCACATCATGCGTACCCACGAGCACCGGCTGGCCAGTGTGGTGGATGTGCTCAATCTCGTCGACAATCGCCGCGTTCTTATCTGCCATGGTGGCGTAGATCCGGTCTGCCTCGTCGAAACGCTTGAGCTCGTTGGCTCGGTCGATAACGGAGACGTGCAGGCCGTAGAAACTGCGCAGCTGGTCGGTCGCCTCGACGGCGGTGCCGGTCATGCCGCACACGAGCGGGTAGCGGCGCATGAGCGCCTGCAGGGTGATCGAGTCTAGGATGCGCCCGCCCTCGGACACGTCGAGGCCTTCCTTCGCCTCGACCGCAGCCTGCAAACCATCTGGCCAGCGCTGGAGCTCAGCGACGCGGCCACGTGAGGCGTCGACAAGTGCGACCTTGCCGTCTTCGACGATGTAGTGGACATCGCGGATCAGCAGCGCCTTCGCATGCAGCGCCAGGTTCACGCGCACGAGTGTGGTGCCAATGTTGTCGTCGGAGTACAACGAGTCGATGCCGAGCAAGCGCTCGACTTTCTGCGCGCCTTCGTCGGTAAGAAACGCGTTACGCCCATCCGAATCGATGGTGTAGTCCTTGTCCTCCACCAGGTGCGAGACGGCCTCAGTGATCTGCCCGGTGGCCTGTTGGGCGCCTTCGGAGCCGGCGAGGACGAGTGGGACCAGGGCTTCGTCGACAAGCACACTGTCCGCCTCATCGACGAGGGCAACATCTGCCGGCGCCTGCACCGTCTGGTCGCGGGAGGTGATCTGGTTGTCGCGCAGGTGGTCGAAGCCAATCTCCGTCACCGGGGCATAGATGACGTCGCAACGGTAGGCAGCGATGCGCTCTTCGCGTGTCGACGACTCCGTCACCGCAGCCACCGACAACCCGAAAAACTCCACGAGCGGGCGCATCCACTCCGCATCACGGGCGGCAAGGTAGTTGTTCACCGTGATCAGGTGGACGCGCTTTCCCTGTAGTGCAAAGCCGGTCGCGGCCATCGCGCCGACCAGGGTCTTGCCCTCGCCGGTGGCCATCTGGATCACGTCGCCTTCGAGTAGGCGAAGCACCGCTTGGTTCTGCACGTTAAACGGAGTCATGCCGAGCGTGCGTTGCGACGCAACGGACAACCCGGCGAGGAAACGAGACTTGTCCTTGACCTCCCCATCTGTGACGGCGGCGCGGACGGTTTCGGCGAGCGCGGTGTCGTCGAGAAGCGAAAGCTCCTCAATGAGCCCATGTGCGTCAGCGACGACAGCCTTGGACTTCTTATTGTTGCGCTCCGCCGTGGAGCCCATGGCTTTCCAGAACCAGTCGAATTTGCCCATAAGGCTTAAGGATAATGCGGTTTGACGCAACGTTCCGCTGAAGGGGTGCGCCAACGTGCGAAATTGATGGTGACACGATTACGCTGATGGTCAAAATTAAGGAGGGAAGCCAAACCATGCTGTCTATGAACGTGAAAGTCCCCTCGTCAACGGGGAAAATGATGGCAGGCACCATCGACCGACCGGACGGGCCGGCCCAGGCATACGCGATCTTCGCGCACTGCTTCGCCGGGTCCCGCCACACGCCGGGCGCATCGCGCATTTCCAAGCGCCTGACCGAGCACGGCATTGCCACGCTTCGGTTCGACTTTCCGGGCCTCGGCCAGTCTGAAGGCGAATTCAAAGACACGTCGTTTTCGCAGAACGTCGACGACATCGTCGCCGCAGCGCAGTGGCTGGAGGAGAACTACAAGGCCCCGCAGCTGCTGATGGGCCACTCCCTCGGCGGCGCGGCTGCGCTGAAGGCAGCAACCCGCCCTGAGCTGAAGAAGATGCTCAAGGCGGTGGCCACTGTGGGCGCGCCGTTCGACCCCGCCCACTCGGTGCTGCACTACGCACATTCCATCGGCGACGCCGACATGCACGGCTCCGTCCCTGTCACCCTCGGCGGGCGCGAACTGATCATCTCGCGCGAATTCCTCGAAGACCTCGCAGAGACCAACCCAGAGGAATATCTGCCGAAGTTGCGCAAGCCGTTGCTCATCGTGCACTCGCCTATCGACGTCACCGTCGGTATCGACAACGCCCAGAATATTTTCACCAAGGCCCGCTACCCCAAGTCGCTTATGACGCTGGACAAGGCAGACCACCTACTCACCCGCGAAGGCACTGCACAACGCGCTGCAGACATCATCGGGTCCTGGGCCGTGCAATACCTCCAGCCACTGTTTGTGCCAGCGAAGACCACCGACGACAACGCGGTGTCCTACTCTGCCCGCGGCACGAAGTACGGCGACGTGGTGCGCACCTCTAACCGCGCCATCACCACGGACCGCTCGAAGAACACCGGAGGCAAGGGCCAGGGTGTCACCTCCACAGGCCTGTACATGTCTGCACTCGCCGTGTCCTGCTCCCAGGCCGTGCGCGAGGCAGCCAAGGGCATGTCGCTTGACGACGTCCGCGTGGAAGTCAACCACAACGGCGACGGCACCTTCACCCGCTTGATCACCCTCTACGGCGACCTGACCGATGACCAGGTGGAAACCCTGCGCGCCGCCGGTGCCTCATCCACCGTGGACGGCTACGTGGCCAAGAGCGAGATCGAAACAACTGCGGAGACCGCTTCGCTTGAGCGTCGCCGTCGCCAGAACCAACTGCACCGCGCAGAACGGTTGGGCAAGTAATGGCTGACGTTAAGGGCTCTGGGGGCGCTGCTGGCTCCGGTGACTTGTGGAGCGAAGTACGCGGGCTTTGCCGATGTGGGCTTGGCATGCCATATGAAGCCTGCTGCGGCCGCTACATCTCCGGTACTGCGAAAGCCCCCACCGCTGAGGCCCTCATGCGGTCGCGCTACACCGCCTTCGTCATCGGCGACGGTGACTACATCGCCCGCACCTGGGCACCGGAAAAGTTGCCCGCCGGCCTCGACGTGAATCCTGAAGGCGAGCCGTTTACCCGCCTGATCGTCCTGGAAACTGAAGGCGGCGGCCCCTTCGACACCGATGGTGTCGTGGTCTTTGAAGCCCACTACCCCGGCGGTTCCCTTCGGGAGCGCTCCACTTTCGAACGGCGCGACGGCGCCTGGGTTTACGTCGACGGCGTAGTTCGGTGACCAGCCAGTTTTGGGCGCGTATGACAGTGTTGTAATATCGGGCGAGTTACGGTTTCAGCCTCGCGCTGAGCAGTAACGGATCGGGCTGTGGCGCAGTTTGGTAGCGCACCACACTGGGGGTGTGGGGGTCGCAGGTTCAAATCCTGTCAGTCCGACAAAACACCCCTGGGGCCGCTGCGATAAACGCCAGGCCCCAGGGGTATTTGCGACTGTAGGTTAAGACACGATCTTGCCGTTCGCGTCGTAGGTGTAGAAGCCCTGCCCAGCCTCCAGGCCGGTCCTACCTTCTGCGACCATCGGCTTCAGTGTCGTCTCAACGAAATCCTTCTGCCACTGCGGGGCATTCTCGTTGGACTCGATCACGGCGACCAAGGTGCGCACGCCGACTAGGTCCATGATCTCAATCGGCCCGCGCGGGGAGCCGGTGGAGTTGCACCAGTCGCGGTCGATGTCGACGGGGTCAGCGATGTCGTGGTGCAGCAGGTACATGCCGGCACTGAGCAGCGGCACCAGCAGGGTGTTCAGCACGTAGCCGGGCTGCTCGCGCTTGAGCGGGACCGGTACCATGTTGATCTGCTCCGCAAACTCCACGAGTTGGTCCACATACTTCGGGTCAGTGCCCTCGTGAGGCATGATCTCGGCGGTGTTCTGAATCCAGATGTGGTTGGCAAAGTGCAGTGCCAAGAAGCGCTCCGGCGCACCCGTCGCGTCCGCGAACTTGCTCGGCATGAGCGTCGACGTGTTGGTGGCAAAGACGGTGGTCGCCGGGGCGTACTGCCCCACTTCGGCCCACACCTTGCGCTTGAGCTCGAGGTTCTCCGGGATCGCCTCGATGACCAGGTCCGCGTTCGCTAGCGCTTCCTTAAGGTCCGAGGTCTGGGTGAGGTTTTCGTGCGCCGCCGCGATGGTTTCGTCGTTAGCGGACTCGAGCTCCACCTTCATTTGCTCACCGATGGCGTCGAAACGCTGTTTGCCGGCCGCGAGGGCCTCCTCGTTAATGTCGTAGGACACTACCTTCTTTCCCGCGAACGCAGAGCAAAAAGCGATCTGCGCGCCCAGGACACCTGCACCAAGTACTGTTACGTTATTGAATGTCATGCCCGTCACGTTACTCCTGTTTATGTGACTTTCACAGCAGTTCTAGTGTGAAGCTTTACGTAAGCGACGCCCGGTCCACCGCCATGAGACCTGTCGCTGCCCGCCGGCCCAGCTCCACGTAATACGCCGCGTGCCTCAACCGCGCCTCAAAGGTGTCCGACTCGAGTGCGCGCTTGACCTTTGCCGGCACACCTGCTGCAAGAGAGAACTCCGGCAACTGCTGCCCCTCCAGTACCACTGCCCCGCCGGCAATGATGCTGCCCTTGCCGATGCACGACCGCGACAGCACCGTCGCATTCATCCCGATCAGGCAGCCTGGCTCGATATGGCAACCGTGGATCATCGCAAGGTGGCCAATCGTCACGTCCTCTTCCAGCACTGTCTCCCCATCCGTGTCCACGTGCACGACTGAGCCGTCCTGCACGTTCACACGTGCACCGATACGGATTGCGCCCACATCGCCACGGATGACCACGCCGGGCCAGATGTTGGCGTCCTCACCGATCTCTACGTCGCCGATAATCGTCGCCTCGTCAGAGATGTACGCCGATGGATGAATCTTGGGGGTTTTGCCCTCGAAGCTATAAATCATGCGTTCCAGTGTGCCGGAATTGCCCAACGCGTGGCACTGAAAAGTGCGTAACCGCGTCTGTACGGGTGGTCGTCGTCAAGCAGTGCGCTACTGCTGCGTCGCCCGGCCGAGCCGGAAGAACTTCAGCATGGCGTCGGTGGCGAATCCTTTCGGCACCGTCCCAGATGAGTCACCGGCGCCGCCTGGCCACACGTGGGGGCCATTTTCGATGCGGTAGTGGGCAAGTTCAGCGTCGCAACCTGTCCACGCCTCGCGGATAACGCCAGGGGCTACCTCAATGTCTTCGTAGCGGGCGTCGCAGTGGTTGCGCGACGCGGACTCGTGAAGCATTTCCTCCACCGAGTTGTATGCCGTGGCGTGGCGTTGCCCGCCGTTGTAGGCAATGACATTGTCGCCCGTGCCGTGGAAATCGACGTGCATCATCGGGATCTGGGAACAGCCTGCAGAAACGCGTTGATAATATGCGCCTGCAACCGTGGCAATACCTGTGAATGCCTGTGGTCGTTGGCAACCCACAAACGCGGCGAAGCCCCCACCGTTCGAGAACCCCGCCGCAAAAATACGAGAGCGGTCAACTGAAAACTCACCTTCAATCTCAGCCAGGACGGCGTCGACGAACGCCAGGTCTTGCTGCCCGGAGGTTGAGGCGTATGGTGCGGGCGCCCAGGCGGAGTCTTTGCCGTCGAGGTACGCCACGATGGCGTCGGCAGCATCGAGCCCTGAGTTCTTCCGTATCCTTTCGGCGTCTTCCTTGTAGCCGTGGAACACGAAGATGACGGGCAGTCGGTCGCGCTGACGGGCACCCGCGGGCATGGAAACGATGTAGTCGCGCTTCAACCCACCCGCGGTGATGTTGCGATGATCAACCCCGGCTGGACCCCACGGTTCGACCTCTCGCACGTCGTCTATTGCGGGTAGTGCCCTCGTGGTGACCCCGGGCTCCGTGAGATCCCCATCTCCGGAGCAGCCGGTGAGTACGAGCAGGACTGTGGACAACGCCGCCGCGGTGACGGTTGAAACTTTGCCCATTACGTCTGCTGCTCCGGATAAAACACGACAGGTAGATTAGTGCATCATGCCAATAAGCGGAACACAGCCAGGTCCGAGCAAGAAGTCGCAGCCGACCTTTCGTGACCGCGCTCACCAACACACCGCGGCGAGTGCGTTTGTGCGCGATGCGGATCGCTACCACGATGCGCGTCCGTCGTATCCTCGTGAGGTTGCCGAGTTGTTCGACGGCGCCGATGTCGTGTGCGACGTCGGCGCCGGCACTGGGAAATTAACGCAGTTGCTTATCGACGACCACCGCACCGTCTATGCATGCGACCCCTCCCCCGACATGACGCGGGTACTCCATCACCAGTTGCCGGAGGTGCCTGTGTGGCGGGCGACGGCGGAAGCGACGGGGCTCGCGGACAATGCCGTCGATGCGATCGCGTGCGCACAGACCTGGCACTGGGTGGACCCGGCAGAGGCCAGTGCTGAGGCAGACCGCGTCATTCGCGATGGCGGATCTCTCGTTTTGTGTTGGAATACGCTCGCGGTACATCACCCTTGGGTGCTGCGGCTCAGCCGCATCATGCACTCGGGTGATGTGCAGCGCGAAGGCTTCTACCCCACCGTGCATGCCCCGTGGAAACTCGAACGGGAGGTCCGCACGGAGTGGGTCGATCAGATCCCAGTCGAACACTGCTTCGAGCTCATGGCCACACGCTCGTACTGGCTGAAAGCCTCCGAGCGCACCCGGGCAAAGATGGAGGCGAATCTGACGTGGTACCTCTACGAGCGCCTCGGGTTCGATGAGGGACAAATCATCCCGCTGCCCTACCGCACGGACGCGTTTGTGTACCGCCGATAGGGCGGGCTGCTAAAACAAGTCGGTCCGCTTCTCAATCCCGAAGAAGTGGAAGATCTCCTCGGTCACGTCGATGCCACGATGCGCAGCCCACGGTCCGGTAGGCCACTCGTGGCCCATGCCCTCCACTCGGTGGTGCAGGGTACGAGCCTTGTCGCCATTGCGACGCTCAAACGCGGCAACCACTTCGGGAGCGCCGAGAATGCCGTCCTCAGCGGGGCTGCCGTATCCCGGCCGGACCTCGCCGTTATATGGCACTACGTCGTCGTGGGTGCCGTGGATGTTGAGGTAGTCCACCGGCTCGGCTGCCTCGATCTGCGCCTCGGTGCAGCGCACAGCCGCAGACACAGAGGCAACACCCGCGAAGGTATCGCTGAGCGTCGACAAGTAGACCGCGAGACCGCCACCATTGGAGAAACCGACAGCATAAATGCGTTCGGGGTCGATGTCGAAGTGTTCGCTGGTTTGGGCGATGATGTCGTCGATACGCGCCTTGTCCTGCTCAATCGTGTTCAGCGCATACGGCGCAGGAGCCCACGCCAGACCGGCACCCGTCGGCGCAACGACCACTGCGTTGGCCTGCACGAGGCCGGTACCGCCGAGGAAGTTCCGCCCATTATCGCCACGACCGTGCAGCGCAACAATCAGGGGCAACGGCCCCTTCGGATCTGAGGGCGCGGAATAGACCGTCGAGTCCATAGTCCTGCCTACTTCTTTCCGCGACGCTCACGCACACGCACCGCGATGCGCACCGGAGTGCCGTGGTAGCCGAACTGCTCGCGGAACTTGCGCTCAAGGTAGCGGCGGTAACCGCCATCGAGGAAGCCCGTGGTGAACAGAATGATTGTCGGCGGGCGCGTCGTCGCCATGGTGGCAAAGAGCAGCTTGGGCAGACGGTTGTTCTTCATCGGAGGCGGGTTCGCGGCAATCGCCTCACGCAGCCAGTTGTTGAGCTGGCCGGTAGAGATGCGCTTGTCCCAGTTCTCCAGCGCTTCCTTCATCGCTGGCTCCAGGCGGTGCAGACCACGACCGGTGTCCGCGGAAATGTTGAGCTTGGTTACCCACTTCAACTGGCCCATGGTCAGGTCGAATTCGCGGTCGAACTCGTAACGACGATCCTCGTCCATCAGATCCCACTTGTTAAAGCAGATCACCATGGCCTTACCGGCTTCGAGCACCATCGAGATCACGCGCTGGTCCTGCTCGGAGATCTCCTGGGAGGCGTCGATGAGCACCACACACACTTCAGCGGCCTCGATCGTGCCGCGAGTGCGCAGTGATGCGTAGTACTCGTGGCCCTGGGCGTTCTTAACTTTCTTCCGCAGGCCGGCGGTATCGATGAACGTCCAAAGGTCCTCGTCCAACTGCACCAACTCGTCGACCGGATCGACGGTGGTGCCGGCGACGTTGTCCACGACAGAGCGATTGGACTTGGTCAGCTTGTTCAGCAGGCTGGACTTGCCCACGTTCGGGCGGCCCACCAGCGCGACACGTCGCGGGCCCTGAGTGACCGACGCGGCAGCACGCGGAACCTCGGGGAAGTTGCGCAGGATCTCATCGAGCACGTCGGCACCGCCGCGGCCGTGCAGCGCAGAGACCGGCCACGGATCGCCAAGACCCAGCGAATAGAACTCGGCGACCTCGCCCCACTGACTGTCGGACTCAAACTTGTTTGCAACGAGGATGACAGGCACCTCAGCGCGCTGCAGGTTGCGGGCCATCACCATGTCTGTCTCGGTCACGGTGGTCTTTGCGTCGACAACCATGACGATGACGTCCGAGGTCTCCATGGCTGCCTCGGACTGGCGCGCGATCGAGGCGTGGATGCCCTTTGCGTCCGGGTCCCAGCCACCGGTGTCCTGCACCCAGAAACGACGTCCGTTCCACTCCGCCATGTAGCTCACACGGTCGCGGGTCACACCAGGGTGGTCCTCCACAACTGCTTCACGACGACCCAAGAACCGGTTTACCAGCGAAGACTTACCCACATTCGGGCGGCCCACGATAGACACCGTCGGCAACGCTTCCTTTACCACGTCCGGGCGGATGATGCCGTATTCGGCTTCGATTTCGGCCCATTCTTCGTCGGTGTAGTCGTCGGTCTCGTCGCCAGCATCGGTATCGTCGCCGAAGTCGGCCTCGCTGAACTCCGACTCATCGAAGTCCTCGAGGTCGTCGTAGTACTCAGCGTCGTCCGCATCGACCTCATAGGCTTCAAGGTCGTCGTAGCCAGAGGCATCGATGCCGGGTTGGATGAATTGAGTCTCCGGCTCGAGACCGTCTTCAATGTTCTTCTTGTCGCTCATCGTGCGCTCCTTTCCACCACGGCAGTCAGCGCAGCGAGCACCTCATCCGGGGTCATTTCAGACGTATCCACGATCTCGGCGTCGTCAGCGGGACGCAGCGGGCTGGTCTTGCGTGACGAGTCCGCCTCGTCGCGCCGCTTCACATCCGCCAACACTGCATCAAAGTCCACGTCGCGGCCAGCGGCTACATCCTGATCGAAGCGACGCTTCGCACGTACTTCAGCGCTTGCCGTCATGTAGACCTTTGCCGGAGCATCCGGCAACACGACAGTGCCGATATCGCGGCCCTCCACGATCGCGCGGCCGGCCTCGCGGGCCAACTTGCGCTGCAGTTCCACAAGGTTCACGCGGACCTGCGGGATCGCAGAGACCGCAGAAACGTGCTGGGTGACTTCCGGTCCTCGGATTTCGCGGGCAACATCCTCACCTGCAAACAACACTGCGGTGGAATCCGGATCGTCGGATACCTCAAGCGGTAGGTCAGCGGTCGCCTCGATCACCGCATCCGTATCAGCCGGGTCGACACCAGCGCGCAAGACGGCCAGGGTGGCAACGCGGTACATCGCACCCGTATCCACATACTTTGCGTCGAGCTTCTTCGCTAACGCGCGACACATCGTAGATTTACCGGTGCCGGACGGGCCGTCCACTGCGAGAATCAGCCCGCCGTCAGCCAAGTTGGAAATCTTCTGGTCTGCCATTACATCCCCACCGCCTTGTACAGCGACGCAAGCTCGGAGGAATTGAGCGCACGCATCATGCCTGGCTTCATCTCGCCGAGCTGGACCGTGTGGAACTTGGTGCGAACCAGTCGTTGCACCGGGAAGCCAGCTTCCTTCAGCATGCGGCGCACAATGTGCTTACGGCCTTCGTGGAGCTCCACTCGGATGATCGACTGCCCATTGTGGACATCCACGATCTGAGCGTAGTCGGCCTTCGCGGGGCCGTCGTCAAGCTCAATGCCCTCCTTGAGCTGCTTGACCAGCGCATTGTTCGCCTCACCCAGGACAGTGGCCATGTAGGTCTTCGACACCTCGTACTTCGGGTGCATCAGACGATTCGCCAGTTCACCGTCGTTGGTCAACAGCAACAGACCCTCCGTGTTGGCGTCGAGGCGTCCCACGTGGAACAGACGCTGACCCGCGGCGGTGCGCTCCGAAAGGTAGGAGCCGACCGAGGTGCGGTCAAGCTCATCCTTCATCGTCGAGTGCACGCCACGCGGCTTGTTAAACACGAAGTATTCGTGCTCCTCGTTGACGTTGATGCGCTCCCCGTCCACGCGGATGATGTCCACGTTCGGGTTAACACGCATGCCTTGCACGTTGACGATCTTGCCGTTGACCTCAATGCGGCCCTGGTCGATCATGGCCTCTGCGTGACGACGAGACGCCACACCTGCCTGCGCCAACACCTTCTGCAGACGGATCCCCTCAGTTTTGCGGGTCTTATCCTGCGGGTTGTCGTCCCACCAGTTGTCATCCAGCGGGTGGGGCTCATTCTTCGCGGCATTTGCGCGTCGCTTGTCCAAACGGACATTCTGCTTCTTTGCCGGCTTCGCGTACGAGATGTAGAACGTTTCGTCCTTCTCGGGCTTGTCCGGTGTGCCGTCTCGGCGAGCGGGAGGAGTCATGTTTCCTCAATTCCTTTTCAGTCGTATGCGGTTTTTGGGCCGATCCTACCAGGCATCTTCGATTGCATCGATGTCCGGAAGCAGTGGCGCAAGGTCAGGAAGGCGCTCAAGCGAGTCAATGCCCAGAAGTTCGAGGAACAGCTCCGTCGTCACATAGCGGTGTGCGCCAGATTCTTGCTCAGGATCAACCTCCGCAATCAAGCCGCGCAGCGCAAGGGTGCGCATGACGCCATCAACATTGACCCCGCGCACTCCGGCAACCTGCGAGCGCGTCACCGGCTGGCGGTAAGCAACCACTGCGAGCGTCTCCATTGCCGCGCGCGAGAGTTTCTTCTGCGTGCCGTCGAGCAAGAACGCCTCGACCGCATCGGCATTTTCGGGCCGGGTATACAGCCGCCAGCCCTCTGCGGTCTCACGCAAATCAATGCCACTGCCACGGGTGTCGAGTTCTCGCGACCACGCGCGAAGGTGATCCGACACTTCCGCAGTCGTTGCTCCGAGCGCACCCGCGAGGTCCTCCACGGACACCGGCGTATCGACGACCAACAGCACCGACTCAATCCGCGAACGCAACTGCGCAACCATCGGCATGTCTTCCATACCGCAGGAGTCTAGCTGCCCGTACTTGTTCAGTGACTAGTTCCAGTTCGATGCCGCAACGACCGCCGGATCGACCTCAAGGCCGGTCCATGACACATCAAGTTGGCCAAGCGCTTCGGGCTGCTCTGTTTCCACCGCGCGGGCCTTGTACAACTCCAGCAGGGCGAGGAACCGGCCGACCACCTCCATGGACCTCGTGCAATCGCGTGTCAGTGCGGCGAACGTCATCCAGGTACCTGAGCCGGCGAGCTTGAGTGTATCCAGGATCTTGCCCGCCTGCTCAGGCACGGACACAGCAACGGCGTGCAGGTGGTCGGTGCGTACTTCCTCCGGCGGCTTAGGCCGGAAAACACTGGCCGCAAGTTCCGCGAAACTCGCCGCTGTATGGCCGAGTTCCACCGGAGGCAAAAGGTCCACGAACCGGGGCTCCATGGATACGGCACGCGGGTGTCGTCGATTAGCAGATGCTTGCCACGTAGCAAACTGGTCAGCAACCTGCTGATATGCACGGTACTGCAGAAGACGTGCGAACAGGAGGTCCCGGGCCTCCAGAAGGTCGTAGTCTTCCTCCAGGTCATGATCACCACGTGGCAACAGCCGCGCAGTCTTCATGTCCAACAAGGTGGCCGCGACCACGAGGAACTCAGTGACCTCGTCAAGCGACTCCGTCTGCCCCAACGCACGGGTATACGCAATGAACTCGTCGGTCACCTCGGCGAGCGCAACCTCGGTCACGTCGAGTTTCTTCGCCTGAATCAAGCTGAGCAGCAGATCAAACGGCCCCTCGAAGTTATTCAGCGCGAGGGTAAAGCCCGTGATCTCCGGCTGGGGGTACTGCTCAGGTGCCTGGGCCACTAGCTAGTGCGCTCCAACACCTCAAGGGCCAGATTGCGGTACTGTTCCGCACCTTGCGAGTTGGGAGCCCACGTAATAATCGGCTCACCCGCGACCGATGTCTCCGGGAAACGCACGGTACGGGTAATCACGGTGTCGAAGACGCGGTCGCCGAACACCTCAACTACACGATCCATGACCTCACGGGCGTGGGTCGTGCGACGATCAAACATAGTGACAAGGATGCCCACGATGTCCAGGTCGAAGTTGATGCGGTCGCGCACCTTTTCCACGGTATCGGTGAGCAGCGCGAGACCTCGGAGCGAGAAGTACTCACACTCCATGGGGATGATCACGCCCTGCGAGCACGCCAACGCATTCACAGTGAGCAAACCGAGCGACGGGCCACAGTCCAGGATGATGAAGTCGTACTCCCCGCGCACCGGGCGCAGCGCACGAGCTAGCGTGTGCTCGCGGCCGACTTCGTTGACCAGTTGGATTTCAGCCGCAGACAGGTCAATATTCGCGGGTACCAGATCAAGCCCGGACACGTTTGAGCGCTTGATCGCCGCGTGAATGCTGGCAGTGTTGTCAAACAGCAAGTCGTAGACCGTGACCTGATCCTCCTCATAGGACACACCAAGGCCAGCGGAGAGTGCACCCTGCGGGTCGAGGTCTACCAGTAGCACCTTGCGCCCTTGCTCTGCCAAGCATGCACCGAGATTGATAGTGGACGTGGTCTTACCCACGCCGCCCTTTTGGTTCACCATCGAGATGATGGTTGCGGGACCGTGCCGCTCAAGCTCCTTCGGCTTGGCAAACTCACGCCACGGCCGACCCGTCAAAAACGTCTTCTGGTCAGCCGCGTCAAACAGCGCCTCGTCCGCCATGGCCGATCCTTCCCTCGATCACGTCTAAACCCTTGACTGCAGTCATCTTACAACGCTGTGATTAGACCTGCCCACGGCTTCGCTTCCGAAGGAAGATAATCAGCAGCGCAAGTGCCGCGATAAGCGCACCACCACCAATGATGAGCGGGACAAGATCACCTACCGACGAACCCGAGTCAACGCTATCGCCTTGACCTTTGTTGTCTGCTCCCGCATACGGGTTTTCTTCATCCGTTTCGGCAGCCTGCTCAACCGGAGCATTCGTCGACGTAATCACCGCGACAAACGTCGCCGCGCCGTTCTCCACGACCTCCATAATGAACGGGTTGTCAGGCGTCTCGCCTTCCGGGTACGTCAGCGTCAACGTGCGCCCTGCGACGTTCACGTCACGCTTGACCCCTTCGATGATGTTGCCGTTGACATCGAGGTAACGCAGCTTCGCATTCGACGAGTCGTAGTTGGCATACTTCATCAAATCGCGCGCCTTACTCAACGGCACCTTGACCACGATCTCGTTGCCGTGGATCTCTCCCTCGAAATCGAGCCGCTTCGCATCCGCGGTGTCCGCCTTTTCCGCTGGCTTACGCTCAGGGCGATTGACGGCGCCGCTGCCACTGCCTGCACCCGCACCGGATCCGCCGTTCGAGGCTTCACCGTTTGCGTCGCCACCGCCGTTTGCGCCACCACCGTTGTCTTCGGCGTGGCCTCCACCACCGTGGTGCTCGGTGTTTTCTCCAGCGCCACCGCCCGCAATTTCGTCTGCATCAGTTGCCTGTCCGCCGCCCACAGCGACGAGGTTAACTGTCGCCGTGTAACCGCCGGCGCTCGCAGGCACTGCTGCGGTCGCGCCCTCTTCCGCTGGAGCGGTCACCGACACCGACGTGCCATTGGATGTGACCACCCAGCCGCCTGCGGAGTAATTCACATCCACCGGCACGCCCACATCAACCGTCGTCGTCTGCCCCGCAGGCACGGTGATCTCCGAGGGAATCATGTTCGCCATTGCATCCGGGCTTAGCCCGCCCGGGATCTGCGCCGAGGCAGGGTGTGCTCCCACACCTCCGCCAAGCCCCACGGCAAGCAGCAGGGCTGCCGGCACCGTAAGTGTTGCGCGACGTGCTCGTGCAAATGTGTACTCACTCATAAGCGCAAAAGCTTACGCACGTGGATGCGAACTACGCCAAACCTCGCGCAGGCTATCTGCTGTGACATGTGTGTAAATCTGCGTAGTCGTCACTGAAGCGTGCCCCAACAATTCCTGCACGGAGCGCACATCTGCGCCACCTTCCAGCAGATGCGTGGCAAATGAGTGCCGCAGTGTGTGCGGGGAGATCTCTTTGTCTATCCCCGCACGCTCCGCAGCCTGCTTGATTACAGTCCAGGCGCTCTGGCGAGTTAAGGCTCCACCGCGCCTATTCAAGAACAACGCGTGTGACTTCCCGGTGGCGAATACGGGTCTGCCTCGCACGAGATACGCCTCGATCGCATCTTGTGCATGCCGGCCGAGCGGGACGAGGCGCTGCTTACTTCCCTTGCCAGTCACGGTCAGAATGCCTTCAGTATCTATTGCGGCTGTCGCATCATCGACGCTCAGATCAAGCACCTCAGAAACTCGCGCACCTGTGGCATACAGCGTTTCCAACAGCGCCTTGTCGCGTAGGCCGAGGGGCTGTTCGGTCGGGCAGGCATCGAGAAGCGTCGCCACCTCCCCAATGCTCAAAGTGTCGGGTAGCTTCTCGCCAGCTGACGGTGGGGAAACTTCGGCAGCGGTATCTGCCGGCAATACGCCTTCTTCTACGCCAAAACGGTGCAAGCCTCGGGCGACAGTCAGCGCACGCGCAGCCGAAGATGCCGCGAGGGGGCGTGCGCCGTCCACCCCGCGGCGCAAGTCAGCAACGTACGCCTCTACATCGGTGGCACTGACTGTTGCCAAGTCGCTTTTCCCAGCGGCTGCCAACCATCGTGTGTACCGGTTGACGTCGCGGGTGTAGTTACTCAACGTGTGAGGGGAGACTCCCCGCTCAACAGCGAGATGCTGCAACCAGCGCGCAGCTAGTTCGTCGGCTTTTACCGCCATCTAGATGCGCTTCATATCCGGCACGATGCCACGCTCGGCTCGCCGCTTCGGCAGCGATTGCGGGCGCAACTCGAATGGCTCCGACACATCACGTGGCTGCGCTTTACCCTCTGCGACGCGGCAAGCAGCCAAAATGCCGCCCACGGCGATTGAGTTCACAATCTCGCCTCGAAGCACCATTTGTGCGGCCTCGCTCAGTGGCACCCACCGAAAGTCCATGTCGGCTTCTTCGTCCTCGGCGTCCGGGCGTTCCACCTCGCGCAGTTGCTTTGCGACGAATACCCGCACCGCCTCTTCCGCAAATCCCGGAGACGTCACCAAATCCACCAGCACGCCCCACTGCTCAGCCTCGAGACCGGCTTCCTCAACCAGTTCGCGCTTCGCGCATACCAACTCGTCTTCTTCGTACATGTCCAGAAGCCCCGCAGGCAGTTCAAGCAGCCGCTTGCCTACGCTGTGCCGGTACTGCTCGACGAGCGCGACGCGCCCGTCGTCGTCAAGTGCAACTACTGCCACTGCGCCGAAATGCTCGACGATCTCACGGTTAGCTGGCTTGCCACCCGGCATGACCACACTGTCGCGGCGCACAGCGATGATTGGGGCGTCGATCAGTACCTCGGAGGACTCGACGGTAAATTCGTGGCTCACTCTGCCACCGCCAGCACTGAAGAAATCCTGCCGGACTCGTAGCTCACGTTGCCTACCGTTGTCACGCCGCGCAGTTCCTTTGGCGCGATGTCTTGACTAGTCAGCACGGTTTTGCCTGCATGGCCAAGTGCTTCCGCAAGGTCCTGCACCAGCTTCGCACCAAAGTCTCCGCCGGCGTCACCGGAGGCGCCATCCACAATCACGACAGCCTCCGCGGGCACGATCTCACCTTTCGTCTCGACGAAACCGGATTGTTGCAGCGTGTCAATTACGATTTTGCGATCCGAAGCCTGTGCTGGCGCTTCCTTCGTCTCAGGGTCGATCAACATAATCGACGCCAACGACTCACCCGCATGGGTGCCCGGTGAACGGTTCTCCACGCTCAACTGCGCACCGGACGGCAACGTCGACGCAATCACCGTGGACAACTCGTCGGCAGAGTTTTGCGACGTAAACTTCTCTGTCAGTTTCAACTCACCAGCATCGGAAGCGCCCGCCGCGTTGAGCAGCCACCGCACGGAATCAACATCGATATCGGCGGCCGTATGCGTACGCACGATAGCGACCGGCACCTCTTTGAGCGCTCCAGAGACGATGGACACCGACTCACTGCCCAGAAGAGCATCGGCAGCATCAAGCCGCTGCTGCGCTTCGCTGCTCTCCTTTGTCGGTTCCTCGGCTCCATCACCATTCGCGTTCCGGTCGATGTCGCTGAGAAACGCACCATTGAACAGATCCGGGCCGCCAGGAATAGCCGGCGCGAGTACCGAGGCCCCCAACACCACGCCGAGAGCTAACCCCCAACACAGACCAGCAGTGACAAGCCCACCCGTCCCTTTTTGCTTTCCCACGGTTTACTCCCCTTCCCCTGCCGGAATCCAGCCGCGCACCGTGTTGGCAACTGTGTCCCAGGTATTGACCAGGTTGTCGGCGAACGTCCCATTTCCGCCAAGCCCAACGACGAGAATGACGGCGGCAGCAGCGACCAGCAGGCCGAGTAACGCCCAGGCCCATGCGACACCGCTGGTGGATTCGACTGCGTAAAGATTCTCAATAACCGTAGAATCAACAACCTTGCGGCCGGCCTTCAAGCGAGCAAGCAACGCAGCCGGATCGGCATTCGCCGGGTCCGTGAGCATCCCGTCCAACTCCACCGGCTCGCCTACGGTGACAATCGTCTCCGCATCATGGAACGCAGCAAGCAAGATCGCGAGGTCTGTCGGCGAATCAGTCGCTGTTGGGAACGTCATCGCACCCACACCCAAATCTTGGATACGCTCCAAGCCAGGCGCATAACCGTCTGGGTCAGCCGGCAGAATCACCCGTGCTTCAGAACGCAAGTTCTCCGACGCGACATCCGCGGGGTCACCGACAATGAAATCAGCGGCATAACCCATCTCTGCCAGCGTGTTCGCGGCGCTTCCCACACCAATGATGACCGGGGTGTACTCCCGCATAAAGTTGCGGATGCCTGTCAGACGGCGCCGCGTGTCATCCCCTGGAGAGACAACAACGACCTTGCGGTCCGCCATCGCGTCGCCAAGTTCGGGTGCGCCGACACCGTCGATAAGCAACGGCGCTTCCGAGTGGATGAACTCAATGGTGTTGCCGAAATAGGCTTCCATGTTCTCCACGAGACCTTGCTGTGCCTCAGCGAAGGAGTTGTCCACCTGCTCACGTGTGACACGCTGTGCAACACCGACGTCTTTCCTTCCGACGGTGATCGTCCCCTCTGGCGTGACCGTGACCTTCTTGCCGTCGCGGATCTTCTCGCGAACAGCGGCGTCGGCCACTTCGAAGATCGGAACGTTGGCGTCGAGAAGCAAATGCGGACCGAACGTCGGTAAGGATCCAGTGCTGTACGGCGCAAGATTGATCACCGCAGCAGGACGGCGGGCAATGAGCTGCTCTGCTAAACGACGCTGCATGTCCGGCGCATCCACAATCGCAATATCGCCCTCATGCAGGCGAGCAAGGCCTTTGCCCCGCGGTGTGCAGTCGCGCAGCGTACCGCGCAATTCCTGCGCGGGCGCTTCCCCAGTTCCAACAGTCATAGCGACCATTGTGCAACGTTGACCTGCCAGAACTGTGGAGGCGCGCGGGCTACGCCCGCATTTCCTCCACTTCGCGCTGCGCACGCTTGAACAATTCTGCCGCGTGGGCACGCCCTGTATCCGAATCATCAAGGCCCGCCATCATGCGCGCGAGCTCCTCAATCCGCTGCTCGTCAGTCAGATTGCCCACACCCGACGTCACCGCCTCGTCGCCCACGTCCTTTGACACATGCAGGTGCGTGTTCGCATACGCCGCAACCTGGGGCAGGTGCGTAACGACGATGACCTGATGCCTCAACGCCAACCTCGCCAAACGGCGCCCAATCTCCACCGCAGCACGTCCACCGACACCAGCGTCCACCTCATCAAAGACCAGCGTGCCGCCCGCCGACGACTCCGAAAGGATCACCTCAAGTGCCAGCATGACTCGTGAGAGCTCACCACCAGATGCGCTCGTGGCCAACGGCTTTGGCTCCAACGCGCTGTTCGGTGCGAGCGTGATCTCCACAGCGTCCGCACCATCGCGGCCAAACTTGGCCTCCGCCAGCTCGACGCGCAGCTGCGCCTTCGGCATGGCAAGCCCGTGAAGCTCTTCCGTCACCGCCTCCCCGAGGTTTTTGGCAGCCTTGTTGCGTGCCTTGGTCAACGCTGCCGCTCGCTTTTTTAGTTCGGCTTCAAGATCAGCAACGCGGCGCTTCAGCTCGTCGATAGCTTCTTCTGACGTATCAATCTTGCTCAGCCGTTTCCCGGCCTTCTCTCGCCACGCCAACACACCCGCGATGTCCGGAGCATATTTTCGTGTGAGCCCCTTGAGTTCCTGTTGGCGCTGCAGAAGGCGCTCTAGCTCATCCGGGTCGGTCGGAAGATCTGCGGTGAAACTACCGAGTTCCGCAGACACATCCGCAAGCACACCGGCGACCTCCCCGAGGCGCACACCAAGCTCCCGTAACTCCTCGTCACTAGCTCCTACCAACGCCGCCTGCGCCCTGCCAACAAGGTCTGATGCAGCTTCTTCCGCCTCTGTGCTGTAGCCGCCGACGGCTTCAGCACCATCAATTGCCACCAGCGCGGTCTGGGCGGCCTCACGCAGCGCATCAACATCCTGAAGACGGTTAATGGTTGCAACGAGGTCGGCATCTTCGCCGTCTACGGGTGCAACTGCGTCGATTTCCTCGATTGCAAACCGCAGCCGGTCCATCTCCTGTGCCAACTCAAGGCGTTTCTCGGTGCGGTCCTTCAGATCTTTCGATGCCTCGCGCCACTGGACATAAACATCGCGATAGGAGGAAAGCTTCTGAGCGATCGCCGGGTCGAACCGGTCCAACGCCGCCAGCTGCTGTTCCGGCGCGAGAAGCCTCAACTGGTCGTTCTGGCCATGAATCGTGAGCAGATGCCCAGCAAGATCACCCAGTGTCGCGGCCGGAACCTTTCGGCCTCCTAGGTGAGCGCTCGATCGCCCCGTCGCTTTCACAGCACGTGAGACGACGTATTCGCCGTTTTCATCAGGCCCTGCACCAGCGCCCTCTGCAATCGCATGCACGGCGGACAATGTCGATTCCGGCAGATCTGCGATGCTGAGCGCGCCTTCCACCACAGCTTCCTGCGCCCCGGTTCGCACTCGGGAGGCATCAGCGCGGCCTCCTGTCAGCAGCCGCAAGCCGGTGACAACCATGGTCTTACCTGCACCGGTTTCACCGGTGAGCACCGTCAACCCAGGAGCAAGCTCCGCTGAGGCATGACGGATCACGCCCAGGTTCGAAATCGCGATCTCTGCGAGCACTCTGCCTCCCTACGCATCAACGCCGCGTACACCACGACCCGTCCGCGGGCCGCGCCAGCCGGACACCGGCAGCCGGAACTTATCCACCAGCCTGTCGGTGAACGGTTTGTCGTCCAAGCGTACCCACCGCACCGGACGCGACCCCCTACTTACTTCAACCCTCGAACCAGGAGGCACCGGGATGCGACGGAACCCATCCATTACCGCCATGGCACTCGACGTCGTGTGTTCTGACTCCACAGCAACCGTCGAGCGCGGCGAGACAACAAGTGGCTTTGCAAACAACGCATGTGCGTTATTCGGCACCACCAGCAACGCATCGAGTTCTGGCCACATCACCGGACCGCCAGCAGAAAACGCATAGGCTGTGGATCCGGTCGGCGTGGCCACCAGTACGCCATCGCAGCCAAACGACGACACAGGCCGAAAATCAACCTCCAACGTGGCATCAAGCACCCGGGTACGGTCCAGATTCTCCACGCTGCATTCATTCAGCGCCCAATCCGTCCCAACAACCTGCCCCTCTTGGTCGATGACTGCCACGTCGATGGTCATTCTGTCGACAACGCGGTACGTCTTATCGACGACCTGCCTCACCGACTCCTCAAGACTCTCCGCGTCACCTTCTGCGAGGAACCCGACATGTCCGAGGTTGACTCCCAACACCGGAATATCCTGCGCCCGGGCATGCTCTGCGGCGCGCAGAAATGTTCCATCTCCGCCGAGCACCAGCACCAGCTCGCAGCCAAGCGCCGCATTGTCGTCAGCAGCGGCACGTGTCAGCCCACTGAGCACCGGATGCGTCTCAATCGCATCCATCTGTTCCTGTTCAAGCAACCGCACCGTAATGCCGGCTTCCTGGAGCATCTCCGCAGCCCTCGCTGCGGACGCGATATTCGACTCGCGGAACAAGTGCGGAACCAACAAGATCTCACGCTCAGCCGTCATTGCGGCCCCTCCTTCACGGCCTTTTGGACTGCGGCGGCGAGGGAATCGTCGTCAAGCATTGCCTCGCCTCCATCCTTTACAAGCCACAGGAAGTACTCCACGTTACCGCTCGGCCCTGGCAGAGGCGACGCAGCCACCCCACGCACGCTGAGCCCCAGCCCCTGTGCGAACTGGGCGACATCCACAGTGACTTCTTCGCGCAACTCCTGTGAACGGACAACGCCACCAGAGCCTAAACGGTCCTTGCCAACCTCAAATTGAGGCTTGACCATCGGCAACAAGTCAGCGCCATCCTCAAGACATTCCACCAGTGCCGGCAACACCAGCTTCAACGAGATGAAAGACAGGTCCCCGACCATCAGGTCCGCGAGTCCACCCATCATGTCCGGCGTCAGGTTTCGGATATTCGTCCGATCGAGCACCCGCACCCGCGGATCGTTCTGCAAGCGCCACACGAGCTGACCGTAGCCAACGTCCACGGCAACAACCTCACGTGCGCCGTTTCTGAGCAACACGTCTGTAAACCCACCTGTCGACGCGCCAGCATCCAGCGCCCTACGCCCTTCGACGCTCAGGCCACGTGGCCCGAAGGCTTCCAACGCTCCAAGTAACTTGTGCGCGCCACGAGACGCCCAGTCATCAATGTCCTCGACATTGACGCGTATCGACGCCTCTGGCTCTACCACCGTCGCAGGCTTCGACGCCACAAACCCACCGACCTCGACACGGCCCTCCTTGATCCACGTTTGAGCCTGCTCGCGCGAACGTGCAATCTTGCGGCGCACAAGCTCTGCATCCAAACGCCTCCGTTTGGGCGGCATTAGCTGTTCCTTTCTTGCAACGCATGCCCCAGTACCGCATGCGCGCGCGTCAGTGCGTCAACCTCATCGGCAAGCGATTCAGTATCTTCCGCGAGAATCGCTTCAAACTGTGACGTGACCTCCTCAGGCGTTGTATGCGGCGCCCGCGGATCCCTGGGCATGGGTGGCTTCATGTCACCACCACTGAGCTGTAGCAGCTTCAGCAGCCTCTGAGTTGGGCCGCACAAACTCCGGTGGAGTCTCCATATGCCACGCGACCTCCAAAACCGTGCGCAAGGCCTGAATCGGTGTCGCACCATCCTTGCCGTAGCTCAAAATGATGTCGTTACCGTCGATTCGCGCAGCGAAACCGCCCTGCGGTCCCGGGAGCAAAACCTCTGGGTTCTCGTTGAGTCCGCGCATATCCTCCGCGATAAACGTCGGTCGCTGCTCCTTGGGCGCCTCCATGAGCGCCAACGGGCCAGAAACACCGGTAAGCACGTGCAGCGACGGAATCCCCGCCGCAACGCCACCTGCAATATCAGTATCTAGCCTGTCTCCCACGGCAAGCGGACGCTTCGCATTCATGCGTTCAGCGGCCTGAATGAACATCGCCGGCCCCGGCTTGCCCGCGCTTTCCGGAGTCACACCTGTCGCCGATGTCACCGCAGCAACCATCGAACCATTGCCGATCATCAACCCACGTTCCATTGGCAAAGACGTATCCAGGTTTGACGCAAGATAGATTGCGCCCCGCTGAATTGCCAACGCAGCTTCCGACAACTGCACCCAACCGGTCCCCGGGTTGTGGCCGTGCAGCACCGCCTTCGGATTCGCATCTGCACTATCGACGACGACGTAACCCGCTTCGTCGACAAGCTGCTTAAACGACGGCGCGCCAACCACAAGAACAGGATCTCCGGGGGCGAGGTGCGCCTCAGCCATCGACAACGCAGCCTGTGCTGAAGTGATCACGTCTTCGGTCTTCGTATCGAGGCCAATCTTGCCCAGCATCGCAGCCACATCCGCTGCGCTACGCGACGCATTGTTCGTCACATACATAGCCGGAATCCCCGACGCCGTAATGGCCTCTACAGCGTTTGGAATCGCCACTCCGCCATTCCACACAGTGCCGTCGAGGTCAAGCAGGAGAGCGTCGTAGTTATCCTTCAGCGCCATTGTCTAGTCCAATTCTGCGGCGCGCTCCGCCGCATCCGTGAAACCATCCGTATCAATCTTCGCAGCGTGTTCAAACCACGTCTTGGCCTCACCACGCTGGCCAGTCGCAAGAAGGGCATCAGCATATGCGTAGGAAAGACGCACTTGCTCAAATCCCTGCGAATCCAAAGAAGGATTCATGCGCTGCAGCGTCGCAAGTGCAGAATCGTGCTGACCGAGATCATGGCGTGCGCCGGCAAGCACAATCGCCAATTCGATCTTCCCCGCTTCGTCCAATTCATTAGCTTCAGGGCTACGACCAAGTTCAAGCGCCTTCTGAGGTCGGCCCAAGCCACGCTCCGCATCAGCCATCACAGCTAGCAGCCCCGGGCCACCAGACATCCGCCGCGCCGCACGAAGTTCTGAAAGCGCTTCCTTCCACTCACCAGCGCGATATGCAACTACGCCAGCAGTCTCACGGACAACGCCGACACGACCAGCACGGTTCTTCGCGGCGCGGGCGTGCTCAAGTGCGAGCTTCGGATCGTCTTCCAGGAGATCAGTAGCCATCAGCATGTGCTGTGCAACGCGTTCCGCATTGTCCTTGGAAAGCACCTTGAGGTCCTGCAGCACAGACGGGTCAAGGTCGTTAATATCCAGGCCCGACGGCAAGTCAGGTTCGCGCTCCTTCTGAGCCATCCGTTCCTCGCGGTATCCCTCACGATATGGGTTCGAGCGATCGTGGCGGACACGGTTGTCCTGCCCGCCGTGGCCCGGGCGGCCGCCCTTACCGTGGGGCTTGCCACGGCCGCGGCCACCACCGTGACCGCCGCGTTTGTTGTCGCCGCGTGCTCCACCGTAGCGATCCTCGCGACGTCCGCGCTCTCCGTCGCCAAATTCACGACGACCACGAGACTGCCCGCGGTTATTCCTACCGCGACGGTCTCCGCCACCACCATAAGAACGTTGACGTCCCTGGTTATCTCCGTTGCCGGCCTCTGCCATGGAATCCCTCCAATTCGTATCCAAGCCATTATAGGGATGCTCAACACAGTTATGCTGATCCCCCTCAGCCGAGCGGACTTGGCGAGCATTCGACTCCGTAATGGGCTATCAAGGATTCGTTCTCCGCATTGCGGTTACGTCCCTCTCCTGGCTGTGCTGTATGCAAAACCCGACGTCATATCTTTCGCTGACTTGGGCAGAGTGTAAAACGCTGCGGCCGTGAAGCTTCATTTTGCATTTACGACTGTGTGCTGGTGGCTTTAGTCGAGTCTTCGGTGGCGTGAAGTCGCTTCGCTCCGCATTGCGGACAAGTGGGTAGACACCAACTATTTCCTTGTATCGGCTGGGCTACTTTTCCAAGAGCGCTGACAAGAGCGCCGCCGCTGGCATCGACTCCGTGCTCCACATTGCGGACTAATGGGTGTACGCCAACTATGCAGTGGCATAGTCAGGCACGCAATGTTTCTGACTCTGTATTGCGGTCTGGTGGGTGTGCACCAATGCTGCTGTTGTCGGCGACAACAATCATGTGGGTATGCGCAAAAACACCCGTAGGTGAAACCGGTTGGGTTTAGTTTCGTCTACGGGTGTTTGTGTGTGAAGTTGTTGGGTCGGCGGTAACCTACTCTCCCACTCCCTCCCGGGAGCAGTACCATCGGCGCGGGCGGGCTTAGCTTCCGGGTTCGGAATGGGACCGGGCGTTTCCCCGCCGCTATCAACCACCGACACATCTATAGGGGTTCATAGAGTGTCCATGTGTCGTGGACTGTATTGAGATGTCATTGTGACAATTTTGGGTGTGTTGTGTCAGTGACTGCATAGTGGACGCGAACAGTGTTTCGTTTTGTGTTTGGTTTGTTGAAAAACCGGGTGTTGGTTTGTTTGGTGTATTAGTACCGGTCGCCTCCACACATTGCTGTGCTTCCAGTTCCGGCCTATCAACCCAGTCGTCTTCTGGGAACCTCAAATGAAACCTCATCTTAAAACAGGCTTCCCGCTTAGATGCTTTCAGCGGTTATCCCTTCCGTACGTAGCCAACCAGCTGTGCTCCTGGCGGAACAACTGGCACACCAGAGGTACGTCCGTCCCGGTCCTCTCGTACTAGGGACAGCTTTTTTCAAGTTTCAACGCGCGCGGCGGATAGAGACCGAACTGTCTCACGACGTTCTGAACCCAGCTCGCGTGCCGCTTTAATGGGCGAACAGCCCAACCCTTGGGACCTACTCCAGCCCCAGGATGCGACGAGCCGACATCGAGGTGCCAAACCATCCCGTCGATATGGACTCTTGGGGAAGATCAGCCTGTTATCCCCGGGGTACCTTTTATCCGTTGAGCGACACCACATCCACAAGTAGGTGCCGGATCACTAGTCCCGACTTTCGTCCCTGCTCGACTTGTAAGTCTCGCAGTCAAGCTCCCTTGTGCACTTACACTCTAAACACCTGATTGCCAACCAGGCTGAGGGAACCTTTGGGCGCCTCCGTTACATTTTGGGAGGCAACCGCCCCAGTTAAACTACCCACCAGGCACTGTCCCCAACCCAGATCATGGGCCAAGGTTAGATATCCACTACGGTCAGAGTGGTATTTCAACAACGACTCCACAACCACTGGCGTGGCCGCTTCAACGTCTCCCACCTATCCTACACAAACCGCACCGAATGCCAATACCAAGCTATAGTGAAGGTCCCGGGGTCTTTTCGTCCTGCCGCGCGTAACGAGCATCTTTACTCGTAGTGCAATTTCACCGGGTCTGTGGTTGAGACAGCAGGGGAGTCGTTACGCCATTCGTGCAGGTCGGAACTTACCCGACAAGGAATTTCGCTACCTTAGGATGGTTATAGTTACCACCGCCGTTTACTGGGGCTTAAATTCTCCGCTTCGGACACAATGTCCTAACAGGTCCTCTTAACCTTCCAGCACCGGGCAGGCGTCAGTCCGTATACATCAACTTCATCGTCTTCGCACGGACCTGTGTTTTTGATAAACAGTCGCTCCCCTCTATTCTCTGCGACCCACGCCAGCAACCACGATCGCATAGATCGGGCACCAGTTTGGGTCCCCCTTCTCCCGAAGTTACGGGGGTAATTTGCCGAGTTCCTTAACCACAGTTCTCCCGACCGCCTGAGTATTCTCTACTTGACTACCTGTGTCGGTTTCGGGTACGGGCCGTATACACACATCGCTAGAGGCTTTTCTCGGCAGTAGAGGATCACCAACATCACCCATATATGGGCTACGCATCACGCCTCACACTATTGACAGCCGCGTTTGACATGCTGTCGTGCCACACGCTTGCACCGCAATCCAATAAGCGGCTTGGCTACCTTGCTGCGTCACCCCATCACTGACCTACAACGGATCAGGCCCCACGCATCACCACCAACCACACATCAAAGATGTGCATGTCGGCGGATCTGGGTGGTTAGTATCACCGCTTCGATACTGGGCGCGTATATACGGGTACGGGAATATCAACCCGTTGACCATCGACTACGCCTGTCGGCCTCGCCTTAGGACCCGACTCACCCTGGGAAGACGAACTTGACCCAGGAACCCTTAGTCATTCGGCGGATACGATTCTCACGTATCATTCGTTACTCATGCCTGCATTCTCACTCGCGTGCAGTCCACCGCTTCTTCCGATACGGCTTCACCCCACACACGACGCTCCCCTACCCATAGTAAAAACTATGCCGCGGCTTCGGCGGTGTGCTTGAGCCCCACTACATTGTCGGCGCAGAACCACTCGACCAGTGAGCTATTACGCACTCTTTCAAGGATGGCTGCTTCTAAGCCAACCTCCTGGCTGTCTTCGCGATCCCACATCCTTTTCCACTTAGCACACCCTTAGGGGCCTTAACCGGCGATCTGGGCTGTTTCCCTCTCGACTATGAAGCTTATCCCCCACAGTCTCACTGCAATGCTCAAACTTCACCGGCATTCGGAGTTTGGCTGACGTCACTAAGATGATAGTCCCGCTCGGCCATCCAGTAGCTCTACCTCCGGTAAGCACACATCACGCTGCACCTAAATGCATTTCGGGGAGAACCAGCTATCACGGAGTTTGATTGGCCTTTCACCCCTACCCACAGCTCATCCCCTCAGTTTTCAACCTAAGTGGGTTCGCGCCTCCACAACCTCTTACAGCTGCTTCACACTGGCCATGGGTAGATCACCCCGCTTCGGGTCCAGGACATGCCACTTGACACCCTCTTAGGATTCGCTTTCGCTACGACTACCCCACATAACGGGTTAACCTCGCGACATGCCGCTGACTCGCAGGCTCATTCTTCAAAAGGCACGCCATCACACACAAACGGTGCTCTGACGGATTGTAAGCGCATGGTTTCAGGAACTCTTTCACTCCCCTCCCGGGGTACTTTTCACCATTCCCTCACGGTACTATTCACTATCGGTCACACTGGGTATTTAGGCTTACCGGGTGGTCCCGGCAGATTCACAGCAGATTTCACGAGCCCGCTGCTACTCGGGGAAAACATGATCAGACAACATATGCAACGCCTTCACGTACGGGGCTAATCACCCGCTCCGGCACGCCATCCCAGACGTTTCCGCTAACGCACACACACCATCTTGCGGTCAGGTAGCCCGCAACGATCACACCCCACAACACCGCACACGCAACCCCTACCCAGGTATCACACGCACACGGTTTAGCCTCATCCGCTATCGCTCGCCACTACACACGGAATCACAAATTGTTTTCTTCTCCTGTGGGTACTGAGATGTTTCACTTCCCCACGTCACCTCCACACAGGCTATGCATTCACCTGCAGGTAACACCACACAACTGGTGTTGGGTTTCCCCATTCGGACATCCTCGGATCAACGCACTGTTGGCAACTCCCCGAGGCTTAACGCAGCCTCACACGTCCTTCATCGGCCCAGCATGCCAAGGCATCCACCATACGCCCGTAACACAAAACAACAATTACGGTCGCTACAAAAACTGCAGACAACTCAACAAACAAAAATTACACAAAAGAACAAGATGCTCGCGTCCACTATACAGTTCTCACACAACACACACCCCACGAAGACCAACCACCACAACAGATGATCAACCAACAATGGAATGCCACAAAAAGGAACACACAATGTTGCCCCAGACACCCAACAGCATGCCAACACACCATCATTTTCATTGCTGCATACACACACTTGATATCCATGCACCCAAGCGTGCACACCCCACAACCACACCCCATACTCACATAAGCATGATGATCATGGTTGGGTGTGTCTCCACCCGGACATTTTTAAAACAAACTGGTGGCAGTACCACACTCGGATACTCAACCACCACACCCACAACTGTGGGCGAAAAATAAAAGCTCCTTAGAAAGGAGGTGATCCAGCCGCACCTTCCGGTACGGCTACCTTGTTACGACTTCGTCCCAATCGCCGATCCCACCTTCGACAGCTCCCATGACAGGCCACTGGCTTCGGGTGTTACCAACTTTCATGACGTGACGGGCGGTGTGTACAAGGCCCGGGAACGTATTCACCGCAGCGTTGCTGATCTGCGATTACTAGCGACTCCGACTTCATGGGGTCGAGTTGCAGACCCCAATCCGAACTAAGGCCGGCTTTCAGCGATTAGCACACCCTCACAGGCTCGCAAACGCGTTGTACCGACCATTGTAGCATGTGTGAAGCCCTGGACATAAGGGGCATGATGATTTGACGTCATCCCCACCTTCCTCCGAGTTAACCCCGGCAGTCTCTCATGAGTCCCCACCATCACGTGCTGGCAACATAAGACAAGGGTTGCGCTCGTTGCGGGACTTAACCCAACATCTCACGACACGAGCTGACGACAACCATGCACCACCTGTACACCAACCACAAAGGGAAACCGTATCTCTACGGCGATCTGGTGTATGTCAAGCCCAGGTAAGGTTCTTCGCGTTGCATCGAATTAATCCACATGCTCCGCCGCTTGTGCGGGCCCCCGTCAATTCCTTTGAGTTTTAGCCTTGCGGCCGTACTCCCCAGGCGGGGCGCTTAATGCGTTAGCTACGGCACGAACCCCGTGGAAGGGACTCACACCTAGCGCCCACCGTTTACGGCATGGACTACCAGGGTATCTAATCCTGTTCGCTCCCCATGCTTTCGCTCCTCAGCGTCAGTTACTGCCCAGAGACCTGCCTTCGCCATCGGTGTTCCTCCTGATATCTGCGCATTCCACCGCTACACCAGGAATTCCAGTCTCCCCTACAGCACTCAAGTTATGCCCGTATCGCCTGCAGTCCCGCAGTTAAGCTGCGGGCTTACACAAACGACGCGACAAACCACCTACGAGCTCTTTACGCCCAGTAATTCCGGACAACGCTCGCACCCTACGTATTACCGCGGCTGCTGGCACGTAGTTAGCCGGTGCTTCTTCTCTAGGTACCGTCACTTGCGCTTCGTCCCTAGCGAAAGGAGTTTACAACCCGAAGGCCGTCATCCCCCACGCGGCGTCGCTGCATCAGGCTTGCGCCCATTGTGCAATATTCCCCACTGCTGCCTCCCGTAGGAGTCTGGGCCGTATCTCAGTCCCAATGTGGCCGTACACCCTCTCAGGCCGGCTACCCGTCGACGCCTTGGTAGGCCATTACCCCACCAACAAGCTGATAGGCCGCGAGCTCATCCCACACCGAAAAAACTTTCCACCACAACCTCCAAGAAGTGGTCCTATCCGGTATTAGACCCAGTTTCCCAGGCTTATCCCGAAGTGCGGGGCAGATCACCCACGTGTTACTCACCCGTTCGCCACTCGAGTACCCAAGCAAGCTTGGGCCTTTCCGTTCGACTTGCATGTGTTAAGCACGCCGCCAGCGTTCATCCTGAGCCAGGATCAAACTCTCCACAAAAAATGTTTCAGCAGAAACAGGCCGTGAAAAGCCCAATACCCAACCAAAAACAAACCAACCAACACCACAAACAGATGCTGGACTGGCAAAATAAAATCCAAAAATTACCGGAAGCCAAAAAACTTCCAACCAACCCCCACCCTGACGGGGCAAAAACAAGGGTTGGCAACATGCATCATGCACTCACAAAAATGAAGCACACCACACAGATGATCAGGCAATCAATGGTTCACCCAACCACCACCGGCACACACCAAACAAGGCATGCACACCATGGCACACAACACCAAGCACACAACAACAAAAAATGCATTGGCACACTATCGAGTTCTCAAACAACACCAGCACACCCAACTACCACAACTTTCAAAGTCACGGCCGTCTAAGCGGCGGAACCAGAGACTACAACACAACGTAAACCAAAGTCAAACCCAAGTTCAACCAGCGTTTACCTTGAACACGTAACCTCATGAAATTAACTTGTTCCCTCTCGCCAGCCCCTCAAGGCCGCTCGAAGCAACGGATGAAGATATAACCACGAACTCGCAAACAACACAAACACCCAGGCAGATGGTGGTTTCTGCCTGGGTGGTGTCGTCGATAAGCAGTTGCTTATGCGCGCTTAGCGCCTGCGAAGTTCTTCTTGCCTCGGCGCAGGACCAGCCATGTGCCGTGGAGGAAATCCTGGTCAGACGGCGCCCACGCCTCGTCTTCGACGCGCTCGTTGTTCACGTACACGCCACCTTCCTTGATGGAGCGGCGCGCTGCACCCTTCGACTCTGCAAGACCAGCACCGACGAGAAGCTCCACGATATCCGTGGTTTCGCCGGCTGGGATCTCAAAGACAGAGGTTTCAGAGACTGCCGATGCGAGGGTCTTCTCGTCGAGGTCAGTAAGTTCTGCGCGACCGAACAGAGCTTGCGATGCGAGTTCGACAGCCTCACGGGCTTCCTTGCCGTGGACCAGATCGGTCATCTCCTGCGCCAAGCGACGCTGGGCTTCACGCTTGAATGGGCGCTCCGCCACTTCGGTCTCCAGGCGGTTGAGCTCTTCCTGGTCAAGGAAGGTGAACCAACGCAGGTAACGGATGACATCGGCGTCCGCAGTGTTTACGAAGTACTGGTACCAGGTGTACGGACTGGTCATCTCGGGATCCAGCCACAGCGAGCCGCCACCAGTGGACTTGCCGAACTTCTTACCTTCGGAATCCGTCACCAGCGGAACGGTCAACGCGTGAACCTGCTCGCCGTCCATACGACGATTCAGGTCAACGCCCGCAACGAGGTTGCCCCACTGATCGCCGCCGCCAACCTGCAGCACGCAATTGTGGTTGCGGCGCAGCTGCACGTAGTCATTCGCCTGCAGCAGCATGTAGGAAAACTCGGTGTAAGAAATGCCGTCGTTCTCCAGACGACGCTTCACCGTGTCGCGGCCGAGCATCGTGGACAGCGAGAAGTGCTTGCCCACATCACGCAGGAACTCGATAACGCCAAGGTCTTTAATCCAGTCGTTGTTGTTGACCAGGCGTGCTGCATTGTCGCCATCAAAGTGCACGAAGCGCTTGAGCTGGCCGCTGATCCGGTCCGCCCAATCACGGACGGTGTCCGCGGAGTTCATAGAACGCTCCCCCACATCGCGGGGGTCACCGATCATGCCGGTAGCGCCACCAGCAAGCACGATCGGTGTGTGGCCTGCTTCTTGGAAGCGGCGCAGCATGAGCAGCGGAACGAGGTGGCCGGCGTGCAGCGAGGGACCAGTCGGGTCGAAGCCGCAGTACAGCACGATCGGCTGCTCGGTTTCCTTCCGCAGTGCGTCGAGGTCCGTGGACTGGTTGATCAGCCCGCGCCACTCAAGCTCATCAATGATGTTTTTGCTCATTGGGTTTTTCTCCGTCTTCTACTTTGCCGAGATGTATGGCTCTGCTTCGTCGATGAGCAGAACTGGGATGCCGTCGTCAATGCGATAGGCAATGCCGAGGCGTTCGTTGACCAGCAGCTCCCGCTCTTGGTCATACTCCAGCGTTCCCTTGTCTTTGGGACACGCGAGGACGTTAAGAAGCTTCGGATCCAGACTCATGCTTTCGGATCGTACCCGCTGCCTCCGTGGTAGCTGTCGTCGAGTCCGGGCAACTCACCGAGCTCTTGACGCAGGAACTGCGCTTGTGAATCCATGGCGCGCAGATTGTCGTCCAAAATCCCCTGCTGCACCCGCTCAGCAGCGCGAGTGAGCGTGGTTAAAGAGTCCACAACCACGCTCACCGCAGACTTGTCTCGGTACTGAGGGGCATCAAGGTACGTATCGACGACCTCCGGGTAGTACACATTGACTACATTCCACATCGTCTGCCGGTGCTTAGGCGTCGGCTCGAGGTGTTCCCACTCGGACAATACGAACTTGGAGGCTTTTTCAAACGCTCGCGCCTGCATCATCACCTGACGTGGTGGCTTCGCCGATTCCAACCGATCAGTCGTTTGCCGCAGCGCATTCTCGAGAACTTGCGACGTGGGCAGGGTTGGTGCTGCTGGAAGTTCCTTGGTTTTCCGGGACGGCGCAAGAGCCGCGCCGGCGCCATACGCGGCCGCCGCGGCGACCGGCCAGAACAGTCCGATACCTACCGCAATATGAACCACAACCACGAGGGTGGCCAGCACCAACCCAAGCTGGTTCTTGGGTGAGGCGAAATACCGGGCTGCTTTTCCCGCAGACGAATTATTGGAATCCACGAATCTCCTTAAAGGCAGCAGCCAGGTCGCCACCAAGCGCGTCAAACACCTCACCACCGGTGAGATCTGCAAGTGCTTGCATCTCTATCGCATTAGCATCGCCGTACAAGATAACGAACACAGGCACGTTACGCAGCTGTTCTGGCAATGCTTCATACTGCCTCTTGAATTCGACATAGTCTGGGGCAACGGTGCTTTCACCATCACTCAGCAAAACTATCGACGGAATACCTCCGTTCGGGTCCGTATTCCTCAATGCCTTCAGCAAGGTTTCATACACCGCGGTTCCGCCCTCAGCCTGGAGACCATCGACGAAGTCAGATAGTTTTTCAGCAGACTTCGGATCTTCCCGGGAGAAGCGAACTGTCAACGGTTCGTGTGGTGCGAAATCAAAGGCTTGCAACGTGACGGTTTCCCGGTCGCGTAGGGAGACGTCACCGGTGAGTGTTGAAGCGGAGCCGTCGATAAGCGAGTGCATGATGCTTTTCAGCGACGCCAACCGCTGCCCTTCCATCGACCCGGAAGTATCTAGCACAAACGTTGTTCGGCCTGGTTTGCGGTAGGAGTTGTCGTACGCATAAAGCAGCTCATCGACGACTCCCTCGTTGGCTGGGAACGGCAGCTCGATGACGTGTTGGTTGGCTATCTCCACCGGCACGTTATCCACGCCGGTCACAGGCCTGCGATAGGTCTGAGCGATGTCCTCTTGGTGTTCCAGGAGCCAGCGCGACAGCTCTTCTACCCGACCCCGCGCGTCTGCATGCGCAGGGTTAGCCAGTGCCGATAACGGGTAATCTGCGGAAATCACGCCATCGGCGGGGACAACAACCTCAATAGGCACACCTTGGGCCTTTAGCTGGTGAAGTGTTGCTTCGTAGTTGATGATGCCATCGCCTCGGGACGAATCATTGACAAACGTCTCAGCCAGCCACCCGGAAGAACCGGAAACCATAGATTGCGCTTCGAACATTTCCTTGAGCTGTGGCCCAACGCGCTCCAAGTCAGTAGGGGAAATCGCATCGCCGGTGTCTGCGAGCGCAGTCGCCACCGAGACGAGTGCGGAGAATCCCGAGTTCGAGGCTTGCGGGTTGGTCATCCCGAACGTGAACTTGCCGCTTGCGGCAGCGTCGGCAAACTCGGCCCAGGTGGGCTGCTTGGTGTCCCAGCCGAGACGCTTTGCGCTGTCCTCCCATACACCGAACGCGACGGGGCTTGTGGCAATCTTTGTCTCACCGTCCAACTTGTCGGAGGCGCCGATCAGGTTGACGTAGCGGTTCGTAGCAAACCATGTGGCATCCACTTCCCCATCGAAACCTCCCTGTTTGAGCGTTTGGGAGTTTTCTAAAGTTCCGCCGGGGAACTGCATGTCGATAGTGAAGCCGAGCTCCTCTGCTGCACGATCAACCAATTCTTCGAGGTCTTTGAGCTCGGTTGCAGCGACAATGGTCAGATCGGCATTACCGCTGGGCCCTGCGCCGGATGTATCAGGAGTATTGGAAGTGCCTTCTTCGAAAGTGCTACACGCGACGAGCACCAGAGACATGAACGCAGCAAGCGCCGCGACGAGGCGATTCATTATTCCTCCTCCTTCACCGGTGCGGGTGCTCCGCCATAGCGTTGACCGACACCGTCGATGAGTTGTTCAAGCCTGTCGTAGGAGGGTGGGTCGATGGAATTGACGTAATCCGCAGGCGCATCGAGCCCTCGATCCTCCATCTCTTGGGCCAGGTTGCCTGAGGTCGCGGGCCGGAATCCGTGGTACGCGGCCAGCCTTTGTAGCTCGGGGTCGTTGGTGAGCAGACGACCGAGTTCTCTACCGCCCTCGCTCACCCCGACGATGCCGTGGTTAGCCAGCACTGTCGGACTGAGTTGCAGCAGCACCATATCGTCGCGGATTCGGGAATTATCTCGCATCTGCTCACCAATGAACTGTGCTTCGTACACCATCACCATCGGTACCGCTCCCATGCCTTGGCTGAGGTAGTCCGCAAAAGGGCCAGAGGATGAGGCTTCGCTGTATCCCTGAGCGGTGAAGAAGGGCGCGATCTCGTCGACAAGAAAACCAACGTCATTGGCGCGATCGGGTTCTCGCTGTGCTACCTCCCACGCCAACAGCGACAGATACATCGCGGCGGAGTTTGAGGTGCGGATATCTGTCGAGCGGACCTGTACATTGCGTGGCGACGGAAACGCGTCCCCGAGGTCGCGCCATCGTTTTCCGGAGCGGGCCAAGTCCATGTACTTGTTCACGTCCAGTGTGTAAGCGCCGTTCTGCTCAGCCACGACTCCCTCAGCTACCAGTAGATCCGCAATCGGCTTCCAGCTCGCTACCGCCATCGGGGAGAAAAACGGGAAATCCACCGAGTAGCCACTGCCCTGTTCGCGCACCTTTTGCGTGGCAGGCCCGGAAGACGGGAAAACGAAATCTTGTGCGGCAATATCCGTGGTGGTAGCTATCTGGCGGGACCCCGCTGTTGTCACGCTGACGCTGTAGCCCAACGCTGCAAGTCTGTCCTTGACCTGGGGGTCTTCAAAGAAAGCCCGCTTTTCAGAGCCGATCACTCCGTGGAGTTGCTGCACGTCTCCATGAGACTGGCGATTTGATTCAGCGCCACTGTCTTTTTCGTCGCCATCACTGCCAAAGGGAAGAAGCCCCCGGCCTAACGCAACTGCGGCGATGACCACTGCAATAAAAATGAGGCCAAGCACCACGGAGACTGACCGTCCCCGGGGCTTGGCTTCATAGGTATTTGGCGCATCCATATCCCAATGCTAAAGGGAAACTCTGAACTGCGCTCTGCGAACGTGTATTTACTTCTTCCGAACTGGCTGCTCTGCCCACTGACGCGCAGCCTTGTTCGCTTCGCGGACACGCTCCCGCTGCTCCACCACACGCGGTTTCGCAGTACCGCCGCGGGTATCGCGGGATGCGACCGCCCCATCGACAGTAAGTACCTCGCGCACTTCGGGGAGCAGACGCTTATCGACGCCCGCTAGCTCCTCATCCGTCAGATCCACGAGATCGACACCACGGGATTCTGCGATGCGAACGCAGGCTCCCGAAGCCTCGTGTGCTTCGCGGAATGGAACGCCCTGGCGCACCATCCATTCGGCAAGGTCGGTGGCCAATGTGAACCCTGCTGGAGCCAGTTCGCGCATGCGGTCTTCGTGGAACGTCAACGTGGAAACCAGTCCAGTGAACGCCGGCAGGAGGATGGAGAGCTGCGTGACCGAGTCGACCAACGGCTCCTTGTCTTCCTGAAGGTCACGGTTGTACGCCAGCGGCATAGCCTTCAGCGTGGCGAGCAAACCGGAAAGGTTACCGATCAAGCGACCAGCCTTGCCGCGGGCAAGTTCCGGAACGTCCGGGTTCTTCTTCTGCGGCATGATCGACGAGCCGGTCGACCACGCGTCATGCAGCGTGACGTAACCGAACTCTGGCGTGGACCACGCGATGATCTCTTCGGCGAAACGAGAGATATCAATCGCAATCTGTGCCAGGACGTACGCGGATTCTGCAGCAAAGTCGCGCGAGGAGGTGCCGTCGAGCGAGTTGTCGGTTGCCGAATCGAAACCAAGCTCCTCTGCGATCGCCTCTGGGTCGAGGTGCAGCGACGAACCAGCCAGCGCTCCGGAACCGTACGGCGAGACTGCCAGTCGCTTGTCGGCATCCTTGATCCGGTCCAGGTCTCGCAGCAGCGGCTGGGCATGCGCCAACAGCGAGTGCGCAAGCAGGATCGGCTGTGCTGCCTGGAAGTGGGTCTTGCCAGGCATGATCGCGTCTGGGTGGGCTTCCGCCTGTGCGACGATCGCGTCGATCAGATCGCTGACATCGAGTGCGACACCCCGCAGGGCATCGCGCAGCCACATCCGGAACATGGCCGCAACCTGGTCGTTGCGGGAACGTCCAGCACGCAGGCGACCACCGATCTCGGGCCCGACACGGTCGATGAGTCCACGCTCCATCGCACCATGGACATCCTCATCGGTCGGCAGCGGACCGAACGAGCCGTCGGCAACGTCGCGGCCGAGTTGGTCCAGGCCGTCGAGCATGACGGCAAGGTCGTCGTCGCTAAGCAAACCTGCCTTGTTCAGCACCTTCGCGTGTGCCTTGGATGCGAGCACATCGTATGGCGCAAGCACCCAGTCAAAATGGGTAGACACGGACAGGGCGAACATGGCTTCCGACGGGCCGCCGGAAAAACGACCGCCCCAGAGCGCACCTTCGTTTGTCTTGTGCTGCTCCATTTACTTGCCGGCCTCGCGGTCGCGCTTGTTCGCGATCTGGGAGGACAGACCGTGCAAACGCACGAAGCCCTTGGCCAGGGTCTGGTCGAAGGTATCGCCGGTGTCGTAGGTAGCCAGGTTGAAGTCGTACAGCGAGTGGTTGGAACGACGGCCGTTGACCGTGATCTGGCCAGCGTGCAGGACCATGCGGATATCGCCGGTGACGTGCTCCTGGGTGGACTCGATGAACGCATCCAGGGAGCGCTTCAGCGGGCCGAACCAGAGGCCGTCGTACACCTCCTCGGACCAGCGTGCATCGATAAGACGCTTGTAGCGAGCCAACTCGCGCTCAACGGTGACGTCCTCAAGAGCCTTGTGAGCGGTGATCAGCGCGACGGCGCCCGGCGCTTCGTAGACCTCGCGGGACTTGATGCCAACCAGACGGTCCTCAACCATGTCGAGACGGCCAACACCCTGGGCACCTGCGCGACGGTTCATCTCTTCGATTGCTTCGAGGACCGTGACCTTACGGCCGTCGATGGCCACCGGCTTGCCGGACTCGAAGGAGATGATGACCTCGTCCGGAGCGTTGCCGAGCGCCGGGTCCTCGGTGTAGGCGTAGAGGTCCTTTGTCGGCGGGTTCCACAGATCCTCAAGGAAGCCGGTCTCAACTGCGCGGCCCCACACGTTCTGGTCGATGGAGAACGGCGACGCGGCAGACTGCTCAATCGGCAAGTTCTTGCCCTCTGCGTACTCGATGGCCTTATCGCGGGTCCAGGCATAGTCACGAGCCGGAGCGATGATCTCCAGGTCCGGATCCTGGTTCAGGAATCCGACCTCGAAACGAACCTGGTCGTTGCCCTTGCCGGTGCAGCCGTGGGCGACGTGGGTGCCGCCGTACTTGTGACCAGCCTCAACGAGATGCTTGACAATCAGCGGGCGCGAAATCGCGGAAACCAGCGGGTACTCGCCCTGGTACATACCGTTTGCCTTGATGGTGGGCAGGCAATACTCCTCGGCGAACTCATCCTTGGCGTCCACAACAATGGACTCCACTGCACCGCAGTCCAATGCGCGCTGGCGCACTGATTCCATGTCCTCGCCGCCCTGTCCAAGGTCGAGGGAGACCGCGATCACTTCACCGCCGGTCATTTCAGCCAGGTACGGGATAGCAACGGACGTGTCCAAACCGCCTGAATATGCAAGAACAACGCGATTAGTCATGGTAGAACGATTCTCCTTCGAAAGATTTCATGAATAGTATGAGGTTACCTGCAGGGTAAAACTTTTTAGTCGCTGCCCCGGGCGTGTCCGCCGAAGAGTTCCACGGCAAGTTCTACGCCGGTGAGCGGTTCGCGTGCAAGAACAAAAATTGTGTCGTCGCCAGCAATGCAGCCGACAACCTGGTCGAGGCCTACGCGGTCAATGTAGCTGGCCAGGTACTGCGCCGCACCTGGGGGCGTGCGCAGCAGTGCAAGTTGACCCGAGCCATCCGCGGATACGACCAACTCGTCGATCATGCGGCGGAGCTTCTCACGGGGGCCAGTCTGCGCGTTTTCAAAACCATCGGCATCGCCGTTGATCGTGTAGTAGGCACGGCCGCCGCCAGATGGGCGGATCTTCTTCGCACCAAGTTCATCCAAGTCCCTCGACAGGGTCGCCTGCGTAATGTCGATGCCTTCTGCGAGCAGCAGCTCTGACAGCTGAATCTGCGAGGAAACACGAGTCTGCTCAAGCAACTCGAGGATCCGTGCTTGGCGTGCGGTACGGGATACAGGTTGGGACATTATTGGTGCTCCAGAAGCCAGGTCAGCAACGCTTTCTGCGCATGTAAACGGTTTTCAGCCTCGTCGAAGACGCGCGACTGCGGGCCATCAATGACCTCCGCGGCGACCTCGTTCCCGCGGTACGCGGGAAGGCAATGCAAGAATATTGCATCGTTTGCCGCGCGCGCCATCAGGTCCGCATCAACCTGGTAGGGCAAGAACGGTGTGCGACGATCCTTGCCATCTTCTTCCATGCCCATCGAGATCCAGGTGTCGGTGATCACGACGTTCGCGTCTTCAGCAGCTGCAACATCATCAGTCACGGTGACACGGGCGCCGGTTTCTGCGGCGCGCTTCTCGGCACGCTCGACAAACTCGGCACGCGGCTGGAATTCCTTGGGCGCGATAACAGTGATGTCCATCCCCGCTGTAGCGAAACCGATCAGGTACGAGTTAGCCATGTTGTTGTCACCGTCGCCGAGGTACACCGCTTTCAGCCCCTTCAGGCCAGCGGCGCCTTCCTCGGGGCAGAACTCCTCGATGATGGTTTGCAGGTCCGCCAGGATCTGGCATGGGTGCAGGTCATCGGTAAGTGCATTGACCACAGGAACGGTGGCTGCCTCAGCCATGTCCACGAGGTTCTGGTGATCGTAGGTGCGCCACACAATTGCCTGTACGTAGCGGGACAGTACGGCACCGGTGTCCTGGAAAGATTCGCCCTTACCCATCTGCGCGTGCCCAGTCTCAGTCACAATCGCCTGACCGCCAAGTTGCGCAATACCAGCGTCGAATGAGAACCGCGTACGTGTCGAGGTCTTGTCAAACAGTACTGCCACTGAAAGCGGCCCTTCCAACGGCCGGTGCGACAACGGTGCCTTTTTCAGCTCCGCTGCGAGTGCAAGGACTTCAGCCTGTTCTGCTGGGGTGAGATCGTCGTCTGCGAGAAAATGACGAGCCATTGATCTAGTTCCTTTCTGCGGCTTGTGCGATTGCGGCTGCGAGACGCTCAACCGCCTGCTGGATCTCGTTGTCGCTAATTACCAGGGGTGGGGTGAGTCGGATGACGGTGTCGGACGGCGCGTTCAGAATGACGCCGTGTTCGAGCCCATGCTTGACGACGAGCTTCGCAACCGGTTGCTCCAGCACAACGCCGAGCATCAGGCCCCGGCCGCGCACTTCCGCGACGCCGGGAACGTCCGTGGTTTCGTCGATAAGCACTGCTGCTTTGCGACGAACATTGGCCAGGAACCCATCGTCAATCGTGTCCAGCACCGCGTTGGCCGCAGCACATGCGACGGGGTTGCCACCGAAGGTTGTGCCGTGGCTGCCCGGAGTGAACAGTGTCGCGGCTTTACCGCGGGCTATCGTCGCGCCGATGGGCAGTCCCCCGCCGAGACCTTTGGCCATGGTGATGACATCCGGCACGACCTCTGCGTCTTCGAAGGCGAAGAAGGTGCCGGTGCGGCCGACTCCGGTTTGGACCTCGTCGGTGATGAAGAGAATGCCGTGCTCGTCGCAAAGCGAGCGCACCGCCTGCAAGAAGCCTTCGGGCGCCGGGATGACGCCGGTTTCGCCCTGAATCGGCTCCAAGATGATGGCGGCAGTATCGGTAGGGTTCTGCTCAACCAGAGCCGTCAGCGCATCAATGTCGCCATACGGGTAGAACTCCACGCCGGCGGGCAATGGCGCGAACGGGGCCTGCTTCTCTGGCTGTCCGGTCAGCGCGAGCGAGCCCATGGTGCGGCCGTGGAAACCATGCTCGGCTGCGAGGATGCGCCCCCGACCAGTGAGACGGGCAAGCTTAAACGCGGCCTCATTGGCCTCTGCGCCGGAGTTACTGAAAAACACACGGGCGGTCTCGTCGCCGACGCGTGCGCGCAGCTTCTCCGCTACTTCAACCACCGGATGGGAACCAAACAGGTTAGATACGTGACCGAGAGTGGCCACCTGCTGCGACACCGCCTGCACGATGGCTGGGTTGGCATGTCCCAACGCGTTCACGGCGATGCCTGCGAGCATGTCGATGTACGTTTTCCCGTCGGCATCGGTGACGGTAGCGCCATCGCCAGCGACGAGTTCAACCGGCGGGGCTGGGTACGTGTCTAGCAGTGACTCCGACCAGCGTGTAGCGAAGTTGCTCATGCCTCATCCTTCCTAAAGATTGTGCCGTCTGGGTAGTGGGTGCGGTCGTAATCGTCTGGAAGCACCATCGTGCCCACACCACCCATGGTCAGTAGTTCGAGAAGCACTGAGTGGGCCACACGACCATCAATAACGTGTGCCGCTTTCACCCCGCCCTGGACCGCGGTCAGGCAAGCTTCCATCTTCGGGATCATCCCGGTGTCTAGGCCCGGCAGCATCTTCTCAAGCTCGGCCGCCTCGATCTTGGACAAAAGCGAATCGCGGTTGGGCCAATCGGTGTAAAGGCCCTCCACGTTGGTGAGAACTACGAGGCGTTCCGCGCCGATCGCAGCTGCCAGCGCGCCTGCGGCTTCGTCAGCGTTGATGTTGTAGACCTCGCCGTTTTCGCCCGGAGCGATGCCAGAGACGACCGGGATACGGCCGGCGTCGATGATGTCCATCACCGCTGCCGGATTCACGTCGGTGATGGTGCCGACCAGCCCGATATCGACGAGCTCACCTTCCACTTCGACCTGGCGGCGCTTGGCCGTGAACAAGCCGGCATCCTCTCCTGAGGTGCCTACCGCGTACGGGCCGTGGGAATTGATCTTGCCCAGAAGATCTCGGCCCACCTGCCCGAACAGCACCATGCGCACGACATCCAGGATTTCCGGCGTGGTGACACGGAACCCGCCGACGAACTCGCCGCCGTCGAGGCCCAAACGCTTGAGCATCGCGCTGATCTGCGGCCCGCCGCCATGTACGACCACGGGCTTCGCGCCCACAGTGCGCAGAAACACCATGTCTGCGGCGAACGCCGCCTTGAGGTCTTCATCAATCATGGCGTTACCGCCGTACTTCACCACCACAATCTTGTCGCGGTAGTGCTGCAGCCACGGCAGGGCTTCAGCGAGGACGGTGGCGCGCTGTTCACTCGTTAGATTAGGCATCAACTCACCCACCTCCTAGCTCGAGTACGCGGAATTGATCTCGACGTAGGCGTGCGAGAGGTCGGTTGTGCGCACGGTTGCGCTGCCCGCTCCCCCGGTGCCCAGGTCCACAACAACGTCGATGTCGGCTCCGCTCAAGTCAACGTCGCGGGCGCCCGGTGCGCCGGTCGACTGTTCGCATACGGTCTGACCGTTGAAGGTCACGGAGATGTTCTCCGCATCCATCTCGGCATCGGCCATGCCTACGGCTGCCAGCACGCGGCCCCAGTTCGGATCGGAGCCGAACATCGCAGTCTTGACCAGGCTGTCACGGCCGATCGCGCGCGCTGCGTTGAGCGCTTGTGCATCGTCGAGCGCTCCTTGGACGGTGATCGCGACACGCTTGGTCACGCCTTCCGCATCCGACTGCATCATCGCCGCTAGCTTCGCGCACGCTTCGTGCACTGCGGCGTTGAGTTCTGCTTGCGTTGGGGTCACGCCACTGGCACCGCTTGCCATTGCGACGACCGTGTCGTTGGTGGAAGTCGAGCCATCAATATCCAACGTGTTAAACGTCATGGCACAGGCTTGCTCGAGCGCAGCCTGCAACGTGGCGCTGTCAGCCTTTGCGTCGGTGGTGATGCAGACAAGCATCGTCGCCAGCGACGGCGCCATCATGCCGGCACCCTTTCCCATCGCCCCCACAGTCCAGCCGTCGCCCTTGACGACGGCTTCTTTCGCCACCGTATCTGTCGTCCGAATCGCATCTGCAGCACCCGCTCCATCATCGCCGAGTTGCTTGACGACGACACCGATACCGGCTTCCACCTTGTCCATCGGAAGTGTGTCGCCGATCAGCCCCGTCGAGCAGACCGCAACGTGGGCTGGGTCGACCCCGATGCCTTCTGCGGTCAGGCGCTGCATGGCTTTTGCGTCTTCGTATCCTTGTGCGCCGGTACACGCGTTCGCGTTTCCCGAGTTCACAATCAGAGCCTTAATGGTGCCGCCAGCTGCAGTCTCACGGCTCACTTTCACTGGCGCTGCAAACACTTTGTTCCGAGTAAATACGGCTGCACCAGCAAACTCCGGGCCTTCGTTGACAACCAATGCGAGATCACGGTTGCCAGACGCCTTGATCCCGGCGCTGATACCTGCAGCGCTAAAGCCCTTCGGCGCGGTTACTCCGGTGGTGGTCATGAATTGTTCGTTTTCCTTTCAACAGGGGTGGAGAGTCGTTGTGAAGTGGCGGTTACGGAGCCACCGCAGCTCGCGATAGTCCTGCCCCTTCGTCCCACCCGAGTGCAAGGTTCATGCATTGCACAGCGGCACCACCAGTGCCCTTGGTCAGGTTGTCGATGGCACTCGTCGCCACCAACTTGCCGGCGTGCTCGTCCACTTCAACCTGCACGGCGCACATGTTCGTGCCCACGACATGCTGGGTTTGCGGCTGCGAGCCTGCCGGAAGCAGCCTGACAAACTGTTCTCCCTGGTACGCCTGTTCGTACGCGCTTTTTACCGCCTCTGCTGTAACGCCCTGCGCCAATGGTGCGGTCACTGTGGTGAGAATCCCGCGCGGCAGCGGTGCTAGTACCGGGGTAAAGCTCACGGCAACGCTGGTGCCAGCAACCGACTCAAGGCTTTGTTGGATCTCTGGTGTGTGCCGGTGCGTCCCGCCGACGCCATAGGCTTTCAAGGAGCCCATCGTTTCCGCGCCAAGCAGATCGACATTGGCCTTCTTGCCGGCACCGGATACACCGGTAATAGCAACGATGGTCAGATCAGGCTCCACGAGCCCCGCTTCGAGTGCCGGCCAGGCCGCAAGCGTTGCCCCAGTGGGGAAACACCCCGGGACAGCGACACGGTTTGCCCCCTGCAGGGCGGCCCGCTGACCCGGCAGTTCGGGAAGCCCGTAAGGCCAAGATCCTGCATGCTCAGAGCCGTAGAAACGCTTCCATTGCTCGGCATCGCGCAACCGAAAATCTGCAGCGCAGTCAATCACGACGACGTCCTCGCCGAGAGCCTGACCGATCTCGGCGGAGTGGCCGTGCGGCAAGCCGAGGAACACAACATCGTGGCCAGCAAGCACATCGATTGTTGTTGGCTCAATGACCCGATCTGCAAGTTCCGGCAGATGAGGCATTAGATTGCCGACCTGCTGGCCAGCGTTCGATGCTCCGGTAAGAGCACCGATCTGAAGCGAACCCGCAAGGTAGGCGGGGTGCCCGAGCAGCAGACGGAGAATCTCACCCCCTGCGTACCCGGTGGCTCCGGCGACCGCAACCTTGATCACACTTTCTGACATAGCGGACAGTGTATCAGTTATGCAGTGCGCCGTAAGTTATTCACGGATTAATATTTACCCGCGCATTTCTGCGCCGAAGCGCTCCTTAGCCAACTCGGCTGCCTTGAGGCGAGCCTCCGAGCCTTCCTCTTCCTTCAGCGTGCGATCGGGCGCACGGAAGGCCAGGCCGAATGCGAGAGACTTCTTGCCCTCGCCGAGGGATTCCGAACGGTAGACGTCGAAAAGCGTTACGTCCTCGACAAGCTCACCTGCGCCCTCAACGAGAGTGCGACGGACGTCTTCAGCCGGAACTTCCTCATCGACGACGAGCGCGATGTCCTGGTGCAACAGCGGGAACGACGACAGGCGCGGCGCCGGAAGACGCTCCTCCAGCGGGATCGCAGTCAGGTCGAGCTCCATCGCGCACGTGCGCGCTGGCAGGTTTAGCTTCTCCAGAATCTGCGGGTGCAGCTCGCCAGCATGGCCAACGACGATACGGTCGCCAGCAGCATCGCGGACAGAGAGTTCCGCACAGCGCCCCGGGTGCCACGGCAGAACCTCGGCAGCGACGATGTCGAGTTCAACACCGCATGCGCGGGCGACGATCTGCGCAGACTGGATCGCGTCCGACCACTCATAGGCGCGCCCATTGCCCCACGGCCCCTCGAGCTCGACGTTGCCGAGCGCCACCGTTGCGGCATGCAGATTCTGCTTTGGCAGCGACTGAATAAGTTCTGCGACAACGTCGTCTGCTGGACGCTGGGTAACGGCCGGCAACGGCGAAACATCCGCGCGCTTCTCAGAGGTCTGTGCAACCGAGTAGAGCGCAATATCGCCACGGCCGCGGGCAACATTGCGGCCTGCTGCCTCGAGCATCGACGGCAGAAGCGTCGTGCCCAAGATGCCGTAGTCAGCATCCAACGGGTTCTGCACCTTCACCGTGTTGCGGCGCGGATCGTCTGCGTCGAGCCCCCACACGTCGAACGTGTCGTTGGCAATAAACGGCGTCGGGATGATCTCCGCGTAGCCGGAGTACGCCAGCGCGTGCGTGACCGCGCGACGGCGACGCTGCAGCGGGCTCAAGCCGCGACCACCACGCGGTGTTGGCAGGATCGACGGGATATCGTCGAGTCCCTCAAGGCGCACGACCTCTTCGACAAGTTCCACCGGAACGGTGATATCGGTACGCCATGTCGGCGGCGTGACCTGAAGGTTCTCACCCTCGCCTGCGATAGTGCAGCCGACCTCCTCAAGACGGCGCACAACCGTATCGCGGGAGTAGTCCACACCGATGAGCTCAGACGGGCGCGAGGCACGCATGGCAATCGGCTCACGCGGTTTAACGTCACCGACAAGCGTACGGCCAGCCTCGATCGAGCCGCCAGCGATCTCGACGAGGAGCGCACAAGCGGCATCCAGAGCGACCTCGACGATGGCGGGGTCAACGCCGCGCTCAAATCGACGAGAGGCCTCCGAGCTCAGCTTCAGGCGACGTGCAGTACGAGCAACAGTCAGCGGATCCCAGGTTGCAGCCTCGAAGTGGACGTTCACGGTGTCGTCGGAAATCTCCGACGTCGTGCCACCCATAACGCCGGCGAGGGACTGGATGCCGTTGTCGTCGCTGATCACCACATCGTCTGCGGTCAGCGTCCGCTCAACGTGGTCGAGCGTTTCAAACTTCTGACCGACCTCAGCATTGTGCACCCGTAGGCCGCCGGAGATCTTGTCGGCGTCGAATGCGTGCATCGGCTGACCAAGCAACAGCATGACGTAGTTAGTCACGTCAGTCGCCGCGTTTACAGAGCGAACACCGCTGAGCATGAGTTCACGCTGCATCCAGAACGGCGCCTGTGCCTTCGGGTCGATGCCCTTCACAGTGCGCAGGCCGAAGCGCTGCGCCTTCGTCGAGGCCTCAACCTCGACGGGGATGCTCTCGCCTGCCGGCTCCGGAACAGCAGACATATTAACGCCTGCGATCGACGGATCCTGCGCGACATCCTTAAACGCCAGGTCGAAGGCGGATGCGATCTCACGGGTCAGGCCGCGTGCAGACAGCGCGTAGCCACGGTCCGGGGTGACGTTAACCTCGAACACGGTGTCGCCGGAGCCGAGGATCTCGCGAGCGTCATCGCCCGGGGTCGCTGCCCCCTCCTCCAGTGTGATGATGCCTTCGCTCTTTGTAGCCAGGCCAAGTTCTGCTGCGGACGCCATCATGCCGTTCGAAATGTGGTCGTAGGTTTTGCGCGCGGAGATAGCAAAGCCACCTGGCAATACCGCACCCGGAAGCGACACGATGACTAGGTCGCCTTCCTTGAAGTTTCGCGCGCCACAGATGATGCCCTGCAGTTCACCTGTGCCGTTGGCCTGTCCGACATCAACCTGGCAGTAGCGGATGGGCTTCTTAAACCCGGTCAGTTCCTCGATCTCGGCTACTCGGCCAATGACGAGCGGGCCGGTCACCTCAGGCAGCGGCTCGTAGCCCTCGGTCTCAAAACCGACGCGGACAAAACCGGCGTCCAATTCCTCGTCGGAGGGATTGAAGCCCTGGTTGCCTGCCTGATTAAGCAGGCGGGTGATCCAATTCTTGGAAATAAGCATTCTTGGTTCTCCTTTTACGCCTGCACGCCGAACGGAATAGTGAAACGGACATCGCCTTCGACCATGTCGCGCATATCCGACAGGCCATTGCGGAACTGCAGCGTGCGCTCAAGGCCCATGCCGAACGCAAAACCGGTGTACTCCTCCGGGTCGATGCCAACAGCACGCAGCACGTTCGGGTTGACCATGCCGCAGCCGCCCCACTCAATCCAGCCAGCGCCGCCCTTCTTGTTCGGGAACCAAACGTCCACCTCGGCAGACGGTTCGGTAAACGGGAAGTAGTTCGTACGCATACGGGTCTTGGTTTCCGGGCCGAACAGCACCTTAGCCAGGTGGTCGAGCGTGCCGCGCAGGTGCGCCATCGTCAGTCCCTTGTCCACAGCGAGACCCTCCACCTGGTGGAACACAGGGGTGTGGGTGGCATCGAGTTCGTCCGTACGGAACACACGGCCCGGGCACGCAATGTAGATCGGCACATCGCGCTCAAGCATCGTTCGCACCTGCACCGGCGAGGTGTGTGTACGCATGACCTGCTTGGAGCCTTCTTCGCCAGTGTAGAAGGTGTCCTGCAGTGTGCGGGCCGGATGGTCCGGAATGAAGTTCAGCGCGTCGAAGTTGAAGTACTCCGCTTCAACCTCGGGGCCTTCGGCCACTTCCCAACCCATGCCGATGAAGATGTCGGCGATGTGCTCCGACAGTGTGGTGATCGGGTGCATCGCGCCGGCGTGAGCGCGTGCGGTAGGCAACGTAACGTCAACCTTTTCCTCACGCAGCTGCTTCTCGCGGTGCTCTGCTTCGCGGACCTGGCGCAGCTGGGCATAGACCTTTTCGGCGCGGCCACGCGCCATGTTCACAAAGCGACCAGCGTTCTTACGCTGATCCTTCGGAATGGACCCCAGCGACTTACGCGCCTGCATGATCGGGGACTTCTCCCCCAGGTGCGCGCGATGCGCATCTTCAAGTGCCGCGAGGTCCGCAGCAGCCTCGAACGCAGCAATCGCATCGTCTGCTGCCTGGTTCAGGGCTTCCTCGGTCAGTTCAATATCCGGAAGTTGTGTTGCGTTGTCGGCCACGCTTACGCTCACCCGCGCCTTTCCACAAGTGCTCTGCAGCTCAGGGCGTCTGCAGCGATGTCGGTTCAAAAGCGTCCACCACTTTACCCGTGGAGCCGACACATGAATGCGCGAGGGGGACATGCGATAGGTGTCGGTATCGCGATTACCTTTCGTCTGCGTCGAGCGCCTTGGAGGATTCCCAGAGGCACATGGATGCAGCGGTAGCGAGATTCAGCGATTCCGCGCTGCCCTTAATCGGGATGGAGATCCGGTGATCAGCATTGGTGAGAAGCTCATCGCTAAGCCCGTGGGCCTCGTTGCCAAACAGCCACGCTGTTGGGCGTGCAAGCACCTCGTCCGCTTGCGCGAGGGATGTCTCCCCCGACGCCGAGGTTGCCACCGTAGCTAATCCTGCAGAATGCAGCTGCCCAATTACCCGGTGGACATCACGGTCACGTGCCACTGGTACGTGGAACAACGATCCTGCGGTGGAACGCACCACTTTCGGCGACTCTGGATCGACGGTGTCCCCAGCGAAGATGACTGCATCCGCACCCAGCGCATCTACTAGGCGGATGATCGTGCCTGCGTTGCCCGGGTCGTTGGTCTCCACACACACTGCGACTAGACGGGGCCGGCCCTTGAGGATCGACGGCACCGTCCACAGCACCGGCCTACACACCGCGAAAATACCCGTGTTGGTCACCGCGTCGGCGAGGTGCTGAGCAGCTTTGTCGTTGATGGCATGCGTGTAGACATCCATGTAGCCAGCGGCGCGAACGATTTCCTCGAAACGCTCAGCCGCTGCTTCGGTGACAAACAAGTCTGTTGCTGCACCCGTAGCCACCGCCGCTTCCACGGCGTTCTCCCCTTCCGCGAGAAAAGCTTTTGCTTTGCGACGACCCGCCGCGCGTTTCAGCTTCGCAGCGTTGACCACACGCGGGGTGCGCTCAGTAAACGGCTGCTCAAAATCCAATGCCATGGCCGATACCTTACCGCGAACAAAAACCGCCCCGTCCCACCTGGTGTGGTGGGACGGGGCGGTGTGTCGTCGAAAAGCGAAAGCGCTTATGCGGCGTTCTTCGGAGCGTTGACGTCCTCCGGCAGAGCGTTCTTTGCAACCTCGCACAGGGCGGAGAATGCAGCGAAGTCGCTGACAGCGAGCTCGGCGAGGATCTTGCGGTCGACCTCAACCTCAGCCAGCTTCAGGCCGTGGATGAGGCGGTTGTAGGTGATGCCGTTCATGCGTGCACCAGCATTGATGCGCTGGATCCACAGCTTGCGGAACTCACCCTTGCGCTTACGACGGTCGCGGTAAGCGTAGGTCTGGGAGTGCAGCCACTGTTCCTTAGCCTTGCGGTAGAGGCGGGAACGCTGGCCACGGTAGCCCTTCGCGGACTTGAGGATTGCGCGGCGCTTCTTCTTAGCATTGACTGAACGCTTCACACGTGCCATGAGTCAAACTTCCTTTTCTTATCTCGTAATCGGTTGATTGATCGGGCAGTGCTTAGGACATGCCGAGGAGGCGCTTTGCGCGCTTGACGTCAGCCTTAGCGACGTCGGTGGTGCCGGAGAGCTTGCGGCGACGCTTCGAGGAGAGCTTCTCGTTCAGGTGGCGCTTACCAGCCTGCTCGCGGCGCAGCTTGCCCTTGCCGTTGACCTTGATGCGCTTTGCGGTGCCCTTGTGGGTCTTCTGCTTCATGGTGAAAGCCCTTCAGAGTGTCGGTTATTTCAAAACTTACTTTTTGCCCTTGCGAGCCGGTCCGAAGACCATCGTCATGTTGCGGCCGTCCTGCTTCGGGCGGGACTCGACCACACCCAACTCGCCGATATCCTCAGCGAGACGCTCCAGCAGGCGGTAGCCCAGCTCAGGGCGGGACTGCTCGCGGCCGCGGAACATGATGGTGACCTTGACCTTGTTGCCCTTCTCCAGGAAGCGCTCAACATTGCCCTTCTTGGTCTGGTAGTCGTGCTCATCGATCTTGGGACGGAACTTCTGTTCCTTGACCACGGTCTGCTGCTGGTTCTTACGGGCCTCGCGGGCCTTCTGATCCTGCTCGTACTTGAACTTGCCGTAGTCCATGATCTTGGCCACAGGCGGCTTAGCGTTCGGCGCCACCTCAACCAAGTCGAGATCCGCTTCGTACGCCAGCTTGCGGGCATCATCCGTACGGACAATGCCGACCTGCTCGCCGGACGGGCCGACAAGGCGAACTTCGGGGACGCGGATTCGATCGTTAATCCGAGCTTCAGCGCTGATGAGAACTCCTAGAGACTTCGAGAAACAATGTCGTTGCCGCTCTGGGTCACATTCGGGGTGATCTCACGCGAAAAACCCGCTCACCGAAAAACGGTGGCGGGAGATCGTCCAGGCATGCCAACATCTGGCACACCGTTTGACCCGTATCCAACTCGGCTCAACGCCAGCGGCTTGGGGTGGGATTCACTCCTCTTGTGGCCCGCGCATCCGTGAAATGGACACGCTGGGCGGTGCGAAGTGAATAGTACACGCATTACACGCGTGCACCAAATCGAGCTCTCCTACCCTTTTATCAACACATCCTGGAGGAACTCGCCGGTGAAGGACCCTTCGACCTTGGCCACGTCCTCCGGGGTGCCCTGCGCAACCACGGTGCCGCCGCCTGAGCCACCTTCCGGACCCATGTCAATGATCCAGTCAGCGGACTTGATCACATCCAGGTTGTGCTCAATGACCAGCACGGTATTGCCCTTCTCCACCAGCCCGTTGAGCACCAGCATGAGTTTGCGGATGTCTTCGAAGTGCAGGCCGGTGGTCGGCTCGTCGAGAATGTAGATCGTGCGACCGTTAGAACGCTTCTGCAGCTCCGCGGCGAGCTTCACGCGCTGTGCCTCACCGCCGGACAGCGTGGTTGCGCTCTGCCCGAGTCGGACGTAGCCGAGACCGACATCTACCAGCGTTTGCAGGTAGCGGTGGATCGAGGTGATCGGCTCGAAGAACTCGGTTGCCTCGGAGATCGGCATGTCGAGCACCTCGGCGATGTTCTTGCCCTTGTAGCGCACTTCGAGCGTCTCGCGGTTGTAACGTGCACCCTGGCACACTTCGCACGGGACGTACACGTCCGGCAGGAAGTTCATCTCGATCTTGATCGTGCCGTCGCCACGACACGCCTCACAGCGGCCGCCCTTGACGTTGAAGGAGAATCGCCCGGCCTTGTAGCCGCGAACCTTCGCCTCCTGAGTCTCGGCGAACAGGTTACGAATTTTGTCAAACACGCCCGTGTATGTCGCGGGGTTCGACCGCGGCGTGCGCCCAATCGGGCTCTGGTCCACCTGCACGAGTCTGTCCAGGTGCTCCAGGCCTTCGACCTTCTTCACACGCCCGGGCACTTGGCGCGCACCGTTCAGTTGGTTTTGCAGGGTTTTCGCCAGAATCTGGTTCACCAGCGTCGACTTGCCCGAGCCCGATACACCCGTGACAGCCACAAGTACGCTCAGCGGGATACTCACATCGACGTTGTCTAGGTTGTTCTCGCGGGCACCAACAACCTTGAGCATGCGCTGCTTATCGACGACACGTCGCTGCTCCGGAACCTCAATCTTCTTACGTCCCGCCAGGTAATCACCAGTGAGCGAGTCCTTCGCCTTCAGGATGCCCGCCGGATCTCCCTGGTAGACCACCTCACCGCCATACTCGCCAGCCTTGGGTCCGATATCGACGAGCCAGTCGGCCTCACGGATCGTGTCCTCGTCGTGCTCGACTACAACGAGCGTGTTGCCGAGGTCGCGCAGCTTCTTCAGCGTTGCGATCAGGCGCTGGTTGTCACGCTGGTGCAGTCCAATGGACGGCTCGTCAAGCACGTACAGGACGCCGGCCAAACCGGAACCGATTTGCGTCGCCAAGCGAATGCGCTGTGCTTCACCACCGGACAGCGTGCCGGCAGAGCGCGCGAGCGTCAGATAGTTCAGGCCGACGTCGAGCAGGAAATGCAAGCGCGCCTGGATCTCTCGCAACACTGCACCAGCAATCATCTCCTCGCGGTAGCCCAGCACGAGGTTGTCCAGGTACTCGGAGGCGTCCTCGATGGAAAGCTCCGTCAGGCCCGCGATGGACTTCTCGCCGTGCGTCGTTGATGCGAGACGCACTGCGAGGATCTCAGGCTTCAGGCGGGCACCCTTACAGGTCGGGCACGGCACCTCGCGGGTGAATGCGAGAAGCCGTTCCTTCTGCGTATCCGATTCGGCCTGTTCAAGCTTGCGCTCGATGTAGCCCACAATGCCCTCGTAGGCGGCGGTGTAGGAACGTTGACGGCCGAAGCGGTTCTTGTACCGGACGTTGATCTTGGTCGACGAGCCGTGAATCAGGTGTTTTTGCTGCGTCTTGGTCAGCGAGCTCAGCGGTGCGTTCGCATCAAAACCTTCTTCCTTCGCCAGCGCTTCGATGAGTTTGGTGAAGTACTTCTTGTTCGGGCTCGAGTTCCACGGCTGGAACGCATCAACCGCAGGCGCATCCGGATCGGGAATAATCAGGTCAACGTCGATCTCCTTGCGCATACCGAGACCGTCGCAGGCCGGGCAAGCGCCGAAAGGCGAGTTGAACGAGAAGGCACGTGGCTCATACTCCTCCACGTTGAGCTTGTGCCCGTTCGGGCAGGCCATCTTCTCGGAGAAGATCTGCACGCGCTCCGGATCGTCGGCGTCAAGATCGACAAAGTCGAACCCTACAAGGCCGTCCGCCAGCTTCAGCGCTGTCTCCACGGAGTCAGTGAGACGCTGCTTTTGGCTCGCCTTGACCATCAAGCGGTCCACCACAACGTCGATGTTGTGCTTGATCTGCTTTTCCAACTTCGGCGGGTCGGTGAGTTGGTAGGTCTCCCCGTCCACGTTCACACGCGCATAACCCTGGGCGGCGAGGTCTGCAAACAGGTCCTGGAACTCACCCTTACGCTTGCGCACGATCGGCGCAAGCACCTGGAATTTCGTGCGCTCTTCGTACTCCAGGATCCGGTCAACGATCTGCTGTGGGGTCTGTCGCTCAATCACAGCGTCACATTCCGGACAGTGGGCGGTACCCGCACGCGAGTACAGCAAACGCAGGTAGTCGTAGATCTCAGTAATCGTGCCTACCGTCGAGCGCGGGTTGCGGTTGGTTGACTTCTGGTCAATGGACACCGCTGGGCTTAACCCATCGATGTAGTCGACGTCGGGCTTGTCCATCTGCCCCAGGAACATGCGGGCATAGGACGACAGCGACTCAACATAGCGGCGCTGGCCTTCGGCGAAGATGGTGTCGAAGGCCAGCGAGGACTTGCCCGAGCCCGACAGTCCGGTGAACACCGCCATTTTGTCGCGGGGCAACTCGACATCTACGCCCTTGAGGTTGTGTTCCCGAGCACCACGCACAATAAGTTTGTCGGCCACGTCTTCGCCTTTCGTCGATTCGTACTCCCAAGAAACTACCAACGTCGCGCGCTATACAAACATTCCTTACTACTGTGGCGGGCATGAGTACTTCGCTGAAGCTGCACCAGGTTTCCGTATCCGCCATGGACAACAACTGCTACCTTCTCTCTTCCGGGGAGCAAGGTTTGCTTATCGACGCCGCCGATGAGCCCGACACCCTCCACGCCATGGCCCGCGACGCCAGCGTGGAAATTACCGCGGTTCTCACAACACACCGCCACCACGACCACACCCGCGCTCTGGAAGCAGTGCTGGAGGCAACCGGCGCCACACACTACGCACCGTTTTTGGATGCCCCGGCACTTCCCGTCGCCCCCGATGTGGAACTGCGCGACGGTGACACCATCGAGTTCGCCGGCCATCGCATTCCTGTGGGTATCTTGCGCGGGCACACTCCCGGCGGCGCGTTTATCGCGGTAGACATCGACGGCACCCCGAACCTTTTCGTGGGCGACTCCCTATTCCCGGGGGGCTTGGGCAAAACCCAGTCCGAGGGTGATTTCGTGCGACTCTTCAACGATGTGAAACAGAAGCTTTTCGACGCCTTCCCCGACGACGCAATCGTTCGCCCTGGCCACGGAAAACCCACCACGCTGGGCGCAGAACGGCCGCACCTTGACGAGTGGTGGGAGCGTCGCTGGTAAGTGGCGTTGTGCAATAGGACACAGCTGGCCTGGCGCAAAATCGCTACACTCGGTGGGAGCACAATCAGCTACAAAACGTAAGGATTTGGGTACATATATGATTCGCAAAATCGCACGCCCAATGCTGGCATCGGTCTACGTGATCGACGGCGTTGAGACGTTGTTGAACCCGGCAGCCCACAAGGACTCCGCAAATACTGTCCTGAAGAAGCTGCGCACCGCTGTTCCAGCCGAGTACCGCGGCTTCGTTCCGGAGGATCCGGAATCCGCCGCAAAGATTGTCGGCGGCGTTAAGGCTGGCGCTGGCTCCCTGTTCGCAATCGGCAAGTTCCCGCGCCTGTCCGCCACCCTGCTGGCTGCAACCGCGATCCCGACGGTGATTGGCCGCCACGCATTCTGGGAGGCCGACAGCGAGGAAGAGAAGGCTCGTCGTCGCAGTGGCGCCCTGACCGACCTCGGTCTTGCTGGTGGCGTGCTGCTGGCAACTGTTGATACGGCTGGCAAGCCGAACATGAAGTGGCGTGCACAGAACGCCGCTTCCGTTGCGCAGAAGAACATCAAGCAGGCGCTGCCGACCAAGTCTGAGACCGAGAAGGCCTTTGACAAGGCTGGTGACTGGTTCTCTGACCGCACCGACCAGGTTGCCGATTACATCGACGACAACAAGGGCGACTGGAAGAAGGCCGCTTCCAAGGCCGGCGATACCGCTAGCGACTGGTTCGACGACGCTAAGAAGCAGGCTTCGAGCTTCCTTTCCGACGCTGGTGACTGGCTCGATGACGCTGCAGACAAGGCAGAGGGCAAGGTCGATGACCTGAAGCCGTCGAAGATCCAGCAGTTCAAGGCGAAGCGCAAGGTCAACAGCGTTGTTGGTGACCTGCAGGATCAGCTCAACGATCTGCAGCCGTCTACTCTGGACAAGTTCAAGGCGAAGCGCAAGGTCAACAAAGCAACCGCGAAGGCTCAGGACAAGGCGCAGGGTGCCATCGACAAGCTGGAGAAGGCTTGGGACAAGCTCGATGCTGATCCGTCCTGGATCACCAAGCTGAAGTGGAAGCGTAAGGCCAAGAAGGCTGAGAAGCGCGCGAAGAAGCTGGTGAAGAAGGCTCAGAAGAAGCTCAGCTAAGCACTGAACTTAGTTGAACGTTACGGCCCCGAGACGTTGGGAATATTTCCCGCCTCGGGGTTGTTTGTTTTGGGGATGCAGGATTTACAGCACAATCTTTCACCTGACCCCGTCGCCGACGAGCAGTCTCACGCGGATACGTTGTTCGCACACCTCGACGCCGAGGTGGCTCGTGCCCGTGCGAGGCTCGAAGAGGTTCAGCGTGATGTTGACCCGGACAACCCGGATTCGGACGCTCTTGTGCGGCGAGAAACTGAGTACCACGGCCTCAATGCCAAATTGGACACGCTTGGCGTTGCTGAAGCCGGGCTTGTCTTTGGGCGCATTGACGTTGCAGACGATGAGCCCGAAAATCCAGTGCCGGGGCGTGAGGATTTGGACCGGCGCTACATTGGTCGACTCGGCATTGACGACCGCGAGGATAACTACCGCACGTTGTTGCTCGATTGGCGTGCCCCGCTCGCACGCCCCTTCTACCTTGCGACGACCGCCCACCCAGAGGGCGTGGAGACGCGCCGAAATATCCGCATGCGGGGGCGCAAGGTTACTGCGGTAGATGACGAGGTGCTGTCCGGCGACAACGCAGACACATCGGTGGCCGGGGTTGGCTCTGAGGCTGCGCTTCGCCGTGCGATGAATGAAGCGCGCACGGGTCATATGCGCTCAATCGTGGAGACGATCCAGCGCGAGCAGGACGAGATCATCCGCGATCCAACCCGCGGCGTGATGGTTGTACAGGGCGGTCCGGGTACGGGCAAGACTGCGGTTGCCCTGCACCGTATTGCCTATTTGATGTACACGTGGCGCGAGCAGCTCAGCCGCACCGGCGTGCTTATCGTGGGTCCGAACCCGGCGTTTTTGGAGTACATCTCCCGTGTGTTGCCGGAGCTCGGCGAGACTGGCGTAGTGCTTTCCACTGCTGATCAACTCGTCCCCGGGTTTACGCCTACGGGCAGCGATTCGATCGCGGCTCGGGAGGTGAAGGGGTCGGAGGAGATGGTGACGATTCTCAAGCGCGCCGTGCAAGCCTACGAAACTGTTCCCGACAAGCCGGTCGTGCTGACGATTGATTCAGTAGCCATTGAGGCCACGCCCGCCATGATCAAGGCCGCGCGCACTCGCGCACGTCGCTCCCGCCGGCCGCACAATCAGGCGCGTCCGTTCTTTGCAGAACACCTCACCCAATCGCTGGCGGAGGCTCTGGCCCAAAAGATTGGTGAAGATCCCCTCGGTGGTGCCAACCTGCTGTCTGCTGCAGACGTAGATCAGCTCCACGATGACCTCGCCGATGAGCCACAGGTGCTAGCGCTTATCGACGAGCACTTCCCCGAGCTCGACCCCACCGACCTACTCGGTGAGTTCCTCACCGATGAGGATGCGATTGCGCACGCTGCTTACGACTACGACGACTACACACGTGCGGCGCTGCTGCGCTCCCCGGAGGAGGACTTCTCCCCCGCCGATACTGCACTTGTGGACGAACTGGCGGTGCTGATCGGCACCGTCGATCCGGAAGAAGCCCGCCGCAAGGAAGAAGCCGAGTGGCGCGAACTCGTGGAGGAGGCCGAAGACGCGCTGGATATCCTTGCCTCGTCCGAGTCCACCGATAACGATGACGACCAGTTTGAGGCGGAGATTCTTTCTGCGGCTGACGTGATCGACGCAGAGACGCTCGCTGCTCGTCAGCGGGTCACTGATAATCGTTCTACCGCGCAGCGCGCCAGTGCGGATCAAACATGGGCCTATGGACACATCATCGTCGACGAGGCGCAGGAGTTATCCCCAATGGAATGGCGCATGGTGTTTCGCCGGTGCCCGGCAAGGTGGATGACCCTTGTCGGAGATACCGCGCAGACTTCCTCGCCAGCAGGCGTGGACGATTGGACCGCAGCACTCGAACGCTTTGTGGGTCAGCGCTTCCGTCTCCACGAGCTGACGGTGAACTACCGCACGCCGAAGGAAATCTCAGATTATGCGGCGGAAGTTCTGACACAAATTGATCCGGAGGCGACTGCACCGACGGCAATCCGATCCACCGGCATTCCGGTTGATTTTCTGCCGGCAGGTGCGGAGGTCGTCGACAAGCGGGATGGGTTGCATGCGGTGATCGATGTGCACAACGTCGACGAGATGAAAGGCCTCGAATTCGACCACGTCACCGTGGTGGAGCCACAAAAAATCGTAGAGGCCTCGCCACAAGGGTGGCAAGACCTCTACGTCGCTGTCACCCGCGCCACGCAGACGCTGACGGTGATCGGGAACTAAGCGGGAAACCGCTTAGTTCACGGTGTGGACGATCATGACGTCGCAGTTGGACTGACGCGCGACATCAGCCGGCACCGAACCGAGCAGACGGCCGGTCAGCGAGTTGATGCCACGGTTACCGACGATGAGCAGGTCAGCGTTGTTGTCGTTGACGATCGCCATGAGCGCCTCAACCGGGGTACCCGGACGGGTCGCGGTCTGGACGTCGGGTGCACCGAAGGAACGTGCGTGCTCAGCGGCACCCTCAAGGTTCTCTAGAGCCTTCTGGTCACCGAGGATGGTCACGGAGTCCTGGCGCAGGGCCTTGGCAGCCTCATCCTCGTTCTCGTAGTAGGCGGTGCCGATAACGAGGGTGGAGCCGAATGCAGCAGCCAACTTAGCGGCACGCTCTACGGCCAGGAGGGACGACTTGGACCCGTCGGAGCCAACAACAATGGTCTTGTACGGGGAATCGGCCATGTGGAAATCACCTTTCAAGATTACGGCGCGGATATCGGGGACATTCTACCCACGAAGGATTTAATTGTGTCCCTCAGACCGGGTATCGACGAGCATGACATCCACCGGCGCCTTCTTCGCCACGTTGCCCGGGATATTGCCGAAGATCCGGCCCGCCATGGAACGCATGCCCTTGTTACCTACAACGAGCAGATCAACGTCATATTCCTGCACCGATTCCACCAGCACGGTCGCGGGTTGGCCGCCTGAGGAGACCAGGTTGATTTCCTTCGCCTGCTCCTCTTCAGCAATCTTCTTTGCCTCAGCCAAAATGTTGCGCGCGTTCGTCTCCGTCACGATGTCGACACGGCTGAGCTCCGCGTTGGTGGAGTTCAGCATCGACCCAGACGCCGTGTAGTGCGCGCAGATAATCGTGAGTTTCGCGTCGTACACGCGTGCAAGGCTTGCGGCGGCACGCACGGCGACCATGGAAGTCGGTGAACCGTCAGTACCGACGGCGATAGAAGTGTAGGTGTGCATGAGGATTCTGTCCTTTCGCTAATTTCCTGTGTCTTTAATACCACGCAGTTCGCGTTTGAGGTCAGCGATCTCATCCCTGAGGCGTCCCGCCAGCTCAAACTTCAGTTCCCGAGCGGCGTCGCGCATCTGGACGGTGAGGTCGTCGATAAGCTTTTGCACCTCGTCAGAGGCCATGTTCGCCACATCTGGCTTCTCCGCGACAGCGGTGTCTGAACTCAGCGACGCTGGCGCGTCCGCATCCGCGTTCTCGTAGACCTGATCCAAAATGTCGGCGATAGCCTTGCGCAGTGGCTGCGGGTCGATGCCGTGTTCCTTGTTATATGCGATTTGTTTTTCGCGGCGACGCTCGGTCTCGTCGATTGCTTCCTGCATCGATTCGGTGATCTGGTCCGCGTACATGATGACCTCGCCGGAGACGTTTCGGGCTGCACGACCGATCGTCTGGATGAGCGACTTCGTCGACCGCAGGAAACCTTCCTTATCGGCGTCGAGGATGGCGACGAGCGAAACTTCAGGCAGGTCGAGGCCCTCACGCAGGAGGTTAATGCCGACCAAGACGTCGAACTCGCCAAGGCGCAGCTGGCGTAGCAGTTCGACACGCTGCAGGGTATCAATGTCCGAGTGCAGGTAGCGGACCTTGATGCCGTTATCCAGCAGGTAATCGGTGAGATCCTCGGCCATGCGCTTTGTCAGTGTGGTCACAAGCACGCGTTCGTTTTTGTCCGTGCGGCCGCGGATTTCGTCGATAAGGTCATCGATCTGTCCCTTCGTCGGCTTCACGGTGACCTTCGGGTCTACCAGGCCAGTCGGGCGGATGACCTGCTCGACGAACTCGCCTTGCGCTGCCTCAAGCTCGTAGTCGCCCGGGGTCGCGGACATGTAGACCGTCTGGCCGACGCGCGCTTCGAACTCATCAAACGTCAGCGGGCGGTTATCCACCGCGGACGGCAAACGGAACCCGAACTCCACCAGGTTGCGCTTTCGCGACATATCACCCTCGAACATGCCACCGATCTGTGGGACGGTGACGTGCGACTCGTCGATAATGGTGAGGAAGTCTTCCGGGAAGTAGTCGATCAGTGTCGCCGGCGCAGAGCCCGCGGGGCGACCATCCATGTGGCGCGAGTAGTTCTCAATGCCGGAGCAGAACCCGACCTGCTGGATCATCTCCAGGTCATACTCAGTGCGCATACGCAGGCGCTGAGCCTCCAACAACTTTCCTTTGTTCTCCAACTCCTCGAGGCGGTCTGCAAGCTCTTCTTTAATCGCCTCGATCGCCTTTTCCATGCGCTCGTCAGTGGCCACATAGTGCGTTGCCGGGAAGATCCGGACCTCGTCTTCCTGGCTGAGCACATCGCCCGTCAACGGGTGGATGTAGTAAAGCGAATCCACTTCGTCGCCAAAGAACTCCACACGCACCGCGACTTCTTCGTAGGCCGGAATAATGTCCACGGTGTCGCCTTTGACGCGGAAGGTACCGCGCTTGAAGTCGATGTCGTTGCGTTCATATTGGACGTCGACAAGCAGGCGGAGGAAGCGATCACGTTCCACCTCTTCCCCGACGCGCAGGACAACGGAGCGATCCAGGTACGACTGCGGGGTACCCAAGCCATAGATGCAGGACACCGAGGACACCACGACGACGTCGCGGCGCGACAACAATGCGGAGGTTGCGGAGTGACGGAGGCGCTCGACGTCGTCGTTAATGGACGAATCCTTTTCAATGTAGGTATCCGTCTGCGCGATGTAGGCCTCCGGTTGGTAGTAGTCGTAGTACGACACGAAGTACTCCACCGCATTGTTCGGCAGCAGTTGGCGAAGCTCGTTGGCCAACTGCGCAGCCAACGTCTTGTTCGGCGCCATCACAAGGGTGGGGCGCTGTTGCTTTTCGATCAGCCATGCCGCAGTTGCGGACTTACCGGTACCGGTCGCACCCAGTAGCACGACATCGCGCTCGCCGCGGTTGAGGCGTTCATCCAACTCGGCAATGGCGCGCGGCTGGTCGCCAGAGGGTTGGAACTCTGACACCACCTCGAATGGTTTTTCGCGCCGCTCAATCTCACCGACAGGGCGAAACTCGGACTGCGCGAGGACTGGATGTTCAGCAGCAAAAGCCATGCTCGCCAGTGTATCGACGAAACCAAAAACTGGATCTATAAGTAAATCTGCTTGCAGGCAATCACTAAAGACAATACCTTTGTACTTATAGATTTAACAGCGCACTACCAGCGCACGTCGGAAAGTACAGGTGAAGCGTTCTATGCAGATGACTCGAAGACAGATGCTGCGGGCGACCGTGCTGGGTGGAGCGACCCTTGCCTTGGCGTCGTGTACCACCGCCCCCGTCGAGGAGATAAACACCTCTGGTCCACCTCGTCGCGGCGGCAGGCTCCGGGTGGGGCTCGTCGGAGGTTCTTCCACCGACACCGTAGATGCGCACATTCCAACGAGTGCTTCTGACGGCACGCGTTTGATCAACATGTACGACTCGCTCGTACGCTACGACTCCAACTACGACCTGCAGTACCGCCTCGCCACGGCTATTGAGCCAAACGACGACGCGACGGTGTGGACCATCACGCTGCGCGATGGTGTGCAGTTCTCAGACGGTCGACCGGTGCGCCCTGAGGACGTCATATTCTCCTACGACCGTATTCGCGATCCCGACAACCCGAAGTCCGGTGCTGCATCGATCAACCACATCGAATCGATGGAGGTCACCGGACCGAATGAGTTGCGCATCTACCTCAATGCCCCGGACGCGACGCTCATTGACAGTCTTGCCGAGTATCAAATGGGCATCGTGCCGGAGGACTACGATCCCAAGAACCCGATCGGCAGCGGCCCTTTCAAGCTTGAGCACTTCTCCCCCGGCCAGTCGACGAAGATGGTGCGCAACGAGAACTTCTGGGGAGAGACTCCCTACCTAGACAGCGTTGTCATCATCGACTTCCAGGAGGAGGACGCCATGCTCAACGCATTGCTGTCTTCCCAGGTTGACGCAATCGGCAGCCTGAACCACTCGCTTGCACGTGTGATCGATGCAGACCCGCGCTTGGACACCCTCATTTCGCAGACCGGCATGTGGTTGCCGCTGACGATGCGCGTGGACGTTGCACCGTTTGATGATGTCCGCGTGCGCCGCGCCATGCGCCTTGCCGCGGACCGCCCGCAATTGGTGGACCAGGTCTACTCCGGCGAAGGTCAAGTGGGCAACGACATGTTCAGCCCGTACGACCCCGCCTACCCGGAGGACATTCCCCAGCGTGGGCAGAATATCGAGGAGGCCAAGCGTCTTCTCGCGGAGGCGGGCTACCCGGACGGTATCGATGTCACCCTCAACGCCGCTGAAATCCAGACCGGCGCGTTACGTAGCGCCCAGGTATACGCAGAGCAGGTCCGTCCTGCTGGCATCAACGTAACTATTAACCAGGTTGATTCCTCGACATTCTTCGCCGACGGCAACTACCTGGAGTACCCGTTCGCGTTGTCGTTCTACTACACGCGAAACTTCCTCCAGCAGGTCAACCAGTGTGCAACGGCGGATTCACCGTTTAACGAGACCCACTGGGTGGACCCGGAGTTCACTGCGTTGGCCAACGAGGCCCGAACGATTGTCGACGACGAAAAACGCAGCGAAATGATCCACGAGCTGCAGCAGCGTCTCTACGACGACGGCGGCTACATCATCTGGGGCTTTGCCAACCAGATTGACGCGTACCACAAATACGTGGTGGGGCTTCAAACCCACCCCGGCGGTATGCCGCTGGGCCAGGCCATGTTCGAGCGAGTTTGGATTGCGGAGGCATAAGCACACATGGGCAAGTTCATTCTTCGCAGGCTCGGGGTGAGTGTCTTCATCCTGTTCGCTGTATCCGTCATCATTTTCTGCGCGACGTTGCTTCTGCCTGGCTCGCCGGCTACGGCAATTTTGGGCCAGCAGGCAACGCCGGAACGTATCGCGGCGCTCGAGGCAGAAATGAATCTCGACCAGCCTCCGGTCACCCGCTACTTGCTGTGGCTGGGAGGCATTTTCACCGGTGACTTGGGCACATCGACGTCCACCGGTGGCCCAGTTTCTGAACTGCTTGGCGAGCCACTGGTGAATTCGCTGGTACTCATGCTGCTCGCCGCGGCAATTTCGATCCCTGTCGGCGTGCTCCTGGGTGTGTATGCGGCGTGGTGGCGCGGTTACAAGCGCGATTCGGCGATCACCTGGGTGACGTTGATTCTCGCTGCGCTGCCGGAGTTCGTCATCGGTATCGCACTGGTCACGTTGTTCGCTACCTCGGTGTTCCAAATTTTGCCGGCAGTGACCATGTCACCTCCGGGCAGTCGTGTGTGGGAGTTCCCAATGCAGCTGGTGTTGCCAACCTTGACTCTCGCGTTCGTCGTCACGCCTTATGTGGCGCGTATGACTCGCGCAACGATGATCGAGGCACTGGAATCGGGCTACGTCGAGATGGCGCGACTGAAAGGCGTGCCCGAGCGTCGCGTGGTGTTCCGTCATGCGCTGCCCCACGCGGTCGGGCCCATTGCACAGGTCGTCGCAATCCAGCTCGCGTGGCTGGCTGGCGGCATTGTGGTCGTCGAGTATCTGTTCCGCTACCCCGGCCTCGGCGTCGCGCTCATCGATGCGGTGAACTACCGCGACGTACAAGTTGTTCAGGCTGTCTCACTGCTGATCGCCGCGGTATATGTCGTGGTCAACCTACTGGCGGATCTTGTCAGCATTGCGGCTAACCCGAAGTTGAGGAGTAACTGATGTCTGCACCAGTACACCCCCAAGAACCAGGGAAAACCCAGAAACCCGTGGTCGACGATTCTGAACTGAAAACGTCGGTGTCCAAGCCGGAACCATTGCTGTCCCGAATTTGGGCACAGTCCGAAGGCAAGGTCGGACTCGTCTTGACGGGGCTTGTCATCGCGTTGGCGGTCGTCGGGTATTTCTTCGCCGAGCAGATCACCGGTCGCAGCACAACGGAGTTCATCGGCCTGCCATTTACGGACATCGGAGTGTTTGGCACCGATAACCTTGGCCGTTCGGTGCTGTCTCGCTTCGTTGCCGGTGGCCTCATCCTGTTGGTGACCGCGTTTTTGGCCACGGTCCTCGGCATGGTTGTCGGCACCATCATCGGCATGATTGCGGGATACGCAGGTGGCAAAGTCGATTCGGTGCTGATGCGGCTCAACGACGTGATTTTGGCGTTCCCACAGCTAATTTTTGCCATGTTGGCCATCGTTATTTTTGGCCCCTCAGCAACCGTGCTCGTCCTGGTCATTGGTTTGACGCACGCGCCTCGCATTGCCCGTGTGGCACGTGCTGCGACGATGTCCGTGACAAACGAGGACTACATCCGCGCCGCCCAGATGTATTCGGTGCCGCACTGGAGAATTCTCATCCAGGAGATCGCGCCCAACATCACCGGCCCGCTGGCTGTGGAGGCGGGTCTGCGTCTGACCTACTCCATTGGTTCGATTGCCTCGCTGTCCTTCCTTGGCCTTGGCATCCAGCCGCCGGCTGCGGACTGGGGTTTGATGATCAACGAGAACCGCATCGCACTATCGCTGCAGCCGTGGGGCGTGCTTCTGCCGGTGGCTGCGGTTGCTGTGCTGACTATCGGCACCAACATGTTGGCCGACGCCACAGCGCGCGCCACCGCAACCACTGCTACACCGCCAAAGCGCGGCCGCAACCAGACCATCGACCCGGAACGGGTGCCGAAGCACGAGCCCATCCGCCACAACGGATAGCAGCAAAGGGGAATGACGAATGACTACCGCGATATCCGCGAACCAAGACGGCAACACCAAGTCGTCAGATGATTTTGTGCTCAGCGTGAGCGACCTTCGCCTGGGCACGTTGGAAGGCGCTGAGATCCTCCACGGTGTGGACTACACGCTGAAACGGGGCGAGATTGTCTGTCTAGTCGGCGAGTCCGGCTCGGGCAAAACTACTGCCGGTTTGGCTGCTATGGGTCATCTTCGCCCGGGACTGATGCTTTTCGACGGCACCGTGACCCTCCATTCCGCAAACGGAACCGACTATGACGTCCTCAACCTCAGCGAAGCTGATCTGCGGGAACTTCGCGGCAGCCGCATCGCGTATGTGCCGCAGGATCCGGCACTGAGTTTGAACCCGACGATGCGTATCGGTGAACAGATCCGTGAAGTGCTCGACGTGCACTCCTTCGATGGCGATGCTGGTGCTCGTGTCCGCGAAGTCATGCGCGACGTGGATTTGCCGGACACCGACGAATACTTGGCCCGTTGGCCGCACCAGCTCTCTGGTGGCCAACAGCAGCGCGTCGGTATCGCAATGGCGTTCGCCATGTACCCGGACGTGCTGATTCTCGACGAGCCTACGACCGGCCTCGACGTATCCACCCAAGCCCACGTGCTGGACACCGTGCGCGAGATGACGCACAAGAACGACATCGCTTCGTTGTACATCACGCACGATCTTGCAGTGGTGGCTGAGTTGGCGGACCGTGTCGTGGTTATGCTGCGCGGTGACATCGTCGAAGAAGGCCCTGCGCAGGCGGTGCTGTACAACCCACAGCACCCGTATACTCAAAAGCTTCTCGCCGCGATTCCAGATTTGCCGGGTCGAAAGAACATCACCGGCCACGGCATCGCCTCTGCCGTCCAGGTTGAGGAGCGCGATAGCGCTGCCCCGCTGCTGCAGGTGAACAATCTGGAGATGGCCTACGGCGACAACAAGGTCCTCCACGGCATTGATCTCACGCTCGAGGAGGGTGAGTCGATTCTTCTGCTCGGCGAGTCTGGCTCCGGCAAGACAACGTTGGCTCGATCAATCGCAGGTCTCAACCCTGGCTACACCGGAGAGGTGCGCCTGCGGGGCGAACTGCTTGAGCACGGCAGCCGCGAGCGCACCGTGGATCAGCGTCAGTACGTTCAGTACATCTTCCAGTCGCCGTTTTCCTCGTTGAACCCGCGGCGCACGATCGGTGAGTCGCTGAGCGTGCCACTTGTCATGTCGGGCAAGTTGTCGCGGAAGGAGCACCGCAGGGTCGTCGAGGACGTCTTGGAAGCTGTCCAGCTCGACCGGAGTTTCTACGACCGTCGCCCGGGTGATCTGTCCGGTGGTGAGCGCCAACGCGCTGCGATTGGGCGTGCGCTCGTGAATGCTCCTGACGTGTTGGTGTGCGACGAGATCACGTCGGCTCTCGATGTGTCGGTCCAGGCATCGATCCTCGAGCTTCTTGCAGACCTTCGCGCAGAGCGCGGTCTATCGATGCTGTTTGTCACCCACAACATTGCGCTGGCACGTCACACCGCCACGCGTATTGCGGTGCTGAACAAGGGCGTTATCGTGGACGAAGGGCCAGTCGATGATGTTCTTGAGCGGCCAACGCACGAGTACACCAAGTCCTTGTTAGCAAATATCCCGGAACTTTAACTCTCTTTGAAGAAAGGCTTTTAAGTGCCCATTACTCCGCACCCGTTGACGCGCGATCTGAAAGCTTTGCCAGTTCCGGATCTTTCGTCCACGCTCGAGGCTTACATTCATGCGCTTGAGGCGGTTCTCGACGAGACCGAGCTTGCAGAAGCGAAGGCGATCGTCGCTGACTTCGCGCAGTCGCAAGCCCCGCGTCTCGACGAGGCACTGCGGCAGCGCGCAGCAACCCGTGAGGCCGAAGGCACGAACTGGCTTTCCGACGAGTGGTATTCGAGCTACCTGGCAACCCGTGGGCCACTGACACTGACGACGAACGTGGGTTTTCAGCTGGCGCTGCCATCTGAGGAGACTGGCTTGGACCGTGTGGTTGACGGCATCCGGCGAGCGCTGGTTGTTCACTTCCAAGCTGCGGGAGATGACTTGCCGGACTACGTGGACGCGCGCGGCAACCGCATTACCCAAGACCAGTGGTTTGTCTTTGGCGGAGGGCTGCGCCACCCGAGTGCCGGTGTGGATGAGATCATCGTCGCCACCGCAGGCACTGCCAACCGCGAGATCGGCGTGTTTGTCGATGGGCACCTTTACGCAGTACCCGTGACCGACGAGGCTGGCGAGCCGATTGCAGCTCCGAACCTGCGAAACGCGCTTGAGACGGTTCTGGACGCCCCGCGCAAGCAGAGCGTGGACTTAAACGCGGCATCGCTGCTCGGCTCCGAAACGCTTGCAGAAGTACTGCCGGACATGTTGGCACAGGGCGACAACGGCGATGTGTACAAACGTCTGCAGGAGTTCCTCTTCACCGTCGACCTGATCGACTACGGAGTAACCACACACGCTTCCGACGAGGAGCGGATCAACGAACTGACCTTCCTCCCCCGTGGTGCATGGACGTACAAGCCGCTGAGCTACCAGTTCAGCCTGACAGATCCCTGGAGTGCAGTGCACGTTGAGCACTCGTGCCAGGACGGCGGAACCCTCGTTACCGCGATCACGCGCATGCAAGAAGCGGAGATCGGTGTCGGCGCAGATTTCGTCGCAAAGCCGCAGGAACTGCGCTGGGATCTCGATAACGCGCTCACCACGCGCATCGAGAAGAGCGTTGCCGAGGTTGCGGGCGCGGCGGAGAAATTGCGTACCCGCATCGTGCACGTGCCGTTTGACCAGCCTGCGGACCTGCCGTTGAAGTTCAGCCGCGATGCTTCAGCGCAGTTAATGATGACTATCGCGCAGCAACTGACCTACGGCCGAGTACGCGCGGCATATGAGGCCGTTGACATGCGTGAGTTCCGTGCCGGACGCACGGAGTGCTTGCGCGCCGCCACACCCGAGGCTGCTGCTTTTGCGCGAGCGCTTGTGGAGGGTACGGCTGAACAGGCTGGCCTCGAGGCCGCTATTAACGCGCATCGGGCATGGGTGAAGCGGTGCAAGTCTGGCAACGGCTTCGACCGACATATCCAGATGATGGCGACTATCGACGACACTCACGCATTCTTCAACGACACGCGTGTAACCGCTGCTCGTCGCGATTTCTTATCCACGACCTCGATCGGCGGCGCTGCTCAGATCGTTCGCTACTGCTTCGCACCGGCGTTGCCAGAAGGGTTCGGCATCGCGTATACCCCGCTGCACGACGATACGGAGTATTGCGTCTCCTGGAACGCAGCGACTGCCGAACAGCCGGAAGAGTTCCTGGCCAACCTGACAAAGGCCGGCGAGTTGCTCTGGCAGTTCTGCGCTACGTTGAGCACAAACGCTGAGTAGGGACAGTCAGACGGCGTACTTTCGCACTTCGGCAAGCCACTGGTCAAGTTCGCCTGCGTCCTCCCACATGGAGTAGAGCTCCGAGCCACCTGGTCGAAGAATCGAACGGGCGCGCCGTCTGATCCACTGCCGATCGTCGAATGTGAACGGCGAATCGACGCCGGCACCACTATGTCGCTCGGGGAGATGTCCGTTAAGCATGGCAGCAAGCGCGATGACGGATGCAGCCTCATCAGTTCCCAGCGACCCAAGCCCACAATCGAAACGGAATTGGGCAATGTCGAATGTGCCGTTGACCACTGCGTCAACCGCTTCGATTGCGGGGTCGTTATCAAACGGCCCTGTATCCCAAGTTCCCATACCGCGTCACGCTAAAAGGCGTAGGTAAATCAATGATTGCCATAGAGTGAATTTCCGCGGTATTTCCAGTGAGAAACTCACGCGTCAATCATCCGTACGACCTTTTCTACCTGTGCTGCAAGTGCCTCGAGCGGCCCGTTGTTATCCACAACGATGTCGGCTGCCGCCCGTCGGGTGTCGTCGTCAACCTGCTGCGCGATGCGCGCCCGCGCGTCCGCTTCAGTGAGCCCCCGCTTGTCGACGAGCCTGCGTACCCGCTCGTCCACATCAACATCGACGACGACCGTCATGTCCATGTCGTGGTGTAGGCCGAGATCCACAAGCAACGGCATGTCGTAAATCACCGCGCGAGCGCCTGCCTTCTCTGCCTCATCGAATCGCCGGTTGGATTCAGCGCGGATGGCCGGGTGCGTTAAAGCGTTCAATTTCTCCGTTTGCTCCGTCGAAGAGAAAGCGCGTTTCGCCAGCTCTGCGCGGTTTAAGGCGCCGGTGTCGTCGATAAGGTCCTCGCCAAAAACCTCCGCGACCTGTGCGAGCACCGGTGAGCCTGGTTCCATGATCTCTCGTGCGATCTGGTCGGCGTCCACTACTGGGAAGCCTTCGTCTGCCAGCATTCGTGCGACTGTGGATTTGCCGCTGCCGATTCCGCCCGTGAGTCCAACTTTCTTCATGCATGTGAAGATAGCAAAGCGCCCCGCCCACCATGACGGTGATGCGGGGCGCTGACGCTGATTGCTTAAAGGCAATCCCTAAGCACGAACTCGTCGTGGCTTAGTTGCCAGCAAGCTTGTCGCGCAGAGCAGCGAGCTGCTCGTCGGAAGCCAGCGAGCCGATGTTCTCCTCAGCCTGGTCAGCTGCCGGAGCTGCAGCTGCAGACTCAGAGGAGTAATTGGCCTGATCGCCAGCCTGCTCTGCAGCCTCGGCTGCAGCGGCGCGGTGACGCTCGATCTGGGCAGCGTGTGCCTGGTGGCGACGCTCTGCCTCGGCGTAACGAGCCTCCCACTGCTGGCGAGCCTCGTCGTAGCCTTCCATCCACTCGTTGGTCTCCGGGTCGAAGCCCTCCGGGAAGATGTAGTTGCCCTGCTCGTCGTAGGAGTCGGCCATGCCGTAGCGGGACGGATCGAACTCTTCGACGAAGTCCTCGTCAGCCTGCTTGAGCGACAGGGAGATACGACGACGGTCCAGGTCGATGTCGATGACCTTGACCATGACCTCTTCGTTGACGTTGACAACCTGGTCCGGAACCTCGACGTGGCGCTGAGCCAGCTCGGAGATGTGGACGAGGCCCTCGATGCCCTCTTCGACGCGGACAAACGCACCGAACGGAACCAGCTTGGTGACCTTGCCCGGGACGATCTGGCCCACAGCGTGGGTGCGGGCGAAGACACGCCACGGATCCTCCTGTGTCGCCTTCAGCGACAGGGAGACGCGCTCGCGGTCGAGATCGACGTCGAGCACCTCGACAGTGACCTCGTCGCCAACAGCGACAACCTCAGACGGGTGGTCGATGTGCTTCCAGGACAGCTCGGAGACGTGGACGAGGCCGTCAACGCCGCCGAGGTCAACGAATGCACCGAAGTTGACGATGGAGGACACGACGCCCTTGCGGACCTGGCCCTTCTGCAGCTGGTGCAGGAAGTCGGAGCGGACCGCAGACTGGGTCTCCTCCAGGTAAGCGCGACGGGACAGGACCACGTTGTTGCGGTGCTTGTCCAGCTCGATGATCTTTGCCTCGAGCTCCTGGCCGATGTACGGATCCAGGTCGCGAACACGACGCATCTCGACCAGCGATGCCGGCAGGAAGCCGCGCAGGCCGATGTCGAGGATGAGGCCACCCTTGACGACCTCGATGACCGTACCGGTAACCGGCTGGTCGTTGGCCTGCAGCTCCTCGATGGTGCCCCAAGCACGCTCGTACTGAGCACGCTTCTTGGACAGCATCAGGCGGCCTTCCTTGTCCTCCTTGGTCAGGACAAGCGCGTCGATCTCATCGCCGACCTCGACCACGTCCTCCGGGTCAACGTCGTGCTTGATGGAGAGCTCGCGGGTGAGGATGATGCCCTCGGTCTTGTAGCCGATGTCGAGCAGGACCTCGTCGTGGTCAACCTTGACCACGGTGCCGGTGACGATGTCACCGTCGTTGAAGTACTTGATGGTCTCGTCGACTGCGGCGAGGAATTCCTCAGGGCCACCGATGTCGTTGATGGCAACCTGGGGTGCGTTGGTAGTGCGCATAAGTAGTATGTGCTCCGAAAAAATAGGAGATCGTGATTGGACAGAAGCGTCTCTCTCAGCAGCGTAAGCGCCGAAACGCTCGCGGTTGCTGATCTCGCAGCGGGCTGGTCGCCACACCCTCCTATTACGATGGACGCCAAGCTCGCGCGTAGACACGCCCGCACGAGTGTAGACACTTTCCGCAGCTAGAGCAAATGATCTGGACCCCGGGCACTGCAACGCAGTTTATAAGCAAGGGACTACCATGACGTAAGTCCATAACTCTACAACTCAGAAAGTGTGTTCACCCTATGTGGAAACGCAGCCTTGCCGTCGCAGCATCGTTCGTCGGCATCGTCGTCGGAGCGGGTTTTGCCTCCGGCATGGAAGCACTCCAATACTTCGTCGCCTACGGCACCCAGGGCTTTTGGGGTGTAATCGTTGCTGGCGTGACCATGCTGCTAGCCGCCACCGCGTTTGTCACATTCGGGTCGTATTTCCTCGCCGACGAACACAATGAAGTCTTCTACAAGGTGGCATCGAAGCCTGCCGCGTTCCTCATGGACTGGTCTGCGGTTATCTGCATGTTCTCCGTTGGCTTCGTCATGTTTGCTGGCGCAGGCTCGAACCTGAACCAAGCATTCGACTGGCAGATTTGGGTGGGCGCGGTACTCATGCTTGCACTGATGCTTATCGTCGGCCGATTCGACGTTGACCGCGTCGCCTCTGTCATCGCTTGGGCAACTCCCCTGCTGGTGATCTTTGTGCTCATCGGCGCGATCTATTCGTTCACCCAGATCAGCGTCGACTGGTCTGAGGTGGATAACTTTGCGCGCAACGAAGTAAACCGCGCTGACGGCACCCCGTACTGGTTCTTGGGTGCACTCAACCACACGGGACTAAACGCCCTATGCGGTGTCTCGATGGCGATCGTGATGGCCGGTGATGAGTTTGACACTAAGAGCACGCGGATTGGCGGAGTCCTTGGTGGACTCATTTACGTGGCACTTCTTGCCCTTCTTGTAGCCGCGCTGCTCATGCAGGTCGAGGCAGTAAACGGCCACGACATGCCACTTTTGACCGTGCTGGATAACGTCCACCCAGTCCTGGGCTTCATCATGACCTGGGTGATCTTCCTCATGGTGTTCAACACCTGTTTGGGCATGTTCTACGCGCTGGCAAAGCGACTCACCAGAAAGAACCCAGAGCGCTTCTACCCGGTCTATGCCATCGCCTGCATTGTCGGTTTTGGCCTTTCCTTCGCCGGCTTCCAGCCGCTCGTTTCCAACCTGTACCCGATCCTGGGCTACCTCGGCCTGTTCGTGATGACAGTGATGACCGTCGTCTACTTCCGCCACCGCACCCGCCTGAAAGAAGAAGGCGAGCGCCGCGCTCAAGCTGTTGAGGCCGCGCTTGACGACGACACCTCGGACGAGATTGAAGATCTCGCTGAAGACTCCAATCTCGAGGAGGATGAATTTAAAGAAGCAGTTGAAGACGCAGTCGAGGATGCCTCCGACGAGAAAACCGTCAGTGACGTGTAGGCCAATCAGGCCTCGCTAACACCCCAGCGGGGGTAGGTGTCGGGGGTAGGATTTTGGCACTTACCCCCACGTAACTAAAGGATCCAAAAAGCCGTTCACCTGTCCACATAAGCTGCGACTTATTAGACATTCCGTCACATGCTTAACAGTTACTGTGTATTGCCTGTGCGCCCGCTCAGTAGCAATTAAGGTTTTACCTGGTTCTTGAGGAATAGCCCCAGAACAGAGTGAAATCTAAGCACTGCCTGAGGCTCGGTACCTAATCGAGAACCCCGCCGCTAGGTGGTAACAAAATAGAAAGAGGAAATGGCCTGGGGGGTTGGGCCACGTCGGGGGATACGGTAACTGGGGACGCCGTACTCGAGGCGGGCATCAGATGAAGTCTGCGTGCTTCACGTGATGCCCGCCTCGTGCTTTCCCGAAACGTACTCGCGGCTAGTGCGCCGCTTCTTCCCAGTTTGCGCCAGTACCTGCAGACACCTCTAGCGGGACGAGGAGTTCGATTGCCTTGTCCATTTCGCGCTCCACGATCGCTTGGACGGCGTCTAGCTCGCCCGGGGCAACCTCGAGCACCAACTCATCGTGCACCTGCAGGAGGACACGTGATGCGTAGTCGCGCAAGGCGTCGTCGACACGAAGCATCGCAACCTTGATGATGTCCGCAGCAGTGCCCTGGATCGGGGCGTTCAGCGCCGCACGCTCGGCGTTCTCCCGCGCGATTCGGTTGTCACTTGTGAGTTCCGGCAAGTAGCGGCGGCGACCGAACACCGTCGAGGTGTAGCCGTCGCGACGCGCCTGCTCGACGACCTCATCAAGGTAGCGCTTTACCCCGCCGAATCGTTCGAAGTAGTTCTCCATAATGCCCTTCGCCTCACCGGCAGAGATCGACAACTGTTGCGACAGGCCGTAGGCAGACAAGCCGTAGACGAGGCCGTAGGACATTGCCTTGACCCGGCGACGTAGCTCTGGCGTGACCTGATCGATCGGAACATCAAACACGCGGGAGCCAACGAAGTTGTGCAGGTCCTCCCCCGCCCGGTACGCCTCGATCAGGCCCTCGTCTTGGCTGAGGTGCGCCATCACACGCATCTCAATCTGCGAGTAGTCGGCGGTAAGCAGGCATTCGTAGCCCTCGCCAACTACAAATGCAGAGCGGATCTTGCGCCCGGCCTCAGTACGCACCGGAATGTTCTGCAGGTTCGGCTCCGCCGAGCTGAGACGCCCCGTCGAGGCCACAGTCTGATTAAACGTGGTGTGGATCCGGCCATCCGGCTGCACCGTCTTAATCAAGCCTTCCACCGTGGACTTCATCTTCTGGTGCTCACGGTGCGCGAGCAGATAATCGAGGAACGGGTGCGGATTCTTCTCTGCGAGTGCTTCGATCTCAGCCGCAGCAGTCGAGTAGCCCGTTTTCGTCTTCTTCGTCTTCGGCAGCGCAAGCTTGTCAAAGAGCACGACAGAGAGCTGCTTCGGGCTAGATAGGTTCAGGTCCGGCTCGTCGACCAGCTGACGCGCCTGCTCTTCGACCTGCTCAACCTTGTGCGTCAGGTCCTTGCGCAGCCCCTCCAGAACGTCCAGATCAACGGCGATGCCAATGTGCTCCATTTCCGCGAGCACCGTGACCAGTGGCAGTTCGAGGTTCGCGTACAACTCGTAGGAGTTGATCTCGCGCAGGTCCTTGGACAACTCTGCGGCAAGCTCCAGAATCGCCGCAGCCGCATCCACGTCGCCCGAATCATCCAGCAAGCTCAGCTGATCAGAGCTGGTGCTGAGCTGGCGCTGCAGGTGACGCTGGTACACATCCTCGAGCGCATACGTGCGCTGGCCGGGACGCAGCAGATACGCCGCGATCGCAGTGTCGTGTGCGATACCGCGCAACTCGATGCCACGGCCACGCAGCATGTGATAGGCAGCCTTGGCTTCGTGCAGGAACTTCGGGTCATCCGACTCGAGCCAGGTCTTCAGCGCCTTGTCCTCATCAGCCGACAGATCGGCGGCAAGTTTCGCAATGCCGTGGCGCTGCTTATCGACGATAGCCAGCGCCGTCAGATCACCCGATCCAGGCGTCGCCGTACCGGAAAGGTACAGGGCAAGGCCTTGACCTTCATGAGACTTCAGCCAGGTGTCCAGAGACTCGTTATCAACCGTCACGTCAGCCAGCTCCACCGTCTCAGGTTCGGGTGCGCTGCCATCGGTCGGTACCGCGGCGAGCACGCGTTCGCGCAGATTCACGCCGAACTCGAGGTCGTCGAAACGCGCCGCAACCTGGGCGACATCGGCTGGCTTGAGTTCGAGATCACCCGGCGCCACGGGCAGTTCCACATCGGTGACCATTGCGGTGAGTTCGCGGTTCAATCGCACCTGGTCAATGCGTTCGCGGAAGTTGTTGGCTGCTTGCCCCTTCAACTCATCCGCATGCTCGATAAGCCCCTCGAGCGTGCCGTACTGCGTAATCCACTTGGTGGCGGTCTTCTCCCCCACTTTCGGCACATTCGGCAGGTTGTCTGACGGGTCGCCACGCAGGGCCGCGAAGTCCGGGTACTGCTCAGCCGTCAGGCCATATTTCTTCTCCACCTCCGCCGGGTTAAAGCGCGTCATCGTAGACACGCCACGCATTGGGTACAGGAGGGTCGTAGTGTCGTCGACAAGCTGGATGTAGTCGCGATCACCACTGACCAGAACAATCTCGTAGTCACCATCTGCACGAGCCTGGGTCACAAGCGTGGCGACGATATCGTCCGCCTCAAAGTTCTCCTTGCTCAACGTCACAATGCCGAGATCCCCCAGCACGTCCTCAATCAGCGGAACCTGGCCTTTAAACTCAGGTGGAGTAGCCTCACGCTGCGCCTTGTACTCCGGGAAACGCTCCGTACGGAACGTCTTTCGGCCCACGTCGAACGCGACGGCAGCGTGCGTCGGCTTTTCGTCGGAAAGAATATTGGCAAACATGGACAAGAATCCGTACACCGCATTCGTGTGCTGCCCACCCGACGTGGAGAAGTTCTCCGCAGGCAACGCATAGAACGCGCGGAAGGCCATCGAGTGGCCGTCGATCAACAGCAAACGCTTGGATTTTTCCGATGTTGTAGTCACGGTCAGCCAGTCTAGCGGGCGCCACGACACGACCTTCCGCACCTAATCAACCTGCGATTTCACACATCGGGGTGAACTGCGATACACTTTCGCGCGTCGCCCCAGTAGCCCAATTGGCAGAGGCAACGGATTCAAAACCCGTCCAGTGTGAGTTCGAGTCTCACCTGGGGCACCATCTCGGGAGAGGGTTTTCGGAAAGTTTTCCGGAACCCCCTCCCCTTTCGTTTTCAGCAAGAAGTGACACGGCTTGCTGGTAAACATCGCTTTCCTAAACCTCAAAACCCGGAAATTCACCACCAGGCCGAGTCGGAAGCAAGCAACGACACGTTGACAGCAGCACAGGAGATCGCGGTCGCCAATGGTGGTCCGGCCCCGCCCCGCATGAGGCGAACCAAGAGCGCTATAGAGAATTAGCGGAGGTAATCGAGTACCAGCTCACTGAGACGAAAACGGCATAAGCGAAAGGAAGAACGAGCGGAACGAAGGCACCTATAGCAATACAGACCGCAAGCAAGCCGACGGACTTAAGTCCACCTTTGAGCTCTGTAGATGACGCAACGAGAAGCACTGTCGGTATGGCAACGACGAAAAGAAGAGCGATGAGCAGAAGAGCAGGCGCCCCGTGTAAATACCCCGCAAGAAGAGTCCCGATGCCCGCGCAAATCCACAAGAGCTTTTGCAAACTCACAACTCGTACCTCCGGCTACTTGTTAGGCGTATTTGCACGAGTCTAATTAACCCTTCTTTTCCTTCCTGCGGGCTTCTCTGCGTTCGCGGCGTCGAGCGCGTTTGGCTTTGCGGATATCGACGACCCAACGCGGTAGGAACGGCCACGGAAGTGGAATCCCGAACGCGCCCGTAAAACCAATGATTCCGATGCCCCCGGCAGCCATGCATAAAACAAGCAACACCGTTTCAACAGGCTCGGGAAGGTTCATAATTCCGAACAAAACGAAGGCACTGGCAGTACCAATAACCAGCGATCCGTAGGGATAGACGAAGAGCGCGCCATCGCTCTCTGAACCGTTTACATCGCCCTCGTCGTACCATTCCTCCGTTTTGGGCGCCCTTCGCACGCCCTGGATGTAGAAGGTCCAGCAAGCGATCATCAACAGGACTCCACCGATACAGACCAGCAGCACAGTAATATCAAGATCCCTGCTCATAGAGTATGACCTCCAAAGCTTGAGTGTCAGGTACCAAACAAGCTACCAGCGTCTGATCAAGCAAGCTCGGGAGCAATTTGAAGGTTCGCGGCTAGTTGATCAGGCCGTAGCTGCGCCAAATCTTGAGCATCTTAGGCCGGTTTTTGTAACGGATGGCTAGCTCTTCCATCTTTTCCAGCACTGCCTTACGCGCGACTGGATCGGCCGGGAAGCAGTTGATGATTTGCGTCGCCGATGCGGCAGCCTGCTTGTACGCCCTGTCGCCACTTGCCCGAGCAATGTGCTCAGGTTCCCTGAGCATGATTTCAAGTGCACGTTCCGGGTCGTGACTGGATAGCACTGAACGGGCGAATTCAAATGCAGAGTGAACGTCGGCCTCGTCGCCATCTACCACCGACAGGCCCAATTCCGGATCGTTGAATCTCATTGCCGCTTGCAGGAGCATCACGTCTCTGCCCGGGATGCCCTCTGGGATGAGGTCGATCACGTCTTCGGTCACTCCCGGTCCATGGATCACGCGGTCAAATGTCACTGTTCCCGGGTTTTCTTTGAACTTTTCAATGCGGTAGTCCAACAACGCTTTGTCTCCCAGGTAGGCGCGCAATCGGTTTTCAAAGAAATCGATTTCGTTCCACTGGATCGGTGTATCCCACTTCGAAAGGACTGCTTTGACCTCATCTTTCCTGCCCCGTGACTCATAGAACTCGATGAGGTCCTTCACGGAGTTACCGTCGAGCAGTATTGATTCGATCTGGTCGTCGTCGCCACGCAAGAATGCAACATCGAGGAAGAGCGCCTTGGCACCGTACTTCGGTGGATTCGCCTCAAAGGCTGCGGCGATTGATTCGACCGCATCAGCGCCGAGAAGTCCCGCGTAGGCCCTCAGATCAGGCTCAACAAACGGCGCTTCCAGTGTCTCCTTCACCAACCACTTGGCAAGTTTTTGTTGGTCCTCAACGCCGTCAGCGCATGCTCGCGCGTGCAGGTCGAAGCATCGATGCAGCTCGTCGCCGAGCATCCCGGAAGAATCATCCGCACGTCCCAAAACCGCATTCAACCTCGTGATCGCGCGCTCAATTTGGGGGCGTACTGCGACGCCACGGTGCTCATCAACGTACGCCTCCACCACGTCAAGGGCATCGCTCCAGTGCCGTGCGAGTTCCATACTTTGCCAATAATCCCGAAATCCACTGCTCTTCCGCGATGCAGCGGTGATCGCCGATTTCACGTGTTCACGGACTTGTTTGTCATCGCCCGAACTCTTCAAGGCGTTAAACTCCAGCATCTCTTCGACCTCTGGAATCTGCCGCAGATGGTGAATGAGTCGCCGCAGTTCATCTGGGCTGGCAGAATCCACGTAGGTGTCCACCGCGTCTGGAGCCGACTCGTTGGAGGTAGCAGAGGAATCGGTAACCGCGGAATCGTCGAACGAGAGCTCGTTCGGGATGAGCAGCGCAAGTGCGACTGCCACCGCGTGTTTACACCATTGCGTGCCCACCGGGCAGTCGCACGTAGTGCCAACCCGATCCCCTTGCACAAACAATGTCGTTCGGTATGTCCACGTCCCTTGGACTGCGGCCTGAACTTCAGATTCAGTATCGCTAAGGATGGTGACATCTGCGGAGGAGATTTTTTTCCCTCGGTTAAATGCTCCTGAACCTGCGGCGTCTTCGATGGTTTCTTCTGTCAGCCAGCCCAAAATGGTGGTAGTCATTTCGCCAGTCTAACGCAGGTAGAGAAGAGCAACATGGGCATTAGGCGATGGCTTGGTTAGACTACGGCGCATGCGCCAGACCTATATCGCCGGCTTTGTCGCCGGAGCACTCATGTTGACCACGCTGACGGTTCCCGCACATGCACAGGAAGGGGCAGCGCAAGAGGACGCTCCAGTCTCCCCGAGCAACGCGCTGAAGGACACCATCGATTCGTTTGCTGCGCTGTCTGACGCGACCAGCTCGGCAAAGAAGGACGCTGAGAGCAACAAGGACAGCACAGACGGCAAGGACTCCAAGGACAAGCCGAAGGGGCTCATCGAGGCTCTTGAGCCGAACCCGGAGAAGGATCCGATGTACATCGATCCGGAGAAAAACCCGCTGAAGAAGGTGTCTAGCTCCGAGATGTTTACCGAGTGGACCGACGACATGGAAGAAGGCGAAGGCAAGGAGGTCGTCCAAGCTTGGGCAAGGGGCTCTTCCATCCCGGATACTGCTAACCCGGTTGAGCTGTGGAAGATGGAAGCCCAGGGCTCCGCAAAGATGGGCAAAGGGCTTTTCACCGGCGATTTCGCCCTGAGCTCAGAAGGATCCAGCCAGCGTACTTCCGTGTGGATCCCGGTCGTCCTCGGCATGATGGTCATTGGCCAGATCATTGAGCTGGCTATGCGTGGTATTCGTATGGCAACACAGTAGTTTCTACTGCTCGGGCGGTGCGTTTTATCATCCCGCATTCGGCGCGTAATATACGGGACTACGCAAGTATTCATCGTATGCGGGAGACCAATGCATTACCCACCCCACGCAAAGCGGCGTCTTTTCGCCGCTGTGCTCGCCGCGGCCCTGCCGCTCGCGGGCTGCGTTACTAACACAGAGGGCGGCAACCCGGACGGCTGGGAGCCGATCGTTCCGGACGCCGTACCTGAGATTGCGGCGATGGTGCCGCCAGAAATTGCCGCAGACGGCGTGCTCAACGTCGGCGCGAACCCACCGTTCGCCCCGTTCGAGTTCAAAGACTCCACCGGGCAGGTCATCGGTGTGGAGATGGACATTGCCCGTGCACTCGCTGGTGTCATGGGGATGGACTTCGATGTTGCAGACATGGACTTCTCGATGATCCTGCCCGCTGTCTCCAGTGGCAGCCTCGACGCCGGTGCTTCAGGTTTTACCGATAACGAGGAACGCCGCCAGACCTTCGACTTCATCAATTTCCTCTACGCGGGTATTCAGTGGGCTGCCGCTCCTGGCGCCGACGTGGATCCGAATGATGCGTGCGGTTTGACGGTCTCGGTGCAGCGTACGACGGTTTCGGAGACCGACGACGTTCGTCCGAAGTCAGAAGCCTGCGAAGCAGCGGGCAAGGAGCCGATTACTGTGCTTGCCTTCGACACAGCAGACAACGCAGCGCTTGCAACGCTTGTCGGGCGCGCCGATGCTTACAGCGCCGACTCCCCTGTTACCGCGTGGGCTGTGGAGCGCTCCGACGGCAAGATGGAAATGATCGGCGACATGTTTGACGCCGCGCCGTACGGCATTGCTGTGCCGAAGGGTTCTGCGCTTGCGCCGGCGATGGCTGCCGCGATGCAGCACCTCATCGATACCGGCGATTACCAGCGCATCCTTGCGCAATGGAATATCTCGACAGGTCTGCTCGACCAGGCTTTGATTAACGAACAACCAGTGGGAGAACACTAAGCATGAGCACCCCATATTCCCAGTACGTCGCCTCTCAGGGCGAACGCAAGCGTCCTGAGCGTATCGAGGCGAAACCGTTGCGCCACCCTGGACGGTGGACGCTCGCAGTGATTCTTGTGCTGCTTGTGGTCTGGTTTGTCATCGGCGCGGCCCGAAACGAGGCTTACGGCTGGGACATCTACTTCCAGTACCTGCTGGATACCCGCATCGCTATGGCGGCCCTGCACACCATTGCAATCACGGTGCTGGCGATGCTGCTCGGCGTTGTCGGCGGTGTGCTGTTGGCCGTCATGCGCATGAGCCCGAACCCGGTGTTCAAGACGGTGGCGTGGGTGTTCCTGTGGATCTTCCGTGGTACCCCGGTCTACGTCCAGTTGATGTTCTGGGGCTTGATTGGCGCGATCTACGACTCGATCAACGTCGGCTTCGCCCAGATTCCGCTTGAGCCGTTTACCTCTTCAGCGTTTACCCTGGCCGTTGTTGGCCTCGGTTTGAATGAGGCCGCCTACATGGCAGAGATCGTCCGCTCTGGTGTCTCCGCTGTGCCGGAAGGCCAGGTTGAGGCCTCCAAGGCGTTGGGTATGAGCTGGGGTCAGACAATGACCCGAACCGTGTTGCCACAGGCAATGCGCATCATCATCCCGCCGACCGGCAACGAGTTCATCTCCTTGCTCAAGACCTCCTCGCTCGTCGTTGCTGTGCCGTACTCGCTTGAGCTTTACGGCCGCTCTATGGATATCGCCGCCGCCCTGTTCCAGCCAGTGCCGCTCCTGCTGGTGGCTGCGACCTGGTACCTGGTGATCACGTCGTTGCTCATGGTCGCCCAGCACTACCTGGAGCGCTACTTCGACCGCGGTGCTACCCGCCAGCTCACTGCTCGCCAGCTCGCCAGCTTGGCTGATGCAGAGGGCACCATTCCGAACAACGTTGAAATTGTCGAAGAACCGCAGAAGAAGGGACAGCGCTAATGACCGTCAAGGAAACTCCTATGATCCAGGCGGTAGATGTCTGGAAGTCCTTCGGTAGCCTCGACGTGCTCAAGGGCATCGACCTTGAGGTCGCCCCCGGCGAGGTGACGTGCCTGATCGGCCCGTCCGGCTCTGGTAAGTCCACGCTGCTGCGTTGTGTGAACCACTTGGAAAAGGTCAACGCGGGTCGCCTGTACGTCGACGGCGAGTTGATCGGCTACAAGGAGCGCGACGGCGCGCTCTACGAGATGAGTGAGAAGGACGCCGCCAAGCAGCGCCGCGAAATCGGCATGGTGTTCCAAAACTTCAACCTGTTCGGCCACCGCACGGTGCTGGACAACATCATCGAAGCCCCGGTGCACGTCAAGGGCCAGCCGGTTGCAGAGGCCACTGCGCGCGCGAAGGAGCTGCTTGCGATGGTCGGTCTTGAGTCGAAGGCTGACGCGTATCCGATCCAGCTCTCCGGTGGCCAGCAGCAGCGTGTGGCGATTGCTCGTGCGGTTGCGATGGATCCGAAGCTGATGCTTTTCGACGAGCCCACCTCCGCCCTCGACCCCGAACTCGTTGGCGAAGTGCTGCGTGTGATGCGCAAGCTCGCCGATGATGGCATGACCATGCTGGTGGTCACTCACGAACTGTCGTTTGCCCGCGAGGTCGCAGACAAGGTCGCGTTCATGGATGGTGGCCAGATCATCGAGTACGGCACACCGGAACAGGTGCTGGATAACCCGCAACACGAGCGTACGAAGTCGTTCGTCTCCACGCTGTTCTAGCCGGACACTCCCTTACACGAAACGGCCGCCCACATCCGGGCGGCCGTTTTTCATCCATACAACAAGCCTGCGAGGCCGCGGACTAGTGTGGTGGCGCCTCCGAAGAACGCAAGCCCGAGCGCGATGCGGTAGGCCTTCGCGGACGGTACGTGCGGGGCCAGCCGCTTTCCCGCGGTGATTCCGAGAAGCATGCCGCCAAAGGAGGCGACCCACAGCCAGGGGTTGATCGAGGAAATATCCGCCGCACCAGAGAGTTCCTTTGCCCCGAACGACAGTGCGCCGGCGACGAAGAACAACGGCTGCAAGGTGGCGGCATAGATGCGCTGTGGCCAACGTGCCGCGTGCGCGTAAACGGTAAATGCCGGCCCGGCAACGCCTGCGAGGGTGTTCATGAACCCGCCGACGGCGCCAGCGGCAGCTGCAGGAACCACACCTTCGATCTGAGGCACGTAGCGCTTGCCCAACGTCACCACTGACAGGGCGATGAGTAACAGGGCACCGACGATGATGAGCAGGGCGCTCGTCGATACGTGAGAGACCACCCACACCCCGGGAAGCACGCCGATGATGAGCGCGCCTGCGATCGGCCAGAACTTAGACCAATCGATGTCGCGGCGCATCCCCCAGGTGTTAAACACCGCATTGACCGTGGCGATGACGTTGATCATGAGCACGCCAACCACAGGTCCCAACAGCAATGAGAGCACAGGCCCGGTGATCAGACCCAGTCCCATGCCGGAAATGCGCTGCAGCCCAGCGCCCATCGCAACTGCGAGCGCGACGGCGATCAACACGATCAATTGCTGAATTTCTCCCGAATCGCGTCGTGGACGCTCTCCGGCACGAGTCCGGAAATGTCACCGCCGTACTTCGCAACCTCTTTGGTTAGCGAGGACGAGATGTAACCGTACTTCTCATCCGTCAGCAGGAAGTAGGTATCCACGCCGGTCAGGCGTCGGTTCATCTGTGCCATCGGCAGTTCGTACTCGTAATCGAGCGAGGAGCGCAAGCCCTTAATCAGCGCGCTGATGTCGTGCTGAGTGGTGTAATCGACCAATAGGCCCGCCCAGCTATCCACGCGAACGCCCTCAAGGTGTGAGGTGGCTTCGCGGATGAGGTCGACGCGCTCGTCGATAGTAAACAGCCCCGACGTCTTCGTAGGGTTGCCTGTGACCAGCACGATCACTTCGTCGAAATGACGAAGGGCACGGGTGACAATGTCGAGGTGCCCGTTCGTGATCGGGTCGAACGAGCCAGGGCAGACTGCGATGGTCAATTTAGTTGTCCTCTGCTTCCGGGTCGGCGTAGACCGCCATATCCATACGTGCAATACCGTAGATGCGACGCTTGAGCTTCTGGCCGGTCGGGGTGAACTCCGCAGGCCATGCAGTCTCCGGGCTTTCGCGGTGGCGTTCAACGACAACCACTGCCCCATCCGCCAGCGCAGGTTTGAGGGCCTCGACCATCTCTGCGACCGCCTCGTCGGCTAGTTCGTATGGAGGGTCTGCCAGCACCATGTCGAAGTGTTTCTTCGGCGCCGATGCAACGTAGGTCGACGCCTTCATCTGGTGGATGTGCACGTTGGGGTGCTTGACCACGCCTGCGTTGTATTCGATGATTTTCGCTGCCTCAGGGTCGCTCTCCACCAGCACGACCTCTGCCGCACCACGCGACGCGGCCTCGAGCCCGAGCGCACCCGAGCCTGCAAACAGGTCGAGCACATGCTTATCGACGAACCCGAAACGCACCTGCAACGACGAAAACAGCCCCTCGCGGGCCCGGTCGGATGTAGGTCGCGTTCCTGCCGGCGGCACTTTGATCTTCCGGCCGCGGGCTTCTCCCGAAATGATGCGGTTCATTCCCATAACTTTAACCAGCTAACTCTTGTCCAAATATTCGAAGTCTTCTGCCACAAACCCGGCGGTGGCTGCCCTGGCGAACTCGGGTTGGTTTGCTACCAAGGTGGCGGCGTCGTCGTAGGCACGTTTAACGATGTCGTAGTCCTCAACCAAGTTAATCAACCGCAGCGTGCGTTTGATGCCGGACTGGCCTGTGCCAAGCACGTCACCTTCGCCACGGTTAAGCAGGTCAAGCTCCGCGAGCGCGAACCCGTCCGCTGTCGCCGCTACCTGGGATACGCGGGTGAAGCCGGGGCTGCCTTCCTCCGCGAGCGTGTGGAACAGACACAGCGACTGGTTGCCGCCACGCCCAACTCGGCCGCGCAGCTGGTGCAACTGGGAGACACCGAAATGCTCCGACTCGCGCACGACCATCACCGTGGCGTTCGGCACATCCACGCCGACCTCGATCACCGTCGTGGACACCAGCACGTCGATGCCGCCTTTGGCGAAGTCCGCCATGACGTTGTCTTTCTCGTCGCCTTTGAGGCGTCCGTGCAGGATGCCGACGGTCAGGTCCGCAAACTCCGTTGCGGCGAGATGCTCGGCAACCTCAAGTACGCCGCCTTCGCCGTCGATACGCGGACACACAATGTAGGCCTGGTGCCCGGCTGCAACTTCTTCGCGGATCTTCTCCCAAGCGCGCTCCACCCAGCGCGGTTTGAATTCCGGGACCACCGCAGACTGGATCGGCTTGCGCCCACCAGGAAGTTCGCGCAGCGTGGATACTTCCAAATCGCCGAACACCGTGATCGCAATGGTGCGTGGGATCGGCGTTGCCGTCATCACCAGCAAATGCGGTGTGGTCTCCCCCGCTTTGGCACGCAGGGCGTCGCGTTGCTCTACGCCGAAGCGGTGTTGTTCGTCGACAACGACAAGCCCCAGGTTGAAAAAGTCCACGCCCTCTTGGAGCAGGGCGTGCGTACCGACGACAATGTCGGCCTCCCCGGAAACAATCTTCAGCAGTGCCTCTTGGCGCTGCGCGACCGTCATCGATCCTGTCAGCGCAACCACTCGGGTGGGGAGACCCGCACGCATGAGAGTGAACGTTAGCGAACGCGCGTGTTGCAGCACGAGAACTTCCGTCGGAGCAAGCAATGCCGCCTGCGCGCCGTTATCGACGGCCTGGAGCATCGCCATCAGCGACACCACCGTCTTTCCGGAGCCAACCTCGCCTTGGAGCAGGCGACTCATCGGCACCGTCTTGGACATATCAGCCGTGATGTCCGTGATCACTTCCTTCTGGCCGCGGGTCAGCGGGAACGGCAGACCGTCCAGCAGCTTGTCTTCATCGCCCCCCTTCACATAGGGCATCTCGGGCGCCCTGTGAGCGGAGGTGTCGATGCGTCGCACACCCATCGCCAACGCCACAGACAGGGCCTCGTCATACTTCAGGCGCTCCTTTGCGCGCGCAGGTCCCTCTGCACCGGGCTCGTGGATCTGACGCACAGCAGCATTCAACGGCAGCAGGCCGATGGGGGTGAAGCCAAGCGGCTCGTCGATACGAGGCAGCGATTTCAACACCGCATGCACAGCCCCCATAATCGTCCACGTGCTGACCTGCTTCGACGCCGGATACAGGGGAAGCCACTGGCGGCCACGCAGCATTTCTTCCAGATCACCGAAGTGAGACAGCTGACGCATGGAACCGGTCGCCTCAGTAGGACCGTCCATGAGCACGAAGTCAGGGTGCTGCAGCTGAGGCTGATTACGGTAGAAATCCAACTTGCCCGTCAGCATCGCGCGCCGACCCGGCTTCAGCACCCGTTGGGCATACTGGGAGCCGAAGAAGGTGGCTTGGAACTCCGTACGCCCATCGTGGATCATCACCTTGGTAATCGGCCGCTTGGGCGTCTTTTTGGTGTAAAACGTGTTGGCGTCGACGACCTCGCCGATCACGGTGACCGTATCGCCTGCTTCGACCCCGGTCAGGTCAGCACCGGTGCCGTAGTGCAGGTAGCGTCGCGGATAGTGCCGAAGCAGCTCGCCGCACGTGGAAATGTTGAGGTGTTTCTCAATCGCCCGCGCCTGCTTCGCAGGAATAACCTCAGTCAGTGGCCGATTGTCCTCAAACCCCAGCATTTACTCCACCCCGATCTCCGCACATGCTTGCAATCCGTCTGCAGGATAAACCATGACCTGGACGCCGAGCTCAGTGTTCAGCCTGCGAAGCTCCTCCTCCGACAGCTCAGCTGGGTCAAACAGCACCGTGACTTGCTCCCCGCCGTGTTCGAGCAGGCGTTTGCATGCCCGCTTCACAGCATCGAGCGGGTCTTCGGCGATAAGCAGCGTCTCCCCCCGTGCAGTAACCACCACATCACCCTTGGCAACCGCGCCGCTGAGTGTCAGCGCGCCCTTCTTTGCGCGGTGAGCCACTGCCGTACGCATCTCGCCAGCCGCCTCAGACATGGAAAACGCGGCGGTAGCCAGCGGCTGGTTCGGATCGTGCACAGACAGCGCTGCAATACCGGAGACTAACCGGACTGTAGGAAGCAGTGTGATCGTCTGTTCCAGCGCTCGGGTTGCTTTCTCCACGGCAGCGAGATTCCGGTTACTGAGCAGCCCATTCGGCAGCACGATGATCTCGTTGCTGCCCGAACGCCGAATCACGGAGAGCATGTCCGAGATCACCTCGTCGCCCGGGGCAACAGTGACCACACCTGCTTCCTTATACAGCTCTGTCAGGGAGCCGGGAGGCGTCACGGCCACAATCAAGCGATCGGGGTTTCGTACCACTGGGGCACCCGGGAGCACTTCAAGGCGCAGGTTTTGGACCTTGCCGAGGCGATAGGCCGTCTCAATCACAGCACCTGCATCGAGCGTGTGAATGTGCACAGTGGCTTCCGTATCAGATAGCCGAGCGATGACCAGGCTGTCGCCCAAGGGGCGCAGCTCGGTTTCCAACTCCGCAATATCGCCCTGAAACCCAAAGAGCACCTCAAGGGAGTGCTCCCGACCCGACGGCCCCGCATGCGCCATGTCAACGTGCACGTCGCGGTCTGCCCTTTCAGCAGGTGCCGGGGTGCTTTCTGCACTGGCTTCTGCGCTGCGTACGGCGCTCTCTTGGACATCACCATCGGGTGCAGTTGCGGGACTATCCTCTACCTCTTCCAACAGCGCCTCGAGCAGAATCACCACACCGGTGCCGCCGGCATCGACCACGCCTGCCTCGCGTAGCACTGGCAGCTGCGACGGCGTGTTGGCCAAGGCCACCCTGGCTGCGGATGTCGCAGGTGCTGCGACATCGAGCAAGCTCAACGGACGCCCAATGTCCTCTACCGCTTGTTGGGCAGCCACAGACGCCGCTCGGAGCACCGTAATCACGGTGCCTTCCACCGGATCCGCAATGGCTTGGTCCACAAACTTCACTGCATGCGTCAATGCGTCCGCGACCATTTCCCCGTCCGAAGCATCGTCTTTGACAGACTGCGCGATTCCGCGCATCACCTGGGACAACACCACACCTGAGTTGCCGCGTGCTCCACGTACAGCGCCGACGGCCAGGGCTTCGGCGACATCGACGGCGCTGGCGTCGTCGCCAAGCAAAGCTGCTTGCTCGCAGGCTGAACGCATCGTGTGCGCCATGTTGGAACCTGTATCGGAGTCCGGCACGGGAAAGACGTTGAGGCTGTTGATCTCCACTCGGCGCCGCTCCAGCTCGGCGGAGGCGCGTTGGGCCCACGCACGCAACCCTGCGGCGTCGATAAGCGGAGTGACAGACATGAAGCGAAAGCTTACAGGGAGCTGTTACAGACTCCAGTCGATGGGATTCGCACCCTGTGCTTGAAGCGCTTCATTTGCACGCGAGAACGGGCGCGAACCGAAGAAACCGCGCGATGCTGATAACGGCGACGGATGCGGCGACTCAATCCGGGGAGTATCCCCCAAAAATCTCGCAGCTGTCTGTGCGTCACGGCCCCACAAGATAGCTACGAGTGGCGCATCTCGGCGGACAAGCGCCTCAATTGCGGCCTGGGTAACCTCTTCCCAGCCTTTGCCACGGTGTGACGCGGGCTTTCCCGGACGCACGGTAAGCACCCTGTTGAGCAGCAAAATGCCTTGCGACGACCACGACGACAGGTCCCCATCCGCCCGGGGCGGGATACCCAGATCAGCCTGCAGCTCTTTGTAGATATTCACCAACGACCGCGGCGCCGCCACCCCAGGCTGGGTGGAAAACGCCAGCCCCATCGGGTGTCCTGGGGTCGGATACGGGTCTTGACCCAGGATGAGGACCCGGACATCGTCGAACGGATCCGCAAAAGCCCGCAAAATATCGTGGCCACGCGGCAGGTAGTCGTCCTCTGTGCGCAAAAACTGCCCCATTGCGTGGATGCGGTCTTCTACCGGAGCGAGCGGTTCCTGCCAAGATTCGTGCACGGGCAACATTTAGAAACTCTCCCATCCAGCGGTCAATTCTGGGGCCTCGCCGTCGATGCGCACCCCGGGCTTGCGAGTGACTGCGCCAATCGAGCGGAACCCAACCGGTGCGGACCCATCGATCGTGCCGATGAGGGTGTGGTCCTCCCCACCTGTGAGCACCCACTCCCACGGGTCGACGCCAAGGAGTACGCCCGCAGCCTGCAAGGTCGCATCCGGGCGCAGCGCCACCTTTGACAGTTCGATGCCTACCGAAGATGCCTTTGCCAGCGTCGTCACATCCCGGATGAGCCCATCCGAGTTGTCCGTCATCGCGGTCGCGCCTGCCGCGCGCGCCACCACGCCACGCCCCGGGGTAAGCACCGGGGCCTGATGCGCCTTCACAAGCACCTCGAGCTCCTCCGGCACATCAATCCCGGCCTGCAGCAGCGCGAACCCTGCGGCTGAATAACCGATATTGCCGTGCGCGACCACTCGCTGACCGGGGCGTGCCGCGTCTAGCGTCAGCGGCGGACGATTACCACCAAGCGAGCCGATTGCGGTTACGGAGACCACAAGTTCTTGCCCGTCGGTCAGATCCCCGCCGACGAGTTCACAGCCATACTCCCCTGCCATATCCCCAATGCCGCGGGCGATCTCTTCGACCCATGCTGCCGGCGCATCGCGGGAGACAGACACCCCCATCAGTGCTGCAATCGGGCGCGCGCCCATTGCCTCGATATCCGCGAAGTTCTGCACCGTCGCCTTGCGGCCCAAAAGGTACGGGGTTGTGGTCGCACGAGTGAAGTGATGGCCTTCCACCAACATGTCGGTGCCGGCGACGACTCTCGAGTTTGGCACTGAGGGGGTAAGTACCGCTGCGTCGTCGCCGTTGAGGGCAGACGGTGCGGCAGCGCGAATCGCGGCGATAACCGCTCGCTCGCCGACCTGCGCAAGCGTCGGACCATCAGTGGGAAATCCGGTGGTGATCACGGGTTGGGCAGCCCTTTCGTTAGACTATTTCGCCATGGCAACCACGGCGCACGAACCACAGGTTAATCGCACAACAATTTTGGTCAGTCTTGGCCTCGCAGTCCTTCTCGTCCTCGGAGCCGTTATTGGCGCTCGTGTGTTCTTCCAACGTGTGGCGCTGCAGCCGGTCGCGATGGCTGATCTTCCTGCCCCGATGGCCGATAGCCCGGAGTGCGCATCGCTTATCGACGCCCTCCCCGACCGGTTCGCCGGCCTTCCCCGTGCCGAACTCGCAGAACCGGCACCACAAGGCGCCGCCGCCTGGCGCAAGTCCACCGATGACCGCGTCACCCTGCGCTGCGGTGTAGACATGCCGGCGCAGTACACGGACTACGCCGTTACTGAAACCATCGGCAATGCAACGTGGATGCGTATCGACGACCTCACGCCCCAGTCCAACCTGGCCACCTGGTACACCGTGGACCGCTCCCCTGTGATCGCCGTGACCGGTGATGCGCAGGTACTCCACGACTCAAAGAAGTCCCTCGGACGGCTGGGCGCCGATGGGCTGCCATCGAAGGATCAGCCCCACAACCCCGCGCCTTTGTCCGCGTTGGAAGGCGCAGATGCATCGAAGTGCGACGCGCTGCTCCAGGCCGCACCGGATGCTATCGCCGAGGGCTACACCCGGACAGAGCCTGCGTCCGAAAACACCGTCGCATGGCGTGCCGAGGGACGTGATCCGATCGTTCTGCGCTGCGGTGTCGCCCCATCGCCGAATTACGCACCGGGTGCACAACTTGCCCAGGTCAATGACATTCCGTGGTTCGAGGATGTGCTGTTGGCAAACGGCACCACGGCATCGACGTGGTACGCATTGGGGCGCGACAGCGGTATCGCAGTCTCTTTGCCGCAGGCGGAGAGCAACGAGGCGATTACGAACCTGACTGAACTGATCGCCGAGCACACCGCTGCGCTTTAACGCTGCGCCTTAACGCTGTGCTTTAACGCTGCGCCTTAACGCTGTGCTTTAACGCTGTGCTTTAACGCAGCGCGGTCCGCACCAGCGTGTCCAGCAGTTCCGGGTAGTCCACTCCGGTGGCTGCCCACACCTGCGGGTACATCGAAATCGCGGTGAATCCAGGCATGGTGTTGACCTCGTTGAGCACCGGGCCGTCCTTGGTGACGAAGAAGTCCACACGTGCGAGCGACTTACAGTTCAGCGCCTTGAAACACGTCACCGCCATGTCTTGAAGTTGCGCGGTTGTTGCCTCGTCGAACGGTGCCGGAATCGTTGCCGTAACGCCCTCTTCGAGGTATTTCGTTTCAAACCCGTAGAAGCCTTCTTCGGAGTCTTCGGTGCCGTTGAGCTTCGCTGGCAGGGATGCCGCAATGGTCCCGTCGGGTCGTTCGAGGACTCCCACCTCAACCTCGTCGCCGACAAGTTCCGCTTCCACAATCACCTTGGAATCGGATTCGTGCGCAAGGTCGTACGCCGCCGGGAAGTCGTCCCAGGAGCTCACTTTGGACACACCGATCGATGACCCACCGTTGGCGGGTTTTACGAACACTGGTAGACCGAGGTAGTCACGCTCGTCGTCGTCAAGCACTGCCCGACCGTCGAGGATCACTTCCCTGGTGATCGCAATGTTTTCAGCCGCGACGAGCTTCTTCGTGTACTCCTTGTCCATGCCACAGGCGGATGCAAGCACCCCTGGGCCAACGTACGGGACACCAGCGAGTTCGAGCAGTCCTTGCACTGTGCCGTCTTCGCCGTATTTGCCGTGCAGCACCGGGAAGACAACATCGACGCAAGCGATACTTTCGCCGGTTGCTACATCGAAGATCTGCCCCTTGCGCGTCGGGTTGATGGAGAGTGCAACTTCGCGGCCTGCGGGCACCTCAGGCAGCGCGACGCCGTTTACTGGGTCTGTTGTGCCTTCGACCCATACGCCGTCACGGGTGATACCGATGGGAAACACCTCGTAGTCAGCCGGCATGTGTTGCATCACCGACGCTGCGGAAATGCAGGAAATGGAGTGCTCGGTGGACATGCCACCATAAAGAACTGCTACGCGAATCACGCTGACCAATCTACCGCGTAGCCATGGCGCAGTTTTACTCTGCCTTCTTGCTGCGCCCCATCAGTGTCGCGATCGTGTCCGCAACTTTGAAGTTGTCGTGGCAAATGGCAAACACTGCCTGGGTAATCGGCATCTCCACGCCATGCTTTTCGGCGAGCTGGAAAATGCTTCTCGACGACACCACGCCCTCCGCAACCTGGCCCTTCGTCGCAGCCTTCGCCTCTTCCATCGTCGCACCTTGCCCCAAAGCGGAGCCAAATGTGCGGTTACGCGACAGCGGCGAAGCACACGTGGCCACGAGGTCTCCCATACCGGCAAGACCTGCAAACGTGCGGGGATCCGCGCCGAGCGCGTTGCCCAGACGGGTGGTCTCTGCAAGGCCACGGGTGATCAGGGATGCCAGGGTATTGTCGCCAAGCCCCTGGCCGGAAGCCATACCGCAGGCAAGCGCAATGACATTTTTCGTCGCGCCGCCGATTTCGCAGCCCACAACATCGGTGTTGGTGTACGGCCGCAAATAGTTAGTCGCACACGCGGCTTGGACGAGTTTTGCGCGGTTCTCGTCAGCGCATGCAATCACGGTGGCGGCAGGTTGTTCGAGCGCAATCTCGCGCGACAGGTTGGGCCCGCTGAGCACTGCAATCCGGTTCGGGTCCGCTCCGGTGACCTCTGCAATAACTTCACTCATACGCAGATGTGTTCCTGTTTCCACACCCTTTGAGATGGACAGCATCGTCGCATCAGCCGGGATCATGGGTGCCCAACGCGCGACGTTTTCCCGCATGGTCTGGCTGGGTACGCCAAAGACGACGATGGTCGCGTCTTGCAGCGCGTATTGCTCGTCCGAGGTGGCTTCGATCGCATCCGGGAGTGTGATGCCGGGAAGGTACTCCGGGTTTTCCCGCGTGGTCTGAATGGTGCGGGCAAGGTTGTCCCGACGCGCCCACAGCGTGACCCTGTTGCCGGCGTCCGCGAACACCTTCGCCAGGGTTGTACCCCAGGAGCCTGCCCCCAGTACCGCAACGTTGACCATATTTTTCTGAATCCTCCCAGCCGATTGTTCCGGTTTAACCTACCACCGGCCGTGGCGCGTGGCGTGTCCGGCGTGAGTGGGTTACTTGGGACACAATGGAGGACATGCCTACTCACGCATCCAAGACACCAGGAAACAGCGGGAAGCTCTCCGAGCAAGATAAGGACGCCTTGGGTGAGAAGTTTCTCACTGGCAGGCTTCAGGCTATTCCGTTAAAACCGCAGAAGGAGTTCGAGCGCACCACGCTTGCTGCGGGTGCGGTGCTGTGGCGCGGTGACGTTACGCAACCCGACACCATTGAGGTTGCGTGCATTCACCGTCCTCATTACGACGACTGGTCGCTGGCCAAGGGCAAGGTCGACCCTGATGAGTCGCTTGTACAAACCGCAGTACGTGAAATCAAGGAGGAAACGGGCTACGACGTTCGCCTGGGCAAGTTGCTGGGCAAGACGGTCTACCCGGTAAAGAAGACCACCAAGGTGGTCTATTACTGGACCGGCGAGGTCGTCGGTGGCGAGTTCGTACCCAACAACGAGGTCGACGAGATCCGCTGGCTGCCACTCAATGAAGCGCTTGAGTTGATGACGTACGACCTCGACCGCGAGGTGCTCCAGAAGGCCCAGAAGCGCTTTAACACGCCCGCAGATGCACGCATCCTCTATGTCCGACATGCCCGCGCCCACGACCGCAACAAATGGTCCGGCGACGACAACTTGCGTCCTCTGGATAAGAAGGGCCGCCGCCAATCCGAGATGCTCGTTCCCCTGCTCAGTGCGTTCGCGCCGGAACGTATTTACTCGGCGGTTCCGGAGCGCTGCCAGCACACGGTTGCGCCGCTGGCGGATGAGATGGGGTGTGAGGTTGTCGTCGATAAGCAGTTTGGCGACGATGCCTGGATCGCCGACATGGTTGGCGCCAAGCACGCATTCAAGGACGTGATTGAGGCCGGCGGAACCAGCGTGGTGTGCGCGCAAGGTGGGATCATCCCCGGCATAATCGCGTGGCTCTCGGCGCAAGGGACACTGCCTATCGACGAAGAAATCCGCGCGAAGAAAGCCTCCGTATGGGTGCTGACGTTCCACGACGGCAAGCTCATCGGCGCGGACTACATCCCCTCCCCACTTCCAGTTCTGTAACCCCACCACGACGAAAGGCCCAGACCATGGCAGCTCCTACCGCCATTTCCCAAGACCGCATCGCGGCCACCCTGAAATCAATGGGGGTGCAGTACTTCCGAGAAGACAGCGGCGAGGTTCGCACCGCATTTCCCAGCCTGATGGTGTTCTTCGAGGTAGCCGAGGGTGGTTTCAAGGCCACCGCACGCTGGCTCGGCATCATTGAGGGCGACGATATTGAGACGCTGCGTCTGCGCTGCAACGAGATCAACCGGACGATGCCCCTCGTGCGCGTACACCCGGTACGTCGTGAGGACGATGCCGTCGTGCTGATCGACGCGCCGTTCTTCTCCAACGAAGGCTTCACCGACGAGCAGGTGCGTGCAATGTTGGACTACTACTTCTCCGCAATCCATCACGTGGTGAACCTGCTGCGCGAGGCCTTGCCAGATACCAGCGAGCTCTTGTCGACGAGCGGCCCGAAAACCTTCACCACCGAAGCAAACACCGAAGCCAACGCCGAAGCTAACCAGGAGGACTAGGACATGACTTCTGCAACCAGCAACCTCAGCATCGACCGTGTCATCGCCTTGTTTGACAAGGAAGGCTGGAAGTACGAAAAGGCACCGCTTGGCCCTGCGCTGCGCACCGGTTTTTCCGGTATCGGTCTGGAAATCAACATGATCGAGCCGAATCTCAACGTGCTGACCACCGTCGCTGTGGATTCGGTGAAGGCCGCGCAGTTTAATGAGGTGCTCGAGTGGGTGGAGCGATACAACATTGAGAAGGCTTACCCCACCGTGACCGCAGTGAAGGACGAACAGCGCGGCATCACCGCGCTTGCCGTGACTTACTCTCTGCCGGGTTACTGGGAGCGCAGCGACCAGCAGTTTTCCGACGAGATCAAGACCGGTATCCAAGGCGTCGTTGTCGCTGCGCGTGAGTTCCTGGAGGCGTTCGCCCCGGGCGTCGTCGACCAGTTGGGCAAATAACCAGCCCGAGGGCGCTATCGCCGTCCGGGGTCTAACCCGCGACGGACGGCTTGAACGCTGGACGCGTTGCTTCGAATCGTTCGATGGCGGGCTCGTCGCGAAGCGTCAGCCCAATATCGTCGAGGCCTTCCATGAGCCGCCAGCGGGTGTAATCGTCGATCTCGAAGGTAAAGGTGTTGCCGCCGACGGTGACGGTGCAGTCTTCGAGCGAGACGATCGCCTCATCACTTGGGTGCTGCTCAAGGTGCTTCCAGATCAGCTCGATATCGGAGTGGCTCATGATGCCCGCGAGCAGGCCAGCTTTGCCGGCGTTTCCTCGGAAGATATCCGCGAATCGAGGGCTGAACACGGCGCGGAAGCCGTAGTCCATGAGCGCCCAGACAGCGTGTTCACGCGAGGAGCCTGTGCCAAAGTCCTCGCCGGCGAACAGCACGGAGCCGTCTTTGAACGCGTCCTGATTGAGGACGAATGTGGCTTCGTTTTCACGCCAATTAGAAAATAGGCCGTCCTCGAAACCGGTGCGGGTCACACGCTTGAGGTAGCGCGCGGGGATGATCTGGTCGGTATCAACGTTGGTGCGGGTCAGCGGAACGCCGACGCCGGTGTGAGTGGTGAACTTTTCCATGATCGGGCTCCTTTACAGATCTGCCGGGCTTGCGAGGTGGCCGGTCACCGCAGTTGCTGCTGCAACCAGCGGGGATACGAGGTGGGTACGGCCACCCGGGCCTTGGCGGCCTTCGAAATTGCGGTTGCTTGTGGAGGCACTGCGCTCCCCCGGTCGCAACTGGTCTGGGTTCATGCCGAGGCACATGGAGCAGCCCGCGGTCCGCCATTCTGCGCCGAACTCTGTGAAGATCGCGTCGAGGCCTTCTTCTTCGGCCTGCTGCTTCACAAGTGTGGAGCTCGGTACGACGAGCATGCGTGTACCTTCGGCGATGCGGCGGCCCTTGACAACGTCGGCGGCTGCACGCAGATCCTCGATGCGCGCGTTGGTGCAGGAGCCGAGGAAGACCGTATCGATGGTGATGTCCCGCAGCGGCATGCCCGGGGTCAAGCCCATGTATTCGATGGCCTTCGCAGCAGATGCCTTCGTGTTGTCGTCGGTGAAGTCCTCCGGGTCGGGAACGTTTTCGCCGAGCGGCAGACCTTGGCCTGGGTTGGTACCCCAGGTGACAAACGGTGTCAGTGCTGCACCGTCGATTTCCACGACGGTATCGAACTTTGCGCCTTCATCGGTCGGCAGCGTCTTCCAATACTCCACGGCTGCATCCCAGTCCTCGCCCTTCGGCGCGTACTCGCGGCCCTCGACGTAGTCGAACGTGGTCTGGTCCGGCGCGACCATACCGGCTCGCGCGCCTGCCTCGATAGACATGTTGCACAACGTCATGCGTGCTTCCATGGACATTTTCTCGATGGCCTCGCCGCGGTACTCGATAATGTGGCCCTGGCCGCCGCCGGTGCCGATCTTGGCGATGATCGCCAAGATCAGGTCCTTGGCCGTCACGCCGTCCTGCAGCTCGCCGGTGACCTCGATGGCCATGGTCTTGAAGGGTTTCAGCGGCAGGGTCTGGGTGGCCATGACGTGCTCCACCTCAGAGGTGCCGATGCCCATGGCAATCGAGCCGAACGCGCCGTGCGTCGAGGTGTGCGAGTCGCCGCAGACAATGGTCATTCCGGGCTGTGTAATGCCCAGCTGCGGGCCGACGGTGTGCACGATGCCCTGCTGGATATCGCCCATCGGGTGCAGCTTCACACCAAACTCGGCGCAGTTGTCGCGCAGGGTGGCTACCTGGGTGCGCGAGGTAGGCTCGGTGATCTCGACGAGGTCACCGCTGGTAATACCCGTGGTGGGCACGTTGTGGTCCTCCGTTGCCAAATGCAACTCGGGGTGGCGCATGGTGCGTCCGTTCATCCGCAGGCCGTCAAACGCCTGCGGCGAGGTCACTTCGTGCAGGAGCTGGAAATCGATGAAGATGAGGTCAGGCTCGCCGTTTTCCCCCTTCATTACCACGTGGTCGCGCCACACTTTCTCCGCTAATGTCAACGGTGGCTGAGTCATCCGGTCCTCCTTCATACGGGCTCCCAACATCCCACACTATGAGATGCTAGGATTCGAACTGTGAGACAGTATAACGAAGGTTCCGGGATTAAAGTCCTCGACCGCGCAGTTGCCATCACACGCTCGGTTGGTGCGGGTGATAAAACACTCGCAGAACTTAGCGACGACACCGGCCTGCCACGCGCAACCGCCCACCGCATTGCCACTGCGCTGGAACTGCACCATGTGCTTTCCCGCAACGAACACGGCGAATGGACACTCGGCCCAGCACTGACCGGTCTTGCCACGGGGCTTCCCTCCGCGCTGCTTCCGGCAGCCGCGCCGGTTATGCGAGACCTGGTTGCACAGACCGGGGAATCCGCACAGCTTTACCAACTGACGGGATCGACCCGCACCTGCATCGCTGCCGAAGAACCGGAAAGCGGACTCCACAACGTAGTGCCGGTTGGCTCCAGGCTCACACTATCGGCCGGTTCTGCCGCCCGCGTGTTTGCCGCCCACTGCCCGATCGACTCCCCGTTTGATGCAGCGGACCTCGAACAGGTACGCAAGGTCGGGTACGCCGAGTCTGTCTCCGAGCGCGAGGTTGGCCTGGCGAGCGTGTCCACCCCGGTGTTCCAGCCCGACGGCACCTTAGTCGCGGTCCTGTCTGTGTCGGGTCCCGCCGAGCGCTTGAAGCCCTCCCCCGGCGCAACATGCGGCGAGGCGCTCAAGGACGCCACCGCTCGGCTGAGCGCCGAGCTCTAGCCGAGCTCTAGCCGAGCTCCGGCCCGGCACTGGGGGCGCCAACGGGCGTCAGCGAACTTCGATGTCGTCCAAGCGCCTCGCGGGCCACACCGCGGGGGAAGCGGATCTTCCGCCGCAGGATCAGTTCGTCCTCGATGCAGTAGGCGCCGACCAAGAACGCCTCGATCTCCTCACTCGGCGGGGTCCGCTTGACCAGGTAGGGGTCGATGAGGAAGTTATCCGAGGTCGTGCGGCACCGGGTGCGGTTCATGGCTAGGCCCACCAGGGGCACGGCGTCGGAACGGGTCTTGGTGAAGGCGACTTCGGCAAGGGTTAGCCCTCAGCCGTCGACAAGCGAGCGCCCCGGCTCAAGATACAGACGCAACCCGCGCTCGCGCAGCGCCTCTGCGACGCCGACGGAGAGTACCTCGGTGAGCCACGCACCGCGCGTCGGCTCCTGCCAGTCCCGGGCCGAGCACGCCGCGCTCGAGGGCGTCGGCGACGAGGGCGCGGGCTGTGCGGTCCTTGACGCTACCGCCGGGGTTGAAGGACTCGAGTTTGGCCCAGACCCGGAGCTTTTCCCCTAACGCTCTATTCGAGGGTACGCTCGCCACGTGAGAAAGAGCGGGCAGATTCTCGGACGGGACATTCGTCGCCTGCTGCGCGTTCCCCGGGCCTTCATCATCATCGTCGGCGTGCTCATCACCCCCGCGCTCTACGCGTGGTTCAACATCAACGCCTTCTGGGACCCCTACGCCCACACCCAGAACATCCGCATCGCGGTGGTCAACAACGACCGCGGCGCCTCCGCCGAGCGCGTCGGCGAGGTCGACGTCGGCGAGCAGATCACCGAGCAGCTCAAGGCCAACGACAAGATCGGGTGGGTGTTTCTCCCCGAGGACGAGGCCCGCGACGGGCTCATGCGCGGCGACTACTACGCCATGTTCCTTATCCCGCCCGAGTTCAGCGAGGACCTGCTGAGCCTGGTCAGCGGCACCTACACGCAGCCGGTGCTGGAGTACTACGTCAATGAGAAAAGCAACGGCGTCGCCCCCTCGATCACCGACGCCGGCGCCTCCGCCGTCGACACGGCCGTGTCCGAGGCCTTCAAGAAGAAGGTCGGCGAGGCCGCGGCGACCGAGCTGCGCAACAAGGGGTTCGCGGCGCGCGATGACGCCGAGGAGGTCCGAGGCAAGGCCTCCGGGAGCTTCGGCCAGATCGCCGCCGACCTCGACGCCGCCCAGGGGCGGGTGGCCACGATGAAGCAGAGCATCAGCGGTGCGCGCCCGGTTGTCGCCGAGCTGAACACCCTCGTCGGCTCCGTCGACGACACCCTCCGGTCCGTGGACTCCTCTCTCGGCGAGGCCGAGGGGATCATCGCCGAGCTGCAGAAGTCCTCCGCCGGTTTCAGCGCCGACACATCGACCGCGCTCGTCGAGTCCACCAACGCGCTCAGTCTCGGCGCCGCCTCCGCCAACGCCTCCATCGCGGAGGCGACGGGCCAGCTCGGCACCGCCCAGGGGCGGGTGCGCTCGGCCGTCGGCGAGGTCGACGGCGTGGTCAAGCAGGGCGAATCCGCCGCCGCGCAGCTGCGCGCCATGTCGGCCGGGGCGGCCCTATCGCCTGAGGTCCGCGCTCAGCTCGACGCCGCGGCTAGCGCGCTGGAGGAGCGTACCGCCGCCTCCCACGCCGTCCTCGACGGCCTGAACAACGTGGACCGCAGCGCGAGCGCCGCGCTGGCGTCGATAGGCGAGCTCGGCGACTCCCTCGAGGCCACGGCCGCCGACTCCAACGACGCAGCGCGCGACGCGAGCACGCAGCTCGGCGAGTCCGTGCCCGCGATCAACGCCTCGCTCGCGCAGGCCTCCGGCAGCGTCGCCTCCGTGCGCGGCGCGCTGAGCAGCCAGCGTGCCCTGCGCGAGGAAACGACCTCCCTGCTCGCCGGGGTGGACAACCAGCTCGCGGCCAGTCTCGGCATCCTCGACGAGGTCTCGGGCAACCTCGGCACGCTTGCCGACGGCGCCCGCGCCGCCCAGTCCGACATCAACGCCCTCCTGGCCACCTCCAACTCGGAGGCCCTCAACACTGTCACGAACCTCAACTCCGCGAAGATCGGCGAGTACATCTCCTCGCCCGTCACCGTCGAGCAGCAGGCCGTCTTCCCCTCGGAGAACTACGGCAGCTCCATGGCCTCCTTCTTCACCAACCTGGCCCTGTGGATCGGCGCGTTCGTGCTGACGATCATCTTCCGCGTCGAGGTCGACACCGAGGGCTTCCGCCGCCTCACCGTCGGCCAGGCCTACCTCGGTCGCTTCCTCCTCTTCGCCACGCTCTCGGTGCTCCAGGCCGTCGTGGTGACGCTCGGCAACGTGGCCTTCGGGGTGCAGATGCAGTCCGTCACGGCCTTTCTCGCCACCGCAATCGCCATCGGGGTTGCCTACACGGGGATCATCTACTCCATCGTCTCCGCGCTCGGCCACATTGGCCGCGGCATCGCCGTCTTCCTCGTCGTCATCCAGATCCCGGGCGCGTCGGGCCTCTACCCCATCGAGCTCATGCCCGACTTCTTCCGCCGCATCTACCCCTTCCTCCCCTTCCGCTACGGCATCGACGCGATGCGCGAGACCGTCGCCGGGTTCTACGGCCACCACTACCTCCGCTTCATGACGGCGCTTCTCGCCATGTCCGCCGCGGCCTTCGCCCTGGGGTGGCTGTTCCGACTCACCTCCTCGCACGCCAACCTCCTGTTCAACCGCCAGCTCGCGCGCACGAACCTGATCACCAACGAGAAGGTGGAGGTCATGGGCTCGCCCTACCGCGCGTCCGACATCATGGCCGCCCTGTCGGACCGGGATGAGTTCCGCGGTGGCGTCGAGAAGCGGGCGCGGATGCTGCGGGAGAACTACCGCACCCTCATCTTCGGCGGGATCGTCGCGGGCGTTGTCGGCATCGCCATCATCACCCTGCTCACCATGCTCCTGCCCACCGACAAGACGATCATGCTGGCCATCGTCGTCGCCTGGTCGCTGCTGGTCGTCCTCTACCTCGGCGCGGTGGAGTATTTCACGCAGAGCCTCGTCGACGCCGAACAGGTCTCGCGCCTCGGCGAGGCCGAGCTGCGCGACGCCGTAATCCACCGCCACGACTCCGCCGGCACCAGCGTCACCATCGGGCCCGCGGATGCCGAAAGCGAGGACACCAAGTGAGAACCGTCTTCTCCATCGCCTACAATGACCTGCGCCGTCTCTACACCAACGTCATGGCGGGCATCGTCATGGTCGGCCTCATCGCCATTCCCTGCCTCTTCGCCTGGTTCAACGTGCTGGCCACGTGGAACCCCTTCGCCAACACAGAGCGCCTCGAGGTGGCGGTGGCCAACACCGACCGCGGCCACACGAGCGACCTCACCCCGCTGGCCGTCAACGTCGGCGACATGGTCCTCTCCCAGCTCTACCGCGACGAGTCGATGGACTGGGTCATCACCGACGCCGACGATGCCATCGAGGGCGCGAAATCCGGCGAGTACTACGCCGCCATCGTCCTGCCGCCCACGCTGAGCGACGACATGTTCACCTTCTACGCCAGCGACGCCGAACCCAGCCGGATCGACCTCTACATCAACGAGAAGAAGAACCCCATCTCCCCGCTGCTCATCTCCAACGGCACGCAGGGCGTCAGCGCCCAGATCAGCGCGTCGTTCACCAGGGCCCTCTCCGAGGTGTCATTCGGGCTGATCGAGACGGCCTCGGACTTCTTCAACGAGGCGGAGACCAAGCAGGCACTCGACTCCATCGAGACGCGCACTGCCAGCGCCCGCGACCAGCTGCTCTCCAGCGCCAGCACCGTCGACGCGCTCGCCTCGCTCACAGAGTCGAGCGTGCCGCTCGTCGACAGCGCCGAGCGGATCTCCGGGGCGCTGGGCGACTCTCTCGGGCAGGTCCACCCCGTCGACCTCGGAGCCACCGGGGCGGGCCTCGGCGGAGACGGCGCGGCGCTTGCGGCGGCGCTGGGGGCGACGTCGGAAAGCTTCGCCGCAGTGAGCGACCGCGTCGACCAGCTGATGGCGGACTCCTCCGCCACCTCCCAGGCCACCGCCGCGAACCTGACGGACATCGCCGCGCGCATCGATGTCCAGGTGAAGCAGTACACGGCCCTGCGCGACACCATCAACGACCAAGTCGCCCCGGCGCTTCCCCCCGACGCTCAACCGGCGGTGCGCGCGGTGGTCGGCGACCTCAACGACGCTATCGCCCGCCAGACGGCCGTGCGCGACCGACTCAACGACGCCGCCGCGCGCCTCACCGCCGGGCAGGGCAGCCGGGACGGGAAGAACGCGGACCGGCAGGAGATCAAGGACTCGATCGCCCGGGCCCGCGAGGCGATGGACTCGGCCAAGAATTCCTACGACACCGGGATCCGCCCGCGCCTCGAGGCGCTGTCGGGCTCGCTGGACAACGTCCGGGCGAACGTCGACAAGGCCCGCTCGGACATGGACGGCGTCTCCTCTGCCCTGGCCAATCGGCCCGGCTCGCTGCGCGACACCCTCGCAGCCTCCGGTGCGGACCTGCGCGACACGGCGGAATCCCTGCGCGCCAACGCGGCGAGGATGCAGGAGGCGCAGCAGTCGATCGCGCAGGCGCGCTCGAGCGGGGACCTGACGAAGCTGGCCGACCTCGTCTCCAGCCACCCGGAGGAGCTCGCCGACGCCCTCGTCGACCCAGTCAAGGTGGAGCGCAAGGAGGTCTTCCCCCGCGTCAGCTTCGGCGCCGGCATGGCCCCGCTTTACACGGTGCTCGCCCTGTGGGTGGGCGCCCTGTTGACGTCGGTGGCCGTGCGCACGGACGATCGCTCCATCGAACAGAACGTGGTCGATCCCGACCGCCTCACCGCGGGCCAGAAGTACTTTGGCCGCTACCTGACGTTCGTGACCACCGGTCTGGCCCAATCCACGCTCCTCATGGCGGGGCTCATCGTCTACGTGGGCATCGAGCCCGCGCACCCCTTCCTCCTCTTCATGGCGGGGTGGGTCTCGAGCCTGGTCTTCCACCTGATCTGCTACACGCTGGTGCTCTCCCTGAGCAACGCCGGCAAGGCCGTGGGCGTGCTCATCCTGGTGCTCCAGGTCTCGGCGGCGGGCGGCGCCTACCCGCTGCAGCTGCTGCCGGGCTGGGCGCAGGCGATCAGCCCCTGGCTGCCCGCGACCTACTCGATCCGCGCTATGCGCGCCGCGGTCTTCGGCACCTACGGCTGGGACTTCTGGCGAGCCCTCGGCAGCCTCGTCCTCTTCGTGCTGCCTTTCCTCTTCCTCGGCCTCTGGCTGCGCCACCGGCTGCACCACGCGATCAGCCGCATGGACGAGGCGGTTGCTCAGACCAAGGTGATGATGTCCTAGTCGCGCACGCGCGCGGTCACCAGCCCGCCCACCCAGATGTCGCGGCCGTCGTCGATAAGCAGATTATGCTTCGACGAACCCCTCGCCGATGCGCCACTGGCGCTTCTCGCCCAAGCTGACGGAAGCGTCCGGGTCCTCCACGTCCGAGACCCGGTAGTAGAGCATGTCCACATAGTCATAGTGGATGCTTGCGATGCCGTAGCCATGGGCATCGAAATCGATGTGGTTGACCCAGGGATTGGCATCGCGGATGGTCTTCTCCACCAGCAGCGACGTCGAGTTGTCTTCCGGGTGGTACGTCCCAAACACTGTGGTGAGGATTTCATCCACATTTGGTGCAGAAATTGAGGTTGTCACCATCTCGCAGCCGATCTCACCAAAGCCCGACGGGGAGGCAATCGAGTTCGCCCACTCTGAGTGGATGTCGCCGGTCAGGAACAAGGCGTTCGACTCCTGCTCGTCCAGCATGGTGAGCAGGCGGTCACGCTCGGCCGCATAGCCATCCCACTGATCCGAGTTCACCGCAATACCGGTAGCGCGCTCCCTCATGTAGCCCGTTGCAATATTGGCCTTCTCGTTGTCCTTGATGGTGACAAAGCGCATGGGCGACACCATCACGGAGTTACCCAGCACATCCCAGCGTGCGGTGGACTGTTGGAGTTGTTCTGCCACCCAGGCAAACTGCTCGTCGCCAAGCATTGTGCGCTCATCGTTGGCAAAGTAGTCGCTGGTGGTTTCCTCGTCGCGGAATGTTCGCAGATCCATCATCGTCAGCTGCGCGAGGTTGCCAAACTGGAAGCTGCGGTAGATGCCTGGAGCCTCAATGAGCGCACTGCGACGTACCGGGAGCCATTCGAAGTACGCCTGCATCGCCGCTGCTTCGCGTTGCTTCCACTGCCCTTCAACCCGGCCGTCCGTGTGGTTTTCGGCTCCTTCGCGCCAGCTGTTGTTGGCTGACTCGTGGTCGTCCCACACCACAATCCAAGGGCACGCCGCATGGGCCGCCTGCAGGTTCAAGTCGGTGCGGTAGCGGCCGTAACGTTGGCGGTAATCCTCCAACGTGGTGATTTCCCACTCCGGATGGTGCATCCTGGCCACACCACTTTTGCCTACGTACTCGCCGGTTGGATACTCATAGATGTAATCGCCGAGGAACACCACGTGGTCGATTTCGCCCGCACGCGCGCGCTGAGCCATGTCAGCGTAGGCGCTAAAGAATCCGGACTCCCAGTTCGCACATGATGCGATTGCGAGATTGAGCGTATCCAGGTCAGCGTCTACGGCTGGCGCAGTCAACGTACGCCCCACCGGGGAGAAAGAACCTGCGTGCTCACCCGATTTCACGATGAAACGGTAGAAGTACTCCGTATCTGGATCGAGCCCGTCCGGATCGACGTGCACCGTGTGGTCGGATTCCGCACGCGCAATCGCGCTTCCTGTCTTTGGGTGAGTGAAGTCTTCAGTGGTGTCGATCTGCCATTCCAGCTCGACATCGTCGCCAAGACCTGAGCCTGGCAACGCCTCGCGCGAGGGTGTCACACGGGTCCACAACACCACGCGATCCGGCAACGGGTCTCCCGACGCAACCCCGTGCAAAAATGGCAAGTCCCACTGATCCGCTGGCGTTGGCACCTCAGGAGTTGAGACAGTGCTGCGGCGCGCAGCAACAGCACCGCCAGTACCCAGTGCTACGGCTGCGACAGACGCGGCAACGGTTTGGAGAAATATACGACGATTGACACGGGGTTTCGAGCTCATGACGCCCACTTTCAACCAGCTCACAGGCGCGCGCAACGAGGAAACCGCCAAGTTTCCAAAAATTCACCCACACTTCACTGAGGTGACGATCCGCTAGTAACCCACTGTTAAAACAACGTGACTTGTGTGGGTGGACATGACTGTTTCGCTTTCCCGTGCCCCTCGTTCCATTCGTCGCACCGCAATTTCTACGGCTGTCGTCGTGTCCCTGTTCGGCTCTGCCACGACGGCCGTCGCTGCGGATGCCCCTGCAGGTGCAATCAACACCCGCATCAGCCGCATCGTCCTCGGCATCGGATCCGACGCGACGGAAGCGAACTTGGCCTGGCAGTCGAAGACCAACGAGACACAGTTCCTGGAGTACTGGCCGACTGCTGATCCAGCCAACATCACGCGCGTGGAATCGCCCCACGGCCCGTACAACTCGGCTGTCTTCTACCCGCACGAAGCGACGATGACCGGCCTCGAGCCTGACACGGAGTACGCCTACCGGGTTGGAAGCGATCGTCGTGGCTATAGCGAGCAGCGCACCTTTACCACCGGCACCGACGGAGATTCCTGGAGCTTCCTCGCCATGGCCGATGCGCAAATCGGTGTAGATACGAAAATCGCCGAGCAGTCCGCCGCATGGAACAAAGCGGTCAATACCGCAACCGGTGAACACCCCGACTCCGCGTTCATCATGCACCTGGGCGACCAGGTTGAGGGCTGGGGTGCCCCGGTCAAGCAGCTTGAGGAGTTCACCGCGCCAGAAAAACTCCAGGAGTACCGCCTTGCCGTACTGAAGGGCAATCACGAGACATACACGCTCGACCGTCACTTCCAGGACACGTACTTCCTGCCCAACGAAGTTGATGACACCGCGAACTACTTCTTCAACTACAACAACGTCTTGTTCATCGGGTTGGACGGCAACCGCGCATCCAAGGCCGACATCGACGTCCACGCGAAGTTTGTCAACGAAACGATCGCCGCACATGGTGCCGACGCTGACTGGGTGATCGTCGGTATCCACCACGCACCGTTCTCCCAGGGCACGCACTACACCGACAAGGATGTCGTCGAACTACGCAACTCCTTGACCCCAAAGTTGTCCGAAGCCGGTGTGGACCTGGTGCTTAGCGGCCACGACCACATTTACACTCGCACGCATCTGATGAACGGTGTCGACCCTGTCATTCCCGCTGGCGCATCGAAGTCCGGCGACATTCTTATTCCGGAAGACAACGAGGTCCTCTACGTCACCTCCACCACGGCAACAGGTGGCAAGTACTACGACTTCCAGGACGAAAACGGCACAACCCACCCGAATGTCCGCGAAGAAAACGTTACTGACCTGGCACACAAGTCCACCGCACGTTGGCGCCAAGACTACAACCCGGACTACACCAGCATTGACGTCTCGTCTGAGTCGCTAAAACTGACGACGTACAACATCAACACCCCGTACGTGGTGGATCAGGTCACCCTGCTGAAGAAGGACGCCACACAGGAGGAACCGCCGCAGGAGGAAGCACCGACGACGACTGAAAAACCAAGCGCGACCACGACGAGCGCCGCGAAGCCGACCACGCTCACTTCGGTGTCCACGGTGACGTTGACGGAAACCTCGACGATTACGTCCCCATCTCCCACCGTTGTGGAAACCACCAAGGTTGTCCCCACGACGGTGAAGCAAACCGTCACGCCCACCACAGAGAAATCCGGCGCCGACACCGGGAACACTCCGTCTGAGAACGACGCCAACAACGGCTCTCACGAGACCACTGAAACCGACGCATCCGGCTCCAGCACGACCGGCATCGTCCTGACGGTGTTGGGCATCCTGTTCGGCCTCATCGCTGCCATTGTTGCGGTGCTGGTCAACCTGAACCCTCAGTTCGTCCAAGACATCCGCCACAAGTACGGGATCTAAGGGCTACTCCGCTGCACGGGCACTGACACGCTCAGCCCACCGATAGATAATGTTCTGTTTATCTCGGCGCAGCGTGTCGTGGCCGAGGACCAACCCCTCGTTCATCCGCCCTGCAGCAGCAAGGTGCTTCTGCCCCACCAATGTGCCGTCTGGGTGGATGTGCAGGGCGCTAGTGTCTGCATAACGCATCCCGACACCACGCTCGACGAGATCCCCAATGAGAGTTCCGTCGACGACTCCGGCAGGTGCGTTCACGGCGTCAATCACGACTGTTGCGCCGACCTCCTTGGCCACTTCGGTCAAATCGTCTTCGCCACGGTTGAAGACGTCGGTGCGGATCCGGTTGTCGTCGATAAGCGCGAGCATCTCCACCGCCGATTCAACAGGTGGGCCGGTAGCAACGCGCCCGAGTGTGCTCATGAAATCGTCGAACTCGGAGCCGCCAAGCGATTCTCGGCCGCCGAAGGACGCGCGCTGGATGAGCGCATCCTCGGTGTCGCGAAACGCCAGCGCCACAGCAAGCGCCGACGTCCATGGTCTCTCCCCTTTTGCAGCAGCGACCGATGTGCGAAGTTCCGTCACTGGATCCCCTGTGAAGTCCTCACCGTTGATCACCGCTTGAATATCCTCACGCGCACCTTCGCCACCGACGATCGCGAGGATGGCTTCTGCTGACTCCGTCAGAATTTCCTTGAGCTCTTCAAGCGACTGGCACTGCAGAATCGCCCGGTCAGCTTCCGCAATAACGGGTTGGGCCTGGCGCGATTGCTCCTCGTCGAGGTAGGCCTTGACCTCCATAAAACGGCCCGATCGGGTCACTGGGTAAAACACTTTCGCCTTTGCGTAGCGCACGACATCGATAAAGGTCAGCGCTGCTCCGCGCACGAGCGCGATGTCATCGGATGTGACCGAATCCAGATTGCTTGCCGGATACGCCGGGGCGATTACACGAAGATCCCCGAGATCCTGATGAGCAAGCGAGCCTGGCCAATCATGCGCGTGCCCTGTCACCATGAGTACTTCGTCGAACTGCTCGCCGTCCACTTCAACGCCATTTCCCACAGGGGTTACGTCCTGTACTCGAGTGATGCGGAAATCAAGCGTGCACTTTGCTGGCAAGTTCGTCCGCAACGCTTCCCACGAAGCATCCAAGTGCTCGCCTACGCGTCGTCGTGGAGGGAACTGCCCTTCTAACTCGTCGTTTGGATCTAAGGGCCCCAGGTGGGTCTCCACAATGGATTTTGGGGCGTTGAGGATCCACTGCTCCGGAACCGAGGCACCAAACGCTCCTGGTGCTGAAATTTCTTCCATCGGTGTCTCGTTAAACACCGTAAGTTCGATGGCTGCTCCACGCTGCCCCGCACGATCAATGAGCTCTTCTGCAGCCCACAGCCCACGGGGGCCTGCTCCGATGATGGCAACTTTCATTTCCTACGCCCCTTTGCGGAGTACTCGTCGAGCGTTGCTGCTGCCCACTCGAAATCGGCACGGCGTATGCCGCGACGCGCGTCGCATTCGCCAAAAGGTACGCCGGACATGTGCCCCACCTTAGGCGGTGCGGGCTTCCAATCGCTCGACTTGGCGACGAAGCTCCGCACCTAACTGATTGCCCGGCAAGCGTTCCTGAACCACATCGCACACTGAGCGGTACCACCACACCTGCCGCTCTACAGGCGAATTGAAGCGTCCCCAGAGGTCATCCCCGATTGTGTCGAGGTCGGCATGAATGGAGAGCAGGTTGTGCAGTTTGTCTGCCGCTGCGATGAAAACACTGCCTTCCTCGGCTTCGCGAAGATGCGCAAGGTATGCGTCGGCGCGCCCCTGCCAGCTGCCGATGCTGTCCTCTTTGGTCACGCCTCGGACGAGCTCGACGACGCGTTCGCCGAAATCCGCAGCCATCTGCTCTGCGCTGTATTCCTCGGGGACATCTTCGAAAATGTCGTGGAATAGTGCACCGATGAGAACGTCCTCGTCGTCGGTGACTTGAGAAACGAAGTGCATCACGCCAAACACGTGCGATACGTAGGGAATGTCGGTGCCTTTGCGCACGTCATTGCGGTGCGCAAATGCGGCGACGTTGATAGCCCGAATGATTCGCGGTGATACAACCGGAATGTGTTCTGCCATGTACGGCTCCTTTCTGTCGGGAAACACGTCCCACTGTAAAGATGCCGCCGACACGAAAGACGGAACATTCGAACACTGCTGCTAATCGACGACAATCTGTCCCCGCACCCGTACCGTCACCGCTCCACCAACCCAGATGTCAGAGCCGTCGTCACTGATGGTCACACGGCCGTCCCGGCCGAGCGCAGTACCTTGGGAGACCGAGTAAGTTGCCGGCACGTCCCCGCGCGATCGCAGCCACTGCGCCATCGCACCGTTCGCGCTACCCGTCACCGGGTCTTCAAACGTCGGAGTAAAAGCGCGTAACACATACGCCGGATCCGTCCCACCCGTGAGTGCGGCAAATGCAACCTTGAGATCGCTCGATGCCGGTCGTTGTAACGCGAGAAGGGTTTCTACGCTATCCAGCAGTGCCAACCGCCAGCCCGGCCCGTTGTCGCCCCACGCGGCGTCAACGAGCGAACTCTCCCCCACCCCGAACACGTCGCAGATCTCTGCACGTTCGCATGCCGTAAGAGGTGCAGAATTCTTCAGCGGTGGGGTTGCGAACGCGAGCATCGAGTCGCTGATACGCACCTGCACATTGCCAACACCGCACTCTTGGACGACGCCGTCTGAGGCCTTCGGCGTGTTACCCAACTCCAGCCACGCACGCGCCGTGCCCAAGGTCGGGTGCCCTGCGAAGGCGTATTCCTCGGTTGGGGTGAAGATTCGGACCCGGTAGTCGGCCTCGTCGTTAGTGGGTTCGAGCAGAAACGTCGTCTCCGAGAAGTTCGTCCAAGCTGCGATCCGCTGCATCTGCTCAGTGGTCAGATGGTCCGCCCCGCAGATCACCGCGAGAGGGTTTCCCGTGTAGGCACCGGTTGAGAACACGTCGAGTTCGAAGAAACTAAGGGAAGTCACTGAACCTACGCTACCAATGCGAAAACCTCCGACCCGGAATCCGGATCGGAGGTTTTCTCCTTGTACCCCGTACGGGATTTGAACCCGTGTTACCGCCGTGAGAGGGCGACGTCCTAGGCCGCTAGACGAACGGGGCGCGCTCGCTTTTTGCGACTTGCTAACAATAAAGGAAACTTCCCAATATCAACAAATCAGCACGTCAGACGCTAAAAACTACTCCACACCAAGCGCTGGTCCGAGCGTGTCCCAACTTGCCACTAACTCACGTCGGAACAAGCCGAAGTTGTGCGTCCCTTCCTTGAACTCGTACCAATCCGGGTCGATGCCATTGCGTCGTGCCTCTGCGATGAAGTGCAGCGAACACGCATACGCGAGTTGCTCATCAGGCACAAGAAGTGGCTCGGGCGAATCGACGACCTCAACGTCAAGCTCCGACGGCAAACCACGTGAGGCCGACAGAAAAATCTTCTTCCCCTTGAGCCCCTGAACATTGCGCACGGGCGAGTGGGCGGCCCACGCCGGATCCCAGGAGCTGCCCCACATCTGTGCTGGGTCGCCCTTATTAATGCGCACGGTGCCGCTGGCGAAGGCCTGTCCGACAAGCCCAGTTGTCGACGGGCAGGAGGAATATGTTCCCGCAGCGACAAACCTGTCTTCCAAGGTGGCGATGTGCAGGGCTGGCCCACCGGACATCGAAAGGCCTGCGATGGCGTCGCGGCCGGTGCCGTGGAAGTGCTCGTCGATAAGCGGCGGCAGCTCCTTGGTCAGATACGTCGTCCACTTGTAACTGCCGTGCTTGTCGTGCGTTCCAGCCCAGTCGGCCTGCTGCGAGCCGATAGAGCCGCGCGGAGTGACCACATTGATGTGCTTGTCTGCGAAGAACTCAGAAGCGCGACCATCTTTCCACCACGGGGTCACCATTCCACCACCTGCGCCGCCCAGAAGGTAGAACGTCGGGCGCGGATCGGTGTTCTCAGGACCGCCTTCCGGCAAGATGAGTTCGTTTTCAATCTCCCGGCGCATCGATGGCGAGTAGACAGTGAGCACCCACACGTTGTCCTGCAAGTGCTCCAGTTTGCGGAACTGCGCAGGCGGCGCGTCCGAATCCGGGAACGTTTGGTCCACCACCGTGCTCGAGCCAAGTGACTGTGCCGCCCGGGAGCTGCCCTCGAACACAAAGCGTCCGAACAGCAGGTGGCCGAAAATACCGCTCATCATCGCGCCGATCAGGATGATCGGTATTGCTAGCGGCGGAGTATCCGGCCCAATCTGACGGAAGCCGTTGATCAGCGATGATCCCGTCCATCCAGGTGCTTCTTGCTTTTCGACGAGCCCAAGGCTCTCACGTGATTCCACCGCCGGTGCTGGCGTGGCGACGAGCAAGCTCACTGACGTAGTGGCTGCACACAGGGCCACACCGCGACGAATCATTGGTTTCACACGCCAAACTGTAGCCCAACAGCTGTCACGAACTCGACCCTGACGATTCTGACGAGCCTGACGAGCCGCGCTGCCCCAAAGGTTGTGGCGCTTCGCTTGGCAGCGGCGACTTTGTCACCGGTGTTTCGCGCTCAAACGGCTCCACATTCAACGCCGGACCGATAACGCGCCAGCTCTCACGCATGGACTTTTCAAAAAGCCCCCAACTATGTGTGCCCTCCACCTGTGGGTACCACTCCACATCCAAGCCTGCCCGCTTGGCTTTGTCGGCGAAATAGGCAGAGCACGCATAGGATGCCGCCTCAATGGTCACAGGCGGGCCAATGCGCTCCGATGATGTCTTCGACGCATCGATCGCGCCAGGTACCCCCTGGGCAGCGGCGATAAACAGCGCAGTGTCCCGCAATGCATCCAGGTTCAACACCGGCGAATGCGCCCGCCAGGCCGGGTCGCTCGACATGCCCCACATCTTCTTCGGATCAGCGCCATTCATCTTCAGCGCTTCACGCACGTAGGTGTCCCCCAGCATCCCGGTTGTGGCCGGGCACCCCGAGTAGGAGGCCGCGGCGGCAAAGCGCTCCGGCGCGATGGACGCGATGTTCAGCGCGGGCCCTCCGGACATGGAAATGCCGGCGATGGCGTCGTGGCCGGTGCCGTGGAAGTGCTCGTCGATAAGCGGCGGCAGCTCTTTGGTCAGGTATGTCAGCCACTTGTTTCGCCCTGTTGCTTTATCTTCGCGATACCAGTCAGCCTGCATCGAGGACACCGACCCAATCGGTGTAACCACGTTGACCAACTTGTCCTGGAAAAACTCCTGGTAGTCCGAAGAATTACGCCACGACCATCCGTTCGCGGCACCGTCGGCCCCCATAAGAAGGTAAAAGGTCGGGCGCGGGGTGTCGTTGTCAGGACCGCCGGGAAGAATCACCTCGTTTTTCACTTCTTTGCCCATGGCGTGCGAATAGACGACGACCTCGTAGACGTCGTTTTCGATGTGCGTTAGGGACTTCAACTCGGCCGGACGCGCGTCCGGGTCTGGGAACGTATCGCTCAGCTGGTACGAACTGGACCCTCCGGATGAGCCGCCGACGCTGGAGCCTTCGTACATGGACGAGCCGAATACTCCCCCGCCGAGCGTCGTGAGAAACAGTGCCGGCACCGCAAGCAACGGAATCGTGGAAAACAAGCTAGACGCCGCTACTGGAACGCTGAGCGCGTCGATCACGCTTGAGCCAGTTTGACGCGCTCTGCCACTTAAAAACGACGGCAACAACCACAACATAGACACAAGGTACCTGCCGGGAAGACTCGAACGCGAAAACCTCCGACCTGGCGAACCAGATCGGAGGTTTTCTTCTTGTACCCCGTACGGGATTTGAACCCGTGTTACCGCCGTGAGAGGGCGACGTCCTAGGCCGCTAGACGAACGGGGCATTAGGACACAGAACGCAATTGCTCTGCAGCTGGCCTACCAGGACTCGAACCTAGAATGACGGTACCAGAAACCGTAGTGTTGCCAATTACACCATAGGCCATTGTTTTTCAGTCCTGACCTGCGCTTTCCGTTTCCGTTCCGCGCTGTCTGCCTGAACAACATGGAGTACTATAACCATGAATCGCTATGTGTACCAAATCCGCAGGCCACCGCATAGAAACGCGGTGGCCTAAACGTACGAAAACAACAGCGTTGTAGTTCCTACTCCGTAGCGCTCCTACTCTGCAGCCTGGTACGGCGTAACGGCGCGGGCAGCCTTGAGACGCTTCAGCGTGGACTCACGGCCAAGCAGGTCCATGGACTCGAACAGCGGCGGGGACACCGCGGCACCAGTGGTGCCCACGCGCAGGGCACCGAATGCGACACGCGGCTTGAGCTCGAGGTCCTCGATCAGCGCCTTGTTCAGCGCTGCTTCGATGTTCTCGGTGGTCCACTCCCCCTCACCGATCGCCTCAAGCGCTGCAATACCGGCATCCAAAGGCTCGACGGCGGTGTCTTTGAGGTTCTTCTTTGCACTCTTCTCGTCCAGCACCAAGTCATCGTCCGCGATGACAAGGAACTTCAGCAGGTCGTACGCATCGGAGAGCACCTTGATACGGGTCTGCACGAGATCCGCCGCAATGGTGAACTTGTCTTCCGGGTAATCCGCTGGGAAGTCGGTGTACTCGGTGAAGTACTCGCGCAGGCGGTTTCGGAAGTCTTCCGGCTCAAGCAGGCGAATGTGGTCGGCGTTGATTGCTTCAAGCTTCTTCTGGTCGAAGCGGGCCGGGTTACCCAGCACGTCCGAGACGTCGAAGGCCTTGACAAACTCGTCGACAGAGAAGATGTCCTGATCCGCAGAAAGCGACCAGCCCAGCAGCGCGAGGTAGTTGATCATGCCTTCTGGGATGATGCCGTTGTCGCGGTGGTTAAACAGGTTGGATTCCGGGTCACGCTTGGAAAGCTTCTTGTTGCCCTGGCCCATCACGAACGGCAGGTGGCCGAACTCGGGGGTGAAATCCGTAATACCGATACGCTTCAGCGCCTCGTAAAGCGCGAGCTGACGTGGCGTGGAGGACAGCAGGTCCTCACCGCGCAGGACGTGGGTAATACCCATGAGTGCGTCGTCAACAGGGTTGACCAGCGTGTACAGCGGTGCGCCGTTCGAGCGGGCGACAACGTAGTCTGGCTGGGTTTCGGACTTGAAGGTGACCTCACCGCGCACAAGGTCGTTCCAGGTCCAATCCTGGTCCGGCATGCGAAGGCGCCAGACCGGCTTGCGGCCTTCGGCCTCAAAGGCGTCAATCTGTTCCTGGGTGAGGTCACGGTCAAAGTTGTCGTAGCCCAGCTGCGGGTCGCGGCCTGCGGCCTTGTGACGCTCCTGGACCTCTTCGTTGGTGGAGTACGCCGGGTAGACCTCGCCGGCCTCGATGAGCTTGTTCAGCACATCGGCGTAGATGTCAGAGCGCTGCGACTGACGGTACGGCTCGTGCGGGCCACCGACGTTGATACCTTCATCCCAGCCAAGGCCGAGCCACTCGAGCGACTCAATAATCGCCTGGTAGCTCTCCTCGGAGTCACGGGCGGCATCCGTGTCCTCGATACGGAACACGAACTTGCCTCCGGAGTGCTTGGCTTGCGCCCAGTTGAACAGGGCGGTGCGGACCATGCCCACGTGTGGGGTTCCGGTCGGCGACGGGCAAAAGCGAACGCGCATATTGGGGTTTTCAGTCATGGGGCAATCGTAGCGCGCCATATGCATTGCGCTTGTCGACGCCCAACCACCCCCGGCGCTCACCGCCCAGGATCCAGCAACATATCGCGTTACTTCGGGTTGCGCATGAGGAAGCGCCACATTTCGTCTGCTGCAGACGGCGAGTACCACCAGAAGTGGTTCAAGCCATGCACCTTGATCACTTCCACGCCCTTGCGGCAGTTTCGCGACGACACCCGAGTCGCATTGTTGCCTGCCGGGCGCGAATCGACTCCCCCGAAGCACCCGTTGCGGCGCTCGTAGGATTTAAACAGCTCCGGCACCGGCAGCACTTGCTGGCCTCGTCGAGTAGTGCCGTGGTACGGGGTGAGTGTGTCGTTGGTGCCGTGAATGGCCATGAACGCGACCGGCAGGTTCTGGCAGCCACGGTTCACCGGGGCGTAGTACGCGCCGGACACGCCAGCAACGCCAGCAAACAAGTCCGCCATGTGGCAGGCGGAGACTGCGGCCATGCCGCCACCGGTGGACATGCCGGTGGCGTAGATCCGGCGTCGATCGATGTTGTAGTAGCGCTGGACGTCGTTGATCATTGCGCGGACAAAGGCGATGTCTTGGCCTGGACGTGTCGCTGCGGTTGCGGATCCCTCCCACGATGCTCCGATCGCGCGCGGGTAAACGATGATCGCGTCGCGGCCGACAGATGATTCACGCAGGCGTGAATAGTTACGAAAATTCTCCGTGGAATCCTGATATGCGGAGTACCCCACCATCACCGGGGTGGGACGTGCAGGGTTGTACCCTCGCGGCACCCAGACGAGGTAGCTTCGTCCCGCTACACGGACCTCGCCGTTGGCCCCGTTCGCCACCGGCGCCGGCGCTTGGGGCGCCCACGCACCGGGGAGATTCGGCGCGGGAATTTGCGGGGCGGGAACTGGGTTGATCGGCAACGATGAGCCTTGCGGCAGGGAGTCGTTGGCCATCTGGACAAACTTGTTCCACTCAGCATTTGCCTGGTTGACCGCGTTTGTAACTGCCTGATTCGCCTGCGAAGACAAGTCTTGCGCCTGTGCAGGGACAGGAGTGACCACCCCAGCGGCGATCATGAGCGTTGCCACGCTTCCTGCCAGTGCTTTACGGATCCGCCCAACCCGTTTCGCACCAACTGCCACATTGTTACCATTTTTCACACAGGCAACAATAAATCTGGGGTATATCCGAAGCAACTGATCCGACCGCACCTTTTTGCACGCCGCCGGTTAGAGTGTTTGCCCATGTCCGTCAACCCGCTTGCCGGCCCTCCATCCGGCCGCCCCGACACTGCGCCCGATTTTCTCCTTTCGCGCGCAGAAGGATCGGTCCGCACTCAAGGCGCCACCCGCACGTTTAGCGACGCCTGGGAAGCGAACAACGCGCTAGAGCGCGGCGAGGTGGAAATGGTTGTAGGTGCGCTCCCCTTTGACCAGGACTGCCCAGCGGCGCTCACTGTGCCAGAGCACATCATTCGGGAGCCAGGCCCGCTAGAGCCGCACCCGTATTACCGGATTGGCGCAGGTTCTCGCCTTCACGCAACGCTTATCGACGTCGACCCTTCCCCCGAGGAACATCTTCGACGCGTTGAGGCCGCAGTGGGTACTATCCGCAACTCCCTGTTGGACAAGGTTGTGCTTGCCCGTGCGGTAGACATCGCCTTCGACCCGCCCGTTGATCCACGCCTCGTCGCGGCCAGGCTGATCGATCTGTCCTACACGCACGACGGTTTCATCGCGGACCTCACCCCATCTGGCCGCACGGGACATTTCCTAGTCGGCTCCTCCCCCGAAGTCCTGGTGCGCCGCCGTGGCAACAAGGTGACCTCCTATCCCCTTGCAGGTTCGGCAGCACGTGTACCGCACGATCCGGCGGCGGACCGCGCCGCAGCGGAGGCACTGGCGTCGTCGCAAAAGGATTTCGACGAACACCGCTTCGTTGTCGAGCACATCCGCGAGGTCCTCGAGCCACTTTGCTCTGACCTGCAGATTTCAGAGCGCCCAATCCTAGAAAAGACCAGCGAGATGTGGCACCTTGCCACACCGATTAGCGGCACGTTGAAGGAACCGGCACCAACAGCGCTGGATCTGGCAATGCGTCTCTACCCCACCCCTGCTGTGTGCGGCACCCCACCCGCCGCCGCAGAAGCCCTGATTACCACCGCCGAATCGGATCGCGGTTTCTACGCCGGCGCGGTCGGATATACCGATGCCGCAGGTGATGGCGAATACATGGTTGCCATCCGTTGTGCGGAGGTCAACGGCGACGGCACACACGCCCGCGCCTGGGCCGGTGGCGGGCTCACCGCAGACTCCGACCCACAGGCCGAACTCGACGAGACTTCAGCCAAACTGCGCACGATCATGCGCGCGCTGGGCCTGTAAACACGGCCCAAAAGCGAGCCTGCGTTCTAGGCGCGCTCGACGGGGTTGCCCAGTTTGCCGATACCTGGGATCTCAACCTCGATGTAGTCGCCCGGAACCATCTCTGCGGTACCCGCCGGCGAACCGGTTGCAATGACATCGCCCGGCAGCAGAGTAAAGGACTGGGAGACCCACTCCACCATCTCTCCAACCGACTTGATCATCTGGTTCGAGTTGGAGTCCTGCTTGGTCTCCGTTTTACCGTCGTGGGTGTGGTGCGCCTTGATCGGCAGGTTGGCAAAGTCGAACTTATCCAGGTCCGTCTCAATCCAAGGACCGAGCGGACCGAAGGTGTCCATGCCCTTGGCGCGCGCCCACTGACCGTCCGCGAACTGGAGGTCACGCGAGGAGACATCGTTGATGATGGTCACGCCACGGATCACAGACTTCCAGTCCTCAGCCTTGACGTTTTTGCATGGAACGCCAACGACGAGCGCCAGCTCGCCCTCAAACTCGACGCCTGTGGCGAACTCCGGGATCTTAATAGCGGCACCAGGGCCAATCACGGCGGTCGACGGCTTGATAAAGATTGTCGGCGGCAGGTGCTCGGCGGATTGCTTGAACACCTCAGCTACGTGGTCCGCGTAGTTGCGTCCCACAGCGACGATCTTCGACGGTAGCGTCGGTGCAAGCAACCTCACCTGGTCAAGGTCGTATTCTTTGCCGGTGTACTCCGGCGCACTAAACGGCGTGCCCTTGATCGCCTTCGCGGTCGTTCCCGCATCGTCGATAACGGCGAACGTCATTCCTTCAGGTGTTGCAATTCGTCCAAAACGCATGTGATCGAGCATACAACCCCACTGCCATTGTGGCGCATTTGGGATTCACTGACGTCTACTGCGCGCTCAGCGCCAGGTACAACTCCGCGCACGCAATCGCGTCGGTAAGCGCGTTGTGGTTCGCGTAGTCGGGCAAATTGTAGCGCTGTCGCACGCGCGCAAGCCTGAGGTCCTCGCCACGTGGATACGTACCCATGCGCTCCATGTGTCGCCGCTCCATCGCGAAGGTATCCACTACCTCGCTCTCGCGCAGGCCCCATCGCTTGCCCCTGACATCTTTTTGCAGCTTTGCGACAAAACCTAGCTCCATCTGCGCAAAGTGGGCCAACAACTTGCGTCCTTCAAGGGCACGATCAAACGCGTCGAGTACTTCGGCAGCGGCGACGCCTTTGTTCGCAATATCGTCGTCAGTCACCCCGTGAAGCGTCACAGTATCGCCAACTTGGGCGCCTGCTAGCACAAAGTACTGTGCCTGTGATAGATCGATCACACGCCCGTCGACGGGAACCCAACCGATGGAGACCATCTCATGCTTCTCCGGCTTGAGTCCGGTGGTTTCGACGTCGACGGCCAGCAGGGCGTCGTCGTTAAGCACCCGCGCTTTCGGTCGAAAGAACATCTCACACCGCCCGCGTCGGGTACTTCGACGCCAGCGCGTTCTGCAGCGACTTGATCACACCGAACGCATCGCGCAACGCGGCCCGATCCAGGGATTGCAACTGCTTCGGATCAATGCGGTAGTTCGGCTCCTCCCCGGCGCGCACCTGCTGCGACTGGTGTTTCATGACAAGGTCCGAAAGGTACTCGTAAGCGTCTGCCAGATCCGACGCTCCCTTCGTCGATACCGCCTCGCCGGCAGAGGCACGCAGGCGTGTAGGCGTATCCACCGCACTGACACCGGCCACGATGGAGTACAACCGAGCCATCTGCACCACAGCGGCAGTACCACCGCGTTTGATGTCTAGCGTGTTCGCATACTCGCCGTCGCGCTCAAGCACGAAGCCACGGAAAAAGCCCACTGGAGGCTCTCGGAACGTAGCCAGAGCTGCCAAGTGTGTATGTAGACGGCGCGACCCGCGCGCCGACGACAACGCCGCCTCATGCACCTCATCAGCCAGCGAGCGCCACCCCTCGCCTGAGCCGAAGATCGCGCGGAAATCGAAAAATACCTGCGCGTGCAGCAACGCGTTCGGATCAGGTGCAGTGACCCAAGTGTGGAACATGCGCGACCACTGCGACTGCGTCATGCGCCACTTTGGGTTCGACGCCATCATCTCCCCCGGGCATAACGCCTGACCGGCATGCGCGAGACCCTCGCAGACAAACTGTGTCAGCGCGGCGAAGTACTCCCCATGGGGTTCTTCGTCGTAACTGTCCGCGAGGACCAACGCGTTGTCTTGGTCGGAGGCTGGCCCCATCTCCGCGCGAGCCTGACTGCCTACCGCGACAAAGGCGTACGGCACCGGTGCTGGCCCCAGCTTCTCCTCCGCTAGCTCTCCCAGGCGGCGAGCGATGGAATCCGCAATCGATGTCAGCAGGCGCTGTGTCTCAGCAGCGGACGCGCCTCGCTCAAAGAACCGCACAGCCACGTTTGCCGCCGCGTCATAGGCTCCCTCAAGTTCCTCATACGTACTCTGCTGCACATCTGCTGCCAAGTAGATCGGGTCTGCTTGCAGCAGGCGCATGATGTCGAATGAGGTCAGCACACCGCACACACCTCCGGCGCCTTCAACCGGCAGGTGGTGGATCCCCAACTCGCTCATCGCGAGCATCGCCTCGAACACCAACGCTGTTTCCGGGATGGTGCGCACTGGTGAGGACATCACATGTGCAATAGGCCGTGACGGGTCCACTTGCGCTGCGACAACGCGAGAACGCATGTCCTTGTCTGTGAGGATGCCGATCTGCTCACCTCCGACGACGACGAGGCAACTCGCATCGTGCTCGTTCATCACAGCGGCAGCGTGCGCGATTGATGCAGTTGCGTCACAGGTGACGGCAGGGCGGCCGTCGACAATATGCGCAATGGGCGTACGCAGCACACTCGCCGTCCCCCCATCACGCACCTCCTCCGCTGCTACTTTGAGACGACGAGACGCCAACTCAAAGAACCTGTGCAGCTCAGGATGCGCATCAAGCAGGCCTGTGAACACCTCGCGCGGCAGCATGAGCAACACGCTGTCTTCCACCGCTTCCATCACATACTGCGATTCCCGCGGACCTACCAGCGTGGAGTAGCCGAAGTTCAGGCCTGTATCTCGACGGTCCAGCAGCAAGTTGTCATCGCTGACGATGTCAATCGCACCCGAGCGAATGATGTACAGCGTGTCGTTGGGCTGGCCGAGATCCACAACGACTTGACCGCGGCGCACATAGGTGATCCCCATCTGTGCGGGCAGGGCCCGGATCTTCTCTTCAGGGAGGCTTGAAAACGGCTCGTGCTGGGCCAGGAAGCCGTAGACCTCGTCCAATTCCACGCTCATGCCCGAAGCCTAGCGTGAGCACGACCCCCACACGGCGAATTTTTGGAAAACTACTGGTAGCTCACAAACCACGGGCGAGGATTCACGTCGGCATAGGTCTGCTCCGGAGTAAACATGGGAGAATCCTCGTCGATAAAGTTCTTCCACGCCATGAAGTAATTCGGGTCCAACCCCTGACGCAGGATGTTCCACGTGTCGAACTTCTGCTCCGGCAGCCCATGACCGTCCGCGTGAAGGATCCATGCCAGTTCCGGCTGCCCGGTGACAATGTTTTCGCGGTCCGGGTACATTCCAACCTGGAACTGGTGCAGAATCAATGCCTTCTGTGGCAGGTTGTTGTCGCGGACAAGCGCTGCAAGCCAGTCGGCGACCTCATTGATTTCGGCTGCGGTTGCGCTACCGATACGCGAAAGCGGCTGCTCACCAGGGTTTAGCTTCCATTCCGCATCAAGTGCCAAGCCAACGTTCGGCTGCTTGAGCAGCTCCTCGTAGATTTTCGCCTGCTCCAAGAAGTTGCCTTGGCCCGGCTGCAGGTCGATTACGGCGTAACCACCTGCGTCCACGATGGCATCCACATACGGGGCGATATCTTCCATCGGCGTCTCGTTGGAGTAGTTACCGTCATCGCCCGGGAATTCCGATGCCACCGATGCAATGACCTCGAAGGCAGGAATGATCGGCTGATTCTCCAGCGGCTCGTACCAGGAGGCGTATTGCTTCGCCAGTTCAACTGCTGCGGCAGGGTCCTGCTCCCCCATCACTCCGAGCTCTGGGCCGTACGGATGGCCGTAGAGCGCAATCATGCGCCGGCCTGGGAACACCAGTCCGCCGCCACCAGGCAGTTCACCATTGGCGGCGAGTGCTGCACGCGCACGGAAGTTCTCGTTCGAGCCCCACTGGCGGCCAAGCGCGAGCACGTCCTGTTCCATAACATCGCGCATGCTTTGCGACGACGCCCGCGGGTCCGCAGCCGCCAACACCTGCACATCCGCACCTGCTGCGCGAGCTGTGGCCACCGACGCACGCGAGGAAACCGCCGTGGCAAACACTGGCGGCATCTGCAAGTCACGCGGGTTCTTTGCCTCGAGTGCCGTAATCGCCGCCACATCTTCTTCGGCACGCTCGGCTACGACCGGTTCAGTCGCTGCTACCGCGTCGTCATCGCCCGGAACCTCAATTACCCGGGACGCGCCAAGGCGTTCAACCTCAGCATCAATCGCGGCGTCGGTGCCATCGAGGCGCACCAGAAGCGGCGCACCTAGTTCCACTGCAATCGCGGCAGCCCGAAGCTGCTGATCGCGATCCTTCGCGGAGACCACCACCGTGTCCGACGACTCGAAGAAGCGCTGCGAGACTTCCACACCCGTGCCGTCGGCGTCCTGAACCACCTCGTCACCATCGGTGGCAAGGGCGTTCTTGGCGCCAGCATCGGACTGAGAGCCCCCACCGAGTCCTCCGTCGCCTGCGCCGCAGCCAGTCAGGGCAAGCGCAGAAGCACAGAAAATGGCAAGGGACGCACGTGTGATCTTCCGGGAAGAAACCATGCGCTCGACCCTACGCGAGGGCGTCGACGATGCGCTCACCTACCTCGGTGGTACGCACCGGCGTGTCTCCACGTTGGGTCACGTCGCGCTCGACTGCTTCTTCGATGCGGGCGGCGTTGGTGTCGTCGCCAAGGAAGCGCAGCATCATCGCCACAGACAGAATCATTGCCGTGGGATCAGCAATCCCCTGGCCCGCGATATCCGGTGCAGAGCCGTGCACCGGTTCGAACATGGATGGGAACTCACGAGCAGCATTGATGTTGCCGGAGCACGCCAGCCCCACACCGCCCGCAACCGCACCTGCCAGGTCAGTCAGGATGTCGCCGAAAAGGTTGTCGGTGACAATCACGTCGTAGCGCGACGGGTCCTGCACCATGTAAATCGTTGCAGCATCGATGTGGTTGTAGTCCACCTCGACCTCCGGGAACTCCTGCGACAACTCGTCGACCACGCGCTGCCACAAGCCACCTGCGTTGACCAGCACGTTGGTCTTGTGCCCGAGCGTGACCTTCTTGCGGCGCGTCATTGCCAACTCAAACGCGTACCGAGCAACACGCTCAGCGCCGAAATACGTGTTCTGAGAAACCTCGGAAGCAACTTCGTGCGGAGTGCCCTGACGCAAGGTACCGCCGTTACCAGCATAGAGCCCCTCGGTACCTTCACGGACCACAACAAAGTCGATCTCACCAGGGTTTGCGAGCGGGCTCGTCGACGATGGGTAGAGCTTCGACGGCCGCAGATTAACGTAATGGTCCAACTTGAAACGCAGCGGCAGCAGCAGGCCGCGCTCGAGCACACCCGCAGGCACGCGCGCCGGGTCGCCGATCGCGCCGAGCAGAATCGCATCGTGTTCGGCGAGGCTTTCCAAGTCCTCGTCCGTCAGCAGCTCGCCGTTGCGCAGGTAGCGGCGCGCTCCGAGGTCATATTCGGTGGTCTCGACGTCATCGCGCACAGCATTGAGGACCTTGAGCCCCTCCGCCATAACTTCTTGGCCGATACCGTCGCCAGCAATCACCGCGATTTTCATATTCTGGGACACCTTTCTCACTGTGTAGACTCTGGCGCCCACATTAGCACTCCTTAGCGCTTGGGTTTAACGATTCCGCTCCGACTGACGGATACGAAACGCCAACTCCTCACTCGAGCCGAATTGCGCCCCCAGCGCAATAAGCGACTTATCAGAAAGCCCCGCCATGGCGAACAACGTCGCTTCCGCTTTCCGCGGGTCCGGCAGCGGCACGATCTCCACCGCGGCACCGTAACTCCTCGCATTCGCAATCGCGGGTATCGACGACTGCCACGTGGCCACCACCTTCGGCGACATATGCGCATCCCGGCGCGATTGGACGGGAAACGGTTGCGCTTGGGCGCCGGGTTTAGCCACGGGATCTGCCCAGGTAGCACGTAGCCAAGTGGGATCGCTACCGTTGAGTTCGGCGACTGCGCGGGCACTGTCAGCAGGGTCATCGATAGTGCGTTCAACGAAGCGCAGCGAAGTCATCTCGCCGAGCGCGCGCATCCCACCGGGGTCGCGTCGGATACGTACTGCACCAGATGCGGGAGCCATAGCGACATCACCGACAGTTAAGACGGTCACCGTGTGCATGTCGGCGATCATGGAGACGTATTCGGCGTGGCGTGCTCCGTCGTAGACCATCATCGGGGCATGTGCGGTCACTGCGATGGAGGCTGCGCGAAGTTGCGCCTCCGGGGTGTCGTCGGAAAGCACGAGCGTTTCGGAGCGCGGGAAGAACAACTTCGCGGTTTCCATGCCAAGTGGGTCGTCGAGCACCACCGGGTGAGGCTCAAACGTTTTGGAGACATGCCCTGCGACGTTGACGCTACGGGCGCGATCGTAAGGGCCAAGTTGGACATCCGGAGTGCATGCGGCGAGCAGTACGCCCGCCGATAGCACGGCAAGCGATGCGTACCCGGAATGCTTCACCGGTCCTCCTTCGTGTCTCTCCCCTGTGCTGTTCCTATTCTGCGTCGTCGCACAATCCTTCGTCGCTGAGAACGTTGCGGTCCATCGCGTATTCAATCATGCCGATGAACCGTTCACGACGATCAGCGATAAATCGCTCCCAGTTAGATGTCAGCAGTGCTTCTGGGTCGACTTCGTGGCTTTCGAGCAGGGCGTCAAAGTCATCGTCGTCAAGCAGCGACTTGGACTGCAGCCTGGGCAGGTAGCGTTTCGGCTCGTTTTGCTCAATGACGACCTCGGTACGACGGCCCATCGGCGTGCGGTTGAGCACGCTGTCGGCCAGCTGCTCGTCGACACCGAATTCGCGCAGGTACTCCCACGGGAAGATCTGGCCGAAGCGAGGTTTCAGTTCGGCCACTGTGGATTTGTCGAAGTGCTCTCCAGTGCGCCAGTCACGCGCGCCGCGTGCCATCAGTAACGAATACAGCCCACGGTAGATCCCACTGTCCGCGGTTGCGGTATAGAGACGGGATTCGTGGAAACGTGCATCGGCGACCGTACGTGGCTCGGCGTCGGTCTCTCCGCAGACCCACGGGATGACTTCAGAGACGTCTACGCCGATGCGGATTGTCGGCGCGTGCGCGGCATAAAGCTCACCGAACACGCCGCACCAGAACCAACGGTTGAGCCTGTCACCGACTTCCTTCTTTCCTGCAAGTTCGGGACGTTCGGCCAGGCGCGCAAGCATAACCGCGAGCGGGATGAGTTGCGCAGGGTAAGGGACTTGATCCGCAGCGACGATACGTCGCTCCTGCAGGAACTGGGCGACCGCAACGAACCCGCGGGCCATCTCATCGGCATGTGCACGGTAATCCTCGATCGTGATGTTGAGGATGTCACCACGGTGGCCCAAAGCAGGCCCCTGCCGACTGGTCAGCAACAGTGACAGTGCACGCAGGAATTCCACACGGCCGATGCCCTTGAGCACGTCATAGCAATCAAACTGGGCTGCGAGTTCTTCCCAGTGGCTAGCCAAGTCGAACGTCGGGTCTTGGGTTGCATATGTCGCGGTAAGGAGCTCGAACACATCCATCTGCACACCTGCCGAGTTAGCAAACGCAAAGATCTGCCCCACTCCCTCTTGTGCAGTATCGCGGTCCAGGCGGATCATTGGAATGTCGTACGCAGGCAGCTCACGCATCACCGCATTGATAAATCGCTTCACGGCAATACGCACCTCGTCGTGTTGTGCATGTGCCGCCATATCGACGAGGAGATCGTTGCCCTCTTTCCAGAGCAACATCGAAACCGGCATCACAGCGTGCTCGATCATGTCATCGCGATTTCGGATGCCACCTGGAATGTCCGGCCCAAAGTGGGATCGGACATTCCCTTCCCCATCGACAGCAAACACGGCTTCCACCGGCATCGGCGTGTGTGCCACCGCCGCTCGTACGTCCACCATGAACTTCCGGGAAATCGGTCGCCCAAGATAGTCCACCGTGCTCACCTCCCCATCACCCTTAAATGCGTGAAAGAGCGACGTGAGGCGCTGTTGGCCGTCGAGAAGCAACAGGCCCGGTTCCACTCCAGCAACATTCACCCCCTCAAGCGGGCGTGGTTTAAAACGCTGCTCCGCGTTGCGAGTATCGAGCGCGAGGAAAGAACCGACCGGGTAGCCACGCAGCACGGAGGTGACCAACGTGCGCACCCGATCCACGTCCCACAGGTATGAGCGCTGAAAATCAGGCAGCTGCAGCTCGCCGCGCTCAGCGCGGGAAAATAGATCCTTGAGCGAATAGCTCGGCGTAGTAAAGCCCATATGCCTTAGCGTAGGACAGAATCAGCACACCGTCTCGTGCTCGATGTGCTCTGGCAGCTCAATTTGCACTGTCGCATGCTCCACACCCAGCCGGTGCAACTCCGCCTGAACCCGATCCAGCAACTGATCGCGGTCTTCTCCTTCCGCCGCCACAATGTGAACCGTTGCAATCACCGACACCCCGTCAAGCGACCACAAGTGCAGGTCATGCAAATCCCTCACCCCAGGCAGTGCACGTAACTCAGCCTCGACTTCCTCGGCGTCAAACCCTTCGGGCACACGCTCCAGCATCACACCCACCGACTCCGCCATGAGTTTCCACGCACGAGGAACAATCAGGCCCGCGATCAGCAACGACGCAATGGGGTCAGCCGCAGTAAAGCCGGTCAACGCGACAATTGCGCCGGCCCCCAGCACGGCGATAGACCCGAACATATCCACCAACACGTGGAGGTATGCACCGCGTACGTTGATCGACTCCTTTTGCTGGGAGTACAAAATCCACGCCGACAACGCGTTCGCCGCAAGGCCGATCGCGGCGATGATCATCATCGGACCCGTATCAATCGGGGCTGGATCACGCAGCCTGCGCAGGGCCTCGATTGCAATCCAGACGGAGACTGCCAGCACTGTCGCGGCATTAATCATCGCCGCGAGCACCTCGACACGGCGGTAGCCGTAGGTCGCGTATGACGTGGCTGCACGCTTACCGACGAGCACCGCCGCCATCGCAATGATCAGCCCGGCCGCGTCCGACAACATGTGCATCGCATCCGCAAGCAGCGCGACCGATCCCGAAATCACACCTCCGACCAACTCCGCGACGAAGACCGTTGCGGTAACGGCAAGTGCGGCGCCGATCGCTTTCGTCGGCGCGTCAACACGTGCGCCATGAGCATGATCATGATGAGCGTGATCTGAATGGTTGTGCATAACGACAACCATAGGAACACCAACACGTTAATGACAATTTATTGAAAATCGCTGCCGGGATGCTTTCCGCAGCGCTCACGAGGAGAAACGAATCCTTCGCGCCTCCCCGGGGCGAAATCCTGCCGAGCCAAATCGTCATACTTTGTTACAGTGGGCGACCGTTCGCATATCCGAGCACGTCACGGGCGGTTCACCATGAATCCGCCCCGAGCGGCGCGGATAAGTAATAACGAAAGGAATTAGCAAATGACTACCCCGAACCCGAATCAAAACCCGAACGACCCGACCGAGGATGTTCGCGTCGAGCGCACTACCCCTGAGGCTTCGACCACCGCACCGGCGCGTCCGGCTGCTGGCTCCACTGCAGTGACTGACGACGATAACGGTGGCGGCGGATGGTGGAAGTGGCTCCTGGGCATTCTGGCAGCACTCCTGCTTTTGGCCTTGCTGTGGAACCTGTTTACCGGCGACGACACCGAGGGCGACGCCACCGTAGACACCTCCACCACGACTGCAGCCACCGAGGTTGTTAACGAGACCACCACGGTCGAAGACGGCACCGTTACCGAAACCGCACCGGCCGAGGACGCCGCTGAGGACGCCAACACTGACGCCAACGAGGCCGACGCTACCGCGTCCGAAACGACAAACGTCGTCGAGGAGGTCATCGACTCCATCGCACCGGAAGGCGCCCAGGAGGAGGCTCCGGCTGACGCACCGGCCACCAACTAATTATTCGGCGCGATCCGACTACCCCGCACCCACTCTCCGGGCGCGGGGTTTGCTCTGCCGTGCGGGCTTGTGCGGGAGCAACACGACAAAGCCCTCGAATCACATTGATCCGAGGGCTACGTTTACCTACCGAATTAGCGGGCAGTGTCGGTAAGCGGGTTCTTCACCCAGCTCATCATGTCGCGAAGCTCTGCACCGGTCTTCTCAATCGGGTGCTGTGCAACCTTGTCGCGCAGACCCTCGAGCTCCTTGTTGCCACCCTCAACGTTGGCGACGAGGCGCTTGGTAAAGGTGCCGTCCTGGATATCCTTCAGGATGTCGCGCATACGATTCTTCGCCGAGGCGTCGATGACACGCGGACCAGAGAGGTAACCGCCAAACTCTGCCGTGTCAGACACGGAGTAGTTCATGTTGGCAATGCCGCCTTCATAGATCAGGTCGACGATCAGCTTCATCTCGTGGAGGCACTCGAAATACGCCATCTCCGGCTCGTAGCCAGCCTCGACCAAGACGTCGAAGCCGGTCATGATCAGGTCCTCGAGGCCACCACAGAGCACTGCCTGCTCACCGAACAGGTCGGTGACAGTCTCGGCCTCGAAGGTGGTCGGGATAACGCCAGCGCGTGCGCCACCGATTGCGGCAGCGTAGGACAGCGCAAGCTCACGGCCGTTGCCCTGCGGATCCTGCTCCACGGCGATCAGGCAAGGCACACCCTTGCCGTCGGCGAAGGTGCGACGCACCAGGTGGCCCGGACCCTTCGGGGCAACCATGCCGACGGTGATGTTGTCTGCCGGCTTGATCAGGCCGAAATGGATGTTCAGACCATGGCCGAAGAACAGGGCGTCGCCGTCCTTCAGGTTCGGCTCGATGTCCTCTTCGAAGATCTTGGCCTGGGAGGTATCCGGGGCGAGCAGCATGATCACGTCAGCCCATGCAGCTGCCTCAGCATTCGTCTTCACATCAAAGCCGGCCTCGCGGGCCTTTTCTGCGGACTTGGAGCCGTCGCGAAGGCCAACAACCACCTCGACGCCGGACTCGCGCAGGTTCTGAGCGTGCGCGTGACCCTGGGAGCCGTAGCCGATGATTGCAACCTTCTTGCCCTGGATCAGGGACAGGTCTGCGTCTTGGTCGTAAAGCACTTCAATAGCCATAGTTCTCGCTTCTTTCTTCATTCTGTGAGACGGGCGTTTCACATTATGACACAGCCGCCTCAGTTTGTGGGTGTTTTTAGTCCAATGGAGCCAAAGTTTTAGCGCCACGCGTCAGCGCTACCGTGCCTGATCGGGCAAGCTCGCGGATACCGAACGTATCCATGACGTCCAAAAACGCCTTCAACTTCGGTGACTCACCGGTGGCCTCAATAACAACAGAGTCCACCGCAACATCGATCACGCGCGCTCGGAACAGGTTGGCAGCGTCCACCACCTGCGGACGTGTTTGATTGTCCGCGTTGACCTTGACCAGCAGCAGCTGGCGGCCGACCGTGGTGTCGTCGTCAAGCTGCTGCACCTTAAGCACCTGGATCAGCTTGTAGAGCTGTTTGACGATCTGCTCGACAGAACGCTCCGTTGCATCGACCACCACCGTCAACCGGTTCACGCCCTCTTTCGACGTCTTCGCCGAAACGAGCGAGACCAGGTTGTACCCGCGACGGGTAAACAGGGCGGTAACACGGGTGATAATTCCGTCAACGTCCTCAACCAGCACTGAAAGCGTGTGGCGAGTGATTGCATCTGGTTGTGTCATTGTTAGTTCCCTTCCTGCTCCGCCGCAGCGGTCTCGATGGCCTCGCTGATTGCCTGCGGCGACTCCGCAGCCGACTCCTCATCATCGAAGAACGGGCGCATTCCGCGCGCATACTCAATGTCACTATTCGACGAGCCCGCAGAGATCATCGGCCACACCTGCGCGTCCTCGCCCACGATGAACTCAATGACCACCGGGCGATCGTTGATCTCACGCGCACGTTGGATCGTCGGCAGCACGTCTTCTTCCTTCGACACCCGGAACGCAACCGCGCCGAGCGCCTCCGACAACTGCACAAAGTCCGGAACGTATGTTTCCCCACCCAACTTCGTGTGAGAGTAATTGCCGTCGTAGAACAACGTCTGCCACTGACGCACCATGCCCAGGTTGCCGTTATTAATCAGTGCAACCTTGATCGGAAAGCCTTCGAGCGCAGCGGTGGTGATCTCCTGGTTGGTCATCTGGAAACAACCATCGCCGTCGATCGCCCACACCTCTGCATCCGGGTGCGCTGCCTTCGCACCGAGCGCAGCCGGAATGGAAAAGCCCATCGTGCCAGCACCACCAGAGTTGATCCAGTGGCGCGGCGTTTCAAAGTCCACAAACTGCGCAGACCACATCTGGTGCTGACCCACACCAGAGCAGTAAATCGCGTCCGGCCCAGCGGCCTTGGACAGCGTCTCGATCACAAACTGCGGAGCGAGCGTGCCGTCCTCGTTCTTGTCATAACCGCGCGGGAAACGACGCTTCAGATCCTGCAGACGCTCAATCCACGGCTCGATTGACGGCGCCTTGGTCTTTCCGGATTCCTCAAAGTAATCGGTCAGTTCCGACAGCACACGCTTAGCATCGCCAACGATTGGGACGTCCACCGCGCGGATCTTGCCCACCTCTGCAGGGTCGATGTCAGCGTGAATGACCTTGGCGTGCGGCGCAAACGTATCGGTATCGCCGGTCACGCGGTCGTCGAAACGCGTGCCAACAGCGATGAGCAAGTCGGATTCCTGGAAGGAACCCACTGCCGGTACCGAACCGTGCATACCCGGCATACCCAGGTACAGCGGGTGCGACTGCGGGAACGCTCCGAGCGCCATCAAAGTCGTAGCCACAGGGATCCCGGTCGCCTCAACAAACTCGAGCAGCTGCTTGTTCGCATTCGCCTTCACAACACCGCCACCGATGTAAAGCACCGGACGCTTCGCCTGAGAAATCAGCTTCGCTGCCTGGGCAATCTGACGGTTGTGCGGCTTCGTGTTCGGCTTGTAGCCAGCCAAATCGATCTTCGGCGGCCACTTAAACTCAATCTCCGCGTTCTGCACATCCTTCGGGATGTCCACGAGCACTGGGCCTGGACGGCCGGTCGAGGCAATATGAAACGCCGCCGCAAGCGCGAACGGGATCTGCTCCGGGTCGGTCACCATGAAGTTGTGCTTTGTAATCGGCATCGTGATGCCGCGGATGTCCGCCTCCTGGAACGCATCGGTACCCAAAAGCGACGAGCCAACCTGGCCCGTGATCGCCACCATCGGCACCGAGTCCAGGTAAGCGTCCGCGATCGGTGTTACCAAGTTCGTCGCACCGGGACCAGACGTAGCAATGCAAACGCCGACCCTTCCCGAGGCCACCGCGTATCCCTCTGCTGCATGGCCCGCACCTTGCTCGTGGCGCACCAACACGTGGCGTAGTTTCGTTGCCCGATACAGGGCGTCGTAAAGCGGAAGCACCGCGCCACCCGGAAGGCCGAACACAATTTCCGTGCCAAGCTCCTCCAGGCTGCGAACGACCGCGTCCGCGCCTTTCATCCGCTCCGGTCCATTGCTCTCCGTCGACGGGGATGGTTGTGAACCTGCCACCGTTGCACTCCTTGTGTTCGAATTACCTAAAAATAAAAGCCCCCGGTGAGCGTTTGCTCTCGAGGGCGCTTGTGTCTGCGGCGTGTAAAACGAACCCGCTACGGCAAGCGCCGCGTGGGTACAATAATTACAAGTCGCTGATTGATCACGTACATGACAATAGTGAGCCAGCCCACCCCTCGCGCATTTTTATTCACAGAAATCACGCGTATCGACGACACCCCGGCGCATCCCGTTACTTCCCCCGGCATCAACATGACTAGCATGCCGGGGTATGACAGCCACACAGGGAACGCCCCCGACCACCCAAAAAGTGTTTAAACCAACCCGTGAGCACATCCTCGCCATCGTGCTCGCAACCGGCATCGCACTCATGGGCATCATGTGGGCGCCGAAATATCTCATTTGGCTCCTTCTTATCCCCATTGTGTGGCTCGCATGGGTACTCTGCTCCTCCACCACAGTGGATAACAAAGGAATTAAAACCCGTTACCTCGTTCGCAAAAATACCTTTCTTCCTTGGGAAGACCTGGCCGGCATCGCTTTCAAGGGAACTTCCGCACGCGTCGCTGCAAAAAACGGCACCGAGTATCCCCTGCCTGGCGTAACGTTCAACTCATTGCCCGCGCTCGCCGAGGCATCCGGAGGACGAATTACAGACGTCATTGCATCCGCCGAGCAAGCAGCAGACGGCAAGTACGAAATCATTGATAAAGACGGCGACCGCATCCTGCTTACCCGCGAGGAATACGATGCCTACCTCGCAGAACACCCCGATCTGCCGGGACCTCGCCCGTCCGCGAACGAACCTAAGGAGTAAACCGTGATCCCCCTTCGCTCACGTGTCACCACCGTTGGCCGCCAAGCAGCCGGAGCCCGCGCCCTGTGGCGCGCTACAGGCACCGGCGAGCACGAGTTTGGCAAACCCATCGTTGCCATCGTGAACTCCTACACGCAGTTCGTGCCTGGCCACGTTCACCTGAAACTTGTTGGTGACATCGTGGCCGACGCTGTCCGCGCCGCAGGCGGCGTACCCAAGGAGTTCAACACCATCGCGGTCGACGACGGCATCGCCATGGGCCACTCCGGCATGCTGTATTCGTTGCCCTCGCGCGAGATCATCACCGACTCGGTGGAGTACATGGTCAACGCCCACACCGTGGATGCCATGGTGTGTATCTCCAACTGCGACAAGATCACACCAGGCATGCTCAACGCCGCAATGCGTCTGAACATCCCCGCCGTCTTTGTCTCCGGTGGCCCGATGGAGGCCGGCAAGGCGTTTTCTGTCGGCGGTGTGACTAAGCCGAAGTCCGACCTCATCGACGCCATCGCGCTTTCCGCTAACAACGACGTCAGCGACGACGAGCTCGACAGTATCGCCAACAACGCCTGCCCCACCTGTGGTTCCTGCTCCGGCATGTTCACCGCTAATTCCATGAACTGCCTCACCGAAGCACTTGGCTTGTCACTGCCGGGCAACGGCACCACCCTGGCAACCCACACCGCACGCCGCGAACTCTTCGAGCGCGCTGGCCAGACCATCATGGACCTTTGCGAGCGCTACTACGGCCAGGGCGACGAATCCGTCCTGCCCCGCAACGTGGCCAACGTCCATGCATTCCGCAACGCCATGGCGCTCGACATGGCAATGGGTGGTTCCACCAACACCATCCTGCACATCCTGGCCGCAGCCCAAGAAGGTGAAATCGACTTCGACCTGGCAGATATCGACGATCTGTCACACAAGATCCCCTGCCTGTCCAAGGTTGCCCCGAACGGTGAGGCACACGTCGAGGATGTCCATCGCGCAGGTGGCATCCCAGCCATCCTGGGTGAGCTCCACCGCGCTGGATTGCTGCATGATGATGTGCATTCGATCACGTACTCGTCGCTAAGCCAATGGCTCGCAGACTGGGACATCCGCGGCGGAAGCGCTACCGAGGAAGCGCTCGAGCTCTTCCACGCCGCACCGGGCGGTGAGCGCACCACGAAGGCATTCTCACAAAGCGCGCGCTGGGAAAGCCTGGATACGGATGCGAAAAATGGCGTCATCCACGACGTCGAGCACCCGTTTACCTCCGACGGCGGCCTTGTCGTCTTGCGCGGCAACCTAGCCCCGGACGGCGCCATCCTGAAAACCGCAGGCGTCGAAGAAGGCTTGTGGGAGTTCACCGGTCCAGCACGCGTCGTCGATTCGCAAGAGCAAGCTGTGTCCATGATCCTCAACCGCGAGGTGCTCGAAGGCGAGGTTGTGGTCATCCGCTACGAGGGTCCAGCAGGTGGACCGGGCATGCAGGAAATGCTCCACCCGACGTCATTCCTCAAAGGCGCTGGCCTGGGCAAGAAGTGCGCACTGATCACCGACGGTCGCTTCTCCGGAGGCACCTCCGGTCTGTCCATTGGCCACATCTCCCCCGAAGCTGCCGCAGGCGGCCTGATCGGCCTCATCGAAAACGGCGACACCATCGCCATCTCCGTGTCCAACCGCGAACTGAAGCTGGATGTGCCGGAAGCAGAGTTGGAAAAGCGCCGTGAAGCTATGGAAGCCTCCGACAACCCCTGGACACCGAACCGTGTCCGTGAGGTTTCGAAGGCTTTGCGTGCATACGCCAAGATGGCAACCAGCGCCGACAAGGGCGCCGTCCGCCAAGTGGACTAAACGCAGCGTGCGTGTGGTTTAGGCAAACGGGTTAATCCCGGTGCCGAACCACCACGCCGCACCTGCTGCGGCAAGACCCACAATGGCGCAGATCCAGGACGATGCCAGCGGACGCTTCGCCCAACCGCGCGAGGCGTCGATACCGTAGCGGCCCGGACCGGTGAACTGCACTGCGAGCGACACTGCCAGCAGCATGACCGGCACCCACGTTTCCGGCGTCCAGGCGAAGACGTTGAAGCCGTCCGTCTGACCGTTGAATGCGTGCAGCGCCAAAAAACCGGTGACGGCGATCGCCACAGCTGCCGCAATCGGTCCGAGCAGACCAAGGACCAAGAACACGCCGGCCGTGAGTTCGAGGGTGGGAACAACAACAGCCAGGCCGTTGCCGTACGGGTAGTTGGCGAATGCATTTTCTAGGCCGGCGATACCGTCGTTGCCGCCGAGTCGGAAGAACACTGCGACGGAATCAATAATCAGGTACGCGCCGAGGAACAGACGCAGCAGCAGCAAGCCGAAATCAGTCGTGCCACGGCGGGCGTCTTCCTCCTCTACTGCAACCGGTGCCGGATCCACCGCAACCGGCTCGACCGGCTCCTCCGCATAGGTTGCGGGGGCTGCCGGTGCGATGGTTTCAGATTCACGGATGAACGCGGATGTCACCGGTGCCGGGTCGGATGAGTATGCAGACGCCGAGGGGACCGCAGTAGAGCCTGCGGACGGCGCAGAGGCTTGTGCTGCCTTATCGGCACTCAGGCGCACCTCGTCGCCCGTCTGGGAAGTCTGCGGAAAAATCTCCGTCGCAGCATCCCCCTTGTATTCGGGCACGTCAGCGACGTTTTCCAGGTTGTTCAGATCGTCGGGTGTGAGATCGCGTGGATTTTTAGCCATGGCCTACAACTTAGGCGAAAACTTCGCTGTGATTTGTCAACTCGCCGGGGTGCGCTGCACCGATGTCAACAAACCTAGTTAGCCAAGCCCGTGTAATGGTGTTACCCTACAACCCGTTCTAAACTTTTTACGCAGATTTATATAAGGAATGTTTATTGATGTGTAAGACGCTCAAAGTCGCCCTCGCGCTCGTGGGCCTGACTGTCGGCGCCGGTTTTGCCTCCGGGCAGGAAGTCATCCAGTACTTCCTCGCCTTCGGCTACAAGGGCATCATCGGCGCCGCCATCGCAGGTGCCGCGATCGCAATCTTCAGTGGCTGGGTCTACCAGCTCGGCTCCTACTACATGGCCGATGACCACAGTGCCGTGTTCAAGAGTGTCTCGCGTCCGTGGATTGCTAAATACATGGACATCACCACCGTGTTCACGCTGTTCTGCATCGGCTTCGTCATGGTCGCCGGTGCTGGCGCGAACCTCGAGCAACAATTCGGCCTGCCAACTTGGGCCGGATCGACCATCATGGTTGTGCTGCTGCTCCTGTCCGGTCTTCTTGACATCGACAGGCTCACGAACGTTTTCTCCTTCATCACGCCGCTGCTGATCATCTGCCTGCTCGCCGCGTTTGTGATCACACTGACGAACATCCCGTCCGACTTCGGATACATCAACGAGATTGCACAGCAGAACCAAAGCGCATCAGGCACGTTTGGTAACTGGCTGATCACCGCGTTGAACTACGCAACCCTGGTCATGATCATGGACGTTTCCATGATGCTCGTCTTTGCTGGCTCCCACATGAACCCTGCACAGGCCGGTAAGGGTGGCCTGCTGGGCGGCATTATGTTCGCTGTTTTGCTGCTGATCCTCACGTTCATTCTGTTCTGCAACATGGCAGACGTGATGGACGCAGACATGCCGCTGCTGATGGTCTTCGACAACATGCACCCGGCAGTGGGCGTGTTCGTCTCCATTGTCATCTACCTGATGATTTACAACACCGCCGTCGGCATGTTCTACGCCAGCGGTCGTCGCCTCAGCCACGACAAGCCGGGCAAGTTCCGCCCGTACTACTTCGCGGCGGTTCTCGTCGGCTACGCCCTGTCCTTCATTGGCTTCGCTGACCTGCTCGGTTGGGTTTACCCAGTTCTGGGCTACCTCGGTCTTGCCCTTGGCATTGCTATGGGTGTGGCTTGGTTCCGCGACCGCAAGAACATCCAGGAGGAGACGGGACGCCGCGAGCGTCTTGCAGAGCTTGCCGAGACCGCGCTCGATCCGGAAGGCGAGCCGCTGACCCGCGCCGAGCGCAACGAAGTCGACGAGCTCACCGGCGATTCCCACATGGGCGGCCAAGACCTGTGGCAGTCCGTCCAGGAAGAGGTTGCTGCGGATCTGCACGCGGACTCTTCCAGCGAATTCGATATCGCGGACGTGCCTGCGCTCGATCCGGAGTCTGAGTCCTACGAGGGCGCACCCGATACCCCGGGCGACGAAATCCACTGGAAGTCCTACGAGGAGATGTACAAGACTGGCGAGTTCCCGGCCGTCAAGCCTCAAAACAAGTAGCACTGCTTGACGACGACTCCCCCGCCCCGGCCATCCACCACACTGGCCGGGGCTTTCGCGTTTCGTGGTTACATCTCCCAGGGATTAACTAGCTCAACGCCCATCGACTCAAAGCCAGGGGTATTCCGTGTCGCAACGATAAGGCTATGTACTTGAGCGGTAGCAGCGATAAAAGAATCCGCAGTCACTTTCGGGTCTGGGACGTGCATCGCAGCCGCCACAGAGGCTACGTCCTCATCAAAAGGAAGAATGCGCCCTTTGAATTGAACTTTAACTTGACCATTGAACCAGTCGCGCAACCTTTCAGCCTGCACTGGATCCGTACGTTGCTTGAGCAGAATTCCTCTTTCGATCTCAAAAACTGAGATGGAAGAGATGTATACGTTTCCCTCTGCCAGGTTGTCGGCCCAACTCGCCACTCGAGGATTCACTCGGCCGGGCGGCTTCCGCAGCTCACTAATAACGTTGGTATCGAATAAATACCTCACAGGTCGAGACTCCGCACTTTAAATTCAGCTCGTGGAGGGTCGAATTCTATATCTTCATCCTTCATTTGAACTGCTTTTACCCACCCAGTTTCTGACGATGAGAGCCGACGATAGTCGTCGATCGACAGCAGAACGTGTGACGGCTCCCCACGATCAGTAATGATCACAGGGTGATCGAGCGCGGCGCGCTTCGCGGCACTGACATCCCGATTGAATTCTCTGGCGGAAATAGCGGTCATAACACACCTCCCTGCAGGTACGTACCTACAGGATATGCATTGTTACCATTACCTACAACTCACCAAAGAAGAACCAGCCGGCCCCGTACATCAGTCGGGGCCGGCTGTGTGGTGCTTCGCTGAAGGTTACTCCGCGAGTTTCTTCGCGATGAGCTGGTTGACCTGGCCCGGGTCTGCCTTACCCTGGGTGGCCTTCATTACGGCGCCGACGATTGCGCCGGTGACCTTCTTGTTGCCTGCGCGGTACTTCTCCACGATGTCTGGGTTGGCGGCAAGTGCGTCGTCGACAGCCTTCTCGATAGCGCCGTCGTCGCGCACGACCTCAAGCCCACGCTTTGCGACGACCTCATCAACGTTGCCGTCCCCCTCAATCACACCGTCGATCGCCTGGCGGCCGAGCTTGGTGGTCAGCTTGCCCTCCTTGACCAACGCAACCACGCGTGCGACGTCGTTCGGGGTAACGCCAAGCGCGTCCAGGTCTTTGCCTGCTTCATTGGCCTTGCCCGCGATGTAGGACACCCACCAGGAACGAGCCTCGTCCGGGGTCGTGCCAGCTTCCACTGTGTCCACGATGAGATCCAGCGCACCAGCGTTGACCAGGTCACGGAACTCCTTCTCCGGCAGCTGCCACTCCTCCTGGATGCGAGCGCGGCGCACCCACGGCAACTCGGGCAGGGTCGCACGGATTTCCTCAACCCACTCCGGCTTCGCGATCACCGGCGGCAGGTCCGGGTCGTTGAAGTAGCGGTAGTCGGATGCCTCTTCCTTCGGACGTCCCTTCGAGGTGGAGCCGTCCTTCTCCTGGTAGTGGCGGGTCTCCTGGACGATCTCCTCGCCGTTTTCCAACGCGGCAGCCTGGCGCTGCATCTCAAAGCGCACGGCCTGCTCGACCGACTTCAGGGAGTTGATGTTCTTGGTCTCGGTGCGGGTACCGAACTCTTCCTGGCCGACTGGGCGAAGCGACACGTTGGCGTCACAACGCATGCTGCCCTGGTCCATACGAGCGTCGGAAACACCGAGCGCCTTGACCAGTTCGCGCAGAGCACCGACGTATGCCTTCGCCACCTCCGGGGCGCGCTCGCCAGCGCCGATGATCGGCTTGGTCACGATCTCAATCAGGGGCACGCCGGCACGGTTGCAGTCCACGAGCGAAGCGGTCGCGCCAGTAATACGACCGGACGCGGAGCCCAGGTGGGTGAGCTTGCCGGTGTCCTCCTCCATGTGTGCGCGTTCGATTTCCACACGCCACTCGGTGCCGTCCTCGAGCACGACGTCCAGGTAGCCGTCGTACGCAATCGGCTCGTCATACTGGGAGATCTGGTAGTTCTTCGGCTGGTCCGGGTAGAAGTAGTTCTTACGCGCGAAGCGGGATGACTCCGCAATCTTGCAATTCAGCGCCAGGCCGATCTTGATTGCCCACTCCACACCCTTGGCGTTGACCACCGGCAGTGCGCCCGGCAGGCCGAGCGAAACCGGGTCAACGTTGGAGTTCGGCTCCGCACCGAAGTGGGCAGAGGCCGTGGAGAACATCTTCGTCTCAGTAGCGAGCTCGACGTGCACCTCAAGCCCCATAACCGGGTCGTACTTTTCCAGTACCTCGTCGTAATCCATCAGATCGTAGGCAGTCATGCCGGCCATTCTACTGCCCTACCCGATTCGCTCGCGCTACAGCTCGCCGTGGCGACACGTACCTAAAATAAAAACTTCCCTCAGACGGAAAGGCACTAACGATGACGAACGCATTGCTTGCCCAAATGGCGAGTGCTTATGCGGCCTGGATGCCCAGCCAGCTGCGCGACTGGTACTCGGAGGAAGAACGTTTCTACCTCGCGACGGAGGAGATGCGCCCGCAAGCAGAGCATGTGGCTAACGACGAGTTCGGCGCCGGATTCCGCGATCACCTCAACAGCATCGGCGGGCCGACCGTAGAGGACCCGCTTGCGTGGGCGAACCGGCACGTTGAGTTCACTGATGGTCACTGGTGCGTCGCCGGCATCCGCTTTTTGGGGCTGGATCCCAAGAAGCCGTTTGTGCATGTCGTCGCTACGTCCGTATCACCGCAGTACGACGGGTTAGCACCGTATGCAGCACAGTTGCACCGCGAGTTCGCTGATTTTGTGCCGGTTGCAATCCGGTTCGAATTGCCCAACCCGCCGGAGAGCGCCGATGTGGATCAGTGGATCGTTGCTGGCCTCGTCTCCGAACTGCGCGCTGCACCACGCCGCCCGCAGAGCCACCGGGTGCGTCTCGTTCCAGCAGCCCCCGAGGAGATGACGGGGTACGCAGATGAGGTGCTCGGCAACGTCGTGAAGCAAACGCCCGACGTGGCGACCTGGACCGAAGCAGCGACATTGCCGCAGTTGCAAAGTTGCGCAGAAACAGGCGCACTGTACGCAGTGGAAGTTGGAGGCCAACGCGCCGGCGTTATCGCCGCAGCGCGCGACGACGCCAACGGGATGCGCGGGTTTCAGGTCTACGAGTTTCTTCTCGACGACCACGCGCGCGGCCGCGGCCTCGCCCCCGCCGCCATGCAGCACCTGTGCGACGTTCTTCCCGCGCACCCCGGCGACACGTTGTGGGGAACGATTCATGCGGGCAATGGGCCGTCGCTAGGCAATGCGCTCGCTGTCGGGCGTAAAAAGATCGCCGCGTTCGTGTGGGTGGCACGTCGCGGCGACTTGTAGTGGATGGCCCTAGACCACCATGGGTTCTGCGGCAGGCGCTGCTGGGTTCTCGGCACGCTTCGCGCGGTCATCGCGAAGACGCATGACCATGGCGAAGATCCCGCCGGACAGGGTGTGCCAGACCGAGAAGATGACACCCGGCAGCGCGGCAAGCGGGGTCATGTACTGCACAGCGAGCGTGGCGGCGAGGCCAGAATTTTGCATGCCGACTTCCACCGCGATGGTGCGCGAGGCCGATTCGGTTTGCTTCGTCCCCTTGCCGGTGAAGTAGCCAAGCGCGTAGCCGAGCAGGTTGTGGATCATCACAGCTACCAAGACAAGCAGACCCGCTTCGACGATCTTGTCCCGTGAACCCGAGACGATGATCGCGACGATCGCCCCAATGGCGACGACAGAAATCCACGGAAGCGCTGGCAAGATCGCTTGGGCGATCTTCGGTAGAAAGAACGTAATCGCGAGGCCGAGCAGGACCGGAAGCAGCACCATCTTGACCGTGGAGATCGCCATCGAACCAGCACTTACTGGCAGGTACTGCCCCGCCAACCACAGGGTGAGCAGTGGCGTGAAGATCGGCGCGAGCAGCGTGGACACCGTGGTCATCGCCACCGACAGCGCCACATCACCGCGTGACAAGTAGGTCACCACGTTGGAGGTCGTGCCGCCCGGGGCGCAGCCGACGAGGATGACACCAGCTGCGATTTCCGGTGGCAGATTCAGCATCCACGTAATGAGCACCGCCAGTACCGGCATGATGACAAACTGCGCGATCACTCCGATCAGCACAGGCGTCGGACGCTTCGCGATGATCGCAAAGTCGGCGACTTTCAACGTCAGGCCCATGCCAAACATGACCACGCCCAGAAGCCAGGTTGTCCCCCCGGTAATCGGCGCGACGACAGACGGGGTGAAGTATCCGATGCAGCCGCCGACAACGACGAGGATCGGGAAGACAACAGAGGCGATCAGGGCCGAACGATCTTCGGCGGTGGTCGCCCCACGACGCGATTGACTCATAGCGTGAGATTCTACTCTCACAATATGGACTCGCGGGCCGTTTTGGAGATTCTGTTAGGAAACCCCTGCGCTGTCCTAGGTGAACATCGCCTTCGCGGTGGCGTAGCGGCGCTCCGGGACGGTCTTGAGTTGCGCCACTGCATCCTCGAGCGCAACAAGTTCGATGTCCTCGCCGTGCAAGGCCACACAGCTGCCAAAGTTGCCGTCGTGTGCCGCGCGGGTGGCGTGCACACCGTAGCGGGTGGCCAACACGCGGTCGTAGGCGGTCGGCGTGCCTCCGCGTTGAATATGTCCAAGAACGGTGGTGCGCACGTCGTAGCCGAGGCGCTTCTTCACTTCGTCGCCAATGATCTGGCCCATGCCATTGAAGGTCTTGTGGCCAAACTCGTCTTCTTCGCCGAGGCCAGCATCCATCGTGCCCTCCTTGGGCACCGCGCCTTCGGCAACGACGATGATGCCGTACTTCTCCCCCATCTGGAAGCGGCGTTCCATGGCTTTGCAGATCTCCGCAATATCGAACGGCTCCTCGGGGATCACGGTGTAGTGCGCACCACCCGCCATGCCGGCATGCAGGGCGATCCAGCCGACGTGGCGGCCCATGACCTCCACGATCAGGATGCGGTTGTGGGATTCTGCTGTGGTGTGCAGGCGGTCGATCGCGTCGGTGGCCACGGACACTGCGGTGTCGAACCCGAAGGTGTAGTCGGTCGCGGCAACGTCGTTGTCAATCGTCTTCGGCACGCCCACAACCGGGATGCCATTGTCGGAGAGCCACTTCGCACCCTTGAGCGTGCCCTCACCACCGATGGCGATCAGTGCGTCGATGCCAGCATCGTCCAAGTTGGCCTTAATCGTGTCGATTCCAGCCTTGAACTTGTCCGGGTGCAGTCGCCCCGTGCCCAGAATCGTGCCGCCGCGTAGAAGCAGGGAGTCCATGTAGGCGTCGTCGTAAAGATCGACCCTGCGGTCCTCCATCAAACCGACCCAACCGTCGCGGTATCCAACGACGGTGGAGCCGTATTCGGTGTTCGCGGTACGGACCACGCCGCGGATAACGGCGTTTAGTCCGGGGCAATCTCCTCCAGAGGTCAACGTGGCAAGTCGCATGCACGCCAGCCTAGCGCGCTGCGCCTGCCCCTGCCCGCGGCGCAATGCGTATCGACGACACCACGCCCACCACCATCGCCACAACCGGCAACACCAGCGCCTTCGACGCCGTCACATCGATCTCTCCGGAGGCGAGCACTGCCCCCACGAGTGCCACGCCGAGCACGCTGCCAACCTGGCGCGCGGTGTTGTACAACCCGGACGCAGCGCCGGTCTGTCCCTCGGTGATGCCGCGCATGGTGACTGCCGCGTTCGGCGCCCACACAAACGCGCCACCGATACCGAGCAGCGCCGTGACTGCGGTGAACCACCACAGGTTAGCGCCGGCGTTGATGAGCGCGATCGCCAGCACCAGCGCCACAGCGCTGAGCGTGAACCCGATCGCGCAGAGCTTGCCGGGGTTGCGCCGATCCGTCAGGTAGCCGGCCACCGGCGTGAGCACCAGCGCGAGCACCGACATCGGTGCTGTGATCAGGCCCGCCGCCGAGGGCGAGGCCCCTGCGACCGTCTGCAGCCAGTACATCAGCGGGATAAACATCGAGGCGACGGTGAACCCCATGGAGGCCACGCCGAGTGTGCCTAGTGCAAAAGCGCGGTCCGAAAGGAGCTCGATTGGTAGGAACCCGTCATCGGTGCCGTTGCGTGCTGACAGAACGAGCACGCCCAGCAGCAACACACCGAACAGGATCGAGGGCCAATAGCCGAACTGGATGCCGTAGACCAACAGCCCAAGCCCGCCGAAGGACAGCACGATCGGTAATAAGGTGACCCGCTCCCCTGTCGTCGTTAATCGCGGCAGCGCAATGACACCGGCGACCAGCGCAACCGCCCCGAGCCCCGCCTGGGCGTAGAACGCCGCACGCCAACCCTGGGACTGCGCGATCGCGCCGCCGGCGACAGGCCCGATGAGCGAGGCCACCGAGCCGATCACGCCCCACACGGCGAACGCGCGGCCCTGCTTGTCGGCGGCAAACACGCGCGGGATCAGACCGAAGGCTTGCGGCAGGAACACCGCCGCGCCGAAGCCCTGGAGCGCACGCGCGACGATCAGGGAACCGAACGACCACGACGCGCCCGCTAGTGCCAGCGCCGCCACGTAGACGGTCAGGCCGGTGAGGAACATGCGGCGCTGCCCGAAGGCGTCGCCAAGCCGTCCCGTGGCCGGCATGGGCGCGACCGTGCACAGCAAGTACACACTGGTCAGCCACACCGCGCCGCCGACCTCGTACGGCAGAAGCGGGGTGATCACGGGCATGAAGCCCTGGTCGATCAGGACAAGAAAATACCCCGCAGCCAAGGCTGCGAGGGTATTCCAGGGATTAACGGCCGGCTTCAAATGCGGCACCCACGCGGTAGAGGCGTGCGTCCTCGAACGCCGGGGCGATCAACTGCAGACCAACCGGAAGGTCGGTATCGGAGGCGTTGCCCGCCGGAACCGACATGCCCGGCAAACCAGCCAGGTTCAGCGGCAGCGTGAACAGGTCGAAGTTGTACATCGCCAACGGGTCGTCGACCTTTTCACCCAACTTGAAGGCGGTCGACGGCACAGACGGTGCTGCAATGACATCGCAGCCCTCGAACGCCTTGGCAAAGTCCTGGGCGATCAGGGTGCGCACACGCTGCGCCTGCAGGTAGTAGGCGTCGTAATAACCCACCGACAGCGCGTAAGTGCCCAAGATGATGCGGCGCTTGACCTCAGCACCGAAGCCCTCACCACGAGTTGCGGCCATCACCTCTTCTGCGGAGCGGGAGCCGTCGTCGCCGACGCGCAGGCCGTAACGCATGCCGTCGAAACGCGCGAGGTTCGAGCTCACCTCGGACATCTGGATGATGTAGTACGCACCCATGACGTCGTCGAAGCTCGGGCAGTCGACCTCGACAATCTCAGCCCCCTGGCGCTCGAGCTGAGCGTAGGCGGCGTCGATGGCCTCCTTGACACCTTCCTGGGTGCCGGGGCGCTCGAACTGCTTGACGCGTCCGATCTTGACGCCCTTGAGGTCACCCGAAACGCCCTCACGAGCTGCGTCGGCACACGCCGGAACCTCGCGGTCCACGGAGGTAGCGTCGAACTCGTCGTGGCCAGCGATGATCTCGTGCAGCAGCGCAGTATCAAGCACATTGTTCGCGCACGGGCCAACCTGGTCGAGCGAGGACGCACAGGCGATCACGCCATAGCGCGACACGCCACCGTAGGTCGGCTTCACGCCAACGGTGCCGGTGAGCGATGCCGGCTGGCGGATCGAGCCGCCCGTGTCGGTACCGATGCCCAGCGGGGCCTCACCAGATGCAAGCGCCGCAGCGGTGCCGCCACCGGAACCACCCGGGACGCGCTCCAAATCGTGCGGGTTCTTCGTCTGCTTGTACGCGGAGTTCTCCGTGGAAGAGCCCATGGCAAACTCATCCAGGTTGGTCTTGCCCAGAATCGGGATGCCAGCGGCGCGCAGCTTCTTGACCACAGTAGCGTCGTACGGGCTCATGTAGCCCTCAAGCATCTTCGACGCAGCCGTCGTCGGCGCGTCCGTGGTGACCAGCAAGTCCTTCAGTGCCAGCGGCACACCAGCGAGCGCAGACGCTGGCTCCTCGCCGTTCTTTACCTGCTCGTCGACCTTGTCAGCCGCAGCCAGGGCCTCTTCGGCACCAACGTGCAGGAAGGCCCCCAATTCGTCGTCAATCTCCGCGATGCGGTCCAAAAACGCCTGGGTAACTTCGCGCGAGGTGACCTCGCCAGCCTGAATCATCGCCGCAAGTTCGTGCGCTGGCTTTGCGACGAGCCCCTCTGCCGGAATCGTGTACTGCGTCATCGTTTAGTCTCCCTCTCCGAGAATCTGCGGCACCATAAAGCGGTCGTCCTCCACAGCCGGCGCCTGATCCAGCGCCTGCTCCTGCGTCAGCACCTTCTTTTCCACATCGGCGCGCATACCGGCGTCGATGGAGTGCGGGTGGCTCATCGGGGTCACGCCCTCGGTGTCCACGCTTTGCACCTTCGACACTGCTTCCACAATCGTGTCCAGCTGCTGGGCAATCGTGTCCAGCTCCTCGTCTTTCAGCGCAATTCGCGCCAGGCGTGCGATGCGCGACACCTCGTCGCGTGAAATCTCAGCCACAGTCCCATCCCTTCGGCATAACGTGGGTTGCGATTAACGCGCCTTATCTTACGTCACGTCGCGCCACCGCTTCTTCTCCCCCAGTTGCTATAAATAAGGCCATGTCGTACCTCATCCGCGTTTCACTCCCCGATGTGCCGGGCAGCCTCGGCCAGCTCGCTGAGGCGTTCGGCATCGTGGAGGCCGACATCAACTCCGTGGACATCGTCGAGTCCTCACTCGACGGCACCGTGACCGACGACATCGTGGTCACCCTGCCCACCGGAGTCATGGTGGACACCCTGATCACCGCCGTCGCATCCGTCGACGGCGCCGAAGTGGACTCGATCCGCCCCTTCACCGGGCGCGTCGACCGCCGCGGACAGATCCAAATGCTCGCCCAGATCGCGGCACATTCGGGCAAACAGGCCGACACGCTCGAAGAGTTGGTCAACGTCATGCCGAAGGCCGTCACCTCCTCCTGGGCGGTGGTGCTGAGCAACACCGACGCCGGTTTGGAGCGCGTCGCTGCCTCCTCCGCCGCGCCCGAGGATGACGGTTCCACCCCGCAGATGCCCGCAATCGAGGGCGCGCGCATCTTGCAGCCCGATTTCGACGAATGGGTGCCAGAGTCTTGGTTCCAGTTGGACACCGCCCTGACCGTGGCACCCCTGCACGGCACCGACCTCGTGCTCGTCGTCGGCCGTGTGGGCGGTCCCGATTTCTTGGCCTCCGAGGTGCGCGAGGTCGGCGATTTGGGCTACATCATCGGCGCGATCCTGCGCTAGCGCAGACCTCAGCCGTTGCATGCTTTCTAGAATTCTGTAATTCTAGAAAGCATGCAACCGATTGAAGCACGCCTCTCTGACCTCGAAGCACGCGTCGCCGCGCTCGAACACGCATCACCACCCGAGCCCTCCCCACTCCCCGGTTCCAGCAAAGAAACAGAGCAAGGCAGAGTGTCCTTCGCCGGCGACATCACACTGCCGACCGGCACCTACTCCTACGAATGGATCCGCCCAACAGCGTGGATCACGGACCAACCGTGGGACGACGCAATGGACCGCATCGCCGCGCTCGCGCACCCCGTCCGCGGCGCCATCTTGCGCCACCTTTTAGCTGCACCGGCGAGCGTGACGGAGCTGGTCGAATCTGAGCTGGTTTCCTCCACCGGCACCGCGTACCACCACCTGAAGGAACTGCAGGCCGCCGGCTGGGTGCGCAAGCAGGGCGGGATGTTCGAGATTCCCCCGGCCCGCGTTATCCCGCTCATGGCGATCGTGATCGCCGGAGAGGACCACTGATGCGCGCTACCAACATTGCTGCCGGCGTAATCGCCGCCGCCATCGCCGCCGCGTTGATGCTCTCCACCGGCCCCCGCGACATTTCCGTGGCCTCTGAGCACACTGGCGATGCCGAGATCTCCTCCGCCCTCGAACACCTCGCGGAAGACGGCCACCGCAACCTCGCCGCCTTCACCTACGACGACGGCGAAGTCCGCTTCGGCGGCCTCGGCGCCGACGAGCACAATGACTTCGAAATCGGCTCGATCACCAAAACATTCAACGCGGAGCTTGTCCGCCAGTTCATCGACGCCGGCGAGCTCAGCCTGGATACTCAGGTGCAGGAGCTTATCGACGTCCCCTCCGCCCCCGTCGCCGATGTGACCATCGAGGAGCTGCTCAACCACACCTCCGGGCTCGCCCCCACCGAAAGTCTGAGCCTCGCGGACATGTTCGTGGCGAACATCCGCGACGGCGGCAATCCCTACCGGCGCGACACACCGCAGGACATACTCGACGCCGCCGGTTCCGCCGAGCTGAACAACCGCGGCGAGGAACAATACTCAAACTACGGCCACGCGCTGCTCGGCCAGCTGCTGGCCATACACGCCGGCGTGCCCTACGACGAACTGCTGTGCACCCGAATCTTCGAGCCCGCTGGCATGACGTCGACCTACGTGGCGCTACCTGGCACCGTCGACGAAGCACCGACAGGCCTGGCCGCCAACGGGCACCCCGCCGGCCCGTGGGACATGGACGGCTGGGCCCCGGCTGGCGCGATCCGCTCCACTGCTGCCGACATGGCCAAATACGTGGAATGGGTGTCCTCGCACGGTGTGCCCGACTATGGCTGGGCAAGCCTCGACGGAGGCGGTGAAGAAATCACGTTCCACAACGGCGGCACCGGCGGTTTCCGCACCATGCTGGTCTGGGACCCGGAACGCGCCGACCACAGTCGCGCCGCGTTCGTCGCGGGCGACACCGAAGCCTGGGTAGACGCGCTCGGCATCGACCTGATGGAGGAAACCCGATGATCGCACTCGTCATGATTCTGCTGCTCCTTGCGTCCTCGACCTTCGGCGCCGTGCGGAATGCCAAGGGCCCCATCTACGCCCTCGTCAACGCGGTCATCACCGCAGTGGTGATGTGGTTGCTCTCATTCGGCGTGAACTGGAACGGCCAGTTCCCCATCTGGCTGTGGTGGGCCCTCGCCGTCTGGGCGGCAGCGCTGGTCGGCCTCAGCGCCGCGCGCCTTACGCAAGCGCGTCGGGGCCGCCCTCGAGCAGCTGCACAAACTGCGCCTCGGTGAGGATCGGCCGGCCCAGCTCTTCGGCTTTCGCTGCCTTGGAGCCGGCGTTTTCACCGACGACCACATAGTCGGTTTTCTTCGACACCGAACCCGCCGCCTTGCCTCCGCGGGACAGGATGGCTTCCTTAATTTCATCTCGGGTGAAGCCCTCCAGCGTGCCGGTGGCGACGATGGTCAGCCCCTCCAGCGTCTGCGGGGCGCGGTCCTGATCGTCCGACTCCATAGTCACGCCGGCTGCGGCCCAGCTGTCCACGATGTTTTGGTGCCAGTCCACGGTGAACCACTCTTTGAAGCTCTCGGCGATCACGTCGCCCACGCCGTCGGTTTCGGCGAGGTCGGCCACGGGGGCGTCGATAAGCGATTGCATCGAGTGGAAGCGCGACGCGAGCGCGCGAGCCGCGGTGGGGCCGACATGGCGGATGGATAGCGCCACGATCACGCGCCACAGGTCGGCGTGCCGCGCGGTTTCCAGGTTGGCCAGGAGCTTCTTGCCGGAGGCGTTGACCTCGCCGTCCTTGCGGGTGTACACGCTGGACTTTTTCAGGTCCTCCTCGGTGAGGTCGAACAGCTTCGCTTCGTCCTCCAGCACCCCGGAGGCAATGAGGTCGACCGCGCCCTTCTCGCCGAGTGCCTCGATATCGAATACGCCGCGTGATGCGATGTACTCCAGGCGGGTGGCGAGCTGTGCGGGGCACGAGCGGGTATTCGGGCAGCGCCAGTCCGCGTCGCCCTCCTTCGCGGGAGCAAGTTTCGTGCCGCACGAGGGGCAGTTCTCGGGGTAGACGAATTCGCGCTCGGTGCCGTCGCGAAGATCTGCAACGGGGCCCAGCACCTCGGGGATAATCTCGCCGGCCTTGCGCACCACCACGGTGTCGCCGATCATCACGCCCTTGCGCTTGACTTCATGCTGGTTGTGCAGGGTTGCCATAGACACCGTCGAGCCTGAGACGAACACCGGCTCCAGCACCGCATACGGCGTCGCGCGGCCCGTACGACCGACAGAGACCTCAATGTCGAGCAGTTTCGTGGTCACCTCCTGCGGCGGATACTTGTAGGCAATCGCCCAACGCGGCGCGCGCGACGTCGCGCCAAGCCCGCGCTGTTCAGCGACGGAATCCACCTTGACCACAAGCCCGTCCATCTCGTGGATCGCATCATTGCGGTGCTCACCCCAGTACTTCACGGCCTTGAGCACATCGTCCGCAGTCTCAGCCCGGCGCGTGTACTCAGAGACCGGCAGGCCCCACTCGGCGAGTTTCTCGTACGCCTCATGCTGGGTCTCGGGGGTAAAGCCCTCGCGTGCGCCGATGCCGTGGCAGATCATGCGCAGTTTGCGCTTCTTCACGTCCTCCGGATTCTTCTGGCGTAGGCCGCCGGCTGCCGTGTTGCGGGGGTTGGCGAACGGTTTGCCGCCTTCCTTTTGGCGCAACTCATTGAGTTCCGGGAAGTCCTCAGGGCGGATGAATACCTCGCCGCGGACCTCGAGGAACGCGGGTGCGTCGCCAGTGAGTTTGTGCGGGATGTCCTCGATGACGCGCGCGTTGGCGGTGATGTCCTCGCCGGTAGTGCCGTCGCCACGCGTTGCTGCGCGGGTCAGTTCCCCGTTTTCGTAGATCAGGTCGATGGACAGCCCGTCGATCTTCAACTCCGCCAGGTACGGCCCCGGGGTCTTGTCCAGCCACTCGCGCATCTCCTCTTCGGAGAACACGTTATCCAGGCTCATCATGCGCTCGGGGTGTGTTACGTCCGCGAACGCGGAATCGGCCGTCGGCGCGCCGACCTGCTTCGTTGGCGAATCCGGCACCGCCAACTCCGGGTGATCCTCCTCCATCTTCTGGAGGCGGCGGAACATCTCGTCGAACTCAGCGTCGGTAATTACCGGCTGGCCGTTGTAATACAGGTCGCGGTGCTTACGGACCTCGGCGGCTAGTTCGTCCCATTCACGGTGCAGATCAGCGGAAATTTCACTCACGAGGAGCCAGTGTAGGTGTTAAAACAATCATCCTGTCGCTTGCAGCAGGCCTCCCAAGTTCACCAGGTTGTATTCCGCAAGGCACTCGATCTGCTACTACAATGCGCTAGAAGAAGGGAGGCACAACATGACAGCAACACACGCGCAATGCTTTGAAGCATCCGGGGCATCGATCCGCGCTGCACGTGCCTCGATGGCTCTTGAGAGCCGTGCCGTTCCTGAGACCTACGAACCGTCCGAGCTTGAACAGCAAATCCTCTCACGGCTTTTCGAGGAACGCGGATGGGGTTAGACCCCGGCTACGGCGAAACCCCGCTCGACGGAGATGAGATGAGTGCGCTCGAACCGGCGCTGCTCGAACATTTTGACCGTATCCCTGACAAGCTCACAATTCATAGCCTCGAACAGCAGACCCTTGCAGTTACTCGTGCGAGGGTTCTCGAGGACATCGACAATTCGGAACTTCATCTCGACGAGATACTGACAACATCGTTCCTTGTCGAGCTTCACCGGTGGTTATTCGACGGCATCTGGACCTGGTCTGGAGCGTTCCGTCGCACTGGGCTCAATATCGGTGTGGATCCGCAATTCATTTCCACTGAGTTACATGCTTCCTTTGGCAATCTTGGTTATCAAGCAGAGGCTTCGTTACTCACCGCCAGACAGTTGGGTATTGCTACCCACGCTGAGCTAGTTCGTATCCATCCGTTCACCGACGGTAACGGCCGAGTCACCCGTCTCATGGCTGATCTCGTATTTGCTGCGTCACAGGGTCTTCCCCATACTTATGAATACGACTGGGACCTGGATAAGAGCGTGTACATCGACCTGTTGCGCACTTATGACCTCAATCGAGATCCAACTCCGCTCTCCAGCTTTATCGGAGTCCGGAAGCTCGGTTAACGACTTTGGATCACTCGTGTCGGCGCGCTCGTTACAATGACCGGCATGGCCACATTCGATGCCTCCCGCATGCTCTCCTTCGACCTGGAGACCACCTCCGCTAACCCGCGCGAGGCTCGCGTGGTCACGTCTGCGCTTGTGCGTATCGACGACGGCGTGGTCGACGCCAACGAAACCCTCGCCGATCCCGGGATTGAAATCCCCGAAGAAGCCGCCAAGGTGCACGGTATTACGACGGAGAAGGCGCGCGCGGAGGGGCGCGACCACGACGAGGTGGTGCGCGAGACCGTCGAGGCGATCAAGAAGGGCTGGGAAGACGGCCTGACGCTCGTGGTGTTTAACGCCCCCTACGACTTAACGGTGCTGCGCAACCTCACCGGTGATTTCACCGTCACCGGCCCCGTGTTCGACCCGCTGGTGGTCGACCGCGCGAAGGACCGCTACCGCAAGGGCCCACGCAACCTGACCGCGATGTGCGAGCACTACGGGGTGCGCATCGACAACGCACACGAGGCAACCGCCGACGCGTTCGCTGCCGCCCGTGTCGCCTGGATGCAGGTGCGCAAGGCCTACCCAGACCTCGCCCAGATGGAGTCTGGCGACCTCATGGAGTGGCAGGCCGTGGAGTACTTCCGCATGCAGACCGATCGCAAGAAGTACTTTGAGGCCAACGGGCGCGACGCCTCAGGTGTGCTCACCGCCTGGCCAATGCAGGGCTAACTCACTTTTACTGGCTTGCCAGTTCTTCGTGCATTTCGCGAGCGGCAGCGTAACTGCGCGCGCTTGCAAGCAGCGTGTCTGCCGGCTCGGCGTACACATCGATCTGGGTCTGTGCCGGGTCGATCTGTAACTCGTCGAACACGCGATACAGTTCGCGCGGCTGCATGGTCGGGATCGCGATGCGCGTCCCCGTATCGAGCAGACGCGCCAGCGCGTCGCGGTTGCAGGTGCGGGGGTCGGTGGTCTGCCACGGGGTGTCGTCGATAAGCACAGGCGTGTGCAACAGATGCTCGCCGAAGCGTTGCAGGGTCTCCTGTGGCTCCGGGATCGCCGCGATGGTTTCGTAGTCAGTCGCGCCTTTGAGCGTGCCGGCCATGACGTCGCCGAGGCGTGGCTCGTCGAGTTGGAGCACCGTGGCGCCGAAGCGGCCGGCGACATCGCTGCGGTGCTGGTTGCAGGCTTCGAGCAGCGCGTCGGTGAGGTCGCGCAGCGCGCCGGGGTCGGTGATCATGCGGTGGCCGTTGGCCATCTCTACCTCGGCGGCGAGCGTGAACGGGCCAGCAAGCTGCACCTTGACCGTGTCTACTTTGCCGTGCCAGAGCTCCTCGAGGTGGTCGAGGTCACGCACCATGCGGTCGGCGTCTGCGCGCTTACGGGCGGCAACGCGCCACCCGCGCGGGCCCGGCGCGATTGGGATCTCGAGCAGCGCTGCGGTGCGCCCAATGAGATCGGAGCCGACGCCGCGGTCCGGCAGTTGCGGGACGTGCGGCAGCGGTGACTCGGAGAGCACGACATCGGCAGCCTTTGCCAGATCTGTCCCGGGCAGGGGCCCGATGCCGAACGCGGTTGGTGCGATCATGCTGTCGCGCAGATCGTGCCTGAGCCGAGCACGATGTCGCCCAGGCCATCCGGGTCAGGCAGGTACAACACCGCTGCCTGGCCGCGGGCCACGCCCTCGAGTGGCTGGTGGAGGGTAAGCGTCATCTGGTCGCCCGCGATACGCGCAGTGCACGGCACAACGCCACCGTGGGCGCGGATCTGCACGTTTGCCTCGAACTCGGCTGCGTCGGCCATCGCCGGGTGCAGCACTTTCAGGCGGTCGGCGGTGATCTCCGTGACGCGCAGCGCGTCGCGCGGGCCGACGGTCACGGTGCCGGTGGCCGTGTCCACATCGGTGACGTAGCGCGGCTTGCCGTCAGCGGCAGGCACGCGGAGGTTCAAGCCCTTGCGCTGGCCGATCGTGTACTGGAACGCGCCGTCGTGCTCGGCGAGTTCGTTGCCTTCGGTGTCCCGAATCATGCCGGGGCGCATGCCGATGGAGCGCCCCAGAAACGCCTGGGTGTTGCCATCGGGGATGAAGCAGATGTCGTAAGAATCCGGTTTGGAGGCAGTAGCAAACCCGTGGCGGGCGGCCTCCTCGCGGATCTGGGGTTTTTCCGTATCACCGACCGGGAAGATGCAGCGGTCCAACTCGTCGCGGGTCAGCACGCCGAGCACATACGACTGGTCTTTGTTCGGGTCGGTCGAGCGACGCAGGTTGCCGGTGTCGTCGATAATTGCGTAGTGCCCTGTGGCAATCGCATCGAAGCCGAGCGTGACCGCACGGTCCAGCAGAGCCGCGAACTTGATCTTCTCGTTGCAACGCAGGCACGGGTTTGGGGTCTCGCCGTTCTCATACGACCACACGAAGTTGTCAATGACCTCTTCTTTAAACCGGTCAGAGAAATCCCACACGTAAAACGGGATGCCCAGCTTGTCGCACACGCGACGCGCATCGGCAGAGTCCTCGAGCGAGCAGCACCCGCGGGCAGACTCTCGCGTCTGCTGCGCATCTTTGCTCAATGCAAGGTGCACGCCGACAACATCGTGGCCGGCCTCCACAAGACGCGCCGCCGCAACTGAAGAGTCGACTCCCCCGCTCATCGCCGCTAATACTCGCATGTCGGCGCAGTGTAGTCCCGCGCCCACGAAAGGTGAAACGTCCGGCTGCATGCATCGAGACCACCCCCTGGACTTATACCCCCATGGGGTATTAACGTGGGAGACGGTCGCCGCACTAGCCCCCGGCGCGGCCGAACCGATCACAACCACGAATAGCAACGAAAGGACAGAACCATGAACGACAGGCACGCCCACTCCGGCACCGAACCCGGTGGGCACGCCAGCCATCATGAGCATGACGCTCACGAGGCCCATGCAGGACACGGTGGTCACGACCACGCAGGACACGCAGGACACGGTGATCACGTTGCCCAGTTCCGCAGACTCTTCTGGATCATGCTGGTTCTCGCGATCCCGGTCGTCGGGTTCAACAGCACTTTCGCCCATCTCATCAGCTATCAGCTGCCAGACACGGAATGGGCCCGGTGGATCTCACCACTTTTGGGCACAGTCATTTACCTCTGGGGAGGCCGGCCGTTCTTGACCGGGGCGGTCTCAGAGATCCGCTCCCGCAAACCCGGCATGATGCTGCTGATCGCGCTCGCGATCACGGTCGCCTTCGTCTCGTCTTGGGGTGCGAGCCTGAACTTGCTGGACCGTGGGCTGAATTTCTGGTGGGAACTGGCGCTGCTGGTGGTCATCATGCTGCTGGGGCACTGGATCGAGATGCGCTCCCTCGCCCAAACCACCTCGGCCCTGGATTCGCTCGCCGCTCTTCTGCCCGACGAGGCCGAAAAGATCGACGGCGACGAAGTGGTGAAGGTCACTCCGGCGGATCTTGAGGTCGGCGATGTCGTGATCGTGCGGCCCGGCGCGTCCGTGCCTGCCGACGGCACAATTGTCGACGGCAGCGCCAGCATGGACGAGTCGATGGTCACCGGTGAATCGAAAACGGTGCGCCGCGGTGAAGGCGAGCACGTGGTCGCTGGCACCATCGCGACAGACTCGGGCCTGCGCATCGAAGTAACGGCCACGGGTGGCGACACCGCGCTGGCCGGCATTCAAAAGCTCGTCACCGATGCGCAGGAATCGTCGTCACGCGCGCAACGTCTCGCGGACAAGGCTGCTGCCTTGCTGTTCTGGTTCACCCTCGGCGCCGCCATTCTGACCGCTGTGGTCTGGACCGTCGTCGGTGTGCCAAATGACGCGGTAGTGCGCACTATCACGGTGCTCGTCATCGCCTGCCCCCACGCCCTCGGCCTTGCCATCCCGCTGGTCGTCTCAATCGCGACTGAGCGCGCGGCACGCGGCGGGGTATTGATCAAGGATCGGCTCGCGCTCGAATCGATGCGCTCAGTCGACGCTGTGTTGTTCGACAAGACCGGCACGTTGACCAAGGGTGAGCCCACCGTCACCGCGATCGAACCCGTGCGCGGGTACGAGGAAACGAACGTGCTGGCCCTGGCAGCGGCCGCTGAAGCAGACAGCGAGCACCCGCTCGCCCGTGCCATCACTGGGGCCGCTCAAGCTCGCGATGTGGCCGTGCCGCAGGCCACCGACTTCTCTTCATCGCCAGCCGTGGGTGTGAAAGCAACTGTCGACGGTGAGGTAATCGAGGTCGGTGGCCCCTACCTGCTTGAGCAGCATTCCGCCGCGGAGCTTCCGGTCGCCGACGAGTGGCGAAAGGAGGGCGCGATCATTCTCCACGTTCTCGCCGACGGCGAGGTGATCGGAGCACTCCGGCTTGCCGACGAGATCCGCCCCGAATCCCGCGACGCCGTCGACGCACTGCACGCATCGGGTGCTCAAGTCGTCATGATCACCGGCGACGCGCAGGCCGTGGCGAACACCGTAGCGGGCGAATTGGGCATCGATCGGGTCTTCGCCGGTGTGCGGCCGGAGGACAAGGCCGCAAAGGTCAAGGAACTGCAAGCCGAGGGCCACAAGGTCGCCATGGTCGGCGACGGTGTCAACGACGCACCGGCGCTGGCCCAGGCCGATGTCGGTATCGCGATCGGTGCGGGCACCGACGTGGCCATCGGCTCGGCGGAGGTCATCCTGGCAAGCTCTGATCCGCGATCTGTGCTCTCGGTCATTGAGCTCTCGCGAGAGACCTACCGGAAGATGAAGCAGAACCTGTGGTGGGCGGCCGGCTACAACTTGCTGTCCGTGCCGCTGGCCGCCGGTATCCTCGCTCCAATCGGCTTCGTGATGCCGATGAGCGTCGGTGCGATCCTGATGTCTGCCTCGACCGTCGTCGTCGCCCTCAACGCGCAACTGCTCCGCCGACTCGACCTCACCCCACAGAGCAGCACCGACCGGATACTTAACCGGTCCAAGTAGCCCGGTACCGTCCACACCAAACAAGGAGACCCATAATGAACGACCACGGCTACATCAGCGATAAAGACCGCTACCTCGCTCGGCTCAAACGTATCGAGGGGCAGACCCGCGGTATTCACCGCATGATCGACGAAAACGCCTACTGCATCGACATCCTCACCCAGATCAGCGCCGTCAACGCAGCGCTGAAGGGCGTAGCACTGGGCTTGCTGGACGATCACTTGGAGCACTGCGTCGCCAATGCCATCAAAGGCGGGCAAGAAGCCGAGGACAAGATCAAAGAGGCGTCTGCCGCTATCGCGCGGCTGGTGAAGTCCTAAACGTCATACTGCGGTACGACGCGACAGCCCGCGGCGCTAAGTAGCGTGGACGGCCATGAACTTTTCCACTACCCGCGCAGTGCGGATCCGCAATGCGAACATGGCAGCATTCATGCTGGTCCCCTGCCTAGTTGGGCTGCTGCCGGATTCGCGGCAGTTGGTCGTCGGGCTCGCACTGCTGGCCTGCGCCGTTGCGGCCCCGTTTACCCGCTGGCGCTGGCCACTGGAAACGTTCGCTGCGATCCTTACGGTGCTCATTCCCGCGGCGTTCTGCGCATCGCTCCCCGTCGGCACAATCGCCGTGGCGCCGCTCGCCGCCTACATCGCCAGGCGCCACCTGCCCGCCCCGCACCGCGACTTCGCCACGGGTGCACTGCTGCTTGGCGACGCCGCAGCCACCGCGTTCGTCATCCCCGCGCTCACCGCGCTCGAGCCTGCCGAGCGACTCCCCTACGTCTTCTGGAGCATCATTCTGCTGACCGTGGCGCTGCTGTTCGGCGAGCTGCGCCGCCGTGCCGAGGAGACCGCGGAGAAGGATCTGGCCCGACAGCGTGAGCAGTTCGAGCGCGATGCCCAGGAGCAGCGCGCCCACCTCGCGCGAGAGATCCATGACATTGTCACCCACTCGCTGACCGTCATCGTCGCACAGGCCGACGGCGCGCGCTTTGCCGCCACCCCGGAGGCGAAGGACGAGGCGCTGCGCACCATCGGCAACGTCGGCCGCGACTCGCTGCGCCAGATGCGCGGCGTGGTGGAGCTGCTCCGCGCCCCTGAACAGCGCCCCGTTGAACCAACAACGCAACTGGACATCGACGGCCTGGTCGCCACCAGCCGCGCGGGCGGGCTTAACGTCGCATACACCGCCGAGGGCACCCCTCCCGAGCACCTGGCCCCGGCCACCGCGCTTACCGTCCAGCGCATCGTGCAGGAGTCCCTGACCAACGCCATGAAGCACGGCACCGGCCACGCCGAGCTCGCGGTGCGCTGGGGCGCAGATAACGTCGTGGTTGAAATGACGAACCCGGTCGCTCCCGGCGCGACCACTCGTCCGGGCCACGGAGTGGAGGGCATGCGGCAGCGCGCGGCGCTTTCCGGTGGCACGGTGACCGCGTCCGCCACCCCCGCCGGCACCTGTACCACAATGGCAAGGATCCCGCTGAACTCATGATCACTCTCGGACTCGCAGACGACCAAGCGTTGTTTCTCCACGGCATCCGCAACGTGCTGGACTCCCAGCCGGACATGGAGGTCCGCTGGCTTGCCGCGAACGGCGAGGAGGCAGTGCAGGCGTGCGACAGCGATCCGGTGGGCATTGTGCTTATGGACGTGCAAATGCCCGTCCTCGACGGCATCGCGGCCACCCGGCGTATCACCCAGCACCATCCGGACACCAAGGTGATCGTGCTGACCACGTTCGACGACGAGGCCTACGTGCTCGGCGGGATTGGCGCGGGCGCGAGCGGGTTCCTGCTCAAGGACGCGGAACCGGAGGCGCTGCTGGACGCGATCCGCACGGTTGCAGGCGGTGACGCGGTGATTTCGCCGCGGGCGACGAACCGGATCGTCGCAACGCTTGCTGCTCCGACAGAGAAGGCTGTGGCCCTGTCCGCCGCCGACCGCCTCGCGCTGGGTGAGCTCACCGAACGCGAGCGCGAAGTACTCATCGCGATTGCCCGGGGCTGGAGCAACGGCGAGATCGCGGAGCGGATGTTCATCTCCATGCCCACGGTGAAAACGCACGTGGGCCGGGTGCTGGCGAAGACGCAGTCGCGCGACCGGGTGCACGCGGCCCTTTTCGCGTACCGGACCGGGTTGGTCTCGCGCGCGGATCTGTTGGATTCCTAAGCCGCGTCATACCTGGGTATCACGCCCAAAATCGTGCCCTGTGCCGACGCGGAAGGCCCGTGTCATGCGCGAGCCTTGAGGACATGGAAACACCGATTATTCAGACCCACGGTCTGACCAAAACCTATGGACACACAGACGTCGTCCACAACCTCGACCTCAAGGTCGCCCCCGGCGTGGTGCACGGCCTGCTCGGCCCGAACGGCTCCGGCAAATCCACCACGATGAAGATGCTGCTCGGCCTCATCACCCCCACGCACGGCGACATCAGCGTGCTCGGACACCCCATGACGCGAGCGAACCGCGCGCATGTCCTTGCCGGTGTCGGCTCGCTCATCGAAGCCCCCGCCGCTTACCCACACCTCACAGGTGGTGAAAACATGCGTATTGTCGCGCGTCTGCTCGGCGCCGATCCCGAAGCGGTGCGCCGCGCCGTGTCGCTAGTGCGCCTCGAGGGTCAGATGGACAAACTGGTGAAAAACTATTCGCTGGGCATGAAGCAGCGCCTCGGCATCGCGATGGCACTCGCACGCGACCCACAATTACTTATTCTCGACGAGCCCACCAACGGCCTCGACCCCGCCGGCATTGAGGAGATCCGCGAACTCATCATCAGCCTCGCCCGCGACCAGGGCCGCACCGTGCTGGTGTCGAGCCACCTGTTGTCAGAGATCGAGAAGATGGCGACCGATCTGACCATCATCAATCACGGCAAGCTCGTGTTCCAGGGCTCCCAAGACGAGCTGTACAGCGCGCAGTTGCCGGATGTGTTCATCCAGACGCCGGATGCTGCGACTGCGGTCTCGGTCCTTCGCGCATTGCAACCGAAACGGGTCGAGGGTGGTGTGGAGCTTTCCGGGCTTGACGACGACCACCTCGCCGATACCATCGCCCTTTTGGTTGCACACGGCGTGCCACTCCACCAGGTCCTGCGCAAGCGCCGCAGCCTCGAGGACATCTTCATCGGCTTGACCAACGACGAGGTGGCAGGCGCATGATGGTGGAATTCGCCAAACTGAAACGCACCAAAATCGTGTGGCTGAGCCTGCTCATGACGGTGGGGATCGTCCTATTCGCCAACATGAGTCTCTTCGCAGGCGACAACGCCGCCGCATTCCAGGCCAACCCAGATACCGCATGGGCGGGACATCTCATCGGAATCGCCATGGCGCTGGCGTTTCTGACCCCGTTGCAGTTGGCGCTGGTGGCCAGCCGCATCGTGGATACGGAGCACGTCAACGGCGGGTGGCGGCTCAACGCCATCGCAGGAACTCGGCCTGGGGCGCTGCTCCTTCGAAAGTTTGGTGTTGCGACGGTGGTAGTTGTCGTCGCAAAGTGTATTGAGTTCGCTGGGGCCATAGCGCTGCCTGTCGCGATGGGCGCGCCTGCACCGCGCGGAGCGATGCTGGAGACATGGCTGCGCTTCGGTCTCGGTGTCGCGGGCACCACGCTTGCGCTCCTCGCTGTGATGCTGCTGCTCGCCGCGCTTGTCGAGTCGCAACTTGTCGTGCTCGCCGTCGGGGTCGTCGGCGGGTTCTTTGGCATCGCATCACTGCTGTCCCCACCGTGGCTGGCTGCAGTCAATCCTTTCGGGTACGTCGCAGTGATCCTCCCGTTCGGATTCACTGAAGCAGGGGTCACCCCGTCGCAGCCCGGCTGGGTGCTGTGGAGCGGCTACCTCGTCCTCGCCGTAGCGGTCTTGGTCGCCGGTACCAAAGCCCTGGATCGAAAGGAGATCTAGACCATGGACCTAATCCTTAACGACCTGCTCAAGTTTCGACGCTCCCACGTCTGGGCGGTCGCGTTCCTCGTCCCCGTAGTTGCCGTCGCGATCGGCGCCGGCAACTACGCCGCGAACACCGGCACCCTGACCGCCGGTTGGGGCAGCTACTTCTCGCAAGTCATGCTGTTTTATGGGTTGCTGTTCTGCACTGCTGGCATCGCGATCCTCGCCGCAGCCGCCTGGCGTGTCGAGCACCGCGGGCACAACTGGCTCACCATGCTCACCTCGACGCGTTCGGTGAGCAACCTGGTGGCGTCGAAAATCGCCGCGATCGCGGTTACTGTCGCAGCGATGCACGCTGTTCTCATCGCCCTCACGTTGTTCGTCGGTTGGGCGTTGGGGATTCCCGGTGCAGTGCCAGGCGAGCTCCTCGTCGCAGCATTATTGGCCCTGGCACCAGCCGTTGCGGTGGCGTCATGGCAGTCACTGCTGTCTATGGTCATCCGTAGTTTTGCAGCACCCATCGGCATTGCGGTGGTGGTAAGTCTCGTATCGTTTGGCGCACTCGCGGCTGGGGTGCCTGGCGTGCGGTTCATCGTGGCGCCTGCGTTGTTGTCGCACACGCTGTGGCTGGGCAGTTCCGCCGTCGCTGCTGCTGGAGCGCTCGGCACTGGCACCGTTACAGGCGTTCTCGCCGCCTCCACGGCGTTGACCGTGGCTGGCTGGGCGGCTGCTGTGGCCTACCTACGGCGCACCGACGCGCGGATCTAGGCACCGGGTACGCTCACCAGCCATGGCCGCCAAAAGTGAGTTTTATGAAATCGATACCGGTGTCGCAGAGGTGCTCCACGAGCCCGACGGGTCGATGGTGTTGCTGGTCAACGGGGTGCCCAGTTCCCATATCGTGCCGGGTGATCCGCAGCGCCTCGACTTTGAGTACATGCGCTGGATGGCGGACTTTTTGGATACCCACTACCCCGACGAGGCGAAGCCGAAGTCGCGGCTGACGCACCTGGGCGGCGGCGCTTGCACGCTGGCGCGCTACTTTGCCAGCGCGTGGAAGGGCTCGCGCAACACGGTGGTGGAGATCGATTCCGAGTTGGCGGTGCTCGCCCGCGAGCTTTTCGACATCCCGCGCGCCCCAGCCGTGAAGATCCGCGTCGGAGACGCCCGCGACGTCACCGACTCGTTCAAGCCTGCCACCCGCGACGTGATCATCCGAGACGTGTTCTCGTCGGCCACCACGCCGCGGAATCTGACGACGGTGGAGTTCTATGCGGCGGTGCAGTCGTCGATAAGTGATCGCGGCTTCTACCTCGCCAACTGCGGCTCCCACGCCGACCTGAAGGAGGCGAAAGAGGAACTCGCCGGCATGCTGGAAGTATTCCCGCACGTTGCGGCGATCGCCGACCCGCCGATGTTCAAGGGGCGCCGCTACGGCAACATCGTGCTCATCGGCGCCAACCACCCGATCGAAGCCGGCGACGTGCTCACCCGCGAGCTGCTCAAAGGCGGGGTGCCAGCGCAGTTCAAAGGGCTTGGGTGGGCGCGCCGCTTTGCGACGACCCCACGCCACGACGAGCCATAAACTCCTTCACCACCGCCACCATGTCGGTCGCCTTCATATCGGGCAGATAGCAGTCCACCACGGCCAAACCAATCGACGCGAGCGCCATCTCGTCGTCGTACGCCAAATTCCAACTGGTGTGCGTCGGGTGGAACTTGTGCTTCGACGCAGCCAGCGAGCGAAACCCGTACAGCGGCTCGATCTGCGCTCCGGTCTTATCCAGCACGATCTCCAAGAACGAGGTTGGCGCATCCGTGCGTGCAAGCGGCGCCCCCGAAAGCGACACCCACTCGAGCCCCTCGCTCCCGGCGATGACGGCCGCCTCGGCAAGCAGGAATTCGATCACCGGCCTGAATCCCTCGGCGTCGCGGCGCATGAAGTCGAGCGTATAGCCCGCAAGCTTGCCGTGCTCGTACACCGGCAGCCAGCTCGTCACACCGTGGAGGCGACCTTCTTCATCAACGGCGAGGAGCAGTTTGGTGGCGTCGTCGTCAAGTTCATCGAGCCCGCCGAGCGTAAACCCCATCTCCGGCAACGCCTTGTCTGCCACCCACTGCTCCGACAGCGCGGCAATGCGCTCGCGCATCTCAAGCGTGCACTCGCGCCAGGTCGTCCATACCGGGCGAACGCCTTCCTTAGCCGCCCTGTTGCGCGCGGTGCGGATGTTTTGAAACTTCTTGCCCTTGAACTCGAGATTATCGGTGTGCAACAACGATTCTTCTGCGACGTGGACCGTCCGGAAGCCAGGCCGGTGGAACGTCTCCGGCACCGAATACCACGCCACGCGCCACCCTTGATCCGCAGCGAAATGCTCAAATGCGTCGGCGACTGTCGTCTCGTCCGCCCCCTCAGCCACGACAGGCGAACCCACCGTCACGGCAACATTGTGCGACACACGGTACGCGACGTATCCGCTGTCGCCTGCGAAAAAGTAACGGTTGCCATCCCACAGCCCCATCCACGCAAGATGATCACCTGTCCCGGATTCGAGCATGCGCCGTGCCCTCTCGCGCTCCTCCTGCATCGGTGCAGACGGCGCTGAAGAAAGCACACGAAACAGCATCCACAGCAACGCACCCCAGAACACCACGCCAACCCATTCGGAGAGCACCCACGCCGCCGGAGCATTCGGCACAATCTGATGTCCCAACTGCACGGCCACTGCAGGGGGCATAAAACGTGCAGGAAGCTCCGCAACGACACTGCTTAGGGTGACATCCCCGATGAATCCGTCGCGCAAGATAAGGGCGCCGGTCACCCACGCGGTTGTCGTCGATAAGAGCACTGCGATACCTGGAACAAGCATCGGACGCAGGTTCGACCCAACGCGGAACTTCGCCCGCTGAGCAATCAACACCGCCAGCATGAGCACCCACGGCAACACCACCAAACCGGCGTTCACGGTGGTCAGCGCGTCGCTGCGCACGTCGAGCACCTGCGCCACCACAACCACCAACGACGCCGCACACAACACCGTCGCACCCCACCACGCCAGCCGCCGGCCGCGACGCAGCCCAAGCGCAAGCACCACCGCAAGCACCACCGGCACCAAATTGAGCAACAGCGGCCCCAACCCACTTTGCTGGTTAATGGCCATCGCCTCCCGGCAGGCAAGCGAGGAAGAATCCACACAACGCTCCTGAACCTCGCGCGCGGCCACCGCAGGCTCCCACATCAAGAGGCTTTCCGCCGCAAAAGGACCCTGCGCCGCAGGGTTGAGCGCAGTCAGCACGGGCCCGACCGATACAGCAAGGAGTAACACTGCGACGAGGACACGCGACTCCCGCAGCGTCGGTCGCGCCGCCGTGAACTGACGCGCTCCGGCGAGCACGCCACAGACAAGGCCCACCACAACTGCTGTAAACGCAGCAACAGAGGTCAGCGTTCCCGAATACAACACAAGCGTGCCGGTCAGCGCCACAAGCACGAGACGGACCCTGCGACGCCACAACACACCCATCGACGCAGAGGCGAACGCAAGCGGCCCAATCATCCACGGCAACGGGGTGAGGTAAGTCTCGTTAACCAAGTCGGCGCCCCACCTGTTAAACCCTGCCTGCTCAACCATCGCGCCGAGCACACACGCCAACGGAAACACCAGCGCATGCGATGCGGCTGCGGCGACAACGAACCTGCGTGAACCCAAGGCACGCTCTGCGGGAACGGCGAAGCACACCGCGGCGAGCGTGGCATAGATTGCCTGGGCGACATTTGGCGTTGACAAGCCCGCCGTGATCAGGTGCCACAAATGCACATCGGCGGGAAGGTCGTAACCCAGATGCGCCCGCCACGGAAACAGCGCCCATATGAAGGCGACAAGGATCAGCGTCACTGGGACGTGTTTCATTTCAGTCCTCCCCGGTGGGCGACGAATTCGAAGTTTTCGCGCAGCGCTACCCGCCACACTTGGTAACTATGCGCTCCGGGTAGTTCGGTGTAGGTGGTGTCCATCCCCGCCGCGCGGGCAAGATCGTTCAGGTGAGGCAGCGCGGTGCTTGCCATCTTGTCACTCTCTCCTGCGACGAACCGTCCCGCAATGCCGCGGTAAGTATCGGTCCCCTTCGCGTTTGCGAGCAGGTCGGCGGGGTTGATCGCTTTGAAGGCGTCTTCATCGCCGCCGAAGAGCTCGTTCACCGTCTTGTCGTGGTTGCCAAGGGATGGTTCGGGCTCCCCGGAGAAATCCAGAAACGACCCGTACGCCTCAGGGCTGTTAGTCACGACTTGTAGCGAGCAGGTCCCGCCGTAACTCAGTCCCCCGATCGTCCACGTCGACTGGTCAGGATTGACGCGGAACGTGTCTTTCAATAGCGCAGGAATATCGCTGGAAAGGTAGGTGTGCATGGCAACGTCCGGCCCGTCGACGCATGCGGGGTTGCCCGTCGCGGAGCCTGTCGCATCAACACTGACGACGATCGGAGAAACCCCTCCGTGCTCCTGCTGGTACGCATCGGCGGTTTCTGCCGCCTGCCCGTCCGTGAACCACCCCATTGGGGATCCTGGACTTCCCGACATCAGCACCAGCACCGGTAGTGTGGCGCCGTGCCAATACGCGGGCGGCACGTAGACGACTGCATCCCGTTCAGGTGGGGCGGGCACCGTGACAAGGGCTCCTACTTCCCGGCCGTGCAGTTGTGGGGCGGTGTCTGTGCGTTCGAACTGCTCTAGGCTCATCGCTACGGTCACGCGCACGGGGTGGAACGATCCAAGCGTTGGGTACTGCTGGTACTGCAAGTTGGTGCCCAAGAATGCGAAAACTACCGCTGGCACCGCAACAACGGCCAAGAGCAGCCGCCGCCGACCGACTATCGCCGCAACTACTGCGAAGACGCCCACCGCCCACGACGCGTAGACGCGCAGCGGAATGCTATCGGGGAACGGTTTCGGCCACACGGTCAGCGCAAATACCACAACGCCCATGAGCGCAGCAGCCCCGAGCACTGCCCACCTCAAGCGGCGACGGCCAACGAGCACGGCGACAAAAATTACGCATACCGCCAGCGCGACGTAGATGACGACAGCAGCTGTGCCGCCAACCACCGGGATCGATCGAAGTGTTTCCACGGTGAGTATGTTTACTCCCTATGGCGCTTGCGTCCTATATCCCGAGGTTCCTTCCGGATCCATCCACAGTATCTTCCCAGCCACACGTCGTTGTCGCGTTGCACGGCACGCTCGGAGAACCTTTTGCGTTCCGCAAACTTGCACGTGAGTTGGAGCGCAGAGGGGTTGGTCTCCTCGCGCCTGCTTTTGGCCGAAGGGGCACATTGCTTCTCGACGACTGCGCCGCCGAAATCGCCCACACCATCACATCGTTGCCCGAAACGGCCAGACGCGTCGATATCGTCGGGCACTCCTACGGCGGGCTCGTCGGCCTTCGGGCGCTGGCTGTGCCGGAGGTTCGTAAGCGCGTCCACACGTTGGTCGGTCTCGGCGCGTGTTGGCGCGGCACTGACAGCGGATGGTGGCCCAGGTGGCTGGTGCGCCGGGTGATCGGGGAATCTTTCGTCGGGCTCGAGGAGCACGACACGCAGCCGGTAGTTCCCCCGAACGTTGAGGTCGTCTCGATTGTCTCGGATGCGGACCGGGTGGTGCCGGCGTCGTCGTCAAGCTTGGGGCGCGTGGTGCACCTCCACGGGGTTGCGCACAACAGGCTTCCGGCCCAAATAGGGCCGATCATGCGCGCCCTGGGCTGTTAGTGCTTCAGCGCGTTATCCAGCAAGATCAGCAGATCGCCGATCTGGTAGTTGCCGACCATCATGGTGCGCAGGTCGTCGATAGGCAGCTCGCCCTGGCCCGCGAGCTGCTGGACCAGACGTGCGATGTTGTTCGCATCCGTCAGGTCGAAGCCCGCCAGACGTGCGGCGTCGATGAACTGCTGCACACCAAGACCACCGGCAGCCAGCGCAAGAACCGCGATAACCAGCTTGGTGCTGTCCTGCTCAAGCACCTTCAACTCGCCGGAATCAGGCGCCTGGAAACGCTCCAACACGCCACCAGCAGCGTTCAAGTTGCCCGCGGCGAACTGGTTCAACTGACCCGACGTGCCGTTAAACAGGTTCATGTCCACCGGGGTGTTGATGCCGACGACACGGCCGGAGTCGCTGCGCTGCCAAAACGACAACTTGTCCCAACCACCAACCGGCGCCGGGGGCTGATTCTGGTACGCGGCAAGCCACAGCGGGTAGGACGTGAACGCAGAGGTGTCGTTCATGTGCTCGTACCAGAAGTAGCGGTACGTGTAGATCATCGGCTTTTTGCCCGTCTGCGCCTGCACCTCAGACAGGAAGCGCTGCGTCCACGCCGCAAGCTGGACCGGGCCGAGGCCCTCGTCGACCTCAAGGTCGAGCACCGGCGGCAACTGCGTTGCCGGGCCCTGGTTGATCACGGAGGCGAAGTAACGCGCCTGCGTAACAGGGTCCTCGGCGGGGCGCGCGTAGTGGTAGGCGCCGACCTTCAGGCCGGCGTCGGCGGCCGCTTTGGCGTCTTCGTCGTAAAACTCGTTCTTCCAGCCCTCCCCCTCAGATGCCTTGACAAAGGCGAAGTCCTGGCCGCCGATCGTGCCCACCGAGCGCCAGTCGATGGCAGCACCGCCCGGACGCTGATGGCCCGCGACGTCGACGCCAGAGACCACGCCCGGGATCGACTGAGCGTCGGCCTGACCAAGCGGGGTGACGGTCGTAGCAAGAAGCAGGGCGGCTGCTGCGGCCGCTGCGGAACGGATTCGGCGAGACATCTGCATGCGGGCAACACTAGTGCACCCAAATCACACACATCACACGCGACACGCGCGTTGCCGGTTAGAGCGCGCCAGCTGCCCGCGCCCTTTCCACCACGTCCGGGATCGCGTTGAGGAACGCCTCCACGTCCTGCGCAGTGTTCGTACGTCCGACCGTCACACGCAACGCCCCCATCGCCTCACGCTCGCTGTACCCCATCGCCTCAAGCACGTGGCTCATGCGCAGCACGCCACTGGCGCACGCCGAGCCCGCCGACACCGAAATACCCTGCACGTCCAGCAACATGATCAACGCGTCCGCGTTCGCGCCGGGGAACATGAAGTGCGCGTGCCCCGGCAGCGCGGGCTCTTGCGTTGCGACGACCACCCCATCCACACGTTGCCTCACCCCCTCAATGAGCGCATCCCGCAGGCGCTCAATCTCGGTATGTTCTGCGATCGCCTCCTCGAGCGCCACCGCCGTGGCGGCGGCCGATGCGACGTCGACCGTGCCGGAGCGGATCCCGCGCTCCTGACCCCCGCCCAGAATCACCGGCTTCGGCGCGGGCGAGCGTTTCGCTAGCAGAATGCCGGTGCCGCGCGGGCCGCCAAACTTGTGAGCGCTGGCCGCAAGCGTGGTCGCGCCAAGCGCGTGAAAATCCACCGGCACGTGGCCGACCGCTTGCACCGCATCGACGTGCACCGGCGTGCCGACGGCGGTGGCGCGCTCGATCGCCTCACCCACCGGCTGGATCGCGCCAGTTTCGTTGTTCGCCCACATCATCGTCGCAACCGCCGCCGGCGTATCCAGCGCGCTCAAGTCCTTAGCGTGCCCGTCGCGACCAACCGGCAGCCACTCCACATCCGCCCCAGTCTGGCCGAGAGACTTGACTACTTCGAGGACGGCGGGGTGCTCGATAGGCGTAGCAACCACCCGATCCAGCTCGGATGCATCAAACAGCCCGCGTACCCCAATGTTGTTAGCTTCCGTGCCTGAGCCGGTAAACACCACCTCGACAGGGTCGGCGCCGAGGGCGCCCGCGATGCGCTCGCGGGCGTCGGCAAGCACGGCATTCGCCTTGCGCCCCGCAGCGTGTTGGCTTCCCGCGTTGAGGGCGCCTGCGTGTTCCACCCACGCGTCGATCGCACTTTGGCGCATCGGAGTTGTAGCAGCGTGATCGAAATAGACCATGCGCCCAAGGTTAGGCGTGCACGCGCGACCCGCACACATGCGCCACCGCCTGATCCCCAATCCGCGCGATCACCACCGCCATCTGCGCCTTGCCGCGCAGCTTGAGTTTCTTGCGCAACTGGTCCGGATCGACATCCACACCACGCACAAGGATCTCCACGCTGCCCGCACCGTGCGAGGCGAGCACCTTCTTCAGGCTGCGCAGCGGCACCGCCTCCACAAACGGAAAACCACTGTAGCCCGCCGGGATCTGCTCGCCAGTCAGATACGCGATGTGCTCATCGAGCATGCTCAGCCCGTGACGCGCTGCCCACCCGCGCACCAGCCCCGCGCGCACCACTGCCCCGTCCGGGTCGATGATGTAGCGCTGTGGTGCGGTGGTCTCCACGGTGTCGTCGTCAAGATCTGTGACACGCTCCTCCACCTCGCGCAACACCACTGCCTCTCGACGAACCCCTCCCGCCAACCCCGGCGTATACAAACACGCCTCCTTGACGCCGCCGTCGACAGACACCACACTGACCAGCCCGTCCCACCCGGAATAGTCAATGCCCGGCGCGCACTTCACCGCCATCTCGCGGCCAGCATGCGCGTCGAGCAGATCCGGCAGCGGCGGAAGCAACTGCGCCGGGTCGGTAATGCGACGTCCTCCGGCGCGGCGCGCGGGATCAGCGACGACCACCCCGTCAGACGTCACCGGCCTGAGCGCATCCGCCTGCGCCAGCCACGCCTCCTGCCCCAGGTTGTGCCGCGCCATGATCAGCCGAGACATATCCAGGTCGCTGCCCATCCACGCGATGCCACGTTGACGAAACGCAGGCGCCTCCGAGCCGACAGAGCACGTCACATCGTGCACCATCTGCGCCCCCGCCTCGGCGAGTCGCGTGGCACGTACCCCCGCCACGCGCGCCGGGGTGGCCTGCTGCGCGGCATCGGCATCAGTGAGCCAGTCAGCGGGAAACTTGCCTGCCGCGGCGCGCCGGGCGGCGATGAGTGCACTGACGGCTCGGGCGTAGTCGCCAAAGTGCTTATCCAATACGGCACGGTCGGCAAACACACTCGACTTGGTCAGGGTGATCTCGGGTTCGACTGCAGCAATGGCCTCAGTGTTCGCTGCGAGGAACCGTGCCTCTGCGACGCTAAATGTCATAGCGTTTTCCGATCCTGTCGACTGGTTGGAACGTAAAGAATTCCTCATAACGCTCGTCGTCGACCGGGTCGCCGATCACGGGTGCCAGGCTTGCGCCTTCGGCGGTGTGCAGGACGTCGTCGACAGTGTCGAAGCGGCGCAATTCGTTCAACTGGGCCCACGTCGAAGGGGCAAGGCGCACCAATCCATGCCGCCAGCCGTCGAGGATCAACTGTGGCGGGAACCAGTTCGCGTCGTCTGCCTCCCACGTATCCGAATCCGGCTCTTGGCCCTCCGGATTAGCGGCGACAAAGGTAAACGTGTCAAACCAATTGCCGCTTTCGGACACCCCCACCCAGCGCGCCACCGGCTTGAGCAGGTCCGCACACACGTTGAGGTTGCTCTCCTGCAACACGTCGGTCAGGGACAACTCGTGCGATTCCAGCAGGAGGCGGTGGTTGTGGAAGGGGCGGGCGTCGTCGAGAAGCGTGCCGTCGTCGTCAACCGCAAGCAGTGTGCCAGTCTCCTCGAACAGCTCGCGCACCGCAGCAAACAGCACCGCGTGGGCCTTGTACTTGGTCACCCCAAGCTGGCGAGCCAGCGAAATCGCCGAACGCCCCAGCCACAACTCGCCATCATCCCAAGCACGCGGCGGGAAATCGCGCGAATCCACCCCGCCGCCCGGAAACACCGTCAACCCCGGGTAATTCGGCATGGACAGGACACGCTCCTGCACCCACACCTCAATCCCCTCGGCGCTGTTACGCAGCAGAATTACCGTCGCAGACAAACGCGCACCGAAAAACCCGCTCTTCTCGCTCGGGTCAATCGAATCGGCCTCGTCGTGCGACAACACGGCCTCGTTGCGCTTCTTCTCCGTCGGCATTGCTCCCACCCCGGCGGTCTATGCCCGGTGTGCACCCCTACGGGCTGAACGGGCGCGGCGTGCGAAGAAACGCCCGTCAGCGCGCGTCACTTCGATCGGCTGGTGGTAGGCGCGCGAGACGTTCTCGGACGTCAGCACGTCATCGATGAGGCCTTGGGCGACAATCTCGCCTTCGTCCAGCAGCATCGCGTGGGTAAACCCGTCCGGGATCTCCTCCAGGTGGTGGGTGATCATGACGATCGCCGGCGCATCCGGGTCCATCGCCAGATCCCCCAGGTAGGCCAGGAGGTCCTCGCGGCCGCCCAAGTCCATGCCGGCGGCGGGCTCGTCGAGAATGAGCAGCTCCGGGTTGGTCATCACGGCACGCGCAACGAGCACGCGCTTCTTCTCACCGTCAGACAGAGTGCCCCAACGACGGTCGATCAGGTGCATCGCGCCAACCTGCTCAAGCACTTCGAGGGCCTGGTCGTAATCCATCTCGTCGTAGTCCTCGCGCCAGCGCCCCAAAATGGCGTAACCAGCGGAGACCACGAGGTCGCCGACCTTCTCGTCCTCCGGCACACGGTTCGCCACCGCGGAGGACGTCACGCCGATCGCGGCACGCAGGTCGCGCATATCGGTCGCGCCGACGCGCTCGCCGAGAATGAACACGTGGCCTGCCGATGGGAATTCCTGCGCCGACGCCATCCGGATCAAGGTGGTCTTACCGGCGCCGTTCGGCCCGATGACCACCCACCTCTCGTCGAGCTCGACCTGCCAATCGACAGGGCCGACGAGCGTGTGCCCGCCACGAATGAAGGACACGTCGCGCATGTCGATGAGCAGGTCCGGATCTGTCACCAATTCCTCTGTCTGATTCACGTCCCCCATCTTGGCCTATTTCGGCCCGCGTGTGTGGTTGCCCCGCGCTACCCTGGCGGGTGAATCAATGGTCGCTCGGAAGGTTTTGATGATGGTTGCTCGCTTCGGCATCGACGACGTCCGCCCCCAGGTCTCTGGGCGCACGTTGCCGTCGAAGGCGGTTGTTGGTGAGGTCGTGCCGGTTTCCGCGTTGGTGTGGCGCGAGGGCCACGATGCGATTGCTGCGACGCTGGTACTTGTCGCGCCGTCGGGTGCGCAGTACGAGGTGCCGATGCACGCCGAGTTTTATCGGCCGGATTATTGCCATGCGGTGTTTGTGCCGGACGAGCAAGGTCTGTGGCTCTATCGGGTGGATGCGTGGAGCGACGTCATGGCCACGTGGCGCAACGCGGTGGAAAAGAAGCTCGCCGCCGGCCAGTCGTTAGCGGAGTTGTCCAACGATATTGCGCATGGCGTGGAATTGTTCGACGCCGCGATTGCTCAGCATTCCTCCCCGGTGCTTGCCTCCGCGCGCGCATCGCTTATCGACGACACCCTGCCCCTTTCCCAACGCATCACCCCCGGGTGTTCCCAGGAGGTGCAAGACGTGCTCGCCGAACACCCCCTGCGTGAATTGGTCACCCGCGGGCCCGTCGCCGATATCCTTGTGGAGCGTCGCGAGGCACTTGTGAACTCCTGGTACGAACTGTTTCCCCGTTCCACCGGCGGTGTGGATAAAAAGGGCAACCCGATCCACGGCACCTGGGCCACCACCGCGGCGCAATTGGACCGAGTGGCGGCGATGGGGTTCGACACCGTCTACTTCCCGCCCATCCACCCGATTGGCGAGGTCAACCGCAAAGGCCGCAACAACACCTTGACCTCCGAAGACGGCGACGTCGGCTCCCCGTGGGCCATCGGGTCTAAATACGGCGGCCACGACGCCTTCGACCCAAACCTGGGCGGCGAGGACGAATTTTTGGACATGATGGACCACGCCAACGAGTTGGGTCTGGAGATCGCCCTCGACTTCGCCCTACAGGCAGCACCAGATCATCCGTGGGCGAAGGAACACCCCGAGTTTTTCACCGTGCTCGCCGACGGCACCATCGCTTACGCCGAAAACCCGCCAAAGAAGTACCAGGACATCTACCCGCTGAACTTCGACAACGCGCCCGAGGCCCTCTACGCCGAGATCTACCGAGTGCTCATGTACTGGGTCAACCTCGGCGTGACCACCTTCCGCGTAGACAATCCCCACACGAAGCCGGTGAACTTCTGGCACTGGCTCATTTCCAAGGTCCACGAAACCGACCCGGACGTCATCTTCCTCGCCGAGGCGTTTACCCGCCCGCCGCGCATGTACGGGCTGTCCAAGGCTGGGTTTAGCCAGTCGTACACCCACTTCACCTGGAAAGTGACCAAGGCGGAGTTGACCGACTTCGCCCAACTGCTTGTCGACGTCGCCGACGTCTCCCGCCCCAACCTCTTCGTCAACACCCCCGACATCCTGCACGCCACCCTGCAGACCGGTGGCCCGGCAGCGTTTGCCCTGCGCGCCACACTCGCTGCCACCATGAGCCCTTTGTGGGGCGTGTACTCCGGCTACGAACTCTACGAAAACCGCCCCGTCGCCGCCGGCAGCGAGGAATACCACGACAGCGAAAAATACCAACTGCGCCATCGCGACTTCGACGCTGCTCTCAAGCAAGGCAAATCCCTCGAGCCGTACCTGACGCTGCTCAACCAGATCCGTCGCGACAACCCCGCCCTGCAACAACTGCGCCAAATCCGCTTCCACCGCATCGACAACGACAACCTCATCGCCTACTCCAAGGTCGATGCGATTTCCGGCAACGCGGTGTTGGTCGTCGTCAATCTGGACCCCACCGGCACCCAAGAAGGCCTGCTGCACATCGACGCCGACGCCATCGGACTGAGCCCCGGCACCTTCGACGTCCACGACCAGATCACCAACGAGCGCTACACGTGGACAACCGCCGAAACCGGCAACTACATCAAACTCTCGCCCGAGAAGAACGTCGCCCACGTGGTGCGTTTGCCCGAGGTGTCTCCGGATCGTCGAGAAGCACTCGCGTACCGTCAGATCTCAGACCACGACTACCGCCCCTAAGGACCACCATGAACACCAACCTGCTCATCCCGGACGGGGACCGCCAACGCCTCCTCGCCTGCACCCACAACGCACCCCACGACATCTACGGCTGGCACCCCCACGGCGACGGCTCCATCATCCGCACCCGCTTCATCGGTGCCGAACGCGTCGAACTGCTCATCCACAACGCGTCCCAACCCATGCAGCCGCTTGGCGACGACATCTGGGCCACCACCCTCGACGACACCCACACCCCCGACTACCGCTACCGCATCACCTACCCCGGCGCCGACCCCATCATCGTCGCCGACGCCTACAACTTCCTACCCACCCTCGGCTCCCTTGACATCCACCTCATCAACGAAGGCCGCCACGAACGTCTCTGGGACGTCCTCGGCGCGAACGTCCGCACCTACGAAACCACCCTCGGCGTCGTCACCGGCACCTCATTTGCCGTCTGGGCACCCAACGCCACCGGCGTAGCCGTCATCGGCGACTTCTGCTCCTGGAACCCCAGCCAGTACCCCATGCGCAGCCTCGGCGTCTCCGGCGTCTGGGAAATCTTCATCCCCGGCATCGGCGACGGCGACGCTTACAAATTCGCCATCCACACCGCCGAAGGCACACGCATCGACAAAGCCGACCCGCTCGCCAAACGCACGTTGACACCACCCGAGACGGTGTCAGTCGTCGCAAAGCAAAGCGAATTCGAATGGAGCGACCACGACTGGATCACCGCCCGTGCCGGACGCGATGCCACCAACTCCGCCATGAGCATCTACGAATGCCACATCGGCTCCTGGAAACAAGGCTCCACCTACGCCACACTTACCGACGAACTCGTGCCCTACCTCGTCGACAACGGCTACACCCACGTCGAATTCCTCCCAGTCGCCGAACATCCCTACGGCGGCTCCTGGGGATACCAAGTCACCGGCTACTACGCCCCCACCGCACGCTGGGGAAGCCCCGACGACTTCCGCCGCCTCGTCGACACACTGCACGCCAACGGCATCGGCGTCATCGTCGACTGGGTCCCCGCTCACTTCCCCAAAGACGACTTCGCCCTCGCACGCTTCGACGGCACACCCCTCTACGAACACCCTGACTGGCGACGCGGCGAACAACGCGACTGGGGCACCTACGTGTTCAACTTCGGCCGCCGCGAAGTCCGCAACTTCCTCGTCGCCAACGCCCTGTACTGGTTCGAAGAATTCCACCTCGACGGCATCCGCGTCGACGCCGTCGCCTCCATGCTCTACCTCGACTACTCCCGCGAACCCGGCGAATGGCTCCCCAACCAACACGGCGGCCGCGAACACTGGGAAGCCGTCCAATTCCTCCAAGAAATGAACGCCACCGTCCACCGCGAACACCCCGGCGTGCTCACCATCGCCGAAGAATCCACCGCATGGCCAGGCGTGACCGCCCAAACCGACGCCGACGGCCTCGGATTCTCCATGAAGTGGAACATGGGTTGGATGAACGACACCCTCGAATACTTCTCACTCGACCCCGTCCACCGCTCCCACCACCACAACGAAATCACCTTCTCGCTCGTCTACGCCTTCTCCGAACGCTACGTCCTACCGTTCAGCCACGACGAAGTCGTCCACGGCAAAGGCTCCCTGTGGCAGCGCATGCCTGGCGACGACTGGAACAAAGCCGCGGGCTTACGCGCCCTTTACGGCTACATGTACTCCCACCCCGGCAAACCGCTCATGTTCATGGGCTGCGAATGGGGCCAAACCACCGAATGGGACGAAGCCCACTCCATCAACTGGGACGACCTGCACCGCGACTACCACGCCGGCATCAAACGCCTCGTACGCGACCTCAACCTGGTCTACCGCGACACCCCAGCGTTGTACTCCCAGGACAACACCCCAATGGGCTTCCAATGGATCAAAGGCGACGACGCCTCCAACAACGTGCTGGCCTACGTCCGCTGGGGCGTCGACGCCACGCCGGTCCTCGCCGTGATCAACCTCTCCGGCGTCTCCTTGCCCAACTACCGCCTCGGAATACCCGAAGCAGGCACATGGGACATGCTGATCAACACCGACGACGCCGTCTACGGTGGTGCCGGCAACGACCTGCCACGCAGCGTGCACACCGACGCCACCGAATGGGACCGGTTCGACCAGTCCATCGAACTGCACCTGCCCGCAATGAGCGTGCAGTACTACACCCTCAGGCGCTAAGTGCCGAAGAGTTGGTCCATTGCCCCGCGGTTGGTGTTTTTCACCGGGTAGCCGCGGGGCGAAATCCATACCGGGGCACCCCGCACCATCACGATCCGGCCCCGTTTCTTACGCCACGGGTCATCATCATTGACCCGGTTGTGATAGCGACACAACGGCGCCAGGTTGCCAATATTGGTCTCCCCGCCATGCCGCCACGCCTCCACGTGGTGTAACTCGCAGTTGTCAGCCCCGTGACGACACCCAGGGAATGCACACACCGGCGAGACCAACTTGGCCAGATCGCGCTGCTTCTGATTCGCCAAACGCTGCGTGCGGTACAGATTCACCGCACCGGCCTGCGGGTGAAACGCCGCTACTTCCAACGCATCACCGAACTGGGCGGCGAGAAACTCCGCACCGGTCATGGTGGTGCCATCGGTCATGGCCAAGAGCACATCATCACCATTGCCATCCAGGATGCGTAGGTAATCCGGCAGCGGCACTAACACCGTCGGACGAGGCGCTGCAGTAGCCACCTTGCCGTCGCCGAAGAAGATCCCAATCAAATTCTCGGCAATCTGCGCCGCAGCCGGACGATCCTGATCAATCCCTAACCGCCCGGCGTGCTCCATGTCGGAGATCTCCCGCTCGTCGTAGGTCAGATGCAGGGTGCGTTTGCCGTTTCGCGACGGGCCGAACTTCGCCGCATCCACCGCCGGTGTCTTATCCGCCGGCACCAACGTACGGGCTGCAGCCTCAATCGCCCGGTAACCACCTTCGACCTCAAGTAAGGCCAGGCGCAGCGCCCACCGCTGGGACGCATCCTTCACCGCTGCGATGCGGCGCTCGATCAGCGCCAGCTCGTCGAGGGAGAAACCACGCGCCAAAGAACTTGCTGTCTTTTGTTTGCGGGTGAACTTGGTGCGCCCGAAGTACACATCCCGCAGCCGCGCCCAGGCACGAGCACGATCCGGAGCGAAGCCCGAGGCGAGTGCAACATCAAGGTCGAAGTCAGCCAGCGTCTCTAACGCTGCGGCCGACATCGCCTGCACTAACACCTCGAACGAATTCATGCCCAAGACGCTAGACCAAACCCGCAACCCACCTCTGCGAGCCTGTGAAATTTGCGAATTCGCCCCTGTGGATAACTCTAAAACAGCGAGCTAGCGAGCCTAGTGCGCGCCGAAATCACGCGCGGGTCGTCGGGAGCAAGCAACGTCAACAGTTCGAGCAGACGCTCCTTCGCACGCGGCTCCGTTTTCACCATGCCGAGCAACTGATCGAAGGCGCCTTCTGGGTCCCCGCCTACAAACTGCGCATCCGCGGCGAGCAGCTGCTGCTCCACCTCGTCTACCAGCTCACCTTCGCTGCCCTGTTCGTTGAGACGCTTCAACACAGCGACGGTATTTTTGGCTTGTTTGACATCGGTGTTGGTGGGGTCGTCGGCAAGGATGGCGTCGTAAAGCGCAGTTGCGCGATCGAAGTCGCCGGCGTTGAGGGCGGCGGTGGCGTCGTCGAGACGCGGATCCTGCGCAGGCTCCTCGCCACCAAGCCCCTGGAGTTGGCCGCCAAGCTGGGCAACGATCTGGCCGATCCACTGCTCCAACTGGTCGGCCGGCTGATTGCCCTCAAAGTTGGCCACTGGGCGTCCTGCGGCAAGCGCAACCACGGTCGGCAGCACGCGCACGCCGAGCATCTGTGCCACCTGCGGGGTGGCATCCGCGTCGATGTAGGCGACCATAAACTGCTGCTGCCCCGCCGCGAGCCGCTCGAACGTGGCCTTGAGCGCGACAGAATCTTCAGAACGGTCCGTGCCCACCATGAGGATCACAGGGATCTGCTTGGACCGCTCAAACGCAACCGCCTCAACGTTGGTGGCGTTGACGGTGACAAACGGCTGAAAGTCGCCAGGCTCAGGCTGCTGCGACAGCGCGCCTAAGTCAATAGCGCCGCCGGTGAACTGCGGGTTGGTCATGCTAATCCTCCAGGTGCTTGTTCAGCGACTCGATCTTCTGGTGCAACATGTCCGTGTGGCCGGGCCGAATATCAGCCTTGACCACGAGCGACACGCGTGGAGAAACCTCCTCCACCGCCTGGGTGGCACGCTTAATCACGTCCATGACCTCGTCCCACTCGCCCTCGATGGTGGTGAACATGGCGGTGGTCTCGTGCGGCAGCCCGGACTCCCGGACGACCTTCACGGCGCGTGCCACGATGTCGGACATTTCGGCGTTGGAATTTTCCGTCAAGGTCGGTGCGACCGAAAACGCTGCAATCATGCGGCCCAGTCTAACGCCCGCTTATCGACGACCCCAGCAATGCTTATGCCAATGCCTCCGATCATCGACTCCCCTGCCGGAATCCCGCGGCCATACCACGACATGCGACACCCCGGGCGGAATGTTTTGGTTACAACCCGGGCAGATGTAAAACTTCGTCGCGGCTGCAGACCCAATCTGGCGGACCTTGAATATCTCGCCATTCGTCCACTTCGGCCCCTCCATCTCCTGGGTGCCGATAAAGGTCGACCCGTCCCGCGGCAGGACGTAGCGTGGCGACTGGTATTGGCGGCGGTTTCTGCGTGGCATTTAGAACAGGCGCAGTTCGTTCGACTCGATACCGCGCAGCTCGTCGTAGTCGAGGGTTACGCAGTCAAAGCCACGATCGGAAGCCAGTGTGCGCGCCTGCGGCTTGATTTCTTGAGCTGCGAACACACCTCGGACAGGTCGCAGCAATTCGTCACGGTTGAGCAACTCGACGTAGCGGGTGAGCTGCTCGACGCCGTCGATGCCACCGCGACGCTTCACTTCCACCGCAACGGTCCCGCCACGCGGATCGCGGGCCAGAATATCGACCGGACCAATTGCTGTGGGGTACTCGCGGCGCACAAGTTCAATGCCCTCACCAAGCGTGGAGATGTGCTCAGCCAGCAATTCTTGCAAGTGAGCCTCCACGCCATCTTTGACCAGGCCAGGGTCGACACCGAGGTCGCGGGATTCGTCGAGAAGCACCTCTGCGATGGTGATACGCAGTTGCTCGCCCTTCGAATTCTCGACGATCCACAGCTCTTCGCCCGTATCCTCGCCATCCATATCAACAACGTTTTCCACCCGCAGCGTGCACGGCGGCATCATCCAATTCAACGGCTTATACGCGCGGTCATCGGCGTGGACGGACACAGAGCCGTCCGCTTTCACCAGGATGAGACGCAGCGCTTCAGGCAGGTGGGCATCGAGGCGACCCACATAATCAACAGAACAACGGGCGATGACTAGACGCATGCGCCCAAGGGTACCGTTGCGACGAACGCCGCTAACGCTCGGTCTCTCGCTGGGCGCGCTCCTCAAGTGAGCGCATATCGGTGCGCTCGGCGCGTACGTCCGGGGCCGATTCAATCCACGAGATAAAACCCATCTGCGTGCGACGATCAGCAGCAAATTCGATACCGCCATCGGGCGAATCGACCTGCAGAATCTTCGCAATATCGGGCATAAACTGGCGCTCATCTGCCGTCACGTCCCGCAAGCCTGTGAATTGCAGGAGGCGTCGGTCCGCGACCATATCGTGCGTAAACGACAAAGAGCGCAGCTTGTAAAACAGCATGCGCTCCCCGTCGTACCTCAAGACACCATGGCGCCAGCCATGGATGCCTTCAGCCGGCATCTGGCGGATCATCGCACGGGAACCGCTACCGCGGACCATGCTGAACCGCCAAATGGCAGACGCCGCAAACGTGGCCACCACAAGCACAGCCACGACAACGACGAACACCATTGTTTCAACCTCCAGACAGCGGGTAATGCGCAATATCTTAACGCCCTTTGTGTCTTTTATGCGCACGCTGCGCGAGTGGGGGCATAGAAAAACGCCCCCATCCGGATGTGTATCCGGATGGGGGCGCTGGTCAGGCCGGCGTTACGCCTTCCTCGGCGCAGCGACTAGTGCGCGTTGCGACGAACGGCCGCCAGCTCCGCCTCCGAGCGAGCCTGTACGACCCTGTCCTCGTTGTCGAGGTTGGACTCTGCGACGGCGGAGTCAACCTCGTCGGCGAAGATGGCGTAGTCCGCGAGGACTGTCACCTTGTCGCCGACAACGGAGAGGAACCCACCCTGTACGGCCGCGACGATACGCTCGCCGCCGATCGGGCGGATGGTTACCACACCGTTGTCCTTGAGCTGCCCCAAGAGCGGCTCGTGCCCAGGAAGGATACCGATCTCACCCTCCGTAGTCTGAGCGGTGACGATGCTTGCCGGACCTTTCCAGAGCAGGCGGTCAACCGAGACCAGTTGAGCGGTAAGTTCAGCCATGGTTCCTCCTACGCCTGCAGCTTCTTGTATGCAGCCTCGACGTCGTCCAAGCCACCCAGGCCGTTGAATGCCTGCTCTGGGTAGTGGTCGAACTCGCCCTCGCAGAGCTTGTCGAATGCGTCGATCGTCTCTTCGAGCGGGACGTAGGAACCCTCGTCGCCAGTGAACTTCTTTGCGACGAAGAAGTTCTGGCCCAGGAAGCGCTGGATCTTACGTGCGCGCTGCACGGTGATCTTGTCTTCCTCAGAGAGCTCGTCCATACCGAGGATGGCGATGATGTCCTGCAGTTCCTTGTTCTTCTGCAGAATGCCGATCACCTTCTGAGCGACGTTGTAGTGACGCTCGCCAACGATGCCCGGCTCAAGGATGCGCGACGTGGAGGTCAGCGGATCCACTGCCGGGTAGATGCCCTTCGAAGCGATCGAACGGGAAAGTTCGGTGGTCGCATCGAGGTGGGCGAAGGTTGTTGCCGGAGCCGGGTCGGTGTAGTCGTCAGCCGGCACGTAAACAGCCTGCAGCGACGTAATCGAACGGCCCTTGGTCGAGGTAATGCGCTCCTGGAGCACACCCATCTCGTCGGCAAGAGTCGGCTGGTAACCCACGGCGGAAGGCATACGGCCCAGAAGGGTCGATACCTCGGAACCTGCCTGGGTGAAGCGGAAGATGTTGTCGATGAACAGCAGCACGTCCTGGTTCTGCACATCGCGGAAGTACTCCGCCATGGTCAGGCCGGACAGGGCCACGCGCATACGGACCCCTGGCGGCTCATCCATCTGGCCGAAGACAAGCGCGGTATCCGGAAGCACGCCCATGTCCTCCATCTCGAGGAACAGGTCGGTGCCCTCACGGGTGCGCTCGCCGACGCCGGCGAAGACCGAAGTACCGGAGAACTCGCGTGCAATACGCGTAATCATCTCCTGGATCAGAACGGTCTTACCAACACCTGCACCACCGAACAGGCCGATCTTGCCACCCTTAACGTACGGGGTGAGCAGGTCGATGACCTTAATACCGGTTTCGAGGATCTCGGTCTTACCTTCGAGGTCCTTGAAGGCCGGCGGCTCGCGGTGGATGCCCCAGCGCTCACCGGTCTGACCGACCGACGGGTCGTCCAGGCACTGGCCGAGTGCGTTGAACACGTGGCCCTTGACCTGGTCGCCGACCGGGACAGAAATCGGGTTGCCGGAGTCCGACACCTTGGCGCCACGGACGAGGCCGTCCGTCGGGGCCATGGCGATCGTGCGGACGAGGTTGTCACCCAGGAACTGGGCGACCTCGAGCACGATGGTGCGGGACATCTCGCCGAGGTCAATGTCGACCTCGAGAGCGTTGTACAGAGCGGGCAGCTCGCCACGCGGGAACTCCACGTCGACGACTGCACCAATGACGCGCACGACACGGCCGTTCTCAGAACCGCGCGGGTTCTGAGTGTTCTCGACCCGATCTGCGGTCTGGGTGTCGGCCTCAGGAAGCGCCGCACCCGCCAGATCGTCGTTGCGCTCATCAAAAGAGTGAGCAGTAGTCATGATTTAGTCACTTTCTCCACTACCGGACAGCGCACCAGCGCCGCCGATAATCTCGGTGATTTCCTGGGTGATCTTCGCCTGACGGACCTGGTTTGCCTCGCGAGACAAATCGTTGGCCAGTTCGGTGGCGTTATCGGTCGCATTCTTCATTGCCGTGCGGCGCGATGCCGACTCGGCGGCCGCTGCTTCCAGGAAGATCGAGTAGAGCAACCTGGAAACGTAGACCGGCAGCAGCTCATCCATGAGCGTGTCCGGGTCCGGCTCGAAGTTCATGTCCGGGCTGACTTCACCAGAGTTAGTCAGCATGTCTTCCTGTTCGTATTTGAACTCTTCCAGGACCGGCTCGATCGGCAGAAGCTGATCGACGCGTGCCTCCTGGGAAAGCATAGATACGAACTCGGTGTAGACAACGTGGACAACATCGAACCCGCGGACAGACTCGCCCGTTTCGCCGTTCTGGCGAAGCGGGACGGTGGCTTCGGAGCCAGCCATGTAGCCGTCGATGATCTGGTGGCGCACGTCGTGCGTGTCCTCCCAAGACGGCTGCTGCGAGAATCCGGTCCATGATCCCGCGACATCCATGTCACGGAACTTGAAGTGCGTCACGCCCTTATTACCGGTGACGTAACGAACCACCTCGTAACCTGCCTCGGTCAGCATGCGCTCAAGCTGCGCAGCCTTCTTCAGCACGTTGTGGTTGTAGCCGCCGGCCATACCGCGGTCAGAGGTGACCACGAGGATTGCCGCGACCCGGCCGTTCTCACGCTCGTGGAGCATGGGGTGGGCCAGGGAGCTCGCGGACGCGAGGCGTTCCATGACGTCTTTGAGCTCGTCGGCGTACGGCTTAGCCGCCTCGACGCGCTGCTGGGCCTTGGTGATCTGCGCGGTGGCGATCAGTTCCTGGGCCTTTGTAATTTTCTTCGTGGAGTTGACGGACCTGATGCGGTCACGCAATTCGCGAAGCGTTGCCATGGTGTTTCCTCCCTTCCTTTATGTAGTAGTCCTAGAACCGACTGGCACTAGGAGCGGCTGACGTTGAGCTGGTTCTTCGCAACCTGGCCGGAGTCGAGCGGCTCGTGCTCGGCCTCGCGGACAATGCGCTCGCCGGAGGATGCCTGGAAGTTACGTGCCAGGTCCTCGTTGACGCGGCGGATTGCGGCCTGCGAGTCGTCGTCAAGCTGCTTGCCACCAGCGATCTGGTCATAGACCTGCGGTGCATTGGCCTTGATGGCCTCGTGCAGCTCGGTCTCGTAGCGGCGGACGTCCTCAACGGGAACGACGTCGAAGACGCCTTCGTTGGCAGCCCAGATCGAGATGATCTGGAACTCCACCGGCTGCGGCGCGTGCTCGGACTGCTTGAGCAGCTCGACCAGGCGCTGGCCGCGCTCGAGCTGCTTCTTGGAAGCGGCGTCGAGGTCGGAAGCGAACGCAGCGAAGGCCTCGAGGTCACGGTATGCCGCGAGGTCCAGACGCAGGTTACCGGCAACCTTCTTCATGCCCTTGGTCTGTGCGGCGCCACCGACACGGGACACGGAGATACCCACGTCAATAGCCGGGCGCACGCCCTGGTTGAAGAGATCGGACTGGAGGAAGACCTGGCCGTCGGTAATCGAGATGACGTTGGTCGGAATGAAGGCACCGACGTCGTTCGCCTTGGTCTCGATGATCGGCAGTGCGGTCAGGGAGCCTGCGCCGAGCTCGTCGTTAAGCTTTGCGGCACGCTCCAGCAGGCGGGAGTGCAGGTAGAACACATCGCCCGGGTATGCCTCGCGGCCCGGCGGGCGGCGAAGCAGCAGCGAAATGGCACGGTATGCCTCTGCCTGCTTGGTCAGGTCATCGTAGATCACCAGGACGTGCTTGCCCTGGTACATCCAGTGCTGGCCCAGTGCTGCACCGGAGAACGGTGCGAGCCACTTAAAGCCTGCGGAGTCGGATGCCGGAGCAGCCACGATCGTGGTGTACTCCAGCGCACCGGCCTCCTCCAGCGTCTGGCGAACGCCAGCGATGGTGGAGCCCTTCTGGCCGACGGCGACGTAGATGCAGCGCACCTGCTTCGACGGGTCGCCGGTCTCCCAGAACTCCTTCTGGTTCAAAATGGTGTCGATGCAGACCGCGGTCTTACCGGTCTTGCGGTCACCAATGACGAGCTGGCGCTGGCCGCGGCCGATCGGGGTCATGGCGTCAATCGCCTTCATGCCCGTCTGCAGCGGCTCTTCGACCGGCTGGCGGTCGAGAACGCCTGCGGCCTGGAGTTCCAGTGCACGCTCTTCGTCGGATTCGATTGGGCCAAGGCCGTCAATCGGCTGACCCAGGGGGTTAATCACGCGGCCGAGGAAGTTCTCGCCGACCGGGATGGAGAGGACCTCGCCGGTCCGCTTGACTTCGTCGCCCTCGGAAAGGGTCTCGAAGTTACCCAGCACCACGACACCGATGGAATCGGTCTCAAGGTTCTGGGCGACGCCGATGACGCCGTTGGGGAACTCGAGCAGCTCGTTCGTCATGCAGCCCGGCAGCCCAGAAACCTGGGCAATACCGTCTGCGGCCGAAGTCACCACGCCGACCTCCTCACGGGAGGCCTCCGCAGAGTAGCTCGAGGTGTAGTTCGCTATCGCGCTACGGATCTCATCGGAGGAGATCGTCAGCTCCGCCATGTTCTTCCTGCTCTCGGTAGTTTTATCCAGCATATTGTTAATTATTTAGCCGCCTGGGCTGCCATATCGGTACGGAGACGCTCGATCTTGCCGCGCGTCGAACCGTCGATGACCTCATCGCCCACACGAACCACCATTCCGCCGAGGAGGCTGGGGTCAACCTCAGAGTGGATGGCGATCTCGCGGCCGTAAATCTGCTCCAGCTTGCGGGCCAGTGCGTCACGCTGAGTGTCGTTCAACGCCTCAGCGGTCTTCACACGTGCAACCGACTTGCCGCGCATCTCTGCAACGTTTTCTGCCAGTGCGGCGAGATCGTCGACAGGATTGTGGTGCGGCCGGCCGATGACCTGCAGGGCCAGGGCCTCGGTGAACATTGTCACCTTGCCGTAAATCACGCTAGCTAGCAGTCCGCGCTTCTGCGCAGCGGTTGCGGTGCGGTCGGACAGGAGCTGGGTGAGCTCCTTTTCGTCCTCGAGGAGGACGGACAGTTGGTAGAGCTCGTTTTCGACCTGCTCCAACTGGCCCTGTTCCTGTGCGCCCTTCTGCAGTGCGATGCGACCCAGGTTGATCAGACCTGCGCGGAATTCGCGCGGGGTCGACCACTCCTGCTCCGCTGCTGCGGTGAGGATGTTCAGGGTGGGCTCCGCCACCTTGCCGCCGAAAACGTCCTTGACAATGCCGGCGCGCTGGCCTGCTTCAAGCGACGTGTCGGCGATTGCCACGCGCAGGGCACGTTCGGTGTCGAGCTGGTCCACGATGAGGAACAGTTCGGTACCGATCTGTGCTGCGGTGGCGACTGCGTTGTCGGCGCTGCCGATCAGCGATTCGAGCTGACCGGTGACGTGCGACTGTGCTTCGCGACTAGCTGCCTTCATCTCGCCTACTTTCTCGTCGAGACGTGATCGAGCTCGGAGAGGAACTCATCGATCGTGTTCGAGCGACGGGTCGTGTCCGACAGCTCGATGCCCAGCAGACGCTCTGCCAGCGAGATGGAGTTCTGGCCCATCTCGTTGCGCAGTTCTGCGACAACCTGGTCGCGAGCTGCTTGCAGTTGCTTTTCGCCTGCCTCGATGATGCGGCGGGCTTCTTCCTCGGCACGGGCACGGGCTTCAGCCTCGATTTCCTTGCCGCGGGCACGCGCTGCCTCACGGATTTCAGCGGCCTCGTGGCGCGCCTCCGCAAGCTCAGCGTTGTTCTTCTCCAGGGCAGCCTTGGCTTCCTTTTGGGCGACTTCAGCACGCTCGATGCCGCCCTTGATTCGGTCTTCGCGCTCTGCCAGCACTTCCTGGAACTTCGGAATAACGTACTTCCAGAAAAGCAGGCCGATAATGATGAAAACGACAAGAGACCAAACCACGTCGTACGCGGCCGGGAAGAGAATGGATGGTTCATTCTCGAGCGGCAGCGTCTCGGAGCCTTCTGCGGCTACGAGGAATGCAGTGACGTTAGTCATTGGTTGCTCCTGATCTAAAAATGGACGGGGTTATTCGTTCTTGTTTTTAGAACAGGAAGCCGGCAACGAGGCCGATCAGGGCAAGTGCCTCAACGAAGGCGATACCCAGGAACATGGTGGTACGGAGCTGGCCAGCCATCTCCGGCTGACGTGCCATGCCCTCGACGGTCTTGCCGACGAGGATGCCGATGCCGAGGCCCGGGCCGATGGTTGCAAGGCCGTAGCCGATGGTGCCGAGACCCTCGTAGCGGTTCACGGTCTCCGCTGCCTGAGCAAGAATGATGTCGTTCATGTGAAAGTCGTTCCCTTTCTAGGTGCCTCCCCGCAGGCCGCGGGAAAGCGTGTGACAGATGTTGGGGGTTATTCAGTTGGCCGTGTGTGGTCGCGCTTTGTTAGTGCGCATCCGCGTGCAGCGACAGCTCGATGTACACCGCAGTCAGCAGGGCGAAGATGTACGCCTGCAGGAAGATGATGATCAACTCGTATGCGGTGAACAGCAGCGCTGCAATCAGGGTCAGGCCACTCACTGTCGTCCATGCGTTCAACTGCCAGAAGAAGAAGTTCGTGGCGGAGTACAGCAGGACAAGAATGATGTGGCCAGCCAGGAAGTTCGCCATAAGACGAAGCGCCAGGGTGACCGGACGCAGAATGAACGTCGAGAAGAACTCGATCGGCACCACGAGAATGTGGAGCGCCGGCGGAAGGCCGGGGATGACGGTCGAGTGCTTGAAGTACGCAGCGCCGTAACGCTTGACGCCGGCGTAAATCATTGCAATGTAGGCCGCAACTGCCAGCACGACCGGCATGCCGATACGCGCGTTAGGCGAGATGTTGAGACCTGGGATGATCGTCGCCGCGTTCATGAACAGAATGGAGAAGAAGATGGTGCACAGCAGCGGCAGGAACCGCTTGCCGTCCTTCTTGCCCAAGGTGTCTTCCGCGATGTGGATGCGGACGAAGTCGACGCCGATCTCGGCGAAATTCTGCAGGCCTTTCGGAACCAGCTTCGGGTTCCTAAAGGCGATAACAAAGAGGAGCACCAGGATCGCCGCAATCAAGAGGCGGACGAGCATGATGCGGTCCAGTGCGAACCACCCATTGGCAAATTCCTCACCAATGATATGGCCGTACGTTTGCCCCGGGAAAAATTCTGGACCAAGCGCAGGTGCGTGAAACTCACCCTTCATGGCCAAAGTTGTAACGCTCAGCGTTCTCTCCCGTTCTCGGGCCGCTCCCCGGTTCCCCGGAGGGCGGTGCGATGGACGTCTTCATCAGGCTGCCTCCGCGGCGGACTCCGTCGCACATCTGCTTCCGCGGGGCAGGGGATGTCGTTCCCCGGCCGGTTTCGCCTGCACATCAGGGGTAACGCCAGCCTGGAACAAACCCAGCGGATATCCTAACAGGACATCCTGAGAATGTGGGTTTTACCTGTGCCATTGACCCCCCACCAAGGTGACTTTTAAGGGTTTTTACCCCTAATCACCCAGCTTGCACGGCTTTCTAGCGGATTGTTAGGTCTGTCACAGGGTCCCCACACCCTGTGTTAGCTGAGGTAGGTGGTGCGTGTGGTGAGTACACCCCAGGCTTCGGCGGCGAGTGCAACGACGAGTGCTGCGATCGTCGTCACGCCAAATGCTCGATGGTCGTAAAAGTCGAATCCACGGATCCACAGCAGGAAGATTGCGAGCAGCCCCATCTTCAGCAGCCAGCCGCCGAGGACAACTGCCATGGTGGTGTTTGGGGATGAGTTTGAGGTTGCGAGCACGGACACCGTGGTGGCGAGCACGAACGCACCGCCGACGGCGACTCCCATCAGCGCGGCCCAGATGCCGGGCAATTCGCGGGTCGCGCCCCACGCCATGAGCGAGACGACGGTAAGCACGACGAGTGCCCATCCCGCGACCTTCAGTGCGCGGATGAGCGGCTGACGATGATCACTGACCTGGGACGTGTCATTGACTTCGAGCGGTTCCATGCTGGGTCATCCTACAGACTGAGCAGGGTTGCTTTTCGACGACGCCACCGCACCGTCCCCACCACGCCGCGGGCCAATCTTGCCTTCCGCAAGCGGAACCAGAGTGAGCACGAAAGCAAAGACAAGCGCGACAACGGTGAAGATCACGGCAATGCGCACCGGCACGACGGAAAAACTGACCGCGCCGAAGGCGACTGCGGAGACCCACAGGTACAGCACCAGAACAGTACGGCGGTGCGTATGCCCAAGGCGGAGCAAACGGTGATGGATATGGCCTGCGTCTGCCTGGAACGGGCTTTGGCCGCGGGCTGTTCGTCGCACAACGGCCCAAATCAGGTCGAGGACCGGCAGGGCAATCGCGGCGAGCACGACGATGATCGGGCTAATGAGTGCTACTAGGTCCGCGGCCCCGTAGAGCGACATGTTGATCTTGCCCGATGCGGAGATCGACGCTGCGGCAAGCAGCAGCCCAATGAGCATGGCACCGGAGTCCCCCATGAAGATGCGCGCCGGTTCGAAGTTGTGGGGCAAAAAGCCCGCGCAGATACCGACGAGCAACGTGCAGATAATCGCCGGCGGGTACGCGGAGACCGCCCCGCCCTGGTCATGGAGAACTGACAGCGAATAGACGAGGATCGCCATCCCGGCGATCATGCCCAGCCCCGCGGCGAGGCCGTCGATGCCGTCAACGAAATTCACTGCGTTGATCAACAGCACAGTAAACAGCGCACTCAAGACCATGCCCTGGACTTCGTCCAAAATCAGGGTGGTGCCCTCCCCGATTGGTACGTAAAACACCGTAAAGGCAATCCCCAAGATGGACATGATGATCGCAGCAGCGAATTGCCCGATGAGTTTGGGTAACGCGCCGAGCTCGTAGAGGTCGTCAACAATTCCGACAGCAACGACGGCGGCACCGCCGACGAGCACTGCAGTCATCTCTGGGGTGACTGGAGCGAACCCGCGGGTCAGTGCGGGCAGTTGCTGCGCGAGAACAAACGCGCCAGCGAACCCTGTAAACATGGCCAGTCCACCGAGCGACGGTGTTGGCTGGGTGTGAACGTCGCGCTGGCGGATCTCCGCGACGCGTCCTGTGCGCACGAGAGCTGAACGCACCACACCTGTGGCCAGGTACGTGATCGCAGCCGCGACGAGTAGCACGAGTGCGAGCTCGCGAAGCGGCACACCAGCTCCGGACATCCCCTGAAAACTCCCCCGCTACTTTCGACGCAACGACTCTGGGTCAAGCCCTAAGACTTCACCAATGCGCTCGACCGGGATCGCGCCTTCGCGCAAAATCACCGGCTGAGGCTTCGAAATATCAATGATGGTCGAAGGAGTGCCAACCTCGGCCTCTCCCCCGTCGAGGTACACACCAATCGCATCGCCAAACTGCGCCTTGGCCTCTGCTGCGGTCTGTGCCGGCGGGTTGCCGGAGATGTTGGCAGACGACACCGCCATCGGTCCGGTTTCTTGCAACAGTTCAAGTGCGAGCGGCTGGTTCGGCATGCGTAGCAGCACGGTGCCACGTGTATCGCCAAGATTCCACGGCAGGCTCGGCGCTTCAGGCACGACGATGGAAAGCCCACCCGGCCAGAACGCCTCCACGAGTGTCTTCGCGGTGTCGGAAAACTCCCGCACGAGCCCCTGGATCGTCGACCAGCTGCCCACGAGCACCGGCACAGGCATGTCGGGGCCACGGCGCTTGGTAGCCAACAGCGTGGCTACGGCGTCGTTGTTGAAAGCGTCGCAACCGATTCCGTAGACGGTGTCTGTCGGCAGGACGACGCAACGGCCGGCTCGCACAGCGTCCGCGGCCGCGCGCACCGCGTCGTCGCGAACCTGCGGATCAAGGCAGTTATAAATCGCGGACATAGTGCTCCTTCATGTTCTGAAAGTTACCGGGCTAGCTTACTCGCCATGACAAACCGGGCTCGGCCGGTCAGGTCCTCGACCACACTCGGCGGGCCGAATGCGCCGTGGTCGCGCACCACATCTTGTACGGCCTCCGACGTGGAATCATCATGCTCAATGCCGAGGTGCCCTCCCGGACGCAGCAGCCGTGCGGCGACCGGAACGAGCCCCCGAATTGCATGCATCCCGTCCGCGCCGGAGAACACCGCCTCATGAGGGTCGGCGTAGACCTCCACATCTAAGTCACCGGTTTCTGGCACGTACGGCGGGTTGGTGACGACGAGGTCAACGGCACCGTCGAGTTCCCGAAGCAACTCCGGATCGGTCATATCCCCTGGGACAATGCGTATCGACGACGCGTAGTCCCCCACATTTCGCTCCAAGTACTTCCGCGCCTGAGGCGAACGCTCGACCGCGATCACCTGTGCGCGCGGGCACGCCCGGGCGATCGTGATGGCCAACGCACCCGAGCCGGAGCCTAAGTCCACGACGGTTGGGGATTCGGGCGAGGTGGTGTCGTCGCTAAGCAAATGTACCGCCCACTGAGCGAGCACTTCCGTTTCTGGCCGTGGGATGAATACCCCGGGCCCGACGGCGAGGTCGATGTCAACAAACGGTGCTGTACCGATGATGTGCTGCAACGGCTCGCGAGCCGCGCGTCGGGCAATGAGTTTGGCATAGGCCTCGTCGAAGTCCGTAGGCGCGTCGGCGAACATGAGCTGCATCGGCGGCACCCCGATCAAGTGCGCGGCGAGCAGGCGTGCGTCGACTTCAGGCGACGCAACGCCCGCGCCAGCAAGGGTCTGCGTGGCGCGGGCGATGGTGTCGCAGAGGCTACTCGGCTTCAAGGCGCTCCTGGCGCTCGTGCGTCTGCAGCGCCGTGATCAGATCGTCCATGTTGCCGTCGAGCACCGAGTCAAGGTTGTTGGCCTTGTAGTTAATGCGGTGATCCGAAATGCGGTTCTCCGGCCAGTTGTAGGTGCGGATGCGCTCCGAGCGGTCCATCGTGCGCACCTGCGATGCGCGGCCCTCGGCCTCTTCGGCTTCCTGCTTCTCGCGCTCAATCTGGTCGAGGCGAGCCTGCAGCACCTGCATCGCGCGGGCACGGTTCTGGATCTGAGAACGCTCGTTCTGGCAGGTCACCACAATGCCGGTGGGCAGGTGCGTGATACGCACGGCTGAGTCGGTGGTGTTCACGCCCTGGCCACCCTTACCGGAAGAACGGTAGACGTCGACGCGCAAATCCTTCTCATCGATATTGACGCTTTCAACCTCGTCTGGCTCTGGGAAGACGTATACGCCTGCGGCAGAAGTCTGGATGCGGCCCTGCGATTCCGTCACCGGAACGCGCTGCACACGGTGCACGCCACCTTCAAACTTCAGCATCGACCACGCACCGTCACGCGACGGGGTCTTCGCCTTCACCGCGACGGTCATGTCCTTCACACCACCCAGGTCAGACTCGGCAACGTCGAGGACCTCCCAGGTCAGGCCGTGCTTTTCGCAGTACTTCTGATACATGCGAGCCAAATCGCCAGCGAACAGCGCGGCCTCTTCACCGCCTGCGCCTGCTTTGAGCTCCATGATGATGTCATCACCATCGTGCTCGTCGCGCGGCGCCAGCAGGTCAGCCAACTCCTCCTCGAGGCGCACAATCTCGTCCTCTAAGCGCTTGGCCTCCTCCGCGAACTCCTTGTCCTCGGAGGCCATTTCGGATGCCGCCTCGTGGTCATCGCGCGCCTGGTTCAGGGCGTTATTGACGTTGATGATCGGCTGCAGCTCCGCGTAGCGCTTGGAGAGCTTACGGAAGCGGTCCTGGTCACCAGCGACCTCCGGATCGCCCATTTGGGCCTGGATGCCCTCGTATTCGGCGACGTAGTCGTCGACAAGCGAAACATGCGATTTTTCTGCCATTAGGAGTAGTCCTCCTCAGTTTCGGCCTGCGCCATTGGTGCCGAGTTCGCCACACCAATGAGGAACTCGCCGTTCGTCTTGGTCTTCTTCAACTGCTTAATCAGCATGTCGATGGACTGCTGCGGATCAAGCGCAGACAGGATGCGGCGCAGCTTGTGCATGACGCGCGCCTCCTCCGGGCTCATCAGCAGCTCGTCCTTGCGGGTGCCGGACGGGTTGACGTCCACAGCCGGGAACACGCGACGCTCCGCGATCTTGCGGTCGAGCTTGAGCTCGGCGTTACCGGTGCCCTTGAACTCCTCGAAGATAACGGTATCGCCAGCGGAACCGGTTTCCACCATGGCCGTTGCGATAATCGTCAGCGAGCCACCCTCCTCGATGTTTCGGGCAGCACCCAGGAAACGCTTCGGCGGGTAGAGCGCGTTGGAGTCCACACCACCGGAGAGGATGCGACCCGACGCCGGCGAGGAGTTGTTGTACGCACGGCCAAGACGAGTAATCGAGTCGAGCAGCACCACAACGTCTTGGCCCATCTCCACCAGACGCTTCGCACGCTCGATAGCAAGCTCGGCGACAGCAGTGTGCTCTGACGGCGGACGGTCGAACGTCGAGGCAATGACCTCGCCGTTGACGCTGCGCTGCATGTCGGTAACTTCCTCCGGGCGCTCATCGACAAGCACAACCATGAGGTAGCACTCCGGGTTATTCGTGGCGATCGCGTTGGCAATGTTCTGCAGGATCGTCGTCTTACCAGCCTTCGGCGGCGACACGATCAGTGCGCGCTGACCCTTACCGATCGGCATGACCAGGTCGATCACACGCGTGGTCAGGATCTTCGGCTCAGTTTCCAGACGCAGACGACGGTTCGGGTACAGCGGGGTGAGCTTGTGGAACTCCTTGCGTCCCTTCGCATCCTCCGGAGTCTGGCCGTTGATCGTGTCGACGCGAACAACCTGGTTGTAGCTACGACGGTTACGGCCATTGCCCTGCTGGTGCGACTGCCCGTTAGCACGAACCTGACCGGTTACCGCGTCGCCGGAGCGCAGACCCGCCTGACGGACCAGGCGCTGCGGCACGTACACGTCCGAATTGGACTGACGGTAGCCAGTGGTGCGGATGAACGCGGAGCCGTTGTCCTGCACATCCGCGATACCCGCAACCTCCTGCAGGTCCTCCGGGTCGAAGTGCTGTTCGTTGCCGCCACCTTGGTTGTTGTTGCCGCCGTGATTGTCACGGTTGCGATTACGATTACGACGACCGCGACGCCCACGACGACCGCCACCCTGGTGGTCGTCATCGTTATCGTCGCGGTGGTTGTTGCGGCCGCCACGGTTGTTGCCGTTGTTGCCATTGTTACGGCCACCGCGGTCGTTATTGTCACGGTTGTCGCGGTTATCGCGATTGTCGCGGTTCTCGTCGCGGTTGTCCGTGGTCTCGGATTTCTCGGACTTCTCGTCCTTGCCGTCCTTGGCGTCGCCACCCTGCGTATTGTCCTCATGCTGGTGACGCGCACGGTTTCGGCGAGCACGGCGCGCTGCGGAACGCGAAGCTCCCCGCGAATCGTCGTCATGAGAATTGTCGGTCGCCTTGTCAGCGTTTTCTGCAGGCTTGTCGGTCTTGTCGGCCTTGCGCTCTGCACGCTCGGAAGCAGCTGGCGCCTCCGCGTTATCGGCCTCCACCTTTTGCGGTGCAGCCTTCTTGGGAACCTGGCCGGTAGTAATTGCCTGGATCAACTCCCCCTTACGCAGCCCCGAAACGCCCTTCAGGCCTTTCTCGGCGGCAATTTTGCGCAGCTCCGGAATCTTCATAGCGGCCAAGTCTGCCGCGGTACCGGTGTCGGTCACGTGTGTCCTTTCGTCGCTCAACCAGCAGGTTCTCGCGTAGTTAACACGCGACGGTGCATGCTGGAAGCGGTGCGTTTCATCGGGATTGGACTGAAGTAAAACTTTGTAGCCCTGCCGGATCTCACGGGGTGCGGGAGCAAAAATCGCCGCTGTGCCCGCCATCGCATCCCCACCTGGGACAACCCCTGCCGGGTGCGGTTCGCACGATCCTGCGCAAAGTGTAGCGCATTTGCGTCCGCGGTTTAATCCGGGGCGTGTCGCATTGCTTCGCTAACATTGCCAACATGCTTTCAACGATGCAGGAAGTGCCCTTTTCCGTCGCACGCATTCTCGAATACGGCAGGACTGCGCACGCGACAACGAAGTGCACCACATGGCGCACTGATGGCGCGGAAGAAACGACGTTCGCCGAAATCGGCGCCCGCGCTTCGGCCTTCGCCCACGCCCTGCATGATGACCTCGGCATTGATAGCGATCAACGCGTCGCCACCATGCTGTACAACTGCTCTGAGCACCTCGAGGTGATGTTTGCCGTCGCTGCCAAGGGCGCTGTGTTTACGCCGCTAAATATCCAGTTGATGACGGACCAGATCGCCTACGTTGCCAACCACTCCGAGGCTGAACTGATCGTTGCCGATCCGCGGCTTGCGGAGAAGTTAGGCAACGTTGTGGAGCTTTGCCCCAAGGTTCGCGCGGTGGCATTTACAGGTGCCGAACCGATTACAGACGCCGCGGCGTATCTGCCAGAGCATGTCGCTGTGTACAGCTACGAGGAGCTTCTCGACGGCCGCTCGACAAAGTACGACTGGCCCGAACTCCCGGAGAACACCGCCGCTGCCTTGGTCTATTCAACAGCAACGACCGGCGCACCGAAGGGCGTCGCCTACTCCCACCGCGCGTTGTGGCTAGAAGCGACCGGTCTTCGCGCAACGGACTCACTAGCGGTCACTCACGGTGAGACGTTTTTGTGCTGCATCCCGATCTACCACGTGCTCAGTTGGGGCGTACCGTTCGCAGCTTTTCTCGCGGGCACTCCCCTGGTTCTGCCCGATTCGGACGTGTCTGCCCCGACACTGGCAAGACTTATCGCAAGCACGCACCCGCGCGTGGCACACGGCGTGCCCACCTTGTGGATCCAGCTGATGGTGCATTACCTGCACAATCGCCCGGAACGAATGAGTCTGCAGGAGATCTTCGTCGGCGGTTCTCCTGCCCCACCGGCGCTGATCAAGGTGTGGGAGGAACGCTACGGCGTGGATATCGTCCACTGCTGGGGCATGACGGAAACCACCACGGTCGGCACAGTGGCGCGTCCGCCATCGGGCGCTTCTGGTGAGGCGCGCTGGTCCTACCGCATTTCCCAGGGACGCTTTGCCCCGTCGCTGGAATACCGAGTGGTCAACGATGGCCAAGTCATGGCGTTTAACGACTTGACCCAGGGTGAGATTCAGGTCCGCGGCAATATGGTCGCTGCAGGCTACTACCACTCACCCACGCAAGAACCGGGCGAGATCGCTTCCACCTTCCGTGGCGAAGAAGTCGACGACGTGCGCGCACACTTCACTGCCGACGGCTGGCTGCGTACCGGCGACGTAGGCACAGTCACCAACGCCGGGTTTATGACGCTCTACGACCGTGCCCGCGATGTCATTCGCTCCGGCGGCGAGTGGATCTACTCCGCACAGGTGGAAAACCTCATTATGGAGTCCGAGGAAGTCGTCGAATGCGCAGTCATCGGCATCCCGGACCCCAAGTGGGGTGAGCGACCGCTGGCGGTGACCAAGCTTCTCTCGGGCATTGAGCCCACAAAGGAGACTGCGGCACGACTCCGCGAGTCGCTCGCAGACACGTTGCCGAAGTGGATGGCGCCTGAGTATTGGACGTTTGTGGATTCCATCGACAAAACGTCCGTAGGCAAGTTTGACAAGAAGGACCTGCGCAAGCACCTGCAGCGCGAGGAGTTCGACATCATCGCCTTGCCCGGACCAGGCAGCCGGCCGAAGGCGTCGTCGTAAAGCAATATGCTCCTACTACCGGGTCTCTTGCGCCCGGTTGCGGCTGAACATAAAGAACACCGCACCGATGACCGCGAGCAACAGCACTCCGAGGCCGCCGAGTAGCGGCAGGGAGAGCCCGCCCGATTCCTCCTCTACGAGGACTTGCTCGGTCTCCTCGGCTGCCTCGGTAGTCTCCTCCACCGTCTGCTGCTCATCCGTGCTTACGGCACCGTCGAACTTGATCGGCTCATCAGACGGCTCCGGGCCGTCCTCGTAGGTGGGGGTCCAATCCGGACCACCATTGAACGGTTCACCATCCACTATCACCGCGAACTCGTACGGCTGCTCCACACCGGCGATGCCATCTTCAAGCTTGGAATTCATCGCAAAATTTAAGTAGTAGTAGCCCTGGTAAGACTTACCTATGTCGTTTGCAACCTGTGCGTAATACTTCGGCGCAATTGGATCACTCTCTTTCGCGTCGTCGTAGACATTGAGGCTCCCTTCTCCCGAAAGCTTGCGCCGCGAGTCATAGATGCCCACCTTGATTACATCTGAATCCTCCGTCACAGATTCTGGTGCCTTCATCTTCACCACCGGGCGCTGCCCCCACTTCACTGGAATCTTGTAGAAGCGGTATTCGCCGGGAACGATCTTGTCGGAATACGTACCTTCGGTGATCTCAACAGCGTCGTTAAAGCCGGTGCCTCCCTTGTTCTCCTGCGGGGTGCCAAACGGGACGTCGCCGTCATAGAAGGAGGGAGCAATAGGACCATTGGACCACTCAGTTTTCTGCTCCTGATCAGGGTTCGGTACGTAGAACACGTTCACCTCGAGGTCCAAGGCATCGTCAATCGGCTGCCCTTCTTGGTAGACCTGGGTGGCAATGAGCCAAGAGCTCATATCGCAATCGTTGTCGCTTCCGCCACGTTCCAGCGAGAACCGGTAAGGATTCATTAACAAGCTGGCCTCGCCGAGGATTCTGCTGTCGCCAATTGCGTTGCTCGCCGTGCCACAATCAGGGTCGTTTTCGTTGGTTGCCTCCGGAACTTCGAGGAAGATCTCGGTTTCCTGGATGTTGCCTTCCGTCTGCCAGATTGGGGTCATCGTGATCAACGCGTTGTGCCCTCCGGCACGGACACACGGAAGTAACGGTTCTTCTTCGCATTCGTATCCGGGGTGACCTTCGTCCGGTACTGCCCCTCACCAAACCACTTGGCGTCCTCGGGCGTATCCGCAAACTCAAACGGTGTGCCCTTCACCTTGTATTTGCCGATGTCGCGCTGCGCCAAAAACTTCAACGACTGCGCCAAACTACCGGCATCCCCAGCCTCCAGGAACTGGCCATTGCCTGCGTCCGCGATGCACTGCAACTCCTTGCGTGCTTCCTCATCAACCTGGAACCCCACCGTGTGAATCGCAAGATCAACACCATCTTGCGCCAATTCCTTAGCTACCTCACACACCGGCGGCGGCGCACACGAGTCAATGCCGTCAGATACCAAAATGATCGAACGCTGCCCCTCGCTCCCGAGCTCCTCCGCCGCCTTACGCAACGAATGACCCATCGGGGTATACCCCTTCGGCTCGAGCCCGTTGATCGCCGAAGCAAACCTCCCCCGATCAATCCGTCCCACCGTGGCTAGAGTCTCCACATCCTTGCACCCGCGCTCGCGGTTGTCCGGAGCATCCGACTCATTCGCCCCATAGACCATCAACCCCATATTCGCCGTATCCGGCAGCGAATCCACCAACTCATTGGCCGCCTTCTTTGCCGAATCCATACGCGTACCCCCAGCGTCAGCCGCAAGCATCGACGACGACGCATCCAAAATCAGCATCGCCCTGCCATCAGCCGACCCGTCATCGGCCTTCGCAGACGTTGCCTGCGACGATGTCGACGTCGTTGACGACGACTGCCCCCACGCCACCGGCGCCCACGCAAGACAACAACACACTGCAATCATCAGCGCGAGAACAACCCTCACGCCCTTCTGCGAAACTGACCACCTCATTCGAACACGCCCTTCGTTTGATGTGTGCAGAATCACGTTCGACAATAAAAGAAACCCACCACACTCGCACGGGCTGATCCGTGCTCCCCGGGACTTACACGGTTTCTACCTGATGCACGAGGCGTTTCGCTCCCGTCATAATGCCGCACAAAAACGATGCCCCGGGGTACGCATGTGCACCCCGGGGCATCAAAGCATTTGCGCTAGTCGCGCAGCAGTTCTGCGGTCACCGGCCCTGCGACTTCGAGTTCGATGACGCGGAGGCCGGCGGCGCGGGCGTCGTCGAGAAGCGCAGGCTCAATGGGCTCGGTGATGAGCACGAGCGCGGTCGGACCTGCGCCAGACAGGTATGCCGCGTAGCCGCGGTTGCGCAGGCGGTTGACCCACTCCGCAGTCACCGGAAGGACGTCGGCGCGGTACGGCTGGTGCAGACGGTCGCGGGTGCCCTCGAACAACAGGTTCGGGTGGTGTTGCAACGCAGCAACCATCACCGCCGTACGCGAGACGTTGAAACGCGCGTCTGTGTGGGTGACGTGGCTCGGCAGGACCTTGCGCACCGCATTGGTGGATGCGTGGAAGTCCGGGACGAGGGCTACGGCCTTGATGGACTCGTCGACAGGAATGCGCACGGCACGGTAGGACGGCTTCGAGCGCCCATCGACCGGAATGTCGGTCCAGGACACCACTGCCCCGCCGAGCACGGATGCACCCGCGTTATCCGGGTGGCCCTCAAACTCGGACGAGAGCTGCACGACGGTGTCCTCATCCAGCGGCGAGCCTGCGAGCGTATTCGCAGCGACGACACCTGCGGCTGCCGCGGCAGCAGACGAGCCCAGACCGCGCGACTGCGGGATCTGGTTGTGGCACACCACGCGCAGACCCGGCGCCCGCACATCTGCGGCAATCAGACCAGAGTTGATCGCCTTGACGATCAGGTTCGAGCTATCGCGCGGCAGATCGTCGGCTCCCTCGCCGAAGATCTCCACTTCGAGGCCAGACTCGATGACTTCTACCTCGAGCGTGTCGTAGATGCTCAGCGCCAGGCCGAGGGTGTCGAAGCCGGGGCCAAGGTTCGCCGAGGAGCCCGGAACCTTCACTCGTGCTTTCAGGCCTACTTCAAGATCGGTTGCCATGAGGGAGTGCTCCTTTAAGCGTCGAGGCGGATGACGGAGTTGACGGCCTTCACATCATCGTGGCCGGTGAGCTCTTCGACGATGCCGTTCAGGGCAGCTTCACGTGCGCCGTGCGTGACGACGATCAGGTGTGCCTCGTCGCCAGATTCCTCCTGACGGACCGCGGAAAGCGACACCCCTGCCTTAGCAAAGCGAGCCGTGAGGTCTGCGAGCACGCCGACGCGGTCGTTGACGGTCATGTTGATGTGGTAACGCGTGGTCACATCGTCAAACGCCACAATCGGGTAGTCCGCGTACGGGTTCTCCGCCGGCGCACGGCCACCGTGGACCTTGTTACGGGCTGCACCGACCAGGTCGCCCAACACGGCGGAAGCGGTTGGGGCACCGCCGGCGCCGTTGCCGTAGAACATCAGGCGGCCGGCTGCTTCTGCCTCGACGAAGATGGCGTTGTAGCTCTTGTCCACCGTTGCCAGAGGGTGCTCGTTCGGCACCAGCGTCGGGTGCACACGTGCGTTAATGCCGGTGGTGTTGCCGTTTTCGTCCAAGAGACGCTCACAGATGGCCAGCAGCTTAATCGTCTGGTTGGACTTCTTCGCTGCCGCGATGTCGTCTGCGGTGATCTTGGTGATGCCCTCGCAGTGGACGTCGTCGAACGTCACACGGGTGTGGAAGCCCATGGACGCAAGGATCGCTGCCTTGGAGGCCGCGTCGTGGCCTTCGACGTCCGCAGTCGGGTCAGCCTCGGCGTAGCCCAAACGGGTTGCCTCAGCCAGCGCCTCCTCGTAGCTCGCGCCGGTGGAAGCCATCGCGTCCAGGATGAAGTTCGTGGTGCCGTTAACAATGCCGGAGATGCGCTGCACCTGGTCGCCCGCGAGCGAACGGCGCAGCATGCCGACCACGGGGATCGCGGCAGCGACGGCTGCTTCGTAGTACAGGTCGACGCCGGCTGCGTTCGCAGCATCAGCCAACTCGGAACCGTGCGCTGCGACGAGCGCCTTGTTTGCCGTCACCACCGACTTTCCAGCGTTGAGTGCTTCGAGGACCAGCTGGCGCGGGTAGTCAATGCCACCGATAAGTTCGACGACAATGTCTACGTCGTCGCGTGTGACCAGTTCGCTCGCATCCGCAGTCAAGTAAAGTCCCTGGACTTCAGGCGCGTCCTTGTGCTTGTCCACGTCGGAGACAGCCACGCCGCGAACCTCGATCGGGCCACCGATGCGATTCTCCAAGTTCGAGGAGAATTCGCTGAGCAGTCGCAGCACTTCCGTGCCCACGGTGCCCTTGCCCAACACGGCAATACCCACCGGGGTGCCGATGCCCTTGCCGGGGTAATTTCCGTTGATGCCTTCAGCGCTGGCAACTGTCATGGTCAGGATGCTCCTTTTCGTTGCTGCAAAGTACAGGTTTGAACCGCTTGGTCTACTATCGCTTAAGCAAGCACTCAGGTCAATTAATATTCGCGGGCCAACAGGTCTTCCACGGTCTCGCGGCGCACCATCGGGGTGATCTGTCCGCCGCGCACGGACACGACAGCCGGACGTCCAAACGCGTTGTAATTCGAGGCCATGGAGTAGCAGTACGCGCCAGTCGCAGCCAACGCAATGAGATCGCCGGAGGAAATATCATTCGGCCACTTCGCATTCTCTACGAGAATGTCGCCGGATTCACAGTGCGAACCAACCAGGCGGGTATCGGTGTTGTCACCGTCGACGAAGCGGTTGACCACGCGGGCGTCGTAAAGCGCCCCGTAGAGCGCAGGGCGAATGTTGTCGCTCATGCCACCATCGACCGCGATGTAGCGACGAGATGTGGTGAACGAGGTATCGACTTCCTTAATCACACCCGCGGTGTACACCGTCACCGCAGAAGGACCAGCAATCGCACGTCCCGGCTCCACAACCACAGTCGGCGCGGCGATGCCGAGCTCGTCGGCGACATCCTGCACGGACGCAAGCAGGTCGCGCGCAACAGCCGCGACGTCGAGCGGCTGCTCCCCTGACATGTAGGCAATACCGTAGCCGCCGCCAAGATCGAGGTAGCCAAGCGCGACACCGCAGGTCTTCCACACTTCTGCGTACAGGCCGAGCACGCGCTCTGCAGCCAGTTTGAAGCCTTCAGCGTCGAAGACCTGGGAGCCGACGTGGCAGTGCAGGCCGGTCAACTGCAGCGAATCTGAGTCAATTGCTGCCACGGCCGCAGCAAGTGCATCGCCAGTGGCCAGGGAAATGCCGAACTTCTGGTCTTCGTGGCTCGTCGCAATGAACTCGTGCGTGTGCGCATCCACGCCGGGCTTCACTCGGATGAACACATCTTGGATGACACCGGCCTCGCGGGCGACAGCTTCCAGTTGCGCTAACTCCTGGTGAGAGTCGATGACCACATGCCCCACGCGCGAATCCACGCATAGGCGCAGAAACTCGTCGGACTTGTTGTTGCCGTGAACAGTGATGCGTTCCGGCGGGAAATCGGCTGCAAGTGCGATGCGGAGCTCGTTTTCACTCGCCACATCGAGGGCAAGACCTTCCTCATCCACCCAATGTGCAATGTGTCGGGTCAAAAAGGCCTTCGACGCGTAGTGCACATTTTCCGGCGCACGGAATGCTTCCGCCATGTCGCGGCAGCGAGAGCGGAAATCGTCCTCATCCACGACGACAACCGGGCTGCCGTATTCGGCGACGATCTCAGGCAGTGGCACACCAGCGATGGTCACTACCCCGTCTTCTTCACGCTTGGCGTTTCGCGGCCAAACGTGTGTGGGCAGTTCGTTGAAGTCGCCCTCGTCGGTGCTGTACGGGGTGGATACGAAAACAGTCATTACATCCGCTCCGGGGCGCTCACGCCGATCAGGCCCAGCGCGTTTGCAATCACCTGGCGTGTCGCCATCGCAAGTGCGAGACGTGCCGTGTGGATCGGCTCCGGCGCCTCGCCGGCCTTCGGCAGGATCTGGCAGGAGTCGTAGAACTTGTGGAAGGCGCTGGCCAACTCTTCGGTGTAGCGGGCAATGCGGTGCGGCTCGCGCAGCTCCGCGGCGGCGCGCACGACTGCAGGGAACTCACCGATCGTGCGGATCAGGTCGCCTTCCTTCTCGTGGGTCAGCAGGCCCAAGTCGATGTCCGCGACGTCGGGCAGCGTCACGCCGGCTTCCTTCGCCTTGCGCTCAATCGAGCACAGGCGCGCGTGGCCGTACTGGACGTAGTAGACGGGGTTGTCGGAGGACTGCTTCGTCCACAGATCTAGGTCGATATCCAGCGAGGAGTCCACAGAGGAGCGCACCAGCGAGTAGCGCGCGCCATCCACGCCAATGGCGTCGACAAGATCCTCAAGCGTGATCACGGTGCCTGCACGCTTGGACATCTTCACCGCCTGGCCGTCGCGCACTAGGTTGACCATCTGGCCGATGAGCACTTCGACGGCGTCCGCGTTGTAGCCCAGCGCCTGCGCCGCAGCCTTCAGACGTGCGATGTAGCCGTGGTGGTCCGCACCCAACATATAAATGGCAAGTGTGTGGTCGCGGTCGAACTTGTCCGCAACGTAGGCGATGTCGCCGGCGATGTATGCCGCGTCGCCGTCGGACTTGATCACCACACGATCCTTGTCGTCGCCAAAGTCAGAGGAGCGCAGCCACCACGCGTTGTCAGCCTCATACAGGTTGCCGTTTTCCTTCAGGGTGGCAATCGCCTTATCCACCGCACCCGATTCGAACAGCGAGTTCTCGTGGAAGTACACGTCGAAGTCCACGCCGAAATCGTGCAGCGACTGCTTAATCTGCGCGAACATCATCTCCACGCCAGCAGCGCGGAAGGTCTCCTGCACTTCAGCATCAGTGCCTTCGAGAGCATTGGGCTGCTTTTCGACGACCGCCTGAGCGATCTCGCGAATATAATCGCCCCCGTAACCATCCTCCGGGGTTGGCTCCCCCTTGGCAGCAGCAACCAACGAACGCGCGAAGCGGTCAATCTGGCCGCCATGGTCGTTGAAGTAGTACTCACGGGTCACCTTCGCACCAGAGGCTTCGAGCACGCGGCCCAGCGAGTCACCCACCGCAGCCCAGCGGGTACCGCCGAGGTGAATCGGGCCGGTCGGGTTCGCCGAGACGAATTCCAGGTTCACCTTCTCGCCGGCGTAGATGTCGGAGTTGCCAAACGCGGCACCCTCCTCGAGCACCTTGGCTACCAGCTGGCCCTGGGCGTCTGCGGCGAGGCGCAGGTTAATAAAGCCGGGCCCTGCGATCTCAGCGGCGGCGATGGCCGGGTCCTCTGCCAAGACCTCTGCAAGCCAGCCTGCGAGTTCGCGCGGGTTCGTGCCCGCCTTCTTCGCCACTTGCAGTGCAATGTTGGTGGCGTAGTCGCCGTGCTCCGGATTTCGCGGGCGCTCCACAGTCACGGTGTCGGGGACAACAGAGGCGTCGAGATCATGGTCTGCAAGCACGCGCTCTGCGGCGGCTTTTACGGTGATGGCAAGTTCTGCTGGCGTCATGGGCATGCAGTGTAATTGAGGGCTTTGACACGGGCGCATACGGATGGTCGTCGATACGCAAAGTGCGCTAATTCACATCCCCCTTGAGGGGCAAATCTTTTCACTTCGCTGCCTTGTTTGGCATATTTAGCCCATCGGGTCTCGCACGCCGAGGCCACGGTCACCCGTTTCTTTTTCCGTTCCTGTCTCGAAAGAGCCCTGTTTTATGGACCAATTCCAAATCTTCACCGACGCAGTCGGTGGCAGCACTGGTCTGTCGGCATTGGTGTCTACCCTGCCGCTGTTAACCTTCTTCATCATGCTGCTCGGCGTGAAAGCTCGCGCTCACACCTCGGGTTTTGTTGCACTTATCGTTGCAATTCTCGTGGCCATCTTCGGCTTCCATATGCCGACCGCGTTTGCCATCTCTTCCGCGTTCCGCGGTGGCCTGTTCGGCCTGTTCCCCATCGTATTCGTCATCCTGACGGCCATCTGGTTCTACCAGATCACGGTCGCCTCTGGTCGTTTCGAGGACCTTCGTCTTGTGTTCGACAAGATGGGCAACGGTGACGTTCGCATCCAGGCGATGCTCATCGCTTTCTGCTTCGGTGGCCTGCTTGAAGCCCTCGCCGGCTTCGGTGCCCCGGTTGCTATTACCGCGACGATGATTCTCGCGCTCGGCATCCCGCCACTGAAGGCCGCCACCGTGGTGCTTATTGCGAACACCGCTCCGGTGGCATTCGGCGCGGTCGCCATTCCGATTACCACCGCAGGTGACGTGGGTGGTCGTACGCTGGAGCAGACCGAGAACATCGCCGCCATCGTCGGCCACCAGACCCCGGTTCTGGCGTTCTTCGTGCCGTTCATCATTGCGCTGCTTATCGACGGCTTCCGTGGCGTCAAGGAGACCGCCCCGGCCGCAGGTGTCATCGGTCTGGCTTTCGCGATCGCCCAGTGGTGGACCTCCAACCACTTCGCCTACCAGCTCACTGACGTTATCGCCTGCATCGTCGCACTTGGCGCCGCGTTTGTGCTGCTGCGTTTTTGGCAGCCGCGCGGTGTGGAAGCCATGCGTGAGCGCCTCGGCCTCGAGCCGTACGCCGACGAAGATGGCGACACTGAAGCGCTCACCGGCAGCCGCGTCTGGATGGCACTCATGCCGTACGCAATCGTCGTTGTCGTGTTCGGCCTGGCAAACCTGGGCACCACGATTCCGACCTGGCTCAAGCAGTTCAAGATCTCGTTCCCGTGGCCAGTCATCGATGGCCAGCTGCTCAACGCTGCGGGCGAGCCGGTCAACACCGACTACTCATTCGCCTACATCAACAACCCGGGCTCGCTGATGGTCATTTCCGCCATCATCGTCTCCATCGCCTACATGGTGTTCAACGACAACGGTCGCTACAGCCTCACCTGGGGCCAAGTTGGTAAGGAGTTCGTGGACACCGCATGGAAGATGCGCTGGTCTGCCGTCACCATCATGCTGGTGCTCGCACTGGCATACGTGATGAACTACTCGGGTCAGACCGTGACCATTGGTGAGTTCTTTGCCAACCTCGGCCCGGCATTCGCGTTCTTCGCTCCGATGCTTGGCTGGGTCGGCGTGGCTGTGACTGGTTCCGACACCTCGGCCAACGCCCTGTTCGCCAACCTTCAGGTCACCGCCGCGAACAACCTTGGCCTCAACCCGGACCTCATGCTGGCTGCTAACACCACCGGTGGTGTTGTGGGCAAGATGATCTCCCCGCAGTCCCTCGCAATTGCCGCTACCGCGGTGAGCATGGAGGGCAAGGAGTCCGAGATTTTCAAGAAGGTCGTGGGCTGGTCCTTCGGCTTCTTGCTCGCAGTGTGCGTGATAGTCTTTCTGCAGTCGAACGTTCTAGAGGTCCTTGCTCCGGTCGTTCCGTAACTGCCATCCTTTTACGGTGCTCCCGAGGTCCAAGTGACCTCGGGAGTTTCGTCGTTTTCCCTGAGATTTCCCACGATAGGAGCCCGAAATGCGAGTAGCTCTGTTTTCTACTTGTATCGGCGACGCCCTCTTCCCTGACGCGCATAAGGCCTCGGCCATTGTGCTTTCCCGTCTCGGCTATGAGGTTGTCTTCCCCGAGCAACAAACCTGCTGCGGCCAGATGCACGTCAACACTGGCTACAAAGAACAAGCCGTCCCAATCATTGAGACGTACGTCGATGCCTTTGCAGACTCGTCGATTGACTACGTTGTGGCTCCTTCGGGCTCCTGCGCGGGAGCTGTCCGCGAGCAGCACGTCGAGCTTGCGGAGCGTTTCGGCTCCAAGGCGCTTGTCGACGGCGCAAAGATCGCCTCGAAGAAGACCTACGATCTCTCCGAATTCATCGTTGATGTCGCCGGCACCTACGACGTGGGCGCATTCTTCCCGCACCGCGTGACCTACCACTCCTCTTGCCACTCCCTGCGCTTCCTCAAGGTCGGCGACCGTCCGACCGAGCTGCTGCGCCACGTTGAGGGCCTTGAGCTTGTGGATCTGCCGAACTCCGAGGAGTGCTGCGGTTTCGGCGGCACATTCTCTGTGAAGATGCCTGAGGTGTCTTCCGCGATGGTGTCCGACAAGGTCCGCCACATCAAGGAGACCCAGGCGGAGTTTGTCACCGCTGGTGACTCCTCTTGCTTGATGAACATTGGTGGTGCACTGTCTCGCCAGCACCAAGGCATTCGTGCCGTGCACATGGCTGAGATCCTCGCCTCCACCAAGGAGCACCCGTTGACTCCGACGTCTGCGGCGTACACGAAGGAGAAGATGCTGTGAAGGTTGCACTCGGCCAACCCACGATGCCGCCGTTTGCCAACGGCCCGGCTCACCTGCGCGGCAAGGAGAAGTTCCAGAAGGCTGCGCACCACGAACTGAACGACGTCACCAAGCGCCGTAACTACCAGTACGCCACCACAACCATTCGTGTGAAGCGTCAGAATGTTGTCGACGAGCTTGATGACTGGCAGCAGCTGCGCGAGGCAGGCTCCACCATTAAGCGCGACGTTGCGGCACGTATGCCTGAGCTGCTTGAGCAGTTTGAGGAGAACGTGACTAAGCGCGGTGGCCATGTCCACTGGGCTCGCGATTCCAAGGAAGCCAACGAGATCATCCAGGGCCTGATCAAGGAGACTGGTGAGGACAAGGTCGTCAAGATCAAGTCCATGGCGACCCAGGAAATCGCCCTGAACGACGAGCTGGAAAAGGCCGGCATCTTCGCTCAGGAAACTGACCTTGCAGAGCTGATTGTGCAGCTCGGCGAGGACTTCCCGTCCCACATTCTCGTCCCGGCGATCCACCGCAACCGCGCGGAGATCCGCGACATCTTCGCCGCGAAGATGCCGAACACGGACGAGACGCTGACCCAGGAACCTGCCGAACTCGCAGAGGCTGCACGTCAGTACCTGCGTCAGCAGTTCATGGAGGCAAAGGTTGCCATTTCCGGCGCCAACTTCGGTTGCGCTGATACCGGCACCGTCTCCATCGTCGAGTCTGAGGGCAACGGCCGTATGTGCCTGACCCTGCCGGAGACCCTTATCACCGTGATGGGCATTGAGAAGCTCCTGCCGAGCTTCGATGACCTCGGTGTGTTCCTGCAGCTGCTGCCGCGCTCCTCTACCGGTGAGCGCATGAACCCGTACACCTCCCTGTGGTCCGGTGTGACCGAGGGCGACGGCCCGCAGAACTTCCACATTGTTCTGCTGGACAACGGTCGTACCGCCGCAATGTCTAACGAGATCGGCCGCGAGGCACTCAAGTGCATCCGCTGCTCGGCTTGTTTGAACGTTTGCCCGGTCTACGAGCGTGCCGGCGGCCACTCCTACGGCTCCACCTACCCGGGCCCGATTGGTGCAATCCTGACCCCGCAGCTCACGGGTATCGATTCGTCCGACGACCCGAACGGTTCCCTGCCGTACGCGTCGTCGCTGTGCGGTCGCTGCAACGAGGTGTGCCCGGTGAAGATTCCGATCACCGACATTCTGTTGGAGCTGCGCTACCAGAAGGCGAAGAACGAGCCGAACCGCATGGAGCAGGCCGCGTTCGCGTCGCTGGCTCAGGTGTGGGGCCGCAGCAACGTGTGGAACCGTCTGGTCCGCATGGTTGCGCTTGGTCGTGTGCTCGGCGGCTTTAACGGCAAGATCGAGACCATGCCGCCTCCAATCTCCGGCTGGACTGGCTACCGCGATGTTGCGGTGCCGCCGAAGAAGTCCTTCCGCCAGTGGTGGGAGACGGACGAGGCGAAGCGTCTGCTGTCCGAGGCACGTGAGCAGGGCATTCCGAACGGCCAGAAGGTCAACACCAAGCCGATCGAGGAGGAGAAGTAAATGACTACCACTACTGGTAATGCTGCAGGCTCCCCCGCCCGCGACTCCCGTAACGAGGCTGCGAAGCGCGAGATTCTCAAGCGCATCCGCGACGCTCACAAGCTCTCTAATGTTCCGGAGCATGTCGAGGTCGTCCGCGAGTACCGCACCACGTCCGACATCAAGGGCGACGAGCTGCGCGAAATCCTCATCGACCGTCTTGTGGACTACAAGGCTGACGTTGTGGAGACGACCGAGGAAACGCTTCGCGACGATCTGCTGAAGGTGCTTGCCGACCGCAAGTGCAACGAGGTTGTCTATGCCCCGGGCTTGGATGCGTCGCTGTTTGACGGTTTTTCCGGCACTGCCCGTCCTGATGATGTGACGTCGGATCCGCGCGCGCTGGGCGATGTCGATGCTGTGGTGACGGATTCTCACGTCACCTCTGCACAGACCGGCTCGATCGTGCTGGAGGCTGGCGACGTGTGCGGCCGCCGTGCACTGTCTCTGGTTCCGGACCGCCACATCTGCATCGTGCGTGCAGACTCCGTGGTCTACGGCGTGCCGGAGATGATCGCCCGTATCAACCCGGAGCACCCGGCCACGATGATTTCTGGCCCGTCCGCTACCTCCGACATCGAGCTCGTGCGTGTCGAGGGTGTGCACGGCCCGCGTGACCTCATCGTCATGGTCGTGAAGTAACACTCTCCAACTTCCCGGCGTCTCCGCCGGGGTGAGATACACGAAATGGCCGGTCCCATTTGGGGCCGGCCATTTCGCTGTCATTGTTTCCCGTGTCACGCCGTTCCCGCGGCGCACAATCATTATGAAACACCGGTGTTGAGAAACCATGGCGTGTGGCTGAGAGTGTCCTGAGGGTTTCGTCGTGAAGCGCTGCACCAATTTCTTCTGCCCACACACGGGGTGCTAGTGTGATCGGCATTGTCTCCGTAGCTCAGTGGATTAGAGCATTGGTTTCCGGTACCAAAGGTCGCAGGTTCGAATCCTGTCGGGGACACCATGTTGTCTGGGGGTTTCGGCTAACTTTTCCGTTCAATTCAGGAAACTCCTTCCAGGTTAAACCCGGTTTTCGAAATTGGGTAACTTTTGGAGAAACTATCTCCGGGAAGACGAAAACCGGCCGGTTTTAAGCCTGAAAAAGGCTTTGCCGGCCGGTTTTTTGTGTTGAAACTGGTGTTGCTGCACGACCTGTAGGCCACTCGGCATGAAGTCCTTGAAACTCAAGATTCAGCCGGTGGCCTGTGGAGGCTTATGCCGCCTTCGGCGGTGCGTTGTCGCCCAACTTCCATTGCTCAATGTCGTCCGCGTCAGGCTTGCGGCCGCCCCGCGGCGGTGGCGGAGTCGGCTTCTGACCCGTGTGCGGGCGAGACCAGGCAGCAGCGTCGAGCATGGCGAGGTTCACCCCCACCGCGGCCATGGCCATGCACAGCATTTGTGCTGCCCAACCGCGCATAAGGCGCGTGGTGACGTCGCCTGCACCCTGGTAGGAGCCGTTCTTGAGCATGGCGTTGCGCGACTCAATGGTGTTGCGGCGGCCGTACTCCTTGCGCCACTCGGCGGTCATAAATGCCGGACCGTGCTGTAGGAACTTCGCGCCGTCCTCGGCGGTGTTCTTCAGCGTCACCGTGCGCTGTTGACACACCTTGGGGCAGGACGCCTTGGAGGGCACCTCGGAGTCGGTCAGCTCGTCTTTTTGGAAGCCGGCCTTCTTCTTGCCTTCCTCGGCAGGCGGCACGAGCGGACAGGTAATTTCCGCGCCCTCTGCGCGGGCAGGACAACCCAGTCGCACGTCGCCCTTCTTGTTCGGCCTCGTGCCATAACGGGCGAGCGCGAGACGCTTGCGGGCCTGAAGCAGGTTTGAGAACTGCTGGTCGGTCAGTTGCCCCTTTTCCCACGCGGTGTAGGGGTCGAGCAGGCGCGGCATGTTGAGAATTGCAGGACAGTACGCAGTACCGTCCACAATGGGCGCGCCAGACGTCGTAATAGTCTGCACACCACGGGTGTCACGGCGCATGTCAGCGACGAACCCGTAGCCCAGTTTGCGCATAGGCATTTGGAACTTCACCGGGTTCTGACCCGGCGAGTACAGGCGGTCGGCAATGAAGTGCCGGCGCGGGAGTTCTGGGCGGTCGATGAGGTTTTTCAGCGACTCAAACACGCGCTTCGACGGTGCCACAGCAGGTACTCCGCCAGTCACCCCGAGAATGAGCCCCGGAGCGCCACCCGGTTCGGCAAAACCCTCACCGCACATGGCGACGACGGTGGCCTCAAGACCCCAAGTGTGCGTCGCGGTCTTCTTCGTGTTCTCGCCGTCGTGGTCGCCTTCCTTGGCGTGCCAGCCGAGCGTCGGAGTCGAAGCGACAAGACGGTGCTTATTCGCCTTACCGGCGAGCATCTCCTTCTTGCTCGGGTTGCCGTTTTTCGACACCGGAATAATGGTGCCGTCAACGGCAATGTCGCCGTTCCACTTGGCGAAGGCCTCGGGGTCCATGAGTTCCACAGTCGCCCACACAAGGCGGTTGGTGAGCTCGACGCCGCGGGCCTTTCGCTCCTCGACGCGGGCGAGAACTTCCTTCTTGCCCTTCTCTTCGTCGTAGTACGCAATGAAGGGCACCCACTCCTCGACGGTGTAGCGCTTCTTCTTGCTCACTTCCGGGAAGGGCTCAATGGTCGCGCGAACGCGGTCGAGGCAGGCAGCAATGCGCTTGTACCAGGTCATGTAGGTGTCGAAATGCGCCTTCGGGTCCGACTCGTCCCAGTCGAATGGGGTGAGCCCCAGAAGTTCCCAGCCCTTGCCCTCTAAGCCGAAGGCAACCGACCTTGCCATGTGCGAAATGAGCTGCGGGGACTGCGTAACTGCCTGGTAGGTCCAAAGTGTGAGCGCCGCGCGGGTGTCCACCTCGGGCGGGCGGCCGCCCTTGTCGGTTTTCAGCCCGTCAGCGACCCGCCAGGAGTCCACGAGGCCAACCGCTCCGGAGGCGTCAACAATGCGCTGGGCCAACTGCAAGTTGGCGTAGGACACGCGGCGCTCCTCAACGAGGCGGACGCTGTGGCGGTGGCCTTTCTTCGCGGGTGCGTATTTGCGTGTGCGAAGTCCCTTCGACATTGTTGTCACCTCCTTTTCAAGTGGTCTGTTTTTGGCAATAGAAAACTCACCCTGGGTCGCGACCAGGTGTTTTATGGGGTTAGAAGTTTGTGTGGAAAGCGCCTACGCGCTGCCGTGAATAAGCGTCAGCCCTCGCTTCGGCGTCTCGTGCAACGTCCCGGACAGCAGGCTTCTCGCCTCGCGCGCCGAAACGTGTGTCGGTTCGACCAAGAACTGCCGGTAGTGCTGCAAGTCGGAAAGCCCCGCGGCCTCGACGACGGCGGTCTCCGGCACGCCCTTTTTGATCTGGTTGACAAGCCAGGTTGTCCGTGCCCGTGCCATGTCGAGCACGGTGCCCCGGTGCGGAGAGCGTTTCGTAAACGTCGCAACGGTGCCCGAGTCGGCGGTTGTCCGCATTGGCCGAAACAGCCACTCTGTACGGCTTGCTGCGTTCTCGACGGCCTGAGCAACAACGCCTGCCCACTCGCGCTCGACAGGCACGAACCGTTTGTCCGCCCCTCGGTAGCCCCACGGGTAGACCACGGTGCCTTGCGCGTCGGTCTCAACGTCGCCGGCCGTGAGGTTTGCGACCTCGCCGGAGCGAAGCCCTGCGCCAAGTGCAAGTGCAAGCAGCAGGTTCGCCTGCTGGCGACGAGACTCGGTGTGCTCAGCGTCAGCCCAGGTCTTTACGCCAAGCACTTCTGCTTCGGTGTACGGTGCGGCCTTCGTTTCGTTGCCGTACTCGGGGCGCTGACGCGGTCCGTCGAAGTTCAGGTTGACTTGCTTGGCGATCCGGCGCAGCGTCGCCCGTGACGTGCCACGGACGTGCGTTGCCGCGGTGTCGAGCTCCTGGTGGCAAAATGCGTTGATAGCACCCTCGCTAAACACGGCTGCAACGCTGACGTCTCGCCCAGCGTTGAAGACATGCACCGCGAGTCGGGTCACGAGTCGAAGTGCGTTTCGGCACTGGTCAGCCGACCAGTCGGCACTGGCGACAGCGGCGACGTGCTCGCGCACAAACGGTGCGACAACGTCCCATTCGTGGGGTTCGACAACTTTCGGGGTGTAGGCCGCAATGACCTGGTGGACGTCCTTGCGGGTGGTTGTGGTGGTCATATTCGTTTGTCCTTGTCCGCCCACACACAAGGTGGTGGTGGCGTGGGCTACTCCTATGGTGGAAAGAGTTAGCCCCAGTGTGTGCAAATTTGCACACGACGTCAAGGTCCACAGCGTGCAAACATGCACACGAATACGACGTGCTCCCGAATGTTCTGCCTGGACAAACACTGCAATTTCGCAGGTCAACATGCCTACCACCCACGACTTTCCGTACCGGGGTTCGGTCCGCGGGCAAAGTCGGTAAGACGACCCTCTTCGGGGGCAGGCAGTTCGCTCGAAATTGAGCGGGGTGCCCGCTGTGGGCGGTGCGCGTCGAGGTCGGCGACGGTGGCCTGCTGGCCTGGTTCCGGTGCCGCAGCCCTGGTCCCGTCGCCGCGCGTGGCGCTGTCTGCTTCCGGCTTCGGCAACGACACGACCACCGCGTCGGACACCGGGACGGAACCTGTACCTTCCCCTACGTCAGCCACAGGTGCGGCCTCGGACAACCGCAGCGCCGGCCAGTCTCGAAGCGGGTCTGCCAACACGTCGAGCCTGTCGGCAAGCGAGTCGGGTGTGGCCGGGTCAAGACGCGCGGTTTTCTCAAGGCGACGAAAGCTGAGGAGGTCAGTGCCCACCGCGGCCGCCGCAGTTTCGCGCGGCAAATTTCGCACCACCTCACGCACCCACGTCGCACGCAACCTGTCGAGTTCGACCCTGAACGAACGGTTCAGGTTCAACCGTTTCGTAATTTCGCGAACGTCGCTCTCTGCGCCACCGAGCAGCAACTCGTCGGGTTCACGCTTTTGCGCCACCTCCCACACATTTCGAGCCAGTGCCGCCGCCACAGGAACAGCGGGCGCCGCGCCTTCGGCGACACGGTGCGGCACCGCAACCCACACCACCCCGTCCGGGTCAAGGGTGACGTCACGGGCTTTGACCCGTGCAACCTCTGGCCCAATGCCGGCACCAAGGCCCAAGCCGACAATGACGGCCGCACGCTCGCGGCGAAGCTCTGTGGACTGTGAAACAACCCAGTGGTGCAGGCGCTGCCAGTCGTTCGGCTTGTACGGCTGTGCCGGCGGCTTTTCGATGTCCCGTCGGTGGTACAACGACAACTCCTGGCCGTCGAGCGCCTCGCGCACGAGCCGGTAGAGGTAGGCTTCTTGAGAAACCGAGTTCCTCGACTTCAAGGTTGCGAGTATCGCTGAGACGTTCGCGTCGCTGAGCACCGTGTCAACGGTGAGCGCACGCCCGGAGTTGAACGCTCTCGCGGAGGCTCGGGTCAGCACACGCAGTACACCACGAACGTCGACGCTCGACTTCTGGTCCGCAACGAACACCTTCGACCCGGTTTCCGACCCGACAGTCGCCTTCTTCGCGGTCTCACGAACGAAGTGAGCAATGTGTTCCCAGGTGCCGGCGTCGGTGCCTAGAGGGGCGTAGTTTTCAATACGGCCCAAGACTTCTTCGCGTTGGTGGTTGGTCAGTGTCATTTCGCACCGCCTCGGGTAACTGAGCGGATCTCGACGCGAGTAGACGAAACGGGGCTCGGGTCCTGTCGCTCGGCGAAAACAGTCGCAATGACGAAGCCAGTACCCCCGTTGCATGTTTGCACTACGGTTCGCTGCATTTGGGCTGTAGCGTTGCAGGCATGGCCCAGTTCCCTCCACCGCGACGCGCATACGAGACGTGGCCCGACGTGGACGTCGAGACGGTGCCCGAGGTCTACCGCAAGGCTTGGGCACTGCGGGACAATCTCGTGAAAACGGTCGAGTACTACGTTGCCGAGGGCTGGGCGAAGAACAGGTCGGACTTCGCACGCAGGTGCGGGTTGCACCCCTCGGTGCTCTCGCGTTGGGTCACAGGTGACGTGTGGCCGTCTGCCGACACCGTTGCCGCCGTCGAGGCCGCGGTCCACATGCCGATGTGGCCGTACCAGAAGGCTCCGTCGCGAAAAGGTCTGAAGTCCAAGGGCGGGTATGACTACCCGTAAGTCTTGCGGGTGTGTGATGGTGAAAGTTTCGTTGTTTCGCATGGCTAAAACGCTCGCACACTCACAAAAGTACACCTCCTGGCAGGCGCAAGTCGTTCCGATTCGATGTGTCGACACGGGTGGCCGGAACGACGTCGACAGGAGTGGTGGAAGTGTGTGCATGTTTGCACGCACGGATGACCCTGTCCGGGGGTATTTGAGTGACCTATTTCGGGGGTGTTATGCGTGTTCGCTTATGTGGCGGCAGCGCGAACTTTTTGGTGTCGAAAACGTCCAAACACCCTGAAAACCAGGACGTACTATCCGAAAACCTTCACCACGCTGGGCGAAGCCAACGCCTGGGTCAGCCCTTGGGTGCCGGTCTACAACGCCACCCCGCACAGCGGAATCAACTACTACCCACCACAAGCAGTACTCGACGGCACCTGGACCAAACTGCAACGCAAACGAGAAGAAGGGATGCGAAACGCACTAAGCGAAGTCACCATCACACAACTACCGGACACCAAAGCTGGCACAGGCCTTCCAGCAGAAGTCAGCATCATACGCACCACCACCCAAACCGCCCCAACCCCACAACCCATCACGATCTAACACCCAAATCCGTTCACAACCACTTGACACAAAGCGGTTCGTAAGCAACTGTTGCGCGGGGGTATCCAGTAACACCGTGGTGAGTATCGGGTAACGCAATGGTGAGTATCGGGTAACGCTTTGGGAGAAGATTCTTCTGACCGCGTGGCAAAAGGACACGCGGCATCATCAGAGGAGTCCGATCGTGACTGATTACCGGGCTGTGATGGACCTTGTCTTACAAGGCTGGTCCGTCCGCCAAATCTGCTCGACTGTGCGATGCTCACACACCACAGTTCAAAAAGCCCGCCACACAATGGCGGCACACCAGATCACAACCGGTGAACAACTCGCCGGTATCACCGACGAAGAAATGGCCACATGGTTTGTCGATGGCCGAAGTGGTGCCCAAGGCGACTTCGTACCCATCGACTTTGACGCAGTGGCCAAAGCACGTACCGGCCGCAACAAAGTCACTCTCCAAGTCTTGTGGGGCCGCTACACCACCCAACCAGCCCACCCGTCCCAGCGTTACTACAGCTACGAGCGTTTCCGCCAGCTTGTTGCTGAACACGTCGATGCCACAGGACTTACCGCACGCATTACCCATGCCCCGGGACACACCATGCAAGTCGACTGGGCTGGCACCGCAATGCGCCTGTTCGACCCAACTGATGCTCGGGGTGCAAAAGTCAGCATTTTCGTGGCGTCACTGCCGTATTCCGGCATGTTGTTTGCCTGTGCTTGCCCGAACCAGCGGCAACAAGCGTGGCTGTGGGCGCATATCCAAGCATTTGAATACTTCGGCGGGGTTGCTGAAGTCATCGTGCCGGACAATGCTTCGACAGCATCCCACGCAATTAGTGCTGCTGACCGCAACCGGCAGGTCAATTCCACCTACGAGGAATTCCTTGAGCACTACAACACTGCCGCGCTGCCTGCTCGTGCTCGGCGTCCAAAGGATAAGGCGAATGTAGAAGCAGCAGTCAAGATCATCACCCAAAAAGTCATCCACACCCTCCACGGACATCAATGTATTGGGCTCGATGAACTCAATGCGCGCATCCGCAGCCTGGTTGACAGCATCAATGACGCGGTACCGTTTCGCGGCATCAACACCAGCAGAAGGATGCTCTTTGACGAGTTTGAACGCGATGTACTCGGCGAACTTCCCACAACACCGTGGCAGCATACCGAATGGAAACGTGCGAAAGTCGCCCCCAACTTCCACATCACCGTCAACACAGCACGTTATTCGGTGCCTTACCAGCTCGTCGGCCGGACTGTCGATGTACGTATCACTGGCAATGAAGTAACCGTCTTTGATGCCGGGCAGCGTGTTGCAACCCACCGGCTTGCCCAAGCCCGGGGAATCTATGTCACCGATGTGGATCATATTCCTGCCAACATGGCTGATACCACAGGGTTGTGGACCAGTGACTACTTCTACCGTGAAGCAGCCAAGATCGGGCCAGCAACCCGGACAGTCATCGAAGAACTCATCAGCGCAAAGGCAATCCCTGCCCAGGCATTTCAGTCGTGCCGAAACGTACTGAATATGGGCAAACACGCCAACAAAGTGATTTTAGAACAAGCCTGTGCACGCCTGATCGCACCTGATGGCACCAGGAGAGCAGTGTCGTATACCGCGGTGAAAAACATGATGGCCGCGGTACGCAAAGACCAATCAACCCGCCCGACAGGCCATGATTTGCCAGCCACAACAGCGCCTGAAACACCACCGGTGGAACACGCACGCGATACCCGCGGCGCATATCTGGGTGGGTCTGCCCAGTTCAGTATGGAAAACCTCACGAAGAAAGGACCCCTACAGTCATGACACAGCCACAACCAGCATCAGCATCAGCGCGCTTTCTTGATGAATCGATCCTGCCTGTCTTTACCGATCTACGTATGACGGCTTTTGGCCGAACCGTGATTGATATTGCAGCAGATCCTGTCTTCGACTCGTGGAGCTTTTCTGACAAAGTGCTCTACGCGCTCGATAAAGAAGTCGCGGCCAAGCGTGAACGACGAGTCAACAAATTACTCAAAGCATCCCGATCGCCAAATCTCGATGCGTGTATCGAAGACATCACCTACGCACCCGGCCGCAACCTCAACAAAGAGCAAATCACCAGACTCGCTCACTGCCAATGGTGTCAAAAAGCGCAAAGCATTGTCATCCTCGGCAAATCATCCGTCGGCAAAACATACCTGGCCCAAGCACTCCTTACCGCTGCGTGCAGAAACGACTACTCTGCCCGTTTCTTCCGCACAGACACCCTGGCCAACCAGCTAATGGTGCTACGCCATGATGACACAGCACGCATGGAGTTTCTTCAAGACTTACACCTGGCAGACGTACTCGTGCTTGATGACTTCTTAACAACGCCGATTGATGCTGCCACAGCACACCAGCTGCTCAACATTCTTGCTGAGCGTGAACACCGGGGATCAACCATTGTCACCTCCCAGTTCACGCCCGATGAGTGGTACAAGTCCATCCCGGATGCTGTCATCGCCGAGTCGATACTGAATCGGCTTGTCGTTGGCGCTGAGATCATCACGCTGGAAGGCCCGAACATGCGCCTCGAAGCCAATACGCAGTAGCGGCTCATAGTCAACGCCCGGGTGTTACCCGATACTCACCCGGGCGTTACTGGATACTCACCACAGCGTTACTAAATCCGTGGTCCTAACAAGCAACTGTGAAACTTTGACGCACAGTGCCACCTATTGGATCATACAAGGCATAAAATTACCCCTACATTGCTACATGCAGGGGCAATAAACCGGCTAAGACCCGTCGGGGACCTAGGTATATCTACGGCAATGGGCGCCGGAGAGAGCACAGCTGTTACAGTACAGCGATCATAATGATCAGCAGTGCAATCACAATCGCTGAAATTGTGGCAAATGCAATGACCCTTGACTCCGTAACAATTACATAGTCGCCGGAGTCATTGCCCTTGGCAGAATTACGAGAGATCCGATAAACGATAGGGAAAAGGATCAATGCCTCTACAATCCACACCCACCATGGGTAGCTTAGTTTGTACATTGAAGCGGCCGATCCAGCAGCAATTAGAGTCGCGATCGATGCTGCATAGAGAAGTAGGGGAACCGGCAGTCCCATAGGTGTCTTTACAACAGTGCTACCGTTTGCTTTTGTCATTTCTTAAACCCTTTTGCTTCTACATCAATGCACTAGCAGCTGGCGGCAGTGACGCCAGCGCCTACAGCTGCACCGCAGAAAACAGCGCCAGCACCACCGGTACCGGCAGCGAGCGGAGCACAGACGAGTGCATCGCCAGCGTAATTGATGCCCAAAGCTACCCACTTATTATCGATGCAACGTGAGGCTTGGCCACTCTCGCTGCCAGCGTAAATCACTCCATCGGTATACTTCAGAGCAACTCCCTCAGGAAGGTCTGCCTTGAGGCTTGCAACAACCTCTCCCTGGGCATCATAAGCGTTGATGACGTCTCCTTCGATCTCAACCTTGTCGCCATCAAGAAGTTCAGGAACCAGCACGTTGCCATCGACGTTAAAGCTGCGAATTCCGTCTTCTGACTCGAACCAAAAATCACCCTTACCATTCTGGCCAGAAGCTTCGGAAGCTGCGGCAGAAACTGACTCAGCGGCAAAAGCCGAAGCACTTACAGAGGCAACTCCAACAAGAGCAGCTGCCGTAATAGCTGCGACTGGTACGAATCGAGAAACAATAGTTTTCAACGGATTACTCCAATCCTTGCTGTAGAAGAAGGCCAAATAAAAGCAGGGTAGCCTCACACGGTTTTATGCGTCAGATTTATTTTTGGCAAACAGGAACCATACGGTCCCTACAAGAAGCGCCACAATCGTAAATCCAATGCCGATATCTTTTGATTTCTCTAGGGCCACATTGGCGTAACTGGCTTCAGAGAATAGTGGAGCTACGATCAGACAGTAGACCCATATCCCAGCGATGAGGTAGGCGAATGATGTAGCGATTTTTTTCGGGTTGCGAAAATTGGACATCTTTCCCCTCACTAACATACAGAATCAAAGTTGATATTATCTTCTGCCCATGCTGCACCGAGACCGCAAGCTCCCGCTGCAACACCTCCAGTCCCTGCACCAAGCGCTCCGCATACTCCAGTAGCCCCTACACGGTATGTCCACTTGCCTACCGCAGCTTTGGTGCAAGCATCACGGGATGAAAGACCTGTTTCAGCAAGAATAAGCATATCTTCGTATTGAACAAAACTTGCAGATAGCTCGTTGCCGTCAGCGTCATAGATCTGTGGTGCAGTAAATGAACCTACGACATCGCCGTCTTTATTGACCAGGTCAGCGATTTGTCCATCACCGCTGATCTCAATTCTGTCGCCAGGTTGCAGCTCTATGTGTCGGCCTTGGACACCCGGCTGATCAACAGGCAAGGTTGATCGAGTCAGCCCATCAGCGCCTTGTAGGACGAAAGAATTATCGCCCACCTGACTTACTGCATAGTCCCCCTCTTGTGCGTCCGCTGACGCAGCTGGCGCAAACGCTAGCCCCACTCCCATCAGAGCTGCCCCTGCAACCTTTCCGAAAGTTCTCTTACAGATCATCGTTTCCTCCAATCTTTGGGTGAACCTTCGCCTTTCTATTATTGTGCGCACCGACTACATCTCAACCTCAATAGTGCAGTGTCACTCGATAGTTATCCAATTTAAATAGGACTGTTATCGGACCCGGACAACAATCCCAGTGATATCACCATTAATTTTGTTAGCTTCTCGGCTGTCTTACGAAGCATAAGTAAATGCTCCCGTGCTAGCGCACGGGGAACCGTATATTGCTTACAGCCTGTCCAGTTTCTTGGCCCGCCCGCGTGGCAGAATGATTCCCGCGCGAAGGTCGGTAGGGGTTTCGCTTCGAGACTCGCGGCGGTTTCCGGGACGGGATCGTTGCGGGGTGTGTAAGGAAGCGGCGGAAAACGTGTAAGCCGCCGTGTAAGCGGCGGCGGAGCTAAAGGTTGGGGAGTTTGCTGAATGTCCCTGTCTCGAGACATCGTTCCTACGGTGTCTCGAGATTTTTGTTTTTGGAGTTGCCCCGTTTGGGGTTTAGTTCGTTGTCTGATTGGTTGTAGTAGATCTTTTCGTCGGTGAGTGTGTAGGCAGCGATTTGTGCCCCGGTGGCGTTTATTTTGATGTCGACGTGGTTGTCGACGCAGACCATGGTGATGGGTTCGCCGCCCCAGCGTCGGCCGATGTAGAGGCGGCGTAATTTCCCGCCCCATCGCAGAGTGGTCTTGCCGTTGATGCTGACTTTGTCGGTGCGTAGCCGGTAGTGGTGGTCGAAGTTTGCTGCTGCCGGTTTGGCTTTGGGCAGTGCGCTGTAGGCCTCGGCTGGGGTGATGCGGGCGAGTGCTCTGTGTGGGCGTTTGTAGTTGTAGTAGTCGATGATCTCGTTGATATCTTCGTTGAGCTCCTCGATGGTTTGTGCTGGTGGCTTGTTGTTTAGCGCGAGTTTGAGTGTGTGGTGGAAGCGTTCGACTTTGCCTTGGGTTTGCGGGTGGTAGGGCTTGCCGTTTTTCTGGGTAATGCCCAAGTCGATGAGCAGTTGCTCGAAGCCGTTTCGTGACGGGTTTTTCCGGTCGGTGTTGGTGGTAAATGCTCGGCCGTTATCGGTGAGCGTTGATTGTGGGCAGCCATGTACCTGAACTGCTGCGATAAAGCTTGTGATGACGTTTGTGACGGTGGCTGTGTGGTAGGCGCGGCAGGAGATGATGAATCGGGAGTGGTCATCGAGGATGGTCAGGATGGCTACGCGTTTGTGTCCGGCGATGGTCCAGTCGCTGTAGTCCATTTGCCATGTTTCGTTGGGCTGGTCTGCCTGGAAGCGACGCCAAGAGCTGCGTGGGCGTTTTTGGGGCTGTGGTGTGATGCGTCCGTTGTTGGCAAGCACTCGGTGGATGGTTGATACTGCTGGTGGAGGGTCTATTCCGTCTTGTTGTAGGTGCCAACGGATGGTGTGAGCGCCGGCGTCGGTGCCGCGGTGGGTGAGTTCGTCGCGCAGTTGAAGAATGCGGTCGACAACTGTTTTGTCGAGCGCCCTTGGGTTTGTTCTTGGCCGTTTTGATCGAGGTGTAAGCGCGTCCATGCCGCCTTCTCGGTAGCGCTTTTGCAGTGTTCTAATCCACCGGGTCGAAACGCCGAAGTGCTCAGCCGCCTCGGCTTGGCTCATGCCTGTGGCGAGCATGGTCTGGATGATGATTTTCGGTGTGGGCTTGCCTGGTTTCTCCATCCGATAAGCATGGGCGGAACGATGACTCGAGACATCGGTTTTCGGCCCGGTGGGGCATTTTCAGTGGACTCGTTTTCCACCGGAACGATGTGGCGAGACATACCCGCAGGACAAACCGGAACAATCTCATGAGACATGCGGAACGATGTCACCGAACCAGACACTGTCGGGGACACCAATTAAGCAGGGGGTTTCACGAAACTGTTCCAATCTTTTCACGAAACCTCCTGTCGGCCGAAGGAAAACGGCCGCGAACACAAAAGTGACCCGCTCCGTTCGTTCGGAGGGGTCATTTTTCTTTGTCTGAACGCCGTTCCTGCTCGGGTTATAGCGCGGATTGTTTATGAGCGCGGACCGAGCCGCGGAAGAGTTTCCGTACTCATCTGGTGGCGCGGTTTTTGCAGTGCTCCATGGCGGTCTTGTTGCTGCGATCACGCAGGACTGGCTGCGGGTAGTTGTTGGGGTCTGAACCGCGAGGGGTGCGCCCGGTCGGGGCCGTTTGGAACACTGCCGCTACGTCAGAGCCCGAAGGCTCCGCCGCTGACGAGGATCACGATGCCGAGGCCGATGAGAACGATGGGAAAGAGGATGTCGTCCCAGCGTTCGAGCACTTCCGCGATCGGGGGGCGGGTGGCGACGAACTTTGCCAGGGCCACCAGGACCGCAACGAGCGCGAGGAAGATAACACAGTAGGCAACTACTGCGAGAGGTTCCACGCTGAGGAATACAGGGGTGTAGACACCGATGTTGTCGCCGCCATTGGCAAACGTGACGCCTGCGACTGTCCAAACGCCGACCTTCTTGCCGGAAACCTTGGCCTCGTCGTCATCGTCGTCATCGTCTCCGCGCCAGGCCTCCCATGCGGCCCAGAGGCCGAGGCCTAGAGGGATGAGACCAAAGTATGGAATAGCTGCCGGGGGCAGAAATGCTCCGGCGCCGACGGTCACAAGGATCGCGGCGACGAGGATGCCGGCAAATCCGAGGTACTGGCCGGCCAAAATACGGGCGGTGGTGCCGCTCTGGCCTGCCCCTCGCGCGAAGAAGAGGGAGAGCACGATGATGTCGTCGATGTTGGTAGCTGCGAACAGGCCTATCGCCTGCAAGACCGTGGTGAGGATCATGCGTCCTCCCCAGCTGCGTAGCACCCGGCAACCGAGCAGGCGGGATCGATGCACGGGGCATCTTCATCTACTGCCAAGGTGGCATCGACCAATGTAGTCAGCGCCTGCGTCAGGTGCGGATCGGCGATCTCATATCGCGTCCGACGCCCCTCGGGCTCGGAGACGACAATCCCACAATCGCGCAAGCATGCCAGGTGATTGGACACGCTCGAGCGTGTCAGGTCCAGATCTCGGGACAGTTCCACCGGGTAAGCGGGATGGTCGAGCAGGGTCAAGATGATCCGGGATCGAGTGGGGTCGGCCAGTGCACGACCCAGGCGGTTCATCACGTCGAGACGTGAAGCAATAGTCAGCATGCACTGAACTATACAGCGAGCACTGAACATTTCAAGTCCGATGTAGCGGCGTAGCAGCGTGTGCCGCTCAAGAGACAGTGGAAGGAGCAGAGATGGCAGTGATTCCGGCAAAGTTGCGAAAACAGCGTCGCCAGCTCGAGATTCAAGTTGCGCACGAGCCGGGCGTAGTTCGAGAGATCGGTTTTCAGGCCCCAAGCAATGATCTGAACGGGACAAAACCCGATGGCCCCATCATCTTGAACCGGGAAGGCTCGAACGAACTTATCTACCTCATCAGCAGCCTCGACTCGATTCCCGTTTGCAGCGGGGACACCTCGGGGTTCGACAACGGTTCACGCCGCCAAGGAGAGCCTTGCCGGATGGATTGCCGAGAGGGACAACAAGGGAAACACTGGCGACGGTGCATACTTGGTTGAACCACGCTCGTTTCTGACGATCGGCCCATGTGCGATTTGTGCCGCGCCCAAGGCAACCGAATTGGCTCGAAGTTCCGTAGCTTTGAAAGTTTCCGCTCGAACCGCAAGTCACCGGAGGTGCTCACCTTTGACGAACTTGTCGAGCGTTCACGGTGGAGCGTGGAGCTTGCCGAGAGGCAGGAAGAGGCGGAAGCGGAATTTCCTGACTTCCCGTTCCAAGGAGCGCTCCTGTTCACATCATATAATTGACTCCTGTCGTGTAACCGAGGTGTAACCGTGGACCCGATATAACAGGTCAGGAGGTTTCGTGAAAGTCCCGTTGTCTCGAGACATCGTTCCTACGGTGTCTCGAGATTTTTGTTTTCGGGGTCGTTCCGGGAGTGCAATTCACAGCCCCCTCTTTGTCGCACCCGTTGTCACGCGGGCGGTATTAAGCTTTTTGTAGTAAGGAGGCTTTGGAATGGGCTCTCGGTTCGAAATTGGTTTTGGCGGAGCACTTACCGCAAGAGAAGAGGATGGAGCCCCATAGGTTCCGCCATGGTGGCAGAGTTTCATAGTCGTCCCTTTGGCCGTCCTGGCCATGTATATCGTGTTTCCTGTTGACAGGGACAATTTCAACCTAAGCAACTTACTCAAACCGGCCGCGTGGACACCGGGGGTCTACTACATCGCCATTCTGCCAATCTTTGACTTCCACATGTATCGCTGGGATAAGAAACACGGCGAGTAGCGAGAAAGGTCACATCTTGAAAGTCTCTACATCCCCCGCCTACCACCTCCTCGGACGCGCGTATCGACGACCCGCCACACCGCCCAACACTGACAACCCCACTCCACCCCGGCCGGCATGGTGGCGTCCGTTGATTGAACTCGTCATCGCTCTGGTGCTTTTGGTCACGCTAACGAGCGCGGCGATCGGCCTGTTCTACCTGTACGAGAAGATCGCCCATCCTGAGGTCAGCGCGTTCGCGGAATACTCGTTTTTGGAGCATCCGTATCTCGCAGCTGCAACATTTATTGGGTGGGTGGCGATGATCCCCGCGGGGTTCATCGCTGCCCGAGTGACAGGCCGCGACCCCCGTGCGCTGTGGTCCAGGGAACTGCGCTTTAGGTGGCGCAACTTCGGGCTCGCCTTGCTACCCGCCCTGCTGTTCCTCGGCGCCGAGGGCATCTACGCGGTGGTTATCTCGGACCGGTCCCAGGCGACTTTTACTTTTATGAATGTCGCCGCACTGGCCGTCATCGTCGCGATGGCACCGCTCCAGTCGCTGTCCGAGGAGCTCTTCTTCCGCGGCTCGCTTGTGCAGATCACCGGCCAGTGGTTCTCCTCCGCCGTGATTGCGTATCTGCTGCCGCTGCTGTTTTTCCTGTCAGGCCACCACTACGGATGGCAAGGCATGGTCAGCGTCACAGTGTTCGCGCTGTGCGCCATCTTCCTCACCCACACAACCGGTGGGATTGAAGCGGCGGCTGCGGTGCACACAGTCGGCAACACGTTCGCCTACGCGCCGGACGCATTCGGCGTGGACGGGGTGGACTTGGCGGCGTTGTCGTCAAGCGATCTTGCGATCTCGTTGGTGGCCACCGTGGCGGCGACCGCCGGAGCGTATCTGCTCATTAAGCGAGCTACTTCTCAACCAGCAAATTGCCGGTCAAACAATTGTTGACGTGTCACCATTACTCCGTTACAGTCGGCGCCACACGTTCAAACGACATCAAATAAAGGAGACGCAATGACTAACCTGACCGGTACTTACAACCTCGACCCTGCCCACTCCACCATCGGCTTCACCGTGCGCCACGCGATGGTGACCAAAGTCCGCGGCGAGTTCACCGACTTCGATGCAACACTAACCATCGCCGAGAACCCGGCCGAGAGCACCGCGACGGGCACTGTGCGCACCGCGAGCGTCGATACGAACAACGCTGATCGTGATGAGCATGTGCGTGGCGACGACTTCTTCGCCGTCGACAAGCACCCGGAAATGACGTTCACCGCCACCGAGTTCAACATCGATGAGTCGGGAAACGGCTCCGTCACTGGCGACCTCACCATCAAGGGCACCACCAAGCCGATCACGTTTGACGTCGAGACGTTTGGCGTCGAAGAGGATCCGTTCGGCAACACACGCATCGGCTTCGAAGCTCGCACCACCATTAACCGCACGGACTTCGGCATCGACTTCCAGGCACCGCTGAACTCCGGCGGCATGCTGGTCAGCGAGAAGGTCGGCATCGAGATCGAAGGCTCCGGCATCAAGCAGTAGGCCTTATACTCGCCGCCATGGAGCGGAAAGTGTTTACCCGCCATCCAGGCGGTCTACCCGCGGCATTCGTCGCGGGTTTCGTCATTGTGGCAGTCGTCGTTGCAGCGTTGAGCGGCGAACTCTACGGTGCGCTGTTGTTTGGATTCGTGGTGGTGCTTTGGGGGCTCTGGATTTTCTCCCGCAAAGTGGCGCTGGTTCTTGACCACGACTCCCTCACCACCACCCTTGGCAGCCGATCCAGAACCATCTCATATTCGGACATCAAGGACGTGCGCCCCGGAGAAGAACCCAGCCTGATCCACTTCACCGGTATTGCCATGCTGACCGACCAGCCGGACCGCTACGCCGATGCGGACGCGTTCACCCTCGGCGGGCCCACGGTGCGCATCTGTGTCCGCAATGCAGATGACTGCCTCGTTGCCGTGGCGGATCAAGACCACGTGCAGCGTGCAATTCGCGAAAGAATCGGCGCGTAGCGTGGCGATAGCTGACAACTCCGGTAGATTCGGTTAAGCGAAACCTTAGGTATGGAGAAAAGGAGCCTGGCTATGTTGAAGTCGGTCACGAGACGCGTCGTCAAGCGAAGTGCTGCAGCACTCGGCGCGCTGGCACTCACCTTGTCACCACTGACCGCAACCCCTGCTCACGCGCAGCCGACTTCCCCTGTCATTACGTGGGAGTCGTGCCCGTTCTACGTTGATGCCAAGGGCGCACAGTGCGGCCGCATTTTGGTGCCCATGCACTACGACAACCCCACGGCTGGCGACATCTCCGTTGGCTTTATCAAGATCCCGGCTCAAAATCCGGGTGCACGTCGTGGCGCGATCTTCGGCAACCCAGGCGGGCCTGGTGGCGATGCTTACAGCTTCTTCGGCATGAACGAAGGCATGAAGTGGCCGCAGGAGATGCGCAACGAGTGGGATCTCGTAGCGGTACAACCGCGTGGCCTGATTGGTTCTACTCAGTTGAAGTGCGCTGACCCTGCAATGAACGGCCCTGCCGACATAGCGAAGCTGACATGGGACGCCACGGTCACCCAAGGCGGACTCACCCGCGAACTGTGCGAGAAGCCTCGTCCGGGCTACACCAAGACGATCACCACCTACAACAACGCCCGTGACTGGGACATGGTCCGCTGGGCGCTTGGATACGACACCATCTCAATCATGGGCTTGTCGTACGGCACGTACTTGGGCTCGGCGTACGCGTCGATGTTCCCCAACCGCACCGACAAGGTCGTCCTCGACTCCGCGATGAACCCGAACGACCAGTGGTCGAAGATCCTGCTGGACCAAAAGGGCGGCTACGAACGTGCACTAAACGAGTACTTCGCGTGGGTCGCCGCAAACGACGCAAAGTACCGCATGGGCAATACCCCACTGAAGGCGTACCAGTACTGGTCGAACGTGGTCGTCGCACAGTCCGGCACTAACCCGACCGTGACCCCACCGCCAGCCCGTGTGGGCGACCTTCCGCCTGCACTCGCGTTTGCCGGCCAAGCGGGCGCAGACGCTATGTCGGCTGCCGGCAAGGCCCGTGTAGAGGGCGAAGGCATTATCTCCCGCATGCTCAACCCGGGTGCGAACCAGGTGTCATCACCGCTGCTGCTGGCCACTCGCAATGTGCTGCCCTCGCCTGCGGACTGGGACTCGCTTGCACGGCTCACCAATGGCTCGCTAAAGCAAGACCAGGCCAAGCCGGCGCCTGAGTTGATGAAGTTCCTCCAAGACGAGTCCATCGCCCGCAACGAGTTGCTCGCCGTGCAGACCTGCAACGAGAACATCGCTGCGCCGGACTACGGCCTTATTCCGGAAGCGTTTTGGGCCAACCAGACCGGCGAGGTCATCACCGCCCCTGCTCTGCAGTTCGGCTCTGGTGTGACCTGCAACGGCGCAGCGCCAGTCACGGGCAAGGTGGCGCTCAACGGTTCGAAGCTGAAGACTCGTCCACTGCAGATCAACGCCACGCGTGATCCGCAAACCATGTATGCGGGACGCTTCGGCATCGCCCAGCCGATGGGCTCGCACGTGGTGACGGTTCACGGCCCGGGCCACGGTCACGTCGGGCGCGGCAACCAGGCTGTCGACCGTCAGGTTGTCGAATACCTGCGCACCGGCAACCTTGGACCGGTTGATCAGCCGGGGTACTTCAACCAGGGATAGCCCCGCGCATAGGCGTCAGCCCGTGATGGAGTTCGTAGCGACGAACCACATCACGGGCTGCATTATTTTCTAAAACTCTGTGTTTTAGAACTCTGCCGGCATGATCATCCAAGCAACGATGTATGCCAACAGGCCCGGCATTACCCCGGCGAGTACCAGCAGGATGAAGACCACGCGAACGAGGGTGGAGTCCACCCCGAAGTATTTCGCTATGCCACCGCATACGCCCGCGATGTACTTATCAGTCATTGACCGTTCAAGTCGCTTCGGAGTGTTACTAAAGTTCTGGGAGCTATTCATATAAGACATGCCTCCATCAAACTCCGCTTCCCTCGCTCCGGCAATGGTTCTGGAAACATGTTGCGATATTTTTACGAACCGTCAGGGGTTCGTGGGTCGGCCGCAATGACATCGTTCAGCCAGGTTTGAAGCACGTCCCTTTGCTCGTCTGTCAGTTGATCAAAGATCAGACGGCGGACGGTTTCGACGTGATCCGGCACTGCAGATTCCAGGCGTGTGAAGCCTTCATCGGTGATAGTCACCAATACGCCGCGCGCATCGCCCGGACACACCTTCTTCGACACCAATCCGCGCTTTTCCATGCGTGTGACCTGGTGCGACGCACGCGAGCGGTCCCATTGCAGCTCGGCACACAGTTCGCGCAGTCGCATTGTCCGTTCTGGGGCTTCGGAAAGCACCACCAGGATTGAGAACTCGGGAGCAGACATGGCTGCGGTTTCCTGCAGCCGCTCATCGATGGCGTTATTTACCTTCTTCGAGGCAGCCAGGATCAGTCGCCAGAGGTGTTGCTCGTCCTCAGTAAGCCAGCGCGGTTGAGTAGCCATAACCGATGATGTTATCCAATCCCCTTATGAATCCCCTTTAAGTCATCCACTGCGTAGGTCCGTGCAGCCGACACGCGGTCGAATCGTTGCGGGAAACACGTGAGTACGAGCACCTGTGAGTGCTTGCCCACCTGGCTAAATAGCGAGTTCATGCGAGCAAGGCGCTCCGGGTCGGTCGCACCCAACGCGTCATCAACAACTACCGGCACAGGAGCACCTGTCTCCTCTCCGGACACCAGGTCTGCGATGGCAAAGCGGGTCAGGATTGCTAACTGCTCCTTGGTGCCTCCCGAGAGTTGATCGAGTGGCACCGTGACGCCATCGATGGTGCGGTCCGTAATCGTCAGGTCATCGCCATAGTTGAAATCTACGCTCGGGCCGAACAGGATTCGGGCACGCTCGCGCACTGCGGCATTAAACGGTGCTGCGTAGCGCGAACGGGCAACGTCGCGGTGGCGGTGCATAGTCTCGCGTAGGAGTTTCACCGCCTCTGCCCGTCGCGTTGCACGGTCAAGGGCGGCTTGGGCGATCTCGAGCTCCGCAGCAGCATGGTCGGCTTGCTCGGCAGTACCGGTGGCCATGTCGATGTATCCGGTGAGCTCGCGGATTCGGTTCTGTGCATCGTTCTTGCGCTTCTCCAGATTGCTCAGACGTGTGGTGGCTCCCTCCAGCAGGGATGCGGCGAATTCGGGATCCGCTTCCGCCAATTCCGCCTTTAGCGCGTCAACAACCTGTTGGGATTCGGTTTCGTCTTCACGCGCTTGCTGGAGAGTTTTGTCCAAATCTTCGGCACGTGTTGTTTCCTCCGCACGGGACAGTTCCGCGGCTGCTGCAGAGGCTTCTGCTGTTTTTGCCTCCAGACGGGTCTCCAGGACGGTCAGCGTGTGTGCTGCGGTTTTGTCTGCGTAGGGTTTCAGTGCGGCTTCGGCAGCGTCCACGTCACGTTCTGCGCTAGCGAGCGCCTTTTGCGCCTCGCGCAACGCTTCCTCTGCGTCTGCTTCGTCCACCTCCGCTACGGCATCGGATGCAGCAGTGTCTTTCAGCGCTGCCGCAAGCTCTTCAGCCTGTGCCGACAGTTTGGTCCGCTCGGCACGCAGTTCGTCGGCGGATGCACCGGCGAGGGTGTCGTCGAGACGCTGGCGCGCCACCTTGAGTTCGGAGGCGTACTCCTGCGTGGCGTCGCGGGCGGCACGGGCCTCATCAACACTGTCGCAACCGGTGGCGGCAAGTGCATCAGCAAATGCGCGTTCTGCCTTCTCTACGGCGCTTTGGGGATCTGCAGAGCCTTGGGCTGCGCGGAACACCACGCCGAATTCACCCAACTGCAACGTGGAGCCCTCGAAGACCGCGACGGTTTCCGTACCGTTGATGGGGCGATCATCGCCATCGACAGTGATCGTCGCATGATCTGCGGTGATCTCTAGTTTTGCCGAGGATGCGTCGCGCAGACGGCGCTGGAGTGTGACCTCGTTTTCTGCCTGTTCAAGGTCCCGAATGTGTTTGTCAGTGACGTCGCGCTCTGGCGCGTTGGAGAGCAGTTCTTTATACGCCTGCTCTACCGTGCCAATGCGTTCGAGCTGCTCGTCGATGGTCTTGAGGCGACGCTTCGCCCGTGCAAGATCCCGCAAGGTCTCTGCATGTTTGGATGCAGTGCGTGCGTCTGTAAGTCGTGTCTTCGCGCCCTCGACATCCGCAAGAAGGGTTGCTATCTTCTCCCCTTCCTCGTTACGGGCTTTTCGTGCAGGCTCAATCTCTTCACGGAGCTGAGCTTCCTCATGTTTGACCAACTCCACGCGCTTCTTCAGGGCGTTGCGGTCTGCTACATCCTGCTCAGCACGTTTGCGAGTGATCGTCGCTCGCTCGAGGCGCTCCTGGGCGGTAGCTGCCTTATCGCGGACCTGGTTCGCCGCAGCGCTTGCCTGCTCGCGCTCACGCAACTCTTGCTCGGCATCAGGCAGTTCCTTGTCGATGCTGTCGATCTCACTCTTGCGTCGCTCAACCTCATCGACGTACTGCGACAGCTGCTGCACTTCCGCTTCGTGTGTTCGCAGCTTCTCGCGGGCATCCTCTACGGCGGTAAACAACGCCGCATAGGGTGCTTTCTTCTTCGGTGGTTGCGCGTTGGTCCAGTATTTTTCGTATTCGGCATCAATGGCGCGGGCGAGGTCTGAATCTTCCTCACCGGTTTCGCCTTCTCCGGCTTCCGCGTCAAGGGCACGAGAGATCGTCGGGATACCGGCAGCAGCGATCGCTGGATCGAGGTCCCCCTGGCGGAGAAACAGCGTCTGAGTAAGCGCTGTATCCAGGTGCTCGTCCAGGATCCGCAAAAGCTCATCGTCGGCTTCGCGGCCGGTGAAGTTAGCGCGGACCGGCGTGTGCACCGTCAGCTCTGATTTCTTTCCCTTGAGCCATCGCTTGCGCACGGTAAACGTGGTGCCGCCAATCGTGGCGTTGAGTTCTACCTCTGGTGATTCGTCACGTCCTGCGGGTGCAAGAGCGCGAATCTTCTTGCCGCCGCCAGTGTGACGCTCGTTGAGTACTGCATCAAGCGCGTCCAAGATGGTCGACTTGCCGGCCTCGTTGCGTCCGTGGACAACGATGACGCCTGTATCCGGCAGGTCACGCAGCTCCAGGTGCTCAATCGCACGAACATTGTCGAGGGTCAGCGAATGGATACGCATGATTAGTGGACCTCCTTAGACAGACGGAACAACAAGTTCACGGCATCGCGCGCTGTAGCCTCATCGCCAGCAACACCTATAAGCTCGCGCATCGCCTCCTTGGCGTAACCCGTCAGCGGCAAATTCTCTAGCTCTTCCTCGTCTGGCTCGAGGTGCAGGCTCATCAACCGCTCCCGCTCGTAGAGAGCGGCAAAGACCGGCTCTAACTCGTCTAACTCTCGTTGCAACGTACGGGTTGCTTCCAGGCCAAGCGTGCCGGAGAGCGCATACTTGATCACGGTCCGATCCTTCGCAGGATAGGCCTTCAGATCGTCGATAACCGCGGCAACATCGTCGGCATCGTTGACCTCCCAGAAGCGTGCTTCGAACGTCCAGGTGCCAACCGGAACCTTCTCAACCTCGACTGTGGATGTCAGACTGTCCTTCTCCACGGTCACGACTAGCGCGTTGCCGGAATCCACTTCCCCGCCCTTCGCGCCAGGTGAACGGTCGAAGTAGTCGGTGGTTTCCGGGGAGCCGGAGAACCACACTCGACCTGAGTCCGACAGTGATTGCGTGGAGTGGGTATCTCCCAACGCCACGTAATCGATCACGCCGCGATCGATTGCCGCATCTAGTTTGGCAATGTCGATAAGCGCCGCCGTCTCCTCGGTGCCATAGCCTTCTGCCTGGCCGTGGCCGACCAAGATGCGCACGTTTTCTGTCGGCTCCAGATTCCGAATCCCCTTCGCGCACAAATCCTCGGAGGCATGCTTGGCCAGCAGTGGCGCACCGACAATCTCCACGCCTTCGCGGACCTCCACGGGCGTGGAGTCTCCCAAGACCGTCACCCCATCAATGTCAGAGGTGAAATTAAAGATGGAATCCGCCACCAACGGGTCGTGGTTTCCCGGCAACAGATACACCGGCACCGGGAGATGCCGCAATGCTTCGAGTGCGCGCCCCCGCGTTTCGCGCTTGAGCGAATTGTGTTCGAACACGTCGCCTGCAACCACGATAAATTCAGCTCCGCGCTCTTCGGCGATCTCGCCGAGGCGCGTTACCGCGCGGAGCCGGGCTTCGTTGAAACGCGATTGGGCGTCGGCGGACAGGAACTTCCTTGTCATGCCCAACTGCAGGTCGGACGTGTGAATGAATGTCGTGCGCGTCATACCCACAACAACTACCACCCCATCACGACACAGCACACAATATATTCGAACATATGAACTATGAACGCGTGAGGTCGTCGTAAAGATCCTCGATATCTGCTACCGCGCGCAATTGGTCGATGTTGGTAAACGACACAGATTGCATCGCACGGTGCAGCAAGTGGATGTCCGAATCTTCGATCATCGGCGCGATCTTCGGGTGTGGCAGATCGGGCAGGTCGTGCCCATCCCAGAAGTACGGCGAACCCGGCGCGGAGTTCTCGAGCGCCATGTTGTGTGATTCGCGCCGTTTGCGGTCTTCGAGCGCGTTAAGCGTGATGCCGCGCATGGAGAGGATGAGGCTCGGGTCGTCGTCGATAAGTTCGGCAGCGCACTGTGCGAACGCGACCGCGTGCTTGCAAACTTGGGCGTTGTCCGGGCAGTCGCAGTAAAACCGCACCTCGTCGGGTGAGGAGCAGAGCAGGATGTCAAGGACGTCGTCATTGAGTTCCCCGGCACGGAGGCGCTCGAGGGAACCTGCTTCGCGCACAAGCGAGCCGATGGCTGTTTCGATGTCTTCGCGGCTGCGGTGCGGCAGGACGAGTGTGGTGCGGAAGGGCTCGTTTTGGCTGCCTGCAACGTCTGCGTGCATTCCATTAGTTACGGCGGTCAGCCCAAGGACATGCCCGCCGTCGGCGTAGGTGCGGCCGCGTTTGGCGCGCGCGACGTCGGTTTGGCGCACTGCAGCGTTGAATATGCGCATCGCTGGTGCGGATAGCCTGTTGACGCGCGAGGGTTCGCTGGTCTGCGCCCCGGTTTCGGCTGGGCTGGAGACGCGTGTGCGTGCGCCGAAGTTGGCGTAGATGACGTTGTCTTCGCGTGGGCGTTTAGTCATTTTGCCCCCTGTAGCTGATCAGTTGTGCCAGATCATCGGTGTCCAGTTCGGTGATCCAGCCTTCGCCTTGGCCGACGACGGTGCCTGCGAGTTGGGTTTTGCCGTCGAGGATGTCTTGGATGGATTCTTCCATGGTGCCGCGGGTGATGATTTTGTACACGGTAACGTTTTTGTCTTGTCCGATGCGGAATGCGCGGTCGGTCGCCTGGTTTTCTACGGCTGGGTTCCACCAGCGGTCGAGGTGAATGACCATAGAGGCCGCGGTGAGGTTGAGTCCTGTGCCGCCGGCCTTCAGGCTCAGGATCATGGCGCGCGGGCCGTTTTCAGTTTGGAAATCTTCCACCATCTTGTCGCGCGCGGTTTTGCCCACGCCGCCGTGGAGGAATGGGATCTTCCCGCCGAGGCGCTCCGAAAGGTAGGGCTGGAGGATGTCGCCGAAGGCCTTGTACTGGGTGAAGATCAGGACGCGCTGGTCGGTTTCGATAGCGTTGTCCAGCAGTTCCATGAGTTTTTGTACTTTGCCGGAGCGGTGGACGCCTTTGATGGTGACTGGGGAGCCATCGCCAAGAAAGTGCGCCGGGTGGTTACAAATCTGCTTGATGCGCGTGATGGTGGACAGCACCAGGCCTTTGCGCGCAATGCCTTTTCGGTTCTGCAGTTCTTCCTGCATCGTGTCCACGAGCGCCTTGTACAGTGCGGCTTGCTCGGCTGTCATGTCTACGGCGATGACATGTTCGGCCTTTTCGGGCAGGTCGCTGATAATCGCCGTGTCAGTTTTCAGCCGGCGCATGATAAACGGCGCGGTGAGACGCTGAAGCCGCTCGCTCATCTCGAGCGCGACAGGATCTTCGCTGTGGGCCTCGATGACCTTGGCAAAGTGGTTGCGGAAAAACGACTGGGAGCCAAGCATGCCGGGGTTAACAAAGTCGAGGATGCTACGCAGCTCCGACAGTTTGTTTTCAATCGGCGTGCCGGTCAGCGCGATGCGGTGGCGGGCTGGCAGGGCGCGCACGCTGTTCGACGCCTGCGTGCCCGAATTCTTAATCGCCTGCGCCTCATCCAGCACCACGTGATCCCAACGCACCTTGGCTAGGTCTTTCACGTCGCGGGCGACCGTGCCGTAGGAGGAAATGACAATGTCCGCTTCTTCGGCCGCAGCGAACAGCTCGTCGCCTTTGAGCCGTCCCGTACCGTGGTGGACCCGCACCTTCATACCCGGCACGAAGCGGGCCGCTTCGCGCGCCCAGTTACCCACCACAGAGGTCGGTGCAACCACAAGCGTCGGCCCGGTTTTCCTGCCGTTCGCCTCTTCCACCGCAAGCAGGGTCAGCAGTTGGAGGGTTTTGCCGAGCCCCATATCGTCTGCAAGCACAGCCCCTAGGTTGTTGCGGGACATGTAGTACAGCCAGTCCACACCGCGGCGCTGGTACTCGCGCAGTTCGGCGTTGACAGTCTCAGGGACCTCTACGCGCTCAGGCGCTGGGCGGTCGGTGCCGCCGACAAGCGAGGTAAACCAGGGTGAGCCGGTGAACGCGATCGGGCTATCGTCGCCAGTTTCCAAGGCCAGCTGACGCAGCTCCGCAGCAGAGACCACGCCCTCGCCCTGCGCTTCTTTTAACCGTTCGTACTCCACGCGAGCCGCACGAGCGATCTCTGCAAGTTGTTCGGCATCTTCGCTGCCACCGGCTTCTGCAAGACGCGCGTGGATCTCGGCGGCTTCCGCCTCGGCGAGCGCGTTCTTCAGCGTGCTTTCCTTGAGCTTGTTCAGATACTTCGCGGACTTAGACAGATGCTTGGTATCGGCCAGCACCCACTCCCCGCGCAGTTTGATCAGCCCGGTTTTGGAGCGCGCAAGTTCCGCCATCTCATCGTCAGTCAATTCCACTCCGCCGATGGAAAGGCGCCAGTCGTACTTGACCAGCGTGTCAAAGCCCATGCGAGTGACCGTGGCGGAATCGTGCGGGTCCTCGTGTCGGGCAAGTTTCAGTTGCGACGATGTCTCCGCCGTCGCCCACGTTCGCGGCAGCATGACGACGAAGCCTTCCGCACGCAACGCGGGCGCAACGTTTTGGACGAACTCGACGATCTGATCAGCCGTGAGCAGCACATCCCAATCACCGTCAGTACGCCCTTGGGCACCATGCAGTGAGGGATCGAGCAGCTCCGACACTGCGATCGCGGAGCGCAACTGGCCACGAAGGTGATCCGCCGACGCGCTATCAAAATCCGCCATGCGAACCGGGCGGGGTGAATCCGCCTGCGAGCGGACCTGGATCCGCACCGGCCACAACGGCTCCGCTGCAGCGGCGTCACTGTTGCTACTGCCGTCGCCGTCGCGGTTGGCGTCAAGATCTGTCAACGGCTCTTGCGGGTCTTCCGCAATGAAGACCAGCTGCAGATTCGCCGCGGTGATCGTGCCGTTCCAATCACCGATCTGCTGCGCCAGGCTCGGTCCGCCGCGACGAAGCGGGGTGTCGAACATCAGCGACAGCACAAAGTCGTGGCGCGGAAACGGACGGCCAGCTTCTGACGTCGCCGTATCACGCAGACGAGTCGAGGCAATCCAGTGCGTAAACGTCGTCGCACAATCCTCGCTTAACTTGTGGTTATTGGCCGTGAGCACGCCGGGGGCCGCGGCGATCATCTCCGCGAGCCAGCCACGCTCCTCAAGACCTGTGCCCAACTGCCACTGTGCAAACCACTGGTTCTGCCGGTACGGCACATGGATCGACACCCGCCCGGCGCGGATGAACTTGGTCAACCCCGCGTACATACGAATGAGCCAATACAGGTCAGGTGCGATCGATTGGCGCTGCGACGGGGTTGCTGCCGGTGATGGCCCGTCGAGATGTGCGATGCTCTCCAAGAACCTGATCGCATCCTCGGGCGCGAACTTTGCCACCGGAGCACGCAGTGTTACTTGGCGGCCTTTCGGAGTTTGCAGGAGCAGGATTTCTCGATGACGGAACCGGGAATCGTCGAGAAGCGAATGCACAATTGGCGGAAAAGTCCCCTCCGGAATTTGGCCAATCGTCACAATTTTGTGGCCTTCTACCTGCTCAGCCCAAATGACAAGTCCAGCGTCGGACGTCCAGAGCCCGTGCAAAACGTATTTAGGCATACCCACCCTTATACCACCCACCCCGAAATTGACCCCTAAAAGTTTTTAAGGATTATGTGCAACGTAGAGCACCCTTGCGTTAAAGTGTGGCGAACGTTACAAGAAGATTGGAGAAACTATGTCAGAGAGTTTCTGGCTTGTCCTCGCGATCGTCCTCTACTTCGGTGTCATGGTAGCCATCGGATTCTACTCATGGCTACAGACCGAGAAGTACGACGACTACGTACTAGGCGACCGTGGCCTCAATCCGTTCGTCGCGGCGCTTTCTGCCGGTGCTTCGGACATGTCCGGCTGGCTGCTGATGGGCCTGCCCGGCGCGCTGTTCGTCTCCGGCCTCAGTGAGCTCTGGATCGCCATCGGCCTCTTCCTTGGCACGTGGGCGAACTGGAAGTGGGTCGCACCCCGCATGCGCGCCTACACGGAAGTGTCCAACGACTCGATCACGCTGCCGAGCTTCTTTGAAAACCGCACGCACGACCAGTCTCGCGCGCTGCGTTTCACCTCCGCAGTGATCATCATCGTTTTCTTCACGTTCTACGTCTCCTCCGGCATGGTCGCCGGTGGCCGTTACTACGAGTCCACCTTCGACGGTGACTACCTGACCGGTGTGTTGATCGTCGGTTCTGTCACCGTGCTGTACACCTTCATCGGTGGCTTCCTGGCTGTGAGCTACACCGATGCCGTGCAGGGCACCTTGATGTTCCTGGCTCTGCTGATCGTGCCGGTGCTCGCGCTGTTTGCACTCAATAGCCCGTCCGACGTCCTCACGTGGCCGACCTCCCAGCCGTACGGCCCGTGGGAGAACGGCAACCCGGAGTACTTCAACATGATCGCCGGCGTGTCCGCAGCAACGATTATCGGCAACTTGGCGTGGGGCCTTGGCTACTTCGGCCAGCCGCACATTGTCACCCGCTTCATGGCGCTGCGCTCCCCTGCACAGGCAAAGACCGCTCGCCGTACGGGCAGCATCTGGGTCTTCATTTGCTTCGCCGGCGCAACACTCACCGCCCTAGTGGGCACCGCCTACTTCGGCCAAAAGTCCGCATCGGTGACCGACCAGTCCGGCTTTGAAACGGTCTTCCTCGACCTGGCTCGCATCATGTTCCACCCGCTGATCGCAGGTATCGTGCTCACCGCCGTGCTGGCGGCGATTATGTCCACGATGTCCTCGCAGCTGCTGGTCACCTCCTCGGCGCTGATCGAGGACCTCTACCGCATCTTTAAGAAGAACCCGAACCACACCACCCTGCTCGTGCTCTCGCGCACGATGGTGGTTGTCGTTGCCGCAATTGGCATGGTCATGGCGCTCAACCCGTCCGACACGATCCTGGGTCTCGTCGGCTTCGCATGGGCAGGCTTCGGCGCCTCCTTCGGCCCGGTAATCCTGGCGTCGCTGTACTGGCGCAAGCTCACCGCGCCGGGTGCACTGGCCGGAATGATCGTCGGCGCAGTCACGGTCTTCGTCTGGGGCACGTACCTCAGCGACATCATCTACGAGATCGTCCCGGGCGTCGCCTTTGCCACCATCGCCATGGTCGGTGTGTCCCTTGCTACTCGCCCGAAGGAAGGCGTGGAGGAAGAGTTCAACCAGGCTATCGCTGCTACCGACTACGCCCTTGCACACCCAGACGCGACCTTCCAGGAGGCCCTCGAGGCAACCCGTGGGAACCAGGCAGGCTCAACCGCCGTCTAAGGAGGTATGCGTACCTACCTGACAATCCTGGTGATTCTCACCCTCGCGATCGTGCCGTTTCCCACGGCACGATCGCGTTTTTCTATCCCGACTCTCCCTCAGCGCGCGACCGTGCTGGGCTACGACCGCACCGCGTTTGGCCCCGGCTGGGCCATTGATGGCACCGGGTGCACGACACGCGAGCGCATCGTGGTCCGCGACCTCGACGGCGCGCAATGCGCACCGGACATGCTGCCCGTCGCCCAAGCGCGTGCCGGAGCCACCGCTACCGGTGTCGACCCTTTTACCGGGGACGTGATGCGTCGCGAAGACATCGAGGTCGACCACATCCTCCCTGTTTCCGCCGCCTGGGACCTCGGTGCGCACCGTTGGGACGACGCCACGCGTATCGCGTTCTACAACGATCCGCTCAACCTCATCGCCGTATCTTCCGCAGCGAACCAGGCCAAGTCCGACAAACTGCCCTCCGAGTGGATGCCGCCGAATCGCCGAGCCCGCTGCGCGTACGGCACCCGTATCGTGGAGGTGGCCACCCAATACCGCCTTCCGCTACCGGCAGAAGATGTGAAAGTGATCAAACGTGCATGTTCTGGCGTTATGGGACTCGTCGCCAATCAACAACTGTGAGGTAGAGTAGCGCCACATGAATACATTGCTTGTCTTCCTGCACGTGGCCTCTGCCATTTTGCTGCTCGGCCCAGTTGTCGTTTCCGCCTCCATGTTCCCCCGCCAGGCTGAAGAAGCCCGTAACGGTGGCGAAGAAGCGATGGGTCGCGCGTCGGTGCTGTACCGCATCACGAAGACCTACGGCTTGCTTTCCGCGCTTGTTCCGCTGCTCGGCGGTGTTGTCATGTTCGCTGATTGGGCGAGCTACAGCACCAACTACTGGCTGCACTCGGCCATTATCCTGTCCGTGATCGCATGGGCGATCCTGCTGGCTATGGTGATCCCGCAGCAGCGCAAGATGCTGGGCACGATCGGTGCGCTCGCCCCTGATGAGGCTGATCCGACTGATGTCACCGAGGACTTTGAGAAGTCCAAGGCAAAGGCGAACGCTGGTGCCGGCGTGTTCAACGTGCTGTGGGTTCTGGTGCTTGTCCTGATGTTCCTGCCGACGGACCTGTTCTAAACCTCCTCGACACAAGCAATCGCCCCGCATCCGTACTGCGCGGATCCGGGGCGATTTTCATGTGCGCAGGTTAGAGAAACTGCATCGCAACAGGGACGGCGGCGATCAAGATCGAGACGATGATGCCGATGATCTCGCCGGTAGACAGCGAACTACTGCTTGTCGACGACCCCTTCTCCCCCTGGACATCCTGCTGCGCACCCGGCGGGGTGCCTGCCTGGTTGTCCTGTTGGGCGCCTGGATGCCCAGGCACTGGGGCCGGGGCTGGCTTCGTTGGCAGATTCGGCACAGCAATCGGCGGGCGTGTAGTGCCTGGTGTTCCGGGGGTGCCCTCAAACATACTGGTGTCCAGCCCGCCTGCCTTGGCAAAATCAATCTGGAACTGACGATCCGACAGCGTCTCGCCGTCGTGGATTGACGCGGCCCAGCCCACCGGTTTGCCCGTTTGCCTCTTCCCGCCAATCACGATCGAAGGTGCTTTGGCCTCTCCTAGTGCCGCAGCCGACATCACACCGAGGAAGCCCCGTCCCGGTACCCACACTGGTCCGCCGGAATCGCCCTGCTGCCAGCCTTCGAGCTGCACGCCAAAGGATTCCGCAGACCATCCGGCAAACGTGCCGCATAAGATGTTGCGTGTGCCCATGTGGCTGGTTTCGCCGTGTGAGCAGACCTCGTCGCCGATCTTCACGTCGTCCTTGGTCAGCACCTTGTCGCCGGAATACGAGTTACCGGCAATTGCCGCACCGGCGTCCCATTCGATCCAGCCCCAGTCGTTGTAAGGCAGGCGGGTGAAGTTCTTCGATGGGTGGAACGTGCCCATCTCTTCGCTAAATTCCATTGTCGCGCGGTCCATGAGGGACACACGCGCGCCCTCGCTGCCGCAGTGTGCAGCGGTGTAGCTCTTTCGGTTCGCCACATCGTTATAGCCGATGGTGCAGGCCCCGTGGCCCTCGATGTAGATGGCCTTGCCTTGCTCGACAACGGACGGCGTTGCCGCGGTTGCAACCGCTGGGCTCAGCACCAGCGCAGCAGCCCCAGCTGCGGCTACGAGGCTACGGATCTCGGTGTTCGCAGTGGCGGCGAATCCCAATTTTCTCATTTGTATGACTTTCCTATGGCATGGGTGACGCGCATTAGACTACCTGCGCACACCGCATCACGCAGGCAAATTCCACGTTCAATCGCGCGGCGAAACACCTAGCCGTAGTGCAGCGACGCAGGACCATGAAAGCCAAGCCCGGTGAACAGGCGCAAGATGCCGTCGATAACTGCCCGGATCCCCTCAGCGACAGGACCAGTCAGCCCCGGTAGGAACGTGTTCTGCGCCCACAGTCCGACAAGGCGCGCATCTGGTACCGGCGGACCGTCCTGCGGCACGACCCCGACGACGAAGTTCTTGCCTTGCACGAGCGGCAACTGGCGCGAGGTCCACATGCTGGAGATCACTCCAACGAAACCACGACCGGGCACCCACATCGGCCCGCCCGAATCACCGGGGCGAGTCAGAGGTGCGTTAAGGAGAAACGTGTTATCCGCCGACCCACCAAAAGAACCGCAGGTGCGTCCGCCACCCGCATGCGAGGTTCGACCGAAATAGCACACGGTCTCACCCATTCGAATGTCGTTGGGGTGCACCCAGGCATCGCCTGTGATGCGGTTGCCGTCAAGGCGCACACCTGGAGCCCACTGGATTGCAGCCCAGTCGTTGCCCAGGTGGCCGTCGTACGCCCGCGAACGGTACAAGGTGCCCACTGCCCCGCTGCGTGCATTGGTAGCGGGGTCGACGATTTCCACCCGAGCTCCGTTCCGTCCGCAGTGCGCCGCAACAAAACTACGGTGACGTGCCGGATCGTTGTAACCCACCGTGCACACACCGGTGCCATGCACCACGACAGATCCACCCTGCGTGACAGTGCGGGTTTGCGCTGACGCCTCCACTGGAAGCACCCCAACCCCAGCGACGAACGCAATCACAAATGCAGCGATGGTGGACAACAAGCGCGGTTGAAGCATGAAGGCGTGCTCTCTCTACAAAACAAAAACGGGGCCACCCCGGCCGGGCAAATGCTTTCCACACTGTACCCGGTACCAAGGTGGCCCCGTGCCGTTGACGCGCTAAGAACTAGTCGCGGTATCCACCGCGATCCCGGTCGCCACGGCCACGGCCGCCGTAACCGCGGTCATCACGGTCGCGCCCGCCACGGTATCCACCGCGGTCACGGTCACCGCGGCCACGGCCGCCGTACCCACGATCGTCTCGGTCGCGCCCACCGCGGTAGCCGCCACGGCCACGTCCGCCACGATCACGTGGCGGTGCACCATGGTCACGCTGAATGTTGATCAGCTGGCCGGAGATGCGGGTGTCCTCCAGACGGTCCAGTACAGCGCGGTCAAGGTTCTTCGGCAGTTCCACCAGGGTGAAGTCACCGCCGATGGTGATGCGTCCGAAGTCCTTGGAGCTCAGGCCACCCTCGTTGGCCAGGGCACCCACGATGGCACCCGGGCGCACGTGCTGGCGCTTACCCACGTCGAGACGGTAGGTATCAAAGTTCTCGCTGTCACCACGACGGCCACGACCACCACGGTCCCCACGATCGAAGCGGTCACGGCCACGACGGTCGTCGCGGTCAAAACGATCGCGGTCACGACGATCACGACGGTCACGCTTGTCGCGCGGCGGCTCCTTCATCAGGAACTCGTCGCCAGCCAACGCCTGGGTCGCAAGCGCTGCGGCAATGTCATCCATCGGCACGTTGTTGGCCGCGGAGTACTCGCGCACCATGGTCTTGAAGATCTGCAGCTCAGAAGCCTCAAGCGACTCGGTGATGGAGTCCATGAACTTGGTCTTGCGGCTCTCGTTGACCTCGTCGACAGTCGGCAGTTCCATCTCTTCGATGGTCGCGTTGGTCACGCGCTCAATCGAGCGCAGCATCCGGCGCTCACGCGGGGTAACAAAGAGGATTGCCTCGCCGGTACGGCCTGCACGGCCGGTGCGGCCGATGCGGTGGACGTACGACTCCGTGTCGTTCGGAATGTCGTAGTTAAGCACGTGCGAGATGCGCTCGACGTCCAGGCCGCGGGCTGCGACGTCGGTGGCCACGAGGATGTCCAGGCGGCCGTCGCGAAGCTGATCCACCGTGCGCTCGCGCTGCTGCTGCGGAATATCGCCGTTAATGGCAGCGGCGGAGAAACCGCGTGCGCGCAGCTTCTCTGCAACGTCCTCGGTCTCGTTCTTGGTGCGAACGAACACGATCATCGCTTCAAACTCGGTCACCTCAAGAATGCGGGTGATCGCGTCGAGCTTGTTGCGGTGCGCCGTAAACAGGTAGCGCTGGGTGATGTTCGTGTTGGTGCGGGTCTCCGACTTAACGGTGACCTCTTCCGGATTGTTCAGGTAGTCGCGCGAAATCTTACGGATCGCGTTCGGCATCGTCGCCGAGAACAGCGCAACCTGCTTCTCATCCGGGGTGTCCTCGAGGATGCGCTCGACATCCTCCTGGAAGCCCATGTTCAGCATCTCGTCTGCCTCGTCAAGCACGAGGAAGCGCAGGTTGGAGATGTCCAGGGAGCCCTTCTCCAGGTGGTCGATGACGCGACCCGGCGTACCGACGATCACCTGTGCGCCACGGCGCAGGCCTGAGAGCTGAATGCCGTAGGCCTGGCCGCCGTAGATCGGCAGCACGTTGATGCCGCCCAGGTGATCTGCAAACGATTGGAAGGAGTCCGACACCTGCAGTGCCAGCTCACGCGTCGGGGCGAGCACAAGTGCCTGCGGGTGACGCTTCTTGGGATCAATTTGGGACAGCACCGGCAGCGCGAATGCTGCGGTCTTACCCGTACCCGTCTGCGCGAGGCCGACGACGTCGCGGCCTTCCATCAGCAGCGGGATGGTCTGTGCCTGAATCGGCGAGGGCTGCTCGAAACCGACGCGCTTGACGGCCTCCACAACCTTGTCTGGCAGGCCGAGGGTTTCAAAGCCGTTCTCCGGCTTTACCTCTTCTGCCTTTTCCTCTGCGGTATCTGCAGCGTTATCGCTGTTATCGGACTCTTCGTCCGTATCCGCGATCTTTACCACGTTGTCTTCAATTTCAATGGCCGCTTCTTCTTGTGCGGCGCCGGTTACCTCAGAAATCTCCGCATCCCTGGTGTCCTCTACTACGGCCTCAACAATCTCGGCCGCGACATCCTGCGGGTTTTCCTGATTTTCCGACACATTCATATCCGGCTCGTTCTCGCCGCCGGTGGCGTTTTCGGAAATGCTCATCGCCTGCCAACACTACGGCATTACCCCCTCAATCTGCTATTTCAACGGTTTTTAAAGAATCATACCCGCTTTTTCTCAGCAATCATTTAGTATCCAGCCATGACTTCTCCCCTCGCACTGACAGTGCTTGGCCTTGCCATCATCGTGGTGACGGTCGGCCTGCTCCTCAAAGGCAAAACCCATCCGATCGTCGCAATGACGCTGATCCCGATCGTCGGTGCGATACTCACCGGCGCAGGCGTTGCGGAGATTTCGGACTTCTACCTCGACGGACTCGACAGAGTCATGAAGGTCGTGGTGATGTTCATCTTCGCCATCATCTACTTCGGCATTCTTTCGGACGTCGGCCTGTTCGAACCAGTGATTAAGGCGTTGATCCGCGCGACTCGCGGCAAGCCGATTTTGGTCACAATCGGCACTGCTGCCATCGCGATCGTCGCGCACTTGGACGGCTCTGGCTCCACAACATTCCTGCTCACCATCCCCGCGTTGCTGCCGCTCTACGAGGCGATGCGTATGTCGCGCTACGTCCTGCTCACGCTCGTCGCTCTGTCGGCGTCGGTGATGAACATGCTGCCGTGGGGTGGCCCGGTTGGCCGCGCAAGTTCCGTCATCGGCCCTTCCCCGAACGAGATCTGGGCCCACCTCCTGCCGGTCCAGGGTGTGGCCATTGTCCTCGTGTTCGTCGTTGCCGCGATCTTCGGCATCATCGAACAGCGCCGTACTGCCAAGCAGGATGGTGACCACCAGCTGGTGGATGTTCACGCGGTTGCAGAAGACTTTTCTCGTCGTCAAGCAGAAGAGCGCTCCAAGCTGGAGTTCACCCAGCGCGGCGGCACGTGGGTGACGTGGGCAAACACCCTGATCACACTCGCACTCATCGGCGTGCTGGTTGCTGGTTTGGCATCGCCGGCATCCGCGTTCCTCGTCGGTACGGCGCTGCTCATGGCGTTGAACTTCCCGTCGCTCGACGATCAGAGCGATGCTTTGCGACGACACGCCCCCACCGCCCTCTCCATGGCCGGCGTCATCCTCGCTGCCGCAATGTTCCTCGGCATTTTGGACGGCACCGGCATGCTGGAGCAGATCGCACTGTCGCTAATTGCCATCCTGCCGGCGTCTGTCGGCCCGTATATCCACGTGATCATCGGCTTGCTTGGCGTACCACTGGATCTGGCAACGTCGACGGACGCGTACTACTTCTCCGTGCTGCCGATCGTGCAGCAGACCGCCGAGGCCTTCGGCGTTTCTGGCATGGGTGCAGCGTCCGCCATGATCGTGGGCAATGTCATCGGCACATTCGTCAGCCCCTTCTCCCCCGCACTGTGGCTGGCGCTTGGCTTGGCTCGCGGTGAGATGGGCAAGTACCTGCGCATCGCCTTCCCGGTTTGCTGGGTGTTCTCCATAATTTTGGTGCTCGGATCCTGGGCGGTGGGCGTCTTCGTCTAGAAGAGGCATGCGCCAAGCAACCGAAGCCGTCTTGAGGTCTCCCCCGCCGACTTCTGGTTTGAGATCTCCCCCGATGGCCAGTTCTCCTCTGACCACTTCACACCAGCGCCGTAACCCGGACGCCCCTCAGCGGCTTTCCTAAACTGGGTGACATGCATATTTCCCGCGCACGCCACACCACATCTTTCGCTGCTGCAGCGCTTATTGTCGCCGCAACCTTGACCGGTTGCGGCGATAGCTCTGAGCAGGCCTTACCAGAGCCGACGGTTACAGGTTCAGCACAAAACTCAGACCCCTCTGAACCGACATCGGAAACTCCGGAATCCTCGACCGAGGAGACCACCGAGTCCAAGGCTGACAAGAAAAAGGACAAGAAAAAGGACGAATACACCGACGTTGACCCTTCACGGTTCGAGCACAACGTTGTTGGGCTGGAGTCTGGAGTATTCGGGTGTCGGATCGGCAGGAACCCTGACGACACCCCTGTTTTCTGCCAAGCCAAGTTTGTCGATCCGATCCCACCGGTAGAGCACACCGGTGGCGATCCGAACACCAAAATCCCCAATGTCATTTGGTACAAGCCGGACCGCGGTGGATTCATCACCGCAGTCTCTCCCGGCTCCCAGGGTTACGACATCCAGCCGAACCATCTCAACGAAGGCGAACGTGTCACGATCAATGACGTCGTGATCACCAACCTCAACGGTGGCGGTGTCCGCGTCGAGTATGGCAATGACACCTTCGAGGTCCACGACGGCGTGTACTCCCGCCCGGGCAAGACCCAGAGCATCACCGAAGAACACACGGTGGCAAAGGGCGAACAGTGCGGCACCTCCGACATTCTTGGCACTGAGATGGGCGTGTACGCCCTGGAGGACAACACCACGTGCGATGTCGCAATGATGACGCTTGAGGGATACAAGGAAGCCGCGAAGAACGGTGAGATCCAAGGCAGTGTGTCCGCATGGACGAATGAGAAGAACGGCTGGGGTTGCATTGGCCGTTACCGACTTGGCGACGACGAGGACCTTCCCGAAAACCGCAGAACCGCCTGCACAGATTCGCAGATGAACGGCGCTAAAGCGTTCGAGGGCTCAGGCGGCGTGATCCTGCTCGACCCGTCCGAAGCACACCGTCTGAAAAATTAATTTCGCATTTCCGCCCCAAACTCAAGACAGCCGTGTTATGGTTCTCTTCGTGATGAACCGCAACGCATTTTCCGCCACGGCCGACCAGGCCGTCGCTTTCGCGTTGCCGAATACCCAGCCGGCCCGCCTGCATCATCATCTGTAGCGCGGTGTCGGCCGACTTTTCGCCCCTGCGCTAACTGCCCTTCGCAGCAAAGCGCGGGGGATTTTTCGTTAGCGTCAAGGATTCGTCGGAACACGCCGCGCACCCGGAGACCCTCCCCCGCGGCGAGCCCCCTTCTACTGTGCACCCGCCGGATGGTCAAACCGGGAAGACGCAGCCCAGCCAGGGCATTGTCATCACCAATATTTTCCCGAAGCGATTCGATTCGCACATTGTCATTTGAAAGAGCACAGTTAATGTCCACCATGACTGCACCTACACAACAAGACACTCCCAAACCGAAACGGCCAGGTTTGACGGCCCGCCACATTCACTTCATCGCCTTGGGCTCCGCGATTGGTACCGGCCTGTTCTACGGTTCCGCCGGCGCAATCCAGGAGGCTGGCCCATCTGTGCTCCTCGTCTACCTCCTGGGTGGCGCGGTGATGTACTTCATTCTGCGTGCACTCGGTGAGATGAGTGTGCGTCACCCAGTGCGTGGCTCCTTCGCGGTGTACTGCCGCGAGTACCTGGGCGGCCTCGGCGGCTACATCACCGGCTGGATGTTCGCTTTCGAGATGATGATTGTGTGCCTGGCTGACCTGACAGCAATCACGATCTATATGAAGTTCTGGTTCCCCACAACACCAGCGTGGGTCTGGATTACCGTCACACTGCTGATCATCAGTGCAGCTAACCTTGCCGCTGTCCGCCTGTTTGGCGAGCTTGAGTTCATGCTCACGCTGATCAAGGTCGGCGCAGTGGTCGCCATGATCATCGGCGGCGCTGCAATCCTTATTTTCAACATTGGTGAGTCCCCAGAGGCAATGGGTATTGACAACCTCTGGAACGACGGTGGTTTCTTCGCTAACGGCTTCTCCGGCATGGCAGCCTCGTTCATCCTCGTCCTCTTCGCTTTCGGTGGCACCGAGATCATCGGTGTCGCGGGCGCTGAGGCTGAGGATCCGGACCGCTCTATCCCGAAGGCAGTCAACACTGTCCCGATGCGCATCCTGATCTTCTACGTACTGTCCATTCTGGTCATCTTGATGATCAACCCGTGGCGCACGATTAACGGTGATGATTCCCCGTTCGTCCAGATCTTTGACACCCTCGGCGTGAGCTGGGCCGCAGCTCTGCTGAACGTGGTTGTGCTCAGCGCTTCCCTGTCGGCGATTAACGCTGACTTGTTCTCCACCGGTCGTGTGCTTGCAGGTCTGGCCAAGGAAAACCTGGCGCCGAAGTCCATGGCAAAGACCTACCGCGATGTTCCGGTGATGACTGTGGCCATGCTTATCGTCGCCCTGATCGTCGGTGTGTACCTGAACCAGCGTTACCCGGACATCTTCGGCACCATTGCAGCACTTGCAACCTTTGCCACCATCTTCGTCTGGTTGATGATTCTGATCGCACACATCGCTTCCCGCCGCGAGATGACCGCCCAAGAGGTCAAGGCGTTGAAGTTCCCGGTTCCGTTCTGGCCTTATGGTCAGTGGTTCGCGGTGGCGTTCATCCTCTTCACCTTCGGCACGATGGTGTGGCTGCCTGAATACCATGTAGCACTCGCCGTCGGTGTGGGCTTCCTGATCGTGATGACCATCCTGTACTTCGTTACCGGTCGTCCACAGGCTGTCGCCGAGACTGAATATGAGTACGAGGCGAAGTAGTACGTACCTCGCCTCCGGCGGCTAGCCCCGCCTTGCCTTGATGGCCTCCCCGTGTGCGGGGAGGCCTTCTTCGTCTGCAAGGGTGATCACGGCATCCGCGACCTCTTCCAGTGCCTCAGCGGAGTACTCGACGATGTTCATCGGTTTGAGGAAGGTGTGCGTGCTCAACCCCGCGGCAAACCTTGCGGTACCTGACGTTGGCAGCACGTGGTTCGAACCTGCCGAGTAGTCCCCCAGTGGCACCGGCGAGTACGGGCCGACGAAGATGGCGCCGGCATTGTTGATCTCGCGCGCCACAGCCTGCGCATTCGCGGTGTGGATCTCCAGGTGCTCGGGCGCGTAGACGTTGGTCACGTGCACGGCAGTCTCGATGTCGTCCACAATCAAAATCCCGGACTGCGGGCCTTCCAGCGCGTCGCGCACGCGGTCAGCGTTGAGCGTGATGCCGTAGCGTTTCGCGATTTCCTTGTCGACGACCTCAGCCAGCTCCGGAGAATCCGTAATCAGAATCGATGCGGCCTGCTCGTCGTGCTCCGCCTGGGAGATCAGGTCGTAGGCGAGGTAGACGGGGTCGGCGGTGTCGTCGGCAATGATCGCGATCTCGCTCGGACCGGCTTCCGCGTCAATGCCAACTACGCCGTTGACCAGGCGCTTAGACGCTGCAACGAACACGTTGCCGGGGCCGGTGATCATGTCGACCGGCTCGAGGTCATCGTCACCGTAGGCCATCAGCGCCACCGCCTGTGCGCCGCCAACGGCCCAGACCTCGTCGATACCAAGCAGCGCACATGCGGCGAGGATCGTCGGGTGCGGCTGACCGTCAAAGTCTGCCTGCGGCGGGGTGCACACCACCATGGACTCCACGCCCGCCTCCTGGGCCGGAATCACATTCATCAGCACACTCGACGGATACACAGCCTTACCGCCCGGGACATAAAGCCCCACGCGATGTACCGGACGGAACACCTCAGTAACAACTGCTCCTGTCGCGAGTTCGGTCTTGCGCGTAGCTGGCTTTTGCTCAGCATGTACCTGTCGGATCCGCTGAATCGAGGTTTCCAGTGCAGCGCGAACATCAGCATCCAAACCATCCAACGCGGCCCGCATGGCATCCGAAGAAACTCGAACCGCTTCTGGGCGTACTCCGTCAAAACGTTCCCCGTATTCAAGTGCTGCCTCGGCACCGCGGCGACGGACGTCGTCGACAATCGGCGCGACCTGTTCTGCTGCGGAGCCGACATCGGTACCTGCACGAGGAAGAATTGCACGCAGTTCTCGTACCGAGGTCTCTCGCCCTCGCAGGTCTGTCACGTTTAGCATGATGCTCCTTTGATTGTCGTGGACATCAATAGATGTTATCCAGCATTCGCCCTTTAAAAAGCGGATTGACGAAGTAACCTCGAAGCCGCCAACCCATCCCGCTCCCCGTAATCAACACATGGAATAATGGTCATATGTTTGTCACTCAAGGTTCGAAAGTTGTCATTATCGGCGCCGGCGCTGTCGGCATCGCATACGCCTACGCAGTCTTGAACCAAGGGCTGGCAGACCACCTGGCCATCATCGACATCAACGAGGACCTCGCCTGGGCAGAGGTAGAAGACCTCAGCCACGCTATCCCGTTTTCTGGCCACCACATGGATGTCACGGTTGGCACCTACGAGGACTGCAAGGATGCTGCACTCGTGGTCAATTGCGCCGGCGTTGCCCAGCGCGCCGGCGAGACGCGTCTGGATCTTGTGGCGCGCAACGTGAAGATTTTCGAGTCCATCAACAAACAAGTCATGGCCGCCGGTTTCAACGGCATTTACGTTGTAGCCACCAACCCGGTGGATGTGCTGACCTACGTGTCCTGGAAGCAGACCGGCCTGCCGTCGAACCAGGTCATCGGCGCAGGCACCGTGCTGGATACGGCGCGTTGGCGCCACAACCTGGGCCAGTACTTCGACATCGCGCCCTCTGCGGTGCACACCCACATCATCGGCGAGCACGGCGACACCGAACTGCCGGTGTTGTCCTCCGGCTCCATCGGTGGCGTTCCCCTCCCCGCGCTGCTTAAGACGGAGGCCGCCCGCAACCCGGATATTTACAAACAGATCGACGAAATGTTTGTGCGAACCCGCGACGCCGCCTACGACATCATCAAACGCAAAGGCAACACGTCCTTCGGCGTCGGCAACGCGCTCGCCCGCATCACGCGCGCAATCCTGCGCAACGAGGACGTCGTCCTGCCGGTCTCCGCGCTTCTCGAGGGCGAGTACGGCCTCAACGACATCTACATCGGCACCCCAACCGTGCTCAACCGCAGCGGCGTGCGCAACGTCGTCGAGCTCCGTCTCGACGACACCGAGACCGCCAAATTCCACCACTCCGCCCAAACCCTGCGCGACGTCATCGACAAGGCAGAGATCTGAGAGCATTTGCGTATCGACGACCCCACGTCGACACTCTGTTTAAACTGACCCCATGGTGAAAACGATCGAGGTCGTCGGTGCGGTCATCGCCCAAGATGGCCGCATTTTCGCTGCCAAGCGCGGAAAAGGTAAATCCATGGCGGGTTTCTGGGAGTTTCCTGGCGGCAAGATTGAGCCCGGCGAGAGCCCTCAAGCAGCACTTGCACGCGAACTTAAGGAAGAGCTCCGGATCGAAGCGGAAGTCGGCGAGTTTGTTGTGACTACCAGGCATGACACTGGTGATGTTGTTGTGGAACTGTCTACCTACATCTGCGAGCTCGTCTCCGGAACACCCATACTCACCGAGCACGAAGAGGTCCGCTGGGTTGCGGCCAACAAGCTCTCAGACCTCACCTGGGCGCCTGCAGACATTCCAACTGTCGAGCTACTGGCAGAAAGGTTTGGGTAGAGCACCAATGCCTATCGACGACGCCTCGCTTCCCCTCGGCGCATATGAGACCCCCGTAACCAAGCGCATTCTTGAGCGGCTCGCTGCTACGGAAGCAGAACATGGTTTTCAGCGCCCCGCATTGGAGGACGCCACAGATCAGCACCGCGAACGCTATACCGACGCCATCACTCGGGTTCTCGCAGATCATCTGACACAGAAGCTTTTGAATACTCGCGAGCCGCTGCAACGCGTCGAACTGATTAACACGCTTGCGGAACTCATCGACCCCGATGATGCGATTGAGTCAGAGACACTGCTCCACGCGGTGTACGAGGCGTCGCTCGGTGAGCCTCCGCGCTTCCAACCAACATCACTGACAGGTGCTTCTCTGCTCACGAACGCCAGTAGTGATCTCAGCATGGCGGCAGAAATTAAACGCGAGATCCGAACCGCCGACAGCGTCGACCTACTCTGCGCGTTTATCAAAAACTCCGGCATCGCAGTCATCCGTGACCAGCTCGAGTACCTCCGCGACAACAACATTCCGTTGCGCGTGATCACATCGACCTACTGCGGCGCATCCGATATCGAGGCGATTAACCGGCTTGTCGAAGAGTTCGGTGCCGAAGTCAAGGTGGGCTATGAGTCACGCGATACGCGACTGCATGCCAAGGCCTGGTTGTTCAGTCGTAATTCAGGCTTCGACACCGCATATATCGGCAGCTCAAACCTGTCCAACTCTGCGCTCATCGATGGCGTGGAGTGGAACGTCCGCGCATCGCGAACCTCCACGCCTGAGATCCTGCGCAAGTTCGAGGCAGTCTTTGAGACGTATTGGAACGACAAGCACTACGCAACCTACGAGCCGAAGGCTGACCACGACCGGCTTTTCGAAGCCCTCAAGCGCGAACGTTTTGGCACTACCCCATCCGACCGCATTGAGCTCTCCGGCCTTGAGGTGCAGCCTTGGCCGTACCAACAGGCAATGCTTGAGGCACTGGAGGCAGAGCGCGACGTACATGACCGTCACCGAAACCTTCTCATCGCAGCAACTGGCACTGGAAAGACCGTTGTTGCGGCGTTGGATTACAAGGGGTTGGCTGCGGCGTCGAAAAGCAAGCCTTCGCTCCTTTTCGTCGCGCATCAGCGCGAATTGTTACGACAGGCGATGCGCACGTACCGGGAGGTACTTCGCGACAATAACTTTGGCGAACTGTTTGATGGAACGCACACGCCACGGCAGGGCACACACATCTTTGCCACTATCCAAACGCTGCATAAACACGTGGAAAGCTTCCCTCCTGAGAAGTTCGACGTGGTGGCTATCGACGAGTTCCACCACGCCGAAGCCTCCACATACAAAAAGGTGCTCGACTACCTCAAGCCGAAGGAACTCCTCGGTCTTACCGCCACACCCGAGCGCGGCGACGGCGTCAACGTCCAGCGTTTCTTCGACTATCGCGTCGCCTACGAACTGCGTCTCTGGGATGCACTGCAACTCGGCCTCGTGGCACCAATGCACTACTTCGGCATCAACGACGAGACGGACCTCCGAAGCGTGAAATGGTCGCGCTCAAGCCGCGCTTACGACACCGCTTCACTGAGCGAGTTTTACGTTCGGCTTGGAGATTCCCGCGTAAAACTCATCCTCAGCGAACTCCAAAAACGTGTGTTCGACCTCGCGGAGCTCAAGGCTCTCGGCTTCTGCGTCAGCATCGATCACGCACGATTCATGGCGGAACGGTTTAACCATTTTGGTATTCCGGCTGCAGCCGTTACTTCAAAGACACCACAAATTGACCGTGACCAGGCTATCCAACGCCTCCGCGACGGCGAGCTCAAAGTGCTGTTCACCGTCGACCTGTTTAACGAGGGTGTCGACATCCCCGAGCTCAACACCTTGTTGCTGCTGCGCCCGACTGAGAGCCCGATCATCTTCCTCCAACAGCTCGGCCGCGGCTTGCGCAAGATGCCAGGCAAGGTGTGTACCGTCCTGGACTTCATCGGCGAACAACACACAAACTTCGACTTTGAACGCAGGTATGCAGCGCTCACCGGTCGGCGTGGCAAACGCTTAAAGACGGAGATTGAGCAAGAGTTTCCCTCCCTTCCTGGTGGCACCCATATTCAACTCGACCGAGTCACACAAGAACGGGTACTTCAAAACGTCAAGCGTGTTGCAGGCAATTCAATCGTCAAGATCCGTGAGCTTGTACAGCAAGAAGCGACGACGGATCTTTCGTCATTCCTAGCTAACACTGGTCTTTCACTCGAAGATCTCTACCGCAACCGGGCCGACGGTGGATGGACACGGTTGTTGCGGAGCCAAGATCTTCTCCCTGTCCCCGAAACAGTTCCCGAGCGCGAAGAATTTTTCCTCACTCGGATTCGCTCAATGTTGCACGTCAACGACCCGCTTCGAGCAGAACGATACCTTGCCATTGTGGATGCGAACGGGCCGACGTACGACGCAATGTCGCCTGAGGACCAGACGTTTACCCGCATGTTGGTCACGATGATTTGGGCAAACCAATCGGGAGTCCAACCACCGGAGACTTTCGACGACGCACTGTCAGCTATCCGAAGCGTCCCTTCCTTTAGGAATGAACTTCAGCAGATTTTCGACTACCGCCTTGACCAATCACGCGTGACTCCAAAACCCGTTACTGGCCCCGGCGCACCTGTGCTGTTCACCCACGCGGACTACTCCACCGCTGAGCTGACTGCTGCTGTACGTACCGCTCCCCTGAAGAAGCTTCTCCATTTGCCGCGCGAAGGTGTGTACCACGCCACCGAATCCGATCTGGACCTGTTCTTCGTCACTCTTTCCAAGAACGAAGCGGACTTCTCCGAAACCACCCGCTACGCCGACTACCCAATATCTCCTGATCTGTTCCAGTGGGAATCACAGTCGACGACGAAGCTGGATTCAAAGGACGGCCAGCGATACATCCATCACTTGGAGAACAACCACTCGATCTACCTGTGCGTACGCAACACACGCCTCAACGCCGCTGGAGTTGCAAGCGCCTTCACGCTCCTTGGCAACGTGTCACACGTACGACACTCCGGCGAAAAACCGATTCGCTTCGAATGGCAGCTACACAGGCCGATGCCTGCAGAGCTGTATGAACAAGGACGCGCAGTGGTGTAAAAGGCACCCGCATTAGTGCCATAATCGAGATCATGTCTCTGCACTTGATGCGCACAGCCACGATTATCACTTCGCTAGGCCTGGCCCTAACCGCTTGTTCGAGCGAGCCGGAGGACCTTCCCGAGCCTTCCGTTTCTGCTTCAAATTCAGCGGTGGAAAATACCTCACCTGAGGCAGAAGCAGAACAGACCTACACGGATGTACCGGCTGAGACATTCAAGGTGGACCCCCTCGCGTATGCCTTCTTCGGTGCGGCCTCCTCCGAACGTGGATGTGTAGTTCCGACCCGCGAAGAAGCCCAAAACGGGCCAGTCTTCGAATGTAAGATTCGACTCGACGCATCTGAACCTGCATTAGCTGACCTCGGCAATCCCGAGGAAGGCAATATCGCCACCTCAGTGCGCTACGACCCGGTAATCGGCTTCTACACGTTTAGCTCGAAAACAGATCCGTTCGCGATGGACGCTCCCCAGCTCAACCCTGGTGAGCGCGTCACACTTACCGGGTTCACCTTCACTCGCGTGGATGAAGAAACGCTCATCGTGGAACGCGGTCTGAGCAAGATCACTATCAAAGACGGTGAGATCGTCCAGGCTAACCCCGACCCGGACCGCGAGAACTCCACTGATACTTCCGCTGCTGAAGGCACCCGGTGTGGAACCGTAACCGGTACCGAAGGTCCCGACCGTGCTGTCATCGCGCTAAAACAGGACACCGATTGCGTGGCGGCAATGGAAGTAGTCAACGACTACACATCGCCGAACCCAACAGGAGGCGGAGCAACAAGCACCAGTCTTGATTGGACCGCCCCAAACGGATGGGAGTGCGCCCGTGGACACCACCCGCCAGGGCAGCCGTGGAATAACATCAACACCCGTCCGGTGTGCAAGGGAGAAAGCGGCTCCGTTGTGATCATCGAAGAAGACTTGCTCTAACCACCGCATACTCCCCCACCTCCGCGGCGAAGCTGGTGTCGTGGCAGGTGAAGATCACTGCCTGGCCGCCTGCCAGCCCCGCTGCGATGAGGGCGTGGGCACGCTCGCGGGAGGGGATGTCGAGGCCGACGTCGGGCTCGTCGAGAAGCACAAGGTCGCGCCCCTGGGCGAACACCTGGGCGAGCTGTGCGAGCCGGAAGTGCGCTGACGGAAGATCCAACGGGTGGGTGTCTGGGTCGAGTCCTAAAGCGGCGACGGTGTCATCGTCGCCAATGAACCGTCCCACGGTGGATTCGGCGAGCTGGTCTGCGGCGCGCTGCAGTGCCAGCGACACGGTCAGACCGCGAGTCTGTTGCAGGCCCGGGTTGTCGTCCAGGCCGGCCATCGCGCGCAGCAGTGTTGTCTTGCCGGCGCCGTTGTCGCCACGCAGCCACATAGCCTCACCGGGGCGGATGGTCAGGTGCACTGGGCCGGCCGTGAACGATGGCTCTGACGAGGCGTGGAACTGCCACCACTTGCGAGGTGTTTCGCCGCGCACTGCGGAGACCTCGCCAAGGTCGATCGGTTCATCAGTTGCTGTGACGCGGTCAGGCAACTGCAGATTCGGGTTGGGTGGGACGTCCGGCTGGAGAACGCCACCGACAAGTCCGAGTGCGGCCGAGTCGATGTTGCGAAGCCGTGTGCCCAGGATGACCACCTTCGACGGCAGCGAAGCCAGCAGTTCGGTGATGCGGGTGCAGGAGGTTGGGTCGAGGCCGGCGAAGGGGTCGTCGAGAAGCAAGGTGCCCGGCTCGAGCACCGCAACGGCTGCGATGGCAAGGCGTCGCGTTTGTCCGCCAGAGAGTTGCGCTGGGTTGCGCTCTGCGAGATCGCTTAGCCCTGCGGCGTGGAGGATGCGCTCGCAACGCTGACGCATCTCGTCGGCGGGAATGCCGCGCTGCTCGAGACCGAGCGCAACTTCCTCGATGACGGTATCTCGAAGGTAGGACACGTGCGCGGTGGCGTCCTGTTGGACTACTGCGGCGTTCTCCCACTCGCGGTGCACCTGCGCTGCCAGGGTGGTTAGGCCTGCTCCGGAGTTGCCGATCACCTGCACCGCGCGGTGCTCGTTGAGCGCCTGGGTGAGCAATGTCAGATCCAAAGCACAACCCCCAAACACGCAAGTGGGATGAGGATGCGGGCGGCGCGCTGGATCGGACTGTCGTGGACAGGGCGCAGCACGGTGCGAGGGCCGGTGAGGTCGTAGCCTGCGGTTTCCAAGGCTTGTCCGCGGGCGCCCGCTTGGGTGAGCAACTCGGTAAGCACCGGCATGATCAGATTCGGGACCACGGTTTTTACGGTGATGTGCTCGCCTTTGAGCCGGTTGGCGTCGCGGACGATGCGTGCCCGGTGTGCGCCTTGGGGCCCGAGTTGCAGAGTCGTGCCGGCGATGTAGCCGACCCTGTTGCCACCCGGTGCCGCCTGCAGTGCCTTGGCCAGGTCCGGGGTGCGCGACCATGCGACGGCCGCGAGCAGGCTGGCAATCAGTGCGGTGAAACGTGCGGCTAACTCCCCTGCTGTGGCAAGGCCATCGCTGGTCAGCAGCGGCGCGATGCGATGCTCCCCGTAGGGCGCGTGGATGAGCACCATGGATGCGGCAACCGGGGCGGCAAGCAACGCGGTGGCCGCAATGAGCGCGACGTTGCGGGTGCGCCACGTCCCCAGCACCATTGCCGCGGCCAGCACTGCGAGTGAAACTTCTGGCCGGTTCAGCCCGAGCACCAGAATCCAGCCCGACGCCCCGATGGCCAAAGCGGTCAACGGGTTCACACGGGTTGAAGGGCTCAGACGGTCTGCCACGGAAGTGCTTTACGCCTCAGGTGTCGATGCTGGTGCGACAGGTTCTTGTGGCGCGAAGGCAGCCACGGTGCGCTTCGGCAGCGCCTTGACCGTGGCGTATGCGATGAACAGGACGATGAGCTTATCCACCGGGTCAGAGATGAACGCCTGGGTGGTTACCGACGCGATCAGGGACCCACCCATCTCGCGGAACAGGCTCACCAGCGCACCGGTGCCCACACCGGCGGTACCGCCGTAGACATATGCGGCAACCGGGGCTGCAACCATGCCGCCCACCACGCCGAGCACAAGGCCAAAGCCAACCACGGTGCCAGGGTTACGGAACGCGTTGAAGCGGTGAATGAACACACCCGCCAACCAGCCGACCAAGGCCGCACCGGCGGCGAACGGCAGGGCGGCTGGGTTGACCAGACCCCACACCACGTTGTTCAGCGCACCGGTGGCCATGCCCGCAACCGGGCCGGCCAGGGCTGCGACCAGTACGGTGCCCACGGAGTCGAGGTACAGCGGCAGACCAATCGAGCCGACGATCTCGCCGATGACGGAGTTGATGATGATCGCAATCGGAATCAGCCCGAGCGTGCGCGCCGGCAACACAGGGACGATGGCCACGAGTAGCAGCAGGGTGCCCACGCCGTAGCCCGCCAGCAGCGTAATGCCAGGACCGGAGCCTGTGACCTGATCCCAGTCAGCGGGGCGGACAAGAACGAAGTAGAGCCAGGTCGCGGCGATAATCAACGCGCCAAGGGCAACGAGAACGCGACGCAGCGGGGTCCACTGCGCCTTCTGCGAGTTTTGAGAAGTGGTGTGTGACATGGAACTTTCCGTAATTCTCACGGGCAAATGTGCAATTGCGCCCTTGCCTATGTCACCTCGGCAGGAACGTCCAGATCAGGCAGTGTAGCAGTTAGTCGTCCGCTTTGAGGTGGCGCAGTTCCATAAGACTCGCATCCCCCGCCGCCACGCGTGCATGGATGCCGCAGGCCCAGTCAAATGACTCCCACGCGGCATCGATGTCCGCAGCGGTGACCAGGCGCGCGTTGGGTTCGCGCTCCCAAATGTCACGCAGATCCGCCACAGAGGTGCCGCGGGTGAGGTTGGAATCGGCCTCGACGGCAATCGTCGTTAAGCAATGCTCAACGTCCACCGCACCAAGCGCGATGAGCACCGTGAGCAGGTCATGGATCTGCGCGCGATAGCCCTCCCCGACCTCCTCGTGGAACTCGAAGTAGAACCGCACAATGTCACCCAAGTGCTGGGCAATCGGGCTCGCGCCTAGCTTTGCGACGACCCCCTCCAACCGCTCAGGCTCAAGCAACATCTTCTCCGTCACACCAAGTGAGCACAACGTGATCGGGGTCGGTGTCATGTCGAAGACGTCGGCGGCGGCGTGCGGGTCGACCCAAAAGTTCCACTCCGCCGTCGGCGTGGTGTTGCCCGGATAGTTCACCGCACCCCCCATCACCGTGATGTGCTTCAGGCGCGCGAAGTGCTGCGGGTGGGCGTGGGCAAAAAATGCCAGGTTAGTCATGGGGCCGGTGACGATAAGGTGCAGATCGTCCGTACCGCGCTCAATCGCGTCGACCCACAGCGCCTCCCAATCGTGCTCAACGTGACGCTCGGGCGCGGTGGCGTACCCAAGTCCTGTCTCGCCGTGAGTTTCCGGCGTCGTGGTCAGTTCCACCTCAAGCGGCGCCGGCAGACCAGCAGCAAGGGAAATGATCGGCAACCCGCACAGCGACAGGATCCAAGCAGCGTTTCTCGCGCACTGGTCGGCGTCGACGTTGCCGGCAGTCGTGGTCACGCAGTCAAGCTCATGGATGCCTGCCTGCGTGGCCGCGGTGAGCCAGATGAGGGCTAAGGTGTCGTCGATACCCGGGTCGCAGTCCAGAATTACTCTCATCGTGGCTCCTTCACCATCGTTTCCTTACCGATGATCAGCCACACAACAGCCGCCACCGCACACATTGCACCGCATACGCCGAACGCGGCAGTAAAACCCGCGGTCTGCGCAATCGCACCGACAACCACAGGCGCGAAAATCTGGCCCGCATCCTGTGTCATCTGGAATGTGGACAACACCTTACCGCCGGAGCGTTCATTGCCAATGATGTCCGCCAACGCTGCCTGAATGGACGGGCTCATCGTGCCGGAAGCCACGCCGGCCAGCACCGACCAGATGACGAGCGGCCAAAAACTTGTCGCCGTGCCAAGCACCGCTGTAAACACCGCAGACATTGCCATGCCCGCGAAGATCATCGGGCGCCGACCGAAGTGATCCGACATGCGCCCAGAGAACTGCAACATGATTGCCATACCGAGCGCGAACGCCGTAAGCGCGAAACCAGCCGCTGCCCCGCCTTGCTCAAACACCGCGGCGGCAAAGAGCGGCAACACCGCCACGCGCGCGCCCATATTCACAAATCCATTGGTAAACGCCGCGACCAGCAATCCCCTGTAGGTAGGCACCTTCCAGGCGCTCCGCAGCCGCATCGCGGGCTTCGCCTTCGGCAACGCCTTCGCACCTGGACGCGGCTGTGTAAGCCACGCGACGAGGCCGGCCGCAACCGCGACCGCCACGCCATAAATGGCAAACGGGATACGGAATCCCAAATACGACAACGCTGCGCCCACGATCGGACCGAACACATTGCCCACAAGAAATGCCGAAGCGTACAACGCGTTCGCGCGGCCACGGATCGAAGGATGCGTCACCCGCACAATCAGTGCCTGTGCCGACAACGTGAACATCGTCGAGCCGAAACCCGCGATGAACCGCAACGCAAGAATCTGCCAATACGCCTGGGCAAACGCCACGCAGAACGTGGAGACAGCCACAATGCTCAAGCCTGTGAGGTAGATCGGGCGCGAGCCCAGTTTGTCCACCAGCACACCCGCGCCGGGCGCACCAAGCAACCTGGCGAGAGCAAACACAGACACGACCGCACCTGCTGCGGCCATGGATACGTTGAAACTTCTCGCAAACTGCGGGAGAACCGGAGCGATTAACCCGTACCCGAGCGCAACAATGAAGGCGGCGCCCGTGAGCACCCAAATGGTGCGGGGGATCGACGGTTTCACCACCTTATTCGCACTCATAAACAGCAAGGTTACACAACGCGTCAAATAACCGTATCGCTAATGTGTTCGAATGTGTGCCCGATGATGTCGGGGCCACTTTTAGTGTTTGAGCCATGAAGTTGAACGCAAAGAATGCCCTGTCCATGTTCCGCACCTCGCCCACTGTGGATGCCGATGCATACGCCAGTGCCGATTCCTTGGCTGCCGAAATCCGAGACCTCTTCCTCGAGAAGCTGCACGCCATCAACGCGATGATCCACCACCCGCGCTCGCTGTCGCGCCCGGCTGCGACCTGGCGGCCACCAGTGATATCGCTACCCCGGATAGACAACGGTCCGACGTTGTCGCTGGCGGTCACGCGGCGGCGCGTTGGCCCGCGCGCTCGCGCACGTATCCAGGGCTACGGGCAGCGCCACATCCCGGCATACCTGATCGAATTGCGCATTACGGATTCCGCTGGGGTTCCTGTGGACACGTTGCTTGCCGAGTCCTGGGTGCGCGCGGTCATCCCCGATGATGCTGCCCACACCGTCCACGAAATTCCGGGGGCGAAGGCAGCAAGTTACGTCTGGCTCGTCGACGGGGCGTTCACCCCGATCGAGTCGCCCTCCTCCATGTTCGAAGGACTCAGCGCGGCTTAGTCCTCGTCGTCCTCGTCGAAGTCTTCGTCGTCGAGATCCTCATCATCCTCATCATCGAGGTCCTCGTCGTAGTCTTCGTCGTCTTGGCCGAAGATGTCGTAGACGTCCGGCTCGTCAATCTCGTCGTCGACTGGAAGCAGCTGCGCCTCCCATTCCTCTGCCTGGTCGGCGGCGAGCGACAGCACGTCAAAGAGGCGGTCGAAGTCGGTGAAGCTGCCCAGCTCGAGCTTCTCAGCGTCGGCAACTGCCTCATCATGGATGACGTCAAACAGACGTGCGCGGTCCTCCTCAGACAGTTCCGCATCGCCGTCGGACTCCCACAACTCGCCCTCGGCGTCCTCGATGACATCGTCGTAGTCATCCGGGAGTGCAACGAAGGTCACTGTGGCGCTCGGCACGCCGTTGACGGCTTCGACGACGACCTGCAACTCGGCATTCGCGCCCACTTCGGCGCGCACCTGCTGCGGGTTGACGTGGTCCTGGAAGAACTCGAGATCCCCAATGCGCTCGTCCGTGCTTTCCAGCAGGTCGCGCAGCACTGTTACCACCTGGTCGGTCGCCATGTGCTCAGCAACAGCAGTCACCGCTGCCTCCACGGAGAACACCACAGCGACTAAGACGGCCTCAAACTCTTCGTCGTCCTCGTCCACGTCAGCCGCGGCGATGTATACGTTCGCTGCCGGCAGGTGCGGATCAATTTCCACAAACTGCAATTCCAACGCCGCAGACATGGGGACAAACATCGTGTCCCCGCCTACACGCGACTCAATACCGTCGCGGTCCAACGCGGCCGCGATGTCCTCGAAAAAGCTCATGACAGTGGGTTCCTTCCGCATTGACCTTCAGACTGGCTTCAGCCTAGCCACGTTCGCTGACGCGTGCCTGGAATTATCATCGCGGATGTCACAAATCCGTCCGGCTAATTCCCCACTCGCGCATGTCAAACGACTCCCACGCGGTGCGTTGCTCCGCTTTCGGGTCGTATTCCACACGTATGCCGTACTCAAACACCGCAGTCGCACGCCCCGGGTCGTCGCCACGCTTAAACCCATAGCTGGGCCACTCCGTACCAGGTGTGCCGGTGTGGAAGAACTCGCCCCAGTGGTACTGCATGAGCCGGCTGACCTCTTGGAACGTGTCCCGCGGCCCGAAGCGATCCAGTTTGGAGGTCACTGTGGCAAAGGGATCGCCATAGACCGCAACCAGGTCAGCTGCATGAATCGCGCCGAGGCCCAACTTGCGCATCGCGGCAGATGCGTAGGCGAACCGATACATATAGGTCGGCGCAACCATGCGGTGCGCGGTGGCCAGGATGACACTCGGGGCCCAGAACACGGCGTCTGCCATCAACTCCGCAAAGTCGCCGCGTGCGCCGACATCGTCGTACGCCTCGATGACATCCAGCGCATTGTCCGGGTCAAACACGTTCAACGCCCGGCGCGCAGCACGTTGGCGCTGGCGGGAGGTTTGGTAGATGGCTTTGGTGAAACTGGCTTCGTCGGAGTTGGTTCCCACGATCAGTGGCACGCGGGCTTGCTCGCCAGCGTTGAACGTGTCAATGGGGTGTTGGGGCAGGCTGGCACTGTCCAGGGTGGGCATGAAGCTGATGTTGAATTGCAGCGCTTCCTTGCTGTTAAACATCAGTGATTGCCCGGCGCGCACGAGGGTTTCTGCGGGGATGTCGCGCAGCTGGTCAAGGGTGGTGTCTGGTGCGAGCCCGAGTTTCCTGATGAGGGCTTGGACCCACCTGGCGGCTTGGCGCCTCGAGTGGACGCTGGCCGGTGGCGGGGACTGCGCGATTGCGCGGTGGAACAGGCCGCGGGCATCGGGTGCGCACATGAGATGCAGCACGGCAGCACCGCCTGCCGATTCGCCCATGATGGTCACAGCATCTGGGTCGCCGCCGAAGGCTGCGATGTTGTCCCGGATCCACCGCAGGGCGAGGATCTGGTCGCGGATAGCGGGGTTGGCCACGCAGTCGTCGCCAAGCGATCGCACATCGAGGTAGCCGAGCACGCCGAGGCGGAAGTTTAAGGAGACGTAGACAATGTTCGTCGCGGCGGTGAGGCGATGACCTTGGAGGACTTTTTCGTGGCTGGCGCCGGTGACAAAAGTGCCGCCGTGGAAACAGACAACGACAGGCAAGACCTCATCAGTGTCGGGCCTGACGATGTCTAAGTTGAGGCAGTCCTCCGAACCAAGCACCGTGCCACGGATGCCGAAGGTGCCTTGCATGGCGGGTGGGCCGAAGCGTGTGCAGTCGCGCACCCCAGGCCAGGGTTGGACGGGTTTCGGTTCGCGGAACCGGTGAGTACCAGCGGTGTTGGCGCCGAATGGCACGCCACGCCAGGTGCGCATTCCGGTGTGCGGGTCGACTTGACCGCGCACGGCTCCGGCCGTTGTCTGTACGACTGGTTGGCGGCGCGCATTCATGCGTTCAAGCCTAGAGCGTTTCCGCCCGGTCTTCCCGGGATATGAAGTCGTTCTATGCTGTACCAATTACCCATCGCCAGTTCACGGCAGGAGGATAAACGTGTTCGGTAAAAAGAAATCAGCACAGACCGACGAGACGGAGCTCCGCAAGGAAATCGAGGTCGCGCTGCAGGAAAATTCAGCGCAGCTGGAAAAGGACGCGGGCAAACTCGGTCGTGTTTTCATCGGCGCGGTGGACAAGGCCGTGCGACTGCAGACCTCTGTGATCCGCGGATATGTAGATTGGTTGCGCCGCGACAACCCGGATAAGTCGCCGGCACAGATCCAGGCGATTATGGATAAGCATCTAAAGAACACCGTCACGGGCACCGGTGCCGGTGTGGGTGCCGCTGCGGCAGTACCAGGCGTTGGCCTGTTCACAGGTGCTGCTGCTGTGGCCGGCGAGTCCGCCCTCTTTCTGGATCTCGCGGCGTTTTACGCCATGTCCTCGGCATATTTGCGTGGCGACGACATCTCCGACGCCGAGCACCGCCGCGCCATCGTGCTGACCACGCTGATGGGTACGAAGGGTCTAGCAATCGTGGATACGCTGCTCGGCGAAAACTCCCGCAAGCTGCCTGGCAAGGCCACCCTGTCGCGCTTTTCTGGCCCGACGCTCAATGAGACCAACAACGTGCTGCAGCGCATGGCTATGCGTTCGCTGCGTCGTTCCATGCGTCGCGCCTGGCTGGGCAAGATGCTGCCGCTCGGCCTGGGCGCAGTTGCCGGTACCACGGTGAACCGCAAGCTGGCCGGCAACATCATCGATAACATTCAGCAGGCCCTCGGCCCGGTGCCGCTGCAGTTTGCCACCCCGCTCGAGCCCGAAGACAAGGCCGACGAGACCGGTCGCATCAAGGGTGGCTTCAACCCGAAGGAATTCGCTGCGTGGATTTTGAAGATCTTCCGCGACGGCAAAGACAGTAGCGGGAAGGACAGCGACGACAAGGAACATGAGGACCACTAGCCCACTTCTTACTCAATCGCTCAAGGCGAACCGCGCGCCTGCCGCCGTCGCGTTCGCTGCTGCCATCTTGGCCGCGCTCACCCGCGTGGCCGAGCCCGCTCTTACTGGCCAAGCGATTGATATTGCCACCGGGAATGCAGACGGTTCCGTTGCCGGCGTGGCGTGGCTGATGGTGGCAGTCGCAGCGGCCACCTACGTCCTGAGCATCATCCGGCGCACCACCTCCGGTCGCCTTGCAACGACCTCGCAACACTGGTTGCGCACCAAGATCCTGCGCACGCTGCACCGCCTGGACGGGCCGGGACAGGACAAGATCGTGACCGGCCAGATTGTCTCGCGCTCGATCTCGGATCTGAACATGTACCAGACGGTGCTGGACACTCTGGCGATGATGCTCACGCGCATCGTGCAACTGGTAGCCACCTTGATCGTCATGCTGAGCATGGACGTCGCACTGACCGCGATGTCGCTGGCGCTGCTGCCCGTGCTCCTGTGGGAGGCCAACCGGTCGCGCAAAACGCTCTACGCAGCAACGTGGGTCAACCAGCACGCCACCGCAGAACTTGCAGAACACGTCGAACAAACCGTCTCCGGCGTGCGCGTGGTCAAGGCGTTCGGACAAGAACAGCGAGAGATCGACCAGCTCGACAACCTTGGTCGCCACCTCTACGCGGTAAAAATGCGGGCGGCGAAACTCACCGCACGCTTCCAGCCGATGCTCTCCCAACTGCCCAAGGTGGCGCTGGTGGTCACCATCATCGCCGGCGGCATGCTCGCCATCCACGGAAGGATCTCCATCGGCCAGTTCGTCGCATTCACCGCGTACCTGACCACGATGACGTCCGCCCTTTCCATGCTGACCAACCAGTACGTCCGCATGCAGATGGGCATGAGCTCCTTCGACAGGCTCGCGGATGTGCTGGCACTCGCACCTGAAGAGTCCACCGTGAATTCCACCGTGAATTCCACCGAAAACTTGCCTGCCGAACCCGGCCTGCACTTTAGCGACGTGCACTTTTCCACCGGCGGCCACAACGTCTTAAACGGCTTCACCCTTTCGGTCGCGCCGGGCGAGACCGTTGCAATGGTCGGCCCGCCCGGCGCGGGCAAAACCATGGCGGTGCAGCTAGCTGGCGGGTTCTACGCCCCGGATACGGGCACGGTCACCGGTGGCGATGTGGTCTGCGTTTTCGACGACGCCTTCCTTTTCTCTTCCTCCGTGCGCGACAACATCGCCATGGGGGCTGCCGATTACATGTCGCCGGACGAACTTGATGTCGCGGTGCGTGAGGCGGCACGTCTCGCCCTGGCAGACGAGTTCATCGAGCGCCTCCCCGACGGCTACGACACCCAGGTCGGTGAGCGTGGCCTCACACTTTCCGGCGGCCAGCGCCAGCGCATCGCACTCGCCCGCGCGCTCATGTCAAAACCAAAGGTGCTCGTGCTTGACGACGCCACCAGCGCCATCGACTCCATCAACGAAGCCAACATCTTGGCCAACCTGCGCGAGGCACTCAGCGACATCGCAGTGCTGACCGTGGCCCACCGCCAATCAACGGTGGATCATGCGGATCGGGTAGCGGTGGTGCGCGGTGGGGTCGTCGTCAAGCAAGGGCCCCGCGACGAGGTCATGGCAACCGACGAGTATCGCGCCTCCATGGACCCCGAGTCCGAAACGCTGTACGAGGAGGTTGGCGACCTGTGGCCCGAGGTGGACACCGAACCCCAGGAGCGCGTGATCGTGCCGACGAGCGGGCGCGCCTCCACCATCAACGCCACCCCGGAACTGCTCGCGCGTGTGGAGCGCCTCCCGGAAGCGCGCGAACTGCCAGATCTGGCCGAGCAGACACTGACCCGCCTGCGCACCCCGTCAAGCGAATTCCACATCCGCGACATGTTCAAGGCCGTGCGCTGGCTCATCGCAGGCACCGTCGCCCTACTCATTGTGGGCGTGCTGGCGGACTTGGCCTTCCCCACCATCGTGCGCGCCGCCGTGGACCGCGGCATTACCCCAAGTAACCAGGAGAACCTGATCAACGCGGGGCTCATTGCACTCGGTGTGATCGCGATCGCCTGGGCCTCGGATGCACTGATGACTGTCCTGTCGTCGCGCTCCGGCGAACGCCTCCTCTACGGGCTGCGGCTGCGCTCCTACGCACACCTGCAGCAACTGGGCTTGAATTACTTCGAATCGCGACTGTCCGGCAAGATCATGACGCGCATGACCACGGACATCGACACCTTGTCGAGCTTCCTACAAACCGGGCTTGCCCAGGCGATTGTCGCCGTCGGCTCGCTCGTGGGCGTGATCGTCATGCTGGTCGCCACCGACGGCGAACTCACCCTCATCGCGCTGACCGCCGTCCCAGTGATTGTCGCCGCTACCTGGGCGTTCAGAGTCCTCTCCAAGCGCTACTACCAAGCCTCACGCGAACACATCTCCACGGTCAACGGCGAGTTCGCGGAACTCATCGGCGGCATCCGCACCACCCAAACCCACCGCGCGCAGACCCACTTCGAAGCACACTTCACGGCCCTAAGCGACGAATACCGCCGCCTGCGCATGCGCTCCGTCACCCTGGTCGCGCTGTACTTCCCAGGCATGCACTTCATCTCCCAAACCATGACCGCCGTCATCGTCGGCTTTGGCGCGGGACGCATCGCCGACGGATCACTGTCCGTCGGTGTGCTCGTTGCATTCACCATGTACCTCGGCCAGCTCTACGGCCCTATCCAGCAGCTTGGCCAAATCTTCGACTCCTGGCAGCAAGCCACCGTCAGCTTCGACCGCATCCGCGCACTCCTTGCCCAGCGCACCACCGTCCCCGATACCGGCACCAACCCGGGTGCTCACAGCGCCGCAAGTGGGCCATTGCTTTTCGACGACACCACCTTCTCCTACTCCGCCTCCACCGATACAGACGCCTCCCCCGTGATCGACCACATGGACCTGACCATCGAGCCAGGTACCACCGTGGCACTCGTCGGCCCTACCGGCGCAGGCAAATCCACCGTGGTCAAACTGCTCGTCCGGTTCTACGACCCCACCTCCGGTGAGGTGCGCGCATCCGGCACAAACATCGCGGAGTTCCCGCTTGCAGACTGGCGCCGCGCACTCGCCCAGGTCCCACAGGAGTCCTACCTCTTCCCTGGCACCGTCGCAGACAACATCGCCTACGGCGCGCCGGGCGCGACCCCAGAGGAGATCGAGGCGGCGGTGAACCGCATTGGCGCGCTCGGTGTCGTCGATACGATCCCCGGCGGCTTCAACGCGCGCGTCGGTGAACGCGGCCGAGGCTTGAGTTCCGGGCAGCGCCAGATCATCGCACTCGCACGCGCGGAGATGCTCTCCCCTGCCGTGCTGCTTCTCGACGAAGCCACCGCCACCCTTGATCCCGCAACCGAACGCGCGGTACTCGACGCCGCCGACCGCGCAACCTCGGGCCGCACGTCAGTGGTCGTCGCACACCGCCTCGCAACCGCTGCGCGGGCCGACCGAATACTCGTCATCGACGAAGGACGTATCATTGAGGACGGTTGCCACGAGGACCTCCTCACCGCCGGCGGTAGGTATGCCCAAATGTGGGCTGCCAACCGCTAACGGGGGTGAAAGACGGAAACCCCGTGGACAGGAACAACCCAAGTTCGCGCCATATCAGCGCGGACGATTACAGTCAAAGAAACGTTCCGCGAAATCGAAACAGAAGGAAGGCGAGAACCTGCCGTGAGCAGCGAAAACACGTTCGGCCAGAACAGCTGGCTGGTTGACGAGATGTTCCAGCAGTACAAGGACGACCCGAACTCGGTCGACGCCGAATGGCGTGAACTGTTTGAGAAAAAGGGTGCACCGAAGACCGCTAATGGCACGTCCAACGTCACCCCTTCGCAGGCAGGTGCAAGCCAGGCGAAGACCGACCCGAAGGTTGCCCGTTCCACCGGCGCACCTTCGCAGGATGGTCGCGAGACCAAGGTCGACGAGGCCGCAGCAAAGGTCTCTAACCGCCCGCAGCGCACCCTGCCGAAGCCGAAGGCCTCCCCGCTGGACAAGATCGCACAGGTCGAGGTCGAGCCGGGCGAGTTCCAGCTCAAGGGCGCATTCCGTGCGATTGCGAAGAACATGAACGAGTCGCTCGAGGTGCCGACGGCGACGACCGTGCGAGACATGCCGGTCAAGCTCATGTTTGAGAACCGCGCGCTGATTAACGACCATCTCAAGCGCACCCGTGGCGGCAAGGTCTCCTTCACCCACATCCTGGGCTACGCCATCGTCCTGGCGACGAAGCTGCACCCGGACATGAACAAGAACTACAAGGAGGACGGCAACAAGTCCTTCGCCATCCAGCCAGAGAACGTCAACCTCGGCCTGGCTATCGACCTTCCGGGCAAGAACGGTTCCCGCTCCCTCGTCGTCGCTGCGATCAAGGAGTGCGAGAAGAAGTCCTTCTCCGAGTTCGTTGACGCATACGAGGACATCGTCGCTCGTGCACGCGACGGCAAGCTGACCATGGATGACTTCTCCGGTGTCACCATCCAGCTCACCAACCCGGGCGGCATCGGCACCCGCCACTCCATCCCGCGCCTGACCAAGGGCCAGGGCACCATCGTCGGCGTTGGCGCTATGGACTACCCGGCAGAGTTCGCCGGCGCTTCCGAGGACCGCCTCGCTGAGCTCGGCGTTGGCAAGCTGGTCACGCTGACCTCCACCTACGACCACCGCGTCATCCAGGGTGCAGAGTCCGGCGAGTTCCTGCGCGACATTTCGCAGCTGCTTATCGACGACAAGTTCTGGGACGAAATCTTCCAGTCCATGCAGATCCCGTACTCCCCGCTGCGCTGGGCACAGGATCTTCCGAACACGGGCATCAACAAGGACACCCGTGTCATGCAGCTCATCGAGGCATACCGCTCCCGCGGCCACCTCATCGCTGACACCAACCCGCTGCAGTGGCACCAGCCGGGCCTGCCGAAGCCGGATTCCCGTGACCTGCTCATGGAAACCCACGGCCTGACCCTGTGGGACCTGGACCGCACCTTCCACGTCGGTGGCTTCGGCGGCAAGGAGCAGATGACGCTGCGCGAGGTTATGGCGCGCCTGCGCTCCTCCTACACCCTCAAGGTCGGCTCCGAGTACTCCCACATCTTGGACCGCGACGAGCGCGAATGGCTGCGCGACCGCGTCGAAGCTGGCATGCCCAAGCCGACCGGTGCAGAGCAGAAGTACATCCTGCAGAAGCTCAACGCCGCTGAGGCCTTTGAGAACTTCCTGCAGACGAAGTACCTCGGCCAGAAGCGCTTCTCCCTCGAGGGCGCAGAGACCCTCATCCCGCTGATGGACGCCATCATCGACACCGCTGCAGGCCAGGGCCTGGAAGAGGTTGTCATCGGCATGCCGCACCGTGGCCGCCTGAACGTCCTGTTCAACATCGTGGGCAAGCCAGTTGCAACGATTTTCAACGAGTTCGAAGGCAACATGCGCGCAGCCCAGCAGGGTGGCTCCGGCGACGTGAAGTACCACCTCGGCTTCGAGGGCGAGCACATCCAGATGTTCGGCGACGGCGAGATCAAGGTCTCCCTGGCTGCGAACCCGTCCCACCTTGAGGCAGTCGACCCGGTGCTCGTCGGTATGGCGCGCGCCAAGGAAGACCAGATCAAGGCCACCAAGGGCCGCGAAGACCACCCGGTCGTTCCGCTTATGCTCCACGGCGACGCATCGTTCACCGGTCTGGGCATCGTCCAGGAGACCCTGAACCTGTCCCGCCTGCCGGGCTACACCGTCGGCGGCACCATCCACATCGTGGTGAACAACCAGATCGGCTTCACCACCACCCCGGATTCCGGCCGTTCCTCCTACTACGCCACCGACCTGGCCAAGGGCTTCGACTGCCCGGTGTTCCACGTCAACGGCGACGACCCGGAGGCAGCCGCATGGGTTGCGCAGCTCGCTACCGAGTACCGCCGCGAGTTTGGCAAGGACGTCTTCATCGACCTCATCTGCTACCGCCTGCGCGGCCACAACGAGGCTGATGACCCGACCGTGACCCAGCCGGTCATGTACGAGCGCATCAACAACCACCCGTCGGTGCGTACCCGCTACACCCAGGACCTCATCGGCCGTGGCGACATCACCCAGGAAGACGCAGAGAAGGCCGCACAGGACTTCCACGACCAGCTCGACGCCGTCTTCACCGACGTGAAGTCCGAAAAGGGCCAGCCGAGCGAGCAGACCGGTATCACCGATTCCCAGAAGCTCACCCGCGGCCTGGACACGAACATCTCCGAAGAGCAGTTCAAGCGCCTCGCAGACGCGTACGCCAACCTGCCGGAGGACTTCACCCCGAACAAGCGTCTCAAGTCCGTCCTGTCCAAGCGCGGCGGCTCGTTCACCGACGGCGACATCGACTGGGGCTGGGGCGAACTGCTCGCCTTCGGTTCCCTGGCTGAGCAGGGCAAGTTCGTCCGCCTCGCCGGTGAGGACTGCCAGCGCGGTACCTTTACCCAGCGTCACGCAGTGCTGTACAACCCTGACAACGCCGAGCCGTTCAACCCGCTCGACCACAACGCGCAGGAAGCCGGCAACGGCGGCCAGTTCCAGGTCTACAACTCCGCACTGACCGAGTACGCAGGCATGGGCTTCGAGTACGGCTACACCCTTGGCAACAAGGACGCCGTCGTCGCTTGGGAAGCACAGTTCGGCGACTTTGCCAACGGCGCCCAGACGATTATCGACGAATACCTGTCCTCCTCCGAGACCAAGTGGGGCGAAGTGTCCTCCCTGATCTCCCTGCTGCCGCACGGCTACGAGGGCCAGGGTCCGGACCACTCCTCCGCACGCATCGAGCGCTACCTGCAGCTCGTCGCCGAAGGCTCCATGACCATCGCCCAGCCGTCCACTCCGGCTAACCACTTCCACCTGCTGCGTCGCCAGGCTCTCGGCGAGATGAAGCGTCCGCTGGTCGTCTTCACCCCGAAGTCCATGCTGCGCAACAAGGCAGCAGTGTCCCAGCCGTCTGACTTCATCGAGGTCAACCGCTTCCAGTCCGTCATCGACGACCCGAACTTCGTCGAGCGTGGCAACAAGAAGATCGCCGACACTGACAAGGTGAAGACCATCATGCTGTGCTCCGGCAAGATCTACTGGGAGCTGGACAAGAAGCGTCAGAAGGACGGCCGCGACGACATTGCGATCGTCCGCGTGGAGATGCTCCACCCGATCCCGTTCAACCGCCTGTCGGATGCGTTCAAGAACTACCCGAACGCCAAGGAGATCCGCTGGGTTCAGGACGAGCCGGCAAACCAGGGCGCATGGCCGTTCTACAACGAGCACCTGCGCACCCTGATCCCGGACATGCCGGAAATGGTCCGCGTGTCCCGCCGTGCACAGTCCACCACCGCAACCGGTGTGGCCAAGGTGCACCAGCAGGAAGAAAAGCAGCTGCTTGAGGAAGCATTCGCTGACTAACCTGCACACCTAAAAACTCCGGCCCGGCTTGTGAAAAGCCGGGCCGGAGTTTTTGCTATGTGGTTATTTGGACGCAGAGTCCGGGTCGATCACATCCTCCGGGTCTGCCGGGGTGTCCTGGTGGACGTCGATTTGGGCGTATTCGATCATCCACTCCGCAATCGCATCCTCCACCGTGGCACCCTTGTCCACTTCTTCCGCCATCTCCTCGAGACGGTCAGTGGACAGCACGCGGGTGATGAAGTTCAGGCGGTTGATCTCACCGCGGTCGAAGGTGCCTTTATGGAACACCGGGATGACGTTTTGCGACAGTTCGCTCTCTCCGCACGCTTGGGCGGGTGACGGGTCGACGGTGCGCATATCCCCCGGCATGGCGGCGACAGCGGCCCCATAGACCTCGTCGGTATATGCGCCATCGGTAACATCGCCGCCCGCTAGCTCCTTGGCGGCCTTCGGGTCCGACTCTTCGAGCAGACGCCCAGTGCACGTGACGACGAAGTCAATCGGCTGCTCACGCAACACCTCAAGCGTCGGCGCGTCATCCAGCCCCGTCACTGAGGTCACGCTCGTCGGCCGACCTTGTCCTTTGAGGACGCGGCTGTAAATCTCCCCCAGCACGATCTGTTCGTTGGAGGCGCCGTCGATAGCAATGGCGATGTCAGCCTTCTCCGGGCGCGCCTGGGTGTAAATGTTGTCCTCTGACGCGCAGCTAGAAAGCGCAACCGCGGCTGTGCACATGGCTGCGGCTGCAACGAACTGGTGGTGTGTCTTCATGGTCTGCTACTCACCGATGACGTTGTCAGAGCCGGGAGTGCGACCGCCGGCTTGTGCGATCATGTCGCGGGCCTGCGGCGCAGCATCCGGCTCACACAGCACGTCGTAGCGGCCAGCCACGATGGTGGTTGCAGACGCGAAGTCGCGCTTGCCACCGGTAAATGCGTACGCCACTGCGGAGGCCACAGCACCGAAGATCGCACCGATGACAATGGCCCACACGAACATGCTCAGGCCAGCGCCCGGAACAGAGATCAACGAGAGCAGCAGGCCGAAGAACAGGCCCATCCACAGACCAGACAGCGCACCGGTGCCCAGTACCTTCGGCCAGGTGAGTCGGCCAGTGATTTTCTCTACCTGCATCAGGTCTACGCCGACGATGGAAAGTTTCTCTACAGGGAATTCTCTGTCGGACAAGTTGTCCACTGCGCGTTGAGCCTCGGCGTAGGTGGTGAAGCTGCCAACTGGCCAGCCGGTAGGCACTTCTGTTGCGCCGAGAGCCTTGTTCAACGACGGGTTCATGGGTTGAGTCATGTTGCGTAGTGTATCGGGATTCCAAAATCACCCAGGAACGGCCGTATAATTCGGTGGCAATGGCTACTGAACATCAGATTTTGGAAAGCGATGTCCACGAGGCGCTTTCGCGCGTTGAGGATCCGGAGATCGGCAAACCGATCACGGAGCTCGACATGGTGGAATCGGTCACCATCGACGGCAACGATGTTGCGGTCGGTATTTATCTCACGATCGCGGGCTGCCCCATGCGCGACACCATCGAGTCGAATGTACGCGCCGTGGTCGAGGAGCTCGACGGGGTTGGCAACGTGAGCGTCACGCTGCACACCATGAGCGACGAGCAGCGCCGAGCGCTTGCCCAGAAACTTCGTGGCGAGCAGACCGGCCCGGCTATCCCGTTCGCAGATCCGGATACGCGCACGCGCGTTATCGCGGTGGCTTCCGGCAAGGGTGGCGTGGGTAAGTCGTCGATGACGGTCAACCTGGCTACCGCGATGGCAGCCCAGGGCCTGACGGTGGGCATTGTGGATGCTGATATCTACGGCCACTCCGTGCCAGGCTTGATGGGTTCTGAGGAGCAGGGCCCCACGCTTGTCGACGAAATGATCATGCCCCCTATCGCCCACGGCGTCCGTCACATCTCGGTGGGACAGTTCGTAGAAGGCAACGCCCCTATCGTGTGGCGTGGTCCGATGCTCACCCGTGCGATCCAGCAGTTCTTGGGTGACGTGTACTGGGGCGACCTGGACGTGCTGTTTATGGATTTGCCGCCGGGAACGGGTGATGTTGCGATCACCGTCGCACAGTTGGTGCCAAACGCGGAGCTGCTGATCATCACCACCCCTCAGGCTGCGGCAGCCGAAGTCGCGGAGCGCGCCGGCACGATTGCCCAGCAGACTGATCAGAAGATCGCCGGCGTGATCGAAAACATGTCGGGCATGACCATGCCGGACGGCACGGTACTCAACATCTTCGGCGAGGGCGGCGGCGAGCACGTCGCCGAGCGCCTGACCCAGCTGACCGATTCCGATGTGAAACTACTCGGCTCCGTGCCACTGGACCCGAAGCTGCGTGAACACGGCGATACTGGCACCCCGGTTGTCATCTCCGATCCGGAGTCGCCGGCGGCCAAGGCGGTGCTTGAGATCGTCGACAAGCTAAAGGTGCGCCCGAACTCACTGGCAGGCAAGAGCCTGAACCCGCAGGTTAAATAACGTCCTCCCAGGAGAACCCTTTGCGCTCCGGCTGCGTACCGCGCGGCTCGGGGCGCATTTGTTGTTGCGGCGGCGCCTGTGGTGGTGTCTTCGGCGCTGGAGGCTCGCTGGGGTCGTCGTCTTCGAACAACACCTTCGCCATCGCACGCTTCGGCCCCATCGCCGCATAGCGCGAGACAGTATCGATCGGCTTCTTAAACTCCTCGAACTCCCCCAGTTCACCATTGAGTTCCGCCTTGGCGTTGTTGATCGCTTTCTTGGCCGCATAGATCGCGGCGCGCACATCCTCGACGACAGAAGGCAGGCGTTCGGGCCCGATCACGATCAACCCGATGATCAGGATGAAGAAAATCTCGCCCCAACCGATGCTAGAAAACACCTAACTCACCTTACTCACGGTGCGTCAGCGAGCGAATCACAGACTCCACTCGGCTCCGGATCCCCTTGGGGGTTTCGGGGGTGTCGGTCACGTCTTCGTCGCAAAGCATCGCCAGTCGCTCCACAAGCGACGCCGGGGCGTGCATGTCGGAGGAATTACACACCTGCAGACGCTGCGACGTCCCCCGCTGCGCCTGAACTTCCTCACAACACTCCCCACACAACCGCAGGTGCCGCTCGGCGCGCACGGTGGCAGCCTTGGACAACTCGCCGTCCACATAGGCGGCAATCGCCTCCGGATTGAGATGATCGGTGGAGTTAAACCTGGTCACGGCGCCGACTCCTTCCCTGCTACCGGGCGCGGATAAGTTCCTTCGCGGCGGCGCTGTGGAGGGCTTGCTTCTCCAACGACTCGCGCATCTGCGCGCGACCACGGTGGATACGCGATCGTACAGTACCCATCTTCACTCCGAGGGTTTCAGCGATCTCCTCGTAGCTCATCCCCACCACATCACACAGGACCACGGCCACGCGGAACTCCGGCTTCAGATCGTCCAACGCCTTCTGCAACGCAGGGTCCAGGTTGGTCACGGAGTACGCATCTTCCGGGGTCATGTCGGTGCCGGGCACGCGCTCGTAATCCTCGGGCAGGGCCTCCATGCGGATCTTGGCGCGACGACGAACCATATCCAAAAACAGGTTCGTGGTGATGCGGTGCAGCCACCCCTCGAATGTTCCAGGCTGGTACTGCTTCACGTTGCGGAACACACGCATGAACGTCTCTTGCGTAAGATCTTCCGCGTCGTGCTGATTACCGGAGAGGCGAAACGCCAGGCGGTAGACACTGTCGGCATGTTCTTTCACCAGTTCAGACCAGGTCGGCATTGCTGCCTGGCCTGCGTCAAACGCTGCGGTACCGGTGAGTGGAACGTCAGTGCTCATGCGCAACAGTTTCGCAGACTCACTGCCCCAAAGCCAGCCAACCAGTTAACAGAATCCTGTGAACGCAACACGGCTATGATGTGGCGTGTGAGTGAGACCGCATTTACCCAGATGAACTCGTACCTCGCCGCCCGTTCCACCGAAGGCGGCCACCTTTCCAACCAGGTTGCGGAAGCTTTGCGCGCAGCGCGCGAGGACGCTGCCGAAAACGGCACCCCGGCACCCAGCCCGGTGGTCGGCGACCTGTTGACGGTGCTCGCGGCGGCAACCCCGAACGCATCCCAGGGTGCGGTTGCGGTGACCCCGGCCGCCGGTGTTGTGGGCTTGCACCTGCTCGCAGGCCTGCCGGAGAAGGCCACCATGACCTGCATCGAGCCGGAAGCCGCACTGCAGGCCGGCGCGAAGGAAGCGGTGCGCAACGCAGGGTTTAGCCCGTCGCGTGTGCGTTTCCTCACCGCACGTCCCCTCGAAGTGATGGGGCGCTTGGCTAACGACGCCTACCAGATCGTCTACGCAGACGTCTCCCCCGTCGAACTGCGCCCGCTCATCGAGGCCGCCTGGCCGTTGCTGGCCCCGGGCGGCACGTTGGTGCTTGCAGGTTCGCTTCTCGACGGCACCGTGGCCGACCCCACCCGCCGCGACCGCGAAACAGAGGCCGCCCGTGAGGCGGATGAGTTCGTCGATACGCTGACTGCCGAGCGAGGCGCCGCGGTGGCGCGTCTGCCGCTTGACGGCGGCCTGACGCTGATCACCAAAATCGGCTAAACAACTTCGCTCTTACCGACGACCACAACACCCCCGTCGGACACCGTGAACCGCTCGCGGTCGCGCTCCGTGTTCACACCGACCGTCTCCCCATCGGAGACGTAAACGTTCTTGTCCAGGATGCAGTGGCGCACCACCGCGCCCTTGCCCACGCGCACACCCGGCATGAGCACAGAGCCCTCCACCGTCGCGCCTTCTTCGATGCGCACGTCGGTGGACAGCACCGAGTTACGCACCGTCGCACCGGAAATGATCGAGCCGGACGCCACAATGGACTCCTGCGCAATACCACCGAGGACGAACTTTGCCGGGGGCAGGTTGTCGTCGTCAGTCGCGTGGATCGGCCACGCCTTGTTGTACAGGTTGAACACCGGGTGCGAGGAAATCAGATCCATGTGGGCCTCGTAGAACGAATCAATCGTGCCCACATCGCGCCAGTAGCCGCGGTCACGATCGGTTGCGCCCGGCACGCCGTTGATGGAGAAGTCGTACACATTCGCCTCGCCCTGCGCGACGAAGTACGGGATGATGTCGCCGCCCATGTCGTGGCTGGAATCCTCGTTCTGCTCGTCCTCCAGCAGCGCCTGGATTAGCGCCTCGGTAGAGAAGCAATAGTTGCCCATCGATGCGAACGTCATCTCCGGATCGTCCGGGGTACCCGGTGGGTCGGCCGGCTTTTCCAAAAACTCGGTGATCGTGCCGTCATCGTCGGCCTGGATGCAACCGAACGCGCTCGCCTCCGCACGCGGCACGCGAATGCCTGCCACGGTGGCAGCCTTACCCGAAGCGATGTGATCTTCAACCATCTGCGACGGATCCATCCGGTAGACGTGGTCCGCGCCAAAGACCAAGACGTAGTCAGGCATGTCGTCGTAAATGAGATTCAGCGACTGCACAATCGCATCCGCCGACCCGTTGTACCAACGCTTCCCGCGACGCTGCTGCGCCGGCACCGACGCAATGTACTGCTGCGTTGGCCCAGAAATGTTCCACGCCGTAGCCACATGGCGGTCCAGAGAGTGCGACTTGTACTGCGTCAACACCGCAATGCGCATATAGCCGGCGTTGACCAAATTCGACAACACAAAATCGATCAAACGGTAGTTGCCGCCGAACGGAACGGCGGGTTTGGCACGGTCAGCCGTCAGGGGAAACAGGCGCTTGCCTTCCCCGCCGGCCAGGACAATGGCGAGAACTCGAGGCTGGCTTTTCATAACCGCAAGGCTAATGCCAATTCCAGGCTCGTGCAGGGATTCCGCAACGTCAGTAGGCTCGGCGGACATGAAGGTAGGAATGCTCACGCGCGAATACCCGCCGGAGGTCTACGGCGGCGCCGGGGTGCACGTCACAGAACTCACGCGGTTCATGCGCGAATTCGCCGACGTCGACGTCCACTGCATGGGCGCCCCACGCGACGCCGCAGGTGTATACGTCCACGGCGTCGACCCCGCACTCGAAGGGGCCAATAGCGCGATCAAAACCCTGTCCACAGGCCTGCGCATGGCCGATGCCGCAGCCGGGCTCGACGTGGTGCACTCGCACACGTGGTACGCAGGCCTCGGCGGCCACCTCGCCGGGCTGCTCCACGAGATCCCCCACGTGGTCACCGCCCACTCGCTGGAGCCGGACCGCCCGTGGAAGCGCGAGCAGCTCGGCGGCGGCTACAACGTGTCGTCCTGGTCGGAGAAAAACGCGATGGAAAACGCCGACGCGGTCATCGCCGTATCTGCCGGAATGAAAGATGCCATTTTGCGCGCCTACCCGCGTATCGACGACTCCCGCGTCCACGTCGTCCTCAACGGCATCGACCCCGCCAACTGGTACCCGGACACCGGCACCATCGCCGACGAACTCGGCATCGACACCACACGCCCAGTCGTCGCGTTTGTCGGGCGCATCACCCGCCAAAAAGGTGTCGCCCACCTGCTCAAAGCAGCGCAGCTTTTCGACGACGACGTCCAGCTCATCCTCTGCGCCGGCGCCCCCGACACCGAGGAGATTGCTGCTGAGACGCGTGGGCTCGTCGAAAAGCTACAAGCGCAGCGTGACGGCGTGTTCTGGGTTCAAGACATGCTGCCCGCCGAAAAAGTACGCCAGGTCTACACCATCGCCGACGTCTTCGTCTGCCCATCCGTCTACGAACCGCTGGGCATCGTGAACCTGGAGGCCATGGCGTGCGGCACCGCAGTGGTAGCCTCGCGCGTCGGCGGCATCCCCGAAGTCGTCGTCGACGGCGAAACCGGCGTGCTTGTGGACTACACGCCCGACGACACCACCGACTTCGAACAACTCCTCGCCGAGGCGGTCAACGCTGTCGCCGGCGACAAAGCACGCGCCGCCGCCATGGGCAGCGCCGGACTCACCCGAGCCAAAGAATCCTTCTCCTGGCGCACAATCGCGAAACAAACCGTAGACATCTACAAGGGGTTGATCTGATGACGGTCTACCGTCCCGAACTACACGTCACCGCAGAACGCGGCATTCTCGAAGGCCCAGCCGGCGTATTCCGCATCGGCAGCCGCGAGAACCGCCTGTGGCACATGTTCTACCAGTACCGCCCAACCCCCGACGCCCCGAGCCGCTGGGGCCACGAAGTCAGCGAAGACGACGCATTCAACTGGCTCGACTGCAACGACGTCATCGTCCCCACCGGCGACGAAACCAACATCCGTGCAGGGTCCGTCACCTCCGCGGGCGACGGCGTCAACCTGTACTTCTCCTCCGAAACCCCGGCAGGAAACACCATCCAGATCGCCCACGTTGCGCACGTGGACAGGCTTTACGACGACCTCGACGCCGACGACGCTGACGCTGACGACACTGACGTCTCCGATGCCGCCGAGCGCACCGGCACCGCCGTCGACGACACCGCCGGCGACACCAATTTCCGCTCGCCTTGCGTCGTACCCGCCTGGGACACGGAAGCCGACCGCGACCAAGGCCACGACGGCTGGCTCATGCTCGCCGTGACCGGGCCTGTCACCGACCCCAAGCCGGTCGTCCTCACCTCCCCCGACGGCCGAGACTGGGAGCTGCAAGGCCCGCTCGAGTTCAATGGCGAGACGGGCATCACCCTCGATGCCTCCCTCGTTGCCCCACGCATCGTGCGCCTGCGCGACGAAGTCGACGGCGAAATCCGCGACGTCCTGTTCATCACCCTCGAACGCGACGGCAAAGACACCGCCGTCTACGCCGTGGGCCGGCTGCGGGGCAACGTCTTCGACATCACCACGCCGTTTACGCTTCTCGACTACGGCCACGACTTCACTCGCCCACGCAACACCAACTACCCGCTGGACGAAACCACTGCGGAAAACCGCTACGAGCGCGCCTACCTGCTCGGGTTCATGACCAACACCGACCGCGCCGGCGACCCCACCCTCGAACCCAACTGGGCCACCGAAGGCTGGGCCAACGCCCTCACCCTCCCGCGCCGCGCCACCCTGCAAGGTGGGCGCCTCTTCCAGGTGCCCGCACCAGGCCTGCCAGACGCCGTCAGCGCCACCGACCGCGCCCGCATGTGGGCCGGCCTGTGCGAAATCCCGGCCGGATCCCAGGTCACCCTCGAGGTGCTCGACGGCAACAACGAACCGGCTGCGGTGATCACTCATAACGGCGAGCAGCTCACACTCGACCGCCGCGACGGCTCCCCCGCAACCGCACCGCTTCACGACGACGACGAAGACAACGTCACCGTCATCGTCGACGGCTGCACCCTCGAGGTCTACGCCGGCGGCGGCAGCGTTGTCATGTCGTCGCGCATCTGGCCCGAAGGCGGCTGCAACGGCATCCGCAGCCGCGCCACCGGCGAAGCATCCATCAGCGGCGAGTGGCGCCGCGGATACCCCGCACGTTTCTAAGCCAGCCGGCACGTGAGTCGGCGCATGAGCCGGCACATGAGCTAGGCACAGCAAGAAGGCCCGCATCACGCGGGCCTTCTCCGTTTCTTTAGCGCAGCGTGAGCGAAGCGCCGGCGCGCTACTTCTTGCGCAGGCGGATCAGCTGGGCGCGGGCGGTGACCTCCATCTGCTCCGGGAGGTCCTCGAGTCGCGCGTGCAGCACGTCCTTATCCAGGTGACGCGCCGACGGGCTCATACCCACCTGCGCGGCGATCGCGTCACGGCCCAGATTCATCGGGAACGAAATCAACTCCGGATCGGCCACCGGGGTCAGCCACTGCGCCGACTGCTCGATCAGTCGCGCCACCTTGCCGTCCTCCACCCCGAGGATGCCGAGCGGCTCGCGCAGCTCATCGAGGTGGCCTTGGTCGGCGACGAGGATGACGGCCTCGCCGTCGTCGCTAAGCACACGCGCAAACTCCGCAGGATTCCGCGGCGCGAACACCACGGTCACCACATCAACCGCTCCCGTGCGGATAGGCAGCTGCTCCCACACATCCGCCACAATCGCACCCAAACGCGGATGCGCCTTAGCCAAATGCTTCGCAGCAGGCACCGAAATATCCAACCCCACGCCACGCGCGCCATCAATTAGGTCCAGCGTGTGCGCGAGGTAGTAGCCGGTTCCGGCACCGGCCTCCAGAATCACCGGATCCCGATCGCCCGCGGAATGCTCCACAACATCCGCCACACGATCCGACACCGCCTCCACAAACGGCGCGAAATGGCCATTCGACAGGAACGTTTCGCGGGAGTTAATCATCTCCAGCGAATCGCCCTCATGATTCAGCCCGCGCCCCGACGCGAGCGTGACATAACCCTGCTTGGCTACGTCATAAGAATGCCCCGATTCGGAGACGAGACGACCAAAATCGTCCTCGCCCCGAAGCGGGGTCAGGTCTACCGGGTCCGCGAGTACATCCACGATCTCGTTGAGCATGTGGTGATACTACCGCGTTTGACCGGAACTACTCTCCAGCAGCCTCCGTGAGCAAGCGGCCAAGTTCGCCAGCCTCTTCCTTGCTCAGTTCAATGACGAGGCGTCCGCCACCGTCAGACGGGATACGCATGACGATCTTGCGCGACTCCTCCACCGCTTCCATCGGGCCACTACCGGTACGCGGCTTCATTGCTGCCATCGTCAACACTCCTTATTGCTTTGTTTCCGAAACGTGTTCTTCCGGAGATTCTACCCGTGTTTCCGGCGCAAGGTTGCCGCCCGCCAACTGTTCGATGAGCGCATCGACCTGATCCATGCGGTAACCGCGGTGCACAACCTCGAGCTGAATGTCGCCGAAGTTGCCTTCTTCCACCGCGCGGCGGTTGGCTTCCTTCACCTCTTCTGTTGGTGGCATGGGCGGCAGGGCCTCGCCGCGGCCGAAGACGGTGGCGAACAGTTTCAGGCCAATGATGCTCAGCAGTGCGAGCACCAGGATGAGGATGATCCAGGAAAGCATGCGGGTTAGTTTAGCTGTCGGCCCAGGCGGGGCGCTCGCTGACCTCGACGGGGAATTTTCCCGCGCGCGCGAGAATCGTCTTTGCGACGACATCAGCCATCCCGGCAAGTTCATACAGCGGCCTATTGCGGTGGGTGCGGGGGCTCAGTTGCGCTTGCTGGATGGCTTTTGGGCCGTGGGCGCGGGCGACGTCGATGAGCAAGCCCGCTTCCACGCCGTAGCCTGCGACGAATGGCAGCGAAAGCGCGGTTGAGCGCCGGATGGCGTATTCGCCGGCGAGCGGCTGGTCCACGGCGATCTCCGGGAAGAGGGCGCGCAGGAGGGGTTTCGCGGTCAGTTCGGTCACGCGACCGCCGGCGCCTTCGCGGGTGTAGGAGGCTTTGACGAGGTGGACGGTGTCGTCGATAAATCGCTCGGCGAGCGCGTCGACCCACCAGGGTTCGAGTGAGGTCACGTCGGCGTCGACGAAGACCACCACGTCGCCGCATGCGGCTTTCACGCCGCGCCACAGCGCCTCGCCCTTGCCGGGCCAGGGTGTGCGTGGGTCGACGTCGCGCCAGTTCACCACGGTTGCCCCGGCTGCGGCGGCGCGCTCGGCGGTGCGATCGGTGGAGTCTGAGTCGATGACGATGACTTCGTCCGCTGACGAAGCCACACACTTTTCGACGACCCCACCCACCGTCGCCTCCTCATCCAGCGCAGGAATCACCACACTGATTCGTACATCGGTGCGCATGCCGGCGAGCGTGTCGGCACTCACGCGAGCCCCCGCACAGTGGCAAGCGGTGCCGCGGTGCCCTGGATCGCCTCGATCATGCGGATGACGTCGATGGTCGCCTCGACCTCATGGACGCGAAACGCCGCCACCCCGCGCGCGGCCGCCCACGCGGTTGCTGCGAGGGTGCCGGGCACGCGCTGGGTGATGTCGGCACCGTTGAGGCCACGCCCGACGGTCTCGCCTACGAAATCCTTGTTGGACAGGGCCATGAGGACGGGCCAGCCGGTGGCGACGATTTCGTCGATACGCCGCAGGATCTCCAGCCCGTGGTAGGTGTTCTTGCCAAAGTCGTGCGTGGGGTCAATGAAGATCGCCTCCTCCGGCACGCCGAGGGAGACGGCGCGCTCGGCCAGCGCGGTGGTTTCGGCGATCACGTCGGCGACCACATCGTCGTAATGCACGCGGTGCGGACGGGTGCGCGGCGTGACCCCACCGGTGTGCGAGCAGACGTAACCCACGCGGTGCGCGCCGGCGACCTCAACCAGCTCAGGGTCGAAACCGGCCCACGTGTCGTTGATCAGGTCCGCACCGGCGGCAATCGCCTCTTCGGCCACCGCGGCGCGCCAGGTGTCCACGCTCACCGTCACGTCCGGGTGGCGTTCACGCACTCCGGCGATAAGCGGCACGACGCGATCGATCTCCTCGGCAACAGACACGTCGTCGCCCGGCCCCGCCTTCACACCACCGATATCGATGATGCTGGCGCCGGCGGCAACGGCGTCGTCGGCACGCAATAATGCTTTCTCAATCGCGAACGTCGCACCCTTGTCGTAGAACGAGTCGGGCGTGCGATTCACGATCGCCATGACCTCACTCATCACGCAGACGCTGATCCGTCATCACCTTGTGGGCCTCCACAATGTGCGCCACGGCCTCCTCCACGGAATCAGTCACCAGATACAACTTCTCATCCCCCGGCGAGATCAACCCACGGCCAAGCAACTGCTGCTCGATCCACTCAACCAGCCCAGACCAAAACTCCGTGCCCATGAGCACGATCGGGAAGTTGGTCACCTTGCCGGTCTGCACCATGCACAGCACCTCAAAGACCTCGTCCATCGTGCCGAAACCGCCGGGCAGCGAAATAAACGCCTGCGAGTACTTCAAAAACATCGTCTTGCGGGCGAAGAAGTACCGGAAGTTCAGCCCCAGATCCACCCAGTCGTTCAGGCCCTGCTCAAACGGCAACTCGATGCCCAAACCGACCGACAAACCATCCGCGTTGTGAGCACCCCGGTTCGGCCCCTCCATCAAACCCGGACCGCCACCGGTGATCACGGCGTAGCCCGCCTCCACGAGCGCGCGACCAACCTCGTAGGACAACTGGTACTCAGGCGTGCCCTCGCCAAGACGTGCGGAGCCAAACACCGTCACAGCCTTCGGCAACTCCGACAACGCATCAAACCCAGCCACAAACTCCGACTGGATCCGCATCACACGCCACGGATCCTGGTGCTTCCAGTACCCATCAGACTGCCCCATGGACTCCAACAAACGCTGATCATAGGTCGTGGCCTGCTCAGCCTCATTGCGCAGCGCCATCGGCCCACGCAGCTTCCGGTCGCGGTCCGGGCGGGGGAAATTCAACGGAGCCATATCTCTTACTCGCTTTCAGCACTCAGGTAATCGAGCAACTGCGCCGCCACCTGACGAATCTCATCGACCGGGCACTGCTCGTCCTTCTTATGGGCAAACCCCGGATCGCCAGGCCCAAAGTTCACCGCAGGAACACCCAGGCTAGAAAAGCGCGCCACATCCGTCCACCCAAACTTGGCGCGGAAGTTCCCGCCCACCGCCTTGACCAACCCGGCCGCGACCGGGTCCCCCAGGCCAGGCAACGCCCCCGGCGCGACGTCGTCGTAAATAAGCTCGAGGCCCTCCTCCAGCGCGAGTGTCTCTTCCAAGTGCGCCTTCGCGTCCTCGACGCTGCGATCCGGCGCGTAGCGGAAATTCACGATCAGTCGCGCGTGATCCGGGATCGTATTCGTCGCCACGAAGCCCTCCAGCCCGACGACGTTTAAGCCCTCGCGGTACTCGCAGTCGTCGATAAGCACAGTGCGCGGCTCATACGCCGCGATCCGAGTGAGCACACCCGCAAGATCATGCGCCGCATTATGGCCAAGCCAAGAGCGCGCCGAATGCGCACGCGTGCCATGCGCATCCACAAACACGCGGATCGTGCCCTGACAACCAGCCTCAATGATCGCACCCGACGGCTCACCCAACAACGCAATATCGCCCTGCAGCAACTCCGGATGATCACGCTCAAGGTGATACAGGCCGTTGTATTCCTGCGCCACCTCCTCGCCCTCATAAGCGATCAGCGTCAAATCATGCGCCGCCTTCCCCGGCTGCGCCAACGTGGCAAACGCATGCAAATAACACGCCAAACCCGACTTCATATCCACCGAGCCACAGCCGTGCAAAATACCGTCCGCGAGCCGATGCGGCGTGTTATCAGCCAACGGCACCGTATCAATATGGCCCGCCAACACGACCCGCGAATCCAACCCGAAACTCGTACGCGCCACCACGGTATTACCGAAGCGCTGCACCTCTGCATGCTCAAGGCCACGCAACGCAGCCTCAATGGCGTCCGCGATCGCCTCCTCATGGTGCGACGGCGACTCAATATCCACCAACGCAGCCGACAAAACAACAGGGTCCGCAAAAAGATCTAAGGAAGTCACACCGCGATCCTACGTTTACAATGACGGCCATGTCTTTGGGAGCACACGGCCTCGGAATCGCCAACATCGCCATAGACGGCACAGTGCTCGACACCTGGTACCCCACCCCCAAGCTCACACTTAACGACGACCACCCCACCACCACCCAACGCACCTCCGCCCACAACCTCTCCCCGGAGTTCCTGCGCCTCATCGGCGCCGACCGCGACCGACTCGTCGAAACCGTGCCCGTACGCACCACCATCGCCGACCTCGACGCCCCACCCATCGACGCCCACGACGTCTACCTCCGCCTCCACCTGCTGTCCCACCGCCTCGTCGAACCACTCACCATCAACCTCGACGGCGCCCTCGACCACCTCACCCCCGTCGCCTGGACCAACAAAGGCCCCTGCCTCCCCAACAACTTCGAAACCGTACGCACCAACCTCCGCGCCCGCGGCCCCATCCACGTCTACGGCATCGACCGTCTCCCCCGCATGGTCGACTACGTCGTCCCCACCGGCGTCACCATCACCGAAGCCGAACGCGTCCGCCTCGGCGCCCACCTCGCCGAAGGCACCACCGTCGTCCGCGAAGGCTACATCTCCTACAACGCCGGCACCCTCGGCCCCGCACGCATCGAAGGCACCATCTCCTCCGCAGTCGCCGTCGGCGCCAACACCACCCTCGCCCGCAGCACCGCCCTCATCGCCACCCCCACCAACAACAACGCCCTCGCCCGCCAACCCATGCGCATCGGCGCCAACTGCCACCTCCACCCCACCGCCAGCATCAACGGCATCACCCTCGGCAACAACTGCGACATCGGCGCCGGCATCACCCTCGAACCCCACACCCGAATCTTCGACCCCGCCACCGGAGAAGATTTTCCCGCGGGAAAACTCACCGGCCGCGACAACCTGCGCATCCAACACGAGCCCTACACCACCGCCCCCGTGCTGCGCCCGGCAGAAACCACGCGCACGTAACACACGCATATAAACCGGAAAAGAATGCACTTCACTGCATGTCGAGGTTTAAGGTGTTCGACATGTCAACCCCCGTTTCCCCCGTCGCCGATTCCACCGCGCTCGCACGCGGCCTGAAAACGCGCCACCTCACCATGATGGGCCTCGGCTCAGCCATCGGTGCCGGACTCTTCCTTGGCACCGGCGTTGGCATCGCAGCCGCAGGCCCCGCCGTCATCCTCGCCTACGTCGTCGCAGGCTTCATCACCGTGTGCTTCATGCAGATGCTCGCGGAAATGGTCGCCGCACGCCCGTCGTCGGGCACGTTCTCCACCTACGCCGAGCAAGCCTTCGGCCGCTGGGCCGGCTTCGCCATCGGCTGGCTGTACTGGTTCATGATGATCATGATCATGGCCGTCGAAATCACCGGCGCGTCCGCGATCGTCGCCCAATGGTTCGCCATCTCCCCGTGGATCCCCGCGCTGATCGCCATTGGGTTTTTCACCGTAATCAATTTCGCCGCGGTGAAAAACTTCGGCGAGTTCGAATTCTGGTTCGCCCTGATCAAGGTCGTTGTGATCGTGGCGTTCCTGTGCATCGGTGTGGCCCTGTGGCTCGGTGTGCTGCCCACCGGCGGGTTCGTAGGCCTGTCGAATATCAGCGAGGTCGGCTTCATGCCCAACGGCTGGGCTGGTGTGGCCACCGCGTTGCTCGCGGTCGCCTTCGCGTTCGGCGGCATTGAACTGGTCACCGTCGCCGCCGCCGAATCCGAAAACCCCGAAGCCGGCGTCCACTCCGCGATCCGCTCCATCATCTGGCGCATCTCCATCTTCTACATCGGCTCCGTGCTCCTGATCGTGCTGCTGTTGCCTTTCGACGAAATCGGCGGCGCGGACTCCGCAGCCGACTCCCCGTTCACTGCAGTGCTCGAAATGGCAAACATCCCGGGCGCCGTCGGCATCATGGAGGCCGTCATCGTCGTCGCCCTGCTGTCCGCCTGCAACACGCAGATCTACGGTTCGTCGCGCTTCATGCAAAACCTTGCAGTGCGTGGCGACGCCCCCGAGATCTTCGCTAAAACCGACCCCCGCGGCGTGCCCGTCCGTGCCGTGATCGTGTCCGTGTTCTTCGGCTTCGTCGCCGTTGCCCTGCAGTACTGGAACCCGCCCGGGCTGCTCGCCTTCCTCCTCAACGCAGTCGGTGGCTGCCTGATCGTGCTGTGGATCGTCGTCGCCCTGTCGTTCGTCCGCCTGCACCCGAAGCTCGAAGCAAGCGGCGAAATCACCGACGTACGTATGTGGGCCCCCAACGTCCTGCCCTGGGTCATGATCGCGCTCGCCGGCGGAGTCATCCTGCTCATGCTCGCCGACCCCGACGGGCGATTCCAAATGTTCGCCGTCGCCGTCGTTGTCGGTGTCGTTTCCCTCGCGGGAATTTTGTGGACCCGCACCGCAGGAAAGACCGCTGCAGGACAGAACGTGAAGAAGGAAGAGGTGCGGTAATGGGGTCGTCGACAAGCAATAGCGAGCTCGGCACCGGGCTGAAGTCCCGCCACCTGACACTCATGGGGCTCGGCACTGCCGTGGGTGCGGGCCTGTTCCTCGGCGTCGGCGTCGGCATTCGTGCCGCCGGCCCCGCGATTCTGGTCGCATACGCCATCGCCGGACTCATCGTCATCGCCGTGATGCGCATGCTCGGCGAAATGGCCGCCGCCCACCCATCATCGGGCTCATTCGCCACCTACGGACGCATGGCGTACGGCCACTGGGCAGGATTCCTCCTCGGCTGGCTGTATTACTTCCTGCTGATCATGGCGTGTGGTGCCGAACTCACCGGCGCCTCCGCAATGATGGCCTCCTGGTTCGACGTACCCCAATGGGTGCCCGGGCTCATCGTCGTCGTCGTACTCACCGCCGTAAACCTCGCACAGGTCAAAGGCTTCGGCGAGTTCGAGTACTGGTTCGCCATGATCAAAATCGCCGTCATCGTCGGCTTCCTCATCATCGGCGTTCTCCTCTGGCTGGGCGTGCTGCCCGCCAGCGACTTCGTCGGCTTCGACAACGTGCGCGAATCCGGCTTCGCCCCCAACGGTGTCGCCGGCATCGCCGCAGGCCTCCTCGCCGTGGCATTCGCATTCGGCGGCATCGAAGTAGTCACCATCGCAGCCGCCGAATCCGAAGACCCCGCCGACAACGTCAAACGCGCCGTCAACTCCATCATCTGGCGCATCGCGATCTTCTACCTCGGCTCCGTCGCCGTGATCACCCTGCTGCTGCCATACGCAACCATCGACGGCGCCGACTCCGCCGCAGACTCCCCCTTCACCGCCGTGCTCGAAATGGCAAACATCCCAGGCGCCGCAGCCTTCATGGAAGTCGTCATCGTGCTCGCACTACTCTCCGCATTCAACGCGCAGCTCTACGGCACCTCCCGCCTCGGCTACCAACAAGCGCTCGAAGGCGACGCTCCGAAATGGATGGCGAAAACCAACGCCAACAACGTGCCCATGAACTCCGTGCTCGTCTCCGTGGTGTTCGCGTTTCTCGCCGTCGGCCTGCAATGGTGGAACCCGCCAGGAATGATCGACTTCATCATGTCCGCAACCGGCGGCTGCCTCATCGTCACCTGGATCATGATCACCTTAAGCTTCATCAAACTCCACCCACGCATCAGCGAATCCGCCGTCCGCGTCCACGGCGCCACCTGGGTGCCATGGGTCACGCTCACCGCCCTCGTCGGTTTGACGGTGCTCATGCTTTTCGACGACGCCGCCCGCTCCCAAGTCATCTCCGTCACCATCCTCTCCCTCGCCCTGGTCGGCTTGTCGCTACTGACCAAGAAACGCGGTGTCGTAAGGTAGTCGCCATGACTACCCCCACGACTGCAATTGCACGCGGAATCGCGACCATCACCCACGACGGCACCGTTCTCGACGTCTGGTACCCCGCCCCCAAGGTTGACGAGGCGGTGACGGAAACAGGCACTCGTCGATTAGAAGAGCCCGACGCCCGCTTCACCAACCTCGTCGGCCCCGACGAGGCCCGCGGCGTCGCCCGCGTCGCAGTCGAAACCACCATCGCCGACCTCAGCGCACCGGCCATCGACGCATACGACGTCTACCTGCGCCTCCACCTACTGTCCCACCGCCTCATCCGCCCACACGGCGCCAACATGGACGGCGTGTTCGGCCTCCTGTCCAACGTCGTCTGGACCAACTACGGCCCCTGCGCCGTCGCCGACTTCCAAATGACCCGCGCACGCCTCGCCGAAAACGGCCCCGTCGTCGTTTTCTCCGTGGACAAATTCCCACGCATGGTCGACTACGTTGTGCCGAGCGGCGTGCGCATCGGCGACGCCGACCGCATCCGCCTCGGCGCCCACCTCGCGGAAGGTACCACCGTGATGCACGAAGGCTTTGTGAACTTCAACGCCGGCACCCTCGGCGCATCCATGGTCGAAGGCCGCATCTCCGCAGGCGTCGTCGTTGGCGACGGAACCGACATCGGCGGCGGCGCCTCCATCATGGGCACCCTGTCCGGCGGCGGCAAAGAAATCATCTCGCTTGGCGAACGCTGCCTCCTCGGCGCCAACGCCGGCGTGGGCATCTCGCTTGGCGACGACTGCATCGTCGAAGCCGGCCTCTACGTCACCGCCGGCACAAAGGTCGTCCTCACCGCACCCGTCGCCGAAGCCCTGGGCAAGGAAGCCGGCGCCGAAGTGAAGGCTCTCGAACTCTCCGGCGCGAACGGCCTGCAATTCCGTCGCAACTCCGTCACCGGCTCCGTCGAAGCCGTCCCTGCAAAGGGCATCGAACTCAACGAGGCCCTCCATGCCAACTAACCCCTGGTTCCCACCCGCCAACGACACTCTCACCGACGGCGAGTTGACGCTCCTGCCGTGGTCGCGCGTGAAAACCGTTCCGGGCGTGCGCGACGACCTGTTCGCTGCGTCGGTTGACCCACGGATGGTTGAGTGGACCACGGTGCCGTCGCCGTACACCGTCGAGATGGCCGAGGCGTTCCTCGGCGACTCAGGTGACGGGTGTGCACGGTGGGCGCTTGTCGTCGATGACCGGTACTGCGGCAGCATCGAGCTGCGCCTCGACGATTCCGGTGGTGCCGATTTTGGTTACAACACTGCCCCGTGGGCGCGCGGGCGTGGCCTGATGACTCGTGCCGTGCGCCTGGTGACCGATCACGCTTTCGCCGAGGGGGCTCCCCTGCTTATTATTCGGGCGCTGCCGGGCAATGCTGCTTCGCGCCATGTCGCGGAAGTTAACGGTTTCGCCTTTTCCGGCGAGCGCGACGGCCACGTGGAGTATGTCAAGCATGCCGAATAGCCCGCTCGCTGGCGGGTTATTGGCTAGTTAAAGAGTTGTTGCATGGCTCCGGGCGGATGCTTTTCGACAACCGACCCTCCCGGCGATACCCACACCGGTATCCCATCGCGTATCTGTATCCGCCCGTAGCGGTTTTCACGCGGGTCATCGTCGTTGCGCCCGTTATGGAACCGGCATAACGGCACTAAGTTGGCAAGGTTGGTCTCCCCGCCGTGCCGCCAGGCCTGGATGTGGTGCATGTCGCAGTTGTCAGCTCCATGCCGGCAATCCGGCACCGGACACGTTGGCGACATCATGGATGCCAACGCGCGTTGCTTCCCATTGGCAAACCGCTGGGTGCGATACAAGTTGACTGCACCCTCGGTCGGGTGAAACGCCGCGACTTCCAGCTCGTCGCCGACATGCTGCGCGAGAAACTCCGCACCCGTCATCGTGGTGCCATCCGTCAAGGTCAAGGTGACCTCGTCACCGGCACCGGATTGGATCCGCGTCCATTCGGGAAGCGGCACCATAACAATCGGCCGTGGCACTGCATGCGGCACCCCACCGCCCTCGCCACGCAAGATACCCATAAGCGCATCAGCCATCTGGCCGGCTGGTGGCAGTTCCGTATCGATCAACCCACGCAGCGTGTGCTCAATATCAGCAATATTGCGCGCCGAATGCGTCAAGTGCAGCGTGGCCATACCCTCACGCGCCTTAGAAAAACGCACTTGCTTTTCAGGTGCGGGTTTCTTCGCATCAATAACCCGATCGGCATAGCGCGACAGCGCATCAAAGCGGCCCTCGAACTGCAACAAGGTAAAACGCAACCGCCAACGCTTCGCCGCATCTTCAACCACGGCAAGTTTGCGTTCAATCAAGCACAACTGATCCAAGGGAGTATCGGCTGCCATCAGGCGGGCGTCGGATTGTTTCCGCGTGAATTTTGTTGCCCCGTAGTAGACGTCGTGTACGCGTGACCATTCTCGGATGCGCGACGGGTTCAGCCCGGCAGCGAGGGCTGTGTCGCGGTCGAAGTCGGCGATGTCCGTAAGCCGGAAGCCGAGAAGGTCTACAAATGCCATGCATCACACGCTACGAAGCGATAAACCACCGCACAAGACCCACCACGAAAATGTGGATAACTCCAACACCAAATTCCACAAACCGCTGGTTAGGTCGTTTTTGGTGTTTTCGGTTTTCCGAAGGTCCAGACCTTGTTGATGACAAAGTTCACCGGCATCGCGATCAGTGTGGAGATGGCTTGGGCCCAGTAGGATTTGGTGCGCAGGCCGGTGGAGTCGTCGAAGATGTGGTCCGGCAGGCCAACTGGCGTGGTGGGGTTCATCAAAAGCGTCATGCATGTCAGTGACACCGCGAACGCGAGCGCGCCGGTGGCCAAGAAGGGGAAGAACCCGCGCAGCCAGGAGCGCGCGTGCACCCCACGGAATGTCCAGGAGCGGTTGAGCTGGTAGTTCCACGTGTTGGCCAGGAGGAACGCCAGGGTGGACATGAGGTGGTACCAGCGGATGTTCCAACGGGTGGAGCCGAGTTGCATGAACACGTCGTTGGCGTGCAGATCAAAGCCGTTCTCTAGGGCTTTGTTGGCCAGGTAGAACACGACGAAGTTGACGAGCACGCCGGAGCCACCGACGATGCCGAAGCGCAAAAATTGGCGCAGCCCGGCAACGAGGCGTACGGCAGTGCTGCCGCTTTCGGGCGCGGCAGCGTGTTGGTCGCCGGCGGCCGGCGACGGATGAGTGGGGTTAGTCAACGGTGTTTCCTAGGCGGGCGACTGCCGCTTCGATGCGCTCGTCGGGTGCGGTGAGCGAGATGCGCACGTGTTGGGCGCCGGCGGGGCCGTAGAAGTCGCCGGGGGCGCCGAGGATGCCGTGGTCGGCGAACCAGTTGAGGAGTTCGCGGGAATCCATGCCGTCGTGGTGGACCCAGAGGTAGAGGCCGGCATCGGAGTCGTCGATAGTAAGACCTGCGTTTTGGAGGGCCTTCATGAGTACAAGCCGTCGCGCGGCGTAGGTGGAGCGCTGCATTTGTTCGTGCAGGTCGTCGCCGAGGGCGGCCACCATGGCGGCTTGGATTGGGCCGGGCACGATGAGACCCGAGTGCTTGCGGATAAGCAGAAGTTCTTGCACTAGGGCCTCGTCGCCGGAGATGGTGCCGGCGCGATACGACGCCAGGTTGGACGTCTTGGACAGCGAATGCAGGGCGAGCAGGCCAGTGTTGTCGCCGTCGGTGACGGACGGGTGCAGGATGGATACCGGTTCGGCGGACCAGCCGAGGTAGAGGTAGCACTCGTCGGAGGCGATGATTGCGCCGGTTTCGCGGGAGAATTCCACCCAGGCGCGCATCTGCTCGACGCCAAGGACTGCGCCGGTTGGGTTCGACGGCGAGTTGATGAAGACGAAGGCGGCGTCGCGGGGTGCGGTGGCGGGGTCGTCGCAACGAATAACTTCGCAGCCTGCCATCAGCGCGCCGACTTCGTAGGTGGGGTACGCGACCTCGGGGATCACAACTTTCTCGCCGCGCAGGCCCAACAATGTGGGCAGCCACGCGACGGCTTCTTTGAGCCCGATCACGGGCAGCACGGAGCGTTCGGTCAACCCTGCGATGCCGAAGCGGCGGGCGTGGGAGGCCACGATCGTTTCGCGCAGTTCCGGCGTACCCGCGGTTTGCGGGTAGCCGGGCGTTGCGGCAGCTTCGGACAGCGCGAGTTGGATGGATGGGGCGACTGGGTCGACGGGGCCGCCGACGGAAAGGTCGATCAGGCCGTCCTCATGGGATGCGGCGTGCTTGCGCACGTCGGCGATGGTGTCCCATGGGAAGTCGGGCAGCTGTGATCCGAGTGGGGTGCGTGCCACGGTTTAGTCCTGGTTCTGCGGCGGCAGTGCTGCGACGAAGGGGTGGTCGAAGTCCTGTGGGCCGGTCTTGGCGGCGCCGCCTGGCGAGCCGAGTTCGTCGAAGAAGCCGACGTTGGCGTCGTAGTATTCGCTCCACTCGTCGGGGGTGTCGTCTTCGTAGAAGATGGCTTCGACGGGGCAGGCAGGTTCGCAGGCGCCACAGTCGACGCATTCGTCGGGGTGGATGTAGAGCATGCGCTTGCCCTCGTAGATGCAGTCAACGGGGCATTCTTCGACGCAGCCGCGGTCCATGACGTCGACGCACGGTTGAGCAATCACGTAAGTCATGGGAAACAGTATGTCACTTCGCCTTGAGTAGTGGCCAAACGCCTCCCGCTAGCCCCGCGATAAGGAGTGCGAGGGTCCACCCGGTTGGCGGGAGGATGACCATGGAGGCGAACAGTGCTGCTGCCCAGACGGCAAGCGGAACAATCATGCTTTTCGACGACCACAGCCGCGCCGTCTTCGCCAACACCGCATTAAACACCGCTGCGATGATGACCCAGAACCAGTTCAGGTACGCCACTTCCAGGATGAGCGAGCCGAGGGCGCCGACGCTCAGCCAGGTGATGCCGGCGATGGCTTCCCCGCGTGAAAATTCGGTTCGGATGACGGGGTGGCTCATTTGGGGATTCCGGATAGGACGTGGGTGGCGTCGTCGTGAAGTGGCGTGCCTGCGCCGAGTTGGAAGTGTTCGACGCGTTGGATGGGCTGGGTGATGAGGTTGGACAGGGCGTAGTAGACGACGGGACCTTGGGCGATGGCGGCGTGGGGGTTGACGTCGGTGGTGCGGCCGTCGGCGATCCAGAGTTGGGTGGCGTGGGCACGCATGGCGGCGATTTTGGCGCTGTAGGCGTGGTCGTCAAGGGAGACGGCGATGTCGGAGGTGGCGACTCCGTCGAGTTCGCCGGGTTGGGCAAGGCGCCAGCCGTCGGGGGCGGTCTCGGGCGTAAGCGCTGCGGTTTCTTCGGCGAGGCGCACGGCCCACAGGATGCGCGAGATAGCGACGCGTTCGGCGGCGGTGTGGGTGATTTCGTGGGCGCGGATGTGGTCCGGGTGGCCGTAGCCGCCGTCGGGGCCGTAGGTGATGACAAGGTGGGGGCGCTCCGCTTCGAAGATTGCGGCAAGTTCGGCTACTGCGGCGTCGCCGGAGTTGACAAAGGCGCGCGGGTTGCGGCTTGCGGGCGAGCCGGCCATGCCGGAGTCGCGGAAGCGGCCGGCTCCGCCGAGGAAGGTGCCGCGCGCGCCGATGGCGGCCAACGACTCGCGTAGTTCGCCGATGCGGAATCCGCCTAGCTGGTCGGCTTCGTCGACGACGAGGTGCTGGTACGGCTCGCCGATAACTTCGCCTTCTTCGCCGAGTGTGCAGGTGACGACGAGGACGTCGGCGCCACGTCGGGTCAGATCGGCGATGACGCCTGCGGTGGTGATGGCTTCGTCGTCAGGGTGGGCGTGGACGGCCACTACTCGGTAGCCGGTGAGGTCGCGCGTTGTCATGGTTTCTCCTTCGGTGTCGGGCCTACTGTATCGGCCAGTTGCCAGCGGGCGGCGTCGCTGATACCCCCGGGCCAGGTGGAGACGCCTGGGATGGCGACGCCACCGGAGGATGCTGCGATGCGTGTTTCGTTGAGGATGGGCACCCATACGGCGTCGCGCTCTTCGGCTTCGGCCACGGCTGCTCGGGCCTCGGTCGCACTCATGGTCCCGTCCAGGATTCGCCCGGCGAGCGCTTCGTTGCCCACGGAGCACAGGCCGGAGAGGTTGCCAGCACGCGAAGTTTTGGACGGACACGCCATACGGCTGGCGAGCGTCGTCATGGATGCGGAGTTGCGCTGCCACACCACTGCCAGGTCAACTTCCGACGACGGCAGGCTGCGCCCGGCGAGCGTCGTCGCGTCGGTAGAGGTGAGTTTTGCAGGGATGCCGGCGCCGTTGAGGATGTCGACAAGGGTGCGCGCCACCGCGGCCGCCGCCGGGTCCATCGCATCCGCCCCGACGCGGATGGGCACGGTGCGCGCTCGTAGCGCTGCGGTGTCCTTCTCCCCCGGCGTGAACGCATGCTCTGCTACGGCCAGGTTGGTGCTGCGGCCGGCGGCGATGTGGGCGAGCAGGGGGACGTCGATAAGCGATCGCACTTGCTCGCGCATTGCTTGGTCGAGCCCGCTTGTCGCGGAGATGACGACGCCAAGCACGCGTGACGACGACCCCTCGCGCACCTCTACTCCAGGCACCCGGCGAAAGACCTCTTGCGTGGTTTCCTGCGGCGTGACGTCGACGAACGCGAGCTGGCCGGAGCGCAACTGGTCGGCGGTTTGTGTTGTATCGCGCGCGGCGGTCAGCGTCAAAATGTCCACGCTTGCTGGCTCAGTACCCCAAAACCTGTCGTTTCTATTCAGCACTACCGTGCCGCGGGCCCGGCCGACATCTGCCATGAGGAAACGCCCGGCAGACGCAGGGACCATGTTGCGCAGTGCGAACGGGAAATCGCTGGCGTCAGCGGCGAACAGGTGCGACGGCAGCAGGTAGGCAAAGAGCTCCTCGCGGTTAGCCACGGGGCGCTCAAAGTCCACATCGACGACCTTGCCGCCTTGACCAGAAATGCGGATCGCCTGAATTGCCCGGTAGGCCGCAGGGTTGACGGTGCCGGCGGTGGTCACCATCCCGCGCCACAGGTAGGCAAAGTCGGATCCGGTAATCGGGGTGCCGTCAGACCACTGCGCCTCCGGTGCGATGACGTAGCGCACGGTTTGGGCCGCGGGCGAGGTCGGCAGTGTTGAAACCCCCACCAGCAGGTCCCTGTTCGGGCTCGTGCCCACATATGCGCTAGGCAGGGTGAGGTCTGCGATGGCACGCACCGTCGCGGAATCGTCCGCAATGAGGTGCGGGTTGAAGCCTCCTCGTACAGGGTCGACACCCACTTGCACCTGGGTGCGGTCGCTGCGGCGCGGGTTGTCGTCGGAAGGTGTCGTCGATACGCCAGATGTTTCGCTTTGGGCGGACTCCGGCTCGACGAGCGGCGGCGGGCCCGGGTTCGCCGAGCACGACGCGACGAGGCAAAGCGCGGAAAGCGCCGCCGCAGCACGGGTGGCTGGGCGGCGCGATCGAGGAGGCTGCATGAAGAACAGGCTAGCTGTTCTTCTGCTTCGCACGGGAGCGGGCACGGCCACGCTCGGTAGCGTTCAGGATGAGCTTGCGCACACGCATCGCCTCAGGGGCAACCTCAACACATTCGTCCTCGTCACAGAACTCGATGGCCTCATCCAGGGAGAGGGTGCGGGCCTTCTGCAGCGTGACAGTCGCATCCGCGGTGGCGGAGCGCATATTGGTCAGCTTCTTTTCCTTGGTGATGTTGACGTCCATGTCCTCGTCGCGCGAGTTCGCACCAACGACCATGCCTTCGTAGGTCTCGGCACCCGGCTCGACGAAGAAATCGCCGCGGTCTGCAAGCTGCTGCAGGGCGTACGCGGTGACCTGGCCGGAACGGTCGGCGACGAGCGAACCGGTTGGGCGGCCCTTGATCTCGCCGGCCCACGGACGGTGCTCGATCGAGTAGGAGTTGGCAATACCGGCACCACGGGTCTCAGTCAGGAAGGTCGTACGGAAGCCGATCAGGCCACGGGACGGGACGTCGAACTCCATGCGGACCCAATCGCCGGAACCCGCGTTGGACATTGCGGTCATCTGACCCTTGCGGTTTGCCATGAGCTGGGTGACGGCACCCTGGTGCTCCGACGGGACGTCGATGATCATGTGGTCGTACGGCTCGTAGGTCTTGCCGTCGATCTCCTTGGTCACTACCTGCGGCTTGCCAACGGTGAGCTCGAAGCCTTCGCGACGCATCGTCTCAATCAGCACGGTCAGCGCCATCTCGCCACGGCCCTGAACCTCCCACGCGTCCGGACGCTCGGTCGGCAGCACCTTGATGGAGACGTTACCGATGAGCTCCTGATCCAGACGAGCCTTGACCATGCGGGCGGTGAGCTTGTCGCCACCGTTACGGCCAGCCATCGGCGAGGTGTTCACGCCGATGGTCATGGAAATTGCCGGATCGTCGATGGCGATGCGCGGCAGCGGCTCGACGTGCTCCGGATCGCACAGCGTGTCACCGATCATGATGTTCTCCACACCGGAGACAGCGGCAATGTCACCTGCGACAACGTCGCCTTCAGCCGGAACACGGTCGAGGCCCTCGGTGACGAGCAGCTCAGCGATCTTGACGTTCTTAACCTGCTGGTTGCCGTCCTCGTCGTAGTGGACCCATGCGACCTGCTGGCCCTTCTTTACCGAGCCCTTGAACACACGGATCAAGCCGATGCGGCCCAGGAAGGAGGAGGAGTCCAGGTTGGTCACCTGTGCCTGGAACGGAGCGTCGATCTCAGCGGACGGCTCCGGCAGGACGTCGTAAATGACGTCGAACAGCGGCTGTAGGTCCTCGTTGTCCGGCAGGTTGCCGTTGCCCGGGTTTTCCAGGGACGCGCGGCCTGCACGGCCTGAGGTGTACAGCACCGGCAGCTCGAGGAGGTTCTCAGCAGCCTCTGCAGCCTCCGGGTCCTCCAGGCCAGCGCCGAGTTCGAGCAGGAGGTCCTGTGCTTCCTCCACGACTTCGTCGATACGTGCATCCGGACGGTCGGTCTTGTTCACGCAGATGATGACCGGCTTCTTCGCTTCGAGGGCCTTGCCCAGGACGAATCGGGTTTGCGGAAGCGGGCCTTCGGAAGCATCGATCAGCAGCACGACACCATCAACCATGGACAGGCCGCGCTCGACCTCGCCGCCGAAGTCGGCGTGGCCCGGGGTATCGATGACGTTGATGACCAAGTCCGCACCGTCTTTACCCTTGCCGGCGCGACGGATGGCGGTGTTCTTGGCCAAAATGGTGATGCCACGCTCGGACTCGAGCTCGCCGGAGTCCATCACGCGGTCGCCATGCTCGCCGTGGTCGCCGAAGACGCCGGACTGCTCCAGCATGGCGTTGACCAGGGTGGTTTTGCCGTGGTCAACGTGGGCGACGATAGCTACGTTGCGAAATTCAGGGTGCGACACTCAACAGATCCTTTTACATTGTCGGAAATAACGGTTACACGATACTCCCCAGCTAAGTTGAGCGCACCTCTCCGCTACCCCTCCAACGTGGCGCGGAGCTCTGCAAACGCGTCATTAAAAAACTGTTCGGCCGTTCCAGTAGTAATGACAGCACCTTCAGTCCCTCGCGCGGAGAGCTCGACGGTGGTGGTGCCATCGCCGTTATCTGCGGCATCGATAGCCAGCGGCGCCTGGTAGTCCTTATTCAAATACACACCGATAAGACGGAACTTCAGTGCACTGCCGACGTTGACAGCCAGTTCGCTGGCGGTTTTGTCCTTGACGTTGAACTTGTCCAGTCCGGACAGCCGCTGCTCAATCTCCTCAAGGGACAGGTTGGTGGTGAACGTCTGGGCATCCATTGTGATCAGTCCTTTCAGTGTTGGGGACAACGGATCTCACGTTCTCACGGGTCTTAAATGTGCCCGTGCTCACAAGGGTAAACAGATAAAACTGGGAGAACACCGAAAGTTTCTGGACAATTCCCCCTACAAAATCAACGGTTTCCACTTGACGCTGTTACTTATGTGACTAATGTTGCTTGAGTTAATGTCCGTGGCCCCTATGTAATAAAGGACAGCCGTGCGCACTCCCCGATCTTTTGCACGCTCCGCCGTCGCGGCGGTTTGCGCTGCCGGCATGCTGGTAGCCGGTGTCGTCGATACGCAAATGGCTCATGCCAAATCATCGAACCCGCTCGATAGCCTTGGCCGCCCCACCCCCGAGACCGCCGCCCGAGTCCACGCGTTCGCGGACCAACCACAGGTGCCGGAACAGGTAGGCAACGCACTTCGCACCGCAGTGAACTTCTTCGCTGGCACCGGCGAGCTCGGCGGCCCTCCACTGCCAGAGGACGCCCCGGCCTTCACGCAGTTCGCCTGGCCGACGGCCTCCGGGCACTGCATGGGCAAGGGGCTGCACTCGACCGCGTCCGCAATTGCGGTACCGGGACCGACCAAAACACCAGCGCCAGGCGCAGGCGCGGGGCAAACCACGTTTGTGTTCACCGCACTGGGCACCCCGGCCGCCGCCAAGGACCAGGGGCTCATGAAGGTGTACTGGGTTAACCTCAACACTTTTCGCACCGGCGTAACGCCTTTAGATAACAACGGGATAAACCCAACAGGACCGTCCACCCTGTCCGCCACCGCAAACACAGGCAAGGGCCGCGTCCTCGCAGTCGTCGACGGTGCAGTACGCACCACCGACAAGACCTGCGCATTTGCCCCGACCGCCGCTTCGATCAACGTGAGGTAACCGATGACCGTCGACCTACACCCGGTAAAGCAAGAGACCTTTGACACGTCCGCGAACATCAACACAGACCCAAAGGGATTCCTGCGCGAGGTAGACACGTACCAGGTCACCGACTTTGGCCTCTACATGGCACGCGGGGCGAATCACCCCGAGTTCGGCTACCTAGAAAGCTGGCTGCTGCCGGAACTCGGCCTGCGGGTAAACATCTTCCACTACCGCGAGGGCGCAGAGCGCGATCAGGACTTCTACTTCGACATCGCCGACATTGACGTTGATGGCGATATCTGGCGCACACGCGACCTGTACGTCGACATTGTGTCGCTGACAGGCAACCCGATCGACGTGCTTGATATCGACGAACTCGCAGCCGCGACGTCTGCAGGCTTGATCACTGCCGAGGAGGCAGAGAAGGCCATGGACGTCACCCTCAACGCCGTTGAGGGCATTACTCGGCACGGCGACGATGCCATGGAGTGGCTGCGCGCCCTGGGTATTGAACTGACGTGGGCGGACGAAGTCGAGTTAACTCCTGTGGCATAACACCCCAATTCCCGTACTGCACCCCACCTGCACCCCGCAGGTGGGGTCGTTTTATGCGAATAACATTCACGATCCGTGAAGAAGCTGAGAAAGCGTTGCGATGGCTACAGATGCCTATCAGCGTGCAGAAACACCCATTCCTGCCATAGCCCTGTGAGGCAGCGTGCATTTCGCCGTAAATTACTTTTCACAAACACTGTGAACTGCCTAACACTTCATGTAAGTTTTTGTGCAACCTGATTACGTCGTGTTCACCTGAGCTTCAAGTTTTGGTGGGCCCAATCGTGGTGCAGGGGTCGTCGAAATACCCATTTCGTCGTACCGCCCAAACACGGGCAACCGTCGCAAAGTTCTCTGCGTACGGACGATCACTGAAAGGACCCAGACCATGAGCAAACGCCTCCGTGTCGCCGCTCTCGCCGGACTCTCCTCCCTGTCCCTCGTCCTCGCCTCCTGCTCCTCGGATGGCGGAACCGAAGAGACCACCGCAAACCAGGCCGGACAGGACTCCGCGAACTCCAAGGAAGCTGACAACTCGGGCGAGCAGCTCGAAGTCAACGCTGCCGGTGACTACAACCCGCTCGAGCGCGACCAGATCCAGGATGGCGGCGAGCTCACTCTCGCGATTACCGAAATTGCTGAGCAGCAGAACGTGTTCCACGCGAACATGACGTCCTACACGGACACCATCTGGAGCAAGTACAACCCGCAGCTCACGCTTTTCGACGGCGACGGCACCTATCACCCGAACCCGGCTTATCTGACCGACGTGAAGGATGAGACCGTCGACGGCAAGACCGTGGTCACCTACACCATCAACCCGGACGCCGTGTACAACGACGGCACCCCGCTTGACTGGACCGCCTTCGAGAACACCTTCAAGTTCAACAACGGCTCCAACCCGGATGTCCAGGTCAACTCCACCGACGGCTACGAGCTCATCGAGTCCGTCGAGCGCGGCGAGGACGACAAGCAGGCCGTTGTCACCTTCAAGCAGGCATACCCGTGGTGGGAGGGCCTCTTCGGCACCCTCGTGCCGCCGCAGGTCAAGGACGCGGACACGTTCATGAACGCTTACCTGAAGAAGGTCAACCCGGAGTGGGGCGCTGGCCCGTTCAAGGTTGAGAACGTTGACTTCGAAGGCGGCACCGCCTCCTTCGTCCCGAACGAGAACTGGTGGGGCGAGAAGCCGAAGCTGGACAAGATCACCTACCGCCAGATGGAAGACCAGGCATCCCTGAACGCCTTCCGCGCAGGCGAGATCGACGCAACCGGCGTTTCTTCCCGTGACCGTCTGGCAACGGCGAAGGAGATGGGCGACTCCATCGAGATCCGCACCGCCCTGAACCCGGCGAACTACCTGATGACGATCAACTCCACCGCCCCGGGCCTGGACGACATCAAGGTCCGCGAGGCCATCATGCGCGGTGTTGACCGCGAGCAGCTCGCCGCGATCCGCTTCCAGGGCCTCGGCTACACCGAGGATCTGCCAGGTTCGTTCAACCTGTACCAGACCCAGCCGGGCTACGAGGACAACTTCGGCGAGGTCATCCAGTACGACCCGGAGAAGGCCAAGGAGCTGCTCAAGGACGCAGGCTACGACGAGTCCAACCCGCTGTCCGTGCGCTACGTCACCCTGGGTGACTCCCCGATGATCCAGGCGACCACCACTGCCCTGCAGGCAATGCTGCGCAACATTGGCATCGACGTCCAGGTTGAGGAGCGTCCGAGCTCCGACTTCTCCAAGGTCGTCTCCGAGCGCGACTTCGACCTGTTCATGTCCGGCTTCCGCTCCTCCGACCCGTTCGGTGTGGCGTACTTCGGCCAGATCTACAAGTCCGATTCCGAGCTGAACAAGTCCGGCACCGGCACCCCGGAGATGGACAAGAAGATTGAGGAACTGCAGCAGCTCCCGGATGCTGACGAGCAGATCAAGCGCGCAAACGAGCTTGAGAAGGAAGCCCTGGCTCAGTACGGCATCATGCCGTACGCCAACGGCCCGGCCATCGTCGCCGTGAAGAAGGGCCTGGCAAACTTCGGTGCTAACTCCTTTGCGATCCTCCCGATCGAGAACGTGGGCTGGGCGAAGTAACCGTAACGGTTCGACGCACGTGAAATCCACGAACTGAGTGCGAGCCCGCCCAGCATTCCCACGCTGGGCGGGCTTCCAATCTTTCTCAATAACTCCCCCGTCCGCCCACCACGGAACTGAGAGACACTATGTTTCGATACCTGATCCGGAAGACGCTGAGCTGGGGCTTGATTGTTTTTCTTGCCACCAACCTCACGTTTTTTCTCGCCAGCTTTTTCCTCGATCCCCGCGCCAACTACTTTGGCCGCCGACCACCTCTGCCAGAAGAGCAGATCGATGCACTGCTCGATCCGTTGAACTTGAACCCAAACACACCAATCTTCGAGCGTTGGTGGACGTGGCTTACTGGCGTCCTGACGCGTTGGGACTGGGGTAAATCCCCGATCGGCGACTCCGTCAATGAACAAGTCTCCTACCGCATCTGGGTCTCCGCGCAGCTGACCCTGTTTGCCACCCTGCTGTCGATCCTCCTCGGTGTCGCCCTCGGTGTGTACACTGCGTCGCGCCAGTACAAGCGCGCCGACCGCATGTGGCAGGGCATCTCGATCATCACGATGAACATTCACGTGGTCGTCGCCTCGATCGCCGTGGTGTGGTTCGGTCTGAAGGTCAACGAGTGGACCGGCAAGCGCGTCTTCTACGTCACCGGTGCTTCCAACCCGGGCGTTGAAGGGTTCTTCCCGAAGATGGTCGACTACGCCCAACACCTCGTGCTCCCCACCTTGTCACTGTTGATCATTTCGTATGCGGGCTATCACTTCATGCAGAGAACACTGCTGTTGGATAACTTGAACGCCGATTACGTCCGCACCGCCCGCGCGAAGGGCCTAACCAAGGCGCAAGCAGTGCGCAAACACGCGCTGCGAACCTCGCTAATTCCGGTTGCTACCTCGGTGGCGTTCTCGGTGCCCGGCATCTTCACCGGTGCCGTGATGACGGAGCGCATCTTCGCGTGGCAAGGCATGGGCCAGTACTTCATCCAAACGATTGCGCGTAACGACGTCCACGGTGTCGTCGTTGTGGCCGCATTCGGTGCCGCAATGACCGCAGTGTCCGCTATCTTGGCCGACCTCATCGTTGTTGCCCTCGACCCGCGCGTGCGCGTGAGCTAAGGAGATCACAGCCATGACAAACAAGCCACCACGCGGTACGTCCCGCAAGCTCAGTGACCCCCGCGCCCACGCCACCTCGAGCGAGCTGGCGCTGCACGCCGCAATGCCGGTCAACGACATGACCGCCATCTCTGAGACCGGCCGCCAGGCCGACGGCGTGATGAGTAAAGACAAGAACACGCGCCCGATCCAGCCGAAGCAGGGCGACAGCGTCGAAGATCAGCAGACGATGCGCGCGACTCGTAAGTCGAAGATTTATCTGCGCCGCTTCATGCGTAACAAGGCCGCGGTTGTCGGCCTGGTGATTTTCTTCCTGATGGTACTGCTCGCGCTCTTTGGCAAGTTCATGACGCCGTGGAGCTACGACGACCCGGACTTCATGAACCTGTCCGTCGCGCCCTCCGCTGAACACTGGTTTGGCACTACTGACTCCGGCAACGACCTGTTTGCACAGGTGGTGCACGGCCTCGGTCGCTCGTTGTCTATTGCGGTACCGGCATCGATTGCCACCACGGTGATCTCCGCGATTGTCGGTGCAGGTGCTGCCCTGTTTGGCGGAAGCTTGGAGAAGATTGTGCTGGCAGTGATCCACTTCCTGCTGGCTGTGCCGACGTTCCTCATCATCGCCCTGCTGGTATCCGGCTCGGGCGGCGACTGGAAGGTGCTCACCGTCGTGCTCATCGCGTTTGGCTGGATGTACTCAGCACGTGTGATTTGGTCCTTGTCGTTGTCCATCCGCGAAAACGACTATGTGCGTGCCGCCAAGTTCATGGGCGTGTCCAACTCCAAGACAATCGTGCGCCACATCATCCCGAACGTCGCGTCGCTGCTGATTATCCAGCTGATGTTGGGCATCGTGTCCACGATCATGTCTGAGACCGCCCTGTCGTTCTTGGGCCTCGGTGTGAAGCTGCCGGACGTGTCCCTGGGTACGTTGTTGCAGTCTGGTACCGCAACCCTGGTGACCGCTCCGTGGCAGTTCTACTTCCCTGCCCTCGTCCTGACCTTGCTCACCGTGTCCATGGCGTTCATCGCCGATGGTCTGCGTGACGCACTCGACCCGAACTCGAACTCTGGAGGTTCTGCAGCATGACAACCAGCATCAACAACTCGGGTTCCCCGGTGCTTTCGGTACGCGACCTCAACGTGTCGTTCCCGTCGGAGGCCGGCGTGGTCCGCGCGGTGCGAGGCGTGGATTTCGATCTCCTCCCAGGCCGTACCCTCGGCATCGTGGGCGAATCAGGTTCCGGCAAGTCCGTCACCTCTCTCGCTGTCATGGGCCTGTTGCCGGATTACGCCAAGGTCACCGGTTCTGTGATGTTTGAGGGCGAGGAGCTCCTGGGCAAGTCGGATGCCGCCATGTCGAAGATTCGTGGCAACGGCATCGGCATGATCTTCCAGGATCCGCTGTCCGCTCTGACTCCGGTGTACGACATCGGCACGCAGTTGGTGGAAGCCATCCAGGCGCACACGAACATCTCTAAGTCGAAGGCGATGGACCGTGCTGCAGAGTTGCTCGATCTGGTGGGTATCCCCGAGCCGAAGAAGCGGCTGCGTTCCTTCCCGCACGAGTTCTCGGGCGGCATGCGTCAGCGTGTGGTGATCGCAATTGCGATTGCGAACAACCCGAAGGTGCTTATTGCCGACGAGCCCACCACAGCCCTCGACGTGACCATCCAGGCTCAGATTCTGGACGTGATCAAGACGGCGCAGCGTGAGACCGGCGCTGCCTGCATCATGATTACCCACGACATGGGTGTGGTGGCAGGCACCGCCGATGACGTGCTGGTGATGTACGGCGGACGTCCGGTCGAGCGCGCCGAAGTCCACCAACTGTTCGGCAACCCGAAGATGCCGTACTCGGTGGGCTTGCTGGGCTCTACCCCGCGCGTGGATCAGCCGTCTAGCGAGCCACTGACGTTTATCGACGGCAACCCACCGATGCTCATCGACGTCGCCGACCGCTGCCAGTTCGCACCCCGCTGCCCCATCGCCACCGAGGCCTGCCTGACGCAGGAGCCGCCGCTGGTGCCGAACAAGGGCGACGAGAACCACATGGTTGCGTGCGTGCGCCACGATGAGATTGAAAACGGCACTCTCGACGGTAAGCCGTTGTTCCCCGCACCTGTCCTGCCGGAGAACAAGTTCGCGGGCATCCCGCGCGAGGAGCGCGAAGTCACCCTCGAGGTAGAGAACCTTTACCGTGCGTTCCCACTGACCAAGGGCGCGCTGGTGAAGCGCCGCATCGGCACCGTGGAGGCTGTGAAGAACATCTCCTTCGATGTTCGCGCCGGTGAGTGCATGGCCATTGTGGGTGAGTCCGGTTCCGGTAAGACCACGACCCTGCTGGAGATCATGGGCCTGGATCCACAGGGTGATTCCCGCATCGTGATCTGTGGCAAGGACGCGGCGAAGATGAGTGCGTCGGATCGTCGTCAGGCACGCCGCAATATTCAGATGGTGTTCCAGGATCCGATGAGCTCGCTGAACCCGCGTATGACGGTCAAGGAGATCATCCAAGAGCCGTTGGATGCGTTGGGCTACGAGGGCGACAAGGATGCCCGTATCTCCGAGCTCATGCGCACGGTGGGTCTGGATGAGAAGCAGTTGGACCGCTTCCCTGGCCACTTCTCTGGTGGTCAGCGTCAGCGCATCGGCTTGGCTCGTGCGTTGGCGACGAACCCTGCGGTGATTGTGCTCGACGAGCCAGTGTCAGCCCTCGACGTGTCCATCCAAGCCGGCGTGATTAACCTGCTGGATTCGCTCAAGCGCAAGCTTGGCCTGTCCTACCTGTTCGTCGCACACGATCTGTCGGTGGTGCGCCACCTGTCGGATCGTGTGGCCGTGATGTACAAGGGCGACTTTGTGGAGTTCGGCGAGACCGACGACGTCTTCGACAACCCGCAGCACCCGTACACGAAGGCGCTGCTGTCGGCGATTCCGATCCCTGATCCGGATGCGGAGCGCTCCCGCGTGCGTACGGTGTACAAGCCGGCGGAGGAGGCTATCTCCTAACCGTCACATCGACGGGCAGCGTCGGAAGTCGTGCTTCCTGCGCTGCCCACATCCCCCACCAGGGGGCGTAGCCCGGGTCCCTGCGCAGGGCCCGGGTTTTTCGCATCTTTAGGTCGGCGGTCACGCGGATGGTGTTGACGGTTCCACGCGCCCGGGCGGCGCGTATCGACGACTCCGTGACCGCCCCAACACCTTCCACCACAAGATCCTCTGCGGGGTCGAGCGGCACCCACTCGGCGCGCTCGTGGTTGATCCAGTCCCAGCGCCAAAACCCTGGCCTGGCAGGGTGCAGCACATCGCGGGCGACCATCGCGGCACCTTCTTCGAGGCCGTACCAACCGGGGTAAAAATCGTCGAGGTGCACCACCCGGATACCGAGCGCGTCGCCGATCTGGTTGGCCAGGGTGGTCTTGCCGGAGCCAGATGGGCCATCGATGAGCAGGGTGTATGTCATCGCACTGACCACACTGGACGCAGGTCGCCTGTGAGCCACGCGATGCCAAGTGCGACAAGTGCCACCCCAAGGCACACAACCATGACGCCCCAGTCGCGGCTGCGCAGTTTGGATTCTCGGGCCCAGGAACGCTTCGTCGGTCCGCCAAAACCGCGCGCCTCCATTGCGGTGGCGAGTTTTCCGGCACGGCGCAGCGACATCACCAACAGCCCGAATGACAAGGTGAACCAGTATTTGATCTTGCCTTGGTCCGCGATACCGCGGGCGCGACGCGATCGGCGCATGGCGTCGAGGTCGTCGCGAAGCAGTGTGAGCATGCGAAGGGCCGCGACAGTACCGATGACAAAGCGTTCGGGGAGGCGCAGGACCTGGGAGAGGCCGTCGCCAAGGTCAGTCGGGTCGACATCGGCGGACAACAGCACCACCGGCAGCGCGATGGCAAGCACGCGCAACACCATCGCACCGGCAAGAGAGACGGAGAGTTCCGTGACGTGAATCAAACCCCAGTTCAGGTAAGTCTCCCCGCCCGCCTGTCCGTAGAGCGCCATCGGGATACCGGCCAGGGGCGCGACGATGAGGATCGGCAATGCGCGTTTGAAAAAGCGTCCGTAGCCAAGCCCGCATAGCGGCACCATGAGCAGCGTAAACGCGAGCACCACGGTTGCGGAAACCCAGTCCACGGTGAACATCAACGGGGTTGTCAGTAGCGCCAGGCCAAGGATCCGGGTCACGGGGTTGATGTTTGCCAGCAGGTTCATGGCTGACCCTCCCCTGCCGTGATGTGTTCGGTGTGGTCTCCAAGCGATGCGATAAACGCTTCGTCGTGGGTAATCGAGATGACCGTGACGCCCTTGCCCGTGAGTTCGCGGATCAGGCCGACGAGTTCGACGAAGGTGCGATCGTCCTGGCCGAAGGTCGGCTCGTCCAAAATAAGCAACTTCGGAGCGTTGACCAGCGCGGTTGCCACCGAAAGTCGGCGTTTCTCCCCGCCAGAGAGTGTGAACGGGTTGGCGTCGACGAGGTGGGTCAGGCGCAAACGCTGCAGCAGATCATCGATGCGTTCCTGCGGCGCACCAGACAGCGCCATTTCCTCGCGCACGGTGGCAGTGACAAATTGGTGTTCCGGTTCCTGGAAGACGTACCCGATGCGTTGCGCCAGATCTGCCGAGGACCAGTCAATCGACGGCTTGGCTAGCCCCTGGCGGATAGTTTCCGAGTACTCCACCCGCCCTTGCTTCGGCGGTGTTAGCCCGGCAAGTACCTGCACGAGCGTAGTTTTTCCCGAGCCGTTTTCACCGGTGACCACAGTGGAGAACCCCTCAGGCGCAAGCACCGTGCGCGGCGGGCCGAAGCGGGTGAGCAAGTTCTGCGTCGCAACCGCAGCCGGCGTGCCAGCGGGAACCTGCTTCGCCGGCGGCAACGAAGGCACCTGCGGTAGCTCTTCTTCGGTAATGCGGCGAAAACCGTCCGCATCCAAGCGGTAGTAGGTGTCCACCACGTGCGACCAGTGCTTCGGGCGGTGCTCCACCACGATCAGGGTCGCGCCGGTGCGTGTGCAGACACGGTCGACGGCGTTGATGACCTCGTCGCGGCCACGCGGGTCGAGGTTCGCCGTCGGCTCGTCGAGCACCAAAATATCGGCCCCCATCGCCAACACCCCGGCCAGTGCAAGGCGTTGCTTCTGTCCACCGGACAGGCGTGATGTGGGGTGATCGAGCGGCAGGTCCAGGCCCACGGCCTCCAGGGAGGCCTCCACGCGGCGCCATATCTCGTCGCGCGGCATCCCGAGGTTCTCCGCGCCGAAAGCGACATCGTCACCGACACGCGACAAAATCGTTTGCGATTCTGGATCCTGCAGCACCATGCCTACCGTGCCGTTGACCTCAAGGGAGCCGGTGCGGCTGCCGTCCTCGGAGTCGTCGATAAGTTTCGCGATGACCGCGAGCAACGTGGACTTGCCGGAACCAGAGTCGCCGGAGATGAGGATGCGCTCGCCGCGCTCGACGTCGAGATCAACGCCAGTAAACGCAGGTTGGGGACGCGTGGCGTGCTGGTACGTCAACCCTCGAGCACGAATCGCCAGCGTCATTTACGCAGCCTGGTTGAAACGCTCACGGCCTGCGCCGAAGCGGTCCAGCGCACCGGTCTTCGCGAGTGCCTTGACCAGGTAGTGGCACAGCACGCCGCCAAGGATCGCGCCGGAGATGACCATGCAGGTCAGGTAGATGATGTTGAACTGCAGGCTCATCGCCAGGTTCGCCGACAGGAACAGCTCGAGGATGAACGCGCCGACAGCGGAGCCGATACCGGCCAAGATTGCCACCGTCAGATCGAAGCGACGGTACGCGAAGAGCAGGAAGATCAGCCCTGCGCCAAGACCCTGTGCAAGGCCCGAGTAGAGCGTCTCAATGCCCCACTGGCTGCCGATCAACGCTGAAACCGACGCCGCGATGACCTCGACGAACACGGCTGCGCCAGGCTTGCGGATGATCAGCCCGCCAAGCACTCCGCCGGTGAACCAGATACCGGTGACCAGGCCACCAAGGCCCGGCGTCAACGTATCCAGCGCCTTAAACCCTGCGTAGCCAACGCTGTTCCACACCCAAAACAGCAGACCACACGCCACACCGAGGACGGCGGCGGTGACAATATCGATTACACGCCAAGAATTGTTTTTAACAGGCACAGTCATGTGCTTTCCTTCCTATCGCCGGCATTACCCGGATCAGGTTCAACGGTCCGCCCGAAGGCATCTCAGCTGCGAATGCAGCACCCGTGTGTGTTCAGTTCTCGGAGGCGATGCTACAACACGCCCCAGACATGCTTATCGACGACGTCCCGCATCGGCGCGGTGGCGTCGTCGATAAGCAATTATGCTCCTAGCCGCGCCCCAACTCGATGTGGAGACCCGGCACGGAATCGATCAGGTTGCGGGTGTAATCCGCCTGCGGGTCGGCGAAGATCGCATCCGCCGGCCCCTGCTCCACAACCTTGCCCTGGCGCATCACCACAATGTCGTCTGCGGTCTCGCGGACCACAGCCAAGTCATGGGTGATGAACAGGTAGGACAGGTTCATATCGGCCTGCAGGCCCTTGAGCAACTGCAGAATCTGGTCTTGCACGAGCACGTCGAGGGCCGAGACCGCCTCGTCGAGGACGATGACCTCTGGGCCCAACGCCATCGCACGTGCAATCGCGATGCGCTGACGCTGACCGCCAGAGAGCTCGTTCGGGTAGCGACGCATCGCGGACCTCGGCATCTGCACCATGTCCAGCAGCTCCGCCACGCGAGCGTCGCGCTCCTTACGCGAGCCCACCTTGTGCAGGCGCAACGGCTCCTCGATGCAGCGGTAGATCGAGTACATCGGGTCGAGCGAACCGTACGGGTTCTGGAACACCACCTGCATCTTGCGACGCAGTTTGAACAGTTCCTTGCGGTTTAACTCCGAGATGTCGCGGCCCTCGAAGTACACGGTGCCGCTGGTCGGCTCAAGCAGGCTTAGCGCCATGTTGGCCACAGTGGACTTGCCGGAGCCAGACTCACCCACCAGCGCAAGCGTGGTGCCGCGGCGAAGATCGAAGGACACCTCATCGACCGCGCGCAGTGTCTTCTTCGCACCCTTTTGGCCACGGACGTCGAACTCCTTGACCAGGTTATCCACCCGGATGACCACGTCCTCCGGCTTGGTCTCGGCCACCGTGACGTCTTCATCCTTCAGCGCAGCGTGCGTACGCGCGGCTGCCAGCGACGGAGCCGCGTTAACCAGCCTGCGGGTGTACGGGTGCTTCGGGTTGCGCAAAATATCCAGGCTCGGTCCGCGCTCAACCACACGACCGCGGTGCATAACCAGCAGGTGGTCAGCGCGCTCTGCTGCAAGCCCCAGATCGTGGGTGATAAACAGCAGCGCGGTCTGGGATTCCTGGGTGAGCATCTCAAGGTGGTCCAGGATGCGCTTCTGCACGGTCACATCGAGGGCAGACGTGGGCTCGTCGGCAATGAGCAGCTCCGGGTTCGCAGCCAAGCCCATCGCGATGAGTGCGCGCTGGCGCATGCCACCGGAAAACTCGTGCGGGAACTGGCCCGCACGACGCTCCGCGTCCGGCAGGCCTGCATGCTCAAGCAACTCGATGACGCGCTGGTGGCGCTCGGAGCCTTCGACGATGTTGTTCGCCTTCAGCGACTCCTCCACCTGGGTACCGATACGCCACACCGGGTTCAGGTTAGACATCGGATCCTGCGGAACCAGACCAATCCTGTTGCCGCGAATCTTCTGCCAGCCCTTCTCATCGAGATTGGTCAGTTCCTCGCCGCGCAGCTTGATCGAGCCGCCAGTGACCTTGCCGGTGCCAGGCAGCAGGCCGAGCACCGCCATGGCAGAGGTGGACTTGCCCGAACCGGACTCGCCCACGATCGCGACCTTCTGGCCCGGGTAGATCGTCATATCGAAGTCACGCACAGCCTCAACCACACCCGTGGAGGACTCGAACGTGATGCGGAGGTCGGTCACCTCAAGCAGCGGCTCGGGCGCGCCAGTCTTGTTGTCTTTACCGATTGCGGTGGTCATCGCTTCCTCGCCTTCGGATCAAGGGCGTCGCGCACAACGTCGCCCATCATGATGAAGCTCAGCACCGTCAGTGCGAGCGCAATTGCCGGGTAGAACAGCACCATCGGCTGAGTGCGTAGCGACGCCTGCGCAGCCGAAATATCGCCACCCCACGACACCACCGTGGACGGCAGACCGATGCCCAGGAAGGACAGGGTCGCTTCGGCCACGATGAACTGGCCGAGCGCAACCGTGGCGTACACGATCACGGGCGCCGCGGCGTTCGGCAGGATGTGGGAGGTGATGATCTTCCAGTCGCTCGCCCCCACCGCGCGGGCGGCGGTGACGAACTCGTCGTTCTTAATCCCCATCACTGCACCGCGGGTGATGCGGGCGATCTGAGTCCAGCCGAACATGGACAGCGCGAATACCACCATCCAGATCGAGCGCTTGTTCTGGAACATGGACATGACGACGATCGCGGCCAGCACGAGCGGCACCGCGAAGAAGATGTCAGTCAGACGCGATAGCAGTGTGTCCCAGATGCCGCCGAAGTAACCGGCGATCGCACCGATGAGGCCACCAAGCACGGTCACGATCAGTGTGGTCAGCACGCCGACCGTAACCGATGCGCGAGCACCGTACATCATGCGCGAGTAAATATCGCAGCCTTGACGGTCAAAGCCGAAGATGTGCCCGTCCGTCGGCCCGTTCAGCGAGCGCGACAGCATGCACTCGCGCGGATCGACGCTGGTGAACAGACCAGGGAACACAGCGACGGTGACGGCAAGCAGGATCAATACTGCAGAGAACCAGAACAGCGGCCTGCGACGCAGGTAGTTCCAAGCTTCAGCCCACTGGCTGGTGGGTGTACCGGCATCCGGCACAGCATCAACTGCGCCGAGGCCAGTCTCATCGGTCTCTGCGACGTAGTATTCCTGACCGCGCAGCACCCCAGCATTGGCCATCGTGCGATCAGCCGACATTTCAGGTTGTGGAATGGAATTAGTCATAGCGGATCCTTGGGTCGAGTACTGCGTAAAGCAGGTCAACGATGAGGTTGGCAACGATGTAGATAATCACCAGCACAGTGGTGATCGACACGACGGTCGCGGGCTCGCCCTTAATGATCGACTGGTAGATCGTGCCACCGATACCGTTAATGCCGAAGATACCTTCGGTCACAATCGCGCCACCCATCAGCGCACCAAGGTCAGCGCCAAGGAAAGTCACGACCGGGATCATGGAATTGCGAAGCACGTGGCGAGTCATCACGGTACCGTCGCTCAGACCCTTAGCTCGCGCGGTACGGACGTAGTCTGCGCGAAGGTTTTCGCTCACGGACTGACGCGTCAGCCTGATCACATACGCGCACGACAGCGCACCAAGCACGATCGCAGGCATGAGCAACGCTTCAAATGACTCATTGCGCCCCACCGTTGCAGGCAACAGTCCCCACTTCACGCCGAAGAGGTACTGCATGACAAAGCCGATCACGAACGACGGGACGGCGATGACGATCAGCGATGCGACGAGAATCGTGGAGTCGAAGACACCGCCGCGGCGCACACCGGCGATCACGCCGAAGATGATGCCGAACACAGCCTCAAACGCCAGCGCCATCAAACCGAGCTTGATGGTCACCGGGAACGCGTTAGCCATCACCGACGCGACGGGCTGGCCGGAGAAGGTCTTGCCAAAATCGCCCATGAAAATGCCCTTGATGTAGAGCAGGTATTGGACGATAAATGGTTTATCAAGGTTGTATTCCGCTTCGATGCGGGCGCGGGCGGCCTCGGACAGGCCGCGGTCTCCGCCAAGCGCCTGTACGGGGTCGCCCGGCATGAGGAACACGAGGGCGTAAAGCAACAGAGTGGCCCCGAAGAAGACGGGGATCATTTGGAGCAGCCGCCGCCCGATATAACGCAGCATGGTTCCGGGCTCTCCTTTTCCATGTGAGTCGGGACGAAAACCAATTTTGAGTGTGAAACGAGTAATGACCCGCCGCAAAATGCGAACGGGCCACTTTGCGTGGTTGCTTAGGTTACCACCTAGTTTTTGGTGATCTGATGCAGCACCGGAAGTGAGCGCCAGGAGAACGCGACGTTCTCTACGTTTTCGGAGTAGCCACCTGCAACGTTGGAGTACCACAGCGGGATCGCTGGCAGATCCTCAAACAGAACCTTCTGCACCTCGTTGTACTTTTCAGCAGCAGCTTCCGGAGAAGCTGCGGTTGCTGCTTCTTCCAGCAGTGCGTCGACTGCCGGGTTGGAGTAACGCGCATAGTTCGAGGAAGCGCCCGTGCCGTACAGCGGGATCAGGAAGTTACCCAGCGACGGGTAGTCAGCGCTCCAGCCGGTACGGAATGCGCCCTTGACGGCGTCGTTGTCCATATCGTCGAGCATGGACTTGAAGTCCGGGTAGGCGTTGCCCACTGCCTCGATGCCGATGGCGTTGCGGATGGAGTTCGCAACAGCATCGACCCATGCCTGGTGGCCACCATCGGAGTTGTAGGAGATCTCCAGGTCACCGGTGTACGGGTTGATCTTGTCGGCTTCCTCCCACAGGCGCTTTGCCTCCTCCGGGTCGTACTTGAGCACGTCGACGCCCTCAAGGTTGTCGGAGTGGCCCGGGATCACCGGTGCAGCAAAGTCGGTCGCCGGGGTGCGGGTGCCGTCGAAAATGGTCTTGGTGATCTGCTCGCGGTCGATCGCCTTAGAGATTGCCTGGCGACGAAGCTTGCCTTCCTCGCCGCCGAAGTGCTCTTCGTTCTCGTTGATGGTGATCGACTGGAATGCAGCTGCTGGCTGGTTCACAGCGCGCTCGCCAAGCTCGTCTTCGAAGTTGGCCAGTGCAGAATCCGGCACAGCATCGAGCACGTCGAGATTTCCGGAGAGCAGGTCGGCATAGGCCGCGTCCTGCTGGGCGTAGAAGATGAAGTTCACGCCGTCGTTCTGCGCCTTGCGATCACCCTGGTACTCCTCGTTCGGCACCACGATGGCGTCCTGGTTGTGGTTCCACTCCAGCAGCTTGTAAGGGCCGTTCGAGATCGGGTTTTCGCCGTACGCTTCCATGTCGTCGAACGCAGACGGGTGAAGCGGCGAGAATGCCGTGTAGCCGAGGCGCTGCGGGAAGTCAGCCTCCGGCTGCTCGAGCTCGATGGTGAAGGTCTTGTCGTCGATAACCTCCAGGCCCTCGAGCGGCTTTCCGTCCTCGTAGCCCTTGATCGGCTCGAAGAAGTACGCGTTCATCTGGGAGTTCTCGACTGCGTAGTTCCACGCGTCGACGAAGTCCTTCGCCGTCACCGGGGTACCATCGGCCCACTTCGTGTCCTTCAGCGTGACACGGTAGGTCTTCTCACCCTCGAGATCGATGGACTCTGCGAGCTCGTTGTGGCTTTCGCCGTCCTTGTCGTAGTAGGTCAAACCTGCGTACAGGACATCGACGATGCGGCCGCCGCCAGTCTCATTCGTATCTGCGGGCAGCAACGGACGCTGTGGCTCGGAACCGTTGGTCAGAACGTAGTTTCCAGCTCCGTCGGCAGAATTGTCGGCGGAGCCACCACATGCGGCAAGGCCGAGCGCCAGTGCGCCGGCGCCGAGGGCGGCAACTGCTTTCTTGATATGCACCTTGACTCCTTGTGTCTTTTCATGTTTTCGCATGTTGTGCTGTCAAACACTCAGCGTGCTCTAAGGAGTCCACCACAATAAACGTAACCTCCCATAATCCGGCCGCCCCGCGCGTGCGGTCCAAGGGACCGAAAAATAGAAACTGCGCCGCCACAACCCAGGGGGGATGTGGACGGCGCGGTCGTTGCCGTTGTCGCGAATCTAATTCGCCAACAGCGGGGTGTTACTTCTTGGTGATCTGGTAGTAGAGCGGCACCTGGTTCCAGCCGAAGACAACGTTGTCAACGTCCTCGGAGTAGCCACCGGTCAGGTTCGAGTACCACAGCGGGATTGCTGGCAGATCCTTCAGCAGGATCTCCTGCGCCGCGTTGAGGTCCTTCACGGCTGCTTCCTGGTCTGCTGCACCGTTGGCCTTCTTCAGCAGGTCGTCGAACTCAGCGTTGGAGTAGTCGCCGTCGTTCGAGCCTGCGCCGGTGCCGTACAACGGGCCAAGGAAGTTGCTCAGCAGCGGGTAGTCTGCCTGCCAGCCGGTACGGAATGCGCCTTCGATGGTGCGGTTGGTCACGTCATCGCGCAGGGACTTGAAGTCCGGGTACGCGTTGCCCACTGCCTCGATGCCGAGGGTGTTGCGGATGGAGTTCGCAACAGCATCGACCCATGCCTGGTGGCCACCGTCAGCGTTGTAGGAGATGGTGAACTCGCCGGTGAACGGTGCGATTGCGTCGGCTTCAGCCCACAGACGCTTCGCCTCCTCCGGGTCGTACTTCAGTACCTCAACACCGTTGAGGCTGTCGGAGTGGCCCGGCAGCACCGGGGAGGTGAAGTCCGTGGCCGGGGTGCGGGTGCCGTCGAAAATCGTTGCCGTGATCTCCTCGCGGTTGATCGCACGCGAGATTGCTTGACGACGAAGCGCACCCTCCTCACCGCTGAAGTGGTCGGCCTTCTCACCGATCGTCATGGACTGGAAGATCGCTGCTGGCTGGTTCACTGCACGGTCGCCGAGCTCGTCTTCGAAGGTGGCGAATGCAGAGTCCGGGATGGCGTCGAGGACGTCCAGGTTGCCGGAGAGCAGGTCGGCGTAGGCGGCGTCCTGCTGCGCGTAGAAGACGTAGTCCAGGCCGTCGTTCTGGGCCTTGCGCGGGCCGTCGTACTCAGCGTTCGGGACAACAACTGCGTTCTGGTTGTGGTTCCACTCGGACAGCGTGTACGGGCCATTGGAGATCGGCTTCTCACCGTACGCCTCGATGTCGTCGTATGCGGACGGGTGCATCGGGAAGAACGCCGTGTAGCCAAGGCGGCTCGGGAAGTCAGACTCCGGCTGGGCCAGCTCGATAGTGAAGGTCTTGTCGTCGACAACTTCGAGGCCCTCGAGCTTCTTGCCCTCCTCGAAGCCCTTGATCGGTTCGAGGTGGTACGCGCCGAGCAGCGAGTTTTCTACCGTGTAGTTCCATGCGTCGACGAAGTCCTTGGCGGTCACTGTGGTGCCGTCGGACCACTTCGCGTCCTTCAGGGTGACGCGGTAGCCTGCGTCGCCTTCCGGCTCGATGGACTCGGCGATATCGTTTTGCACTTCGCCGTCGCCGTCGTAATAGACCAGGCCTGCGAAGATCTGGTCGATGATGCGGCCGCCACCGGTCTCGTTGATGTTGCCCGGTACGAGCGGGTTCTGCGGCTCCGAGCCGTTGACAAGAACGTAGTTGTCGCCACCGCTGGTGGTGCCTTCAGCGCCACCATCTGCAGAATCGTTTGAGTCACCGCAGGCGACCAGACCGAACGTCAGGGCACCGGCGCCAAGAATCGCCGCTGTCTTCTTCAGTTGCATGTGTTCTCCTTCGACCAAGTATGGAGCCAAGGAATGTCCTGTGGCTCACAATTTGGATGTCCATGTATTTCACCACACTTGACGGTCGCCCGTGGGGAGTTTCACAAATATCTTTTGAAACGCTGTGAGCATCGTGTGTCAGGAGGTACGTGCAATACACTCGAGGCCCGTGGCGTTTGCGTCGCAAAGCAGTTGCACCTGTATGAAAGGACCCTCATGGCCGGTGGCCTCCTCGCACTTCTCGACGATGTCGCACTGATCGCACGACAAGCCGCGGCAAGTGTCGACGATGTCGCCACCTTGACCGCAAAAACATCCACGAAAGCAGCCGGGGTTGTAATCGACGATGCCGCGGTCACCCCGCAATACGTCTCCGGTGTTACTCCGGCGCGTGAGCTTCCGATGATCTGGCGCATCACCAAAGGATCCCTGCGCAACAAGCTGCTGTTTATTCTGCCGGTCGCACTGCTGCTCAACGCGATTGCACCGTGGGCGTTGGTCCCGATCCTCATGCTTGGCGGCGCATACCTGTGCTTTGAGGGCGCGGAGAAGATCGCCCATAAGCTTTCCTCCGACGCCGAGGAGCAGCAAGAACAAGCGGTCAATAGAACAGAGCAGGACGAGGATTCTCTGGTCAACAGCGCGATCCGCACGGACTTGATCCTTTCCGCGGAGATCATGATCATCGCGTTGGACGAGGTCAAGGACCAGTCAATTTGGATGGAGGCCGCAGTACTGCTCGCGGTTGGCATTTTCATCACGTTTGCCGTCTACGGCGCTGTGGCACTACTGGTGAAGATCGATGACATCGGCCACGGCATGATCAAGCGTGGCAACGCACCGAAAACCGGTCACGCACTGGTGAAAGGCATGCCGTACGTGCTTAGCACCATCGGCGTTATCGGCACTGTTGCGATGCTCTGGGTCGGCGGTCACCTCATTGTTCGTGGCCTCGATGAGGTCTTCGGCATTGACTGGCCACACCACATCATCGAAAAGGGTCAGGAACTCGTCGGTGGCGGTGTGCTTGGCTGGTTCGTGGACACCGGCGTCTCGCTCGTCGTTGGCCTGATCGTCGGCTTCATCATCGTCGGCATCGTCACTGCTGTGGGCAAACTGCGCGGTGGTGACGCATCCGAGCGCTCCCAAGAGACTGCCCCGACGGACGCTGCGTAGGCTGCGCCTACAATGCGCCCATGGCACAAAAGCTTTACCCACTGGCTCCATCCACATGGGGTGCGGCCGTTGAAATCCCCGTAGATCACGTCTCCCAAGCGGCGTTGTTCTCGGATTTCGCTGGTAAGCGGGGCACCTCCTACGTGCCCGTCGTGCTTGAGGCGAACCCCCTCAACGCGTCGTGGCGTTTGCGGCTACACAATGCAGCATCGCAAAACAGCATGCTGGCTGGACCAGTGCTCGGGGAAGTTTCGCCACAGTGGCGTTCGCTTTTCGACGAGGTGGAGCGCGTCCACTCCTCAATCCTGAAACCCGTTGCCCTGGCGGCAGTGAAGTTGGAACGCGACATCGGCCAATTCGAGGTCAACTTGTTGCTGCCCGAGCCCCAGTTGGCGGTTCCGCGCAACAACGCACCTGAGACCGCCACTGTCCTGCGTGCCGGCGACATGTTGGTCATCGACACCACCGAAGGGGAATTTAACGCGGCAGATCTAGCACACCGCTCCCCTGGCCAATGGTTCGTCGGATTGCAAGCGCTCGGAGACACCGCCGTCGCGACCCTGGATGGCAAGGTGCTCGGCTCGCTTGCGGAGCCCGAGGTCGTCGAATGGGTTCGCTCCTACGAGCACGGCAACCTTTGGGCACGCGCAATCCTGCTCGACGGCATGGCGGCACTGGATGCCGCAAGCCCGGACGAAGGCACCGACACCGTCCCGCCGCTATCGGCGGCGCCGGCACGCCAGATCACGCCGTGGCAAGTGATCGACTTTCCAGACGGCAGCTGGGCCATCACCGTGGAGCGCGACGCAGCGATCGACCCCCAAGACACGGTGCACCCGAAGCACACCGCACGCTATGTCTCGCTTGAGGGCAAAGGCCGCCCAGACGAGCTCGACGCACCGACGGAGATGTTCGCGCGTCTCGACGAGACCGAAACACCCGACAAGCCCGCAGCGCCTGCAGCGCCCGCGAAGCGCCCGGACGCAACACGAGTTGCGCAGAACGACCGCCCAGAGGGCTACCTCACCGAGGTGGAGAAGGTCCAGCTCAGGAGGCGGAACCGGAAGCGTCGTCGTGGCGGAAGGCATCGTCGATAAGCAAAAGCTCCTATGGTGGGAACCGTAACGAACCCGAAGTTTAAGGAGCAATCATGGCTGACCATGGACCGAATCCGTACGTCGTTGACATTGAAAAGGCGACGCTTGATAACGAGGCGTTCCGCGACACCCTGTGGACCGGCAAGTTCCTGCAGCTGACCGTCATGACCATCCCGCCGGGCGGCGAGATCGGCGCTGAGATCCACGACGGTCATGACCAGTTCCTGCGCCTCGAAGAAGGCGAGCTGCGCGCAATGATCGGCGCATCCGAGGACGACCTCGAAGTCGACGAAGTGATCAAGGATGATTGGGCAGCATTCGTCCCGGGCGGCAAGTGGCACAACTTTGTCAACGAGTCCGACAAGCCGGCAAAGCTGTACTCCATTTACGCACCGCCAGAGCACAAGCCGGGCACCCGTCACGAGACCAAGGCGGACGCCGATAACGACCCGGATGAACACGACGCTGTCTAATCCAAACACAGGCAACGTACAGCAATAACGTCACGGCCCCGAGCACCTGCCGGGGCCGTTTTCGTCTGCTACATTCTAAGGGCTTATTCACACGCAATTCGACATCTTTGTTTAAGAAGGCCCTCCCATGCGTTTCCCCTCTCGTCGCAACGCTTTGCTGTGTGCTACCACCGCAGGCAGCTTGCTTCTCGCCGGTTCCGTATGCGCCCCCGCGCACGCTCAGTCCAGCCTGAGCTTTTCTAGCTCGTCTGGTTCGTCCGGCTCGTCGCGACCCTCATCACCGTCAAACGAGTCCTACACGTTCCCGAAACCACCTGAGAAGCGTGCGTCCGACCCTGTGACCATGCCCGACGGCACAATCGTGCAGGTGATGGACGATGTGCTGGGCAAGTATTCGAAGCACGTCGGGTTTAAGGACGGCGACCTGGGTGCGATGGCGCCACTGAACAACAGCAAGGAGTTCGCCATGATCTTCGGCGACTCCTTCCGCGAATCCATCAAGGGCCCCAAGAACGAATGGTTGAGCCCGGTTGGTGTTGTGGCGAAGATGAACGACGACGGGTTCATTGAGATTGTCCGCCCCCTGAACAACGGACGCCGTGTGGAAAGCCTGGTGTCGTACCACCACACCGACAACCTGACGCTTATCCCGTCGGATGTGATCAACCTCGACGGCACCTTGTACATGCAGGGCATGTGGAACAAGGGCATCGGTAACGTGCTCTACACGGAGATCTGGAAGTCCACCGACAACGGCCAGACCTGGAAGTCGATTTCCAAAACCCCAACGAATTACATTCCGGGAGGCCTCGGCGACCTGATCACCTGGGAGAAGGGCCCGGACGGCTACGTGTACGTGATGTCGAGTGCCTTCACCCGCAAGGAAAAGGTTTTCCTTTCGCGCTTTAAGCCGCAGGACATTGCGGATCGCAGCAAGTGGGAGCTCTACGACTACTCCGAACCCGACGCCGACAAGAAGTGGAGCAACGTCGCTGCCCCAATTCTGTCGGACGGTGTCAAGGCCGGCGAGATGAACCTGCGCTACATCAACGGTCACTGGGTGCTCGTGATGTTCAACGAGGAGAAGCTGGCCATCGAGGTACGCATCTCCGACACGCTTGAGCAAAACTGGGACAACGTGCCCGTGGCGACGATTGCCAAGCACGGCTCCTGGCTCAGGCCGCAAAATCCCAAGAACTGGTCGCAGCCTTACGGCGGCTACATCGTGCCTGGGTCCACGATTGACAACATGGACATCGTCGTCTCCCAGTGGAACACCGGCACGAACGACCGCTACATGTCCACCCAGTTCAACGTGAAGGGCCTGGACACCTTCTTCGGCATCAACATGGATGAGGCTATCGAGGACGACAAGGTCCTGGAGGTCGAAGAGCACGCCGCCACCGACACTCCGGACATGCAATCCGAGGAAAACCTGGTCCAGAGCAAGCCGGAAACGCTCCTGTCCTCCGAGGACAACGACGCTCTGCGCACCACAGGCATCGTGTTGGGCGTCGTCGCCGCACTTGGCGCGGCTGGCATGCTGGTGTTCCCGTATGTGAAGGACCAGATCCCGCAGCAGGTCGTCGATATGCTTCCGCCTCAGATTCGACAGATGCTCGGCCTCTAGCCACCCCTGGGAAAGCCCAGTATCATCTCGGCAGTGACTGTCCCTGTAAAGCGCTCGCCGTGGCCTGCTCTGTGGAGCATGATGCTGGGCTTTTTCATGATTTTGGTGGATTCCACCATCGTCTCCGTAGCCATCCCGGCGATCTCTGACGGGTTGGAGGCGTCCTATAACGAGGTGTTGTGGGTCAACAGTGCTTACCTGCTCGCCTACGCGGTGCCGCTGCTGATCACGGGGCGTCTCGGGGACCGCTTCGGGCCGCGCACGATCTATCTGATCGGCCTGACGATCTTTACTGTTTCTTCGCTGGCGTGCGGGTTGGCGGAAAGTTCGGCTGCGCTCATCGCCGCCCGCGCTTTCCAAGGTTTGGGTGGCGCGCTGGTGACGCCGCAGACGATGTCGGTGATGATCCGCACATTCGCGCCGAAAGAGCGCGGCGGCGCTATGGGTGTGTGGGGTGCGACTGCCGGCCTTGCCACGGTGACCGGACCTCTGCTGGGCGGTGTGCTTGTCGACGCCGCCGGGTGGCCCTGGATCTTCTACGTCAACGTCCCAATCGGCATCATCGGACTCATCCTGGCCTGGGTATTTGTGCCGAAGCTGGAGCAGAATAACCGCCACTTTGACTTGCTTGGCGTGGTGCTCAGTGCGCTTGGCATGTTCTGCCTCGTCTTCGGCGTGCAGGAAGCCCAGCAGTTCGGCTGGGACTGGCGCGTGTGGACCCTGCTCGTCGTTGGCGTTGTTGCGATGGTGTTCTTCTTCCGCTGGCAGTCACGCCAATCCACGAACGCATTGGTGCCGCTTGCACTTTTCGACGACCGCAACTTCTCCCTCGCCGCCTTCACCATCTCCACCGTCGGCTTCGCGGTATCCACTTATGTCATTCCGTGGATGATCTACATCCAAACCGTCGGCGAGCTCTCCCCCACCCACGCCGCATTGCTGATCTTGCCGTCTGGCTTGGTCTCCGGGGTGTTGTCGCCGTACATCGGCAGACTCACCAACACGCACGACCCGAAGCCGTTCGCCATAGCGGGAATGACGCTGGCGGCGCTAAGCATCGGCGCAACCGCACTGATCACAACACCTGGGGTTGACCCGAACTGGATGTATGCCATTTCGGTGGTGTACGGCGTGGCCAACTCGATGATGTGGGGGCCACTTTCCATGATTGCCACCCGCAACCTGAACCCGAAGTTGGCGGGTGCCGGTTCGAGTGTGTACAACACCACCCGCCAGATTGGTGCAGTGATCGGATCGGCGGCGATTGCCGCGATGATGTCCGCGCAGCTCGATTCGCGGTTGGGTACACACGCGGGTGCGAACGGCGGCGCCGCGGAGACACCGCCAGCATCGCCAACTGCATCGCCAACGCAGGTTTCCGGCCCCCTGCCGGAGTTTTTGCACGAGCCGTTTGCGGCTGCGATGGCAACGTCGATTTGGTTGCCGTGCCTCGTTATCGCCGCCGGCGCTCTGACTGCCTGCTTCTTTGCAAAAACCAAGTCCTGGGGCAGCGCCTAGAGAGGTAGGACCGTAGCGGAACAGCGCCTAGGTTGGTGCGCTTAAGGGCGCGGCATGATGCGGACGCGATCCCAGTCACCGTGGTCATTGAGCACGTAGGCCACGCGGTCCGAGTTTGAGCGGTCGTCCCAAAGGTTGAAAAATTCGAAGTGGTTCGGCTCGACGCGCCAGAGGTTGAAGCGGTCACCATCGACAACGCGCGACGCAGCGCCGCGGATGCGCACTGCCCGGCGCATGGGCTGCCACCAGAAATTCAGCGCAGCGGCCCAGCTCTTTTCAAGCTGGTCTACCTTCGCCGTTCCTGTCGCGGTTCCGAAGTGGAAGCCGTCGGAGTTGAGGTACAACAGGTCAACAACTCGCGCATCGGGCTGACCGTTGTCGTCCACCGTGGCCACGGTTACCGCAGTAGGGTCGCCGACTTCGTTCTCAACGGCTTCTTTAAACCACGTGGCAAACAGTTCGTTCGGGTCCGCAGGAATATTGTCGGGATCAAACTTTCCCAGCGAGATATGTTGCTTGGGTAGCTCACCGATATAATCCTGCGACAAGTAGATCATGCAGCGATCGTAACAACTGGTCCGACCCTGTGCTGGTATTTCCCTTATGAACTCCCCACGGCGTAAACCTCGTGCGCCAAAGCGACGCATCACGGGCACCTACCCCATTGCTTCAGGCCACGCGGCCATCATCGCGGATCCGGACCGCGACGGTGGCTACACGTTAGAGGTGAATAACGTCCCGTCGTCGTATGTGGTGCCCGGCGCGCCCGAGGTGTTGGAGTATGACTACATGCGGTGGATCGCGGGGTTTATCCAGGGGTTTGTGGAGGACCGGCCCCTCGCGCCGTTTGCTGCGTTGCATCTGGGTGCTGCGGGGTGTGCGTTGCCGAGTTATGTGCAGCATCGGTGGCCGAGCAGCAACGTTGCGGTGGAGCTGGATGGTCAGTTGGCGCGGTTGGTGCGCGATGCGTTTGATCCGCCGGTGGCGATCAAGGTGGCGGAGGCGCGCGCGTTTACGCATGCGTTGCTGGAAGGTTCGGTGGATGTGATTGTGCGCGATGTGTTCGCTGGCCCGGACACGCCCCGCCCACTAACCACGGTGGAGTTTTATCGGGCAGTACATCGAGCGTTGTGTCCAGGTGGGTTGTTTGTGGCGAACATTGGAGATGCCGCTGGTCTTGCACGCACGCGTGCGGAATTAGCGGGTTTGAGCGAGGTGTTTCGCCACACCATGGTCGCGGCAAGTGCGCCGGTGCTCGCCGGCGGCGCGTACGGCAACGTGGTGGTCGCGGCGTCTGATCAGCCGTTGCGGTGTTGTGCTGACGTGCCGTCGAAGTTGGGGCAATTGCTTATCGACGACACCCCGCCCCACCACGACTAACCCACCGCAAGGGACTTCAGAGCCGTAACTCAGTGCCCAGCGACGGCTGGTAGAGCGCGGCGTATTCCGCGGTGAGTTCTTTGAAGTGCGGGGATGTGACCTCGGCTAACGCTGCGATGTAGTCCGGCACCATGGCCTTGGGAATACGCAGTCCCATGGTCAGGTGCGGGATCCAGCGAGCGCCGCGACCGTCCGGGTTGGCGGCGCTGACGCGCTGGGCTGCCGTGTCGAGGGATTCGGGGCCTTCAAGCAGCCAGGCCACGGTTTGTTTGGATTTGGTGCCGAAGACGACGACCCCGGTTCGTCGTAAAGCAGCTGGCAATTCTGGCGGCAGGATGACTGCCGCCTCCCCGATAGCGTTGCGGTGCATTGTCGGTGCGAAGGTAACCGAGATGTGCGGCCGTTGGTGCTGCTGCGGGAAGCCCCGCTCCGCGAGCTCCGCGTAGATCTGCCGAACTGCGCGTTCTTCCTCCTCCGGGATGCGCAACAAAATATTCTCGGGTGACACGCCAGTAGCGTACCTATTTACATGCGTATTGTGGCTGCATGAATCCTTTCGAGCGCGCGCTGGCCGCCGCACCCGATTACGTTCCGTCGTATTTATCCAAGGTTTCACCGGGGGACTTTTCGCTTATAGGCGACACCTGGCAGATCCACGCCCGCACCTACACCGGCGGCGACGCCGTGTACGGTTTACGCCTCGGCGAGGACGACACTGTGGAATCCGTGACCATCAACGGTGTTCTCACCCGTGATATCCCCGAGTTGCCGCAGCGACCGGTGACGCTTCTGGACTGGTACGACGCCATCGTCTACCTCGACGGCTGCGGGCGCGAAGCCGACCGACAGGATCCGCGCTGGCACGGCGACGATCTGGATTCCGAACTTCAGCGCGCCGAGCACAACGTGGTCGAGGTGTCCTACACCCCAGTGCGCCTGGAAGCGTTCGCGGACCCGAAGGCCTGCGAGGACTATCTCAACCGTGTCCTGTGCTCCAGCCCAGTGCGCGTCGAGGTGCGCGAACTGTTCTGGCCGGGCAATGCGACACGAACCGGGCTTGGGGATGCCAGCCTGATCGCCGACACCGGCCACCCCGACGCATACTCCCCAGGCCCCTACACCACCTCGATCGAGCCAAACCAGTGGTACGAGATCCTCCAGGACATGGGCTACGCCTCCTACGTCTACGCCCAGTACATGGACGCCGCCGCAAGCACCCAGCCAACCCAGTGCGGTGCGGCGACCGCGTACCGGATCTCCGACCTGCCCGAATACGTCACCTTCGAACCGTCGGCTGAGTACAACTGGTGGGCACTGTGCTTTCCCGACCTGAACTTCATGCTCAAGGTCTCCCCTGACGCCACGCTGCTGTACATCACGGTGGATAACAACGGCGGAAGTGTGGTCGTCGAAAATAAGCACCAAGTGCCGTACGCCAAACGCCACGAACTCCAGGAACGATTCCAGCGCAGGTGGGGGCATCTTGCCGACGACTCCATCCCGCACACCGACGCCGAAATCGACACCGCAATCGCAACCGCGCTCAAAGCCATTGGGGGTAAATAATGAGCACACGCTTCACAACCGACACCGTCGATTCGCTGCCACCGATGGACACCAACGACGGCTGGTCCCACAAGGGCTGCAACTGGACCAACGCTCCGTGTGGCGACACCGCACAGTACTTCGTGTCCTACCCCTGCCCCGAGCACGGCTCAGCGCACGCGGGTGAAACGCTGTTGTTCTGCCCGCGCCACTACGCACTCAGCCTGCTGTACGTGGCCGAGGTCGCCATGCCCGACGGCGACCAGGACTTCGCAGACCTCGTGCTGGAGCACGGGGCGCTCTAGGCGATTCCCCAGCGTCCCCCTAACTCACCCCCAGACACTTGACGCCAAGCCAGGCGTGCCTTACCTTACCTCCGAGGCTTGTAAGGTAAGCCTAATCAATATTTAGAAAGGTACTGGGTTGAAGCTCATCCAGCGCGCAGGGGTAGCCATTGTCTCCGCTGCAACAGTTCTCGGCCTCGTCGCATGCTCCGGCGAGACCCAACCACAAGACACCACCGCAACGTCGGCGACATCCGCCACGGCGTCCTCGACACGCAAGGCGGACGGTAGCGTCCACGTCACAGACGCTGCGGGACGCACTCTCGAATTCGACGAGCACCCCGACCGCATCGTCCTCGCCGAAGGACGCGCGGTCTTTGCTACCTCTGCTCTGCAAGATGACCCATTCGACAACATCGTCGCCTACGGCCAAGACCTGTTTAAAGCCGCACCCGCATTCCGCGAGAAGCTTTTCCAGCAGTTCCCGGAAGCCATCGACATGCCCATGATCGGCTCGATTCAAAAGGGTGACGTCACGGTGGAAAACCTGCTCGCTCAGGATCCGGACGTAGTCATCATGACGCTCGACCAGAAGAAGGCCACCGAAGAAAGCGGCTTCCTGGCGGACATGGACGCCGCCGGCATCACGTACGCCTTCATCGACTTCCGCCAAAAGCCACTGGAAAATACTACCGTTTCCATGTCCCTGCTCGGCGCCCTGCTGGACAAAGAAGATCGGGCAGCGAAGTTCAACGACTTCTACGACACTAAGGTCCGCACTGTGACAGACCGTGTCGCAACCATCAAGGACCGCCCCGACACCTTGGTGTGGACTGCAGCCGGGTTCACCGACTGCTGCAGCGTCGCAGGCGATGTCCACCTGGGCACCCTGGTCACCGCTGCAGGCGGGCATAACCTCGGACCTGATGTCATCAGCGTTGACTCTCCAAAGCTCACCGCAGAGAAGCTGGTAGAGATCAACCCGGAGAAGCTCATCGTCACTGGTGGTGAGTGGGCCCGCGACCCGAACAAGACCGAGCAGTTCCAGCATGTCGAACTCGGTTACCAGGCCGACGCCAACACAGCACTTAAAACCTGCTCTGGTCCGTTGGAGATCCCCGGCATCGAGCTGCTCGACGCCCCGAAGAACGGCAACTATTACGCCATCTACCACCAGTTCTACGACAACCCGTTCAACGTGTTCGCCCTCGAAGCGATTGCGAAGTGGCTGCACCCCGAGGAGTTCAAGGACCTCGATCCGGCAAAGGAGTTCGAAGAGTTCCACGACGAATGGCTGCCGTACGACTACAGCGGCACCTTCTTCGTCAACGCGTCGGATGCTAACTCCTAATGGCTACAGCGGTAACACCTCCAGTCATGTATGACGAGGCAGAGGCAATGGAGGCGATTGCGACGTACCGGCAACGGGGTCGTCGCAAAGCAATCGCGATTGCGGGGCTCACCCTCGCCGCGGTTGTGAGCTTCCTCATCGCAGTCATCGTCGGTCCGTTGGACATTTCGCTCGGCCAGGTTTGGAATGCGGTTTTCCGCCCTGAACTTGTCGACGAGCAAACGCGCACCGTCATCCGCACCCTACGCCTTCCGGCTGCGATCATGGCAGTCCTCGTCGGCGTAGCACTGTCACTCGCAGGCGCGCAGATGCAGACAATCCTGGACAACCCGCTAGCGGAACCGTTCACCCTCGGTATCTCCGCAGCGGCAGCCTTCGGCGCGGCAATGTCCATCGTCATCGGTTGGGTGGTGTTGCCGAACGCTCAACTCAACTTGGCGTTCACCGCAGCATTGTCGGCACTTGTCGCAGTCGCCATCGTTGCTGCGGCCGCAGTGTGGAAAGGTGCGAACGCCGAGTCGATGATCCTGCTCGGCATCGCCCTATCGTTCCTCTTCCAGGCGCTACTTTCGCTGTTGCAATACGGCGCGAACACCGAAGCGCTCCAACAGATTGTGTTCTGGACAATGGGCTCGCTGCAACGCGCGAACTGGACCACCACGTCCATTCTTGCCGTGGTTATTGCAGTCGCCATCCCGTTTTGCGTTGCCAATTCATGGCGACTTACAGCGCTTCGGCTTGGCGACGACCGAGCCGCCGCCCTCGGTATCAATGTCGCCCGGCTCCGCATCACCACCCTGCTTGTCGCTTCAGTGCTCGCAGCAGCCTCGGTGGCGTTCACCGGCATCATCGGTTTTATCGGTCTCGTCGGCCCGCACGTGGCCAGGATGCTGGTCGGCGAAGACCAGAAGTTCTTCCTACCCGCCTCAGCTGCAGCTGGGGCAATGCTGCTCAGCGTCGCTTACGCCGTATCCCTTTCCATTATCCCGGGCGTGGCGATCCCGATCGGCATCATCACGGCGCTCGTCGGCGTGCCATTCTTCATCTTCCTCATTTTCACCCGCAACCGGCGGAAAGGCTGAAACCATGGCAGTCCAAGTAGACGACCTGACAGTGAAATACGGGCGCAGCACCATCCTCGACTCCATGTCGTTCGGCCCGCTAACTGAAGGCAACGTAATCGGCCTGCTCGGCCCAAACGCCGCCGGAAAATCAACGCTGATCAAGACCCTGGCAGGCATTAAAACGCCAACGTCCGGCACCTGCACAATCACTCTCGACGGTGCGAATGTCTCCGACGCTAACCGCCCTCACGTCGTCGGTTATGTACCACAGGATCTGCTCACTGGAGCCTCGCTCACCGCGTTCGAGTCCATCGTGATCGCAGCCCGGCGCGGCGGTGGCTCCACCGAAAATCCCGTCGAAGCCACAGCGCGCATCATGAGCCGGCTCGGAATCACAGCGCTTGCAGACCGCATGATGTCCGCCATGTCAGGCGGCCAGCGACAACTCGTCGGCATCGCACAGATGTTGGTACGCGAGCCTCGCATCTTGCTTCTCGACGAGCCCACCTCCGCCCTCGACCTCCGCCACCAAGTCGACGTCCTCCAGCTGGTCCGTGAGGTCATCGCAGGCACCGACAAGCTGGCAATCGTCGCCATCCATGACCTCAACCTCGCTGCCCGCTACTGCGACGAGCTACTCGTCATGAAAGGCGGCAAAACGATCACCCACGACTCACCCAACGATGCCTTCACGCCGGAACTGTTGGAGCAGGTCTACGGCATCCGCGCCAAAGTGCTCCACGACGGCAACGTTCCTGTCATTTGCCCGGTGTAGGTGCCGGCACAGATCCAGGGCAGGTCCGGGGCAATCATGGGAGTTGAAGAGTTGGGCTAGCCCCACTGTGGGTTGTCCACATCCACGCCTGCGTTCTTCGCGTGCGCGGTGATCAGTTCGAGCAGGTAATCCTGCGCTCCGTCGTAGGCGGCGTGGAAGCGGTCGTCGCCAACGTACATGCGGGCCAGGATGAGCTGGCGCGCCGGGGTGACGTCGTACCACTGACCGATGCTCGCGCGGTGACGCTCCACCAGCGCTTCGGCTTCCTCGGAGCCCGGCGCGACACCGGCATCGCGGGCCACGACTAGGTCCTTAGCCAGCGCGTCCTGCTCTTCCTGGAGGCGCTTGAAGTCGCCGTCACCCATCTGCGCCAGCTTCTCCTGGGACTGTGCCCACTCCGGCGTTTCGCCCCAGCGCTGCTGTGCTTCCTCCTGGTAGGCGGGCATGTTCTCGCCGAGGTACTTCTTCATTGCGTCCATGTTGATCGCTCCTTGTGTTGATTCGTTGATGAGTTGTTCGACAGAGGCGAGTTGTTCCTCGAGGGCGTCTCGTCGAGAAGCAAGTGCCCGCTTGTGGTGTTTGAGGGCGCTTGCGAGGGTGTGCGGGGAGGCGTCGAGAAGCGATGCGATCTCCGCGAGTGGCACGCCCACGCCGCGGTAGAGTGCGATAGCTGCACCTCGCTCGAGGTCCGCCTCGGTGTAGATGCGGTGGTCCGCCCACGTGCGCTCCGGTTCGATGAGCCCGAGGGTTTCCCAGTGGCGTAGGGCTTTCGCAGATACGCCAAGTGCCTGTGCTGCTTCGCCGATCGTGTACTCGTTATCCTCTGTCATGAATGTGATTGAACAGGTTGCCGCAGGGGCAAGCACAAACTGGAGGCTTCATGGACGAGATTCGCGTAGGCGACGCTGAGCGCTCGGAAGCACTCGACCGCCTAGGCACGCTGTTTGCGGACGGCTACCTGGAGGTCAGCGAGTTCGATGAACGCACAGCTCAAGCCGCAGTCGCCCGCACACGCGGCGAGCTTGCAACGCTTTTCGACGACCTCCCCGACCAACCCGCAGCCCCCGCAAAGCCGTCCGTTTCTGAGATCGAACTGGAGCAAAAACTCGCGGCGAAAAAGAAGATGGATGCCGCCATGGTCGCAACCGGTGTCCTCGGCGCCCTCACATACTTCATCCTCCAACTCGGCTTCGACCTGGATTACGCCTGGGCGGTCTGGCCAATAACGGGCGTTCTGATGATCACCTGGTTCCCCGTATTCAACATCTCCGAAGAGGAAGATGAAGTCCTCGAAGAGCTGCTACAAAAGGACAAGAAGGAACGCGCGAAGCGCCTCAAGCTCGCGTACGAGCGCCGCAAAGAACTTGGGAAATAGCCGGATATTTCCTGTGCACGGCGGTTAGAGTTGGCGCATGATGTTGCGTCGCGCCCTCGCGCTTGTTGCTGCCAGTTCCGTTGCGTTCGTCTCCGCCTGCGCGGGCGGGGATTCAAGAGAGACCGTGGTGGTCACCTCTGTGAAGTGGGTCAACCCCGATGGCTCGGAGATTGAAGGGGAGGATGGCCCGGATGGTGAGAAGGGGTCGTCGACAAGCAATTGGCGCGAACTGTACGCGAAAGTCCTTGACGCGCCAGGCGAGCAAATTTTCGATGTTCCGCTGGCCACGGATGGCGAATTAGACTTCACGCTGAACGGTAATTACAACTATGCGCTCGTTGAAGCCAACGGTGGCGGAAACCCGGAGCTGCTGCTCAGCCAGTGGGGCGACAACATGCACTCGGACCGTTATGCCAGTGTCTTGGTGTTCACCACGGACGGTGGGTCGCTGGAAGTTGCTGATCAATCACTCGTTTATGGCGCTGCTGGCGCCGGCGGCTTCCGGGCTGGTCTCTTTGCTTCCCAGCTTGGGCGTGGCCTGTACCAGACCACGCATTCTTCGGGCACGGGCGAGGGTCAAAGTACCTGGGTGGATCTGGAGGGGTCCTCGTTGGTTGCATCGCAGGAATCCTCTGGTTTCAGCGCTATGAATTCGTCTCCGCTACACCTGGTCATTGACTGGATGACTCCGGAGGATCGCGCGCCCCTTGACGCCGGCGAACTCACCGTCCACCTGGAGGAAAGCACTGTCGAGCGCGTTGGCGGCGAGGACGTTGTTATCGAGGGCACTGTGGTGATGAAAACTGGTGCCGAGCTGCAACCCGAAGGCATGCCAAACGGCGAGGACCCCTCGAGCGAATACTTCCTGCTTGAGCTGGATTCTCCCCAGGAGTTCACGGATTACCAGCACGCCGGATCCGTGTACACAAAGTCCACGGATTCCGTGAGCCTGGGGCGTCGGGAAATCGGCGCCCGTGGCCACCAGTACCTCCAAAACGTCGAGTGGGAGAAGGTCGTTGGACAACGCGTGCGGTTGACCGTTGCGCCGCAGTACATGCACTTCCAGACCGACGCTGGAATGCCAGTGGGTGCGCTTCGCGTTGGGCGCTACGAGAGTGTGGAGATTCTTTAAATGTTCGAATCTTTGTTCGAATGAGTCGGGTTGATGTCGTGAGGGGCTGATAGGTTTATGGCAACTCAAGAAAGGAGGGGCCATGACCAGTACCATCACGCAATGCGTCAACGAGATTTCCGCTGCGCTTCGCACATTGAGCTCGCTTTTCGACGACCCCTCCACCCTCGCATTCAACGACATCCGCCGCGACATGGAACGCCTGGAAGAACAATTTAAAAAGAAGGCAACCATCGACGCCGCATTCGCTTTTATTGCCGAACGCGACGACGCCGGCCGCATCGTTGGCGCCAACTACCCCAACGCATACCTCCAGCAGTACCTCGACCTGTCGAAGGGCGAAGCCTACAACCGCCTCGAGCGCGGACGCCTGCTGTTCGGCCCACCGCCGGAACCTGCCGCTCCCCCGGTTGAGGAAGACCAGGATGACGACCTCTTTGGTGCCGCAGACGAGGACCACCAGGACCAACAGGAGCAGGAGCAGCAGGACCGTCAGAAGCAGCAGCAAGACGACGCCCGCAAGAACTCCTCCCAAGTCAGCGCCGAAAAGCAAGACATCATCCGGCGCGAACTGGACAAGCTGCTCAAGGCCGCCGCCGGTGAGCGCACCCGCATCTACGCCGACGCCATGGCCGAAGCGCTCCTGCGCAGCCCGGAAGACCTCCGCCAGTTCGTCCGCCGCGCCGTGGCTGAAGCGAACCGGAAGCACGCTCCCCACTCCAATCCGAATGCGGGGTATGAGAACCGTGGTTTGTCGTTTGGTCGTCGTAAAGCAGATGGCACCGTTGATATCCACATCACCGCCACGGCCGGCGCCGCCGCGTTGATCAAGGCGCACGCTGATAGAGGCCTCGCACCGAACTCGAACCTGCCTGCAGAATTCCAGGACGAGAAGGACACCCGATCGCCTGGGCAGCGACGCTTCGACCAGTTCTTCGCCATCTTCCAGCAGTACGAACAGGACTGCCAGAAGAAAAACGGTGGGGCGGCTTCGGTAGTGATCTCGATGACGCTCGACGACCTTGCCGACGGCGACGCCTCCATGCTCTACGACACCAACACCGGCATCGAAGTCGACTGCTTCGACCTCATCCGCCTCGGCATGGACGGAACCACCGACTTCCTCCTCCAAGTCGACGGCGTCACCTCAGTGCCACTGTGGATGGGCCGGACCACACGACTCGCCTCAGTCGAACAGCGCATCGCAATGTTCGCCATCCAAGGCGTGTGCTCCTGGCTGGGCTGCACCACCCCAATGACGGAGTGCGAAGCCCACCACATCCTTGCCTGGATCAAGGGCGGCAACACGGACATCGAAAACCTCACCGGACTGTGCCGCGAACACCACAGGTGCAACAACGACAACAGAGACGGCTCCTTGAACAAGGGGTACATGGATTACGACCCCCAAACAGGCAAAGCCGGGTACCGAAAACACCCCTTTGACCCGCTGAAATACAACCAATCAGTACCCGCGAAACACTCCGCAGTCAGCAGAATTTACGCAGCCAAAGGAAGATGCGACTGCGCCCGGACCGGGACACTCGACCCTGCCTTTTACCCACCGGGTCCCCCACCTGGTAGCCCACCGATGCCCAAAGGTGCCTAACGGTGCCTACCCTCGAAGGCATGCGTATTTTCACCGTCGGCCATTCCAACCTCGAGTTTGACCAGTTCACTGGCATGCTCGAGGCTTCCGGCGTGCGCGCCATTGTGGACGTGCGCAAACTCCCCGGCTCCAGGAAGTACCCCTGGTTCAACGACGACCACCTCGCCACACACCTACCCGAGCACGGCATCGCCTACTCCCGAAGCGAAGGCCTTACCGGGCGGCGCAACGTCTCCAAGACCATCCCCTTTGAGGTCAACGGAAACTGGCGCAACCGCAGCTTCCACAATTACGCGGACCACGCGCTTGGTAGCGAGTTCGTGCAAGCCCTCGCAGAACTCAGAGACCAGGCCGCGGAAACCCCAACGGCGATCATGTGCTCGGAAGCAGTGTGGTGGCGCTGCCATCGCCGCATCATCGCCGACCACCTCCTCGCCCACGGCGACGACGTGCAGCACATCATGGGCATGACCCAGCACGGCCCCACCCTGACCCCCGCAAAGCTCAACGACGGCGCCACCGTCGGCGACGACAAAAAGGTGCGCTACCCGGCGAAAGAAACCGAGTAGCACACCTCGAGTTTTAACCCTGTGCTCTAGCGAGAGTGGCTAGCGGGTGCGATTAGTTAGAACGGCGACGCAGCAGCACCAGGAAGCCAGCAACCACGAGGGCCAAAACGCCCAGGCCGATGGCAACGTTACGCCAGGACGCCGATGGCTCAGCCTGCGATTTCGGAGAGGCGGTCGCGGAAGAATCTGCCGCCTCACCACCAACAACGCTGCGGATCCACTCGGCCTGCTCAGCGACCGGCGCCACCGCGACGGCGGCGTTGGAGGTCATTTCCTCCTCGGTCGGGTTCTCGGGATCCTCGAACAGACCGGCCGACATGACGCCAGCAACCTTGCCGTCGGCGAAGATGGCGCCGCCGGAGTCGCCCGGCTGGATGCGGGCGCCGTTCTTGAGGGCGACCTCGAGGGCGGTTGGGGCGTCGAAAAGGGCGAGCGGGGAATCGCCACGCACCTCGGCCTCGGCGGAGGGCAGCTTGGTGGAGCCGCCCGAGCCGTCGGAGGACCAGCCGTAGATGTTGACTGCGCCAGCGGGGATCTCGTCGGCAACCTCTGCAAACGTGTCTAGCTGCATTTCCTCTTCGGTGTGGAGCAGGGCGATGTCGCCACGCGGGGCAATCTCGTGGCGGTCGACCTTGTAGACGCGCTGGTCGTCGCCCTGGCCGGTGCGCACCGAGCCGCCCGGCTTGGCGGCAGCCTCGACGCAGTGGCGGGCGGTGATTACCCAGTGGGGGTCGATGGCGGTGCCGGTGCAGACGCCGTCGTCGGGGTCGGAGTCGTCGACACGCACGGAGACCACGGGCTTGGCCTCGTCGGCATCACCGGCGAAGGTGGTGCTTTCCATCGCCCATGCGGGTTGGGCGACGAGGGCGCCTGCGACGGCGAGGCTAGCTACGTACTTTTTCACGATTGTTCTCCTTCACTACCGCGGTGATGCGGCGAATTACAGTTTCAAGCGGCCCGCGCTTAAATATCGCGAGCCAGGCGTAAGCGATCACGATGGCGCCGCCCACGCTCACCCAGACATTGAGCCATTCGGAGGTGAGCACGTGGATGCAGTACAGGGTCAGCGGCATCCGCCCCAGCGGCGCGAGCCATCCGAGCCACCGTTGCGCCAGGCAGCACAGGGAGCAGATGCTTATCGACGCCCCCACGCTGCCCACAACGTCTATGAGCCCGCCGGTGTGTCCGGTGGCGTCGAGAAGCGGTGGCAACGGTGTGGTCCAGCGCAGCGCCACATCCAGGGCGAACAGCGCCCCGCCGACCACGAGGCCGGGCCACAACGGCATGTAGCGTTTGAACAGGATGCCGGCGATCATGAGCGTGGCCCACATCATGGGCGGGTACGGCCAGGACGACGGCGCGAGCACCGCCGAGCCAAAAGTGAGGGCGCACGCGAGCCACAGCAACAGTGGTGTGTCCCAGCGTGGCGCCCAGGCGAGCAGCGCCATGCAGACCCCGATGGTGCCGAGCACCACCACGATCGACCCCGAAAATGGGGCGAGCGCGAAGTGCAGGGCGATCAGAAGGATGCCGCGCACGATGAACTCGGCGGGCTGGGCGCGCATGTACCCCATTGAGACACCGGCGATGAAGGCGAACAGTGCGGCCGGGAAGCCGAACAGCACCTGTGCGGTGATGCCGTCTTGGACGGTGAGGTGCGCGACCATCATGGCGACGAGTGCCACCGCGCGGGCGGCGTCGATTCCTACGTTTCGGGTCTGCATGGCTGTGGAAGTTACGCAACCAGATGTTGCGGTGACGTTAACGTGGACGCAACACCCCCGCCGATACGATCGGGGCCATGACAATTCGGGTACTTGTGGTCGACGACGAAGCCTATCTCGCCGACGCCATCGCCACCGCACTCAACAACGCGAATATGCAGGCCACCGCCGTGTATGACGGTGTAGAGGCGCGTTCGCGTATCGACGACACCCGCCCCGACGTCGTCGTCCTCGACCGGGACCTGCCGGGGTTGCATGGTGATGAGGTGTGCAGGTGGGTCGTCGATACGCATCCCGCGACCCGGGTGATCATGCTGACCGCATCCGGGTCCCTGGACGACAGGCTGGAAGGCTTCGGGCTCGGCGCGGACGACTATCTGCCCAAGCCGTTCGAGGTCCCGGAGCTGATCGCGCGGGTTAATGCGTTGGCGAAGCGCAACGCCCCGGCGCGCGGCGAGGTGTATCGGTGCGGGGATGTGCGCCTAGACACCTTTCGGCGCGAGGTCACCCGTGGTGGCGAGACTGTGCCGCTGAGCCCGAAGGAGTTCGCGGTGCTCGAGGTGCTCATGGAGGCCGACGGCGGGGTGATCTCTGCCGAGGACCTGCTCGCGGAGGCGTGGGACGAAAACGCGGACCCGTTCACCAACTCCCCGCGCGTGACGGTGTCGCACCTGCGCAAGAAGCTAGGTGAGCCGCGCATCGTGCACACCGTGGCCGGCGCCGGCTACTACGTGGCGGAGGAGGAACGATGAGGCTGAGTTTGCGGGCCCGCATCACGGTGATGTTCGTGGCCACGGTGCTTGGGATGGGGTTGGCTCTGATCGGGCTAGTGTATGCCTACCTGAAGCTCACCCCGGTGCCGGTAACGGCCACCTTCCCCACGGTGGAGGACGGTGTCATCATCGACGGTGCCGTGCCGATCACCAGCGAGATCCTGCGCCGCGTCCTCCTCGCCTCCCTGTCGGTACTTGCCCTGTTGACCCTGCTTGCGGGTGTGATCGGCTGGTTCGTGGCAGGCCTGGTGATCAAACCTCTTCGCGACATTGCCGACGACGCCGCCACCGTCACCCGCGGCGACCTCTCAGCCCGCATCACCCACCATGGTCCCGACGACGAGGTCGGCGAACTCGCAGACGCGCTCAACGTCATGCTCGACGAGCTGGCTGGCGCAGTGGAGCGCCAGCGCCGGTTCGCCTCCAACGCCTCCCATGAGTTGAAGACTCCGATCGCAACCATCCAGACCATGGCAGACGTGGCCCTGACCGGCGACGACGGCGGGCTGCGTCCCACGCTAACCCGCGTGCGCGAGGTCAACGCCCGCAGCGCCGACACCGTCGCCGCCTTGCTGCAACTGGCCAACGTGGACGTGCGCGACCGGCAGCGCCTCGACCTGGCAGAACTGTGCCGCGAGGTGTGCGCCGACCGCAACGTCCCCGCCGACGCCGTGCCCGTGACCGTGGACGCCTCCCCCACCCTGACCCGCCAGGCGGTGGACAACCTGGTGCGCAACGCACTCACCCACGGCAACAACCCCGCGCTCACCCTGCGCAAGGTGGGCAACTTCGCTGAGGTCACCGTGGAATCCGGCGGCGAGACCTACTCCGCGGCCGAGGTTGCAACCTGGACCGAACCATTCGCGCGCGCCGAACGCACCGCAGGCGCCGGCCACGGGCTCGGGCTGGCACTCGTCGATGCGATCGCAAACGCCCACGGCGGATCCCTGGTGCTTGCGCCGCGGGCCGGTGGTGGGCTCGTCGCAAAGCTATCGCTTCCCGCCTAAAGCTCACGGATGTAGAGCAGCATGCGGGAGCCGTACTCGATGTTGGTCAGGCCGTGGCGCTCGTAAAAGCGGCGGGCGTCGGTGTCTACCTCGTCGACGTTGATTTGTAATTCGCCGGCGTTGCGCTTGCGGATCTCCTCGAAGACCCGTTGCAGCAGTGCCGTGCCGACCCCGCGATTTCGGTGAGCGGGGGCGACGTAGAGCTCGTCGAGCATCGCCACCGGACCGTCGTAATACGGGCTCGGGCGCAGGGTGAGGTAGGCGAAACCAATGTCGCCAGCGAGGAGAACGAAGGCGTCGTCGCGCGCGATGATCTGCGCAAACCGCTCCTCAAGGCCTTCGGGAACCGGAGTATCAAACTCTGTGTTGAAATCGCGCAATAGCTTTGCGACGACCCCCGCGTCCGCTACCTCCGCGACCCTGATCTCGTTGGTTGTAGTCATATGCGCACACCTTAACGGCCCTCTTCTGAAACATTTTGAAGTGACCATTAGAGTATTTCGAGTGCCTTAGCAGGGCAGCATGAACAAGTTCGATATTGAGGAGGCCCCGGTTGCGTCATTTCAGCCCACTATTCACGATGGGACCTGCACGACGCGACCATATCCCCGCCTTCCGCACCGCGCTCGGCGTGGCCATCCCCATGTTTACCCTGCTGGCGCTCGGGCGGCTCGACCTTGCCATCTACGCAAACTTCGGCGCTTTTACCGGCGTGTACGGCCGCCATGCCACCCGCGAGGTCCGTCTGAAGCACCACATGCTTGCCGGCACCGCACTGACCTTGATGGTCACCCTCGGCGCCACCATCGCGTGGTTTGATGTCAGCCCCTGGATCCTGCTGATTGTCACCTCCATCGCTTCATCAGTATGGGCGACGATCGCCTTGGCCACCGATATGAAACCGACCGGCTCCGTGTTCGTCATCTTTGCTGTCGCCGCCGTCGGTTCATTGAGCAACCCGGTGCATCCGTTGCTCGCCTTCGCCATCGCAGGAGGAGCCGCGCTGGTATGCCTCATCTTGGGCCAGTTTTCCCACCTCATCGGCGAAGGCCCTGGCGGCGATGCGAAGGAAAGCGAGATCCCCGCCCGAGCCCCCGACGCAGGCCGGGTGCCAAGCCGCCGCCTTGCGGTCGAGGCAAACCGGTTCTTCTTCGCCCCGCTGCTCGCTGGAACCTTAGGCCTGATTTCGGTGACGCTTTTCGACCCCCTCTCCCACTCCTACTGGGCCATGGTCGCCGCGGCCGCTCCCCTAGTGAACTCCCGGTTTAAGGTGCAGTACTTCCGTGCCATCGAGCGCGTCCTTGGCACCCTGACCGGTATCGCTGTGACCGGCTTCCTGCTGTCGCATCACCCGCAGGGCTGGCAGATTGTGGTGTGGATCGTCATCCTGCAGTACCTGACCGAGATGTACGTGACCCGCAACTACACCATCGCCGCCAGCTTCATCACCCCGACCGCGCTTTTGATGGTGCAAGTTGTCGACGCCGCCCCAGTCGTCCCAATGCTGCTCGCCCGCACCGCAGAAACCATGCTCGGCGCGGTGGCTGCTTTGGCGATCATCGCGGTGGGATACGTGCGCAAGTACCCCACCGTGGTGCTGCCGCGGAAGGTGAGTTAGCGAGGACCGTCTCCGGTGCTGATGTTCCATGCGAGCCCGAACTTATCCTCGAGCACCCCGAAATGCGCACCCCATGGCGCCTGCGGTAAGGCGTTCGATGAGACGCTCGCCTTCTTTCACCGACTCAACGTCGACGGTGAATCCAAACACGCCACGGTCGAGAGTGCCTTTCTGATTTTGCAGGTCGTCGCCGCCAAACACGCCGTGATAAAACTCGAGCGCCTCTCAGGCATTGCCGGGGATCGAAACGTAAAGCGATGTCTTCATGCGCGCCATTGTAAGCGGAAGTCGTCGAGCCCTCGATTGACCATTGCACGCCAGTCACCCGCTGAATACACTGTATTCAGTTTGATGAAAGGGGTACCCATGGCAACGATGACAATCCGGATGGATGACAATGATGCCGAGCTAGTGCGCAAGTACGCGCGCTTCGAGGGCGTAACTATTTCCGACTTCGCCCGCGATGCGATCTTGGAGAAAATTGAGGATGCGCACGATTTACAGGAGCTTCGCGACGCAATCGCTCACGACACCGGCGAGCGCTACAGTCTCGACGAAATTCTGGCCGACCTCGATCAGTAGCAACTTTCAATGAACGCAGCGGCAGGAGAGTACAAGGTCGAATTCACAGCCCGCGCCCGCAAACAGTTGAAGAAGATGGACCGCTTCGACGCGCGGATCATCGCCACCTGGATCAAAGACAACTTGGAAGGTTGCACCAACCCACGAGCATTTGGGAAAGGGCTCATCGCGAATCGGTCCGGCGAGTGGCGCTACCGCGTCGGCACATACCGAATCCTCGCTCTCATCAACGAAGGCACAATCACAATCGAAGTGCTTTCAATCGGTCATCGCCGCGAGATCTATCGCGATTTTTAGCTCGGACGTAGGGTGGGCGGCATGAACGACCTGACCATCGCGCCCGGCCCGGGGATCCCCGGCGGCGTGGTCATCGCGGCCGCCGACCTGACGGAGCGGTTCGCAAAGTCGTCGGGGCCGGGCGGCCAGGGCGTCAATACCACCGACAGCAAGGTACAGCTTTCCCTCGACATCGCCGCATGCGCATCGCTTACCGACGCCCAACGTCGCCGCATCTTGCGCAACCTCGAGCATCGCCTAGACGGCACCGTCCTCACCGTGGCAGCGTCGTCCCAGCGGTCACAGGTCCGCAACCGTGCCGAGGCGCGCGAGCGGTTGGCCGCCCTGCTGCGCGAGGCGCTCGCCCCGCCGCCTCCCCCGCGGCGCAAGACGAAGCCGACCAGGGGCTCGGTGCGGCGCCGTCGAGAAGCGAAGATGCGTCGCTCGGAGCTGAAGTCCATGAGGAAGCGGCCCCAGATTCCTTAGAGCTGTCACCATCGACCACAAGCGCCCTGGGCCAGTAGGCTTCAGCGCATGGAACGGACTTACACATGGCAGCATGTAGACAACCCCTTAATCCAGAACGAAGCAAGGGTGCAGTTCCACCAAACTGGCTTGACGGCTAGCGGTACCCAGGTCGGGGAAGGTTACAAAGCCGCCTGGGATCTGAGGGCTGTAGAAAACTGGGTAACTCAAAACGTGGTGGCCAACGTCGTGGGCGAAGGTTGGGAGCGTCACCTTAAGCTCACACGGTCCGAAGAAGGCGAGTGGAAATCGACTACTAAAGAATCAGGCACCCAGCCGGACCACCTCCCGTCACCGGGTCTTGTACAACCAGCTGATCTGGAAACTGCAGTGGACTGTGACCTGGGTCTATGCCCCTTGACAAACACGATGCCCATTCGGCGCCTCGGGTTGCTCGAAGAGAATGTCCCCAAGACTCCGCTCATCATGGCCTGGATCGATATGCCCTCTCTCCAGGTAATCGCCTCGGATCAGTACTACAGTTCAATCGACTCACACAAAGTTCGCTACGCAAGCGGAACACGAGGAGTCGATGTAGAGCTCGAAGTCGACGAAGATGGGGTTGTCGTCTACTACCCCGACATGGCGCGACGCATTTAAAGTCGCTGACCTGCTACGCCGAGGCAGCCTGGAGCGGCTGAATCCGTTCGATTTCCGCCAGGATTTTGTCTTCTGCCACATCCAGGTCGTACTGGGCCTGTAACCCAAGCCAGAACTGGGGGCTCATCCCGAAAAACTTCGCCAAACGAAGGGCAGTGTCAGCGGTTACAGCGCGCTTACCGTGAACAATTTCGTTGATCCGGCGGGGCGGAACGCCGATGGAGACGGCCAGCTTGTGCTGGGTGATCTCCATTTCCTTGAGAAAGTCCTCCATAAGGATCTCACCCGGGTGAACCGGAGGGAGCTTGTCAGTGGTAGTCAACGATCTCAACCTCCTCTGGCCCCGCGGCGGACCACCGAAAACAGATCCGCCACTGGTCGTTGATTCGAATGCTGAACTGACCCCGCCGGTCGCCTTTCAAGGCCTCGAGCCGGCTTCCCGGAGGAATCCGTAACTCATCGAGAGTCTGCGCGTACCCAAGCTGGCGAAGCTTGCGCAGCGCTACTGAGTGAATGCGGGAATCGATCGAGCGGACCCGCTCTCGATTCCACAGACGCTCAGTGTCCTTGTCAGCGAATGACTGGATCATGTCTCACCCTATCCCCCATAACGCGAAGCGTCAATAACGCACAACGTTAAGTTTGTGCTCGCCCGAATACAAATGCACACCCACTTTACGCAACCACACCGTCGCAAGCTCCGCATTACGGTGGCTACCGTGAAGACAATAAAACGGGAAGCCGATCAGTGAAGATCAGGTTGATGCTTGGGTCGCCGAAGCCGAAAAAGGCTACGACATCGAGTTCTTGCGCTCTCGCGGGAGTGACCCTCGCGATTCAATACGCTCCACTACGCCGGAAGGCTGAGTCCCCGCCCGGACACCATGCTGCGCTTTCTTAGCCCCGCCCCCATAATGATGCCCATGAGCGACCCCAACTTCACGATCCGCCAGATCACTTTCGACTGCCTCGAACCGTCCCAGCTCGCCGAGTTTTGGTCCGCCGCCACAGGTTGCGAAATCGCCGCGGATTACGGCGATTTCGTGATGGTTGATTCCACCCCAGCGCTAGGGTTTCAGCGCGTTGACGATCCCACGCCTGGCAAGAACCGCATGCACATCGACGCTGGCGGGGCGGAGCGCGAATCCTTAGTAGAGCGCCTCAAAGGCTTGGGCGCAACCGAACTCGGCACCCACAAAGCACCGGGATTGGTGTGGACCGTCATGCAGGATCCAGAGGGCAACGAGTTCTGTGTGGGCAGCCCCGAGGCCTAGCTACACGTTGAACTTGAACTCCACGGTATGTCGTTGCAAAGTTACCCCCTCTCGTTAACACCATCAAAAGGAGTGTTATCCAATGAAAGCGTTCGGCTTCTTAAGCTTCGGGCATTACGCCTTCGGCAGCTAGTGCGGGCCATCTGCGGAAAAGATCGCCAAGACTCGTCTGGAGATCACCCAGGCTGCGGACGAAATCGGCGTGAACAACGCGTCCTTCCGAGTCCACCACTTCGCACTGCAGGCCTCCGCCCCGATGCCGCTGCTGTGTGCTATCGCGGCCACCACCAAAATCATCGAGGTGGGCACCGGCGGCATCGACATGCGCTAGCGCATATCGGGGTTGTAGCGTTTGAGTCATTGACTCCCGCCGTCTACAAGTATCTACACACTTGATCGGTGCTGCACGTTTCAGGATCCGGGTGCGCGGCGTCCTGGCTAAGGTCCGCGATAGTGTCGCGCAGCACGGAGAGCTGCGCGATCTGCTGCTCGATCTCAGCGAGGCGCACGTCAAGCAGGTCGCGCACGTGCTCGCAGGGCGCATGGCCGCCGTCGCGGATGTCGAGGATCTGGCGGATCTGGGCGAGAGTGAGACCCGCGGCCTGGCCGCGGTGGATGAAGTCGATCCGAGCGACCGTCTCGGGCGCGTAGTCGCGGTATCCGGACGGCGTGCGCTCGGTCGGGGGCAGAAGGCCCTGTTCCTCGTAGAAGCGAAGGGTCTTCGCGGTAGTGCCCGCCCTCTCGGCGAGTTCTCCGATCCACATTGCTGTCTCCCTCCGTGGCCGCGCTTGACCTTCCCCTGCACTGGAAGGTCCAGTATGGCTGAGACAGAGCAGAAAGCCAAGAGTTGACAGGAGTAGCGATGCCTACGAAGTACGATCTCGCCATCATCGGATCGGGAGGCGGCGCGTTCGCCGCTGCGATCCGCGCCAGCACGCTCGGGAAGTCGGTGGTGATGATCGAGCGCGGGACGCTCGGCGGCACCTGCGTGAACACGGGCTGCGTCCCGTCGAAGGCGCTCATTGCCGCGGCCGGCGCGCGGCACGTCGCGGTCGACGCCGCAACCCGGTTCCCCGGGATCGCGACGACGGCGGATCCCGTCGACATGCCCGCGCTGATCGCTGGGAAGCAAGCGTTGGTGGAGTCGCTGCGCGGCGAGAAGTACGCCGACGTCGCCGACTCCTACGGCTGGCAGGTCCTCCGCGGCGACGCCTCGTTCGTGGGCACCCCTGATGCGCCGGTTCTCGATGTTGCCGGATCCGACGGAAGCGTCGAGTCCATCGAGGCCCACCACTACCTGGTCGCGACTGGTTCTCGCCCGTGGGCACCGCCGATCGACGGCCTGAAGGAGACCGGATACCTGACCTCGACCACGGCGATGGAGCTGACGGAGGTCCCCGAGTCGCTGCTGGTGCTCGGCGGCGGCTACGTCGCCCTGGAGCAGGCGCAGCTGTTCGCCCGCCTCGGCTCGCAGGTCACGCTGCTCGTGCGGTCCCGGCTCGCCTCGAAGGAGGAGCCGGAGGTGTCGAAGGCGCTCCAGGAGGTGTTCGCCGACGGGGGCATCCGCGTCGTCAGCCGCGCAGTGCCCACCCGGGTCTCCCGCGGCACGGGAGGCGAGGCCGTCGTGACCGCCGCCTTGTCCGGCGGCTCGCAGGAGTTCCGCGCCGACCAGGTCCTGGTCGCCCTCGGACGCCGTCCCGTCACCGATGGCCTGAACCTCGATGCGGTCGGGGTGAATACCGGAGACTCCGGCGAGGTGGTCGTCTCCGACCGGCTGCAGTCCTCGAACCCGCGGGTCTGGGCCGCGGGCGACGTGACCGGGCACCCCGAGTTCGTCTACGTCGCCGCCCACCACGGCACCCTCGTCGCCGAGAACGCGTTCGCCGACGCCGACCGGTCCGTCGACTACGCCCGCCTGCCGCGGGTGACGTTCACCGGGCCCGCGATCGGCGCGGTCGGGATGACCGAGAAGGACGTCCTCGCCGCAGGGATCCACTGCGACTGCCGCGTCCTGCCCCTGCACCACGTGCCCCGCGCCTTGGTCAACCGCGACACCCGCGGGTTCATCAAGATCGTCGTGAACGCCGAGACGAAAGAGATCCTCGGCCTGACCGCCGTCGCCAAGGACGCCGGGGAGCTCGCCGCCGCAGGCGTCCACGTGCTCGGCAGGACCGTCGCCGAGGTCGCCAACGCCTGGGCCCCCTACCTGACCATGGCCGAGGGCATCCGGATCGCCGCGAAGGCCTTCACCACCGACCCGTCGCTGCTGTCGTGCTGCGCATGAACGGCAACGCAGGCAATCGGGGAGATCTCATCCTGAAGCAGACGATGAGCGCCGATCAGGACCGCGACGAATGGCGCGCCGGTCCCGTCGTCGCTGCAGTGACCGGGCTGCTCTTGCTGGCATGCTGCGCGCTTCCGTCGCTGCTCTGCTGCGGCCTGCCGTTCATCGCGGCGGGCGGAGCACTCGCAGGCGTCGGTGGGCTCCTCGGTAATCCCTGGATCATCGGTGCCGGGACCGCCGTCGTGATGGCCGTCATGGCGGGGATGCTCGTCAGGCTACGGCGGCGGCACCGGCGCCGCAGGTCCGGCTGCTGCGAAAATCTTTCGACCGCTGATCGGAACCGGTAGTTCGAGCGGATCCAGCGATCACTGCCACCTGCGGAGGCCGCTGAAATCGAAGCCCGACGGGAGAAGGAGGAGCAAAAAGCGTTCGAATCAACCGGTGACGAGGATAATCCTGAGGCTGGATCCCGGCCGTCGCGACGCGGTCTCCGCTTCCGCCGAGACGAGAAAGGGTTGTGGGCACCTAGGCTGGGCGGCATGAACGACATGACCATAGCACCCGGCCCGGGGATCCCCGACGGTGCGGTCATCGCCGCCGATCTCGCGGAGCGTTTCGCGAAATCGTCGACTCCGGGCGGCCAGGGCGTCAACACGACGGACGGCAAAGTCCAGCTTTCCATCGATGTCGCGGAATGCGCATCGCTTACCGACGCCCAGCGTCACCGTATCTCGCGCAACCTCGAGCACCGCCTAGACGGCTCCGTCTTTACCGTGACTGCGTCGACTCAGCGGTCTGTGTTTCGCTAGTGGTCCTCTCGCCTGCACCTGCGACACAGCCTCGTGCCCCCGGGCCGTAGCGTTCGGGGGAGCACAATAGCCCCAGTCCTCATCACGTCCCGGGATCAAAGAGTTCATCGCAGAGGTTAAGCACTACACGTTGAACTTGAACTCGACGGAGTGGCGAAAGAAGGCTACCTCACTCAGTTGCAAGCGATTCGAGAAACCTGAAAAGTGTGCCGCAAGGAGTTTTCTGCTCGGAAAGGCAACCTCCGAAGGCCAGATCGCTCCCCGTGATGAAGAGCTAGCACCGCAGAAGTTGCCCTCAAGTCCGATTCGGACTCATTCTCACAGTCAGCCGCGGAACGAATACCAACTCAGCGCGGTCCCGACTGCAACTAAAACTGTTCCTACCGAAACTAAATACCATCTTCTAACCGCTGGCGAAGCACGACTTCCTCTTCATCGCTGAGCCCAGCGAGTCTTTCACCCTGCTGTTCTTCTTCGAATCGCAGCGCATCCGCCAATGTTTCCTTCAACGGTCGAATCCGCAGGCCAGCTTCGTAGGCTGTGGCGCAATCGAGTAGCGCGATGTTGCGAAACTGTTCACCTGGTACCCACAACGGCAACGATTTTGGGCCCATCCACGGGGTTACATCATTAGCGAGAAGCAGTTCATCAGAGCAAGGTCGCTCCGTAGCCTCCGATGCGGTTAACTCACGCGAAATCTTGAACACATCGGATAAGGAAGTAGCAAACCCCGTGGCGTTAAAGGTTCCGAAAGTTCCAACTTCTGCAGACTCAACTATCCAGTCTGCAAGGTCTTTCACATCAATCATAGCGACGGGAAACGCCGGGTCTGGGACGATCACGTTCTCACCCGTGGGATGCGCGAAGCGCCACGGATAGTAACCACTGCGCCCTGTTTCGTCGCCGTAGCCAGCGATCAGACCGGGTCGAACTACCATTACCGACCGATTTGTGCTGCGATAAATCGTTTCGCAAGCAGACTTTGCGGCTGGGTACTGCCCCATGTCCTCCATGTAGTCAATTTCAAGCGGAGTGACTACGGAATCAGACTCGGAAGAAATACTTCCCTGATCCTCATATACGCTGCTCGAAGACACAAATATACGATGCTTGGCCTGGAGTTTCGCCGCCGCATCCCGCGCATGCTTCGGCTGACTCGTCAGATCCACAATGGTATCCCAAGTTTTCCCCGCAACCTCATCGTACGCACCGTCACGGTCACGGTCCGCACTCACAAACTCAGCTCCGTTGGGAGCCTTCCCGTTACCTCGTGCAAGGCAAGTAACTTGATGGCCTCGGTCGACTGCTGCAGCCGCAATGTGTCCTCCAAGGAAACCGGTACCACCGAGCAATAAAAAGTTCATGTCACTAGTTGTACACGAAAACTTCTCACACGTGACCAGTCCTAATCCCAGCGCACCCAAGCTAGATTAAGATGTCAGAGCAGGATTGCCCCACCATCTGCCAGAGCTTCTTATTCGGCTAACCTACACATTGAACTTAAACTCGACCACGTCGCCGTCGACCATGACGTAGTCCTTGCCTTCCTGGCGGACCTTGCCGGCGGCGCGGGCCTCGGCCATGGAGCCGAGCGCGTCCAGGTCTTCGAAGCCGACGATTTCGGCCTTGATGAAGCCCTTTTCAAAGTCGGAGTGGATCACGCCTGCGGCCTTCGGGGCGGTGTCCCCCTTGTGGATGGTCCAGGCGCGAGCCTCCTTCGGGCCCGCGGTGAGGTAGGTCTGCAGGCCGAGGGTGTCAAAGCCGGCCTTGGCCAGGGTCTTCAAACCTGGTTCGTTTTGGCCGACGGCGGCGAGGAGCTCGGCTGCGTCTTCGTCGTCAAGTTCGAGCAGCTCGGTTTCGGTCTGGGCGTCGAGGAACACAGCCTCGGCAGGGGCGACGAGTTCGCGCAGTTCCTGTTTCTTCGCCTCGTCGGTCAGCACGGCTTCGTCGGAGTTGAAGACGTAGAGGAACGGCTTGGCGGTCATCAGGTGCAGGTGGTGCAGCAGTGCCAGGTCGATATCGCCGGTCTTGGAGGCGGCGAAGAGGGTGCGGCCGTCTTCGAGAATGGCCTGGGCCTTCTTAGCCTCCTCGGCCTGGTCGGCGACGTCCTTGTCCTTGCGGCCTTCCTTCTCCAGGCGTGGCAGGGCCTTTTCGATGGTCTGCAGGTCCGCGAGGATCAGCTCGGTGTTAATCACGTCGATGTCCGAGGACGGGTTGACCTGGCCGTCGACGTGGATGACGTTGTCGTCGGAAAACGCACGCACCACCTGGCAGATCGCGTCCGCCTCACGGATGTTGGCCAAGAAGGCGTTACCCATGCCCTCGCCCTCGGACGCGCCCTTGACGATGCCGGCGATGTCCACGAAGGACACGGTTGCTGGCAGCACGCGCTCCGAGTCGAAGATCTCCGCCAGCCGATCCAGGCGCGGATCCGGCAGCTCCACCAGGCCGATGTTCGGCTCGATGGTGGCGAACGGGTAGTTAGCGGCAAGCACCTCGTTGCGCGTCAGCGCATTAAACAAGGTGGATTTACCGACGTTGGGCAGACCGACAATTCCAAGAGTAAGGCTCACGGCGCTCCATCCTATCCCACGTTGTGGCGCTGGTTGTGAGGGGTTCGTCGCAAAGCAATGTGCAGTGGGGCACAATAGTTCGCGTGACCGCTCCGAATCAGACTGCAGATAAGCGCGACGACCGCGTCGATCGCATCGTGGTGTTTAACGCCTGGGTCTCGTCCGGGGCGAAGTTTACGCTGCGCCTGCTGGTCATCGCGCTGTTTTTCTTCGCAATCGGCAAGCTCATCGGCGCCTTTTGGGTCGGCGTGTTGCCTGCGGTGCTCGCGCTGATTGTGTGCACGGTGCTTGCCCCGGTTGCGAGCTGGCTGCGCAACCATAAGTTCACCGACGGCATCGCGGCCATGGTGACCATGTTGCTGTTCTTCGGCGTGCTGGCAGCCCTCGGCATGATCGTCGCCCCCGATATTGTGGGCCAATCGCGGCTGCTGTACATCCAGGCGCTCGAGGGTGTGCAGCGCCTGCAGTTGTGGGCGCAGGGTCCACCGCTGAACGTGAATCCGGAGAACCTGAACGAGGGTGTCGACGAAATCACGCGGTGGGTCCAGAACCAGGCCGGCGCCATCGCCGGTGGCGTGTTCTCCGGCATCAACACCGCGGCAGGCCTGTCGGTGACGCTGATGGTGCTGTTCGTGCTGACCTTCTTCTTCCTGAAGGACGGCCACCGCTTCCTGCCGTGGCTGCGCGGCGCGACGGGCGGACGCACGGGACTCCACTTCACGGAACTGTTGACCCGCGCTTGGAACACCCTGTCGGGCTTCATCAGGGCGCAGGCGGTGTGTTCCCTCATCGATGCGCTGGTGATCGGCATCGGCATTGCCATCGTCGGCGTTCCCATGGCGTTCACGCTTGCGATTATTACGTTCGTTGCGGGCTTCATCCCCATCGTCGGCGCCGTCGTCGCAGGCGCGCTTGCAGTCCTGATCGCGCTGGTCACCCTCGGGTTCACCAAGGCCCTGATCGTGCTCGGCATTGTGCTGGCCACCCAGCAGCTTGAGGGCAACGTGCTCTCTCCCCTGCTGCAGTCCAAGGCGATGAACCTGCACCCGGTGATCGTGCTGATCTCCGTGACCGTCGGCGGCGGCCTCTTCGGCCTGATGGGCGGCTTCCTCGCGGTACCAGCGGCGGCGATGATTGCTGTGGTGTACCGCTACGTGCTGGATATCCTGCGCATCAACGCCGGCGAGGTCCGCGCCGAGGACCTCACCTTCGCCACTCCGGAAGGCAAGCTCATTGCGGAAATCGACGAGGCCGAGTCCGTGCACAAGCGCGAGGCGTGGCGTGGCGAGCGTGACTGGGTGAACGCTCCGCAGACCCCCGAAGAGGACGTGCAAGAAGGTGATGAGGACAAGGAGTCGCCCCACTTCGCGTCGAACAGCTTGAAGAAGTTGCGCGAGGTAGGCAATCGCACCATCTTGCGCCGCAGGGAGTTCGAACATAAAAGCGAACCCGACGAGTAGTGTGTCGTGCCGGGGTGGTTAGATCTCCGGCATGCAAACCTCCACGGTCTTTCTCATCCTTGCAACGGGTCTCCTCACCGGGTTTATCGTCGGGGTGTTCACCGGCGTGGCGTGGTTTCGCCGCTCTGCGCCACAGCCGGCGCCGCCGCAGGATCTTCGCCCCGTCGCTCGCGCGTTGAAGGACATGCGTGAGCAGATTGATGCGATGGATAAGCAGCAGGCGGTGGCGTCGTCGGCAATCGCAGGGCAGGTGCAGGCGATCGGGCGCACCTCCGCGCGCCTCGGTGACCGCACCGATCAACTCATCACTGCGCTGCGCTCCCCGCAGACGCGCGGGCGTTGGGGCGAGATGCAGCTGGAGCGCGTCGTGGAGCTCGGAGGCATGCTCGAACATGTCGACTTTGATACGCAGGCGCACATGCGTATCGACGACACCCGGGTCCGCCCCGACATGATCATCCGCCTCACCCAGGGCCGAAACATCGTGGTGGACGCGAAAGTTCCGTTCGGCTCTTACCTCGACGCGCTGAACACGGACGATCCTGAGGAGCACGAGGCCCACCTGCGTCGCCATGCGCATTTGTTGCGTTCGCATGTGGATACGTTGTCGGGCAAGGCCTACATTGAGGCGTTTCAACCCACCCCGGAGTTTGTTGTGTTGTTCGTTCCGGCGGACCCGTTTTTGGATGCCGCGCTCGGGCTCGATCCGGAACTGCTTGACTATGCGTTTTCGCGCGACGTGGTCATCGCCACCCCGACCACACTGTTTGCGCTGCTACGCACAGTGGCACTGGGGTGGCGGCAGGAAGCTATCAACGCGTCCGCGAAGGAGGTGCAGCGCCTCGGTGCGGAACTGCATCAGCGTTTATCGACGATGGCCCGCCACTACAACAAAGTCGGCGCCTCATTAGAAAAGGCGGTGGAGGCCTATAACTCCACGTTGGCGTCGATAGATTCCCGCGTGATGGTGACGGCCCGCAAGCTTGAGGAGGCCCATGTTCCCGTACGGCGGGAGCAGGCGCCCGAGCTGAATCCGGTTTCAACGCGTGCCCGGCACATGGCGGAGGACAATGACAGGTAAGCTGCGTCAGCGTGTCACATCTTTCGAGCCGGAGCCATTCCCCTACGTCCGCCACCTTTGTTGGGTTGCCGACGGGGTCTGGCCTCGGCATCGTGTTCGCCGCCCTGTTCACCGGCGTGCTGCTGTCGCTGTCCGCAGGTGTAATTTCGTGGCCCTTTCTTGCGCTGTATGCCCTCGCGGTCATCGTGGTGACCACGTTGGTGAACCCGAAGGGGCTTTCCCTGACGGTGACGAGCGCACCATTAATGTTTGTCGCCGCGCTGGTGGCTACGGGGTATGTCATGTCGCGCGAGAGCCTGTCGGCTGGCGGCGCGAGCGCTAAGACTGCACTGCTCGGTATCGCGTACCCGGTGGCGGAGTACTTCCCGGTACTGTTTTTCACCACCGCGGGCTCGCTGCTTATCGCTGCGGTGCGGCTGCGACTGATCCGTCGGCAAAACGATGCGATTCGCCGACGCGAAACCGCCCAGCGGACCTCGCAGAACCGCAGCAACCGTCGCACAAATTCTCAAGGGCGGAGGGCTCGCGAGCAGGCTCGGTCGGTTCCTGTGCAGGAGTTGTTGGAGCGGGCGAAGTCGGAGGGGGCGCGTCGTCGCAAGGCAAATGCGGGTGGCTCGCGTAGATCCGGTGAAACCGGTGGTTCTTCACGTGCGGTTCACCGTCTCGGCGAGGACTTGTACAAAGGCTAAAGGCCTTGCTCCGATATCAACGGGGCAAGGCCTTTGGTCGTTCTCGGCGGGGTTTATGCCTCGAGCGGTGCCTCGCGGCGCGGCAGGCGCAGTTCGCGCGGCAGCGAGAAGGTGATGGTCTCCACGGTGGTGGTGATCTCTTCCACGTCGCCGTAGCCCTTCTCCCCCAGATAGTCGAGCAGTTCACGCACGAGGATGTCCGGCACCGAGGCGCCAGAGGTCACGCCAACGGTGTTGACACCCTCGAACCAGGCATCGTCGACTTGGTGGGCGTAATCGACCAGGTGGGACTCCTGCGCGCCGGCCTCGAGCGCGACCTCGACGAGGCGCTTCGAGTTGGACGAGTTCTGGGAGCCGACCACGATGACCAGGTCACTTTGCGGCGCGATCTTCTTCACTGCGGCCTGGCGGTTTTGGGTGGCGTAACAAATGTCGTCGCTCGGCGGGTTCTCCAAGTTCGGGTAACGCTCGTGCAGTTTGTTGACGATCTCCATGGTCTCGTCGACAGACAGCGTCGTCTGGGACAGCCACACCAGCTTCTGCCCCTCCGGGAAGTCCGGCAGGCGGTCGACGCCGTCGACGCCGTCGACGAGGTGGGTGATGTCCGGAGCCTCACCTGCGGTGCCTTCGACCTCTTCGTGGCCTTCGTGGCCGACGAGCAGGATGTGGTAGCCGTCGCGGGCGAAGCGCTTCGCCTCGTTGTGCACCTTGGTCACCAGCGGGCAGGATGCGTCGAGGGTGTGCAGGCTGCGCTCCTTGGCGGATTCGCGCACTGCGGGCGACACACCGTGGGCGGAGAACACGAGGTGGGATCCTTCGGGGACCTCGTCGGTTTCGTCGACAAAGATCACGCCGCGGTCCTGCAGCGTCTCCACCACGTACTTGTTGTGCACGATCTCCTTGCGCACGTAGACGGGGGCGCCGTACTTCTCCAGCGCCTTTTCTACGGTCTCCACGGCGCGGTCCACGCCTGCACAGTATCCGCGTGGGGACGCGAGTAGCACTTTCTTACCCTGATCAGTCATGGAACCAACCCTAACGAATCTGCGTCAAAAACAGTAGGCGGGTAAATCGTGCCCGCCGGGTACTGTTTACCTGGCAGAAGAACTGGGGAGAAAGGAGCATCGCGTGACAGAAACACAAGGTGTGCAAGGTGCGCAGAGTGCGCCGCCGAAGAGCACGCCGGAAACGCCGTGGTCTGTGGCCAAGCTCAATAACTCCGTGAAGAGTTGGATCGACCGGCTGGGTTGGTTGTGGATTGAGGGTCAGCTCACGCAGATTAATACGAAGCCGTCGTGGCGGTTGTCGTATATGACGTTGCGGGATACGCAGGAGCAGGTGTCGGTGCAGTTGACGGCGGAGACGTCGTTACTGACCGGCATGGCTGTGCCGTTGAAGGACGGCGACCGCGTGGTCGCATACGGTAAGCCGACGTTTTATCAAGGCCGCGGCTCGTTTTCGATGAAGGTGGCGGAGATCCGCCACGTTGGCGCGGGCGAGTTGCTGGCGCGCATTGAGGCGTTGCGCAAGCAGTTGGCGGCCGAGGGCCTGTTCGATCCGGCACGCAAGCGCCCGCTGCCCTACCTTCCGAAAAAGGTTGGCCTGATCACGGGGCGTGGTTCGGCTGCTGAGCGTGACGTGGTCACGGTGGCGCAGGGACGTTGGCCACAGGTGAACTTCGAGATCATCAACACGCCGGTACAGGGGCCGACGACCGTGCCTGCGGTGATCGAGGCACTGCAGGTGCTGGATCGCGATCCGGACGTGGAGGTGATCATCATCGCCCGCGGCGGCGGTTCGGTTGAGGACTTGTTGCCGTTTTCGGAGGAGGCCCTGCAACGCGCGGTGGCGGCCGCTGGCACACCTGTCATTTCGGCGATTGGCCACGAGCCGGATAACCCGGTGCTGGACAATGTGGCTGATGTTCGCGCCGCCACCCCGACCGATGCTGCGAAGCGTGCCGTGCCGGATGTTGTGCAGGAGCGTGCGCTTATCGACGAAGCACGTGCCCGCATGTCCGCCGCCCTGCGCGGATGGGTGCAGCGGGAACGAAACGGCCTCGCGTCGATTCGCACCCGTCCTGCCCTAGCGGATCCGATGATGGCGATCACGCGCCGCCGCGAGGAAGTGGAGCGCGCCCAGGCGTTGATCCGCCGCGACATTTCCCATGTGCTGCAGCGTGAGAACCAGCAGGTCTCGGCGTTGCGCGCGCAGGTGTCGGCGCTCGGCCCCTCTGCAACCTTGGCCCGTGGTTACGCCGTGGTGCAGGTGGTTCCGCGCGACCACTCTGGCCCTGAGGTTGTGACCTCTATTGATCAGGCTCAGCCCGGCGCGCAGCTGCGTATCCGTGTCGGCGATGGCTCGATTACCGCTGCATCGATGTCCACCACTCCCGCTGATTAATGCAACCAGCTGAAGTCAACTAAGAACGTTTAAGGAACACTCATGACAGACAACACGTTTGGATCCGGCCAGGCGAACGACAATGCTTTCCCGGACCCGGAGACGCTGACCTACGAGCAGGCTCGCGATGAGCTTGTGGAGACGGTGAAGATTTTGGAGCTCGGCCAGATGAGTTTGGACGAGTCGTTGAAGTATTGGGAGCGCGGTGAGGCGCTGGCGAAGCGGTGCGAGGTGCTTCTCGACGGCGCCTCGAAGCGCGTCGAAGAAGCCATCAGCACCCGTCAGGTCAGCGGGCAGGCTCCTGAGCAGTAAGTACTAGAAGCTACTGGGGTGTGATCGGAGTAGCCTTCAGCGCTGCGCTGATGAGCTCTTCGAACTCGTCCGTGCTGCCTGCGCCGGTGACGACGAAGCGTGCGTCGCCGGCGTCCACAATCCACAGGTCGCGGACCTCGCGTTCGTCGCTGGTGTAGACCTCGACGTCGGTGTCGTCGATACGCACTGTGCGATCGAGCATGCGGTTGTCGGCGTTGGAGGCCTGGAGCGCCGCATCCTTATCGACGCCAGTCTGGGTGAGTTGCAGGTAGCCACGGTTCGGGGTGACCCACCCGACGACGGGTGCCGAGTTGCCGGCAAGCATGCTGCGGCGCGCCGAGTTGGTGGTCCAGCCTTCCGGCATCTCCGGGTAGCGCACCGGGTAGTTCACCGCACGCGCCTCGAGGTCGAGGAACGCTTCTGCGTCGACCTCCTGCACGGGGCCGGATTCTGGGGCGCCGGGGTTGAAGGAGCACAGCCCGGTCGCGCCGACAGCGACGAGCATGAGCACCACAATGAGCACGGCGTTGATTGCCATGTCTCGGCCGTTTTGGAAGATGCGGGGTTTCTTGTCGTTTGCCACGCGTTTCAGTATGTCATGAGCCACCTGCGCCCCAGAACGGGCGGGCTTCTCCCCCGTAAAGGTGGGCGATACCAACACTTCGGCGTGTGGAAGTGCCAGAATAGAGGGGTCGATTTTTGTCCTCTGGAGGAAGGCCCCCGCGATGACTGAACAGTCTGATCTTGTCCCTGACCGCAACCTAGCAATGGAGCTCGTCCGTGTGACGGAGGCAGCAGCGCTCGCCTCCGGCCGTTGGGTGGGTCGCGGACAGAAGAACGAGGGCGACGGCGCTGCCGTGAACGCGATGCGCAAGATGATCAACTCCGTGGAGATGGACGGCGTGATCGTGATCGGCGAAGGCGAGAAGGACGAGGCCCCGATGCTGTTCAACGGCGAGCAGGTTGGCACCGGCCGTGGTGCTGCGGTGGATATCGCCGTTGACCCGGTAGATGGCACCCGCTTGATGGCAGAGGGTCGCCCGAACGCGATTTCTGTTATTGCTGCCGCGGATCGTGGCTCCATGTTCAACCCGCAGGACGCGTTCTACATGAACAAGATTGCTGTCGGCCCGGAGGCGGTCGGAGCGATTGATATCACCGCTTCCGTAGAGGACAACATCAAGTCGGTTGCAAAGGCGAAGGGTGTTCGTCCGGCTGACATCACGGTTGTTGTGCTGGATCGTCCGCGCCACGACAAGCTTGTCGAGGAAATCCGTGCCGCCGGCGCCAAGGTTCGCTTCATCATGGACGGCGACGTCGCCGGCGCAATTGCTGCCGCTCAGGACAACAGCTCCATCGACATCGCCATGGGCATCGGCGGCACCCCGGAAGGTGTTGTCACCGCATGTGCGCTGAAGTGCCTCGGGGGCGACATCCAGGGCATGCTGGCCCCGCAGTCCGACGAGGAGCGCGAGAAGGTACTCGCCGCTGGCCACGACCTGGATCGTGTCCTTGGCATCAACGACCTGGTCACCTCTGATAACTGCTACTTCGCCGCTACCGGCGTGACCAACGGTGACATGCTGCGTGGCGTGACCTACCGCAAGTCTGGCGCCACCACCCGTTCGCTGGTGATGCGTTCGAAGTCCGGCACCGTGCGCTACGTCGAATCCCAGCACCAGCTGGCCAAGCTGCAGGACTACTCGGTGGTCGATTACTCCGAGCCAACCAAGTAGAACCTGACTTTTGCCCCGCGCCTTCTCAGCGAAGAGCGCGGGGCTTTGTCGTTCTAGAACAAGGCTCCAATGACTGCTGCGCTAGCCGCGAAGTTGTTGGCTACGTGCACGATGAAACTCGCAGTGATGCCGCCGTGGAACCGTGCGACCAGTGCGAGGCCGATGCCGCAGAAGAATGTGTAGACGATCACGGGTGGCGCGATATGGGCTGCAGCAAAGATGACGGAGGTGAGCAGCACGCTCGCTGCTGCCGGCATGAGCGTGTCAAAGTACCCCATGAGCACACGGCGGAACACAATCTCTTCAATCACTGGCCCGAGTAGCAGATAACCGGCAAGCAAGATGAGCACCGGCGCCACACTTCCGGCATCTTTGGCTAAGTCATCTGCGGTTGAGCCTCCGCCTGGTTCCATCCCGATCAGCGAGCCGACGATAGCGCTCGACGCAGCCGCCCCGACGATCACTGCCGGAACTTGCCACAGCACATGCCAGCCTCGACTCCCTAGCCGCGTAAACCCCAGCTCGAGTCCGCGACTTTTCATGTAGCGGATAAGCAGCACCAAGGGCACAACGATGGCAATGAGAACCGCGAGAGGCAGCATGCTGATCGCGACGGTGCGGGACACGTTCGCGTGCACCAACAGCAGACCTTGTCCCGCCAAAAGGGCGTACATAATGGCCATTGCCGCCAACGCCACCAGCGCATCCCTCAATGCGGGGGCCTTTTGTGTCCGGTTTTCAGACATTACAGCTCCTCATTTTTGTTATCTGGGGCATAATCGATCTTTGGAAAGGCACGAGCGCACTTTAGCGTGCGTGGCGTGCATGGGATAGAAGTAAAGGACAATCATGGCTGATCAGGAATACCGCATCGAACATGACACGATGGGCGAGGTCAAGGTGCCCGTCGACGCTCTCTGGCGCGCCCAGACGCAGCGTGCTGTGGAGAACTTCCCAATCTCCGGCCGCGGCCTTGAGGCCCAGCAGATTCGCGCACTTGGTCTGCTGAAGGCTGCGTGTGCTCAGGTGAACAAGGACCTGGGCAAGCTGGACGCTGAGAAGGCGGACGCGATCATCGCTGCTGCGAAGGAGATTGCGGACGGCAAGCACGACGACCAGTTCCCGATCGATGTGTTCCAGACCGGTTCCGGCACCTCGTCGAACATGAACACCAATGAGGTTATCGCGTCCATCGCGAAGGCGAACGGTGTTGAGGTTCACCCGAACGACCATGTGAACATGGGCCAGTCCTCTAACGACACCTTCCCGACCGCTACTCACGTTGCTGCCACCGAGGCTGCCGCAAACGATCTCATCCCGGCGCTGAAGGTGCTCCAGGAGTCCCTGGAGAAGAAGGCGAAGGAGTGGCACGAGGTTGTGAAGTCGGGCCGCACCCACTTGATGGATGCCACCCCGGTCACCTTGGGTCAGGAGTTCTCCGGCTACGCACGCCAGATCGAGCTGGGTGTCGAGCGCGTCGAGGCGACCCTGCACCGTCTGGGCGAGCTGGCCATTGGCGGCACCGCTGTGGGCACCGGCATCAACACTCCGGCTGAGTTCGGCGGCAAGGTTACCGAGGAGCTCAAGAAGCTCACCGGCCTGGATGAGCTCTCCGAGGCAAAGAACCACTTTGAGGCGCAGGCGAACCGCGACAGCCTGGTGGAGTTCTCCGGCGCGATGCGTTCCGTGGCGGTTTCCCTGTACAAGATTGCTAACGATATCCGCTTGATGGGCTCGGGCCCGCTGGCTGGTTTCGCTGAGATCCACCTGCCGGATCTGCAGCCGGGTTCCTCGATCATGCCGGGCAAGGTCAACCCGGTGCTGTGCGAGACCGCTACGCAGGTGTCCGCGCAGGTCATTGGTAATGACGCTGCTGTTGCGTTCGGCGGCACCCAGGGCCAGTTCGAGCTCAACGTGTTCATCCCGATGATGGCACGCAACGTGCTCGAGTCCTCCCGCCTGCTGGCGAACACTTCCCGTCAGTTCGCCACCAGGCTTGTCGACGGCATCGAGCCGAACGTCGAGCACATGCGCGAGCTTGCCGAGTCTTCCCCGTCGATCGTGACCCCGCTGAACTCTGCAATTGGTTACGAGAACGCAGCCAAGATTGCTAAGCATGCGATCAAGGAGGGCATCACCATCCGTCAGGCCACCATCGACCTTGGTTTCGTCGATGGTGAGAAGCTCACCGAGGAGGAGCTGGACAAGCGCCTCGATGTGCTGTCCATGGCCAACACCGACCGAAACTAGGCCGTAGTTCGCACCTAGCTAGAATCTGCCCCCAGCACTTCACTTCAACATGCTGGGGGCTTTTTCATGCCTGATTCTTTCTCCGAGCTTCGCACTGCCGGTGGCCCGAACAAGCCGTGGGTCGTCGGTGGTGTGCTTGCGCTGATTGTCGCCGTGATCGGCGTCGCGCTCGCGGCGGCCTATTGGTACGCCAACCCGAAGCCGGAGCCGACCAACGAGGTGCCCGAAACCGTCACGGTGACGGCACAACCGCAGTTGCGTGACGACGACTCCACCTCCCCCACCGGCACCTACACCGGCACCCTGAACAGCCTGGAGGACAACGCGAAAGTGAAGGCCTGGCCAGCGGTGGCAACCTTCGGTGGTGGGACCGCGTCGGTGACGTATCCGTTGACCGGATGCACCGCACTGATCGGTGAGGACGGTGCGTCGGTGCCGTTGACGAAGCCGTGTGGGGATGGTTCGGGGCGGTGGGTCGTCGAAAAGCAAGAGCCCGGGATTGTGAAACTGACGTACTTTGAAGGCGAAAAAGCGCTGGTAGAAGGGGAACTCTCCGCCGGTTTGCCTTAACATGCACCGGGTGTAATATTGCACCCCGTGCAAAATGAAGGAATTCGGGAACAGAAGCGCCGCGAGACGCTAAAGCGCATCCGCAACGAGGCGGCGGCGCTTGTCGACAAGCGTGGCTACGACAACGTCACCGTCGACGACATCTGCCGCGAGGCAGGCATCTCCCGGCGAACCTTCTTCAACTATGTGGAATCTAAGGACGAGGCGATCTTGGGATCGTTTCCGTTCACCCTCGACGAGGACGCGCTGGACGCGATCCGCACGACCCAGAGCGACAACGTGCTGGAGCTTGTCATTCGCTCCGTCGTGGTTGAGCCGGGCACGTTTGATGGTCCGGCGGCGAAGTGTCGTCGTCAATTGTTGGAGAACAACCCGGGCTTGATGCACGCCGAAGCCGCCCGAAAGCGCGGATTCCTCACCGAAATTGGTCGCGCCCTCCGCGCCCACTTTGAAACCTTCCCGCAGGACCGCAAGCATTCGGGATCGCTGGAGGCGGAAGCACTATTCATCGTCGTGCTATTTCAAGGGGTCGTGACCAGGTACCTCTGGGCACCGCCCGATGAAGGAGACCCAATCGAGCTGCTCATCGAATACGCCAAAGACATCACGAATTACGCAAAGGACATGACATGGTAGACAACCGCGCGGGACGCCACCCACTTCAAGCCACTCCCCCGAACGGCGGCGTCGTGTTCGCCGCCCTGCTGCTGACCATGCTGATGAGTTCGCTGGGCCAGATGATCTTCGCCACGGCCCTGCCGACCATTGTTGGTGACCTCGGCGGCGTGGACCACATGAGCTGGGTCATCTCCTCGTTCTTGGTCACGATGACCATCGCGATGCCCATCAACGGCAAACTTGGCGACGTATTGGGCCGCAAGTGGCTCTACATCACCGGCATCGGCCTGTTCGTGATCGGCTCCGCCATCGGCGGCTTTGCTAACACGATGGAGCTGCTCATCATCGGCCGCGCCATCCAAGGCCTCGGCGCGGGCGGCATGATGGTGAACTCGCAGTCCATCATCGCGGAAGTCGTTCCTGCTCGCGAGCGCGGCAAGTACATGGGCGTGATGGGCGCAGTATTTGGTGTGTCCTCGGTGCTCGGTCCGGTCCTCGGCGGCTGGTTTACCGACGGCCCCGGCTGGCGTTGGGCGCTCTGGATGAACATCCCGCTCGGCCTGCTCGCCATGACGGTATGCACCAAGGTGCTAAAGCTGCGCCGCGGATCCGCCAAGGGCATGAACTTTGACTACATCGGTACCACGCTGATGATCGTGGCCACCACGTCGCTGATCCTCACCACCACATGGGGTGGCACGCAGTACGACTGGACCTCCCCGACCATCATCGCCACCAGCGCTATCGCTGTGATCGCTGCCGTGCTGTTCGTGATTGTCGAGCTGCGCGCGACTAACCCGCTGATCCCCATGGGGCTGTTCCGCAACCGCAACATGGTGCTGACCACCCTGGCGGGCACGGTGCTTGGCCTCGGGATGACCAGTGCTCTCGCCTACCTCCCGACGTACTTGCAAATGGTGCACGAACTGACCCCGACCGACGCGGGCCTTATGATGCTGCCGATGGTGCTCGGCATGCTCGGCACCGGCACGGCAGTCGGCTTCATCATCTCTCGCACCGGCCGCTACAAGATGTACCCACTGTCCGGCATGCTCATTACCACCGTGGGACTGTTCCTGTTCTCTCGGCTGAGCGTGGACACGTCGCTGACCGTGCTCGGGATCTACATGTTCATCTTCGGTTTCGGCCTTGGTCTGGTCATGCAGGTTCTTGTGCTCATCGTGCAGAACTCGTTCCCACTCGCCCAAGTGGGCACCGCAACGTCGACGAACAACTTCTTCCGCCAGATCGGCTCCGCTATCGGCGCCTCCCTGTCCGGCTCGTTGTTCATTCACAACATGCGCGAAAAGCTGGAGGAGCGCCTGCCGGAAGCTCTGGCGAAACTCGGCGAAGAAGGTGCTGCGCTAGGCAAGCAATTCGGTGAGGGTGCCGCGAACTCGCTAACCCCGAGCAGCGTGGCGCAATTGCCCCAGCCGGTGAAGGAAGTCGTGCTGTCGAGCTACAACGACGGCCTTACCCCCGTGTTCCTCCTCATGGTGCCGCTGGCTATCATCGCGTTCGTGATACTCCTGCCGGTCAAGGAAGACCCACTCAAGGAAGATTTGAGCTAACCGGGAAACGAAAACGGCCCGGCCCCTCACATGGGGCCGGGCCGAACGCCGTTACATGGGCGCGGTTTACTTCTCGGTGATCACCGCGGCGAACGGCTCGCCTTCGCCAGCACGGGTCCAGTTGATAGAGCCGCGCTCGAACTCCTGGGTCCAGCCGGACTCGTCCGGGTTAGCAGCCTCCGGAGCCAGCGGGAAGCCCAGCTTCTTATCCACGTTGACGTCGGTCATCCACTCGTTGGCAATCTGACCCCAGGTCGGTGCGCCACCGGTGTTCTCATTCCAGGTGACGTAGTGCTCCTGGTCGTACGTAACGATCCAGCCTTCGTCGACCTGCTCAACCTTCATCGGCTCGCCCCAGGACGGCTCAGCAAACTTATCCATGGCAGCAACGACGCCAGCCGGAACCATTGCGGTGCCACCGTCAGCGGTTGTAATCTCCTCGGTCGCCTCGGCGCCCTCGCCCGCAGCGCCGGCGGAGTCCGCGGAATCGGTTGCGGAAGCGTCAGCGGTTTCCGTCTTCGCAGCCGCAGTCTCAGTCTCTACGTTCGTCTCAGTAGCGGTGGTCTCCACAACCTCGGTCTCTGCCGCGGTGTCGTCGTCGTTAGAGCACGCAACTAACCCGGTAGCAGCCAGGGCTACAGCAGCGGCGGAAGCAGCGATCTTACGGGAAAACATAATTTGTCATACCTTTCGTGTTGATTTAGGTGCGTCGCCCATTATGGGTGCCGCGCGAACGTCGAGTCTTCTTCCCACCCGATCGGGGGTGTGATGTGTTGCGCGACGACCTGGGAGTTCTCCCCTTCGTAATACCAACAAAGTCCTGGATAGCGTCACAATCGTCCGATTTCCGCCACACGAGCGCAACCGTCGTGGTATTAACGCCCTCCCCCGGGTCGATCGGCAGCGCCTTAATCTGCTTCTTCGCAAGCGTCTTCAGCAACGGCAACGGCCCGTAGGCGATGCCGACGTTTGCGGCGACAACGGAAAGGGCGGTACGCAGATCGTCGATAAGCGTCTGCTCTGCGTACTCGAAATTCACAATCTCTTCCGCAAGATCCCCGCGATCTACCTCCCCCACCTCCGCATAGACGGAGTCCTTTGGCACGGCCACGCCCCAGGCCTCCTCGTAGAGCCGGACCACGTGGTATTCGTCCGTGACCCGCTCGTCCGGAAGCCTGACCAGCGCCGCGTCCGCATCCTTGCCGACGAGGGGAAACGGATCATCCGACGGCAATGTCGCAGGGTCCTCGCCCGACATTTGGGCGTAGCGGCGGAACCATTTGCCGGGTTCAGTACCGGTGACGAACGCGATGGTGAGCATGGCAGGTAATGCTACCGTTTTGGGCATGACTGAACAGACCCCATCCGGCACCGCAATGAAGCCGATGACCGCGGCGAAAAAACTCGGTATCTACCTTCCCGCCACCCCACAGGAGTTCCAGGACGGCGCCATCACCCACGCCGAACTGCGCGAACTGCAGGAAAACCCGCCCGCCTGGCTGCAAGAACTGCGCCTCAACGGCCCGCACCCCCGTACCGAGGTCGCACGCAAGCTCGGCATCTCGGTGACCGCGCTGAAAGCAGCCGGCGTTGAGCAGTCGATGACCACGGAGCAAATCCGCGCGCTTCTCGACGACCAACCGGACTGGCTACAAAAAGCCCGCGCCACTCTCGCAGAGCAGCGCGGGCACAATGTCGACACCGCAAGCGCCGCCGACGGCCAGAACGACTAGAGCATCTTCCAGTCTTCAAGGCCCGGGTACAGCGGGTACTTCTCCGCCAGGGCCTCGACACGGGCGCGCAGCGCCGGGATATCAGCCTTCTCGCCCTGGATCAGGGTCTCGGCGATGATGTCGGACACCTCGCGGAAGTCCTCCTCGCCGAAGCCACGGGTAGCAAGCGCCGACGTGCCGATACGCAGGCCAGAGGTGACCTTTGGCGGGCGCGGGTCGAACGGCACCGCATTGCGGTTGACCGTGATGCCTGCGGCGTGCAGGAGGTCCTCGGCCTGCTGGCCATCCATCGGCGAGTTACGCAGGTCCACCAGCACGAGGTGGACGTCGGTGCCGCCGGAGACAACGTCGATGCCGGCAGCCTTCGCATCCTCGCTGGTAAGGCGCTCGGCCAGGATCTTTGCACCGTCGATGGTGCGCTGCTGACGGTCCTTGAATTCCTCCATGCCCGCGATCTTGAACGCGGTCGCCTTCGCAGCGATGACGTGCATGAGCGGGCCACCCTGCTGACCAGGGAAGACGGCGGAGTTGATCTTCTTGTTCAGCTCCTCATCGTTGGTCAGGATGAAGCCGGAACGGGGGCCACCCAGCGTCTTATGCACCGTGGAGGACACCACGTGCGCATGCGGGACCGGCGACGGGTGCAGGCCAGCCGCAACCAGGCCGGCGAAGTGGGCCATGTCAACCCACAGGTAGGCGCCGACCTCGTCCGCGATCGAGCGGAACTCAGCGAAGTCCTCGTGGCGCGGGTAGGCGGACCAGCCGGCGATGATCACCTTCGGCTTGACCTCGCGAGCCTGCTCACGCAGCTTGGCCATATCGATGAGGTGGGTGTCCTTCTCTACCTCGTACGCTGCCACGTTGTAGAGACGGCCGGAGAAGTTGATCTTCATGCCGTGGGTCAGGTGGCCGCCGTGAGCCAGGTTCAGGCCCAGGATGGTGTCACCCGGCTCCGCCAGTGCCATTAGCACAGCGGCGTTCGCCTGCGCACCGGAGTGTGGCTGCACGTTTGCAAACTTTGCACCGAAGACTTCCTTGGCACGCTCCTGTGCCAGGGTCTCCACAACGTCCACGTGCTCGCAGCCACCGTAGTAGCGCTTGCCCGGGTAGCCCTCGGCGTACTTGTTGGTCAGCACAGAACCCTGTGCCTCAAGTACGGCGCGCGGAACGAAGTTTTCAGACGCAATCATTTCGAGGGTGTTGCGCTGGCGCGCTAGCTCGTCGACAATCGCGGCGTGAACTTCGGGGTCAAAAGTAGCCAGATCCTGGTAACGGAAATCTTCAGACACGTCCACCGGGTCCTTTCTCGTTCAGTCGTAGTTACCGCTTCGAAGTATATGTAAGCAACCCGGGTGTTATGTCGAATTCCATGCACAGGATCCAAGGTGAAACAATAGGGCCATGCCACGTGTCGATTCTTCGCCTTACCTCGATTTTCACCGCGAGGACTGGCGCAAACGTCGTGCCACCATGCCACAGGTGCTCACCGAAGATGAGCTCACCAAACTCGCAGGCATCGGTGAGAGCCTCGATCTGCAAGAGGTCGAAGACATTTACCTACCGCTGTCGCGCCTGATCCACCTGCAGGTACGAGCGCGCCAGAAACTGACCAAAGCCACCGAAACGTTCATCGGCGGCGATCCGGGGCATGTGCCGTTCATCATCGGGCTTGCAGGCTCGGTCGCAGTAGGCAAATCAACCACCGCGCGTGTGCTGCAGGTGCTACTTCAGCGCTGGGACTCCCACCCCCGCGTCGACCTGATCACCACCGACGGGTTCCTGCACCCCTCCGCAGTTCTGAAAGAGCGCGGCTTGATGGCCCGTAAGGGCTTCCCTGAGTCTTACGACCGCCGCAACCTCATGCGATTTGTCACCGAGGTGAAATCGGGCCAGCCCCTTGTCAAGGCTCCGATCTACTCCCACGAGGCCTACGACATTCTCCCGGACGAGTACATCGAGGTACGCCAGCCAGACATCTTGATTCTGGAGGGCCTCAACGTATTGCAGACCGGCCCAACGCTGATGGTGTCGGACCTGTTCGACTTCTCCATCTATGTCGATGCCAAGACCTCCGACATCGAGCACTGGTACATCGAGCGCTTCCTCAAACTGCGCGATACCGCCTTCCAGGAGCCCGGCGCACACTTTGCTCACTACGCAGGTCTTGACGACGCACAGGCGACCTACGCCGCACGCGAAATCTGGCAGTCCATCAACCTGCCAAACCTGGTGGAAAACATTCTGCCCACGCGGGTGCGCGCATCGCTTGTGCTGCGCAAGGATTACGACCACACCGTTCAGCGCGTCCGCATGCGCAAGCTCTAATTCGCCAGGGTTTTATTTGCCAAAGCGGCGGGAGCGCTGCGAATAGTCGCGCAGTGCTCGCAGGAAGTCGATCTTGCGAAACGCCGGCCAGTACGTATCCGTGAACCAGATTTCGGAGTACGCGGCCTGCCACAGCAGGAATCCTGAAAGACGCTGCTCACCGGAGGTGCGGATCACCAGATCTGGGTCGGGCTGGCCCTTGGTGTAGAGGTGTTCAGCGATGGACTCGACCGTCACCGCCTCTTTGATTTCGGCGGGGGTTGCGCCGGCGGCTGCGGTGTCGTCGATAAGCGCACGCACCGCGTCCACGATCTCCTGGCGCCCGCCATAGCCCACCGCAATATTCACGGTCAGCCCGGCTTTCTCGGTAGTGGTAGCGGCGCTTTCTCGCATGCGTGCTGCCACATCGTCCGGCAGCAGGTCCAGTTGGCCGACCAAGCGCACGCGGCAGGTGTAATCCTCGGTGGCGAGGTCCTCGATGACTTCGGAGATGATGTCGAAGAGCAGCTCCACCTCCTCCGAGGTGCGCTGAAGGTTCTCGGTGGAAAGCAGGTAAATCGTGAGAACATCGACATCCATTTCCGCAGACCAGCGAACCAAATCGCCAATCTTCGCGCCGCCGACCCTGTGGCCGTGGGAAATGTCCTTAAACCCCGACTCGCGAGCCCAGCGACGGTTCCCGTCAGCCATCACGGCGATGTGCTTCGGGCGTTTCTTTCCACGCAGCTCACGCTTAAGTCGTGCTTCGTACAGCTGGTACAGCGGGTAGCGCAGTTTGGAGAGGACAGACACAACGTTGATTCTAGCGGGGCTTAAAAGGTGCGCTTCTTACGCTGGTCGGCAACGCCAGCCTTCGCCATGGCCTCGTCGATAGCTTTCTCGTCGAAAGGATCAATGCCATGCGCCTCAGCAAATGCTTGACGACGACGGAACCGGGAGAAACGCCGGTGAAACGCATACCCAATCGACAAGACAACGACCGCGAGGCAGACAAGCAGCAGCAGCCCAATCGGCGACGCCTTGCCAAAGTCCGGACCAGCCGGGGTCTCCCCCGGCGACTGCGCCAGGACCAGATCAACGGTTGCGGCGGCGTTGATGAAGTTGGCGAACACTACTCCTCCTCAGCACCGGCATCGATACCGGCAAACAAGTCATCTTCAGGCAAGGTGGTCTCCACCCGGGTACGTGCGAGCTCGAATTCTTCCGTCGGCCACACCTTTTGCTGGTCCGCCACCGGGCTGGCCAAAAACGCCCCTGCCGGATCGATCTGGGTGGCGTGAGCAGTCAGCGCCTGCTCACGTTGTCCAAAGTAGTCGGCGCACTCCACTTGGGTGGTCACGCGGTCAAACACATCCCCCTCGGCTTCCTCCCAGCGCTTGATCATAAGCTCGTAGGGGCTCTTCTCACCGCGTTCGAACAACGCCTCTTGCAGCAGCTTCATGCGCTGGAGGATAAAACCATGCGTGTAGTAGAGCTTCAGCGGTGTCCACGGCTCGCCGGCTTCTGGCGCAAACGAGGCGTCACCCGCCTTCTCCCACGCAATCATCGAAATCGCGTGAACCATGAGATGGTCCGGGTGCGGGTAGCCACCGTTTTCGTCGTAGGTAATGATGACGTGCGGTTTGAACTCGCGGATCTCCTCCACGATCTTCACCGCAACCTCTTCCGGGTCCTGGACCGCAAATGACCCCTCCGGCAGCGGAGGCAGCGGGTCCCCCTCGGGCAGGCCGGAGTCTTCGTAGCCCAGCCAAACGTGTTCCACACCAAGCGCCTCGACGGCACGCGCCATCTCCTCGTGGCGCACGGCCGTCATGTTTTCGAGCACCCCAGGGCGGTCCATCGCAGGGTTCAAAATGTCCCCACGTCGTCCGTCGGTACAGGTCACCACCTTCACACGGTTCCCTTCGGCAGCGTATTTCGCCATGGTCGCCGCACCCTTCGAGGACTCATCGTCCGGGTGAGCGTGGATCGCCATCAGACGCAGACCAGCCACTCGTACTCTCCAACTTTTGTAGGGGTGTTGTTAGAACTTCGGAACATCTTAGTACCATCCCAGTTAAGTCCCTATCCCCCTTGTTATTGCGAGGTTGCATCCGTGTCCACTCCAGTGCGCCGTCCGTCGCAACGCTATAGCTCCGGCAAGAGCGACGGCGTGAGCGGCAAAGTGGTCGCAGTCGCCGCTGTGCTCATCGCCATCGCGTTCATCTTCTTCGGCGCCCGAACGATCATCGACAGGATGGACCGTCCCGTCACCGCTGAATTTATTTCGCAGGAACATATCGACGACTCAACCGGACGCCTTTGGATCGACGTGACCCGCAAGGACCCGTCGGTACCGTCCTATTGTATCGTCACTGCGGTGGATTACTCCCACGCTGAGGTGGGTCGCCGCGAGGTCATCCTTCCCGCCGGCGGGGAGAAGCACCAGCGCATCCCGGTGGACCTGCCGCTGCGTGAACCGCTCGTTTCCGGCCGCATCTACGGCTGTTCCGAAAATCTGCCGTTCTACATGGACCCGGAGAGCAAATTTTACGACGCCCGCTAGCACACGGGCCACGCACTACCATGTGCTAATCTTTTGCGGTATATCTGCACAGTTTCGCCCGCAGCCTGCGGGCTCGTTTTACGTATGAGGGAAGGGTGTTACCCCTATGGCTGAACCCCAGCAGCAGTACATTACCCCGGAAATGAAGGCCAAGCTGGAGGCCGAACTCCAGCAGCTGATCGATAACCGTCCGGTGATTGCCGCGGAGATCAACGAGCGCCGCGAGGAAGGCGACCTGAAGGAAAACGCTGGTTACGACGCAGCTCGTGAGCAGCAGGATCAGGAAGAGGCTCGCATTAAGCAGATCTCTGAGATCCTCTCCAACTCCACCACCGAGCGCACCGGCATTGTCGAAGGTGTCGCTCACATCGGTTCCGTCGTTCACGTCTACTACAACGGCGACAAGGAGGACCGCGAGACGTTCCTCATCGGTACCCGCGCTGCGTCGACCGACAACGCTGATTTGGAGACCTACTCCGAGCAGTCCCCGCTGGGCGCCGCCGTCGTTGGTGCCGCTGAGGGCGAGACCCGTACCTACACGGCTCCGAATGGTCGCGAGATTTCGGTCACGATCGTCAAGGCTGAGCCGTATGATTCAGTTAAAGCTTCAACGCCTCGTGCAAAGTAGTTTTACCCGTTCTTTTTCGATAGCGAAGGATCATCCTGTGATTGCAACCTCTTCCCGCAAAGCTCTGGTTGGCGTAGCTGCCATCGCTGCTCTCGCCCTCGCCGGCTGCACCCCGCCGAACGAGAACCCGTCTGACAAGAAGGTCGACACCGCGACGAGCCAGGACGCTAGCTCCCTCAAGGGTGCTGGTGCTTCCGCCACCGCCGCGACCAATGTTGTCGAGGCCAGCGAGGCGACCGCGACGGAGACCCTCGAGGCCGCCGCGGACGAGCTGCCAACCTTCAACAACTGTGGCGAGACCGGCCTGCTGCGCCCGACTCAGCTGACGGTCGACTGCAAGAGCCAGAACGATTTCCTGCAGGACATCGTCTGGGACACTTGGACCGAGGACCTGGCCGAGGGCACCGCAACCCGTGTTGTCCTGGACCCGAATAACCGCGAGGAAGGCGTCAAGGTCGTCCTTGGCGCTCCGCAAGTTGTGAACAACGATCTGCTGTTCACCACCATCTCGGTTGATGGTGCGACCGTGAACCCGGATCGTCTCTAATCGCCTCTAATCGCCTCTCATCGGCGCAAAGAGTAGCGGCCCTGTTCCAATCGGAACAGGGCCGCTTTATTGTCGGCGGCGTTTGGTACCGCCGTTTAGCGTTGCTTAGCGCCGTCTAGCGGTCGTTGGCGAAGTAGGACAGCAGACGCAGGATCTCGGTGTAGAGCCACACGAGCGTCACAGCGAGGCCCAGTGCGACGCCCCACGCGGCGTTCGACGGTGCGCTGGTGCGCACGAGCCTGTCGGCCAGGTCGAAGTCCTGCAGGAAGGAAATAGCTGCGAGGACCACGCATACGACGCCGAAGATGATGGACATAGTGCCGCCATCACGCAGTGGGTTCTGGCCGGTGAAAAGAGCGAGCAGCAGGTTGCCCAGCGCCATGATGACAACGCCGAAGATGGCGCCGGTGATCAGGCGGTTCAGTCGCGGCGTGACGCGGATGGCGCCGGTGCGGTAAACCACGAGCATGCCAATGAACACGCCGAGGGTGCCCAGGATGGCCTGGAAAATCATCTGGCCAGCGTCAGCCCCGCCGACGGAGAACCAGCCGGAGATCAGCAGAGAGAATCCGCCTAGGAACAGGCCTTCAAAGGCTGCGTACAGAAGCGTCACCGTGCGGGAGCCGAAGGTGCGCGAGAACGCGTGGACCAGGGTGACCACGAACGCGCCGATGCCGCCAACAAGCGTCAGGATCATCCCCACGCCAGCGTTTCCGGACAGGTAAATGCCGAAGTTAATGGCGGCGAACAGGATGATGACGGCGATGGTGATGCCGGTCTTGGAGACAATGTCATCGACCGTCAGCGGGCGGTCCTGCTGGATTTCGGGCGCGTAGCCGTAGCCAGCGGTGTGTTCTTCATTGGTCAGGTTCTTCAGAACCGGGTTGGTACTTCTCACGTCGTCCAACATTCCTTTCGAGTCTTGTTGCGACCACTATTCACAGGTTGTAACGCTTGCACCTTCAAAAAGGTTCCCGAGGCGTAGAATTTGGACACATGGGTGTGTTCGATCGTTGGCGTCGCGGCCCGAGCACGGGCGGCGATCTTGTGTTGGAACGGCTCGCTGCAGCAACTGGTGGCGCGCAGTCCTACACCTTTTCTTACGCAGAGGTAGATGTGCTCGCATTTCTTGTCGACGACCCCCTCCCCCATGTCCTGTACTGCACGTTCGGGTTGTCCCAGGTGGAGTCGTCGCAACGCGTTGCGGGCACACAGACCGAGCTCACGCTCCGCATCCCGATGGACGATGAGGTGTTCCCTCCTGAGTGGCCGGCGCAGCAGCTGGCGCGCATGGCTCGCAACGTGGTCCGCAGCGGAGTCGAGATTGAGCCTGGGCATTATTTATCGTCGGCTTCTGGCTCGCTCGCGGGGTTTGTGTTCGTCGCGGATCCACTCCTCGGCTGCGCTGAAGGGCCGACCGGGCGAGTGCAGTTCACCTACGCCGCGGGGTTGGTCGGAGATGATCTGGAGCGGATGTTGCGGTGGGATCCGGTGAAGTTCGCGGGCGTGCTCGGCGAGCATGTGCCGCTTGGGTTGACGGACCCTGCACGTGCCCCGCTGTCAAGCGATCCGCAGGTGCGTGTGCTTCTCGACGACGCCTCGCACACCGACGGCTCCTCTATCGGCGCAAACACCGCCAAGTATTTAGATGTCGATGTCGCTGGGCGTGTGGACCTCGACGAACGTGCCGCCGCCGCACTCCTTCGGGCGGCGCGCTACCGATTGCTGTTTGGCAAGTCATATGCCCTCATCCGCAACGACACGTGGCTCATGTTCGACCCGAAGGCAATCGATCTCGAGTTGGCCGAGGATCACATTGTCGTGCCGGGCCGTGCCGACGTAGCGAACGAATTGCTCGCTGTATTCGACACTGCGCCGGGCACTTACGCGTTGACTACCGTGCCGTTGACGTTCCAGGTCATCGACCCGACAACGTAGGACGCTTACTTAAAGACGTTGCCCCACTCGTCACGCTTGTCCAGAAACGCCTGCGCTTCGCGCCTAGCGGCCTCGAGGTCGTGGCTTGCGCCCCAGCCGCACTGCTTCTCGTTCGCAGCCGGCACCTCGGTGGCATTGGTGATGTCGGTGAGCGTCTTTTCCACCAGATCAGCGACCTCTGCCTCTGCGACGTCGCCGGAAAGCATCAGGTAGAAACCGGTCTGGCAGCCCATCGGGCCGAAGTCGATCACGTTGTCTGCATGGCTGCGGGCGTGCTCGGCAAACATGTGCTCCAGGGAGTGCACTGCCGGCATCTCAAGGTGCTCGACGTTCGGCTGCTTAAAGCGGATGTCCCACTTCACCAGCGTGTCACCCTGGGGAAGTTCCTTTCGGTCCGCCAGGCGAATAAACGGTGCGTCAACCTTGGTGTGGTCGAGGTTGAAGGATTCAACATTCATGCGATCAGTCATGGCCTCGACTGTACTGAACGCGCTGGCCCGTTCCCATCACTGGATTCATCGTTGAGAGTCGCACTGGTCACGGCTGCCGCATCCCGAATCGGCGAGGCTGCGTAGCTTGCTGCGCGAGTGAGCTTCTTGTTTTCCGACGACACCTCGTCAACGGCTGCTATACCGCCATGTAGCCCGGTTACCGGGCAAGTAATTGTGCCCCCAGTCGGGCTCGAACCGACACTGGGCGGATTTTAAGTCCGCTGCCTCTGCCAATTGGGCTATAGGGGCGCCGAGAAATATGGTACTTCCCCGGCGCCTCAATGCTGAAACCGGCCGGAAAATCTCACCGAGCGAAAGTGCACTGCCCGCCATACACTCGCTGTGCGAAATGTAAGTTTCGCCTGAGTTTCTCGCTCAGTTCCTGGCGATTTTCGAGGTAGTGACACATGAACATTCAACTTCCACCCCCTTTAAACCAACTGATCAAAGACATCAACCTTGAGCAGCTCATCGCAGCAGTAGCAGGCGTTTTCGTCGTCGGTGGTCTTGTCGGCGGAGCAATTGGCGCGGCTGCCGGCAACGGATCCGAGCATTCTGGTTCCAGCAACAGCGACGTAGATCCAACGGCGTCCACCACGGCTCCCGAGGTCACTGGCCCAACTCTCGAGGGCCGTGCGAAGCTCTCGGCGTTATACCAGGCTCCCGGCCCGAATTCAGGCAAGGATGCTTTCGACGGTAACGGGCAAACCCACCCTTTTAAAGGGCAGGTCATCCCCGGCTTTTCTGGAATGATCGAGATTGGCGACGGCACGTTTTATGGCTTGCCAGATAACGGCTTCGGTTCGAAATCGAATTCTTCCGATTTCCTCCTGAGGATCTACACGGTCAAGCCCAATTGGGAAACGGCGGAAACAGCGAAGAATCCACAAACCACCGGTGGTGTTGATGTACTTGACTACATCTCATTAAAAGACCCCGACGGAAAGATTCCGTGGAAGATCGTCAACAACGACACCGAGGATCGTCTACTTACCGGCGCAGACTTTGACCCCGAGTCATTCGTCCAGGCCGCCGACGGATCTTTCTGGATCGGCGAGGAGTTCGGCCCCTACATCCTCCATGTGGACAAGAACGGCACCTTGCTCGAAGAGCCCTACGCATACCCAGGTGTGAAGAGCCCATCGAACCCAACACTTGGCGATAATGAGCGACCAAACCTGCGCAATTCCAAAGGCTTTGAAGCCATGGCATGGGACGGACGCTATCTTTACCCGATTTTCGAGGGGTACCTCGACAAGGCGGCCGACAAGCGTGAACGCGTCATTTCTCAGTTCGACACAACGACAGGCAAATACACCGGCAAGACTTGGACCTACCTTGCTGAAGGCGATGACGCGCTCATCGGCGACGCTTTCCTAACCAAGGATGGCCGTTTGCTCGTGCTTGAGCGCGACGACTTCCTCGGCTCCGATGCGAAGCTGAAGAAGGTATTCGAGGTTGCGAATTTCAAGGGTATCGAGCCAGGGAAAACAGTGGAAAAGGCGCTTATGGCAGACCTTCTCAACATAGCCAACCCCAATAAGATCGGCATGGTTTCCGATGCACGGGCATACGGTGTCGGCGACCCTTTCATGTTTGCGCTACTGAGCGTCGAAACGATTGTTCAGCTTGAGGACGGCCGATACTTAACTGCCTTGGACAACAACTTCCCTGGCGATGACGGCCGGTACCGCGGTAAGCCAGACGACACGGAGATGATCATCTTCTCTGTCAATTAACAACTATCTGCCCTGAGAAACTGCCCGGTAATCTGTCATTCACATCGCCAGATTATTTGGACGGAGTTTCTCTCGTGGCCAGGCAATGGTTGTTTCTTCTGCCCTGCGCTTTTGGTGCGCTCGGGCTCTTCCTCGCGCGCCAGGCTGGCGACGGCACCGCAGGTTTCTACTGGGCCACCGCTTTTACCGCCGTCGTGTACCTAGCCGCCTGGTGGGTGTGGGGCGACAAAGGCGCATTCGCTGGCCCCGGCAAACTCCGCGACGTCGTACGTGGCATCGGATTAGGCACCGCACTTGCGGTTGTCTTTTTCTTGGGTGCCCTGATCGTCACCCGCATCCCAGCACTTGCCGGCCCTGTCGCAGAGATCCTGGATACTCCTAACAAAGGCGGTTACGCGCTGACGCTGCTCGTCCTCGTGGTCAACGGCGTCGGCGAGGAGCTCATCTTCCGCGACGTCGTCCCCCGCCAGCTACAAAGCATTGGACAAACGGTGCTGCAAGCTGGTGTGTGGTCGACGGTCGCCTACGGGTTGGTCACCGTCGTGATGGGTGTGCCGCTGCTTGTGTTCGCGGCAGTGGTCCTCGGTGCGCTCGCCTACACCGAGGCAGTGCGCACCGGCAGGCTGTACTCCCCCATCGCACTCCACCTGACGTGGAGCACCGCAATGCTTCTGATCTTGCCTTCCCTTCTCTGAGGTCACCGAACTCATTGTTGTCCCTATACATAGGCATCGAGCCGGGCTCCGTCTTAATGGTGGTCTAGCCTGCTCGTGGGGTTGAACCGCCCTGTTTTCGTGTCTTGTGGGCTGTTATGGCGTGCCTGCTCGCAAGGCGGGGGTAATTTCCGGGGGTAAGCAGGTGGTGCGGATTGCTGAACAATCCGCACGTCACACCCATTTCGAGGCGTTTTCACAGTCGTTGAACAATCCTTCCGACCATTTCCGGGTCGTTTTGGAGTGTTGTTCCGGCATTTCCCCAGGTCGCGATCCGGCAGGGCGGGTGTTGGCTGAAAACACCCTTAAACCGCATACTATGCATGCATAAAGATTGTTCAACGAAGTGCACCCAAGGCAAATCAGATCGTTCAACAACCCTTCGCGTCGGTGATTCTTGTGGGTTGGATTGGTGAACAATCCGGACGTTAACCAGGGTGAAAGCGTTGAACAATCCAGAAAAAACGTTGAACAATCCCGCCAAAAACTCGTAGCACCGGCACACGTTTTACCTGCGCATACAAACTGCATAACCTTATGGATGTCAGGAAGAACAGGTCCTGATCAGCGAAACAAGAAATCACCAAGGAGCACCACCAATGCGCAACGCAATCCGCAACACCATCGCAGCAGCACTGACTGCCACCATGGCCATTGCCGGTATCACCCCCGCCAATGCGTGCGACGCTTGCGATGAGCAAGCATTGATCGCCCCGGTTGATTTCGGCGCTGGGCTCGACCTGGTTGACTCTGACGGTGACGGCCTTCCCGACGTATGGGAACAACACGGTGTCATCTTGTCTGACGGCACTGCAGTACCGCTTCCCGGTTATGGGGCTGATGTGAATCGTCCGGATCTGTTTTTGCAACTGAACTGGATGGCGTCCGAATACCGCAGCCTTGGCTGCGACGACAATTACGTTGACGCTTGTGATTTCGCTGACAAGCGCAACCTTGGCCCGTCGGCACAGATGCTGCAGGAGATGGTCGACCTGTTTAACGACCACGGCATTAACCTGCACATCGACGCAGGCGAGTTGTTTACCAACATCCCCAACTACACCCCACAAGGTGGGGAAACCGTCGACTACAACCGCTACTACTTCAAGGATGAAATCCAGGCCTACAAACTGCTCGACAACATCGACGAGTTCTTAGGCGAGCGTGACAACATCTTCCGTATCGGGGTTATCGGTGATCAGATTGATCAAGGTAACTACGCCTCGGGTATTTCCTTGGTTGGTGATAACTCGTTTTTCATCGCGAATAACCGCCTGATGGGATCAGATGCAAAACTGCGCAACACCATCCTGCACGAATTAGGCCACACTCTAGATCTTCGCCACTGGGGTGCTAACGACACCGTCGGCGAGTTGATCAAGGGTGTATCGCTTCCGATGGCGCCTGGGTATGACTCGGTGATGAACTACCTGTACCAGTTTGGCAAGTTCAACTACTCGGAAAAGCCATACCTGCTTGAAACCCCCAACGGCAACGCAGTTGTCCCCGCCGACTGGGACGTACTAAAGATCAATACTGCGCGTATTGCTGCTGACAACCTTGAAATCGGCGACTTCAGTGCCATGGCAGGTGCCATCATCGACAACAAACCAGAAGCACCCGCCAAGGTTGACGAGAAGGTAGAAGCACCCGCCGCCGACAAGGCAGACGACAAGGCAGACGACAAGGTAGAAGCACCAGCACAGGTCGAAGCCGAAGCAGAAGCCCCGGCCAAGGCTAATGACAAGGCTGACGAGAAGGCCGAGGAGCAGGTACAAGACCAGGCTGAAGCTGAGCAGGACGCACCGGCCAAGGTGGACAACGCCAAGAAGCAGGCAGACAACAACAAGCCTGCAGGAGCAGACGTCAACATCGTCGCCATCGTCGCCCCGATCGTCGCCCTGCTAGCCATCGTCGGAATCGGCATCGGCTTCGCCAACATGATGCTCTAAAACCAAACTACAAAGAGTGTGCCCACCCGCAACACCGGGTGGGCACACTCTCTTTTCGTTGCTGCCACTGATCGTCTAGCACCCCCGCACATACAGCTAGACGGTCTCGAAACCGCCTTCACAAACCCCCAGGTGATAACGACCACCATGGTCAACACGGAGCTCATCGTCTGGTTCCACAAACACAGAGCTAGACGATCGGTCCGAGCGTCCTTCTTCGTCTGAAGGGGGATCACTGACGCGGTAGCGCCTACTCGCTGACCGAGAACACCTTCTTCTTCGGTGCCTCCTCCGCACCCGGTCCCGCCACGGCGATCTTGGGAGCGTCGAGGACGTCGGTCATGAAGTCGGCGACCCACTGCAGCAATTCCATATCGCGCAGGTTTGGAGCGTTGAGTGCCCGCTTTGCCCCGCCTTCCTTGGGCATCGGCACCTGCAGCGCCTTTGCCGCAGCCCGGAAGTTCGCCCCCGGGTACAAGCGCTTCAGGCGCACCTGCTTAGAGTCAGGCAACTCGACTGGGTGGAGTTTGATGCGCGTTCCCTGGGTCAAGATCTCGGAAACGCCAACTGCACGGGCCTGGTTGCGCAATCGGGCTACGGCCATGAGCCGCTCGACCTCAATTGGCAAGGTGCCGAAGCGGTCGATCATGTCGTCGGCTGCTGCGGTCAGGGCGTCGTCGTCACGCGCTTCTGCGAGCTTGCGGTACACCTCGAGGCGCAAGCGCTCGGAGTTGATGTAGGTCTCCGGAATGTGTGCATCCACGGGCAGATCGACGCGGATTTCCTTCGGGCCTTTGTCGGTGGCGTCGATGGGTTTGCCGCTCATGAGGCCCTTGAAGGTTTCCACGGCCTCGCTGACCAAGCGGACGTACATATCGAAGCCCACGCCGGCGATGTGGCCGGACTGTTCCGCGCCGAGCACGTTGCCGGCGCCGCGCATCTCCAGGTCCTTCTGCGCCACGGCCATGCCGGCGCCCAGGTCGTTGTTTTGGGCGATGGTGGCCAGGCGGTCGTAGGAGGTCTCGGTGAGTGTCTTGTCCTTCGGGTACAGGAAGTACGCGTAGGCACGCTCGCGGGAACGGCCCACACGTCCGCGCAGCTGGTGCAACTGGCTCAGGCCCATGTTCTGGGCGTTTTCCACGATCAGGGTGTTGGCGTTGGCGATGTCCAGGCCGGTCTCCACGATCGTGGTGCACACCATGACGTCGTATTCGCGGTTCCAAAAACCCTGCACGGTCTGCTCGAGCACCTGCTCGCTCATCTGGCCGTGGGCGACAACGACGCGGGCCTCGGGAACGAGTTCGCGCAGTTGGCGGGCAGTTTTTTCGATGTCGGAGACTTTGTTGTGGATGTAGAAGACTTGGCCGTCGCGAAGCAATTCTCGACGAATCGCCGCCGCCACCTGCTTATCCTCTTGCGGACCGACATACGTGAGCACCGGGTGCCGGTCTTCCGGCGCGGTGGTAATCGATGTCATTTCGCGGATGCCGGTCAGCGACATCTCAAGCGTGCGCGGAATCGGCGTTGCCGTCATGGTGAGCACGTCAACGTGCGACTTCAGCGCCTTGATGTGTTCCTTGTGCTCGACGCCGAAGCGCTGCTCCTCGTCCACGATGATCAGACCGAGGTTCTTCCACTGCACGCCAGTCTGCAGCAGTCGGTGGGTACCAATGACGATGTCTACGGAACCATCCGCAAGACCTGCGAGGATCTTCTTCGAATCCGCGGTAGAGGTGAAACGCGACAGCTCGCGAACCTCCACCCCAAAACCATCCATGCGCTGCGTGAAGGTGGAGTAATGCTGCTGGGCAAGCAGCGTCGTCGGCACCAGCACCGCGACCTGTTTACCGTCCTGCACTGCCTTAAACGCGGCACGCACGGCCACCTCGGTTTTGCCGAAGCCCACATCGCCCACGATCACGCGGTCCATCGGCGTGGGCTTTTCCATGTCTTCCTTGACCGCTTCGATGGCGTTGAGCTGGTCTTCCGTCTCTACGAACGGGAAGGCATCTTCCATCTCGAGCTGCCAGGGGGTATCCGGCGCGAACGCGTGGCCCGGCGCGGCTTGGCGCTTGGCGTAGAGCTCCACCAACTCGCCGGCGATCTCGCGCACGGCGGCGCGCGCCTTGCGCTTGGTGGACTTCCAGTCCGAGCCGCCCATCTTGCTTAGCGACGGCTTCTCGCCACCGGTGTACTTACTCAGCAGGTCCAGCGACTCCATGGGCACCCAGAGTTGGTCGCCGGGCTGTCCGCGCTTGGCGGGCTGGTACTCGAGCACGATGTATTCGCGTCGCGACGCCTCATCGCCGGCCTTGATAGTGCGCTCCGCCATCTTTACAAACTTGCCGATGCCGTGGGTGTCATGCACCACGAAATCACCCGGCTGCAAAGCCAACGGGTCGACGCGGTTGCGGCGGCGCGGGGCGCGTCGCTTAGCGCCGGCGATGTCGCCGACGCGGTTGCCGGTCAGGTCCGTTTCAGTAACAACGACCAAGTTCGGCCCGCCGAAAACGAGGCCTGCGTGCGATAACGCCTGGTAGAGCGTAACTGCGCCATCGACGGGCTCGAGCCCCGGTGTGGCCACTCGTGCGGACACGCCGTGCTCGCGCAGGCGCTCAGCCATGCGGTCGATCGCACCCTTGGCCGGGGCGACATAGGCAGCCTTGCCGTGATTTTGCGTCACGTGCAGTTTCAGCGTGGCGTAGAGCTGCTCAATCTCCTTCGGATCACCCTTCGGCGCGGGTGCTGCCTCGAACTCGAGCGGCAGCGTCTCTGCATCATCCGCAGCAAACATTCCGGGAGGAGCAAATGTCCACCAGGCGTTTCCAGCCTTCGACGCGGAGACCTCCAGGGACTCGAACGAGCGATACGACGAAGCAGAAACGTCCAGGCCTTCCACCGCCACCGGGCCTTCGGCGCCCATCGCGGCGGCCTCCCAGCCGGCCTCGAGGAACTCGCGGTCGGTCGCTTCCAAGTCGGCAATGCGAGTGCGAACCTTCTCCGGGTTGGTCACCAACACCACCGAACCGGCCGGCATCAATTCCGGCAGCACCGAATACGTCTTATCGGTCAGCGCCGGGATGATCGCTTCCATGCCGTCCGCCGGCTGCTTTTCGGAAATGCGTGCAAGCAGCGACGACAAGGTGGGGTTCGACGGGAATTTGCGGGCCAGGTCGTCGGCTTTGGCGGCCACGGTGTCGTCGATAAGCAACTGCCTTGCTGGAAACAGTTCGACGGCACCAACCTCTTCGATGGTGCGCTGATCCGCAACCGCAAAGGAGCGGATGTCGGTGACTTCGTCGCCCCAGAACTCGATACGCACAGGGTTCTGGGCAGTAGTCGGGAAAACGTCAATGATGCCGCCGCGGGTAGCAAACTCGCCACGGCCCGCAACCATATCCACGTGGTTGTAGGCGAAATGCACCAACTGCTGCGTCAGGTCCTCAAAGTCGGCTTCCTGGTCCACCGCCACCCGAATCGGCTCAATCGCAGGCAAAACCGGCTGGCACACGGCGCGCGCCGCAGCCACGATCACCCGCGGCATATCCCACAGCACCTTCGCACGGCGGCCAACAATGTCCGCAGCTGGCGACAAGCGCTCATGGGGCAACGTCTCGTAGGCGGGGAATTGGGCGACCTTGTCGTCGCCAAGCATTGCCTTGAGCTCCGCCGCGAGGTCTTCCGCCTCGTGCCCCGTCGCCGTCACCAACAGCACCGGGGTCTCACGCGCGATCGCACCAGCAGTCCAGGAACGTGCCTGGTCAATGCCGGTAATATGCAGCGAATCTTCCCCCACATGCGTCACCAAACCCTTCAACTTCGGGTCCGTCAACGCCTGGGTGAGCAGCCCACCAAGCACGGGCGGGGTGTTATCAGTCATGCAATGCTTCCTCTTCGTTCGCTTCGCGATCCACAGCGCGCTCATCTCCAGCGACATCTTCACCAGCAATATGCGGCTTGGCCTCCATCCCCCGCAACCCATTCCAACACAGGTTAGAGATATGCGCCGCCACAATATGCTTGTCTGGCTCCCGCTGATCCAGCCACCACAGCGCAGAATTAGACACCGTGCCAACCAGCGCCTGACCGTACAACCCGGCCATCGCCTCATCTAATCCACGGTGCTTAAACGCCTCCGCCAGCAGGTGGGAAACCTCAGCGGTCACACGGTTAAGAATCGTCGAATACGTCCGCCCCTCCCCCGGCAACTGACCATGCGCAAGGATGACAAACCCGTCGGTGTCATCCTCCACGTACGTCAGCAACGCCAACACACCACGCTCAATGCGATCGCGCCAGCGCCCCTCCTGGATCGACCCCATAATCGTCTCCTCCAGGCGGACCATCTCCCGACGAATAACCGCCTGGTACAAGCCCTCTTTACCCCCAAAGTGCTCATACACCACCGGTTTGGTCACCCCGGCGCGAGCCGCAATCTCCTCCATGGAGATCCCGTCGTATCCGCGCTCAGCAAAAGCAGCGCGCCCAACGCCTAATAATTGTTCCCTACGCTGGGGTGCAGTCATTCGCCTACGAGCCATATGTTCCACTCTAGATCCCTCTCCGACACACCCCATCTTTGGTTGCCACGGGATGTGGTCTACAATCAGCGATGCTATTCCCCATGGTGTAATCGGCAACACTACGGTTTTTGGTACCGTCATTCTAGGTTCGAGTCCTGGTGGGGAAGCTTTTTCATATGGGGAGGGGAAATGAAACGATCCGCAATACTTTCTACAGCTCTATGCGTGATGCTCTCGGGGTGCACTACAGAGCAACCGCTTAACGACGACACCACGCCCAACATCGAATCCGGCACACCACCCGAATCTGCGGCGGATAAGCCTCAAGCACAGGCATTCGTGTTCAAAAGCGGCGTGCTAGAAATCGGCGACTTCGACCCTTACACAATCGGCGACGACATCTTCGATCCCTGCACGGAAATCACGCAGGAGGAGTTCACCGCAGCGGGGTTCGAGGATGTGGAGCCACTTCCGAAGGAATATTCAGACATTTCGGGTGGACTGAAGATGTGCAGTTTGCGCTCTAACAATGGCGCAGATTCTGTAACTATCTCCAACAACAACTCCAGTCGTTCTGTAATCGAAGATGCGTATGGGACAGAGGAAGAACGTCAGTCAATGATTCTTCCAGAGATGTATATTTTCAGCCCCCGTCTCGGAGTAAGTACAGGCTGTTTCGCACAGGTAGACACTGTTCGAGGAGCACTGACGATAATCGCGGCCGGAATCGAGCTGTCGGGTTCGCGTGAATCCAATTGTGAAAAAGCCCAAAAGGCTTTGGAAAATCTCTTTGCAGCTCACTCATCAGGAAACTGATGTCCACTTTATTGGACATCCTCTTCCATAGCGACGGATGATCGGCTAACCTTTAGCAAAATCGGAATATTTGGGGGTATTTATGGGGATCCTTATTGATGTTGACCAAATCGAATCAGCGGTACAACAGCTTCGAGCTATCGGAGACAGCCTGTCGGTTCAATTCCATGCAGGTATGACCAGTCCACTAACTTCATTTTCACAGGTCAGTGGCCTCGCAGATGCAGGGCGTACTCTGAGCCCAATCGGGGATGTAAACGCACCAGAAGCAAATCAAGCGGTCGCAACCTACCTTCTGGGTACGGCGAACATTCTTGAAACCGCACTGAACAACACGTTGCGGACGGATGACTCTCTGTCCGGTGCGTTGGCGTCGCTCGGTCCGGTGTTTGAGGGGCGCGTTAACCAGGTGCAGCCACAACTGATTGAGCTCCTGCAGAAGTCGCGTTCGGTCGATCCGAAAACCAACACGTTTGCAAACCCGGCGGCAGTCGCGACTGGTGATTCGTCGCTGCACGCCTTGCACGCCAAGTTGTTGGAGACCGACACTTCTCGTGCGATGTCTGCTTCCGAGTTCTGGAACTCAAATGCAGAACTGATCGCCGATGCGATGGAGGAGCTCAACGAAGTCCAGCACGCGTTGAGTTCGTCGGCAGAGACATCCTGGATTCGCAATGCGATGCGCACCATCACACAGGTCCAGAACGCGGGTATGGAATACGTGGCTAACTCGCGCTCCCTCGCAGCGCACACCGCAATGCTTGCCGACGCCGCAGACGCCGAAAAGCTCATCGCATCCAGCACCGTGATGGCATATGACGCTGCACCGTCGCCGGAGGAAAAGCTTGCGATCGAGCAGGCGTACCTGCTCAACTTTCCGGCGCGAATGACATCAAACTTGGTCGCTGCGATCCCGACGTTTAACCGTCTACTTCCGGAGTTGAAGGAGATGTCTGGGGACTCCTACAGCGTCGATAGCATTCCCTCGCCAGCAGCGCCCGCATTTGAACCAGCAGAGTTGCCGGAACCAATCCAGAATGCGCTGATCAACCGTGGCTACGGGGATATCGCAAACGCGAAAACACCGTCAGAGGTTCTGCAGAACATGGGGCGGCCCTCGCCAAACGTGCTTGACTCCATTCCGGCAGGTGCTACGCCTACGCAGGCTGCGTCGGCAGTGCTGACACCGCCAAGCACAAATGCGATGGCTCCGACCCCAGGTGCGATCTCTGCTGGCGCGCACCCAGGTGCGCACAGCCCAACGTTCACCGGTGCTATCACCCCTGCAACCACACGTGGGACGAACTCGGGCGGGGCATCCGCCGGCACCAATAGCGGTACGGGTGGATTCGCTCCAATAGCTGGTGGGCCCAGCAACGCTGCAGGCACTGGAAGGCACGCTGCTCGTGGAAACCAGATGGGCGTAGGCACCGGGGTTGGAGTGCCTGGCGGTTCCCGCGGGGGCTCCCCTGCTTCCCAGGCTGTTAGCGGCCGTGGAGCTGGAAATGGCATCGGCACTGGCCGAAGCGCCGGAGCAGGTGCTGGCACTTACTCAGGTGGCGGCATGCACGCCGGTCGTCCGGGTTTCGGCACGGGCGGCGGCGTGAGCGCCGGTGCTGGTGTCGGTCCAAGTACCGGTTTCGGCGCCGGTTCGCCGGGTGCTCACGGTGCTACCCCGCACGGCTCGACGGGGCACGCGCCAACAGGCTCCGGCACAGCTAACGGTGCACACGGCGCACACGGCGCACACGGTGCCCACGCCACAAACGGCGCGCACTCCGCGAACAATGCGGCAGGCGCACACCGCGGCGGTGGTGTCATTGCCGGGCAACCGATGATGGCCGGGCGCAACCAAAACGGTCGCGCATCCGACAAGGCCGCCGCCAAGGTCAAGACAGTCACCAGCGCGGTCGAGCGCGACGGCAACCTCAAGGCACTGCTCGGCGACGCCCCACTATTGCTGCCGGAGGTCATCGGCTACAACGTGCGCCGATAGCCACCGCGAGCGGCAACGCTCGAAACAGAAACCCGAAACGAAAACACGCCCCGGTGGGATTCGCGCCGGGGCGTGGGGTCGTCGAGAAGCAATCTAATGCTCGTGGCCGTGCGGGAGTGCAAGGTCCGGTTCTTGGCCAGGCTCAACGATGACAAATTGGCCCATCATGCCCTGGTCTTCGTGGTTGAGCATGTGGCAGTGATACATGTAGGCCAAGGTGGGGTCGGGGTGATACGCGATCTCCACAAGCAACGTCACCGTAGACAGCGGAGGCACGTCGATGGTGTCGTGCCAGCCCGCGGTGAACTCCACTTCCCCACCCTCAACACCTTGTACGGCGAAGCGTGCGTTGTGGATGTGGAAGTTGTGCAGCATATCCTCGTTTTCGTTGGTCACGCGCCAGATCTCAGGCCCGTCGTGGTCGACGACAAAGTCGACGCGCGACATGTCCATCGTTTGGCCATTGATCTCAATGCCATTGAGTCGGAACTCGCGCTCCACACTTGCCGACGACGGCACGTCCAACGGCACCAACGTTTCCGACAACGCAGGCGACGCCGGTGCGTCTTCAGACGGGGCGGCGATCTCAAGCAGGTCGAAAGTATCGCGCGCACCGTACAAGTCGGCGGTTTCTTTATCTGGCAAGCCGCCGAGGTCCGGGAGTCCGTCGCTACGCAACATCAGGTCCTTGCCCGGCTCCAGGTCCACCACGATTTCCACGCGCTCGCCCGGGGTAAGCAGCACGCCGTCGACCTCCACCGGGGAATCGAGGAACCCCTGGTCAGTGGCGACGATCTTGAACGGCACACCCAGCGTCAGGTGGTGGAAGCGCAACACGGAACCGTTGAGCACGCGGAGACGCACGCGGCGGGTTGTGGCCTCGAAACGCGGTTTGGTGATGCCGTTGACCACCACGGTGTCGCCGACCCAACCGTGGTCCTCGTCGAGCTGGCCGTCTTCGGTGAACTGGGCGTTAGTCAGGATCACAGGGATGTCGTCGACGCCGTAGTCGGCGGGCAGGCCGGGGATGGCGGTGGTGTCGTCGTCGACAATCAGCCCGCCGGCAAGGCCGCGGTAGGCGTGCACCGCGGACATCTCGTGCGGGTGCGGGTGATACCAGCAGGTCGCGGCGGGCTGATCGACGGTCCACGACGGCGACCAGGACTCACCCGGGTCAAACATCAGCGCCGGTCCCCCGTCCGCAGCGGCCGGCAGGTGCAGGCCGTGCCAGTGCACAACGGTCGGCTCCGGCACGTTGTTGTGCACGGTCATTTCAATGCGCTCGCCGCGTCGCATGTACAACGTCGGGCCCAAGAACGGCCCGTTGAATCCCCAAGTCTTGGTCATGACACCAGGGATGATTTCGGATTCGCCTTCCTGGGCGGTTAGTTCGAAGCGGCGCACGTTGCCGTCGAGTGTGCCTTCGTACAGCGGCGGGATAGGCAGCGGGCGTGCTTCGGCGTCGGCACCACGCGGGGTGGGCTGGTTTGATGTCGAGCACCCAGCCAATGCAGCACCCGTGGCTGCGACTGCAACGGCGAAAACGGTCCCTTTAAAAAATGTGCGTCGAGAAAAAGCCATTACGTCCTCCAAAAACTCGCCGAAAACCATGAATGATCCTACTATCCCGATATATGCGTAACGAGGAAGCGAATGCCCGCCGGTTCATCTGGTCGAACGGCTTACAAAACATTGGCGATCAGGTAGTCGCCCCGAAAACGGTGCTGCCGTGGCTGTTCAATGCTGCTGGGGTGCCGGCGGCGTTCACGTCGTTTCTCGTGCCAATTCGCGAGTCAGGCTCGATGCTGCCGCAGGCGTTTTTGAGCCCGTGGGTGACGTCGCAAAGCTCGCGCAAACGAGTCTGGTTGATCGGCTCGTGGGGCCAAGCGCTGGCCTCTGCCGGCATTGCGCTTAGCGCGCTGTTGCTCGAGGGAAGTGCGCTCGGCATCGCAGTCATTGTCCTGCTTGCGGTGCACGCGGTGTTTCGCTCCATCTGCTCCATCGCAGGCAAAGATGTCCAGGGCCGCACGATTTCCAAAGGCCACCGCGGCGACATCACCGGTCGCGCCACCGCGCTCGCCGGCGGTTTCACTCTCGCGATCGGTCTCGCACTGTCGTTTATCCCCAACGAACTTCCGCAGTGGTCACTCGCCGCGCTGCTCGCCGGCGGTGCGTCGATGTGGGCGCTCGCTTCGCTCGTGTTCATGCGTATCGACGAGCCCACTCCCGACACCGACACCTCCAACGGCCAAGGCTTCCACGACATGTGGAAGCTGGTCACCTCCGACCGCGACCTGCAACGATTCCTCATCGTGCGCTCGCTCATGCTGGTCACCGCGCTTTCCACCCCGTTTATCGTCGTGTTGGGCAGCCGCGAAGGCGCCGACCTCACAGGCCTCGGTGCGTTCATCGTCGCCTCCGGCGGCGCGTCACTGCTTGGCGGGCGGGTTTCGGGCCGGTTGTCGGACAGGTCGTCGAAACGCATGATGGCGTGGGCTGCAGGTTTCGCGTCCACTGTGCTCATCCTGCTCGTTGCCAGCGCACAGCTTGTCGACGACACCATCAACGCCTGGGTCATGCCCCTAGGCTTCTTCCTGGTCAACCTCGCCCACACCGCAGTGCGGGTCAGCCGCAAGACCTACCTGGTAGACATGGCCGACGGCGATAGGCGCACCATGATCACGGGTGCCGCCAACACCGTCATGGGCATCGTCCTGCTCGTTGTCGGCGCAATCTCCTCGGCGGTTGTGCTGCTCGGCCCGCAGGCAGCGCTGATCTTCCTGGCTGTTGTTGGTTACGCCGGTGTGTTTGGTGCCGCGAACCTGAAGGAAGTCTCGGCAAACAAGTAGGCCAGAGCCCATAGGCGTTATGCTTGGGGCCGATCTCAAAACGTCCACCCCCAAGGAGTAATCGAGTGCCTAACCACTCCGATCGCGCCGTTGTCGTGCTCGCGGCCGGCGCGGGAACCCGCATGAAGTCCGACCGCCAAAAGACGCTGCACGAAATCGGCGGGCGCAGCCTGCTCTCCCATTCGCTGCACGCCGCAGCCGGTGTGGAACCGACCTACCTCGTTGCTGTGGTCGGCCACCAGCGCGACCAGGTCGCCCCAGCCGTGGAGCACATCGCCGAGCAGATGCACGTGGAGATCCGCCAGGCGATCCAGGAGGAGCAAAACGGCACCGGCCACGCAGTGCAGGTCGGCCTGTCGGCAATTCCGGATTTCGACGGCACCGTCGTGGTCACCAACGGTGACGTGCCGTTGCTGACGCCGGAGACGTTGCAGGCGCTCGTCGAAAAGCATGAGTCCGAGCATGCCGCCGTGACCGTGCTCTCCCTCGAATTCGACAACCCCACTGGCTACGGCCGCATCATCCGCGGCGAAGCTGGCGACGTGCTCGAAATCGTCGAAGAAAAAGACGCCACCGACGAACAACGCAAGGTCCACGAAGTCAACTCCGGTGTCTTCGCCTTCGACGCCACCGTGCTTCGCGACGCCCTCGCGCGCGTCACCCCCGACAACGCCCAAGGCGAGTTCTACATCACCGACGTCCTCGGCATCGCCCGCAACGACGGCCGCAAAGTCTCCGCCTTCATCGCACCTGATGCCCGCGAACTCGCCGGTGTCAACGACCGCGTCCAACTCGCCGAAGCAGGCAAAGAACTCAACCGCCGCCTCGTCGAGCGCGCCATGCGCAACGGCGCAACCGTCATCGACCCGGCCACCACCTGGATCGGCGTCGAGGTAGAAATCGGCCGCGACGTCATCATCCACCCCAACACCCAACTGTGGGGCTCCACCGTCATCGGCGACGGCGCCGAAATCGGCCCCGACACCACCCTGACCGACATGGAAGTCGGCGCCCGCGCCACCGTCGTACGCACCCAAGGCGAACTCGGCGTCATCGGTGAAGAAGCCACCGTCGGCCCCTTCACCTATATCCGCCCCGGCACCGAACTCGGCGCCCGCGGCAAACTCGGCGGCTTCGTCGAATCCAAAAACGCCAAGATCGGCGAAGGCTCCAAGGTGCCCCACCTGACCTACATCGGCGACGCCACCGTAGGCAAGCACTCCAACATCGGCGCCTCCAGCGTTTTCGCTAACTACGACGGAGTGAACAAGCACCACACCACCATCGGCGACTACTGCCGTACCGGCTCAGACACCATGTTTGTCGCACCGGTCAATATCGGTGATGGCGCGTATACCGGCGCGGGTACAGTAGTCACGGAAGATGTTCCAGCCGGCGCGCTCGCCATCAAGGAGGGCCACCAGCGCAACATCGAGGGCTGGGTAGAAAAGCGCCGCCCCGGATCCGACGCGGCAGAAGCTGCAAAGAAAGCACGCGAGAAGTAAAGGTTCAAACATGACTGGTTACTCCACAGAAAGCCACAAAAACCTCAAGGTCTTCACCGGGCGTGCGCACCCGGAACTGGCAGAGGCCGTAGCAGACGAACTCGGCATCGAGCTCGTGCCCACCACCGCCCGTGACTTCGCCAACGGCGAAATCTTCATCCGCTTCGAAGAGTCCGTCCGTGGCTCCGACTGCTTTGTCATGCAGTCCCACGCACAGCCGCTGAACAAGTGGCTCATGGAGCAGTTGATCATGATCGACGCGCTCAAGCGTGGCTCCGCGAAGCGCATCACCGCGATCCTGCCGTTCTACCCGTACGCACGCCAGGACAAGAAGCACCGCGGCCGCGAGCCGATCTCCGCCCGCCTCATCGCAGACCTGCTCTCCGCAGCAGGCGCGGACCGCATCGTCTCCGTCGACCTGCACACCGACCAGATCCAGGGCTTCTTCGACGGCCCGGTCGACCACATGCACGCCCAGCCGATCCTGGTGGACTACATCAAGTCCAAGTACTCGCTGGACAACCTCGTGGTGGTCTCCCCGGATGCCGGCCGAGTGAAGTCCGCTGAGAAGTGGGCCAACATGCTTGGCGACGCCCCCATGGCCTTCGTCCACAAAACCCGCGACATCGACGCCGCAAACAAGGTTGTCTCCAACCGTGTCGTCGGCGACGTCGAGGGCAAAGACTGCATCCTCATGGACGACATGATCGACACCGGCGGCACCATCGCTGGCGCCGTCGGCGTGCTCAAGGAAGCCGGCGCGAAGTCCGTCGTCATCGCCTGCACCCACGGTGTCTTCTCCGACCCGGCCCGCGAACGCCTCAGCGACTGCGGCGCAGAGGAAGTCATCACCACCGACACCCTGCCGCAAAACACCGAAGGTTGGAAGAACCTCACCGTGCTGTCGATCGCACCACTGCTGGCAAAGACCATCCGCGAAATCTTCGAAAACGGTTCCGTGACCACCCTCTTCGAGGGCCAGGCCTAAACCACTCTTGACCGCGACAGCCGGGGCAGCTTCACCGCTGCCCCGGCTTCACGCTTAGGGAAAGGACACATTCTCATGTACAACCGCTACGCCGAATCCGTAGAAATCACCCCAGAGCTTGAGCACGCCAAAGCCATGTACGACGGCGACGCCACCCTCGAGTATCTGGGCGCCATCATCACACGGTTAGAGCCAGGCGTGGCGGAAGGTGAGTTTGTCGTCGATAAGCGGCATGCAAACGGATTCGGTGTCTGCCAAGGCGGCGTACTGTTCACCTTCGCCGACGCCCTCTTCGGTGGCGCCTGCAACTCGCGCCGCACTGACCCCACCGTCAGCGCACAATCCGAAATGATCTACCTCGCACCCGCGAAAATGGGCCGCACCATCCGCGGCGTCGCCCGTGAACACCACCAATGGGGCCGCAACGGACTGTCCGACGTCACCCTTTACGACGGCGACACCGTCATCGCAGAATTCCGCGGACTCTCCCGCACCACCTCACGTCCCCCGACAGGAAACTAACCCATGAGCCTCCAAGAACAAGGACTCAAACGCAGCGTCAAAAGCCGCCAACTGATGATGATCGCCTTCGGATCATCCATCGGCACCGGACTTTTCCTCGGCTCCGCCAGCTCCATCCAATACGCCGGCCCCGCCGTCTTGATCTCCTTCGCCATCGTCGGCGTCATCGTTTACTTCCTCATGCGCATGCTCGGCGAAATGGCCGTCGAACACCCCGTCTCCGGCTCGTTTGCCGCATACTCTCGCGAATTCATCGGCCGCGGAGCCGGATTTATCACCGGCTGGAACTGGTGGTTCACCACCGTGGTCGTCGGCATGCTGGAACTGACCGCCATGGGTACCTTCCTGGACTACTGGTTCCCCCACATCCCCCACTGGGTCACCGCGCTAGTCTCGCTGCTGCTCGTCGTCGTCCTCAACGTGCTCAACGTGCGCGTGTTCGCCACCACCGAATACTGGCTTTCCCTGATCAAAGTGGCAGCACTCGTCCTCATGATCGTGCTCGGCCTCGCGCTTGTCTTCGGCGTCGGATCCGAACCCGCCATCGGCCTGCAACACATCACCGACCACGGCGGATTCATGCCAAACGGCATCTCCGGTGTCCTGTTCGCACTCGTCGCAGTGACCTTCACCTTCGGCGGCATCATGTCCATCGGCACTGCCGCCGGCGAAGCTGACGACCCAGACAAGGCAATTCCCCGCGCGGTCAACTCCGTAGTGTGGCGCATCCTCGTGTTCTACCTCGGCGGCATCGGCACCATCCTGCTGCTCGCACCGTGGAACGAGCAGGACACCAACGAAAGCCCGTTCATCCGCGTACTCACCGGCGTCGGGTTCTCCGGCGCAGCGACCGCCTTGAACGTCGTCATCGTCGTCGCCGTGTTCTCCGTGCTCAACACCATGACCTACTCCGGCGCCCGCATGCTTCGCGACCTCGCCCGCAACGGCCAAGCCCCCAAAGCCCTCGCCGAAACCAACCGCAAAGGTCTGCCCACCAAAGCATTGCTTTTCGACGCCACCCTCATGGGCGTCGTCGTCATCCTCAACTACTTCTTCGAAGGCAAAATCTTCGCCATCCTGCTCGCCATCATCGTCGGCACGGAATTGATCACCTGGGCCGGCATCTGCCTATCCCACCTGAACTTCCGCAAACACGCCGGCAACACAAAATTCCCCGCCCCGTTCTACCCAGTTGCGAACTGGATCTGCATCGCATTTTTCGCCCTCGTACTCGTACTAATGGGTATTCTTCCCGATTACCGCATGGGTCTAGCCACACTCTTCGGCTGGATCCTCGCCCTCGGCCTCATTTGGTTGACAACCCAACGCAGGAGCAACGCATGACCCGCAACATGATCCGCCCAGACCTCGACACCATCCCCGCCTACGTGCCGGGAGCCCGCAACGACCAGGCCATCAAACTCTCCTCCAACGAATGCGCCGAAGGCCCACTGCCCTCCGTACTCGAGGCGATGCGCGACACCCTCGGCTCCATGAACCGCTACCCCGACATGGGCGCCACCGACATCCGCACCGCCCTTGCCGAACACCTCGGCGTGACCATCGACCAGGTCGCCGTCGGCACCGGCTCCTCCGCCCTGTGCCAACAACTCGCGACAATCACCGCACAGCCCGGCGACGAAATCATCTTCCCCTGGCGCAGTTTCGAGGCCTACCCCATCTTCGCCCGCATCGTCGGCGCAACCCCCGTCGCCATCCCACTCGACGCCGAGCACCGCCTCGACCTGCCCGCCATGGCCGCAGCGATTACCGAACGTACGAAACTCATCTTCGTGTGCAACCCCAACAACCCAACCGGCACCACCATCACCAACGCCGAGTTCGAAACCTTCATGGACGCCGTCCCATCCGACATCCTCGTCGCACTCGACGAGGCCTACTTCGAATACAACCGCGCCACCGACACCCCCGTCGCCACCGACGTCATCACCCGCTACCCCAACGTCGTCGGCCTGCGCACCTTCTCCAAAGCCTACGGCCTCGCCGGCGCCCGCATCGGCTACGCCTTCGGCCCCGCCGACATCATCAGCGCCCTCAACAAAGTCGCCGTCCCCTTCTCCGTCAACGCCGTCGCCCAAACCGCAGCCCTCGCCTCCCTCAAAGCCACCTCCGAGCTGCAAACGCGTATCGACGACACCATCACCCAACGCCAACACCTCACCACCGCACTCAACCTCCCCGAATCCCAAGCCAACTTCATCTGGCTGCCGGATTTCCCGCGTGAAAAAGCTGACCGGCTAGCGGCAGAGGGCGTGCTGGTGCGTTCTTTCCCGGAAGGTATCCGCGTCACCGTCACCAACTCAGCCGAAACCGACGCCTTCCTGAAAGCATGGGACCGTGCGTAGTGAGCGCCGCCGCGTGATCGCGGCGACCACCATCGGCACAGCCATCGAGTGGTACGACTACTTCCTCTACGCCGCCGTCGCCGGTTTGGTGTTTAACCAGACCATGTTCGGTCCCCTCGGACCTGCTGCGGCGACGATCGTGAGCTTCCTCACCGTCGGCTTGTCCTTCCTGTTCCGCCCGCTCGGTGCGGTGCTGGCTGGCCACTACGCCGACCGATTCGGGCGCCGCGGCGTGCTCATGATCACCCTGTTCACGATGGGCACCGCCACCACGCTTATCGGCCTGTTGCCCACCTACGACACCATCGGTTGGCTTGCCCCCGCCGCACTGATTCTCCTGCGCATCCTGCAGGGCACATCGGCCGGCGGCGAATGGGGCTCCGCAGTCCTCCTCGCCGTCGAGCACGCCCCTGTGAACAAACGCGGCCTTTACGGCGCCGGCCCCCAGGTCGGTGTTCCCGCTGGCCTGCTCATGTCCTCCGGCATGCTCGCCCTGATGACCGCCGTCGCCCCCGGTGACGCCTTCGTCGAATGGGGCTGGCGCATTCCCTTCCTGCTGTCCATCGCGCTGACGTTCCTCGGCTGGTGGATCCGCACCGGCGTCGAAGAATCGCCCGTCGTCGAGGAGATGCGCGAGACCGGCACCCGCAGCCCCATCAGCGGCCTGTTCAAATCTCACGCGGGAGTTGTCCTCGCAGCCGCCCTGATCTTCGCCGCAAACGGAACGGTCGGCTACATGACAACCGGCGGTTACATCCAAAATTACGTCACTGACCCTGCCGGTATCGGGCTTTCACGCGGGGACATTCTGTGGGCTGTCACTGCATCGGCTGCGGTGTGGTTGTTCACTACCGCGTTCGCCGGGTGGGTCTCGGACTACATCGGGCGTAAGCGCACGCTTGCGATCGGGTTTGTGGTTCAGGCGGCGGGTGTTGCGGTGTTGTTCCCGCTCGTCGATACGGGTTCGATTGCAAAGATCACCGCGGCGTTGATTTTCCTCACCGTTGGCCTGGGCCTGACGTACGGCGAGATTGGCGCTTTCTACGCGGAGCTTTTCCCGGCTTCGGTCCGGGCGTCCGGGGCGTCGATTTCGTACGCGTTGGGTGCAATTCTTGGTGGTGCGTTTGCTCCAACGATTGCGGCTGCGTTGCGTGAGGCTACTGGTGGTACGGTGGCGATTACGGTGTATTTGATGGCGGCGACGTTGACGGGGTTCGTCGTTACGCTGCTTGTGCGTGATCGCACCGGCATCCCGCTTGGACATGATCATGAGGACGCCCAGGCGGCGGGGCATTTTGTGTGGGAAAAGTCGGCTGGTAGCCTGTAGCAGTCTCGGCGAGGGCTTTCGGGCCGTTATCGACGCGATGAAGATCCACTATGCGATCACTCGACGAGCACAATCCGTTAAGTGGTCGCAGGCAAAGCCTGTGGCCCTTCCAACCGAAGGAGTACAACATGGCTATTACCCCAACCGTTATCAAGGGTGAGCGTCGCGAGGAGTTCGGCAAGGGCTCCGCACGTCGTCTGCGTCGCGATGGCAAGATCCCGGGTGTCCTGTACGAAAAGGGCATTGAGAACATCCACTTCGCTGTTGATCGTATTGAGATGACTGCGATTGTGCGTAACGACGGCACCAACGCCATCGTCGAGCTTGAGCTCGATGGTGAGAAGCTGCTCGCCATGGTCAAGCACGTCGACCAGAACGTTCTGACTCTCGAGATCGACCACATTGACTTGTTCGGCATTAAGCGTGGCGAGAAGGTTACCGTCGAGGTTCCGGTTGTCACCGAGGGCGAGGCTGCTCCGGGCGCTGTTGTGTTCCAGGAAGCCGACGTTGTCGAGATCGAGATCGACGCTCTGTCTATCCCGGACGAGATCACCGTTTCCATCGAGGGCAAGGAGATCGGCGACCAGATCACCGCTGGCGATCTCGAGCTGCCGGCGGGTGCGGAGCTGATCACCGATCCGGAGAACTTGCTTGTCAACATCACCTTCGAGCAGGTTGATGAGGATCTCGAGGCTGAGGCTGAGGCTGCTGAGGAGGGCGGCGCTGAGGCTGGCGCTGAGTCTTCTGAGGCTGGTGAGGAAGCTTCCGAGTAATTTCGGCACGACGATTGGCCCGCTTTTTTGGCGGGCTTTTTCGTTATGTGAAGAGTTGTTGCATGGCTCCGGGCGGATGCTTCTCGACGACCGACCCTCCCGGCGATACCCACACCGGTATCCCATCTCGGATCTGTATTCGCCCGTAGCGGTTTTCACGCGGGTCATCGTCGTTGCGCCCGTTATGGAACCGACATAACGGCACGAGGTTGGCAAGGTTGGTTTCCCCACCGTGGCGCCAGGCCTGGATGTGGTGCATGTCGCAGTTGTCAGCCCCATGCCGGCAATCGGGCACCGGACACGTTGGCGACATCATGGATGCCAACGCACGCTGCTTGCCATTGGCAAACCGCTGCGTGCGATACAGGTTGACTGCACCCTCGGTCGGGTGAAACGCTGCGACTTCCAGCTCGTCGCCGAATTGCTGCGCGAGAAATTCCGCACCCGTCATGGTGGTGCCATCCGTCAAGGTCAAGGTGACCTCGTCACCGGCACCGGATTGGATCCGCGTCCATTCGGGAAGCGGGACCATAACAATCGGCCGTGGTACTGCATGCGGCACCCCACCGCCGTCGCCCTCACCGCGCAAGATACCCATGAGTGCATCAGCCATCTGGCCGGCTGGCGGCAGTTCCGTGTCGATCATTTCACGCAGCGTGTGCTCAATATCAGCAATATTGCGTGCCGAATGCGTCAAGTGCAGCGTGGCCATCCCTTCGCGAGCACGAGAAAACCGTACTTGCTTTTCAGGCGCGGGTTTCTTCGCGTCAATAACCTGATCGGCATAGCGCGAGAGCGCGTCGAAGCGGCCCTCGAACTGCAACAAGGTAAAGCGCAACCGCCAACGCTTCGCCGCATCTTCAACCACCGCGAGTTTGCGTTCAATCAAACACAACTGATCCAAGGGTGTATCTGCTGCCATGTGGCGTGCGTCGGATTGTTTCCGCGTGAATTTTGTTGCCCCGAAGTAGACGTCGTGTACGCGTGACCATTCTCGGATGCGCGACGGGTTCAGCCCGGCAGCAAGGGCTGTGTCGCGGTCGAAATCGGCGATGTCCGTAAGCCGGAAGCCGAGAAGGTCTACAAATGCCATGGCATAAACGCTACGAAGCGAGAAACCACCGCACAAGACCCACCACAAAAATGTGGATAACTCCAACACCAAATTCCACAAACCGCTGGTGAGAAGTACTATGTGCGTCGTGACTGTTCTGATCGTTGGTCTTGGAAATCCTGGCCCTCAGTATGAAAATACGCGGCATAACGCGGGTGTGGTCGTCGTCAATGAGCTTTTGGAGCGCGCCACCCCGATGCCCGCAACCTTGTCGGCACACAAGCGCACTAACACCGAGGTGGCGGAGTTGGCGGCGGGACGCCTGGCCAAGGACCGTGTGATCGTTGCGCGCACGCGCAGTTTCATGAATGTTTCGGGCGGGCCGGTGAAGGCGCTCGCAGATTATTTCGGCGTGAAGCCGGAAGACGTGTATGTGATTCACGACGAGCTCGATCTGGACCTCGGCGAGGTGAAGATCCGTCTCGGCGGTGGCGATCACGGCCATAACGGGCTGAAGTCGGTGACCAAGGCGCTGAACAAGCCGTACAACAAGGTCGCCGTCGGCATCGGTCGCCCGCCCGGACGGATGGCGCCGGCGGATTATGTGCTGAAACCATTCAGTACAAAAGAGCAGGTAGATCTCGCAATTGCGGCTGCGGACGCGGCGGATGAGATTCTGCGCGCGTTAGGCTAGCGGCATGAGACTTGCAACGATCAGGACTGGAAACACCACCACCGCGGCACGGCTTATCGACGACACCCGCGCCGTCACACTCAACGCCCCCGACGTCGGCGCACTTTTGCACGCGGGAAAATTCGAGGAGGGCGAGGAGTTTACCTTCTCCCCCGCTGATTTGGCGCCGGTGATTCCGCGCCCCGGCAAGATCATTTGCGTGGGGCTAAATTACGCGAAGCATATCGCGGAGATGGGGCATGAGCAGCCGGATGTGCCGACGCTGTTCATTAAGTTCCCGGAGGCGCTCGTTGGGCCGTATGACGACGCTGAGGTGCCGGAGTTCAATGCGGAGTCGTTGGATTTTGAGGGTGAGTTGGCGGTGGTCGTCGGTAAGCGGGCGCGCCATGTGTCCAACGGTGCGGATTACATTGCTGGCTACAGCGTGATCAACGACTACACGCAGCGCACGTATCAGAAGCGCACGCAGCAGTGGCACCAGGGCAAGTCGTTGGAGAAGACGGCGGGGTTCGGCCCGTGGCTGGATACGCAGTGGCAGCCGGGTCCCGCGATTACGACGACGGTTAATGGTGAGGTGATGCAGCATTCGCGTACCGACGACCTCGTGTTCACCCCCGCGAAACTCATCGAGTTCATCTCGCATCTGTATCCGCTGGAACCGGGTGATGTGATCGCCACCGGCACCCCGGACGGTGTTGGCCACGCGCGTGATCCGAAGCGCTACCTGAAAAATGGCGACACGGTGCGTGTTGAGATCGAGGGCCTTGGTGCGATCGAGAACACGACCCGCGTGATTTCTTGCTAGCCTCGTGCCCATGAGCCAGCACGCGATGTTGACCAGCAAGTATCCGCCGTCAGATAACCTCTACGAATCGCAGTCATGCGAGGGCGACATCTCGCTCATGCTGTGCCATGGGTGGAGTACCGGCGAGATCGAGGCGTTTTTTGAGGACGATAACGGCGGCGATCCGGTCCCTGGGCTCGATGTGCTTATCGACGACATCCGCGCCGAGTACGCCAACCTCATCCCCAAAGCTTCCGAGGACGCGCAGCGCCTTGATACGCTCCGCGACTCTCTGGCTGAGCGCAACCTCGCGTTCTCGTTCGACGAGGGGCTTACTCAAAGCGACTGCGCCGAGGAAGCCGCCGAACAGGCAGAAAATGATGGCCGCAGCGGCTATGTGTACTGCACGAACCAGGACGTGGATCGGGTCATCCACACCGGCGAGCTTTACTTCGGGTTTAGCTCCGTTGAGGCGGCCGAATCGCTCGTGGAAGCGCTTCGCGGTGTTGGCCTGACCCCGATGTGGGGCGGCAAACCTACCGAGCGTGTGGCGTGTGAGGGGCTCGTCGTCGAGCTCCCGCTCGCGGATTAGAAGCCGAGCTGATCGAGCAGGCGAACTTCTGCTTCTGCGATTAACTGCAGCGGGAACAGCAGAAGGAGAAACGGTGCGGAGCTCAGCATCACCCCAGGAGCTTTCTCCGTCCCGCTCTTGTTCGCGCCACCGTTGAGTTGCTCGGCGCCGTTGATGATGTTGGTGACAAGGAAGTTGTAAAGCCCCCAGGCGCTGCCGCTGTAGGCGCCGTCATGGTTAGCAGGAGCGGCCGGAGCCGCCGGTGCCGCGCTGGCTGCCGGGGCGAGCGCGCCCAGTGCGAGCGCGCCGGTCGTTGCGGTGGCAATTGCGATTTTGGAAAGCTTCATACCTTTCTCATCGCAACAGCTGTCTAGGGCGTTAGCATCCGCTCGATCTCGGCAGCCGGTGCAGCCATCAATGCTCCCCGGTCGGCGCCGACGAGGCAGTAGTCGTTATCCCTGGTCATCGGCCGTAAATACGGGTAGGTCGGCGGCAGGTCAGGATTTTCCCGCGTGAAATCTGTTTCCACACCGCTCGCCCACCGTCCGGAGAAGGCGCGGGAGACCACGGCGGGTGTGTCGGTGCGCAGGAGTTCCCGGTTGCGTTGGCTGGTGCCGGCTTCGTCGGCGAGGAGGAATGCGGTGCCGCAGGCGACGGGCACGTCGATCGCGGCCACGTTTTCGGCGTTGCGGATGCCACCGGCGGCGATTACGGGAACGGTGGCGAGGGGCCGCAGATCCGCGAGCAACTCCGGCAATGAGCGCTGGTCAGGGTCGTCGTGTTGGCTCCAGGTGCCGCGGTGGCCACCGGCGCGTGGGCCCTGGATGATCACGCCATCGACTCCTCTCGCTTGGGCTTGGTGCAGTTCGGCCTCGTTGGTTACTGTCGCCCAGGCTTCCGAGCCGACCGCATGCAGTTGTGCGATCTCGGTTTCGGTGAAGCAGCCGAACGTCGAGGACACAACGGCGGGTGCGGCCTCCAGCACGGCGGCGAACTTTTCGGCGTAGTCGGATTCGAGTGCCGGAACTGCCTGTTGGAGGTGGTGGGCGGTGCGGTGGACGTCGTCAGGCAATGGCTCGGGTTGTGGCACGAAGAGGTTCGCGCCGAACGGTGCTTCGCACGCCACTAGCCATGAACGTGCCTGGGATACGCTGCAGGTGCCGAGCGCGATGAAGCCGAACGACACCGCGTTGACGAGTTCGGGTGTGGATGGTCCGCCGGCCATGGGTGCTGCGATCACGCGTGGAAATTCCATGGGTACAGTGTGGCACGTGTTTGGTTTTTTCAGACGTCCCAAGGCTGATTGGCTGGTTGTGGGGTTGGGTAACCCGGGTGCGGAGTATGCACGCACGAAGCACAATGTGGGCTTTTTGGCGCTCGATGAGTTGCCGAAGATCGACGGTGTGGCGCGTTGCAAGCCGCAGACGTATATGAATCTGTCGGGTGAGGCGGTCGCTCCCCTTGTCCGGAAGTTCAACATCCCGCCGGAGCGGATCATTGTGCTTCACGACGAGCTCGATCTCCCAGCCGGCAAAGTCCGCGTGAAGTTGGGCGGGAACGAAAACGGCCATAACGGTCTGAAGTCGATTACGGAGCACCTGGGGACGCGCGATTACGTCCGCGTGCGCATTGGTATTGGCCGCCCGCCAGCGGGTACGGCGGTGCCTGATTGGGTGCTCAGTGAGGTTTCCGGCGACGAGGACATCGCAACCGCGGCGGAGGCCGCCCGCCTGATCGTCGCCGAGGGGTTAGCGAAGGCGCAGAACGTTATCCACGCGCGCTAATTGCCTGCTCTAGGTCGGCAAGCACGGTGCCCAGCGCGTCGGTGTTGGCGGCCTTTTCTTCCTCGAGGTCGGTGCCGAAGATGTTGATGCCCACCTGGTTGCGGATGTCAAACATGGAGAAATTCGCGACGATCTGACGCCAGTGCTCGATCGCGCGAATCGCGCCGGTGCCGCTGTAGCCGACGAACGCGACCGGCTTGCCTGCCCACTCGGAGGCGAGTGAGTCGAAGGCGTTTTTCATGGTGCCGGGGATGGAGTGGTTGTACTCGGGGGTGACGAAGACGAAGCCGTCGCAGGCGTCGATGGCGTTTGACCAGGCGGTGACGGCTTCGTCGTCGTACTGTTTGTTGGCGGCGCCCGGCACGGTGGCGGCGGTGAGCGCCGGGACGTTGAACTCTGCGAGGTCGAGGAGTCGGTACTCGACGCTGTCGCGGGCGTTGCCGGTGTCGCGTACCCAGTGGGCGACACCTTCGCCGACGCGGCCTTGACGGATGGATCCTAGAATTACGCCAATTGTTGTCATGTACGCGACTGTACTCGGTGGGTGGGTCGTCGATAAGCTAGCGCCCCATGAGCACTGTTTCCGAGGCCGCCCGCCGCCGCACGTTCGCTGTTATCGCCCACCCGGATGCGGGTAAGTCCACGTTGACGGAGGCGCTGGCGCTGCACGCGCATGTGATTTCGGAAGCCGGTGCGGTGCACGGTAAGGGCAACCGCAAGTCGACGGTGTCGGACTGGATGGAGATGGAAAAGGAGCGCGGCATTTCCGTCGCGTCGTCCGCCTTGCAGTTCGAGTACGCGCCGGAGGGGCACGAGCGTGAGCCGTATGTGGTCAACCTCGTCGATACTCCGGGCCACGCGGACTTTTCCGAGGACACCTACCGTGTGCTTTCTGCGGTCGACGCTGCGGTGATGCTGATCGACGCGGCGAAGGGCCTCGAGCCGCAGACCTTGAAACTGTTTCGTGTGTGCAAGGCGCGCGGGCTTCCGATTGTCACGGTGATTAACAAGTGGGACCGCGTGGGGCGTGAGCCGCTTGAACTTGTCGACGAGATCGTCACCGAAATCGACCTCCAACCCACGCCTTTGTACTGGCCGGTGGGCGAAGCGGGCGACTTCCGGGGGCTGGCGCATGTCTCCCGCGACGGCGACATCGACGGGTACGTGCACTTCACCCGCACCGCCGGCGGCTCCACCATCGCACCGGAGGAGCACTACTCCACCGACGAGGCCGCCGCGAAGGAAGGCGACGTATGGGAGACCGCTGTCGAGGAAGCGGAGCTTTTGCTTGCCGACGGCGCCGTCCACGACCAGCAGCTCTTCGAACAGTGCATCACTTCCCCGATCATTTTCGCCTCCGCGATGCTGAACTTCGGCGTGCACCAGATCCTGGACACGCTGTGTGCAATCGCACCGGCACCCGAGGGCCGCGCCTCTGACCCGAAGGCGGTGGAAGCCTCCACGACCGCGATGGATACTGAGCGCGAAGTCGGCGATGATTTCTCCGGCGTGGTGTTCAAGGTCCAGGCCGGCATGGATAAGAACCACCGCGATACGTTGGCGTTTATGCGTGTGGTCTCCGGCGAGTTCGACCGTGGCATGCAAGTCACGCACGCCCAGTCCGGCCGCAGCTTCTCCACGAAGTACGCCCTGACCGTCTTCGGCCGCAACCGCGACACCGTGGAAACGGCGTTCCCGGGCGACATCATTGGCCTGGTCAACGCGGGCGCGCTGGCGCCGGGTGACACGATCTACGCCGGTAAGAAGGTCCAGTTCCCGCCGATGCCGCAGTTCGCCCCGGAGCACTTCCGGACGCTGCGCGCGAAGTCGCTGGGTAAGTACAAGCAGTTCCGCAAGGCGCTCGAGCAGTTGGATGCCGAGGGCGTGGTGCAGATCCTGCGCAACGACACGCGCGGCGACGCCGCCCCGGTCATGGCCGCCGTCGGCCCCATGCAGTTCGAGGTCATGCAGGCTCGCATGGAAAACGAGTACAACGTGGAAACGGTCACCGAGCCGATCCCCTACTCCGTGGCCCGGCGCACCGACGCCGATTCCGCCCCCGAGCTGGGCCGCCAACGCGGGGTGGAAATTTTCACGCGTACAGACGGCGAGATCATCGCGCTGTTCGGCGACAAGTGGAAGCTGGCTTTCGTCGAGAAGGAGCACCCGGAGCTCACCATCGAGCCGCTCATCGCCGACTAGCTACTGCGCCGACTCCTCGCGTTGCTGCAGGATGTCGTCGGCGATGCGGTCGGTCCACCGGCGAGTCTGCAGCCGCCACGCCGCCCCGACGTTGGATCGTGGCGGCGCTTGAATGTGGCGGCGTGAGTCCATGCCGCGTTGGAGTTCTTTGGCGCGCAGGACTTCGGCGTCGATTTTCACGCCCTCGAGCAGCACGATGTTCATCAGCCAGATCAACGCCAGCACCGCCAAAACGGTGCCGAACGCACCGTAGGTGCTGCGCACGCCGACGAGTTTGAGGTACCAGGAAAACCCGACCCACAGCGCGCCAACGACCAGCAGTGCGCTCGCCGAGCCGAGGGTGAGCAGGCGGAACCTGCCGGGTTTAACGTTGGGCGCGAAGTAGTACAGCACGGAGACGAGCGCCACCGAGACCACCGCGATGACAGGGCCGCGCAGGTAGTCCCAGACGGGCAGGAAGATTGCGGTGAGGTAGTGCAGCTCCTCCTCCAGTTGCAGCGGCCGGGCGATCGGCCCGAACACGGCGTTGACGATGGAGTCCGTCAGCAACGCGCCCAAAATGATCACCACCGCACCGACGACCATGACTACTGTGACCAGCCACATGGTTACCCAGGTCACCGCCATAGGGCGGCCTTCGGTGCGGCCGTAGATGAGGTTGGCGTTGCGGGAAAACGACCGCACGTAGGCCGAGGCGGATAGCAGCGAGATGATCACGGACACCGCAAGTGCGATGGTGCTTTCCGCCGGCGTGGCCACGATGGCGGAGATGAGCTGGAACGCTTCTTCCTGCAGTTGCGCCGGTACGTATTGGGCGACGAGGTCGGCGATGATCGAGTCGGCCATGTCGTCGCCACGCGGCATGAGCAGGCTGAAGATGGAGTATGCGGCGAGCAGCATCGGCGCGACCGACAGCAGGGTGTAGTAGGTCAGGGTGGCGGCACGGTCCACCATGGCGTCGTTGGAAAAGTCTGTGACCACGCGGCGGAAGATGGATTTCCATCCGGCGCGTGTGAGGCGGTTGCCGCGGCGCAGTGGTGTTTCGTAGTCGTGGGGTGTGACGACGAGGTCGCCGGTGCCGTACGACATCACCATGTCGACGCGGTGCGATTCAGACATACTGGTCACCTTATACACTCCCTTGTCATGGGAATCATCGACCGCGCGCGTGAACTTTTCGGGTTGAACCAGCCTCGGCTGGTGGAGTTGCCGGGGCGGGTGGTGCCGGTGGTCGTCGATACGCTGCAGGTGCACACGGCGCGGCTTGCGCCCGATACCAACGAGAAGATCATCATCGTGACCACCTCAGCGAGGGCACTCGAGGAGCTTTCGCGTATCGACGACGCCGTGCAACTCACCTCCCCCAACGAACGCTCCGTCACGTTTGTGCCGGTGGACCGCAGGTCCGAGCCTGTGCTGGATCCGAAGTACGGCTGGATCATCCCCGTCACACGTGAGACCGCCGCCGAGTTTGCGGGGTTAGCAAAAGGCCCAGGCGAGCACGAACTTTCAACGCTGCACCTGGGCCTTATCCTGGAGTAATACGGCGTGACTAAACCAGTCCGATCCAGTTCCAGTAGGTGGCGGACAGCAGCAGGATGAGCAGGTAGGCCACGATGGTCAGTGGGATACCGGTGCGCAGGAACTGCTTGGAGGTAAACGCTCCGGTGCCGTAGGCCAGCATGTTTTGCGGTGCGGAGACCGGCAGCAGGAAGCCAAAGCAGATGACGAACTGCTGGATGATTACGAATCCGATGCCGCCGTTGGGCACGTCCAGGGTGGCTGCAAGGGCGATGAACACAGGGATCAGCGCGGAGGCAAGCGAGGTTGCGGAGGCGAAGCCCAGGTGGATCAGGATGTTAAACAGCGACACCAGGGCGATCGCGGCGAGGATCGGCATCGAGGACAGGCCGATAGCGCCGAAGGTTGCCTCAGACAGCCAGGTTGCAGCGCCAGTGTCCAGCAGGAACTTGCCCAGGGAGATGCCGGCGGCGAACACGACGAGGGTGCCCCAGTTGATCTGTTCCTGGGCGTATTTCCAGTCCATCACGCCAATGACCGGCATAAGCATGAAGCCGACGGCGACGATGGTGATGGTTGCGGAGGAAATCGGGTGCAGCACGCCTTCGGTGGCCCAGAAGAACAGCAGCAACATTGCGATGGCGGTGAGGCGCTTCTCCGCGCCGGTCATGGGTCCCATTTCCGCGAGCTGCTTTTCGACGAGCTCACGTCCCCCGTCGATCGACTCCACCTCAGGCTTAATGGCGGCACGCATGATGAAGTACAGGGCGATGGACATCAGGATCGACCACGGTGCGGCCCAGATGAACCACTGGCCCCAGGAGATGGTCTGGCCCATTTGGTCTTCGATGAAGCCGACAGCCACGAGGTTTTGCGCGGCAGCGGTCTTGATGCCGACGTTCCAGATGGACACCGCCTGGGTTGCCGTAATCACGAGCAGCGCGGCGAGCTTGGATTCCTTGGCCAGACCGAAGGCGGCCACCATGCCCATGAGAATCGGCACGACGGCGCCGGCGCGTGCGGTTGCGGACGGGACAAAGAACGCCAGGATGATCGAGATAACAATCGCTCCGATGACAATGTTGGAAACTTTCTCGCCGGCGAACTTCAGCACATACAGCGCCAGGCGACGGTGCAGGCCGGTTGCCTGCATGGCGGTCGCCAGCGCGAGTGCCGCAGCAACAAGCGCCACCGCCGAGGACGAGAAGCCGCTCATGGCGATGCTCAGGCCCTTGGAGGCACCGATCGCTTCGCCTGTTTCGGGGTCCACGGCGAACGTGAGCATGATTGCGATCAGCCCGACGATCATGACCGCACTGACCGGGTAGGACACGGCCTCGGAGACCCACATGATCACGGCAAACGCAAGCATGCCGAGTGCGATCTTCGCTGGCATGGCAAGCCCTGCGATGGGGGTCAGGATCACAGCGGCCAGTGCGATAAATGAGAGGAAAAACGCGATCGTTTTTCCGGTGTTGAGTTTGTGTGAGGCTTGCTGTTCGGGGCTGTCTGCGGGGGCGACTGCCGTTGTCACGGTCTTCCTCCTTGAAGTGGTTGTTCCTGCATAAACATTAGTCTCACCAAATCGGCCTTCAAAATGTGACGCGTGTACTGTTTACCCTGCATACGGGCGCGTAGCATGGCCATCATGGGCTTGAGTTCACTGTTGACGTACAACATCCATCATGGTGCACAAGATTTCCGCAATGCGCTCGGCAACGGCGCCGCTGACGCCTGGTTGCCTGCATCGTGGCAAGCGTCGCTAAACGATCTGAGCCATTCTGTCGTGGCGTTATGGGATTCGGTCATCAACGCAATCTCCATCATCGTTTAAACGGCACACCCGGTTCGCAGGACCGAGCTTTCTGGTACAAACGTAGATGATGTTCACAACACTTTGTTGCTAAAAGGAGTTTTTCCCATGAAGGCCCTCTACAGAGCCGCAATCTTCTACCTCGCCTTCGGCCTGATCTCGGGCGTGTTCTACCGCGAGTTCACCCGCGCCAACAGCTTCCCAGAAGGCCAGTTCACCCAGCTCAGCGTTACCCACACCCACCTTTTGGCCCTGGGCTTCATGATGTTCCTCATCTTCCTCGCCCTAGAAAAGGTCTTCACCTTCTCGCGCAATAAGAAGCTTTTCAATATCTTCTTCTGGCTCTACAACGCGGGTTTGCTCACCACCGTGTCCATGCTGATCCTGCACGGCTCGCTGACGGTGCTGGGCAAGGAGTCGGGTGCGGCGATCTCTGGCATCGCAGGTTTGGGCCACATCATGCTCACCATCGCGTTGGTCATCTTCGTGGTGCTGCTGGGTCGCGCCATCGATAGCCCTACCCGAACCTCTGAGGCAGCGCTGGCAAACTAACGCGCTACCCTCGCGGCATGAATACTCTCACGCCGATTCAGCAAGGCGTCACCGACCGTTTCTTCCGCTACGTCCGCACGGAAAGCCAATCCGACGCTCGCGCCACTACAGTCCCGTCCACCGAAAGCCAATGGACGTTTGCGCGTTTGCTTGTCGACGAGCTCACCACCGCCGGGGCCACCGACGTCCACCTGTCCGACACGTGCGTGGTTACAGCCAAGATCCCCGGCACCGGCGAGGGCCCCGCGATCGGCTTCTGCTCCCACCTGGACACGGTGGATGTAAACCTCTCCCCCACGGTCAATCCGCAGCTAACCCATTACGAAGGCGGGGATATTTGCCTCAACGCCGAGCGCGACCTCTGGCTGCGCGCCGCCGACCACCCGGAACTTGCAGCGTACGAGGGCCAGCCGATCGTCCACACGGACGGCACGAGCGTGCTTGGCGCCGATGACAAGGCCGGCGTGACCGCGATCATGGAGGCGGTCACCGAGCTCGGCGGTCAGACCCCACACGGCGACATTTACATCGCGTTCGTGCCGGACGAGGAGATCGGCCTGCGCGGTGTACGCACGATCGATTTTGACCGCTTCCCTGTCGATTACGCCTACACCGTCGACGGCGGCGAGCTCGGCGAGGTTGTAGAGACCACGTTCAACGCCGCCACCGCCACCATTACCATCGCCGGCGTCAGCGCCCACCCGATGAACGCGAAGGGCAACCTGGTCAACCCGATCACACTGGCAATGGAGTTTGCCAACCAGCTCGACGCGCAGGAAACGCCCGAGCACACCGAGGGGCGTGAGGGCTTTATCTGGCTCAACGGTATCGACGGCAACCAGTCCACCTGCACCATGCAGTTGAGCATCCGCGATCATGACCGCGAAGGCTACGAGGAAAAGAAGCAGCGTCTACGCACCCTTGCCGACGATCTTGCCGCAGCAAACCCGCGCGCCACCATCACCTGCGACATCGTAGATGTCTACGCGAACATCTCCGACGCGAAGACCCCCGAAAATTCCGTCGGCTCCGAGCGACTGCACGCTACGATGCGCCGCCTCGGCATCGAGATTAAGGAGATCGATATGCGTGGCGGCACCGATGGGTCATGGCTGTCCAACCAGGGTGTCTACACCCCGAACTATTTCACCGGCGCGCACAACTTCCACTCGATCTACGAGTTTCTGCCGGTGCCTTCCCTCGAGCGCTGCTATGAACTCACCCTCGCCCTGATGCGTGGCGAGTAACCGGCTCACTAAGCACGCTTGATGCTGGTGCTCGTCTTGTGCATGAGCTCAGTGTCAAGTTCCTCGCGCGTGTGGCGTTTTCGGCCACAATTACTGCTGCGTTGCTCGGTTCCCTACGAGATGCACAATATATTGTGCATCCCGGCTCTGGTGTTGGGGCCGGTTGTGGTTTAGGCTCGTCGATACGCGGAAGCAAAATGGGGGCTTCCGCCCGACACCCAGGGGGGATAATTATGGCTTTTCGTGCCTACGAGCTTTACTACCTCGATTCTTACGACGAGGAAGTCGATGACCTTGTCACCATGTACGACTACGACGAGGACGACTACAGTTTCGACGACGACATCCGCTGGCACATTGACGACGACTACATCATCGAAAACGGCCTCCGCGTCGCAATACTCATCCACGACCCGGACACCCACGAAATCGACTGCGCGTTGCTCCAACCGGACAATCCTCGCGCGCCCGATTGGTATGGCGTGGAGGAGATGGCCAACGTCATGGCCGAAGTCCAGCGCATCATGGTCGCTCACGACGACTACACGGTCAGTATCGTGCCACCGCAGGATCCCGCGTTCGCGCTCACGGCGCCTCGCGTCTTCCCTGCGGAAGATCTCACGGCTGCGACGGTGATGATGCTCGGCGACTCGCAAGACAACGCGTGGTACAGCGCCTTTTGTATCGAGTTCACACCGAACCTGAAGTCCGACGAGTCGTTCCCAGTCGCCGTTTTTGTGTACGACCCGCGCGATAACTGCCTTGTCAGCAAGAGCTTCACCGGCATCAACCCGTTCGCACCGGAGACGTTTAACCGGAGGCAACGCAGGATCGTCGAGCGCAAACTCGACGAGATCTTTGCGGCAATCGACTCCTCAAAAACCGCAACCCAACCCGTGAGCCCGTTTGCCAACCTCGGCCCGCAATTCCGTGCATCGAGGCTGCCCTCCGTCGAGGCGGTCGGCCCCGACCACGCGCTCCTCCAAACACTTGAGAGGCTTCTGGCCTGGTGGCAGGAGCAGGCAGCCTAGGCGTTAGATCATGCGCTAAATCATGCCCTGGCTCATCGCCCAGCCAGCTAGCGCAGCACCAAGGCCGCCGATAGCGAGCAGCACGCCGATGATGATCGCCACTGGCGAGACCGCACCGTCGCCGTTGGCCGGCGGCTGCTGCGTCTTCGGTTTCTGCGCCGCCGGCGCGTTGCTCGTCCCTTCGGTCTTGCCCTTCGGCTGCAGCTTCCTGCGGGCCATGTCCTTGACGTACTCCGGGGCGTCGGAGGCAAGCACCTCGGCAAGCACCTTCGCCATCTCTTCGCGGGTGTAGTTCAGCGCGGAGACGTTGTAGGACTGGCTAAACACTTCCGTTCCGCGCGAGTTTGTAACCACTACGCTCAGCGGAACGACCGGCTTGTCCAAAAACGCCGCGCGGTCGAGCTTGATGTCTACCTGCTTCTCGTCGCCGACTTTGCCGGCAGGCTTCAGGTCGTAGCTTTGTTGGAACACTCCCGAGCCGTAGTTGACGCTGACCTTAAACCGCTCGTCCACGTCTCCCAGGTTGGAGATGGTGCCGCGCAGGACGTTGTCGTCGCCAAGCTGTGCGACGACGCCATTGTCACCGTTCGCGGTTTCGTTGAGACGAAAGCCTGCCTTGTACTTGTTGTTGCTTGCCGCGTTGATGACCAGTTCCTTGACGTCACCTTCGGTCAGCACCGGCATGCTTTCCTCGCCGTGCGAGTGGTCGTGATCGTGGTCGTCTTTGTCGTTTTCCTTGTCTGTCTCGTCGTTCACTCCGATGTGGCCTTGGCCAACGTTCGCGCCTGGAAGGTTCAGGTTCGCCCAGTCCGCCGGGATCTGAAACTCCCTGCCGGTCTCGTCGTGGCCGTGCGTTTCCTTTTCGGCAAAGTTGAACTGGTTGAACTGGTGCGCGTAACTCATCACCGAGTTGTACTCTTCGAGGTCATCGCGCGCCGGTGCCGTGTTTGACTCCACGTGCGCGCCGTAGTGCAGCAGGTTCAGGGTGTGGCCGAACTCGTGCAGGATCGTGTTGCGCAGCTGCTCCTGCGTGGTCATCTCAGGATGGTTCGCCACGAAGAATACGGAGTCGTTGACCAAAGCGAGGCCTGTCGAGGAGTCGCCGCGAGAAATCGTGTCGCCGATGACGCCAACGCGGAAGACCGCCTTGCGTTCTCCCAGCAACCGTTCGCGTGCCGAGATGAATTGGTTTTGCGCATACAGCGCGTAAGCCCATTCGTCTTTGGCCAACTTCGGATCGGCCAACCCTGGCATGAATTCTTTGGCGTAGTCCTCGGTCTTGCCGCCCTCGCGGTCTGCCTCCTTCATGCTGGACATCGAGGAACTGACGTACTCCGGCCCCGCAACGATGTGGAGATTGATGCCTTGTTTGGCGAAGCGCTCCTCCAACTGCTTGAGGATCTCCGGCGACGGCGCATAGTCCTTCGTGTTTGCACGCGCACAGTCGGCGAACTGGGTAAAGCCCTCCACGGATGCCGCGAAGGATTCCTTCCGATCGCACTTGAGTTGTTCCCACTCGGATCGCATCCAGTGCAGCTGCAGGAACAGGTCGGGTTTGTTTTCGTCGGCGCCCCACTGGTGGATTGGCAACGATTTGCCTGAGGAGAGTTTCATGCCGACGCGTTCCCACGAGTTGCGCAGCCCGTCGCCGTCGGAGTCGAACGCGGCTGGCTGCGGGATGAAACGCGCCTGGGTTTCGGCCTCGAGTTTCTCACCCGCTGCGAGGCTCTTGCTCCAGCGTCCGGCCTGGTAGCGCGCGTCGTTGTCGTTGCGGCTCTCCTTGGCTTTCTCAGCGGTCGGTCCTACGCCGAACCGGTCGGCGTTCGCAAACTTCACGCGTGCGGTGTGGCCGGGCTTTTCCGGGGAGACGCGAATTTCGCCGTCGAAGTATTGCTGCGCGCGGAGTTGGCCGTGGTTGCCCATGATGTCGCTTACGGCTTCGACGCGGACATTGACCGGGGCGCCCGAGACGTTGGTGGCGGTGACGGTGTACTGGATGATGTTGTCGAAAATGTTGATGGTGCGTTTGACCTCAACACCGTTGAACGTCTGGGTGTAGACAACCGTGTCGGTTCCGTCGTCTCTGCTGAGGGTTTCGGGCGTCGCGTTCCAGTCGACGGGCATTTTCGCCTCGTTGACGTACACGTCGGTGCTGAGGCCGTACTTGAGCACCTCGGCGGCGGCTTCGGGGTGGTCGAAGTCGAAGAGGCCCTGTCCGTCGGGGCGCACGGTCGCGTTGATGTACGGCGACCATGTGCTCTTCTGCTGCCCCTCAACGACAACCTGCCTGCCTTGCTGTGTGACCTTGGCCTGCGCGGGCATAACGCAGACGGGGGCGAGGGCGGCGCACAGGCCGACTGCCATTACTTTTGTGGAAAATCGCATGTTGTTGCCTACCTACCCAGTACCTGCATGATCTTGTCTTGGTTCAAAAATGCGGCGAATCCTACGCCGGCAAGCAGCGCCAGCGCGCCCACGAGGACCGCGATCCAGCCAACGCTTGTCGACGACCCCTTATCCTCAACCACCACTTCCTCCGGCGCCCTCGCCGTCAGGGGGACGTTGACCAGTTCGGAGGATCCGTCCGGGTAGGTCACCCGCACCTTGACGGAGGTGGTTTTGCCGTTGGGCACACTGCCGTTGGACCGGGCGGTGATGCGGCCGGTTTTTTCGTCGATAGTTGCTGTCCAGCCCTGCTCGTTGAAGCCGTCGATGCTAAACCGCGTGCCCTCTGGCAGTTTCGACGAAGGTTCCGGACGAGCCTCACCGCCGATGGGTACGTTCGCTCCAACGTATCCGGCGTCAAACGTCGCCGCATCCGAAGGCACCGTGACCGTGGCGGTGATTTCGCGTGCGCTGCCGTCTGGGTAGCGCACCTGGATCAGCGGCTTGTAGGTTTCGTCGATCTCGGCGTTCTTCGGCGCCGTGATGCGCAGCGCGCCGGTGGATCTGTTCACGCCGACGTCAAGGCCAGCGTTGTCGATCACGTCGAAGACCGCGCCCTTGACCGCATCGCCAACAGCGGCGACTGCAACTGTGTTGCCCACCCGCACCGTGGTAGACGGGTAGGAGATGGAGTTTTTCACGGCGTGTGCAGAAGCTGTGGCCAAGCGAGCGCGCGCTTCAAGTTCTTTGGTGGAACCATCCTGGAAGTAGGCGATGACCTTGACCGTGAGCGGACGCGCGTTCACCTTCGGTGCGTTGACTCGCACGTCGCCGGTGTTCGCGTCCACCGTCGCGGACCAGCCGCCCAGGCTCGACCCGGATTTCATCTTGAAGGTCGTCCCCTCGGGCAACGCAGCGTCGCCGGTGCGCAGCACGGTTGCGCTCAGTCCCGGGACCACCATGATCTCGTCTTCGTAGCCGAGGTTTGCCAGGTCGGCCAGCATGGGCTCGCCGACCTCGAAGACGGCGTTGACCGTCTTGGAACTGCCGTCCGGGAAAGTGATCGTGACCGGGGCCGTGTGGGTGCCCCGTTTTGCGTTGGCCTCCGGCTTGAACGTGATGCTGCCCTTGGCGTCGATGGTCACGCCCTTGGCGTTCGGCTTAAACGTTGTTCCTGCGGGCAGCACGCGGTCGTCGTATGTGAAGCCGCGCTCCACCACCTGCGCACGCGGCGAGCTCGAGGAGCGCTCCACACCAGCAGGCACCGGGGTTTTCGCCCATTCGACCGTGTAGCGATCGGCCATGGGTTTTTCTTCAGCCACGACAACCTCGACGACCTCGCGCTGGCCCGTCGGTGTGTTGACCTCTACGCGGTAAGTTCCGGGCGCGGCATCGCGCGGTGGCGTGGCGACGACCGTGCCGTCCTGCTCCACACGAATCCAGGAATCCTTCGGCGCAACCTGTTCCGTCTTGTTGCCGGAGATGACCTTTTCCACGCCGTTGGTGGTGAACCCAGACGGCACCGGGTCACTGCTCCCCTTACGCGTCGGCGTGCCAATGCCTACCTCGCCGGCGTGCACCACCACAGGTGCCCACACGAACGGATCCGGCTGCGGGGCCGGATTCGACGTCGCCGGCTCCTTTTTCACCGTAATGCCCAGGTTGGACTGCTCGGTTGGCTTGACCGTGACCTTGCCGTCGTTTTCACGTGTGACGGTGTGGTTGCTCGGTGCCTTTGCGGTCACGGTGTAATCACCTGGGTAGAGGCCATCGATGACGTACTTGCCGTCAACCTTTTCTACCTTGCGGGTTTCGTTTTTCGGTCCACCCGTGATCGTGATCGACTCTGGCTCCGCGTCACCCGTGACCGAGATGTTGACGGACCCCTTGACCAGCGCCACCGTGAGCTCCAGATCGCGCGGCTTGTTCGGCTCGACACTGAAACGCTGGGTTGTTCCTCCGTGGTTGTCGCTGGATTCAACCTGCACGGTGTATTCGCCGGCGTGCAGGTTGCCCGCGTTAAACCTGCCGTGTGCGTCGGTCGTATCCTCGGCGACTTCCCCACCGTTCTGGGTGATGCGAATGGGTGCGTTGGCGACGGGTGCGGAGAGGTCGTCGAGAAGCGTGCCGGTCACCGCGTTGAGCGTCTTCACCAGGATTTCGCCGCTGCCGTGCCTACCGGGCTGCAGCGTGACTTCCCGGCTGCCTTCGCTGTGGGACTCGCTTTCGGCGGCTTTGGCCGTATAGGTTCCGGGCAGGATGTCCTCGACCGTAGCCATGCCTTCCGCGTTGGTATTCACCGTGCGCCCGGCGACATCAAGTTTGGCGTTGGCGACGGGGTGGCCGGTGTCGTCGACAACCTGCAAGACGAGGTCCACCTTGTCCAGCGCGAGCGCAAAGTCGTGCGTTTCGGTGCTGTCCTTTTTCACCTTCGCAGCCTGCGACGGCGCCGAATACCCCTGCGGGCCAACAATCTCGACGGTGTAGGTGCCCGTTGGTAGACCAGCAATCGAATACGTCCCATTGACCACGGGCGCAGTCTTCTTCACGCCAGCGGTGTTCTGGTCTGCACCACGTACCTGGATCTCGGCGGGTTGTCCGCTCGGCAGGCCAGTGACGCTACCTGCGATATTGCCCAGGTTGCGCACAACGTTGAGTGTCTTTTCCGACGTCTCATTTGGGTTGATGGTGACAGCACCGCCGCCTTCGATCGTGTACCCCTCCGGCGCGCGCCCACCAAGGGTGTACTCGCCCGGGTACAGGTCATTCAAGACGTAGTCGCCGCCGGCTTCCTCAATCGGCAGGTACTCGTTGTTCGGGCCGCCGTTGAGGAACACCCCCGTCGGAGCCAACGGCCCCGAGGTGCCAACCTTGATGGATCCGCGGTGCAGCGCGACCTTGAGCATCACTGACTCGGTGTCTCCGCCGGGTTCGACTGTGAAGTTTGCACTCGCCGCGTCGTACGTGTTGTTACGGGCCACCTCTGCGGTGTAGTTGCCTGCAGCCAGCGCGCCGGCGTTGAAGTTGCCTTCCGGGGTGGTCGGGAAAGTGCCGATGACACGGGAGCCTTGCTTGACGACGACCTGCGCACCCGCCACAGCCTGACCAAGGTCGTCGACAACAATGCCACCGGTTTGGTTCAGTGAACCAACCTTCACCGTCACCGGATCATTATCGCCCGGGTACAGCACGAACCCCTGGGATGCGCCGCTGTACTTGCCCCTGGCAGCAGACACTGCGGCGGTGTAGGCACCCGGCGCGAGATCCCCAAACGTTGCAAGGCCTTCCGCATTGGTGGTTTCGGTCCGTCCGTCAACGGTGACTGATGCATTGGCAACTGGCCTGTTGGCGTCGTCGACCACCTTGATCACACCCGTGACGTTGTCCGCAATCACCGCGAACCCAACAGTCCTGTTTTCGTACTTTTCCACCTTGGCGTTCTGCGGGCCCGTGACGGAGTATCCGCGTGGCACGGAGTCTTTGATCACTTCGACGCGGTAGTCCCCGGTGGGCAGGTCCGGGAAGCTGTAGTGGCCGCCTGAGACGGTCTGTTCCAAAATCTCGGGACCCGTGACGCGGATCTTGACCTGTTTGTCGGCCGGCACGCCGGAGATCACACCAGAGATGCTGCCTTTATCGCGCGTGGCGGTGAAGTTTGCGTTCGCGGTGGTTGCGCGTTTGACGTCCACGTCTGCCGTTTGGGTCACCGAATACCCCTTCGGCAGCGACTCTGGGACGACCTCGAGCACGTGCTTGCCTACTGCCAGGTTCGGGATGGTGAACTCCGCGTTCTCATCGGTGTCTACGACAGTGTTCGTACCGACGACACGCACCTTCACCTTGGTGCGTTCCGGCAGCCCGTTGACCTTTCCGCTGACTTTGCCGTACTGCTGCTTGCGCTGCACAACGATCGGGTCCGCGATGCGGTTGACGCGCTGATCCTTAACGACGACACCATCGACCTCTGTCCCCTGACGGTCCTCAGTTTCGCCCACGACCAGCGTGTACTCCGTTCCCACCGGAACCTTGGGCACGGTGAAGTTACCGCTTTGATCAGTCTGGGCCGACTTACCGCCGACGGTCACACGTGCACCGGAGATGCCGACTCCCTTGTCGTCGATCACCCGGCCGGTGACGGTGATCGGGTACAGATCAAAATCCGGGGCGGTGGCCTCGTCCTTCCACGGCTTGGTCGCCGGGCTGACAAAGCCCGCTGGAGGTCGCACGCCAATCTGGTACGTCGTTCTCGGGTTGTTGGAGGTCAGCCAGTAGGAGCCGTTATCGGCAACCGCTTCTTCGCCCTGGAGGACGATTTCCTTGCCCTGGCGGTTGGTCCACTTCCTGTTCACCAACACCTTCGGGCGGCCGACCGGCTCCTCATCCGGATTGTGTACGCGCACCTTGCCTGGCGCAGACAGGTTGACGTACGGCATGGTGTAGCGCGCGCCACCACCAGCCATCGGAGTCGGATAACCGGTCTTGCCTCTCGCCCAGAGGATAAGACGGTCACCATTCTTCACTTGAAGATCTGGCAAGTTGTAGCGCAAGCGGATCGCATAGTTTCCCGAGGGCGTTGTTGCGATACTGCGGTGAACGGTGACTTCGTAGGTTTCCACCAGCCTCTCTCGCCGATTTGGCATGAGCTCCCTGTACTCAAGCGTGAACTGCGAGGTCTCCGGAATCATGTCAAACACCGGATCGCCTTTTGGTGCGGGTTGGACCTTTTCACCAAAGACCCGTGGCTTCTCCGGCACGAACTCGAGCGCCACCGTGTTGACTCGCATGGAATCGCTAAAGAAGACCGCGCCCCGCCAGTCTCGCCCGTTCTCAAAACGGACCTCACCGTGACTGATACCCGCCTGCGGCTGAGGCGCCCTCTGTGCGTGCGCGACCGGCGTGAAGGTACCCAGCGGAACTTCGGCGACCGTGCCGGCAAGCGCGAGCACCGTGGCAACTGCGGTGATGCGCATGCCCCGTGGGCGGTGTACGCGACGGGGGTCATCGGAATAGCGAGACATGGGCGTCATTCAACTTTCTCGAAGCAAAGGCACGGGAAACGAACGGTGAAACACAGGAATGATACCACTTAGTTATATGCCTTATCTAAATCTTTCATGGAACTGCCAGCTATTCCAAGCCCTTACTTAACGACGAAACGCCCCGGCCGAATGTGGCCGGGGCGGTGGAGTCGTCGCTAAGTAAACGCGCTACTGGATCTCAGACGGCTCCTTGCGTGCCGGGTACACGGTCGGGCGCACACCCGCAATGTCCTCAACAACGCGAACCACCTGGTGGGAGTAGCCGTACTCGTTGTCGTACCAGACGTAGAGCACGAGGTGGTTGCCGGAAGCAATCGTGGCCAGACCATCAACCACGGATGCGTGGGAGGTACCAAGCAGGTCCGTGGACACAACCTCCGGCGAGTTGATGTAGTCGAGCTGCTGACGCAGGTTGGAGTGGGTGGACACGCGACGCAGGAAGGTGTTCACCTCGTCCTTTTCAACGTCCTTCTCCAAGTCCAGGTTCAGCACAGCCATGGACACGTCCGGGGTTGGCACGCGGATGGCGTTGCCGGTGAGCTTGCCCTCAAACTCCGGCAGTGCCTTAGACACGGCCTTCGCCGCACCGGTCTCAGTGAGCACCATGTTCAGGCCCGCTGCGCGGCCGCGACGGTTGCCCTTGTGGAAGTTGTCGGCCAGGTTCTGGTCGTTGGTGTACGCGTGAACCGTCTCAACGTGACCGTGCTTGACGCCGTAGCGGTCGTTGATCACCTTCAGCACCGGGGTGATGCCGTTGGTGGTGCAGGACGCTGCGGACAGGATGCGCTCGTCGCCGATCATGTCCTGGTTGATGCCGTAGACAATGTTCGGGATGTCGCCCTTGCCCGGCGCGGTAAGCAGCACGCGGTCCACACCCTTGGACTGCAGGTGCTGGGACAGGCCCTCGCGGTCGCGCCACACGCCAGTGTTATCGACGACGATGGCGTTATTGATGCCGTACGCCGTGTAGTCGATCTCGGCCGGGTCGTTGGCGTAGATCATCTGGATCGGGGTGCCGTTGGCCCAGATGATTTCCTTCTCCTCATCCACGGTGATCGTGCCGTTGAACGGGCCGTGGATGGAGTCGCGGCGCAGCAGGGATGCGCGCTTAATGATGTCGATGTCACCCTTCTTACGCACCACCACCGCACGCAGGCGCACGCCACCGTACATTGCCTCACGCGCGATCAGGATGCGGGCGAGCAGACGGCCAATTCGGCCGAAGCCGTAGAGCACAACGTCGCGTGCATCGAGCTCGGAGGAGGTACCGATGACGTCAGCGAGCTGCGCATCCAGGAAGGTACGCAGATCCTTCTCTTCGGAGTACTTGAACTCCTTTGCCAGGCGGCCGAGGTCGATCGAAGCGGTGCCGAGATCCATCTCCACGAGCTCGCGCAGGATCGGGAGCGTCTCGTCGAGGGCGAGCTCCTTTTCGTCGATACGACGCGCGTAGCGGTGTGCCTTGATGATCTCGATGTCGGTCACACCCACCAGCAGGCGGCCGTAAACCGAGGTGACCGCGTTATGTTCGCGGTGCAGGCGGCTGATCAGCGGCAGCATCTCCTGGGCAAGGGTGAGCTTGTGGTTCCAGTCGTCGCGGGGGTTTGTGGTTTCGGTCAACGTTGCTCCTTCAGCGTGTTGGATTCGGGGGCAATTTCAGCCCCACACCGCCATTTACTTTAGCGCAGGACAGCGCGATACTTGGAGGGGTCCGCCTCGGGGGCAAACTTGGGGGCCTGATCCTTATCGACGAGCACCGCACGCACCCCTTCCGCAAAGTCCGGCTCACGCACCATCACCGCGCCCAGGCGGCGCTCGTTGTCCAGCGCGCCGGCCAGATCCTGCGATGCGTTGGCTGCGATGAGTTCCGCCGCCGCCACGAGCGACGACGGGGACGCCTGCTTGGTCAATTCCTGCACCTTCTCGCCGAACTCGCCGTCAAGGCGCTCGCGGATCTCGGCCCAGGAGCCGGTGAAGGTGGCCTCGATATCGCTGTAAAGCGCCGCGAGCTGCGATTCACCCTGCTCCAGCGCAACCTCGTCGAGGTAGCCGGGCCCGTGCTCCACGATCCCGTCGAGCACCCCGTCAAGCGAGGCAACCTTATGCGTGGCCAGGCCGGTAGCCAGCATGTCGTCCGGGCTCAAGCGGTAGCCCGTCAGCGCCAAAAACGCGCCGAGCGCTTGCGAGGGGCGCTTTGGCAGGTTCTGCAACAGCCACGACATGCCCACATCCGTGATGTAGCCGATGTTCATCTCCGGCATGGACGCAAACGCATCCTCGGTGACCACCATGTGCGAGCCGTGCGCCGACACACCCATGCCACCGCCCATGATCACGCCGTTGCACAGCGCGATGTACGGCTTGGGGTAGTTCGCAATGTCCAAGTTCATGGCGTACTCGTCTGCGAAAAACGTATCGACCTCATCCAGGCGTCCCTCGAGGACACCGTCGCGCGCGGCACGGACGTCGCCGCCGGAGCAAAAGTGTTTGCCAGAGGACTGGATGACAACTTGGGTGACGGTGTCGTCGTCACGCCACTGCTTCAGGATCTCGTCGATGGCGCGTGCCATCTCCGGGTTCAGAGAATTCAGGGCCTTGGGGCGGTCGAGGGTGATCACCCCGGTCGTGCCGCGTACTTCGGTCTTCACAAACTCAGTCATGTCGCCCAGTGTTCCACATCACACCGGTATGGTGTGGGCAATGCAGACGCCACGACTGATCGCACTCGACATGGACGGCACCCTCCTCACCCCGGAAGGCCAGGTACCTGAGCGCTTTTGGCAGCTTTACGACGACGCCACCGCCCAGTCCGTCACCATCACCCCCGCCTCCGGCCGCCAACTGGCAACACTGCAACGCATGTTCCCCGCATGCGAGACGTTCATCGCCGAAAACGGCGCGGTGGTGTGGCACGCCGGCGAAGTTGTCTCCACCACGGCCCTGTCCGCGGACGCCGCGCGCAACTTGATCGCAGCGCTTCCCGACGCTCCTTTTCCCACCCACGCCGTCATCTGCGCCCCGGAGGTAGCCGCCACCCTCCCGCTGCCGCCGGCGATCGACGCGGAGGTGGACAAGTACTACGCCTCGCGCACAACGCTGTCGGCGCTCGGCGACCACCCCAGCCCCGTGGTTAAGATCGCCCTCTACGTTGAAACCGACGCCGAACGCGACGCCCTGCCCTGGGTCCGCGAACACGCCCCCGACCTGCGCGCAGTGGTCAGCGGCAAGCACTGGCTGGACATCATGAACCCCGATGCCGACAAGGGCCACGCGTTCGAAGCGCTCGCCGGCACGCTGGACATCCCCCTTGCACAGACGGCGGCATTCGGCGACTTCCTCAACGACCTCGGCATGCTCCGCGCCGCCGGCCACGCGGTAGCGATGGACAACGCGCACCCCGACCTCAAAGCGATCGCGGATGAGGTGATTGGGACGAATGGGGACGAGGCGGTCGTCGATAAGCTTGCGCAATGGCTGCAATGATCGACTTCACCCAACCCGCCGACGTCGTCGCACCGCAGTTGCTAGGGTGCCTGATCACCCACAACGGGGTAACCGTGCGCCTGACCGAAATCGAGGCATACCTCGGCGCTGAAGACCCCGCCGCCCACACGCACAGGGGCAAAACCGCCCGCAACGCCGCCATGTTCGGCCCACCCGGCAGGCTGTACGTCTACCTCTCCTACGGCATCCACCACAACGGCAACATCGTCTGCGCGCCCGAAGGCATCGGCCAAGGCTGCCTCATGCGTGGCGGCGAAATCGTCGCCGGCGAAGCACTCGCCCGCCAGCGACGCCAACGCCCCGACCGCGCGTTGATCCCGTTTGAAAACCTCGCCCGCGGGCCAGGCAACCTCGGCCAAACACTCGCACTGGGGTTAGGCGACAACGGCACCCCCATTCACCTCACCCCGCGCGATGCGGAACCCGAATGGGTCGCAGGACCCCGCATCGGGATCAGCAAAAACAAAGACGCCCCGTGGCGGTTCTGGATCCCCGGCGACAAGACCGTATCCACACCACGCGGGCGCCCGAAGCGGATCAACCTTTTGGGTGATTGATTGAAGGTTAGGCTTACCTATATTCTCAATCTGCAACTAAGGGTAACCTACCCTTCATTCCTAGATTGGAGAAGCAGATGACCATGGCCGCCCCCACTGACCAGCGACTGTCGGCCGCGCTCAAAGACCAGACTGCCACTGCGCACTCCAGCGCCGAGAATTCCCCCTTCATGTCGAGCCTTGGAAAAGGCGAGCTGGACCGGGCAGCCGTAGCAGAGCTGACAGTGCAGTACTTCCACATCTATTCGGCACTCGAAGATGCGGTGCGCCGCGCCGCTTCCCACCCCGCGGTGGCGCAGATCGCCGACGAGCGCCTCGAGCGCGTGCCCGCCCTCGAAGCCGATCTCACCGCCATGCTCGGTGCCGGCTGGAAGGAAACCACCGCCCCACTCGATGCCACGAGGCGCTACGTTGCCGAACTCGAGGCGCTCACCCCAGACTCCGGCCCGGAAGTCATCGCCCACCACTACGTGCGCTACCTCGGCGACATTGCCGGCGGACAGGTGCTCGCACGCGTGTTCCAGAATGCGTACGCGCTGCCCGACGAGGCATTGCACTTCTACAACTTCTCCGCGGTAGGCAAGATCCCACACTACCGCGCGCACTACAAGGAGGCGCTCGACGCGATGCAGCTTAACGACGAAGAGCGCGCACGAATCATCTCCACCGCCCAGCACGTTTTCGCCCTGAACCAGGCAGTGTTCCAGGACCTTTCGACCCACGCCGGCTAGGCCGAGGCTCACTAACGCCTGTCAACGTAAGCGATCGCACCCCAGATCGCCCCAGCCGCCACGAACGCAGTGAGCACTCCGCCGGTGAGCGTGAACTGCGCAGGCACCAGAAACAGCACTAGCACTGCCAAGCAAACAATCAACCCCCAAGCCACCGCGAGGACGATCCCCGCGCGTTTGCCCAGTCGAGCACCGGCATCGCGGCCCTTATGCGAGGGCAGTGACGAAAGCCCGAGAACCGCAGCCACCAACGCTACGCTCGCAGGGAACGCCACCCAGATGCTTCCGGTACCCGCCCCAAACGCGATCACACCTGTGATCAAGGCGATCAGGGCGCGCTCCCAGGTGACGAAGTGCACAGCGCCGCCTTCATATGTGCGCGGCAATCGCACACCGACAGGTCGAATGAGTTTGGTAGCAGGTCCCGTCTGTTGCGCCATCACGACAACCCCTTTCAACATTATGCAAACCTAACCTTACTTAGGTAAGGTTAGCCTACCTACTTTTTGCTATTTCGCACCTCGAGGCAACCATGAATGTTCGCACCCACCTCGGCGCAGTCGCTTGCGCGAGTCTGATCGGCTTTACCGCCACCATGTTCGGCGCCGCGCCTGCGCTTCTTCCTCTCGCGGCGGCCGAAGAGTCTGCCAGCACACACCGCAGTGTCTCAGCGGGAACCATGCAATGGGGGGTGCGCGAATCGTTCAGAAAATACATCGAAGGTCCCATAGCCCACGGCAGCATTTCGGTCGGTGGCGGCGCACAGCGCTCAGGCGACGGTTTCACGTTCGACGCCAAATCCTCGGCACTGACTTCAGCCTCGGCCGGCGAAATCAGCTTCCAGGGTGAGGTCCATTTCACCGGGCACAACGGCGCGCTTGATATGACGCTGCGCAACCCCACAGTGGTGGTCAATGGCGCTCAAGCCGAACTGCGGGTGGATTACGCTTCACGGAAGTACGAGGGCATGAACTCGACCGGCCCGGTGCGCGAAGGCACCCAAGAGCTGCTCGCCACCATCGCGCTCAACGCCGCCCCGGATTTCTCCGCACAAACAACGACCATCGCAGGCCCCACCTCCCTCACCACAACCGGTGCGGAGATCTTCGGTGGCTTCTACGAGGTGGGCGCTCCACTCGACCCGGTCACAATTGAGCTATCGCTTAACGACGCCTCCGGCCCCGCCCCACAGCCCAAAGAGGGCGGCGGCACCTCCGGCGCAAAGAGATCGGGCGCCACCTCCGGCCCGGCCCGCCTCCTCGGCGAGATCAACGACACCCTGGAAGAACTCAACGCGATGTTCGCCAACACTGAGACACTGCTGCGCAGCGGTGAGTCACTGCATCGCCGGGTACTTCCGACGCAGGAAGGCACGAGCCCTGCACCAGCGGCCAACAGCGGCGCCCCCACGTCCAATGCCCCCCGAACGGGAGGAACCTCCAACGCAACGAACAGTCCAGCGAACGTCAACCCTGGCTCCGTCCCCGCGACACCAGCCGGCGCGCCGAAGGCGAGTGGCGGCACGAACACCGGTAATGCAGCAAAACCCACTGGTGCGGCACCTGCGGGTGGCGCCAGCGACAGCGGGATCTGTGACTCGAGCGCGTCTCGCGGGATTGTCAGTTCCGAGGCCCAGTGGGGCATTCGCCAATCTTTCCGCACGTACATCCGCGGCAACATCGCGAAAGGACGCTGGGAACTCAAAGGCGTCGGCGACGACGGCAACGCGTTCACGTTCTCCGGCAATTCCGGTGCGGTGGACACTGCCGCACGCTCCGGTTCCATCCTCTACCCCGGCACCATCCACTTCACCGGCCACGAAGGGGTGTTAGACACCCGCTTTTCCAATATGGAGATCCAGTTCAGTGGCGATTCGGGCCAAATCGTCATCAATGTTTCGTCGAATAGCACTGATGGCAAGGCGAATGATTTCGGCCGCATCGCGATCGCCAACTTATCCTTCAGCGAGCTGAGCGTTTCCGATTCCGCGGTGTCCGGCTCCGCGCAGGCGACGCTCACCCAAGTCGGCGCGGAGGCGTTCGGCCAGTTCTACCCCGCTGGGGCCCCACTCGACCCAGTGAGTTTCAGCGCTCGCCTCGGCAACACGGCGAACTGCCGCGAGGGGCAGGGTGGGGCCTCCTCGGAGTCGTCGACAGGCAAAGGCGGAACCGCAGGTGACGCTGCGGCGCTGAAGCGCGGCGGCACGGCAGGAGCCCAAGCGAAGCTGAACTCAGGGACGACCCCCGAAAACGCAAAAGGCAGCGTGTTCGACGAGGTAGAAGGTACAGATGCCGTGGAATCCGCCAAACAGCCCGAAGGCGGAAAGTTCCAGATCAAAAACTCCGCGGCAGGCGACGGCGCCGGCAGCGGAGGCTGGGACGACTCAACGGTGGCCAAACTCCTGCTTCTGGTGGCCTCGTTGCTCGGCGCCGGTGGCGCGCTGACCAGGTTTATTGCGACCGGATAAAACCGGATAGAAAAGGAAACTCTCAATGAAGCTTTGGAAAACACCCCTCGTCTGCGCGGTCGCGGCGGCCGTGGGTCTGTCGCTTGGAGGTTGCGCCAGCTGGGACAACCCCGTGCAAACCGAACAAAAGGCGCTTTCGCAGTCGCTCGCAACCGGAGCCGACCCGCACCAGGCTGAGGGCGTCGCGATGGTATCGGAGATTTCCGAGGTAGAACCCGTCGAAGCGGAGCGCGAAACTGCGCTGCCCGTCGAACTTACTGACGCCGACGGCCACGACGTCACGGTTACCGACACCTCCCGCATCCTCGCGCTCGACCTCTACGGCACCTACACAAAGACGCTCCGCGGTATCGGGTTGGCGGACAACATTGTCGGTCGCACGGTCAGCTCCGCGGAACCCTCGCTTTCTGACCTTCCCGTGGTCACCGAAAACGGTCACTCACTAAACGTGGAGGCAATACTGAACTTGCGCCCGACGTTGGTCATCGTGGATCACTCCGTCGGTCCGAGCGAGGCCATCGACCAAATCCGCGCGGCGGGCGTGACCACCGTCGTCATGGAGCCGAAACGGACCATGGCATCAATGGGAGAGGACATCATGAACGTGGCCTCCGTCGTCGGGGAGCCAGAAGCGGGCAAACTCCTCGCGGAACGAAGTGAAAAAGAGGTGCAGCAAGCTCTCGAAGCGATCAAGCAGGTCGTCCCGAAACAGCCGCTGCGCATGTCATTCCTGTACGCGCGCGGGACCGGCGGCGTGTTCTACCTGCTCGGCGGCGAAGACGGCACCAAGGACCTCATCGAGGCGCTCGGCGGCGTCGACGTGAACACTGAAAACGGCATCGGCAACGCTTCCCCCGCCAGCCCCGAAGCGCTCGCCCAGGTCAATCCAGAGGTGTTCGTCATGATGAACGGCGGGCTGCAATCCACCGGCGATATCGAGGGCCTGCTTCAACGACCCGGTGTCGCACAGACGACCGCCGGCCAGCACAAGCGCGTGCTTTCACTTCCCGACGGCGACTCGCTTGCGTTCGGCCCCCAAACCGGGGAACTTCTGCTGCGCGCAGCCCACGCCCTGTACGGGGAGGGGCAGTGACATCTTCCGCCGAGGTGTTTCACGCCCGCCGCCGCAGCCGTGTGGCGCTGTTCACGACCGTCAGTGTGCTGCTGGTGGCGACAGCCATCGGCTCGATCATGGTTGGACAGTTCGAGCTTTCGGTCCGTGAGCTGTGGCCGATTCTCCAGGCCGGCCCGCTGTCTGCAACCTCTCTGGAAGCGTCCGTGATCTGGCAGATCCGACTCCCCCGCCTGGTGCTCGGTCTGTTCGTCGGTGCCGCGCTGGGCGTCAGCGGGGCGCTCATGCAGGCAGTCTTCGCCAACCCGCTCGCGGAGCCGAGCGTGATCGGCGTGAGCACCGGCGCGGGCGTCGGGGCCGCCGTCGCGCTCGTCTTCGGGCTCACCACTTTCGGCACGATGACGGTGCCCGTCCTTGCCTTTATATCTGGGACCCTTGCAACCGCGGTGGTGTACTTCCTCTCACGAGTCGGCGGCAAGGTTCGCGTGCTCAACCTGATCTTGGTGGGTATCGCGGCCAACGCTATCTGCGGTGCCATTATTTCAGTGCTCACTTTTATGGCCCCCACGACCGCGCGAGAGCAAATCATCTTTTGGCAGATGGGCACTCTCTCGGGCGCGAACTGGGCGCAAACGGGCGCAGTGACAGGCGTGGTCATCGTGTCACTGACGCTGGCGATGCTGTTAGGCAGCAAGTTCGACCTTCTCGCACTCGGCGACCAGGCCGCCTACCACGTCGGGCTCAATGTCACACGCCTGCGAATGGCGGCGATCGTGCTGTCGACGCTGCTCACCGCTGCCGCTGTCTCGTTTGCGGGACTGATCGGGTTTGTGGGTCTTGTGGTGCCGCACATCGTGCGCACTGCGGTAGGCCCTTCCAATAAGGTGCTGCTCCCCGCTTCAGCTCTCGGTGGGGCACTTTTGATCGGTGCCGGCGACATTCTCGCCCGCACAATCATCCCCTTTGCAGACCTACCGATTGGCATATTTACCGCGCTGATCGGTGGGCCAACATTCTTCTTGCTGTTGCGGCAAATGATACGAAAGAACCACCAGATATGAGTGTTACCGCACGTGGCGTCACTGTGCAGAAGCAAAACCGCACTATTCTTAACCAAGTCGACCTGCACGCAACCGCCGGCCAGGTCACCGGGCTTATCGGACCCAACGGAGCCGGAAAGTCGACCCTGCTGTCGGCCTTGGCGGGTGACATTCAGCTCGCGCACGGAGTGGTCGAAGTGGCGGGCAAGGATGCGTCGGAAAGCACAGCCTCCGAACTCGCGCGCACGCGCGCTGTCATGCTCCAAGACGTCAGCGTGGCGTTTTCCTTCCTCGTGCGCGATGTCGTCGAAATGGGCCGCCACCCCTGGGGCCGTGGGCCGGACGATGCGGCGATCGTGGATGCGGCGCTCGACGCGACGGGGATCACCCACCTACAGGACCGCGAGATTGTGACGCTGTCCGGCGGAGAGCGAGCCCGCGCAGCCTTCGCGCGGGTGCTCACGCAGCAAACGCAGGTCGTGCTTCTCGACGAACCAACGGCAGCCATGGACGTTCACTTCCAAGAACAAACGATGGGAGCCGTTCGCGCGCTTGCGCGTCGCGGTGTGACAGTCATCGTCGTGTTGCACGACCTACAGCTCGCGGCGCGATATTGCGACCGCGTCGTGTGCCTTAAGGCGGGCGAGATTACAGCGGCAGGCACCGTTGACGAAGTGTACAACGACGCGATTCTCAGCTCCGTCTACGACTGGCCCATCACCGTGTTGCGAAGCAGTGGGCGGATCCTAGTGGCCCCCGACGAGGCGGGTGAACCCGTCTCCGGACTCTGGTGTCCAGCCCCAGCTCCCCCCACCCCTTGAAGAAGTTAGGGATACCTTGCTAAGGTTAGCCTACCCTATCCCATCGGTGCGATGTTACATCCACCACACCAACTCACCGAAAGGCTTCATCAATGTCCCGCACCACCACCCTCGCGGCCATCACCGCCACGGCCATGATCTCGACTGCATTCGCCACCCCCGCTGCCTTCGCGGATGCGCCAACCATCGAGTCGGGAAATGCGCACTGGAACATCAAGGAATCGTTCCTGCGCTACGTGCAATCCCCGTTCGTCGCCAGCACCATCACAACCACGGAAGGCGCGGAGAAGGTGCTTCGCGACGGCAAGCTTGCTGACTTCGCACTTCCGGTCAATGCCGCCGACTCCGCCCTCGATGCCAACGGCAACGGCACCATTGACCTCGACGGCGCCATTTCGATCGAGGGCCACCACGGCGCTATGGACATCAAGATGTCCGACTTCAAGATTGTGGTCAACGGCACGAAGGGCGTCCTGCAGGCGGATTACGTGCGCAAGGGCGCAATGCCGGGCTCTGAGCCCACCACCGCCACCGGAGACGACAAGCCGATCGCAGAGTTCGAGGTCACAGATGCGCTGAAGCCCGGCAAGGACAACAAGTTGTCTGCGACGTTCACCCCGACCAAGCTGACCGAGTTCGGCGTCGACATCTTCGGCTCGAGCTACGAAGTCGGCAAGCCATTGGATGACTCGAAAGTCGCCGTCAACCTCGCATTCAAGGCCCCGAAGAAGGAGCCGAAGCCGACCGACCCGAAGCCGACTGACCCGAAGCCGACTGACCCGAAGCCGACTGACCCGAAGCCGACTGACCCGAAGCCGACTGACCCGAAGCCGACTGACCCGAAGCCGACCGATGAGGACGGCTCGAGCACCGGCGCAATCGTCGGCATTGTCATGGCGGTTATCGCAGTGCTGGGCGGCCTGGGCTTTGCGGCGACTCAGCCTTCGGTCCAGAAGCTGATTAACCAGTTCATGGGCAAGTAGCGTCCATGTGCAAGGCGCGATTGTCCACCGCGGTGGCGGTGGCGCTATTGCTTTGCTCCCCCGCCGTCGCCGAAGGCCAAACTGCGGAGGAAGACACTTTCACGGAGATTTCCTCGACAGACGACGGCTCGCCGGCTACGCAAGCCACGCGGGCAATCGCACTGGCGATGGCTTTCACCGGTTTAGGGTTCGCGCTCAGCGCCCTCATACAGGGGGCCGCGTCAATCCTCGGCATCAAGCCTCCACAACTGCCCCAACTGGTGCGTTAAACACTACCTCAAGAGCCCCGTCGTCCGGCGGGGCCCTCATTTGATTCGAAAAGGATTCGCCTCAATGCTCATCTCCCGAAACGCCGCTGCGGCGGGGTTCTCCGCGCTTATATTCGCCACTGCGCTGGCAATTCCTGCCGCCGCCGAAAGCTCCTCTGCTGAGCCCGCCGAGGTTGGCGGCGAATTTGTGTGGCCCATTTCCACCGGTTTTCTGAATCAGGCCGTCATTAAAGGTCAAGGTCGCGTGCTCACAGGCGGGGGCGCGACGTGGAACCAGGAAGCGCTTGAATTCTCCTTCCCGGTCACCTCCGCGACGCGGACCGGAAAGACGTGGACATTCGCGCTCGACGGCTCAGCGCAGGTACAGGGATACAAGAATGCGGGTGGCTACGACGGCTGGGCCGTAGATGTAAAATACTCGGACCTCAAGCTGAAGGTGGAGGGAAAAAACGCCACTTTGTACGGCGATTACCTCCTCGCCGGGGTCGCGAACAAGACGTACAAGCCAGTCGGTGCCAAGGGGGACGACGAGCCGCTGGTCACCTTCACACTCGGCAGCGAGATCACCCCGCCGAAACGAGTGACAGAGCACAACCGGACAACGGTGTCGGATACCGGCATGGAGAAGTCCCTCAGGCACTACCCGAAGGGCACGTTGCTAAAAGACTCTGAAGTGGATCTCAACGTGACATTCGGGGCGACTGCTCTCAGCCCTGGGGCGATCGCGGGCATCGCCGTGGGCGTGCTCGCCGTACTTGGCGGTCTCGCCTACGCATCAACCCTTACCCCGGTCCGGGCGCTCCTTGCGCAGTGGCTGCCCCGGTAACTACTTTCTCTTTTTCTTCTTACTGCCCTTGCCCACTTTGCGCTTCTCCAACTTGGCGGCGACATCGGGCACGTAGCGGAACTCGTCGCGAGGCGGACGCTCATAGTCCGTGATCGCCGGACGCTCGGGAATCTCTGGGAGGTCAGGCTCAATATGCTCATACGGAATCGTCGACAGCAAGTGCGAAATGACATTGATGCGAGACCGCTTCTTGTCCTCGCTCTCCACCGTGTACCACGGCGCCGCCGGAATATCGGTGTGGACAAACATCTCGTCCTTCGCGCGGGAGTACTCCTCCCACTTCGTAATGGACTCCAGATCCATCGGCGAAAGCTTCCACTGACGCAACGGATCCTCACGACGGGACTGGAAACGCTTGTACTGCTCCTCATCCGAAACGGAGAACCAGTACTTGCGCAGCATGATGCCGTCCTCAACCAGCAGGCGCTCAAAGATCGGCACCTGGTGCAGGAAGCGGCGGTACTCCTCAGAGGTGGCAAAGCCCATCACGCGCTCGACGCCGGCACGGTTGTACCAGGAACGGTCAAAGATGACGATCTCGCCTGCCGTCGGCAGCTTCTCCACATAGCGCTGGAAGTACCACTGACCCGCCTCGCGGTCCGTCGGCTTCGGCAGCGCCTCCACACGGCACTGACGCGGGTTGAGGTACTGGGTGATGCGCTTAATTGCGGAGCCCTTGCCCGCAGCGTCACGCCCCTCCATAATGATCACAACACGCTCGCCGTTTTCGACGACCCACTGCTGCATCGCAACCAACTCAGCCTGGAGGCGCAGCAACTCCTGCTCATAGGCATCACGGGACAACTTCGGCGGCTTTTTAGCTTGGCTCATAGGTATAACCGTACTCACAGACAAAAACGACACAACAATTATCTCGCGAGGGAAGACATTGTTGAACAATCTATGGGCTATACTTCTCCCGAAACCTTTTCAATACCGTACCGGGTCACTCAAAAAGTCCCGGTAACGCTGACCTAAACGGATGCCATGCTTGCACATAACGTTTCCGCCGAAGTTCGCAGAGCGATTTCGCGCGGTGAGTTTATCCCCGGACAGAAGCTCAACGAGGTGGCCCTCGCTGACCGCTTCGGGGTATCTCGCAATACGCTGCGCGAAGCCTTCGCAATGTTGACCGCTGAAGGCCTGGTCGAGCGCATCCCCAACCGCGGTGTGTTCCTCGCGACCCCAACAGCGGAATTCATCACCGACACCTTCCGCGCACGTGCAGCAATCGAACCTGCTGCACTGCTATGGGGCACCGACCTGGACGTCGACCGCCTCGAGGAGCTCAACGCCGAAGGCCGCACCGCAATTGAGGAACAGGACGACGACCTGTTCATCGCTGTGAACCAGGCATTCCACCACGTCGTACTGTCCTCGATGGGTTCAAAGACCCTCGGCGACACCATGGACCAGCTCGACGCCTTCCTCCGCCTGGCCACCCTCCCGATTCTGGAGAAGGATCCCTCATTCAACCGCCGTTTCATCGGCATTAATGAGCACATCGTGGAGCTGCTGCGTGCCGACGATCGCCAGGGCGCATCCGACTACCTCCAGCACCAACTGATTGAGCTAAGCACCGAAATCATCGAGATGATCGAGAAGATCAACAGCGGGCAGCTCATCTAGCCCCGCACCCCCCTTATGTTCGGGGTCACACTCGAACAGCGGTATAACTGAGGTCATGCATATCGACCTCAACGCCGACCTCGGTGAAACGACTGCGGGCAACCCGGTCGCAGACGATGCGGCGATGCTGCAGATGGTCTCCAGCGCAAACGTTGCGACCGGCTTCCACGCTGGAGACCCCCACTCCATAGCCGGAACACTCAAAGACGCCGCAGCACATAACGTCACACTCGGCGCACACGTGGCATACAACGACCCCGTCGGTTTCGGCCGCCGATTCATGGACTACACGCCCGGCGAACTCGCCGACGAAACCCTCTACCAAATCGGCGCCCTCGACGCGCTTGCCCGCGTTCACGGCATGCACGTGCGCTACGTCAAACCACACGGCGCGCTGTACAACACCATCGTCCACCACGAGGCCCATGCCAAAGCCGTCATCGACGGCATCAAAGCGTTCAGCCCCGACCTGGCCGTCATGCTGCTGCCAGGCGGTGTTGCCGTCGACATCGCAGAAAAAGCCGGCATGCGCGTCATCCGCGAAGCGTTCGCCGACCGCGGCTACAACCCCGACGGCACGCTGGTATCGCGCCGCGAACCCAACGCCGTCCTGCACGACCCAGCCGCCGTCGCCGAACGCGTCCTCCAGGTCGCCTCCACCGGCTCCGTCACAGCCATCGACGGCACCGAAGTCAAAGTGCAGGCCGAATCCGTCTGCGTACACGGCGACTCCCCAGGCTCGGTCGAGCTGACACGCAGTGTCGTCGCTAAGCTTCGCGACGAAAACATCACGATCGCGAGCGTCCTATGACCCTCAGCATCAAACGGGTCGGCACCCGCGGCCTCATCGTCGATCTGCCCGACCTGGCCACGGTGATGAACTACTACGCCGCACTCACGGCAAGCCCGCTCGACCACCAAACCGACGTCGTTGCAGCCGCACGCACCGTACTGCTTACCTTCGACTCGCCCACCGCGACCACCAAGGCAATCGACACGCTGCAGACCTACAGTCCCGCAGCCGCAGAACACACCGAACCACGCGACATCGCCATCGACGTGCTCTACAACGGCGAAGACCTCGCCCCGCTGGCCGAATCGCTTGGCATGGCTACCCACGAACTCATCGACTGGCACACCTCCACCACCTGGGTCGCAGCCTTCGGCGGATTCGCCCCAGGCTTCACCTACTGCGTGCCCGAAGACGCCACCCGCGCCCTGAGCATCCCACGCCGCGACACCCCACGCACCGCCGTGCCCGCAGGCGCCGTAGCCCTGGCCGGAGAATTCTCCGCCGTCTACCCACGCACCTCCCCCGGCGGCTGGCAACTCATCGGCACCACCAACACCCCAATGTGGGACTCAACCGCCACCCCGCCCGCCCTCGTCGCCCCCGGCGACCGTGTGCACTACAGAGCAGTCGACACACTTAACGACGACACCACCCTCGCCCGCCACCACCTCGCCACCCCACCACGCCGCCCCGTCTTCACACTCGACGACGCCGGACTCCAAACCCTCTACCAAGACCTCGGCCGCCAAGGCAACGGCAACCTCGGCGTGACCACCTCCGGCTCCGCCGACCGCGCCTCCGCACGCACCGCCAACGCAGCCGTAGGCAACAAACGCAACGCCACCCTGCTCGAAAACATCGGCGGGCTCACCATGACCGCACTGACCGAAACCGTCATCTGCGTCACCGGTGCCGACACGGACGTCACCGTCGGCGGAAGGCCCGTACTGCTGGCAACGCCGACGATTGTCCCGGCGGGTGCGGAGGTCGTCGTCAAGCAAGCGCGCCTCGGGTTCCGCACCTACATCGCCGTACGTGGCGGACTCATCGCCGACACCGAACTCAACTCCGCCGCAACCGACATGCTCTCCGGCCTCGGACCCAAACCACTCCACAGCGGCGACACCATCGCCATGTCCCTAGCCAAACCACAATCCGCCAACTCACTACTCACCAACCCCCTGCGTGTCGAACGCGACGGAGCAGACGTCGTCGGGACCGTACGCTGCGTCCTCGGCCCCCGCGACGACTGGTTCAGCAACGACGCCGTCGAACGCTTCTTCAACACCACATTCACCGTCACCGCCGACTCCAACCGCGTCGGCCTCCGACTCGAATCCGACGTCCCCCTCACACGCGAACGCGAAGGCGAACTCCCCAGCGAAGGCATGGTCGCAGGCTCCATCCAAATCCCACCCTCTGGCCAACCCGTCCTGTTCCTCCGCGACCACGCCGTCACCGGCGGATACCCCGTCATGGCAACCGTGATCAACGAAGACGTCGACATCGCCGCCCAACTCCCACCCGGCGCCAAACTCCGCTTCGAACGCTTTTCCCTCTAACGCACTTACGCCCCAGTTAGGACCCTGTAATGACTCTAAACGCAGTACTCATCGCCAACCGCGGCGAAATCGCCGTACGCATCGCACGCACCGCACGCGACCTCGGCATCCGCTCCATCGCCGTCTACTCCGAACCCGACACCGGGGCACTCCACACCCAAGTCGCCGACGAGGCCTACCTCCTACCCGGCAAAACCTCCGCCGAGACTTACATGAACATCCCGGCACTCATCGAAATCGCCCACCGCGCCGGCGCCGACTGCCTCCACCCCGGCTACGGATTCCTCTCCGAAAACGCCGACTTCGCCCGCACCGTCGAACAAGCCGGCCTCACCTGGATCGGCCCATCGCCCGACGCCATCGAACTGCTCGGCGACAAACTCTCCGCCCGCGCCCTCGCCGTCGAAGCCAACGCCCCACTCGCACCCGGCACCGGCGAACCGCTCGAAACCTGGGAACAAGCGCGTGACTTCGCCGAAGAACACGGCATGCCAATCGCCATCAAGGCTGCATTCGGCGGCGGCGGTCGCGGCTTGAAAGTTGTCTTCGACGAAGCCGACATCGAAGAGGGCTTCGCATCCGCCGGACGTGAGGCACGCGAAGCGTTCGGCCGCGGCGAATGCTATGTGGAAAAGTTCCTCACCCACCCACGCCACGTCGAAGCGCAAGTGCTTGCCGACGCCCACGGCAACGTCGCCGTACTTGGCACCCGCGACTGCTCCACCCAGCGCCGCTTCCAAAAACTCATCGAAGAAGCCCCCGCGCCATTCCTGACCGACGAGCAACGCAACGCCATCGAAGAAGGCGCACGCGAGATCATCCGCAAGGCCAACTACCAGTCCGCCGGCACCGTCGAATACATCGTCTCCGAGGACGGCACCGTGTCGTTTTTGGAGGTCAACACGCGCGTGCAGGTCGAGCACCCCGTCACCGAGGCCGTCACGGGCGTGGACATCATCGCCGAGCAGTTCCGCATCGCCGACGGGCTTCCCCTCTCCTTCGTCGACGGTGACTCGGTCGACCCAGCGATCAACGGCCACGCCTTCGAATTCCGCATCAACGCCGAGGACGTGACCAACGGCTTCGCGCCGTCGCCCGGGACCGTGACGCGTTTCGACGTCCCCACCGGCCCCGGCGTACGCGTCGACACCGGCGTACTCACCGGTGGGCAGATCCCGCCCTACTACGACTCACTCATGGGCAAACTCATCGTCTGGGGCCCCAACCGCGACACCGCCCTGCGCCGCGCCGAACAATCCCTGTCCGAGTTCACCATCGAAGGCGTGCGCACCGTCATCCCGTTCCACCGCGACATGGTCGTCGCCCCGGAACTGACCGGCGACACCCTCGACGTCTACACCGACTGGGTGGACCACAACTACTCGCCGTCGCAGCGCCACAACAACGTGGACATCGAGCACATTTACGACGAACGCCGCAACGTCGTCGTCGAAATCGACGGCAAACTCCACACCATCGGCTTCCCCGTCGCCCTCCTCGGCACCGGCGGAGGAAACGCAGCCCCGGCCGAGGCTTCCACTCCGGCTTCTGATGCCGCGGGCGCCGTGACCACCAAGTACGAAGCCACCATCGTGGAGTGGCTCGTGGCTGACGGCGACGTTGTTGCCAAGGGCGACCCAATTGCCACGATCGAGGCCATGAAGATGGAATCCCAGATCAAGGCAACCCGCGACGGCCAGATCTCGCTGGCGGCTCAGCAGGGTGAGCGAGTCAAGGCGAACGCCACGATCGCGACGATCTCCTAGCCGAAGAGTTGGTCCATTGCCCCGCGGTTGGTGTTTTTCACCGGGTAGCCGCGGGGTGAGATCCATACCGGGGCACCCCGCACCATGACGATCCGGCCCCGTTTCTTACGCCACGGGTCATCATCATTCACCCGATTGTGATAGCGACACAACGGCGCCAGGTTGCCAATGTTGGTCTCCCCGCCATGCCGCCACGCTTCCACGTGGTGCAGCTCGCACACGTCAGCTCCGTGACGGCAGCCAGGAAACGCACACACCGGGGAGACCAGCTTGGCCAAATCGCGCTGTTTCTGATTCGCCAAACGCTGCGTGCGATACAGATTCACCGCACCGGCCTGCGGATGAAACGCCGCCACCTCTAACGCATCACCGAACTGGGAGGCCAAAAACTCCGCACCCGTCATGGTGGTGCCATCAGTCATGGCCAACAGCACATCATCACCATTGCCATCCAAGATGCGCAGGTAATCCGGCAACGGTACTAACACCGTCGGACGAGGCGCTGCGGTTGCGACCTTGCCCTCGCCGAAGAAGATCCCAATCAAATTCTCGGCAATCTGAGCAGCTGCAGGACGATCCTGATCAATCCCTAACCGCCCAGCGTGCTCCATATCGGAGATCTCCCGCTCGTCATAGGTTAAGTGCAGGGTGCGCTTGCCGTTTCGCGACGGGCCGAACTTCGCCGCATCCACCGCCGGTGTCTTATCCGCCGGCACCAACGTACGGGCTGCAGCCTCAATCGCCCGATAACCGCCTTCAACCTCAAGCAAAGCCAGGCGCAGCGCCCACCGCTGGGACGCATCCTTGACCGGTGCAATGCGCCGCTCGATCAGCGCTAACTCGTCCATGGAAAACGCCCGAGCACGCGTGCGGGCTACTGCCTGCTTGCGCGTGAACTTGGTGCGCCCGAAATACACATCCCGCAGCCGCGACCAGGCACGCGCTCGATCCGGTGCAAAGCCCGAGGCGAGTGCAACCTCAAGGTCGAAGTCAGCCAGCGTCTCTAACGCTGCGGCCGACATCGCCTGCACTAACACCTCGAACGAATTCATGCCCAAGACGCTAGACCAAACCCGCAACCCACCTCTGCGAGCCTGTGAAATTTACAAAAACGCCCCTGTGGATAACCCCTAAGGCACCTGGTAGGCGAGGTCGCGTGCGTCGGTGACGAGCATCTTCCCCGGCGCGTGACAGATTGCCAGATCGGGCTTCGACGACATCACAATCGACTGCGGCGTGACCCCACACGCCCAGAACACCGGCACGGTGCCCGCGGGGATGTCCACGGCGGAGCCGAAGTCGGGCGAACCAAGATCAGCGATACCGATCGCGGAAGGATCCCCCACGTGCACGGGCGCACCATGCACGGCTGGGTAGCGCGACGTGATCCGTACGGCGTCAGACACCTGAGAGGCCGGAATCGGCCGCATGGAGACGACCATCTTGCCGGAAAACACCCCGGCGGGTTCGCAGTCGATGTTGGTCATATACATCGGCACGTTGCGCCCCTGCTCGATGTGCGCGACGGGCACCCCGTTGTCCAGCAGCGCTGCCTCGAAGGTGAATGAGCAGCCGATGAGAAACGCGACGGTGTTGTCGGTCCAGTATTCGGTGGCGTTGAGGGGTTCGTCGATAAGCGAGCCGTCCTTGAACACGCGGTAGGCGGGAATGTCGGTGCGAATATCGCCACCCGCGAGTAGCGACGACGCCACCTGCCCCGGCTCCAACACCCCCAAGATCGGGCACGGCTTCGGGTTACGCTGCGCGAACAACAAGAAGTCGAACGCGTACTTCTTATCCAGCGCGATCAGGTTGGCTTGGGCGTAACCAGCGGAAAAGCCCGCCGTTGTCGGCACCTCGGTGGTGCGGAACAACGCGCGGGCTTGCGCTGGGGTCATAGAGGCGGGGTGCATGCCCTTCAGACTACGCCCACAACTTCGGCAGGGTGCTGATCGAGCTCCAGCCCATCCAGGCGCAACCAACCAGCGTGATCGCACCGACGATGAGCATCCACATCGGCGGCTTGTAGCCACGCAGCAGGTCCTTGCGGAAGAAGCCGACGTAGAGGACGACGGCGAAGCCGATCGGCAGGATCAGGCCGTTGAAGGCGCCTGCGAAGATCAGCAGTTTCTGCGGGGCGGAACCGACGAACAGGAAGATAACGGTGGAGATGACGATGAAGCCGACGGTGAGCCAGCCGCGCTTCTTCGGGTCGAAGCCCTGCTTGGTCAAAAACGAGATCGAGGTAAACGATGCGCCGATGACCGAGGACAGGCCCGCGGCCCACAGGACGAGGCCGAACATGCGGCGTCCCATGTCGCCTGCGGCTTGGTAGAAGACGTCTGCCGCGGTGTTGTCTTTGGACAGAGCAACGCCCGTAGCGACGACACCCAGCACCGCGAGGAACAACAGCACGCGCATGATGCCGGTGACGATGATGCCGGTGACCGAGGAGCGGGAGATGTAGTCGAGGTTTTCGGGGCCGGTGTGGCCGGCGTCGATAATCCTGTGCACGCCGGCGAACACGATGTAGCCGCCGACGGAACCGCCGATGAGTGTGGTGATGACCTTGAAGTCCACGGCGTCCGGGGCGACGGATTGGCGCATCGCCTCAGCCACTGGCGGGTTTGAGGAGATGGCGACGTAGAGCATGAGCAGGATCATCAGTGCGCCGAGGATGCCGACGAGGACGTCGAGGGCGGCGCCGGCGCGCTTCCAGAGGAACACGCAGATGGCGATGATGGCGGAGATGGCGCCGCCGATCTTCGGGTCGACGGTGTCGCCGGTAAGCGCTTGGACGCCGAGGCCGGTGCCGGCGATGTTGCCGATGTTAAAGACGAGTCCGCCGATGCCGACAAGGATGGCCAAAAACCAGCCGAGGCCCGGCAGCACCTCATTGGCGAGCTCGCTGGCGCGCAGGCCGGAGACACCGAGGATGCGCCAGACGTTCAACTGGATGACGATGTCCACGATGATGGACAGCAGGATGGCAAACGCGAACGCCGCGCCCATCTGCACCGTGAATACGGAGGTTTGGGTGAGGAAGCCCGGCCCGATGGCGGAGGTGGCCATCAGGAAGATGGCGCCGACCATGGGGCCGATGCCTCGTGCCGCTGCGGGCGGCTTAGTGGGAGCGTCGGCTGCGGTGGAGCCGGCGGTGTTGGGGTCGGGAGCGGTCACGAGGAGCACCCCTTTCAGCGTTGGGAAATGTGACGTGGGAGATATTAGGACATAAAAGCGTCCTGGGAGACATCCGTCACACCCGTGTTACCCCTAGTCGACTTTGAATTCCGCCATCTTGTCCCATTCGGTTTTGCCTTCGATGAGGGTGTTAATGATGGTCGGGGTTTCCGCCAAGATGGTCGGGAAGAATTCCTGCGCTGCCTTGAAGTGGTCGGAGTTGACGTGGGCTTCGGCGGCGTCCTCGTGGAATGCTTCGATGAGCAGGTATTCGTTGGGGTTGTCTTCGTTGCGGTACCAGTCGAAGAAGATGTTGCCTTCTTCGGCGCGGGATGCGTCGGTGAAGTCTTTGACCAGTTCGCGGAAGTTGTCGACGTGTTCGGGCAGGGGCTTGAATCGTACGTTGATCAAAATCATGCGCCCCACCCTAGCCTTCAAGCGTTTCGCCCAACTCGAGCCACTCCATCTCGAGTTCCTCGCGGGTGTCTTTCGCTGCGGTGAGCTCTTTGGTTTTGGTGGCGATGGCGTCGAAGTCGCCGGCCTCGGATAGGGCGGTGATTTCGGCTTCGAGTGTGTCTGCTCGCTCGCTTTCCTTGGCGATTTTGCGTTCCAGCGCTTTCATTTGTTTGCGGATTTCGCGTTGTTCTTGCGAGCTCAAGCCTTCTTGCTTGTCGACGACGCCCTCGCCCCGGTCCCCCAAATCGAGCGGGCCTGTGTCTGTGGCTTCGGCGGCGCGGCGGTCCAGGTACTGCTGGATGCCGCCGGGCAGGTTGGTTAAGGTGCCGTCGCCGAACAGTGCGTAGGTGGTGTCCGCGATGCGTTCGATGAGGTAGCGGTCGTGGGAGATCACCACGAGTGTGCCTGGCCAGGAGTCGAGGAGGTTTTCTAACTCTTGGAGGGTGTCGATGTCGAGGTCGTTGGTGGGCTCGTCGAGAAGCAAGATGTTCGGCTCGGCCATGAGTACGCGCGTGAGTTGGAGGCGACGGCGTTCGCCGCCGGAGAGGTCGCGCACGGGGGTGCGTTGGCGTTTCGGGGAGAAGCCGAGGCGTTCGGCGAGTTGGGAGGCGGACATTTCGCGTTTGCCGAATTGGATGTAGGTGGCGACGTCTTCGACGGCATCGATGACTCGGCGTTCCGGGTCGAGGTCGTCGAGTTCTTGGCGCAGCCAGCCGATGCGTGCGGTTTGGCCTTCGATGCGTTTGCCGGCGGCGAGTGGGTATTCGCCGGCGAGGGTGCGCAGGAGGGTGGTTTTGCCGGAGCCGTTCACGCCGACAAGGCCGATGCGCTCTCCGGGTGCGAGGCGCCAGGTGAGGTGGTCGACGAGTGTGCGGCCGTCGGGGGCGTCGATGCGTGCGTCTTCGAGTTCGATGACGACGCGGCCTTGGCGTTGCTTGGAAAACGCCATGAGTTCGACGGTGTCGCGCGGCGGCGGGACGTCTTTGATCAGGGCTTCTGCGGCTTCGATGCGGTAGCGCGGCTTCGAGGTACGGGCAGGTGCGCCGCGGCGCAGCCACGCGAGTTCCTTCCGCGCGAGGTTTTGGCGGCGCTGCTCGATGGCGTCGGCCTGGCGGGCACGTTCGGCGCGCGCGAAGGTCCAGTCGTTGTAGCCACCTTCGTAGACATCGACGGTGCCGTCGTGGACTTCCCAGGTCAGGGTGGCCACGGTGTCGAGGAACCAGCGATCGTGCGTGACGACGACCACCGCCACCTTGCGCGACAACAAATGGTCAGCGAGCCACTGCACGCCTTCGACGTCAAGGTGGTTGGTCGGCTCGTCGAGCACGACCAGGTCGAGGTCCTGCACGAGTGCCGCGGCGAGGTTCACGCGGCGACGCTCGCCACCAGAGAGGTTGCCTACCGGGGTGTCCAGGCCGAGCTCGGCCACACCGGTGCCCTGGAGGACCTCGCGCACCTTGGCGTTAGAAGCCCACTCGTAGGTCTGCAGCCCGAGTGGTTCGACGACAGCTTGGCCGACGGTGAGGGTTTCGTCGAGGTCGAAACGCTGGGTGACCACTGCCATGCGCAGGCCCGAGTTGTGGGAGACGCGGCCCGCGTCGGGCGCTTCGATGCCGGTGAGCACTTCAAGCAGGGTGGTTTTGCCGCCGCCGTTGACGCCGACGATGCCGATGCGGTCGTTGGTTTGCACGCCGAGGGAGACACCGTCGAGCAGGGTTTTCAGCCCCCACGTTTTGGAGACGTTTTCAAGGTTGATCAGGTTAGCCATATCGGGTGCATAGTCTACGCACCCTGCCTAATCGGCGGTCTCGAGCACCGCGCCGTGGTCGGGTCCTTCGGCGACGAAGATCTCGTAGCCCTCGAATCGCTCCGCCAAGTGTTCGGCGACCCATTGGGCGTGCTCGAGGCTTTCGCACAGCACCGCGACCGTGGGCCCGGAGCCGGACACGATGGCGCGCAGGCCTGCCTCGTTGGCAGCGTCGATAAGCCGCTTGAGTTGCGGGCGCATCGACAGCGCTGCCGCGTCGAGGTCGTTGTGCAGCGCCTCTGCCACCCGCGCCGCGTCGCCCGAGGTCAACGCCTGGGACAGGCCTGCGGTGTTGAGGTGTGGGACGAGGGCTGGGTTGCCGTGACGCAGGTCGTCGAGAAGCGAAAATGCTCCGCCGGTGGAAATACCCACCTTGGGGTTGACGAACACCCAGTTCAAACGGCCGCGCGACAGCATTTCGACGAGTTCATCTCCCCGGCCGGTGCCGAGTGCTGTGCCGCCCATGAGCGAAAATGGCACGTCAGCGCCGAGCGACGCTGCCAACTCGTGCAACGTCTCAGCCGTAAGCGGCTCGCCGTGATCAGCCACGAGCGCGTTCGCGGCGACCAGTGCAGCGGCAGCGTCGGCGGAACCGCCCGCCATCCCGCCAGCGACGAAGACGTGCTTGGCCACCTCGATGTGGACCTCCGGAAGGGCGATCCCGGCACGCTCAGCAACTGCGTTGACCGCGCGCCACGCCAGGTTGGTTGGCCCGTCGATGCTCTCTTCCGGCTCGTCGACGTAAAACGTGGTCTGCATGGAGCGCACGATGGGGCCCTCGGTGAGCGTGTCGGAGGCGACGAGCGTGACCACTTCGCGGCGGTCCACGGCGTGGAAGACGCTGACCAGGTCGTGGTAGCCGTCGGCGCGGGCCTCCCCTACTCCGAGGTGGAGGTTGACCTTGCCTGGTGCGGAGGCGACGTACTTACGCATGGCCTAACTGTACAAAGTCGGCCACGGTAAGTTTTTCACCACGCAGGCCTGGGTCGATTCCCGCTGCGCGAAGGGCCGCTTCGGCGTTTGCGGGCGAGCCGTAGATGCCCGCAAGTGTGGAGCGAAGCGTCTTGCGACGTTGCGCGAAGGCGGCGTCCACGATCGGGAAGACGCGCTCGCGGAGTTCGCGCGGGTTGTCGTCGTTGACGTCAATGCGCACGAGCCCCGATTCGATGTTCGGCGCGGGCCAGAAGACGTGCTTGCCAATCGTGCCGGCGCGCGAGACGTCCCCATAGAACGCGGCCTTCACACTCGGCACGCCGTAGATCTTGGAGCCGGGCACCGCGGCGAGGCGGTCGGCGACTTCTTTTTGCACCATGACCAGCACGCGCCTGATCGTGGGGAACTCCTCCAGCAGGTGCAACAGCACTGGCACGGAGACGTTGTACGGCAGGTTGGCCACCAGCGCGGTCGGTTCGACGTCGAGGTCGTCGCGGCGCACCTTCAGCGCGTCGGTGGTGATCACGGTGAGGCGTTCGGCGTACTCGGGCGCACGCGCCTGAACGGTTGCAGGCAGGCGCCCGGCGAGACGTGGGTCGATCTCAAGCGCGACCACCCGCGAGACCGTATCGACGAGCCCAAGCGTTAGCGACCCCAACCCCGGGCCAACCTCCACAACGACGTCGTCAGGCGAAAGCTCTGCGGCACCGACGATCATGCGCACGGTGTTCGGGTCGTGCAGAAAGTTCTGCCCCAGTTTCTTGGTAGGCGTGACGTCGAGTTCTGCCGCGAGTTCGCGGATCTCGGCCGGGCCGAGCAGCTGCGCGCCCGCCATTTAGCGCAGGCCCAGACGGGCGGTGCAGGCAGGCCACGCGCCCCAGCCTTGGGCGGCTTGGGTGCGCTCGGCGATGGCGATCTGCTGTTCGCGGGTGGCCAGGTCGGCGGTCGGCGCAAAGGCGGTGCCGCCGTAGGCTGCCCAGGTGCCCGGGTTGAACTGCAGGCCACCGTGGTAGCCGTTGCCGGTGTTGATGGACCAGTTGCCGCCGGATTCGCAGGCTGCGATCGCGTCCCAGACGGAACCGTTAGCCACGGCAGGGGCTGCCGCGCCGGTGTTGCCCGTCTGCTTGGTGCCACGCGCGATGACGGCGGGCTTGCCCTTCTTGGTTTCCTTCTCCTCGGCAACGCCTTCGGATTCGACAACACCGTTGACGGTCACGGTGCGGTGGATGATCTGCTTTTCGCCCTGCACGCCTTCTTCGCGGACTTCTTCGGTGCCTTCGTCGAGGGTGTCGTCGTCAATGTATTCGGCGGGCTCTTCCACCGCGACGGTCTCTGGGCGGTCGATGGTGTTGACGCGGTCGAGGACGATTTCCATGCCCGGCACGATCGCGTCGGCGAGCGCATGGTTCAAACGGTCGTCGCTATCGAAGGTGACGCCACGCGCGGAGAGCAGGTCGCCGACGGTTTTGGCTGCGGCGGAAACGTAGGTGAGGTTGCCGCCGTCGCGAAGTGCCACGATCTTCGGGGTGGTCACGTCCACGTTGAGGCCTTCGGTGACCGTCTCGTCGCGGTCGATGTCCACGCCCGCGGCGGAGGTAACGCCGGCTTCCTCGAGCAGTTCGCCGACGGTGCTGGCGGTCGAGGTGATCTGCTGGGCAACACCGTCGACGACAACGGCGACCGGCTTGGCGGTGCGCACGGTGACGGTATCGCCACGCGAGATCTTCTCCCCCGGCGCTGGGTAGACGAGGTCCTGCGGGTCAACGTCAACGCCCGCGGACTGCAGTACGCCTGCGACGTCGGCGGCGTAGGTGCGGACGTTGGTTTCCTCACCGTTGACATCCACGGTGATTTGCTTCTGGGAAGCCAGCGCGGTGCCCGCGCCACCGACGAGCACGGCGCCGGCGACAGTGCCAACCGCGACGCGTTTTGCGGCGGAGTTCTTCGGGTTGATCCGCTTGATCTGACGAGACATGCGCGCTTCCTCCGAGGGGTTAACGTAAAGCAACTTCGGTAACAATACGGTAACGCCCGCCGGGACACAAGGACCGACGCGCACTAATGTTCCAGGTCACACCCCGTAGACGCGTGAAAACGTCTCACTGATATCACGTGCCACATCGGCCACATCCATGTTGCGGACTTCGGCCAACACCTTCGCGGTGTGGCCGATAAGCGATGGCTCGTTGCGCGCGCCGCGGAACGGCTCCGGCGTCATGTACGGCGCGTCGGTCTCCACCAACAACTGGCCGGCAGGCGCCAGGCGGGCGGCCTCGCGCAGTTCCTCGTTGCGCTTGAACGTGACGTTTCCCGCGAAGCTCAGTACGTAGCCACGCTCGATCGCCTCGCGTGCCACGTCCAGTGGCGAGGAGAAGCAGTGCAAGATGACGTGTTCGGGGCGTGGGGCGTCGTCGAGAATCCGCATGATCTCCGCATCACCCTCACGGTTGTGGATCATCAGCGCCTTGCCGGACTCGCAGGCCAGGTCGATGTGGAAGCGAAACGCCTCCTCCTGCACGTCCAGCGGCGCGGTGCGCTCCGCGTCGTGTTTGAGCCAGTACGTATCGATGCCGGTCTCCCCCACCGCGACGCAACGCGGGTCGGCGGCCATGGTCTGTAGGCGGGCACGCGCGTCGTCGTCAAGTTCATGCGCCCTGGTCGGATGGATCGCGCACGCGGCAAACACGCGCTCGTTGAGATGTGCGGCCTGAAGCGCAAGCTCCGCTTCGTCGAGGCCATCGCCGACAGTGCAGATGCGCTCGACCCCGGCGGCTACGGCACGCTGGACAAACGCGTCGATCTCTTCCGCGGTACGTGCGCCGCAGGACGCGAGGTGCGTGTGTGCATCGACGAGACCTGCGATCGGCTCGGCGGGCACGGGAGTGGGACGTGGCTTCTTTTTGCTCATACGATGCACCCTATGGCATTCAACGACATTGACTCAGCCACCCGCACCCAAATTGAGGCCGACCTGGCCGAAGCCGCCGGGCGTGGCATCAACGGTTCCCCGGCGGATATCGTCGCCTCGTTCGAGGAGGAACTTGCCGACTACCTGGCGCTTCCCCGCGATGTGCAGCGCGCGTTTCCCCGCGGCGAAACCGCCCGCATCTACGGCACCGCCCTCGGCGAGGCGCTCGTGCGGGAGGGCTTTTCGTGGCAATTGCTTATCGACGACTACGGCACCGATCTTGTCGTCGTTAAGAATCCCGGCGGCGCGGACGAGAAATACACCGCCCCGCTCGTGGTTGTGGATCAGCGTTTTGAAGACGAAGAACCCGGCAAACTTACCGGGTTCCTCGATCAATTCCTCTAGGCGTGCGCAGCGGGCCTACTTCTGCACCGGCGCCCATTCGGGGCCGGTCTCGCCGAGTTCCGGATCGAGCTTGGCGATCAGCGGCTTCGGCTTAGCCAACTCGGTGCCCGGGGTAACCTCCACGCGCTGCCACACGGCCTGCTGCTGGGTGTAGTCACCGGTGATGGTCAGGTATGTCTGCCCCTTCTCTGGCAGGCCGGCACCGACGAGGTTGAAGTCGGCGTCGTCGACAATCTCCTCGATGCGCGGCTCAGCAGCCCACACACCCTTGCGACCCAAGGTCTCGTGGACCTGCTGCGCGGTGTGTGGCAGGAACGGGGTGAGCATGGCGTTGCAGTCGGACACCACCTGCAGTGCGGTCCACAGGACGGTGGCCAGGCGTTCGCGCTGGGTCTCGTCCTTGGCCAACTTCCACGGCTCCTGCTCGGCGATGTAGGCGTTCGCTTCACCAACGACGTGCATGGTCTTGGTGATCGCGTTCTTGAACCGAGCCTCGCTCAGGTCCGCACCGGCGGTAGCAAAGGTTTCTTCCGCAAGGTTCAGGATGCGCTCATCGGACGCTTCCAGCGGGCCCGGCGCGGGCACCTGGCCGAAGTTCTTGTGCGCCATGGACACGGTGCGGTTGACCAGGTTGCCCCAGCCGTTGGCCAGCTCGTTGTTCACGCGACGGACGAACTCGTCCCAGGTGAAGTCGGTGTCATTGTTCTCCGGGCCTGCGACTGCGATGAAGTAGCGCAGCGGATCCGGGCCGAACTCCTTGAGGAAGTCCTTAACGTAAATGACCACGCCCTTCGACGAGGAGAACTTCGAGCCCGACATGGTGAGGAACTCAGAAGAGACAACCTCGGTGGGCAGGTTGAGCTCGCCAAGACTGTGTACCTCGCCGCCCTTGGAGCCCTTGCCCGCGTAGCCAAGCAGCTCCGCCGGCCAGATCTGGGAGTGGAAGGTGATGTTGTCCTTGCCCATGAAGTAGTAGCCCTCGGTGGCTGGGTCCTGCCAGAAGTCCTTCCAGGCCTCCGGCTTGCCAATGTTGTGGGCCCACTCGATGGAGGCAGACAAGTAACCGACGACGGCGTCGAACCAGACGTAGAGCTTCTTCGACGGGTTGTCCTGCCAGCCCTCTACTGGGATCGGGATGCCCCAGTCGATGTCGCGGGTCATGGCGCGCGGACGCATGTCCTCGAGCAGGTTCAGGGAGAATTTCAGCACGTTCGGGCGCCAGTCCTCGCGGGTGGACAGCCACGCCTCGAGTGCGTCGTGGAGCGCCGGCAGGTCGAGCATGTAGTGCTCAGTCTCGACGAACTCCGGGGTCTCGCCGTTAATCTTGGATACCGGGTTGATCAGGTCTGCCGGGTCCAGCTGGTTGCCGCAGGTGTCGCATTGGTCACCGCGGGCATCGGTCGCGCCACAAATCGGGCAGGTGCCCTCGATGTAGCGGTCCGGCAGTGTGCGGCCCGTCGACGGGGAGATCGCACCCTTGGTGGTTTCCTTCACCATGTAGCCGTTAGCGTCCAACCCGCGGAACAGTTCTTGGACCACCGCGTAGTGGTTGCGGGTGGTGGTGCGGGTAAACAGGTCGTAGGACAGGCCAAGGCCTGCGAGGTCTTCCACGATCTGCTTGTTGTAGCGGTCCGCCAATTCCTTGACGCTGACGCCTTCCTTATCCGCCTGGACCAACAGCGGGGTGCCGTGCTCGTCGGTGCCGGAGACCATGAGCACGTTCTTGCCGGCCATTCGCTGGTAGCGGGCGAAGACATCGGACGGGACGCCGAAGCCGGCGACGTGTCCGATGTGGCGCGGGCCGTTTGCGTACGGCCAGGCCACACACACAAGAACGTTCTGGGTGGAATCAGCAGCAGTCATGGCTCCCAGCATAAGTTATGGCCCCGCTAAGCAATGAAACTGCTCCGCGGGGCCAGCAACGAAGGTGCGAAACGCTACGCGTTAGTTCTTCGCGCGCGGCTTCAGCATCTTCTTCATTTGCTCGCGACGTGCGTCGAGTTGCGCTTGGTCGCGGTGCATGCGGCGCTCGATAGCCAGCTGGCGGGCGAAGCGCTCGTGTTCCTTCTTATCCAGGTAAATGGTGTCGTTGGACATGTCCTTCACAATCGCGAACATGAGCGCGATAAGGATGAACAGGAACGGTGTTGCGGCCACGATGGTGACGGACTGCAGAGAGTTCAGCGCGTCAGCACCACCGGAGATCAGCAGGGTCAGACCGACGAATGCGGTAGCCACGCCCCACATAGCGGCCAGCCACGGCTTGGCTTCGGTCTTGCCGGACTGGGTCATGGACGCCATCACGGTCGAGGCCGAGTCTGCGGAGGTAATAAAGAAGGTACCCAGCAGCAACAGGGCGAACACGCCGACAACGTAGCCGCCCGGCAGGGCGTGCAGCAGGTTGAACAGCTGTTCCTCGTTGGAGCCGCCGCCGACGATGGACTGGCCATCCTGCTCCATCTTGATAGCGGTGCCGCCGAAGATGGCGAACCATACGGTGGACAGGCCAGCCGGGACGAGCAGGACGCCGAGGCAGAACTCGCGCACGGTGCGGCCGCGGGAGATGCGAGCCAGGAACGTACCGACGAACGGCGACCAGGAGATCCACCACGCCCAGTAGAAGATGGTCCAGCCGGAGAGGAAGTCACCAGCCTGGCCGTCGGAGCTCTCTGCGGTGCGGGCTGCCATTTCGAAGAAGTTCTGCAGGTAGTTACCAAATGCGGTCGGCAGCATGTTCAGCTGCGCAACGGTCGGGCCGAAGACAAAGACGAAGATCGCCAGGATCGCGGCGATGACCATGTTGGCGTTAGACAGCCACTGGATGCCCTTGGACACGCCCGACATTGCGGACAGCAGGAACGCCAGGGTCAACACGGAGACAATACCGATAGTCAGCTTGGTGGATGGGTTGTCCACGAAGCCGGACGCCTCCAGGCCGGAGCTGATCTGCAGCGCGCCAAGGCCCAGGGAGCAGGCGGTGCCGAAGATGGTGGCGAACACAGCGAACGCATCAATGAGACGACCGAGCCAGCCGTCAGCACCCTTCTGTCCGATCAGCGGGATGAAAGCGCTCGACAGCAGCTGCTTGCGGCCAAGGCGGAACGTCGAATACGCAATGGCCAGGCCGAGAATGGCGTACACAGCCCACGGGTGCAGCGTCCAGTGGAACATGGTCTGTGCCATGGCAGCGCCTACTTCACGTTCGTTGTGGCCGGGTACGCCGTCGAGGTACATCGCCAGTGGTTCTGCGGCGCCGTAGAACATCAGGCCGATGCCCATGCCGGCGGCGAACATCATGGCGATCCATGACGTGGTCTTAAATTCTGGTCGCTCGTCTGCGGTGCCGAGGCGAATGGTGCCGAAGTTCGACGCCGCAATCACGATGACAAAAATGACAAAAATGGTGCCGCCGAGGACGAATGCCCAGCCCAGGTTGTCAATCACCCAGGTGAAGGCGGCATCGGCGAAGTTGGAAAAGCTGTCGGGGGCAGCCAGGCCCCAGCCGACAATTGCCGCGACAATAATGGCCAACGGAATGACAATGCCCCAGTTCACTGGGGCATCTTCTGCATCCGCGGCACGCTCCATGCGCTCTTCCGGGTCGACGTAGTCCGTCGCAACGCCGTCGCGGTCGGCGTCGAGCAGCGCAGCAAGTTCGCTGGCTGCAGAAGTTTCTTGGGGTGCGTATTGATCAGTGCTCTGCGTCTCCGCATCGGGATCGTGTGGATCCCTTTGTGAGTCTCGCTGAGACATACGGTTACTCCTTTGAAGTTTTCAGGTGTTTAAAAGTGCCCAAGCAGGCTAACGTAAATAACACCTTTGTGCTAACCGAGTTGTCGCGAGAACTTACTCAACCGCGCGCAGCGAGCGCGGCATCATACAGGTCCCCTACTTTCACGCCGTGCGCTTTGGCGACCTGTTTCGCAGCGTCCTTCATACGCTCGCCCTTTTCGACGAGCTCAAGCACCTTCCCCACCAAATCTTCCGCTTCCGGCTGCTTCGGCTCCCCACCTTCAATCACAAGCGTGATCTCGCCGCGTACGCCGTCTGCTGCCCATTCGGCAAGTTCTGCAAGAGTGCCGCGCTTGACCTCTTCATAGGTTTTGGTCAGTTCCCGGCACACCGCGGCGCGGCGTGTACCGCCGAGGACGTCGGCGGCGTCGTCAAGCAACTGCGCGATGCGGTGCGGGGATTCGAAACAGCAGACGGCGCGGCGCTCGTCGACAAGAGTTTCCAGCCAGGCCCGGCGCGCACCAGCTTTGCGGGGCACGAAGCCGTCGAAGATGAAGTGGCCGACGTTGAGCCCGGACAGCGCAAGTGCCGTGGTTACCGCAGACGGGCCCGGGATACAGGTCACGGGGATGCCGGCGTCGTGGGCGGCGGCGACGATCGAATGCCCTGGGTCGGAAACAATCGGCATGCCGGCATCCGTGACGACGAGGACGGTGCCGGTGCGGGCGGCGTCGAGAAGCTCACGCGAACGCGCGTCCTCGTTGTGGTCGAAGTTGGACACCACACGCCCGGTGATCTCCACACCGAGTGCCGCAGCCAGCGCGCGGGTGCGACGCGTGTCCTCCGCAGCGACGATATCGGCCCGACCAAGGGCCTGCACGAGCCGTGGAGAGGCGTCCCCGATGTTGCCCAGCGGTGTGGCGGCGAGCACCACTCCGGTAGCTGGGAACTGGGTTTCACGATCATGCTCGGCGGACATAAGCCTGAAGCATACGCGTCAGGCGCTAGTATCTTCGTCCGTGACCACTATCGCGAGCACTTCCAACGCCACCCCGGCGTCAGACGAACCAGGCGCGGCGCGCAAAGTCCGCCCGAGCCGACCGGCCCCCACGGCACCCGTATCTGTGCCGTGGACACGCCGCGACACCATCGCCGCCAGCGTGATCGGTGTCCTCGCGCTGTTTACCAGGTTCCTGGGGCTGACCCAGCCGACCAGTTCCGGCACCCCGGTCTTCGACGAGAAGCACTACGTACCGCAGGGTTGGGACATGGTGCGCAGCTCCTTCAACCCGGTGCTCGGCGGCATTGAGTCGAACCCGGGCTACGGCCTGGTCGTGCACCCGCCGCTGGGCAAACAATTGCTAGCGATGGGCGAAACCATCTTCGGCTACACGCCTTTGGGTTGGCGCATCATCACCGCACTGTTTGGCACCGCGGTGATCGTGTTCGTGTTCCTCATCGCGCGCCGCGTGAGCCAGTCCACCTCTATCGGTGTGGTCGCGGGCATCATCGCGCTTTTCGACGGCGTCCTGCTCGTCGCAGCCAAATTCGGCATGCTGGATATCTTCCAGGTCCTGTTTATCGTCATTGCCGCCTGGACGCTCGCCGGCGACATGCGCGAGGTGCACCACCGCTGGCACGATGCCTGGCTGGCCGGCAAGTTGGACGGCACCGGCCCGTTCGGCCCACGGATGGGCTTCCGCTGGTGGCGCTTCGCCACCGGTGTCGCCCTTGGTCTTGCGCTGTCGGTGAAGTGGTCAGGCCTGTATTACATCATGTTCTTCGGCCTGCTGTCGTCGTTCTGGGACCTCTACCTGCGCCGCCGCTACGGCGTGGAAAAGCCGGTCGCTGGCACCTTGCTTCGCGACGTCCCAGCTGCACTCGCCTCGATCGTGCTCATCCCAGCACTGCTTTACATCTGGTCCTGGCGCGCCTGGTTCGCCTCTGAAACCTCTGTGTACCGCCACTCGCTTGCAGACGGCACCATCGCCGGCTCCGACTGGCCCTGGCTGACAAACCTGCCCGATTCCGTCGCAGGTTGGCTGTACTACCACTTCTCCGTCCTGAACTTCCACGCATCCCTGACCTCCTCGAGTGGGCACTCTCACCCGTGGGATTCCAAGCCGTGGGCATGGCTCGTCTCTGCGCGCCCGATCCTCTACTACTCCGCCACTGACTTGGAGTGCAAGGTCGCCCCGGGCGATGGCACCTGCCGCGAGATGATTTACATGTTCGGCACCCCTGCCATCTGGTGGCTCACCGTGCCAGTCCTGCTCTGGGCGTGCTGGGTCTGGCTGACCCGCAAGGACTTCCGTGTCATCGTTCCGGTGATCGCCTTCGCCGCCGGTTTCCTCCCGTGGCTGGCTGCATTCGACCGCCAGATGTACTTCTTCTACGCCACTGCTCTCGTGCCGTTTACGGCGGTGCTGCTTGCACTGGCGGTGGGCAACCTTGCGAAGAAGGGCGGACCCGTGACGTGGAGTTGGGTCAACAAGGTCGCAGGCTTTGAGATGCGCTGGGGCCAACTCGCTGCCGTGGTCTACATCGCCTTGGTCGCGGCAAGCTTCTTCTACTGGTCCCCGATCTTCTACGGCATGCGCATCCCGGATTCCTACTACGAATCCCTCATGTGGCTGCCGAGCTGGAAATAACCAGCTGGAAATAACTACAACGGGTTGGCGCCGAGAATGCGCCACGCCCGGCGCACTTCCCCGCCGCGATCCGCGAACGACGTCCACACCAGCGCGATCACGCTGACAAACGGGATGAATACCGCGGCAGGTTCAAACTCACCCGCGCCAAGGACCGCGTCGCGCACCGCGAAGCCGACCGTGAAGGTGAACATCGACCCCACGATCAACAGCACGCCCGGGATCTGACGCGGCTTCCACGCCGTAAACGCCAGCGCGAGCGCCACACCGAGGCGTACAGACGCGCTAGACGCCACCACCGGTTCTTCCCCACCGGCAACGATAAGGCTGATGGCCCACAGCACCCACGCCACCGCCATAGCGAAAAGCAGGGTGCGCCCGATGGCAAGGCCGAAAGCGCGCCGTTGCGAGAGCTTGCGCCATTCGTCGTCCACGCTTGCCAGGATCACCTCTGACAGATCCTGCGGCGGGGCCATCGCGGGACGCTCCTGCGGCACGAACTCATGGGAGAGCACCAGGGCCTGGTCGAGGAAGGCCTGGCACTCATCACAGCTCGCCAGGTGTGCGTCGACGACGGCGTCGTCGAGACCGGCCGGTTCGCCGTCGATACGCGCAGACAGCGCTGCCTGAACTTCCTCGTGGCTAAGCACGCGTTAACACCCCATCCAAACTCGCACGACCGGTGCCGAACACGATGATGATAAACAACGCCGCAGCTAGCACCAGCGGGTACTCGATCCCGGCGTTTTCCACGAAGAACCCGTTATCCAGGTGCACGAAATACCCCGCGGCGAGCACGAGCAGCGTCAGCACCGACGCGACGATCGTAGTGAGCAGCCCCACTGCCAAAAACGCCCCACCGATAAGTTCAGCGGTACCAGTCAGGTATGCGGACAGTTGTGGCTGCGGCACCCCGAGTGCCGCGAAATCGCGCCCGGTTTGCGCCATGCCGGTGTCAAACCAGTGTTGAAACCCGCGGGCGACAAATACGGTGCCGAGGACAAGACGCAAAAGGAGCAGCGCAAAGTCACGTACGGCAGGCCTATTCATGCCAACGAGCGTACCCGTGGAACCGAACGGGGTAGAAACGAGTCCAATAGTTATGAGTGAAAACAAGATGAACGAAACTGACCAACTTCCAGACACCGCAGGATGGCCCGTCGTCGGCGAAGACGGCCGTGCGCGCCCGCCATGGGCCGCAACCGATCCCCTGCTGCGCGACTACTACGACGCAGAGTGGGGCGACCCCGTACGCGACGAGCGGGGCATGTTTGAACGCGTCTGCCTCGAGGGCTTCCAGGTGGGTTTGTCGTGGCGGTTGATCCTGCAAAAGCGCGATGCGTTCCGCGACGCCTTCGCAAACTTCGACCCGGAGGTGGTCGCGGGCATGAGCATTGAGCATTTGCTTGACGACGACACCTTGATCCGCAACCGCCGCAAACTCCAAGCCGCCGTGACCAACGCCAAGGCAACACTTGCCCTGCGCGAGGAGGGCACGCACTTGGGCGAGTTCATCTGGTCCTACAAGCCGGAGACAACCCCTGCCCCGCGCACGATGGCGGAAGTCCCGACACAATCCGACGAGTCTGCGCAGTTAGCCAAGGATTTGAAGAAGCGGGGGTTCACCTTCGTGGGACCGGTGACCATGTACGCGCTGATGGAGTCCACCGGCATTTTGGACACGAACCTCATCGGCACGTGGAAGCGTGGCAGATCCGGAGTGTGGGACTAGTCGTCGTCCATTTCGGCGAAGGCGTCCTCGACCGAGTCGTACTCCTCACGGGAGGCCTCCCACACTTCCTTCGCCGCCGAAAAGTTCACCGCGGCGATGATCGCGCCGACGATGATGTCGAACCATGCGGTGTGCCACACGAAGGTCAGCAATCCCGCGACGATGATGAGCACGTTGGCCAACGCGTCGTTGCGTGCCGCGAGCCACGCGCCGGTGGCAAGCGACGAGCCTTCGTCGCGCAGCCGCAGCAGGATCACGGCACAGATCAGGTTGACCGCCAGCGCGCCGAGCGCAACACCGGTCAGCCCTTCCGGTGAGGGTGGCTCTGGGTTCAAAATCTTGACCACCACAGTCACCACGGCTGCCACCGCCGGGATCAAGATCAGGGCGGCGAGGACACTGCCGGCAGCGCGTCGCCTCGAAGCAGGCCATGCAACCGCAACAAACACGAGCAGGTTGATAGCGGTGTCTTCGAGGAAGTCGGCCGAGTCCGCAAACAATGATGCGGAACCAATCGATATCGCAGCGACGAACTCAACGAAGAAGTACGCGAGGTTTAGCAGCGCAACGATGAGCACTGCGCGGACACTGTGACCAATCCTTTCCATAGCGAAAGCCCCGCACGATCGTTCTATCGTGCGGGGCGGAAAGTGGAGCTAAGGGGAATCGAACCCCTGACCTTCGCATTGCGAACGCGACGCTCTACCAACTGAGCTATAGCCCCTCAAGGGCGCCTCTTGAAGGCGATTGCCACGTTACTCCTGCAACCCGATGTGGTTAAATCGCCTGGTTATAAGCACTAGCTGGCGCGTGCAGCGAAGCGGTCGCGGATATCGCGGTAGTCGGCCCGGTCGTGGTCGTCTTCTGGCGGAGTGAAGCGAGAAACGGGCAGTGCGTCGAAGTCGGGGCTGTCGTCGTCAAGATCCAGGATCACCGAGCCCGAGTAGCGACGAGCAACGCGCTCGCGCGAGTTGGCCTCATCACCCAGAGCGACACCCAGGCGCGCGCGACGCAGCTGGCGGAGACGACGCTGGTGCAGTGCGCGCTCCTGCAGCACGGTGTGGCGCAGTGCGATCATGTACCACGCGGTCAGGCCAAGCGCGACGATGTTGAGCGCCCACACCCAGCCACCGGCGACGAACGCGGCCACAAACGTGATCACACACGCTGCAAGCAGACCGAGCAGCGTGCGCTGGCGGCGCTGCTGGCGCGTGGCCTTGGCTGCCTGCTCGCGCTGTGGGTCGTAGCCACCGCGGCCACGACGCGACGCCGCAAATGCGATGTCTGCCTCGTCGACGACATCGTTTTCGGCCGCGTCTTCAGCGTCTGTGTCTGCGTCTGCGTCTGCGTCCACAGCATCCTCAGCGTCGACGGCCTCGACAGCGTCCGCGTTGTCCTCTGCGTCCTCCGCACCATCAGCGTCAGCGACCTCAGCCTCAGCGCCTGTGTCCGTGTCTGCGTCTGTGACGGTGTCTGCGGTGGCGTAGCCCAGGTCCGCCGGCGAGGTGTACGTCTCGTCGAACTCGTAGCGATCTTCCTCGACAGCTTCTTCAGCGGTGTCTTCAGCGCCCTCTTCGTTCTGGACGAGCACGGAGATTGCGGTCGAGCCGCCAGCCTCTGCGGCGACAACACTGGCGGTCTCAGCAGATTCAGCGGTCTCGTCAGATTCCTCAGACTCGGCGGGTGCAGCCTCGTCCTGGGATTCAGCGTCAGCCTCGTCGGCGACGTGCTCGATAACTTCGCCATCGACGGTGTTGTCGTCCTGAGCTGCGTCTTCGGCCTGTGCGGATTTGAAGAGGCGCAGGTTCGGGGCGTCGTCGATAAGCACCTGCTCCTCCTCGGCGACAGCCTCGACAACCTCGTAATCGTCATCTGCGTCGTCGTGGCGGTGGATGTCAGCCTGGGTCAGCTTCGGGCGCCGGCGGGTTGCCATGGGGGCGTCGCCACCTTTGTGCAGCACGCGCGTCTCTTCGTAGCCCTCACCGGAGCGGCGAATCGGCTTGTTATTCCCCACCGCCAACGGCGCGAGCACGATCACCCACACGATGAGGATCAAAACGATCAATAAGCTCGAGCTGCCCATCACAGACCTTTCCGCAACTACATGCACCCAATAGACACTTCACGCCACGGTATCGGCACAACCGACACTCGGCGGGTTGGCGCGCCGTGGTCACAGAAAGGAATTCAAAAACCAGACAACCTAGACAAGCCGACCCGCGCGGCGGAGCCGTTGCACCGCGGTCGTGGGATAGTCGTCGATATTGATGGCGACGAAGTGATGGTCACGCCACTGCCCGTCGATGTGCAGGTTGCGTCGCAAATAGCCTTCCTCCACAAAGCCGTTGGTGCGCAGCACCTTGCCAGAGGCAGGATTGCCCGGCAGATACGTCGCCGTCACACGGTGCAGACCCACGCGCCCGAAGGCGTGATCCACGCCGAGTGCACACGCCGCCGACGCGACCCCGCGACCCATATACGGCGAATGCACCCAGTAGCCGATCCAACATTCGGAGACGATCCCGTGCTGGATGTTGCCCAACGTCACTTGGCCGGCAAACGCGCCGTCGACCTCGATGACCATCGGCACCACCGTGCCCTGCTGCGCCATGCGTTTGAGGTTGAGCCACGAGTTGCGCCACGCTGCATGCGAGTGGGCGTCCTCCCAGGTGCCGTCCACTGTGGGCTCGACAGGCGCGAGCCATTGCCTATCGACGACGCGCGTCTCACACCAATCCGCCCCATCACTACCGCGCAGCGGACGCAACTGCACACGCGCACCGTCCGGCAGCCCGACGGCAGGGGTCAGTTCTGGCCAGCCCGGTGTGGGCGGGCGAAACATGGCAAACACGCTAGCTGCGCTGCCGGATGAACTCGACGTCCACCTCGTCGCCCGGGCGCACGTGGGTGGCACCCTCTGGCAAGTGGATCATGGCGTTGGCCTCCGCAAAACCAGCCAGCAAGTGAGTCGGGCCAGCGTCGAGCACGCTCAGCGGCTCCACGAGGTACTCGCCGGTCTCGCTGTCGCGCATGAGGCGGGCGCGAATGTAGCCCCGACGACCGTCGATGGACTCCATCGGACGCAACGAACGCGCACGCACCGTCTGACGCGTGATCGTCGGCGCGCCGAGGGCACGGCGGATGAGTGGCCGAACGATGGTCTCCGTAATCACCAGAGCGCTCACCGGATTCGAGGGCAAGAGGAACACCGGGATCCTCTCCTCCCCCAGCACGCCGAAGCCCTGAACGGAGCCAGGGTGCATGGCAACGCGGGTGGTGTCGATCTGCCCCATCTCGCGCAGGATCTCCTGGATCGCCGCAGCACCGGAGCCACCGACGGCGCCGGTGATGATGATGCACTCGCTCTTATCCACGTAACCGGCGATGGTCTCGCGCATGCGGCGCGGCTCCGCGTTGATGATGCCCGCGCGTTGCACCTCAGCGCCAGCCTCTTCAGCAGCGGCAGCCACAGCGTAGGAAGCGATGTCGAAGACTTGACCCAAACCAGGATCGCGCTCCAAATCGACGAGTTCCAGACCGTAGCTCATCACCGTCACTCGCGGGCGCGGGTAAACGAGCACCTTGTCGCGACCGGCCGCAGCAGCCAGCCCCACCTGCGCGGGACCGAAGATGGTGCCCTGGCGCACGGCAACGTCGCCGGGCTGGATATCGTCGCCGGCCTTGCGCACAAAGTCACCGGTGCGCACGGGGCGCAGCGGAGTCACGCGCTTGCGGCCGCGGTCGGTCCACTCCAGCGGCAACACAGCATCAGCCAGGGTGGGCAGTGGTGCGCCCGTGGCCACACGCACCGCCTGGCGCGGTTGGAGGCGCAGCGGCTTCTGAGATCCGGCGGGCACCTCACCGACGACCGGCAGCGCACGATCGGGCGCCGGGCGCGGGGCCTTCTGCTCTTCGGCGTCCGCTTCGGACTCATCCTCGGCGCCAGCTGCTGGTCGCCTGCGCAGACCTGCGGTACCGCCGACGTCGACAGCGCGAACCGCAAACCCGTCGATGGCAGCCTGAGCAAAACCGGGAACCTGGCGGGTGGCGGCGATTTCCTCCGCGCACCGCAGCCCGAGGGCATCAGTGAGTGCGACGCGGATGGGCTCCGGCGCAACGGCAGCATCAATCACCGCTGCAAGCTGCTCCTCAACGCTGCGCATGGATGTACCCGCCTTACTTTCGCCTTAGTTTGTCAGTTCGGGGTGTTCTGCTTCGTATTCGGTGATGATCTTCTTCAACGCCGTGTACAACGCCGGCCCGTACTTTTCGTCGTGCAGACCAAAGTCCACATTCGCCGGAATATAACCACCCGGATTGCCCAAATCATGGCGCTTCCCCTCATGAACCACCACATGCACCGGATGGCCTTCAGAGATCATCAACTCAATCGCATCAGTTAACTGCAGCTCGCCACCCTTACCCGGGGTAATACGACGCAGCGCATCAAAAATGCCACGATCCAACAAGTACCGGCCAGTAGCCACAAGCGTCGACGGCGCATCCTCCACGGCAGGCTTTTCCACCATGCCACGCACCTTCAACACCTCGATGCCATCAAAGGACTCCCCCGCATCCTCAACATCAAACACGCCGTAGTTAAACACCTCTTCACGCGAGACGTTAAACGCGCACAGCACAGACCCACCGAGGCGATTGCGCACTTCGACCATCTTGTCCATCACCCCCATCGGCAGCACAAGATCATCCGGCAACATGACGGCCACGGCATCTTCGTCGTCGTCAAGCGCCTGCTCCGCACACCCCACAGCATGACCCAGGCCGAGGGGCTGATCCTGCTCAACCGCAACAGCCTGAATCAGCTCGCCAGCACGAGCAACCTTTTCAGCCTGCTCTTCCTTGCCGCGCGCGACCATGAGATCCTGCAACTCGGCAAAGTCACCGAAGTGGCGCATGATCTCTTCCTTATTCGGCGCCACCACCACCGCCAAACGCTGCGCACCACAGGCCGCAGCCTCCTGGGCGATCAACTCAATGCCCGGAGTGTCCACCACCGGCAGCAACTCCTTCGGCACAGTCTTCGTCGCCGGCAAAAAACGCGTCCCCATACCAGCAGCAGGAACAACAACCGTCTTCAACGAAAACGCGTTGCCGTCCGTGGCAGCCTGGGCCGCAGCAGTGTGGTCAGTAGAATTCCGCATAAGTCATGAGCTTAACCTGACGCCCCTGTAAACCCGGTGAGCGACCCAAGGAGTTCCGTGTCCCAATCCACACCAGCCGTCAATGCAAAAGATGCTTTGCGACGAGCCCACCTCTCCACCCGGCGCGAATTAGCCGCAGACACTGCACGTAAGCGATCGCTCGACGAGGCGATTGTGTCGCACACATTGGCGTGTTTGCGCGAGACGAATGCGGTGGGGACCAACATCGCGGCCTACAACCCGTTGGCCACTGAGCCGGGCCCAGCCGATTTCGCGACTCGTCTTACCGGGCCCGCCCGCACGGTGTTCTTGCCAATCTCGCTCAGCAGCGGCGAGCTGGCGTGGTCCCCAGCCGCAGCCGACGACGCCGGTGCAGCCGGTGCACTCGGAGTCGTCGAGCCAACCGGCGCACGATTCACCTCCCAGGTGTTGCGCTCGTGCGGGTTGATCGTCGCGCCGGCACTCGCGGTGGACCGAGGCGGGATGCGCCTGGGTAAAGGCAAAGGCTATTACGACCGTGCGCTTGCAGGACTCGACGTACCGGTGGCGGCGGTGGTCTACGACGAGGACATCGTGGACGCCGTGCCTTGCGACGACCACGACCAACCCGTGGACTACATCATCACCCCAAGCGGATTTTTTAGGGTCTGAGGGAACCGGGGTAGTGCAGGGTCCGTCAGATACCTATGGACCTTCACGCACAGTTCGCGCAGTTGCGCACGCCCGGATACCGCCGGTCTGTCATCATTCGTCGCATCGTTGCGGTGGTTCTTGTCATCGCCGCGACGTTGCACGTCATCGTCGGTGTGTCCCGCGATGATCCAGCGGTGGTTGTCTTTGCCCGTGAGGTTGCGCCCGGCACGACGCTTACCGGCGAGGACGTGGCCCTGCGGCGACTTCCAGCTGACGCAGTACCGCAGGGGGCACTGTCTGATCTCGCGCTGGCGGAGGGCCAACTTCTTGCCGCGGCGGCATCAGCTGGTGAGGTGGTGACCTCCACACGCCTTGTCGGACCGGATCTCACCGCAACCTTGGTTGCGGAGGAACCACCCGGCGAAGAGTTCTCTCTGGTGCCGGTTCCGGTCGCGGAATCAGACATCATTCCGCTGCTGCATCACGGTGCACGGGTGGACGTGATCGCACAGGGGCCACGCACTGTCGCGACTGGCGGGCGCGTGGTTACTTCAGGTGAGAAAGGTACAGTTCTTGTGCTATTTCGGCAGTCTCAAGCAGAAGCCGTTGCCGCAGCCTCGTTGGATGGCCCATTGACCTTACTTTTGAGTCGTCATATACAACCGCCTAGTATTCCCTAACATGCTTCAAGGTTTTAAAGATTTCATCATGCGCGGCAACGTCATTGACCTTGCCGTTGGCGTTGTGATTGGTGCAGCTTTCACCGCTGTCGTCACCGCATTTTCCGATTCCATTATCAACCCGTTCCTCGCAGCCCTCGGCGGCGTGGACTACTCCGGCCTCGGCTTCTTCGTCCGTGAGGGCAACGAGGCTACCTTCGTTGACTTCGGTGCACTGATCACCGCAATCATCAACTTCCTGCTCATCGCTGCAGTGATCTACTTCCTGCTGGTCATGCCGATGAACAAGCTCGACGAGACACAGAAGCGTCGCAAGGGCGTCGACCCAGAGGAGCCGGCTCCGACCGAGACCGAGCTGCTCGCGGAAATCCGCGACCTGCTGTCCAACCAGAACCCGAACTCCACCCAGAAGCCGCTGAACTAATCCCCGTGATGCGGCGGCCGCTGCTCTTCGTAGAAGGCGCGGCCAGTCAAGCCCGGCTCTTCGTCATCGAGTAGCACTTCGCGCTCGCCGTCGAACGCCGGGCTTTTGCGTTGTTGCGACGGCGCCTTATCCGCCGTGCGGTCGTATTCCACATCCGCACGACGCACGACTCTTCTTCTCTTGCGTTCCATCTGCACTGTCACCGCGCGCTATCTACACCGAGTACTGGTTGAGTTCGCCGATGAGGTGGGTGACCAGCGGGGCAATCGTCGATACGCCATCGCGAATCGCCTGACGGCTCGACGCCAGGTTCACCACCACCGTAGAGCCGGATACACCGCAAATGCCGCGGGAGGTGCACGCATCAACCGCGCCACACGCCTGCCCCGACGCCCGAATCGCCTGGCTCACCCCCGGCACCACCTTATCGATGATGCCGCGCGTCGCCTCCGGCGTCTTATCGCGCGGGCCAACACCCGTACCGCCGAGCGTGAGCACCAAGTCCACACCACCGACGACACCGGTCTCAATCGCCTTGCGGATATCGGACTTCTTCGACTTCACCCGCACCACACCGTCAACCCGGTAATTGAACTCGCTAAGGAGCTCCACCACCATCTTGTCGGTGTTATCGCCGGGGGCGTCGTATCGACGATCCCCCACCAACACAACAATGGCACGCGGCGATTCCGGCGCAGCCTGCTCCAGCTCAGAGGCACGAAGGGTTGCATCGTCCGGCTCGTTCATGTCCAGATCAGCAAGATCAACCGAGTCATACAGTTCAGTCATCGTAAAACGGGCTCCCGTCCGTCAGCGCGGTGAGAAAATATTGCAAGTCTCTAAAGAACTTACTCTGTGCTGAGGGTCACCTCTACCGGAATCGGCTCACCTTCTCCTTGACGCTCCACTTGCAGCGTCACTGTCTGGCCAAAGTCCTGTGAACGGGTAGCGGCAATCAACGCGTCGGCTGAATCTATAAGTCGGTCATTCAACCGCGTGATCACATCTCCCCGTTTCAGGCCCGCCTGCTCCGCGGGGCTGTCCGGCTCCACCGCAGCAACCACAGCGCCGCCAGTGATCGCCTGGGCGATGCTGACCTGCACACCCAGCATCGGTTGTGTCGCCTCACCATTACGGATCAGCTGATCTGCCACTCGCTTGGCAAAGTTCGACGGAATGGAGAACCCAAGACCGATCGAACCGCCGGAGCTCTCTCCGCCAAAGCTGCTCTGGGACAGCGACGCAATCGCCGAGTTCATACCGATCAGGTTGCCGTTCATATCCACCAACGGGCCGCCCGAGTTACCGGGGTTGATCGCCGCATCCGTCTGGATGCCGTCCATCAGCGAGCTCTCGCCGCCACCCTGGCTCGCGCGCACCGGCCGGTTGAGCGCAGAGACAATACCTGAGGTCACCGTCGCAGACAGACCCAACGGCGAGCCGACCGCCACGACCTGCTGGCCCACACGCAGGTCATTAGAATTGCCGAACTGCACCACCGGCAAGTTGTCTACGCCCTCGATCTTGAGCACGCCAATGTCGGTGTTCACATCGGAGGCAACATACTGCGCGCGGTGGCGAGAACCATCGTTGAGCGTGACTTGAATTTCGGTCCCCGGCTGCGCACCTGCGGCAATCACATGGTGGTTGGTCAGCACATACCCATCAGAGGAAATGATGGAGCCGGATCCCTCCGCCCCACCAGAGCGCGTGGCCACCTCAATGGACACCACCGACGGCAGCACCTGCGCCGCCACCTTCTCTACCGATCCATCTGGTGCCTCCGCGGCATTCGACACAGAGGGATTCTCCAGGGCGTTTTCTTGCGCCTGCTCTCCACTCGGAGCATCTACGCTTTGCGACGATCCCGCCGACCCCGCAACGTAACCCGCACCACCACCGGCTGCAAGGCCTGTCACCAACGCAACCGCAAAGGCGGTTCCTACGCCTGCGCGACGCTTCGGAGCCTGGGATTGCGGCGGAACCGTGTACACGCCACCGCTTGGCACATACGGTGCCTGGTCGTAGTTTTCAGTTGTCTGGTGCGGAAAGCTCGAGGTTTCATCGTTGGGTTGCTCTCCGAAATCGCGCGTATTGCTCATGGATTGCGAGTATGCCCTACCGCGCTGTGGCGGCGCTTGCGACCTCACCAAACGAAACGTAGTGTTTTCTGTACATTTTCTGTACGGGTTTAGCTGTAGCTTTTCTTCGGGATGACGCGGGTCTCGTTCTCGTCTTCGACTATAAGATCCTCAGCCGTCTCGTCCTCCGGAGGACGTCCCGGGAACACCACCCGGAAACGGGCGCCACCGTCATCCGACTCTTCCGCCACGATTGTCGCACCGTGGCGGTCCATCACCTGTTTCACAATCGCCAATCCCAGGCCAGAACCCGGCATAGCGCGCGACTCCGGGGAACGGTAGAACCGTTCAAAGACTTTCTCGCGCTCCTCGGGTGGGATGCCGGGGCCCGAGTCGTCGACAATAAGCACCGCGTTGCGCTTCGCCGCCTTAAGCGACACACGCACTGCACCACCCTCCGGCGACCACTTCGCAGCATTATCGATCAAGTTGATCGGAGCACGTCCCATGGCAAAACGATCACCACGAATGACCCACGGGTCGGCGTGGAACAAGAACGTCACATCGGGGCGACGACGACGCACACGGTCCAGCGCCTCTTCGAGCACCTCGTCGAGGCGGAAATCCTCCGGCTCGGTCTCATGCGACTCGTCGCGGGAAAGGTCGACCAGGTCGCCGATCAGGATCGACATCTCCTCCATTTGGGCAAGCACATCACGTTCCAAATCGGCCCGGTCCTCAGCCGAAATCTGGTCCTGACGGCCGGAGTTATGCAACATCATCAACAACTCAATGTTGGTGCGCATCGATGTCAACGGCGTCTTGAGCTCATGGCCCGCATCCGCCACCAATTGCGCCTGACGCTTCTTGGACTCCTCCAACGACCTCACCAAGGCGTTGATCGAAGAGGTCACCTCCGCAAATTCGTCGTCGCCCTCCACCGGAAGTTCGCGTGGCCCGCTCGACTCATTGGCGTTGTCTAGCTCGCGGTGCAGCCTGCGCACCGGAGTCAGACCCACCGCCGATATGAGCGCACCAGAAATCCACGCCACCAGGCTGCCTACGCCGATAACGACCAGCCCAGCCGCCGCTCGGCTCCCAGAGATGCGGTTGTATGGGTCCTCTGTCCGGGACGCGGCAACCACCATCCCATCAGGTGTTTGACGCACGACAACGCGCTTACCGTTGACTGAACGCACGGACACCGCATCGCCGCTTTCCGTACGCAAATACGGCCCCGAAATGGAGATGGGATCGCCCCAAAACAGGTTAGAGTCTGCCGCCGAGACCGCAACGCTTGTCAACGGGTTCGAACGCCGAAACGCCGCAATCTCAGAACGGATCTGATCTTCCGAGGCCCCGTCGAGCTGGCGAGCCATCCCCAACGTCTTGCTCCGCAGCTCAGTATCCAACACGCCTTCGTGGGTTTTGGTAGACAGCCACATGCCAAGCATCGTCGTGAGCCCAATCGCAGCCGCGACAATGAAGCCGGACAACACCGCCAATTTCAGGCGCAAGGAATGACCCGCCCCGAGGCGGGTCTCATAGGCATCGCCAGACGCGACGCGCAACATCACGGAGCAGTCTCCCGAAGCACGTAACCCACACCACGCACAGTATGGATAAGGCGAGATTCACCGCCAGCCTCAGTCTTACGACGCAAGTAACCGATGTAAACCTCCAGGGCGTTGCCTGAGGTTGGGAAGTCGTAGCCCCACACTTCCTCAAGAATGGTCTGACGGGCCAATACGTGGCGCGGGTTCTGCATCAGCAGGTGCAGCAACGCAAACTCCGTACGAGTCAGCGAGATCGGTCGGCCATCGCGGAACACGTCACGCGTCGAGGTGTCCATGGTCAGGTCCTCGAACTTCAGCGTGGTCGAATCCTTCTGCTCACTGTGGCGCGACTCCGCACGGGAGCGACGCAGTAGCGAACCGACACGGGCCAGCAGCTCCTCAAGCGCAAACGGCTTAGGCAGGTAGTCGTCCGCACCAGCGTCGAGGCCAGCCACACGGTCCGCGACACCATCGCGCGCCGTCAGCATAAGAATCGGGCCATCGTAGCCCGAAGAACGCAGCGTGCGGCAGACACCGAGGCCGTCAAGCTTTGGCATCATAAGGTCCAAAATGGTCAGATCCGGCTGTTCTAACCGGATCTGGTCGAGCGCATCCTCACCATCTACGGCGAGAACAACGTCGTATCCGTTGAAACGAAGCGACCTACGCAGTGACTCGCGCACAGCCTGTTCGTCATCGGCAACGAGAATTTTCATGCGGATATTATGACTTATTTTCCTCTAAGAGTGAAAACGACATCAAAAAACCGGGCCCCACCTGTGGGAACCCGGTATTTTTGCGCGAGTTTTACCTTGCGGAAGCTTAGAACTGCTCGACGTCGATCAGGCCAGCCTGAGCCGCCTTAACGAGACGACGCGGGATCTGCACCTCGCGGCCGTCGATCTTGACGTTGACCAAGTCAGGGTTGTTGGCCTTCCACTGGGAACGGCGCATGCGCGTGTTAGCGCGGGACATCTTGAACTTAGGGGTTGCCATGATTGTGCTCCTTTACGCCCTTTAGTTAGCGGACTTCTTCTTGCGGCGTGCCATGCCACCGAAACGCTGGTTGAACTTCTCAACACGGCCAGCGGTGTCCATGAGACGCTGAGCGCCAGTCCAGAACGGGTGAGACTCTGCGGTCACGTCAACCACGATGAGCGGGTACTCGTTGCCGTCCTCCCACTGCTCGGTGCGTGCGGAAGTCAGGGTGGAGCGCGTCAGGAACTTGTGGCCCGTGTTCGCGTCCTGGAAAATCACCGGGTGGTAATCCGGGTGAATGTCTTTCCTCATTAGTATTCGTCTCCCTCAGGATTGAACTACGGGTCGGTTCCTTACATTAAGGATCGTGCCCGAGTTGGGTGCGAAATGGTCTTTTCATCCGACGGTTGCCGGACAACTCGAAATAGCATACAGCTCACTTACGCTGCGACCTAATCATTGCAACTCGCTTATCGACGACCTCCGCCCTGCTCATCCACCACTTACCCTCAACCCCGCCATGAATCTTTCCTCGTTTTCTTTGCCGCTGGCAGCAATCGCCAGTCTCGCCGTGCTCGCCGCAGTGTCCCTGAACGACGCCACTGAAGTTGCCCTTCGGCTTGTTCCAGTACTCGGTTTCGCGGCCGGCATGTCTGTCGTCGTCAATCTCGCTGCTCGTGTGCACACCTTCGAGTGGCTGGTTGGCGCGTTGCAGCGCACGACGTCACGCAGAGAGATCGTTCTGGCGGGGTTTCTCGCACTGTGTGTCGCCGCAACGGCGTTCCTCTCACTCGACACCACTGCGATCATGCTGACCCCGCTGGCGGTGCAACTCGCCTCCCGCTTCCGCCTCCCGGTGCCGGCGGTGGCGCTTTCCGTGGTGTGGATTGCCAACTTTGCGTCCATGCCTTTGCCGGTTTCCAACTTGACGAATTTGCTGGCGGTGGGCGGCGACGCGTTTTCCACCACCGGTGAATACGTGAAACTCGCCGCCGCCCCTGCAGCCGTGGCAGTGGCAGTGGCAGTGGCAGCGTCCTACGCGGCCCGGGCGATATACCGCAGCGCAGCCGGCGAGCCTATGCCCGAAGCGTCATCGATCCTCCCCCGCCCAACGGACGCCCTTGCGGTGCTGGGCGTCACCGTCGTTGCACTCCTCAGCCCGATCCCCTACTGGCTGACGAGCACCGTCGCCGCCATCGCAATGTGGTGTGCGGTGGGCCCGACCGGACGGCGCGACGGCATTACTCCACTCATCCCGTGGTCGGCGCTCAGCCTTGCCACTGCCTTCTCCGCGGTGGCGACACTGGCCCTGCAGATCAGCGATATTTCGTCCGCCGTGCAGCAACTCGCCGGCACACACCCCTTAGCAATTGCAGCTGCTGGCGCGACCACAGCGAACGCGATCAACAACATCCCTGCTTTTTTAATGCTCGAACCTGCAGTCAGCGATCCGGCCAGCGTGCTGGCGCTCCTGATCGGCGTCAATGTCGGCCCGGTGATCACCCCATGGGCATCGCTCGCCACACTGCTGTGGGCAGATCAACTCCGCCGCGCAAAGGCCCCAGTACCGTGGCGCGGGTTCATCCTGTGGGGCCTACTCCTGGCACCAGTTACCGTCATTGCCGCTACCGCTGCACTGCTGGCCGTTGCTTAGCCGCAACCATGTCGACAGCCCGGTGCATGACAATTTCAAACGGTCCCCGCTGGAAGCGCTTCAGCCACAACATGCTGAAGGCAACAAGCAGCGCACACAACGCGAGATAAACCCCACACACGAGCAAGGTGCCGGCAGGCCCCTCTACGTACCGGGCTAGACCAAACCCGAAGTCGTAGAACACCACAGAGGCGAGCACATTCTGCAGGATGTAGCACGTCAGCGCGGTGCGACCGACTGCAGCCAAACCGGTTCCCACCACACCAAGCGTGTTGTCGCGGCGGATGTAGAAGGCCGCGATGAGCGCGAGGACGCCAAACGCCACTACCGTCGAGGTGATGTAGCGAGTCAACGAAGCAGATGCGCCGGTGGCAAACAAGCGCAGCCCCCAGTCCAGCGGGATACCAACACCAAGGCCGACGAGCATTACTTTGCGACGCAACCCCGCCCCGGCGGGTTGGAACAATCCAGCGCGGTACAACCTGGCCGCGAGGAGAAACACACCGATGCCCATCACGAACATGATTGGGATTTCGAACCTGCCGCCGAAGAAGTCGTCGATACGCGCCTGCACCATCGCCGGATAGCTGTCGGTTGCGGTGTAGAGCGCAAACGACTGGTCAAACGTGGGGATATCCTCGCCACCCTCGATCTCGTCGAGCGGAATACTGTTAAGCAGATAGGTGCCCACGGAGAACAGCAACATGACAAGGACATGTGCGCTCAGCGCCAGCCACATCCATACCTTTTGCACGCGCTCGCTGCGCGCAATAATCGGCGCCACCGCAAGGGCGGTCAGGCCGTAGCCCATCAACACATCAAACTCAAAGATGAAGATGTAGTTCAGTAGCCCTTCGGCCACAAGCAAGATTGCGCGCCAGTAGTACAGCCCGGGCCAGCGCTGGTTTCGTTTCGCTGCAGATTGGCGCTGGATCTCCATGCCGATGCCGAACATGATGGTGAGCAGTCCCAGGAACTTGCCGTCCGTGACCAACGCGCTTGCGGCATTGAACAACGCGTCGGCGGCCTCTGCTGCAGTTCCATTCGTGGAAGCGGCGCGAACCTCATCCCAGAGCGTGAAGTTCGGATCGAAATACTGCTCCATGACGCTGTCCATCTGGTGCCAGGTGGCAAAGATCCAGATATTCGTTGCCAAGGTGCCCAGAATTGCGATACCTCGAGCGACGTCGAGAGCGACGATTCTCCGATAGGTGGGTTCATTCACGGGTGTCATACTACGCAAAACGCGATTATGAGAAATGGCGCAAAGACGGTAGGGTTGTCTCTCGCTGTTGTCGAAGTACACATATACGCCTACGTCAACCGATTGCATTTGCGCCGGTAGCGGACCCTCACACCGCTTCTCACCTGGCGCTTTCCTCACATCGTGATCGAGTCGTGGGCGGTAAGAAGAGTAAGGAAGAAACCCATGTCGGCACATTGCCAGGTCACGGGACGTCAGCCGTCGTTCGGCAAGACCGTCTCGCACTCGCACCGCCGCCACTCGCGCCGTTGGAACCCCAACGTGCAGAAGCGGAAGTTTTACCTGCCCTCCGAGGGCCGTACCATCACCCTGAACGTTTCCACGAAGGGTCTGAAGATCATTGACCGCGACGGCATCGAGTCCGTCGTAGCCCAGATCCGTGCACGAGGTGAGAAGATCTAATGGCACGTAACGATATCCGCCCGATCATCAAGCTGAAGTCCACCGCGGGCACCGGCTTCACCTACGTCACCCGCAAGAACAAGCGCAACAACCCGGACCGCATCACGCTGAAGAAGTACGATCCGGTAGTTCGCAAGCACGTCGAATTCCGCGAGGAGCGATAATCCATGGCGAAGAAGTCTAAGATCGCTAAGAACGAGCAGCGTAAAGAGATCGTCGCCCGCTACGCGGAGCGTCGTAACGAGCTCAAGGCAATCATCAAGAACCCGGAGACCTCTGACGAGGATCGTCTGGACGCTCAGTTTGAGCTCAACCGTCAGCCGCGCGACGCATCCCCAGTGCGCGTGCGCAACCGTGACTCGCGTGACGGCCGCCCCCGCGGCTACCTCCGCAAGTTCGGTGTTTCCCGTGTCCGTATGCGCGAGATGGCTCACCGCGGTGAGCTGCCTGGCGTCCGTAAGTCTTCGTGGTAAGGAGGACTCAAATTATGAAGCGCAACAATTCGCGTAAGCCGCGCATTGAGCAGTCCCGTCGCCCGAAGAAGAACCCGCTGAAGGCAAAGGGCATCGAGACCGTCGACTACAAGGATATTGAGACCCTGCGTCTGTTTATCTCCGACCGTCACAAGATTCGTTCCCGCCGCGTCACGGGCCTGACCCCGCAGCAGCAGCGCCAGGTCGCTACCGCTGTGAAGAACGCGCGCGAGATGGCTCTTCTGCCGTTCACCACCCGCTAATTAGCCGGTTGACGATGACAGCGTAAGAGTCTTCGGCTCTAAGCACCCGCACTCCCCTCCCCGCGAGGGTTGAGAGCGGGTGTTTTTCTTCTAAAGTAGTGGCGTATCCCAGAAAGGTAGGCAGGGTATGGCGAACTCGGTCGGACGACCACGCAAGCAAAGCCCACGGCGCAAAGGCGCAACCGCCCGCGAAGAAATCCTCGATGCCGCATCCGAACTTTTCACACGCAAAGGCTTCGCAACTACCTCCACTCACGACATTGCTGACGCCGTAGGCATCCGTCAGGCGTCGCTGTACTACCACTTCCCCTCCAAGCGCGACATCTTCCTCACGCTGCTCATGGGGACACTGCAGCCTTCGCTGGATCTCGCATCAGACTTGGCCAAGACCGACGAAACCGCAGCCGTGAAGCTCTGGGCACTCGTCGCCGCCGAGACCCGTATCTTGTTGTCCTCGAATTGGAACGTCGGCCGGCTCTACCAGTTGCCTGTGCTGGAGTCGGAGGAGTTTGACGAGTACCACGAGGCACGCCAACGCCTGGAGGGTATCTTCCGCGACTTGGCAGCGCAGATCGTTGGCGACGATGACCCCCGCGTAGACCTGCCGTTCCACATGACGCTCGCCGCCATCGAGATGCGCGACAACACCGGCGTGGCGCCCTATCCGCTTGTCGACGACGCCCTGCCCGCCCCCTCCGTCACCATCGCCGATGCCGTTTTGGACGTGCTGCATACGGATCTGCCGGATCGCCGCGCCGAGCGCATGCTCAGCCTCGTCGCGCAAGTATCGCGCGACGAGGACGCGTAGTTTAGAACTTGTCGAGATCCTCGACCGCGACGCGGGCCTCGAACCAATCCCCGTCGTCTCGCTTCACACCCCAAATCCGAGCCCCTGAAGGCGAATCAATCGGGAACACATCCGCATCAGCGGTGATAAGTTCCTTAGTCTTCACATCGCTTTGAGCAACGCGCGGGGAAGTTCGATTGCCGTCGTAGGTAAAGATCGACTCCCCGTCCGAAATCGCGTCGACGAAGTCCAACTTCTTGAGTTCATCCTTACCCAATTCGAGCAGGACTTCTCCAGACTCGGGCTTCAGAACGAGAAGTTTTACTATGCCCTCGGCTCGCGAGGTGAAGATGGCCGTAATGACGTCACCGCTGCGCCGCACCACAGGTACAGAACTGTAGGTTCTGGTTTCCACACTCATTGCCTCGTCTGCCTTGCCACCGCTGACATAAAGGAATTTCGCTTCACAAGGCTTCGTTGGCTCATCGGTACAGCGCTCCTGTTCCGCAGTATCCTTGCCGTACACAAGGGCATCGTCGCCGATACGCCACACGGCTTCGGGTGCGAAACCTTTACGTATCTCAACGTCCTCGCCCGACTCTAGGTTTCGGCGCCTCAAATCCCCATCGTTGCTTGCGTAATACAGCACGGGCTCCCCGCTCTGCGCGAGCACGCGGAAGAAATTATTGGTCTCGATGTGCTCATGCCTTGTTTCTTGGCCAGAGGCGATATCCACCGCAACGACATCGATTTGTTTCTTCGAGCCGGCCTCCGGAATGTTCGCGAGATAGATCTTCTCCGCACTCGCCGCGATAATTTCGGCGGACTTAGCGTCGAGGTTCTTCGAATCCACTTCCGCGAGGGTTGGCTCGTCGAAGGATGCAAAATCGTCAAGGAACGTCGACAGGCTTACCTTCTCGGTTTGTAGGCCTTGGGTACTCTCCACAGTCTTCACAAGGCTGGCACCTTTGGTCTTCCCGTCGTCGGCAACCAGCATCATCGTCGTGGTCATACGTTTGTCCTCAGAGCCATCGAACTTCTTCGGGGAGACGTCGTACAACGCTCCCGTGTCCAGATCGAGCGCACGGGTTTCTTTGTCCCAGGATGTGACAGCGAGTTTTGCAGGGACCGCCTGATTGAATGTCGGATTGAACACGTCGAGGTTGTCGATCCCAAGTGACCTTGTTTCTGGCAAGTCACGTGCTGCTTCAGGCGCCGCCTCTAACGGATCGACGGCCATGCGTGCGTTGTTGTTCCACTGTGGCTTAAGGGATTCCGCAGCCGTAGTTGCGTGCTTAGTTGGGTCAAGCACTTCCGTTTCGGTTTCATCCGCGCCGCCACAGGCACTCAGCGAAACTGTCAACAGCCCTGCTCCAAGAAGTGCGATTGCTTTCGTCTTATTCATGTTCAATCTCCTCGTTCTCTCGCCGTGTTAGTCAAAGATGTCGTAGAGCTTCCAGTCGCCGCCATCTCGAGCGAACAGAAACAGTTGGGTATTGACCGATGTCGCATGGACGTCCTTGTTTTTCACCTCCGTGTTGATCCCAACGAGTCGCGCCTCCTTGATCCCACTCAACCCGTAAAGACGGTCGAGGTAGTCGGTATTCTCCGACGCATCGTCACCTTGTTTCTTTGCGACGAGGTCCTTCAGGTCGTAGCTCTCCCCCGCGGCGTACTCGGCATCGTCGGATGATCCGATGCTCGTGTTCTCAAGCTTGTTTTCAAGCAACGCTGCACGGCCAGCAGCGGCATGCTGATTCATCCAGTCGGCCCTATCGTCCTCATCAAGCTGGGCGATTTCGTTGGCGAGCTTCTCAGGTCCGCTCGAGCCCAGCCCAGCGCCAACAAGCTGAGGAACTACCAGCGCAATGACGAGCACACCCGCAACAACAGCAGCAATAGGCCACCAACGCTTCACATCGAACGACTTCTCCGGTGTGTTGTCCCCTTCGCCAGAGCCGGGAACAACGGCTGGTTCGGAAACTTCGGGGGCTTCTGGTGCTTCGGGTGCGGTCGGTGCAGCCGTTGCAGCCGGTGACGCCATGGCGGCCAGCGACCGAAGGCTTTGCACGTTCATGGGCATGCCACTGTCGGCCTTCAAGCGGGAGTCGTACATCTGGCGCTTAGTCGGATCTCCCAGAATCTCCCGAGCCAGACGCAATTCCTCCTCGCCACCAGGGTTGGAGGTGAGGCCGCTGTCGAGGCGTTGCGTGAGCTCGTCGACAAGCAGCTCGCTCGAAGCCGACGGATCAAGTTCGAGCGTCTTGTACAGGTTGTAATGCTGCATCCCGGTTTCCTTCTACTGCTCGCTGATGAAGACGGAGGCGTTGTTGCCGCCGGTGCAGCGGAAACCGCCCTGCGCTGGCGAGCAGGACATCATGTAGTACTGGCCGGTCTTCGGGCTCAGGCTACGCAGCGAGGTCGGCGTCTTTCCGTGCTCCGCGTAGTACGCGCGGAAATCATCACCTACGGCACGCGCGAAGCCCTCAGTTGTGACGGACGTTTCCGGCACACCGACCCCGAAGGTACGGTCCTTCCGGTCAGCGTCCGGCTTTGCCGACGACGGTGCCGCCGATGGCTTTGCGCCGTCAGTCGCGACCCCACCTGGAGCACGCGTCGACGTTTCCACAACAGTGGAGGTCACCGGCTCCTTGGAGCCACTGGACGATCCGCCAAAGCTCCACGCGGCGAACGCGCCAAGGACCGCCAGGAGGGCAACGGCGAGCACGCCAATGATGATGTAGAGCACCCGGTTCGATGACTTCGGCTCTTGTGGGCCGGGCGCCGGCGCGTACGCAGGTTGGCTCCACTGCTGCTGTTCCCAACTTTGCGCCGGGAACTGCTGGGTGGGCATATGCTGCTGTGGTTGTCCCCACTCGTCGTATTCGGATGGTTTCGGGGTGTATGCCGCCCACTCATCGTTGGGGTTGGCATTTGGGTTCGACATCGTGGAATCTCCAAGCTACGGGGGTGTTTGTCCCCGCAGTCTATCGTCCAGCCTCCGAACAGTCAGGATTTGGCGAGCCCAATTGCAGCTCGAGCACAGCGTTTGTGAGATCAGTTGCCATCAATTGGGCCGTCGCATAGGTGCCGTCGGCGGGCGAAACTGTCAGCGCGATGCCGTAGCCGTTGTACAGGCCGAGCTGGCGCACGGTGTACTTCCCGTCGTCCCCCGGACCCCAGCCACCTTTGAAGGCAACATCCGGCAAAACCCCCAGACCGTAGCGCTGCTCCGGCACTACCTTGCGCATCATGTCGAGTACCTCGTCGGCCCCCGCCACACAGCGCAGGTTGGAGGCGAACACTGCCTGCTCACGAGTGCCCCATCGCGTTTGACCGAAAGCCGTGAATCCAGGCCTGAGCACAACGGTGTTCATCGGGAGATCTACTCCTGCTTCACGCAGCACTGCTTCTACCTCCGCAGGCTCAACCGTCGCCCACAGTGTTTCTGCTGCGAAGTTGTCTGAGGCGGTAATCGCAGACTCCGCAACCGGAAGTAGCGAAGGGTCTTTGCGAAGCGCAGCGACCGCGATCGGAACCTTCGAAGTTGACCACGCTACCTGCGGATCTTGTTCCGGCGATCCTACTGCGTCCCGGCCGTCAGACACCGCGAGCTCTGCCGTTCCCCCGTATTGAGCAACCACGGTATCGACTGCTGCTTGGAGCTGCGGTTGCAACTGCTCCAGAACAGGCGCGGGGACGGGCGAGGGTGCGAGTGAACTCGGCGTAATTACGTGGGTTGCCGTCACAGTTTCCGTCGCTGGTTCTGAGGCCCGCTCCCCTGCCCCGCACGCGCTGAGCGCAAGCCCAGCGGCGACCAGCGCTGCAGCAAACCTCAGTCGCGGCGTCATGTTTAGCAGCGGGCCGTCGGCAGATCGCCGCGCATTGCTGCGATGCCGTCCGCCAGCTCGTTGAGCATGGCGAAACTACCCTCGTGCCCCTTCGGGCTGTGCACGGTGATCGCCACTGCGATATCCCCGTTCGGCCCAGGGATGAGGCCAAACTGGCGGGCGAGGTGCCCGTTCTCGTAGTAGTTCCAGCCGCCCTTGAAGCGTGCACCAGGGATGCGCCCTACACCCCAGCGCTGATAATCGACGACGCGCCCCATCATGTCCAGCACCGGCTCATGCCCCTTCACGCAGCGCAGGCCCGATGCAAACGCCGCCTGGTCGCTGGTGGTCCACAGCGTGCCCATCTGGTATCCCGCGGAGTTGGTGGTCCGCGATCCTGCCTCGGCGATGATGCCGTCGAGTTCCGCGCCCGATACCTGGCCAAACATACGGTGCGCGGCAGGGTTATCGGAGCGGGTCACGGCGACCTCAGCATCCGGGTAGGCTGCCGGGCTCTTGCGCAGCGCACCAATAGCCACCGGGACCTTCATAGTGGAAAATGCCGGCTCCGGGCGGTTATCCCCTGCGGTAATGCCACCGACAGATGCTGTCGCGCGGCCACCATGTCGCGCAACAACGTCGCGCACAAGCTGATCAAGCTGCGCTTGAACCTCCGTGGCACTCTTGCCCGTCGGCTGTCTCTTCGCGGCGGCCGGTGCCGTCAGCGGCAACGGCAGGTGGATGGCTCGCTGCACTTGCGGCGGCAGTTGCTTGTAGGTCTGCACAATGGCCGGGCCTACAACCGGGATCTGATCAATCGCGGAGTAGGTGGGAATGGCCGGCAGGCCCGGAAGCGAAATACCTGCGGTGAGCGCAAGCGCGGCGAGCTTGGAGGACACGGAGGTACTCTCCTTCAGAGGGTTAGTGGGCGAAGTGGCGGGTGCCGGTGAGATACATGGTCACGCCGGCTTCCTTGGCTGCAGCGATGACTTCCTCGTCACGGATGGATCCGCCGGGCTGGACAACGGCCTTCACACCGGCGTCTGCAAGCAACTGGAATCCGTCGGCAAACGGGAAGAACGCGTCGGAGGCTGCCACGGCACCGTTGGTGCGGTTGCGGCCCTCGTCCAGTGTGTTCGCGCGGTCAACAGCCAGCTTGGCCGAATCGACGCGGTTGACCTGGCCCATGCCGATGCCCACCGATGCGCCGTCGTTGGCAATCAGGATGGCGTTGGACTTCACGCAACGCACCGAGCGCCACGCGAACTCAAGATCGGCGAGGGTCTGCTCGTCGGCAGCGTCGCCGGCAACCAGCTTCCAGTTGGCGGCTGCGTCGCCGTCGGCCTGGAACTGGTCGCGCTCCTGGACCAGCCAACCACCGGTGATCTGCTTGCGTTCCTCGGTGAGTTGCTCCGGGGTGACCTCCAGCAGGCGCAGGTTCTCCTTCGTGCGCAGCAGCTCGAGTGCTTCCGGCGCGAAAGACGGGGCGATGACCACCTCGGTGAAGATCGGGTGGATCTGCTCTGCAAGCTCAAGGGTAACCTCGCGGTTCGCAGCGATCACGCCGCCGTAAGCAGAGACAGGGTCGCAGGCGTGTGCCTTCTTGTGTGCATCCGCGATGGACTCGTCGGAAACTGCGAGACCACACGGATTGGCGTGCTTGATAATCGCGACGCACGGACGGTTGTGATCCCAAGCCGCACGCCATGCGGCGTCAGCGTCCTGGTAGTTGTTGTAGCTCATTGCCTTGCCGCCGTGCTGCTTCGCAGCGGCAATGCCCCAACCGTCGCTTTCCAGGCGGGCTGCCTGGTGCGGGTTCTCGCCGTAGCGCAGTTCCGTGGTCTGCGCACCAGACTCGGTCTGGCTCTCGAGCTGGGAGGCGAGCCAGGAGGACACGGCGGCGTCGTAACGCGCAGTGTGCGTGAACGCCTCGAGGGCGAGCTCGCGGCGCTCGTCGAGCGTAAAGCCACCGTTCTTCACGGCCTCCACAACGTCGGCGTAGCGCTTCGGGGAGGTCACAACCGCGACAGACGGGTGGTTCTTGGCTGCCGCGCGCACCATCGACGGACCACCGATATCGATCTGCTCGACGCACTCGTCAAAGTTGGCACCAGAGGCGACGGTTTCCTCGAACGGGTACAGGTTGACCACGACGAGCGAGAACGGCTCGATGCCCAGCTCCTCAAGCTGCGCCTTGTGGTCATCCTTACGCAGGTCTGCCAGGATGCCCGAGTGCACGCGCGGGTGCAGCGTCTTCACACGGCCGTCGAGCACCTCCGGGAAACCGGTGACCTCTGCGACCTCGGTCACCGGCACGCCTGCGTCTGCAATGCGCTTCGCGGTGGAACCGGTGGAGACGATTTCTATGCCGGCTTCGCCCAACGCGCGAGCCAGATCCTCCAGCCCCGTCTTGTCGTAGACGCTGATTAGCGCGCGCTTGATTTCCCGCTTCGCGGCATTCGTCATGAGAAAAGGACCTTTCCGTTTACTACTTGGGCGTTATGGAGCAGTTCCACGATCTGCTCGCGCTCGACCTTCTTGATGCGCTCGTGCAGCGTGGAGGTGGTGTCGTCCGGCAGCACCTCAACGGCACGCTGGGCGATGATCTCGCCGCTATCCAGTCCGGAATCGACGTAGTGGACGGTGCAGCCGGTGACCTTCACACCGTATTCCAGAGCATCCCGGACAGCGTGTGCGCCCGGGAATGATGGCAGCAACGACGGGTGCGCGTTGATGGTTCGACCTTCATACTTCTCAAGGAAGGGCTTGCCCAGGATGCGCATGAAGCCTGCCGAAACGACAAGGTCTGGCTTCACGGACGCAAGCGTGGCGGCAAGTTTTTCGTTCCACGCGTTGCGGTTGGTTTCCATTGGCACCACTGCGGTGCGGATACCCGCGTTCTTCGCACGTTGGATCGCTGGGCAAATTTGATCCGCCACCACAATGTCGATGCGGTAGCGACCTTGCGCATTGTCGATCATGGACCGCAGCAACGTACCCGTTCCAGAGACGAGCACAGCAATTGATTTCACTGAATCACTCACGCGAAGCAGTCTAGCTGTCAGTGTTCGCAGGTGTGCGTTGCCTTAGCGCAGCTACCCCCAACACGGTTGCACCGGTGACGGCAACCCATACAAATAGCAGTAGCGCCAGCACCCAAGGGTCCACGCCGATGACCCCATAAGCGCCTGCTTGCCCTGAGGAGAAGACGCCTGCGGCCGCGCCGAATAGGGCGCACCACGTGGCAGTTGCTGCAATAGCAGTCAGAGACACTTGCTTTGCGACGAAGTAATGCACCAGCACCGCCGCCGGCACCACCAACAGCACCGGCGCCCACGCGGGCACCTCCGCCGGGATCGCACCAAACAGGGGCAGGGGTGGGTACGGGATCTGGACTGCGTCGAAGAGGTTTATCGAACCGGCACCGTAGGTAAAGGACCCGCCGAGCATGACCGACAGCGCCCCGATAGCCGCATTTGGCAGGTACGCCACACAGAGCACGAACAGGCCGATACCGCCGCCCCACCCGAGGGATGGGTACTGGCCGAGCAGTTCGCGAACCTCACCAAAACCTGCAACGAGGAACGCAAGGTAGATCACTGCGGCTGCACTCAGCAGGCGTACAACGATCTTGCCTGCAGCCTCACCTGCATCAACGGTTTCCGCGGGAACCCCCGCACGCTTTGCGAGCGCATGCCACACCACGTTGCGGATTCCGATGCAGTAACCAATGAGGTGCAAGATGACCGGGCAAAGCAGCGCGGCCACGGGGTGTGGTGCGGCCACCGGATAGACGGCCGACGCGTCAGCGACCATGAACAACGCGATGCCGCTGAACACCAGCGCAAAGCCGATGACAAGACCAAGCAGCACGAGGAGGTCCAGGATGCTCACTCGTCCCGCCGTAGCCGCACGGATGCGGCGCGCCACGAGTGCGACAACACCGATGGCTGGCAAAAGGGGTACGGCGGCGAGCTCGATGTCGTCGATACGCACTGGCACTCCATGGAAGACGAACCAGCTCTCCCCCACCGCGGCAGGCAGGTAGGTCAGGCGCCAACCTGCGATGAGGATGACGGCAAAGCACACCACAAGCAGCCCGAGCCCGACGACAGCATTCGGCACAGCGACATACGGCAGGTAGTGCTTGATCCGCTCTTCGGTCGTCTCCGGGACCTTTGCGGGGGCAGACCGCTTCTTAATACCGGTGATCTTGCGCTTGGACATGCTGGCGTTGCGCGCGCGGCGCCCGCTTGTCGACGACGCCGGGCGTGGTTTCGGTGTGGTGCTCATCCCCGCCAACTCTGCCACTCCTCACCCCCACTTCTGGGGAAGGACACCCGATCTTCCAATTTGCCCCACCCGTCCGGAGAGTCACACCATTCACATACGACTACACATGACGTGGATGCAACCGGGATGTAACACTGCGAAGACAGCGAACGATTAAGACAATTTTCAGATTCATCTTGCCCCGATGAAACCAATTCGTTACAGTAACCACTCGTAGATAACAGGAAGGTTACGATTCCCCTGCCGGAAACACTGCCAGCAGGGAAGATTCGGGGCCAACGGGAAATCTCAAAGAGGGCACATGTTCATTTCGAAGAAGCAGGGCGGCAAGCACCGTAAGCAGACGCCGAACACGGGTCGCGCAGCTGTCGTCGCCGCCGCCACTGGCGCGGTTTCCACCGCCGGCTTCTCCGGCCTCGCCGCAGGCGCTCTCACCTCGGACAAGAGCCAGGACGCGGATTACTCCATCCAGCTCGCAGCCGATACCGACGAAATTGCCGGCACCCCAGACAGCGACGCCGCAACCCCGCAGATCCTGGCGATCGCGGAGTACAAGCCGGTTGAGAACCTTACCGACCAGCTCAACAAGGCAGTCCAGCACTCCGACGAGGTCGCTCGCCAAGACGAAGCAGCACGTGCCCCGCTGGTCGTCCGCCCGGCCGACGGCGCTTACACCTCCGGCTTCGGCATGCGCTGGGGTTCGATGCACTCCGGCATCGATATCGCCAACGTGGAAGGCACCCCGATCCGCGCAGTTGCCGATGGCACTGTGATCGACTCCGGCCCGGCCCAGGGCTACGGCCAGTGGATCCGCATCCGCCACGAGGACGGCTCCATTTCCGTCTACGGCCACATGCAGTCTCTGTACGTAGGCGTCGGCGAGCAGGTCCATGCCGGCCAGGACATCGCCGGCATGGGTTCGCTGGGCTTCTCCACCGGCTCGCACCTGCACTTTGAAATCTGGCCGGACGGCGCAACCGCTGTCGACCCGGAGCCTTGGTTGGCCGCACGCGGCATCCAGCTCTAAGCCACACAGACTTCTGCCCCGCTTCGGCGGGGCTTTTTCATTGTTGGGTGTCCAACTTTTCGGAGCATGCGGGGGTACACCATCCACCCCCACAGGCAATTAACATCCGTAACAAATTTCACTTCAGTAACATCGCGCCTGCCTGCAGCGATACCACATAGCTACGCCCAATTAGAACAAACGTGCAGGTCACGCCATTGCTTCGCGGGTGGACACACGTTAAATTGACCTGCTGTGCGCGTAGCCAAAGCTGCGCCGAACCAGACCTGCGTAGAGAAGGTAAAACTGTGAAAACCAGTCGTATGTTCCCCGGTGCCTCCGTGGCAGCCGCTGCAGCATTGGCGCTGACGCTTGTAGCGTCGCCAGCGCACGCACTGACCCTCACTGTCGGTGGCGCACCTATCGGCAACCAGGGCGACGCCTTGGGCGCCCTTGCAAAGGCTGCAGACGCCATCCTGGACAACGGTGCAACCGTGACCGCCGGCGGCTACAAGATCGTGTACGACCCGCGCGCCCTCGATGCGCCGCTGTCGGCCGCGTTCGCTCCCGCTGATGGCACGGACTGGGTCGCACCGCAGCGCGGCCGCACCGCAGATGGCCGCACCGTGGTTATGCCGGCGTCCGGCCGCTACACCTCCGGTTACGGTCCGCGCTGGGGCACGTTCCACCGTGGCATCGACATTGCCAACACGGAAGGCACCCCGATCTACGCGGCAATGGACGGCACCGTCACCGCAGCAGGTCCGGCGCAGGGCTTTGGCAACTGGGTCGTGATCAAGCACGACGGTGGCGAAGAGACCGTCTACGGCCACATGCGTTACTACGACGTGCAGGTCGGCCAGCGCGTCAAGGCGGGCCAGAAGATCGCCTCCATCGGCAACGAGGGCTACTCCACGGGCCCGCACCTCCACTTCGAGGTCAAGCCGGACGGTGTGAACCACGCCGACCCCGAGGTCTGGCTGGCCCAGCAGGGTATCCGGATCTAAAGCTTTTCCATCGGCACCCCGCCGATGGTCATCAGCCTGACGGTGCCAGACGACCCGAAATCGATTGTTACCGTCTCCCTCACGCCGGAACCTTCCACGGTGAGGACCGTGCCCAACCCGTACTTCGCGTGGTTGACGCGGTCTCCGGCCACTAAGTTCAAATTCTTGTGCACCGTCTGTTTCGGTGCACGGCGCGCAGAGCGCATCTGCGTGCGTGGACGCGAGGGCGAGCCCCACGCATCCGCGTTGAAGGAGCGCTCCGGTTCCAACCTGCGCCAGTCGATGAGGTCCTCCGGGACCTCTGCGAGGAAGCGACTGGCCGGGTTGGTTACCGGAGCGCCCCACGATGAGCGCAGCATCGCACGCGTCAGATATAGCCGCTCGCGGGCGCGCGTAATCCCCACATACGCCAGGCGACGTTCCTCGGCGAGCTCCGCTGGATCCCCCAACGCACGCAGGTGTGGGAACTGTCCGTCCTCCCAGCCGGTAACAAACACCACCGGGAACTCCAGGCCCTTTGCAGTGTGCAACGTCATCAACGTGACCACGCCCTGCTCGTTGTCCGGCAACTGATCCGCATCAGCGACGAGCGAAACCTTCTCCAAAAACGCCTGCAGTGATCCCGGCGCGGGTTCGCCTTCCTGCATAACCTCGTCGATTTCTTCATCGGTCATGTACGCCATCTGGTTCGCAGCGTCCGAGGAGAACTCACGGGCGACAGAGACCAACTCGTTGAGGTTGTCCAGGCGCGCCCCGTCCTGCGGGTCGTTGGAGGCTTCAAGCTCTGCCTTGTAGCCGGTGGCATCAAGCACCTGGGCGACCAGTTGCCCGAGGTCTGGCATGCCGGTGACCTCATTGACCATGTTCGGCATGTCCTGGCGGAGCCCCCTCATCATGTCCACGAAGCGGGTAATGGAGTTCGTGGCGGCCTTGGCCAGCATGTCCACGTTGCCCTCAGTGGCGTCGATAAGCGAACGCCCAAAGCTTTGATTGTTTTGCTCCGAGTGCAGCGCCACCATGGCTTGCGCCTTGTCGCCAATGCCGCGTTTTGGCACGTTGACAATGCGCCGCATGCTCACCGTGTCGTCCGGGTTTTCTAGCACCTTCAGGTAAGCAACGATGTCGCGGATCTCGCGGCGCTCGTAGAAGCGGGTCCCGCCGACTACCTTGTACGGAATACCCGAGCGGATGAAAATGTCTTCCAACGCGCGCGAGGCGTTGTTGGTGCGATACATCACTGCGATATCCGAGTACGGCACGCCGCGATCCGACAGGGCATCGATTTCCGTGGCGATGAAGCGGGCCTCGTCGTGCTCGTTGTCCGCGACATAGCCGACGATCTTCTCCCCCGTGCCGTGGTCAGTCCACAGCTTCTTCGGGCGGCGGCCCTCGTTCTGCGCGATGACAGCGTTCGCGGCACTCAAGATGTTCTGCGTGGAGCGGTAGTTCTGCTCCAGCATGATCGTCTCCGCATCGGGGTAGTCGCGCTCGAACTCCTCGATGTTGCGGATCGTCGCGCCACGGAAGGCGTAAATGGACTGGTCAGAATCGCCCACCACCGCCAGCTCGGGCGCGTCGGGGCCGTCGCCCACCAGGGTGTGGATGAGTTCGTATTGAGCGTGGTTGGTGTCCTGGTATTCGTCGACAAGCACATGCCTGAAGCGACGCCGGTAGTACTCCGTGACCTGCGGATGCGTCTTGAAGATGCGGACTACCTCGCCGATCAGATCGTCGAAATCGAGCGCGTTGGATTGACGCAGGCGGCGCTGATATTCCGCGAACACGTTCGCCACCGTGGTCTCGAACGGGTTGTGGGTGCGTTGCGCCTGTGCTTGCGCCTGGTCCGGATCCACCAACTCGTTTTTCAGATTCGAAATCGCGTTGGCCAGCACGCGCGGCGAGAACTTCTTCAGATCCAAGTTCATGTCTTTGCCGATCATGCCGAGCAGTCGACGTGAATCGTCCGAATCATAAATAGTGAAGTTGGTATTCAACCCCGGCACCAACTGCGCCTGCTGGCGCAAAATACGCACGCACACCGAGTGGAACGTGGCCACCCACATGCGTTCCGCCTCAGGTCCGACGAGTTGGCCGACGCGCTCCTTCATCTCCGCTGCGGCCTTATTAGTAAAGGTGATGGCAAGGATCTGCCACGGCGCTACCCCACGGTTTTGCAGCAAATAGGCAATACGGCGGGTCAGCACCGCAGTTTTGCCGGAACCAGCGCCGGCGACGATAAGCAGCGGGCTACCTTCGTGCACGACGGCCGCCTGTTGCTGCGGGTTCAGGCCAAGGGTCACATCAGTCATGGCAGTCACTGTACTAACGCCGCCGACACGACCCTGACCGTGTGTTCGAACTGGCATAATCTACTGCCATGAGTGAGCTTGAAATCCGCATGCCATCCGGCACCGACGATCCCCTTTCGGACGCGGAGATCCAGGAATACCGCAAGGAAATCGACCGACTTGACCGCGTCATCCTCGACGCAGTGAAGCGCCGCAGCCAGATTTCCGCCGCGATTGGTAAGACACGCATGGGCTCGGGCGGCACGCGTCTTGTCCACACTCGCGAGGTGGCCATCATTAACCAGTTCCAGGACGAGTTGGGCGAGGAAGGCCCCGGCCTGGCACAGATCCTGCTGCGGCTCGGCCGGGGCAAGTTGGGTTAACGCACTTGGGGCTAGCGCTCCGGACGGCTAGTCCTGCTCGGTGGAATCGAGCACGACCTCAAATTCCAGCAGTTCAGCAGACTGTGACACCGGCTTGCGCGGAGCCTCACCGTTATCGCCGCCCTTGTCGCTTTCAGCGTGCCCGGCGCGGCCTGCGCCTTCCCACCAGGCGTTGTAGGACTCCTCGTCGGCCCAGCGGGTGACCACGAAGTAGCGCTCCTCCCCCTTGACTGGGCGCAGAAGCTGGAAGCCTTCGAAGCCGGGCTGGGAGTCGATGGCGTGCTTGCGGGCAGCGAAGCGGCGCTCGAGTTCCTCGCCGGCGCCTTCGGGGACAGTAATCGCGTTGATCTTGACGATGCTCATGGGCGCCATTATCCAGATTTGCCGGGTGGTGGGGTGTTACCCGGAAGGCACGACAGGTTTTGACTACCGTAGTTTGCATTGAACGCTGGAGATGATCACCGCCGCCTGGGAGGCTGCAATGCACGACATTACGTCCGCACCGAGCTGGAAAAAGCTCGAAAAACTCCATGCTGAAACGTCTCGCACGACGCTGCGTGATCTGTTTCGGGCCGACGCGCAGCGCGCCGAGCGCTTCACTTTCGACGCCGCCGGTTTGCACGTGGATCTGTCGAAGAACCTGTTCAACGGGCGTGTCATGGAGGCGCTGATTGCACTTGCCGACGACGCCGACCTGACCGAACGCATCACCGCAATGTTTGCGGGCGAGCACCTCAACACCACCGAGGACCGGGCTGTGCTGCACACCGCGCTGCGCGCCCCGGCGGATCGGGCGCTGATCGTCGACGGCCAGGATGTCACCGCTGACGTGCACGATGTGCTGGAGCGCATGAGTGCGTTTGCGGAGTCGGTGCGCTCTGGCGATTGGCTCGGCCACACGGGCAAGCCGATTACCAAGGTGGTCAACATCGGCATCGGCGGCTCCGACCTGGGGCCAGCCATGGCTGCTCAGGCGTTGCGTACCTACGCGGATGCTGGGGTGAGCGCGGAGTTCGTCTCCAATGTGGATCCGGCCGATATGACCCGGGTGCTCGCTGATGCTGACCCGGAGCAGACGCTGTTTATCGTCGCCTCCAAAACGTTTACTACGCAGGAAACCCTGTCTAACGCGCATGCGGCGAAGCGCTGGCTGCTCGAGACTTTCGATGGCGACGACACCGCGATTGCGAAGCACTTCGTAGCCGTCTCTACCAATGTGGAGAAGGTCTCCGAGTTCGGTATTAATACGAACAACATGTTCGGCTTCTGGGACTGGGTTGGCGGCCGCTACTCGGTGGATTCCGCAATCGGCCTGTCGCTGATGGTGGTCATCGGCCCGGAGCGTTTCCGCGAGTTCCTCGCCGGGTTCCACGCGATGGATGAGCACTTCCGCACCACCGATTTCGAGCGCAACGTGCCTGTACTCATGGGGCTGCTCAACGTGTGGTACCGCAACTTCTACCAGGCCCAGACCCATGCGGTGTTGCCGTACGCGCAGGACCTCGCCCGCTTCCCGGCGTATCTGCAGCAGTTGACCATGGAGTCCAACGGCAAGCGCACGCGTATCGACGGCACCCCGGTCACCTATGACACCGGCGAAATCTTCTTCGGCGAGCCCGGCACCAACGGCCAACACGCCTTTTTCCAATTGATCCACCAGGGCACCACACTGATTCCGGCGGACTTCATCGGCTTTGCCAAACCACGCGCTGATCTGCCCACCGCCACCGGCGAAGGCTCCATGCACGACCTGCTCATGGGTAATTTCTTCGCGCAGACGAAGGTGCTGGCGTTTGGCAAAACCCAGCAGGAAATCGAAGCAGAAGGTGTCCCGCATGCACTTGCGCCGCACAAGGTTATGCCTGGCAACCGCCCCACCACCACGATCCTGGCGGAGGAACTCTCCCCGCACTCCCTCGGCGCGTTGATTGCGTTGTACGAGCACATCGTGTTCGTGGAGGCCGCGATCTGGGGCATCAATGCCTTCGACCAGTGGGGCGTGGAGTTGGGCAAAGCTCAGGCCAATGACCTCGCCGCTGCCGTTGCGGGCGAGGAAGAGCCCGCCTCCGGCGACCAATCCACCGACAACCTCATCACCTGGTACAGGGAGCACCGATAATGGGCGACGCCATCTCATCCGAGTCCTACACCCCACGTCAGCGCACCACGTACCGCCGTCGGCTCGAGGATGAGCTGGAGCGCTTCGACCGGCACCTCCAGGGCGCCGAGTTCGTCGATCACGGCACGATCGGGCTGGAGTTGGAGCTCAATCTTGTCGACGACTCCATGCTCCCCCACCCCAACAACCAAGCCGTGCTCGCGCTGCTTGATAGCGAGTACCAGGCCGAAATCGGCGCTTACAACGTGGAGATGAACCACCCACCCTTGGATATTCAAGGCCAGGGGCTAGCGGAGTTGGCTGGTGGCGTCGAGAAGCGACTTGCCCGCGTGCGCGAGGCAGCGCAGCAAGCTGGGTCGCACCTTGCGATGATCGGCACACTGCCCACGATGACCTCGCAGTTTCTCGACAGCGACGAGTGGATGACGCAGGAAAACCGCTACGCCGGACTGAACAACTCGATCCTGGAATCGCGCGGTGAACTGGTCAAAATCGACCTGCGGGGCGAGGAGAAATACACCCACTACTTTGAGACCATCGCCCCCGAATCCACCTGCACATCCATGCAGCTACACCTCCAGGTGGCACCAGACCGGTTCGCGGAAGCGTGGAACGCCTCCCAGGCGATTGCTGGTATTCAGGTGGCACTCTCGGCGAACTCGCCGCTGTTTCTGGGCCACAAGGTGTGGCACGAGTCGCGCATCCCGGTGTTCAAACAGTCCATCGATACGCGCACCAAAGAACTGATCAACCAAGGCGTGCGCCCGCGTGTGTGGTTCGGCGAACGCTGGATCACCAGCGTCTTCGACCTGTTCGAAGAAAACGTGCGCTACTTCTCTCCCCTGCTGCCCGAGGGCCGCGCCGACGCGGGCACCCCGTTCATGAACGGCGACAACCCCGGCCTGCACTACCTCAACCTGCACAACGGCACGATCTGGCGCTGGAACCGGCCCATTTATGATCCGGCGGGCGAACTCAGCCACATCCGCGTGGAAAACCGCCTGCTTCCCGCAGGCCCGACCGTCAAAGACATCGTTGCCGACGCTGCGCTCTACTACGGCTTGGTCAAAGCCCTGAGCAACCAGACCCGACCCGTATGGTCGCGCCTGACCTTCGACGCCGCGAACCGCAACTTCCTCGCCGGCGCCAAGCACGGCATCAACGCCGAGATGGAATGGCCGACGTTGAGTTCGGTTCCGGTGCGTGAGCTCGTCGATAAGCATCTGCTCGACCTCGCCTACGAAGGCCTGCGAGCCCTTGACGTGGACCAATCCTGCGCCGACGAATACCTCGGTGTCATCGAAGGCCGCGTACGCACCGGCCAAAACGGTGCCACCTGGCAACTCGACGCCCTGAGCCGCGTCGCCGCCGGATCCAAACCCGCCACAAGCGAACGCGCCGAAGGCCTCGCCCGGGTTTTACGGCAGTACATCAAAAACTCCCAGGCAGACGCGCCGGTGCACACTTGGAACCTTGAGGTCGAATAAGGCAAGATAGGCCCAATGCAGAGCATCATCGACTGGATCGTCGGCCTAATGGAAACCCTTGGCGCCCCCGGTGTCGGCATCGCGATCCTCTTGGAGAACCTCTTCCCACCCATTCCGTCCGAGGTCGTACTGCCGCTGGCAGGCTTCACCGTCGCGCAGGGATCCCTGAACATGGTCAGCGTGTTCATCTGGTCCGTGCTTGGCTCCGTCATCGGCGCATACATCCTCTACGGCGTCGGCGCCTGGCTCGGCCTGGAGCGCCTGCGCAAGATCGCCGATTGGATGTGGCTCGTGCGCGCCTCCGACGTGGACGCATCGATGGATTTCTTCAACAAATACGGCAAGCCCAGCGTGTTCATCGGTCGCCTCATCCCGGGTGTGCGGTCGCTGATCTCCATCCCGGCGGGCCTGGGCAACATGAACCTTCTCACCTTCGGCCTGTGGACCACGCTTGGCTCCGGCATCTGGAACGCCATCCTGATCTACCTGGGCTACATCCTCGGCGACAACTGGGAAAAAGCCACCGAGTACGCCGACACCTACTCCAACGTCATCTACGTCGTGCTCATCCTGATCATCCTCGGATTCCTGGTGTTCTTCATCCGCCGCGCGCTCAGCGACTGGGAGGCGAAAAAGGCTGACACTGCGGACACCACCAAATAACCCGCTCGAGGGCGACCGATCACGAAAGTGACGGTCGCCCTCTCCCCTTTAAGAAACCTTCTCGCCTTGCGCCCAATACGAAGCAACATCGGGAAGTTCATCGACCGCGAAGTATCGGGAGTGCGTAACCTTCAAGTCTTCTAAGGACGGCGCCCCGATCACAACAATCTCGACATCTGGATTGTCGTTGGCCTGTTCTTCCTCAAGCCGCTGCAGGATCGCATCACGTACATCCGCATACTCTTTCATCCGAAGCGCGCCGGTCTTGCGGTTGAACACCATAAGGAAGTGCTTCATCGTCTCCCCCTCACTCTTCTACCTCGTACGAACTGAGACGTTGCGATAGGGCTCGCAAAGATTCAATGAGGCTCAGAATACTCGAGGCATGCTGACTCGTAGCAGTCTCCGAGTACGACAATGCTCGAAAAGCTTCCGCCCGCAATTCATGCAGCCTCGAGTTCAATGGCAGACCCATCGGGATATTCGCTAACTGCTTCATCGAGTTCGAACTACTCCGACGCGTCGCTGCTCGTTGCCGTTCCATATGGTGAATATCACGCGCAATCGCAACTAGCGCATCAAAAACCCTGGCTAGCTCTTTATTCCCTGGCCGCGCATCGCTTTCGTATCGGATCTTTCGCCCAGTTTTGTCCGCTAACTTTTCAAAGGTGTTCGCCCACTCCGACTGGAGCAAGGTTCGCATTTGGAGTTCGACATTACCCGCAGCCGACTGAACCACCAGATGAATAGCCCGGTAACCCCCGGGCTGCGCACGGGCGATATAGTCACGCTCAATCACACGATGCCCCTCTGCCCGCAGCACCTGCTGCAGCTCCCATGAGAGATGGCGCAAATCGTCGTGCAACACGTTGGCCGTAATTCAAGCCCCGGCGAAATCCCACATCCGGCCGAGTTGAACCTTCTTCGTTTTGTCCTCATTCGACCGTCTGATTTTGTCACCAATAGTCGCCTGCGATTTCACTCGATAAGCACTGACAATGTCCGGACTTTGGTTTTCCTGGCCAAAAAGTTCCTGCGCAAAACCTGCACAGGCAGCAGCAGTCCGTCGAGCTAACTCGTCGTGCCAGATAATCATCTCCGCGGCTTCCGCAGGAACACTGGCACTACCAGCGAAATATTCTCCGAGCCGGTCGATTTCTCGCTTCCCCCACGGACGTTTTTCTCTCAAAAATTCAAAGTCCATATCTCGCCCCCCCTTTTCCAGAAATGGAATATATCAGGGCTCCGGCTGACACCGCGGACACCACCAAATAACCCGCTCGAGGTCGCCGTCGCCGCCGAGAAATCCCTTCTCAATGAGCGTGCCGCAGCGCCTACACGGCTTGTTGTTGCGGCCGAACACGTAACTCGTCTCCCCCGCCCGCTTGATCCCAGTGGTCACGCGGACGGGGGCGTCTTTATTCGCCCACATCAGCCGTCGCGCAAGACGCACATGCTTTTCGACGTCCACCTCCCCCACCCGTTCCCTCGGGTGCGTACCCGCGAGGAAGTTGATCTCCGCGCGGTACTCGTTCCCAATGCCTGCAAGGTTGCGCTGATCCAGCAGCGCACGTCCAATCTCTAGGTTCGGGGTGGCCTCGATGCGCCTGACTGCCTCAGCCAGGTCGAAATCCGGATCGAGTAAATCCGGGCCGAGATACCCCATCTCCTGCTCGTATTGGCGTGCTGGGAACACCCGGACGAGGCCTAGCCAAAATCCGACGAGCTCGATGTCGGGCTGGGGGTCGTCGCTAAGCGAAAGCACCACGCGAGCCGCATGACCAGGCTTCTTCCAGCGTGTGCCGGCGCGGTGCATCGACCACGTGCCCTCCATTTTGAGATGCGTGTGCAGGATCTGCGCCTGGTGACCGTCTTTGGCGAACTGCATGAAGAGGTGCTTGCCGCGCGGCCACACTCGCTCGCAGATCATGCCCGTGAAATCGACGGTGGCATAGCGCGGGACGCGGATGCTCGTGGATGTTACTTCGCGGTTTTGCATCCACTGCAGGCGCTTAGACAGCTGATAGACCGAATCACCTTCAGGCATAGTGGAGCCCATGTTCCGCTTTCTGGGAAACTTTTTCAATTCTGGGCCGAGCCCGGAGGAGTCGCTTGTGGGCCAGGCGAATCCGCGGCTCGGCCTTGCGGCGGCAGCGCACCTGGTCAGACAGTTACAGTAGAACGCGTGTTCGAACGTTCGGTTTTGACGTCGGGCGCGTTGATACATTGACCCTCAACTACGTAAAGGAGGGGACATGAACGACGTATCACGCCTCGTTGACCAGGTCGTCGACAGTCTGACGCAGCTGCGTCTGCTTTTCGACGACCCCACGTCCCTCCCCTTCCCCACCATCGCCCGCGACATCGCACGCCTCGAACAAGCTATGGATAAGAAGGCCTACGTCGACGCCTCCTTTGCACACGCCTGTGTGCTCGCCGATGCCGGCAAACTCGTCGGCGCGAACTACCCGGACGCCTACCTCATGGAAAAGTTGGGCATCTCCAAGGGCGAGGCCTACAACCGGCTCGCCCGAGCCAAAGCCATGTTCGCGCCATCCCCGCCACCCGAGCCCGACCTGGACGATTTCCTCGGGGACCTGTTTGGCGCCGGCGATGAACCGACCGACGAGGAGCGCGCCGCCGCCGAAGAAGCCGCCCGCAAGGCCGCCGACGAGGAAGCCGAGCGTCGCCGCAAAGACCAGGAGGACGCCCGCCGTCGCGCCGGCGAGGTCCCCGCCGCCAAGCAGGACATCATCCGGCGAGAACTCGACAAACTGCTCAAGGCCGCCGAGGGCGAACGCATGAGCATCTACGCCCGCGCCATGGAGGAAGCGAAGACACGCAGCGAAAAGGACCTGCGGCTGTTTGTGAAGCGCCTCGTGGACAAGGCGAACAAGCCACACGCAAAGAAGAACCCCAACGCTGGCTTTGAAAAGCGCGAGGCTACCCTGGGCAAGGAAAACTCCGACGGCACCTACGACGTGCGCCTTCACATGACCGCAGGCGACTACGCCCTCTACAAAGCACTCACCGACAAGGGGCTCGCACCAAACTCCAACATCCCGGCTGAACACCAGCAGGACCGCGACCCCCGCACCCGCGGCCAGCGCCGATACGACCAGTTCATGGACATCATGCGCCAATACGAACACGGCGAGCAGGCCGCCAACGGCGCCGCCTCCGTGGTGGTCTCGGTGACGCTGGACGATCTTGCCGACGCCGACGCCACCACCCTGTTCCAAACCAACGTCGGCGTGGAGCTCAACGCCTTCGACCTCGTGCGCCTCGGCATGGACGGCACCTCCGACTTCTTACTCACCGTCGACGGCCTCACCGGAGTGCCGCTGCACCTGGGCAGGTCGAAACGGCTCGCGTCTGTTGCGCAACGCATCGCCATGTTCGCCATCCAAGGCGTGTGCTCATGGGCCGGCTGCACCACCGCCATGAGCGAGTGCGAAGCCCACCACATCATCTCCTGGCTGCGGTACGGCGGCACCGACATCACCAACCTCACCGGCCTGTGCCCCACCCATCACCGGTGCAACAATGACCACCGGGACGGCTCCTTTAACAAGGGCTACATGGATTACGACCCCACAACCGGCACCGCCGTGCTGGTCAAGGCCGACGGCACCCGTCACGTAAACACCACAGACCCCGCCATGCACTCGGCGGTCAACCGAATCCGGGCGAAACGGACCCGGATGGCGGGGCAACCGCCGGGGACCACCCACCGGCCGGTACCGCGCGTGCCGCTACGGCCCTAAAGCCTGGACCCTAGTCGTCAAAGGTGAGCCCATCCGCTGGGCCACCCAAATCAGGCCTGCCGTCGGCCTCCCCTGCACCGTCTAGCTCTCCCAGCGCCTCCGTTATGCTGCGCCCGCGCCGCTTCGGGGGTGCCGAGGCACGCCCTCCGATCTTCGCCCCCTTGTGGGTCACCGTCGCCCCGAAGTCTTTCAGAGAAAAGGCAGGACCGCCGTTAAGCTTTTCCACGCTCAACGGCTGCATGCGGCCGGCCCGGACCGCTTGAGTCAGGGCATCGACGACCAACGGCATCGGGTCCCCTACCCCGTCGGGGAAGAAATCGAAGAAGGTGGTCATGGTTCTCCCGCCGCGGGTGATGTGGGCGGCTAAGAGGCCGTCGACAAGCACCACCATGGCACCGGCCGCACGGGTCGGCCCCTGCGCCGGCCACGGCAGCGCCGCCCCGTAGGGGTTCGACGGGTCGGTGGCGGCCAGCACGTGCACCTGCGGATCGCGCGCACCGGAGGGCCAGCCCACCACGTCGTCGGTGTCCTGGTGCCCGCGCAGCCGATCGATGGTGGCCGGGGTGGAAAACTGCGAGGCCCCAAGCCCCTCCACGAGGTAGCCGCGCATCGCCTTGCCTGATTCCTCAAAACCAGACAAGGTTTTGTAGGCCAGCGCGAACCCGCCCAGGATGTCCTCGGCTACCACCGAACCGCGGGTGACCACCCCGTAGCGGTCCAGCAGCGACTCCCCTAAAGCCACCGAGCGACGCGTGGGGTCGCTATCAGGCGTGGGCGTGAGCGACCAACGGCCCACCATGTCGGGCGGGACCGTCGACGCGAACGAGGTCCGCCCCGAGCGCACCCTGCTTCGCTGCGGCCGCCGGCGCGCCCGGTGCGCGGTCTTCCCGCCCGCCAACCGGGCCCGGATCGGAGCAAACGAATCCGGCGCGAGGAAGCCGGCCTCCACCAGATCCCACATGGCCTCGCGCAGCTCCTCGGTGGTGGTCGAGGGTTCAAGCAGATCGCCGAACAGGAACCCGCCGCCGCGGCGCACCTTTTCCATCACCTGGGATTGGGTCAGCGACAGCAGTGGCTCCTCGACCTGCGGCATGAGTTGGGCCGCGTAGTCGGCGGGCAGCAGCATGATCCACGGGTCACGCGCCCCTGCCTTGCCGGCGCCGACGATGGCGACCTCGCCGTTGGCGGTGAGCTCGTCGAGCATCACCGGCGAGTAGTCGCCCACGCGCGACGGGAAAATATGTGATTCCCAAGCACTTGCGGGCAGGCGCACCCCGGCGAGCTGCTCGATCACTGAGTAGACCCCGTCGGCGCCCCGCAGCGCGGGCGTGACTCCCACCGGAGCGACGTTTGACCACGAAGGCAGAAAACGCCCATAGGCCGACTGCGACACCGGCCGGGTCTGGGCGCGCGCCGCCGCCAGCGAGCGCGACCGGATGATGCGTAAGACCTCGGCGGCGACGTACTCCTGTTCCTCGACGCCCTGCCGGTAGCGGCCCTCGATGACCTTTTCTTTGTCCACCAGCGGCATCAGCGCTGCATGCGCCGCACCGACGGCCAGCCCGAACGCGTCCGCAAGGTCGCGCAACACAAAGGGCCCGCGGGTGCGCACCCAACGCCCCACCAGTTGCGCCAACGCATCCGGGATGGTCTGCACCTGGGCGGGGACGCCGGGCGGGACGGGCACGCCGAGGCCGTCGCGAAGCAAGGGCGCGTCCAGCACCTGGGCGACGTGCTCGCGCCCGCCGATGCGCACCAGCATCATGCGTGCCCCCAGGGACTGCTCCAGGGAGGTCAGGGGAACCGAGGTGTAGGTGGGCAGGTCGTCGATAGGCACGGGCCCCACGATGCGCAGGGTGTCGGCGAACTGCTCGGAAGTTTCCGCGCGGCCCACCCGGCGCAGCGAGGCGTCGACCTCCGCGATGATGTCCGCGTCGAGCAGTTCGCGCAGCTCGACGGTGCCCAGCAATTTGGCCAGCAGGGACGGGTCCAAGGACAGCGCCGCGGCCCGCTTCTCGGCCAGCGGGGTGTCGCCCTCGTACATGAACGCGCCGGTGTAGTTGAACAGCAGCGAGGAGGCGAACGGGCTCGGCTGGTCGGTGGTCACCTCGGCGATGCGCACCCGGCGGGTATTGATGTCGCGCATCACCTCCTGCAGGGCGGGTAGGTCGTAGACGTCCTGGAGGCACTCGCGCACCGTTTCCAGGATGATCGGAAACGACGGGTAATTCCGGGCCACATCCAACAGCTGCTCGGCGCGCTGGCGCTGCTGCCACAGGGGTGCACGCTTGCCGGGGTTGCGGCGCGGCAGCAGCAGGGCGCGGGCGGCGCACTCGCGGAACCGGGAGGCGAACAGGGCGGAGTTACCCACTTGTTCGGTGACGATGTCCGCGATCTCGTCGGCGTCGAATTGGAAGATCGCCCCGTCGGGCTCCCCCTCCCCTTGCGGCAGGCGCAGCACGATGCCGTCGTCGCCCGCCACCGCCTGGGCGTCCATCCCGGTTTCCTGGGCGACCCGCCAGCCGGTGGCCAGCGCCCACGCCGCGTTCACGCCCTTGCCGAAGGGGGTGTGCAGCACCACGCGCCAGTCGCCTAACTCGTCGGTGAAGCGCTCCAGCACGAGTGTTTTCTCGTCGGGCAGGATGCCGGTGGCTTCCTCCTGCTCGTCAAGGTATTGCAGCAGATTGGTACGCGCGCGCTCGTCCAAGCTTTCGTCCAAAGCACTTTTTGCTTCTCGACGAAACGCCCCCACCGCCTTACCTAGCTCGTAGGGCCTGCCCAGCCCGTCGCCAGTCCAGAACGGCAGGCGTCCGGTGTGTCCGGGCGCCGGGCTGACCTGCACCTGGTCGCGGGTGATGTTTTCGATGCGCCACGACGACGCGCCGAGGGTAAACACGTCGCCGACGCGGGACTCGTAGACCATCTCCTCGTCCAACTCGCCGACGCGGCGGGGTGCTTTGTCCCCTTCTTGCGAGCCTGCGAGCAAGAACACGCCGAACATGCCGCGATCGGGGATGGTGCCCGCGTTGGTCACCGCGACCCGCTGGGCGCCGGGGCGTGCCTTCAAGACAGTGCCCTCGAGGATGGCGCGGGGCCGCAGCTCGGCGAAGTCGGTGGACGGGTAGACGCCGATGACCAGGTCGATCACTGAGTCGAACACCTCGCGTGCGAGGTCACGGTACGGCCAGGCGCGGCGCACGGTGTCGTACCACTCGTCCACATCCAGGTCCTCCACCGCGACCGCCGCCACGGTCTGCTGCGCGAGCACGTCCAAGGGGCTTCGCGGGGTGTGCAGCTCCTCGATGAGGCCCTGGCGCATCCTAGGCACCGTCACCGCGGTTTGCACCAGGTCGGAGCGGTGCTTCGGGTAGAACGTGCCCTCGGAGACCGCCCCCACGGTGTGCCCGGCGCGGCCCACGCGCTGCAGGCCGGAGGCCACCGACGGCGGGGATTCCACCTGGATGACCAGGTCGACCGCACCCATGTCGATGCCCAGCTCCAGCGAGGAGGTGGACACCACCGCGCGCAGGGTGCCCTCTTTCAGCATGGTTTCGGTCTGGGCGCGCTCGTCCTTGGACACGCTGCCGTGGTGGGCGCGCGCGATCACGGTCGCGGCGTGGCCGGCGGTATCCACCGACTTCATCAGCTGCGCCGGCGGGCGGCGGGTCTGCGGGGACAGCGCCTCCGGGTCGTGTTCCTTCGCCCAGAGTTCGTTTAACTGGCTGGTCAGGCGTTCCGCGGTGCGGCGGGAGTTGACGAAGACGATGGTGGACCGGTGGGCCATGACTTCGTCGTAAATCGCGCGCTCGATGTGGGGCCAGATGGAGTTGGTGGCCCCAGGCGGCGGGGCGTCTAGGGCGTCGTCCAGGGCATTGTCGAAAACAGCATCGCCGATGGTGGAGGCGTCCTCGGGAACGGGCAGGTCGCTCATGTCATCGACAGGCACACGCACGTCTAACTGCCAGCGCTTCTCCCCCGGCGGGTTGATAATCGTCGTCTTGGGGCCCAAAAAGTTGGCCACCGCCTCGATCGGGCGCACCGTGGCGGACAAACCGATGCGCTGGAAGTCCCCGGCGAGGCGGCGCAGGCGCTCCAGCGAGAGCGCGAGGTGCACGCCGCGTTTGGTGCCGGCGAGGGCGTGGATCTCGTCGACAATGACCGTATCCACCGTCTTCAACATGCCCGCCGCCTTGGACGTGAGCATGAGATACAGCGACTCCGGCGTGGTGATCAAAATGTCCGGCGGCTTTCGCACCTGCCGGTTGCGCTCCGCCTGCGGGGTGTCACCCGAGCGCACCCCCACCGAAATGTCCGGCATGTCGCGGCCCAAACGCTGCGCCACCCGCGCAATGCCAGCCAGGGGTGCGCGGAGGTTGTTCTCCACATCCACGCCGAGGGCCTTCAGCGGCGAAATATAAAGGACGCGCACGCCGCCGTGGGTGGAGGTGTTCGCCCCATCGATGGGCAGCGCCTGCTGGCCGGCCCGCTCCACCAGGGAGTTCAGCGCCCACAAGAATGCCGCCAGCGTCTTGCCGGAGCCGGTCGGTGCGACGACGAGGGCGTTCTCGTCGTCGGAAATCGCGCGCCACGCCTGCTCCTGCACCGCGGTGGGTGCTGCGAAGACGTCCTGGAACCACCCCGCCACCTGCGGGTGAAAGCGGTCCAAGATCGAGGCAGTCATTTCGCCAACCTTAGCGGTAGAGTCGGGCACATGACTGCTGAGTACTCCGACTCCCGGCTGACCAACCTGATTGCGGAAGGCACGGGTGAAATCCTCAAAGGCATCCGCGGGGTGGGCCTGCTGCGTGGCCGCGAACTCGGCGAGACTGGCGACGATCTCGCCCAGGCCTGGATCGAGCGAGTCTTAAGCCAACACCGCCCCAACGACGGGTTCCTCTCCGAGGAAGCGTCCGACAACCCGGCGCGCCTGAGCAAGGACCGGGTGTGGATCGTCGACCCGCTCGACGGCACCAAGGAGTTCGCGACCGGCCGGCAGGACTGGGCGGTGCATGTGGCGCTCGTCGAAAATGGCGTGCCCACCCACGCCGCCGTCGGGCTGCCCGACCTTGGTGTGGTGTTCAAGTCCTCCGACGTGCGCCACGTCTCCGGGCCGTTCGCTGGCAAGGTGGCCATGTCGCGCAACCGCCCGCCCGCCGTCGCCCGCTACGTCGCGGACGCCATCGGCTTCGAAACCGAACAGATCGGCTCCGCCGGCGCCAAAGCCATGCACGTGCTGCTCGGCGACTACGACGCCTACGTCCACGCCGGCGGCCAATACGAATGGGACCAGGCCGCACCCGTAGGGGTCTCGCTTGCGGCGGGCCTGCACACATCGCGACTCGACGGCTCCCCGCTTCGCTATAACAACGAAGACACCTATATTCCAGACATGCTTATTTGTCGCCCGGAGATTGCCGACGACATTTTGGAAGCCGCCGCCCGCTACCACGACGAACACGGCTCGTTCGAAGGAGTACTGAAGTAACCAATGGTCAAGACCCCATACGAGGACCTGCTGCGCGACGTGCTGGAAAACGGCACCGAGAAAGGTGACCGCACCGGCACCGGCACCCGCAGCGTGTTTGGCCGCCAGATCCGCTACGACCTCTCCGAGTCGTTTCCCCTGCTGACTACCAAGAAGGTCTTCTTCAAGGGTGTCGTCGGCGAACTGCTGTGGTTCCTTCGCGGCGATTCCAACGTGCGCTGGCTGCAGGACAATGGCATCCGCATCTGGAACGAGTGGGCCGACGCCGACGGCGAGTTGGGCCCGGTCTACGGCGTGCAGTGGCGCTCCTGGCCCACCCCGGACGGCGGCCACGTCGACCAGATCGCCGAAGCGCTGGAGACGCTGAAGCAGAACCCGGATTCGCGCCGCAACCTGGTGTCCGCCTGGAACGTGTCCGAACTGGACAAGATGGCCCTCATGCCGTGCCACCTGATGTTCCAGCTCTACGTCGCCGACGGCAAGTTGAGCATGCAGGTCTACCAGCGCTCCGCCGACATGTTCCTGGGCGTGCCGTTCAACATCGCCTCCTACGCGCTGCTTACCCACATGTTCGCCCAGCAGGCGGGCCTTGAGGTCGGCGAGCTGATCTGGACGGGCGGCGACTGCCACATCTACAACAACCACGTCGACCAGGTGCGCGAGCAGCTCTCCCGCGACGCCCGCGAGTATCCACAGCTCAAACTGCGCAAGGCTGCATCCCTGTTCGACTACGACTTCGACGACATCGAGGTCGTCGGCTACGACCCGCACCCCACCATCAAGGCGGAGGTGTCGGTCTAATGCAGGGCGCGATGTTGGGTGCGATCTGGGCGCAAAGCGTCGACGGCATCATCGGCGACGGCGAGGACATGCCCTGGCACCTGCCCGAAGACCTCAAGCATTTCAAGGACACCACCAGCGGGCACCCGATCATCATGGGGCGGCGCACCTGGGAGTCGCTGCCGTTCAAGCCGCTGCCGAACCGCAAGAACATCGTGTTGTCCTCGCGCGAGGCGGGCGCCTGGTCCCGCGGGGCGTCGGTCGTCGCCGACATCCCGGACCTCGAGGGCGATGCCTGGATCATCGGCGGCGCCCAAATCTACGCCGCCACCCTCGACGAGGTCGACGTCATCGAACGCACGCTTATCGACGTCCACCCCGACGTCCCCGATGCCAAAGCCGTCTACGCCCCGCGTATCGACGACACCTTTGCCCTCGTTTCCGAAACGGAGTGGCTCACCTCGTCGACAGGCTTGCGCTACAAATTCCAACGCTTCGAAAGGATCTAACATGACCGTCACCGCACCCGAAACCAACGCCCACGTGACCATCTTCGCCGCCGACTGGTGCCCGTTCTGCCAGAAGCTGCGCCAGCGCCTCGACCGCACCGAAACCCCCTACGACATCGTCGACGTCGAGGCCGACGGCATGGACGAGGTTAACGAGTGGATCAAGTCCGTCAACGACGGCAACCGCATCGTGCCCACCGTGCTCTTCTCCGACGGCACCCACGCCACCAACCCGGAGGCCTCGGCAGTGCGCGCCAAGCTGCGCGAACTCACCGGCGAGGAGTAGGCCCGGAGAATCCTTCGGGGCCCTTCTACTCTCTCCGGTCCCAGCGGACTTCGCCGTCGACGACCTGCCCCGTGGGGACCAACCCTACGGTGGCGGCGACTCGCTGCGAGGCGATGTGGTCGGGGTGGATATGAGCGATGAGGTGCGTAATGCCTCGCTCCGCAAGATAGGTGGAAAGCAGTTTCACGGCTTCTTTGGCGTAGCCGTGCCCCTGCCACTGCGTCCCGATCACCCACGCGATCTCCGTCGCACCGCCGTTGCGGGGCACGGTCGCTTGGACGTATCCGATCGGCTGCTTGCACGCACCGAGCGTGACGACGAAATTGATCCACTCCTCGGCACCATCGCTGGATTCGCCTCGAGTCTGGATCGCGTACCGCCGCGCAAGCTCATCCTCAGAGGGCGGCCCACCGCCTGTGAATGTGTAAAGGGTTCGATCCGAAAGCACATCAGCCATCTCGGTAGCGTCCTCGACGCGAAGTGGCCGTAATTCGATAGTCATCTTCACCACCCGCCATCTGACCTCGACGCCACACCAAACCCCTATTTGCGCCCCAGAGAGTGTCTGGTTCGGTGACATCGTTCCGCATGTCTCATGAGATCGTTCCGGTTTGTCCTGCGGGTATGTCTCGCCACATCGTTCCGGTGGAAAACGAGCCCACTGAAAATGCCCCACCGGGCCGAAAACCGATGTCTCGAGTCATCGTTCCGCCCATGCTTATCGGATGGAGAAACCAGGCAAGCCCACACCGAAAATCATCATCCAGACCATGCTCGCCACAGGCATGAGCCAAGCCGAGGCGGCTGAGCACTTCGGCGTTTCGACCCGGTGGATCAGAACACTGCAAAAGCGCTACCGAGAAGGCGGCATGGACGCGCTTACACCTCGATCAAAACGGCCAAGAACAAACCCAAGGGCGCTCGACAAAACAGTTGTCGACCGCATTCTTCAACTGCGCGACGAACTCACCCACCGCGGCACCGACGCCGGCGCTCACACCATCCGTTGGCACCTACAACAAGACGGAATAGACCCTCCACCAGCAGTATCAACCATCCACCGAGTGCTTGCCAACAACGGACGCATCACACCACAGCCCCAAAAACGCCCACGCAGCTCTTGGCGTCGCTTCCAGGCAGACCAGCCCAACGAAACATGGCAAATGGACTACAGCGACTGGACCATCGCCGGACACAAACGCGTAGCCATCCTGACCATCCTCGATGACCACTCCCGATTCATCATCTCCTGCCGCGCCTACCACACAGCCACCGTCACAAACGTCATCACAAGCTTTATCGCAGCAGTTCAGGTACATGGCTGCCCACAATCAACGCTCACCGATAACGGCCGAGCATTTACCACCAACACCGACCGGAAAAACCCGTCACGAAACGGCTTCGAGCAACTGCTCATCGACTTGGGCATTACCCAGAAAAACGGCAAGCCCTACCACCCGCAAACCCAAGGCAAAGTCGAACGCTTCCACCACACACTCAAACTCGCGCTAAACAACAAGCCACCAGCACAAACCATCGAGGAGCTCAACGAAGATATCAACGAGATCATCGACTACTACAACTACAAACGCCCACACAGAGCACTCGCCCGCATCACCCCAGCCGAGGCCTACAGCGCACTGCCCAAAGCCAAACCGGCAGCAGCAAACTCCGACCACCACTACCGGCTACGCACCGACAAAGTCAGCATCAACGGCAAGACCACTCTGCGATGGGGCGGGAAATTACGCCGCCTCTACATCGGCCGACGCTGGGGCGGCGAACCCATCACCATGGTCTGCGTCGACAACCACGTCGACATCAAAATAAACGCCACCGGGGCACAAATCGCTGCCTACACACTCACCGACGAAAAGATCTACTACAACCAATCAGACAACGAACTAAACCCCAAACGGGGCAACTCCAAAAACAAAAATCTCGAGACACCGTAGGAACGATGTCTCGAGACAACACATTGCGCCCCAGAGAGGAATCGAACCTCCGACACCGGCTTTAGGAGAGCCGTGCTCTATCCACTGAGCTACTAGGGCAATGGGGCTTAGGTTACCGCAGCGGTTTTCGTTCGCGGAATCGGCTGGGCTACCCACATAAGTTACCAAGTAGTAACATAGCGTCACTGTTCCTCCACCCCCAGTGAGGTCACTATGACGATCCTTCAAGAAGGCCAGGTCCAGCGCTCCTACATCATGGCGGACCGCGGCCCGCGCCCCCTGATTCGCGGCTGGGCCCACTTCGTGGCGGCCGCAGCCTTCGCGCTGGCCTCCACCGTGCTGATCACCTACGGGTGGATGACCCTGCCGGCGCTCCACGCCGCCGGGGTTACCGTCTACGGCGTCGGGGTCGTACTGCTGTTTGGGGTCTCCGCGATGTACCACCTCTACCCGTGGCGCTCCCCGTCCACGGTGCAGTGGTGGCGCCGCGCCGACCACGCGACCATCTCCATCTTCATCGCCGCGACCTACACCCCACTGTGCCTGATCGTGTTCGAGCCGCGAACCGCCGCGACCATCCTCGTCGTGTCCTGGATCGGCGGCCTGGGTGGTGCCGCGCTCAACCTGGTGTGGATCAATCACCCGCGATGGCTGGACGTTGTGGTGTACGTGGGGCTCGGCTGGGTGATCGTGCCGCTGATCCCCACCCTGTGGGCCAGCGCAGGGCCGGCGGTGGTGTGGCTCCTATTCGCGGGAGGCGTGCTCTACACGGTTGGCGCCATCGTGTACGGGGCCCGCTGGCCGGGGCGCGAGGCGCGCTACTACGGCTACCACGAACACTTCCACACTGCGACGATCGTGGCGGCCGTGTGTCACCTCGTCGCCATCTGGATCGTGGCCACGCAGGCAAACTAAGGTGCACAAGAGGCAAAACGAGACTAATGTTACGCAAGTGACTACTTTTGATCGCCGCTCGTTCCTGAAGTCTGCGGGCGCACTCGCGGCAACCACCGCCGCCGCCGGCGCCGCAGCCACCGCCGCCGCCGGCGCCGCAGCCACCGCCCTCTCCCCTGCCGCACAGGCTCAGCAGCGCCGCGTGCTCGGCACCGTGATCGACTACTCCGCCGCCGTCCCATCCGCCCGCGCCGTGAAAGCCGCCGGCCACATCGGCGCCGTGCGCTACGTATCCCAGCCCCGCCCCGACGCACTCTGGATGCGCGGCAAGCCCGTCACCCTCGACGAAACCCAGGACTACAAGGCCAACGGCCTGTCGGTGGCGTCGGTCTACCAGTTCGGCCGCGCCGACACCGCCGACTGGCTCCAGGGTCCGCTCGGCGCTGCCAAGCACGCACCCCAGGCCATCGCCCTGCACCGCGCCGCAGGCGGCCCGACCGGGCGCCCGATCTATGTGGCTATCGACGACAACCCGACGCTCGCCCAGTTCAACAAATTCATCAACCCATACCTTTCCGCCATGGGCGCTGCACTCAGCGCCGCCGGCTACCAGTTGGGCGTGTACGGCAACTACTACACCATCGCCTGGTGCCTGGAGGACGGCATCGGTAGCTACTTCTGGCAGCACGACTGGGGCTCGCGCGGCAACATCCACCCGCGCGCCAACATCCACCAGGTCGCCGGCCGCCAGGCGTACATCCAGGGCATCCAGGTGGACATCAACGACGTCTACACCGCCGACTGGGGCCAGTGGACCCCCGGCCAGAGCGACTCCCTGTTCCAGATGAGCAGCCTGCTGTCGTCGAATGGACTGTTGGTCCGGTAGGTCGTCGATAAGCACTTAGGCTCAATGCTTCTTCCGGAAGCGAAACTTTTATCCTGACACTATGCGGCTCGATTCAAATCGTCTGGTCATCGCATTGTCTGCCACTGCGATTGGCCTCTACAACTGCGGCGTCACGCTTTCGGAGTCTCATAACGCGTCCGTCGTCTCGCTCATCTACGCGAGCATCGCGCCTTTTGCTGCATCGTATGCCCCAGCGCCCGGCCAGCCGGCAGCACCAACGACCTGGATGACGATAGGTTTAATCCTCTCACTCCTCGTCACCTTCGGTGCAGTCATTTCTGCCCTACTAGGAATATCGCGTATCGGGTGGGCGAGAGCAACGAGCAAGCGTCGCCGAGGAGGTCCAGTGGTGATCGGCTCCTCCGAGGAAGCGAACAGCATCGTCCGCTCAGTCCTTGACCAAGAAAGGGAGCTCCCCGTTCATATCTTGGAGAAGGGAAACCCAACAGCCAAAGGCACGCTTGGCTTAGGGTACAAACAGCATCTGAGCGATGATCGGCTCGTTGCTCAAACTGTCAAACATGCTTCCCACGTGATCATCGCTGCCGAAAATGACATCGAAACAGCTCGCCTGAGTTCTGAGGCGCAGGACCTCCGTCACGCACAATGCGGTGAGGCGGTATCAATATTCCAGCTTCTTCGGTCCCCCGAGTTAGCAACCTCAGCACGCTTTACCCACATCGCTCAGCGACGACCCGTTGAAGCATTTCATCCAGCCGACCTCACAGTTCGCGCAATCACAGACAAAATACTCCACCTGCTGACCACACTCGAAGCTCACACTGTTGAGGTCAAGCAATGCGGCCCGGGAGATGAAAAGCGTGAGTTGGACGCGTGGATCCACAATTACAACCGGTTCGCTAACGAGCTGGAAGTTCAACAGATTGTGAGCCCTCAGGTAGAGGGCCTGGCAGATATGGTTGTCCTCGTCGGCGATCCAGTCCACGTCGCTGCTCAGATCCCCTCCCTCAGGAAACGTCGAGCGATTATTGCGGTGACTGACCACATACTGCAGGGTCTTGTCTGGAACGATGCCGAAGCCGGAACAGTTCTGGAAGTTATTGACCCACAAAAGGTTGGGTTGAGCATCGACGCCATCCGCGATTCCGCCTTCTCCGTCTGGGGCTGGGCATTCGACATCGCCTACACGTCGCTTTATGGCCCGCCATCCCCATCGCAGAAGCTTTCTCACGACGACATCCTGAAGGCACGACAAACTTCTGAAGCAGCCGCTCGGTACATGGTTAAAAACCTACGCCTACACGGTTTTCAGCTTGTGAAGGACGGCTACGGGTGGGAAGAGCATCCCGCGGAACAGGAGATCACCTCGATGGCGGAAGCCGAGCACAATGATTGGATGCTCAAGCGCACATGGATTGATAGCAACGGAACCGAGCGTCGAGCATCCTATGACTACAGCAAGGAACCTCCTGCTCGGAAACCCTCATACAAACCGTTTGCAGAGCTCGACTCGCACACCCAGGATTACAACCACAAGATCGTGAAAGTTGTGTACCCCGCCCTGGCGGGGATGTTCGGTTACGGCATTTCTAGGATCTCGTAGGCCTCGGAAAACTCCGCATCTGGCACTGGCCAACACTCTCCTGTTACGCCACGGACCACCCAATCACCTGCGTGTGCGTGAGCCTCTCCCTCCAGCGTGGGGATCATAGCGTCCTCTTCGAGTCGGCGGGCTTGGACCCTTCCCGTTTTCCTGTATTCACCCGGCGCGACTTGGCTGTATGACTTGTCGAAAACCTCAGACGCAACTGTCCATGTTCGTGTCCCGTCAGTGACCTCCCAGTCCCCCGCCTTTGCGTGAAGGACGCTGCCAGTGGAAGTCCGCCACTGCGCGTCTTTGTCCAAGCGTCGGGCCCTAACCTTGCGGATCGGTTTATACCATGCAGCATGCGCGAGATGCTGGTCAAGGCGCTCTTGGGACCATTTTTTCATGCAGGCGATATTAGCGGGTTGAGCGAAAACCAAGCGGTCGTCGGCCTCCTAATATGCTCCGGTTGGCGCATAATGAGTGTTCAAACACTGACTGCGCTAAGGGGCCTCATGCTCAACATTCCTGTTTTTGTGTCATCGACCTTTCGCGATTTCCATACGGAACGTGACATTCTCAATGGTCCCGTAAGTGACCGGCTCAACGAATCTTTGCGCCGATTCGGCGCAAAGATGCACTTTATTGACCTGCGCTGGGGAGTCGACACCAACGACATGGATGAAGAGGCGGCTGGGCGCAAGGTATTAGACGTATGCCTTGACGAAGTCGATCGCGCGGCCCCGCTCTTCCTCGGGCTCATCGGAGACCGCTACGGTTGGATTTCAGACGACAAGTCTCTCCTCGAATGGACGGCACAGCGCGTTGGACTCGACCCCGAGAGGTCTCGCGAGTGTTCTATCACCGAGTTGGAATTCGCCAAAGCTGGTCTTTGGGACGCAGATGATACAACCACACCGTTCATCCTTTTCCGGCAGGTCGAAGGCACCCCACCGCACGGCTGGGCCGACTCAGACCCAACCCGAATTTCTGACTTCAAAGACGAGGTATCTCAACGATGGGGCAATGCGGAGACGGTGAAACGCTACTCCGTTGCCTTCGACCAGAATGGTCAGTGGCCCACTGCTTCAATGCAGCACTTCGAGGATCTTGCGGTCAGTCTGCTTGAACCGCAGCTTCTGGAGCGAGCCCGCAGCATCCCGCGCGACGGTACCGCGGAGGAGGTCCTGTTTCGAGGTTCCCGCACTCGTAATTTTGGGTCAGAGGAACTGCTCAAATCGATCGATTTTTTCCTCCGCATCGATTCGCCTGTCGTAGTTTATGGCGAGTCGGGCGCGGGTAAGTCTTCACTTCTGTTGGCACTCGAGAAGTATTTGGCGGCCTCCGGAGAATCTATATCCGGCAAGTTGCCTATCACCGTCATTATGGGGCTGGACGACCGCATTTGGACGGGGGACGAGCTCGCATTCGAAATTACGCGATGCATAAACGCAACCTTGGGCCTGTCGCTTTTCGACGATTGGCGGGGCTCTCCCGAAACTTGGCGTGCGCGCTGGAGACAAGAAATGGAAAAGGTTGTAGCTGAGTATCCTGATCTGCTTTTCATCGTCGACGGTTTAGAGCAGCTTGTGGATGGAGCCGGCGGATTCTGGCCAGTGGAATGGCTCTCGTCTCGCACCGCGTTGGCTGTATCTTCTTCCTCGCGCTCGGACGTCACTCTGTTGAAGAACTCCGATTTCAAAGAAGTCTTGGTTGGGCCAGTGCCAGCCAACATTGCGCGAGAATTCGTAGAGGACTGGGAGCGCAGAATTAGGCGCGAGATCGGAGGCGGCGCTCGCCAGATCATCGCGTCCAAACAACGCTTACCTCTTTGGATAGAGCTTGCGCTGGATCTACTTCTCGATATCGATGGTGATGATTTCAAGTCCATCGAGGATGAACCTGATCAAGCCAGCGCAATCCAAAACATGCTTGCAGACCGCGCGTGGCTCATCCCCGATGACCTGTCAAGCGCTGCCCACCACTTTTTGGAAACCTCCATCGCATCTACCGATCGTGCCCTCGCCCGCGCTGCAGTAGGTCTCTTGGGTGCTTCTAGGATCGGGCTTTCGCAAGAACAAACCGTCAACGCGCTGCGCGACGCTGGCTTCACAACAAATACTGAGATTTCGGTTGCCCGACTTTTCCGTTCTTTGTCGAATCAATTAGCACCAAATGGGCCGGAGAAACGGATGCGCTTTACGCACCGAGTATTTGGCGAGGCCGCGGAGAGTTTTGGTTCACCGCTCACGCATTCCCTACTCATGCGCATTTATGAATCCGATCTGCGCAACAGTGTCGAGACCACCCCAAAGTATGCGGCGCTCGAAAGCGAGGATTATTACGACATTGAGCATCAGTGGAAGAACCAGCGCAAACTCGCGGAGGCGTTCCTGTTCCACCTCTTTTCATCGCCTGCTCCCAAGGGTCCTCAAAATCTAGAGAGCATTCCGTTGGCGCTCGACTGCCTTCCGCAAACCACAGTGTACGACGCAGCAATTGTGACCAACTTGCTTCACTTGCCCTACGCAATCGAACACCTTCAGCATCTGCGTACGGCCGGTGCATCATTCGAAGCGCTGCGAACGCTCTTAGCGGCTGCTGATCTTTCCCCTGACCCACAAGTACAAACAAGTGTGGCCTCAATTTGTTTTGAGGTATTGAACGATTTCCCTGTCACGGCGAAAACGGTTTTATTGCGCTGCCAAGCTCTCACGATTGCCGCTTCACACACCGAAGATGTGGAGGAAGCTCGCCTACTGCTGTACCTGGCGTTTAAGAATATCGACCCCCTGTACGACGCCGAGCCAAATCGGGTTTTACCTGCTGTTTTCTATTCCCGAGCCCAACGTGAGATGGCACTTCTGGATGCAAAGGCGGGAGACACCAAATCAGCCCTCGAACTGCTATTTAGCTGCCAAGACATGCTTGTTCCTGCGCTCCAAACCAGGGATCCTAGAGCCATCGAAGAAGCGATACGCGTGCTCATTCAGATCGCAAATATCCATGGGTCTACAAACAATGGGCTTGTGATCCCCACCTTGGATGAAGCCATGGAGATCGCTGCCATCCTGGTTGACGGCGGCGACGGGCCAGCTGCTTCCTTCGCATTGGCAGCGGAAGCCACGGCGATAAGAGCACAGTTTGTCCGGAAGCTTTTTCCGAATATGGCCCCACCGGTGGAGCTGCTCGAGGATGCTGTCAACCAATTCGTCGTAGCAACGCAGAAGGTTCCCTTCGGCGGCAAATACTCAACCGACATACTTCGGACCAGCATCGAACTAGCGAATATTTACATCGAGATGCAGAAAGAAATGGACGCTTTCCTACGGCTTCGCGCTTCGGTGGTGGCGCTTGTCCCCTTCCTCAACTCCGCCCCGCCGGCCGGCTGGAACGAGTTGGCTAAGGTATTTGCTCTTCTTCTTGAGCTCTGTGAGAGCGCCCATTCAAGGGAGGTTCGCGTCGGGGCAGCAAGGTTTGTTCGCGTCCATACTTCTCGAGTACTTGCGGAAGCATCAAGCGTTAACCTGCCTGAGGCGTTCGCCATTGCAAATGCTGCGCATCACGCACTGCTGATCGGTCTCTCCCAAGCCGAAAACCTAGAAGCAAGGCTCCGCTTCATGGAGGCACTTACCGATATTGCAAAGTGGATCGCACAAACACACCCCGATGTTCAATGCCAGCTCAACTACAGCTACTCGTTGAGGAAGCTCTACGAGCACTACGCACGTGTTGGCCGTCATGAAAAAGCCCGGGCAGCCCTTGATACCGTGCGCAAACGGGACATAGGTTTGGCCGAACTTCCGGAGGATGGGCAGGCGCTTTCTCAAACGTCGCAGGTGTTGACCCAGTACTGCACCGCGCTCGTGTCAGAGTATGACAGTCCCGATGCGACGGTACCGCGCTTTGCCCATACGGTTGTGCTTGCAGCACCACTGATCCTTCGTGGGGTTCCTGATTCTCTCCGCCAGGAGTTTGCTTCCGCCGTGCACGATTCTTGTGTCACCCTGCTGCAAACTGACAGCGGTACACCCGAGCAGCGCAGCATGTGGGAAGCGATGAAGGAAATCGCAGAGCAGATGTAGTCATCGCGGTACTTCCCGGTGTTCCTCAGTGCGCGCAAGCTTGAGTTGCGCGGCTGGCTAAAACAAAGCAAACGCAAAAACGGGCTCAGCATCACACTGAGCCCGTTTCTTGTTATTCAACCAGGATTAGTGGTCGACCGGAGCCTCCACACCAACACCGGTGAGGGAACGAACCTCCATCTCGGCCTGGAGTTCATCGAAGTTGTCCGGCTTGCCCAGGAAGGTGCCGATAAGACCACCCAGGAAGCCGAGCGGGATGGACACGAGGCCCGGGCTGGTCAGCGGGAAGATGGACCAGTCGGCGTCCGGGAACATCGCGGTCGGGCTGCCGGAGACCGCCGGCGACAGGGCGATCAGCACCAGCGCGGAGATCAGGCCGGTGTAGATCGACGCAACCGCGCCGGTGGTGTTGAAGCGCTTCCAGTACAGGGAGTACAGGATGGTCGGCAGGTTTGCGGATGCCGCGATCGCGAACGCGAGGGACACCAGGAAGGCCACGTTCTGCTGCATCGCCAGGATGCCCAGGACGATGGAGACGATGCCGAGCACCACCACGGTGATGCGGGAGACGCGGACCTGCTCATCCTCGGTGGCCTGGCCGTCGCGAAGCACTGCGTTGTACACGTCGTGCGCGATGGATGCGGAGGCGGTAATCGCCAGGCCTGCCACCACGGCAAGCACCGTTGCGAAGGCGACCGCGGAGATCAGCGCCATGAAGATGGAGCCACCGAGCTCGAATGCGAGCAGCGGTGCCGCGGCGTTCGCGCCACCAGGTGCGGCAAGGATGCGGTCCGGGCCGACGAATGCTGCAGCAGCGTAGCCGAGCACCAGGGTCAGCAGGTAGAACGAACCGATGAGAACGATTGCCCAGGTCACGGACTTGCGGGCTTCCTTGGCCGTCGGCACCGTGTAGAAGCGCATGAGCACGTGCGGCAGACCCGCGGTACCAAGCACCAGGGAAAGGCCCAGCGACAGGAAGTCGAGCTTCGAGGTGGTGGTCGCACCGTACTTCAGGCCCGGCTTGAGGAGATCCTCGGCCTGGTAGCCCTTCTCCGCGATGTACTGGGACGCGGCGTGGGTGTCGATCGCCTGGTTGAGCACCGCATTCATGCCACCCTTGGCCATGATGAAGGCGAGGATCGACATGATCAGCACGCCGGCGATGAGCAACACGGCCTTGATCATCTGCACGTAGGTGGTGCCCTTCATGCCGCCGATAAGGACGTAGGCGATCATGATCACGCCGACGATGGCAACACAGATTGCCTGTGCGGCGAAGGAGTGCAGGTCCAGCAGCACGGACACCAGCGAGCCGGCGCCGGCCATCTGTGCGATGAGGTAGAACAGCGACACGAACAGGGTACCGAAAGCGGCGGCCACACGCACCGGCTTCTGGCGGAGGCGGAACGACAGCACGTCCGCCATGGTGAAGCGGCCGACGTTTCGCAGCGGCTCGGCGACCAGCAGCAGGGCGACCAGCCATGCGACGAAGAAGCCGATGGAGTAAAGGAAGCCGTCGTAACCGCTCAGCGCGATGGAGCCGACGATGCCCAGGAAGGACGCGGCGGACAGGTAGTCGCCGGCGATGGCGAGGCCGTTCTGGGTGCCGCTGAAGGATGCGCCGCCGGTGTAGAAGTCGGCGGATTCGCTGGTGGTTTTGCCAGCGCGGGTCACAATGAAGAGGGTGACCACGATGAACGCGCCGAAGATGGCGATGTTCAGCAGAGGGTTGCCGGTGGCGGTGCTTTCAGCCGCTGTGGCGTTGATGTACGTCTGCATGGCTTAGCCCTCCATTTCCTGGCGAATGTGCGCTGCACGGGGTTCGATGTTCTTGTTTGCCCACTTCACGTAGACCCAGGTGATCAGGAATGTGGTCAAGAACTGTGCAAGTCCGAGCCACAGTCCAAGGTTGAGGCCTAGGAAGGGCCGCGCCATGACATCGGGCGCGAAGGTAGCAAAGACGACATAGAAGACGTACCAGAGGAACGCCGCAATCATCACCGGGAAGGTGAAGCCACGGAATGTTCCACGCAGATCTTGGAATTCGGGGCTCTGTTGCATTGCCACAAACTCGTCTGGCGTGGGCTCGCGGCGCTGCGGGACAGCGGGGGAACCTGTCATTGCCTCGATCCTTTCTTGTTCACGGGATTGGGTCTTGCCTTGCCGACAATTCGCGATTCTCGACTCAACAATGTGGAGTGTAACGTATCACACACTCACGGAGACTTGTTTAAATCCTCTCACCCCTACCCCTACCCCCGAAAAGTCACGCTTTTCGTTGCGACGAGAAAAGCCCGCCCGGCCGCTTCCACGGCCGAACGGGCTCAAATCCACTCCCAGGAAAACCTTTATCCCGGGAACGTCAGGGGATCCCCTGACATACGCTCCCCTTGCACCGCATCGAGGGTGGCAACATCTTCGTCGGTGAGCTTCACATTTACCGCGCCAAGATTTTCGACAAGGCGCTGCGGGTTCTTCGTCTTCGGCACCACGGAGCAACCAAGCTTCATCAGATACGCCAGGCATACCTGTGCGGGCGTCGCCTCGTGGGCCTGCGCGACCGCCTGGATCGCGGGGTCGTCGAAGTTGGAGCCGCGAGCAATCGGCGCCCACGCCTCGGTGAGAATGTTGTGCTCCTCGTGGTAGGCACGCAGCTCTGGCTGCGTGAAGCCGGCGTGCAACTCCACCTGGTTGAGCACGGGCGTGATACCGGTGGCGTTAATGATGTCGTCGAGAACCTCCGGGTAGAAGTTGGCGACACCAACCGACTGGAGCCGACCCATGCCCTGCAGTTCGGCGAGCTGCTCGAAGGCCTTCACATACGTGCCGTTCTGCGACCAGGGCCAGTGCACGAGGTAGAGGTCGATGAACTCCAGGCCGAGGCGCTCGAGAGACTCGTTGTACGCCTCAAGGGCACGCTCCTGGTCGTCGTTCCACAGCTTGGTGGTGATGAACAGTTCCTCGCGCGTGACATCCCCCGCCTTGATCGCATCGTTGACGGCCTTACCTACCTCCACCTCGTTGCCGTAGAGCGACGCGGTGTCGATGTGGCGGTAGCCCAATTCGATAGCGGTGCGCACGGTCCGCTCCACGTCCTCGCCCTGGAGCTTGTAGGTGCCCAGGCCAAGCAGCGGGAGATCGTAGCCGTCGTTGAGCGTAGTTACCGGGATTCGCATGCGCTTTCCCCTAACGGGCGTCGAGCAGGTCGATAATGAAGATCAGGGTGCGGCCAGACAGCGGATGGCCGCCACCTGCCGGGCCGTATGCCTTCTCCGGCGGGATGGTGAGCTGACGGCGGCCGCCAACCTTCATGCCCGGGATGCCTTCCTGCCAGCCTGCGATGAGGCCCGCGAGCGGGAACTCGGCTGCTTCTCCGCGGTCCCAGGAAGAGTCGAACTCTTCGCCGGTTTCGTAATCGACACCCAAGTAGTGGACTTTGACGAAGCCGCCAGCCACCGCTTCTTCGCCCTCGCCGACGGTGATGTCCTGGATAACCAGATCAGCTGGTGCCGGCCCCTCGGGGGCTTCAATGAATGGCTTTTCCATTTCCATGAGTGAGAATCTCCTTGAGGTTTGTGCGGTCGGCATTAAAAAACCGCCGGGAACTTCCCCCGCGAATTATAGGGGACGTGTTCCTCGGCGGTTGAAACGTTTGGTTAGCGCTGGTCGCGCGGGACGAAGTCGCGCTTCTGGTAACCGGTGTAGATCTGACGCGGGCGGTTGATCTTGGTGTTCATTTCAAGCTGCTCGCGGTACTGTGCGATCCAGCCCGGCAGGCGGCCGATGGCGAACAGGACGGTGAAGAAGTCCGTCGGGAAGCCCATGGCGCGGTAGATCAGGCCGGTGTAGAAGTCGACGTTCGGGTAGAGCTTGCGCTGGATGAAGTACTCGTCGTTCAGCGCGATCTCCTCGAGCTTCATCGCCAGGTCGAGCAGTTCGTCGCCACCCAGGTGCTCGAGCACCTCGTGTGCGGTGTCCTTGACGATGGCCGCGCGCGGGTCGTAGTTCTTGTACACGCGGTGGCCGAAGCCCATGAGGCGGACGCCCTTTTCCTTGTTCTTCACGCGGTTCATGAAGTCGGTTGCGTCGCCACCGTGGTTGTTCTTGATGTCCTCGAGCATCTCGAGCACGGCCTGGTTTGCGCCGCCGTGCAGCGGGCCGGCCAGGGCGTTGATGCCGCCTGCGATGGAGACGAACATGTTCGCCTGTGCCGAGGCGATCATGCGCACCGTGGAGGTGGAGCAGTTCTGCTCGTGGTCGGCGTGCAGGATGAGGAGCTTGTCCAGGGCCTTCGTCAGGACCGGATCGACGTGGTAGTCCTCGGTCGGGTAGCCGAACATCATGCGCATGAAGTTCTCGCGCGGGTTCAGGGAGTTGTCCGGGTACATGTACGGCTTACCGCGGGATGCACGGTAGGCGTATGCGGCGAGCATGGGCACCTTAGCCATGAGGCGCACGGTTGCCTTGTCCAGCTGCTCTTCGTCGAGCGGGTTGAGCTGGTCCTGGTAGTAGGCGGAGAGAATGTTGACCGAGGAGGCAAGGACGGCCATCGGGTGCGCGTTGCGCGGGAAGATGTTGAACGCGGCCTTGAAGTCCTCGTCGAGCAGCGTGTGGTGGCGCAGGTCGGAGTTGAAGTTGTCCAGCTGGTCGGTGGTCGGCAGTTCGCCGTTGATCAGCAGGTAGGACACCTCGTTGAAGGTGGCGTTTTCTGCCAGGTCTGCGATGTCGTAGCCGCGGTAGCGCAGGATGCCCTCTGCACCGTCGATGTAGGTGATCTTGGACTCGGTGGAGCCGGTGGAGACGTAGCCCGGGTCGAAGGTGACCAGGCCAGTTTCACCGAGGAGGTTCCCCAGCACGACACCGTCATTGCCTTCGGTGGCGCGCATGATGTCCATTTCATACTCGCCGCCCGGGTAGTGGAGTACGGCCTTGTCCTTGTTCTCAGTAGCCACTGGTTTCCCTTTCCTACGTTGGGTGTTGCTCTCGTTTTTCGGGCAACCTTTTTACGTAACGCACTCTAGCAAATATTGTGATGCGTCCGACAATGCTGCGATTGTCCTGGATGTACCACATATTTTTATGGCGTCATTGGTCGTATTGGGATGGTATCGCTTTGCGCCGTCGGGTGTCTTGGGGCTGGTTGCCTGATGTGGGCACGTGCGTCCGATAGGCTTAGTTTTCGTATTGCCAGGCGGAAGGAGTCCTATGCGCGAGCTTGTTTTCTTGGAAGACGAGTCGACGGAGACGTTTTTTGTGCTCCGCGACGAGGAGGGTGTGCGCTATCAGCTTGCCCGTGAGGAGCTTGCGCCGTTGCTTATCGACGACTCCCCCGCCCCGGAAGAACCAGCCACCGATACCGAGGTGACTGAGGAAGAGCAGCCTGCGCAACCGGTGGCACCCGCCCCGGAGCCGCGCCCACTGCCGGAGCCGGATCCGCTCTACGCCACCCCGTTGTCGATGCGTCCGAACGAGATCCAGGCACGCATCCGCGCCGGCGCGACCGCCGCGGAGTTGGCAGAAGAGATGGGTGTGGCCGAAAGCCGCCTCGAGTCCTATGCCCACCCGGTACTGCTTGAGCGCGCCCAGGTTGCGGAGGCTGCGAAGCAGTCCCATCCGGTGCGCGAGGATGGCCCGGCGAAGCAGACGTTGTTGGAGATCCTGGCTACCTCCTTTGCTGCCCGTGGTCACTCGATTTCGGATGCGGAGTGGGATGCCACCCGCGAGCAGGGCGACACCTGGGTTGTGCGCGTCACCTGGCAGGCGGGCCTGACGGAGAACGAGGCCTTGTGGTCGTTTAAGCGCTCCATGGGCGCCGCGGCCCAGACTGAGGCGCGCAACGCTATGGCTGCGGATCTGACCGATCCAGATTTCGCCCAGCCGGTGCGCTCGCTGTCTGCGGTGCGTTCCTTGCACGGTGAGCAGGATGAGGATGCGCCGGCCGCGCCCGTCGAGATCCTTCAGGATGCACCCGCCGAGGAGGGCGAGGTGCTCGAGGGCGATTTCCTGCGCCACCCGGATGAGGAGGAGCAGCCGCAGAAGCGTCGTCGCAAGTCGGTGACGCCCCACTGGGAGGACGTGCTGCTCGGCGTGCGGACCAACACGAAGCGTCCGAAGCGGTAAGCCATGAGTTTCAACGCCGTTGTCACGTTGTGGTTTGTCAACACTGCTGAACCTGCGGAGGTATTGCGCCGCGAGCCGAAGGCCGACCGCGGGTTTGGCCGAAAGCTGCTGGCTCAGGTGAATCCGGCGTGGCCAATCACGCCGATTGGGTCGTTTCCGTTGAACCGCTCGTCGGTGCCTGGCCGCGACGAGTTTTATATTGCGGGCTTCCCGGGGATTTCGGTGGTGCGCATGCGTGTGGACGTCACCGAGTTGTCCTCCCCTACCCAATGGCACACCGCGCTTCCCGCAGCGGACGTGTTCGTTATCGCGCTGGGTACGGATAGCGACTTTGGCGGCTTCGCCCACTTCAATGGCGAGAAGGTGTCGCGCAGTTTCTGCGCCACCCGCACCAGTGTTATCGAAGACATCGGCCTACCCGAGCCGTTTGAGGCCCCCTACTGGGCGGGCGAGAAGGCGGAACAAGCAGGCGGGATCGCGCTGCCGTTTGAGCCGAAGGACCTTGCGCTTGCCGCCGAGGAAGCCTGGCTGGGTGCGGAGATCGGCCAGAACGGCCCGGACATCAACGTGGTGGGCTATGCCGTTGACGGCCGGCCTGAGCCGAAGATTGAGGAGCCGAAGCCGGCCACCAAGTCGGTCAACGAGGTCGCCGCGAAGTTCGCGGAGCGCGATAAGGCTTACGACGACTACGAGGCCGAGCAAGAGAAGCAAGAGGGCGACGAGTTTGCCGAGTTGGCGGACGCGTCCGTCGCCGCCGCGAAGCGCATCGGCCGGGGTGTGCGCCGCCGTGCGGTGCAGTGGGCGTCTGCGCTGAAGGAGCGCATCCGCCACATCGACCGCTAACCGGGCTAGCCCGGTTAGCGCATGCGCTCGTAGAACGCGATCGCGGCCGAGGTGGCCACGTTCAGCGAATCGGTGCCCGGCGCCATCGGAATCTTGGCGCGCACGTCGGTAGCACGCATGGCGTGCGGGGTCAGCCCCGGGCCTTCCCCACCAACAAGGAAGGCAACTTTGTCGTGGCCCTGGATGGCTTCTTTAAGTTCGACGGCGTCGTCAGCGGGGGTCAGTGAAATGAGCCACCAGCCGTCGTCGTGAAGTTCGGCGAGCGAGCGCTGCCACGTCGTCGGGGTGCCCTCCAGGTGCGCGAACGGGGTGCGCAGCACGTGCCCCATGGACACGCGCACACTGCGCCGGTAGAGCGGGTCGGCGGTCGCCGCTCCGAAAAGCACGCCGTCGACCCCCATGCCGGCGGCGTTGCGGAAGATGGACCCGATGTTTTCGTGGTCGCCGACCCCTTCCAGGATCACCAAGGTGCGCGCCCCGTCGAGCACCTCGGCAACGGTGAGCGGCTCCGGCTTATCGGCGGAGACCAACAGGCCGCGGTGCATGTCGTATCCGGCGACCTCCCCCATGATCTGGCGGGTGATCTCGTAGACCGGGATGCCGCGGCGCGACAACTCCTCGCCGTAGTCGGCCATGAATGACTCGAGCCGTCCGCCGAAGCCGAACACGGCGCGCACCGGGAAGCGCGACTCGACCAACCTGCCTGCCACCAGCGGGCCTTCGGCGAAGACAAGGTTTTTCTCCTTGTCGGAGTGCTTCAGGTCGCGGATGTCGTCGAGACGGGGGTCGAGGGGGTCGTCGATACGCAATTGCATTTAGCCAATCGCTGCCATGATCGGGCCCTGCGCGAAGTACACGACGAACAGGGCGGAGATGAGCCACATGATCCAGTGGATGTCCTTCGCCTTACCGGCGAACAGGGACAGCAGTGCAAACGAGATGAAGCCGACGCCGATGCCGTTGGCGATGGAATAGGTCAGCGGCATGGTGACGATGGTCAAGAATGCCGGCAGCGCGACCGAGAAGTCGTTCCACTGGATCTGGCCGACCTGCATCATCATGAGCGCACCGACGACAACGAGGACCGGTGCGGCGGCCTCGATGGGCACGACCTCGTAGAGCGGGGTGAAGAACATTGCGAGCAGGAACAGCACACCGGTGACCACGTTGGCCAGGCCGGTGCGTGCGCCGTCGGCGATACCCGCCGAGGAGTCCACGAACACCGTGTTCGACGACGCCGACGCGCCACCACCCACGACTGCGCCGAAGCCTTCGACAACCAGGGCACGCTTCATGTCGGGCAGGACGCCGTCATCAGCGGCGAGGCCAGCCTGACGGCCAAGGGCGGTCATGGTGCCCATGGCGTCGAAGAAGTTGGCCAGCACCAGGGTAAACACGAGCAGCGACGCGGAAATGACGCCGATGTTGATGAACGCGCCGAACAGGTCGATGTTGCCCACGATGGACAGGTCCGGGATGCCGCCGAAGGAATCCGGCAGCTCCGGCACGGCCAAGCTCCAACCCTGCGGGTTGTCTGCGGAAGAACCGGAACCCGTGATTGCCTCCACAATCATGGCGACGATGGTGGTCAAAATGATGCCGATGAACAGGCCGCCGCGCACGTTGCGCACAACCATGAAGCCACAGATGAACAGGCCGACGATGAAGACGAAGGTCGGCCAGGACGCGATCGAACCGCCGGTGCCCAGCTGGACCGGGACGGTGGTCATGGCGGCGTCCGGGATGCGGCGGACAAAGCCGGCGTCCACGAGACCGATGGTGGCGATGAACATGCCGATACCGACACTCATGGCCACCTTCATCGAATTCGGAATGGCGTTAAACACGGCGGTGCGGAAACCGGAGATGGCCAGCAGCACGATAATGATGCCGTCGATAACCACCAGGCCCATCGCTTCCGCCCAGGTCAGACCCTGCTGGCCCACCATGGTCACGGCGACGAGCGTGTTAATACCCAAGCCGGCGGCGATGCCGAAGGGGTACTTGGCAACCAGGCCGAACAAGATACACATCACGCCAGCAGCCAAAGCGGTGGCGGCCGCTACCTGCGGGATGCCCAGCACGGTGCCTTCGCGGTCGGGGCTGGTGCCGATGATCAGCGGGTTGAGTAGCACGATGTATGCCATCGCGAAGAAGGTCACTACCCCGGCACGCACTTCGGTGCCCACCGTGGATCCGCGCTCTGTGATGTGGAAGAAGGCGTCCAGCCCGCCGCGCGGCTGCGGCTGGTCCTTATTCATTTTTGCTCCCGTGGTCGTACTCACGGGGGCTTAGCTTTTCACTCCCCCTGGGCAAACGCAACTATTTTGCTGCCCCAGTGATTGGAATTACTTAGGAGTTATCTACTTCCGTGTCCGAGTGCGCGCCGCAACCGTAGGAAGACGCAACGACATGGCCGTCGGCGGAATACTCGTTGGTACAAGCACCGAAGTGCTCCCCCACCGGTTCCGCCATGGGGATATAGAAGGCGCAGGTGCGGCACGACAGGGCTGCCTTTTCGGCAAACTCGCTGTTTGGCCCGTAGTCGCCAGTGCGCCAGCGGTACTTCGCGTCCTCCAGGCCTTGTTTGGTCAGGTAGTGCTTGGTTTCGCGGCCCGGGAAGGTAATGGCGTCGCGGGCAAAGGAATCGTCGGTGACGCGTTCGTCGTCAGGCAGGAGCTCCAACACATCGCCTGGGCCCAGGTCGCCGGGGCGTAGCCGCTCGGAGTACGGCACCCAGTCGGGCGCTTCGAGCGCACCTTGGGAGGGTACGAGCGCGACCTCGTTGACGGTGACCACGTTGGAGCCGTCCGCGCAGGCGATGACGGCGTTCCATTCCCACCCGGCGTATCCGGGCACGTCGGCTTCGAAGCGGTGCGTGGCAACATTGCGGGTCAGCCCGGTAACACCGATGTGTTCGCCGATGTCGCCGTCTGCGATTTCTTCAAGCGCCTCGAGCGCAATAGCTATTGCATCGTTGCCAAGCAACGGGTTGCGGGAGCGAGTGCGTTTTCTGGATCGTGACACGCTTACCCATTATGCGCGATGTAGTGCAGGATGTAACCCATGGGTCATCGTGAAGCTTTGTCCGCTCTGTCTGTTATCGCTGCGCTTTCGGGCGGTTTGCTTGCTGGCTGCGCGCCGGAGTCGTCCACCCCAAGCGTCGAGCACCTTCGCGCCGAGGTGATCGAGCGCCTCCCGTTCGACCAGACCAGTTTCACGCAGGGCCTCGAGGTCACCGCCGACGGCAACCTCTACGTTGGCACTGGCCAGGAGGGCGAATCGCGCCTGTACACCCGCACTATCGCTGGCGATGAGCTCGCGTCGGTTGATTTGGATCCGCAGTTTTTCGGCGAGGGCATTACGCGTATCGACGACACCCTGTGGCAGTTGACGTGGCTCGACGGGACAGCGATTCGTCGCAACGCAGAAACGCTCGAGGAGATCGGCCGCGCCTCCTATCAGGGCGAAGGCTGGGGGCTGTGCTCACGTACGGAAGCGGACGAGGTGATCTTCTCCGACGGCACCGAAGAGCTGCGCCGCATGGATCCGGAAACGCTCGAGGAGCGCGAACGCTTCACCGTCACGCTTGATGGCGAGCCGGTGGCGGGCCTCAACGAGTTGGAGTGCGTCGGTAACGATGTCTACGCCAACGTGTTCACCACCACCGACATCGTGCGCATTGACGCGGAAACGGGCGAGGTCACCGCACGTATCGACGCCTCCGCCCTGCCCAATAACGCCACCGACGACCCGAACCACGTCCTCAACGGCATCGCCCACATCCCGGGCACTGACGAGTTCTTCCTTGCCGGCAAGCGCTGGCCGGACATGTACCGGGTGCGCTTTACCCAGGCTGACTAGTTAGGATTTCTCGCCATGGCACAACGTTCAGGCAGCAAGCAGTGGAAAACCATCGTGGTCGCCCTCGTGGGCGTCCTGGCACTCGTCGGCGTGGTCTACGCCGTCATGGAGTACCAGCGCACCCGCCCCACCACTCCGGTCGATGAACTGACGGTGTCGGTGGCTGCTAACGGTGAGCGCGAGGACATCGGCGTGTACACCGTGTGTGAGTTGGACGAGGAGTGTGCCGGCGGCGACGCCCCCACCATGCAGCGCGGCGAGGGTGATGTGGTGGTTACGGTTCCTGACGAGATTGCGTCGAATAGCTGGCGCCTGCTGCTCATTTACGACGACCCGGAGGCCAACTCCGAGCGCGTCTTCACCTCCGGCGAGGCAACCGAGGAGACCGTGCCGGCTACGACCGAGTCGGGCGCGAAGCTCGTCGTTGCCGAGGTGACCACCCTGGACATTAAAAAGGGCGATGACGGGGAGGAAACCCCTGTCATCGCCACATGGTCCGTGGGCTTTAACTAATTACGCATCCAGCTCGCGCGCAACGGCCCGCAGGATCTCCGCCACCTGGCGGCCTTCCTTGCGGTCCGGGTAGCGGCCGTTGGTCAAAGCAGGCTGGACCTGGGTCTCGATGAGCGTCATCACGTCCGCGAGCATGCTTCCCAGCTCCTCCGGCTTACGGCGGTGCACTGGGCGGCGCTTCGGGGTGTCCAGCACCTTCACGCGCAGCGCCTGTGGGCCGCGACGGCCTGCGGCGAAGTCGAACTCGATGCGCTGGCCTGCGACCAGCTCCTCAACTCCCTCAGGCAGCACGGACTTACCGATGAAGACATCCTCGTCTCCCGGGTTGGATGCGAAGCCGAACCCTTTTTCGGCGTCGTACCATTTCACCTTTCCGACAGGCATGGCGCTCTCCTTCCGTAACGCATCACTTATGCAGTATCACTCGTGCAGATGTACCGCCAGTAAGTAAAACAAAATCAAAACCTTACTATTTCCGCCCGAAAATCAAGCAGTTCACGCCAGTGTGACCCAGAACACATATTTTGCATGTCGCGCCTTCGAGCTGGGGAAATGTGAGGCTTTTTCGAGTATTGCGCCCCAAAACGACACCGTTACGTGACACAATCGTTATACAACGTTAGGCTGTCCCGAGAAATTGGCGGTCAACGATGAGAGGAAACGAAACAATGGGACGCCACTCTAAGAAGACCACCTCCATGGGCAAGAAGGCTCTGGCAGGTTCTGCAGCAGCAGCTGCACTGGCTGGCATTGTTGCCCCGCAGGCAACCGCAGCACCGGATTCCGACTGGGACAAGCTCGCACAGTGCGAGTCCGGCGGCAACTGGGCTATCAACACCGGCAACGGCTACTACGGTGGCCTGCAGTTCTCCTACGGCACCTGGCTGGCATACGGTGGCGGCGAGTTCGCCCCGACCGCTAACCTGGCAACCCGCGAGCAGCAGATCGCTGTCGCCGAGCGCACCCTGGCAGGTCAGGGTTGGGGCGCATGGCCGGCTTGCTCCGCTCGCTACGGCCTGAACTCCGCACCGACCAACCGCGACGCGCAGGTATCCAAGCCGGCCCCGCAGCCAGCACCGGCACCGGCACAGCAGGCCGCTCCGGCTCAGCCGGCAGCACAGGCCCAGGCTCCGGCCGCACAGTCCCCGCAGGTCGATGCCCTTTACGCACAGGTGCGTAACGCTATCCAGGCATTCGGCTTCCAGGTTCCGGCTTCCGTGCAGTCCAACTACGTTGCTAACCGCAACGACTACAGCGCGTTCTACGCTGCAAACCAGCCGCTGATCGACGCTGCCCTCTCCGGCGACTTCGCAGCCGTGGCAAACCTGGTCGGCGCTAACTTTGCCAACCAGGTCAACAACACCGTTGCTTCCGTGCAGCAGTCCTTCCAGGCTCGCTAAGCAATAGCGCACAGCAATCGTCCGCCCCGTTCAGGTTGTGAACGGGGCGTTTTGCTTTACGGCACAACAAAAACCGGCACGGTCAGGCACCGTGCCGGTTTTTTAAGTTCCGCTGGTTTAGCGGTTGATGCGCGTCGTCGGGTGGACGTAGCCCGTCTCTTCTGCCGGCATCGGCAGGATCAGGTCGTCGCCGAACGGGCTGGAAGCACCGGTTAACGTCGAGGTGATCTCGGTGACCGGGTGCAGGTTACCTGGGGTATTAGCGGGCCATGCGGGGTTTGCGCGCCCAATCTTCTTCACATCTTTAGCCATGCCCCTCATTCTTTCACGACGGAGACAAAAACGCACGTAAACTCACCCCCGCAATGTCTACGTTCCCTAAATTCTTGAGTTCGCTCGATGACGACGCGCTGCACGCCCTCATCGAGGCACGCCCCGATGCCTTCTTCCCCGCCCCGCCGTCGGTGGGCTCACTCGCAACCAGGCTCGGCCTTCCCGGGTCGGCATCGCGCGCGTTGCGTCTCCTCAACGCCGCGGATCTGGCGGTGCTCGAGCAGCTCGCGGATGCCGGAGCGGAGCTTGAGCCTGTGAACGCCACCGGCTTCGGCTCCACTCACCACCTGCGCGAGTTGGCGCTCGTATTCGGTCCGGATGAGGCGTTGCGTATCGCCCCCGGCACGCTGACTGCCCTGCCTCCCGGTTGGCGCGTGACCGATACGCTGCCACCCGGCGCGACCGAGGCGCTGGCGTCACTGCCTGCGCGTGAGCGCAAGGTGTTGGACACCCTTGCGGCGTCCGGCGGGGTGGGCACAACCGCGGCGGCTGCACCCGATGCGGACCCGGATGCGCCGGTGGCCAAGTTGCTCGCGCTTGGCATGCTTGTGCGCGTCAACGAGACCACGGTGCGCCTGCCCCGCCCGGTGCGCGACGCGATGCGTGGCGCAACGCCGCGCGTGTTCCCGCTTGCACCACCCGCCGCACCAGAGATCGATCAGGCCACTATCGACGAAACCGCAACCGCCCAGGGCCTCGACGCGGTGCGCCAGATGCGCCAACTGGTCATGACGCTGATGGATACCCCGGTGGTACTGAACAAAGACGGCACTGTCGGCGTGCGCGCGGTGGCAAACCTGGAGAAGGCACTTGGGTTCGACCCGAGCCTGCTTATCACCATCGGCGAGTCCGCGGGTCTTGTTGGCCGCGGCAACGTCGACGACGAGGACGTGCTCGCCGCTACCCGCGACGCCCTGACCTGGCTTGACGCGACACTGTCCGACCAGTGGGCGATTGTGCTCGCCGGCTGGGTGGCCTCCCCGTGGCGCGTGGATACAGGGGCGAAGTTGCTTAGCGACGACGCCCACGCCCCGGCGCTTCGCCACGCCCGCATGAGCATTCTGCGCCATGCGGGCGACATGGACCGGCTGCTCTTCCACGCCCCGCTGGAATCGTCGGGGTTCTCCGACAACCTCATCGCCGCGGTTGTCCGGGAAGCCGAGTTCGTCGGCGCGCTGGCCAACCATGCACAGCCGACGCCAACGCTCGCGCTGCTCAACGGCGAGGACGTCGCCGCCGCAACCGCTACGCTCGTGCCTGCCTCGGTGGACACGTTGATCGCCCAGGCCGACATGACGGTGCTGGCCCCGGGCCCGCTCGAGCCCGCAATGGCTGGGTTCATCGAACGCATCGCGGACCTGGAGTCGCCTGGTCTTGCCAGCGTGTGGCGTATCTCGGAGGCGTCGGTGCGCCGTGGCCTGGACAGTGGACTGACCGCCCCGGAGATCCACTCCTGGCTCGCAGACCACGTGCTCGGCGAGGTCCCCCAGGCCATCACCTTCATCATCGACGACACCGCGCGTACCCACGGTGCCATCCGCGCCGGCGAAGCACTCTCCTACATCCGCTCGGAGGACCCGGCGCTCATCGCTACCGCAGCAGAGAAATTAGGCCTGCGGGTCCTCGCCCCCACCGTCGCCATCTCACACCTGCCGCTGGCAAAGCTCATGACGGCGCTGCGCACCGCAGGACTACAACCCACCGCAGAGGACGACCAGGGTGTTTCCGTCAACATGGCTCCCGAGCCCGCCCTGGTTGCGCCGACGCCATCGACGCTTCCGAAGTCGCGGAGGGTGGCGCCGGAGCAGGTGCGTGCGATCGTCGCAAAGCTGCGCTCTGCCGAAAGCACCGATGCTGGCAGCGGGGATGCGTTTGAAACGCTGCGCGCGGCGGCGCGGGCGCGCAGGCACGTCACGGTGGGGTACGTGGACAAGCAGGGGCGCGGCAAGACGATCACCGTCCTGCCGCTGAGCGTGACCGCTGGGCAGGTGGACGCGCTCGACGAGGCCAAGGACCGGGTCGTGCGCATCGCCCTGCCGCGGGTGACAAAAGTGGTGCTGGCCTAGCGGCTGGCGCGCTCCAGGATTTCCAGGATGTGCTCGTAGTCCGCGCCGGTCGCGGCCGTCAGGCCCAACTCGCAAGTGCGGTTCGACGACGCGTGGCACGCCGAGCCGAACTCCTTCGCCTGAGCTGCCTCGCGCTTGGTTGCCGCGTGGGTGAGCTCGGGGTGCAGCATGCCGCGATCCCCCGCGTAGCCACAGCAGTTCCACTCGGCCGGAACGTTCACGTCCTCTGCAGCGGCGGCCGCAACGTGCTTCAGCGTATCGACGATCCCCAGGTGGGTTGCAGAACACGTCGGGTGCAGCGTCACCGACGGCACCTTGTGGTTGACCGTAAGGCGATCGAGCACGTGCTCGTCGACAAACTCGATGGCGTCGATGACCGTGATGCCGATGTTTTCGGCCATGTCGCGGAAGCCGTGCGTACAGCTCGACGCGTCCACCACGACCGGCAGGCGCCCGCCGTCGGTGGCGGCGATGAGCTGGTCGTTGACACGGCGCTGCATTATGTCGTGGCCGGTGCTCATGCCCTTCGAGGTCCACGGGGTGCCGCAGCACATGCCGTCGATACCCTCCGGCACCACCAGCGACAGGCCGGCGCGCTCGACGAGTTTCGCAAACGCCTCCGAGGCGCCGACGCCATCGCCCTGCGGGCCGAACATGGAGTTCACACACGCCGGGACAAACACACCGACAGGCTCCGCGCCCGGCGCGCCGACCTGCGTGCCAAACGCCTTGGAGCGCTTCACGCCACCCTTGGAAAGTTCGGGGCGGTACTGCGGAACGGTGTCTTCCCCTACGAGGGCGCGGGCGACGTCAGTAACCTTCTGCACCAGGCTCGTCGGCATGACGTAGGCGCCGGTTAGCGCTGCAGAAGCCAGGGTGTTGCCCGGGCCCCACACCTTCGCGGCGGCCGCCCAGCCGGCGGACTTCACAGCACCGGCCTGGCCGCGGCGCAGCGACTTGATGAACTTGCCGGTGTCAATACCCACCGGGCACGCGGTGACACACATGGAGTCCACCGCACAGGTGTCGATGCCGTCGTACTGGTAGGCCTCGTCGATGTGCTTAACCAGCTCCATGTCGCCTTCCTGCAGCGCCTTCGCACGTGCGCGGCGCACGACGATGCGCTGGCGCGGGGTCATGGTCAGGTCGCGCGAGGGGCACACCGGCTCGCAGTAGCCACACTCCACACAGGAGTCGATTTCGTCTTCCACCTGCGGGTTGAGCTTGAAGTTCTTCATGTGCTCGCGCTCGTCGTCAGTGATGATCACGCCCGGGTTCATCACCCCGCGAGGGTCGGCGGCGCGCTTGAGCGCCGCCATCACGTCGTAGAGTTCCTCGCCGTACTGGCGGCGCACGTACGGCGCCATGACGCGGCCGGTGCCGTGCTCAGCCTTGAGGTTGCCGCCGGCACCGAGCACGAGGCCCACCATGTCCTCGTTGAAGCCGTCGTAACGCGTGAGGTTCTCGTCGCCCTCGAAGCGGTCGGTGATCAAAAAGTGGATGTTGCCGTCCTTGGCGTGGCCGAAGATGACGGCGTCGTCGTACCGGTAGGCGTCGAAAAGCTGCTGCAGCCCGCCGCAGGTGTCGGCGAGATCCTCAACGGGCACCGCGATGTCCTCAAGCAGCGCGGTGGTGCCGGACGGACGTGCCTCCGCGACCTGGGCGTAGAGACCCTTGCGGAACGCCCACGCCTTGGCGGCCTCGATGGGGTCGGTGCTGAACTGCGCCGGGGTCTGCAGGTCGAACTCGCGCAGGAGTTTGGAGCCAGCCTGCTCGTATTCGCACAGCTGCTCGGCCTCGTTGGCGTGGTATTCGATGAGCAGCGCCGCCTGGCCGCCGAGTTCGAAGCCGGTGATCTGCTCCGGCACCGAATCGAAGGTGCGGCCAACCTTAATGGAGCGCGAGTCCATCAACTCCAGCGTCGCCGCCTTCGACTCAAACAGTGCCGGCAGCGAGCGCGTCGCGGCGTCCAGCGTCGGATAGACCGCGATGGTGGTCGTCTTCAGTTTCGGCACCTCGATGGTGCGCAGGACCGCCTCTGCGATGAACGCGAGCGTGCCCTCGGATGCGACCAGCAGGTGCATGAAGATGTCCAGCGGCGAGTCGTAATCCAAGAACGAATTCAGGCTGTAGCCCATCGTGTTTTTCAGCGCGAAGTGGCGCTCGATGGTGTCTACGGATTCCTTGTTGTCGCGCACACGTCGCTTGAGCTTCTCGATCGTGTCCACGAGCTCCGGCTCCTGGCGCGCGAACTGCGCTTCCGCATCTGGGTGGGCGGTGTCGATCACCGTGCCGGAGGGCAGGACGAAGGTGACGGACTCGATGGTGTTGTAGGTATTGAACTCCGTACCGCACGCCATGCCGGAGGAGTTGTTGGCAATCACGCCACCCATCGTCGCGGCGCCCTCGGACGCCGGGTCCGGGCCGATCTTGCGGCCGAACGCGGCCAGGTGCGCGTTGACCTGGCGCACCGTGGAGCCGGGCTGGACGCGCACGCGCTTGCCACCGTCAAGTACCTCCACGCCGCGGAAGTGCTTGCGCACGTCCACCAGCATGCCCGCGCCGCCTGCCTGGCCGGACAGGGAGGTACCGCCGCCGCGAAGCACCACTGGGGCGCCGGAGGATGCCGACGCGCGGAACGCCGCCGCGACATCATTCGCGTTGCGCGCTTCGACCACCACATCGGGGGTGTAGAGGAAGTGGGATGCGTCGTGGGCGTACTTGATGCGGTCGATCGGGCGCGTGGACAGCGCCTCGTCGGAGCCGAGTTCGCGGGCCAGATGCGCCGCTGGGGATGAGATGGTTGCAGTCATGGGTTCATAGTAAACCCGCCCTGAGCGATGTCGTATCTTTTGGTAGTTTTTGTCGGGTGACTACGTTTCAGATTCAGGACCTTCACAAGCGCTTCGGCGACGTCCAGGCCCTCGACGGAATGGACTTCACCGTCCGCGACGGGGAGATGTACGGCTTCGTCGGTTCCAACGGCGCCGGTAAATCCACCACGATGCGCATCGCATTAGGCGTGCTCAGCGCCGATTCCGGCGAGGTGCTCCTCGATGGGCGCCCGCTTGACGACGACTCCCGTCGCCGCATCGGCTACATGCCCGAAGAGCGTGGCCTCTACGGCAAGGAAAAGATTCTCGACCAGTTGGTCTTCCTGGCCAAACTCCACGGCGTGGACGGCGCGGCCGCAAAGCAGCGCGGCACCGAACTGCTGGAGGAGTTGGGCCTCGGCGAGCGTCTGGGCGACAAGCTCGACGACCTCTCCCTGGGCAACCAGCAGCGCGTGCAGTTGGCCGCCAGCCTGATCCACGACCCGGAGGTGCTCATCCTCGACGAGCCGTTCTCCGGCCTGGACCCCGTCGCCGTGGACGTGATGAGCACGATGCTCACCGACCGCGCCCGCGCCGGCGTACCGGTGATCTTCTCCTCCCACCAGCTCGATTTGGTGCAGCGGCTTTGCGACCGCATCGGCATCGTCACCCGCGGCCGCATGGTCGCCGAGGGCACCGTCGACGAGTTGCGCTCGGGTGGCCCGGTGCGGTTCCGCGTCGGCACGCAAGCGCGCGGCTGGATTCCCGCAACTGCCACGCTTATTAGCGACACCCCAACCCACGTCATCGTCGAAACCACTTCCGCCGACAACGACCAGGACATCCTCCGCGCCGCCATGGCCGCAGGCCCCGTCCACGAGTTCACCCGCGTCGTGCCGGATCTGGCCGAGCTGTTCAAGGAGGTTGTGAAGTAATGAAGACCTACTCCCCCATGCACACCATCACCACCACCGCGAAGCGCGAGGTGCAGATTCTGCTGCTGAAGAAGGGCGTCATTGTCACGCTCGTGATCATGCTGCTGGCCATTCTCGGCATGATCGGCTTCGGCTCCTGGATGCAAAACAAGGGCGAAACGGAAGCAGAGGCCGGCGGCCCGGCCGTTGCCGCTGTGGGTATCGCAGAGCAGCTTCTCGACGACGCCGGCTACGACGCCCGCACCGCCACCGACCGCACCGAGGCCGAACAGTTAGTCCGCGACGGCGACGTGCAGGCCGCCCTGATCGTCGAGGGAGACACCTGGGAAGTCCTTGCAGACGGCTCCCCCTCCACCACCATCCTCACCGGCCTCGACGCCCTCTCCCAGCAGCAGGCGCGCGCCGAAACCCTAAGCACCCTGGGCATTAGCCCCGCCGATTACGAGGCTGCCTCCCCGCAGATCAACGTTGTGCCGGTGGACATCAACGACACCGAAGGCGACGACACCGCAGAGCAGTTGACCCGCCTGCTGACCACCTTCTTCGCGCTGATCATCGTCATGTTCACCGTGATCACCTTTGCCGCCCAGGTGGGCAGTCGCGTCACCGAGGAAAAGTCCTCGCGCGTCGTCGAGCTCATCTTGGCCTCCGTTCGCCCGCTGGACTTCCTCGCCGGCAAACTGCTGGGCACCGTCATCTTCGGCTTCCTCGCCACAGCAGTGTTGCTCGCTGTCGGCGGCATTGGTCTGAAGGTCTCGGGGCTTATCGACGATGTCGAAGTCGACTGGTCCGCCCTCCCCATCCTGCTTATCGCCTGGCTGCTGTCCATGCTGTTCTTCGGCGGCCTCTACGCCGCCGCCGGCGCGATGGTGCAGCGCACCGAGGACCTGCAGTCCACCCAGATGCCGATTCTGATCCTGCTGATGGCGTGCGTGTACATCTCGTCGTTTGGTTGGTCCAACACCGACTCAACCTTCATGCAGGTCGTCAGCTGGATCCCGCCGTTTTCGATCTTCAGCGCGCCCTTGACCTACGCAGCTGGCGACTTCACCGCCATCCAGCTCGCGGGCTCCTTCGCACTCGCTGCGGTCACCACTGTGCTCGTCGTGTGGGGTGCCGCCCGCATTTACAAGCGCACGATCCTCAACAACGGCAGCGTGACCAAGTGGTCACAGGTGCTGCGGAGGGGTTAGGATCTTTCGCGCATTTTGGCGGTGAGCTGTCGAAAACGGAGATTCTACGAAGGTACAAAAGTGGCACAAAAGCATTGCCATACCAATTAGGACAATTTAAACTGTGGTCCAGGTAACTGTACAACTTCGAGGATCGGGGCGGAATGTGAAGAAAACTAGTATTTTAAGTTTGGTCTTTGCCCTAGCTTCCATTCTCATTCTCGTGACGGACTCTGCCCCTATGCTTGTCCCGCTCGCGTTGGCTTCCCTTGCACTCATTGTGTTTGCGCTGGGCTCTGAGATAACGAAGGATCTCCGCTAGTTTGAAATCTGCCTAAACTACATTTCTAGTTACACGGTCGGCCAGAGTCTGGCGCAACACATGGGAACGGTCCTTACCGTTCCTGCAGTCCCCGCTGGCCTTCCTTGCCTGCAAACCGTTGGGTACCGTCAACTTCATCTCCCTCGCCGCCACCACCCAGCTCGCGGGATCCTTCGCACTCGCTGCGGTCACCACCGTGCTCGTCGTGTGGGGTGCCGCCCGCATTTACAAGCGCACGATCCTCAACAAGGGCAGCGTGACCAAGTGGTCACAGGTGCTGCGGAGGGGTTAGGACCTTTCGCGCATTTTGGCGATGAACACATCGGGGTCGAAGTCGTGGACAACCTCGCTCAACTCCCCTTTTTCCAGAGCATCGTTGAGTGCCTTAAACTTCTGCTCTCGCTCCTCCACTAGCCGCAGGCCTTCGCGCAGGACTTCGCTGGCGGAGGCGTAGCGGCCGTCTTCGAGCAGTTGGGCGATGAATTTGTCGTAGCGTTCGCCGAGGACAACGGATGTGTTTTTCGCAGCCATGCCCGTAGACTACCAACGCCTACTATCAGGAGGAGTAGATCGCATGGCTCTCGGCGACGGCCCGCTCATCGTCCAGTCGGACAAGACTGTGCTGCTCGAGGTCGCACACCCGGACGCACCCAAGGCCCGTGCTGCGCTCGCCCCGTTTGCGGAGCTCGAGCGCGCACCTGAGCATATCCACACCTACCGCATCACCCCGCTCGCGTTGTGGAACGCGCGCGCTGCCGGCTTCGACGCGGAGCAGGCCGTTGACGTGCTCGAACGGTTCTCCCGCTTCCCCGTCCCGCAGCCGCTGCTCGTGGACGTCGCCGAAACCATGGCGCGCTACGGCCGCCTCAAGCTGGTCAAGCACCCCGCGCACGGGCTCATCCTCGAGACCGACGACCCGGCAATCCTCACCGAGGTCACTCGCTCCAAGAAGATCATCCCGCTTGTCGCATCGCGTATCGACGACACCACCATCCCCGTCCACCCCTCCGCCCGTGGCCAAATCAAACAGGAACTGACCAAACTCGGCTGGCCTGTGGAGGACCTCGCCGGCTACGTCGACGGCGAGTCTCACCCGATCGCGCTCAACCACGACGGTTGGGAGTTGCGCGACTACCAGCAGTACGCCGCCGAGTCATTCTGGGAGGGCGGCTCCGGCGTCGTCGTGTTGCCGTGCGGCGCGGGCAAAACCATTGTGGGCGCGGCGTCGATGGCGCAGGCGCAGACCACCACGCTGATCCTGGTCACCAACACCGTCGCTGGCCGCCAATGGCGCGACGAACTGCTGCGCCGCACCACGCTCACGCCCGAGGAGATCGGCGAGTACTCCGGGGAGAAGAAGGAGATCCGCCCGGTCACCATCGCCACTTACCAGGTGGTCACCCGCAAGACGAAGGGTGAATACCGCGCGCTCGAACTTTTCGACTCCCGCGACTGGGGCCTCATCATCTACGACGAAGTCCATCTCCTGCCCGCCCCCGTCTTCCGCATGGCCGCCGACCTCCAGTCCCGCCGGCGCCTGGGCCTGACCGCCACGCTGGTGCGCGAGGACGGCCGCGAGGACGACGTGTTCTCCCTCATCGGCCCCAAGCGTTACGACGCCCCCTGGAAAGAACTCGAAATGGCCGGCTACATCGCCACCGCCGAATGCGTCGAAGTGCGCACCACACTTGGCGACGACGAACGCCTCACCTACGCCACCGCCGAAACCCGCGAACGCTACCGGTTGGCGGCGTGTTCGAAGGCGAAGCTTGGGGTCGTCGATAAGCTGCTTGCAAAACATGAAGGCCAGCAGACCTTGATCATCGGCGCCTACGTCGACCAACTCGAGGAGATCGCCGCGCGCATCGACGCCCCACTTGTCGACGGCAAAACCACCACCAAGAAACGCGAAGAAGCCTTCCAGGCCTTCCGCGACGGCGAAATCTCCACGCTGGTGGTGTCCAAGGTGGCGAACTTCTCCATCGACCTGCCCGAAGCCGCCGTGGCCATCCAGGTTTCCGGCACCTTCGGCTCCCGCCAAGAAGAAGCGCAGCGCCTGGGCCGGCTGCTGCGCCCTAAGGCCGACGGCGCAGAGGCCGTGTTCTACACCGTGGTCGCCCGCGACACCCTTGACGCCGAATACGCCATCCACCGCCAGCGCTTCCTCGCCGAGCAGGGCTACGCGTATCGACTCGTCGACGCCTCCGACCTCTAAACTCTTCCCCATGAAGGTTTTCAAGTTCGACGTCGACGAAGACTACGCAAAGCAACACAACGAAATGATCCGCGACACCCGCAGCCTCGTCGCTTCGGGCGTCGCCCTCTTCGTGATCTCGCTCGCCGGCGCCGTCGCCGTCTGGTTCTTCGTCGACCCCGAATCCCCCTGGCACACCCTAGGCACGTACGGCCTCGCCCTCTTCGGCCTGATGATGCTCGTCGTGGGCCTGCTCATCCCCCGCAGCGTGGGCAAGACGCAAGAACTTTACGACGCCAACCCGCTGGCCCCAGCCATCATCACCGAACGCGTCGGCACCACCATCACCCTGACCGCCCTGGTGAACATGAACGTCGAGCCCTCCCTGCCGCCCCGCTGGGGCATCACCTCCCGCGTCTATCACCCGATCCCGAACACTTCCGACAAGGTGGGCACCAAGGTCCCCGTCGCCGCCGTCGGTGCGCAGCGCTCCGCACAGAACAAGAAGATGTGGCAGATGATCACCCCGATGCCGATCGCCTGGGGCACCCCCGACGTCGCCGTCATCGACGAGGCCCGCAACGCCGTCCCCGGCGACCAATGGTCCAAACTCGAGCGCGCCCGCAAGAAGAAGGACCTCCTCGAGCAGTCCAAGAACACCGTCGTGGAGTTGTAGTTCTGTCCTTTGCGGGCCCTCAGGCACCGCCTGCTTCGGTTGCTCTGGCGGCTCCGCCAGCTCTGCGCCATGCTGCGCCACGCCTCGCTGCGCCACGACGCGCCAAAATGTAAAACGTGACATCATACCTTTCGCTGACCTGGGCGGAGTGTAAAATCACGCAGCCAGCTGAGCTACATTTTGCACCGGTGTCAACGGGAACCCGCGCTTCTGTCTAAAACTCCAAGTCCCCTAGCCGAGCATCTCAACCGCGTAAACGGATAAATCTTTCGCGGAACGCCTGAAAATTTTCTGCGGTACTTGCGGCGACTGCGGCCAACACCCTGGCCTGAAAAACGCTTAGGGTTCCTGCAGTAATTGCCCCTGCTCTGACCAGGTCAACACCTCCACCGTTCCCATACATCGGAATCACTGGACCTTCTTCAACGCGTGTTGCAAGAATAACGGGAATATCCGATTCAGCAGTTTTAGCAATAGCCTCTGCAAACCCTATTCCCGCATTGCCAGAACCACAGCCTTCAAGAACTATTGCCGTAGGATCTGTAGCGCGTGCCGCTTCGAATAGGACTGTATCGGTTCCAATGCCATAGGTAATGATTGGAATGTTTCCCTCAGAAAATTTACCAGCATCAAAATCAAGAGTCTCGTTCGTCTCAGGCAAAGCAACGAGCGTAAAGGCGTCCTCGTAAACCTCCCCTACTTTCGTTCCAGTGAATGCCTGCGACTGGATCGTGTGACACTTCCGAACCCCTCGAGCGTTCCAAACATTTCCTGCAAAACACACCACAACTCCGAGATTACGAGCCCTCGGCGATGCAGCAACCGTCAAAGAATCTTGGAGATTCCGTGGTCCATCAGAGTCCGGTGTATCGAAAGTACGTTGGGCACCAGTAAGCACGATAGGCTTATCAGTCGCAATTACAAGGTCAAGAAAATAAGCAGTTTCCTCCATCGTGTCTGTCCCGTGCGTGATCACGGCACCAATGCAATCAGAGTCCTTGAGAGATCGGTTTACGACATCGGCAATCACTGACAAGTCCTCAAATGTGAGGCGGTAGCTGCCCTCTGAAATGGCATCGACCCGTCTTACTTCCAGATTGCTTTCGGTCCCTAAATCAAACATCTCGGCTGTCACCCCGACGGAAGCTCCATCCTCTGAACGAGTTGAAGCAATCGTTCCGCCAGTCGCAATCAATGCAACGTACGCCATATCCGTCTCCTATTGACCAAATGCGTTGTTATCGGAAAAGCGCTCTCTTTCTTCTTTTCCCAATTTCACCCATCCCAGTGTCAAGGATCAAGACACTGGGACTGTGAGGCGAGCAGACTCTCGAGATCGATTAAATCTCAACTCTTCCGGGGACAGTTTCCTTGCCACCATCTTGCGCTTTGTTCGCAGCACGAGAACCGAAGAACATTGATGCGGCGACCGAGCTCAGTACAACAATCGGTAGAGAGAATGCCGTCCAGTCAGGGAAAGCAGGCGCGAAAGCGAATACGACTCCGGCTGCAGTCACAAGCGAAACCAGTGTCGTGGGAATCGACTTAACCACTACAGCCAATTGCACAAAGACTGCACCAATAATCGCGGGAAGAATGTAGTCAAAAGTTGCGCGAACACTCTCAGGAAGAACTGCAATAATCCAGTTGCCGAGAATAGCTACTGCAAGGATCATCACTGTTACGTGAACAATAACAGCACCAGAAATAGCGGCAACTGCTGTTAGCTCTGCTTTCTTCGTACCTGGCTTAGCATCGACTGCTGCTTGTGCTGTCACAGACGCGGGAAGTAACTTGTTAGAGATATTTCCTACGAGCCAGGCTTGATAAGTGCCTGACACTCCCAGCATCGGGAAATAGGTTGCAGGTTCAACAACCCAGTTCGCAGCATAAATTACGGCAACCGCCAAGAAACATGTGCCGAGTACTCCCCACCCCGGAAACAACCCTTCGACCGTGAAGAGGTAGATCGGAGCGGCCATTGCCAGAATCAACCCGAGCCCAACTGTGATTCTGCCCCAAAAATTAATCCGGTTAATGTAAACTGGGCTGTGTCAAATTTTGTGGACGGGTAAACCCGTTGTGTTTGGTTGTGGGGGTTAGGCTGCGGCGGCGTGTGTGTCGGCGCAGCGGGTTTTGAATTGGCGCATTGCTTCGGCGGGGATCAGCCCGGTGGTGGAGTGGATGCGGCGGCGGTTGTAGTACGCCTCGATCCAGTGTCCGACTTCGTAGCGGGCGTCGAACTTCGACGCGAACTGCTTCTTTTCGTACAGCAGATGCAGCTTCAACGTGGAAAACATCGACTCCGCAACCGCGTTGTCCCAGCACACACCGACCGCGCCGGTGCTTAAACGCACATCGAGTTTCTTGGCTGTTTGCGCGAACTGCTTCGAGGTGTACTGCGAGCCGCGGTCGGAGTGAAACACCGCGTTGCCCGCGACGAAACCGGCCGCGTGCGCCATGGTCAGCGCGTCGACGACAAGTTGCGCACTCATCCGGTCTGCGATCTGCCACCCGACAACCATCCGTGTGCTCAGATCGATCACGACGGCCAGATACATCCATCCCTGCGCGGTGCGCAGGTAGGTGATGTCGCCGCACAGATAGGTTGTCGGCATCGCGGGGTAGAAACGGCGCCGAAGCAGATCAGCTCGTGCGCTCGCCTGCGGGTCTTGGATCGTGGTGCGTTTAAACGCGCGACGGTACTTGGTGTGCAGCGTGTTGTCAGCCATGATCTTTCGCACCGCATACAGCGTGGTTGCAACGTTTTGGGCCTGAAGCTGCCGGTAGATAGTGCGCGCCCCGGCAAAACCGTTGTGCTCGTTGAAGATCTCGATAACCAGATCGGTAATCGCCGCGCGTTTCGCCCGCGGTGTGCCACCGGTCGGCGGAGTATCTCTACGCTTGCGCCAGGCGTAATAGCCGGAGCTGGATACTTCCAACACACGGCACATCATTGACACTGGGTAGCGGGGGCAGGGGTTGCCTTCTTCGTGGAAGTGGGCAATTACCGCGAAGAGGTCCTCGTGGTGTGCTCCGTGGCGAAGAAGGCGGCCGCTTTTTTTAAAAACTCGTTTTCACGCTCGAGCTCTTTGATCCGCTTTGCCATCTCTGCCGGGTCCTGCGACGCGGCATCAGCAGCGCGCATGTGGCTGCCGGAACCAGTGCCCAAGGTGCCTTCGGCTTTGGCCACCCAGCGTCCCAACGACGAGGACGACACCCCGTACTCCTGGGCCACGGCACCACGAGTCTTGCCGAACATCAACACCTCATCAATGCACTGCTGACGAAACTGATCCGAATACTTACGTGGCATGATTTAATCCTTCCAGATCGGTGGGTTTCACCGTCCACCGGAATCATGACACCCCAAACGTCATCAGACATTGCTTTGGTCTTCATTTCAGATGCTCCTCGATTACGCAGCCACAAAGTATGCAACTGCTAGGCCAATAATCATTGCAAAACCAAGCGCCCACTCTCTGAGCCAACGCATATTCAATCGCTCCGACAACAGTAGGAAGATCACCATTGCACCGGAGGAGCCCGCCATGACGGCCAGGTTCTTCGATCCGCCAGAGGCCTGACTGACAGTCAGGAAGGCAAAAGCACCCAGAAGTGCGCCTCCTGTTAGTGCAGCCATAGCCCATGGCTTCCATTCGCTTAGCTTCTCGGACATCTTGCCCATCGCACTAGTTGCTAGAACTACCTCGAGCATCCAGACTCCTGCGCCCAACGCCATTGTGAAGAAGACCGTGGCGAAAACAACTGCGTCAAAGTTCTCGCTCCCCATCGGTGCATTCATTGATTCAGCTGCAGCATTTGCGGCAGCCAGCTCATACGGCACCGATCCAATCATTCCGATACGCATTAGGACGGGCGGAGTACCGAAGATAGGAATCAGGGACAAGGCCACGATCCCCACTGCCACAGACGGTCCAATCGCTGAAATAGCCCCAGCCCTCATTGCCTGCATAAGTTCTTTATTCTCAATATGGCCTTCCTGGGCATTTTGCTTGGCTAGGCGAAAGAACACGACTGCCTGAAAAACAATCACAGCCATTACGGCTAGCGAAAACATCCACATGGCTGGCGATTGAGCATACGAAATATAATCGGGCATTTTTCTCTCCTATCGCGGCTTCAAAATAATTAGTTGACGGCGGTGTTTTTCAATTAGACCTTTGGAGTACAGCAAAGGAAATGGCTCTCCTTTCACCCATCTGTCCATGTGTTCAAACTGGTATCCAGACGAGAGATCTCCGCTTTGCCCTGGTCCATTAAGCGCAATTGAGTTGTCCCATTCCCCAACGTCAATCGCTACCCTGAATGAGCTGCCATAGATCTGCCTGTAATCCCCCGTACTGGCGTATCCAGCCAGGCCAACTGTCTCTCCACTTCCTGGCACTTCATATTCCCCAGAGCGAACCAACTTTTCTTCTACACCTGCTTCGATGAGCAAATCAGCAAACGCGTGATCGGCGTAGCGCATATGAACATCACCCCAGGGGCAAAGCTTGTCCATGTCGACAAAGGCGTCAAAACTGATAAGTGCATGTTCTACAGCAAGATCAAGCTTCCTTTGGTCGGAGTCAGCCCAATCCCGCATAAGGCTCAAAGCAACTCGAGAATCTCTCTCAGCAGCCAGGTCCGGAATAAGAATCCCAAGAATCTTCTCAGCCTCGCCCTCGTATCCCAAGGTCTTAAGTTGAGAACGCAGGACGGTAGGGACCAAGTGTTCCCAGAAAAACAGTTCCCATGCATGCGCTTGTGTCGACCCAGCCGACATCCGAAAATCCCATGCGTCAACAAGTCTCCCGAGTGCATGGTCCTGAAACTGCGCGACTTGCTTGAGTACGACGATCGTTTCCCGTGCATGCAGGTTTAAATCATCTGTTTGAAAATCAAATGCTTCCCGAATCGTGACCTCTCGTGCGTCATCTAGCCACTCTTTGATACGCCGATAACGGACATCGTCGTACCACTCATAGGAGATATGCACTTCCCGTGGGAATTCTTCTGGCAAAAGATACTGGTTCGCAGTGGCAAAATAGCCGCTATCTTTCGCGAACCCAGGCAGAACATCGTTGTCATAGAAGCCATCCCAAACGTACTGACCATCACCCGGAACCGGGAACAGACCATTCCAATTCTTCCGCTTGGGAATAATGCCACCAGGTTGCCAGGCGATTCTCCCACCAGGTTCGGCAACGATCTGGTTTTCAGGCGGAGCACACCATCGATTCATCGCCTCGAGAAACTCATCAATATTATCGGCCCGCATGTATTCAATAGAACCGAGATAAGGTGCCCCTCCAGGCTCTAGCCAAGCGGCTGCCAGTGATACTGCGACGTGCCTCTCAGGGTCATGATAGATAACTGGACCAAACTCTGAGAAACGGAGAACGACCGTCTGCTCCGGCCCATCGCACGAGTGAATCTCCTCCGTAACTTCTGAGAACTTTCGCCAAGCACCTTCAAATTGATACTCATCTGGGTTATTCGGATTCAGCACATGGACAAAGAGATCTTCCTGGTCAATGGCGAAAATCGTAAGCCCGAACGCGACTTTGCCATTGTGTCCAATAGAAACCCCCGGGAGTAGTGGCTCTCCACCACCTATTACATCGAAGTCCCTACAAGATAGGTGCGCAATATACCGCAATGACGGCATACTCGACGTAACGCGGTGGGGGTCGTTACAAAGAATTGGCCTTCCTGTAGAGGTCAAATCACCAGACAGAACCCAGTTGTTTGAACCATCACTTGGCTGCTGCACACGACCGATTCCAGAGTTGGAATCTTCGGATCGAACAATAGGCCCAGTTCCAAGCCAATAGTCTTTCATCACGTCTTCTGCGAACACAGAAAAATCTAGCCCCTCAGGAACTTCAAACTCTATTGCGGGCTCAAAAAGCTTGCGCAGACTCGCAACTGAGTGGTTCCATTCATGAGCTAACCGCGCCCGTACTGCCTCTTCCGCGGCATTAAAAGACAGAGAATGGGAACGAAGCCTCAGTAGATCCTCTGGCGCCCATTTCTCGGGTAGGTAACCTAACTTTTCGAATTCAAGGGGAAGCGGCATAGCACCACTCACCACCAAATCAATGAAGCCATTCACCCCATTTACAAAACTTGTCACGATAGCTTTCGCATCGTTACCGTAGGCAAGCCACTCAGCACGAAAATCTCCACGGTAGATAAAAAGACGTGCAGCCCTGTCCCATTCCACGAAATCACTACCGAATACCTCGGCGAGCCGTCCGAGCCCTCTTCTTCGGGAAAAATCTAACTGGAACAGACGATCTCGCGCAGCGTTGAAGCCTTGCGCTAGAAAGACATCGTTTTTCGTTGAGCCGAAAATGTGTGGAACGCCCCATTCATCAACATGAATTTCAACCTCATCTTCGAGGTAACGCAATTCGAAATAGTCAGCCATCACACCCTCCTCATAGTGCCTTCGCTTACATCAATTGACCATTTGTGCCTGCGCTCACAATTGGATCCCAGAAAACTAACATCTTGCCGCTATGCTTTGAATAACTATCAACCGTTACCCATTACGTTGTTAGCAGTTCCACCCCAGGGCACCGAAGATTCATAGGCCGTCCACCCGATTGGGCGGGTTATGTTTACTTCCGTTCCCTCCGTTCGCAAGAACAGTGGAACTAGTCGCTGGCTTCGGTATGGCTTATTCCTGTCCCTGTCTGAAAATGATCCGGGGGGTGATGTCGCCGAAGACAGTGACATACTCAAACTGCTAATAGGAACTTGACCCAGCCCAGGTGGTATGAGGTCTCACAGTAATGTGGATGCCAGTGCAAGTATGTCCGACCAACCCCAGCGATGAAGCATAAATAATCCAACTTCTCATTCATCGCTAGGAGGCACACACCCATGGCCTATGACTTCGTCATTGGCGTGGACGTCGGCAAATACTTCCACCACGCCTGCGTCCTCGATTTCCAAGGCAGACAAGTCCTGTCCGAACGCATCAACCAGCATGAAGGCTCACTACGCAAGCTCTTCGGCAAATTTCTCGCCGATGACGCTTCGGTTCTTGTCATTGTCGATCAACCCAACAACATCGGCCGGTTAACCGTCGCAGTCGCCCAAGACATGGGGGCCGACGTTCGCTATCTACCGGGGCTTGCGATGCGGCAGCTCTCTCGCATCCACGTCGGCAACTCCAAGACCGATGTGCGCGACGCCTACGTCATCGCCCATGCCGGTCTTAAACTTCCGGATGCCTTGCGCAGCGTCGACCGCGTTGAGGAAGTCTTTATCCAGCTGAAAGTGCTCAACGGTATTGACGAAGATCTCGCCCGGGCCTACACACGCCTGATTAACCAGATGCGATCCGCGCTCGTGGGAACCTATCCTGCATTCGAACATGTTCTGCGCGGACAGGTGATTCATCGCAAGTGGATCCTCCACCTACTTGCCAAATACGGTGGCCCCACCAAGATTCGACGCGTCGGTAGAGCACGTCTGGCAGCCTTTGCGCGCAGTCACAGGGCGCGCAATCCTGAGCCTGTCATCGATGCCATGCTTGCTGCCATCCACGGGCAGACCGTGTCCATTGCCGGGGCAGAATACGCCGAACTTGGCGTAGCAATGTCCGCCAAAGATGCATTGGCCAAACTCGAGCATCGTAAAGAAATCGAGGCGCAGGTGCTCAAGCTCATCCAGGACATTCCTCACACCGAGATTCTTTTATCCATGCCCGGCATCGGTCCGCGTAGCGCCGCGCAGATCCTCATGACCGTTGGCGATATGTCCGACTTCCCCGATGCAGCGCACCTAGCGTCCTATGCAGGCCTATCACCGCGGACGAATCAGTCGGGAACGTCCATCATGTCGAATTCGCCCAACCGGGCTGGCAACAAAAAATTAAAGAACGCCCTATGGCAATCGTCTTTTGCATCGATCAGATTCCACGAGCGTTCCCGACAATTCTATGAACGAAAACGCAAAGAAGGCAAAAGACACAACGCCGCAGTTGTCGCACTCGCACGCCGACGCCTAAACGTTCTCTTCGCCATGATGCGTAGCGGCGAGCTCTACCGAGACATCTCCACAGTCCAAGAGGTCACAGCAGCTTAGAACCAACAGCTCCCATCCAAGCCGATTGAGCAGCAAGCCCAATCGGCTCCTCGAGATGCCCGAAAACAACATTCACACGGCGAAGCAGAAGCCCTTCATACCCCCAACAACCTCACCCACGGAGTTGACAACCTATATAGGAACACCCCCCATACCTCTAGGACATACCTTGGACTTAAGCGAAATTCGGACCCTCCATACTGTGGTTAGCGAAGGGTCGATGAGTCGGGCAGCCAGCTTTCTAGAACTGGCGCAGCCAACTGTCTCCAGACAAATTCGCGCGATCGAAGAAGAAATCGGGACACAAGTCTTCTACAGGCGCTCTACAGGCACTGTTCTCACGCCAGCCGGGGAAGAGTTCGTATCACTTACTAAAGGAATTCTTCTCGAACTCGACAGATCGATAGCTCTCATGAAACTGAGATATTCAAGAAAATCTGTATTCAAAATCGCATGCACACAGACCACAGCGCACGCAATCCTCGCCCCGTTCATTGCCGATGTAAACCCCCCAATCATCGACCTAGTAATCGTTGACGCCACTGAAGCGGACAAGCGACTTGAGACTGGAGCCGACCTGGCCATCACGACTCTGAGACCTCCCCCAGATCGTTGTTCAATGGAGGTTGCTAGCCTAAATATCAGGGTCCAAGCGCCAGATATTGCTATACAAAAAGTATCGAAAGAACACCACTTCATCGATCTAGAAAATTTCAAAGACGAAGAATGGATACTCCCAAGAACCGGCGTGCCCCACGCCGTATTCTCTAAATACAACACACTGAATAGCGAGGTTCGAAAACGTTATGTAACCACGGGGGTAGTTGCACAAAGCCTCGCCGCAAATGGATACGGCTACGCCATAGTTACCGAATTACCCGCTCTAGGGTTAGCAGCAAAAACCGCGCGCGCAAATGGCGAACCAATTACCTGCCCCCTTTTCGCATCCTGGGATACACGGCATGAGGCCGACGAAGAACTACGATCTATCGCAAATCGCTTAGCCTTCTGGTTAAAAAACGCACCCGGAGCAGCTGGAATCACCCCCGAAAATGACGCTTTCGAATCATGACAAAATTACAAAAAGCGCCCCGCAGACGTGCCGACGTTCGCATTTGCCGGAGAGCGTCGTGCAGCATACTACAGACAGGTTGTAGAACTACTCGACTGCCTTTGGCCACATGAAAATTTCTCCACATTGCCGACAAACGTACTCCGCATTGCGGACAAGTGGGGATACACCAACTATTTCGACATGGTTGCTGGGATACCTCTTTAAGAGCACGGTCAAAAACTGGGCTGATGCGACAAGGACAAACTCCGCGTTGCGGACAAGTTGGTAAACACCAACGATTCTGATGCAGTCAACCTCGTCGCCGATACGTCAATAAATGCCCATGACTATGCAGGGGCATAGTGGCGCCCGCTGACCCCTCACCCGCATTGCAGACACTGCGAATCTGCATTGCGGACAAGTGGGTGGTCACCAACGATTCCGGTGCCAGCGATCTGATTGCGGACCTTTGTTCTCCGCGTTGCGGACTAGTGGGGACTCACCAACTATTTCGACACGGTCAGGAACTGGGCCGATGCGACAAGGGCAAATTCCGCGTTGCGGGCTGGTGGGTGTGCACCAACTAATAAGAGGGGTGGGTATGCGTGAAAAACACCCAGGAGCAACCATGCGGTTGGTCCTGGGTGTTTTAGTGTTGTGAAGTTGTTGGGTCGGCGGTAACCTACTCTCCCACTCCCTCCCGGGAGCAGTACCATCGGCGCGGGCGGGCTTAGCTTCCGGGTTCGGAATGGGACCGGGCGTTTCCCCGCCGCTATCAACCACCGACACATCTATAGGGGTTCATAGAGTGTCCATGTGTCGTGGACTGTATTGAGATGTCATTGTGACAATGTGGGTGTGTTGTGTCAGTGACTGCATAGTGGACGCGAACAGTGTTTCGTTTTGTGTTTGGTTTGTTGAAAAACCGGGTGTTGGTTTGTTTGGTGTATTAGTACCGGTCGCCTCCACACATTGCTGTGCTTCCAGTTCCGGCCTATCAACCCAGTCGTCTTCTGGGAACCTCAAATGAAACCTCATCTTAAAACAGGCTTCCCGCTTAGATGCTTTCAGCGGTTATCCCTTCCGTACGTAGCCAACCAGCTGTGCTCCTGGCGGAACAACTGGCACACCAGAGGTACGTCCGTCCCGGTCCTCTCGTACTAGGGACAGCTTTTTTCAAGTTTCAACGCGCGCGGCGGATAGAGACCGAACTGTCTCACGACGTTCTGAACCCAGCTCGCGTGCCGCTTTAATGGGCGAACAGCCCAACCCTTGGGACCTACTCCAGCCCCAGGATGCGACGAGCCGACATCGAGGTGCCAAACCATCCCGTCGATATGGACTCTTGGGGAAGATCAGCCTGTTATCCCCGGGGTACCTTTTATCCGTTGAGCGACACCACATCCACAAGTAGGTGCCGGATCACTAGTCCCGACTTTCGTCCCTGCTCGACTTGTAAGTCTCGCAGTCAAGCTCCCTTGTGCACTTACACTCTAAACACCTGATTGCCAACCAGGCTGAGGGAACCTTTGGGCGCCTCCGTTACATTTTGGGAGGCAACCGCCCCAGTTAAACTACCCACCAGGCACTGTCCCCAACCCAGATCATGGGCCAAGGTTAGATATCCACTACGGTCAGAGTGGTATTTCAACAACGACTCCACAACCACTGGCGTGGCCGCTTCAACGTCTCCCACCTATCCTACACAAACCGCACCGAATGCCAATACCAAGCTATAGTGAAGGTCCCGGGGTCTTTTCGTCCTGCCGCGCGTAACGAGCATCTTTACTCGTAGTGCAATTTCACCGGGTCTGTGGTTGAGACAGCAGGGGAGTCGTTACGCCATTCGTGCAGGTCGGAACTTACCCGACAAGGAATTTCGCTACCTTAGGATGGTTATAGTTACCACCGCCGTTTACTGGGGCTTAAATTCTCCGCTTCGGACACAATGTCCTAACAGGTCCTCTTAACCTTCCAGCACCGGGCAGGCGTCAGTCCGTATACATCAACTTAACCGTCTTCGCACGGACCTGTGTTTTTGATAAACAGTCGCTCCCCTCTATTCTCTGCGACCCACGCCAGCAACCACGATCGCATAGATCGGGCACCAGTTTGGGTCCCCCTTCTCCCGAAGTTACGGGGGTAATTTGCCGAGTTCCTTAACCACAGTTCTCCCGACCGCCTGAGTATTCTCTACTTGACTACCTGTGTCGGTTTCGGGTACGGGCCGTATACACACATCGCTAGAGGCTTTTCTCGGCAGTAGAGGATCACCAACATCACCCATATATGGGCTACGCATCACGCCTCACACTATTGACAGCCGCATTTGACATGCTGTCGTGCCACACGCTTGCACCGCAATCCAATAAGCGGCTTGGCTACCTTGCTGCGTCACCCCATCACTGACCTACAACGGATCAGGCCCCACGCATCACCACCAACCACACATCAAAGATGTGCATGTCGGCGGATCTGGGTGGTTAGTATCACCGCTTCGATACTGGGCGCGTATATACGGGTACGGGAATATCAACCCGTTGACCATCGACTACGCCTGTCGGCCTCGCCTTAGGACCCGACTCACCCTGGGAAGACGAACTTGACCCAGGAACCCTTAGTCATTCGGCGGATACGATTCTCACGTATCATTCGTTACTCATGCCTGCATTCTCACTCGCGTGCAGTCCACCGCTTCTTCCGATACGGCTTCACCCCACACACGACGCTCCCCTACCCATAGTAAAAACTATGCCGCGGCTTCGGCGGTGTGCTTGAGCCCCACTACATTGTCGGCGCAGAACCACTCGACCAGTGAGCTATTACGCACTCTTTCAAGGATGGCTGCTTCTAAGCCAACCTCCTGGCTGTCTTCGCGATCCCACATCCTTTTCCACTTAGCACACCCTTAGGGGCCTTAACCGGCGATCTGGGCTGTTTCCCTCTCGACTATGAAGCTTATCCCCCACAGTCTCACTGCAATGCTCAAACTTCACCGGCATTCGGAGTTTGGCTGACGTCACTAAGATGATAGTCCCGCTCGGCCATCCAGTAGCTCTACCTCCGGTAAGCACACATCACGCTGCACCTAAATGCATTTCGGGGAGAACCAGCTATCACGGAGTTTGATTGGCCTTTCACCCCTACCCACAGCTCATCCCCTCAGTTTTCAACCTAAGTGGGTTCGCGCCTCCACAACCTCTTACAGCTGCTTCACACTGGCCATGGGTAGATCACCCCGCTTCGGGTCCAGGACATGCCACTTGACACCCTCTTAGGATTCGCTTTCGCTACGACTACCCCACATAACGGGTTAACCTCGCGACATGCCGCTGACTCGCAGGCTCATTCTTCAAAAGGCACGCCATCACACACAAACGGTGCTCTGACGGATTGTAAGCGCATGGTTTCAGGAACTCTTTCACTCCCCTCCCGGGGTACTTTTCACCATTCCCTCACGGTACTATTCACTATCGGTCACACTGGGTATTTAGGCTTACCGGGTGGTCCCGGCAGATTCACAGCAGATTTCACGAGCCCGCTGCTACTCGGGGAAAACATGATCAGACAACATATGCAACGCCTTCACGTACGGGGCTAATCACCCGCTCCGGCACGCCATCCCAGACGTTTCCGCTAACGCACACACACCATCTTGCGGTCAGGTAGCCCGCAACGATCACACCCCACAACACCGCACACGCAACCCCTACCCAGGTATCACACGCACACGGTTTAGCCTCATCCGCTATCGCTCGCCACTACACACGGAATCACAAATTGTTTTCTTCTCCTGTGGGTACTGAGATGTTTCACTTCCCCACGTCACCTCCACACAGGCTATGCATTCACCTGCAGGTAACACCACACAACTGGTGTTGGGTTTCCCCATTCGGACATCCTCGGATCAACGCACTGTTGGCAACTCCCCGAGGCTTAACGCAGCCTCACACGTCCTTCATCGGCCCAGCATGCCAAGGCATCCACCATACGCCCGTAACACAAAACAACAATTACGGTCGCTACAAAAACTGCAGACAACTCAACAAACAAAAATTACACAAAAGAACAAGATGCTCGCGTCCACTATACAGTTCTCACACAACACACACCCCACGAAGACCAACCACCACAACAGATGATCAACCAACAATGGAATGCCACAAAAAGGAACACACAATGTTGCCCCAGACACCCAACAGCATGCCAACACACCATCATTTTCATTGCTGCATACACACACTTGATATCCATGCACCCAAGCGTGCACACCCCACAACCACACCCCATACTCACATAAGCATGATGATCATGGTTGGGTGTGTCTCCACCCGGACATTTTTAAAACAAACTGGTGGCAGTACCACACTCGGATACTCAACCACCACACCCACAACTGTGGGCGAAAAATAAAAGCTCCTTAGAAAGGAGGTGATCCAGCCGCACCTTCCGGTACGGCTACCTTGTTACGACTTCGTCCCAATCGCCGATCCCACCTTCGACAGCTCCCATGACAGGCCACTGGCTTCGGGTGTTACCAACTTTCATGACGTGACGGGCGGTGTGTACAAGGCCCGGGAACGTATTCACCGCAGCGTTGCTGATCTGCGATTACTAGCGACTCCGACTTCATGGGGTCGAGTTGCAGACCCCAATCCGAACTAAGGCCGGCTTTCAGCGATTAGCACACCCTCACAGGCTCGCAAACGCGTTGTACCGACCATTGTAGCATGTGTGAAGCCCTGGACATAAGGGGCATGATGATTTGACGTCATCCCCACCTTCCTCCGAGTTAACCCCGGCAGTCTCTCATGAGTCCCCACCATCACGTGCTGGCAACATAAGACAAGGGTTGCGCTCGTTGCGGGACTTAACCCAACATCTCACGACACGAGCTGACGACAACCATGCACCACCTGTACACCAACCACAAAGGGAAACCGTATCTCTACGGCGATCTGGTGTATGTCAAGCCCAGGTAAGGTTCTTCGCGTTGCATCGAATTAATCCACATGCTCCGCCGCTTGTGCGGGCCCCCGTCAATTCCTTTGAGTTTTAGCCTTGCGGCCGTACTCCCCAGGCGGGGCGCTTAATGCGTTAGCTACGGCACGAACCCCGTGGAAGGGACTCACACCTAGCGCCCACCGTTTACGGCATGGACTACCAGGGTATCTAATCCTGTTCGCTCCCCATGCTTTCGCTCCTCAGCGTCAGTTACTGCCCAGAGACCTGCCTTCGCCATCGGTGTTCCTCCTGATATCTGCGCATTCCACCGCTACACCAGGAATTCCAGTCTCCCCTACAGCACTCAAGTTATGCCCGTATCGCCTGCAGTCCCGCAGTTAAGCTGCGGGCTTACACAAACGACGCGACAAACCACCTACGAGCTCTTTACGCCCAGTAATTCCGGACAACGCTCGCACCCTACGTATTACCGCGGCTGCTGGCACGTAGTTAGCCGGTGCTTCTTCTCTAGGTACCGTCACATAACGCTTCGTCCCTAGCGAAAGGAGTTTACAACCCGAAGGCCGTCATCCCCCACGCGGCGTCGCTGCATCAGGCTTGCGCCCATTGTGCAATATTCCCCACTGCTGCCTCCCGTAGGAGTCTGGGCCGTATCTCAGTCCCAATGTGGCCGTACACCCTCTCAGGCCGGCTACCCGTCGACGCCTTGGTAGGCCATTACCCCACCAACAAGCTGATAGGCCGCGAGCTCATCCCACACCGAAAAAACTTTCCACAATGGCATCCAAACCACTGTCCTATCCGGTATTAGACCCAGTTTCCCAGGCTTATCCCGAAGTGCGGGGCAGATCACCCACGTGTTACTCACCCGTTCGCCACTCGAGTACCAGTGCAAGCACTGGCCTTTCCGTTCGACTTGCATGTGTTAAGCACGCCGCCAGCGTTCATCCTGAGCCAGGATCAAACTCTCCACAAAAAATGTTTCAGCAGAAACAGGCCGTGAAAAGCCCAATACCTAACCAAAAACAAACCAACCAACACCAAAAAACAGATGCTGGACTGGCACAAAAATAAAAAATCCAAAAATTACTGGAAGCCAAAAAACTTCCAACCAACCCCCACCCTGACGGGGCAAAAACAAGGGTTGGCAACATGCATCATGCACTCACAAAAGTGAAGCACACCACACAGATGATCAGGCAATCAATGGTTCACCCAACCACCACCGGCACACACCAAACAAGGCATGCACACCATGGCACACAACACCAAGCACACAACAACAAAAAATGCATTGGCACACTATCGAGTTCTCAAACAACACCAGCACACCCAACAACCACAACTTACAAAGTCACGGCCGTCAAAGCGGCGGAACCAGAGACTACAACACAACGTAAACCAAAGTCAAACCCAAGTTCAACAACCGTTTACCTTGCACAGCAACCTCATGAAATTAACTCGTTCCCTCTCGCCAGCCCCTCAAGGCCGCTCGAAGCAACGGATGAAGATATAACCACGAACTCACAAACAACACAAATCCGCAGTACAGCGTAGGTTTTAGTGATAACACGCAATAGGTCCATGCGGACCTTCAATAACCTCCACCGGAGTATTGAAGATGGAGCTCAGCAGACTGTCGCGCATGATCTCGTCAACCGCACCAAAGGCGGCAACTTCCCCGTCCTTTACTGCGCAGATGTAGTCCGCGTAGCGTGCGGCGAAGTTGATGTCGTGCAGAACGATCACGATGGTTCGGCCAAACTCGCGGGATGCGGAGTGCAAGTGCTTCATCATCTCTACGGAGTGGGAGATGTCGAGGTTGTTCAGGGGCTCGTCGAGAAGCACATAGTTCGTTTCCTGGCTAAGCACCATCGCAACGTAGGCGCGCTGACGCTGACCACCGGAGAGCTGGTCGAGGAAGCGATTCTCCAGCTCGCGCAGGCCGAGGAAGTCGATGTAGCGCGAGACGATCTCTTCATCTTCGGGGGTCAGGCGCCCACCCGAGTACGGGAAGCGGCCGAAGCCGACGAGTTGGCGCACGGTCAGGCGGGTCACAAAGTGGTTTTCCTGACGCAGGATGGACACGACTTTGGCCAGGTCCTTCGAGCGCGCCGAGGTGACGTCCAGGCCTGCGACTTCGATTTGGCCGGAGTCAAGGTCGAGGAGCCTGCCGATCATCGTCAGCAGGGTCGACTTACCTGCACCGTTCGGGCCGACGAGGGCGGTGATGCCGCCTTCGGGGATGTCCAGGGTGACCGGTCCGATGTCAACACTGCTGCTGTAGGCCTTGCGGACTTCTTTGAGTTGAATCACAGGCGTCCCTTTCTCAAAATCACGATTAGGAAGGTCAGGCCACCGACCAGTTCGATGATGATGGAGACCACGCCTTGCGCGTAGAAGATGTGGTTCATCACAAAGTACGCACCCGACAGGATGCAGTATCCGAGCAGTATCGCCATGGGGAAGACGTAGCGGTGGTCGTAGGTATCCGCGGCTTGGTACGCGAGTGTGGCCACGAGGAAGCCGAGGAAGGTCATCGGGCCGACCAGCGCGGTCGATACCGCTATGAGGATGGCCACCAGCACGAGCGTGTAAATCGCGTGCTTTTTGTGGTCCACGCCTAGATTCATGGATACGTCGCGCCCCAGAGACAGGACGTTGAGCGCGCGCGAGTTGAAGATCAGTAGTCCCGTCGCCACGATGACCAGCGGGATTGCCAACGGGTAGTACTCCGGGTCGGCGTTGTTCACGGAACCAAACAGGCGCGCGGTGAGCACGTCGAACTCGCTGGGTGTGAGCATGCGTTGCATAAACGTAGATACTGCACCCAGTCCCCCGCCGAGCACGATGCCGACCAGCAGCATGGCGTGCATGTCGGGGTTGTTGCCGGCGAGCAGCCATGTGTAGAGCACCAGGCTGAGCCCGATCATGAGCACGAGCTGGAAGACAAACATCTCCAGGGTGTGCGCGTTGATCAGCCCGGCTGCGCCGAGGAAATACACGGTTGAAGTGTGGATGGCGACGTAGAGCGATTCGAACCCCATGATGGACGGGGTGAGAATCCTGTTGTTTGTCACCGTTTGAAACGCCACGGTTGCTGTCGCTTGGCACACAGCCACGATGGCCATCGCGATCACCGCGTTCATGCGACGTTGCGCAATCAGCCAGTAGCCGGTGGACCCGAACTCCATCGGGTTGCCGTACGCGAGCAGCCCCGCGGTAAATAGCAGTGCGGCCACCGCAAGCGCGGCAATAATCATCCAGTAGCGCTTTTTGCTTTTCGACGACTGGAACGCCCCGATCTCACGCATTCCGGCTCCGCCTCACAATCATGGCGATAAACACCGCGGCGCCGACAACGCCGAGGATGACGGACACGGGCATTTCAAACGGCGCGATGATGGTGCGGCCCAGAAGATCGCAAATGGTCACCACTCCAATGCCGGTGAGGCAGACCCATGGAAGGTTGGAGCGGAGGTCGTCGCCACGCAACATGCTCACAATGTTCGGCACAATCAGGCCCAAGAATGGCAGATTGCCCACGACAACCGTAACCACGCCGGCGGCCACCGCGACCAAGCTGGTGCCGACGAGCACGATCCGGTTGTAATTCAGACCAACGTTGGTGGCCACGTCTTCGCCGAGGCCGGCCACGGTGAGCCGGTCGGCGTAGAAGAACACAGCGATGACCACAAACAGCACGATCCACAGCACCTCGTACTGGCCAGCGATCACGCTGGTGAACGAGCCTGCAAACCACACGCCGAGCGATTGCAACAGGTCGGCCTGCAGCGCCCAATAGGTGGAGACTGCGCTGACCACGGCGCCGAGCATGATGCCGACGATCGGCACGATCAGGCTGGAGCGCAGCGTGACCTTGCGCAAAAAGGCAAAGAACACCATCGTGCCCACAAAAGCGAAACCGACGGCAAGCAGCATGCGCGTCATGATCGTGCCGTTTGGAAAGAACACGAACGACGCGAGCAGGCCAAGGCCGGCCCATTCGGTGGTGCCGGTGGTGGTCGGCTCGACGAAGCGGTTCTGGGTGAGCATCTGCATGATCAACCCACTCATCGCCATCGCCGCGCCGGCGAGCACCAACGCGATGGTGCGCGGGACGCGGGTAGTACGGAACATGGCCCAGCCGTCGTCGCTATTCAAAATGTCGTACTGCCCCACCGCAAGCGAGGTCAGCAGCAGTAAAACGACAACGACAACACCCACCCCAAGCTTCCAATCGAGAAGCTTGGGGCGGGTGGTAGTCGCAGTTGGATGTGTCATTCGGGGGTTACTTTGCAGCCTCGAACTTGTCTGCCAGATCGTTGAGGATCTCGGTGTAGGTGAGGATGGATTCGTTGGTGTAGGTGTCCTTCGGTGCCACGTAGACGTGGTTTTCCTTCACCGCGGTAACGTTCTGCAGCGCGGCAGAGTCGTTGATCACGGACAGAGCCTCCGGGGAATCCTTGGCGGACTTGATCGCTGCATCGCGGTCGAGAGCGAAGATCCAGAACGGGTTCGCGTCTGCGATTGCCTCGACGGAGATGTCATCACCCTTGTGGTCGTTAGAGGCGTTCTCCACCTGAAGCGCCGGAGTGAAGCCGATCAGGTCGAACAGCGGGCCCCACATGCGGCCGACGCCCGGTGCGACGTAGCCGATCTCGCCACCGGAAACGTTCACGGCCATGACGGTCTGGTCCGGGTTGTACGTGGAGCGGGCGCGCTCGATAGCCTCAGTGAACTCCTTGACGGTCTGCTCAGCCTCGGTCTGCTTGCCAAAGATGTCGCCAAGGGCGAGGGTCTGGCGGATGAGCTCGCGGTCAAACGGCTCGCCGTCGCGCGGCTCGAACTCGACGAGCGTAGCGTTCGGAACCAGCTTCTCAATTTCCTCGTCGTACTTGCGGAAGCGCTGGCCAGAGACGATCACATCCGGGTCAGCGGCCACGATGGCCTCGAGGTTCGGCTCCTTGTGGTTGCCGATGTTGACAATGCTCTCATCGTCCGCGATACCCGGAATGGTGTTCGGGACGAGATCGCGCGCTGCTGCGACCGGCTTAACGCCCCAGGCGTCCAGGAGCTCGAAGGTGCGGTTGTCCAGAGCGACGACGCGCTGCGGGTTTGCCGGCACTTCCTTCTCGCCGTAGTTGTCGGTCACCTTGACGGTGCTGCCATCGGTGGTGGCGGAGGTTGCAGCCTCGGAGGTGGCTGCTACAGAGGTGGTGGTCTCAGCGGCCTGCTCTGCGTTGGAGCAAGCGCCGAGGGTCAGCGAGCCTGCGGCTGCGAGGGCGATCAGCGCGGTGCGCGGGAAACGGATCATTGTCGTCCTTCCAGACTTAGGTAAGGGTTACCTGGAACATATTAGGGTAGCCATACTTAAAGTCAACCGGCACCCCCGGTTTCCGCCCATTTAGACTACAAAACTGTGTTGTAAATGGCCGAGGTGGGGTCGTCGCAAAGCAAAAAGCCCCAGGATGACCTGGAGCTTTGCAGTCTGTCGCGATTGCTAATCGACGACACGCACCGGCAACTTCACAAACTCAATCGATTGCCCCTGCGCCGCCAGCGCAAGCGTGGACGGATCGACCTGGAACACCGCCGGGCCGGCGCGCAGGATCGTCTTTAGATCGTTCGCGGCAACCTCCGCACCCGGAGGGCACGCCATGCGGGTCTCGTTGAGGTCACCGACGCGCAACCTGCCGGTCGTATCCACCTGGTAGGTGGAGTTACCCGTGTTGCAGCCATCGTTGTAGGTCAGCGTGCCGTCCGGGCGGAAATCAACGGTGACCTTGTCATTGTTCTTGGCACGCAAGGTGGTGTCCAGTGCGGGCTGGACTTGGTCGTTAGGCAACTGCGTCGCGCCTTCCGCAAGCGGAACCATCAGCCCAGTGCCAGCGGGCTGCTGCCCCGCCGGGTTAGAAAACAGGGAGGAACTCATCTGGACAAACTGGTCAATGCTGCTCGAGCGCTCCTGCGCGCCAGCCGTGCCGACACCAAGGGTGCCGCCGGCCAGGGCCGCGAGCGCGGTTGCAATGGACAATGTTTTCTGAGTCTTGATACCCATGCCCCACACGGTAGCGGCCGGATTCGCGGGTTCAAGGGGTTTCATGGGATGCCTATGCAACTCCAAGAAACTCAATCATCTTGCCTTGGGCGCCAAGGGCGATGGTGTCGTCGTTAAGTTTGTACACAGCGGGACCCGCTCGCAGGATCGACTTCAGTTCATCGGACTTGTTCATGCGGGTTGGGTCGCAAAGACGCTGGGTCTCAGCGAACGCGCCCACCTTTACCCCACCGCGAGCGTTGACCTTGTAGGTTGCGTTGCCGACGTTGCAGCCGTCGTCGTAATTGAGCCGGCCCTGCGGCGTGAACGTCAGGGTGATCGCGGCATCTTCCTTCGCCTGCAGCGGCTGTGCGAGAGCTTCCTTTACATCCTTTGCTGCCAGTGGCTTGGCGTCCTTCGGCAGATCCTTCAGCAACATGCCTCCCTTATTGCCCAGCACGGCGCCGGTGTAGGTGTCCCAACCCTTCTGCACCAACTGGTCCAGGTTCGGGTTGGCCGACGAGAGCTGCGCTACCTGTGCGTGCGCGGTGCCAGCACCAATGAAGCCGCCGGCGAGGGCGGCTAGGGCGGTTGCAGCGGACAACGTCTTCGCAGTCTTTGAAATCATGCGCACGACCGTAGCGCCGGGCTGTGGTCGCGCCAAGGGATTTAATAAACCTTTTAAGCTCCTCCAATACAACGTTGAGGCCGTTTTTCGGTTGCGCTGCTCGGCACAGGCTATGATATTTGTTGATATGTCACATAACTGATCTGGAGGACTCCATGAAAGCATTCGGTTTCTTGAGCTTCGGGCACTACGCCATCGGCGGCCAACGCGGCCCCTCGGCAGAAAAGGTAGCGAGAATCCACCTCGAGATCGCCAAAGCTGCCGACGAGATCGGCGTCAACAACGCATCCTTCCGCGTCCACCACTTCGTCCCGCAAGCCTCCGCCCCGATGCCGCTGCTCGGTGCAGTTGCAGCCTCCACCGAGCGCATCGAAGTTGGCACCGGCGTGATCGACATGCGCTACGAAAACCCGCTCTACCTCGCCGAAGAAGCCGCCTCCCTCTACCAACTCTCCGGCGGCCGCGTCGCCCTTGGCGTATCCCGCGGCGCCCCCGAGGTCGCCGAGCGCGGCTGGGAAGCATTCGGCTACAAGGGCGAAGCGCCGAACGGTGCCGACGTCGCCCGCAACCACCTCGAAACCTTCATGGCCGCCGTCGACGGCCACGGCTTCGCCACCGCCGCGCCCCTCGAGCGCCAGTACCCCAACATGTTCCAGCCCGGCTCCGCCCTGCCGGTCTTCCCCATGGCACCCGAGCTGCGCAAGCACATCTTCTACGGCTCCGGTACCCACGCGTCTGCCGAGCAGACCGCCCGCGACGGCCTGAACCTCATGTCCTCCACCCTGGTTTCCGAGACCACCGCGCAGACACTTGGCGAGATCCAAGTCGACCAAATCAACCGCTACCGCGCAGCTTGGAAGGAAGCCGGCCACGACTGGACCCCGCGCGTGTCCGTGTCCCGCTCCATCTTCCCCATCGTCGACGGCGCCGACATGGCACGCTTCAGCATGCAAGCCTCCGGCTCCGACCAGGTAGGCATGCTTCCCGAGGTCGGCGCCTCCACCTTCGGCCGCACCTACGCCGCCGAGCCGGACAAGCTCATCGAGCAGCTCAAGGCCGACCCTGCCGTCATGGCCGCCGACACCCTTCTGCTCACCATCCCGACCGGCATGGGCGTGGACGTAAACGTAAAGATCCTGGAGAACTTTGCCACCCACGTCGCCCCAGCACTCGGTTGGCAGCCGAACACGGAGGGCCCGGTCACCGGCTACGAGATCGTCTAGCTCCCCTTCGGGTGCCGCTAGACGGTCTCGCAGGGGCCTCGACGTTTCCCCAGGTCATATTGGGGACCGTTTTCAGTATGGAGCTGATCGTCTGGTTGCCCGCGCGGGGAGCTAGACGATGTCGAGGAACTAGACGATGAGCACCGCAGAGTGAAGGCCGCTCTGGGCGCAAGTTCCCCGACAAATAAAAAGAAACCCCCAGGCCCGTAAGGGTCTGGGGGTCTCTTTCCAGTGGAGCCGCCGGGAATTGAACGCAGAGCGGTATCTACATGCCGATATACCGGGGTGAAAACAGGGCGTGGTCTACACGTGGTCTTTATCTAGCGCGACAAAGACCACGCCGAACTCTTAAATATTCTTAAACAGTTCGAGGACTACAAGTCCGCTTCTACAGACTCATGCACCTCAACTTTGAGACCGGGATAGCGGCGCCGCACCTTCCGCAGCGCATCGAGCGACAGGTTGTACTTCTGCTGCAACACCTCCTGCGTCTTCTCAAGTTTGGCGACACGCTCCAACAGCGTTTTCAGCAGCGACTGCATCTGCTGCTGCGCGGTATCGACCGTGTCCTTACCCCTGATGTCTGCTTTCGGCTTCTCACGCGCAGTCAAATATCCGAGGTACGCCGGAATCACCGCCGCAAGCACGATGGCTAGGCTCTCCCAGAACTGTTCCATCCTGCCTCCTTCGGGTCCGCTCGAATATCGAGTGTGATTTCACCGCGCTTTCCCCTCCAGACCGCCCACATCGTCATCACGGCAAGCGCCAAATACACGCTGCCGCGCTCCAAGAAATTTGCGAGCGAATCTGGAAGGAACGCCATGCCCCACAAACTGATCAGCGTGACCGACAACGCCAAGGTGATCACGCCAACCGTCGTTTGATGCCACACTGCCGCCACAAGACACACCACACCGAGTGTGACAGCGAGCGCCACCCAAGCCGCGACCGGAAGGCCAATCAGTTTCAACGGGTGCGGGCCTGCCGGCCCCTTCTGAATCAACCACCCGGCGCCGCGCGCCAAGAAGCAGAACCCAAGAATGAGCAATGCAGTCGCGTCGGTCATTAAAAAGGCCCGCAGGCCATAGGCTGCGGGCTGATACTTCTGAGGCAGTTTATCGATCGGCATACGCATCACCGTCTTTGATCACCCGCTCCAGGCGCGGCGCCATCGACGGCGTCATCGCATCAGGAGTAAACCGGTTGACCAACACGCCGGCTACCGACACCACCATCGTGAGCACAGTGCCCGTCGTCGTGCCCTGCCAATCCGGCGACTCCGCCAACTGCATGAGCACAGCAACCACACCAGTGATCACGATGATGATCGACCCCTTATACCTACGCCACCACGGCTCGGACGAAATAACCTCTTCTGCCGCGCGCACCAAAGAATGCTGTCCCATTACTTACTCCCCTTCATGTCCTTAAAGCCGGGGATGCCGAGCGTCTCGCCGATTACGCCGAGCGCATCGACAACAGTGCGGCCACCCAGTTGCGACCAGCCCGGATACTCGCCCAATTCACCAGACCCGGTCAACTGCGCCTTCGTGTCCTTGCTATACCGCTTCGCCTCGTCAAGAGCGCCTACCTGTTCCGGTCCAAACATCGTGGATCCTTTCTCCTTAGTGGGTGATGGTTTCGGTGCAACCTTCTTGGCTGCAAGATCGTCATAGAAACGCCGCGCTTCGCGCATCAGCGGCGAGTTGTACTTACCGCCCGGCGCGAGGTGGTACGGGCAACTCGTAGAAGTGAACTCGCGGTGATAGCGGACGTTTTTGCCGTTTACTGGCCGTCCCAGCCCGTAGTAGTGGCACACTGCGGCGATAAGGCGTCCTGCCTCGCGGATGGCGATATCGGTGATCGGCCAGTCTTGTGCGGCACCTGCCGCGTTGGAGACTTCGATGCCGATCGAGCGTTGGTTCATCCAGGTGTTCGCGGCGTGCCACGCGGTGTCGCGGTCCCATACCAACTGTCCGATCTCGCCGGTGCTGGTGACTTGGTAGTGCGCGGATGCTGGGCGGTCCTGCCACACTTGCCAGATCTGGTCGATCGAGAGGACGCCTGCGTTGTGATGGACGACGACGTACTGGATCTTGTTTCCGCCTCGACCTTGGGTGAAGTGACGGGTCATCAACTTCACCCTGTCGGGCTCTAATGTGAGCCAGTTTTTCATGACTGCTCCTTTCGTGCTTCGGGCATAAAAAATGCCCCTACAGTGGGGCTTAGTTGGTCTCTGCGACCTGACCTGTGACAGGTACCCATCGTCGACCCATGATCGGGTGCACTGCTTGCGGGGCTAACATGATTGCGCCGTCGCCGGTCGCCTGCCACTTCTTTCCCTCAAAAGTGACGATGTCGCCGTCGATATACGCGCCGGTGATGTTCTCGGGTTGCTTCCACGGTGCCCCTGCTTCCGGCGCGTTGCCAAGTGCGGTACGCAGCGACTTAATGATCTGCGTTTCGTTCGCCCAGACATATGGGAGTGCTTGGCGGCGTTGCCGCTCCTGGTCAATGTTGTTGGATCGGTCCCAGCACTGGCGTTGATGCTCTTCGAGCTGGGTGTCAGTGAGGTTTTCAAGCGCGATGTTCCACAGATCGCGGGTTTCATGTTGTTCAGCCATGGTGGCCTCCTTCTTGCTTGGTTGGTTTGTTACTGGGCTTGACCGCTGCAGCGGTCATGGTGGCTGTCACTTCGAGTTACACACGCTCACCCCCTTTCGCTTTCTACATGTTTAGCCTGTTTGGCACGTTCAGCGCGTTATTGCTATAATGGTTGTAGTGCGAGTGAGAGACGCACTGAAGTAAGAAAATTCAATAGTGGAAAGGGGTACAGATGATAGAAATCATCGCCCTGCTGCTCAGTATCTGGGTAGCAACTCTCCAAACCGTGGACTTCTTCCGGAAGCCCCACGATAAGGACGAGTAAAAAGACCTCGCGGTTCTGATTACCCAAACTAACCAGAACCGCGAGGCACCCCTCCACACTACCCCGGAAAGGAACACACTATGCGGCTCAACCTTCCGCTAATCCTCATCCCCCTCGGCGTACTCACCGGATGGCACCCGATCACCCTGCTCATACTTTCTGCAACCGCCGTCTACATCCACTTCCTCGACAGGAAATCAGCATGAACATCCACATCACCGATACCGACACCGGGCGTGAACTCTGGACCGTGCAACAATGCGCCAACCACTGCAACGTCACCGACGCCACATGGCGCTCCTACAGCCGAGCAAACAACAAACTCGGCGTGCCCACCCCTGTCGCCCGGCTAACGAAGCAAACACCACTCTGGGATGCCGAAGCCGTCAAAACCTGGCACGCGAACCGGCCCGGCAGCCCTATCCCCAACTCGCCTAGTCGTACAACTGATAAATAATCGCCCAATGCTTGACCACCTGGTTCAACCCGCCATACACGCTGAACTGGGCATATTGGTCAGCATCGACGTTGAACCCCTGCATATCGGACAGTCCCGACTCAGTGGTCTGGATTAACAGAATCCACCCCTTGCATTTGCGCTTGAGGCGGGCGCGCGTCGAGTTATACCGCACAGACCCATGGCTCTGGATCGTTCTGACTTCGACAAACGGATTTTTATTCGGCGAAAACCAGTTTCCGGTGTTGTAGCCAGACCCGAATTGCGTCCGGTACTTTTCCTCGGCATCGATCGCCTTCTGCGCTTTCGTCTGCGCTGCCTGAATCCCACGGATCCGCGCCGCATTGTCACTAATCTGCTTCGACTGCAACGCATCAACCTGCTCCTGATCAACCTGATGCGGCACAATCTTTATCTCACCAATCCACAGCCCATCACCACGAGTCCCATTCGAGTGATTACCGTAAATATTGGCAATCTTGACCGCCTGCACCTTCTCGTGAAACCGAATCCGCGTCTTGTAAAACCGCAATACACCATCAGTTTCCACGTTGCTTGCAAGATACTGACTTGCGTTTTGTGGATCCCACACATTCTTTCGAATAATCCCACCAGACTTCACCGCGAGCGACCCATTCTGATCTCGGCATTCAATAAAAAACCGCCCCCCGTTATGCCCTTTCGCAAAAAACGATAAATCATACTCAAGGGCCGGATCCACCGTCACTAAATTCATATGTACAGGCTCCTTCGTGCTGTTAAAACGTTTCATCTGCACTGGAAACGCACCAGACGTACCCTTATTGACCAAGTGGTAGTTAGGAATCCATTCCGCCCCTTTCGCGGTGTGCTGCCCAACATATTTCACCCACAACTCTTGTGTAGCATCAGCCTGATCCCACCACGCAGGCTCAGTGGTGCCAGGTTTTAACGGCACCACATCCGCCCCGACCTGGTGAAACACTTCCGCCCGTAATTCACGCACGGTCAACGAATCCGCCTTAATCATCGACGCATCAATCGTATCCGCACCAATCCGGCGTGCATCAATGGTCCCGGACGTGATCTTGCCCGCATCCAAGTTGGCGATCACCTGGTTGCCGATGGTTTGAGTTGCCCATGAAGAGCCTGTCCACCGCCACTGGCCGATGATGGTCGTTCCCGAGTAGCGGAACCACGTATCCCCAGCACGCTCACCACGCGTCGACCCCGGCGCGCTTGTTGCGTACCACACTCGATTCTTCGAGTTTGCAGACTCGTTACTAATCGCTGTCGCTGCTGACACGCTGGCTTCCTCTGTGGTTGGTGACCAAGACACGGAACCATTCGAGTAGGTGGTGCGAATCGTGGCGTACAGGGTCTGTCCAACCATGTAGGCGGGCTGGGTGGTGGACCAGCCCGATGGGTTGCCACTGCCTGTAGGAGTGGCGGGTTTGCTGGTTGCCCACCGCCAGAAATGAGTCACGTCTTTTACAGACACTCCCTGTGCACCTGTCTGCCCCTTCGGTCCAGTTGCACCCTTCGGTCCAGTTGCGCCCTGCGGTCCAGTTGCGCCCTGCGGACCTTGTGGGCCACGAACACCGGTATTACCGATCTTGCCGACGCTGTAGCCCGTTTCCGATGTCCCATCCGAATACGACCAAACAAACCGCGTCCACACAAACCGCCCCGGCGCGACGGTGGGTGGTTGTGGCTGCCAACCTTGTGTTGGTGGTTGGGTGCCAGAGGTGGACTGAGAGTAGGTAACAACGGTGCTGACAAGCTTCGTTCCGTCTTTGCCAGGTCGGCCGTCGCTACCGGTGTCTCCCTTCGCGCCCCGCTGGCCTTGCGGCCCACGAGCGCCGGTTGCGCCTTTCGCGCCAGGACTACCTTGTGGGCCGGTCTCACCGATCTTGCCTACGCTAAAGACTTCCTCGGTGCTGTTATCTGTGTAGTGCAGCACCATCTTTGTCCATACGAATCGCCCTGCAGGTACATTCGCCGGTGGCTGTGATTGCCACCCTGACGATGGTGCAGTCACACCAGACGCAGACTGGGCGTATGTCACCGTGGTTTGTTGCACGCCCACACCGTTTTTACCCGGCACGCCGTCGCGGCCGGAGTCGCCTTTCGGGCCGGGAACACCCTGAGGGCCACGGGGGCCTGGCAGGCCAGTGTTTCCTGTCACCAATACTGCGGGTCCACGCTCTACGCGGCCATCGCCGAACCAGGTAATCGTGCGTTGCCATACAAACCCCACTGTGGAGGGCGCCGGTGCTGCTTGTGACCAGCCCGAAGAAGGTGCCTCCGTGCCAGACGATGACTTTGCATACTCAACGACGGTGTCCACCACCGCTTTATCAGCGGCTTTACGCGCCTGTGCTGCCTGCGATTCAGCAGTACGGGCCTGTGCCTGCACTGCACCTACCTGCTTGCGGCGCTGTGCGGATTCCTTTGCAATGGCCTCGCGCACACTGCGGTTTTGCTCCTCGACGAGTTCGGCGTCGCGAATCGTCTGGCCGCCGACGTGGACACGGACGCCAAGCGGATCGTCCGGCGCCGACGTGTAAGTGATCGCCGTCACGGGCTGCGGGATCACTCTGTTGAAGACCATGACGTCGACGACGTCGCCAACGTCGTAGTCCTTGCCGGGCGTCCAGGAGCCAAGGCCGGCACCTGTGATGTCGCGCTCGAAGTAAATGTCTTCGGAGACGCGGCGTTGCGACGCGTCGACGACCGCCTCGAAGTTAGAATACCCCGCGTCTGTCTCGATCGTCACATCAGCGCGAGCAAAGGCGACGTCGAAACGTCCGAGATTTTCAGCACCCTTGGGTCGGTAAACATAGCCGTTGGTGTAGCCGTCGTCGGTGTACTCGTCGGCAGCCAACTCGCGCCCCTCCGGAAGCACGACGTTGAACGCGCCATACGTGTAGACGGCGACCCTCGCGCCGACAGTGATTTCGCCACCATCGGCAACTAACTTGATGCTCATTGTGCACCTGCTTTCACGTCGAAATTGATCACCGGCTCGCCGGTGGTTTCCGGGAAGACCATCGCCGCAGAAATTGCGATGCCGGCGGCAGTGGCGCGCGGCATCACCACATCCCAGATGAAGTCGTCGTCCGGCTTGATCAGTACTTCGTCAGCCTTATCGCCGGTTGGCGTCACCGTCACGGTGAAGGGCGACGGGTCGAGGCCGGCAAGTTTCGTGACAGCGTCGACGGACTCCTGAATCACACGCCCGATTGCCTCGTCGGCAGGCCCTGCAATGACCTGGTCGCTGAGATACGAGTCGTAGAAGTCCACCTCTGCGATATCCCGCGGGGTTTTAAACCGCGCAGACGCGTCGGTAGCGGCCAGCCAGTCACGTTCGAACGTGTGAAACGTCGTGCGTGCCCACTTCGCTGGTTGCGACGGGCAGGGCAATTGCTGCAAGAAACTCAACACGTCAACGCCGTGCACCGTGATTTCACGCAGCCTGTCTGATGGGCCGGTGGCCATGCGCTGCGCGACCCGGTAGCACCACGAACTGCCGGGACGCTCCACGAGGACAAACCGTGTCTTCGGAGTGGGAGCGATCGCACCGGAAGGTTCCACACCAATCGTGTCGTCCACCAGAGCACGCGCAGCAGGATGCACCCCACTGTCCATCGCGGACACGGGGAACGTCACCTGCAGCGATGACACGGCGTTGCGTTCTCGCGGGGCCTGCATTTCTGAAGGTGCCGGCAGATCGCACAGCGGGTGGCCGTTCTCGTCGAGAAGCCCAAGGTACTGCCCCGTCGACTCCACCACCGCCTTACGGTGTGCTGCGAACTTGGCCCAATCTACTGCCATGGTGACCACCTTCCAATCCGCCACATCGCGTCACAGCGCGACAGCCCCAAACTCGCCGACCCGCCTGGAGGAACCGGCTCCGAAAACCCTGCTACTTGCTTCGACGCTGCCGTGTTGATGCGCCCAGCAGTGCGGACGGTAAACCCGCCCATCGGCGAGGTATCCAACGTCGACAGCGACGCCACCGATGGCAGCACCGTGCCAAAGCCAGACGGCCACCGCACCGAGGAGGACGCACCCGACCATTCAACCGTCGGATAGATCGGCACATCCCCATCGTTGACGATCGACGCACCACGCTTCGGCGGCGAGCGCCACACCCCATCAAACGAGACAAGCGGGATCTCCATCTCAAGAAGCGGCTCACCATCCGGAGCAACCTCGGGCGGGGCCACCATCTCACGCAGCCTGACAGCCAACTCCCACCCGTTCACCACAAGAAAGGCATCACGACTCAACGAAAACCACCTAGCGACCTCGCCGAAGGTAAACGGCGGCTCAACAAGCAGTTTCACACTGCCCTCCACCACACCCGCCGTATAGCCATGCAGCACACCACCCGGCGCGAAGCCGGATTCGGTGGTGACTGCTTTGGGTTGGCCGACGAGTCCGGTGATGCCGGCGGCTGGGAGTGTGACGTTGGAGGGGCCGTTGGGGGCTACGTCGTGGAGTTGGCCTGTGTGGTCTTTGATTCCGAAGAGCATTTCACATCCTTGTCTTGTAGTAGTTGGCGCCGTTTTTGCCTTCCAGGATGGTGACGCGGCGGCCTACTGCGCTGAGTTGGTCTTGCATCTCGCGGGCGACGTCTTCGGTGCGCATGTATTCGGTTCCGGGCAGGTTGATGGTCAGGTCTGGCAGCATGTTGCGTTCGATTGCAGCGAACCGTCGGTCCATCTGTGCGGCGAGTTGTTGTTCTCTGGTGGTGGCGATTTCGTTTTCGATGGCCGCGCGCATTTGCTCGTCTCGAGTACGGCGTGCGGCTTCTACTTCTTCGCGTGTGCTGTAGCGTGCTCCGATCTGTGGGATGTCGGTTTGGTTGATGGCGGTTTGTGCCACTCGGGTGATGTCGACGTCGCGGAGTGCGGCGTGGCCCATCGCTGCGGCAAGTTCGCTGCCCCAGGTGTGTGGCAGGCGTGATGGTGGCAGTGGTGCTGCGCCTGGCAGGTCGTAGTTGAACCCTCCTGGTGGGAGGGTGTTGTAGATGTTTTCTGCAGTCTTGGCAATGGACTGCAATTCGTTGACCTGCTTGGTGGTTTGCTCTGAAAGGGTTGTGCTTTGGCTTCGGTTGAAGTCCATGAGTTCTTTCAGTGCGGTTTTCACGCCTTCGTCGGAAGTGCGGTAGTACTCCGCCATTGACGTGAAGTAACTAACCTGCTGCTCGGCTGTGGCGAGGTCGCCGCGTGCCTTTGCTTCGCTTGGTGCGTACTGCGCGTCAATTGCGAGGTTTCCGACCTCGACCTTGGTTTCGGCAAGTGCCTTTTCGTAGTCGGCGATCTGTTGCTCCACTTGCTGGGTTTCCAGATCCTGGACAGCACGCCCAAGCGAGGTGTTTTTCAGTGCGGCCTCGATGACCTTTTGTGCGTCCTCGGTGGAGTTCCAGAACCCGTAGTGCCCGGCGCGGGACATGACCTGTTCGATCTCGGAGACGTATTTGCCGTATTCCGGGGTGCCGCCGAAGTGCTCTTTCAGAATGCGCATGGCTTCTGCTTTTGCTTGTGCGGCGGCGGCTCGGTATCTGCGGGACTCTTCGATCTTGAGTTCTTTGTAGTCGCGGGCTGTCCAGTCGGCAGATTCTGCGAGCAGTTGCGTCACGCGCTGCATTCGCATTGCCGCTGGGGTGGACAGTGAGCCGTCGCCGATGGTGGTCATGGCTTTGAGCCTGCCGGCCTGTGCGCTCAGCAGTGCGGTTGCTGATTTCGCGGAGAGTGCTGCCTTGGCGGCGGCCTTGGAGGAATCGAGCAGTTGCAGGGCGGCGTCAGCGTTGGCTTTGAGTGCTTCGGCCTGGGTTTTGTGGGTCTCGGCTTCGAGTGCGAGTTTTTCTCGCACGGAGCCTGCTACGGCGTCCATCGTCTCGCCAAAGGTGAGTTTGCCGGTTTTCAGGCCAGCGATCGTGCGCGCCCACATGTCGTCAACGCTTGTGCCGATGACACGCAGGGAGCCGAGTTCGGCGCTGGTGACCTTGGCCCTTGCGTTGGCGACGTCGACGATGCCGCGCAGTTGCGTTTGCGTGTAGTTGGCTCGGGCTTGGCCGAGTTGCCACTGTGCCTGCTGTTCGGCGAGCAGTGCGTTGACTGCTCCCATGCGCAGTTGCGTCAACTGGTTGCGGGCTTCGTCCATGCCTCGGGCTAACTTGTCCATCATCTCGACGGACTGGGTCAGCGTTTCCAGGCGTGCGGCTTCGACGTTGTTGATCTTTTCGATGATCCATTCAGCGATCTTGTTGATCGTCTCGTAGACCACCTTGCCAAGCGCGTAGACCGCTTTAGCGGCTTCAATGGCCATGGTGATCTGCCCAGCGCCGATTTGTGCGGCAAGTTGAGCAGTCCCCGTGCGTGCCACGTCGAGATTCTTTTCCGCCTTGATCACAGTATCTGCAGCCTTATCGCGGTCCCTGGCCCGCTTCTTGTCCTGGGCGTCGAGTTTCTCCGCCGCGTCTTCACGAGCACGGCGCAGTCGCTCTTCAGCGTCAGCGATCTTTTCGGCAGACGGCTTCTTGTCATTCTTGGCGCGAACGACTGCCTTTTCGGCGTCTTCAATCCTGCGTTTGGTCTGCTTGTCGTAGCCACCGTCTTGAGCGTCGAGTTCGGCTAACGCTTCACGCGCTTCAGCCAGTTCGCGCTCCCGCTCGGCGATTTCATCCATGCCATCCTTCGCTGCCTGGCGCGTGTCGGCAAGACCGCGCTCGGCGTCACGAAGACCACCAAAGACCTCCGGCAGCAGCGCACCACCAACACCAAGACCGAATCGGGTCGGGTTGGCGTGGTAGTTGCCGGCGGCAACCGCAAACGAGTTCGTCAGATCGTCCACCACATCAAACGCCGAGGTAGGCGCATCTGCGATAGAGCGAGACCCATCCTTAGGTGCGATTGCTTCCAGGCCTGCTGCTGTGGAGTCCAGGTTCTTGGAGGCTTGCTTGAACCCGTCGACAACCGCCGGCAACTCTGCCGCAACTGCACGCATCGACCTTGCAAACTCACCGAATTGTGCCCACTGGCCGTCGGTGAGCACCGGCTCCGGCTTGCCCGACAGGTTCATTGCCACACCACCGTGCGGCAAATACCCGCCCTGGTCGTAGAGTTGCGCACCGAACAGCGCCGAGATGACGTCAAAGGTTCGATCCGCAGCACCCCACGACACGTGAGCACCGCTTGGCGACGACGACACGTGAACACCAGATGCACTCGACGCGGTTTCTACAAGCGCGTCGACAGAGTCTGCGACCTTGTCGGCGTCCGGAAAATGCGCCCAGTCAGTAAAGCCACGCCCCTCAAGTGGGCCGGCAGTTCGCCCGATGGTGAATCCGCCACCGGTGTTGCCACCGGACTCGATGAACGTCCCGTCTGCCAGTTGCATCGCGGTGTGACCGTTCGCGCCGCCGCCTCGGTCCCACCACCCAATGGTGATGTCACCCGCGCCGCCCTTGCCAGGCACAGCACCGCGCTCGGCAAGCCACTGCCCCTCGGTGACAGTCGACATACGAGAAGCAAAGGGATCCTCCCCGCGGTACACATTGACCGTGGCAGAGACACCGCCAGAGCAATCGACACCACCGGCAGACCAGCCGCCCATGTAGTACGGAGTTCCATCAAGGAACGCCAGTGTGCGCTTAATCTCGCTCGACGAGACGACACCACCTGTGGCGAAGCCCGGCAGTTTCGGGAACACACCCTGGTTAATCGCCGCAAGTTCCGCGTCGTACTTGTCAGACGAAGCCCGGTTGATCACCCACTCGCCAGCATCAAGCCGAGCCAGCGGGCTGCCTGCAGCATCCACGCCCACAAACCCGTCGACAATCTCAGTACCCGGCCCCGTAGTCGGCAGGCGATAGCCTGTGGCCACACCACCGGTGGCCAAGCCCGGCGCGCGGCCGCCGGATGCACGCCCTGGAGCGTTGCTTACGACGGTGCGCTGGCGGGTCGTGATGGTGATTTCCTTGTCCCGCAACCCGCCCAAGCGGCGTTGGACGTCGTCAATCTCTTTCTTGGCCTGACTGGCGTCGGCCTCGATCTTGGCTTCCTTCTTTTTGCCCAGTTCGGTCTCGACGTCCTTGATGAAGGTGTCGACGTTTTTCCGGGCTTCCTCGGTCGGTGCCTCGATCCTTGTGGTGTGTTCGTCCGGGGTCTCGCCAAGTTGGACCCCGAGTTGCCTCAGTTGCTCCTGCGCTTCTTCAGAAAGCACATTCAGTTCGACTGATTGGCCCTCCGGCAGGTCCTGCATCAAGGCCCAGACCACGGCGATCTCGGTTTCTACCGAATCGGCGCCCTCCAACTTCACCAAGGTCTCGACAACCTCGGGCATAAGTGCGTACTGCTGGCGCAGCGATTCGATCTGTGGGTCTGTCAATTCGTAGGCAGACGCGAGGTTTGCAAGACCTGCCTCCACAAGCCCGTAAGCCTGCTCTGCGTCATTGCCCGCAGCAACAGACTGCAGGAACCCGTCGGAGATCGACATCAACGAGGCGTGTAGAGACTGCGCGTTCTTGTCTGTGGCTTCGAGTTTGCCCGACTGGTCAAACAGCGTCTCGCCGAGACCTTCGCCACCGATGATCGCGCCTGCCGCAGATTCACTGACCTGGTCAACAGTCTTAGCCAGATTCATCATCGCGTCCTGCGTGGAAGCAGGAAGCATACCCATCGCCTGCAGCACCTGCTTGAGCGCGTTGAGACGCTCCTCTGCCGCAGAAGACGAGTCTGCAAGCACCTGCATACCCGCCTCAATCTGTGCAGCCGCAGGCGACACACGCTGCGCGGCAAGGACCTGCTCGTCCAGTTCCGTTTTCACCTGGCGCAGTTGTGCGGCAGCGCGCTGCGACGCTTCACCACCCGCGTCCAGATGCGCCATAAGGTCCTCGAACTGCGCACCACCTGCTGCAACCACGCGGCCCAAGTCGTCCATCGGGATCTTCAACTCGCCAGCAGCAGACTTCAGCGCGTCATACGCCTGCTTCGTCTCATTGACGTGGGAGCGGTACTCGTTGAACTCCTTGTTCCAAAAGCCCTGTTGCCACCACGACAGATCAGGGGCCTGAATGATGTTGAACGAACTGTTCATCTGCTCGCCGATCGCGGTCAATTGCGCCATCTCGGCGTCGGCGATCTTCGAGGCAGCAGCCAACCCCTGTTCATTGAGCGCACCAGTGGTGCCAGCCACAGCGGTTTGCAACTCCTGCTGCGCCTCAGCGGCGTTACGCGACGCTTCTGCAAGCCTGTCCTGAATCGTGGATGCAGTCTGCGAGGACTGCACGAACGCGCCGATAAGCGCCGCGCCGCCCATCATCGCAATGTTAAACGGACCACCCATGGCGTTGACCACGCCAGAGACACCACTGCGCAACAGACTAAACCCACCAGCAGCAGCGCCCTTTGCGGCACCGCCCAACAGCAAGAGATTGCCGCGCGCCATGGTGGCCGTCCTAGACAGGCCCTTCATCTCCGTTGCCCAACGCTTCGTATTCGCACCAAGATTGCGCATTGGAGCCGACGCCCGGCGCGCCGAGTCGGCCATGAGGGCGATGGATTTGTGTTTCGATTCGACGACGGCGAGCGCTGCGCCCATGCGGGTGAGTTCCACGCCGTTTTTTCGTGCGAGGAGCGTGTGGATCTCCATCATGTCGCCAAATCCCTTTGCGCTCTCGCGAGCGACTCCCAGGTGGGATGGGATATCGAGTCGTTTGAAGACGGCGAACGCTGCGGCGGCACCAACAATTGGTCCGGCAAGGCCCTGGAGGGCGTTACCGGTTGTCTTTACGGTGCCTTCCAGTGGTGCGAACACGTCGCCGGCAACTTCAACAGCGGTCTTCAACCCGTTGATTGCGGACTCGGCGTAGTCGCCAAACGTGCCGATGGCGGCAGTGGCCAAGTCCACACCGGCAACCATGGTGCCGGCAAGCGACTCGTAGGTAGCAAGGGCGACGTCTTCGACGGTGTTTTCCAGCCGTTCCAGTGCACCGGGTAGACCGTGGGTTTGTGCTTTTGCGACTTCTGCGGCTTGTCCCTGTCGGGTCACGGCCTCGGAAAGCGCATCAAAGCCCTCTTTGCCCTGCTGTGCTGCCACACCAGCCATACGCATGGCGTCGCTGCCGAACAGTGTTGCGGTAGCGGCCTGGTACGCCTCTGGCGTCATCCTTTGCGCGGCGTCTTTCAACTGTCCCATCAGCACCGGCAGGCCGACGAACTGGCCCTGGGCGTTGTAGACCGTCAGGCCAAGTTCTTCGATTGCTGCCTGCGCTGGCTTGCCCTGGTTCGCCAGCGACAGCAGCGCAGTTTTCAGCAGCGTACCGGCGTCGGAGCCGGTAATACCGGCGTTGGCGAACATCGCGATTGCGGTCGCGGTGTCGTCGATAGACACGCCGAATTGGTGTGCCACCGCACCGGACTGCTGCAGAGCGTTAGCCACGTCGCCGATTTGTGCAGACGATGCGTTTGCTGCACCCGCCAGAATGTCTGACACCCTCGCGGCTTCAGACGCATCAAGTGCGAAGGCTTGCAGGGCCTGGGACTGAATAGTGGCAGCAGACGCGGCATCCGTTTGTGCGGCAGACGCCAACTGCAGGGTGCCCTTTGCTGCCGCCATGGCTTCCTCGACGGAGAATCCACCCTTGGCAAGTTCGGTCATTGCTGCAGCAGCGTCAGAGGCAGACGTTGCCGTCAGCGATGTGTCGTTACCGAGTTCGCGAGCACGCTGGGTAATCGCTTCAATCTGTTCGGCGGTTGCTTGCGAGACGGCTCGCATCGTGTTGAGTTCGGTCTCGAACTCCTTGCCGACCTGGACGACCGTGCGCGCCGCTTCCACGCCGCCCATGGCCACGCCCAGGGCTGCGCCGAGTTTGCCGGCGGCACCAATCGCGCCTTTGAGACCGGACTCCATCTTGGGGACAAATCCCCTTGTATCCGGTTCAACCAGGATGTCAATCTTGCCACCGGCCATTGGTTATTCTCCTCTCATTTTTCGCAGATCGCTCAGCGAACCAAAACGCCGACCGTCAGATTTCGTGACAGTCGGCGTGGTGTTTTCGTGTTCTTTCAGCAGTTCGCGCATCAATTCCTTGTGGACGTGCGCCGGACGGTGTGCGACGGGGAAGATCACCGGGTCTGCCGGTGGTTTGATGCCTTCGCGTTTGCGGCGGGCCCGCTCGCGGGCGACGTCCGGGTCGTCAGGGTCGGTAATCCAGGAGCGGTACTCGGAGTTGAGCCAGTAGTCGAGACGATCCACCAGCATTGCCAAGTTCTCGTCCTGGTCAGACCAGTGCTCTAGTCCGTCAATCAGGACTGCGATATCCCCATGCCACATCGTGTCGAGTGCTTCGCGGAAATCCAGGCTGTATTGCCTACGAAATTCCACGAGCACTCGTGCGAACTCGCCCGGCGCGTCTAGGCGGAGGCTCCAGGAAAAAAATTCCCATCTTCCGATCGAAGACCCGCGATAACCGCCATACGGCCAAGGACACGCGCGGCAGTCGGTGCGGACTCCTGCAGCAGGCGCTGCGTAAACGCTTCCTTGGCCTCCTCGTCAGAGTCTGACAGCAGCGCCACGGTCTTCTTGACGATTTCCGTGCTCTCTTTGGCCTTATCGATACGCCAGATTTCCACGTAATCGCGTGCCTCACGGCCCGTGAAGTTGCGGCGCAGGCTGATCTCAACCCCGTCAAGGTCAATCAGTTGAGACGGCCCACCTTTGACAGCCAGTGCGGCGTCCAGGATGTCGATTACGGTCTTCTTCTTCGCAGTCATGTTGTTTTCCCTTCTCGGTACTGGGGTAGAAAAATTGGCGGGTTGATTGAGCCCTTGTGGTGGTGGCGACCCGCTGCGCCACCACCTGGCTTATTTAGTGGCTGTCCTCGGTGCTCGCAGACTCGTCTTCGTCGACAGTGACGCCCTCCGGCAGGGCCGGAATGATCTCCACCATCGGAGACAGGAACGACACGTCGAACTCCCAACCGTCGATGTTCTGGCCATCGATGGCGGCGCGCGTCGCAGGTGCTTTCAGCGTCACACGCGGCGAGTAGAAGAACGCGGCATCCGTGCCGTCTTCGACGCGGATGAAGATCGCGAACTCCTCGCCGACGCCCTTCTCAATCGCGTAGTGCTCACCCTTCTTGATGATCTTGCCGCCCTGGGCGCGCGTCAGCAGGGTTGCCTTCGTGTTATCCACCGCACGGAACTTGATGCCCTCCTTGAGCGGATCACGGGCGATCTTGTACGGGGCCTTGCGGTAGTTGAACACCTGCTTTTCGGTGACGGACTGTTCCGAGGTCTGCTCGAAACCTGCCTCAATACCGCCGTATGCGTCCCACCCCTTGATTGCCTCGGCGAGCAGATCGCCCTCCGGCAACTTGGTGTCTGCAGGTGCACGGTATGCATCACCGGTCAGCCACAGATACGCCTTGCTTGGATCAGCCGTAGTAACAGCCATAATCAGTACTCCTTCGAATCTAGAATCTGGAAAACCCCCGGTGCCTGACATGCACTTGGAATCGAACCGGGGCATAAAAAAGGGGCCTGTCGGCCCCACGTTTCAGGTCATACAGTTGGACAGGACCGTCCAACCAACTTGCACTCCACGCTGTTGCGTCATCGAGTACCTGGTTCTTTGCTCTGCCGAGCAACTCTCCCGCCATCGCGGCGGCTCGCCACACAGTCACATCGGGATCCTCCCGCAGCCTCGAGACTTGGCTATCAGGCGCCCACGGCGTGACCTGCACAATCACTCGATGCAGCAGCGGGTCGTCTCCCATGTGTCCTGTCACGGCAACAAGACAATGCGGCTTGGTCAGCGGGTCGGGCAGATTACGCGTCGTAATCGCACCACCGTGCAGGCAATCAGTGAACTCTTGTTGTTCTGCGAGCCATGCACGGATGATGCCAGCGACGTATGGCAACGGTTTTACTGTCACTTCATTCGACTCCTCCTTGGCCTCATGCCTCGATAGCGGCCATGCTTCATTGCCGCAGTAGTCAATGCGGCATGCGCCGGCGTGTCCGATGTCCCGTATTCCTTGTAGATCGCGTCTTCGTCACTGTCGACGACCGAAACGTCCAGGCCGTCGACCTTGATGTCGATGCCGCCGCGATAAGCACCAGTGAGCACTGGCGCTAAAGGGCGTGCATCCATCATGATTTCCTTCGCGATCCGCACACGTTCATCAAACGACCCCGACCGGGCCGCATACTTGCGGACTCGATACTTGTAGATGGTCAGTTTGGCTGACAATGCGCCGATGGCTTAGACCTCCTGCCTATCGAGTTCCGGAGCATGCCGCACACGGACGGCGACATACTCTGGGGCATGCCCTGGGATACCGCGGGGCATGCCCTCGGTGATCGCTTGCCAGCATTGCCCCGAAGGGGAATAGAACGAGTCTTCCGCACGAATCTTTACCGGTGGTTCAAACAGCACCATCCGTTCATCAACAACGGTGGTGGCTGTGACCTCCGAAAAGCCGTTCCACAGCGCGGCTTGCAACAGCCCGCGTCCGGAAATCTCCTCCACACCAGCAGGAAGAGGCTCGCCTGTATACGGATCAATCTCGTTGCGGTCTCCGCTGATAAGGGCTGTCCAGCCAGGCTGAAACAGCACTGCCGCACTAACCACGCCACTCCCCTTCCGGTATCTGCGGTGTCATACCTCGAGGACGAATCGTGAAGGCGGCCTGCGACTGCTGCGGTGCCACAATCATCAATTCATCCAACGTCAGGTAGAGCAGCGAGCCCTGCCCCGCGCCGCCGTCGCCTGTCCACTCCATCGACACTTCCGGATAAGCGAGTTTGTCGAGACCACCTCGCGTGGTCTTGTCGATTGCTCGCGTCACCATCGCCTCGACGATGTCGGCCACGACAAGCCGGTCAATCTGCCCCTGCTCGATACGACGCTCAAGGGTCGGCGCACGAGCACGGATAAGCCGTTCGGCTTGATCAATCCAGCGCTTCGCGCGCTGCTTCATCTCCGGGGCAGCGTCAGGCCAGATGTCTTCGGGAGATTCCAAAAGCCACTTTGCCATGACACCCTCCTTGCTCTACTCCTGCTCGGTCGCGGTCGTCGTCTGGTTCTCTGCTTCGAACGCGTCCACCATCGCGATGATCTGCTCGGTAGTCATGCCAGCAGGGTCAAGGTCGAGCGATTTGGCGTAAGCCTGCCACTGCGACTTCTTTGCGCGTGCGTCCGGGCGAGACGGGACCGTCAACTCCGGCGACGTTTCAGATTCATCTGCCGGCGGTTCAACTACGTCTTCCCCAATCCCGAAGCCTTGCGCCTTGTAGTACCACAGGTTTGCTTGGCTCGGATTGCGGCAAACGCCCTCAATGAACACGTCGCCGCCGATGGTCCCGTTGTAGCGGGTATTCGGTGATGTGACGATCATTTAGGCCACCTTGACCTTGCGGAGCACGCCCGCTGCCTTGGTCGCCTTGAGCGCGACCGCAACCGGGCCCATCTCGACCTCACCGGTCTTGACCGCACCAGAGGTGGTGAAGTCCGGCAGCCAGGTCTTCATCATCTCTCCGGAGGTGGTGGTGACACCGTGGAAGCCATCAAGGCCGATACGTACCGCGTAGACACTGGTGACACCCTCGGAAACCGGAATAATCGGGTCGTTCGTACCTGGCTTGTTGCCCGGGTCGACCAGGATCAGGTTGCCGATCTGCTCACGCTCGATAGCGTGGCCATTCGCACCGACGAGACCATCAATCGGGTTGACCGTGTACATGGAAGCCCGGCGCGCTGCGGAGCGCAGTTTTGCTAGTGCTCGCTGGTTTGCGAACAGCAGGGTGGGTGCGCCGTCGAGTGCGCCTTGCAGTTCGTCGAGGTCGTCAAGGATGCCGAGTGCGGCGTCTGCGGTGGTGTAGGCGCTCCAGTCCTTTTGGTCGTTGAGTTCCGTTGCGGAGCCCAGCAGGGCCTTGGACAGGCCGTCGAAGCCGTGTTCGTTGACTGCGGAGTCACCGTTGATGACGGCGTCGCTGAACTTGGTTGTGGTGGCCTTGATCAACTGCGAGGTCTGCATCGCGATCTCGTCGGAGGTTGCCGGGCCGAGGTGTGCGAGTTGGCGATCGATCTGGAAGGAGCCGCCGAGGACCTTCAGGTCTACGGAGTGCTTCGTGGTGGTGACGCTTGCGGGTTTGTACTCGGTGTTGAGTTCGCGGAATTCTGCTTCGCGCTGTGTTGCGAGGCGTCGGTAGGAGTAAGTCAGCGTTGCGCCGCCACCGGCAGGGTTGACCGCGGTATCGAAAATGAGGTTGTCGAGAATGACAGAACTCTTGCGGAACTCGTCGATGACGGTGGCGTCGTAGTCGTCCTGGGTGTTGAGCTTTGCTTGCTCAAGGGTGATAGCCATGGGGCATCACTTCCTTTCTATCGTTGGATGTTCAGGCGGGCGTCTGTTGCCTGCTGCAGTGTCATTGGGGTGATTGCTCGCTGCGTTCCCTGTCCCTGGGAGGGGTCGACGGGTTTGCGGTCGAAGCCGAGCGCTGCGGCGAGGGTCTTGGCGTCGGCGGCGAGTTCTTCTTCTGTCTCGCCACGAAGCCGGTCCGCCATCTCGGCGGGGAGTTTGGCCTCGGACAGAACCTTGGCGACGAGTTGCTCGCGTGCACGCTCGGTTTCTGCTGCTTCGAGTTCAGCGATTCGTGCGTTGGCCTTTTCCAGGTCGGCTTGTGCGCGCTGAAGTTCGGTCATCTTTTCCCGATCGATTGCGTCGAGCCGTTCCTGAAGTTCGTCACGCGCGGCTTCTGCGGCCTGACGCTTATCGCGCTCTGTCGCAAGGTCCTTGAGCACGGCGCGTTTGCTGCCACGCGCGTCGGGGTTGTCGTTGTCATCGTCGTTTTCGCCCGGCGCGGACTCCGTTGGCTTTTCGCCGTCGCTCTCCTGGTCTGCGGCCTTGGCAGGTTCCTTGGGTGTTTGCTGGCTTGGTGCGCTCGTCTGCCCGGTGGCGGCAACTTCGCCCGCATTGGCTTCGGCAGCGAACATGCGTACCCAAGGGCGTAGACGGTTCTTCATGTTGGTAACTCCTTAAATTACGAAAACCCACCGGTAGGTGGGCATGAAAAAACCCATCACGTGCAGTGATGGGTTAATGGCTTATTGGACTCTACGAATCCCGGTCAGGAAAGAGCGTCTTGATAGATGGAAGGTTCACATCGACAGGCGGCTCCATGGCCGCGAATTGCCGTACGCCGGTGTAAAGAAGTTCAACGGCAGGGATGGTGAAAAGTGAATCATCGAACCACTCGTCGGGGTCTTCCCAAAGCGCAAGATACGACTTCTTTATTTCTTTATCAGGAACAACACCCAGTTCACAGGCATCAACAAAGTCGCCTAACAGATAAACGCTGCGGAGTTCGTTTGCTGGATGCCGGTCCTCCACTCCGAACTCTTCCATCAGACCTTGTTCAGCATCGTATGGGTCCACGATCCACCTCCTCTCCATGGTTTATCTATCACTTCGCCTGACTTATCAAGTGCTAATACTTTATCACCGTAACGTGGAAATACAGTCGTAAGTTGCCATTCAAAATCGGTATCACCTGAGGTTGGGCCAATGCCTATTTCAACCAGAATGCGATTTCCGTTTCGGTCAACGGCAGATTTTTGTACGTTCCATCCTCCGAACTTAGAACGCTCAAGATAAGTAGGATCGCTAAACCCATCACTTCTTACAGTGCTCAACCATTCGATTAGTTCCGAGTCATTTTGATCAGGGAAGAAGGTCTTTTCAGCAGCAAGAGTCGCTTGAGGATGTGTCTGCCGAATTGCTTGTATTTCTTCACGTATCGGTGAAAGTTGAGAATACGCATGGCCTCCTCTCACGCGTATGTGACCACTGTTGGTGATTTTCGCAGGCTTTCGCTTTGTAATGTGCTCTACCGGCAATGTCGGGTCAATCGACGGCGCAATCTTCGAAAACTCCTCGAACAGTGCCTGATGTCGCGCGCGAGCCGGGTCAGCAACCAAGTCGCGCACCTTCTCCGGCAACACACCAGGACGGACCGAGCGAATGTAGCCATGCTTGTACAACAACTCCACACGATGCTGCTGGTCGCCCTGCGTACGGCTGATGATCTCCGGAACACTGAGCCGCTGAACACGAGACAAGCCTTTCACAGACCCCTTTGGGCGCCCGTAGTAGTACCGCATCGTCTTCGAACGCGACGTCGTGCCCATCGTCGTAAACGACTGGCCAGCCGCCGACATCCCCAGCCGACTATTGACCACCTGATTGATATCAGCCCCGGCGCGAATCGCTGCAGCACCAGACTTGGTAAAGACCTTGTCTTGATCTGCCGCACTCAACGAGTCCCAGTAGGCCTGAACGTCGAAACCAGGCCCCTCGAAGCGGACGGAACCGTCATCCGGGACTGCAACCTGTGTGCAATCGCACCCTGGATGCCGCAGAAACGGCCTGTCCCAATAGCCACGCTTGCCTGCCAAGATCGCGCATCGCGCGCAACATGGCGGGTTCGCCATACGAACGTAGAGCGTCTTTGGCCGCATAAGGCCGGCAACTGCTTTCGCCATTCGCTGGGTATCAATCAACGCGGTTTGGGTAATCGTCGCCAGGAGGTGGCCACCGGCTTCCCATGCTTGGCGATACTCCTGTGGCGTCGGCTCCTCATACAGCGCCAGCCGCTCACGAACACGCTTGGCTACTGCACGCGGAATGATCTCCAACGGATCCCCATCAGGCATATACCCGGCAAACGCGTCAGGGTTGAGCATGCCGATCGGGCTATCTTGCCAGCCGTTGGCCATCAGTTCCAGGTTCATCGTCTTATCCACCAGAGCGGCGTTTTTCGCCTGTGCCCTCGCGATCAACTGAACCACCTGATCGCCAAACTCACGCTCCCACACGTCGATATCCATCGGGGACGCCCGAGGCATCAGATCAATGCGCAACTTGCGCAGCGTCTGCCGCACAATCTTGGATCGCTCAATAGCCTCTTCCCGCATCTCCGGCGGCAATGCCCGAAATGACCATGTTGTACTCATTTCCGCTCACCTCCTGCCTAAAGCCCGGCGCGCTCGAACTTGGCGTCGCTGATGTCGAAGTAGTTATCGCGCTCCTGCGCCAGCCACTCAAGTTCCTTATCGATGCGCGCCTGTGTAAACCCAAGTTCCAGCAGTGCACCACGCACCGACAGGATCGGTTTTCCGCCTGTCTTCTTCGACAACGCGTCCGCGCGCTGTGCCTCCGTCGGGGTTCCTGGGTCGTGCCAAAGAAGCGAGATTTTGCCGTCAGACTCCCAGGCGTGGCGCCGGATGCGCTCAGCAACACCTAGCGACCATGCAAGAGCGGCGCCAATGGCGCGGGACATCCGGTCGACTTGCTTGACAAGGCGTGACTCGTCGGCGCGGATAGAGCCTTCTGCCGCCGGATTGGCCGTGTTTTGGCCCATCATGCGCACAGGCAGTCCGGTGACAGTTGCCGCCTGTTCTGCAAGCATGGTGATGGTTTTGTGGAAGCCGGCAAGGTCTGCGCCTGGCAATTGCTTGACGTCGGCGCCCTTCGTGGAGATAGCCCAGACGCTGCCAAGGTAGGTTTCCCACTCGTCGACAGGGTTGCCGTACTCGTCTTGGAAGTCGGTCCTGGCGACGCCAAGGGCGATCTTCTGGGGTGTCGAGACGGTCTCCATTGCCATCTGCAGTTGCAGCATCACGCGGCCAGCCATGTTCACCAATGGCTTGAGGTCGGAGAACTGCGTTTCTCCCTTCCACACATCGTCGGAGGTGTCTTGGTTGAACGCCATGACTACCGGCACACGGCCCAGGCCGTGCTCGATGCGCTGTACTGCCTCCCACTTGCCTGCCCGGCGCGAAATCATGATGGTTTCGTTTGGGAGGTAGAGGGTCATGTGGGCGGCTCTGCCGGTTTCTGCGCGGTAGATGCGCAGTGCGGCTTTTGTTGCTCGGGTGATGGGGTCGACGATGATGGCGAGGTTTTTGGGTGATTCGACGCGGATGCGTGGCCTGCCGCCGTCGGGATCTGCTGCGATGGAGAGGGCGCAGCGTCCGAGGACGATGAAGTCGCGTACGAGCAGTGGCAGGGAGGCGTCGAGGTAGTTTGATTCCCAGTCTTCGCGGAGTTCTTTGTCTTCGCTGGTTTCGCCTGATCGGAGGATCATGCGCACTTCCATGCGCTCAGCGAGCACGGAGGCGTATGTGCGGCACCAGTTGAGTGGGAATGCGAATGGTTGCACGTCCGGTGGGATTGCGATGCCGAGGTTGCCGATGTCTTGGATACCTCGGTAGTAGCGCTCGTTTTCCCTGTCGGCTGGTTTGGCCTGCTGAATCTTGTGGAAAAGCGCCTGCATTAGGCGTTGTTCTTCGTCTGTGAGCATGTCCGGTCACCTCCTGCGTCTTCCGAGCACTATGACTCCTGATTCGTGTGAGTTTCCCCAGCCTGCTGCGTGGGCGTCCATTGCTGCTTCGTGGGCGACTACGGAGGCCATTGCGGCGTCGATCTTCTGGTGGTCTGTGGGCTTGCCGAGGATGTATTGCTGGCCGGGTTTTGCGACCCGTTTGGCGTTGGCCACCGACATTGCGGTCAGCGGACACCCGTCGTGTGTGATTCGTCCGGTGGATAGGTCGATTTCGAAGCGAGAAAGTGCGGCGAACATGCGCCGGATTGAGTTTGTGGGCCACTCGAATACGGTTTCGTCGCCGTGAGCCAGTGACCAGTCGCCGATCTCGGAGCGCCAGTCTTGCGGGTCGCAGTACATTCGCTCTACGTCGAAGCGGTCGAAGAGTTCATCAACGGCGGCGATGACTTCGCCGCGGGGAATGCGCCCGCCCCATTGGGCGGGATTCCAGATCGTTGGGCGCGAATCTGGCCCGTAGCGGGGAGTGAACTGGAAGCCGTCGACGGTCTCTGCGCGGATTGCGGTCCAGTCGTTGACCTCCGAGCCGTCGAAGCCAAGACAGATACGAGTCCCGTCAGGCGGGTTTGCCATCCATTCCATATGCGCCCTCCCAAAGTCCTGCTGGCAGCCAGGTGCCAGACGCGTAGGTTGATCGGTTGCCGAAGAAGCGCTCCGCTTGCTCGGGGTCACGGTGGTTGAGTTCCTGGGCTTCAGCCTCAATCGAATCGAGGTTGACCCATGGGGTGCCCATGTAGACGTATTCAAGGATTGCTCGGCGCTCCTCGCTGTTTGACCAGCGCAGGTCTGCAGGAGGTTGTGGGTAGAACCGGAACACGTCATCGACTGGCGACTCGAACGTTTGCTGCGCGACCGAGTTCACTGCGGTGTTCCAGGCGTTCGTGGTCTCAATCGAGCGACCCGACATACCTGCCAGGCCACGACGTTGGTTGTCAGCCAGTTTCGTCATCCGGTTCGACGCCGTCCACAGGCCCGTCTCGTCCTGGACGACGAAAGACACCGGGTTACCGACTTTCGAGTCCGCAGAGGCGGTGACCACGTCGATACGGTCAGCATCTTCACCACCTTCATGTCCAAGGACACGCACGAACGTGCCCAAGTCCTTCAGCAGCCACTTCAACGGGCCCAGCCGAATCATCGAGCGCAAAGGACGGTACGTGTTATCGGTCTGGTCCTCACTCGTCGCCGTAATCTGCAGCAGCGGCGACGGATGCGGCCTGCCCATCGGCTCGCCCGACATGTACTCAAACTCGAAACCACACGGACACCCCCAATCAGCACACCGATACACATCACCAGCCTGCGCAAACCCACAAAACTCTGCAGGACCAACAGCCTGCAGCGCGCACATCGTCGCCGCCCACGGACCTTTGCCCATCTTCTGCGGCAACACCACCTGCATACGGCGATACCGAAACGCCTGGTTGCCAAGAGGATCACCCTCCCAGACCAGCCCGGCGCGAATCTCGCCGAACTTTGCCGCACACCAGAACTGCCAATCCGACCAGCGCATTGGTTCGCCGCGTCGGTAGCCGTCTGGGACCCTGCAGTGCGCTTGTACCCATGCGTCCCACAGGTCGCCAAGCGTTGGGAAATCGACTTTCCAGTCTTGCAATCGTTATTCGCGGAGTCGGCGGCGTATCTGCACCACATTTTGACCGGCACGAGAGGCGTTCGACTCCGCCTCCTCCTTCTCGGTCTTGGCGCGAACCTCCCAGCCGTTTTCACGCATTCCTGCAGGCGTCAGCCCAATGGCATCGGCAAGTCGCATGGTCTGTGTCATCGTCGACGGTGACGCATCAGGCTGTTCGCTTTTGACAGCCCAGTGCACATAATGCGCAATCATCAGCCACCGCCACGGTTCTTCTGCCCAGGCGACGGCTTGCGGGTAGCGCCACATTTTCTTCCACAGCGCGATTTCCCTATTGGGTCGCTTCGGCAGCGGCCAAGCCGGAATTCGGCCGGTGTAGCCCTCTGCCGGCAACTGCCGCAACGAACCCGAAATCCCGCGTTGCTCGGAACGTTTAGATGTCGGATCCGGACGCGGACCGGAGCGAATTCGAGCACCACCAGAACCCATAATTACCCCTCCTACCTGGTTTTTTGAACCCTAAAAACTTCTTTCCGCCCTAGCCCACGGCGCAGGTGGTGGCTGGTTGAGGGGTACTCCCCCACCCCGACGAAACGCCGGTCCCTTTTTCCGCCGAGCGGCCAATCCGTGACGCGAGTTGCACGCCCGACACAGCACCGTCAGGGGTTGATCGAGAGCACCACCGAGCACGAGCGCGTCAGCGTGCTGTGCGGTTAAGTCAGTGGCTCGGTGCGGTGGGCGTTGGAAGCCGGGACAGATGTTGCCGTACCGGGCGCGGTGCGCTGCGACCGCGTCGGCTCGGCGCCGCCGCTCCACCGGGTCACGGTAGGCAACCTTCGTGGGAACAGTACGACGTTGGTGCTGTTCGTGAAGTGCCGCATGGCTTCGACACAGCCCACGCGAATGCGTCGAGTCTGGGCAGCCAGGTACTGCACAAATCGTGTTCGCTCTTGCCATTGCGTCACCTCCCAACATCTACAACAAAAGCCCCAAACCGGACGGCTGGGGCTTGAAACTTCTTACAATGCGCAAGCATAGCACCCTGGGTGGCTGGTTTAGAATGCTCGCTCATTTCCCCAGCCCAAGGACGTCTTCTAGACGCACCAATCGTGCCCCATCAGGCCGCACTGTCGAGGGTATTTGCCCGCGCTCGATGGCCGTTTGAATCTTCCACCTGGACACTGGATAACCCAGATGTGCGGCCCAACGCTGCATCTGGCGAGCAGTGCCGTAAGCCGGCGGTTCAATGTCTTCACCAGTCGGCTCTACAACTTCCATCACCACCGCAGTAAGCCCCGCCAGTTCCGTCGCCATCATTTCCGCCCATGGCTGCTTGCGAATCACATCGATGTGTCGAGCCAACCAACGCGCACGCACTGCTGCGTCGCGCTCACCGGGAGCCGACTCGTGCACATCCAATGCTGCAACCACACGCCCACACCAGAAGCCGAGCGTGCTCTCAACCCGGCAAATCAGATCAGCAATATCGATCACCAAAGGAGGCTTCGACCCCCGACGGGCCGGAGGCCGGCTAAACCTTTCACCAATTCCCCGACGTGGAACCAATAACTCTTCAAGCAACGGAGAGCGAGACTCTAAGAGATATAACCATCTATCCAGGTCGTCAATCATTTCTTCCCACCTCCACGTCTGCCCCGCTTACGGCGTCTTCGTACAGGCCCGGCCCGACCCGTCCCGTCCCGACCCGACCCGGACAACCCCGGATCGTCACCCTGCCTACCCGTGAAATCAAACGGATATCCGTTTGATTTTATCGATTCGTTACCTTTGCGTCGGCGCCTCTGCCGCGCTGCACTGTCAGCGGTGTGTGCTGCCCGTGGTTGAGACGCTGCTGCAGTTTCCCGCGCTGCTCCCTCAACCTCCGCTGGCGCTCCATCCGCCCGCGCTGCTGCAGGCTTTCGGCGATACTTATCAATCGGCTCACGTAACCATGCGGGTTCATCTTCGTGGTCTCGTGACCGGACTGGTTGCCCGGTCGAAGTGGTAGGCGCTGCTGTCTCGTCAGACGCTGCTGCCAGCCGCGCTGCACTGTCAGCGGTGTGTGCTGCCCGTGGTTGAGACGCTGCTGCAGTTTCCCGCGCTGCTCCCTCAACCTCCGCTGGCGCTCCATCCGCCCGCGCTGCTGCAGGCTCCAATTCCAACTCAGATTGTGACTTCTCCACATGGATACCGTTGGCAACGGACCATTTATGGGTATTGATGAAGTTTATGGTCGATGTTTCATAATGCGGGAACATCGGGGCTTGACGCAGTTCGAAGCCTTCCTTGCCCGCTTTCCTTTCAGAGTTACACCCGCGACAAGCGACAACCAGTGTTTCCACCGTTGACTCTTGGTGCGAGTTCAAACTATCGATCGTGCCGCCACGGTTCGACTTGTGGTCGGCGAAGTTCACGGTACGTCCACACCACCGGCATTGGTCGCCGTCGCGTACACGCACGGGGATCGTCAGTTCTGGATTGCGACGATCACGAGTGCGGTCACGGTCGATCTCAACCGCCGCCTTGCTTCTCATGTGGACGAACTCAATGTCATTCTTCAGCCTGTACAGCCACCGTTCCTCCTGTTCGTCCTTGTAGTTCTCTACCAGCGTCGCCGCACGCAACACGTCCATCAGTTTCTTCTCGCGGCCCGGCGCGAGTACGCCGACGAGACCTGGTTCGACGACGTAGTCGGTGAGGTGTGCTGCTGATGATGTTGCGAGGGCGATGAAGAGTCCGAGTGCCTCGAGTTTCAATGCATGGTCGTATTCGCATGCTTCCACCAGGCGTGACATCAGTGGGTGGGTGTTGATGTTGTCGCCGACTCTGAGCCAAGCCATGGTGGCCTCCTTTCTGGGTTATTTGGTGGTGCGGTTGGTGCGGGATAGGTGTGGGTGGCAGTTCTCGCAGAGCCCTTCGCCGCAGTGTTGGGGTGCCGGCGTTTGTGCAATGAGGTCTGGCGTGGCGAACTGTGGCCACATCCTTTGACCACATCCTCTGCAGGTGGCTTGCCGCTCTACGGCGTCTTCCTCGGGCAGTTTCTTGATCTTCCGCGAGGGGGTCGCGCTAAGCGCTAGATCGCTGTAGCGGCCCGCCACCACACCGGCAACGCTGATGCCGGCACGCTCCATGTCAGATAAGTAGGCCTCGCACGCTTCCAGTACCGGGCAGGACGCGCAAAGCATGCGTGCTTTGGCGTGTGCTGCTTCACGCAACTCCGTCGACCCGGTGGTGTCCCACGGGATCAACTCACCGCTGCGGACTTTGCGGCGCCACTTCTTCTGCTGGCAGATACCTTCGATCATGCTGGCGCGAACTCCGGTGCCGCTACTCGCACGATCTTGGCCACTGGATTAGCCGGTTCGCTGTCCGCATCAGATTGCTCTGCGTCGGAGGGCTCGGCGTCCTGGTCGTGCTCCGGCGACTGGTCTTGTGCCGTCTCGTTGTCGGCCTTGTTACGTGATTCTGGTGTTTCCGCCATCGACAATTGCCAGCCAGGGCCGACGACATACCACCGCACCGCATTGTCACGCACGAGACGCTGCATCAACCCGACCGGCTTATCAAGAGCCTTGGCCACGCTTGCGACAGTGGCGAGTTCCTCCGGTGGGAACAGGAACGACCCTCCAGGCCACGTGCTCGTCCTGGACAATGCTTCCCGGTGGTTGCCGGGAAGCACCGGCTCGGCTTCGCGGTACTCATTGCGGCCACGGGCAATCGGAAACAAGCCCGTCTCGTCCCGCAGGCGAAGCGCTTCCTCGCCGATACGCAACGACACCAACGGGTCGGAGTCAAGGCCCTTTGGCATCTTGATCTCGAAGCCAGCAAGAGACGCCGCAACCGGCTTGCTGATGTCAATGACATGATCGCGGTCTTCTACCCAATGGATGAAGTTCGCGTGCAACGTCGTGGCAAACGTGGCTTTCTCGTTTACTGCCGATACGGCGAGTTTCTCCTCGGACGGCCTGCTGAGCCGCACGAAGGAAAGTTCCTTCTTGCCGGCGATCTTCAACGCCGCACGCAGCGCGCGAGAGAGTGAATCCATGCGGCAGATCAGCAGCGAATCAGACGTGCTGTGCGAAGTCATTGTGTGTCTCCTTTCATCTCTAGAAGTGGAATCTGGTTAGGCAGTACGCGGTGCTGGTCATCGTCTTTCGATAGCCAGCGCCACAACTGCTGTTTTCGTTTCAGTGGGAGCGCGCTCCACCACACATCGAGGTCGCGTTCATCCACGTGGCCCGCCCGGCAGGTTCAACTGCGAAAGGCGCGCGGCGAGCCAGTCAGGATCCACACGAGGCTTGGTGCTGTCTGGCCACTTCGGGCACGTCTTTTCATGCCGCTTCCACAAAAGCGAACCTTGCGCGCGCATCGCGGCGGCCTCCTGCATGTCCACCCACAACGCATACGTGCGGTGGCCACCACCCTCGACAGGACGCTTATGCATCATGTGATCACCTTCAGGATCCGGGGAGGCGTCGAAACTGACTTCCTCGTCCTCGGCCATTCCTTGGTGTGTCCACGCCAGTTTCACCGGCTCGCCGCAGTACTGACAGTGCGGCAACTTCTTACTTTTCCTGGTCATCGTCGCCCCTTGTCTCCAAAAGGTGCTGGGCCCGACGCAGTGCGGTGAAACTCTTACCGGCGTTCTCCTCGAACTGTGTCACCGCAACGTCCACATGGTTTTGAAGCGACCGCCAAAACGCAGGATCGCCCGCGCGCTTGGTTCGCGATTGCAAGGTCTTCAACGACGCCTCGGACTTCGCCAGCGCACGCTCTGCTTCCTCGCGCGCCTTGCGCTCCTCGTCCGCATGCTCCTGGGCAACCGCAGTCTCACGCTTGATGGTGCGCCTTTTCGTCTCGCGCTCTTCAAGCAACTGCTTACGCAGATCAGCCAACTCGTCAGCACTCTTTTGGTGCTTGCCGCGCAACACTCGCGCTGAATCCAGTGCCGAACGGCGTTCCTGCTCCGCTTTCTTTACTTGCTCTTTAAGCCGCAGGTTGTCGTTGTGCGCGGCTTCGTACTTGTTCGACATCTGCCGCCACTCTTCTTCCAGCGCTTCCAGTCGCTGCGCATCAACCGCCGGCGAGCGCGGCACGTCCGACAACGCCCGCTCTAACTCGGCGTTGCGGTCCATGACATCCTGCAGTCGGTTCATCACCACGTCGACGAGCAACGGCACCTGCGGGCCCTGAATCTGAATCTGTCCCATCACAGCACCTCCAAAGCAAGCACCAAACCAACCGCGAACACCAAGGTCGCCAGCGCGAAACCCCACAAAGCAGCACGCACCTGAACAGCCCCATGGACTAGAAACTTCGGCCCGGCGACCGATTCGTCCACATCCGCAGCCAACAGATCTTCGACATACCTCTGCCAACGCCGCGGGACACGCCCGAAGTAAAACGCCGCAAGTTCTGTAACCTCTGCCTGAAAGTTCCTGCGCGCAATCCAATACGGATCACGCCGGTTGTCTGTCGACGACGCCATCACGCCTCGCCTCCCATCACCCACACGAACACCGTCCACGCCCAAATCGTTACGACGATCAACAGGGCCTCGCAGATGCTCTTCCACAGCGGTTGGTCGGTCTCGTCCTGGGCGTCGCGGACACGCGCTGCCGACGGAGAGACACACTCAAGCGGGATACGATGACGCGGCGCAGGCGATGCGGGTTTCTCCAGCACCCCAACAGCAGCCGCGATAGCGGTCCAATCATTTGTTTGCATTGCTGTTCTTCTTCCTGTGAAACGTTTAGGGCAGTGGAGGCGCACAGTGCCGTACTGTCACCGACGGATATGGCCTTGAGAGGGACGAGATATTCCTCCTTGCCACTGCCTAGTGCCCGGCGCGGGAGTCGAACCCGTGCTACACCGGTCGGGCTGTTGCGAGTCTTTGGTCAACTCGCTTGCGTGGAGTCGCCGGCGAGTTCTCCTAGCCTTTCGGCGAAGCGTTGCATTTGCCCGGCTGACAGGTCGATTGCTTCTGTTCCGTGGGGCAGGTGCAGCGCAACTCTTGCTTGGTTGCTAGCCCGGTATGCGTAGGCGCGCATGCCTGCGGGTAGTCGGGCCATGGTGTCTTTGTTGTTGTTCACCTGGAGTGTCCTTTCGTGGCGTGAGTGGGGTGGGTTTCTGTTGCGTCGTTGTCGGGTGCGCAGGCGCTTACGCTTCGATTCGAAAAAGTTTCGATTCGATGTAGGCGTTGACGCTGCGTTCGGTGAACCGCACTTTGCGGCCGTCTTTGAATCGCTCCAGGTGTCCGGCGCGGTAAAGGTTGCGGACCGTGTTCTTGGAGACGCCGAGTTGGTCCATGACCTCCTCGTATTTCAAAAGCTTGATACTCATTGCAGGTCCTTTGCCCGCTCTTTGGCGGCGTCAACGATGCAGTTGAATTCGGTGCTGGTCGATCCAAGGTCCTGGTGCATGTGGAGGACAGCTCGCTTGTAGCCCTCTTCGAACGCTTCCGACCGTCCGAAGTCGTCTTCGAAGGACTTAAGGTCGGCCATCGCCTGGCTCATTCCACGGATGGTGTTGTGCCAGAACTGTTCGGTCGGCATTTCGTTGTCTGACTCGGTTCGTTTCCAGAGCATTGGTTGTTCCTTCTTGTTCGGTTATGGCTAGGAGTTTCCGTTTTCCTGCTTGTGGCTATGTCCTGAAATTCCGCAGTAATCTCGGCTCCTAGCGCAGCTGGCGCTAGAAAGTGAGGTGAAAATCAATGGACTTTGACTTCCACATCGACGGATTACGGGAGCAGGTAGAGCGGCTTAATGCCGCTGGTGCGTCCGATTCGAATCTCTCGTCTAGGCAGTTCTGGGTGAAACACCTTGACGCCCTGATAGCCCTTCAAGAGACTGATTCAGTCAGTAGCGCTGAAGTGATCCAGGCACTGATCAATTCCTTGCATTGGGCGGGCGTTGCGATTGAGCATCTTGAGGAGCGCGTGGCCGTTCTTGAAGCCGGCCAATCTGCTCACGGATCCGCCGAATCGTAGGAACCTCATACTTGGGGAGTTTCACGCGGATCGTGTGCACAGCCCTGCCGGTACCGACAGGCGTCACCCGCTCCTTGCTCCTGGCGCCGGAAGTTGCCCCTTCCGGCGCCTTTTCATTTGTTGACACCATTAGCGTTTCCTTTCTTTGTGACGACTGCGGTGCCTGCCCGGCGCGTCTAGGCGACGGCGGGGTTGAGGATTTCGGCGGCTTTTAGGTGAGCCGAACGGCGGGCCTCGAGAATCGCCGCAGTCTCTGGCGTGACTTCGGCGCCATAACGGAGATGTTCGAGTTGCTTCTCGGTCAGGCCGAGGAACGTTGCGAGGTCATAGTCGCTCGTCGCGTTGATTTCAGCGGCGAGGTTGTCGAGGAATCCAGGTCGTAGTTTCATCCGCTCTCCTGTTTCGTATTGCACCTTCCGTACACATTATGAAACATTGCTACGCATTTTGCAACCTTTTTAACTTTTCGACGCTTGACATGCTCAAATAGGCGTTGCATAATGCAACTGTGGATATTGAAACCTGGATTAATTCCCTACCGGGGGCGCCCAGCATCACGGCTGTGGCTTCAGCGGCCCGCATTCAAAAGACAACTCTCTTCCGCCAGATTGAGCGTGGAGCGATTTCCGCAGAGAATGTGATTCTGATCTGTCAGGCATACGAAATCGACGTCGCGGATGCGCTGATCGCCCACGGCTACTGCACCGAGACTGACTTCAAGGTTGAGTCACTCGCTATCCGCGAGGCGCTCGAACGCGCTGATTGGTCGGAGATCTTCGACGAAATCACGAAGCGCGTTAATGCGTCGCCGATGTTCGAGGGCGACTTCGAACTGTCCCTCGATTCGCCGGTGCATATTCCGGAGCCTGCCGACCTGGAGGAGAAGCGCAAGCAGCGCGAGGCTGACGTCGACAAGCAGTTCAAGGGCGCGGACTGGCGCAGCAAACCGAAACCGGGACGAGACGCGTATGCCGCAGACTCGTCTCCACGCGAGCCGCAGATGGGCGACGACGAGTACCACGATGGCCCCTAGTTACGTCGACCTACTCGACATGGCCAGCAGGCTCGGTGTGTGGGTTGATGTTGACGACGTCGGCTGGCTCGAAGGAGGCGAAACCGGCGGCTGGTTTCCCGAACACGACCTCATACTGCTTGCGCCCGGCCTGCACCCCATCGAACAACGCTGCACGCTGGCGCACGAACTTGGCCACGTCACCCACGAACACCGAGCCGGCATCACCGGATGGCTAAAAGCGCGGCAAGAGCAACAAGCAGACCGATTCGCCGCCACACTGCTGATCTCCCCGATAGAGTACGAACTTGCGGAACGTCTCTACGGGCACAGCCCAAACCTGCTCGCACAGGAACTAGACGTCACAACCAACATTGTCACCACCTGGCAACGCCTCTACGAAAGGACACACGTAAGACGGCCAGCGCCACCCCCACCTATGCGGTGATGCACCACAAGACCCTCTCTGCTTCTGAGCTTTAAACAGAGTTAATTCCCCTAGAAAGATTCACTGATATGCCCCATCCAGACGAAGTAGTCATCTACAACACCGACGACGGAAAGGTACAGGTGCGTCTCCAGGTAGTCGAACACGACGCGTGGCTTACTCAAAAGCAGATGGCGCAACTCTTCGACGTCACTACCTCCGCCATCTCCCACCACATCAAAGAAGTCACGCTGTCGAGGGAAATTGGCGAAGAGTCTACTTTCAAACAACTTTTGAAAGTACCTGGTCAAAGCCGGTCTGTAAATCACTACAACCTCGACATGATTATCGCCGTCGGGTACCGCGTCCGCGGTCCACGCGGAAGCCAATTCCGCACATGGGGAACCCAAGTGCTCCGCGAATACCTAGTTAAAGGTTTCGCACTCGATGATCAGCGCCTTAAAAACGACAACCACGACACCTACTTCGACGAACTGCTAGAGCGGATCCGCGAAATCCGCCTGTCAGAACGCCAATTCTTCCGCAAGATTTGTGACGTCATCGCCGCCTCCAGTAGCGACTACAACCCCAAGCGCACGGACGTACAGCAGTTCTTCGCCTCGATACAGAACAAACTGCACTTTGCAGTACACGGCAAGACCGCTGCCGAGCTCATAATCGCGCGCGCCGACGCCGCCAAGGACAACATGGGCCTGACTAACTGGGACAGTGTCAACGGGCCGAAAACCAAGGATGTCATCGTCGCTAAGAACTACCTCACCGACGACGAATTGCGAGAGATGGCACGACTGACCACCATGTACCTCGACTATGCCGAAGACCGCGCTGATAAACGTCAAGGAATGCTGCTGAGTGACTGGAAAGAGCTCACCGACAAATGGCTTGTATTCAACGAACGCGAGGTCCTCAAAGGGTCCGGTAGCCGCAGCCACAAACAAGCTACCGACTACGCAAAGGAGCAATGGGAAGCCCACAAGCGGAGTCTCGACGCCAAAGTAGACGCGAAAGACATGGCCGCGCTAGAGACAGCCGTTCGAGACATGAAGAACAAATAAATGCACTCTACGGGGCCGGAGATTGTTCAACCGCCGCAGAGCGGACGCTTCGACGGCGCCACAATTCCACCATTTGCCAACTTGATGCATAGCGTGTTAGCGCGCTATGCTGTAGGTAGTTCCACAAGGAACAACGAAGAAAACTCAACAGAGAAAGGAGGCAAGGTGATTGAATTCATCGCCACAATCACCGCCATCTGGCTAACAATCCTCAAGACCAGGGAACACTTCACAAAGTACCCACTCAAGAAGAAGAACCCGCCAGAGATTGAAAAGTAGAACCCCGGTTCCGACTAAGCCAAGTAGCCGGAACCGGGGACTACCCCAACACTAACCCACAGAAAGGAACCAAGCAATGACCATAGCCACCGTAGCCCTCTTCATTATCGGCGCCATCTTTAACTGGCACCCCGCCACGCTTGCCGCCATCGGCGCATGCGCAATCCTCTGCCTCACACTCGACACCCGAGCACTCATCATGAACCGAAAGGCATAACGATGCGCCCCATCATTACTGACGCAGACACCGGACGCGAACTCTGGCGCGTCAAAGAGTGCGCCACCCATTGCGGCATCAAACCATCCACCTGGACTACCTACACCGCACAGGGACGCACACCGGCTCCCATTGCTCACTTCGATGGCAGAACCCCCCTCTGGGACGCCGAAGAAGTTAAAACCTGGCACGCGAAACGACCCGGCAGCCCAGTGAAAAACCACCCCAAGTAGGTTGGAACGCTACGAGAAGAGCGTCATTATGATGACCCGGCAAGCGACAACCGCAAGACCCGCCAAGATAGCAACCATGACCAGGAAGTCGACGAACACACACAGCCAGTAGAACTTTGGCCACATGTCGCGAGCGGTATTAAACCGAACGTAAGGCGGGTCATCACTAGAGGTTGCACAGTCCGCCAGGAACTGGAACATGCCAATCGCTGGGTGCCACTTCACCCAGGACATCAGAAACGCCGGGGAATTGACGGGCTTCTGCATTGCTGCCGCTGGCGGGTCCGGGCTTGGATGCTGCTGCTTGGCCTGCGCTGCCATAACCCGCGCTTCAGCACTCGGCTGGACGTCGACCTTAGCGTCTTCGGTCTTCCGCTGGTCCGCGTTTGTCAGATCGTCCATTACTCCGGGTTCTTCTCCAGACGGTCACAACGCTTACGCACTGCAGGAACAGACACGCCGAAGTGCTCCGCTGCCGCGTACTCCCCTTGGGTATCCACGATGCTCAACAATTCATCGGCAGGCATCAGTAGCGCACCTGCGAACTCGTCCGCATAGAACTCATGGAGGTTGTAACCGTCAGACTTGCGGTAGTCGATGAACGAATAGTCATCATCGCCGGCGATCGAAGCACGCTCGATCAAATGGCCGATCTCGTGCGCGAGCGTGAAACGCTGCCGCTGCGGGGTCTCAAGCGAATTGATGAAGACCTCCGGGGCAGTGTCCTTCTCCTTGAGCACAAAACCAGACACATCCGGCTCAAGCGGCTGCAGCCACACACGGGCGCCGAGCATGTTGGCCATCTTGACCAAGTTGTCCAACCCAAAACTGCCCGGATCCAGCACGGAGCGCAGCCGGTCAGCCTCCTGCCTCGCAGACTCCCACAACAACATCGGCGCACCTCCTTACCTACTCGCCGCCAGTATATCCATCCCCCACGACGCTACTGCCACACAAAACCAGCCTCGCCCGACGCGACCGGTCAAGCAGTTTGTTCGTCTGTCTTGCGCTGCTTGCGCTTCTCCTCCAGGTCGGCGACGCCGTCGGGCAGTCCCTCTAGTGCGCGGTTGACGCTATCGAGGACTTGGCGCTTCTTGGCTTCGGTGGTGCGCATGTAAATCTCGGTGATCGTGCGCAGGTCGCGTTGGCCGAGGATTTCGCCGATGGCGGGGATTGGCATGCCGGCTTCCACCAGCGTGGTGATTAGCCAGACGCGGCCATAGTGGGGTGTGATGCGGACGTCTTTGTGCCCGGCGCGCTCTTTGGCTCGGTTCATGATCGAGCGGTATGAGGTGTCCATGACGATTTTTCCGGTGGGGCCGGTGAAGAGGAATGCGTTGGGGCTGGGGTTGGTGAAGTGTTTGAGGTGGTATTCGAGGTCGTCGTTGTAGTGGGGGAAGATTGGGACGTGGCGGTTGCCGGCGGCAGTTTTGACGCTGTTTTTGTAGGCCATGCCGCGTTGTTCTTTGGGGCCGTCGGTGACGCGGTAGGCGTTGCCGTTGATGTGGAAGGTCCATGTGTCGCCGTGTTTGGTGAAGTCTTTGCGTTGTGCGCCGAGGGCTTCGCCGAGTCTGACGCCGTGGACGAGGGTCAGGATTGCAATGAGTTTGTGGTCTCCCTTGACGTTGCGGGAGGTTGAGGTTTTGGGGTCGAGTTCCTTGATGATGTCGGTGATGACCTGGTTTTCGGGCAGTTGCTTGCGGTCGTGCTGTATTGCTTTCGCGGCTGAGGGCAGTACGACTGGGTTGGCGTCGATCATGCCGCGCTCGACGGCTGCTTCGATTGCGGTTCGCAGACGTTTGTAGGCCGCTCGGTTCGTCGGTGGGGTGTCGTACTGGAGGTTGATTGCGTCCCACCATGCTGCGATGTCTCGGCGGGTGAGGTGAGTTAGCGGAATGTCTTTTAGGCAGGCTGCTTTTCCAGACACTTTGAGGATGCGCCGGTTGATGGTTTGCGTGTAGTTCTGGTGCGTGGCGGGGCCGAGTGGGTTGGTCCCGCGCGTGCGCAGTTCGAGCCATTCGGTAAGCCAGGCGCCGACAGTGCGGGCATCGTCCTCTTTGGCCTGGGCGCGTTGCTTCGGTGGGATCCAGTCGCCACGGTCAATGATCTTGCGCTCGTTGGAGAGCCAGGCGTAGGCGTCATCGGATTCGGGGAATGTTGTGGAGGCGGAATGTTTCTTGCCGTCGGGTCCGGTGTAGCGTGCGCGCCAGCGTCCGGAGGGGAGTTGGGAGACGGTGCCGAACTGTCGTTTCGTTGGGCGGCGGGGTGCCATGGTCTCGTCCTTTTCGTGGTCTCTGCGTGGTCTATACGTGGTCCACGATAGCCGTTTTCGTGGTCTAAACGTGGTCTACGGAATGAACGGCATTGTGCTTTGGTGCACCTTCCTGCACTTTCATTTATTGCTACTACCAGCACAAATAAGAAGAAACCCCCAGGCCCGTAAGGGTCTGGGGGTCTCTTTCCAGTGGAGCCGCCGGGAATTGAACCCGGGTCCTTCACCACCGCACCAGGGCTTCTCCGTGCGCAGTTCGCACAGAATCTCTGCTCGGCCCTCCGGATCAGGCGAACATGTCCGGATGACGGGCCCAGTCAGTGAAAAATGTCCCTTCCAAGGCCCCACTGACAGGGCCGGAAGGCAAGTCCCCTAAGTCGACGCCAGGTACCGGGTCGGGGACATCCCCGGCCTGACGGACACGCAGGTCGCTGAACCTTTCTAATTAGGCAGCGAGGGCGTAGTCACGCTGAGAGTTCTTCTCTGCGTTTATTAGTTACAGCGACGCTTTCGGTGGTCTCCTGCCTGCACCGGCACGCTTCCCCTGGCTAAGTGATGAAGTCGAAACCAAATCGACCCCTTCAACTACGAAGAAACGTAGGAGAAGAGACGTTACCCGACGCGGCGCACAAGCACAAGGGGCCGGGCGCGCCGGAGCACAAGGGGCCGAGCGCGCCGGAGCACAAGGGGCTGGGCGCGCCGGAGCCTGAGCAACGCCCGCAAGCCCGCCTCAGCCGGCAAGCCCGCCCCAGCCGGCAACCTACTCCGTGAACGCTGGGCGGACGCGGAGGAATTCGATGACGGCGTCGGGGCCGGCGTCGACAGCTAGGCGGGCTGCCTTGGCTACTTCGGTGGCGGCCATCTTGGGCAGGCCGTCGTCGCCGGAGAGCATGTCGGTGTCGGTGCGGCCTGGGTGCAGCGAGGTCACGCGGACCTTGCCGGCCTCTTCCTGGGCGAGTGAATCGGTAAAGCCGCGCAGCGCGAACTTGGAGGCGCAGTAGGCGGAGTTGTTGGCGATGCCGTGGTAGCCGGCGCCGGAGTTGATGGTGATGATCAGGCCGTTGGATCGTCGTAAAGCAGGAAGCAGCGCGCGGGTAAGCGTCACGGGCGCGTGGAGGTTGACTTCCATCGTGTTGCGCCAGGAGGCGTCGCCGACCTCTTCCAGGGAACCGTTTTCCATCACGCCGGCGGCCAGCACGAGGACGTCGAGTTCGTCGATCTCAGCGGCGGCGCGCTCAATAGCTGCGGTATCCGTCAGGTCCACCTCGAACGGCTCCGCGCTCGGCAGCGCCGAAACAATCTCGGACGCGTCCCGTGACGCGCCCGCGTAAATGTGGTGGTCCTTGCCAAGTTCTTCAGCAATCGCGCGACCGATGCCGCGAGACGCTCCAGTAATCAGTGCCTTTTTCATAGGCCCCCACCGTACTGAAAACGCTACGCCTTGATGCCCTTCAGCTTGCGGCCCAGCTCACGGGTGATTTCGCGGTCCTCGGTGCGTCGCTTGATGGCGCGGCGCTTGTCGTAGTCCTGCTTACCTTGGCCGAGGCCCAACTCGACCTTGGCGCGGCCGTCCTTGAGATAAAGCGATAGCGGGATGAGGGTGCGGTTGCCGTCGCGGACTTTGCCTTCCAGCGAGTCGATCTCGCGGCGGTGCAGCAGCAGTTTGCGGGTGCGGCGCGGCGGGTGGTTGGTCCAGTGCCCCTTGGAGTATTCGGGGATGTGCATGTTGCGCAGCCAGACTTCGCCGTTGTCGATGGTGGCAAACGCCTCGACGAGCGACACCTTGCCTTCGCGCAGCGCCTTGATCTCGGTGCCTTGCAGGACGAGCCCGCACTCCCAGGTGTCCAAGATGGTGTAGTCATGGCGAGCTTTCCGGTTGGTCGCCAGGACGCCGGTGTTGGAAAGCTTCTGCTTTTTCTTCTTCTTGGACATAGGCGCTCGAGTGTACTACTTACGCACGTAGGAGCGAAGTGCCACCTGTGCTGCGAGGCCGCCGAGCACCATGGCGACGAGCCCGGTCAGTGGCATGACGGCCCACACGGCAGAGTCTGGGACGCGGGCGATGAGTTGGGAGGCATAGAGGTCGCCAAGCAGCGGGTCCACCAGGAACTGCTTGCCGGCCCACACGCCGAGGGTGGCCAGCACCGCGCCGAGCAGTACGGAGATCACGGCCTCAAGCACGAACGGGGCTTGGGTGTACCAGCGCGAGGCGCCGACCATGCGCATGATGCCGATCTGTTCGCGGCGGTTGAACGCAGCCAACTGCACCATGTTCGCGATCAGGAACACAGCGGCCAGCGCCTGTGCGGCGGCGATGACGAAGGCGGCGTTGCGGAACGTGTTCAGCGTGCCGGCGGCGGAGCGCACGGTGTCGGCTTGGTCTGAAATGACGGTGACCTGCGGCAGCTCACGGATCGCGTCAAGCGGCGCGGTGTCGGTCGGGTCCTCCAGGCGCACGTGCAGCGCGGCCGGCAACGCATCCGGGGTGGTTTCGCGCACGAGTTCCGGCTCGGCGTCCTGGAACAGTTCCACGAACCGCTCGTAGGACTGCTCGCGGGAGCGGAAGGTGACTTGCTCGACGCGGTCGTCGCCCTGCAGTGTGTCGCGCACCTGCTTACAAGCGTCGGTGGAGCAGTCCTTGTCGTTGGCAGAGATTTCCTCGTCCAACTCCACCATCACTTCGACGCGGTCGAGGTAGAGCTTCTTCGTATCGGCCGTGGCCTGCGAGATCAAAATGCCAGTGCCGACGAGCGCGAGCGAGAGCGCCGTGGTGATCACCAGTGCGATGGTCATGGTCAGGTTGCGGCCGAGCCCTTTGAAGCCTTCGCGGAAGATGAAATTCCAGTTCATGGTTACTTCCTCACATCCCCGTAGACGCCGTTTTGTTCGTCGCGCACAACCTTGCCCAGTTGCAGTTCGATGACACGTTTGCGCATGTCATCCACCGCACGCGCGTTGTGTGTGGACATGACCACGGTGGTTCCCATGCGGTTAATACGCGCAAGCAACGCCATGATTTCGTCGGCGGTGCCGGGGTCGAGGTTGCCCGTGGGCTCGTCGCAAAGCATGAGCTTTGGCTTATCGACGAACGCACGCGCAATCGCAACACGCTGCTGCTCACCACCTGACAACTCGCGCGGCATACGATTCGCCTTCGCGCCGAGGCCGACAAGTTCGAGCGCCTCCGGCACGAGTTTGGCAATGCGGTCCTTCGGTTTGCCGATGACCTCAAGCGCGAACGCCACGTTGTCGTACACGTTGAGGTTGGGCAGCAAGCGGAAGTCCTGGAACACGTAGCCGATGGACTGGCGCAGTGTGTTGATCTGCTTGCCGGACAGTGCGTTGACGTGGAAGTCGCCGAAGTAGATGTCGCCGGAGGTGACGTTTTCCTCGCGGATCATCAACTGCAAGAACGACGATTTGCCGGAGCCGGACGCGCCGATCAGGAAGACGAACTCGCCGTCTGGGATCTCCAGGGTGACGTCGTTGAGCGCGGGGCGCGTGGACGTCGGATACGTCTTGGTCACATGGTCGAATCGGATCACGCGACACACCTTACCCGTTACTGGTGTGACTCTTGTTGCTGCTGTGCCATGCGCCAGCGGATGCCGGCCTCCAGGAAGCCGTCGATGTCGCCGTCGAGCACCTTCTGCGGGTCGCCCACCTCATAGTCGGTGCGCAGGTCCTTGACCATCTGATACGGGTGCAGGACATAGGAGCGCATCTGGTTGCCCCAGCTGGCGTTGCCGCCCGCGCCAAGGGCGTCCATCTCCGCCTTTTCTTCCTGGCGCTTCTTCTCCAGCAACTTGGACTGCAGCACGTTGAGCGCCGAGGCCTTGTTCTGAATCTGGGACTTCTCGTTCTGACAGGTCACCACGATGCCAGTCGGAATGTGGGTGATGCGCACCGCGGAGTCGGTGGTGTTCACGCTCTGCCCGCCCGGGCCAGAGGAACGGTAGACGTCCACGCGGATGTCCGAATCCGGGATGTCAATGTGGTCGGTGTGCTCCACGACCGGAAGCACCTCCACCTCGGCGAACGAGGTCTGGCGGCGGCCCTGGTTATCAAACGGCGAGATACGCACAAGCCGGTGCGCGCCCTGCTCCACCGACAACTGGCCGTAGAGGTAATCGCCGTGCACAACAAAGGTGGCGGACTTAATGCCGGCCTCTTCGGCGTAGGAGATGTCGTACACATCCACCTTGTGGCCAGCCTTTTCCGCCCAACGCACGTACATACGCATGAGCATCTCCGCCCAGTCCGCCGCGTCCACGCCACCGGCGCCAGAGCGGATGTTGACCACGGCCTCGCGCTCGTCGTATTCGCCGGAGAGCATGGTCTGCACCTCGAGCGAATCGATTTGCGCTGCCACGTCCGCCAACTCGTCGTCGGCCATCGAGGGGTCGCCTTCTTCTTCGGCGAGTTCGTACATGACCGGCAGGTCGTCGATACGCGAGCGCAACGACGTGACCTTCTTCAACCGCGACTGCACATTGGAAAGCTCAGTGGTCACCTGCTGTGCGTGCGCCGGATCGTCCCAAAGAGACGGGTCGCCGGCTTGGACCTCGAGTTCGCGGGCGCGCTCGCGGAGCACGTCGAGGTCCATCACCTTCTCGATAGTGGAAAGTGTGGACGAAAGATCCTTAATCCGCGCTTGAGTCTCGGGCTGCATAACCGGGAAGTCTAGCGAACTGCCTGACGCAGCCACCACGACGGGATAGAGTGTGCTGCGACCCCACACGGGCGCCCGAGGCATCGGGCTGAGATCGCGCTACGCCTGCGCGAGCACCGTTCGAACCTGTCTGGTTAGCACCAGCGAAGGAAGTAAGGAGAAGGTCGTGCCTGAAACGCATGCCGATATTTATGCCCAGGAAATCCACCCCAAGCACGCATACGCGCCGATTCTGAAGGACGGGCTGGAGGTTCCAGAAACCGCCATCCACCTGGACGACTCCCCTACCGGCCCCAACGAGCCGTTCAAGATCTACCGCACCCGCGGCCCCTGGGCCGAGCCGGAAGTTGGCCTGCCCAACCTGCGCGGCGAGTGGATCACCGCCCGCGGCGACGTGGAGGAATACGTCGGCCGCGAGCGCAATTTGCTTGACGACGGCCGCGCTGCCGTCCGCCGCGGCTCCGCCAGCGAAGAGTGGCGTGGCGCCTCCCGCAAACCGTTGCGCGCCAAGCCGGGCAAGCGTGTCACCCAGATGGCCTACGCCCGGCGCGGCGAAATCACCCGCGAGATGGAATTCGTGGCGCTGCGTGAACACTGCGACGTAGAGAAGGTCCGCGCGGAGGTTGCCGCCGGCCGCGCGATCATCCCGAACAACGTCAACCACCCGGAAAGCGAGCCGATGATCATCGGCAACGCGTTCCTGACCAAGATCAACGCCAACATCGGTAACTCCGCCGTGACCTCCTCCATCCGCGAAGAGGTGGAGAAGCTGCGCTGGGCCACCCGCTGGGGTGCCGACACCGTCATGGACTTATCCACCGGCAACGACATCCACGCCACCCGCGAGTGGATCCTGCGCAACTCCCCCGTGCCCATCGGCACTGTGCCCATCTACCAGGCGCTAGAGAAGGTTGACGGCATCGCCGAGGACCTGACCTGGGAGATCTTCCGTGACACCGTCATCGAACAGTGCGAGCAGGGCGTGGACTACATGACCGTCCACGCCGGTGTACGCCTCCCCTTCGTGCCGCTGACCTCCAAGCGCGTCACCGGCATCGTCTCCCGCGGCGGCTCGATCATGGCCGGCTGGTGCCTCGCCCACCACAAGGAATCCTTCCTGTACGAAAACTTCGACGAGCTCTGTGAGATCTTCTCCCAGTACGACGTCGCATTCTCGCTTGGCGACGGCCTCCGCCCCGGCTCCGTCGCCGACGCCAACGACGCCGCCCAATTCGCCGAACTCAAAACCATCGGCGAACTCTGCCGCCGCGCCTGGGACTTTGACGTCCAGGTCATGATCGAAGGCCCAGGCCACGTGCCCCTCAACATGATCCAGGTGAACAACGAGAAGGAACAAGAATGGTGTGGCGGCGCGCCGTTCTACACCCTCGGCCCCCTGGTCACCGACATCGCCCCTGGCTACGACCACATCACGTCCGCCATCGGTGCCGCCAACATCGCCGCCGGCGGCACCGCGATGCTGTGCTACGTCACCCCGAAGGAACACCTGGGACTTCCCAACCGCGATGACGTGAAAACCGGCGTGATCACCTACAAACTCGCTGCTCACGCCGCCGACGTGGCCAAGGGTCACCCCGGCGCGCGCGACTGGGACGACGCCATGAGCAAGGCACGCTTCGAGTTCCGTTGGCACGACCAGTTCGCCCTCTCCCTCGACCCCGACACCGCGCAGGCCTACCACGACGAAACCCTGCCCGCCGAGCCCGCGAAGACCGCCCACTTCTGCTCCATGTGCGGACCAAAGTTCTGCTCGATGCGCATCAGCCAGGACATTCGCGACGAGTTCGCCGACCAAATCGCAGACCTCGGCATGCCGTCATTCGACTTCTCGGGCGGTGCTGGCGGCGCTGGCGGCGCTGGCGGTGCTGGCGGTGCAGGCCCCGACGCCAAGGCCGGCGAGCGCGAGATGGCTCAGGAGTTCCGCGACTTAGGCTCCAACGTCTACCTCCCCGAGACCCGCGAGGGTGCGCCGACTGCGCCATAATGGCGGCGTGACTGAAGCATTTATCAACGCACACCGTTCCTCCTCCGACGCCGAACTGGCCGCCGCGCTTGTCCAACACGCCGGCGGCCTTGCCCTGCGCATGCGCGCCGAGGGCCTGGGCACGGAGTTCAAAACTTCCGTGTCCGACGTGGTCACGGAGGCGGATCGTGCCGCGGAGCGTTTCGTCGCCAGCGCGCTCGAGGCGCTTCGCCCCAACGACGGCGTCATCGGCGAGGAGGGCGCCAACCGCCCCTCCCGCACCGGACGCACCTGGGTGATCGACCCCGTCGATGGCACCTACAACTTCTCGCAAGGCTCCGACTACTTCTGTTCGGCGCTCGCTCTTATCGACGACTCCCCGTCCCCCACCCCAACCATCTCCGCCATCCACCGCCCTGCACTTGACACCACCTGGGTCGCTGCGGACGGCGAGGCCACCCGCAACGGCGTTGCCCTGCCCACCCTTGCCGACGCCCCGCTCGCCGAAAGCGCGGTGGTGACCTACCTCCACCCCACCTTTATGTCGGATGATGCCGTTCGCGAGCCCTGGCTGCGCGTGGTTTCAGGCGCCGCCACGATCCGCATGCTCGGCGCCGGCTCTGTCGACTTGGCCAACATCGCCGCAGGTCAAATGGGTGCGTGGATGCAGCACTCCGTCCCCGACTGGGATTGGCTGCCCGGCAAGCCGCTCGTCGAGGCCGTCGGTGGTCGCTGCGTCAAGGTCGACGCCGGCGGCGTGACCTGGTGCGTGGCGGGCAACCCCCAGGTGGTCGACGAGGTCGCCGCCCGCCTCCGCGGCTAGCGGTCTTCGCTGTGTCCCCACCCCGCCCCTTCCGTAAAAGTCATTACCGGGAAGTCGTTAGTACGCTCCCAACCCCGTACTAACGACTTCCGCTGGAGAGCCGTCTGGACTAGGCCGGAAAGAGGCCGGAACAGGGCGAGGGACGCCGTTAGAGCTTCACGTTCGCCAACACTGCGCCCGAGGGCTGTTCTGCGCCGGCGGCAACTTCCTCGGTAACGAGGATGGAGGCGGTACCGCCTGGCAACGGCATCCACACGTCGTCGTGGGGTTCTTGGCCGATGACGCCGGCGGATTCCATCGCCCCGTCGTCCATGACGGCCCAGACTTGGGCACCCATGCCGTCGGCAAGCGCGGGTTGACCGTTGACCATGGCGCCGCCTTTACCCATGTCAGAACTGAGCACGATATCTAGGGTTGCACCCATTGCATCTGCCTGCCCCTGGCGAGCATCGTCGGCATCCATGACGGCGTGCATCTCGCTGATGCCCTGAGCCGTCGCAGATTCAGTGGGAGCTTCTGACGGGGCGCTTCCGTTGTACTGGGTGATCACGACACCAGAACCGGCGACAAGGAGCACCGCTGCTGCTACTGCGGCGAAACGTCGGCCCGAACGATTTCTCCTGGCGGAGGAAAGGTCGGTGACCTGCTCGGTGTCGTCGATACGCGCCATGATCGCGCTCTTGAGATCCGGCGGCGGCGTGACTGGCGAGGCCGCAGAATTGAAAAGGTCCTCGAAATCCTTATCCATCACAGGCCTCCTTTCAATGTCACGGCCTTGCGCAACTTCTGCAGGCCATCGCGCACACGCGTCTTAGCAGTGCCGAGCGCAACACCTGTCGCATCGGCGATTTCCTGGTGGGTGTACTCCCCGAAGTATGCCAACATGAGCGCACTGCGGTGGGGTTCCCCGATCGAATCAATGAGTTCCTGAAGTTCCTGCGATTCTAGTCTGTGTTGCGCTTCGTCCTCCGCGGGAACAACCCAGGTGGTGAGCTGCTTATGGAAGTCCTCTGTGTCACGAGCCTGCGCACTACGCCAACTCCGCAGCCGGTCGATAGAACGCGATTTGGTAAGACGAAGCACCCACGACTTCACACTTCCCCGGGCTGGGTCGAATGTGTGGGCTTTCTGCCATACCTCCACGAACACCTCTTGGGTGATCTCTTCCGCCTGGGCTCGGTCGCGCAAAATGTGTGTGGCGAGACCAAGAACCTGGGACGCTAGGGCATCGTAAAGATCGGCGAAAGCGGCCTTGTCACCCGCGCGCACGCCGTCTAACAGACTGTCCAGATCCACAGGTTCCAAATCTAACACCTGCGGCACGAGTTACTTAGACTCTTCCGTCATCTTCTCTTCGCTCATCATCGCGGACGACGGCGTCATGGAGCCGTCCATCTTGTTATCCATCTTGTCTTCAGAGTCGTTGCAGGCGACAAGCCCAACTGCGGTGATCGCAATAGCACTGACGGCGGCGATGGTGCGGTTGATAGACATGGTGTCTCCTTCGTTGTGTCGGTGTCGCGGGCGCAGGTTTCTGGCCCGTCATGAACTACTACGGAGCGCCCTATGACAGCGGATTGGAGCAATCCGAAAAAGTAGGTCGCTCCGTAGTTCTGGGTGTCAGGAATGAGGTGACAACGTAAGGAGAGATCGATGCTCAGTGTTGTTCTTGTGGGGTTCATTGGAGGGGTGATCACGGCGCTGTCGCCGTGTATTTTGCCGGTGCTGCCGGTGGTGCTCGGTGTCAGTGTTGGCCGTAAGCCGTCGCATGTAGTTGCTGGTTTGACCATTAGTTTTGCGGTGATTGCGCTGTTGGGTTCGCTGTTGCTGAACGCGCTGCATTTGCCGCCGTCGGTGTTGCGGTGGACGGGGATTGTTCTGTTGTGTCTCGTTGGTTTGGGCATGATTTTCCCGAAGGTGGGAGACGTTGTGCAGAAGCCTTTCGACGCGATCCCGCGCCCCTACCAACTTCAACAGAATGCGCGGGAGAAGGGTGGTTTTGTTATCGGGTTGGCGCTCGGCGCGGTGTACGTTCCGTGTGCTGGTCCGGTGCTTGCTGCGGTGACGGTTGCGGGGAGTACGGGTGAGATTGGGTGGAATACGGTGCTGCTCACTGTGGCTTTCGCGTTGGGATCCGCGCTGCCGTTGTTTGTCTTCACACTCGCGGGCAACAAAGTCGGTGAGAAGGTTGATGTGGTCCAGCGTCATCGGCGCGCGATTGGTGTGGTCGTGCTCGTGTTCACGCTCGCGCTTGCGCTCGATGCGCCGGCGGCGATTCAGCGAGCGTTGCCGAATTGGACGTCGGGTTTGTCGCAGCGTTTTGAGAACTCCGACTTTGCTACGAATGCGCTGGGCACAGGCGAGCTCAATGCTTGTCGACGATCCGACCCCACCGCCCTCCACGACTGCGGTCCGGCCCCCGAATTTGCAGGGCTGGAGAACTGGATCAACACTGACCGGCCGCCGAGCCCGCAGGACGGCGGGGTAATGCTCGTCGACTTTTGGGCCTACGCCTGCATTAACTGTCAGCGGGCGGGCGAGCACATCACCAAGCTTTACGACGCCTACCGCGATGCCGGCCTCACCGTCGTCGGGATCCACTCCCCCGAGTACGGCTTCGAACATGACCTAGGCAACGTGAGGGCCGCCGTAGAAAAGGAAGGCATCCACTACCCCGTGGCTCAGGACAATTCGTTTGCCACCTGGAAGAACTTCAACAACCGCTATTGGCCGGCGCGATACCTCATTGATCAAAACGGCAACGTCCGCCAGATCGTGGAAGGCGAAGGCTCATACGCTGAGACCGAGCAGCTCATTCGGGAATTGCTGCGAGAAAAGAATCCAGGAGTGGTGCTGCCGGAGGTCATCGAAAAGCAGAGTAATGAGTCTGGCACCAAGGACCGTAACCCAGAGACCTACCTGGGTACGGCTCGCGCGAAGTACACGTTGCAGCCGGGTTACTCCGACGGCCCGCACGACTTCAGCGAGCAGCCCGCACCGGAGCGCTACATGTACGCGCTGTCCGGGAAGTGGACGCTGGGGCCAGAATCCGTCGAAACGGATGGTGGGTACATGGACATCAACGTCTATGCCTCTTGGGTGCAGCTGGTGGTGTCGGGCAAGGGCAAAGTCGATGTGGAGTACCCGGACGGCTCCACTCGGACCTTTGATGTCGCCGATGGCACCTTGGACCTCGTGAAAGGCGACACACCCCTGGACGGGGTGTTGCGCATCCGTCCTTCGGCGGGCGTGAAGCTGTATTCGCTGACCTTTGGGTAGCCGTCGCCCGCGCCTCCCCTGCGCGACCCCGCCCCCTACGGGAGGCGGAACCCACCATTCACGGACGGCAGGACCGAGTCCAGGCGCGCGGAGGCGGTCGGCGCGTGGATCGGGCCTTGCAGCGGGCTGTGGCACGCGATGTCGAATGGCGCGCGCCAGGTGCCGCCGTTGACCATGGCGATGACGCGGTCGCCGACCATGAGTGGGGCGCCGGAGTCGCCTTGCATGGCACAGACGTGGTTGACGTTGTGGGTGTCCCAGTCGGTGAAAGTGGGTGCGCAGGTGTAGCCGGAGGCGACGCCTTTCTTGCACACGGTGCCGCCGGGGCGGACGGGGGCGCCGCCGACGTGGTTGGCGGTGATGCCGTCGTAGGAGCGGGTGACTTCGGTGTTTTTGTCCAGGGTGATCACGGCGAAGTCTTTTTGTTTGTCTACCTGGGTGATTGTGCCGGTGGTGCCGAGTTGGGGTGCGTCGGCGGATTTGACCTTGTCGCCAACGTTGCCGCAGTGGCCGGCGGTGAGGGCGACTTTTTGGCCGCGATCGTTGTAGCCGGCGACGGTGGTGGTGCACATGAATTCGGAGCCGGGGGTGTTGCCGACGTAGAGCGGGGTGCCGGGTCCGTAGAGGGCGTTGCCGCGTGCGCGGGCTTGGTCGGCTTCGGCGGGGACGCGGGGGGCGTCGTGGAAGGATCCGGGGACGCGGTGGAGGACGCGGTCGGCGCCGGGTTTGCCGGCGAGGGCTTTGGAGATGATGTCGGTGCGCCAGATGTAGTTGGGGTCGGCGGTGTCGACGGGCGCTGCGTTTTGTGCCATCGCGGGTGCGGCGTCTGCGCTAAGAGCAGGCGTGACGACGAGAGCGAGGGCGGAGACGGCGGCAGCGACAATGGTGCGGGCCGATGGGAGGCGGCGCATACTTATCCCCTATCAGTGTTTCGAAGGCGCGTGAAGACAACTTTTGCCACAGTAATCACTTGGGCAACATTGGCACCATTCAACCATACGAAGACCCACCCGGGGGTGCTTTAGGGCACGTAAGGTAGGCGCATGGCTGACTTACCGAAACTCACTGGACGCCTCGCTGGTTTCGAGGACACGATCGACAAGACACGCGACAAGCGCGAAGACCTTTACAAGTGGTTCCACCAGAACCCGGAGTTGTCGATGCAGGAGTTTGCTACCTCGCAACGCATTGAGGAGGTACTCACCGCGATCGGTTACACCGTCACGGCGGTGGGCAAGACGGGCAAGGTCGGCGTGCTGAAAAACGGCGAGGGTCCGGTGGTGTGCTTCCGCGCGGATTTCGATGCCCTGCCGATCAGCGAGGCGACCGGCCTGGAGTACTCGGCGGACCCCGCGCTGAACCGGATGCATGCGTGTGGCCACGACATGCACACGACTGCTCTGTTGGGTGCGGCGGAGGCGTTGGCGCAGCACAAGGACCTGTGGTCGGGCACGTTTATCGCCCTGTTCCAGCCGGGCGAGGAAACCGGCGCGGGCGCGGTGGATATGGCGCAGGCGGGTTTGGCGGAGAAGATCGTAAAGCCAGATGTGGTGTTGGGCCAGCATGTCGGCCCGTGGATCGACGATTACGGCGTCGGCGCGCTGTCCGGCCCGGTGTTTTCCACGTGCGTGCAGACCAAGATCACGATCTTCGGCCGCGGCTCGCATGGTTCGATGCCGCAGCATGGCATCGACCCGGTGGTGCTTGCGGCGAAGGTGATCATGAGCCTGCAGACGATCATCTCTCGAAACATCGATCCGCAGGAGATGGGCGTGGTCACGGTCGGCGCGGTCCACGGCGGCGATTCGCCGAACACCATCCCGGATTCAGTGGAGCTCAAGGTGTCTACGCGCGCGTTTACTCAGGAAGTTTCGGACAAGCTTAACGGCGACATCAAGCGCATCGTCCAAGGAGAATGCGCCATTGCGGGTTGTGACCGGGAGCCCACCTTCGAGGTCATCGGCGGCGCGCCGGTGTTTAGTAACCACGAGGAGCCGACGGAGAAGGTCATGGCGGTGTTCCGCGAGCAGTTTGGTAAGCGCGCGGGCAACTTCGGCCGGTTGTCGGGTTCGGAGGACTTCCCCACCATCGCCGAAGCCTGGGGCGTGCCGTACTTCTACTGGGCGGTAGGCAGCAAGAAGGAAATGGAGGGCGCCCCGGCAAACCACTCGCCGCTGTTCGCGCCGGATCTGGACCCGGTGCTGGATCATTCGACGCGCACGATCTTGGCGGCGGTGTCGCCGTGGCTGATGCCGTAGCGAACATGTCGCGGTAGCCGTGTAGGTTGAGCCGCATGAATTCGCATGCGACCCCGCACCCGAACCAGCAACCCGCGCAACCTCAGCAACCGGCGCAACCTCAGCAACCGGCGCAAACCCAAAAGCAGCGCCTGATCGTGCCTGACCTGGCGCGCGGCACCGCACTGCTTGGCATCGCGATGGCCAATGTGGCGCAGACGTGGATCACGAATGATTGGTCGGAGGATCAGTCGCGTGCGGGCTGGTCGGTCGGTGGCGTGCGCCCGGACAGCATCATCGACCAGGTCAGCGCTGTGTTCGCGGCGATGTTTATTCACGTGCGCGGGCTGCCGATGTTCTCCACCCTGTTGGGGTTTGGCTTCGGTCTGGTGGCGGCCAGTCTCTACCGCAAGCACTATCCGTTGAAGGATGCGCGGCGGGTGTTGGTTCGTCGATACGCAGTGCTCGCATTGTTTGGCCTGGCGCACATGCTTGGCCTGTTTTATGGCGACATCATGCTCACGTATGGCCTGGTGGGCATCTTGTTGGCGTGGGGGTTGTCGTGGTCGACGAAGACGTTGCGCATTGTGGCGTATTCGATTCTGGGCCTGTTCACCACGTTCGGGGTGTTAGGTGGCGTCTCGGCGTTTTTCTTCAATTCTTCGGAGGCGATCATACAGCCGGATCCGACGATCACGTTTGATACGCCAGCGGCATATTTCTCCTCAAACCTGCAGATGGCGGTGGGCATGTTGGCCATGCAGCCGTTTGCTGTGGTGCAGTTGTGGGCGTTGGCGATTATTGGGTTTGTGTGGGCGCGGGAGCGGGTGCTTGTCGACGTCACCACGCACCGCAAAACCCTCATCACCTGGACCGTTATCGCCGCGGTGATCATCGTCGGCATCGGCCTGCCGTGGGGTTTGGCGGCCGCGGGTGTGCTGCCGGCACAGTGGGAGCTGCCGCTGTTCATCCTGAACCAGGCGCTGGGCTACCTCACGGGCCCGGGCATCCTGGCGGCACTTGCGTTGGCCACGCACCGGCTGAACAACGACGTGCCGGGGTGGGCGCGGGCGTTCGTGGCGTTGGGTAAGCGTTCCATGTCGGGGTATCTGGCGCAGTCGGTGCTGTTCATCTTGCTGTGCACCCCGGCGTTTCTGGGTATCGGTCTGGACACCACGGTGACCGGCAAGCTAGGCATTGGCCTGCTGGTGTGGGCGATCACGCTGGCGCTCGCGGTGCTGCTGGAGCGCGCCGGCAAGCAGGGTCCGTTTGAGTGGGCGCACCGCCACCTCTCGTATGGCAAGACAGGAAGGATTGAGCCGAAGAATGATCAGGTTTCTATCGCTGGATGAGATGACGCCGCGTCAGGTCCACCAGTTGTACAAGTTGCGGGTGGATACGTTCGTGGCGGAGCAGCAGTGCCCGTACGCGGAGATCGATGATCAGGACTCCAACCCCGAAACGAAGCACATTCTTGCTTTGCTTGACGACGACACCCTCGCCGGCTGCGCCCGCGTCTTCCCCACCGAGACGGGATCGCGCTTTGGGCGTTTCGTGGTCCACCCCGACCACCGCGGCTCTGGCCTTGGCCCGGAGATCGTGCGCGCGGGTATCGAGTACACGGAGCGCTTCCCCGGGGATTTGGTCATCGAGGCGCAGGCCGGCCTTGTCGGCTACTACGAGCAGTTCGGGCTGGTGGCCGAGGGTGAGGAATTCCTGGATACAGGAGTTCCCCACCGCAAGATGCGGATCAAGCGCTAGTTCTGGCGCTAGGCCAAGCGCTAGTCCTGGCGGCGTTCGTCGACAATAGTGTCGCGGTCGCCGCGCTCGAGTTTGAAGCCTTCGGGGAACTTCCAGGAATCGTCCTCGGCGTCGTATTCGAGTTCGGGGCGCTCCACCTCGTTGCCTTGCGCGTCGTAGCCCGGCGCGGGTTTGTTTTCGCCTTCTTCGAGTTTCTCTGCGGTGTCGGTCTTCTCCCAGGTGCGGGAGCGGGTCTTGCGGGCGGCGGCGGAGTCGTCGCTCATGGCCTTGATCAGGGAGTACATCATGACGAAGTACATGAAGAAGAACGGCAGGGCGATGATGATCACGACTTGTTGGAGGGCGTTGATGCCGGAGTCGTTGATAAACAGCAGCGCGCCGGTGACCAGGCCGACGGCGACCACCCAGCCGACGCGGTAGTAGGTGGGTGATTTGTTTTCCTCGCCGGAGGCGAACATGTCCATCACCAGGGCGGCGGAGTCCATGGATGTGACGAAGTAGAACACGATCACGATCAGGGCGACGGTGCCGGTGATGGTGTACAGGGGGTAGTCCGCAAGCAGGGTGAACAGTGCTTGTGGGGTGTCGCCGTCTTCCACCACGGGTTTGGTCAACACGCCGGGGTTGCGTTCTTCCATGTCGATGGCTGCGCGACCGAAGATGGAAAACCACACCAGGTCGAACGCCGTGGGCAGCAGCAGGGTGCCGCCGATGAATTCGCGGACGGTGCGGCCGCGGGAGATGCGGGCGAAGAACATGCCCACGAATGGCGACCAACAGATGGTCCACGCCCAGTAGAAGGCGGTCCAGGTGGCGTGCCAGCCGGGATTGTCGTTGTAGGAGTCGACCCAGAACATCAGCTCGGGCAGGGATTGGGCGTAGATGCCGAAGGATTCGGTGATCTGGCCGAGCAGTTTCAGGGTGGGGCCGGTGAGCAGCACGAAGAGCATCAGGGCAATGGTGCCGGCGATGTTGAGGTTGGACAGGATTTTCACGCCTTTGTCCAGGCCGGTTGCCACGGAGATGGAGGCGGCGATGGTGATGCCGCAGATGATCGCGATCTGCACCGGGGTGACCAGGGGCACGTCCCAGAGGATGTTCATGCCGGCGGAAATCTGCAGTACGCCCAGGCCGACGGAGACGGCGAGGCCGAAGACGGTGCCGATGATGCCCAGGGCGTCGAGAAGTTTGCCGGGCGCTTCGTACACGCGGCGGCCGAGCAGTGGCGCGAACATGGAGGACATTCGCGCGGGCATTTTGCGCTTATAGACGAAGTACCCCACCGCCAGACCAGGCAACGTGAAAATGACCCACATGTGGATGCCGAAGTGGTAGTAGGTGAACTCGAACGCCTGGATGATCGCGTCGCGGCTCATGGATTCGTAGCCGCCACGTGGCGGGTTGAAGGCGTGGTTCAGCGGCTCGGCAGCACCCCAGAACAGCAGCGTTGCGCCCATGCCGGCGGCAAAGAGCATGCCGAACCAGACGGGGTATGAGTATTCGGGTTCATCGTCGTCGTCGCCAAGCCGCAGGTTGCCGTAGCGGGAGACGAACACGCAGATCAAAAAGACCAGCGTGGCAGAGATACCGCCGACGTAGAGCCAGGTGAAGTGGTCCATCAGCCAGCCGGAGACGGCGGCGTAGGACTCGCGGGCGGTGTCGCCGAACGCGATCGTTCCCGCGACGAAGACGAGGATGAACCCCAAGGCGGAGAAGAAAATCAAGGGGTCTGAGTGGAGACGGCGTGGTCGCGCCATAAGGGGTGTTCCTAACTTGTGGGAAACAACTGCATTAACGTGGGCAACCAGCGTACTTAAGTGCTACGATTCGTCCCGCTATGAATACCCAAGAACCCGCCCCTACCAGGGCAGCTGTTGATGAACAAAAACTTTTAGAGCGCTTCATGTGGCTCTCCATCGGCGCTGCCATTGTCACGATTGTGCTGAAGGCAACCGCGGCGTGGGTGACGGGTTCTGTGGGTTTCTTATCGGACGCGTTGGAGTCCGGGATCAACCTCGTCGCAGCCGCCGTGGGCCTGTGGGCGCTGAAGCTTTCAGCCAAGCCGGCGGACGACAACCACAACTTCGGCCACTCCCGCGCCGAGTACTTCTCCGCCCAGGTGGAGGGCACACTCATCCTGATCGCCTCTATGGTGATCATTTATACGGCGGTGGATCGCCTGATCAACCCGGTACCGGTGCAGCAGCTCGGCATCGGCCTGGCGTTCTCTATCGTGGCCACGCTGTTGAACCTCGGCGTGGGTGTCGCGCTCATCCGTGCGGGTAAGAAGTACCGCTCCACCACCCTGAACGCGGACGGGCACCACTTGCTCACGGACGTGTGGACCACGGTGGGTGTCATCGTGGGCATGGCCCTGGTGTGGCTGACTGGCTGGCAGCCGCTCGACCCGATTGTGGCGCTGCTGGTTGGTCTGAACATCTTGTTCACCGGCTACACGTTGCTCAAGGGTGCGATCCTGGGGTTGTTGTCGCACACGCTGCCCGAGGATGAGCAGGAGGTTGTCCAGAACTTCCTGGACGCCTACGCCAAGGACAACGGCGTGACGTTCACGTCCGTGCGTACGGCGGAGGCTGGCCGCGACCGCTTGGTCAACTTGGTCATGCAGGTGCCCGGCGCGTGGACGGTGGATCACTCCCACGATCACGCGGATGCGGTGGAGGAAGGTATCGCCGCCGCGCTTGGTGGCGCGGAGACGATCGTGCACATCGAGCCACTAGGCCATCCGACGCGTACCGGCCCGCTGCAGATCTAAACCGCATAGGGTGTTGTGCATGGATTCGCAGCTTATGGGCAAACCCGAACTCGATTTGCGCTGTTACTTTGTCACCGGCCAGGGTGACGACATTGTGGAGCGCGCCCGCGCCGCCGCGGCTGGTGGCGCCGGGGTGGTGCAGGTGCGCTCAAAGCCGATTAGTGCGCGCGACCTGTACAACCTTGCCCGCGATGTGGCCGAGGCCGTGCACGAGGTGAACCCGAAGACGCAGGTGCTTATCGACGACCGCGTCGACGTCGCCTTAGCACTGCGCGACCACGGCATCGCTGGCGTGCACGTGGGCCAAGACGACCTGGACGTTAAGGTAGCGCGCGACCTGCTGGGCCCGGACGCGATCATCGGCCTGACCACGGGCACGATGGAGCTGGTTCAGGCCGCGAACGCGTACAAAGACGTGATCGATTACATCGGCTGCGGGCCTTTCCGCGACACACCGACGAAGGACTCGGGCCGGCCTCCCCTAGGCTTCGGCGGCTACCCGCCCCTGGTGGCGGCTGCCCAGGTGCCGCTGGTGGCCATCGGGGACGTGACGGTGGATGACGCGTACCACCTGGCGCTTGCCGGCGTGGACGGGTTGGCCATTGTTCGCGGCATCATGCACGCCGATAATTCCCAGGACTATTGCGAGCGCGTGGTCGCGGAGTTTGAAAGGGGCCAAACGGACCGGGCAAAAGCGCTACCCTGATCGCTGTGAATATCTCGGTTGTCGGTGCTGGCATCATCGGTCTGTCCACTGCGCTTACGTTGGCGGATCGCGGCCATGCGGTCACGGTGTACGACCCGGCGCCGGTGTCGGGGGCGTCGCATTATGCGGGTGGGATGCTCGCTCCTACCGCTGAAGTCGTCTATAAGCAAGACCCGCTCTTTCCGCTGATGGCGGCGTCTGCGGCGCTCTACCCGGATCTGATCAAGCTCACCGCGAAGTACTCGGATTTGCCCACGGGCTATCGCACGGAGGGCACGCTGGTGGTCGCGCGCGATGTTGCGGACAAGACGCACCTGACGGAACTCAGTGAGTACCAGGAAAAGCACGGCATGGCGGTGGAGAAGGTCACCACTCGGCAGGCGCGCGGTCTTGAGCCGGCGCTCTCCCCTGCCATTCACGGCGCGGTGCGGATTGCAGGTGACCACCAGGTGCAGCCGCGCTTGTTTACCAAGGCGCTCATGGATGCCTGCGCGAATGCCGGGGTGACCTTCAAGGCCAAGCGAGTGGACAACGTGGAGCAGTTGGACGGGGATCAGGTGGTCGTCGCTAATGGTCTGGGTGCTCGTGACCTTGTGCCGTTTCTGGATCTGCGCCCGGTGTACGGCGACGTGCTGCACGTGCGTGTGCCGGACCATCAGTACCCGCTGCTGAACCATGTGGTGCGCGGGTTTGTGGAGGACCGCCCGATCTACCTGATTCCGCGCGAGGACCACACGCTGACTATCGGCGCGACTACGCGCGAGGACGGCCGCAACCAGCCCCAGGTGCAGGGCGTTCACCAGCTGCTGCGGGATGCGATTGAGGTGGTGCCGGCGGTTGAGGAGTGCGATTTCCTCGAGGCCGGCGCCGGTGCGCGCCCGGGCACGCCGGATGATTTGCCGTACATCGGTCGTATTAACGAGCGCACCGTGGTGTCCACCGGTTACTTCCGGCACGGGATTCTGTTGGCGGCGTTGGGGGCTCGGTGTGGTGCTGGGGTCGTCGAAAAGCAAGAGCCATTCATAAACTTATCCGCATGTGACCCGAGGAGGCACGAATGCAACTAACGCTCAACGGTGAGAGGACCACCACCGAAGCCACGACTGTGCAGGAGTTGGTGGCAGAGGTCGGCGCGCCTGAGGCCGGCACCGCCGTGGCGGTGGACGGTGAGGTCGTGCCGCGCTCGCAGTGGGGGCAGGCGCTTATCGACGACGCAGAGGTGGACATCCTCACCGCCGTTCAAGGAGGCTAGACGTGCTTGAAATTGCTGGTCAGCGGTTTGAATCCCACCTGATTATGGGCACGGGTGGGGCGAGTTCCTTTGACATGCTGGAGCGCGCCCTGGTGGCAAGTGGAACGGAGATGACCACGGTGGCGATGCGCCGCCACTCCGCGACCACCGGCGCGGGCGAGAGCGTGTTTGACCTGCTCAAGCGCCTGAACATCCGTCCACTGCCGAACACCGCGGGATGCCGCACGGCGCGCGATGCGGTGATCACGGCGAAACTTGCGCGTGAGGCGCTCGGCACGGATTGGGTGAAACTGGAAGTCATCGCGGACGACCGCACACTTCTGCCCGATGTGGTGGAGACCGTCGACGCCTGCGAGATGCTCGTGGACGAGGGCTTTACGGTGCTGGCGTATACATCGGACGACCCGGTGGCCGCGAAGCGCCTGGAGGATCTCGGTGCTGCGGCGGTGATGCCGTTGGGCTCCCCGATTGGCACTGGACTTGGAATCCTCAACCCGCACAACATCGAGTTGATCTGCTCGCGTGCGCAGGTGCCGGTGCTTATCGACGCCGGCCTGGGCACCGCATCCGACGCCACCCTTGCCATGGAACTCGGGTGTTCCGGCGTGCTGCTCGCCAGCGCGGTGAACCGTTGCCAGGACCCGGTGGCCATGGCGCACGCGATGCGCCACGCGGTGGAGGCCGGCCGCCTCGCCCGCGCTGCTGGGCGCATCCCGAAGCGGGAGCACGCCGTGGCGTCCTCCACCTTCGACGGTTTGGCCAGCTGGGCCGACGAGGTGCTGTAGGGCCGTGCTGCCGGAAAACGAACTCAAGCGCACCGCGCGCCAGATGAACCTGCCCGGCTTCGGCCCGGCACAGCAGGAACGCCTGCACAACGCGCGCGTGCTGGTCATTGGCGCCGGTGGCCTCGGCTGCCCTGTCATGCAGACGCTCGCGGCAACCGGCTTGGGCAACATTACGGTCTGGGATGACGATACCGTGGACATCACCAACATCCACCGCCAGATCCTCTTCGGCGCCGAGGACGTCGGCCGCAGCAAGGTGGAGGTGGCCGCAGAGCGCCTGCGCGCGCTCCAGCCCGGCATCACTGTCACGCCGGTGAAGGATCGCCTGACCGCCGACAACTTCATCGAGGCCCTTGACGGCATCGACTTACTTATCGACGGCTCAGATACCTTTGCCACCAAATTCCTCGCCGCCGACGCCGCCGAAATCACCGGCACGCCGCTGCTGTGGGGTTCGGTGCTGCGCTACCGCGGCGACATCGCTCTGTGGCACTCCGGCCCCGGCGCGCCAGAGGGTGGCGTGGGCATGCGGGACCTCTACCCCACCCAGCCGGATGCGGATTCCGTGCCGGATTGCGCCACCGCGGGTGTGCTCGGGGTGACCACCTCCGTGGTCGGCTCGCTGATGTCCACCGAAGCCGTGAGGTTCCTCACGGGCATCGGCGAGGCGGAGATCGGCCGGCTGCACATGTACGACGCGCTGACCACCACCATCCGCCGCTTCACCGTCCCCCGCGACCCGGCGCGCCCACTGACCACGCGGTTGAGCACCTACACCGACGCCTGCACCGTGAGCACCGAGGGGCGATTGCTTTTCGACGACATCACTACCCGCAAAGCTCACGCCCTGGACATCCGTGAGCCCCACGAGCGGGCGATTGCGGACCTGCCGGTCAACTCCACTCACCTGCCGCTGAGCGAGATCGAGCACGACCCCGAGGCGGTTTCTCGCACACTGTCGCAGTACGCCGAGGGCGACGAGGTGGTGGTCTATTGCGCGGGTGGGGTGCGTTCTGAAAAATTTGTGAAAACCTATGCGGAACAGGCGAAACAGCATGGGATTGTGCTGAAATCGCTGCCAGGAGGCGTGCAACGCTGGGGATAGCCTGGAATACTTCTGTTATGCAGATCACACGTACAGCCCCAGTAACCGTCGCTGCCGTCGCGATCCTTACCGCCACCGCAGCCCTCGCCCCCACCGCCGCCGCACAAAACAACGTCGGTACCTACTCCAACCAGAACGGCAACGTGCGTTGCGAGTCCTACCAAGTCGGCGGCGAAACCAAAACCATTTGCGTCTCCGACACCGCCCGCAAAACCCAGCCGGAGTGCAACCCTCCAGAGCAGCTCATCCCCGCAGTGTCCATCAGCCGAGGCTTTACCGGCACCCACTGCTGGAACCAAGGCTTTGTGGGCCAGCCGAAGAAGCTCAACCCGCTGCAGGTGCAGCGCTTCGGCTCCGCGTTCATTGTCCCGGGCTTTACCGGTGAGCTCTACGTCTTCGACACCGCCAACATCGCGCTCGTGCGCGCAGGTTCCACGAACTCCGTGATCTGGAAGTTGCAGCGCTAACCACAAACCACACATCCGTTCGAGAATCCGCCTCCCGGTGTCGGAGGCGGATTTATAATGTCTCCTTGTCCGAACACAACCGAATAAGGAGGCGTTGTTGGGCGAACTGCTCAAAGCCGCAGTGGGGTGCATTGAAGCCCCGTCCCTATTTCCCCGAGAACTGAAAATTTTGATGCAGGTGGCGTTGCTTGCAGACGACACCACTGGCCCCACCCTCACCCCCACCGGCACCGTCCGCCAAGCAACAGCGGGCCGGGTGGAAAACTTCGGTGGGCCCCGCATGACCAACTGGCTGAAGCGCGACATCATCGATGCGACACTGCCCACCTTCACCGGCACGGGTTGGCTCCAGGAGGTCCCCGGCCCCGAAAACGACGGTGCTTACCAACTCAACCTGACACGGTTGAAGCGGCTTCTCGACGAGGCGGAGGCGCACCTTGCCACCGGCGAGCACGACCAGGAAGCGCTCGAGCAGGCGGATCGGGAACTGCCCGGCGACTTCGACACCGCGCCGGAAGATTTGGCCGAGCAGGTGGATCGGATCTTGGTCAGCAACCCGGCGCGGTAGGACGCCGGGTCGGGCACGGCAGGGCGCGACTCCTAGGCCGCAGTCCCCTCCTGACGGCGGATGCGGCCCCGGCGCCCAAACCACGCCGCCACGAAGGAGAGTACGAGTGCGACGAGCACACCGAGGTTCGCGTCCGCCCAGTGCTCCCCAACCAGTGGCAGGAAGTATCCCTGCCAGTTGTTCCAGGAAGCTTCCTCCGCAAACATGTTGGCCACAAGACCCCAACCGATCACCGAGGACACGGCAAGGATCCCGATCGAGGTCCAGTCCACGGCGCCGTAGCGACCTGCCGAATCGTACAACGCCGGCTCGTCGTAATCCTTAGTGCGGGCGAAGATGTCCGCAACGAGAATGCCTGCCCAGCTAGCCAGCGGCACGCCGAGGGTGATCAGGAACGACTGGAACGGCCCAAGGAAGCTTTGGGAGACGAAGACGACCCAGATGGTGCCGATGGTCAAAATGACGCCGTCGATAGCTGCAGCCGCCGGACGCGAGATCTTAATCCCAAGGGTGAGCAGCGTCAGGCCCGAAGAGTAGATGCCCAGCACCCCCCGACGGCGGCAAGCCGTAGATGGGGGTCTCCCCTGCCCTGTATGGCCCTGTAGCGGCCTAACAGGATGTCGCCAGGGTCAGTGTCCAGCGACAGCGCTAAAACCGCTCTAATTCAGCGAAAATCGAAGAATTAGAGCGGTGTTTTTTGAAGCGTCCTGGGTTCAGATTCAGGTAACTCAAGGATGAGTGTGAATCCGGGGTTTGTGTCTTTGAGAAGGCCCTTTAGAAGCCTTCAAGTACTTCGTAGAGGGCGGTGGCTAGGGTTAGTCGCCGTCGCTAGCTGTGCTTGGCTGTTAATGTCATGTCGACCAACTGCAGGAAGCGTATAACGTAGTCTTTGACAAAGCCTGCGGTGCCTTCATTGAGATGGCCGGAGTCTTCGAAGAGGGTGGGGGATTGGCCAAGGAATACCTCGGGCTGACCAGGAAGCGGCATATCGAAGTAGGACAGGGCGAGCCGGAGGTTCTTCTGTGAACTGTAGCCGCCCATGCGGCCTACAGAGTGACTGATGATACCTGCGGGAAGGTTCTTCCAAGCCACATCCGAGTTGGGCTTGGAACCGATGTCCACTGCATTCTTGAGACAGGCAGGGATAGTACGGTTATTTTCCGGGGTAACAAAGAGGACGCCGCTCGAGTTCTTGATGGTGTCGCGGAAAGTGGTGTACTCAGCTGGAATGGGCTTGTCCGTGACCGAGGGGTCATCGTAGTCGAAGTCATAGAGCGGCAAGTCACGGATTTCAACGATGTCTGCCTGGTAGTTTTCAGGAATCATTGTGAGCACTTCGTGTGCAATCTTGCGCGCAAATGAGCCGCGGCGCAGGCTGCCGACGATAACACTAATGCGTGGGGTGGTCATAGGAAGTCCTTTCTTCTTAGTTGGGCGTAGGTACGTGCGATCAAGGGAGAAAAGGCTTGCAGCCAAAGGCAGGCGGTGGCCCGGCGGCGTGGGCGGCAGTAAGAAAGTTATCCACTTTGTCTTCTTCATGGCGGAAGTACAGTTCGATGAGTCCTAACAGTCCCCCGAGGACGGCCTCCCGTGCGGCGGACGTATCCAAAAGCCGCATGGCTGCTGGTTGGTTTCCTTCGCGGATGGCTTCAAACAGCGCGATGGTCTCAAGCCAGCTTCCTTGGTCTGGTCGTGGAAACGGTTTAGAAATCCCAGTCATCATCACTCGTTTCTTCAGCGGTGCCAATGACATAGGAGGAACCGGAGCCGGAGAAGAAGTCATGGTTTTCATCTGCTCCAGGTGCTAGGGCAGCGAGGATTTCCGGGTTCACTTCCGTTTCTTCAGGTGGGAAGTAGTCCGGGTAGCCCAAATTCATGAGCGCCTTATTGGCGTTATAGCGAACGAATACAGCTACATCATCCATGAGCCCCAACGGCTCATATAGCTCGCCGGAATAATCCAGCTCTAGGGCATAAAGCTCTTCGAGCAAGGAAATAGTGAAATCATGCATCTCCTGTTGCCGTTGTGGAGCAGACGTTTCCAGTCCGCGCTGGTACTTGTAGCCTGAGTAGTAACCGTGCACTGCCTTGTCACGCAGAATGAGGCGAATCATGTCTGCCGTATTTGTCAGGGTGGCGTGGACGGAAAAATGCAGGGGAAGATAGAAACCCGCGTAGAGAAGCAGCGAGGAAAGCAGCGTCGATGACACTTTGCGCTTGAGTGGATCGGGTCCAAAATAATGAGTGAGCACTTTTTTGGCGCGTGCCTGGAGAAGGTCATTATTCACCGCCCAGCGGTATGCCTCATCAATTTCTTTCGTACTGCTCAAAGTAGAAAACACTGAAGAGTAAGAACGGGCATGGACTGATTGCATGAAGGCGATGTTGGTATACACGGCCTCCTCGTGCTCGGTGCGGGCATCTTGGATCTGACAGATTTCGCCCACAGTGGCCTGGACGGTGTCCAGGGTGGTGAGTCCCGTGAACACCCGCATGGTGAGGTTGCGTTCCTCCGGTGTCATCCTCTGCCACGCCGGGAGATCGTTTGAAAGTGGAACCTTTTCTGGCAACCAAAAGTTGGCGGTGAGGCGGTTCCACACTTCAAGATCCTTCTCATCGCTCACCCGATTCCAATTGATGGCGCGGATGCGGGCTGAAGGGTCATGCCGGTAACTTGGCGGCGTAACTGAGATGCTGGTTAGCTCAGCAGTGTTTGATGTTGAAGACATAGCTTCTTTCTTTCTTGATGGATGGTTGTGAATGAAGGAAGGACCGTGTTCCTACAGAGCACAGGAAACGCAGCCTTCGACCTCGGTTCCCTGGAGTGCAGGTTGGCGTAAACGGATGTAGTACAAGGTCTTGATTCCGGCTTTCCAGGCATAGATTTGTGCCTTGTTGATGTCCCGCGTAGTGGTGTCAGCGGTGAAGAACAAAGTCAGGGAAAGCCCTTGGTCCACGTGTTGGGTGGCCATAGCGTAGGTGTCGATGATTTTTTTGTACCCCACGGTGTAGGAGTCATCGAAATACTCCAAGTTGTCGTTGGTCATTTCCGGTGCGGGGTAGTACACGCGCCCCAAGCGGCCTTCCTTGCGTATTTCAATCTTGGAGGCAATCGGGTGTATGGACGCGGTGGAGTCATTGATGTAGGAAATTGATCCAGTGGGTGGAACTGCCTGCAAGTAGGCGTTGTAGATGCCGTCTTGCATCACTTGGTTCTTGAGCCGTAGCCAATCCTCGCGTTGAGGAATCTGCACGCCAGCCTCATGGAATAGCTGTTTTACGTGGTCAGTGGCCGGCGCCCAGTCTTGGTCGATGTACTTGTCGAAGTAGACGCCAGTGGCATAGGTGGATTCTTCAAAGCCAGTGAATCGTTGACCTTTCTCAACCGCTAGCGCATGGGATGCACGGAGCGCATGATAGGTCACGGTCAGGAAATAGATATTTGTAAAGTCCAGTGCTTCGGCGCAGCCATAAGGAATACGCTTGGAAGCCAGGAAACCGTGGAGATTCATTTGGCCCAACCCGATGGCATGCATGGATGCATTACCGTGAGCGATGGAAGGAACAGCTTCGATATTTGTTAGGTCTGAGACCTTCGTGAGAGCGCGCACCGCGGTTTCAACAGTTTCCCCAAAGTCCGGTGATTCAAAAGCTTTAGCGATGTTGAGCGACCCTAGATTGCAGGAAATGTCCTGGCCAACGGTGGTGTAGTTACCTGAGGCGCCGTAGGTGGATGGCGTGTTGACCTGGAGGATCTCACTACACAGATTGGACATATTGATATGTCCTTTGAGGGGATTAGCGCGGTTGACCGTATCCTCAAAGAGTATGTAGGGGTATCCAGATTCAAACTGAAGCTCAGCCAGCGTGGTGAAAAACTCGCGGGCCTTGATAGTCGTATGAGAAATTCGCGGATTGGAAACCAGCTCGTCGTAATACTCGGTGATAGACATGTCAGACATGGCTACGCCGTACTCGCGAGCGATGTCATACGGGCTAAAAAGATGCATATCCTTGTTCTCTTTGGCCAGCTGGAAGGTTATATCTGGAATAACAACTCCCAGCGAAAGAGTCTTAATGCGGACTTTCTCATCGGCATTTTCCCGCTTGGTATCCAGGAAACGAAGAATATCTGGATGGTGCGCATGTAGGTAGACGGCTCCAGCGCCCTGTCGAGCGCCCAATTGGTTGGCATAGCTGAAGCTATCTTCCAGAATTTTCATGACTGGGACTACGCCGGAAGCTTGGTTCTCAATCTTTTTGATTGGGGCTCCGGATTCGCGCAGATTGCTCAGTAACAAGGCCACACCACCGCCGCGTTTTGAAAGCTGCAGTGCAGAGTTCACGCTGCGGCCAATGCTTTCCAAATTGTCTTCGATGCGAAGGAGGAAGCAGGAGACCATTTCGCCACGCTGGGCTTTTCCTGCGTTGAGAAAAGTAGGGGTGGCGGGCTGGAAGCGTCCGGTCATGATGTCATCCACCAGCTTCTCCGCAAGCTCTTCATCGCCCTGTGCAAGGTACAAAGCTGTGGTGGCGACGCGTTCTTCGTAGCCTTCCAGAAATCGCGAGCCATCAAAGGTTTTCAGTGCGTATGAAGTAAAGAACTTAAATGCGCCGAGGAAAGTGCGGAACTGATGCTTGGCTCGGTGGGCTCTGTCGTACATAGTGCACAGAAAATCGTCATCATAAAGCTCAAGGAATTCCCGCTCGTAGTATTCGTTATCAACCAACCACTCCAAGCGCTGCTTGGTGGATTCAAACTGATGCATGCGGGGAGTGACATGGTGCGCTAAAAAGTCTTGTGTTGCCTCAATGTCCTTGTCGAACTGGATTCTTCCCGAATCGTCGAATAGGTTCAGCTGCGCGTTGAGTGCATGGTAGCTCTTGCGCTTACCGACACCGCCGGCATCGTCTGCTGAAGCGGTGCGGGGCGTAGGGCCAATGGGCTGTGTGGGGGTGGCCTTAAGTGGCGGCATTGTGGTTTCCAATCTGTGTGTTGCGGATGTGGTCTTCATTTTGTGGGAAATCAATGGGGTGTAATTGTTAGTTGCTTTGCTGCTCCCAAAACTTGTGAAGGCCCTGTTTTACAGCGGCAACGTCCTTCTGCGTGCCGAGTAGCTCGAAGTGATACAGCTCTGGAACGTGGCACTTAGCGGAAATGATTCGGCCGGCGACGCAGTAAGCGCTTCCGAAGTTGGTATTGCCTGAGGTAATCACGCCCCGGATAAAGGAACGGTTGATTGGGTCATTGAGGAAGTCGATGACCTGTTTGGGGACTGCGCGTTTGAGCGAGCCACCGCCGTAGGTTGGAACGATGAGTACGTACGGGTGTGAAACCTGGATCATTCCGGTTTTCTTGGGCCGCAGTGGAATGCGCACTGCGGGTCTATCTAAGCGTTCGACGAATCTTTTTGTGTTTTCAGAAACGCTAGAAAAGTACACCAAATCTGGTGAGTCTGACATGACAATCCTGCTCATCCTGGCCTTAGCCATAAGTGGGATAGGTGATGATCGAAAAGATTAACTACGTACTACCGTAGTTGCAAACTACGCCGCACCGTAGTTTTTAAAAGGGCAGGTAGGGACAGGATTAATGAGAAAGGGAAAGACTACAGGCTGTGGTGTGCTACAAACACTGCGTCCGTAGCTGGACGCCCAAGTACTACCCACTGAGTACTGTCGGCTACCTGTACTTCGAGCGATTCTGAAAAGGGCGTTCCTTCGCGCGTGGTAAGAACAGCCCCAATGACGATGCCTTGCTCTTTGAGGAAGGCCAGCAGTTGTGGGTCGGAATCAGAAATGCGTTCCACGGTCACCTGCGGTTGTGCGCCGCTGTCGGTGAGACGGTGCGCACTGGGGATAGTGACCTGTCCATCAACCGTAGGGATAGGGTCGCCGTGTGGATCCCTAGTGGGGTAATTGAGGAACTTATCCACGCGCTCTATGAGCATGTCAGACACCGCGTGTTCAAGATTTTCGGCTTCATCATGGACCTCGTCCCACGTATAATCCAATGCTTGAACCAAAAAAGACTCAAGCAATCGGTGGCGGCGCACCATGACCAATGCGTACTGCCTGCCAAGTTCGGTTAACTCCACAGAGCCATAGGGCGTGTGTGACACGAGCCCTTGCTTCGACATTTTGCGCACTGCATCGGAGACCGAGGAGAGCTTGAGTCCCAGCTGTTTCGCTATAAGTGTGGCGGTAACGGGCTCGGATGACCATTCCTTTAGCCCCCAGATAGCTTTCAAATAGTTCTGGGTACTGGTGGACAGCTCAGAAACAGACATGAGTAAATGTTAACCCAGCTTCCGTATGCGCCTTAGGCGCTGTGCCCCAACGCTCATAGCGAACAGAGGCCAAGTTTGAGAGGAATGCCGGTATGAAGTGCCCCGGGTTTTGTTCCTAGGCGTTTGCCTTGATTTCTATTTTTGCTTGGGGCGGGTTCTGCTTCCAAAATTCGGTTTCGACCTCGACCGGGGTTCGGTATCCCAAGCTTTGGTGAAGCCTTGTCTCGTTCCACCATGACACCCACTCGAACGTCGCGATTTCTACCTCGACAACGTCATTCCACCTGCGGGTATGGATCAGCTCGTTCTTGTAGGATCCGTTGACGTTTTCAGCAAGAGCATTGTCGTAGGAGTCACCGACAGTTCCGGTGGAAGCTGTAATGCCGTGTTGGGTAAGTCGCTCGTTGTAGACCACGCTGACGTACTGCGATCCGTGATCCGAATGGTGAATGAGACCTGTTGTTTCCTCAGCACACACGATCGCCTGGTTGAGAGCTTGCAACGGCAGTGCTTCGGTGCGCATGGAATCTGATAACGCCCACCCAACGATCCGTCGAGAGTAAACGTCGGTGACAAACGCGGCGTACACAAAGCCTTTCTTCGTGCGCACATACGTAATGTCGGCCACCCACAGTTTATTCGGGCCCTTAAGCTTTGAATTCACGCTCGACTAAGTCCGGGCGCAGATCAGGCACGTTAGCTTTTCGGGTTGTGATAGGTGATCCGCCTTTGCCTTTGCCAGAAACACCGGCCAAGCGCATCAGCCGGGCGGTTTGTTCACGCCCGATATCAATTCCGTCGCGGCGGAGAGCATGCCACATTTTCCGCACGCCGTAGACGCCGTAATTATCCCGATGAACAGTTCTAATGCGGTCGACCAGCACAGCATCACGAAGGCGACGAGCACTTAACCCACGGGCCTTGGACTGGCGATAACCACGCGAAGTGATAAACCCACCAGCCCGGTTATTCTTCAACGTCTTACAAATGAACTCGACAGAGAAACGATTCCGGTATTTATCGATGAACCGGATCATTTCCGACGTTTCGGGTCGAGTTCCGACGCGAAAAAAGCCGAGGCAGCCTTCAGCAGCTCGTTAGTGTCGCGTAGCTCTTGATTTTCACGACGTAGCCTCGCGTTTTCGGCAGCCAAATCTTCAGGCACAGGTTCTGGGATGTTTCCCGCACGGCGGGCCTGCTGGGTCCATTGGCGAGCCGTGTGCCATGAAACCCCCAGCTTTGGAGCTACTGCCTGGCACGCGGCTTGCATCGACATATTTTCCGCCAAGATGCGATCTTCCACGAGACGGACCACACGGTCCTTCGCATCCTGGTCAAATTTCCTTGGCATATTCCAGATTTTCCCATCTACTCAAACGGAACAAAACCTGGGACACTTCACTCCGTGTCGTGGATTGATTCTCAATCCGTTCTTTGAGACAGCTCTGCTGTCTAGAGACCTCTCCCCTGCTCGGTGGAGATTTCCTTCTTCCCTGGTCACGGCGTGGGTAGAAAAGAAAAACCCCGCTACAGCAACTGCTGCAACGGGGTGTGAAGTACTAGTTTTCGAACAACTGCACGCGAGCCTGAGCACCGCCCTCGTGAACCACTTCTGCGAGACGACTGCCCTCGCCAATGTCGATTAACTTCGCCACCAGCGACGGGAACGTCTCTTTGCTGCTGATCTCGGTGGCCCTGTGTGCGGCAACGCCAGCCAGACCCGTCTGGCCGGTTGCCTGGGCCAGCACGGCGACAGTGGCCGTAAGCTGTGCCCTCATCCCAGGCCAGTGAGCCGGTACAGCGCGCATCACCTGCTCAGCGAACTTGAGACCTGCTTGTGGCTCCTCAAGCAGCGCAGCAAGCAATGGATCACGCAAGCGCGGTGTCGTGAAGCACTTCAGCGCAGATCGGATAGCACGCGCACTCGGCTGCGTCATCCCCGCCGCTGCCTGCTCGTACTCACGCTGCAGTACGTCTCGGAAGATGGGTGGAACATACGCCAGCGCGTCTTCGATGATGTCTTCATGCTCTGCGGCGTCGATGTCGTGCTCGGTGCTGTTCAGCCTGTTCTCAATCTCTTCACGCGAGAGCGCTGGGAGATCGCCGGTCTGCTCAAGCAACTGCTGTAGCGCTGCTGAGGCGTGGATGTTGCTGATTCTGCCCGCCTGTGGCTCACATGAGTTTGGGTGCAAGTACATCGCACACCAGGCAGTACCAGCGGTGATTTCTGACGTTTGAATGACCGCCAGTACCTCACTGCGCAGCGGGGAATCCTCGCTACAGAGGAAGTGCGCCGCTGCATCTGCTTCAACCATGTCGTCGGTGATGACGTACGCCGCAACAGCGTCGAGATCCAGCGTCTCAGTCCATGCTGCGAACTTCTCACGATCCTCGGTGAGCTGTTGGATCGCTCCGTCGAGATCAAGCCGGGCAAGTGGCCCGAGGCTCAGGCTGTGCGTGTCGCTGTCTTGTTTGAAAAACGCGAACACCAGCGAGTCCTGCGGGTAGAAGCCCAGGATGCCGGGGATGTTTGCGAGAATCTCGCCGTGAGAGGTAAGTGTCTGCGAATAGTTGGACATGAAACACTCCTTGCCAAATACGGGATGTGTAAGGTCAGTCCCGTATTTGGTCCCGGCTCTGCCGGGCGGTGTTACCACCGCCCTGCAGCACCCCAGCGTGCTCAGTGCGTCGCTAGTGCTCACCTGGTGCTTGCTTGCAGGACACAAGCACTAGCGGCGCAGCCTGTGCTTAAGCGTCTGCTTCGATACGCTCAATAGCGCGGTAAATCGTTGGCCTGGACACGTTGAACGTCCTCGCCACTGCACTCACGGACTTACCGCCATCGATGAGTTCTTTTGCGACTTGTGCCTGTTCGTCGCTGAGCTTGGGCTTCGGCCCGGCTACCCTGCCCTGCGCACGGGCGTGAGCCACGCCTTCACGGGTGCGCTGAACAAGCAGGTCACGCTCCCACTCAGCCAAGCTGGCCATGACGTTGATAACCACTTTGTCGGTGGGCTTCGACGTGTCCAGCGCTGGCTCCAACACCTTGACGTTGATGTCGCGCTCCGCCAGGTCGGCGATGGTGTTCACGGTATCTGCGAGGCTGCGGCCGAGCCTGTCGAGCCGGGTCACGACGAGCGTATCGTTGGGCCGCATATAGGCCAGCGCTGCGTCCAGACCAGGCCGCTGCCAGTTCGTGCCGCTGATGGTGTCGGTGTAGATGTGCGCAGCGTCGCAGCCAGCGTCGATGAGCGCCTCACGCTGGGTGTCGAGCGACTGTCCCTGCTTGGAGGTCGAAACGCGCGCGTAACCGATAAACATGGTTAATCGCCTACCTCGGGGATTTGTGAGCTTCGGTTTGGATCAACGGCACTGGAAAATGCCGTACTAAACTCACTCATTCCGTTCTCCTCGTTGAAGAACGGAAGACCAATGATCCGGTAGTCGGTGTTGTCTACGTAGACCTTGTGAGGAATAGCGTTGGCATCAAGTGAAAGCAGGAAATCTTCCTTCCACTGATCTGTTTCCAGTAAGTGTTCGCCTTTAGGTTCGATATAGATCTGCTGTTGCGAAACGACGTCGCCGTCTTTACGTAGTAGCAGTAGGAAATCTGGTTCGAACCGTTCACCGGTCTCAAAAGAGTAGATTGCGAGCGGAGCGAGACGTTCGTTTCGAATCAGATAGACCTCGTCATAGTCTTGTTTAAGATCCTCAACCACTGATGCGAAATACTTGACGAACGCCTTTTCTTCACTGGTACCGAAGTTGTCATTAAACACGTACCACTCCGCACGGTCCAGATCCACGTAATGATCTTTACTTTGATCACGGGTCTGGCTGTCTCCGAAACCGCCCTCAATGACCTCCGAAATCTGAAGTTTCTTGTCCCTCAGAACTTCACTTAACCGCCTCGGGTAGAACTCGGTGGTACCTCGATACGCTACTTGAACCGTTTCCAAGTACCTTGCCACGGACTCAAACACATTGGAAAGTCCCTCCACGAGGTCAACAGCGGTTAGGTCACGGTTGTCGGACTGGAACACGATTTCTACATCGCCGAGAAAAGCGCTTGAAGATACGAAGGTTGCGTCCCTTAGTGTGGTGTAACGCTTGCTGATGGTGGGCCCTGGAAAATGCAGGGGCGGCCATCGTCAGTAACCTTTCGACTCAACTACCACATCTCACCGAAAGGAACATGACGATGACCGCTGATCCGCATTCTATCGACCCAACAACCTATCTGGATGATCTGCTCGCTCAAGCCTCTCCGGATTTGATGCGCCAGATGCTGCAAGGGTTTATCAACCAAATCCTCTCCGCCCAGGCCGACACCGTCTGCGGCGCCGAATACGGGGTCGCCTCCACCGAGCGGGTCAACCACCGCAACGGGTATCGCCACCGCGACCTTGACACCCGTGTCGGCACGATCGACGTAGCAGTGCCGAAGCTGCGCCACGGAGCGTTCTTCCCAGAATGGCTGTTAGAGCGACGCTCACGAGCAGAACGGGCACTATCGACTGTGATCGCCACCTGCTACCTCAAAGGGGTTTCCACCCGCAGGATGAACGATCTGGTGGCAACCCTTGGCATTTCCAACCTGTCGAAATCGCAAGGCTTACTGGGCTGTGTCAAATTTTGTGGACGGGTAAACCCGTTGTGTTTGGTTGTGGGGGTTAGGCTGCGGCGGCGTGTGTGTCGGCGCAGCGGGTTTTGAATTGGCGCATTGCTTCGGCGGGGATCAGCCCGGTGGTGGAGTGGATGCGGCGGCGGTTGTAGTACGCCTCGATCCAGTGTCCGACTTCGTAGCGGGCGTCGAACTTCGACGCGAACTGCTTCTTTTCGTACAGCAGATGCAGCTTCAACGTGGAAAACATCGACTCCGCAACCGCGTTGTCCCAGCACACACCGACCGCGCCGGTGCTTAAACGCACATCGAGTTTCTTGGCTGTTTGCGCGAACTGCTTCGAGGTGTACTGCGAGCCGCGGTCGGAGTGAAACACCGCGTTGCCCGCGACGAAACCGGCCGCGTGCGCCATGGTCAGCGCGTCGACGACAAGTTGCGCACTCATCCGGTCTGCGATCTGCCACCCGACAACCATCCGTGTGCTCAGATCGATCACGACGGCCAGATACATCCACCCCTGCGCGGTGCGCAGGTAGGTGATGTCGCCGCACAGATAGGTTGTCGGCATCGCGGGGTAGAAACGGCGCCGAAGCAGATCAGCACGTGCGCTCGCCTGCGGGTCTTGGATCGTGGTGCGTTTAAACGCGCGACGGTACTTGGTGTGCAGCGTGTTGTCAGCCATGATCTTTCGCACCGCATACAGCGTGGTTGCAACGTTTTGGGCCTGAAGCTGCCGGTAGATAGTGCGCGCCCCGGCAAAACCGTTGTGCTCGTTGAAGATCTCGATAACCAGATCGGTAATCGCCGCGCGTTTCGCCCGCGGTGTGCCACCGGCCGGCGGAGTATCTCTACGCTTGCGCCAGGCGTAATAGCCGGAGCTGGATACTTCCAACACACGGCACATCATTGACACTGGGTAGCGGGGGCAGGGGTTGCCTTCTTCGTGGAAGTGGGCAATTACCGCGAAGAGGTCCTCGTGGTGTGCTCCGTGGCGAAGAAGGCGGCCGCTTTTTTTAAAAACTCGTTTTCACGCTCGAGCTCTTTGATCCGCTTTGCCATCTCTGCCGGGTCCTGCGACGCGGCATCAGCAGCGCGCATGTGGCTGCCGGAACCAGTGCCCAAGGTGCCTTCGGCTTTGGCCACCCAGCGTCCCAACGACGAGGACGACACCCCGTACTCCTGGGCCACGGCACCACGAGTCTTGCCGAACATCAACACCTCATCAATGCACTGCTGACGAAACTGATCCGAATACTTACGTGGCATGATTTAATCCTTCCAGATCGGTGGGTTTCACCGTCCACCGGAATCATGACACCCCATACGCATGTCGGAAGAACTCGACGAGATGGTCGCAGACTTCAGAAATCGCCCCCTGGACCCCGGCGGGTACGCCTACCTGTCCTGCGACGCACTGACGATCAAAGTGCGCGAAGGCGGCCGGGTGGTCAAATGCTCAGTGCTGCTTGCCACCGGTGTCAACGCCGATGGCTACCGGGAAATGCTCGGCATGCACGTCGCCACTGCGGAATCCAACGCATCGTGGAAAGGCTTCTTCCAAGACCTCAAAGCCCGCGGACTTCGTGGTGTCTTCCTTGTCACCAGTGATGCCCACGAAGGCATCCAGCATGCCATTTCCGAAGTGCTGCCCGATGCCTCCTGGCAGCGGTGCCGCACCCACTTTGCCAAAAACCTCTACGAGAAAGTCCCCAAAATGCAGTGGCCGATGGTCTCTGCGATGTTCCAGACGATCTTCCAACAACCGGATGAGGAATCAACCTGGGCGCAAGCCCGTGAAGTTGTTGACTTGTTGGAACCGAAGTTTCCCGAGGTTGCAGCCTATTTGGAGGAATCACTCGATGAGGTGCTGGCGTTTACCGCAGCACCGAAACCAGTCTGGACAAAGGTGTGGTCGAACAACCCCACTGAACGGCTCAACCGGGAGATCCGCCGGCGCACCGACGTCGTTGGCATCTTCCCGAACCGCGAATCCATCATCCGGCTTGTCGGCGCGGTCCTCGCTGAACAGCACGACGATTGGATCCAACAAAAACGCTACATGTCACTATCTGCACTCGAACACACCAAACGCCTCATGCACCAAACAGGAGGTGATCATGGCGACCACCACCAACTAACCGCCTAACCAAACCCCCAACTTCATACCGAGCCGAATGTCAGATGCGGGTTTTTGGTACCGGTGTTCCGGAGACCCGGTACTGCTGTGTTCCGGGTAGTTGGTACCGGGGCCGGGCCGACGGAGTCGGCCCGGCTGTTTGTCTTATTCGTCCGGTTCTATTGGGGCGGTGGCCTTGCGCATGTCGAAGTCTCCGATGCGGATTCGGTGGCCGTTGTTGAGGCGGCTAACGAGTGAATCGGCTCCGACTCTGTCGGGGAGGGCTTCGACCCAATAGGCGGCGGCCGATTGGGAGGAGATCAGTGTTGGGAGTCGACCGTCGCGGTCGAATATGATCTTGCTCAGGTCTTCTTGCCCGCGCTGGTTGATGCTCATGGTCATAAAATCGTCGATGATAAGGACATCGACATTGATCAGTTTCCGCATCTTATCGAGGTAGTTTTGGTCAGTCGGTGAGAAGACCGCCAACATGTCTACGAGTTGGTCTAGCCGGTAGTAGGCCACGGAGTATCCGGCTTGGCATGCGGCGACGCCGATGGCGCAGACTATGTATGTTTTCCCTGTTCCGGTCGGTGCGAGGATGTGAATGTTGGTCGGGTTTTCCCGCCAGTTGGTCGCCGCGATTCGTTTCAGTTGGCGCATGTTGATGCCGCGTTGTTCTGCTCGGGTGACTTCAGCAAGGCTCGCGTCCGGGTATCGGAATTGTGCCTGGGTGATGGCTTTGGCGATGTTGCGTTGTTGCCGTTGTGTGTAGGCCTCTTCGACTGCTGCGAGGAAGATGTCCTCTGGTAGCGCATCCGCGTAGGCCTCGTCGTTGACAATCTCGTAGAAGACATCAGCGAAGGTCGATACGCGAAGCTTTCGCATTTTTGCCCGTACTGTTTCGTCATTGATGTTGCTCATGGTTCACGCTCCTTCTAGTTTTCGTAGTGGTCAGCAGGCCGGATGAAGACGGCGTCAGCTGCGTCGCTGGTAAGCGGGGCGCTTGGGCGTTGTTGGTTCTTCGTCGCGGGCTGTGTCTTTCGCCCTGGTGCAGCAGGGTGCTGCTGAGCGTGCGCAATGTCAGTCTGGATGCGCTTGATCACAGCCATAGTTGGAGCCAGCTTCTTTTCTAAGACCTGCTGGCACGCCGGCTCGAGGGTGGCTTTGCTGTGCTTTTTGCCCAGGTTGGCCAGCACGTTGCGAGCTTGAAGAAGTCCGCGGGGTACGGCGGCACTATTACGATCGAGGATCATCGCTATGACTGTGTGCGTTGCAGAACCGAACGACGAGGCCCAAGCCAAGAGTTCGTCGCGGGTGAGCGCCTTGTGGCCTTCGTCATCGCTGCTTGGCCCATGGTTGGGATCAGTGGAGTACCGGTATTTGAATCCGTGAAGGCGTGTGTGTTCAGCAACTAGTTGATCACCGTTGAAGATGCTCACCAGTTGCGGGGTGAGCCTGACCGTCACTGCCTCTCCTACCAGCTGAAATGGCACAGAATAGTACTGGTAGTCACAGGTGATGTGCCAATTACGGTCGACTTTGAGCCGCTTGTATGACACTTCCGTAAACGGTGTCGGCGGCAGATCGCGCATCACTGGTGCTTCTTCTTGCTCAAAGCGCATGCGCCGTGTTGTGCCATCAGCCCGTGTCATTGCGCTGTTGATATCGGCAAGCCGGTCAGCGATTGCCTCATTGAGTTCATCGAGATTGTAGAAGACCTCGTCGCTGAAATACCCGAGTATTTTGGTGTAGGCGATTTTCACAGCACGTTCTACTGCCGCTTTGTCGCGTGGCCTGCCAGGTCTTGTCGGCACAATCGTGACCCCGTAGTAGTCGGCAAACGCTGCGTAGCGGTCAGTGACCATCCGGTAGCCTGAATGCTTCCTCGGCCGGTAGGTCGCCGTAGAGGCATTATCCGGCACGATGACCGCCGGTAATTTGCCAAGATAGTTCAACGCTTTGACGTGGCATGCAATCCAAGCCGGCATCTTCTCATTCGCAGCAGCAGTGACGTACATCAGCCCTGAGTACGGGCATACCGCGACAAACAGCGACGCCTTGAATGCGGTATCACCACTGGCCTGATCCACCACCGGCACTTTGTCGCCAGCCCAGTCGACGTAAAGCTCTTGCCCCGGCTCATGGGTGACGACTTCTGTTGCGCGGGGGTATCCAGTAACACCGTGGTGAGTATCGGGTAACGCAATGGTGAGTATCGGGTAACGCTTTGGGAGAAGATTCTTCTGACCGCGTGGCAAAAGGACACGCGGCATCATCAGAGGAGTCCGATCGTGACTGATTACCGGGCTGTGATGGACCTTGTCTTACAAGGCTGGTCCGTCCGCCAAATCTGCTCGACTGTGCGATGCTCACACACCACAGTTCAAAAAGCCCGCCACACAATGGCGGCACACCAGATCACAACCGGTGAACAACTCGCCGGTATCACCGACGAAGAAATGGCCACATGGTTTGTCGATGGCCGAAGTGGTGCCCAAGGCGACTTCGTACCCATCGACTTTGACGCAGTGGCCAAAGCACGTACCGGCCGCAACAAAGTCACTCTCCAAGTCTTGTGGGGCCGCTACACCACCCAACCAGCCCACCCGTCCCAGCGTTACTACAGCTACGAGCGTTTCCGCCAGCTTGTTGCTGAACACGTCGATGCCACAGGACTTACCGCACGCATTACCCATGCCCCGGGACACACCATGCAAGTCGACTGGGCTGGCACCGCAATGCGCCTGTTCGACCCAACTGATGCTCGGGGTGCAAAAGTCAGCATTTTCGTGGCGTCACTGCCGTATTCCGGCATGTTGTTTGCCTGTGCTTGCCCGAACCAGCGGCAACAAGCGTGGCTGTGGGCGCATATCCAAGCATTTGAATACTTCGGCGGGGTTGCTGAAGTCATCGTGCCGGACAATGCTTCGACAGCATCCCACGCAATTAGTGCTGCTGACCGCAACCGGCAGGTCAATTCCACCTACGAGGAATTCCTTGAGCACTACAACACTGCCGCGCTGCCTGCTCGTGCTCGGCGTCCAAAGGATAAGGCGAATGTAGAAGCAGCAGTCAAGATCATCACCCAAAAAGTCATCCACACCCTCCACGGACATCAATGTATTGGGCTCGATGAACTCAATGCGCGCATCCGCAGCCTGGTTGACAGCATCAATGACGCGGTACCGTTTCGCGGCATCAACACCAGCAGAAGGATGCTCTTTGACGAGTTTGAACGCGATGTACTCGGCGAACTTCCCACAACACCGTGGCAGCATACCGAATGGAAACGTGCGAAAGTCGCCCCCAACTTCCACATCACCGTCAACACAGCACGTTATTCGGTGCCTTACCAGCTCGTCGGCCGGACTGTCGATGTACGTATCACTGGCAATGAAGTAACCGTCTTTGATGCCGGGCAGCGTGTTGCAACCCACCGGCTTGCCCAAGCCCGGGGAATCTATGTCACCGATGTGGATCATATTCCTGCCAACATGGCTGATACCACAGGGTTGTGGACCAGTGACTACTTCTACCGTGAAGCAGCCAAGATCGGGCCAGCAACCCGGACAGTCATCGAAGAACTCATCAGCGCAAAGGCAATCCCTGCCCAGGCATTTCAGTCGTGCCGAAACGTACTGAATATGGGCAAACACGCCAACAAAGTGATTTTAGAACAAGCCTGTGCACGCCTGATCGCACCTGATGGCACCAGGAGAGCAGTGTCGTATACCGCGGTGAAAAACATGATGGCCGCGGTACGCAAAGACCAATCAACCCGCCCGACAGGCCATGATTTGCCAGCCACAACAGCGCCTGAAACACCACCGGTGGAACACGCACGCGATACCCGCGGCGCATATCTGGGTGGGTCTGCCCAGTTCAGTATGGAAAACCTCACGAAGAAAGGACCCCTACAGTCATGACACAGCCACAACCAGCATCAGCATCAGCGCGCTTTCTTGATGAATCGATCCTGCCTGTCTTTACCGATCTACGTATGACGGCTTTTGGCCGAACCGTGATTGATATTGCAGCAGATCCTGTCTTCGACTCGTGGAGCTTTTCTGACAAAGTGCTCTACGCGCTCGATAAAGAAGTCGCGGCCAAGCGTGAACGACGAGTCAACAAATTACTCAAAGCATCCCGATCGCCAAATCTCGATGCGTGTATCGAAGACATCACCTACGCACCCGGCCGCAACCTCAACAAAGAGCAAATCACCAGACTCGCTCACTGCCAATGGTGTCAAAAAGCGCAAAGCATTGTCATCCTCGGCAAATCATCCGTCGGCAAAACATACCTGGCCCAAGCACTCCTTACCGCTGCGTGCAGAAACGACTACTCTGCCCGTTTCTTCCGCACAGACACCCTGGCCAACCAGCTAATGGTGCTACGCCATGATGACACAGCACGCATGGAGTTTCTTCAAGACTTACACCTGGCAGACGTACTCGTGCTTGATGACTTCTTAACAACGCCGATTGATGCTGCCACAGCACACCAGCTGCTCAACATTCTTGCTGAGCGTGAACACCGGGGATCAACCATTGTCACCTCCCAGTTCACGCCCGATGAGTGGTACAAGTCCATCCCGGATGCTGTCATCGCCGAGTCGATACTGAATCGGCTTGTCGTTGGCGCTGAGATCATCACGCTGGAAGGCCCGAACATGCGCCTCGAAGCCAATACGCAGTAGCGGCTCATAGTCAACGCCCGGGTGTTACCCGATACTCACCCGGGCGTTACTGGATACTCACCACAGCGTTACTAAATCCGTGGTCCTAACAGACTTCGACAAGATCATGAGCACGGAGAAATTCATTGAGCCCACTGCAAAACTGGGAGTACTGGTACTTTGTCTTGTCCGTCGGACACGGCTGCGACAAGTAGTCCATCCACAGCTTGTGCCTGGTCACGTGCTTTTTGCTTTGGAGCTTGCGTGCAAGGGCTTGAAAATCAGGCTGGTCGTAGGACATCGTCCGCTTACTCCGGCCGTCGCTGAATCGATCATCGAACCATCCCGGTGGGAGTTGGCGGAAACGCTCTGGCGTTAGTGCCTCATCAGCGATGACTTTCTTTGCGCGGGATACTTCTCGTCGTGAACATCCCAATGCGTGTGTGATCTGCGCGTAGCTTGCACCGTCAAGGCACATCGCGATGATCTGTTTGAAGTTAGCCACAAGGACCGGCTCCTTCCAAGTAGATGTTGACGCGACACCACCGGATTGTGGTGTCGCCAACATCAACTATGAAAGAAAACCCCTTGCAGTACCGGGTACGTGGAACACCGGTACCAACTACGCGGACTCGCGGTACCAACTACCCCGAATCGACACCGAAAGCACAAACGGCTACACCACTACACGGGACTTGACCATAAAGAAGCCCTTGTACTTCCTACTGAAAATAAACGCGCATTACGACACAAACTAAGCGCCCTTGATAAGAGGGTTTTCTCCGTGTTAACGCGTGATGCGCGGATACCCCTTCGTGAGCTAGCGAAACAAGTGGAAGCACCGTTGCATCTCGTACAACGATCAAAAGATTTCCTTATCAACAGTCAAGTGATCGTCTTTCGGTGTGATGTGGCTCGCCGAAAGTTCGACTATAAGTTTTCTTTGGTTGTAATCCTGCGCACTAGTCCCGAGTCTGCAAACGAGCTCGTACGCCGCATGGGCAAATGGGCCGAGTCCCGATTCTGCGCAGAAGTGTTCAATAAAGACAACGTTGTCGCTATTTTTGGTATCCGCGATACCCCGCTTATCACCAGCTTGCTAACGCGGATCGAGCGCGAAGCGCCCGCAGCTGAAATTGTTAGCTACGAGATCGCTTACCGCATGGAAAAGGTCTATGGGTGGCTCCTCGACCCAAACGGACACCAAGTAGGACATGTTCCTCTGGAGTTGGCCTAGTCAGTTTTCTTTTCAGAAGATATCGGCCCCGTCCTTGCCCCTTAGTAGTGCTCCACCGCGTACATCACGACACCCTGGTACAGATCACCGTCAACTGGCAACGAGTGCCCGACGAACTGTGAGCGAACCACCTCGAACACGTTGGAGGTTCCACGGTTCGAAAGTGCGTCATCGAGTGAGCGGGCGAGTTCTTCCTCAACAGTAGAAGCACCAGCGTGCATGAGCATTACATCGAGAAGGTCCTGGATACGACGTTCAACCGGCGACTCATCCTGGGGTTCTTCCGCACCACCGATGAGCGCGTCGTCCGGCACAGCAATCCCGCGCGCCTTGTCTTCCATTGCGGCAACTGCAAGACGGGACATTGCAGCGGTGAGAACGTTCAGCGCGTCTTCGCCACCGAGCATGAGGTTAGTGAACTGCTCGTGCTCAGCATCGGCACCCAAGATTGCGGAAAGCACTTTGTCGCGAAGTTTCGGTGACTTTGCCAACGCCTCCTGCGGGTTCTTGGTGGCAAGGGCTTCCACTTCTTCGTCGTTAGCCAACGCCTCCCACACGGCATGAACCATGCGGGTATTCGCCGAGTTGGACATGTCGATGCCCGCAGCGGAGAACAGCTCGTTGACTTGCTCTACTGCTTCGCGGAATGCGCCTTGCAGCGGATCCCCTGCCCCACCGGTAGAGACACGACCATCGAACCCTGGAACAGGGAGCGGGGCTCGCGAATCCTCGATGTTGAGTTTCAGCTCAACGCCTGTTTCAACGTCACCCATGACGGCGGTCTTCACTACCTCGACGCCGGTGACGTAGTCCTCCTCGCGTGCTTTCTTGCCAAGCTTGAGGTTGCGCGCGAGCAGGTCAGCGAAGATTGCACGCTTGTGCAGAGTGATGTCTTGGAAGTCGATGAACTGGCTCAAGAAGTCCCACGCGTGAACGTACTTCACCAGGTTCGCACGGAAATCTGTGGCCACTGCTTCGTTGTCTTTGTCCCCGGAGACCAAGGCACCTCCGTAGAACTCGGTCCACCGGGTAATGATCGGATCGATACCAATTCGAAGCAGGCTGTCTTTCTTCTTCACATCGATGTCGCGATCCATCACCGTGTCGGCGATCGCTTCCATCTCCTCGACGTCGTAGAACTGGGAGGTGTCCAGTACGCGAGCAAGATCTGCAAGTACGTCGGGGTCTACCTCGGTGTCGATAGACGCCTGCGAGTAGTACGGCTGGAATGAGTGAAGAATCGTTTCGGGGTCATTGACGAAGTCGACGACGAAGGTCTTGGTCTTATTCTTCGATGGCATCGTCCTGTTCAGTCGCGAGAGGGTCTGCACCGCCATCACACCGGACAGAGGTTTATCCACGTACATCGCTGACAGGCGAGGTTCGTCAAAGCCGGTCTGATACTTGTTGGCCACGATGAGGAACTTGTACGCCGCACCGTCGAACATCTTCGTCGTTTCCATCCGACGATGGCCCTCAGGTGCGTTCTCGTTATTGAGGGAGGATTCCGTAACGATCTCCTCGATGTCCTCATCCTTGGACACGTCAAGCGAACCAGAGAACGCCACCAGCGCTTCGAGCCCGTGGTACTTCGGGTTGGACTTGATCACGTCCTGAACCGCCCGGAACCAGGTGTATGCGCTCATGCGGTCGTCGCAAACGACCATTGCTTTCGCGGTCGATCCGAGCAGGAAACGCACGTTGTTGTTGAAGTGCTCAACGGCCACTTCTGCCTTGGAGTGAATCGTCTTCTCGTGGGACCGAACGAAGTGCTTGAGTGCGGATTTTGCCTCGCCAAGAATGACGTCGTCTTCGCGGCCAAGTTGGTCTTCGATCTTGGCGTAGAGCGACAGTGAGATGTAGTTCTGGAGCACATCCAGAATGAAGTTCTCGTCGATCGCCTGCGCCATGGAGTACAGGTCAAACGCCACGTACTTCTCTGGATTGTCCGGAGATGGCTCACCAAACACGGCAAGCGTCTTCGCCTTGGGTGTTGCGGTCAACGCAACGAGCGTGACGTTCGACGACCGCGCGACCGCCGAGTCTCGCTGCTGCTGCAGACGGTCCTTTTCAGCACGCGTGAGCCCGCCAGATTGAGTCGAACCGGCAGGCTCGCTGAGCGCTGCCCCACCATCGAGCATCTCTTCGTCTTCAATATCCGCAGCCGCTCGCGTTGCCGCTTCCGCAAGCTCGTCGGGAGTATCCGACAATGTCTCGAGCAGCGTGCGCGATGCCTTGCCGTGTTGGGACGAGTGCGCTTCGTCGATAATCACGAGCCAGCGGCGGTTCCGCAGTTTCGGCGAACGGTCAATCGTTTGCGCCAGTGCCGGGAAGGTCTGCAGCGTACAGGACAAAATGCGCTTGCCCTGGGTGAGATAGTGGTTGAGTTTCTCGGACTTGGACGTGTCATCGCTGGTGATGTTGATGACCATGCCTTCAGAGGCCTGCAGAAGTGAAAGTCCGTCCGCGACGTTCTTATCCAGCACGGTGCGATCCGTAACGACGATTACGCAATCGAAAAGTTTCGTACCGTCTTCATGGATCATCTTGTTGGCACGGTGTGCCAACCATGCGATGGTTTTCGTCTTGCCAGAACCCGCAGAGTGCTGGATCAAGTACCGCCGACCGGTGCCATTGGTTGCGACGTCGCTGGTGACACGCTCTACTGAACGCAACTGGTGGAAGCGCGGGAAGATCAGACGCCCCTCGTTTCCCTTCGTGGACGGCTCCCACAGCGCGTAATCCTTCAGGATGCGTAGCAACAGATCTGGCGAGCACACCCACTCCCACAGGTAGGAAACGTTGTACCCGTTGGGGTTGTCGGGATTGCCAGCGCGGCCTTCCTCGGTTCCCTGGTTGAACGGGAGGAAGACGGTATCGGTGCCGTTGAGTTCCGTGGTCATCATGACTTCACGAGAAGACACTGCGAAGTGGACGAGACAGCGGCCGGGATTAAGCAGCGGGCGCTCGGAGCGGTTCGGCTTGCGGTCGTACTTGTACTGCTTGACAGCATCATCAATCGACTGTGTGTTGTCAGTCTTGAGTTCCATCGTGATCACGGGGATGCCGTTGACCAGCAGCACAAGGTCAATCTCGCCAAAACCACCTTTTTCAAAGTGGACTTGCTGCAGCACGCGTAGGCGGTTTTCCTTCGCCTTGTCGATCACATCCGTCTTCGCCGGGTCATACGGGTAGAAGCCCGCCATGTCCGGGAAGTTCACAGTGCCGAGGTCTGTCTGCGTGAACGAGAACCCATCTCGAAGCGTGCCCAGAAGTCCGCCGTTGACCTTCTTGGTGATGCCATCAAGAATTGGCGTGTAGTCGAGCTCCTTAGTCAGCCGCTTTAGCAGCCGGTACTCACGAGACTTTCGCTCCGTGTCGTTCGCAGTCTCAGGAATCGCCCGCTCGTATTGCTCCGGATACTGAGTCTTCAGCCAGTGGAGTACGTCTTCGGGGAACAGTCCAAGTTCGGGGTCGAACCCCTTGTCGTTGGCACCCTGGTTCCAAATCCAGCCTTGGCCGTTGAGAGATCGGCAGATGGTCAGTTCCATCGCTTCTTCAAGAATCGGGTTCACCATGATTAGACCTCTTTCCGCCCCGTTACGACTTCAGTGATCAGCGCAGTTTTGCGTGCTTTGAGGTTTTCGATGAGTTTGGTGGATTCCTCGATGAGGAAATTGGTATTTTCGAATTCACTGTCCAAACGATCCACGACTCGCTGTGCTTCGCTCTCGCTAAGCAACGGAACAGAAAAACTACCGACCTGATCAGCGCTTAAATGGGGCACGCTGATACCAGTAAAATCTGGTGTGATGTGATCTATGAAACGGGATGAACTTAGAGCATACGTGAACAAGCGGGTATAAGCGTCTGTACGCCCCTCAATCTTTAAAACTCGTTGCACGAGGTAACTTCCCTCAAATTCCTGCGGGATAGTAGCGACACGCACACCTGACTTGATGAATGGTCGATCCATCCCTAGTACGACATCACCTTCCCGAAGAACGAAACGCTCAGGAACTTCTATCGACCCATCGAAATACAGTGAGTCTGTTGGATCGATAATGCCAGGCTTGAGGTTCACACCTCGAAAAAGGAAAGTGCAATTCGGATCATCAGTGAACGACGTCGAGGGAAAAGCAAATCCTGGGACGAAGTCGGCTAAAAATTTTAGTGCAAGTCTAGGCACATTCTGATCAAAAATGCTGTCAATCAAGAGACGCTTTCTAATACCGAGTGAATTGACTAGTCCCTCAAACTCATCGATCATCGCGTCCATCTCGCTAATTTCCTTATCGAGATAGTCAGCGATACGGCGCTGGGTTTCGAGAGCTAAGTATGGAACCCTCTGCCTCCCGAGGTCCGAAGATGTCATACTGGGGATCGCAGTCTGTGTGGAAATTAAGTCAAACGGGATGGTCTGCGCCCAGTAATAGAGAAATTTTCCGTCATACCCACTCTTAGGTATCGCGTAATACATTGTGTCCACAGTCCAAAACTTCTCATTAACGTAGAGAGGCCTGTCCAGGGTTCCCTTGCGCCCAAAAAGTACTGCTTCCCCGTCGTACAGATAATGGTTGGCATGCCCAAACGCACCGCCTGACCCGTAAACTGGATACTGGCCTTCAGGATCAGCGACCTCGGCCCAGTCTTTCCCGTTTCTGAAATCAAAAGCAAGAAACGCTCTTACGTAATCGGTGAACTCAGTCATCGGCCCGCACCTCCCTGAACAGGTCGTAAATCCGGTTCAGAGACGCAGCAATATCTGCGTCCAATTCCTCCAAGGAGCGAGACTCCTCTGGCTTGTAAAACAGGCGCGTCAACGGCAACTCTGTCCCCACCTTCGCCAAGGACTCATCCCACTGCATATCCGGGACAAACGGGAGCACTTCACGCTCCATATGCTCGGAAACATCCTCTAGGTACGGCACACGCTCGATCACCTTGGTCGATGCATCTACGACCGGATTGCCCTTCTCGTCGAGAGAGGCTGGTGCGTTCTCATCTTCAACGGCAAGCGCTTTCATGATGTGCTTGAGCAACGGAGCGCCCATCTTCACACCATGTTCCTTAGCAGCAGTCTTCAGCGCCTTCGGGAGATCGTTGTACTCACGGCCTTCCATTTCGCGGATGACTGCTTCATGCTCCGGGAATGCGGACTTGTGCTTCATCGCTTCTGCCACAGTTTCATCCGTGACACTCACCGCGTAGTGCGCCAACTTAAACATCGGCACATCGCGGTAAGTCAGATCATCGGCAGTAACGATGATGGAGCGATCGTTTTCCTCGAAGTCTTTGTAGGTCTTCGTGATCTCGCGGATGTTGTCTTCCGTGAACTCGACGCGTTTATTACCCATCGACTTACGCATCGGTGCGCAAATCTCGGTGGCATCAATGAACTGGATCTTGCCACGGCGACGTGGCTCCTTGTTGCGATCAAGAATCCAGATGTAAGTGGCAATACCGGTGTTGTAGAACATGTCGTTCGGCAGCGCGATGATCGCGTCCAGCACTTCAACGCCGCCTTGTGCACCGATCAAGTACTTGCGGATGCTGTCCGGACCGCTTTCCGCATCTCCGGTAAACAGTGGCGAGCCGTTAGTAACTACGGCGGCGCGTCCACCCTTCGTTGCGCCTTCTGCGGCAGCGAGTTTGTGCGCAATATGCATCAAAAACAACATCTGCCCGTCGCTGACTGCGGGTAGCCCCTCCGCAAAACGTGGATCGCCCTGCTCCTGGAGCGCTTTGACGTCCTTCTGGAACGCCTTCCAGGAAGAGCCGTACGGCGGGTTCGCCATGATGTAGTCAAAGGTTTCATCGGCGAACTGATCGTTGGTCAGAGAGTTGCCAAACTTCAACACTTCTGGATTTTTAAACCCCTGCATGAGCAAGTCAGACTTGCCCATAGCGAAGGAAGATTCCTTGAGCTCTTGTCCTGCAACGACGATGTCAATACCTGGGTTGATAGCCCGGAGCGCATCACGTGCGGCAATGAGCATGCCGCACGTACCGGCGGTGGGGTCGTAGACGGAACGGATGATGCCGTCCTCTTCCAGTTCCGCGTCATCCGAGGTGAACAGGATGGACGTCATCAGGCGAATCGCATCGCGCGGGGTATAGAACTCACCAGCGTCTTTCGCCTTTCGGGCAAACGAGCGATACATCAGGTTTTCAAAGATGTCGCCCATCGTCTGATCCTGGAGCGCCTCGTCAGACATGTCGATGGACGCGAAGTGGTTCACCACATTCCAGAGTTGGTTATTGCGGTCAAGGAAGTCGATGAGTTTCTCAAACTCGAACGCTTTCCAGATCTCTTGGATATTTGCAGAGAACGCCCTGAGGTACTGACCTAATCCTTCCTTCAACGTGTCGTCGGAGGTAGCCAGGCGCTCAAGCGAGAGTTCCGAGGTGTTCCAAAAGCGAAGCTTGAACATGCTCTCGATCATGAGATTCACAATCGATGGGTCTGTCCCCTTCACGTTCTCCCGGTGAACAAGATCCAGAACGTCTTTCTTCGTCGATTCCAGTCGCCCCTCGAGACGGCGCAGCACCGTGAACGGAATGATGTAGTCACCGTAATTCTCGGCCGGAACGATCAAGCGGAGGTAATCGTCGGCAGTCTGCCAAATGGCGGCATTGAGGCTATTGACCTTGGCAGTTTGCTTCGGCGTGATCGAATCGAGGATCTCTGAGGTGTCAGTCATCGTTGCTTCCTTATGAATCTGTAGACGCCTGATTGTCCCACAGGAATCACTCATTTTCAGGCAACAAATATTGGTGTTTCACCGCACGAGCGGGAGGTTTGCAGCGCAGTACCGCTAGCCAAACAAACCCCTGCACGCTCCCCCGTTGTACGCGTGAACACATTTCTCTTTACCTTCCTGCAAATCACAAATTAAGGCAGGCTTTGACTAGGCACGGGTAGTCGTCCTTCACGTGGCGTACGGGGATAAACCACAAAGCAAGAAGCGCAAGTGCGGCGATCACCCCAGCTGGAACGGAGTAGAACACGAGCCATCCGCCCACCCCAAACAGAATCCGCCCTACTGCAAAGAACGCCGCCCCTAACAGGCTCAGGATAAGCGCCGCGACGGAGTTGATACGGACATTCCGGCAGTTCATGCACCACATCATACGGCGGAAGCCATGGGCTGTATCTCAATCAGCCAAAGTGACGAGGCAGCGAATGAGGCGCCTTAGAGCAGCACAACGATGACCACCAGCACTGTGATGGCAGCGTCCAGAAGTCCGACGATCTTCGGCGTCCATGGCTTCTCACGACGTGCGCCGGTGATCGGCATCAGCGTCGCCCGCGCGAGCAACACGACGGCCACGACGATGATCGCTGGGTGGAAAGGATGCCCGCCGGTTACGAGCACGGCGACGACGGCAGCGACAAGCACGACGACGTGATAGCTCACCGACCCGATGAACCAGGGCCTGGAGCCGCGTTCACGGATGAGCGTCTTCACGTAGGGCACAGTGCCGACGAAGTACGCCAGGTACACGGCAAATGCGGCCCACGCCTCCACATCCAGGCCTCCCCCGGCCCAGGCGGCCACCGGCAGGATGAGGCAGGCTGCTACGACAGTGGAAACACCCGACAACAGCGACCTCGGACGCCGCTTCCATGCCTCGAATACGGCTATGGCCACCAACGGTGCGAACGCCGGGACCCACATGAGAAGCCGCCAGTCGAAGATCAGCGTTGTCACACCCGCGACCGCCGCGAGCGACCCGTAGACCAAGACCGGGGGCCGGTTGCGTTCGCGGAAGCGCGAACGGATCCAGACGCTGCCGGCGAAAAAGGTGAAATAGCCGAGCCACCAGGTCAGCAACAGAGGAATCGCAGTCCACGACGGCGCCAGAATGACGCCGGTGATAGCGGGGACAGTGACCATAAACCAGGCGCCGTGTTGGTCGGGCACCCAACCGGGTGAGCGTCGGCGTGTGCGGGGGTTGCGCGACACGCTACGCTGCGCCTGGCTCTTCGACATGTTTTCACCCTACTGATGCGAATCCGTGATGGGCAATTGGCGTGGTCTTTTCCGTCGATTCGAAGCACCCGGCACCGTCGCGCGCTTCAGGCCATTCGCGTCCTAAAAACCACAAAGCCCCGACCCAAAGTGGATGAGACGAGGTGGCAGGCCTAGCGTTAGTCCTATGACGTTGCCAAAGTTCGGTCCCGCTTGGGCCGGCGCTTTAATGGGAACCTCGATTGCGTCGAGTTTGACTGAGTTACATGGATTTCATGTAGCCCAGGTAGTTTTTGCGCTCATCGCGGCGGGGCTCCTTGTTGTGTTCACGGTCGGCGTGCGCAATGAGCCGCCGCGGCGCCAGAACATGGCGGCGTGAGGCATGTACGCGATGGGGCTGCTCGCGTGCGGCTCGGCGTGGACGGCACTCACGGGCAACGATGCGTTCCAGCTGATCAGCTGGTGGATCGGCGCGCCACTGGCCATCATCGTGTGCTTGTGGCAACTCTGGGGTTTGTGGAAGCAGTCCGCTCACTACACCGAGCCTGCGTTCCCGTGGGGCTTGGCGCTGGTGTCCCCGATGGTCGCCGCGACATCCGCCGGGCAGCTGGCCACCCATCACGGCGAGTTTTATCACTACGCGGGTGAGCTGTGCTTCTTCCTCACGTTCTTCACCGCGATCCCGCTCTTCCTCTACTGCTACTGATCCCGCACGCGCCCACGTGGCGCAGCCGCGGGTACAGCGTGGATTCCCCTCGGTGTTGTCGGCCAGTCGACGGCAGCATCGACATTGCTTTTCGACACTCACCTGTACGGCCTCATCATGTTCACCCTCGCCGTACCGTGTGTCCTCTATGCCATGTACTGCTTGTACGAGGCTGTCCTCCACTGGGCGCCCTACGGCCCTGGTTGGTGGGGCTCTACCTTCCCCGTGGGCACTCTGTGCTTGGGTGCTTGGGACGAAGGCTGGCACGCACTTTCCTTGGCGCTCCTCGTGCTCTTGCTCCTCCACTGGGGTGTCTGCGCGGTGCGCTTTGGCTCCTGGGAACTAAGCCAATCTGGTGCGAGATGAACTAGCTATCCGCGCTTCTCCGATGCCGTCGTCGTGGTGGTCCACGACGAGCTGGATCTGGATCCCGGGGAACTCCCCGTCCGGCACGCCCAAGACTCGGCGTAGCGGCCGCCCTTCGCCAGCAATTCATCGTGCGTGCCCCGTTCTGCGACCGTCCCGTCCTCCGAAAGCACGACGATGAGGTCGGCATCGCGGATGGTGTGCAGGCGATGGGCGACGACGATCACAGTGTGATCGCCGCGCAACGCCTCCATCGTGCCGACGATCGCCCGCTCAGTGGCCGCATCCAGCGAGGACGTCGGCTCGTCGAGAAGCACCACCGGGGAATCCTTCAGAAGCGCCCGGGCGATGGCGAGGCGCTGCCGCTCACCTCCCGACAGCAGCGTCCCCTCTTCCCCCACTGGGGTATCCCACCCGGAAGGCAGCAGCTCCACGATGCGGTCCACCCCGGAACGCCGGGCGGCCTCGCGCAAGCGGTCCCCGTCACCGGGCCTGGAACCGAATCCGGGGTCGGCGAAGACCACGTTGTCCCGCACGGACGCGTCGAAAAGGAACGTCTCCTGGAACACCGGGGTCACCAGCGAGTTCACGCCGTCGGTGCCGATCCGAGGCAAGGGCACCCCGCCGATGAGGATCTCCCCCGAGTCCGGATCATGAAAACGCGACAGCAGCCGCATGACCGTCGTCTTGCCCGACCCCGACGGTCCCACTACGGCAACCAGCGCTCCCTGAGGTGCACGGAAGCTGACGTCGTCGAGAACCTTCTTATCTCCGTACCCGAAGCTCACGCCGCGGAACTCCACGTCATACCCGTCGGGCAGCTCCGGTGCGGCAGGTTCGGGAAGAGCGGGGATTGCCCGCAGGTCACGCAACGCAGCCAACGTGTTGCGGCCCGCACCGAAACCGCCGGACAACGCTCCCGCCGTGGTGATCGGTCCGGTGAACTGGACGAGCACGATGAGTATCGGCGCCAAATGCGCCGGCGCCATCCCGCCCGTCGCGGCGACTGCCACGGCGACGATCACCGCCGCCGTGAACACTGCATGGACGACCGAACCCAACCGTCCGATGGCCGCTCCCTGCGTCGACGTCGCCTTCGCGAACGCATCGTGTTGGGCCTGGATAGCCTCATCCACCATCGCGTCCGCTGCCGAACCGTCGCCCGCGGCGCGAATCGCCTGCTGGCCGCGGGTGAACTCGATCAGCCTGCCGGAGACGGCAGCGACGGCCTCAGCATGCGCTTCGTCCGACTCCCCGCCGACCCGGCCAATGGCCCGGTAGGCGAAGAAGAGCACCGGCGCCGACGCGACAAGAACCAAACCGACGCGCCAATCCACCGCCAGAATTCCGAAGGCGATGACGGTCGGCGTAACCACCGCGGCGATGACGGGCCGCAGGATCACGTGCGGCACGGACGCCGCGAACGCGATACCCGACGACGCCATCTCCGAAAACCGGCCGGCTGTGGACTTGGTGACGTACCCGAGTGGCAACGTCAGCACGCGTTCGCCCAGGGAACGCAGCAGGGACGACAGCACCGCTGCGGAATTCGCCCTGCCAACTGTCCCCACGGCGAGGGACAGCACCGCATGGGCGGCCGCGAGGCCGGCGATGACGCCGGTGAAACGCCACGCCGTCGCATCATCTCCCTCGGCCTGAGCCGACAGCAGCGGCAGCAGTGCGACGAACGCCGCTCCCTGGGCCAGCGCGGCAAGCGTGGCCAACGCAATGAGCCACACCAGCGTCATTCTCGAGCGCCGATCCGTCATCGACCACAAGTCTCGAATCATCGGTTTGCCGCCTTTTCATCGTCTGATTCAGTACCCCGCGGGGCGGATGGTTCGTCCTCGCGCGTGAACGCGCGCCACAAATCCCGGTAGCGGCCACCGCGCGCAAGCAACTCGTCGTGAGTACCCGCCTCCGCGACCGCTCCCCCATCGAGAACGAGGATGCGGTCGGCGTTGCGGATCGTGCTCAACCTGTGCGCGATCACAATCACCGTCCGCGAACGGGCCAAACGCTCGATTGCGGACTGGATGAGGGCCTCGGAAGCCGGATCCGCGTAAGCGGTTGCCTCGTCGAAGATGAGCACCGGCGCGTCCGTGACGATCGACCTCGCGATGGCTACGCGCTGCGCCTCACCACCGGAAAAGGTCACATCGACGTTGACCACCGAATCCAGGCGCTTCGGCAGCGCCGCGATGACCGCATCGAGGTTCGCGAGCTTCGCGGCCGCCATGATTTCGTCGTCGGTGGCGTCTCTCCTGGCCAGCCGGATGTTCTCCCGCAACGGCAGCGTGAACAACTGCGGATCTTGGAACACCACCGACACCGAGCGGTGCACGTCGCGCACGGCGATGTCGCGAAGATCGACGCCGCCCAGCAGCACCGAGCCTTCAACAGGGTCGTGGAAACGCGCCAACAGCCGGGCGACGGTGGACTTTCCGGAACCGGAGGAGCCCACCAGCGCAGTGAGGGTCCCTGGTTCGAACGCCGCGGACATCCCGTCGAGGACCCGCGGCCCATCGCCGTAGGAAAAGACCAGGTTCCGGACCTCGAGCGCGCCTCCGCGCGCGGGCACCGGATCGGCAGGCTCGGCGATCGGCGGCGTGCTCAGTACCTCCGCGATGGACTTCAGGGCAGCGATCCCCGCGATGATGGGTTCGGAGTTCATGGCCACCCGCACGATCGCCGCGGAGAGTCCAAGGCTGAGAACCAGCCCGGCGACGAGACCCTCCGGTATGCCGCCCGCGGTGTCCCTCAGAGCGAGGCCGGCCCCGCACACCACTGCAAGGACTGTGGTCGGGGACGTCACCACGTCGATGAGCCCGAGATAGATGTTCGACTGCCGGGACCAGGCGGACCACGCGCGGACGAACGACAACGCCGCGGCATCGTAGCGACCCGCTCCCTGGTTGGCGCGTCCGAAGGACTTCATCACCGGGATACCGCGCACCAGCTCGATGACCGCGGCCGTCACTCCTTCGGAGGCTCGCTCGTAGTCGCGCTGAAGACCGGCTCCGCGCGAAATCATCACGCCCATCAGGGCGAAGGTGACCAGCACCGGGACGACCGCCACCACCGCGATCCGCCAATCCACCACGACGAGCGCGATGAGGGAAAGCAGGGGAACCAGCACCGCCACCACGGTCTCACCGACGGTGTGGCCCATGAGCTGGTGGACAGCCGCGACGTCCTTCTCAACCGACTCGATGATTCCCGACGAGCGCCGGGCGTCCAGCCAGCCCAGCGGTAACTTCCGGATTTGGGCGACCAGCCGGCGCCGGAGGTGGAGCTGCAGGTCGTTATCCGCCCGGTGCGAGAGCATGCCGGCGGCGCCGTCTGCGGCCATGCGCACCGTTGCGGCGACGACGATGACAGCCACGGCCAACCACGTCCGATGCTCCGGGGCCTCCGGGTACGTCATCGCGATGTCGATGATGCCGACCAGCGAAGCGACGGTAGCCACCGACGACAGGACGGATAACGCGACCACCGCCCGCATCCGGGTCCGAATCGGGGCGAGCAGCGACCACGGGCCTACGGTCCCGTCCACAGCGCTCACTTGCCCGCCTCCCCGATCGCGCTTTTCTTCGTGAGAGTGCGGAAGTACACCATGCCGACGTGTGAGGCTCCGCCCAGCTTCAACCCGTTGGCTTCGGCGAGGTCCTCGACCTCGCTGCCCGGCGACCCTGCCGAGCGGCGCGAGGACGTCGGCGACGTGGAATTCCGTCCGGCCCCGAGCCCTTCGACGGCGGCGTCCATCGGTTCACGCGCATAGCGGCTGAGGAACCTCGGCTGGACCTTGTCCTCGTAGGCCGCGAGGAGTCTGAGGTTGTTCTGGACGATCTGGGCAATCGACTTCATCTGGTTCTGTCTCCGGGTGTGTGGGCCGCGTCCACGCGGCGGTTTCGGGTTAGGTGATCGGGTTCGCGGGCCGTCGTCGGCGGTGCCGCCCCCTCTCGGCCGACTCGTCGACTCATTGGTCGCTGTGGTGGGTTCATCAGTCACAAGCGGCACTGTGTTGCCCTCTCAGAAGATAATAACCATTATTACGTTAGGTTAGCCTAACCTCGCATGCGACTCAAGCCCCGTCTCGTGCGTTTGATAGACATTGCTGAAACCGAGATCGCGCAAAACCAGCACACCATTGAGTGACGCGTGGACGAAGACTCAGGATGGGCGCAAGAATCCGCAGGCGTTTTTAACAATCTTCTCGGTGAATCAGCCTGTAAATCCGGGGAATCCCCGTACTCAGGGGACGATCACTACCCCGCTGGAGTGGGAGCAGAAGGCTTCTCCGGATAAGCGCTCTGGTAATGGCCCGAAACCGAAGGTGCGGGCGTGTCCCAAAATGGCACGGCTATGGATCCGGCGCTCGGTCAAGGGGTTCCAGCGCCCTTTCACCGCCATCGACCATAAAGAAGCCAGCTAGGGAGAGAAACACCATGACCGCGATGAAGGCCCAGGATTCGCGCCATCCGAAGGCTTTGTATTGCCTTGTCTCTGGGCCTGTCTCTGGGCCTGTCTCCGGGCTTTCCGTCACACTGCTCATCCTCTTGCAACAGCACATCCCCCCTCGCTCATGATCAGAAACAGCCTATAGTTGACGTGTCACAAACTTTTCACGCGATAAGGGAGGACACGATGACTACAGACGCACAGAAGGACTGGGCAGGCGATGCCCAGAACGCCTCAACAGACGGCGAGTTCAAGCGGGATACGAACTATATCGGTGACCGCATTGTGTCGTCGATAAGCAATAAAGCTTCGCACTGGCCCGTGCAGCCGCACCGCTACCGTCTCATCGCCGCACGTGCCTGCCCATGGGCGCATCGCGCTGTCATCGTGCGGCGCCTGATGGGGCTGGAAGATGTGATCTCCTTGGGCCTGGCTGGCCCGACTCACGACAAGCGCTCCTGGACCTTCGACTTGGATCCGGGCGGCGTGGACCCCGTGCTACAGATCCCCCGCCTGCAGGATGCATACTTCGCACGCTTTCCCGACTACCCGCGCGGCATCACCGTGCCGACAATCGTGGAAGAAGCAAGCGGCAAGGTGGTGACGAACGATTACAACTCCATGGTCCGCGACTTCCAAACCGAGTGGACCGCCTACCACCGCCCCGGCGCCCCGAACCTGCTGCCACCGGAAGAGCTGCGCGAAGAGGCGGAGGCGATCAACGACTTCCTCTTCCGCAAGTTCAACAACGGCGTGTACCGCGCCGGATTCTCAGCCTCCCAAGACGCCTACGAAGAAGCCTACGACGACGTGTTTGAGGTCCTCGACTGGCTCGAAGACCGCCTAGCCAACCACCGCTTCATCATGGGCGAACACATCACAGAGACCGACATCCGCGCCTACACCACCCTCATCCGCTTCGATGCCGTCTACCACGGCCACTTCAAGACGAACCGCAACAAGATCACCGAAATGCCCAACGTCTACGGCTACCTCCGCGAGCTATTCCAAACCCCCGGCTTCGGCGACACCACCGATTTCACGGAGATCAAACAGCACTACTACATCGTCCACCGCGAAGTGAACCCCACCCGGATCGTCCCCTCCGGCCCCGACCTTTCCGGCCTCACCCAACCCCACGGCCGCGACCATCTCCCGGGCTCCCCCTTCGCCGCAGGCACCACCCTCCCCGGCCCACTGCCCGAATCCGAGAAGCTGAAGAACCCCACGGATTTCCAACGGGAGCTCTTCGGGCTGGAGTAGGTCTTCTGGGGTTAGGGGCCAGAAAGTGTGTCTGGGATCGGGGATTTTTAGGTTCTGACCTGTAGGGTAGCGTGAAATATATGCTTTGGGAGCATATATCTGGCCTCAACACGGTGAATCCCCGGTGTGGCTGCCAGTCTGTGGTAGTAGGCGGTGGTGTGGTGGCTCAATGCCAAAGAACCGACCACGCTGCTACTGCGGCGGTGATACCAAACGCAATGGAACAACCAGCAAAGGCACTACCCGATGGGCGATGTAAGGCCGTGGAGCCTCAGTCAATAAAAGTCGGCCAGATGTCACAGTAGCAGACCACCAGCCCCGTTAGACCCCATGCGTAGCTGTATCCCCACTATGCACAGTCTTTCACTTGCACACTTGGCAAGCATTAGACTTGCAATTAAGGCAAGTATTACACTTGCCTTAATTGCAAGCCAGTGAAGTTGACGTTAGGGAGAAGAACGATGAGCGACGACCTTAAGATCATTCACGACGTTCAAAAGCGCACCACGTGGACGCAGAGCTGGTGGGCGGTGGCGATAGTGGCGCTTGGCGCCGGCGGCGGTATCGCGCTATTCAAGCTGTCATGGTGGTACGGCCTCGCGGTTCTTGTACCGACGTTCGTTCTGGGCTATCTCCTCAAAGATAAGATTGCGAACCCCTTCGTTCGGGTCAATCCCAATATGGGGCCGAGTAATGATCGCGCCACCTGGTCACGAGTACTGCTGCCAGGTGCCATGATGTTCTCCACCGTGCCGACGCCTGATACTTGGCCGTGGATGATTGTCTGCGGCGTCGTTGTTTCTACGGCGACGGCATGGATGTTGTATGAGAACCGCAACGCCGCCGTAAAGGGCGTCAATGTCTAAGGATCCTTCACCACGCCCAGCAAAGCTGGATCCGGTCATCCACCCCATCAATCGGCTTAAAATTTGTGCCACGCTGTTCCATTCAGGCGCAACCGGCGGCAGGCAGATGAAATACGCCGTGCTTGCAGAGCTCACCGAGCTTCCTGCCGATACGCTTTCCAAGCAGTTGAAACATCTTGAGGACAGCGGCTATATCAGCCGCACCCGCGAATATGGCTCCACGCGCGCGAAAGACGCCGTCTGGGTCGCGTTGACCCAGACTGGAACAGAAGCCTATGCACAGCACGTTGCGGCGCTTAAAGCCATGACAGAGGGCTCATAGATTGGGTCAAGTCCCGTGAAGTGGTGTAGCCGTTTGTGCTTTCGGCTCGGTATGAAGTTCGGGGTTTTGGTTAGGCGGTTAGTTGGTGGTGGTCGCCATGATCACCTCCTGTTTGGTGCATGAGGCGTTTGGTGTGTTCGAGTGCAGATAGTGACATGTAGCGTTTTTGTTGGATCCAATCGTCGTGCTGTTCAGCGAGGACCGCGCCGACAAGCCGGATGATGGATTCGCGGTTCGGGAAGATGCCAACGACGTCGGTGCGCCGGCGGATCTCCCGGTTGAGCCGTTCAGTGGGGTTGTTCGACCACACCTTTGTCCAGACTGGTTTCGGTGCTGCGGTAAACGCCAGCACCTCATCGAGTGATTCCTCCAAATAGGCTGCAACCTCGGGAAACTTCGGTTCCAACAAGTCAACAACTTCACGGGCTTGCGCCCAGGTTGATTCCTCATCCGGTTGTTGGAAGATCGTCTGGAACATCGCTTAAGACCATCGGCCACTGCATTTTGGGGACTTTCTCGTAGAGGTTTTTGGCAAAGTGGGTGCGGCACCGCTGCCAGGAGGCATCGGGCAGCACTTCGGAAATGGCATGCTGGATGCCTTCGTGGGCATCACTGGTGACAAGGAAGACACCACGAAGTCCGCGGGCTTTGAGGTCTTGGAAGAAGCCTTTCCACGATGCGTTGGATTCCGCAGTGGCGACGTGCATGCCGAGCATTTCCCGGTAGCCATCGGCGTTGACACCGGTGGCAAGCAGCACTGAGCATTTGACCACCCGGCCGCCTTCGCGCACTTTGATCGTCAGTGCGTCGCAGGACAGGTAGGCGTACCCGCCGGGGTCCAGGGGGCGATTTCTGAAGTCTGCGACCATCTCGTCGAGTTCTTCCGACATCCGCGAGACTTGCGATTTCGACAGGTTGGAAATGCCAAGGGTGGCCACCAGATCGTTCATCCTGCGGGTGGAAACCCCTTTGAGATAGCAGGTGGCGATCACAGTCGATAAGGCTCGTTCTGCTCGTGAGCGTCGCTCTAACAGCCATTCTGGGAAGAACGCGCCGTGGCGCAGCTTCGGCACTGCTACGTCGATCGTGCCGACACGGGTGTCAAGGTCGCGGTGGCGATACCCGTTGCGGTGGTTGACCCGCTCGGTGGAGGCGACCCCGTATTCGGCGCCGCAGACGGTGTCGGCCTGGGCGGAGAGGATTTGGTTGATAAACCCTTGCAGCATCTGGCGCATCAAATCCGGAGAGGCTTGAGCGAGCAGATCATCCAGATAGGTTGTTGGGTCGATAGAATGCGGATCAGCGGTCATCGTCATGTTCCTTTCGGTGAGATGTGGTAGTTGAGTCGAAAGGTTACTGACGATGGCCGCCCCTGCATTTTCCAGGGCCCACCATCAGCAAGCGTTACACCACACTAAGGGACGCAACCATGATCACCGGGCTGATAAGGAACATCGAGGATCTGCCCAACGGCCTGGAGGGGGTAAAAGGGTACCTAATCGAGATAAGCGAGCAGATGTCGCGTCTGACAAGGATGCAACAGCTGGTACTCAAAGCAGCCGAAAGCCCCATCCATCTCGACAAGGATTCCAGCCAAGCAGTAGCCCAGAGCCTGAACGCTCAGATGACTTCGAGCCTGACTTCTAGCCTGGAACCGCTGGTAGAAGTAGCTGTATCTGAGGCAATGTCGAAAGAGTCCGAAAGCCTGCACAAGGCAGCAGAAGCATCTAAGAAGGCTCGCAGCGCCCTGCTCCAGGAGAAGGAGTCCAACGAAAAGCTGCTGGAGAAGATACGTGCAGAGCGCAAAAAGTACAACGACGACATGGAAAAGTCGAACACGAACTTTATTAAGGCCTGCATGTCTGCCTCGTGGATTGCAGCCAGTGTTCTCTTCGTTGCTATCGCACTCGTTGCTGTCGGAGCCTTGGGGAACGGGCTGCTAAGTATGCTCGGCATACCCGACGGCGTGTCTGCCTTGTGGGGTCACGTCCAGGAGGCCAACGGCATCGGCCCAACACTGGGCTGGTTGGCGTTAACACTTATCGTCATAGGGGTTCTTATAGCGCTTATGACCTGGATGTTGTCCCAGGCTGCGCCGGGTATTGCTCACTTAGTCGAGGAATACCGTCGCAATCACCCGAGGAAAGAAACGAACCACTAACTAGAACACGTGCACCGTAAAAAGTAAAAATCCCCACAACACAGCGTAGCGGTTAACCGCTACGCTTCTTTTATGCTCTTCCTATGCCCCAACTTTGCAACAGCACCAATAAACTGGCGCCCCGGTTATAAGTTGGGGCGCCAAGTCGATGTGCTCGAGTCGGGGGATGTTAGTGGCCGGTGCCAAGCCGGCCAGACAGGCGGTTCAGCCGGTCCTGACTGGGACCGTCGAGCCCGATAATGGACACGGTTTTGCCTCTGTCCTGGAACTTCTGCGTAATCGCGTCAAAGGTCGCGACCGTGGAGGCATCCCAGATCTCCGCCTCAGTGAGATCAATAGTGATATGACGGGCAGAATCGGTGTAATCAAAGCGATAAACCAGGTCATTGCTTGATGCCCAAAACAACTGGCCATGCACCCGGTAGGTACGAGTATCAATCTCGCCATCGCCGTCGCTGTCGATCTCGGAGACCTTTTCAATGGAAGCGATATGTGCCATCCGACGGGCGAACATGATCATCGCGGTGACCACACCCAACACCACACCAATGGCCAGGTTGCTGGTGGCTAGGGTGGCAATAATCGTCACGGCCATAACAATGGTCTCAGAGACCGGCATGAGTTTAAGGGTGCGTGGATGCACCGAGTGCCAGTCGATGGTGCCGACCGAGACCATGATCATGATTGCCACCAGCGCAGCCATCGGGATCATGCCAACGATGTCGCCCAGTGCCAGGACCAGGACCAGCAGGAACACACCGGCTAACAGGGTGGATAGGCGGGTACGTGCCCCGGATTCGCGGACGTTGATCATGGTTTGACCGATCATCGCGCAGCCACCCATGCCGCCGAAGAAACCGGAGGCAATATTAGCCACCCCCTGTCCCCAGGATTCACGAGTTTTATCGGAATGAGTGTCGGTGATGTCATCGACGAGCTTGGCGGTCATCAACGATTCCATGAGACCGACCACGGCCATGGCCAGGGCATAAGGCGCGATGATCTGCAGGGTCTCCAACGTCCACGGCACGTTCGGAATAAACAGGGACGGTAAGGTCTCCGGCATCTTGCCCATGTCCGAGACCGTCGGGACAGTCAAACCGGCGGCAATGACCAAACCGGTGAGCACGATAATCGTGACCAGCGGGGCGGGGATCACACTGGTGAGCTTGGGGAAGAAAATCATGATCACCACACCCAAGCCGACGAGTGGGTAGACTATCCAAGGCACATCAATGAGGTGTTCGAGTTGGGCGGTGAAAATCATAATGCCCAGTGCATTGACGAAACCCAGCATCACCGATCGGGGGATAAAACGCTGAAGTTTCGCCACACCGAGGGCGCCGAGCACGATTTGTAGGACACCGCCCAACAGGACGGTGGCGATGAAATAATCCATCCCGTAACCACGCGCCACAGGAGCAATGACTAGGGCAATAGCCCCGGTGGCGCCGGTGATCATTGCCGGGCGGCCACCGGTAAAGGCGATCGCAATGGCCATGACTACCGAGGAAAACAGACCCATGGCTGGGTCAACACCGGCAAGGATGGAAAAGGCAATGGCCTCAGGGATCAGCGCCAGGGATACTGCCAGTCCGGCCAGAATCTCTATACGGATACGGGCGGGGGAAGAAAATGCGTAACGGAAGGATGCGATGATCCCGGTAGGGGCATCAGCGCCGTCTGGACTCAGGAGGGGGCGGGGGGCCGCCGTGCTAGTTTCAGTCATAGATGTCCAATCTTTGAGGGGATAGGTAACTGGGCGAACGCCCGAAAGGAATCCAACCCTCTAGTAACTTTAGGTTTGGTGATGGTGGTCATGGTAGCGGGAGTTTTACTCAACCGCCAACCCAGGCACAGGAACCCGTGGGCAACATCACCGTGAAGGAGAACAGGCAATGCAAAACAGTAATTTCAAGATCGGCGAGGTCGTTGACCAGACGGGGTTGTCGATTCCCACCTTGCGTTATTATGACAACGTCGGCCTGATTACCCCATCGGGGCGTAGCCCTGGTGGGTTCAGGCTTTATAGTGAGGCTGATGTACGTCGTGTTTTGCTGGTGCGACGGATGAAACCGCTGGGGTTTACTCTGGATCAGATGCGGGAATTCCTGGAAGCTGCGGAGATTCTTCATAGTTCAGATGGCGGGCAGGAAAGTGATACCGCACAGCAGGCACGGAGTAATGCCAAGGCCACCCTTGCCGACATTCGTGAGGAGACGCGCACCCGCTACGAAAAGCTACGCAAGCAAATTGCCTACGCTGAGGAATTCCTCGATCTGGTCAACACCCTGGCACCCTAAACTGCCCCCATCCTTCGCAGGGAGAAAAAGACCATCGTATTGAATGCGCTCTGTCGAATCGCGTTCCAGATGAAGTGGACGAACGCCCGCGGCCTCTCCGGAGTGGATGGCGATAGTACAGAGGACTTCTGAAATCCGTGCAGACGACTCCTCAAAACGACACAGTCATCCAAGGTCACAAAATCGAAAATTGTCACTTAACCCCATCACTTCCAAACCGGCTTAAGTGACAAAATGCCATCGCTAAAGTCCCGATTTGAGTCCCAGGACGTGCGCCTTAAGAGAAATAACTAAAGCCCCTACCAGTGTTTCTCCTGGTAGGGGCTTGGAAGTTGGTAGCGGGGGCAGGATTCGAACCTACGACCTCTGGGTTATGAGCCCAGCGAGCTACCGAGCTGCTCCACCCCGCGTCGGGCGCAATATGTGATTTTCGCCTGTCGCCGTAACCGGCAACGTGGACTTACTATACATACACCGACAGAGAGCACCAAACCGCCTGTTCACAACGGTTTGGTGCGATCCAATTATCGGGGCTTCCCTACTACTGCCACTACCGCTGCTACTGCCGTTACTGCTGGGCAGCGAGCTGGCCGAGGATGCCATAGATGTGCTTCGAGGCGCCCAGGGTCAGGCCGCCGTCGACAGCAATCTCTGCGCCGTTGATGTAGGACGCGTCGTCGGACGCGAGGAACAGCACCGTCTTCGCAACCTCCTCGGCGCGGCCCGGACGGTTCGCTGCCGCGAGCGGAAGCGGTGCACCCTCTACAAGGGAATCTGCCGTCATCGGGGTTGCAATCGCGCCCGGGTGGACGGAGTTGATGCGGATGTTCTCGTCGGCAACGTCGGCGGCGACCGTCTTGGTCATGCCGCGCACTGCCCACTTGGATGCCACGTAGCCGGTCGCACTGACTTGGCCTTCCAGGCCCGCGGTGGACGACATGTTGATGATCGCGCCGCCGCCCTGCTTACGGATCTCCGGGATGGCGTACTTCATGCCCAAGAACACGCCGTCCACGTTGACGGCCATGATCTTCTGGAACTGCTCCAGGGTGGTGTCCTCCACGCCCGTCATCTGAAGGATGCCGGCGTTGTTCACCAAGATGTCCAGGCGGCCGAACGCCTCGTTCGTCGCCGCGATGGCGTCCTTCCAGTCCTGTTCGTCGGCAACGTTGAGCTTCACAAAAATTGCGTTGTCGCCGAGCTCGTTTGCCAGTTCCCCGCCGATCTCTTCGTTGAGGTCAGCGATGACAACCTTTGCGCCTTCTTCGACGAAGAGTTTGCAGTCTGCTGCGCCCATTCCCGATGCACCACCGGTCACAAGCGCTACTTTTCCGTCAAAACGTCCCATGGTCTATCCAGCCTTTCTCTCAAAGAGTTGGTTGTGAACACCATGCTAGATACAAAAATGGTGCATCGCGCGCCCACTTCGCGCGATGCACCTGGTCCTGGGGGGACGGGATAACTATAACCCGTTACTGCGCCTTCTGGTACTCAGCCACTGCACGGTCGAGTTGGTCGATGGCGCGACCGTACTCCTCGAAGGAGCCGTTGCGGGCACTCTCCAGGTTACGAAGAGCATCATTGATCCTGTTCAGGGCCTCGTCACGGTTTACCTTCGGCGCGTTATCACCCTCCGGTGTGGCTTCCTTGTTTTCCTCAGCGGGGGTAGTTTCAGCCTCACCCTGTGGTGCGTTTTCGTCCACCACTTCGACTTCCTGGGCTGCGTCAGAGTGGATACCCACCTGCTTCAGCGCCTGGGACACGGTCGGGGCGTAGCCCACCTGGCCGCGGTAGAACACCAGCACGCGCAACAGCTTCGGGAAGGCCGAGGCCTGGTCCTTGCGCTGCGAGTAGATCGGCTCGACGTAGAGGATCTCGCCGCCGCCCACCGGCAGGGTGAGCAGGTTGCCGTTCTTCAGATCGTTCGTCCCCTCCCACAGGGTGCGGTCACGCGCCACCTGGTCGGAGGACATCAGGGCGTCCTGAGCCTGCTTCGGTCCCTGGGTTTGGGTATTCGTCGGCAGGACGCGCACGGTGATGTTGCCGTAGGTCTCCGGATCAGAAGACACCGCCATGTGTGCGGACAGGAACTCGCGGTTCAGGCCACGGAACGGGGTGATCAGCTGGAAGGACGGCTTATTGGTCTCCGGGTCAGCGGCCACCACGTAGTACGGCGGCTGGTTCAGCTGGTCGCGGCCTTCCGGTGCGGTCGGGTCGTTCGGCACAGACCAGAAGGCGTCGTTGTTGAAGAACACGCCCGGGTCATCCACGTGGTAGCGCGCCAGCAGGTCACGCTGGACCTTGAACAGATCCTCCGGGTAACGCAGGTGGTCACGCAAGGAGTCGGAGATCTCCGAGTTCGGGCGCACGGTGCCCGGGAAGGACTTCATCCACGCGTTGAGTACCGGGTCGGACTCGTCGAACGCGTAGAGATCCACGGTGCCGTCGTAGGCATCAACGGTGGCCTTGACGGAGTTGCGGATGTAGCCGACGTTGTCGGTGATCAGACGCTGGGTGGTGCCGTCCGGATTCAGCGCGTCCTGCGTGGTGTCCTGCAGGGAAGTACGCGTGGAGTACGGCAGCTGGGAAAGCGTGGTGTAGCCGTCCACGATCCACTTCACGCGGCCGTCGATAACAGCCGGGTAGGTCTTGGAGTCGGTGGTCAGCCACGGTGCGACCTTTTCCACACGCTTGCGCGGGTCACGGTCGTAGAGCACCTTCGAGTTGCCACCAACACGGTCGGACAGCAGGAAGCTCAGTTCCTGGTACTTCACGGCGTAGGCCACGCGGTTGATCGGGTTGCCGATGTCCACGCCGCCCTTGCCGGTGTAGGTGTAGGTGGAGTTGTCGGTGTCGTACTCCACCGGGCCCTGGCCGTTATCGCCCACAATGGCGTAGTCCAGACCATCCTGCGCAGAGGCGATCACCGGGCCGAAGTAGATGCGCGGCTCTTCTACCTTGATGCCCAGCTCTTCAGCCTCGCCGGCCTCCTTGGCGGCGGCGTTGGCCTGCAGGTCGGACACGGTAAAGATTGGCAGGCCACCGCGGGTGGAGCCGGCGTCCTGCGCGGCCTCGTCGACAGTATTGGCCTGCGCTGCGACAAAGCCGTTGCCGTGGGTGTACACGGTGTGGCGGTTAATCCAGTCGCGCTGGTTTTCACTCAGCGCGTTCGGGTCCATCTCACGCGCGGCGACAACGTAGTCGCGCATCTGGCCGTCGACCTCGTAGCGGTCCATGGCCAGCTGGTCTGGGAAGCCGTAGAAGTTACGCAGCTGCTGGTTCTGGGTAAACGTCGGGGAAATGATGTCCGGGTCCAGCAGGCGCAGGTTGGAGATCGTCGCCGCATCCTTAGCCACATCGGTGTTTGAGGTGTTGCCGCCCCAGTTCTCCATGTAGGTGACTTTGTCGTCGGTCAGCCCGTATGCCTCGCGTGTGGCTTCGATGTTGCGGCCGATGTACTCGTATTCCTTGGCCTGACGGTTCGGCTTGACCGAGAACTGCTCCAAAAGCGCCGGCCACACGTTGCCCACCACGATGGAGGACACCAGCATGAGCACCGTTGCCAGCACCGGAACGCGGAAGTCCTTGAACACGATGGAGGCGAAAAACGCCGCTGCGACAACCACAGCGATGACGGTGAGGATAATCTTCGCGGGCAGCATCGCGTTGACCGCGGTGTAGGACGCACCGGTGAAGATGTCGTTCTGGCTGGATAGCAGGTAGTAGCGGTCCAGCCAGTAGGTCACGGCCTTGGTCAGCATCCACAGGCCTGCGGTGACGGCGAGCTGGATGCGTGCCGGCTTGGACACCATGCCTTTGACTCCGGTGACGTTGTTGCCAATGCGGATGCCACCGAGCATGTAGTGGCCCACCGCACCGATCAAAAATGCCACGGCGAGCAGCATGGACAGCGTGCCCACAATCGCAGAGATTGCCGGCAGGCTAAACGCGTAGAAGCCAAGATCCTTGCCAAACTGCGGGTCGGTGGTGCCAAAGTCCCCACCGTTGAACCACATCATGAACACACGCCACATGCGCTGGCCAGCAAGACCAGACATGATGCCCACGATCACCGGCACCCAGGTCAGCAGCCCCTTCACACCGTCTTGCACGGCGGCGCGGTACTGCGCTTGCTGCGAGGTCTCGCCGAAAATATCGCCGCTGTCTTGTTGCCTGCCACGCCACGCAATCCGTGCCGCTGCCCATGCGACGGCTGCACCAAGCAGCGCGAAGATGACAAACAGCACGACACGGAAGAGGATCACTCGGTTGAAAACACCGCGGAAGTCAACCTCCCCAAACCAGAGAAAATCGGTATAGATACCGATCAGCACTGGCAGGAGGAAGAAAAGTGCGGCGAGTACACCGAGTGTGACCATGAGGCCTTTATTCGGTTTCTGCGACCGTGGTTGTGGCCGGGTGAGGCGGGTAGCCAAGCCTGCTCCTTAGGAATAGTGTTGTCCAACGTCTATGTGCATTACAGCCTAGAAAGTTTAACGGCCAACAATCCGGAAAGGTTCCCGTGCGCGAACAACAAGCCCTGAATAAGGCCATGATGGAGGCCGTCGATTTCGTCCACGCCGAAGGTTGGGACGCCCCGCCAACCCTCTTCGGTCTGGTACCAACGCAATTGCTTGTCGACGAGCTGGGCACCCTCGACGACTCCTCCCCCCTCACCCTGGTTGTGCAGGAATTGCCGGAGAATATCCTGCCCGGTTCCGAGGAGCTCGGCGAGTACGTCACCCGCCTGGCCTGGCCGCGTGAGGTTGAAGGCGTGATCCTGGCGCAGGAGATCCTCTTCCGCGACGCCTCTGCCCCGGCGGATGCCGAGGCGCGCCCGGCGCGGTTGTTCTCCGGCGTGCTGCGTACCGAAGACATCGAGCAGACCCTGCTGCAGATGCGCCTGACGGATGAAGAGTTGGAGGAGCGCGGCCCCTTCGCACAGGACGACATCGAGCTGCGTGGCGGCCCGGATGTCGCGCCGGGTGTGATCGCTGCGCTGCGCTACGGGCTTGAGCAAGACCCGGACGACCTGGTTTAAGCTAGACACCCGAAACCCAATCCAAGGAGCTTCTGACCGTGTCTGTGTCCCGCCGCGCAATCGCCTCCGCTGTCCTTGTCGGCTCGCTGTCTCTCGCCGCCTGTGGTGGTGGCGATAACGACGAGGCCAACGCGACCAGCAGCCCCATCTCGACGTCGTACATCAGCGAGGACCCAACCACCTCCTCGGATTCGGAGACGACCACGCCTGAAACGACCACCTCCGTGACAACTACCATCGCTGCGTCTGAATCTGGCACGGCGTCGGAGTCGGAGTCGGCTTCCGAGACGGTGTCGTCGACAAGCACAAGCTCGACGAAACGGGAGAAGGCGGGCTCGTCGGCGGAGGCGACCTTGGAGAAGGTACGCGAGCGCTTCGCCTCCCTTGCGCCTGAGGAGTTCTTCGACCAGTTCGAAGGCTGCGGCGCCGGCGGGATCAGCGGTTCTTATGACTGCCAGGGCGACGAGATCGGCCAGTTCCAATTCTTCGACTCCGAATCGAAGGCGGCCTCCTCGACCCAACTGCTCACGGAGCTGCGCTCCTCGCGCGTGGTGGAAGACTCCGGCGACCGCGTAGTCGGCTGGTCCACGCTGGGCACCTCCGCGATCATCACCGTGGTGGATAACCGCGAGGGCCTGGTCATGCAGCAACTGATCTCCTCCGACCAGGAGGACCCGCGCCAGCGGATCTACGACCTCGGCCTGGCGAAGAAGCCCTAACCCTTAGCCGTCGCAGGTTGGCACGTCGCGGCCTGCGGCGAACGCCTCCATCGCATCCACTGCCTCCTGGAGGGTGGACACGGCGGCGACGGTCATATCGCCAGCGTCGGCCTGCTTCACCGCATCACAATTGCCCTTCGGCGCGAGGAACAACTCGGCGCCCTCATCGCGCGAGCCACGGATTTTGTGGGTGATACCGCCGATGGGGCCGACCTCGCCGTCGTCGTTAATCGTGCCGGTACCGGCAACGAACTTGCCCCCGTTGAGCTCGCCTGGCGTCAACTTGTCAATCACCGCCAGCGAAAACATCATGCCCGCACTCGGACCACCGATGTCGTTGAGGTTGTAGTGCACCTTCAGGCCATCGGCGGGCTCAGAATCCATGAGAATGCCAAGCATCGGCTTGCCCTTCTCGTGCGGATTCTCCTTCAGCTCGACGGTCTTCGTCTCTTCTTTGCCGTCGCGGCTGATGGTCACATCCACCGTCTCGCCGGGCTTTTTGGCAAAGACCACGTCCTGGACCGCGCTCGGCTTGGCTACCGGAGTGGAGTCGATGGCAAGGATCTTGTCGCCTTGCTGCAAGATCCCGTCCGCGGCAGCGCCTTTGACCACGTCATGGATGTTCACCGTTGTGGGTTTGCCCAGATAGTGCATCGCCGCAACCGTCGCCGACGCCTCCGACGCGACAAACATCTGCTGGTTAAACTCGCGCGTTTCTTCCTCGCTGCGATCCGCCGGCATCACCTGCTCGATCGGCACCAACGTGTCCTTAGTCACCGCCCAGCGGGCCAACGCCTGGCCCAACGTCATATTCGTGCGCACCGACACCGTGGTCATATTCAGCTGCCCGCCAGTCTCAAGGGTCTCCGCCCCCTCGATGTCCACCACGGGCGTGCCCTGGATCTCGCTGAGCGTGTCAAACGTCGGGCCCGCCCCTTCCGCCGCGTACGGCACCGTGAGCTTGATGTCCGTGCCGGGAATGTGGTCCATCGTCATTCCCACCGCAAGCAACGCGATAGGCACTGCACCCCACACCAGCGTGGAAAAACGCTTGTTCGCTGTCTTGGTCGCGGGCGTGTGTTCTGCCGCGTCCGCTGGTGTGTGCGCGTTCGTCATGGTGGCACATGTTAGCGCAGCAACCAGCAGCTCCAACCCGCGCCGTTGTGCAGCTGTATTGTGGCGCCTATGAGTAACGGATTCGGATTCTCCTTTCCCAACGACGGCAACGACGACAACGAGGGCAGGGACAACGAAGGCAACAACAACGACAACGGGCGTGGCGAGCCGACCAACCCGTTTGCAGCCTTCGGTTTCGGCGGAAACTTTGGGTCCGGCGGGTTCGGTGGATTCGGTGGCCCCGGCGGCCCTGGGGGCGCTGGTGGCGCTGGTGGCGCTGGTGCTGGCGGGCTTGGCGACATCCTGAATCAGTTCGGCCAAATGCTCTCCGGCATGGGCTCCTCCATGAACGCCCAGGAGGACGGCGACGCCGTCAACTTCGACCTGGCCGCCCGCATGGCTCGCCAGCGCATCGCCGGGGTGAACCCGGTCAGCGAGGCAGACTCCCGCGCCGCCGAGGAGTCCTTCCGCCTAGCGGAGCTCTGGCTCGACGGTGCCACCGCACTGCCCGCCAGCCAGGCACAGGCCAAGGCCTGGAACGCCCAAGATTGGCTGGAGCAGACCATGCCGATGTGGAAGCGCCTGGTCAACCCGGTCGCCGCCAACATGGCGCGCGCCCAGCTAGACACCATGCCCGAAGAGGCCCGCGAGATGATGGGCCCGATGGTCAGCATGGTTAACCAGATGAACTCCATGCAGTTCGGCATGAAGTTGGGCCACGCACTGGGTGACCTTGCCCAGCAGGCGCTGACCGGCACCGACTTCGGCCTGCCTGTCGCACCCGCCGGCATTGGTGCGGTCCTACCGCGCAACATCGCGGAGATTTCCAAGGGGCTGGACCTGCCGGGCCAGGAAGTGATGGTCTACATCGCCGCACGCGAGGCCGCGCGCCAGCGCCTGTTCCGCAACGTGCCGTGGCTTGTCGAGCGCCTCGTGTCCTCCGTGGAGGAATACGCCGCCGGCCTGCAGATTGACACCTCCCACATCGAAGAGGCCGTCCGCGACCTGAACCTGGATGGTGGCGATCCTGCACAGATCCAGGAGGCCATGCAGCGCCTGCAAGACGAGGACCTCTCCCCGCGCGTAGGCACCCGCAACGCTACCTCCACGTCGCGCTTGGAAACCCTGATCGCGCTTGTCGAAGGCTGGGTTGACGTCGTCGTCGACGAAGCCCTCAGCGAACGCATCCCCACCACCCCGCAACTCGCCGAGGCGTGGGCACGCCGCCGCGCCACCGGTGGTTCTGCTGAGCAGGCCTTTGCAAACATCGTCGGCATCGAACTCGCAGCACCCCGCACCCGCGAGGCCGCCGAACTGTGGCGTCGCGCAGGCACCGCTGTGGGCGTGGATCGTCGCGACGCCGTCTGGGAGCACCCCGACCTCCTGCCGTCCAGCGAGCAGCTGGACAACCCGGCGTCCTTCATCGACACGCTTCTCGACGACGCCCCCGACACCGACCTCGACGACGAATTTGCCAAGTTAGAGGAAGAACTGCGCAACAACCCCGAGTTGAAGCGCGAAGACGGCGACGGCAAGGACGACGGCAGCCAGGACGGCACGGAGCTGTAGGCGCTGCCTGGCCGCGCGTCGGGGCTGGGCTAGCCGTAGCGCTGGTAGGCCTCCAAAAACCCGCGGGCGCGCTCCGCCTTGGGCACCCGATCCGCCCAGGCGTAGAACTCTTTCGAATGGTTCGGGATGAAGGTGTGCGTTAACTCGTGCACCAGCACCGCGTCCAGCACGTAGGCCGGTACGTCGCGAAGCCGATCGCTGATGCGGATATTACCGGTCGATACGGTGCAGGAGCCCCAGCGCGTGTTCTGGTTGGACACCCACCGCACCGAACCAATCGTTGCCCGCCCCTGCAGAATTTCCTTGTTCAGGGTTTCGGCGCGGGTGCGTAGGGAGTCGTCGTCAAGCAAACGCGTCGACGTTTTCTTCTCCAACTTGGTCAGCATCTGCTCCACCATCTCGCGCTCCTGCGCTTTGGTGAAGTGCGCCGGAATGCGGATCTCCGCCACCCCGCCGACCACCCTGGCCTGCACCGTCTTCGCACGACGGGCGGAGCGGATCACGCGATATTGCATCCCAGACATAGCGCAACATTGTAGGATGCGACGCGGGGGTGGAACACACGTGGCAATCCAAGAACACACACGCATACAACTCGCGCGCGGCGTCCGCGTTTTCGTACGCGCGCCAGAAACAATCCAGTTCGGGGCGGACGCGACACGCACCGGGCTCATCACCGTGCCCAGCGCCGACGGGGTGGTCACGGTCCTCGACTCACTGACACATCCGCGGATGCTCAAAACCGTTGTCGCAGCCCTTGCGGTGCATCTCGGTGAGGCGCGTGCACGCAGTCTTATCGACGACCTCATCACCTACCGGCTCCTCATCCCCACCACCACCCCACAAGTGCTGGTGGTGGGGCGCGACGCGCTGGCCTCCCAGATCACGCTGCTGCTGTCGCGCCGTGGTGTGGTGACGCGCAGCCCGATGAAGGACGAGTCGGTGAGCAAGTTCCTGCTCGATCACGAGCCGCACCTGCCGGTGCTTGCCGTGAACTGTGCTGCCGAGGTGGATCAGATCGCCGCCGCGACCCGTGGCCGGCGTGGTCCTGTGGTGCCGGTGACGCAGTTCGACGCGCGCGTGGTCGTCGGCCCTGTGTGCGCTCCGTCTGGGCCGTGCCCGGTGTGCGCCCGGCTGTACCTTTTGGACCGGGACCCAAACATCGACCAGGTGGAGGAGCACCTCCCGCCGGCAATCGCCGCCGAGCCGGTTTCCCTGGCGGCCGGTGCGGTGGCGGCCGCAACGGTGGCGGGCAGGCTTGCCGGTGCGCCCGACCCGCCCGGGGTGTCGGCACCGACGCCTGTAGCCGGTGACGTGGTGGTCGCGGACCCGTTCGCGCCTGTGCCTGTGGTGTCGCAGCGGGTGCCGTCGCACCCGGACTGCCCGATGTGCTTCTAGCGCTGGCTGGGCTGGCGCGGCTGGGGTGGCGCGGCTGGGCTGGCGCGGCTGGGGCTGCCTTAGTGGCGGTGCTCCTCAAGCGTTGCCAGCACGCCCGCGCCGTACTCCTCCACCTTCACCGGCCCGATGCCGGAGATGCCAAGCAGTTCCGTCTCGTTTGCGGGCATGGCTTCGGCGATTGCCATGAGTGTCACGTCCGAGAACACCATGTAAGCCGGGCGTCCCGCTGCGCGTGAGACGTCGAGGCGCCAGCGTTTCAGGGCGGCGAGCACGTTCTCGTCGTAACTCGGCTCGCACTCCTCGTGGCGTCCGAGCGCCTTGTCTGCTGGGCTGAACAGCGGGTTGCCGCATACGCGACAGCGGCGGTTGCGCTTGAGGCGTTCCGGGGAGCGCTCCACATCAAGTTCCGGTGCGATGCCGTCCAAGAAGCGCGACCGCGACCGGTTCTTTCGCCCACCTTCCTGGCGCGACAGCGACCACGACAAGTGCAGGTGCTCACGCGCACGCGTCACCCCGACGTAGAACAGGCGGCGTTCTTCTTCGATCTGGTCGTCGCCGGCCTTGATCGCGTGCGAGATCGGCAAGGTGTTCTCCACCAGGCCAACGAGAAATACTGCGTCCCACTCCAGGCCCTTCGCGGCGTGCAGGCTGGCCAGGGTCACCCCGTCCACAGCGGGTGGCTGCTTGGCTTCTGCGCGCTGGCGCAACGAGCGCAACACCTGCGGGAGATCCTCGGCTTCTCGGGTGCGGACGATCTCCTCGATGAGATCCACAAGCGCGCTGAGTGACTGCCAGCGCTCACGAGCCTGGGCGCCCTCGGGTTCGGTCTGGGTCAGGCCGATGGGTGCGAACGCGGCGCGGGCGACCGCCACCGGGTCGTCCGGCAGGTCGGTGCGGCGGGCGGCTCGGACCAGGGCTGCGATGGCTTCGCGGATCTCGGCGCGGTGGAAGAACCCTTCCCCACCACGGACTTGGTAGGCAATGCCGGCATCCGCCAGCGCCGCTTCAAACGCGGCCGACTGGGAGTTAATGCGGTACAGGATGGCGATTTCGCGGGCGGGGACGCCGTCATCAAGCAAACGCCTGATCGCGCGGGCCACGGCGCGAGCCTCAGACGGCTCGTCGTCGTAACCGTTGAACTGTGGCGCCGGACCGCGCCCGCGCATGCCCTCCAGTTCCAGGCGAGTGCCGGCGACGCGCCCCTTGGCCTTGCCGATGACAGTGTTGGCCAACTCGGTGACTTCTACCGTGGAACGGTAGTCGCGCTGCAGTTTCACCACCGTGGCGTGCTCGTAGGTGCGCGAGAAGTTCAGCAGGTAATCCGGGGTGGCGCCGGTAAACGAGTAAATGGTCTGGTTGGCATCGCCCACCACGGTCAAATCGTCGCGATCACCCAGCCAGCCCTCCAGCACGCGCTGCTGCAGCGGGGTGACGTCCTGGTACTCGTCCACCACAAAGGTCTGGTACTGGGCGCGGAACTCCTCCGCCACCGCAGGTGCGTTCTCAAGCGCGCCGGCGACGTGCAGCAGCAGGTCGTCGAAATCGAGCAGCATGCCATCCGGGCTCGTCTTCGCCTCCTCGTAGAGGCGGTACACCTGGGCCACGCGCTGCGGATCCGTCGGCGGGGTGCGCGGGGTATCGGCGATGCGTGCGGCGTAATCCTCCGGGCCGATCACGCTGGCTTTGGCCCACTCGATCTCGCTAAGCAGGTCGCGCACCATTTCCTTGCCCGTATCCAGCCCACCTGCGCGGGCGGCGCGGGCGACCAACGGGAACTTGTTATCCAAAAGCCGCCACGGCAGGTCACCGGCGATCTGCGGCCAGAAGTACTGCAACTGCCGCATGGCCGCGGAGTGGAACGTGCGCGCCTGCACTCCCCCGATACCCATGGTGCGCAGACGGTCGCGCATCTCCCCTGCCGCGCGCTGGGTAAACGTCACGGCGAGCACCTTGTTCGGGGCGACCGTGCCGCGATCGATCAGGTTGGCAATGCGATACGTAATCGTCCTCGTCTTACCCGTGCCCGCACCGGCGAGGATGCACACAGGCCCGCGGGGTGCTTCGGCGGCGACACGTTGGTCGCTATCAAGCACGCTCAGATCAATCCTCATCGCGCACTGCCTTCTCCGCCTGGCGGCGGATATCCGGGGTGTTCATGCGCACGTACAGGAGGCGATCGCCCGGCTCGACCGTTTCTGCTTCGGGGGAATCGATGCGGTAGAGCTCACCGGAGCGCACCACGCCAAGCACGATGTCTGCCAAGTGGCGCGGGTTCGCACCAACCTCGTCGTCCGCGATCTGACGCTCTGCCACCGCGAAGCCTTCGTCCGGACTGAGCAGATCCTCCATCATCTCCACCACGGGCGGGGTCACCGTTGCGATGCCAAGCAGACGTCCGGCCGTTTCGGAGGAGACCACCACCGAGTCCGCGCCCGACTGCATAAGCAGGTGTTGGTTCTCACCCTCTCGCACGCTGACCACGATCATGGCACTCGGCGCCAACTCACGCACCGACAGCGTGATCAGCACAGCCGTATCGTCCGAAGACGGTGCCACGATCACCGAACGCGCACGGCTCACCGCCGCAATGCGCAGCACGTCCGACTTGGTGCCATTGCCGTGCACCGTGACCAAACCGTGCTTCTCCGCGACGGCAAGCGCAGCCGGGTCTGGGTCGATGACAACAATCGACGACGGCGACGCACCGCCTGCCACCAATGCGTCGACCGCCGAGCGGCCCTTCGTGCCGTAGCCGATAACGATGGTGTGGTTGCGCACGGTATTCCTCCACTGTTGGATCTGCAGCGTCTTACGGGAATCCTCCGTCAGCACCGACAAAGTCGTACCGACGAGGAGCATCAGGAAGGCCACACGGGCCGGAGTGACGAAGAAAATGTTGATGACTCGGGCCGACTGCGTCACCGGAGTGATATCACCGTAGCCCGTGGTAGACAGGGTCACCGCCGAGTAATACAACGCGTCAATGAACGTCAACGGCTCGGAGTATCCATTGCGATCAATGAACGCGACGATCGCGACGGCAACGATAAGCAGCAGGGCGTAGCCGAACCGGCGCGCGATCAACGACCACGGCGTCGCCCGCTCGAGGGCCGGGATACTGACCACATCGAGCAGGTGGTGCACCGGGATCGCCGTTTGATCCGCGGCGTTCGCGCTCAGCGTAAAAACCCTGCGCAGTTTCATTCCGTTTCGTCCTTACCCTTGCCTTCAGCAGATCTGCTGAGTAGCTCTTCGAGTTCTGCCGCATCGGGCAGACTACGCGGAGCATACGTCTCACCGGTGCGCACGTAGAAAAATACAGCGCGAACCGGACGACCGTCACCACAGATACGCTCCCAAGCCGCCTTGTAAACCGCAAGCTGCAACTGCGCCGCTTCCATCGCATCCCGCTTCGGCTTCTCGCCGGTCTTCCAGTCCACGACGGTCCAGCCGTCCACATCCTCGAAGACGGCATCCATACGTCCGCGGACCACGCCCTCGCCCACGGCGAGCTCGAAGGGATGCTCCACAAACGTCGGGGTGCGCGACGCCCACTCACTGGCCTCAAAGTTTCGCTTGAGCCGCTCGAGTATCGCGCGATCCACCTCAGCCTCATCCCCGCCGGGAAGTTCGTCTTCGGTCAGCAACGGGCGTGCACCGTAGAACTCCTCCAACCACTCGTGGAAGGCGGTACCGCGCTTGGCGTAAGTGTTCGGCTTAAACGGCACTGGGCGGCGTGCCCGGCGCGCGAACTGCACCGGGTCGGCCTTCAGCGCCACCACATCGGACGCGGTCAGTTCGCCCGGCATGACCACCGGGACGTCGCCGGCCTGGGCCTGCTCGTGTTCTTCGATGAGTGCAGAGACGTCGCGCTCCCAGAGGGTAAACAGTTCGCCGTCTACGAACTTTGGCAGGTTCTCGCGCGCGGCGTTGACCGCCTGCGCGGCTGCTTCGTCCTCGGCTAGCGGGGCGTAGTTTGGCCAGCGGCCGGTGCGCTCGCCGTCGTCGACAAGAGCGTCGGCGCTGGCGTCTGCGTCGGTGTCTGCTTCAGCATTCGTACCGTCGTCCCACACCACCACGCACTCGGGTGCGACAACGTCGCGCATGGTGGCGAAGTGCTCGTACGGCGCTGCTTCCTTGACCACGTCAGGCCTACGGCGCGAACCTGTGACGATGAGTTTCCCGCCAGAACGCGTCACCGCAACATAGAACAGACGCGCTGCTTCCTCCGCCAGGTCCGCGGTGACGTGCTTCTTCCATGCCTCGCCCGCCCTCTGGTAGTCGGTGCGCGTGTCCACCTCGCCGAACTCCGGGAAGGTCTCCGGATCGCCGTAGGTCTCCGTAGGCAGGAACTGCACGAAGGTGAGGAAGGTTTCCGTCTTCGGCTTATACGTCTCCGAATCGGCATGCAGCACCGCGACGGTATCCCACTCCAAGCCTTTCGCCTTGTGGGCTGTCATGATCTGCACCCGGTCGTCCTTCACCGTCACCGCACCCGGGGTCAGGCTGTCTTCGTGCTCGCGGGCGAGTTCGAAGTAATCCAGCAGTCCGTCCAGGCCTGCGCCGGGGTAATTGGCTACCTCCTCCAACAGTCGATCCAGATGCACCGCGCCCGTCGCGCTGTGGCGGGAGAGCACCTCGGTGCGGATGCCGAAGACGTGGATGATGTCCGCGAACAGGTCACTTAAGCGCTTGCCCAGGCTGTGGGTGCGCAGCCAACGCAGCTTGGCGGCCGTATCGCGCATGCGCTGCAGGCCTTCTTCGCTGTAGCGTTCCGGCTCGCCGAGATCCGCCAGCGCATCCGTGAGTCCTTCTGGGCGGTCGGTGCGCGCCTTGATGTCGTCGGCTTGGGCAATCGCCTCTTCGAGTTGGCTGACCAAGTGGGCGTAGGGGTCGCTGATACGCTGCGTGTTTTCGCGGTGGTCTTCTTTGCCGCGCAGGTTGTTCGCGCGCGATGCCAGCGCACGCAAGTCCGCAAGGCCCAACCCAACAGCTGGCCCGCCGAGGACACGCAGTGCTGCCGCGGTGTCGTCGGGACGCACAAGCATTGTCGCCACGGCAACCGTATCGGCGACCTCCGGCACGTCCAGCAACCCGCCCAGGCCAACGATTTCGTAGGGCACACCGCGGGCCTCGAGTGCTGCGGCGATGAGTTGCGAGTGCTTGTTCTTGCGCACAAGCGTGGCCGCCGAAAACGGCTCCTCGGCCTCCTGGGCCTGGGCGTATGTCTTCGCCAGCTCATCGGCGACGAACTCGATCTCTTCGGCCTGCGTGCCAAAGAACCCGAGCGTGACATCGCCAGCATCCGCCCCCGGGCGCGGCGCCAACGGTGCCACGGCACGCTTTGTCTCGTCGGTGCCCAGGATCGCATCGGACACCCCGTTGGCCAGATCCAGCACCTCAGGTGGGTTGCGCCACGAGGTGGTCAACTGCAACTTCGGCGCTGGTGAGCCGCCTTCAAGCGGGAAGTCCTCTACGAACGCCTGCAGGTTCGCCGCGGTCGCGCCACGCCAGCCGTAAATCGCCTGCATCGGATCGCCCACCGCCGTGACCGTCAGGCCCGGATCTTGCGCTTCGCCGAAAAGGCTGCGCAGCAACACGCGCTGGGAGTGCGAGGTGTCTTGGTACTCGTCCAGCATGACCACGCGGAAGCGATTGCGTTGCGACGCCCCCACCACCGCATGATCACGCGCCAACGCAGACGCGATAGACATCTGTTCGTTGAACGTGATCACACCACGTTTACGCAGCTCCTCGTTCACTGCCTGTGCGAGCGGCAGGTAGTTCACGCGCTCCTTCTGGATATCGCGCCACCCCTGCAGAATCTTCGAAAACTCGATCTTGCTCGCCGAGGGGTACGACTCCGTCTCTGCAAGGAAGTCGTGGGCATGCTCTGTGACCCACTCCGGGGTGGCAAGTTCGTTGCCCATCGCGGTGATGAGTTTGAGCACGTTTTGCACCACGCTGCCAAGTGCACGGTTCTTCCCGTCCGGCAGCAACGAACCGGCGTAGTTGCGCACCACCTCGGTGGTGATGGCGTGCAACTCCGCATCCGTAATCAACCGCGCGTCCGGTTCCGCCGGCACGAGCAGGCCGTATTCACGGATCAAGGTGCCTGCATACGAGTCATAGGTGGACACCTGCGGTGCGATGACCTCTAGACGCTTGGCTAATTCCCCAGACGGGTCGAGGCGCGCAACCAGGTCGCGGTTCTGCGCTAGCGTGGCCAGGCGGTCGCGGATGCGCTTTTTCATCTCCTGGGCGGCCTTGCGGGTAAACGTCAGACCCAGAATCTCTTCGGGGCGTGCAAAGCCATTAGCGACGAGCCACACCACACGCGCGGCCATCGTCTCCGTCTTGCCGGCGCCGGCACCTGCGACAACCAGTAGCGGGCCTGGCTGGGCGCCGATAACCTCCGCCTGCTGGTCCGTCGGCGGGAACTTCTGCCCGAGGTAGCGCGACAGCAGCTTCGGGGACATGGTTTCTTGGTTAAACATTGTGAATCATCTCCCCTTCCGGCTGCACCGGGCACAAGGCGCGCACACTGCAGCGATCGCAATGCTTCCCCGTTGTGGCAAGCAGCGTAGGTCCTGTCATTTCGGCGGGCAATGTATCGATAGCCTCGGCGAACTCTGCTAGCTCCTCTGGTGTCTTGGCAGCCTGCTCAAGCACCGTGATGGCCTTGGTGTCCTTCTTCGGGAACACCAGCATCGCACCACCCACGGTGATGTCCGACTCCCCGCGTGCGGTAACGACCCGCTCGCCGTCGAACGTGCCGTGAGCCAGCGCGAGTTGGTAGGTAAGCAACTGGGCGTGCTCACCGATCTCCTTCTTCGTGGGCGCCGTCGCACCAGTCTTTAGATCCACCACGTAGAGCGCACCATCGTCGTCGCGCTCGAGGCGGTCCACACGACCCCGGACGCGCACGTTGTCGCTGACTTGCACGTCAACGGATGTTTCCACCGCGACCTGTTCAAACGCGCCACGGCTCGTTTCTAGCCAGGTGCGGGTGCGCTCCAGCAAGCGCTCAAACTCCTCGATGTCGCGCTGCGCCTTCCACGCAGGTGCGTCACTGACCTCCTTGCGTGCGGCGATCACGGCGTTAAACGCGTCGTCCGGATCCACACCACGGCCGAGCGCTTCCAGGTAGGCGTGGCCCATCACGCCGTAGACCATGTCCATCGACTCGTCCAGGCCCACCATGCGCTGCAATACCTCACTCATCGGGCACTTCAGCAGGCCTTCTACTCGCGACGGCGACAGCGTCGGGCTGGCGCTCAGCGGCTCATCCGTAGACACCGTCGTGGTGGTCCACCACTGCCGAGGGTCCGCACCAAGCACACCCGCGTCCGCCAGGCGCGCCAACTGTCGGGCAGCCTGGGAGCGCGTCGCCTCATCCACCGAAGGATCCGTGAGCACCCGGCGGAACTCCGCCACCAGATCGTCGTGGGCGAGCACGCGCACGAGCGTCTCGGTGTCGTCGCCAAGATCCGCCTGCGATGCCGAACTCAGCCGCAAGCGTGCCGGGGTGAGGCCGTGGTCTTCACAGAATTCCTCGACGAATCGGGAGGGTTCACCTTCTTTCTCCGCGTCTTCGTCGTCAACCGCAGTCACCAGCAGGTATTCGGTGGCGCGGGTGGTGGCGACGGTAAACAGGCGGCGTTCCTCAATCAGACGCTCCACGGTGTGGGAGACCGGCACGTCCGGATCCACGTCATGATCCACCAGGTCGATCAAGTCTTCTTGGCGGAACAGCGAGCCGGTCTCCCCCAGGTTTGGCCATGTATCGTCCTGCACGCCCGCCACGATGACACGGCGAAACTCTCGCCCGACAGCACCGTGAGCGGTGAGCAGCGACACTGCATCGGGGGTTGCGGTGCGCCGGTCGCGCACACCGGTGGGCAGTTCCTGTTCCAGGATGAAGTCCACGAACGACTCCACCCCGGCAGCGGGACGGCGCTCCGTATAGTCGCCCGCAGCATCGAACAGTGCCATGACGGAATCCAGGTCGCGGTCCGCTTGCGAGCCCGTCGCACCACCGCGCAGCGCCGAGGCCAACAAGCGATTCGACAGGCCCGTGGCCTGCCACAGCGCCCAAAGGATCTCTTCTACGCTGCCGTCTTCCGCGTAGGCCTGACGTCCCGCGTCAAGCACGCCACGCACGTGCTGGAGGATGTCGAGCTCACGGTCGGTCAACCACGTATCAAAGTCAGGCAACCCGGCGGGATCCGTCAGCAACTCGCGCAGCGACTCTTCGGCACGACGCTCAGGCGCCCAGCGGCGAAGCCCACGAATGAGGCGACGCAGCGTTACCGGATCCGCACCACCCACAGGCCCAAGCAGCAGGTCGCGCCACTCGCTCGGCGTGAGCTCCTCGTACAGTGCCCGGATGCCCAGCAACAGCGATGCCACCAGGCGCTGCTCCGAAAGCACCAAATCTGTCGGGTTGAGCGACACCGGCACCCCGGAGCGCAACAGCGCGCGGCGCACCGGGTCAATGCCTGTGGTCGAGCGGACAATCACCGCCATATCCCGGTAGTCCACGTCGTGTTCGAAGTGGGCACGGCGCAGCGCATCCGCCACCGCCGCCAGTTGCGTTGCAGAATCGGGCGCAATTGCCACGCTGCGACGCGGATCGCGCTTGGACTCCCCCAGGTCAATCGTGGTGTGCTCCAGCCCGCCAAGGGTGCGGAAGAACTCAGGCGACGCACCACGGAAGTGGAACACCGACTGCTCCTCGTCCCCGCCGACCACACCCAAGTCCGCCTGATCCAGCAGGCGCTTGACCAGCGCGCCGGCAGCGGGTGCGAGGTGCTGGGCATCGTCCACAATCACCGTGTGCCACCTGCACGGCAGCGGCAGTCGCACCGCCTGATCCACCAGCTCCGAGGCGGACAGCCTGCGCGCACCCGAAAGCGCCATCACCTGCTGGTACTCGCGCAAGAATTCGCCAGACGCGCTCCAGATGCCCACATCATGCCGGCTGCCCAGCTCCTCCAGTTCGACAGGGCCAAGACCACGTTCCACTGCACGCAGCAGGAAGTCACGCAGCTGACGGGCAAAGCCGACCAGTGGAAGCGCCGGGCGCAGATCCTCCGGCCACGAGCCACGAGCATCCTCATCTTGGCCTTGGAGCAACTGGCGGATCACTGCGTCCTGCTCCGCGCCGGAGATCAGGCGGATTTCTTCGTCCACATGCGAGCGCAAAATGGCAAAGGCCAGCGAGTGCACGGAGCGCACCATGGGCTCATCGGTAACAAACCCCGACTGCGCCAGCGTGTCCGACAACTGCGAGCGCAGCCGTCCGGCGGTTTCCTTCGAGTCCGTCAGCACCAAAATGCCACCCGGGTCCCCCGCGCCTGCGTGACGACGCACCGCGGCCGCCGCCGTATCCACAAGAAAACTACTCACGCCTGAGGAGGGCCGGCCGGTGACCTTCCACAACCCGGCCTCAGGCAGCGGGTTGTCCCAGGTCCGCGGGGTGATGTTGCGCTCGCGCGGCACGAGGTACGCCTTCGGCTCTAACGCTGCCGGAGGCACTGGTGAAGGGTGTGGAAACAACATAAAGGAGATTGTGCCAGTTCAGTACGACACGACAATCTCAACAACGTCATCTATCGAACATACATCCGAACCGAGCCCGCGAGTCGTGTGTCGACGGTACTCGATCGCCTTCTCCAACAACCAGTCCAGCCTGGGGATATGCGACCAACGCGCCACAATGTCCGGATCCACAGCACCGGCCAGCAGACCATCGACGATCACCAGCGCTGCCGTAAAACCACGCGGGCGCAACCCAACGGACGGATCGAACTCGGTCAGCACAGGCTCAGCGTGGCCATCGAACAGCAAATGCGACAAGAAATCCAGGTGCGCGACCACGCCCTCAGACCCGAGGTGCTCCTCGCGCCACACCGCCCGGTCAGCATTGGCAACCAGCCCGGTGCGCTCGCCGGAGGGGGCTTCGATGCCGGCCACGGCGTCGTCGTAAAGCAATGCTGCTGCAACCGCCTCATCGACACGCTCGCGCGGCTCACCGGTGGCAAACTCAGTCGCGCAATACCCCGCAACGATCAAGCGACCATCCGTCGCACGCACAGGACGCGAAATGCGCAGGCCCTCCCCCGGAACTGCCTTCTCTCGAGCCTTTCCAGACCACGCGGACGTCTCACGCGCATGCGACAACACAACACGCCCGAAGCGCAGGCCATTGTTCCAAAATTGCGGGACCGCAACCGGCTCAATGTCGTCGATCTGGAATGCGGAAAGCACATGTGCCGGAATCGGCTTAAGCAAAGAAACCACCGACACCACCTTCTTAATTCACGGCCGGACGCGGATACGGCCACGGGTTCGGCCGGCACGTGTCGTCGTTGTTCGGGTAGTTCTCCTCCGGGCTCATCTCATGCAACTGCGCATTGTTCAGGCTCAGCGTCTGCTGCATCATGATCGGCGCAAGCGCATTCGCCTCCGGGCACGGCACGTGCTCCGCAAAGCCCACAGCGTGGCCCACCTCGTGATTAATCAGGTACTGGCGGTACGAACCGATGTCACCCTGGAACGGCACGGCACCGCGCACCCAGCGCGACTCGTTAATAATCACCGTGTCCTCGCCCGTAATGCGAGTACGGCAACTCGTCTCCGTACCCAACGCGGCACCACAGAGCTCCGCCGTCGTATCCAGAGAGGTCAAACGGATCTTCAGCGTCGGATCCTGATCTGCCGACACGTGTTCGAAGCGGAAGCGCGGATCGTTCGTCCACCCGCGCGGATCCATCAACGTTGCATCCACCATCTGGGCAAACGACTGATCCCCGCCGTAACCGGAGGCGTCGATGCCGTGCTCGACCTCGACGATGTAGCGCACCACAATCTCAGTGCCCTGGCCCGCATTGGCACCAGGGATGCCGACCTCGTAGAACGTGCCCTCACCCGTCGTGGTGTACGGGCCACCCGGCGGCAGATCGTGCGGGTCAAAGATGCCTTCCGCGATCTTCGCAGGCTCCAGCGGCTTCGGTTGATCCGCATCCGCACCAGCCATGCCCGCTTCTCCGGCCGGAGCCGACGCGGACTCGGCGACCGTCCCGATCGCCTGCTCATCCGGGTTTTGCACCATGTCCAGCAGGACAAACACGGTAATTACCGCAAGCACCGGGATTGCATACGCGCGCCACCCGTACTCGCGGGCAAAGGCGACAAGACGTCCCTCTTCGCGGCTTGTGCCCTGCGGGGTGTCGTCGCCAGACTCCATGCCCCAGCTATCAAACCAGTCGCCGAAGTCCTCTTCAGCGCCCCCGTGGTGCTCACTATGGCGCCCACCGTGAGACGGAGTGCCCTGCTGTTGTGCCATGTCTGAGTAATTTAGCGCATGAAGCCGACGCTATGGGCCGTGGTGCTGCCCTGCTCGACGTAAACGACGCGGTCAGTGCGGATCAGGTAGGAGTGGCCCTTGGCATCCTCCAGCTTGAAGGTTGCCTGACCGTTCGCAATCGCCTGCTCGACGGTGGAAAAGATGTCTTCCTGGCCCTCCGGAAGCTTGATCGCTAGTTCGCGCGGGGTGTCTGCAAGACCAATCTTGATATCCATTTTCTCGCTCACTGTCCTTTTCTTATTGCGCTTTGTGTGTGCCCGCAGGGGCAATAGCTAAACGTAACCACCTGCTGGCGGACGGCCCCATTGTAACGGCCGGTAGCTAAGATGAACGCGTGCCCTACGCAGCTGAGAGTGAACAACGTGGCGCTGCTCGTCGTGCGCCGAAGAAAACGACGTTTGCCGGGTTGGGGGTCGCGGCTGAAATTGTGGACGCGCTTGCGGACCACGGCATCACCCATCCGTTCTCCATTCAGGAGCTCACGTTGCCCATCGCGCTGGCCGGCCGCGACATCATCGGTCAAGCCCGCACGGGTATGGGCAAGACGCTCGGTTTCGGTGTGCCGGTGCTAGACCGCATCTTTGACGACGCTGACATTGCAGAACTCGACGGCACCCCGCGCGCGCTGCTGATCGCCCCGACGCGCGAACTTGCGGTGCAGGTCGGCGAGGACATCGAACGCCTTGCCGTACACACGCCGGTGCGCGTGGCCACGGTCTACGGTGGTCGCCCCTACGAGGAACAACTCGAGGCACTCGAAGCGGGCGCGGACATTGTTGTCGGCACGCCTGGCCGCCTGATTGACCTGCATGACCGTGGCGCGCTCGTACTGGATAAGGTTGCCATCCTCGTGCTTGACGAGGCCGACGAGATGCTTGACATGGGCTTTCTTCCGGACATCGAAAAGCTTTGGTCCGCCGTGGGCGCAACGCAGACCATGCTCTTTTCCGCCACCATGCCGGGCCCGATCCTGTCCCTTGCCCGTTCGAAGATGAACAAGCCGGTGCACATCCGCGCCGAATCCGAAGATGCCTCCGCTACCCACGCCACCACCCGTCAGGTTGCGTTCCTCTCTCACCGCATGGATAAAGCCGAGGTCATCGCCCGTATCCTGCAGTCTCCGGGTCGCGAGCGCACCATTATCTTCGCCCGCACGAAGCGCTCGGCGGCCGATCTCGCCGAGGATCTTGCTGGCCGTGGCTTTGCCGTCGGCGCGGTCCACGGCAACCTCGGCCAGGTTGCGCGCGAGAAAGCTCTTGATGCTTTTCGACGAGGCGACGTGGAAATCCTCGTCGCCACCGACGTCGCGGCACGCGGCATTGATGTCGACGACGTCACCCACGTGATCAACTACCAAACCCCGGACGACCCCATGACGTATGTCCACCGCATCGGGCGAACCGGCCGCGCAGGACGCACCGGCGTGGCGGTCACCCTCGTCGGCTACGACGAAGCGACGAAGTGGTCCATGATCAACACCGACCTCGACCTGGGCAAACCCAACCTGCCCGAGTGGTTCTCCACCTCCCCTGAACTGCAGGAGGAGTTCGGTTTCCCGGAGTCAGCTACTGGCCATGTCGGACGCCCGCGTAAAGTGCTCGGGGCACGACCAAACCGTCCATCCCGCCCGGCGGCTCCGGGCAAGCGTTCAGGAAGGAAACGGCGTTGAGTAAGCCTTTGCGTCGCACCCGCCGCGACCTCATTGCCACCGGTGTCATCGCCGGCGTTTCGGCATTGCTTGTCGGCACCGCCTTTTTCACCGCCCCGGTGCGCCAGGCTGATCTCTCTCCAGCAGCCGAAGCTCAGGAGGATTTTGGTCAGTTGGCGGTGGTGCCGTCGTCGCTAAGCGAGGGCTTCCGGCTCACCGACACCTCCGGACGCGCGCAACCGCTCGTAGCCAACGGCTTGATCATTACTTACAACGATCACACGCTGACCGCGACGAACCCTGAGGGCGAGACCGTCTGGACGTACGAACGCCCCAACGACCTGTGCCTGATGGATCAGGCGTGGGACAAGGTTGTGGCTGTCTACCGCGACAACGCTGGCTGCGGCGACGTGGTGGCCATCGACGCGAAAACCGGCCAATACGCCGGCACCCGATCCGCCCCGGCGTCTGAAAACGTCACGCGCCTGGCCTCGAACGACCGCATTGGCTACGCCTCCAGCGAACGCATCGAAGTATGGCGCTCCGACATGGTGCGCACCATGGAATACGGCTACATCGAAGCCCCGCAAGAATCCGACATGCAGCCCAACCCAGGCTGCGTGATCACCTCCGCGCTCACCCGCACCGAACTCGTCGCGCTGACCGAAACGTGTGGGGACGGCACCTTCCTCCGCATCCAAAAGGCAACCCCGGAAGACTCCCGCGAACCCGAAGTCGACGCCAACATTGAGATCGACCCGCAGGCCTACCTCGTCGCCGTCTCCCAAGACGCCGCCGCGGTCTACGACCCGTCAAAGAAGCAGGTCCTGGCCTACGACAAGGAGGGCAACAACACCAGCTCCTCCTCGGTGCCAGCAATGGGTGAGCCACAGCGTCTCGACGGCACCATCGCCGTCCTCCCCGTCGCCGACCTCCCCCACCACATGTCCTACTGGCAGGACGACTCTCTCCTGCTCATGGAGCCGGCAGGGCTCGGCGTCACCGGCGTGTTCCAAGGCGCACTCGGCACCGGCTTCGCCGCCGGCGACCGCCTGCTCTACGCCTCCCAGGACGGCATCGCAGTTGTGGATTGGGACAAAAACGCGGTCGACGAGATCATTCCCGTCGACCGCGGCGGCTACACCGGCCCCGTCCACATCTCCTCCGCCGGCGCAACCATTGTGGAAAAGCGTGGCGACGACATCGTCGTCCTCGACGCCAAGGTTTAGCGAGGCCGGAGGGGTGAGCGGTGTCGTCGATTAGCGGCGCGCCTTACGCTCCTCATACTGCGCCTCGTTATACGCCCTCGAACGCGGGTGGAACACGGTGACCAGCACCAACACCACCGAAATCAGTGTCGCCACGCCGAGCGTTACCGCCCCGCCGCGGAACATATAGATAGCCACGCCGCCAAGAATCGCCTCAATGAGGACCACCGCGCCAGTCGCACGCGGACGGCCGCGCAGAGTCTCCACCGACACAAACGCGATGTAGCCGAAAATGATCAGCAAAAACACCGCAGTACCGATGTTGACGTAACCAGCAACCGGCGAGTCGGACTCCAGGGTGTGCTCGGTAGCAAGGAACTGATCACGGATCAGCGTCACCACATAAACAAAGATCGCCAAGCACTGCACCAGCACCACCATCGCGCCGAAACGCATCAGGGGTGGGACCTCAGCATCCGCGAACGGCTGCTGCTCCGGGTCATTTGGGACGGGCGCGTGGGATTGATTCCGATTCGTAGTCACAACAAAGCAGTCTATCGCCACCGATACGGCAGATGAACCCCAGCGAACCGGCAGAAATCCGAAAAACACGATTTGACCCGGGCACCTCCACCACCAGTTTACTATCATCCCAGGTCAGAGGGTAGACCATTGGCTTGCGGATCGGCCCAGAAGCGCAAATGTGACCGCGATGACGTAGATACATTCTGTGATTCCGCGCACATTTTGGCCTCGAACCCTAGCGGGCTTTGCATGAACATGTCATTATTCACAAGTAGCAAAAACAACGGGCTGGTAACTCAGCCCTTAACCCTCAGACACCACGGGGTTAACGCCCGGTAAACCGGAAGACGGGATCTCGAATCCACCGAGAGGCACCGCCCGGAGCCAGGAACCAAACTTTGTTTGCAACGCACCTACATCGTTGGGTGTTTTAGTGGTGCACGAAAACCGACCACGCAGTACCGATTTATTTTTTAAGGAGCATCATCATGGATTGGCGCCACGAAGCAATTTGCCGCGACGAAGACCCGGAACTGTTCTTCCCGGTTGGTAACTCCGGCCCCGCCCTCGCTCAGATCGCACAGGCGAAGCTTGTTTGCCATCGCTGCCCAGTAACCACCCAGTGCATGAAGTGGGCACTCGAGACCGGCCAGGACGCCGGCGTGTGGGGTGGGCTGTCTGAGGAAGAGCGTCGCGCACTGAAGCGTCGCAACAAGGCACTCGCCCGCAACCGCGCTCGCATGTCCGCCTAATTTTCCTCTCCGGTATCGCAGGCGATACAGTGATAGGTCTGTAACCGGTACAGATATATAAAGGAGACCCTCATGAGCAAGCGTGGTCGTAAGCGCAAGGATCGCCGCAAGAAGAAGGCGAATCACGGCAAGCGCGCTAACTCTTAAGCGCTAAAGCCCGCGCCCGGTACCTCCCCTTTCGGGAAGGTACCGGGCGTTTTCTTTTGCCCTCAGGGCCACTGCACTTTTGCACTCAGCGGGTTGTCTTGGTCGCGAAGTTCGGTGCTTGTTCGGGTGTTGCTCGACGGCCCTGGCCTGCTGTTTTCCGCTGGTCGTCTAGCTCGGTGGTTGTGGAACCAGACGATGAGCTCCGTGTTGACCATGGTGTTCGTTATCACCTGGGGGTTTGTGAAGGCGGTTTCGAGACCGTCTAGCTGTATTTGTGGTCGTGCTAGACGATCAGGTGTAGCAACGAAAAGAGTGTGCCCTCATTGGGGCACACTCTTTGTAGTTTGGGTGTTTGGTTAGAGCATCATGTTGGCGAAGCCGATGCCGATTCCGACGATGGCCAGCAGGGCGACGATCGGGGCGACGATGGCGGCGATGTTGACGTCTGCTCCTGCAGGCTTGTTGTTGTCTGCCTGCTTGTTGGCGTTGTCCACCTTGGCCGGTGCTTCCTGCTCAGCGTCTGCCTGGTCTTGTACCTTCTCCTCGGCCTTGTCGTTAGCCTTGTCATTAGCCTTGGCCGGGGCTTCTGCTTCTGCTTCGACCTGTGCTGGTGCTTCTGCTTTGTCGTCTGCTTTGTCGGCGGCGGGTGCTTCTGCCTTGTTTTCTTCCTTGGCGGGTGCTTCTGGTTTGTTGTCGATGATGGCACCTGCCATGGCACTGAAGTTACCGATTTCAAGGTTGTCAGCAGCAATACGCGGAGTATTGATTTTCAGTACGTCCCAGTCGGCGGGGACAACTGCGTTGCCGTTGGGGGTTTCAAGCAGGTATGGCTTTTCCGAGTAGTTGAACTTGCCAAACTGGTACAGGTAGTTCATCACCGAGTCATACTCCGGCGCCATCGGAAGCGAAACACCCTTAATAAGGTCACCGACGGTGTCGTTGGCACCCCAGTGGCGAAGATCTAGAGTGTGGCCTAACTCGTGGAGGATGGTGTTGCGCAGTTTTGCATCTGATCCCATCAGGCGGTTATTGGCGATGAAAAGCGAGTTATCGCCAACCAAGGAAATACCCGAGGCGTAGTTACCTTGATCAATCTGATCACCGATAACCCCGATGCGGAAGATGTTGTCACGCTCACCTAAGAACTCGTCGATGTTGTCGAGCAGTTTGTACGCCTGGATTTCATCTTTGAAGTAGTAGCGGTTGTAGTCGACGGTTTCCCCGCCTTGTGGGGTGTAGTTGGGGATGTTGGTAAACAACTCGCCTGCGTCGATGTGCAGGTTAATGCCGTGGTCGTTAAACAGGTCGACCATCTCCTGCAGCATCTGTGCCGATGGGCCAAGGTTGCGCTTGTCAGCGAAATCACAAGCGTCAACGTAATTGTCGTCGCAGCCAAGGCTGCGGTATTCGGACGCCATCCAGTTCAGTTGCAAAAACAGATCCGGACGATTCACATCAGCCCCATAACCGGGAAGGGGAACTGCAGTGCCGTCAGACAAGATGACACCGTGTTGTTCCCATACGTCGGGAAGACCGTCGCCGTCAGAGTCAACTAGGTCGAGCCCAGCGCCGAAATCAACCGGGGCGATCAATGCTTGCTCATCGCAAGCGTCGCACGCATTGGCGGGGGTGATACCGGCAATGGCCATGGTGGCAGTCAGTGCTGCTGCGATGGTGTTGCGGATTGCGTTTCGCATTGGTGGTGCTCCTTGGTGATTTCTTGTTTCGCTGATCAGGACCTGTTCTTCCTGACACAATCAAGGTTATGCAGTTTGTATGCGCAGGTAAAACGTGTGCCGGTGCTACGAGTTTTTGGCGGGATTGTTCAACGTTTTTTCTGGATTGTTCAACGCTTTCACCCTGGTTAACGTCCGGATTGTTCACCAATCCAACCCGCAAACACCACTGACGCGAAGGGTTGTTGAACGATCTGATTTGCCTTGGGTGCACTTCGTTGAACAATCTTTATACATGCATAGTATGCGGTTTAAGGGTGTTTTCAGCCAACACCCGCCCTGCCGGATCGCGACCTGGGGAAATGCCGGAACAGCACTTCAAAACAGCCCTAAAACGGTCGGAAGGATTGTTCAACGACTGTGAAAACGGCTCGAAATGGGTGTGACGTGCGGATTGTTCAGCAATCTGCACCACCTGCTTACCCCCGCAAATTACCCCCGTTTTCCGAGCGCACACGCCATAACAGGCCTCAAGACACGAAAACACCGTGTTTCAACCCCACGAACACACCAGTCCACCACCCCAACGCTCATCGTCTAGCACCCCGAAACACCAGCTAGACGATCAGCCCCATAACGACAAACAACCCCAACACCACCAGGGCAAACACAGAGGCCGAAACGAGATCGTCTAGCAACATCACAAGCCCGGCTAGACGATGAGAAAGGCCGCAACAACCAGCTCCCGAACTCCCCCTAAAACCCCCTAAAAGCGCCCTAGTGCCACGTGACTTCGGTGTAGGAGATGGTGGTGATGATGCGCTCGCGCAGCGGCTCAGGAGCCTTTGTCGGTTTGCAGCAATCCCGCACGATCGCACGCACGGCCCGCTCAGACTCGGCAATACTGCGACACTCCGGACATTGCGCGATCTCGGAGGTGATTTCCTCGCGGCGCTGTGGGGAAGTTTCTTCGTCGAAAAGTTCGCACAGCAGGCGGTATGTCGCTTCGCATCCGTGTCCCGTAGCCATTACTTCTCCTTCGCCGCAGTGTCGGTGTCCTGCATGTCCGCGTGGTCGAGGCCAATGCCTCGTTCCTTCGCCACGTCTTTCAACATGGCGCGCAGTTGTTTTCTTCCACGGTGCAGTCGGCTCATGACAGTGCCCATGGGGATGTCCAGCACTTCGGCGATTTCCTTGTACGCCAGCCCTTCAACGTCGGCGTAGTAGACCACCATGCGGTAGTCCTCGTTCAACGCGTTGAGCGCCTCGGAGATCCGCGAGTTTGGCATTGCCTTGAGCGCTTCAACCTCGGCGGATTCCAGTCCCGTCGAGTCGTGCGAGCTCGAGGAGTACAACTGGTAATCCGTCACTTCGTCCGCGGAGGTTTCCAGCGGCCGGCGCTGTTTCTTGCGGTACGAGTTGATGTAGGTGTTGGTCATGATCCGGTACAGCCACGCCTTGAGATTGGTACCGGGCGTGAAGCTGTCGAAGTTTTTGTACGCCTTGAGGTAGGTCTCTTGCACCAGGTCTTCGGCGTCTTGCGGGTTGCGGGTCATGCGCAGGGCTCCGCCGTAGAGTTGGTCGAGCAGCGGCATGGCTTCTTCGGCGAAGCGTGCCTTTGCTTCTTGATCAAGCTCGGTTTCGGGCATGCTCGCTATTGTAGGTCAGCGCTAAAATCGCCCCATGGCTGCTAAGACTCGCGCACTGAGCGCCCTTTCTCAAACCCCTCATGAGGTGCTCGAATACACCCCGAGCAAGGATCATTTCGGCGCACATTCTGCTGCTGAGTTGGGCCGTGACCCCCACACGGTGCTGAAGACTTTGGTGATCCATCACGAACGCGACATGGCGATCTGTTGCGTGCCCGTCGCCGGCCACCTTTCGCTCAAGGCGGCGGCGAAAGCGCTGGGTTGGAAGCGTGCGGAGATGACCGATCCTGCTCAGGCGCAGCGTGCGACCGGCTATGTCGTGGGCGGGATCTCCCCGCTGGGCACCACCAAGCGCATGCCTACGCTTATCGACGACTCCGTCGCCGACCTCGAAACCATCACCGTCTCCGCCGGCCAACGGGGCCTTTCTATTGCGCTGTCGCCTACCGACCTGGCGGAGCTGACCAACGCGAAGTTCGCGCCTATCGGGACTGAATAGCCCTGGACTAGCCCGAGATCAACTCCGCGTAGTCGTTGCGCACGTTGCCTACTTCCTTTGCGGCCTCGTTCCACTGCAACGTGTCGGCCACGCGCGAGGGGTGCACGAGTTCTAGTGCTTCCTCTGGGGTGCCGTCGACCCACTGGCGGATTTCATCGTCACGCAGAAAGAGCGGTAGGCGGTGGTGGAGCCAGGCCATGTTGTCGGTCGCGTCGGTGGTGATCATGGTGGTGGATAGCCGGTCCAGCCCGGTCTCCCACAGTGCCGCCGCGTACAGCAAGCCCTCTGCGGGGCGCACGTAGTAGGGCTGCTTGCCGGATTCGGTTTGCTTCCACTCGTAGTAGCCGTCGAGCACCATCAGCCCGCGCCGCGCTTTGAACGCGCTGCGGAACGAGGGCTTCTCCGCCACCGTCTCTCCGCGTGCGTTGAACAGAGGCATGCCGGTGTCGTCTTTCTTCCAGGTTGGGAGGAGGCCCCAGCGGGCGGCGTCGATACGCGCAGTCTGCTCTGCGACCCGGATGAGCGGCACCTGGTTTGTCGGCGCGATGTTGTAGCGCGACGGCGGGGTGCCGTCGGGCGCTTCGACATGGTTGATGCCGGGCAGGGTGGCTACCTCGGAGAGGAGCTCGTCGCCAGTAGTGAAAAGAACGAATCGTCCGCACATGCGCTCCATTATTATGACGTTCATGACGAACATGTGGCCCGCACCGTTCCATCCGGCCCCGATCACCCACACGCAGCGGGTGCCGGGGTCAAAGTCCATGACTAACCGCGCCTACGTGCTGGCGGCACTTGCCGCTGGTCCGTCGACGATGACTGGGGCGCTGCGCTCGCGCGATACGGATCTTATGGAGGCCGCTCTGGCGTCCATGGGCACTGGCTTCGAGCACGACGGCGACGTCATCCGTGTGACCCCGGGCGAGTTGCGCGGCGCGGAGGTTGATTGCGGTCTTGCTGGCACCGTGATGCGGTTTGTGCCGCCGGTTGCGGCGTTTGCTCAGGGGCCTGTGCTTTTCGACGGCGACCCTCACGCCCGCAACCGCCCCATCGCGGTTATCCTCGACGCCCTTCGCACCCTCGGCGTGTCCGTGGCGGGTGACGGGATGCCGTTTACCGTCCACGGCACCGGCAAGGCTGACGGCGGCCCGGTGGAGATTGACGCTTCTGGTTCCTCCCAGTTCGTATCGGGCCTGCTTCTGTCTGCGCCCCGGTTCGAGCGTGGCGTGTCCATCCGCCACACGGGTGGCATGTTGCCGTCGATGCCGCACATTGAGATGACGGTGGCCATGCTCGCAGAGGCTGGCGTGAAGGTCACCGGTACCCGTGACACCTGGGACGTTGACCCGCAGCCGATCCGCGGCACTAACTGGGTGATCGAGCCCGACCTGTCCAACGCAGCACCCTTCCTCGCCGCGGCAGCTGTCACTGGCGGCGAGGTGCGCATCCCGAACTGGCCACTGCGCACCACCCAGCCGGGTGCAGTGATCCGTACCGTCTTGGAGCGCATGGGCTGCGAGGTCGAACTCATCGCCGACGGCTCCACCCAGACCCTGCGCGTGCGCGGCCCGAAGCCTGGCACGCTAAAGGGCATTCGACTCGACATGAGCGATATCGGCGAGCTGGCCCCCACCGTCGCCGCCATCGCGGCGTGCGCCTCCACCCCGAGCGAGCTAACTGGCATTGCGCACCTGCGCGGCCACGAGACGGATCGCCTGGCGGCGCTGACCAACGAGATCAACAACGTCGGCGGCAACTGCGAGGAACTCGGCGACGGCCTGCGTATCACTCCCAACGAGATGCATGGCGGGACGTGGCGTTCCTACGACGATCACCGCATGGCCACCGCCGGCGCCATCATCGGTCTGGTTGTGGAGGGCGTCCAGGTGGAAAACATTGCAACCACCGCGAAGACGCTTCCTGGGTTTGAGGACATGTGGTTGGAGATGGTTTCCAAGTAATGCGCCGCAAGTTTTCCGATTACGACGAATCCGACGTCCGCGTCCGCCCCGGCAAGGGCTCACGGCCACGCTCGAAGAACCGCCCGTCGCACGATAATGCCAAGTTCGGTTTGGTCGTGGCTAAGGATCGTGGGCGTTGGGGCGTCGTGCTTGACGACGACGCCACGCGCCTGCAATGCACCCGCGCCCGGGACTTAAAGCGCACCTCGATCGAGGTCGGCGACCGTGTCGGCGTCGTCGGTGACACCTCCGGCGCGAAGGACACGCTGGCGCGCATTGTGAAGCGCGAGGAGCGTTCCTCTGTCCTGCGCCGCACGGCTGACGATACGGACCCGTACGAGCGCATCATCGTCGCCAACGCTGAGCTGTTGCTCATCGTGGTTGCCGCCGCCGATCCCCCACCGCGCACCGGTTTTGTGGAGCGTGCCCTCGTTGCCGCCTTTGTCGGCGGCGTGACCCCGGTGGTGTGCGTGACCAAGTCTGATTTGGCCGACCCTACCGATTTCGAGCGTGAACTCGCTGACCTTGGTGTGGAGGTGCTGCGCACCGGCGTCGACGACGACATCGCGGAACTGCTCACACACATCCACGACCGCGTTTCTGCGCTGATCGGCCATTCCGGAGTGGGCAAATCCACCCTGGTCAACCGCATCGTCCCGGACGCGGACCGCGAAACTGGCGAGGTCTCCGGCGTGGGCAAGGGCCGCCACACCTCCACCCAGTCCGTGGCGTTGGAGGTACCCGGCGGTGGCTGGATTATCGACACCCCCGGTATCCGCTCCTTCGGCCTCGCACACGTCGCCCCGGAACAAATCGTGCAGGTCTTCCCCGATCTCGCCGAGGCCGCCGAAGGCTGCTCCCGCGGCTGCACCCACTTGGGTCCGCCTGCGGACCCGGAGTGTGCCTGGGACACGCTCGACGCCGAATCCCCTATCGGGCGCCGCGCGCTGGCTGTGCGCCACCTGCTGGAGGCTCTACACAGCAATAACGAGTGGGAGTTAAAGCAGCTCGAGGAGGAACGCTAACTCGTCTGGGTGATAGAACGCCATGTAGTTGTCTTGGGCGTCGCCGACGGTCAGCTCCGCGTCTTCGTCGCCAAGATCCGCGGCATCGACCACCTCGATGGCCTTCGCGGTGGCTTCTTCGGATTCCTTGATGTCCACGTGGATCGCCGCGACGTCCTCAAGATTCACCGGGCCGGACAGTTTCACCACAGACTCGCCCATATCGGGTGCTTCGGTCGCGTCCACGTCCACGGAGATGACCACTCGGCGGTGCGGGAAGCGCTCCTCGTCCCCAATGGCGAGCAGGCGTAGCGACGCCAACGCTGCGTCATCGAACGCCACATCTTCGATCTCTTCGAGATCACCCGAGGTGAAGAATTCCTGCAACGCCTTCGTCGCAGAAAAACCCCACCCGCTGCGCGCATGCAACAGACCGTTGTCCTGCAGCGCTTGCAGCATGCCAAAGGTTGCCGGGATGTAGACGCGCACTAGAACTCGCCCTCAATGTCGAACAGGGACTGGATCTCTACCGCAGTGCGGTCCAGCGCGGTGTGCAGGATGCCAATGAGGTTGTATTCCACTGCGGCGCGGATGTTCATGATGTCATCGTCGATCATCACGCACTCGTTCATATCCAGGCCGATCGCGTCGGCTGCCGCCTGGAACGCTGCACGCTCCGGTTTTTCCACACCGATCTCGCCGGAGAGCACAACCGCGTCGACAACGCCCTTGAACTCCCACTCGCGGATCGCGTCCGCAATCTCGCCCTCAGCTGCCTCGTTGGACAGGATGGCCACGGAGACGTCCTTCTTCTTGGCTTCCTCGATAAGGGTCTTCCAGCGGCTCTGGTCTTCAGCGCCCGTGTCCAGCACACCTGCGTAGTCGATGATCAAACCCTGCACTTCGGCCTTCTTTCGTTAGCTTTCGTTAGCTGCGTATTTCGCGTACGTGATGCGTATTTTAGTGCGCACACTCTTTATTTCATTGCGCCAATCGTGAACAATGATACCTACCCCGCGCCGCGCCCACCCCCTCCCGTGACGGAGGATTCCCACATGCCCGCAACCAGGTACTACAGCGTTCCCGGCCACCAGCACATTCAACTCCTCGCACCTGAGCGCCGCACGCCCGCGCCGAAACCGGCGCCGTCGGTGCTCGAGCCGGACGTGGCGCTCAGCGCCACACCACAGACCAATCAACGCGTCGACCCTCTCGTGCGCCAGGCCATCAGTGCTGCGTTCGGAGGCTACGACCCGACTGTGATGACAGCCTCGCGGTTCAGTACGTCGGTGCGCACACACATCCGTGCGTATCGACGAGCCCAGCTCCAACTCCGCGCCCACACCCGCAACACCGCAGTCCTGCCCACCCAGCACGTCCGGGTGATCACCTGCCACTCTGGTGAGGCCGGCGAGTTCTACGGCACCGTGGAGAAAGGCGGGCGACGCCTCGCCTTTGCCGCGAAGATGGCGGACGGCAAACTGCAGTCGTTCAAAATACTGGAGCCGCCTGCGCGCAACACGTCGCAGACGGCTCCTCACGCCCTCACCAGGGCGTTGCCCTCAGTGTGAGACCGCACTGGCCCAAACAGTGGCCCCAAACAGTGGGTTCAGCGGCGGTTTTAGACGGTGGCGGTGCCGCCGTCAGTCTCGCCCTCAGCAGCCTGGGCTGGCTGGGTCTCAAACTGCTTACGCATGGCAAACAGCTGGCGCACGGTCTCTTCCTGGATCGCCTCGTTCATGGCGTTGAACATGTCGCCACCCTCCTTCTGGTACTCCACCAGCGGGTCGCGCTGCGCCATCGCACGCAGGCCAATACCTTCCTTGAGGTAGTCCATCTCGTAGAGGTGCTCGCGCCACTTCGTATCGATGATCGGCAGGATCACCATGCGCTCCAGGTTGCGCATCTGCTCTTCGCCGCCGATCGCAGAGATGTTCTCTTCGAGGTTGTCGTAGAGGGCGTTGGCGTCGTCGAGAAGCGCCTGGCGCAACTGTGTCGAGGTCAGCTCACCCGGACGACCGTACTCGTCACCATCGATGAGTTCCTGCGGCGTCACGGACGGGCCGTACAGGGACTCGAGTGCGTGCCAGAGTTCCTCGAGGTTCCAGTCCTCCACGTAGCCTTCCGCGGTCTCCGCATCGACGTACGCAGTGATGGTGGACTCGATCATGCGACGCACCTGGTCCTTGATGTCCTTCGACGCCAGGATCTCCTGACGCTCGCCGTAGACCACCTTGCGCTGCTCGTTGAGCACCTCGTCGTACTTGAGCACGTTCTTACGCATCTCAAAGTTCTGGTTCTCAACCTGCGACTGTGCGCCCTTGATGGCGTTGGACACCATCTTCGCCTCGATCGGCACATCGTCCGGAACGTTGAGGCGGTTCATCATGTTCTCCATGGTCTGCCCCACGAAGCGAACCATCAACTCATCGCGCATGGACAGGTAGAAACGGGTCTCGCCCGGGTCACCCTGACGGCCGGAACGGCCACGGAGCTGGTTGTCGATACGACGCGACTCGTGACGCTCCGTACCAATAACGTACAGGCCGCCGGCCTCACGGACTTCATCACCAAGCTTCTTGGAACGCTCCTTCGCCTTCGGCAGCTGATCGTTCCACGCCTCCTGGTAGCGCTCCTCGTCCTCAAACGGGTCGAGGCCCTGCTCCTGCAACTTCGCATCCAAGAGAATTTCCGGGTTGCCACCCAGCACGATATCGGTACCGCGACCAGCCATGTTGGTGGAAACGGTCACCTTGCCCGGCAGGCCAGCCTCAGCGATGATGCGGCCTTCTTCCTCGTGGTGCTTCGCGTTGAGCACGTTGTGGGCCACGCCCTTGCGGGTCAGCAGCTGCGACAGGTACTCGGAACGCTCCACAGAGGTGGTACCGACCAGCACCGGCTGGCCCTTCTCCGCGTGCTCCGCAATGTCCTCCGCAACGGCCGCGAACTTGGCTTCCTGCGTCTTGTAGATCAGGTCGTCGCGGTCCACGCGCTGGTTCGGACGGTTCGGCGGGATCTGCACAACGTCCATCTTGTAAATCTGGTGGAGCTCGGCCGCCTCAGTCTCAGCGGTACCGGTCATACCCGAGAGCTTGTCGTACAGGCGGAAGTAGTTCTGCAGGGTAACGGTGGCCAGCGTCTGGTTCTCGTTCTTGATCTCCACCTGCTCCTTGGCCTCGATGGCCTGGTGCATGCCCTCGTTGTAACGACGGCCAGCGAGCACACGGCCGGTGAAGCCGTCCACGATCATGACCTCACCCTGACGGATGATGTAGTCCTTATCGCGCTCGAAGAGCTCCTTGGCCTTGATCGCGTTGTTGAGGTAGCTCACCAACTGGGAGTGCTCAGGCGCGTACAGGTTGTCAATGCCCAACTGGTCCTCGACGTACTCCACGCCCTCCTCGGAAATACCGACGGTGCGCTTGCGGTGATCCACCTCGTAGTGGATGCCCTCACGCATACGCGGCGCAAGCTGTGCGAACACCGAGTAGAACTGGCTGGACCCATCGACCGGGCCGGAGATGATCAGTGGGGTACGGGCTTCGTCGATAAGAATCGAGTCAACCTCATCCACAATCGCAAAGTTGTGGCCACGCTGCACAATTTCGTTGACCGAACGCGTCATGTTGTCGCGCAGGTAGTCAAAGCCCAACTCGTTGTTGGTGCCGTAGGTGATGTCAGCGTCGTACGCCTTCTTGCGCTCCGCCGGACGCATCTCCGACAGAATCACGCCCACCTCCAGGCCGAGGAAGTGGTGCACACGACCCATCATCTCGGCGTCACGCTTAGCCAGGTAGTCGTTCACGGTGACCACGTGCACGCCCTTGCCGGACAGCGCGTTGAGGTACGCCGGCAGCACCGACGTCAGCGTCTTGCCTTCACCGGTCTTCATCTCAGCGACGTTGCCGAAGTGCAGTGCGGCACCACCCATGATCTGCACCTTGTAGTGCTTCTGTCCCAGCACGCGCCACGACGCCTCACGGGCAGTCGCGAACGCGTCGAGCAAAATGTCGTCGAGGCTCGCGCCGTCGGCGATGCGCTGCTTGAACTCGGCGGTCTTCGCCTTAAGTTCCTCATCGGTCAGCGCCGCGTATTCATCGTCCAGGGCCATGACCTGGTCAGCGATCTTCGCCAGGCGCTTGACGGTACGCCCCTCACCGGCGCGGAGCAGCTTCGACAGTCCAAACACGTGAGAAAATCCTTTACTACTGGAGTAGGCAGGGCCAAGGTGTAACAACCCGCCATTGTACGCACGCCCACGTTGCAGAGAACAACCCGGCGTTGCTAATCGACGACAAAACCCGCCCGGCCCCTTTCACAGGACCGTGCGGGTAACAGCGCAAGCGCTACTTCTCGCCTGCTTCGGCTTCCGCCTCATCAGCCAGTTCGATCAAACCGTAATCAAACGCGTGACGGCGGTAGACCACAGCCGGACGGTTCGTCTCCTCGTTGATGAAGAGGTAGAAATCGTGTCCAACCAGCTCCATCTCGCTGAGCGCATCATCCACGCTACGTGGAGCGTTGGAGTGCACCTTGGTACGAACGACCTGGCCCGGAGTCAGATCCTCAACCTGATCCTCGTACGGGTCAACATCGTACGGACCCTGCGCAGCAGCCTCGCGAGCCTGCGCTGCCTTCTGCTCAGCCTCAAGCTCAGCAGCAAGCTTGCCGGCGCCCTTCGGTGCACGGTGGCCAGACATCGGAGTGGTGCGACGAGCCTTGACCTTGCGCAGCGAACGCTCCAGCTTTGCCACTGCGGCATCCAAGGCGTTGTAGAAGGTGTCTTCCTTCGCCTCAGCGCGTGCGAGGTGGCCCGAGCCAGTTGCGGTGATCTGGATGCGTTCCGCTTCCTGTTCACGACGCGGATTCGGCTCATGCTTGAGCTCAACGTGGAAGGAATTCAGAGTCGGATCGAGCTTCGCAATCTTTGCCAACTTGCCGCTTACGCGTTCCTGGAAGTGCTCCGGAACCTCAACGTTGCGGCCGGTGATGGTCAACACCACATCGGGTCCGAGACCCTCCCCCTGTGCGCCACCCTGTACGGCATTCTGGTCTGCAGAAGTCATGTGCTTCCTCCCTGTGGGTAGTAGGAACTGTGTCCATCACCACTATACAACTGGTTATGACCAATACACGGGGGTTCTCAAAATGTTCGCTATGAGCTTACTGAGAGCTACGCTGCCGGGTGTTGAGCAGCGGATGCTTAGCTGCGGGTGCTCTGCTTCACGTTTGCACCGAGACCTTCAGCGATGGTCTGGCAGGTGCCCTCATCAGTGTTATCGCAGCGGCCAACCCAGTTCTCGCCGACGATGACTTCCTTTGCGTACGGGAACTGCTCCTCCATGAGGTAGCGCGCATAATCCTCAGGCGTGCCGTCGAGCTTGAATTTGATCTGGCCCTTTTCCTTCTGCATGCACACGCCCTCTTCCTGCTTCAACTCCTGCCAGTTGGTGCAGTCGAAGTCCGTGCCGGCAAGGGCGTCACGGATTTCGGAGACCTCCTGAACACGGGCCTCATGAAGTGGGGTGATCTCTGCAGTCGAGCAACCGACCAACGCGAGAACCGGGGCACACACGAGTGGAAGAAGACGCAATTTCATTCCTGTGACCCTACTGGACACCTGCAAAAACACATATTTGGCCTGCGGTTACGCTGCGCACACGGTCACGCACGCACTCACGTCAACCCCGTGGGCGAGCAGCACGGACACACTGGCCTGGAGGGTTGCGCCGGTGGTTACGACATCGTCGATAAGAACCACGGGACCTGCAGGGATGGCGGCAAGCCGTACTGCTCCGGACAGGTTTGTGCGGCGCGAAGACTCGTCAAGGTTCGACTGATCGGCAGCGCTGGCGTCGAGTAGCAACGCGGGTGCGACACTGCGCTGGGTGGCGCGGCAAATAGCTTCCACGGGGTCGCCGCCGCGGGCTCGTGCCGAGGACACCTTCGTCGGTGCGGGAACCAGCACCGCGCCGACTGCGATATCGCCGCGCGCCTCCAAGTAGTCCAGACCGGCGTTGAGTACCGCACCAACGTGGCGACGCACAGCAAGGTGGTTACGTTCCTTCATTGCCAACACCACCCCACGGTGCGCACCCGCATAGGCACCTAATGCGAACACCGGCACCATCGGTGTGGTGTTAGGAAACACGCGCTGCGGCGGGTGCGCCAACTCCATCCGGCAGGTGGCGCACAACAACGGACCCGGCACGCCACATCCGGCACACTTGCGCGGTAGCAGCAACTCCCCGATATCCCCCAGCATCCCTGACTCTCCTACCGCGCGATGATCGGTAGCGCGCGCATACCTTCCAGACCTGGCACCTCACGCCAGATGGGGTTATCCGCACCTGAGGCCGGCACTTGCAATACAGCATTGACGTCAGTGACGTAGAGCATGCTTGGCGACGCCGCCACTGCCACCACCGGAGCCGAAATATTGCCCGCCGACAGCGCGGTCATAGACGAGCCGTCCTGCTCCACACGCAGCACTGGCGACGGGGCGGAGGTACCGACGATGAGCGAACCGTCCGCACGCCACTCGGCGGATACGACACTGCCACCGAGCTCCTGGGCATACTCGAGCACGTTGACAATAGAGCGTTCGCCGGAAGCGCCACGCTGGACAATGCCCGTGTAGAGCTTTCCGTCGATCACCATGACCACGCGGGTGCCACTGCGCGACAGGCGCAGCACAGAAATGTTGCCGTCCACGCCTTCTGGCAGGTCGACGTGCACCTCGCCGGTGGACAATTCGCCACTGGCTGCGGATTGGACTGTGCGCAGGATCCGCTTGCCGTCTGCAACCGACCACACCGCCGCCGCGTTCGCTTCGAAGCTCGGGCGTGTGAATGTACGCGCCCGCATAACCTCTTCCTCGCGGGCACCGAATTTGCCCACGCGAAGCACATCGTCCTTGTCATCGTCTGGTTTGCCGAAGACAGCAGCCCATTGGCCACCCTTGGCCAGGTCGGCTGAAGTGATCTGGCCAGAGCTGCCGAGGCTGCCGTCGACGGCCTGGGTGGTGCGGCCGTCGACACGCAAAATGCGCCCATCGACGAGCGCGTAGAGCGTGCTTTCCCCCGCGGTTTCCACCAGTGGGCTCTCATCCGCAAAGTCGTCGGTACCAAGTGCGTCAGCGCCTTCGATAAGGGGGCTGCCGTCGGCTTCCAAACGATACGGACCTGTGATGCCGGCGGTGGCAAGGGTCCACACCACTTGGGCAGCAAACTGCGTGCGGCGTGCGGCGTCGACTTCGCTGAAACCAGTAAAGGTAAACGCGCCATCTTTGAACCCCGTATAGGCCACTTTCGACGGCAACGCATTGGGCAACGCTGGACGCAAACGCTCCGCAGGGCCCTCCATAAGCAACCCGATTAAGTCACCCGCCAGGGCCTCGCGACGCGAGTGAACCCAACGGCGGTCGGTGACCAACTCACGGTCGTCGGCATCAAAGAAGTACAGGTTATACGGCTGATACTGGTTACGCAGCTCAGTTCGCTCCATAACCACACCCGCGGGTAGCGACGAAATACGCCACTGCCCATCGATCATGTCCAGCTCGATTTCTGCCTCGTATTTGCCGCGCTCCGGAGCAAACGATCCCCCGGTGTGCACCGCACCAACTACGTTTCCGTGAACCGCAAAGCGACGCTTCCCTGCCGAGGCCCCCGGCAGCGTGGTCACGCCGAAGCTGTCCACGATCAGCTTCTGCCCGCTTGGATCCCACGCCTGGGCAGCGCTCTCCGTCAGGTAAGCACGCGCCATTTCGTAGTCGCTGTCCGGAATCGCCGATGCTGCGTAGAACCCACGCAGCAGCAAGTCTGGCTCCTCATCCTCCGCGGGACCAGCATCCGGCGTCGGAGACTCCGCCGGCGTAAACGGACGCAGCACGTGAGGTGCCGAGTTGGTTGGCAGCGTTGCGCACCCCGACAGCAGGGACATCGCAGTCAACGTGGCCACGGCCGACAGCGCCAACGATGCAGCTTTATTCGTCCTCATCGATGTTCCTCCTGGACTTCAGGCTGCGGATCCAGCGCTACTACACCGGCCCCACTATCGGTGGCCGGATCATCTCCCCCGCTGGTGTCAGCATCGGTAACTCCAACCGCTTCGGTGACAACAGGAGCCCCTTCGATCTCGGCAGCATTCTGTCCCGGCGCGACCAAGTCCAACGGGGCGACGTTGATTTTCGCCCCGACTTCTCTCGGCAACACCAGGCGGAATTGGGAACCCACGCCGTGCGTGCCAGCGGCGTCGAGGATGCCGCCGTGCAATAGCGCATCCTCGCGCGCAATAGCCAGGCCCAGGCCGGTGCCGCCCGAGTGGCGCTTGCGGGACTTGTCCGCGCGCCAGAAGCGGTTGAACACTAACTCGTCTTGGCCTTCCTTCAGCCCAACACCGCGGTCGGTGACGGTGATTGCCACGGCCTCGTCGTTGGAACGCATCACAACCTTCACCGGGTTGCCCTCCGAGTGGTCGATGGCGTTGGCCACCAGGTTGCGCACGATGCGCTCGATACGCCGTGGGTCACCCTCGATCGTCTGTGGTTCCTCCGGGATGTCAAAGTCGACTTCCACATCCAACTCGTCGGCAAGGTGCTGGGTTTGCTGCCATGCAGACTCCACCGGCCCGCGAGCATCCATGCTGGTGGTGGAGAGTTCGGCCACGCCGGCGTCGTGACGCGAAATTTCCAGCAAATCATTGAGCAGCGCCTCGAAGCGGTCGAGTTCCTTGATCATCAACTGGGAAGCGCGCTTGGTCGACGGTTCGAGCGAATCCTCGTTCGCGGCGATCATGTCTGCGGCCATACGCACCGTAGTCAGCGGCGTGCGCAACTCGTGGGAGACATCGGAGGTGAACTGGCGCTGAAGGTCACCGTATTCCTCCAGGTTGTTGATCTGCTTAGACAGCGTGTCCGCCATGTTGTTGAAGGACATGGCCAGCACTGCCATTTCGTCTTCGCCATCGACCGGCATGCGCTCGCGCAGGTGACCGGACGCGAAACGCTGGGCAGTTCTCGACGCCGAGCGCACCGGCGCCACAATCTGCTGCGACGCAAGCCACGCAATGCCCATCAAAAGCACCACGACGATCACCGCAGCGATAGCCAAAATGCCACGCATCAGTGCAACGGTGGTGGTTTCGCTCTCCATATTCATGACCAGGTAGAGCTGCAGATTCGGGATATCCGCATTCGTTGGCGTACCGACGATTAACGCGTCATACAACGTCGCATCCGGCCGTTCCACAGTGGCGAATTGGTAGGCCACATTTCCGTCGTTGACGAACTGCGCTAAGCGCTCTGGGATCTGGTACGACTCCGGCGACGAGGTCACCACCCCGCCACCGCTTTCCGCCACCAGGACCGGCTCGTAAAAGCTCGACGTGTCCGAGTTTTCCTGTGCGCGCTGGGTCAAACCTGCACGGGCTGAGTTCAAGCGCGCCTGCAGCGAGGCCGAACTGCCGCTGTTGTCTAGCTGGTATTCGACGGTGGCGCGTGCGCGCTCGATCTCCACACTCGCGGTTTCCAGCTTCGCCTCGGTGATGCGGCTAGTGACCACCGACGCCAGCACAAACCCAAGCACGGACATCACGATGGCGGACACGATGAGTACCGTGCCCACGAACCTCACCTGCAACGAGGTCGACCATGCGTGCGCTACGCGTTCGCGTGCGCGTTTGAGCGCATTCAGCGACTACACCCCCGGCTTGCCGGTCTTATAGCCCACACCACGCACGGTGAGGATGATCTCCGGGTTCTCCGGGTCGTGCTCAATCTTGGAGCGCAGACGCTGGACATGCACGTTAACCAGGCGCGTATCCGAAGCGTTGCGGTAGCCCCACACGGACTCCAGCAGCTCCTCGCGGGTGTGCACCTGATTCGGCTTCTGCGCCATCTCCAGCAAAAGGTCAAACTCGAGCGGGGTCAGCTGAATTTCCTGGCCGCCGCGAGTCACGGTGTGCTGCGGAACGTCAATGGTCAGATCGCCAACCTCGTAGATTTCCGCCGGCTCGTCGTCAGTACGACGCAGACGCGCGCGGATTCGGGCGACCAGTTCCTTCGGCTTGAAGGGTTTGGTGATGTAGTCGTCCGCACCAGACTCCAGTCCAAGCACCACGTCCACCGTGTCGGTCTTCGCTGTCAGCATGACAATCGGCACGGCGGACTGCTTGCGGATCTCGCGGCAAATATCAATGCCGTTGACGCCTGGCAGCATCAGGTCGAGCAGGATCAGATCCGGATCAAAGCTGCGCCACGCGCCAACGGCCTCAGCGCCATCGGTGACGGAACTCGTCTCAAACCCCTCGGCCTCAAGCACGATGGTGAGCATCTCGTTGATCGCCGGGTCATCGTCCACGACCAGGATCTTGTGGGCCACATGTACTCCTTTGTCAGGGCTTTTATGGGGGTTGAAATGACGAGGCTTATGCCAGGTCGCGTATTGCCTGAATGATAACCGCAGGATCCGAACCGCGTACCCACGGCCCACCCCACGACATTTCCGCCAGCCGTCCGTACATCGCATACGTTGCGGCCTGCAGGCCACCATCGCGTTCGTAGCGATCGCGCGCACGCGTTGCGTCCTGCGTCTCGCGCTTCGCTGCGCGTTCCCGCGCAAGCTCAGGGCTCGTATCGACGAGCACCTGCAAGTCCGGCCTCGGCAACCCCAAACGCCCAAACTCCAGGTCTTCCACCCAGCGCAAGGCGGCATCGTCACCGGTGCGCGCAGTGGTGTACGCGGCGTTAGAGGCCACGTAGCGGTCCAGGATGAGGACGCGGGACGGATCGTCGACGTACTCGTCGAGAAGCGCCTTCGCCCCATGACGGTCAAGTGCGAACAGTGTCGCCATCGCAAACGCGGAATCCGTCACATCCCCCATGCGCCCGTGCAGCGCGTCTTGTGCGAGCTGGGCGTGAATGGAGTCCTCGTAACGCGGAAACGCAAGCGTGTCGGCGTTGAGTTCCTTCTTGATCGCGGTGACAAGCGTGTTCTTGCCCGCGCCATCGATACCTTCAAACGCAATAATCATGGCCGCAAACCGTTAGGCCAGCGCCTCGAGGAACTGCTCAAGGTCCGCCTCGGTCTCCACTGCTTCCAGCACCGCAGCAGCAGCCTCGACGAGCTTCTCGTCGATCTCGTCCGGGCGCAGACGGATGAACGGGTACGCCTCTGCCACATCACCGGCAGAAAAAGGTGCACCCGACCAAATTGCAGCGATCGTCGCCGCAGCCTGGCCGTTGAGGATCTCATCTTCGCTTGCGGAATCCCCATTTGCGGCGAGGAGCACGGCGTCACGCACTGCTTCCACAATCTCGTCGGTATCCAGGTCAGAGATCTCGTCGAGGAAATCTGCATTGGTGTCAATGGTGAAAATCTGCTCGTCCCAGGTCGTCACTGTGACGCTCCTTCCGTCTGTATCGAGTGCTGCAAACACGGTATCTATTACGTCTTTATATACGGCACTTGCACCTTATGGGGGTACACCTTCGCCGTACGACGTGCTATAAACATTCCTACACCACCATACTGTTACCAATTCGTGATGTAAGGGCTGCGCGCCGACCGTGGAAGGAGCGGGGACGTGAAACCGACCAACCGCCGTACCGCTGCTCTTTTTGCTGCAGGCCTCGGGCTTGCTGGCCTGACCGGTTGGACCGTATGGGCGTCATCGTCCACCGGGCCTTCGGACCACGCAGGCTTTTCCGCCGAGGCAGCAGACACCACCAGCGCGCACTCGACAACCTCAAGCACGTCGAGTTCCCGCACAGCGACCAACTCGTCGACAACAGAAACCTCTGCAGATGGGCGCACTGACGGAAACGATGCACCGGTAGACCAGGACTACAGCGCACAACACGGCATGCAGGGTGGCACGCACCACGTCAACCCGAACTATGCGGCGCAGAACGATCCATACCTGCCACCGCACGCAGTGGTGGGCCAGGCGGATCCGGCGCAGCCGACCAAGGTGTACCGCCCGACCAACATCGTTGTGCCGCCACCGGCCCAGTCGGCGCAGTCGGCCCAGTCGGCCCAGTCGGCCCAGCAGGCACCGCAATCACAGCGATCGGGGCCGCAGTCGGCCTCACAGTCGACCCGGCCGTCTGGAACAACGAGCGAAGAACGGCCGAACCGCCCCGAGACAACGCCTGAGTCCCCGTCGGAGTCCAGGCCGCAGCCAACGCCTGAGGCGTCGCACCCGTCCACACCGGACACGCCTGGCACGTCTGCACAAACGCCGACTGAGACCGACTCGGCAGGCACCTCCGGGATCCCCACGGCACCATCCGAGCCCGAGCGCGGCCCCGGCACATCTGCGGACAACGAGCCGAAGATCAAGGACGGCAAACCCGCACCCGGCTCCTCCCCCGCCGAGCCAACCTCGCGTGAGAACGATCGCGATGAGCACCCCGAAAACAACAAGGCGATTCCTGCAGACCAGCTGGAGGCTCAACTGCAGTCGCAGGCATCTGCGCCCACAACTGCCCGGGCGCGTGTGCCGGGCAAGGAGGACGTGGCCGGATACCCCCAGCCGGATGAGGGCTTTAGCCCCCGCGAGGCGCTTGACCAGATCGCGCGAAGCGTTACACGGTAGCCACAAACACCTGGGTGGGTTCCCCATCCGTTGCAGGCCGCAGGGTCACCGCACCATCGCTTGCGGGAATCCACACAGCCTCCCCAGCGGCGATTGACATTGTCCCGTCCGTGGCGGTGCCCGCGGTGCAGAGTGCGATTGCGGGGCCGTCTTCGTCGATACGCAACTCGCCCTGATCAAGCTCGTGCATGCTCACGGTGAAACTCTCCACCGGCAGCACGAATCGCTTCCCACCAGCCACCTCCTCGGTGTCTGCGCGCGGCGATTCCAACGAAGAAAAGTCGAGTACACGCACGAGCTCTGGCACATCTACGTGCTTGGTGGTCAGGCCACCGCGCAGAACGTTGTCGGAGTTTTCCATGACCTCCACGCCGAGACCGCTGAGGTAGGCATGCAGTTGACCTGCGCCGAGGAACGCCGCCTCACCCGGCTTGAGGGTGACAATGTTGAGCAGCAGAGCCGCAAACGCACCAGCGTCGCCTGGGTAACGCTGCGCTAGTTCAAGGAATACCTCGGCTGCTTCCACAACCCACGCAGGGTGGGCTGCGGTGCCTCCATCGGCGATCGTGCGGGCACTATGTCCGACGGCGTCGAGCACCTCCGTCAGTGCGGGCCTGGGCAACGACACCAGGGTAGTAAACAGCACCCGCATGTCCCCTGCACCGCCGGCCGCTGGCAGTAGTGCTGCGTAACGGTCCCAGGCTGGGGAGGAAAACGCCTCGAACAACTCGGTCATCTGCTCCACAGGGCGGAACCCCGCCATCGCACGGAACGTAGTCAACGCGACGATAAGTTCCGGCTTCGGGTTCGAGTCCTTGTAGTTGCGCTGCGGGCTGTTGAGGCTGATGCCCTCAGCGTTTTCCCGTTCGAAGCCAGCAACGGCCTGCTCGCGCGACGGGTGCGCTTGGATACTCAGCGGGGAATCCGCCGCGAGCAACTTCACCAAAAACGGCAGTTGCTCGCCATAATGGGCAATCACGCGGTCGCCCAATGCTGCCTGGGGGTCCTCGGCGATGATCTCGTCGAGGCCACGTCCGTCAATGGTCGCTGGGGCGGCAGGGTGGGCACCAAACCACAGTTCGGCCTCGGGCTTCTCGCTCGGCGAGGGCGTCCCCCTCAGCTGTGCGAGCAGCGTCCGCGACCCCCATGGGTAGGGTCGCAGTACCCCATCCAATCGCTCCATGTGGCCTCCTTTGGTTCTGCGTGAGCGCAAACGTCCAAAATAGCAGTCCCACGCTCCCCGTTCGAGTTACAAGAATTCGGTGCCTAGGAACGAATCAGGCCAAGAATCTCGTTGACCAGCGCGTCGACCTCTTCCCGGGTCGGCGCTTCCGCGTTAAGACGCAGCAGCGGCTCCGTGTTGGATGCACGCACGTTGAACCACGCCTTGGAGTCCTTCAACTGCACAGTCACACCGTCGAGGGTGTCTACCGATTCCGCACGATCCGCGAACGCATCCACCACACGCTTCGTCGCCGCTTCCTGGTCGGCAACTTCCGAGTTGATCTCACCAGATGCGACGTAGCGCTCGTATTGCGCCATCAGTTCACTCAGCGGCTTGTCCTGCTCTGCCAGCGCCGCCAAAACGTGGAGCGCAGCGACCAAGCCAGAGTCCGCGTTGAAGAACTCAGCAAAGTAGTAGTGCGCGGAGTGCTCACCGCCGAATAGCGCGTTGTGCTCGGCCATCTTGGCCTTGATGTAAGAGTGGCCCACACGGGTGCGTACGGCGGTGCCACCACATTCGTCGATCATCTCCGGCACTGCACGCGAGGTAATCAGGTTGTGGATGATCGTCGCACCGGGGTTCTCCGCAAGGGTGCGCGTGGCAATCAGCGCAGTGATGGCGGAGGGCGAGACGGCCTCGCCCCGCTCGTCGACAACAAAGCAACGATCCGCATCCCCATCAAACGCCAACCCGATGTCCGCACCCTGCTCAACAGTGAACTTCTGCAGGTCAACCAAATTCTTCGGGTCGAGCGGGTTCGCCTCATGGTTCGGGAAAGTTCCGTCTAACTCGAAGTACAGCGGGCGAATATCCATATCCCCCAACGCCGCCGGAACCGTCAGCCCAGCCATGCCGTTTGCGGCATCCACTGCCACGACCAGCTTGCGCCGCGTAGGCACCGGCACCAGATCACGCACATACTTCGCGTATGCCTCGAGCGCATCTTGCTTCTCGACGACACCACGTTCCCCCTCAAACTCCGGCACGCCCTCAAGAATCATGCGGCCGATTTCCGACAAACCGGTATCTGTAGACACCGGGGTCGCGCCCGCGCGGCAGAGTTTGATGCCGTTGTACTGAGCCGGATTGTGCGAGGCGGTAAACATCGCACCAGCGCAACGCTGGGAGCCGGCAACGAAGTAGAGCTCGTCAGTCGACGTCAGCCCCAAGTCGGTGACATTAAGCCCCTGGGAGGCAGCTCCCTCGGCGAACGCCGCGGCCAGCGCCGGCGACGACGGACGCATGTCGTGGCCGACAGCGATACGGGTCTCACCCTCCTCGCGCAGAATGTGGGCGAAGGCAGCGCCGGCGGTGCGGACAAAGTCCTCGTCGATGTGCTCGCCGACAACGCCTCGAACGTCGTAGGCCTTAATAACGCTGCTCAGAGTCTCACGTGTGTGCTGGATAGCCATGCAGGCCATCTTAGTGCGCCACGCGACACGACCCCTCCCCGGCTGCTGTGGTTTCGCTATTCCTGCTCAGCCGAAGGATCCGGCACGATGCGCAAATGCGAACGGCGCGCCGCCTTATGCGCAGCAATCTGCTCTTCCACCCGCTTCGTGCGATGCACCGGGTGGTTCGAGGTATCCGGGTCGTTGAAGTCGTGCGAGGCCTCGTACTCGATTGGGTCCTGCGAAGAATCGACCAAACCAGTGGTCAGTCGACCCGCCTCACGCACGGCCTCAGCCAAGGCGGTGATGTCGGAGGCTTCCGGATCGTCATCCTCATCGCCTTCTAACTCGACGTGCTCTACACGGACCATTTCCCAACCAACGGGCGCGGTGATGTGGGCGGAATGGCGCTCACACAAGTCCCACGCATGCGGATCTGCTACCGGGGCGAGCGGACCGATCACTGCCGTCGAGTCCGCGTACGCGTAAATCAGCGTGGCCACAGCGGGCCTGCCGCAACCCGGGCGACAACAACGACGGAAGACATTCACGGCGGACAGTCTAAACCCCTTCTTGAGGTTTTTGTACTGCGGCGCGGCGCGCCCCCTCCACACCTGCCTGTTTCCACCTTAGGATTGCCGTCATGCAAACCCCTTCCAGGCCCGGCGTCGGCCCCTCGCACGTCCGCGCCGCACGCGACCGCCACGGGCGAGGTGCCCGTGGCCCGCTCCTGCCCGTTGGGGTGCCCCGCTATCGCTCGCGCAACGACGCATTCGACGCACTTGTCATGGAAGCCTACGCCCCGCTCCACAACGCGTACTTTGAGCAGCTGGCAAGCGTGGATTTGGCGGTGGACACGATCCCACGCATGCGCCTGCACGCAGATATGACGATCTTGCCGGACGAGATCATCGCCGACGGCCCGGTCCCTCTCGGACGGGTGCTCCAGGCAGGCGTAGATCAGCACGGCAACCCCACCCGTGCGCGCTTTGTCGTGTTTCGCATGCCGATAGAACACCGCGCGGTGACCACCCAGGAGCGTGCAGAGTTGCTCACGTGGGTGCTCACCGCGCTGGTAGCAAACCATTTAAATTTGGATCCACGCACTGTGAATCCCGATTTTCCCTGGTAGATCCACCCTGTAGATCTCGGGAGTTGTTAGCCGATCTGCTTCTTCAGACGGCGACGCTCACGATCGGACAGCCCACCCCAAATACCGAAGCGCTCATCGTGCTCGAGTGCGTACTCGAGGCACTCATCGCGCACTGCGCATGCCTTGCAGATTCGTTTGGCCTCACGAGTTGAGCCGCCTTTTTCAGGAAAGAAGGCCTCGGGGTCAGTCTGCGCACACAGCGCCTGGTCCTGCCACTCCTGCTCGACAGCGCCAAACAACTCGTCGAGGGTCATCCCTCCCGCAGCAGCGCCGCGGAGGATGGCGTCCGCTTGATTTTCCACGCCATTACCTTCCCTGTTGCTTAGTTGATCTTTTCGGTGGTCGTTCGAAGAGTGATGCACCCGCTGGTTGCGGATGCGGAAATAACACTTCTGTGATTACACACCGAGGCACTAAATAGTCGCAACCAAAATGTGAGCCGAGCGCGCCTTTTTCAGGCATTCCCCACGTCAACTTTCACACCAGTCACAACTGTCACAGTATAGCTGCAATGGGGGTGGACTTCGGGGGTACTACATGTAGTGTCGGGACTAAAAAGCGCGACTATTTGGCCGTGTTGGCGTGTCGGTTACGCGTCTGGGGAGAAACGCACTCCCGAATCTGGGATCACAACACCCGGCCACACACGCATGCCACCCTGCAGCTCGCAGCGCGCACCAATCTGGGCGCCTTCACCGATCACACAATCAACCAAGCGCGCATTCGCTCCAATCGTGGCTCCGGCAGCAATGATGGAATTGCGCACCATTGCGCCAGGCTCGATGGTCACGCCATCGAAGATCACAGAGTCGTCGATACGCGAGCCCGCCCCAATCTCACAGCCACGGCCAACCGTTGTGCCGCCCATCAGAATCACGCCGTGCGCAACACCGGCAGACGGATCCACCACAGATTCGCCCGTACGCCCTTTCAACAGCGGCGAGTACGCAATGCCGCGCACCACATCCGAGGAGCCCTGGACGAAATCGTCCGGGCGGCCCATGTCGCGCCAGTACGACGAATCCACATGGCCGACGACCTTCGCTCCCTGCTCAAGCAGGCCCGGGAAGGTTTCGCGCTCTACGGAAACCACACGTCCTGCCGGGATCTGCTCGATCACCGAACGCTTAAACACGTAGCAGCCAGCGTTGATCTGGTCGGTCGGCGGATCCTCGGTCTTTTCCAAAAAGGCCAGCACATTGCCGTCCTCATCCGTCGGCACCGAGCCGAACGCGCGCGGATCCGGCACCCGCACCAGGTGCAGTGTGACATCCGCATCCTTATCCACGTGCGTGTGCGCAATCGCCGACAGGTCCGCGCCAGAAAGCACATCACCGTTGAAGACCATCACGTTGTCGTAGCGGAGCTTCTCGTAGACGTTGCGGATGCCACCGCCGGTGCCAAGCGCTTCTTCCTCCACGACGTATTCGATCTCTAGACCGAACTCGGAGCCGTCGCCGAAGTACTCCTCAAACACCTCTGCCTTATAGGACGTCCCCAGCACCACGTGACGCATGCCAGCCTCACGGATGCGGGCAAGCAGATGTGCCAAGAACGGGAAACCTGCCGTCGGCAACATCGGCTTGGGTGTAGAGACAGTCAGCGGACGAAGGCGTGTGCCACGCCCGCCGACGAGAATCACCGCATCCATTTCTGTGATTTCTGCAATTTCAGCAGACTCGGTGATTTCGGTGGAGGCTGTCTGAGCCATTGCTAGATCCTTCATCTTGTTGTCAGTTCACTTCCCCACGGCCGGTGCCAGCCCTGCGTGCAGGTTTCGCCCTACCCAACTGCAGCGCACCCCTCACTCGGAGGCCGAGCCACAACGCCCAGCGGATGGGAGCTTGCCACGCATGCGGATGGCGGTCGCGCTGGAACCGATACGCCGAGGCGTGGTGCGCAGGCACCGTAACTCCCCTGTGTCGGTCCGCAACATGGCCCTGATCGTGCAAGATCACGGAACTCGGGCAGTACAAATTGTCCCAGCCTGCACGGGTAAGACGGTCACCGAAGTCGATGTCTTCCAGGTACATGAAGTAGCGCTCGTCGAACCCGCCGATCTGGTCGAACGCATCCCACCGCACAAGGAGGCACGCGCCGGACAGCCAGCCTGCGGTGCGTTGCACCTCCATATTCGCCCCGGCTTGGTACGCGCGGGAAAACGGGTTGGACGGCCAGTAGTCGTACAGCAGCGCGTGCCCGATCCCCATGGCCAGGCTGGGCACCTCGCGCGCGCTGGGGTATGCGGAGCCGTCGGCCTCTTCAATCCTGGGCCCGGCAGCTCCAGCCTTCGGCGCGTCGTCGGCGCAGTGGATCAACTCGTCGATGCTCCCCGGGGTGAACTCCACGTCGGGGTTCACAATAAGGAAGTAGTCGCCGCGCACCGCACCTGCTTTTCGACGATCCCCCAACTGCCGAGCAGCCGCATTAATCGCGGCTCCGTAACCGATGTTTCCACCAGTGGGGAAAAACTCCACGTGCTCGTGCTCGCGTGCGGCCTGCTGCGGCACGCCGTCCTTGGAGCCGTTGTCGGCGCAAAGCAGCACAACGGGGCGCGTCGTCGCCTTCTCCAAGGAGGCGATGAGCTGCGCCAAGTGCTCCCCAGGCGAATACGTCACGGTGATCACCGCGAGTGGCGCCTGATGAGCGTCAGGATGATGCTCTGTGTCTTTCACAATGTTGGACAGCATACCCACCATGACCTCCAATTCCGGCGCACGGCACAGGGCGAGCCGGGGAATGTCGTATAATTCCCGGCGTGACTGAGCCCAGGCGGCAAGCCCGCGATATCAAACCTGCCCCGTCCCGGGTGCGGGATGTTTCGCAATCTGGCCACCCCGCACTGCGAACCACCCTTGCCATTGTCTCCGCCGCCGCGATCGCCCTGTCGGGCGTCGGGTATTTCGCCGTTGGGCGGCTTGGCGGGCAGTTGAGCGCGTCGGACTTAAAGGTGTCGTCGCAAAGCAAAGGCAAAGACGGCAACGCCCTGGACGGCGCAATGGACATCCTGCTGGTGGGCTCCGATTCGCGCACGGACGCGCAGGGCAACCCCTTAAGTGAGCAGGAACTTTCCCGTCTGAACGCCGGTATCGCGGACGGTGAGATCAACACCGACACCATCATGGTTATCCGCATCCCGGAGGACGGCTCACGCGCGACCGCAGTGTCCATCCCACGCGATACCTATGTGCATACGGACGACTACGGCAACCTGAAAATCAATGGCGTCTACGGCGCACACGCTGCCGCAAAACGCGAAGAACTGATCGAATCCGGCATGAGCGAAGGCCCGGCGCTCGAACAGCAGGTTGCTCGCGCAGGACAAGAGGGACTGATCGACGCCGTCGCGGACCTCACCGGTGTCGAAGTCGACCACTTCGCCCAGGTCGGTCTCCTTGGCTTCGTGCTGCTCACCGACGCTGTCGGCGGCGTCAAAGTGTGCCTGAATAATCCCGTGGACGAGCCACTTTCCGGCGCAAAGTTCCCCGCCGGCGAGCAGACCCTCGACGGTGCGCAAGCCCTGTCGTTTGTGCGCCAACGCCACGACCTGCCGCGCGGCGACCTAGACCGCATCGTGCGCCAGCAGGCCTACATGGCTTCGCTCGTACAGTCGATGCTTTCCGCAGGCACCCTGACCAACCCGGCGAAACTGCGCGAACTGTCTAACGCTGCGGAACGCTCCGTGACACTGGATAAGGGTTGGGACATTGTGGGCTTGGCCCAGCAACTTTCCGGCCTGGCTGGTGGCAACGTCACCTTCACCACCATCCCTGTGACCTCCGTCAATGGTGTCGGTGACTATGGCGAGTCCATCGTCACCGTGGATCTACCGCAGGTGCAGAAGTTCATGGCAGAAGCGATTAAGCCTGAGGAGGACAACACGGACGGCACTGAGGGTTCTGACGGTTCGGACTCCGCCACCAGCGCCCCACGCGAGGCGTTCAACGGCTACGAAGCAGTCGTGCTCAACGCCGGCAGCGTCCCCGGACAGGCTGGGCGTGTTGCTGAGATACTCAACGGCGACGGCCTGACGGTGACAAGCGTGTCCAACGCCATGGAAGGCCTCTACACAGCTACCCAAGTGCTAGCCGCAGACGAGAACGACCCGGCCGCCCAGGAGCTGGCCCAGCTGCTCGGCGGAGTGCCCGTCGTGGCCAACGCCAGCGTGGAGCCGAACACGGTCATTGCCGTCGTCGCGGACGACTACAACGGGCCCGGCGCGATGGATGCTGACGAGGCAGAACAGGTTGCTCCTGTGGGCACGCCAGGTGAAGATTTCGGTGCCAACGAGCCTGCCCCTGAGCTCTCAGCTGGCGAGGACAGCCCGCGCTGCGTGAATTAATATCCCCCAATCGCCTGAAATTCGAATCGGCGACAGGTAAAACCTCTTTGCATGAACATTGCAAAGAATCATTCTGTCCACCACGCCGCCCAGGGCTCCACTTCGGTAGCACCTCAGGAGGCCACATCAGGCACGGTTCCCGACCCGGGACCGGACGATGGGACCGAACGAGATCAGACACCAAGAGGAGCCGTAGACCGGCTCCTCTCTTTTATTGAGCGGGTAGGTAACAAACTTCCGGAACCGTTCACGCTCTTCCTGTTGCTCTTCCTGATCACAGCGGTCATTTCCACGGTGATGGCCTGGGCGGGCCTGCAGGTGCAGGTGCCTGGCGACGACGAGGTCCGCCCCATCAAGGGCTTCTTCACCAGGGAAGGCCTTGCCTGGTTCACCGTGAACTTGGGCAAGAACTACGTTGGCTTCCCGCCGTTGGTGTACGTGCTGCCGATCATTTTGGCGGTCGGTATCGCGGAGCGCTCGGGCATGTTGTCGGCGCTGATCCGCCGGCTGTTCTCTTCCGCGAATACCTCGGTGCTGCCGTATGCGGTGGGCCTGATTGGTGTGTCCGGTTCACTGATCGCCGACCCGGCGTTCATCGTCATCCCGCCACTTGCTGCCATGGTGTTCCAGGCTGCTGGCCGTCACCCGGTGGCGGGTCTGCTCGGTGGCTTCGCGTCCGTGGGCGCGGGGTACGCCACGTCGCTGTTGCCGGGCTCGCTCGATGCGCTGTTCGCTGGCATCACGAATTCCGTGATGGAGGCGCTACCAAGCCTCGACGCCCCTGAGGTCACCGTGGTCTCTAACTACTGGTTCAACCTTGTCTCCGCAATCGTGCTGGGACTTCTGGCCGGCTTCATCATCGATAAGGTCCTCGAGCCCCGCTTAAACAAGCTCGGTGTACCGAACAAGATGGTTGCTGGCGATGACGGCATGACCCGCGACCGCGACGGCAAGGAAATCTCCGCAGATCCCACCGACGCCGAGTCCCGCGGCCTGCGCGCCACTCTGTGGGCCACCCTGCTGCTGACCGTGGTGTGCACGATCGTCGTACTGATCCCGAACTCGCCGTGGCGCAACGAGGAAGGCAACTTCCTGCCAGACTCGCCGTTGATGCAGTCCACGGTGTTCATCGTGGTGCTCTACTTCGTAGTCATGGGCCTGGTCTTCGGCATGGTTGCGGGCACGATCAAACGCGTACCCGATGTCGCAGACATGATGGCTGGCGCCATGAAGGACATGGTGAACTTCCTCATCCTCGCGTTCATTCTGGGCCAGTTCATCGCCCTGTTTAACTGGTCTGGCATCGGCACCTTCACCGCCGTGAAGGGAGCCAACGCGCTCGAGTCCGCAGGCATCACCGGTTTCGCCGCTATCTTCGCGTTCGCCGTGTTGGCGTCGTGCCTGAACCTGCTGATCATCTCCGGCTCCGCACTGTGGACCCTGATGGCAGCCGTGTTCGTGCCCATGTTCGCCCTGATCGGTTTCGACCCGGCCTTCATCCAGGCAGCGTTCCGCGTCGGCGATTCCGCCACCCAGATCATCACCCCGCTGAACCCGTACATCATCGTGATCCTGACGCAGCTGCGCCGCTACGAACCGAAGGCTGGCGTGGGCACGCTCATGTCGCGCCTGATCATGTTCACGGTTCCGTTCTGGATCTTCTGGATGGCAATGCTGTTCATTTGGTACACCTTCGACCTGCCGCTCGGCCCGGGTGCTGTCATCTTCCTGTAGCACGCCATTCAGGCGTCAGTTACGCGTCATCTAGGCCTCATCTAGCAGCGCCTCCACGGAGATCGCCCCGCCCGCCGCTTCGAACTCCTCGCGAGCGCGCTGCAACAGCACCGGGTCATTGAGTACGTCAGCGATGACCTGGCCGAGCCCCACTGCGGAGTCGATCACACCGTCCATCGCGGCCGGGGTGATCGCCGCATCGGCGAACTTGGTCGTGTGTAGCGCCGTGCCCTCCGGCGCGATCTTGACCAGCGGGTGGATTCCCGGAACGAGCTGCGAGACGTTGCCAAAATCTGTCGACGCCGCCTGCGAGTCCGGCAAGATCCCACCCGGCAACACTTCCCTACCCCGCGCCTGCTGGGTCGCTCCCCAGCGCGCCGCCAAGGTTTCGTTGTTGCGGACAGGAAGCGACATGGGGTGGTTATCCCACTGCACATCCACGCCGGTGCCGGTCATGAGGGCGGCGCCGGTAAGGATGTCGTCGATACGCTTGCTCAAATCCATGAGTGTTTCGGTGTAGAGCGAACGCACGTAGAGGCTCAGCGTGGCCGTCTCCGGAATGATCGATGCCCTCGCGCCGCCGTCCGAGATGATTGCGTGTAGGCGATCCGACGGCGGCATCTGCTGGCGCAACAACCCCATGGCTTGGTACGCAAGCGTCGCAGCATCTAGCGCATTGCGCCCCATATACGGCTGCATCGACGCGTGCGCAGCAACGCCGGCAAACGTTGCGGTAAGCGAGCGGCGCCCCGTCCACGCGTGCGACACCAGGTCGTAGCAGAACGGGTGAATCATCACCGCACAATCCACGCCGTCGAGCATGCCTCCGCGGATCATGTACTCCTTGCCCGTGTGGCCCTCCTCCGCCGGGGTGCCAAGAAACACGATGCGGCCCGAACCCGAACCTACCGCACCGAGGAAACCACCCACCCCGGACGCGGCGATCACGTTGTGCCCGCACGCATGTCCAATACCCGGCAGCGCGTCGTACTCAGACATCACCGCCACCGTCGGATGTGTGCTCGGGTCAAAATCGTCGCTTTGCCACTCCGCACGCAGCGCTGTTTCCACGCCATGCGCCCCTTGCTTGACGACGAACCCCTGCCCCTCAAGCACCTTCGCAATCACAGCCTGCGCGTGGAATTCCTGAAACGCCTCCTCCGGGTTCGCGTGCAGGTCACGCATGATGTGTTCCAGGTCGGCCCGGACGGCTTCGACGTTGCGTTCAACCTTCCCCCACACCGCGTCACGGTCCGGATAGCCCGGCTCAATCGGGAACTGCGGCGACGCAGCGGCGATCTCATCTCGCACCACTGCGTCCATGCGCTGCAGGAAGGCAGGGTTCGGTGGGGTTGGACTGGTCGGGCGGTTTGGATGCGTTTCGCTCACGGTCCGCTCACTCTCCGTCGATCGGATTACGTTTCTACAAAACCCTAGCGCAGAATTAATGTGACTGGTACAACATATACGCATGAGTACGCGAAAAGCCACAGAGAGCGCCGAGCTCGAGCGCTCTGCCGACAGCAGCCCACCACAGAAGAAAACCGCAATGGATCGCCTCCTCGGCACCATCGAGTCGGTAGGCAACAAACTTCCGGAGCCGTTCACGCTCTTCCTCATCCTGTTCCTCATCACCGCGGTGATCTCCACCGTGATGGCGTACTTCGGGGCCGAAGTCGCAGTGCCCGGCGAGGACGAAAGTGTGAAGATCAAGGGCTTCTTCACCGGTGAAGGCCTGGCCTGGTTCACCACTACCCTCGGCCAGAACTACCTCGGCTTCCCGCCACTGGTCACGGTCCTGCCAATCATGCTCGCCGTGGGCGTTTCCGAGCGCTCCGGCATGCTCTCCGCGCTCATCCGCAAGCTCTTCGGCTCCGCTAACCGCTCGGTTCTGCCGTACGCGGTTGGCATCATTGGCGTGACCGGCTCGATCATGGCGGACGCCGCGTTCGTGGTCATCCCGCCGCTGGCCGCGATGGTGTTCAAGGCCGCTGGCCGCCACCCGGTCGCAGGCCTGCTCGGTGGTTTCGCCGCCGTCGGCGCTGGCTACTCCACCGCACTGGTGCCAACGTCGCTGGACGCCCTGTTCGCCGGCATCACCAACGCCGTGATGGAAACCCTGCCGAGCATGGACGCCACCGAGGTCAACCCGGTGTCCAACTACTACTTCAACATCGCCGCCTCCATCATCCTGGGCCTAGCGTGTGGCTTCATCATCGACAGGATCCTCGAGCCCCGCATGCACAAACTCGACGTCCCCCAGGAGATGGTCGAGGGCGACGACGGCATGAACCGCGACGCCGACGGCAACGAGATCTCCGTCGAACTGACCAAGCCGGAACGCCGCGGCCTGATGTGGGCGGGCGTCGCCACGCTTATCGTCACGGCAATCATCCTGTTCGCAGTACTCATCCCGGATTCCCCGTGGCGCAACGAAGAAGGTGGCTTCCTGCCGAAATCCCCGCTGCTGCAGTCGATCGTGTTCATCGTCTTCACCTACTTCATGGTCCTCGGCATCGTCTACGGCAAGGTCGCCGGCACAGTAAAGAACATCAAGGACGTCGTGGACATGATGACCAAGGCGATGGGCGACATGCTCGGCTTCCTCGTTCTCGCGTTCATCCTCGGCCAGTTCATCTCCCTGTTTAGCTGGTCCGGCATCGGCACCTTCTCCGCCGTCAAGGGCGCAGAGATGCTCGAGGCGGCTGGCATCACCGGCTTCGCGGCCATCCTCGCGTTCATCATCCTGGCGTCGTGCCTGAACCTGTTGGTTATTTCCGGCTCCGCGATGTGGACCCTGATGGCGGCCGTGTTCGTCCCAATGTTCGCCCTGATCGGCTTCGAGCCCGCCTTCACGCAGGCTGCGTTCCGTGTCGGCGACTCCGCTACCCAGATCATCACCCCGCTGAACCCGTACATCATCGTGATCCTGACGTTGCTTCGTCGATACGAGCCCAACGCGGGTCTGGGCACGCTGATGTCGCGCCTGATCGTGTTCGTGGTTCCGTTCTGGGTGTCCTGGGCTGCCCTGCTGTTCATCTGGTACATCTTCGACCTGCCACTCGGCCCCGGCGCTGCCATCTTCCTGTAGTGCCTACACTGGGCGAGCATGAGCATGCTTGCCCCACTTCTCGCCGCAGATCCCGCATCCCCGCGCTTCACCATTTACGACGATGCGCGGGGATTACGCATGGATTTCTCCGCCCAAACGCTGGACAACTGGGCCAGCAAAGTAGCCAACATGCTCGACGAGGAATTCGACCTCCCCCTCGACGCGAGCATCGTCATCGACCTGCCCGTCTCCTGGCAGGCTGCGGTGATTGCGGTGGGCACGTTCAACTCTTCGCGCGCTCCGCTAATCGACGACCACCCCACCGCCCCCGATATCGTCTTCACCACCCCGGAACGCGCCGAAAACTGGACCGACGCCACCGAGTGCGTCCTTGTCTCCGACGACCCGTTCGGCCGCGGCGTCGAGGAAGCCGGTGGCACCATCCCGCCCGGCACCGTGGACTTCGGCCCCACCGTGCGCTTCTACGGCGACGACTACTTCGGCAACAGCCCAGACCTGTCCACCTTCGCCCAGCCAGGCGTTGAGGCCGAACGCTACCTCGCCCCAGATTGGCGTGGCACCGATGACTTCACGATGTCGGTGATGGTACCGCTGGCCGCTGGTGGATCCGTGGTCGTCGTCACGGGTTCGGTATCCGATGAACGGCTCCAGGAGATCTCCGCCGCTGAGAACGTCACGCGCCGTATCCAGTAGTCATGACTGTTACCCCTGCACTCCTGGGCTAAGCTGTGCCGGACACTACCCGCATTGATGAAGGGAATCCGGCATGTCCCGCACGCTGATCCGCCGCGCTGGTGCGCTGGCTCTCGCCCCCGCACTGACCGTCAGCCTCGCCACCGCAACTGTCGCCCCGGCCCAGGCTGAGACCACGGCTCAGACCGAAACCGAGAACACAAACACCACTCCGAAAGACAAGAAGATGGCCACCGGCCCGGGTAGCTCCGAGTACACCCAGGACGAAGTGGATAACGCAGGGCGCTTCGTCGCGCTGCTGGTCGGTGCGGCTGCGATCATCGCCACCCTCGGCGCAGCAGGCCTGTACTTCGCCGCCCCGCACTTCGGCATCAACCTGCCGGGCCTCCCCCGCTAGTCCCGGCGCCGCCGTGCTGGCCGACGCCGCCCGGCACGTGTTGCATGGCTCAGCGGCCGAAGAGGCGGCGGGCGAGTCGTCGCCAAGCAACGCGAGCAATGGAGTGCGGCACGGCGAACACTTCGCGCGCGTAGTTCTTCTTCCGCGACGTTTCAGGCGTCGTCGCCGCAACCATGTGCACTGGGATGCCCAGGTGCCACGCCCACACGCGGGTACGGGGGACGTGGAAACCGCTGGTCACCACGGTGAGGTACGCCGCGTCGGGGAACAGCGCTCGGGAGCGCTCCAGGTTTTCGTTCGTGGACCGCGCATGCGGCTCGAGCACCACCGCCCCGGCAGGCACACCGTGGGCAATAAGCCAGGCCGCCATGATGTCGGCCTCCCCGTCGCCGGACACCACGATCGGCGCCGGATTCCCACGCCACACCTCGAGCGCTTTGTGCAGACGGTGCTCGAGCATGCGAGAAGGGCGCCCGTCCACAATCCGGGCGCCCAACACAACGATTGGGTTACTCACCCATCAGGCGCTGACGCAGCGCCTCGTCCTTGCGTTCCACCTCGGCTGCCATGCGTGCCTGGTAGTCCACCATCTTGCGCTGCACGGCCGGGTCGGCGGCACCCAGGATGCGGGCGGCGAGCAGGCCGGCGTTCTTCGCACCACCGATGGAGACCGTGGCCACTGGAACACCACCCGGCATCTGCACGATGGACAGCAGCGAATCCATGCCGTCGAGTGTGTCCAGCGCGCGCGGGATACCGATGACCGGCAGCGGCGTGGCCGCGGCGACCATGCCCGGCAGGTGTGCGGCACCGCCCGCGCAGGCGATGATCACCTGCAGGTCACGGGCGTGTGCTTCCTTGGCGTAGGCGAGCATTTTGTCCGGGGTGCGGTGGGCGGAGACCACGCCGACCTCGAACGGGATGCCAAACTCGGCGAGTACCTCGGCGGCCGGGGCGACGGTGTCCCAGTCCGAGTCCGAGCCCATGATGATGCCAACTTGCGGCTGTGCCATCTGCTTAGTCCTTCCAGGTTGCGTGGATGATGTAGTGCGCGGCGTCCTCGGCGATCGCGAGTGCCTCCTCGACGGTGTCGGCGCACACGTTGACGTGGCCCATCTTGCGGCCCGGTCGGTGGTCCTTGCCGTAGAGGTGCACCTTGGCCTGCGGGTACTTGCGCATCACCGCGACGACGCGCTCGGCCATCGGGGTATCCGGGTCCTCGTCGCCGCCAAGGGTGTTCACCATGACAGTCGCCGGCGCGAGCGTGTCCACGGCACCGAGCGGCCAGTCCAACACCGCACGGATGTGCTGCTCAAACTGGGAGGTCAGGCAGCCGTCCTGGGTCCAGTGGCCAGTGTTGTGCGGGCGCATGGCCAACTCGTTGACGGCCACCTCCGGGCCGTTCGGACCCTCAAACTCGAACAGTTCCACCGCCAGCACGCCGGTCACACCCAAGCCTTCGGCGACACGCACGGCGAGGTCTTCGCAGTGCTTAGCCAACTCGTCCGACATGTTCGGCGCGGGCGCGATGGCCACGCGGCAAATACCGTCGTCCTGGCGCGATTCCACCACCGGCCACGCACGCACGTCGCCGGAGCGGTTGCGCGCCACCATGGCGGACAACTCACGGGTGAAGGCAACCTTCTTCTCCGTCATCAGCGGCAGGTCGCGGCCAAGCAGGTCCTCGACGAGTTCCGCGCACTCGCTTCTCGACGACGGGAACCACACCCCATGCCCGTCATACCCACCCCGCGTCGCCTTCAGGCAGACCTGACCGTCGGTCTCGTCCCAGAACGCCTCCGCGTCCGCAGCCGATGTGATGGCTGCGAACGGCGGCACCGGCAGGCCGGCTTCTGCAAGGCGGCGGCGCTGCTCGAGTTTGTCCTGAGCGTAGATGAGGGCTTCGGGGCGGGGTTCGACGGCGACGCCGTCGTCAATAAGCAACTGCGCGAACTCGTTCGGCACATGCTCGTGATCAAACGTGACCGCGTCCGCGCCCTCAACAATCGCGCGCAGATCCTCAAGGTTGGTGTAGTCGCCGATGCGGACATCGCCGAAGACTTGCGCCGCCGACTTGTCCTTACTCGACGCGAGCACGCGAGTGTCCACGCCGAGCTCGATAGCTTCTGTTTGCATCATTCGTGCCAATTGGCCGTCGCCAAGCACGGCGACAACAGGCATCCCATACGCGTTACTCACGCCCCACACTGTAGTCGGCCAACCGACTAGCATCGCAGCCATGTCTGAAACCATCGCCCGCCACACCATTTTCCAAAACTCTCTCATGACCGCACTTCTCGACGGCATCTACGACGGCGAGCTCACCATCAGCGACATCCTGAGCAAAGGCAACTTCGGCCTCGGCACCTTCGACGCCCTCGACGGCGAGATGCTCATCCTCGACGGCGTATGCCACCAACTCACCTCCGACGGCAAAGCCCGCGTCGCTGACCTTGACCAACGCACCCCATTTACCGTGGTGACCAACTTCGTACCCCGCCTACGTTTCGACGCACCCGCCGGCATGGTCCGCGCCGAACTCGCCAAATTTATCGACGACGCCGAACCCAGCCACAACTTCTTCACCGCCGTCAAAATCACCGGCCGCTTCAAAGAAGTCCGCGTGCGCACCGTGACCAAACAAGAAAAGCCCTATCCCCCAATGTCCGAGGCGGTCTCCGACGACGCCGAACACATCTTCACCGACGTCGAAGGCGTCATCGGCGGATTCCGCACCCCCATGTACGCCAAAGGCATCGGTGTGCCCGGCTGCCACGTGCATTTCATTGACGACGACCACACGCGCGGCGGCCACGTCCTCGACTACACCGTCGACGACGCCGTCATCGAACTGTGCCCCGGCACCGACATGGAACTGCACCTGCCCGTCACCGCCGAATTCCTCGGCGGGCACCTCTCGCCTGAGGACCTCGACGAGCAGCTCCACACCACGGAAGTCAAGGACTAGCCGCGCAGCTGCGACTGCAGCACCTTCTCCACCGCGCGTGTCTTGCCCACCCGGTCAAACCGCACCGGCTGGGCATAGCCGTACAGCGCGATCCACAAGCCCCCGCGCTCCCGGCGCACCGAATGGATCTGGCGCAGCGGGATCGAATCCACCGCGCCACGCCGCCCCCGCGCCAGGACGCGCTTGTCGGTGACCACGAAGCGCCTGCGTCGCGACGACACCAACGGCAACACAAACCGCCACAGCGCAAGAATCGCCCAGATCAGCACCACAATGTTGCGCATCCCCGGATCGATATGTGGGGTCACATCCATCCACCCAATCGCCATCCAGGCAACACCGGTGAGCGCCACCAACTCCAGCAACGGGAACGTCAACGAAGAAAGCGGCGCACACACATCGGCGAGGACCACCTCGTCCTCGCCGATACGAAACACCGCTTTGTTAGCCATGACCGGCTAGGTTACTGCACGCCTACTGGGTCGGGCGGAGGTGGTGGACATCGCCGACGGAGAACGGGGTGTCGTCGATAAGCACCTCGCCCTCATCATTAATGCCCGTGACCAGGCCGCGCACCGTCTCCTCCCCCTCGCGTAACTCCAGGCGAACCTGCTGGCCGATGGTCGAACAGACCTTGCGGTAATCCTCCAACAACTGCGGGTCGCGCTCCTGCCACTGCTTCAAACGACGACCCATCGCGGCGAGGATGTCGGCGGTGAACTCGTCGAAATCCACATCAATGCCCTCAAGGTTCAAGGCGGTGGCGGTCTCCACAGGCAGATCCTCCGGACGCATAGCAACGTTAATGCCGATGCCCACAATCACCCGCGGCATATCCAACGCCGAGAGGATGCCAGCGATCTTCTTGCCGCAAATCTGCACATCGTTCGGCCACTTCAACTGCGCCTGCGGCACCACATCCGTCACCGCCACACCCGGCGCGATAGACAGCAACCCGAACGGCGGCGGGGTATCGGTCACGTCGATGACCATGCTCATGGCCAACTGCGAGCCCTTCGGCGACACCCAATGGCGGCCCAAGCGGCCCTTGCCAGCGGTTTGCTCGTCTGCGATGAGCACCGTGCCCGGCGCGGAACCGTCCTTGAGCAGGTCCGCGTTCGTCGACCCGGTGGACTCGACCCACCGCACGTCAGTCCAGTATTCGGCCACCTTGTCCTGAATTGCCTGCACGTCCTTGACACTCATGGTCACGAGCGTAGTAGGCGGCGGGGTGTCGGGGTGGGAAGGTGGGGGCGCGCTCGCGGGCCCTCGCGAACCACGGCCCGTCGTCGAAAAACGTCGGGTAGCACGCTTCTCCGGAGAGGCATCCCATTTCTGAAAATCGGGTAGTAAGAGTCCTGAAAATCCGGTAGTAGTCCTTCTGAAAAACGGGTAGTAGGAACTATTCATGCTGTACACTACCCGTATGTCATATCTTCGGCGCACGCTTGATGACGAGCTTGATCTCCTTATGCCTCACCTGCCCGCAATCGCAATTGACGGACCAAAAGGTGTGGGCAAGACCGACACTGCAAGGCGCCGAGCCGACGCTGCTTGGTATCTCGACGATCCCGATATGAGGAACGTTGCCGAGGCAGATTTCTCGCTCTCCTCCGCACCAGATGGAACTCTTCTACTAGATGAGTGGCAGCATCTTCCCCAGATCTGGGATTCTGTCCGCCGTCAAGTAGATCAGGGCGCTGGGCCCGGGCGCTTCCTCCTCACCGGCTCTGCTACCCCAGTTGACCCGAAGGGCTCACACTCTGGGGCCGGACGCATCGTCTCATTGAGAATGCGGCCAATGGCAGTTCATGAACGCGGCGTCGCCAACCCCACATGCAGCTTCGCCGGGATCTTGGCCGGAAACACCGATGTATCTGGTTCTTCTGACTGTAGGCTCGACGACTACGCACGCCTCATCACCGGAAGCGGATTCCCCGCCATCGCTTCCGCGAATCCGCTCATCCAGGTCACACTGCTGGATTCCTACATTGAGCGAATCATCGATCGTGATATTCCCGATGCAGGATACGAGGTGAGACGGCCGGAATCGCTTCGAAGCTGGTTGCGCGCATACGCTGCTGCAACAGCCACTACCACCGCTTACTCCAGGCTGCTTGATGCGACCACCGGCGGTCAGACTGAACAACCAAATCAGAAGACCACACTCGCATATCGTGAGCACCTTGCAAAGATTTGGCTGCTTGATCCAGTTCCTGGTTGGGTTCCAGAAAACAATGAGTTCAAACGCCTGCAGCAAGGCCCAAAGCATCACTTGGCTGACCCTGCACTCGCTGCCAGGTTTCTTGGAATATCCCCATCTGGCCTCTTGAGTAACCGTGCTGCGCACATGTTCGGGCCGCTTTTCGAGTCTCTGTGTGCGCTCACCCTGCGTGTACTGGCCCAAGCAAACAGGGCCAAGGTCTACCACCTCAGGTCGAACGCGGGAGAGCGAGAAGTCGACTTCATCATTGAGGGCGCTGAACGGGAGGTACTCGGGGTGGAGGTCAAGCTGAAGCCTCATATCGACGACGCCGACGTCCGACACCTCCTATGGTTGCGCGAACGTATTCCAGACCGCGTCACCAACCTCATGGTCCTTACCACGGGGAAACAGGCTTATGTACGACGTGACGGTGTGATCGTTATGCCTCTCGCGCTTCTCAGCAATTAGTGTTCCCGTTTCCTCACCCTCGCCCTCGCAAGCCCCCGGAAGCACACCCCAACCACGCGCCCCGGTTACACCTACGCTGCGAAACGTCCGGCGACGCGCCGTCGATAGGCAATGTGGCAGGAACAATCTCGGAATCTAGACTGGGGCGTTATGAGTTCATCTAAACCCGACATGACCACGACGGCTGGCCGCATTCAGGATCTGCGCAATCGCCTGGATGAGGCGCAGGCGCCGGTCGGTCAGGACGCGATCGATGCTGTCCATGAGGCTGGTGGCACCACTGCCCGCGAGCGCGTGCTTTCGCTTCTCGACGACGGCACGTTCGTGGAGACCGACGCCCTGGCCAAGCACCGCGTCGAGGCATACAAGATGGACAAGTCCAAGCCTTCCACCGACGGTGTGATTACGGGCTACGGGCTGATCGACGGCCGTCGTGTCTGCGTCTTCTCCCAAGACCCGACGATTTTCGACGGCCAGGTCGGTGAGGTGTACTGCGAGAAGATCCTCAAGATCTACGACTTGGCAACCAAGACCGGCGTGCCGCTGATCGGTATTTATGACTCGACTGGCCCGCGTTGGAAGGAAGGCATTGTCACCGCGCATATGCAGGCACAGATCCTGCGTGCGGCAACCCGTGCGTCGGGTTTGATTCCGCAGATCGCGGTCGTGGCCGGGGATGTCGCCTCGCTCGCTGCCACCACGGTCCCGCTTGCGGATATCACCGTGATGGCCGAGGGCGCGTCCCTGCACGTGACCACGGCGGACATCGTGACCAAGGTCTCCGGCGCTGAAACGACTTCCGATGAGCTTGGCGGCACCGCCGTCCACGCCGCGGAGACTGGCCTGGCGCAGCTCGTCGCCGCGACCGATACGGAAGCGGTGGACCTGGCCCGTACCGTGGTCAGCTACCTGCCGCTGAATAACAAGGCCGCTTCCCCGCTGGGTGCCGACAACGCCGAGGCCCCTGCGACGGAGGCCGACCTCGACACATTCATACCTGACGACGACAACCAGCCCTACGACGTCACCGACATCCTGGCTTCGGTCACCGACGGCGACGTTCTGGAACTCTCCGCTGGCTTCGCAGGTTCCGTGGTCACCGGTTTTGCGCACGTGGGCGGGCGCGCGGTTGGTGTCGTCGCAACGCAGCCGAGTGTTTTGGCTGGCTGCCTGACCCGCGACGCCGCACGCAAGGCCGCACGCTTCATCCGCACCTGCGACGCGTTTAACCTGCCGATCGTGCAGTTCGTGGACTCCCCCGGCTTCCTCCCGTCGGTCGAGGAGGAGCGCTCCGGGTCCGCCGCAGCCGCCGCCGCACTCGCCTACGCGTTTGCAGAGGCCCAGGTGGGCACGATCACCGTGGTCACCCGCAAGGCGTTCGGTCCGTCGTACGCGCTGCTCGGCTCGAAGGGCCTGGGCGCGGACCTGGTGTTCGCTTGGCCGACCGCACAGATCGCACTGGCAGACGCCACCACCGCCGCCGAGGCGATCGGCACCGACGAGGAGCAGTACGCCGCGGACAACCTCAACCCGTACGTGGCCACTGAGCGCGGAATGGTCGACGCCGTCATCGAACCGTCCACCACCCGCGCCCGCGTCCTCGAGGGTCTGCGCCTGCTTGAGCGCAAGGTGACCTACCCGGCCCAGAAGAAGCACGGCAACATCCCGCTGTAAGGAGGCTGACGTGGATATTCAGGTAGTTAAAGGCAACCCCACCGAGGCGGAACTGCAGGCGCTGACCGAGGTGTTGCTGCAGCTCCAGCGCGAACGCAAGCAGTCCGGGGTGCAGCCGGACGCCAACATGTGGGGTGCGTCCCACCCGGCGACTGCGTTTAATCCGCACGCGTTCGATTCGGCGGCGTATTTCTAATGCGGTTGGTGTTGGCGTCGCAGTCGCCGTCGCGACGCATGCTGCTCGAACAAGGCGGCGTCACCCCGGTGCTGCGCCCCGCGCACATCGATGAGGATGCGGTGATCGCTGTACTTGGCGACGTCCCACCCGCCACCACCGTGGCCACCCTCGCCCGCGCAAAAGCCGAGACCGCAATTGCGGAATTCCCCGACGACGTTGTTGTTGGCTGCGACAGCATGCTGCTTCTCGACGACACCTTGCTGGGCAAACCCCACACCGTCGACGAAACAATCCGCCGGTGGAAAGCACAGCGCGGCAAGGAAGCCCACCTGCTCACCGGGCATGCGGTGTGGTTCGGCGGCGAATGGGTCGTCGATACCATCACCACCGCAATCCGCTTCGGTGACGTGTCCGATGCCGACATCGAGGCCTACGCCCGCTCCGGTCAGCCACTGGAGTGCGCCGGCGCGTTCACACTCGAGGCGCTCGGCTCCTGGTTCATCGACTCCATCGACGGCGACCCCACCAGCGTCATCGGCCTATCCATGCCGCTGCTTCGCCGCTGCCTGTACCGATTCGGACTGGACGCCTCCGACTTCTGGACCGCGTAGCGCACGTTGTGGGTAGCCTGGCCATCATGGAAATCAACGACATGCTCGCACCGAAGCCCATCGAACTTCCCGCAGACCCGGCCACCGGCAAGGACCTCCTTGCCGACGACACCGCGCTCGCCCACCCCGACTCCCCCGCCGTCTGGGCCACCCGCGCCGAGCGTGAACTCGAATCCGGCGACAAACTCATCGCTTACGCCTACGCCCGCACCGGCTACCACCGCTCCCTGGACCGCCTGCGCGCCAACGGTTGGAAGGGCTGGGGTCCGGTCCCGGCGTCCCACGAGCCGAACCGCGGTGTGCTCAAAGCCATCGCGATGCTCGCGCTGACCTCCAAGGCGATTGGCGACGACGCCGAGTACGACCGCTGCCGCCAAATGCTCTCCGATGCCGACCCGGCTAGCGTAAAGGAGCTGCTGGGGTAGGCGTCAAAAGCAGATCGTCTAGCTGCCTGTGAGGGGGCACTAGACGATCACTGTTATGTCCATAGAGTTTTTGGACAAGGAGTCCAGTCACTTATTGGACAAGGAGTCCGGTCACTTTCTGGACACGTCCTAGCCGTAGTTTTTCCGGGTGGGTTTGGCTCGCTTTGGTCTGGGTTTGGATAGGTCATGACGTAGCTTCGGTGGACGACGGTGCGTCATACCTTCGACGTGGTTGATGTTGATCTGTCCACCGGTGGGGCGGTGTTTGAGCTTGATCGGCAACGGAAAACTAAACAGGAATTCTCCGTCGTGAGCGGTGTAGAACTCGGCGACATTATCGACGGTGACGTGACTAAAGATATCTCTGTCTGCAAAGCGAAGACCGACATAGAGCGAGTAGCCGCAAACGGCAACGACACCGTGACGGTTGATGCGAAGCTCCAGTGGCACATCGATGTATTCGTATTCGAGTTTCTCCAGCTCGTCTATGCTGGTTATATCCGTGTGTGATGCACCTGGTGTGGTGATTACAGGAACGGTTTTGAACCTGGGCGAAGTGGCAGCTTCCCCAGGATCTTTTACATCCGCAGGCTTCGGCTGTGCATGCGGGTTGTTGGCAAGGTTGTAGTCAACAACGCGTTGCCATATCACTTCAGGATCCAGCGGATCTGTTGGTGATTCAGCCTGCGGGAACGTCTCCCAAGCCTGTTGCGGTGTGATGTGCATTTTGCCGACAAGCAGGCTTTGATGCCTCCGGTGAGTGTTGTACACCTCACGGTAGGCCACGATCGCTGCTTGCAACTCGTTAAACGTTGTTGGTGTGCGCGCATCAAGAAACTGCACCAAGGTGCGATGGGAGCGTTCGTCTTTGCCTTGCGTTGTGGGAGCAAACCCAGCGATCGCGACGACGCCTTGTTCAGCCAGCCATATTTCCGTTGCTGACAAACGCCCACGGTGGTAGGTGGCAAATGCTTCACTGTTGTCCGATAAGAGTTCTTGTGGTTTGCGGTAGTTATCAAAGGCTGCCGCCAACGTGGTGCGAGCGTCTTCGCCGTTTTCAGGACGCATAAACGCTTTCGTTCCTACGTCGAATCTGCTGGCGTCATCGATGACCTGATAGATCGTGGCCTGGGTGTGGTCAACATCGAACAGGCGGTAGACCAAAGCGTCGATCTGCCACAACTCGCAGACAAAATCGCGGGCGAAACGCTTATAAGAACTGCGTGGACGCTTACGCGCGTTGACATCGACCAAACCAGCGTTGTGCAGCCAGGTCGCAATTGTTGTGCGCGATGGAGTGCACTCTGGGCCAACTGCGTCGTACAAGCGGTAGTAGATCGACAACGGGCCGCAGTCCAATCCCTGCTCTTGCAGATCGAACCGTGCGTTAATGACAGCCTGGTAGTCAGCGTCTGTGTATTTGCGGGCAGGGTTTTTCGGAGCAGTGCTATCCGGCAGAATGCCGGACCGTCCACGTTCGGTGATGCGGTTTTTCACGTTGTGAAACGTCTGGCGTGAGATCTGTTCTTCTTTACAAAACTGCGTGATGGTCTTGCCGTCGCGGACCGGATCAAAATCCGCGATCTTTCTGCGCTTGTGCGATGAAATAGCCATCCGCCCATTCCACCCGCACGCTGTCCAAAAAGTGTGTGGACATCGTGTCCAATAAGTGACTGGACTCCTTGTCCAATAAGTCACGAGACATGACAGCACTAGACGATCACGAGTCCCCGGATGCATTTCCCCAGGTGATATTGAAAACAGATATCAATAAAATGCGGATCGTCTAGCAGCTCCGAAATGCAACTAGACGATTCGCATTCCCGGTCGGCGAAAACCGGGTCACGACAGACAAGAAGCCCCGGCACGGGATTTTCGGGCCGGGGCGTTGGTGTCGCCGAAAAGCCAGCGCTTACGCGTGCTTCGCCTCCACGCGCTTGATGGCCTCCTCGGCCACCATCTCCTGGATGCCCATGTCGAGCTCCGAGGTGAAGCCGACGCAGGAGCAGTTGATCTCGCCGAGGACGTAGGTGTCCTCCCCGGTCTCGTCGTCATCGGCAAGCATGAAGTCCGCGGTCCAGATCAGCGGAATGTTGTCGCCACCGAGGTTCTCGGCGATGACCGGGCGGGCCTCGGCGAACATGTCGACGAGCTCCTGCCACTCCTCCGGCTTCTGGTAGGTGTACTTCGCGCCGGAGAACAAGGTTGCGGAGAACGCGTCGCCGCCCTCAGCCGGCTTCTTGTGTACGACGAACACCGGGTGCGGGCCGACCAGCAGAATGCGGATCTCGCCCTCGACGATGCGCGGCATGAAGCGCATGTCCACCAGCATGCCGTTGTCGCCTTCGATGTACTGGTCACAGAAGTCCATGAACTCGCCGAGCTCGCGCTCCTCAGTGTGGTTGTCCACGGCCTCGGTGCACTTGAGCTTGGTGTCCAGCGGCAGGGCGGTGCCCGGTTCGACGGAGTCGGCCAGGGCTTCGTCGGCAAGGCGCACGCGCCAGATGCCGGAGCCGGTGGAGCCGCGGTTCTGCTTGAGCACGCGCTCGCCGTAGGACAGGGAGGTCGGGAAGGTGTTGTGGAAGTCCTCAACCTCGTAGTACGCGGCGGTATCTTCCGGCACAAGGTCGGTCTTGTTCAGCTTCACCAGGGCATCCTTCGCACCGTAGGAGATCATCTCCTGCGGGGTGGACATGCCGACCAGGCCGGCCTCGGACAGGCGGGTAAGCAGGTCAAAGTAGCCCTTTTCGCCGCCCGGGATGTTGCCCGGGTTCACACGCGAGATGTAGCCGTCGAAGTTCTCGGAGACGTACGTGAACAGGTCGTCGGCCCACTCCGGACGAAAGTAGACAACCTCTGCGTGCCAGCCCTTTTCCTTGATGGCGTTGACAATGGGCATGGTGTCCTTGCGGTGGCCGTCAATGTACTTGTCGGAGCCGCCCTCAACCTCGAAGACAACAATCGCCTTGTGCACGGTGATCCCTTTCATGATGTTGTCCCGCAGCGTGTGAATGCGGTCAGCGCATGCATCGGCGGGGTAGGTAAAAACTCGCGAAACATCTCAGCCGTAGCCGTCGTGTTCCGTCTCTGACTCTATCGGCTTAAAGCGACCCACACAGGGCGGCAGAATTGATAGTGTGCAAGTTCACACCTGTTGTGGCGAGGCGAGGTTTCTCGCCGATTCCGGCCGGGATTTGCTGGTACTACCTGTATCCTTGTCGGTGATTGTTCACTCGCCTATTCCGGCGGGGGCCGCAGAGACGAAAGGCAGCTGACGTGGGTATCGAACTCGACGACAATCCCCAGTTCAAGGACTACGCACATCCTGAGAAGTTTGTCACCGCCGCGTGGCTTTCGGCGCGGCTCGGCGTGGATGGTCTGAAGGTTGTCGAAAGTGATGAGGATGCGTTCCTCTACGACATCGGCCACATTCCGGGCGCGGTGCGCATTGACTGGAAGAGCGATCTTAACGACGAGCTCAACCGCGACTTCATCGACGGCGAAGCCTTTGCCAAACTCATGCGGTCCCGCGGCATCAGCCGCGACGACACGGTGGTGGTCTACGGCGACCACGCCAACTGGTGGGCTGCCTACACCGCCTGGGTGTTCGAGCTGTTCGGCCACCCCGACGTGCGCTTGCTCGATGGCGGACGCGACGCGTGGATGGGTGAGGAGCGCGACACGTCCTTCGTCGTTCCCTCCTACCCCGAGTCTGACTACCCCGTGGTGGAGCGCAAGGACACCGCAGTTCGCACCTTCGCCTCCGAGCTGCTGGATAATCCGCCGGAGCAGCTTATCGACGCCCGCCCAGCCCCCGCTTACCGCGGCGACGGCACCGCCCCTGTGCAACCCCAAGTACCGACGCTGCGCCAGGGCCACATTCCGGGCGCGTTTAGCGTCCCGTGGGGCCGTTCCGTGCACCCGAACGCGCGCTTCCGCCCGTTGGAGGACATCCGCGAGATCTACAAGGATTTCGATCCGAAGAAGCGCACAGTGGTGTACTGCCAGTTGGGCGAAAGCGCGTCGCACACCTGGTACGTCCTGAACAATATTCTCGGTTTCGAGGACGTTGCGCTGTACGACGGTTCCTGGGCCGAGTGGGGCAACATGGTCCGCGTCCCCGTGGCTAAAGGGGATTCCCGTGGTGGGGCTGTAACATAGAACGACATTTGTCCGATTTTCTGACGGTTCGTATTTCCGATTGAAGGACGGGATTGCTTCGTGTCCACCACCGCACCGAATACTGATCTGCCCCGCAGCCTGAGCAAGGTGCTCGTCGCTAATCGCGGCGAGATTGCCGTGCGCGTCATCCGCGCGTGCCAGGACGAAGGTGTTGCGTCGGTCGCGGTGTATGCAGACCCTGATGTCGATGCGCCGTTCGTCGCTCTTGCCGACGAAGCCTTCGCCCTCGGCGGCACCACCGCCGCCGAGTCTTACCTGGACATGGACAAGGTCATCGACGCCGCGCAGAAGTCCGGCGCCGACGCTATCCACCCGGGCTACGGCTTCCTCTCGGAGAACGCCGAGTTCGCGCAGAAGGTCATCGACGCTGGCCTGACCTGGATCGGCCCGTCGCCGGAGGCCATCGCGGCACTCGGTGACAAGGTCACCGCCCGCCACATCGCTGAAGCCGCCGACGCCCCCATGGCGCCCGGCACTAAGGACCCCGTGGCCAACGCTGACGAGGTCGTTGCGTTTGCCGACGAGCACGGCCTGCCCGTTGCCATCAAGGCAGCTTTCGGCGGTGGCGGTCGCGGCATGAAGGTCGCCTACACCCGCGAAGAGATTCCGGAACTGTTTGAGTCCGCCACCCGCGAAGCCACCGCAGCGTTCGGTCGTGGCGAGTGCTTCGTGGAGCGCTACCTGGACAAGGCCCGCCACGTTGAAGCGCAGGTGTTGGCTGATCAGCACGGCAACGTTGTCGTCGTCGGTACGCGCGATTGCTCCTTGCAGCGTCGCTTCCAAAAACTTGTCGAAGAAGCCCCAGCGCCCTTCCTCACCGACGAGCAGCGCGAGCGCATCCATTCCTCTGCCAAGGCCATCTGCCGCGAAGCAGGTTACTACGGCGCCGGCACCGTGGAGTACCTCGTGGGCTCTGACGGGCTGATCTCGTTTTTGGAGGTCAACACCCGCCTGCAGGTCGAACACCCCGTCACCGAGGTCACCGCCGGCATCGACCTCGTGCGCGAGCAGTTCCGTATCGCCCGCGGCGAGGAACTGCAGCTGACCGAAGACCCGGCTCCGCGTGGCCACGCTATTGAGTTCCGCATCAACGGCGAAGACGCCGCCGCAAACTTCATGCCGGCACCGGGCACCGTCGTTGCATACGCTGAGCCCACCGGCCCCGGCGTGCGTGTCGATTCCGGCGTGCGCGCAGGCTCCGTCATCGGCGGCCAGTTCGACTCCATGCTGGCGAAACTGATCGTCTACGGCGCCACCCGTCAAGAGGCCATCCAGCGTGCCCGCCGCACGCTTGGAGAATACGTGGTCACCGGCTTCCCCACCGTCATCCCCTTCCACCAGGCCATCCTGGATAACCCGGCATTCGTCGGCACCGAAGAGGGCTTCGACGTGTACACCCGCTGGATCGAGGAAGAGTGGGACGGTGAACTGCCCGCGTCCAGCGCCGATGCATCTATCGACGACGCCGACACCGACCTGCCGACCCGTCGCACCTTTGCCGTTGAAATCGACGGCCGCCGCATCGAAGTCGCCCTACCCGAGGAACTCGTCGCCGCAGGCCCCGCCAAGCGCAAGCCGAAGAAGCGCCGCGCAGGCAAGGCTGCTGTCTCCGGTGACGCCGTCGCCTCCCCCATGCAGGGTTCCGTGATCAAGGTCAACGTCTCCGAAGGCGACGAGGTTGCTGAAGGCGACGTCCTGCTGGTCCTCGAGGCCATGAAGATGGAGAACCCGGTCAAGGCACACAAGGCCGGCACCGTCACGGGCCTCGCCGCCGAGGCTGGCGGCCAGGTGTCCAAGGGCGCCGTGCTTATGGAGCTGAAGTAGCTGGTTGCTTCGGTGGCGCTTGTCCCACCCATTGCCCTGACAGATTTTGCAGAATCTGTCAGGGCAGACCTACGGAAACGGCGAACTGCTCCAGCACAGGTCCGATAAACGGCACGAGGAAGCCCAACACAACGGCGACCGCCACAACAATCGTGGCGATGGCCTCCGGAGAAGCGCTCGAGCCAGAGTGAGCCACATTGGTCGCGGGCGACTCGGGGGTCTCGGCGTCGTGGGTAACGGGCGTACCAATCGGTTTCGTGGCGCTGATCAGCTCGATCTCCTGCGCCTCCGTCACGCCTGGCCCGTTGAGCGGCTTCGAGGCACGGTTCAAGGAGGCCGACTCGCTTTTCCGGTTCGAGACTGTGCTCACGCCTGAGTAGACCGCCACCAGTCCCCTACCGGGCGCCCAGACGGGTGCCCCGGAGTCGCCCTTCACGCCAGCGCCGGCGTCCCAGTAGACGTTGTTGCCCACACGGCCGGTGTACGCACCACACTGCTGCTGTCCCCGGCTGAGCAGGCAGATCTCGTCGTTGGGGTGAAGATCCTCGAGGTCCACCACGGCGTCGGTGGTGATGGTGTTCGCGCCCAGTTGGACACCGTCGTCCCAGCGGATGATGCCCCAGTCGTTGCCGGTCGCAGACCTACCAAACTCCGTGGAGGGATAGAACGTTCCGTTCGCCTGACCCACGGCGGCGCGGCTGCCGTGGTCGCCACAGTGTCCGGCGGTGTAGCTAATCCGTTGGTTGGGGTCGTTGAATCCGATGGAGCAAATGCCCTTATCGACGACTACCACGCGGGCGCCCTGCTCCACCACCGGAACCTCGGCGTTGGCGATGGGGGTGAGGGCAAGGGTGGTTGCCGTGGTCGTCGATAGGAATATGCGTCGAAGCATGGGAAAAGATTAACGTGGTGCGCATGGATTACACACCTCAGTTCGAACTACGTGAAGCAACCGAGTCTGACCGGACGTACCTGCGCCGGCTGAACTTTCTTACCGACGTGTTCGGTGACGAGCACGGCGAGATCGGCCAAGAGGAAGCTGAAGGGTCTGACGACTACGTCGGAAACTGGGATCCGGAAGCCGAGGGCGGCGTTCTCGCGTTCGATCAGTTCCGCGTGCCGGCGGGCGGTGTGTGGCTGCGCTACTGGTCGACGCCCGAGCAGGGCTGGGCGAACCTGGGCAACGATATTCCGGAAATCGCGATTGCGGTGGAACGCCGCTACGCAGGGCACAAACTCGCCGTACGGCTCCTCGCTGCCGCGGTGGAGTTGGCCGCGAAGCAGGGTGCGCCGAAGGTGGCGCTATGGGTGGACCCGAACAACGAGCGTGCCCGCCACCGCTACGAAACTTTCGGATTTAAAAACGTCGACGGCCACGACAATGTCATGGCCGTCGACGTGAAGGACTTCACCGCCTAAGCGTTAGGCGATAACCACTACGAGGTCGCCGCCTTCCACCTTGGTAAGAATGCGGTAGCACCGAATAATAACCCGACTGCGCTCGACCTGTGTTTCAGAAAGAAGAAAATGGCGGATGCCTGGTGAGCATTCGCCCCTGTTTGAGCAGGCATCTGACAAGGCTCATTCTGGCAGTAGTTCCCCATGCAGGTTTTCGGTGTGTCGCTCCCTGAGTGTTTTGCAGTCGTATCTGGTAACGACGGCATGACTTTCCGGTAGTGCTTCAGTAAGTATCGGCTAGCTGCGCTGAATTGTGTCTTGGCACGGTAGCAGAACGCTACGCAGCGCAGAATTTAATCCTCGGGCGGGGCGAACGCTAGCGAATACTTCCGTCTGGATTAAGGGTATTGGTGTAGCTTCCTGCTGCGGGGTGCGGGATTGATTTTCGGGAAGATTCGATGCGCCGAGGATCGACGGCGTAGACCATTGCTGCAAAGAACGCTACCGGATGCTCACTGAGGCCCTTCCAGACACTCACTACACCGCTCCCGTTTCTTCTCCCTAACTGACAGCTCCTGACCTCTGAAATCGATGAAGGTTACTTCACCTCCACCTGCCTACAAATGTGAAGGATTCTTGCTGCTAAGATCTCGATTTGGTTTCCAACATTGTCGTTGAAGAGGTCGATCCCAAGTACAAAAAAGCGTATTTGCTCCTCGAAACGACCATACAGTTCAATCTCTCGTAGGGGAAGCGATCCAGGGAGTATCAAGAAGGCAACCTGCGCGCCAACAGTGTTTGCTGTCGCAAGCGCTTGGAAAGAGTGCTCCCTGTTAGGGAGACTGTTCTCGGAAAGCAGTGAATACTTGCATTCAAAACTGGCTCGAACGCCGTTTTTAAAAATCAGCATTCCATCCGGAATGACAGATCGCCCCCGATTGGTTGGCTTACCTTTCCAATTTAGAAATGGCAACTGCGCCTGTACTTGAGGCACGACGTCTCCCGCCAGACCCGCTATCACCGCCATGAGTCGCTCAAGAGCATTCTCAAGCAATCTCCATGGTTCAACTAAGAAAGAGACACCTAATTTGTTTCTTCCGCCAGCTTCACCGACCCTTTGTCGAAGAATCATCTCCGCCAGTTCCCACGCCCCACTGTAAGCAGCCCACTGCACAGGCAAGCGAGGCAAACGTACCACTGGGAGGGTGAACGATTCAGCAACGGGAGGCAGAGCTACTGTCCTGCTTGCCCGCTTAAGCGCGCTTGCAGCGGTATGCCCAGAAACCTTTCGTAAAACCGTTTGAATAGCAAGAGAGAAAACTCGGTTATAGATATTTTCGGCATCAACTTCACTTGCGAAAACGGGGAAGGATGTGGGACGGATAGGGTGATCAATCACCCATTTAGAAACATTTAGTTTCCCTTTCAATGACTTTAACGACCTATCACTGAAACTGTGTGCAATGATCGGCCCAGATACTTTAAAGGCTAGCTCCAATTCCGCAGCAAATTCTAAAGCTATGGCATCTGCCGCCGGCAAATACGGAAGCGCTGCTTCACTACCAGAGGGAACTGGAGACAGGTAGAACCGCGTATTGCTAGTGAAAAACTGCGAGACGTTGTAAATCCATTTCTCACCAACTACTCCCTTTGGACAAATCGTAAATCTAGCTCCCCCGGGCGCTACCCCTTCGCCAATGAGATTATTAAAGGTGACCGTACCTTCAGTGAGACTAACCACCCCCAAAGATATGGTTGGTCGAAGCGTGTCGGTCGCCCCTTCTAGCAGGCGCGAAAATGCAATTAAGTCTTTTTCCTGTACACGCGCAGGCAGATTCTCCTGAAATTGATACATTTGGGGCTAAACCCCACCCATTTGCCGTTCTATTTCCCGCTTGATCTCCTCTTGCGTTAGATCACCCAGACGCATAATCTCCAGTCGGCGCAAGCCTTTCATCCCAACGGATGGCGGAGGTTCTTTCCACCGCGCGGCCACCTTTGCTCCCTGTCCAGCCGATAAAACTTCATCTGCAAGCAAGATGGCGGCTAACGAGTCATCGTCGCCTTGAAGTTCAAGCTTCAAAGATTGAGCCACATTACTATCAAATGCCTCGGCGATGCTCCTCCAGAAAGCTTCTTCTGAATCCATTCGAAGTCCCCAAAAATTTGAGTGCCCCAATTGAAAATCGTTCCCGACAACCGAACTAATCCGATCGTTCAAGCTCTGAAGAAGCGCCGCTGCAACATCTGCCAGCTGGACCATTGATTGCTGGAGACCGCCGATCGCCGAATTACGTAAGTGCTGCTGTAAAAGGGAATAATCCGGCATTATTTCGGTAATGGTAAAACGTCGTCGCATCGCCGCATCTAGCGGAGCAATCGATCTGTCCGCAGTGTTCATGGCACCCACAATCCACAGGTTAGGTGGCAATGTGAAGGATTCAAGGAATCCTGCGATTTGTCGCTGATTGCTGCCTAAAAACTCACTAGGAATCTCGGCTTCTAGATCACTATAGGGAAGACGAACCACAGAAGTACCGCGCTGACCGGCATCCAACAATGAAAGAGTATCACCAAAAACCGCAGGTGTGTTCGCGCGATTAAACTCATCCAGAATCAACAATGCCACTGCATCGTGAGTCGCTGCAAAATGAGCCATGTTCACTAACGGCCCCGGAGTTGCTTTGATACGGGTCCCATGTTCAGACGGTTCTGGCCGTAACCCAATCACCAGATCCTCATAACTAAAGCTAGGATGCAAAGTCAGGGACATAACCTTGCCGGGAGTATCATTGTCTACTTCAAATGTAGCCCAGTTATAGGCTTTCTTTTCGGGATCGAACCGAACTTCATCGAGCAGCGTAGGCTTTTCGACGAACATCGCAAGCTGCCTAAGCAACATGGACTTTCCGGTACCAGGCGGTCCTACTAAAAGTTGATTTGGATTACTCGAGAGTTTATCGATCAGTTCTTCTAGGTTTGACCGATTATGGTTCATTCCTTGTGTGAATATCTCGATTTTAGAAGTTGTTCGCGCTGGCATCGATTCAATGATGCTGCATATTCGGGAGGGCAAATTATCTATTTTTGCCCATTCGAGCCCCACTGGGGGAGATGTCATGCAGACACGCAGATGGAGGGTCGATATCTCATCCGCCAATGCAACAGCAATGAGAAAAATATCTCCACAGCTTTTTAAGATGTCATCAAACTGGCGTGAAGCTTCTTCCCCCAATTGAAAATCTGGATTTCCTGGTATTGTTTCGACAGATTCTTGCGTGGGATCTAGCACCAGCCGCCACGGTTGCGGCGCTTTATTAGTCGCCCATTTCAGATGTGGTCGGTCAGCTGATTTCTCCACAACGCTTCCTACCGCTGTACCACCTGGCCACGAATATGTAACCGGAATGTTTTCACTCTCGTCCACCCCCAGCAATTCAGCTATTTTGCGATATTCCTCCGGATCCTGAGAAAGCTGCAAATAGTCCTTCGAATACGAGGAGTCAAGGCTACCATCTCGGTTTCTCAGCCCCCGTCCATAGAGAGCTTTATATGCAGATTTGTTGAGTCGGTAAACTAACAAACCTCGGATTTCTTTATATGCCAAGATTTGCTCCTAATATCAGGACCTCGGGAGACTTCCGTGACTCTACTGAACGCTTAGATTGAGCTGCCACTGATCGAGTGGTTGTGAAGGTTTGTATCTTTGCGAAAGAGAATAGCTCACGAACCTGTTCAGTATCCCGGTTGGACAGAAGCCACGCCACCCCTTTTTGGTCAAGATCTCGACAACAATCAGCGAGATCTTCAAGATCTGGCAATTCAAACGTTTTAGCGTTGTACCGATTAAATTTGCTGGTAGGTTCTTTTTCCTCCTGATTGGTCCAGATAGGAAGATAAGGTGGGTCTAGGTATACGAAATCTCCTGCCTGCGCCGACTGAAGCGCAACTCTAAAATCCTGCACGCTTATACTCGCCCCCTTCACCGCGTTCTTAAACTCTGCAAGTCTTTCATTCGACGGCATCTTAAACGCCCTCTTTCCCCATGGAGCATTCATTGCACCAGTTTTGGAATTCTCTCGCCATAAATGGTTCCAAGACGTCGCATTTAGGTATGCAAATCTGGCAGCCATATCAAACGGGTCTGTAGGCGACTGAGACCGCATCTCGTAATAGAATTCTTCGGAATCTTGCTTTTCAAAATTTGACAACGTTGCTAGAAAGCGATCTGTAGGATTCGCATAACCTCGCCAACCCGCAATCAAATGAGGGTTTACATCCGACAGGTAGGCACACCCCTCCACCCTTTTGTAAAGCGTGAGGTAGACTGCACCGCCCCCCAAGAATGGTTCATAATAGTCCTGAATCGCAGATGGTACAGCGGGAAGAATCTTTGAAAGAAGACGCGATTTCCCTCCCGCCCATCGAACGAGGGGTTTCACACGGGTGGAAATCTCCCCATTAGCACTCATATTCGATAAACCTCTCAAGCTTGCACGACAGAATCGTAACAAGCCATATACTCTCTTTGCCTCTTAATCATGCGATTCTTAGTAACGAGGGTGAAAATTGCAATTAACTTGGAAGAACAAAGATCTTACTCTTCTAGCGGATGGTTCGATTGGCTACCGATGGGTTGATGGGCCGCTCCCCCCGGAGAAGGTGGGTGTCATGTACGAGAAGCGTCCGCGATCAACTCATTCTGAAAACTCAATTGTTGTAGGAGATGTTTTAGACTGTGCCGAATGGCTAAAGGCCCACTATGGAAAGCAAAGCGTATCGCTGATCTACATTGACCCGCCCTTCAACACTCAAAAAACATTCCAGTCCTACGCAGACCGTCTTAGCCATGAAGAATGGCTCTCAATGTTCAAGGACAGACTGGTTGCGACCGCTCCTCTACTGAAAAATGACGGATCTGTATGGGTGCATCTCGACGATTCAGAGCTTCACCACGCTCGTTTCGTTCTCGATGAGATTTTCGGAGAGAAAGCTTACGTCGGGTCCATCATTTGGGAAAAAAGGACATCCAGGGAATCGCGATCGGCGCTAAGCTCCGCTCACGATACCATCCTCATTTATTCCCCTGCTGGCCCCCAGAAATGGAAGTTGAAGAGGAATTTGATTCCCCGCAGACAAGACCAGCTGAAAAACCCTGATAATGATCCACGGGGCAGTTGGGCTGACGCCCCGTTCACCGCCCCAGGTTATAGAGATGGGCAACAGTATCCGATCGTGACACCAACAGGCGAAAGAAAACTCCCGCCTAAAGGGCGATCCTGGTACACAGCAGAAGATCGGTTCCATGAACTCATGCAGGATAACCGCATTTGGTTTCCCAAGAACGGAAACGGCAGCCCTCGATTGAAGCGTTTTAGTTGGGAACTTAAAGGTCTCGTGCCGAAAACACTTTGGTTTGCAGATGAAGTGGGAACAACGGAATCAGCGAAACGAAAACTCATCAAGACATTTCACACCGAGATTCCGTTTGACACTCCGAAACCGGTCGAATTACTTGAACGCATCGTCCAAATCGCCACTGATGAAGGGGATATCGTCATGGATTTTTTTGCAGGAAGTGGAACCACTATGGAGGCAGCAGCCCGTCATAGGCGGAACTGGATTGTCGTTGAACGTTCCTTTGAAACGACGCGTGATTTCATAACCCCTCGCTTTCAGAATTTACAATCCGAACTTCCTTCTGTAGACCTATCGAATCTCATCCAAGCATTTCCGCGTTATGGTGAAGCTCAACCTATAAGCGCCCTGGATCTTCTGACCGCTCACCCATAATCCTGGCCTTAACGGGATTTAAAAACGTCGACGGCCACGACAATGTCATGGCCGTCGACGTGAAGGGCTTCACCGCCTAAGCATTAGGCGATAACTACCACGAGGTCGCCGCCTTCCACCTTGGTCGGCTTGGTCAGCGCGATGCGCTCGATCACGCCCGACTTCGGTGCGGAGATCGCGGCCTCCATCTTCATAGCCTCGATGGTTGCGACCGGGTCGCCTTCCTTGACCTCGTCGCCTTCCTTCACCGTGACGGTGACGGCACCAGCGAACGGTGCGGCCACGTGGCCCGGGTTGGAGGCGTCGGCCTTCTCCACCTCGGCAACGGTGGACTCGACGTTCTCGTCGCGGACGGCAACCGGGCGGACCTGGCCATTGACGGTCAGGATGACCTGGCGCATGCCCTTCTCATCCGGCTCGCCGACAGCGTCGAGGCTGACCACCAGCGGCGGACGGTTTTCGTCGATCTCGCCGTAGTAGATCATGGTCTCCACGCCCTCTTCAAGGCCGTAGAAGAAGGTCTTGTCACCCAACTGGTCGGTGATGCCGTAGGTGCGCAGGTGCTCCTGGTACTCGGCGTACTGCTTCGGGAACAGCAGCTGATCCAGCGCCGCACGACGCACACTGTGGTCGTCGGACTGCAGATCCGGCTCGAGCTCTGCCGGCACCTGGACGGTGTGGTCGACCTCGGAACGGTTCTCCAGCGCCTTTTCGCGCAGCAGCGGCCAGCCACCCGGAGGGGTGCCCAGCTCGCCCTGCAGGAAGCCGATGACGGATTCCGGAATGTCGTACTTGCGCGGGTTCTCTGCGAACTCCTGCGGGCTAACGCCCTGGCCGACGAGCTGCAGTGCCAGGTCGCCGACAACCTTGGAGGACGGGGTGACCTTGGTCGGGCGGCCGAGGATCTCGTTTACGCCTGCGTAGTAGTCCTCGATGAGCTCGAAGCGGTCTTCCAGGCCAAGCGCCTTCGCCTGGGTGCGAAGGTTGGAGAGCTGACCGCCCGGAATCTCGTGCTTGTACACACGGCCGGTCGGGCCCGGGATGCCGGACTCGAACGGTGCGTAGACCTGGCGCACGGCTTCCCAGTACGGCTCCATATCGAAGACGGCCTGCAGGTCGATGCCGGTGTCGCGCTCGGTGTTCTCAAACGCTGCGACGAGGGCGGACATCGACGGCTGGGAGGTGGTGCCTGCCAGCGGAGCGGATGCAACGTCGACGATGTCGGCACCGGCGTTGGCAGCCGCAAGGTAGGTCGAGAGCTGACCGCCCGCAGTGTCGTGGGTGTGGACGTGCACCGGCAGGTCGAAGCGCTCACGCAGCGCCTTCACCAGCTTGGCGGCTGCTGCCGGACGCATCAGGCCAGCCATGTCCTTAATCGCCAGGACGTGGGCGCCAGCCTCGACGATCTCCTCGGCGAGCTTCAGGTAGTAGTCCAGCGTGTACAGATCCTCATTCGGATCCATCAGGTTGCCGGAGTACGCCATCGCAACCTCGGCGACGGTGGTGTTGGTTTCCAGCACTGCGTCGATCGCCGGGCGCATCTGGGAGACGTCATTCAGCGCGTCGAAGATTCGGAAGATGTCAATACCGGACGAGGCTGCTTCCTGGACGAACGCCTTGGTCACGTTGTCCGGGTACGGGGTGTAGCCAACAGTGTTGCGGCCACGCAGCAGCATCTGAATGTTGACGTTCGGCATCGCCTCGCGCAGCTCGTCGAGACGCATCCACGGCGACTCGTGGAGGAAGCGCATGCCCACATCGAAGGTAGCGCCGCCCCATGCCTCAACGGAGGTCAACTCCGGGGTCAGGTGACCCACATGCTTCGCGGCAGCCACAAGGGTGTTGGTGCGAATACGGGTTGCCAAAAGTGACTGGTGAGCGTCACGGAACGTGGTCTCGGTGACACCCAGAGCGGTCTGATTGCGGATCTTTTCAGCCCACTTTGTCGGGCCGAGCTCGAGCAGGTCGTTGCGGGAGCCGCGTGGCATTTCGCCGTACTTGAGCTCCGGAAGCTTCTTCGACGGCTGAATGTTCGTCGGACGGGCACCGTTCGGCTGGTTCACCGTCACGGATGCGACGTAGTCGAGGATCTTGCCGGCATCGTCAGCTGCCGCCGGAGCCTCGAGCAGGTGCGGGTGGTCCGCGATGAAGCCGGTGTTGATGCGCTCGTTGCGGAACTCGTCCTCGCTGAGCAGGGCGCGCAGGAAGCCGATGTTCGTGGACAGGCCCGTAATGGAGAACTCGTTCAGGGCGCGCAGGGCACGGTCGACGGCGACCTGGAAGTTGCGGCCACGGCAGGTCATCTTGACCAGCAGGGAGTCGAAGTTCGGGGTGATGGTGGTACCGACGGCCACGGAGCCGTCGAGACGCACACCTGCACCACCCGGGGAGCGGTAGCCGGTGACCACGCCGGAGTCCGGTCGGAAGCCGTTGGCCGGGTCCTCGGTGGTGATGCGGCACTGCAGGGCTGCGCCGTTGACCTCGATGAGGTCCTGGGTGAGGTGGATGTCCTCCAGCTTCGCGCCGGCGGCGATGTACATCTGGTTCTTTACGATGTCGATGCCGGTGACTTCCTCGGTCACCGTGTGCTCGACCTGCACGCGCGGGTTCATCTCGATGAAGACGTGGTTGCCGGACTCGTCGACAAGAAACTCGACCGTACCTGCGCCCTCGTAGTTGATTTCCTTACAGAACGCCACAGCGTCGGCACAGATCTTCTGGCGCTGCTCTTCCGTGATGTGCTGCGCCGGAGCGATCTCAACAACCTTCTGGTGGCGGCGCTGCACGGAGCAGTCACGCTCAAACAGGTGCACCACGTTGCCGTAAGAGTCAGCCATGATCTGCACCTCAATGTGCTGCGGGCGGATCACGGCGCGCTCGATGTAGACGTTCGGGTCACCGAAGGCTGCCTCAGCCTCGCGGGATGCCTCGGCTGCGAGACGCTCAACGTCCTCGATCTTCTCAATGAAACGCATGCCGCGTCCGCCGCCACCGGCGACAGCCTTCACAAACACCGGGAACTCGAAGTCCTTGGCAAACTCTGCCAGCTGCTTCGGGTCGGACGACGGCTCAGAGTCCTTCAGCACCGGCAGGCCGGCACGCTCAGCGGCCTGGACAGCGGCGGACTTGTCGCCCGTCAGGTCCAGCGTCTCCGGGGTCGGGCCGATGAACTTAATGCCGTTGTCGCGGCAGGCACGAGCCAGGTCAGCACGCTCGGAGAGGAAGCCGTAGCCCGGGTAGACGGCATCTGCGCCAGTTTGCTTCGCGGCACGGATGATTTCGTCGATGTTCAGGTACGCCTTGACCGGCTGGCCGGCCTCGCCGATCTGGACTGCCTCGTCCGCGAACGGACGGTGGAACGAGTTACGGTCCTCGCGGGGGTAGACCGCGACGGTCTTCGCGCCAGTTTCAAAGGCTGCACGGAAGGCACGAACGGCGATCTCACCGCGGTTAGCTACCAGGATTTTCTTGAATGCTGGCAGGTCATTAAGCGGGAGGTTATCCGGGTTCATTTTGTTCCTTTCCTCAAGGAAAGATCGAAGTCATACTGCAACGGGTAGTTTAGTACAGGTCACACTTTTCTTGGGTCGTTTTCGCCAACGAATGTGACACGTTTGCACCCTAACGCGGGGGTGCAAAAACGCGGGCGCCGCGTTGCGACGACCCGCGTTTCGGGGGTGATCCGCTTACGCCTTGACGTGGCGCTCCTCCGGGCCGTTGTAGGCCGAGAGTGGACGGATCAGGGAGTTGTTCTCAAACTGCTCGATGATGTGAGCGGTCCAGCCGGTAATGCGGGACATCACGAACAGCGGGGTGAAGAACTCGATGTCGAAGCCCAGGATGTAGTAGGCCGGGCCGGACGGGAAGTCCAGGTTCGGACGGATCTTGATCGAGGTGTTGTCGTGCATGGTTTTGGCCATGATGTCGTACATCTCGACCCACTTCTGAGCGTCCTTCTCCGGATGCTCCGCAGCGAGCTTCTTAAAGGCGGCTTCCATCGTCGGCACGCGCGAGTCGCCCTTCTTGTACACGCGGTGGCCGAAGCCCATGACGAGCTCCTTGTTCTTGAGCTTGTCCAGGCACCACTGCTCTGCCTTGGCCGGGTCGCCGATTTCGGTCATGTGGTGCATGACGAACTCGTTGGCGCCACCGTGCAGCGGGCCCTTCAGGGCACCGATTGCGCCGGTGATTGCGGACCAGCCGTCGGACATCGTCGAGGCAATCGTGCGGGCCGTGAAGGTGGAGGCGTTGAAGGAGTGCTCGGCGTAGAGGATCATCGTCTTCTCAAACGCCTCGATGTCGGACGGGATGTTGGCCGGGGACTTCTCATCGTCACCAAAAACCATCCAGAGGAAGTTCTCGGAGAAGCCCTTCTCCTTGCTCGGGGCGATGTACTCCTTGCCCTGGCGGCGACGGATGTCGGTTGCGACAATCGTCGGCAGCTTGGCCAGCAGCTTGCGGCCGATGCCACGCAGGTGATCGGAATCCGGGGTGAACTTCTCCGGATCCTCTGCACCCAGGTAGGACACTGCGGTACGCAGCACGTCCATCGGGTGGCAGTCCTTCGGCATGAAGTTGATGATCTGGATCAGTTCTTCATCGATGTCGCGGTTTTCCATGCAGCCACCGCGGAACTCTGCAAACTGCTCCTCGGTCGGCAGTTCACCGTTCCACAGCAGGTATGCCACTTCCTCGAAGGTGCAATGCTCTGCCAGTTCCTGGACCGGGTAGCCGCGGTACAGCAGCGAGTTGGTCTCCGGGTTGACCTTGGACACTGCGGTGTAGTCAGCGACAACGCCGTTGAGGCCCTTACGAATTTCCTGCTCAGTCATGATGATTCACTCCTTCTTGGTGGTGGTGTTGGTGGTGGCGTCTACTGCTCAAAGGTGGAGCTGTAGGTGTCTTTCGAGTAGGTGAAGACGGATTGGTCGAACTGGTTGTATTCGTCGTAGCGCACCAGTTCGTAGAGGCGGGCGCGGTGCTGCATCTTGTCCAGCCACGGCACCTGGGTGCCGGTTTCTGCGATGTCGCGCAGCATTGCTTCGGTCTGGCCCATGGCGATGCGGAAGGTGGTCACCGGCCAGATCACGGCGTTGTAGCCGAGGTTTTCCAGCTGCTGGGCACTGAGCAGGTCGGTCTTGCCAAACTCGGTCATGTTGGCCAGAAGCGGCGTGTCCACGGCGGCGCGGAACTTGGCAAAGTCTTCCTCCGAGTACAGCGCTTCGGTGAAGATGAGGTCCGCACCCGCGTCGGCGTATGCCTTCGCACGCTCGATGGCCTCGTCGATGCCTTCGATGCCGGCGGCGTCGGTGCGGGCACAGATGACGAAGTCGTCGTCCTGGCGCTCGCGCACCGCTGCGGTGATGCGGCGGATCATCAGGTCACGCGGCACAACTTCCTTGCCGTCGAGGTGACCGCAGCGCTTCGGGTTGACCTGGTCTTCCAGGTGGAGGCCAGCCAGGCCTGCCGCTTCAAACTCGGCGACGGTGCGGGCTGCGGACATCGGCTCGCCGAAGCCGGTGTCGGCGTCGATGAGCACCGGCAGGTTGGTGGCGCGGGCGATCTGGCCGCCGCGGTTTGCAACCTCGGAAAGCGTGGTCAGGCCGATGTCTGGCAGGCCCAGGTCGTTGGCTACCACGGCGCCGGAGACGTACACGCCGGAGAAGGATCCGATGTCCTCGATCAGGCGCGCGGTCAGCGGGTTGAAGGCGCCGGGCAGGGTGGTGATTTTTTCGTCGACAAGCGATGCTCGCAGTGCTTTGCGACGCTCGTTCGGGGTTGTGTCAGGCTTGAACATTAGAAGATGCCTCCCGGGATCTCCTCTGCAGCGGCGCGGGTTGCGTCGTTGACGCGGATGTTAAGTTCGGTCAGGTCAGTGAGGTTTTCCAGATCCTGCACGGCGGCGAGGAAGCGGTCCTGCTCGTCCTTATCGACGATGCCCTCAGCCAGGGTGCGGAACTTCTGGATGTAGTTCTCACGCTCGAACGGACGAGCACCGTACGGGTGGGCGTCGGCGACAGCCATCTCATCCTCGATGACAGTGCCGTCGTTGAAGGTGATGACAGCCTTGGCGCCGAATGCCTTCTCGTCCGGATCCTGCGAGTGGTAGCGACGGGTCCACTCCGGGTCCTCCACCGTGGACACCTTGTGCCACAGCTCGACGGTCTCCGGACGGTTTGCGCGCTCCGGGGTGTAGGAGTCGACGTGGTGCCAGCCGCCGTCCTCAAGGGCGACAGCGAACATGTACATGATCGAGTGGTCCAGAGTCTCGCGGGATGCCTTCGGATCCATCTTCTGCGGGTCGTTCGCGCCGGTGCCGATGACGTAGTGGGTGTGGTGCGAGGTGTGCAGCACGATGGACTCGATCTCGGCGGTGGTCTTGCCTGCGTCTGCGATGGTCTGCTTCATGCGACGAGCCAGGTCAATCGGAGCCTGTGCCTGGTACTCGGCGGAGTGCTCCTTGGTGTAGGTGTCCAGGATCGCGCGCTTCGGCTCGCCGTCTGCCGGCAGCGGGACGGTGTAGGTGCGCTCCGGGGAGTGCAGCATCCATGCGATGAAGCCGTCTTCGCCTTCCCAGATCGGGGCCGGTGCGCCCTCGCCGCGCATGGCGCGGTCCACCGCTTCGATGGCCATCTTGCCGGCGAACGCCGGGGCGGATGCCTTCCAGGAGGAGATCAGGCCCTTGCGGGACTGGCGGGTTGCGGTGGTGGTGTGCAGTGCCTGGCCGATTGCCTGGTAGATGGTGTCCACGTCCAGGTTGAGCATGGTGCCGATGCCAGCTGCGGCCGAGGGGCCAAGGTGTGCAACGTGGTCGATCTTCCACTCGTGCAGGCAGATGCCCTTGACCAGGTTGACCTGGATTTCGTAGCCAGTAGCGATGCCGCGGATCAGCGCCTTGCCGTCGAGGCCCTTGTGCTGTGCAACAGCAAGGATCGGCGGGATGTTGTCGCCCGGGTGGGAGTACTCGGCGGCAAGGAAGGTGTCGTGGAAGTCGAGCTCGCGCACGGCGGTGCCGTTTGCGAAAGCGACCCATTCTGCGGAGTAGGTGCCGTCTTCGCCGAAGACGAGTGCGCCCTTGTTGTCTGCCGGGTGTGCCTTGGCCATTGCGCGGGCGACGGCGACCGGGCGGCGGTTATAGGAGGCAACAGCGACAGAAGCGTTGTCGATGATGCGGTTGATGATCATTTCGCGGGTATCTTCCGGCACCTCAACCGGGTCGGCCGCGACCTTGGCAATCTTGTAGGCCAGATGCTCTTCAATCGGGAAGTCTTCTGCGGACTTATGGGTACGTACCTCGTGTTGGATCATTCTTCGGCTCCTTCTGGCGATCGAGATGATGATGAACCTCATATTAGGAGCGAAAGTGTGTTGCGCATCATAGTGGAAGTTGCGTATTCTTGCGTCCTGAAACTGGCAGACTTGCAAAGTGTTGCAAATCACCAGGCCAAGCGGCTGAGAAGGAGCAAAATCAACGATGGCAAAGCTGTACGCGGGGGGTCAGATCCGCACACTGCGCACCGCTCGCAACCTCACTCAAGCCGATGCGGCGGTCCTCGTCGGTATCTCGCCGAGCTATCTCAACCAGTTGGAAAACGATCAGCGCCCTCTCACTGCAACGGTGTTGTTGCAGTTAACGTCCGCCTTCGGGGTGGATGCTTCCTTCTTCTCCGGCGACGCCGAACGCGAAACCGCAGCCGCCCTTTCGGAACTGCTCCCCGGCATCGCGCAGCACGAGCTGGAGGAATTCGCCCGCCACTTCCCTACCCTTGCGGAGCGTGTCCGAACCATCCCCGAGCGCCTCAACGAGCAAGCCCCCAACCCCTACGAGTACGCACGCAGCTTTTTCCAGGAACACAGCAACTACTTCCACTCCCTGGATTCAGCGGCCGAAACGCTTGCGGAGCATCTTGGTGGCCGCCAGTTGCGCCTGACCCGTCTTGCGTCGGTCCTCGACCGCGACTTCGGCTACACCGTGCGCTTCAACCAGCCTGTGGAGTCGGGTCGCTCCGACATCGACACCACCACCCGCGAGATCCGCCTGCGCTCCGGCTTGAGCGAAGCGCAACAGTGCTTCGAGCTGTCCTACCGCTACAGCAATCTCGCCCACGGCGACGTGATGTCAGAGCTCATTGCGCGTATCGACGACACCCCGGCCCGCAACGTCACCACCCACGGCTTAGCCCAGTACTTCGCGGCTGCCGTCACCATGCCGTACACGGAGATCCTGCAGGCTGCCCACGAGACGCGCTACGACATCGATGTCATCTCGGCCCGCTTCGGCACCGGATTCGAATCCACCTGCCAACGCCTCGGCACACTGCAGCGCCCCGGCGCGCAGGCTGTGCCGTTTGTATTTATGCGCACCGACCGCGCAGGAAATGTGTCCAAGCGCCAGGCCACCACGTCGTTCCGCTTCGCCGTCTCCGGCGATACCTGCCCGCTATGGGTGGTGCACCGTGCGTTTGAAACCCCAAACCGTGTGACCAGGCAGGTCTCCACCACCCCGGACGGGCGCACACAGATGTGGGTTGCGCGCATGGTGCAGGGTCCCGCCGTGGGCTTTGGTCAGCCCCGGCGCGAGCACGCCGTAGCGCTTGGCTGCGACGCCGCATACGCACCCCAACTGGTGTACGCCGACGGCCTTGATCTGGCCCCGGCGTCAGCTACCCCGATTGGTCCGGGGTGCGCGACGTGTCCGCGCACCCGCTGCCCCCAACGTGCGTTTCCGGCTAGTCCAGATCCGACTTTGTAATCAGGCGGCGAGCCGCCTCGGTAATCGAGCCCGACAGGGACGGGTACACCGCCATCGAGTTAGCCAGCTGGGTGACGGTGAGGCTGTTGGTTACCGCGATGGTCAGCGACAAGATCAGCTCGGATGCCGTCGGCGCCACGATTACGCCACCGATGACCTGGCCGGAGCCCTTGCGGGCGAAAATCTTCACAAATCCGTACTGCAGGGAACGCATCTTGGCGCGCGGGTTCGTCGACAAGGGCAGCTTGTAGATGTCTGCCTCAACCTTGCCGTCGCGGATCTCCTGCTCCGTAACACCCACGGCAGCGATCTCCGGACGGGTGAACACGGCGTTGCCAACCGTCTTCAGGCGGATCGGGCTGACACCGTCGCCCATCGCGTGGTCAACGGCAGTGCGGCCCTGCTGCGCCGCAACCGACGCCAGCGGCATGAGGTCCGTGCAGTCGCCCGCAGCGTAAATGCCGGCGACGTTAGTGCGCGAGACGCGGTCCACATGAATGTGGCCGGACGGGGTGGTCTCCACCTTTGCGGCCTCAAGGTTCAAATCTGCCGTATTCGGAACAGAACCGATGGACATCATCACGTGCGAACCCTCAATGGCGCGGCCATCAGTGGTGTGCACGACCACAGCGTCACCCGTGTTTTCCACACGCTCCACACGCGCGTCCTTCTCCAACTGCACGCCGCGATCCGCCAGGACCTTCTCCAAGACATCGGCGGCGTCGGCGTCGTCGTGAGGCAAAATGCGATCGCGGGAAGCAACCATGGTCACCTTCACGCCCAGCTCCGCAAACGCAGAGACAAACTCCGCACCAGTCACGCCAGAACCAACCACAATGAGGTGGGTCGGCAGCTCCTGCAGGTCATACATCTGACGCCAGTTCAGGATGCGCTCGCCGTCCGGCTCCGCCCCCTTGAGCACACGCGGGCTCGCACCCGTGCACACAAGCACCATGTCGCAGCTGACGTGCTCAGTCTCACCAGACTCGGTGACAATCTCAATGTCATGCGTAGTGTGACCGACCTGCTTATCAGAGAAGCGCGCACGCCCCTTGACCAGGCGCACGCCCTTGCGCTCAAGCTGCTCGCGGATGTCACTGGACTGCTCCGCCGCCAACTGCTTCACACGCTCATTCAGCGCCAGCAGCGACAGCTTCGCGTCACCCAACGTGTGGTTGAGCCCCATATCGTCCGCGCGGCGCAAGTCCGTCTTAATGTTCGCGCCCGCAATGAAGCTTTTCGACGGCACAACGTCCTTACGGATCGCCGAGCCGCCAGCCCCAGAATCTTCCACCAACGTGATGTCTGCGCCGCGTTTCGACGCGAGCAGCGCGGCCTCGTATCCGCCGGGGCCTCCACCCATGATGACAATCTTCTTGGACAAAACGGCTCTCCTCAAAGTTTCAGACTTGACGTGACAGGTTAAACAACGTCACAGTCTACCCGGAGCCGGAGAAACCTCACCCACCCGGAAGTACTGCTCCACAATCGCACCGAACAAACGAACCCCAACCCCAATCGCCCGCTCATCAACATTCAGGTTCCCCTGGTGCAGATCCTGTGGCTCACCCTCACCGTTCCACGCACCCAAGCGCATCATCGCGCCGGGTACGTGCTCGAGGTACCACGAAAAGTCCTCCCCACCGCTGGATTGCGGGGCGGAGACAACACTGTGCGGGTCCACGGACCGGGCGGCTTGGACGGCCAGGGCGGTGGCGGCGTCGTCGTTAAGCACGGGCGGCACACCGCGGATGTAATCCAGGTGGTACGTGCAACCGGTCGGCGCAACGACAAGGTCGATCAGGTCCGTAATCAAGTCCTCGATCTCACGCCACGTCGTAATATCCGCCGTGCGCAACGTGCCTTCCAAAACACCCACTTTCGGAATCGCATTCGCCGCATCACCCGCATTGACGTGGCCAAACACCAACACAGTGCCTGTGCGCGGATCCACCCGGCGCGACAATAACGCCGGCAACTGAGTAATCAGCGCACCGATTGCGTACACCACATCGGCGGTCAACTGCGGGCGCGACGTATGTCCGCCGGGGCCCTGGACCTCGATACGAATCACGTCAGACGCCGAGGTGATCGCACCGGTGCGCACGCCGATCTCCCCAACACGGATATGCGGCTCGGCATGCACCGCATAAATCGCGGAAACATTTTCCAACCCGCCCCACTTGACCACGTCCAGCGCGCCGCCGCCCATAACTTCTTCCGCAGGCTGGAAGATCACGCGAACACCCTGCTCAAGCTCGATCGTGGACAACGCACACGCAAGGCCCAGAGCAACCGTCGTATGCACATCATGGCCACACGAGTGCGACACGCCCGGGTTCACCGACGCGAACGGCAAACCGGTTTGCTCCGGCACACGCAGCGCATCGATGTCTGCGCGAAACGCCAAGCGCTTGCCTTCGGTAGGACCAAGGTCCACATACAACCCGGTGCCCGGGAAGCACACCGGCTTCAGACCATGTTCCTCCAGTACGTTGACCAAAAACTCGGTAGTTTCCACTTCCTCGTTGGATAGCTCTGGGTGTGAGTGAATGTGCCGACGCCACCCCACGACCTTGTCCTGGTTTTGATCAAACCAAGCCGCCACGGCTGTAGCGATTCCGGCGTTACTCACGCGTCCTCCCTTAAGGTCGTCCTGTACAGCGGGTACAAGCAAGTGCATATGTTGCACAGAGTCTACGCCGGGGTCGTCGCCACGCTAGAAGCGCACTGCTTTTTCGGTACTGCGTTTTCAGTGCAGTGCTGAATCTGTTCAGCAACGCTAAACACTGGTGTTCCCCTCGGTGCGCCGGGTTGAAGATAGGCGGTGGAAAACCGGGCAGTGTCGTACGGACTGCGGGGCCACTGGAACATGATCGCCTCCACTTTGGCGTCAGGGCCTTGGAGCACGTAGGCATCGTCGACATCGTCAAGACTGCCCGGCAACAGCATCGCAGGTGGCACGTGCAGCGCACGAGCGATGCGGTAGAGAGTGCTTAAGGTTGGGTCGGCAGCCCGCTCGTTGTAGTCGTTGCGCTCAATATTGGACACAAGCGAGCGCGACACTCCAGCGAGTTCCGCAAGGCGCGTTTGGCTCAACCCCCGCATGATGCGCAGCGCGCGAATACGTTCTCCCAAGCCCAGCGCGTAGCTGGCCCAGTGCGAGTCCGGTAGCAATTCCCCCATGACAGCTCTCCCCCTGGCTGTGTCGTTGTGCTGTTGTGCCGTTGTGCTCACAATGTAGCGCAGCGCAAGTGTGCACGCCACGGTTATTTTCGGTTCCGTGGCGCGTAGACCTTGCGCTGCGCTTGTACTGTGCGCGCGTTATGCGCGTTAGAGGTCGATGTTGCGCGGACCGTAGAGACGATCACCGGCATCGCCCAAGCCAGGCACGATGTAGGCGTCCTCGTTCAGCGACGGATCGATCGTTGCGGTGACCAGGCGGACAGGCCCGCCGTGAGCCTTGAGCGCATCCACGCCCGGCTGTGCACTGACCATGCAGATGCACGTGATGTCGTCCGCACCGCGGCCAACAAGCAGATCGATGGCGTGGATGAGCGAGCCGCCGGTTGCCAGCATCGGGTCCACCAGGAACACAGGCTGTCCAGACAGATCGTCGGGCAGTGCTTCGAGGTACGGCACCGGTTCGTGGGTTTTCTCGTCGCGAGCCAAGCCGATGAAGCCCACCTGGGCGTCCGGGATCATCGACAGTGCTGGGTCGATCATGCCCAGACCGGCTCGGATGATCGGGACGATGATCGGCGGGGTGGCCAGCCGCGTGCCTTGAGCGACCGCAACTGGGGTTTCGGTGTCGAACTGCTCGACTTTCAAATCACGCGCCGCCTCGTAGATCAGCATTGCGCCGAGGTCGGCCAACGCCGCACGAAAAGCTGCGTTGTCGCTGCGCTTGTCGCGCATGATGGTCAGCCGCGAAGCAGCCAGCGGGTGGTTAATAACCGTGATGTCCATGCCGCCCATGCTAATTCACCGAAGTTTTTTCTCCTACGAGGGAACCGGCGTGGGGTTTTCGCCGTCCAATGTGCATGACTGTCTTTCAATTTGATTCCGCATCCGTGTTTTCCATGACCGATTCTCTACGCAACGACGCAGCCTCGCTGCGCGCCCTCAACCATGTGCCAGTGCCCGATGTGTGGCCATTGAGCGAATTCCACAACGCAGTGTCCACCGCTATCGAGCAAGCGAACAGTGACGCCACTTTGCTTCGCGACGAAGCCCGGCGCATCGCCGCAACCATGGACCTCACCGTTGATGCTGCGTGCGCCGTCGATACCGCCACCTGCCACAAGTTTGGAGCGACACTATGAACCCCACCCTTAGCACCATGCTCGACGCGCTTTCCTCGCTAGGCGGGCCGCCATCAGTGACAAACAACCGCCACCTGAACTTCTCGTTAGATATCGGTACTGCTGCGGCACAGATTTTGTCCATGGCAGACATCATCGATTTTCCGACCCTTCCGGGCTATCGCATGCCGGACTTCAAGGACTTCGGTCCGCTCGCACAGGTTGCTAACGCGAGCGGGGAAACCAGGCTGCAGGCTGCATCTGACCTGGCGGCCTACCGTGCAGATATCAGTGACGCAGTCCTGCGCGGGTCAGTCCGCGCTTCGGCCGCGGTCGCCGAGCTTGTCTCTATTGCAATCGGTCTCATGCGCAACGCCGCGGCAGCGCCCGCGCTTGCGGCGACACCAATCGGCCCAATTGGTGCAGCGGCGTTTGTAGCGGCTCAAGTCTGTCAGGCGCTCGATGCTGCGATGGCGGCTTTGCAGAGCTTGGAGAAGGACCTGGGCACCCTTGCGACGAAACTGGGTGCGTCGACCGCTGCGGCGGCCGCCCGTGTCATGCCGGGTCCGGGCGCGCTCGGTGAGGCAGCGAACGCAGAGTTACAGCGCCTATCGGCCTCGGTGCCATCATCCCCGCGCCAGCTTGTGGCCGCGGCGCTGCCGACTGCACCGAAACCCGCAGCCACGGTCCCCGCGCCTGCTCCGCCTGAGGTCACGCCAATGTCTGCTCCTCCACCGGAGCCCACGCCAGCGCCAGCACAGGGTGGCTCCCCTGTCGGCGCAGCCGCAGTGGCCGCAGCGAAAAGCCAACTCGGCACGCCATATGTCTGGGGAGGGTCGAGCCCCGGTGGCTTCGACTGCTCCGGGCTGACATCTTGGGCATACAGCCAGGCGGGGATGGACATCCCGCGCGTCGCCGCCGACCAGACGGTTGGCAGGCAGGTGTCCTACGAGGAACTGCAGCCGGGCGATCTTGTGCTCTGGTCGGGCCACGCCGCAATGTACGCAGGCGACGGCATGATGATTGAGGCCGGCGACCCGGTACAGATGAACCCGGTGCGCACCGAGAACATCGGAATGCCGTTCTACGGGTTCTGGCGGCCAACCGGTTAATCTGCTGGCTGTGAGTTGAGTAGACTCTCACCCCATGAGTACCCGCGCGATCCTTCCCGTGAAACTGTCCCTGACCGAGGGCGATTTTTACACCCTGTGGGCCCCAACCTGGAAAGAGAAGGGCACGCAGTGGCAGGCCTTTCTTGGCGACGACCAATCGGTCCTCGCCTTCAACTCCCCCGAGGAGCTTCTGGCCTACCTCAACACCAACCCGTCGCATGACCTGAGTGACCACCCAAAGTGGGAGGCGTTTAACACTCAGGGCGACGACCGCGTCGTGCCGGGTGACAAGCAGTACTACGACATCATTGGCGCCCCGAACTTCCTAGCGGGCCGTCCGAGCCACGAGAACGTCTCGTCGCTGGCACGCGTCTTCCAGGTGTCGCGTTCGCTGGCCGAGGTGGCCAGCGCTGAGCATGCGCAGATCTTCTTCGCCTCCCACTCCATTTTGGGCAACGTCAACCGTGGCGCGGACCACTACGCGGGCGAGAACGGCATGTCTGAATGGTCAGGTGTGGGCCGCGTTGTGCTGACCAATTGGAAGCAGGTTGTGGAGTCGCTGGATGAGGTGGTGCGTGTCGTCGATACGCAAGATCTCGACGCGAACGAGGTTGCCGCAGCAGCCACCGCAATCGCCGCCGCGAAGGAAGAACGCGCAGCGGCTGAGGAGCAGCGCCGCGCCGACGAGCAGGCACAGGCCGCCGCGCAAGACCCCTACGACTCCTCCGTCTGGGGCCTTGCTGGCATCGACCCGGTGAAGGTTTCCATCCAGGGCCAGAGCGTGTACACGCTGCGCACGTACCTGAACGGCGCGCCGGTGTTCTTGGGTAAGTACGGCGAGATCATCACCTTCCCGTCCACGAAGCACCTCGGCCGCTGGATTTTGGAAAACGACGACCACGACCTCGCAGGCGTGTCCACTTGGCAGGACATCCTCAACGCGGCAAACGCTGGTGATCTCAAGGTGGAGGTTCACCCGGACAACTCCTACTCGTTTAACGGCATCGCCGCCGACATTGCCAAGGGCACCGACGCGGTAGACACCAAGCAGATGGCCAAGGCCTACGAACTGCTCGCGGACGCCGCCGACTGGGCGAAGGACGATTCGCTGAACTCCCTGCTGCTGGCCAACCCGCGCATGCAGGATTACCTGGCGTACATGCTTGGCTCCACCCGCGCCGCCGGTTACGTTCCGTCCGCACCGTTCACCGATAAGGCAGAAGCGTGGACCGAGATGGAAAACCAGCTGATCAAGCGCTTCTCCAAGTTCTAAGACCTGAGGTTTAGAATGGTCGGCTATGGCAGTGGACCAGGTCGACCCCCTCATCAACGCCATCTATCACTGGATGGACATCTCCGGCGTGCTCCTCATGGGTGTCATTGGCGGCACCCTGGCACGCCAACTCGGCTACGACATCGTGGGGTTTTTCTTCATCGCGATGCTTTCCGCACTCGGCGGAGGCATGTTGCGCGACGTGCTGATCAACGAGGGCACCGTCGCAGCAATGAGCCAGCCTGAGTACCTGATCCTTGCGTTTACCGGCGCGTTGATCGCCAGGTTCACCTACTTCAAGGGCCGCGCATGGGAATTTTTGCAATCGCATGGCGACGCGTTGGTCTCCGCATTGTGGGCGTCCACGGGTGCGTCGAAAGCAATCCAGTACGGGCTTCCGGTTGTGCCCACCATCATGATGGGTGTCTTCACCGCGACCGGCGGCGGCATGATCCGCGACGTGGTCACCGGCCAAGAACCGTCAGTGTTTGGCGGTAACCAACCCACCGTGCTGCCGGCAGTGGCGTGTGCAGTGATCACGCTGATCGGCAACGCCACTGGCTACCTCGCCTGGGGCATGATTCTCGGACCTGTTGCCAGTTTCGCCCTGTTCCTGTTCGGCTACTACGGCAACTGGCGCATTTCCACCGACTCGGAGTTCGCTCCGGTAAATACCACTGTGAACGCGACGGCGACGCAGGTAGCCACGCTTGCGCGCAAGGCTGAGAACAAATCACGCGCGGTGGCCCGCGAGTTGGAGCCAACCCGTGTGCGCTCCTGGCGCCACCGCCAGATGGAGAAGGCGTTGCAGCGTCGCATCGATGCGGAGATCCGCAAGGGCAAGCGCCCGGCGCAGGCGATGAGCGATGCGGATGATTTCCTCACCGAGTTCACCACCCAGTTCCCCGCTATTGATGCGGAGATGCTCGCAGAAGCCACGGGAATTGACACCCCTGTTGAAGACGAGGGGCTCCTCGACGGCATCGGCATGGATCTCTCCGGCGATTCCTACGATGACCAGGTAGAACCAGATCCGGAGGAAACTGAGGCGATGCATGCTGACATGCTCGATATCATTCTTTCCGATGAGAAACTTACCGACGAGCTCATCGACCGCCTCGTCACCCGCTACAAACAGAAGGGGTCCTAAATGATCAAGCGCACGTTGGCAGCAGTTCCGGTGGTGTGTTTGAGCATGGGGCTGTGCTTGACAGCGAACGCGCAAGACGCCGAAACCCCCGCCCCAACCGATGCCATCGAGCCGGCCGCCCCCACCACCGGCTACTACGACGACACCGGCAACTGGGTCCCACCCAAGCGCGACAAAGCACCCGATACCGATAACTGCCCGCAGGCAACCTGGCCGCCGGAGCCTGTCTCCACCTCAGAACGGGCCACAAGCACGCCGGACGCGTTGCCGGTGACCTACGACGGGCCGTGTGGGGTCAGCGTCGCCGACGGTTACGAGGTTCCGCAGGACGTGCTCGCATCCGCGTGGCTGGTGGCTGACCTGGATTCCGGCGACGTGGTGGCGATGAAGGATCCGCACGGACGATACCGTCCGGCATCGATCATCAAAGTGCTGTTGGCATTGGCGGCGATCGACGAACTGCCGCTAGACCAGAAAGTGCCGGTATCCGCCGAGTCCGCGGGCCAGGAAGGCTCCGCCGCAGGCATCGTCGAGGGCGGCGACTACACCGTCAACGACCTGCTCCACGGTCTGCTGTTGGCCTCTGGCAACGATTGCGCCCACGCGCTCGCCCAGGCGCTCGGCGGCAACGAGATGACGCTTTTGAAGATCAACGAAATGGCCAAAACCCTCGGCATGACCGATACCCGTGCCACCTCGTATTCCGGCCTGGACAGCGCCGGCATGTCCACCTCCGCGTGGGATATGGGCCTGGCGTACAAAGCGGCGTTTGCGAACCCCACGTTCGCGGACATCGTCGCCACCGAGTCCTACAAGTTCCCCGGATTCGACGACTTACCAGCCTTTGAGCTGTGGAATGACAACAAGCTCTACCTCAACGACCCCGACGGCATCGGTGGAAAAACCGGCTACACCGACGACGCCAACCACACCTTCGTCGGTGCGGTCAACCACGATGGCCGCCGCCTCGTCGCCGTCGTCTTAGACACCACTGCCTACGAACACCGCGCCTGGGAGCAGGCGCAGATGCTGCTGCATGCGGCGTATGGGGTGGACGGTGTCGTCGCAAAGCTAGCGCCCCCAGAGACCAACACCCCTGAAACGACACAAGCCGCCCCCTCCCCCACGCCCGAAGAGAACTCCGGTGTGGAAGAGGAGACGGCCTGGAACCGTTGGTGGTCCTACCTTGTCGTTGCGGGCGTTGTGGCCCTTGCGTTGCTTGCCGCTGTGGTTAGTCTCGCGTCAGCACGGAAGCGAGGCCAACGCCGATAGCGCCAAGCGCGGCGCCGACGCCAAGCGCCTTGCCGGTAGACGCCGACTTATCGGTGTTACGCACCGCACCTGCACGGATGTTGATCACGGCCGGCTCCGGAACCTCCGCCGGGGCTGCGTCCAGGGACTCCTGCGTCGTCGCAGTCCATGCTGCAACGTAGAGCACCACGCGCCAGATCAGGTACAGCACGACCATGAGGGTGATGATCGGGCCGAAGATCGCACCCGCCGGGTTACCGGTGGCGGAAGAGATCACCAGGCCTGCGAACTGCTGCAAGATGGCGAAGATGACCGCGCCGAGCAGCGCACCCTTTAGACCTGATTTCACCGGCACCTTCGTGCGCGGCATGTACATGTTCACCCACAGCATGACCAAGAAGCTGGCCAGCACACTGACCAGGAATCCAACGACCCACACCACGAGGCGCGCGCCCGGGAAATCACCGATGCCGAGGCGCTCCATTGCGGTGCTGGTCCAGCCGGACACGCCAACCGCAGTCACGCCTGCAGCCACCACGAACAGGACAATGAGCACGATCAGGCCCAGTAGGTCGGCCAACTTCTTCGTCACAAAGTTGCCGCCCTCGTTCGCATCCACCTTCCACATCGCGGACACGCCCACGCGCAGGTTGTTCATCCAGCCCAGGCCAGACCACAGGGTGGTCAGCAAACCAATACCAGCGACGGCACCGCGCTGATCAATAGCAGCATTGACCAGTTCATTGAGCATGTCGCCCAGATCGCCGTCCACGGAGGAGGTGATCTGGTTTTCAATCTCCTGGATCAGATCCGGCCGCGCACTCAGGAAGAAACCGAGGCCAGCGAAAAGCAGCATGAGCAGCGGAAACAGCGACAGCACCGAGAAGTACGTAATGCCACCGGCAAGCTGGTTACCGCCTTCTGAACCGAAGCGCTCGTTCATCCGCAGCACGTGAGCCGCAGCGGGCGCCTTCTCCTCTACTTTCGCCTCTAGGCCTTCTTGCTGTTGCTTCGAGGCGCGCTCGATTCCTTGTTCGTCGGTGTACGCCTTACGCGGCGATGTCGAGGTTGCCATCGACGGACGTCCCTTCTAAACGGATGTGCTTTACCGAACACATCGTAGAGGAGCCTGCGAAACGGCGTAGCGGGGGCGGAGGCAGTAGCAGACTCCTCACGCCTTGCGCCAGTTCAGTAGCCACTGTACAGTTCAGCGCATGCTGACCATTGCTTCACGCCTCGACGTCATGAACCGGCTCGGCCGGGCCATGGCGGATCCGACGCGTTCCAGAATCCTGATGACACTACTCGACGGCCCGAGCTACCCGGCCGTGCTTTCGCGCGACCTGGACCTGACCCGCTCGAACGTCTCGAACCACCTGACCTGCTTGCGCGACTGCGGCATCGTCGTCGCCGAGCCGGAAGGCCGCAAGACACGCTACGAAATCGCCGATCCGCATCTCGCAGCAGCGCTCAACGCGCTGGTCAACGCGACGCTGGCTGTCGACGAAAACGCCCCATGCATCGACTCTGAGTGCTCGGTCCCCGGCTGCGGCGAGAAGGGAGCGGACGCATGAGTTCAGCGTGTGGATGCGAACACAAACCCGCCGCGGAGGTCGAAGAGCTCGATCGGCCATGGTGGAAGGACCCCGAGTTGCTACTGCCGATCTTCTCCGGCATAGCCCTCTTCATAGGTCTGGCGCTGGACTGGTCCGACTTGGAGACACCCGCGACAGTACTGTTCTGGGTCGGCCTGCTGTTGGGCGCTTACACGTTCGCACCTGGAGCGATCCGGAACCTTGTCACGAAGCGCAAGCTCGGCATTGGCTTGCTGATGACGATCAGTGCGGTCGGCGCGGTGATCCTCGGTTACGTCGGAGAGGCCGCGGCGCTAGCGTTCCTGTACTCGATCGCCGAGGCACTGGAAGACAAGGCGATGGACCGGGCCCAGAGCGGACTGCGGGCACTGTTGAAGTTGGTGCCGCAGACCGCGACGGTGCTGCGCGACGGCACGGCGGTCGAGGTCGCAGCGAAGGACCTCGTGGTTGGCGAGCTAATGCTCGTGCGCCCCGGGGAACGAATCGCCACGGACGGCATCATTCGTTCCGGACGATCCAGCCTTGACACCTCAGCGATCACCGGAGAATCCATTCCGGAGGAGGTCGCACCCGGCGACGAGGTACCCGCGGGAGCAATCAACTCCGCCGGTGTGCTGGAGATCGAGACGACCGCAGCTGGAACGGACAACTCGCTGACCACCCTCGTCGACCTGGTCGAGCAGGCACAGGCGGAAAAGGGCGACCGCGCCCGGATCGCCGACCGGATCGCCCAACCCCTAGTGCCCGGGGTGATGATCCTGGCGGTGCTGGTCGGTGTGATTGGCTCGCTGCTGGGCGACCCCGAGACGTGGATCACCCGTGCGTTGGTGGTTCTGGTCGCAGCCTCGCCGTGCGCGCTGGCAATCTCCGTGCCGCTGACGGTCGTGGCCGCGATCGGCGCGGCCAGTCAGTTCGGAGTGGTCATCAAGTCCGGCGCGGCGTTCGAGCGGCTCGGCGGCATCCGTCACCTTGCGGTGGACAAGACCGGAACCCTTACCCGCAACCAGCCCGAGGTTACCGGCGTGGTCCCGGCGGACGGATTCGATCGGGCGCAGGTGCTTGCTTTCGCGGCGGCAGTTGAACAGCAATCGACGCACCCCCTCGCCGCGGCGATCGCGGCAGCGGCGCCCGAAGCGCCCACCGCCTCGGACATCAGCGAGGAAGCCGGGCATGGCATCGGCGGCACCGTCGAAGGCCGACGAGTGCTGGTGGGCAGCCCCCGGTGGATCGACGCCGGGCCATTGAAGGCAGACGTTGAGCGCATGGAGTCCGAGGGCCAGACCTGCGTCCTGGTCACCGTCGATGACACCCTCGCCGGGGCGATCGGTGTCCGCGACGAGCTGCGTCCCGAGGTTCCCGAAGCCGTGCAGACCCTGCACGCCAACGACGTGGAAGTGAGCATGCTCACCGGCGACAACACTCGCACCGCCCGGGCGCTGGCTGAAATCGCCGGAATCGACGACGTGCGCGCCGAGCTGCGACCGGAGGACAAGGCAAACATCGTCGCCGAACTCTCCTCCAAGACGCCGACGGCGATGATCGGCGACGGCATCAACGACGCGCCGGCACTGGCAGGCGCGACGGTGGGCATTGCGATGGGAGCGACCGGCTCTGACGCCGCGATCGAGTCCGCTGACGTCGCCTTCACCGGCCACGACCTCCGGCTGATCCCGCAGGCTCTGCAGCACGCCCGCCGAGGCAGCAGGATCATCAACCAAAACATCGTGCTGTCTCTGGCCATCATCATCGTGTTGATGCCGCTGGCGATCACCGGCGTGCTGGGCCTAGCCGCCGTGGTGTTGGTTCACGAGGTCGCCGAAGTCATCGTGATCTTGAACGGCCTGCGGGCCGCACGAGCGAAGCGCTGAGGCTACGCCGGAAACGGACCTGGCTCCGCCGCTAGCCCTTAGCGCTTCGGCGCTAAGAACCCAACCTTCTCGTACACGTCCTTCAGCAGCGGCGATGCCACCTCGCGGGCGCGCTCGGCACCGCGGGCGAGGATGGCTTCGAGTTCGGCACGATCCGACATGAGTTCGTCGTAACGCGCGCGCAGCGGCGTGGTGAACGCCTCGAGCGCATCCGCCGTATCCACCTTCAGCGCGCCGTAGCCTTGGCCTTCGTAGCCGGCGACGATGTCGTCGATAGGCTTGCCCGTCAACGCCGACTGAATCACCAGCAAGTTGGACACACCCGGCTTGTTCTCCTTGTCGTAGGCAATCACGCCATCGTTGTCGGTCACGGCGGAGCGGATGCGCTTGGCGGAAGTCTTCGGCTCGTCCAGAAGATTCACAATGCCCTTCGGGTTCGCGCCGGACTTGGACATCTTCGACGTCGGATCCTGCAGGTCGTAGATCTTCGCCGCACCCTCGACGATCATGCCCTCCGGCACCGTGAACGTCTTGCCGTAGCGGGAGTTAAACCGCTCCGCCAGCGTACGCGTGAGCTCCAAGTGCTGACGCTGATCCTCACCCACCGGCACCAACTGCGGCGAGTACAGCAAAATATCCGCAGCCATCAGCACTGGGTAGGTAAACAGACCAACCGACGTGCGGTCCTGGCCCTGCTTGGCCGACTTGTCCTTGAACTGCGTCATGCGGCTGGCCTCACCAAAACCAGTCAGGCACTGCAGTACCCAAGTCAGCTCGGCGTGCTCCGGCACGTGGGACTGCACAAACAGGGTGGAACGCTCCGGGTCAATACCCAGCGCAATCAACTGCGCACAGCCTGCGAGGGTACGGTGGCGCAGCTCCTCGGGATCCTGGTCAACCGTGATCGCGTGCAGATCCGGAATGAAGTAGAAGGCCTCATAGCCGTCCTGCAGATCAATCCACTGTTTCAGTGCACCCAGGTAGTTTCCCAGATGGTAGGAGTCGGCGGTGGGCTGAATTCCGGAAAGCACGCGTTGCATGCACCACATATTAACCCGATGCGTGTTCGAGGGAACCGGGGGTTGTTTACTCGCTACGATGAAGCCCACGAAAGGAGCAGCGATGACTGTGAGTAACCGCCCTGAGACAGTTCAAGATGTCAAAGGAGAACGTCCGCCCCGTGGCCAGATCGCTTTCGCAAAGCTGATCCTCAAGAGAGAGCGCGAGGGCAAAGGCAAGATCCGTGTCACTGATGAAATGCGTCGCGTCGCTTCTTTTGACCTCTGACCATGCGCATCACTGTTCTCCAGCCCGACCCGATCAGCCCGCTCCAGCGCCTCGGCCCATGGCTCGAACGCGCCGGCGCTGAGCTCGATGTCGTCGATCTCAACCAAACGCCACCGCGTATCGACGACACCACCTCCGCCCTCATCCTCCTCGGCGGTCGCACCAACGCCCTGGACACCGAGGCCGCACCTTGGCTGCCCGCCGTCCACGATCTCCTTCGCGCAGCTCATTCGTCAGGCATGCCGGTGCTGGGTATCTGCCTTGGCCACCAGATCATCGCCGACTGCTTCGGGGGCGAAGTTTCCGTCGGCTTAGCCAGTCAGGACGAAGAGGGCGCCGCACGAGTGTCGCTGACCGAAGCTGGTCTTGCCGATCCTCTTTTCGGCGCCCTCGATCCCGAATTGGTTGTGGTCGAATCCCACCACGATGCAGTGGTGTCGCTTCCGCCCGGCGCGCAACTGCTCGCCTCGAGTGCCCGCTGCCCCATCCAGGCGATGCGTCTCGGTTCCATCGTCTCGGTGCAGTTCCACCCCGAATGCTCCCCCGATGTTGCAGGTCAGTGGGCCGCGCGCAGCGGTTATGACGCTGCCGCCGTCACCCAGGAGCTTTCGCTTCACGACGACCACCTCACCCACACCGGCCGCACCCTTGCAGCCGGCTTCGTCCGTGCCGCCCAGGCGTGGCGGTAAGCCTTCCGGCCAAGCGCCCCTAGTCCACGATCACAGTGGCAATCGCATAGTCGCCGTCGTGGCTCAGGGAGACGCTTTGGACGTGGGGGCCTAACCGTGCGACCTCACCGTGCAACTGGACCACAGGTCGCCCGAATGCGTCGTTGACTACTTCTATCTCGGCGAAGTTGAGCTCGTCCGGGGTGATAAGCGGGGGCTGGCCGATGATCGTTTGGGACCAGGCTTTGATGTAAGCCTCCTTTACCGCCCAGCGTCCGGCGAGCGATGCAGCACGATTCGGTTTCGTGTTGCACGTGCGTATCTCGCGGTCGGTGAACACAGAACCGAAGGTAGAACCTGGGAATTCCATTTGTTGGGCGAACGAGGAAACGTCCACGAGGTCGATGCCGATATGCATGGTCAAAGCCTAGTTTCTTGAATGTCCATCGGGGGTTGGCGTTCGTAATAGAACCTGCTGTGTGGCTGGGAATTTACCTACCGACTAGTAACTTACGGATTCGTAGGTTTAGAATGCCAGCATGCCAAATACGTTTACAGGTGTACATCAGACTGAAAAGGCAGCGGTTCCGGCGCCAACCCCGGCACCGGCGACCACAGCCCAAAAACACGATGACCTCGTGCAACGACGCACCGAAGCGGCCGAGCCGATGGGATCAAAACCACTGGAGAAGGTCCGCGCAGCAGGCAGACTGACCGCACGTGAGCGCTTGGACTACCTCCTGGACGAGGGCTCGTTTGTGGAGTTCGACCAGCACGCCCGCCACCGCACCCATGACTTCGGGATGCAGGCGAAACGGCCGGCAACGGATGGCATTGTCACCGGATTCGGCACGATCGACGGACGCGAGGTCTGCATCTTTTCCCAGGACGGCACCGTCTTCGGCGGCGCGTTGGGTGAGGTCTACGGCGAGAAGATGACCAAGATTCAGCGCCTTGCCGTCACCACCGGTCGTCCACTGATCGGCCTCTACGAAGGTGCAGGCGCCCGCATCCAGGACGGCGCGGTATCGCTGGACTGGATCGCGCAGACCTTCCTGCACAACATCGAAGCCTCCGGCGTGGTCCCGCAGATCTCCGTGATCATGGGCGCTTGCGCCGGCGGTAACGCCTACTCCCCCGCACTGACCGACTTTGTGGTCATGGTGGATGAAACCTCGAAGATGTTCGTCACCGGCCCGGACGTGATCAAGACGGTCACGGGTGAGGAGATCTCGCAGGAGGAGCTCGGCGGCGCCTGGATCCACATGCAGCAGGGCGGCAACTGCCACTACGTTGCGGAATCCGACGAGGATGCGCTCGACTGGGTGGCTGACTTGCTCGAGTACTTGCCGTCGAACAACCGCCAGAAGTCGGCGCCGCGCCCGGCAACCCCAACCGATGCAGAGGCAGACGCCACCGATGCTGCCGCGCTGGATTCACTGATCCCAGACTCGCCGAACACCCCTTATGAGGTCCGCGACGTGATTGCGCATATCGCGGACGACGGCGAGTTCCTGGAGGTCATGGAGCAGCGCGCTGAAAACGTCGTCACTGCGTTTGGTCGGATTGAGGACCAGCCGGTGGGTTTCGTCGCTAATCAGCCCATGGTGCTCGCAGGTTGCTTGGACATTGACTCGGCGGAAAAGGCCGCGCGCTTCATCCGCACCTGCGACAGCTTCAACATCCCAATTGTCATGCTGGTGGACGTTCCCGGCTTCTTGCCCGGCGCGAACCAGGAACACAGCGGCATTCTGCGCCGCGGCGCGAAGCTGCTGTACGCCTACGGCGAGGCAACCGTGCCGAAGGTGACCGTGACCATGCGAAAGGCGTACGGCGGCGCGTACTGCGTGATGGGCTCGAAGGGCCTCGGCGCCGATGTGAACTTGGCGTGGCCGACCGCGCAGATCGCGGTGATGGGTGCGTCTGGCGCAGTCGGCTTTATCAACCGCAAAGACATTGCTAACGCCCGCGACTCCGGTGTGAGCGACGAGGAGCTCCGCGAACTGATTGCGAAGTACGAGCGCGACTACGAAGACGAGATGCTCAACCCGTACAAGGCCGCTGAGCGCGGTCTGATCGATTCGGTCATCCTCCCAAGCGAAACCCCTGCGGTTCTCGCAGCGCAACTGCGTTTCTTCCGTGACAAGACCGTGGCGCGTCCGATGCGCAAGCACGGCAATATCCCGCTCTAATCCCGCTCCGATTCAAGGACCACAAAGGACCATAAGGACACTGTTATGAATTCCACCTCTTTTTCTTCCCTGAAGCGTCCCGCAATCCTGTTCCCGGGGCAGGGTTCTTCCTGGCAGCAGGCACTCGCTGATGCTGCTGCGACTCCTGTGGCACGTAGCCGCATGGAGCAGCTTCTTTCCGACGCCCAGTCCCTCACCGCCGCCGTCGCCCGCCCGTTGGCCTCTGTGGTGCCAGGGGTTGTGCAGCGTATCCGCGAGGCGATGGATGCAGATGCTGCGCACGAGGCAATCGACGCCCTGCCCGCAGTCAGCGCGCCGGCGATTGTGCTATCGCAGATTGTTGCTGCTGAAGACCTCGAGCAGCTCGGCCTGGACACCGCCGACGCACTGTTCGCCGGTCACTCGCAGGGCATCCTGGGCGCTGCCGCACTGGATCGCGCCAACGGCCCGCAGGCTGCGGAGAAGGCGCTTGCGTTCGCGTTCATCATGGGTGCCGCCGCGACCAACGTGTACGGTGCCGCCGACTCGCGCAGCCGGATGCTTTCGGTTCGGGGCTTAACGCCTGAGCAGGTCGGTGAGTTTGTCGTCGATACGCAAGCTGCTCCGATCAGCGTGATCAATGGGCACCGCCACGTGGTGCTGTCCGGCAGCCCGGAGGCGCTCGCGCAGGCACGCAAGGACATCGAAGCGGCTGCGAGCAGCTACAACGCCAAGTTGGAAGTGGAGTACGGCGGCTCCGAGATCACGCCGGTGTTCGATTCGCTTGATGTTGCGTACCCCTTCCATGTGGAGACCAACGCCCCTGGTGTGGATCTGGCGCAGCAGTGGGCGGACGCGTGCGGGATCACGTTTGAAACCACCACCCCGCGTGAACTGGCACAGTCGATTTTGGTGGACCGATTCGACTTCACCGAAGTCGTGCGCGACCTGATTGCCCAGGGTGCGAGCCACATTTTCACGTTTGATTCGGCGACGGCAACCATTGTGACCAACCTGGCCAACGGTTCCGGCGTCGCTGTGCTCGATGCATCCACTGCCGCGAAACGCGACGACCTCGCACGCCCGGGTGCTGAGCTGCCGCAGGGCGTGGACTATTCGGACTACGCGCCGCGAGTGATTGCGCTGCCGGACGGCAAGACGTACACGCAGACGAAGTTCTCGTCGCTGACTGGCCTGTCCCCGATCATCCTGGGTGGCATGACGCCGACGTCCGCAGACGGCGAGATCGTCGCCGCTGCCGCCAACGCCGGCTACTGGGCAGAACTTGCCGGTGGCGGCATGTACTCCGAGGAGGAGTTTGGCAAGCACACCGCCAACCTCAAGGCGTTTTTGCAGCCCGGTCGCACCGCACAGTTCAACACCATGTTCTTCGACCGCTTCCTGTGGAACCTGCAGTTCGGCCAAACGCGCATGGTGCCAAAGGCCCGCGCGGCCGGTGCCCCGTTTAACGGCGTGTGCATCTCCGCAGGCATCCCGGAAGTGGAAGAAGCCACGGAACTGTTCGCGCAGCTGCATCAGGATGGCTTCCCCTACATTGCGCTCAAGCCTGGTACGACGCAGCAGATCCGCAACGCGCTTGCCATCGCGGCGGCGAACCCGGACGACCAGGTCATCTTGATGGTGGAAGACGGCCACGCTGGCGGCCACCACTCCTGGGTTGACCTGGAGGACATGCTGCTGGAGACCTACCCGGAGATTCGTGCGCACGACAACGCGGTGCTCACCGTCGGCGGTGGCGTGTACTCGCCGGAGCGTGCCGCGGAACTGATCACGGGCCGTTGGTCCGAGAAGTTCGGGCTGCCTGCGATGCCGGTGGATGGTGTGTTCGTCGGCACCGTGGCTATGGCCACGAAGGAGGCGAAGGCCACGGATTCGGTCAAGCAGCTGCTCGTGGATACGCCGGGCCTGCCCCCGGAGAACAACGGCGGTTGGGTCGGCCGCGGTCGCGGCGTGGCCGGTGTGGCGTCGTCGCAATCGCACCTGCTGGCAGACTTGCACGACCTGGACAACTCCTTTGCCAAGGCGGCGCGGTTTATCGCCTCGTTGGATATTGAGGAGTACCCGGCGCACCGCGAAGAGATCATCGAGGCCCTGTCGAAGACGGCGAAGCCCTACTTCGGCGACGTGGAGACGATGACGTACGCCGAGTGGGTCGAGCGCTTCGTCGAGCTCGCCGATCCGTTCATCGACCAGACCTGGAACGCGCGCTTTGTCGCGTTGCTGCAGCGCATCGAGGCACGCCTGAACGAAGCCGACCACGGTGAGATCCCGACCCTCTTCCCCGACGATGTCGAGATCTCCCCGCGCGAAGGCCTTCAGACCCTGCTGCAGCACTACCCGCAGGCATGCGAGGTTGTGGTTTCCCCGCGCGATGCGGCGTGGTGGATCGGTCTGCACTACGCCTACCCGAAGCCGATGCCGTGGGTGCCGGCACTTGATGCGGATCTGAAGTCCTGGTTTGGCAAGGACACCTTGTGGCAGGCGCAAGATGAGCGCTACACCGCTGACCAGGTGCGCATCATCCCTGGCCCGGTTGCGGTTGCTGGCATTACGCGCAAGAACGAGCCGGTTGCGCAGTTGCTGGCACGCTTCGAGGATGCCGCGACGCAGATGCTTATCGACGACGGCGTCACCGCCGAATCCCGCTTCGCTCGACGCAGCGACGCCGCCGACGAGGCCGCGTACCTGCGCTCCTGCCCAACCTTGGTGTGGCACGGCCACCTGATGGCAAACCCGGCATACGCGCTGGACGAGGACGCCTTCGACGTGGAGGCAACCACCAACGCGGCTGGTGAGTGTGAGTGGACGATCCGGATCCACGCTGATTCCGCATGGGATCACCTGCCGGAAGATAAGCGCCCGTTCTACGTGCGTGAGGTGAACATCCCGGTCGAGATCCCTGCCGGCGCAGGCACGGGTGCCTCCCCGGTTGTGGACGGCGATCGTCTTTCCGACAGCGTCTTCGAGCTGCTGTCTGGCCTGGCGGGTGTCGGTTCGGTCAGCGAGGCCGGCGACACGATTACTGAGATTCCGCAGATCGAGGAACCGACCGAGGACGCACCGTTTGGTGTGGCGCGCTCGTCGTTTACGCTGCCTGCTTCCCTGCTGGCGTCGCACTCCGCAGTTACGGGTGGCGCTGTGGCCGACAACGCTGTGGTTGGTACGCCGGACGTGTTGGTTGGCCCCTGCTGGCCGGCGATCTACGCCGCGCTAGGCTCCGGCAGGCTGGCTGATGGCACGCCGGTCATCGAGGGCCTGCTCAACGCGGTCCACCTGGATCACGTCATCGACCTGCGTGTCCCGCTGTCCGAGCTTGCGGATGGCAGGCGCATCGACGTGACCTCCAAGTGCACTTCTATTGCCGAGTCCACCTCTGGCCGCATTGTCACCGTCGAGTTGGAGCTGCGCTCTGGCGACGAGGTTGTGGCAACCCAGATGCAGCGCTTTGCCATCCGTGGTCGCGCCACCGGCACCGCGACGCCAGTCCCGGCGCCGGCGTACGGCGGCGGCGCGGCAAGCGATCAGGTGGAGCCGACCCCACGTTCGTTCGTGGACCGCACCGTGGTCCGCGCACCGTCGGACATGACCCCGTTCGCGCTGGTCTCCGGCGACTACAACCCGATCCACACCTCCGCCAACGCTGCCGCCCTGGTCAACCTGGATGCACCGCTGGTGCACGGCATGTGGCTGTCTGCCACCGCGCAGCACCTCGCTGCCGGCCACGGCCAGGTCATCGGCTGGACCTACTCCATGTACGGCATGGTGCAGCTTGATGACGAGGTAGAGATCACCGTCGAGCGTGTCGGCCGCGTCGGCATCCAGCAGGCCCTTGAGGTGACCTGCCGCATCGCCGGCGACGTTGTCTCCCGTGGTCAGGCGCTTCTGGCCCAGCCACGCACCGCCTACGTCTACCCCGGCCAGGGCATTCAGACCCAGGGCATGGGCAACGGCGACCGAGCTGCTTCCGCTGCCGCGCGCGACGTGTGGCGCCGCGCAGACCGCCACACGCGCGAGACCCACGGGTTCTCCATCCAGCGCATTGTGGAAGACAACCCGTCGCGGTTGGTGATCCGCGGTGTGGAGTTCAAGCACCCGGACGGTGTGCTCCACCTGACCCAGTTCACCCAGGTGGCCATGGCGGTTGTCGCCTACGCCCAGACCCAGCGCCTGAACGAGGCCAACGCGTTGGCCTCCGGCGCGTACTTTGCGGGCCACTCGCTTGGTGAATACACCGCGCTTGCCGCGCTGGGCAACATCTTTGATCTAGAAGCGGTCATCGACATCGTGTACTCGCGCGGCTCCGCCATGGGCTCCCTGGTGCCGCGCGATGCGGAGGGTAACTCCGACTACGGCATGGGTGCGCTGCGCCCGAACATGATCGGTGTCGGCCCGGAAGAGGTCGAGGCCTACGTCGCTGGTGTTGCGCAGGATTCCGGCGAGTTCTTGGAGATTGTCAACTACAACATCAAGGGCCAGCAGTACTCCGTAGCGGGCACGAAGCGCGGCCTTGCTGCTCTGGAGCGCAAGGCCAACTCGGTCACGCCGCGCGCCTACGTCACGGTTCCGGGCGTGGACGTTCCGTTCCACTCGCGCGTGCTGCGCGAGGGTGTGGCGGACTTCGCCGAGAAGCTCGACGAGCACATGCCGGCGATCATCGACGTGGACACGCTGGTGGATCGCTACATCCCGAACCTGGTGGCTAAGCCGTTCGCGCTGACGCAGCAGTTCATCGACGCCGTCACCGACGAGGTCCCCTCCGAGCGCCTCAAGGGCATGACGCCGGAGAACACCGAACGCAACACGCTCGCACGCACGTTGCTTATCGAGTTGCTGGCGTGGCAGTTCGCCTCGCCTGTGCGCTGGATTGAAACGCAGGACTACCTGCTTGGTCGCGTCGACCAGGTCATCGAGGTCGGCCTTGCGTCCTCGCCGACGCTGACCAACCTGGCTAAGCGCGAGATGGATGTCATTGGCATCCACGTGCCGGTCTTCAACGTTGAGGCAAGCCAGGACATTGTCATGCTCAACGACGTGGTGTCCGCGCCGGAGCCTGTGCTTGTCGACGACACCCCGGCAGAAACAGACGCCGAACCGGCCCCAGAATCCGCCCCGCAACCGGCCGCCGAGGCTGCACCCGCGGCCCCCGCCGCACCGGCAGAGCCAGCACCGGCTGCACCTGCTGCATCCGGCGCACCCGCGTCCGACCTTCCCTTCACCGCGGCCGATGCGATCACCGTCCTGTTCGCGCTGCAGAACAAGATCCGCCCCGAGCAGATCAACGATTCGGACACTATTGAGGAGCTCACCGGTGGGGTGTCGTCGCGACGCAACCAGCTGCTCATGGACATGTCCGCCGAACTCGGCGTGCCCGCCATCGACGGCGCTGCTGAAGCCGACGTGGCCACGCTAAACACCCGCGTGAACACCGCCGCGCCTGGCTACACCCCGTTCGGCGCTGTCTTGAGCGAGGCCGTGGGCACCCGCCTGCGCCAGCTCTTCGGCGGCGCAGGCCTGAAGCCGGCGTTTGTCGGCGAGCACCTCGCAGCCGCGTGGGGCCTGCCCGCATCCTGGACCGCACACGTCGAAGCCGAGATCCTGCTGGGCAGCCGCACCGAGGAATCGGTGCGCGGCGGCTCGCTGAACAGCCTGCCGTCGGCCACAACCAAGGCGGAGATCACCGCACTGATCGACCAGGCGGTACAAAACGTCGCCGCACGCTACGGCGTTGCAGTCTCCCAGGCCACCAGCGGCGGCGCATCCGGCGGCGGCGTGGTGGATTCGGCTGCGCTCGACGCCTACAAGGACGAAGTCACCGACACCCTGGTGGCTACCGCCCGCACGCTGCTGAACAAGCTCGGCATCGAAAACGAGGTCGCCGAGATCCCCGCACCGGACACCACGATCGTGGAAACGATCGAGGCAGAACTCGGCTCCGGCTGGGTCAAGCAGGTCACCCCGGTCTTCGACGAGCGCAAGGCAGTGCTTTTCGACGACCGCTGGGCCCAAGCCCGCGAAGACCTCGCCCGCGTCGCCCTCGGCGAAATCGACCTCGCACCACAGCGCTTCGCTGGCACCGGTGCCACCGTGGCCAAGCAGGCCGAGTGGTACGCCAAGCGTGTGGAGGGTGATCGTCGCAACGTACTCGGCGAGATCGCTACTGCCGCAAACGCCGCAGCGAACGAGCCGTACGCAAACGACGTCGCCCTGGTCACCGGTGCCGCGCCGGGTTCCATCGCCACCGCTGTGGTGGAGGCCCTGCTCGCAGGCGGTGCGACGGTCATCATGACGGCATCCAACGTCAGCCAGGCGCGTAAGGAATTCGCCCGCACGCTTTTCGCCAAGCACGCCTCCGTGGGTGCACGCCTGTGGCTGGTGCCGACGAACCTGTCGTCCTACCGCGACATCGATGCGCTCATCGAGTGGATCGGCTCCGAGCAGAAGGAAACCGTTGGCAAGGACGTCAAGATCATCAAACCGGCACTCACGCCGACGCTTGCTTTCCCGTTCGCAGCGCCGCCGGTATCCGGCTCGCTTGCAGAGGTCGGCGGCAACGCCGAAACGCAGGCCCGCCTGCTGCTGTGGTCGGTGGAGCGCACCATCGCCGGCCTGTCTGACCTGGCGCAGCGCGGCGATCACTACCCTGCCGAGCGCGCACACATCGTCCTGCCGGGCTCGCCGAACCGCGGCACCTTCGGTGGCGACGGCGCCTACGGCGAAGTCAAGGCCGCCTTCGACGCGATCGTAAACAAGTGGTCCGCGGAAACCGGCTGGCCAGAGGGCGTGACTCTGGCGCAGGCCCGCATCGGTTGGGTTGCCGGCACGCACCTGATGGGCGGCAACGACGGGCTCGTTCCGGCAGCACAGGCTGCGGGTATCCACGTGTGGAGCCCGGAGGAGATCTCCACGCAGCTGCTTAGTCTGGTCACCGAGGAATCCCGCGAGCAGGCGAAGCAGTCCCCGCTGGATCTCGACCTCACAGGTGGGCTCGAGGACGCAGGCGTGTCCATCGCCGATCTGGCGCGTAATGCACGTGTTGATGTGGCGGGCACGGAGTCGTCGACAAGCAATGGCGCCACGGTGCGCGCACTGCCGAACGTCGCCACCCCACGCCAGCCCGCACCTGCGGCTGTGGGCGATGTGACCTGCGCACTTGATGACATGGTGGTTGTCGTCGGCATCGGCGAGGTATCCAGCTGGGGCTCCGGCCGCACCCGCCGCGAAGCCGAATACGGCATCACCCGCACCGGCGAGGTCGACCTCACCGCAGCCGGTGTCCTCGAACTGGCGTGGATGATGGGCCTGATCACCTGGTCCGAGGATCCGAACCCGGCCTGGTACGACGAGGACGGCGCAGAGGTCGCCGAGGAGGACATCTACGAGCGCTTCCGCGACGATGTCATCGCACGCAGCGGTATCCGCACCCTGACGGACAAGTACTTCCTCACCGACCAAGGCTCCATCGACCTCGAGCAGGTCTACCTCGACCGCGACATCACGTTCACCGTGGCCACGGAAGAGGAAGCTCTCGCATACGTGGAGGCCGACGGTGAGAAGACCACCATCCGCCAGATCGACGGCGAATGGAGCGTGACCCGCCACGCCGGTGCCCTGGCACACGTGCCGAAGAAGGCCACCCTGACGCGCACCGTCGCTGGCCAGATGCCGGACGGCTTCGACCCGACCAAGTGGGGAATCCCCGCACAGATGGCCGACGGCATGGACCGCATGGCCGCCTGGAACCTGGTCACCGCCGTCGACGCGTTCATCAACGCCGGCTTCACCCCTGCGGAGCTCATGCAGAAGGTCCACCCGTCCTTCATCGCCACCACCCAAGGCACCGGTATCGGCGGCATGGAATCGCTGCACAAGGTGTTCGTCTCCCGCTTCATCGGCGAGGAACGCCAGACCGACATCCTGCAGGAAGCACTGCCCAACGTGGTGGCCGCCCACACCATGCAGGCACTGGTCGGCGGCTATGGTTCCATGATCCACCCGGTCGGCGCTTGCGCCACCGCTGCTGTCAGCATCGAAGAAGCGGTGGACAAGATCGCGCTGGGCAAGGCTGACTTCGTAGTCGCCGGCGGTATCGACGACGTCCAGGTCGAATCCCTCCAGGGCTTCGGCGACATGAACGCCACCGCCGAAACCGCCAAGATGACGGCACAAGGGATCGACGGCCGCTTTATCTCGCGCGCCAACGACCGCCGACGCGGTGGCTTCCTCGAAGCCGAAGGCGGCGGCACCGTCCTGCTCGCCCGCGGCACCCTCGCTGCCGAACTCGGCCTGCCGGTGCTGGCAGTGGTCGCGTACGCCTCCAGCTTCGGCGACGGCGCGCACACCTCCATCCCGGCACCAGGCCTCGGCGTGCTCGCTGCAGCCTGCGGCGGAACCGACTCGCGCCTGGCCCGCTCCCTGTCCTCGCTGGGGCTGACCCCTGACGACGTCACCGTCCTGTCCAAGCACGACACCTCCACCAACGCCAACGACCCGAACGAGTCCGAACTGCACTCGGTGCTGTGGCCGGCCGTTGGCCGCGACCCGGACGCGCCGATGTACGTCATCTCGCAAAAGACCCTCACCGGCCACTCCAAGGCAGGTGCAGCACTGCTGCAGACCGGCGGACTCCTCGACGTGCTGGCCACCGGCGACCTCCCGCCGAACGCCTCCCTGGACTGCGTCGACCCGCTCATCGAGCCGAAGGCAACCAACCTGGTGTGGCTGCGCTCCCCGCTCGCCCTCGGTGCCGGCAACGTGAAGGCCGCGGCGCTGACCTCGCTCGGTTTCGGCCACGTCGGCGCGCTCGTCGTGCTGGGCCACCCGGGTGTGTTCGAAGCCGCACTGACACGCGACGGCCGCGACGCCGACGCCTGGCGTGAGCGCGCAACCGAACGCCTCGCCCAGGGCGCAAGCCGACTCGAAGCCGGAATGATCGGCCGCGCCGACCTCTTCACCCAGGTGGAGAACCGCCGCTTCGCCGGTATCGACGACCACGCCGACGAGATCGCACTCCTGCTCAACCCTGATGCCCGTCTCAACGCCGACGGCACGTACCCGACCGCGACCCCGACCGTTTAAGGAGAGACACCATGACACCACTGTTTCGTACCGACGACACGTCGCTGTCCCACGACGAACTGGCAGCACTGACCACCGTCCTCGCCGAGGCCCAAACTTGGCAGGCCGTTGCCGGCACACCTGGCGTTGCTGGCGCGGCAGGCGGCACCGGCGCTGCCTACGAAGACAACGTGTTCGGCGATGCGTTCGGCGATGCGTTCGGCCAGCCGTTCGGCGCCCAGCAAACCATCGGCAACGTCACCTACTTCTAGAAAGGACCGCACACATGCATGACTTTCCGTTCCGCAAGGTCCTCGTCGCCAACCGCGGCGAGATCGCGGTCCGCATCATCCGCGCAGCCCGCGACGCCGGCCTTGCCTCCGTGGCGATCTACGCCGACCCCGACAAAGACGCGCCGTACACCGAAATGGCGGACGAGGCGATTGGGATCGGTGGCGAGACGTCGTCGCAAAGCTATCTGGATATCGACAAAGTGCTCAAGGCCTGCCGCGACAGCGGCGCGGACGCCGTTCACCCCGGCTACGGGTTCTTGGCGGAGAACGCCGAATTTGCCCGGCGCGTCATCGACGAGGGCCTGACCTGGATCGGCCCGCCGCCAAGGGCGATCGACGCCCTCGGCGACAAGGTCACCGCCCGGCGCATCGCTGAGGAGGTCGACGCACCGCTCGTGCCGGGCACGAAAGACCCGGTGGACAGCGCCGACGATGTGGTCGCTTTCGCCGACACCCACGGTCTGCCCGTGGCTATCAAGGCGGCGTACGGCGGTGGCGGCCGCGGCATGAAGGTCGCCCGCACCCGCGGCGAGATCCGCGAACTGTTCGAGTCCGCCACCCGCGAAGCCAAGGCAGCGTTCGGCCGCGGTGAGTGCTTCGTGGAGCGTTACCTCGACCGTGCCCGCCACGTGGAGGCGCAGGTGCTGGCGGATACTCACGGCAACGTCATCGTCGCCGGTACCCGTGACTGCTCCGTGCAGCGCAGGTTCCAAAAGCTCATCGAGGAAGCCCCCGCCCCGTACCTCACCGATGAGCAGCGCGAACGCATCCACTCCTCTGCCAAAGCGATTGCAAAGCGGGCAGGTTACGTGGGTGTTGGCACCGTCGAATACCTGGTTGGCTCCGACGGGCTGATCTCCTTCCTCGAGGTCAACACCCGCCTCCAGGTTGAGCACCCCGTCACCGAAGAAACCACCGGCGTGGACCTCGTCATCGAGCAGTTCCGCATCGCCGCCGGCGAGCCACTGCGTTTCGACGCCGACCTGGAACCCACCGGCCACGCCATCGAATTCCGCATCACCGCAGAAGACGCCGGCACCAACTTCATGCCCATGCCCGGCACCGCCACCACCTACATCGAACCCGCGGGCCCCGGTGTGCGCGTCGACTCCGGCATCCGCGCCGGCTCCACCATCGGCGGCCAGTTCGACTCGATGTTGGCCAAACTCATCGTCCGCGGCGAAACACGCGACCAGGCCATCGCCCGCGCCAAGCGCGCCCTCGCCGAATTCCGGGTCGAAGGCATGCCGACCATCATCCCCTTCCACAAACGCATGCTTGACGACGACGCCTTCACCGGCGACGCCACCCAATTCGCCGTATACACCCGCTGGATCGAAGAGGAATGGGACCCGGACGTCGCGCCCTACGAGTCCGACGGCGCTGGCGAAGACGGTGAGCAGGACGAAGCGCGCCGCCGCACCGTCTCCGTCGGTGTCAACGGCCGATCGATCGAGATCACGCTGCCGGAGCCGTTGCTTCTCGGCGCGGTGGCGCAGCGCCGCCGCGACCGCAAGCGCCGCTCCCGTAATGGCGGATCCGGCGGCAAGGGGTCCGGCAAGGGCGCTGCCAGCGCAGACACCCTGACCGCTCCGATGCAGGGCACCGTGGTCAAGTCCGAGGTCTCCGAGGGCGCCCGGGTGGAAGCCGGCGACATCGTGGTCATCCTCGAGGCCATGAAGATGGAAAACCCGGTCAAGGCCCACAAGAGCGGTGTGGTGAAGAACCTCGCTGTGGAGGCCGGCAGCCACGTGGATAAGGGCGCGGCACTGCTCGACATCACCGACGCCGAGTAGCCGCTAGCCTGCGGTTTCCGCGGCATACCCGGATCTCACCCGGCGCGTCAAAATTGGGGGTTGACGCGCCGGGCTTTCCGGTTCTATGGTTACCCACATGAGTGGTAAACCCATATACTTGCAGATAGCAGATGAGTTACGTGACCTCATCGGAGCAGGCACCCTCGCCCCGGGCGACAGGGTGCCGTCCACCAACGAGCTCTCCGCCTACCACTCTGTCAATCCCACCACCTCCGCCAAAGCACTCACCGAGCTATTCAACGAGGGTCTGTTGGAGAAACGCCGCGGGCTCGGCATGTTCGTCCTGGAGAGTGCACGCGAGCAGGTGTTACGTACGCGTCGCGAAGCATTTGCCCGCGATTTTGTCCAACCGTTTGTCCACGAGGCCAACCAACTCGGCATCACCACCGAGGAGCTGACCGCAATGATTGAAAAGGAGCGTGCTCAATGAATCCCGGCTTCTACGCGCTGGTCGGCCCGAACGCCGCCGGCAAAACCCACTACCTCCACACGCTCATGAGCCCTCACGCCGCGTTCGTTCCGGCTGGTGCGGATGCCAAGTTTGCAGGCACGACCGTGGACGATCACTTACGCGCAGTCGCAGCGATCTACCCGCACGTGAGGCTCGAGTTCCCCAACGCTCGCATCAAAGATCTCTCCGTTGGGCAGCGCCGCTTACTCACCATTGAGGTGGCCCTAGCCATTGGCAAAGACCTGTTGCTTCTCGACGAGCCGTTTGATGGCATCGACACCACCACCCGCAAACAGGTCCGCCAGAGACTGATCGACTACATCGCGGAGAACCCGCAGCGCAGCGTGGTGATGGCATCGCATCGCCCCGAGGACTTCGTGGGTCTCGCCACCCATGTCATCCAGGTGTTTGATCGGGTGGTTTCGCGCCCAGTCCCGCTCGACGACGCCCGCCTGTGCTTTCCAACGGTCACCGGCCCCACCGCCGAGATCAAAGACCTTACCGCCCGCTTCCCCGTCGCCGAGACGGCGAGCCTCGGCCCCACGACACGCGCGACGTTCGCCGAACCTCTCAGAGAGGACGACGTCCACCTGCCCATCGAGTACCCGGACGATGCCGAACTCATTGACCTCCTCGCAACGGAAAGGCCCGAACGATGAAACTCTTCCTCAGCCCCTTCAAACCACTGTCCTACCTGGCAACACTGGCCGTTTTGCTGGTCCTAGTCCCGCTGGGCCGTTTCTATCGTGGCGATGGCTCTCTCTGGACCATCTTCGGAGGCTTCGCACTGACCACCCTATTCATCCTGGCAGGTGCACAGTGGAGCGCCTTGAACCAGCTCGGCGCAAGCTTTTCCGCGTGGATAAACTCAGCCACAATCACATCCGTCGTGGTGGCCGTGATACTTGGAGGGGCCACCGCGGCATCGTCGATCTACAACCAGTTCAAGAGCCCGTACTACCAGGCCTATGACCTGTTCCTCTTCACCAACGGCGCAGACGTGCCCTGGGTGGACACTAATGGTGACCCCTACATCGTGGCGAACGTCGGACAAGACACCACGTCGATGGCGTGGACGGTGCTGCTCCACATCGCGTTCTTCTTCGTTGCTGCCATCGTGGGGGTTGCGCTCGGTTTGGTCTACGCCTCCTTCGGCGCGGGGCGCGGTATCATCACCGCATTTGTCACGTTCCTCATCGCGGTCGCACTGTACTGGGCTATTGAGTCCCCTGTAGGCGATTGGGACACCGCCGCCGTCGGTGGCGTAAGCGCCGCATGCCTGGCCACACTCGCCGTCAGCGCGGTGGCGATTCGCAACACGAAGCGCTTAGTGCGCTAGCAGACACTCCCGCCCCCTACCGCTCCACCCACTCGGAGCGCAGCAGCCCGTGGCGGGAGCACGCCGCCTCCCACGACAACGGGGAAATTTTCACCCCCAGGCGCCGGCCACACAGCGGGCAGGTGCGCACACTGCCCACCAAATAGCCCTTCCTCATCAGCACCACGACAAGTACTATTCAGAGTATGAAAAATGGTATGAGAATCAGTGTGAGTTTAGGCCGGAACGAGCTCCAAACTCTGGATAACCTCGTTTCCGAGTTGGATTTGCGTTCTCGATCTGAAGGGATGCGCGAAGCGATCCTCGCCCTCCAGCGGGAATCACTCGCTAAAGCGTATGAAGAATGCTTCTCCGACTCGGAATGGAAAAAAGAAGCTGCCCTTTGGGATTCACTCGCTGACGAAGGGCTAGACAATGCTTCGCGGTGAAATTCGCCTCGTTGATTTCGAACCGGCGGTCGGACAGGAAGCCAACAAGACACGGCCCGCCGTGATCGTCAGCAACGACACCGCGAATCAAGGCGCAGCGATACACGGCGGAATGATTACCGCCGTGCCGCTAACCTCAAATACTTCGAGAGTCTTCCCGTTTCAGACATACGTCGATTCCGAAGAGTCCGGCCTTCGAATTGATTCAAAAACTCAGCCGGAACTCATGCGTTCAGTGTCGGTCATGCGAGTCGGCAAGCAAGTGGGACGGCTTTCTCCCCGCCAAATGATGGAACTCGACGAAGCTATCCGCATCCATCTCGACCTTTAACGCCCCCTACCGCTCCAACCACTCGGAGCGCAGCAGCCCATGGCGGGAGCAGGCAGCCTCCCACGCCATCGGGCTGATTTTTACCACCATGCGCCGCTGGCATAGCGGGCAAATACGCGGCGCGTCGTAGGGCCTGGCCGGGTCGAGCGGCCAGGCGATCTCGCCGGACAGCACTGCGTCGGCGAGTTCCGTTGAATCCGGAATTTTCATCAGGGCCCGGCTAACTACAGTGACTTGATGGTGTCGTACAGGACTCCGTGGCCGGAGTTCTGCTTCTGCCCCACCGGGGTGATGTTCAGGCTCAGGCCTGGCTTCGCCCCGCCTTCCAACACACGGTCAACGGCGTCGCGGTCCTTCTCCATCGGACGTCCAAACGTGGTCAGGTAATTACCGCCGATAATGGCATTCGCGCCGCCCATGAGTCCGGCTTCGGTGCCGTCGTCGCCAAGCGCGAGCTCCGTGCCACCCGCAAAACGGAGCTGGGTGGACGGCATGGCCAGGCGGAACGCGGCGACGGCACGCAGCGCCTCACCCTGGGGCACCAGCGGGCGGTCGGCGAACGGGGTGCCTGGGCGCGGGTCGAGGAAGTTCATCGGCACTTCATGCGGCTGGATTTCGGCCAACTGGGTGGCGAATTCGGCGCGCTGCTCGATGCTCTCACCCAAGCCGATGATGCCGCCGCAGCAGGTTTCCATGCCCTCTGCCAGCACGTTCTCCAGCGTGTCCTTGCGCTCCTGCCAGGTGTGGGTGGTGACCACGTTAGGGAAGAACGACTCGGCGGTTTCGAAGTTGTGGTTGTAGCGCGACACGCCCATCTTGGCCAGTTGGCGGGCCTGGTCGCGGGTGAGGATGCCCAGCGATGCGGAGATGGAAATGTCCACCTCTTCCTGGATCGCAGTGACGGCCTCGGCGACCTGGTCCAGCAGTTGCTGGGTCGGCCCCTTCACGGCGGCGACGATGCAGAACTCGGAAGCGCCCATCTTCTCGGACTGCTTGGCGGCCTCGACAAGTTCGGCGATGTCCAGCGTCACGGCGCGCACAGGTGATTCGAACAGGCCGGACTGGGAGCAGAAGTGGCAGTCCTCGGGGCAGCCACCGGTCTTCAGGGAGATGATGCCTTCCAGCGAAACATCGACGCCGCAATGTTTGATGCGCACCTGGTGGGCGAGGTCGAGCAGTTCAGGCAGGCGCTCGTCCTCAATGTTGAGGATCTGGACGAGCTCCTCCTTGTTCAGGCCTTCGCCGTTTTCCAGGGCTTTTTCGCGGGCGATGTCAAGAATATCGGTCATCTGTGGGCTCCGTTCGCGTCGTTCACGTGATGGTTGCGCAACAGTTTAGCGCGCAATTGAACGGCGTTCAGGAAAACCCAGATTAGCGATACTTAACCACAAGCGGCGAGTGGTCCGACCAGCGCTCTTCCACCGTCGGCGCCTTCTCCACCCACGTGCGCTGCGCACGCTCCAGCATGTTCGCGGTGGCAGCCTGGACGTCGATGCGCCAACCCGCGTCGTTGTTAAACGCCTGGCCGCGGAACGTCCACCAGGTGTACGGCGCGTCCTCCGGGTGCAGCCTGCGCGCGACGTCGAACCACTTCGGAGCACCATTTGCTTGACGACGACCCCCCGACCGGTACTCCACCGCCCCAGCCCATTCCGCCGCAGCCTTGTCCTCTAGATCCTGCGCCTCCTCGTCCGGGAAGCTACCAAACACCGCGTCCATGAACGCGCGCTCGTGCGGCAAGAAACCGGACTTCTTCCGGTTCGCCTTCCAATTCTTCAGGTCTTCGCGGCGGTGGCAGATGTTCCAATCCCCGCCGATCACCATGTCCGGGTATTCGTCCGCCCACTGCTCCAGCAGCGGCTCGAACTGATCCAGGAAACGATACTTCTCGTCCTGCTTGGCCGTCTCGGCTGCTCCTGAGGGGAGGTAGAGGGCGGCGACGCGGGTGTCGTCGTCAAGCGATGCTGCAATAAAGCGACCCGCATCCTCAAAATCCGGAATCCCGATCTCCACATCGCGCAGCGGCGTGCGCGACAGGATACCCACACCCGCACGACCCTTCGCACCAGGTGTTTCGGCCGGCGCCACCTCCAGGTGCCACCCATTTTCCAGCGCCGGGGCAAGCGCAGCACGCGCCTGATCTTCTGTGGCGCGCACCTCCTGCATCAGCACCACATCGGCCGGATTCTCGTCCAACCAGGCCAACATGCCCGGATTGTTCTCGTTGCGGACCTTCGTGGCGGCACGGATGCCGTTGACGTTGACGGATGCAATGGTAAGGCTCATGGGCCAAGACCTTACCTATCCCGTACCTCTCCCGGCCCTATCGCCAGACAGGGCCGTGGCGGGACGGTACTCTGGTGGGTTGAAGTCAGGAACCTTACAACAAAGGAGCATTATGGCGAAGATCATTTGGACTCGTACCGACGAAGCACCGCTGCTTGCGACGTACTCCCTCAAGCCGATCGTGGAAGCATTCGCTTCCCGCGCAGGCATCGAGGTCGACACCGCAGACATCTCGCTGGCAGGCCGCATCCTCGCACAGTTCCCAGATCGCCTCGGCGACAAGAAGGTCGACGACGCACTCGCACAGCTCGGTGAGCTGGCAAAGACCCCGGAAGCCAACATCATCAAGCTTCCGAACATTTCCGCTTCCCTCGTCCAGCTAAAGAAGGCCATCGCCGAGCTGCAGGCCGCAGGCTTCGACATCCCGGACTACGAGGACGCACAGGACAAGTACGACGCAGTCAAGGGCTCCGCTGTGAACCCGGTCCTGCGTGAGGGCAACTCCGACCGCCGCGCTCCGGAGGCCGTAAAGAACTACACCAAGAAGCACCCGCACTCCATGGGCGCTTGGTCGAAGGACTCCAAGACCAACGTTGCCACCATGGGCGCAGGAGACTTCCGCCACAACGAGAAGTCCGTCATCATGCCGGCCGAGGACACCCTGGCCATCAAGCTCGTCACCGCAGACGGCGAGCAGGTGCTCAAGGACGGCCTGAAGGTTGAACAGGGCGAGGTCATCGACGGCACCTTCATGTCCGCGAAGGCTCTGGATGAGTTCCTGCTCGAGTCCGTGAAGAAGGCCAAGGAAGAGGGTGTGCTCTTCTCCGCGCACCTCAAGGCCACCATGATGAAGGTCTCCGACCCGATCATCTTCGGCCACGTCGTGCGCGCATTCTTCAAGGATGTCTACGACAAGTACGGCGCCGAGCTTCTCGACGCCGGCCTCAACGGCGAAAACGGCCTCGGCGCAATCTACGAGGGCCTTGCTGATCTGCCGAACGGCGAAGAGATCCGCGCAGCCTTCGACCAGGCCCTGCAGGACGGCCCGGCACTGGCACAGGTGAACTCCGCAAAGGGCATCACCAACCTCCACGTCCCGTCCGACGTGATCATCGACGCCTCCATGCCGGCCATGATCCGCACCTCCGGCCACATGTGGAACGCCGACGACCAGGAGCAAGACACCCTGGCCGTCATCCCGGATTCCTCCTACGCCGGCGTGTACCAGACGGTTATCGACGACTGCCGCGAAAACGGCGCATACGACCCGACCACCATGGGCACCGTCCCGAACGTCGGCCTCATGGCAAAGAAGGCTGAGGAGTACGGCTCCCACGACAAGACCTTCAAGATCCCGGCCGACGGCAAGGTCCAGGTAGTCAACGCTGCTGGCGACGTGCTGATCGAGCACGACGTCGAAGCTGGCGACATCTGGCGCGCATGCCAGACTAAGGACGCCCCGATCCAAGACTGGGTCAAGCTGGCCGTCAACCGCGCACGCCTGTCCGGCATGAAGACCATCTTCTGGCTGGACGAGGAGCGCGCACACGACCGCAACCTCATCGAACTGGTGAAGAAGTACCTGGCCGACCACGACACCGACGGCCTGGACATCTCCATCGCCTCCCCGGTCGAGGCCACCAAGATCTCCGTCGAGCGCATCCGCCGCGGCGAGGACACCATCTCCGTGACCGGCAACGTGCTGCGTGACTACAACACGGACCTGTTCCCGATCCTCGAACTGGGTACCTCCGCGAAGATGCTCTCCGTCGTCCCGCTGATGGCTGGCGGCGGCCTGTTCGAGACCGGTGCCGGCGGCTCCGCCCCGAAGCACGTCCAGCAGGTTGAGGAAGAAAACCACCTGCGTTGGGACTCCCTCGGTGAGTATCTCGCACTGGCCGAGTCCTTCCGCCACGAGAAGAACACCAACGGCAACGAGAAGGCGGGCATCCTTGCCGCCGCTCTGGACAAGGCAACCGAGAAGCTGCTGGATGAGGGCAAGTCCCCGTCCCGCAAGGTCAACGAAATCGACGACCGCGGCTCCCACTTCTGGCTCTCCCTGTACTGGGCAGAGGCACTGGCAGCCCAGACCGACGACGCCGAACTGGCTGAGGTCTTCGGCCCGATTGCGAAGGACCTGCGCGACAACGCCGAAGCGATCGACTCTGAGCTGCTCGCTGCCCAGGGCAACGCTGCCGACCTCGGCGGCTACTACTGGCCGGACGACGCCAAGACCTCCGCGGTCATGCGTCCGTCCGCAACTTTTAACAAGATCATCGACGCACTGGAGAAGTAAGCGCTCGGTTTGATCGGCCCCGGTCACTGTTTCCACACAGTGGCCGGGGCTTTTGCTGTTCGTCGCGTCAGGCCTTCAGAGCTCAACCACCCCATCTGAGTTATCCGCAATATACGAAGAATGGGTGGCTACTGTTAGGACCACGGATTTAGTAACGCTGTGGTGAGTATCCAGTAACGCGCGGGTGAGTATCGAGTAACACCCGGGCATAGACCATGATCCGCTACTTCGTATTGGCTTCTAGGCGCATGTTCGGTCCGTCCAGCATGATGATCTCAGCGCCAACGACAAGCCGATTCAGCATCGACTCGGCGATGACGGCATCCGGGATGGACTTGTACCGCTCATCGGGCGTGAACTGAGAGGTGACAATCGTTGACCCGCAGTGTCGAGCAGATTTGGCGGACCAGCCTTGTAAGACAAGGTCCATCACGGCCCGGTAATCAGTCACGATCAGACTCCTCTGATGATGCCGCGTGTTCTTTTGCCACGCGGTCAGAAGAATCTTCTCCCAAAGCGTTACTCGATACTCACCATTGCGTTACCCGATAGTCACCACGGTGTTACTAGATACCCCCGCGCAACAGCTACGACGACAACTGCACCATCCTGCGCGAATTGACGCAGATGCTTAAGCACAAGTTGCGCATTTGCTTCATCGAGAGCCCCGGTTGGCTCATCAGCCAACACAATCTTTGGCTGCGCGAGAATGAGCCTTGCCAAAGCAATTCGCTGTTGTTCACCACCAGAAAGTTCGCTCACTGTTCGCGTTTCGGTACCTCCAAGCCCGACTGCAGCCAGCGCCGCTGCCACCCTTTCGCGGGAGATACGGGGAACAGCAATCTTAATGTTCTCCAGTACAGAGAGATCGGGTACCAATCCGTAGTCCTGAAACAGGTACCCGACGTTCGCTCGCCGAAATTTGCGACGTGCACCCGAATTCATGGATGCGATGTCGAGTCCCTTAAATTCGATAGTCCCCGAATCCGGTGCAGTTAGCCCGCCTAACATATTGAGCAAGGTTGTTTTTCCGCTGCCGGAGGGTCCTGTGAGCGCCGTGATTCGACCTGCCCGAAACGTGGCTGTGAAAGTTTGCAAAACCATTCGCTCGCCAAATACGCAGGATACTTCGCGTACCTGAATTGTCATTGCGGTTCCACCCCTCCCCTTGCATCCCACTGCGAAGCAGCCCTGAGCATCAACGCCACGGAAACTACGAACCATACTGCGCCAAAACCAACTACTGCGGCAATGGTGAATGGTGACCATTGATTTTCAAACCCGATACTCCAGGTAGACGGCACGCGACTCTCAGCTTGAACCCGATGATCGTGAACCTTATAGAGCAGCCAGCCAATCGTCGCTAAGAAAAATGCAACCTCAATCGCTACCACTTCCTTTGCAACCCACCAAGGGCTTCGCCCGCAAACATAGGCAACGTGGATTTTGCGCCGGTAGGTGATGCGGAAAGTCAGGACCGTGGCACCGACCAAGACCGTCACAAGTAGGACTGTCGCAAAGCCATTCAGCCCCCACAGAGCCACATTCTGCTCGGCGGCGCGAATGCTCGCCTGCCATGAGTCCTCGCGTGGCCTGAAGAAAGCAAGCGTATTTCCAGTAGCACCTTTCAATATTTGCGACGGCACATCAGGGGAGACAGTGAGAAGGACTTGCTGGGATACCTTCGACATCAAGTTGTGGTCTCCCAACGGAGCAAGGCCACGCGGGAGGATGACGAGAATCGGGTTATCAACTTGTGGACGGTAATTAACATCGTAAGTGAATACCGGGCCTAAGCTGCAGCCGTAGCGCCACTCTATGCCGGGGACTGGTTCATTGGTGTAGCTAGCCTCGAACTGGAGCGTATCCACGATCGTGTTTACCGACTGTAGAGATAACTCTCCCGGCGAGCAGACCGTCACAACAGTGCCATCCAACATTGATACTCCTGCCTGCCGCGCGAACTCCTGGTTCACCAATAAAACTGGTGACTCCAATTCCACGGGCCATGTAATCCAATACGGGTCAACGAGGAGAATGTCTCCTGCCTCGTCGGCAGCTCGAAATGGCGCTGCGGCCTCTCTATCTGACCAATCTTCGAAGGCCGTGTTAACGTTCAACGCCAACTCTTGCTGCCCACGGTGCGCATCCCACGCCCCCTGCAAGCGATGACGCGCTTCAAGTTCTGCTGAAAACCCGACCAGGGTTGCAACCACACTGATCGCAGCAACCAGGGTCGCACCGCGGACAACGGTCAGGGAGTAGAGAATTGGTCGCGCGCGGATCTTGCCCTTGACGGATTGAGGTATCGATGTCCTGCGAACCAGCAACTGGCCACCCAAGTAACCAATGAGCAAACATGTCGACAGAATGAAGCTGATCGTAAAATGAATGCTCCAAAACACCCCGCCTTGCGCCCACCCGTTATAGGCATAAAGTAAGCCCGCAACGAGCAGTGGGACCCCGAGGTAGGCAACCACCAGTGTGATCCTCTGTCGCTCAATTTCAATACGGGCCGTTTCTGCGATACTGAGCCCAAACAGTCGATGAACACCGACCTCCCGTGAGCGGGCAAGAACATGGCCCGCGCTGAGCACCAGACACAGGAGCACAGACAAGATCAACAGGATAGGAATAGTCGAAGATGCAAAGATTTCCATGAAGTACCTGGTAAGAGGTACCGCGTCGAGCCCCTGTTCATCCAACCACCGCAGCAAATGTTGTTCGTCCGCCGCAGATCCTTTGACATGAAGAGGTTGCCTCGGGTCAGGGTATGGAAAGTCTTCCAGCGGATAAAATATGTCAACTTCTCCTCGCTCAAAGCGTGGCCGCTCCACCCGACCGCCGTCAGGTGGAAGCGAGGATGAGTAAACCCGTTGCTCCCCACCCGAGACAGCGAGCGATGAGTAGTTAATCGCGACATCGAAGTCATTATTTCGCGCAAACTCGGCCAGGTCGGAATAGAAACTCACGCGCTCCGAAGCGGCGCGATCCGATTCCACCTGCACCCCGTATTCGCCAAGGTGGCCATCAACCACCGAATAAAGCTGCGCACCAAGGAAAGCCACGGTGGTCGCGAGAATAGCCGTGGCGAATATCCCCACGGCTAATAGGCCTGATTTTAGAAGAGACATGCTCTAGCAATGTTGGTAGAAGGATTCATTTCCAAGCCTCTCGCGCGAAGCAGTGGCGCGTGACCAACCGTTCTTGATTAAACAGCCACGATCCGACTGAAACTTCCTCACAGCTGCAGAGCCATGTCGATTCTGAACTTCCATGGTCCCTCCCATCTGTCGATATTCAACTGCGTGGGCTATCGCGGTATCGCAATTATCGTGGTCAGATCTATGTTGCTACAAGTAGGAGCGCCCACTCTGTGATTTGCCCCACAATATATCACCTGCCAGACAAACTTAAGGTTTTCCCGGCGTGGCGTAGCGACGGCGTTCACCCATGGTTGCGATCGCAACCAAACCGTTTCTTGCTCCGCACCCGGAAAAGGTGCCAGAACAGCCCTAAAACCACCCTAAAAACTCTCCTACCTGGAGAAATATTTTCTTGCCTGTTTCTTGCTTCTGGGGGATACTTGAGGCATGTCACCGCTTAATTCCACGTCGGAGCCTCAACTCATCGCCAGGATCCAACGATTTCTCGATTTGCCTGCGGAACTCCCCTGGCTGGAGTTTAAGGAAAACAACGCTGCGACCGGTCCGGAGATCGCCAAGTATGTGTGCGCGTTAGGCAACTCAGCGCGCCTTCATGACGAACCAGCAGGCTACCTGATCTGGGGTGTAAGTGATGCTCATGAAATCGTAGGCACTTCGTTCCAATGGGAGACTACGAAAGGCCGGGGCAACGAAGACCTTTTCCCTTGGCTGCAGCGTGTAGTCTCTCCCACGCCGACAATCTCCTTCGAGTCGGTCACAATCGAAGGCAAAACCGTCGTACTCCTCCGGATTCCAGCTACACTCTCAGCCCCTTACGCCTATGACGGAACTCGCTACTTCCGACAGGGTAGCTACACCAAAAACTTGATGGACTTCCCAGATCGCGAACGCGAGTTGTGGAGAAAGCTCAACCAATTCGAGTTTGAAACCAGCAACGCCGCGGAAGGCCTCGAGCCCGAAGAGGTCACCGACCTACTTTCCCCCGACGCATTCTTTACCAACCGACCAGAGCTACCACGCAATGTTGGCAGTGCCCTCATCGAGACAATGCGAGCAGCGGAAGCGATTACATATTCCCACGAATTGGGCTGGTGCATCCCGGCCTGGTCCGCTCTGATGTACGCACGCTCGCTCAAAGACTTCCCACACCTCGCCGGTTTAGCCCCACGGGTGATGCACTTCAGTGACACATCAAGGACACAACTGCAACGAGAGTGGGAGTTTGACGATGGATACGCCGCATCGTTTAGCCAGATCGTGACCTTGGTTAACACACTGAGCCCCGGCGGAGAGACTATCGATCCAAGCGGACGCCGAATTGAAACCCCGCTGCTGCCTACGGTGGCATTTCGCGAAGTATTTGCGAATGCGCTCATGCACCAGGACCTGGAACAGCGCGGTCAGTACTTGACTGTTGAGATTTTCAGTGACCGCGTTGAAGTGACCAATCCCGGTACGCCATTGGTCGACCCCCAACGTTTTATTGACTCGGCTTCTACAACTCGTAATGCGCACCTCGGCGAAGCGCTTCGCCTCGCGCACTTCGTCGAGCAACGTGGAAGCGGCTGGGACAAGATTGTTGCATCATTGGAGGCAGAGCACTTTCCACCAGCACTTACTCGTACAAACGGCACAACAACCGTCACATTGAGCGCCTACCGCCCCTTCAACCTGATGACTACGGACGAAAAGATTGAAGCCGTCTACCAGCATGCGTGCCTCGGATTTCTGGACAGCCGCGCCGTTACTAACGCATCGATACGGCATCGCTTCGGACTCAAAGATTCGCAGGCCTCCCAGGCGAGCCGTCTCATTAACGCCACGGTAGACAAAGGCCTTATCCGGCTCTACGACCCGGATGCTGGAGCACGCAACCGCCGCTATGTCCCTTTCTGGGCCGAATAGTTTTCTTGCTCCGTAACCGGAACAAGATTCCAAAACAGCCCCAAAACCACCCCAAAAACTCCCCTACCTGAAGAAACGTTTTCTTGCCTGTTTCTTGCTTCTGGTGCGGATTGTAGGGGGATCTACCCTGCGTTGCGCAGTGCGGTGGCCAGCCCGTTCATGGTGACCTGGATCGTCTTCGGGACGAGGAAGGCCTCGTCGCCGGCGCGGTAGCGGCGCAGCAGCTCAAGCTGGACCGCGTTGAGCGGCAGCAGGTAGGGGTAGCGACGTTTTAGGGATCGGGCCTGGCGCTGGTTCTCGGCAACAAGGTCCGTATGCCCGGTGATACGGAAGTAGACCTGCTTGGTGCGCTCGAATTCATCGGCGATAAGGGAGTAGATGCGCTCGGCTACCTCGCGGTCCTCCACTAGGTCGGCGTAGAGGCGGGCCAGCGACAGCTCGGCCTTCGCCATGACTTGGGCCATGTTGGACAGCACGGAGCGGAAGAACGGCCAGTCACGGTAGAGTTCGCGCAGGTCATCCCAGCGGTCTTCGTCTTCCCCAGCCCAGCGCTCGACTGCAGTACCGACGCCGAACCAGCCAGGCACATTGGTGTGCGACTGCGCCCAGGACAGCACCCAGGGGATGGCGCGCAGGTCGGAAATCGCGGTGGTCTGTTTGCGGGACGCCGGGCGAGAGCCGAGGTTGAGCTCGCCGATCTCGTGCAGCGGGGTGGATTGGGTGAAGTAGTCAATGAACCCGGGGTCGCCGATGAGCTCGTTGTACTTTTCGCCGGAGTAGGCGGCAAGCGCACGCATGATGTCGTAGGCGCGGGTCGGGTCGTCGATAGGTTCGGTATCCAGGAAGGATGCCTCCAGGGTGCCGGCGACGAAGGCTTCGAGGTGGCGGCGGGCGGTCTCTGGCGATCCGTACTTGGCGGAGATGATCTCGCCCTGCTCGGTGATGCGGATGGAGCCGTCGACGGCGCCCTTGGGCTGAGCCAGGATGGCATCGTAGGTGGGCCCGCCGCCGCGGCCGACTGCCCCGCCGCGGCCGTGCGCGAGTCGAAGGCGGATGCCGTGCCGGTTGCAGAGTTCAACCAGGGCGAGTTCGGCGTCGTAAAGCGCCCAGTTCGCTTGCAGGTAGCCGCCGTCCTTGTTGGAGTCGGAGTAGCCGAGCATGACCTCCTGGATGTCACCGCGGGCGCGCAGATGTTCGCGATAGAACGGCAGCGACCAGAGATCTTCGAGGATGCTGGCGCCGTGTGCGAGGTCCTCGATGGTTTCAAACAGCGGGACGACGTTGACGTCGCTCAGGCCGACCTCTTTGAGCAGGACCATGGGCTCCAAAATGTCGGAGACCGCACCGGTCATGGCGATAATGCACTGCGCGATCGCCCCCTGGCCCAAGTCCCGGACAGCGCGGGCGGCGGCGGTGAGGATGCCCATTTCCTTGCGGGTGTCGTCGCTAAGCAGTGCTTCGGCGCGCAGCAGCGGACGCGGGGTGCGCAGCTCCTCGACGAGTAACTCCACGCGGTCCTCTTCAGCAAGCGCGGCGTAGTTATCGCACACGCCGGCAACCGCAAGCACTTCGGTCACGACTTTTTCAAAGGATTCGGAGTTTTGGCGCAGGTCAAGCGTGTACAGGTGGAAGCCGAAGGTGGTCACGGCGGAGCGCAGGCGGCCCAGCCGGTCATCGGCAATGATTGCGCCGCCGTGCGCACGCAGGGAGTCGTCGATCACGTCCAGGTCTGCAAGCAGCTCGCCGGGGTCCGCATACGGCGAGCCCGTGGTCACCGAGCCAGCGAGCAACTCGCGCGTAGCGACGACACGGTGGCGGATGCCAAAAATGGCCCGGCGGTAGGGCTCATCGACGCGGGACTCGGCGGTGTTGTTGGCGGCATCCGCAAGCCGGGAAAGCTCCTCCGAGCAGGTGGAATAGCGGTCTGAAAGCGACAGCTCGCGCTCCAACTCACCCAGCTCATCGATGTAGTAGCTGAGCACAGTATCGGCGGCTTGGCGGGTGGCATACGTGAGCGTTTCGGCATTCACGTACGGGTTGCCGTCATGGTCGCCGCCGATCCAGGAACCCGGGCGCATCACGGGGGTGAGGGCGAGGTCGCGGCCAAAGGTGTCGCGAAGTTCGTAGCGGATTGCGCGGTTGATCGCCGGGATCTGCTCAAGCAGGGAGAGCTTGTAATAGCGCAGGCCGACGTCAATCTCGTCCTCAAGACGCGGGCGGGCGATGCGGATCAGCGCGGTCTGCCACATCAGGGTCATGCGCAGCTCCATCTCGCGTTCGATGGCTGCCGGGTCGGCACCAGCGTGGAGTTCACTCAGCAAGCGCTTGATGTGGGTCTGGGTGTCGAAGACGGTGCGGCGACGGGTCTCAGTCGGGTGCGCAGTGAGCACCGGAGAGACCTGCGCCCCGGCGATAAGGTCGGCGACCTTGTCTGCCTCCACGCCGCTGTCTTTCAGGTGCGCGAAGCTTGTGCGTAGCGAGACCGGTGCGGCGGCCTTCTCGTCGTCAAGATCCTCAACCAAGTTAGCCAGCAGCGCGAAGTGGCTAAATGCGCGTGCGACGAGGTTCACTTTGGGGATGTCCATATCGCGGAAGACTGCGAGCAGGTCTTCCGGGGTGGCGTCCCCGTGGGCGATGTCAAAGGCGGTGCGGCGGGTGGATTCGACCAGGTCGAAGATCTCCTGCCCTTCCTGCTCGGCAAGCACGCGGCCGAGTACCCGGCCTAGGAGTCGGATGTCTTCACGGACGTGATCGGCAGGCTGAGCAGACACGGAGGCTTCCTTCAACTACGGCGCGACTAAGACGTCACGGGCGCGACGTGCTTAGTAAACGTAGCCAAGTTCTACTCCCCTGTCTCGGCATCGGAGGTCGAACGATCGCGAGCTGGGATATTTGCACTATTTTTATTCAGCCCCTCAACTCGCAAAATAGACCGCTTGGTACACAACTACAGACCAAGCGGGCTACATTGCGACGCATGGGAAACTACGACAACTCCAACGCACAAGAATGGTCCTTTGGTACGCGCTCGATCCATGCTGGCCAGCAGGTCGACCAGGACTACGGCGCGCGTAACCAGCCGATTTACATGACCACCAGCTACGTGTTCGACGATGCCCAGCACGCGGCGAACCGCTTTAACCTCTCGGATGCAGGCCCGATTTACACCCGCCTGACCAACCCGACGCAGCAGGCACTAGAGGATCGCGTGGCGTCGCTGGAGGGCGGCGTGGCTGCCACGGCGTTCGCGTCCGGCATGGCTGCGGAGACTGCCGCGATTCTCACTTTGGCGCAGGCGGGCGACCACGTTGTTACCTCCCCACGCCTCTACGGCGGCACCGAGACGCTGTTCCAGCACACGCTGCCAAAGTTGGGCATTGAGTTCACCTTCGTGGAAAACCCGGACGACCCGGCAAGCTGGCAGGCTGCCGTCCAGCCGAACACACGGGCGTTTTATGGCGAGACGTTCGGCAACCCGATCGCGGACGTGCTAGACATCCCGGCCATTGCAGAGGTGGCCCATAACAATCAGGTGCCGTTGATCGTCGATAACACGATGGCGACTGCCGCTCTGGTCAAGCCGCTGGAGTTGGGTGCGGACATCGTGGTCGTGTCCACGACGAAGTTCTATACCGGCAACGGTGCTGCGATTGGCGGCGCGATTATCGACGGCGGCAAGTTCGACTGGACCGTCCAGCGCGACGGCAAGGACGTCTTCCCACTGTTTACCACCCCGGATCCGGCGTACCACGGCCTGAAGTACGCGGACCTGGGCGCCCCGGCGTTCGCTCTGCGTGCCCGCGCCGGTTTGCTGCGTGACACGGGTGCGGCGATTTCGCCGTTCAACGCGTGGGTTGCGCTGCAGGGTATTGATACGTTGGCGCTTCGCGTGGAAAAGCACAATGCGAACGCGCTGAAGGTGGCGGAGTTCCTGGCGGGCCACGACAAGGTGGCCAAGGTCAACTACGCAGGCCTGGACGACTCGCCGTACAAGGCGACGAAGGACAAGTTGGGCCTGAAGTACACCGGCTCGGTGCTCTCCTTCGACATCGCGGGCGATCAGGATGACAAGACGAACGCGTGGAAGTTCATCGACGCGCTGAAGCTGCACTCCAACCTGGCCAACATCGGCGACGTGCGCTCGCTTGTGGTGCACCCGGCGTCGACCACGCACTCCCAGTCGGACGCTGCGGGTCTTGCCCGCGCTGGTATTACGCAGGCCACGGTGCGTTTGTCTGTCGGCATCGAGGATGTCGAGGACATTATTGCGGACCTCGAGCGCGGTTTCGCGGCGGTCTAAATGCTGGCTCCCGAAGGGCAGCTCGCCACGGTCGCCATCGGCGATGTTGTCACTGAAGCCGGCGAGGTGATCGCGGATACGCGCATTGCTTATCGACGATGGGGCGCACTGCAAGGCGACCCCAACGGCGTCAACAACGTGATCCTCGTCGAACACGCATTGACCGGCGACAGTGACGCCGCCGACTGGTGGTCCGAAGCCATCGGCCCCGGCAAAGCGCTAGACACCGACGAGTGGTGCGTGATCTGCACGAACGCACTCGGTTCGTGTTACGGCTCCACCGGCCCCGCGAGCGAGCACCCGGACGGCGGCGTGTGGGGATCGCGCTTCCCCGCCATCACGATCCGCGACATGGTGCACGCCGAGCACGCCTTCCTTGACCGTCTCGGCATTGGGCGCGTCCACGCGGTCATCGGTGGATCCATGGGCGGTGCACGCACTCTGGAGTGGACGCTGCTCTACCCCGAGCAGGCCGATTACGCGCTGGTGCTGGCGGTGTCTGCCCGGGCAAGCGCCTGGCAAATCGGTATCCAAACCGCGCAGATCACCTCGATCACCCAGGACCCAGCCTGGCAGGGTGGCGACTACCACGGCACCGGCCAGTCGCCGGATGCCGGGCTCGCCGCCGCGCGCAGGATCGCCCACCTGACCTACCGTGGCGAGCTGGAAATCGACGAGCGCTTCGGCACCTCCGCCCAAACCGGCGAAAACCCACTCGGACCATTCCGCCAAGACGACCAGCGCTTCGCCGTCCAGTCCTATCTGGAGCACCAGGGCAAGAAACTCACCGAGCGTTTCGACGCCGCCTGCTACGTCACCCTCACCGAAGCCCTCAACCGCCACGACATCGGCCGGGGCCGCGGCGGGCTGAACAAGGCGTTGGCATCCTCAACCGTGCCGACGATGATCGTCGGCGTCGACACCGACATTTTGTACCCCTACCACCAGCAGGAACACATCTCCCGAAACCTGGGCAACCTGCTAGCCATGTCGAAGTTGTCCTCCCCCGTCGGCCACGACGCCTTCCTCGTGGAGGCACGCCAGATGGACCGGATCCTGCGCAACTTCATCAAACTCACCCACGAAATCCCGCCCGCCCGCGAGATCGCGTCACGCTACGGCGACTACGCGATCTAGGGGTTAAGACCCCAGCGCGTCCACCGACCAGGACAGCCACATCATGGTGGCGCCGAGGGCGGTGGTGAACGTGGCGTCGAAACGCTTGGAACGCACCGCAACCAGACCGATTACTTTGGAGTCGCAGGTCAAGCGCACCAGCGTGAGCCACAGCAGGGCCGCGCCAAGGGTGAACGTGGCGCGACGCCAGTGCTCGGTGGCGGCGAAGATGCCAGAGAGCACAAACCCGACGACAAACACGGCAACCCCGGTGCGCTGCGCCCACAATGGCAGGCGTGACGGGGCGTTGCCGCGGTCGTGAGGGTTATCCAGCGTCAACCCCGGTGGTAGCGAGGTGCCGGGGAGCTGGATGCGGGTGCTTCCCACGTTGTTACGCGTCCTGGTTTGCTTGCTGGTTCACGCCGGCTTGGCGCTCGGCGCTTTCGACGATGTTGCGCACCAGGAACGTGCGCGTCATCGGGCCGACACCGCCCGGGTTCGGGGAGACCCAACCGGCCTTCTCCCACACGTCGGGGTGAAGGTCGCCGACGGTTTTGCCATCGACGCGGGAGACGCCGACGTCGAGAAGCGCCGCGCCTTCCTTGATCATGTCGGCGGTGATCATGTGCGGCTTGCCAGCGGCAGCGATGATCACGTCCGCGCGGCGAGTCTCCGCGGCGAGATCCTTGGTGCCGGTGTGGCACAGCACGGTGGTGGCGTTGACATCGCGAGAGGTCAGCATCAGCGAGATCGGGCGCCCCACGGTCACGCCGCGGCCGATGACGCACACGATCGCACCGTTGAGGTCCACCCCGAAGCGTTCGAGTAGCTTGATGGAGCCATTCGGGGTGCACGGCAGCGGCGCCGGCTCGTTGAGGACGAGTTTGCCCAGGTTGACCGGGTGGAGGCCGTCGGCGTCCTTGTCCGGGTCGATCAACTCCAGGATCCGGTTCTCATCCAGGTGCTTCGGCAGCGGCAACTGGACGATGTAGCCGGTGACGGAATCGTCGCGGTTGAGCTCGTCGATAACCGCCTCGAGCTCCTCTTGGGTGGTCTCCGAAGGCAGATGCTTCTGAATCGAGGCAATGCCGAGCTCTTCGCAGTCCTTGTGCTTCATACGCACGTAGTTCTGGCTAGCGGGATCTTCGCCGACAAGCACCGTCGCCAGCCCCGGGTTCACCCCCTGTTCCTTCAGTCGCGCTACGCGCTCGCGCAGGTCCGCGAAAATCTCCTCGCGGTAGAGTTTTCCGTCCAGTTTGATCGCAGTCACGGCCCCAATCCTAGACTCTTGTGCGTGCTCCACATCATCTATGACAATCCGGCCATTGGCGGCAACGCTGGCGCGGCGATCCGCCTTGCGGCAAATACCGGCGCGCAGCTGCATTTCGTCGAGCCGCTCGGCTTCAATTTTGACGACAAACACCTCAAACGCGCAGGCCTGGACTACCACGATCTTGCAGACGTGGTCATCCACCCCAACATCGACGTCTGCTTCGACGCGTTGGAAGGCTCCCGCATTTTCGCGTTCACCGCGCACACCGACCACCACTACCACGAGGTGCAATACCAGGACGGCGACGCGTTGCTGTTCGGCAACGAGGCCAACGGCATCCCGGAGGAGCACCTCGCCCACCCGCGGATTACGTGTCAGGTGCGGATTCCGATGCTGCCGTCGCGGCGCAGTATGAACCTGACGAACTCGGCGTCAGTCGCCATCTACGAGGCCTGGCGCCAGCTCGGGTTCCCCGGCGCTTTGTGACAGCGGCGGCAACTCGCGGGCGCGCAGCTTATCGACGAGCCCACGCGCCTGGTCCTCCTCCAAATCCCGACACGTCACGCTGAAGGCGCCGGGCACCAGGTCCAGGTCAATGCTGGCCAGGCCAAGTTTTCGCTGCAGCGGATCCTGGTTGAAGGTCAGTTCCTGAATGTGTGGGACGTCCACCATCTGGAACCAGCGCCCGATCCGCCCTGCCGTTGTCGTGACCGCGTCGGCGCGGACCTTGACCGTTTGACGTTTCCAGTCGAACGGCGAGATCCACCGGGCGCTGCGCGGGGAGCGGAAATCTACGTTGTCCAGATCGGTCAGTTCTGCGCCGGTAAGCGGACCGACTGCATCGATCACGGCCATCGCCTGTTCCCACGTCCCCACTGGCAGAATCTTCGACGTGCCGGTTTGCTTGTTACGTTCCGAGCCATAACCCGCCGCCACGACAGAGACCGTCCACCATCCGAACGGGCGCCAGAACATTGGCTGGCGCAACTGCACCGCGTGGATACGCGAGCGAGGCATTGCTTGCCGACGACGATTCGCCAACCCATACGTCAAGTGGAACACCTCCCCGTCCTTCGTCGCGTTGAAGCGCCACGACTGGTCGATCGTGCGCCAAATGCGGGGCATAAAACCCACCACAACAGGGATGATCGCCGCGGCGGTCACATCCGTCCACAGTGGAATCGTCGACCACGCCAGTGTGAATACGGTCGACATTTGCAATGTGGTGCCGATCAGCGAGCGGCGAATCGGGATCGGCGGCACCAACATGTTCGGTGCGTATTCGGCCCCGGCGGCGGCGGCGCTCTCAAGCGAACGCTTCACTGGCCCGTCAATGCGGGCCAGGATCTGCGCGCGGACCTCTTCTGCTTCCTCGCGCGGAAGGTATGTGATGTCCAAACCTGAACTGGCGCTGCCTGCGGCCTCGATACGCACGGAGGCAAGCCCGAACAGTCGCGGTGCAAAGGATTCGACTACGTCAACTGCCTGAACACGGTCGTAGCGCGCGGTGCGGATTTGGTTGGTCAGCACACCGCGGCGGGTCTCCACTTCTTCGTCGCCTACCTTAAATCCGCTGCGACGCCACCACACCTGGGACACCGCGAAAATCACCACGAGCGCAGCCACAAGGCCTGCGGCTGCCCATGCAATGTCGGTGGGCCCGACGTTTTCGCGCTGCATCCACCGATAAATCGGCATGGTGAAGTTGAACAGGGCGAGTGTCGCTAGAGCCAGCATGAACGTCCACACACGCAACAATGGCGTGAGCCTATGGACGTGGCGGTAGCCCTCCATGCCGGGAATCGTCGATACGCGTCCGCTTGTCACAGCCCACTCATCCGCTCACGAGCCTTCAGCGCAAGGCGATCCCGCAACGCATCCGCATCCGCCGCAAGCAGTCCCGGCAGATCCGAGTTGGACGAATTCGACGCCGTATGCACCGTCAGCTCCTTCAGCCCCAGGGCACGTGTGATCGGCCCCGACTGCACATCCACGAACTGAATGCGCCCGTACGGAATCACCGTGATCGTGTGGAACATCTTGCCGGTGCTCAGCACCAGTTCGTCCTCGGTCTCCAGCCAGCCCATGTTGCGGACCTGGTACGGGATAAGGAAGAAGCGCCAGATGAAGATCACCGTGAAAATCCCCAGCGGGATCAGGAATCCCCAGCCCCACTCGCGGTAGGCCAAATACAGGCCACCGCACACACCGATGGTCCACAGGGCATTCGACACCAGCATCGGCCACATCAACTTCGGCGACACTTTGTGCATCTCCTCGACCGAGGACGGCAAAGGCTGCACCGGGCTATGCACGCCGGTAGTGGGCTGGCCTGCAGTGTTCGGGCCTGCAGTGTTTGGTCCGGGGTGATGTTCAGGGCTTCCGCTGAGCGCTTCAGACATGGCGATCACGCTACCAGCAGCCCCAGACACGGCCTTGCTCATGACAGGGCTCATCGAAGCATTCATCGGAAGTCCCTCGATCCCCGGGAGAGCAGCTCCCCTACCTCCAACGGTTCGAACCGGTCCGCCACCACGGACACTGCCCCGGAAGCATTTTGCACAATCCCGCGTACGACGAGCGCTTTCGCAGTGCGGGCAAGGACGCGTTGCTTCTTCCACAACCCGACTGAGATAACCACGTTGACCAGCCCGGTTTCATCCTCCATTCCCAAAAATGTCACACCACCTGCAGTGACCGGATGTTGGCGGTGCGTCACCACTCCAGCGATGCGCACGCGAGTGCCGTCCTCCACGCCATGCAGCAGTTGTGCAACCGGAATAACGCCTCGCTCCTCCAGCGATTCGCGCACCATCTCTACTGGCATGAGCCCCGGGGTCACCCCTGTGGCTGCGATGTCAGCCACCATGAGTTCGAACGAGTTCATACCAGGCAGCGCCGGCGCCGAGATAGCCGACAAACCGGGCAGCATGCCGTGGCGTTCCGTGGCAGCGATGCCCGCTTGCCACAATGCTTGTCGACGAGACACCTCAAAGCAGTCCAACGCCCCCGCCCGCGCGAGCGCCTCGACATGGTCGACGCTCAGGTCAGCCCGGCGCGATAGATCCGCAATGTCTGCAAACGGTGCCGCCGCTTCGATCCGGTCAGCGGCATCCGCACCTAAGCCACGGACGAGCCCGAGCCCCATCCGGATCGTTGAAGAATCAATGCAGCGCGCCTCGCGCCCCGACGCGTTGACCGACACAGGCAGTACCTCTACCCCGTGTCGGCGTGCGTCCTGTACCAGCGACTGTGGTGAGTAGAACCCCATCGGTTGCGCCCGCAGCAATCCCACGCAGAACTGCGCCGGGTAGTGGCATTTAAACCAGGCGGAGAAGTACACCAAAGAGGCGAACGACTGGGAGTGCGATTCCGGAAAGCCGTATGCGGCGAACGCCACGATCTTCTGCCACAGCCGTTCTGCGACTTCTTCGCTGATTTGGTTGGTGGCCCAGCAGCCTTCGAAAAACCTCGCGCGCAACGCGGCCATCTTGGCCGGTGAGCGTTTCGATCCCATCGCGCGCCGAAGCGCATCCGCCTCACGTCCGGAAAAACCAGCCGCGTCGACGCAGATCTGCATAAGTTGCTCTTGGAACAGCGGGATCCCCAGTGTTTTGCCAAGGGATCGCTCGAGCACCGGATGGTCGTACACGACCGGCTCTAGCCCGTCGCGCCGCCGCAGGTACGGATGCACCGAACCACCCTGGATTGGACCAGGGCGGATCAAGGCCACCTGCACCACCAGGTCGAAGAACCTGCGCGGCTTCAACCTGGGCAGCGTCCCCGTCTGTGCGCGCGATTCAACCTGGAACACGCCGACGGAATCGGCGCGGCAGAGCATGTCGTACACGGCGTCGTCGTCAAGCGAAAGCTCCCACAGATGCACCTTGCGGCCTGTGGTTTCCTCCACGAGATCAACCATGTGGTGCAGCGCTTCGAGCATGCCGAGCCCCAGCAGGTCGAACTTGACCAGGCCAGCGGAGGCACAGTCATCTTTATCCCACTGCACCACCGAGCGATCTGCCATGCGCGCCCATTCGACGGGGACGACGTCGGCGATGGGACGGTCACAAATCACCATGCCACCAGAATGAATGCCCAGGTGACGCGGCTGCCCCTTGAACTGCGCTGCAAGTTGCTCCACAGCCTCGGGCGGATCTGAAAGCCCCTTCGACCAACTATCCGCAGCGCCCTGTGCATATCCGAGCGCACGCGCGGCATCACGGACCGCCCCTTTCGTGCGGTACGTAATCACGTTAGCTACCTGCGCCGCATTGTCGCGCCCATATGTGTCGTAGACGTACTGAATGACCTCCTCTCGCCGGCCTGACTCAATGTCTAGGTCAATATCTGGTGGTCCGTCACGGTCGGGAGATAGGAAACGCTCGAACAGGAGGCCTGCCTCGATCGGCTCGACATTCGTGATCCCGAGGGCGAAACACACCGCCGAGTTCGCCGCCGAACCACGTCCTTGGCACAAAATGTTCTGCTTCGCGCAGAAATCCACGAGGTCGTAAATGATCAGGAAGTAGCCGGGGAAGTTCAGCTCCTCAATCACGCTCAGTTCGTAGCGGATCTGCTTCATCGCCTGGTTGCGCACATCCGCACTTCGCGTCGCGTACCGGAACTGCGCGCTCGCCAACGTCAGATCCCGCAGATGATCCATCTCGCCTCGCCCGCTTGGCGTTGGGTAGCGCGGCAGTTCAGGCGCGACAAGATTCAGCGTGAACGCGCACTGCTTTGCCAACTCAACGCTGTAATCCAGCATGTGTTTGCATCCCGGCAGCATGCGTTCGAGCTGCTCGCCAGAGCGCAGCCAGTTCGCCCCCATCGGATGCAAGTCCCCGTATGCTTGTGCAAGTGCTTCTCTGCGAGCCAACGCACGCTTCGCCGCAGCCAACCTCGCCTGCTCACGCGTGGCTGCCGCCGGCATCGCGGTGACGATGGCGGGGAGGTGATCAAAACGATCGAGCATTGCGTGCCGGTCAGCGTCTTCAGGAGTCATCGAAACTTCATATTCTCGCACCACATTGTCCTGGCCAAAGGTTTCGACCAGGTGGTCGATTTCACCGATCCACTGCCACCCCGCGAGCACAACGCAGGTGCCATCTAGTTCTGCACCAATAAGCTCCAATGGTGGATACGCCACCGCATCCTTTTCCCGCGTCGCCATGTGTGCATCTGCCATAAGATGCGACAGGCGCCGATAACCTTCAGGCCCACGCGCAATCACAGGAAGCACCCGCTGATCTAACGTCAGCTCGGCCCCAAATACGGTGTCCAGCCCTACAGCTGCAGCAGCCTCTGCAAACTTGACTGCCCCATAGAAGCCGTCGCGATCCAGCAGGCCAAGGGCATTCAATCCCAAATCCGCAGCGCGCGCGACAAGGTCTTCCGGCTCGCTCGCTCCATCGAGAAAACTATACGACGACACCGCGTGGAGTTCCACGAACGGAACTTGCGGCTCGCTACGGCGCGGTCGCACAGGACCTACGCCAGGCAGCATGCCTGTGTGCCCCACCGGCACCGGTTCTGGCCCGGGACGCCCCGAAAGGATGCGCTCTAGCCGCGACCACGAAAGTGGCGCTCCCCCATTGAATCTCATGCCGGGAACGCTATCATAATTCGAAACTGTGTGCTACATTTTTCGAAAACCCAGAACAAACTGCTTTGTTCTAAAAAATAGACTAAGCGGTACATAGGGTGCTAGATTCTCACCCGTCAAACTTTCCCAATAAACAAGGAGACATCATGCGTATCAAGCGCACCCTCGCAACCGTTGCTGCTGCAGCGCTCGCCACCACCGGCCTGGTCGCTTGCTCCAACGAGTCCAACGACGCCACCGAGACCACCGCCGCAAACGGCGAGAACGTTACCGTCAAGATCGGCACCACTGAGGCCGACCAGGAGGCCTGGACTGTATTCAAGCAGCTCGCTGCAGACAACGGCATCGAGCTCGACATCGTGCAGTTCTCCGACTACTCCCCGGTCAACGAGGCTCTCGCACAGGGAGAGCTGGACGTGAACAAGTTCCAGCACATTAAGTACCTCGCCGAGTACAACGCTGCTTCCGGCAACGACCTCAAGGTTGTCGGCTCCACCGAGATCGTCCCGCTCGCACTGTTCTGGAAGGACCACGACTCGCTCGACGGCATCGAGGGCCAGTCCGTCGCCATCCCGAACGACCCGTCCAACCAGGGCCGCGCCATCAACGTGCTGGTCCAGGCCGGTCTGCTTACCCTCAACGACAACGTCGCTGACCCGCTGACCCCGACCCCGGCCGAGATCAACAAGGACGAGTCCAAGGTCACCGTCACCCCGGTCGACGCGTCCCAGACCCCGAACGCTTACAACGAAGGCAAGCCGGCCATCATCAACAACACCTGGCTAGACCGCGCAGGCATCGAGCCGAGCCTGGCCGTGTTCGAGGACGACCCGGAATCCGAGGAGGCCGAGCCGTACATCAACGTGTTCGCTGCTCGTTCCGAGGACATTTCAGATGAAACGCTGAACAAGCTGGTCGAGCTGTGGCAGACCCCGGAGGTCGCTGAGGCTACCGCCAAGGACTCCAAGGGCACCTCGGTTCCGGTCTACCGCGACCAGAAGGAACTCAACGACATCCTCGACCGTCTGCAGAACAAGTAAGCACAAGAAGTAATAAGGAGCGCGTAGTTCATGCGTACCAAGCGTTTTCTCGCAGCGGCGGCAGCCTCTGTCATCGCCGCAACCTCTTTGGTGGCGTGCTCGTCGGAAACGGAGTCGTCGACAAGCAGTGCTGATGGCGACGCTGTGACCGTCAAGATCGGCACCACCGACGCCGACCAGAAGGCCTGGAGTGTCTTCGCGGACGAAGCCCAGAAGGCTGGCATCGAGCTCGACATCGTGCGTTTCTCCGAGTATCCGCAGGTCAACCCAGCACAGACCGAGGGTCAGATCGAGATTTCGAAGTTCCAGACCATCAACTACCAGGCCCAGTACAACGCCACCGCTGGCAAGGACCTGCGCATCATCGGTTCTGGCGAGATCAACGTGCTTGGCCTGTACTGGAAGGACCACGACTCGCTCGACGGCATCGAGGGCACCGAGATCGCAGTGCCGAACGACCCGTCCAACCAGGGTCGCGCGATCAACGTGCTGGTTCAGGCTGGCCTGCTGAAGCTGCGTGAAGGCGCGCCGAAGCTCACCCCGACCCCGGCTGACATCGATAAGGATGCCTCCAAGGTCAAGGTTGTCGCTGTGGATGCGTCCCAGACGCCGAACGCCTACAACGAGGGCCGCCCGGCTGTGATCAACAACAACTGGCTGGCACGCGCAGGTATCGACCCGGCTTCCTCGGTCGCGGCCGACGATCCGAACTCCGAGCTTGCGGAGCCGTACATCAACGTATTCACTGTCTCAGGCGATGACCTGGACAACGAGACGTACGCCAAGTTGGTCGACGTCTGGCAGTCGCCGGAGGTCACCGCAGCGCTTGACGAGGATTCCAACGGCACCGCCGTGCAGGTCCAGCGCAGCAAGGAGGAGCTCAACGAGATCCTCGACCGACTTGTGGAGGAGTACAAGTAAATGACAACAACCGGCACCCGGATTGAGTTCCGGAACGTATCCAAGGTTTTCAAAACCAAAGAGCGCGAGGTCAAGGCCGTCGATGACGTCACCTTGACCGTCGAGCCAGGCGAAATCCTCGGAGTGATCGGCTACTCGGGTGCCGGCAAGTCAACGCTTGTCCGCCTCATTAACGGCCTTGATATGCCAACCTCGGGCGAATTGCTTCTCGACGACACCAACGTCGCCGGTATGCCCGAGCGCAAACTTCGCGAGATCCGCCGCAACGTCGGCATGATCTTCCAGCAGTTCAACCTCTTTTCCTCCCGTACCGCAGCGGGCAACATCGAGTACCCGCTGAAACTGGCCGGTGTGGACAAGAAGGAACGTAAGCGTCGCGTTGCTGAACTGCTCGACTTCGTCGGTCTGTCTGACCGTGGCGAGAACTACCCGGAGCAGCTCTCCGGTGGCCAGAAGCAGCGCGTCGGCATCGCGCGAGCACTTGCGACCAACCCGTCGCTGTTGCTTGCCGACGAAGCCACGTCCGCCCTCGACCCCGAAACCACCCACGAAGTGCTCGGGGTGCTGCGTCGCGTCAACGAAGAACTCGGCATCACCATCGTGGTGATCACCCACGAAATGGATGTCATCCGAGCCATCGCCGACAAGGTTGCCGTAATGGAGAACGGCCGTGTTGTGGAGTACGGCGGGGTTTACGACGTCTTCGCCAACCCACAAACCCCCGTCGCCCAGCGTTTCGCAGCGACGAGCCTGCGCAACACCCCCGATGATGTTGAGCGCGCCGAACTGCTGACCAAACCAGGTCGTCTGTTCACCGTGGATCTTTCCGAGGACTCCGGGTTCTTCGGCGCCGCCGAGACCGCCCGCACGCGCGGTGTTGTCATCGAGCCGGTCCACGCCGGCATCACCACCTTGCAGGAACGTTCCTTTGGCAAGATGACCGTCCGCCTCAACGGCGACGACGCCGCTATCAACGAATTCCTGGCCACACTGCAGCGCAGCACCGAGATTGAGGAGATCACCCGATGACCGAATACCTGCTCGCTGAACCGAACTGGGACAACCTCGGCCCCACCTTCCTCGACGCCATCGGCGACACCCTGTGGATGGTCGCCATCACCATGATTGTTGGTGGCTTCTTCGGCCTGGTGTTGGGCATGCTGCTCTACACCACCCGACCAGGTGGCATCCTGCGCAACAACGTGGTCTACACCCTGATCAACGTTGCGGTGAACTTCTTCAGGCCAATCCCGTTCATCATCATGATCGCGATGCTGTACCCACTGACTCTGGAGGTCGTGGGCACTACCATCGGCCGCGCTGCCGCAACGTTCGTGATGTGCTTCTCTGCCACGTTCACCGTGGCGCGCATTGTGGAGCAAAATCTCGTCGCCATCGACCCCGGTGTTATCGAGGCCGCCCGCTCCATGGGTGCCGGCCCCTGGAAGATCATCACCTCGGTGATCCTGCCGGAGGCACTCGGCCCGTTGATCCTGGGCTACACCTTCATCTTCATCGCAGTCATCGATATGTCTGCGATGGCCGGCTACATCGGTGGTGGCGGTGTGGGTGACTTCGCCATCGTCTACGGCTACCGCGCCTTCGAGCCACAAGTCACCTGGGCTGCAGTCCTGGTCATCGTGGTCATCGTCCAGCTCGCCCAGTTCCTGGGCAACTGGCTGTCCAAGAAGGTCATGCGCCGGTAGATTGAAGTGCCATGAAGGTAGCGGCGTTCGACTTCGATGGCACTCTCCACCACCCTCCCCACGGTTTCGACCAGGAGGATATCGCCGCGATAGATGCCTGGCGTAACGCCGGGCATCTTGCCATTTCTGCCACCGGACGCTCCCGCACAGCACTCGCCCACGGCATGGCCGGCAGCACGCTAGCGTTCGACTACCAGGTGCTGTCCAACGGTGCATCAGCTACCGACGGCGCCAACCGCGACCTGCTCTTCAGCCACGAACTCGACGGTGCCGTCCTGCGTGCCGCCGTGGAACAGTTCGGGGAGCGCGAGGGACTGGCTATTTTCGGCACCACCATCGGACGTGTCGACGGCGTGTTTGCCAACAACACCGGCCGTACCCACGACTTCACGGCTCACTTCACGCCGATGAGGATTCGCGACATCCCGGACCACCATTTCGCTGTCATTCCGTTCTGGATTCCTGACAACGACGCGCTGCGCGCCGAAGTCATCGCCTGGGCCACCAAACTCGGCGACGTAGAAGTTGCCCAAAACCAGGACTACATCGATCTCATGGCACCGGGCCGGTCGAAAGGCTCCGGCATCCTCGAGCTGTTCGAGGTACTCGGCATCAACCGCGACGACGTGGAGCTCTACACGTTCGGCGATTCCTGGAACGACCTGACCATGCATACCCTCGCCGATCACTCGCACAGTTTCCACCACTCCCCCGCCGACGTGAAAGCAGCCACCGACCGGGTCATCGGGTCAGTGGCTGAGGTGCTCGACGAGTACATCTAGGGCATGGTTTCGCCCCCGCCCGGCACCACCTAACGTGGCTGCACAGTGAGCGCGACCCAGGCGGAGCCTTCCTTGGGGGCCTTGCCGCAGGAATCGACAATCCCGCTGACCGGACGCTTTTCCAGTTCGACGACGTATTCCCTACCGGCGGTGGTGACGTTGACGGTGGCGGTGGTGCCGTCGATACGCACAGGCTCAACGTCGAACTCCCCGTAACGAGGCTCAGCGACCTCGCTGGCAACAGCAATCTCGGCCACCTGCTCCACCGGACTGAGCGTGCCGCGCCCGCGATTGCCGGGTACGAAGTATTCGCCCCGCTTCGCGGCTGTGAGCATCGCGTCGGTGGCTTCCACGTTCATGCGGCCGAAACTATACGCCCACGGCATGAGCAGCATGGTTGCGGCAAAACGGTGTCCCTTGATGTGGGAGACCTCCCACGCAACGTCGTTGCCCGGGCCGAATGGGTAGCGCTCGTGCAGCGCGTTGACCAGCGGGCGCCCCTTTACGGCGCAGCAGACATCGCGCTTGGCATGGGTGCAGATCAGCAGCAGCGGACGTTCCCGTCGCTTCCCACCGTTTTTGCCAGGCCCTGACAGATCGAGATCCAGGATTGCTTCTGGTCCGTCGACGTGGAGGACCTCGGTGATGCCTTCGTCGGCAAAGACGAGGTAGAGGTGGTGGTCCTTAATGTGTCGGCCTTCGCGCGTTGGGTGGCGGATGAGCAGCAAGGACGCGTCGTATTCGTCGAGGTGCTTCGCAATGCGGGGGCTAAGGTCTTCGCCGAGCGCGGCATCACCGAGCACGTCGCGGGGCCACGGGTCGGGCCACTCAAAGATGACGTAGGTAGCGCCAGGCTTGGCGGTGCCGGGCAGCGGTTCAACCTCAACATCTGAGCAAGGCAATTGTCGCATGTCACCACCATAGCCAAGCTTGGCCTAACTTATTAGATGACCCATTTGAACAACTTTTACTTCTGTAACAGTTAGATAACCTTTTGGGTATTTCGCTCTGAGGCTTTTGTTCTGATTCCTCCTGCTGGTTACGGTGGCTTAATGCAAAAAAATTCCGGTTCCTTCCGCGCTGCGGTCGTGGGCGCTTGCGTAGCGACGATCGCTGCCTGCACCGCCTGCACCACACCCAGCTTCGGGGCCGGCGAAACGGTGGCCAGCAGCTTGTCCGCCAGCTCTCCGCGTCTGAAACCGTTGGGCAACGCTGACCCGTCTCCGAAGACGCAGCGCCCGTCGGCACCGTCACAGCTTGTGGTCACCGCGGTCCGTGTTGGCGCACATGAGGGATTCGACCGCGTCGTGGTGGATCTTGAGGGCGACGGGGATCCGGGTTGGTTTGTGGATTACACCTCCACCCCGATGCAGGAGACCACCGGCCAGCCGTTGAAGGTAGCGGGTAACGCGTTTTTGAACATCAACGTCGACGGCACCGTTTATCCGTTTGAGATGGGTAAGGATTCCGATGTTGAGGTGAAGATGGCGGGCGATACTGGCAACGTCATCGACGTGATCAGCGCTGGCACCTATGAGGGCCGTAGCCAGGTCGTGGTGGGTCTGCGCTCTGCTTTGCCGTATTCGGTGCAGGTGTTGGAGGACCCGAAGCGCGTGGTCGTCGACATCGTCCAGAACTAATCGCACCGCTCACCCCACCGTTAGTACACCGCCTCGACACGCCAGCTGCGCCTGCTCCACACAAGGAGCCACCCTGTCACCGCGCCGTCTGGCCCGCCTTCGCGCCCGACCACCTGCATGCGCGCAAGCCGTCCTGTGGCCCCTTCGGTTTGGGCCCACCATCCTTCATCCACGGGCCACGGCCCGGCCCAACCGGTAACCAGAAACCGGCGATCGCCCCAGGCCAGGGCGTACGGCGTGGTTGAGAGCAGTACTTCGGCGGTGACGATGACGGGGGTTGCGGTGTCGTCGATAAGCGCGATGCGCGAGGCGGGGTGCTCAATGCCGCCACCGAGGCGCGCAGGCAGCGGTGCTGGGATTGCTCCGGGCCAGGACAGCTTGTCGACGACCGGCCCCGCCTCCCCGTACGGCACCATCTGCACCCGTTCTGCCACGCCACGGCCGCCGACGAGCCGGGGTTGGAGCACCGCGTCGATGCCGAGTTGGGATTGCACGCGTTCCACGACGCGGCGGGCGGTGTCGGTGGAGGCGCCGTCGGCCCACAGTTCGCCGACGGGTTCTGGGGCGGCGAGTTCGAGCGGTTCCAGGATGAGACTTGTAATTTCACCGGCACCGCCGCCGGTCAGCCAGCCGTCGAGTTGCCAGCGCACCCGGTCGGCGGTCGCGGCCTCGGTGAGTGCTTCGCGGGTGCGCCAGACGCGTTCGACGCGGGTGCCGTCGCCAAGTTCGGCGGTCACCTTCAGCCGCAGGCAGTTCCGCCCCGTTTCCTTCAGCCGTTCGTGCAGGCTGGCGGCCAGCGCACGGGCGGCGAACGCTGCAGCATCAACTCGGTCGATCGGGTCCTCCGGAGTGATCGCCACCGCGAGGTCCTCCACGGGAATTTCGGGCGCGACGCGGCGGTCCGGCGTGGCTGCGGCGATCCGGTAGATGAGCATCCCGGACTGGCCGAAGCGCGTGGTGACAGCCGCCGGGGGCAGCGCCGCCAACTGCCCGAGCGTGGAAATCCCCAACTGCCCCAGCGCCCGCACCGTGTCCGTGTCCGCGCCAAGTGCTTCCTCAGCAACGAGCACACCGAGCGGCTGGTCTGCCAGGAACGTCGCCGACTGTCCCGGCGCCACCACGTCAGACGAGCGCGAGGCGATCACTGCGGTGGCGATCTCGTCGGCGGCACCGGCAAGGGCGTCGATGCCGCGGCGCGAGGCGGCGTCGATAAGCATCTCGAGCGCACGGTCCTCACTGCCGTGGAACTTGCCCGCGGCCTCAAGGTCCGCAACGACAAGGCCTGGGCGCAGCACTTCTACGCTCGCCGCGACGTCGTCGAGCCCCGCTGCAAGTGCTGCGAACATCCGGCCGTCGCGGTCGGTGTTGTCCTCCACCACCGTCAGCTCCGGCGCTGCCGCCTGTGCGTTTCGCACCCGCATTCCACGCCGGATACCCACTTGGCGGGCCGCCTGCGAGCACGCCTTCACTCTGTGGTGCGCAGCAATCGCAATGGGTTCTACCAACTCGTCGCCGGACTCCAACTTCGCGGCCTGCACGGGCCAGTCCGGGAACCACAACGCCGCAACCCTCATGTGACCAGTCGCAGCTTTCGCCTATCGACGACCCGCTCACCACCAGCACCCAACGTCACCCGTGCACTCGCCGGCCGGTACCCCTTGCCCTCTGCGCGGACATCGAAATCGATCCCGGTAATGCGCCCTGTCCCTCGGCCGATGCCGTGAAATTGTGCGAGCGTGCCCGTCAGTGTGAGCGCCGGCGACGGCACCGCAACGTTGACGCACACAAGCGCCGCTTGCCCTTTCCGGATCCTGGCCAGCAGCGGCCGGGCGCGCACCGGGGTGAGCTGGAACGGGCTGCGGGTGCGCAGCACCACCAGATCGAGCCCCTCGGCGAGCACGCCCGCCACCGAGAGGTCGTCAATACCCGGCTCCGGCACCGCAACGACCCGCTCAAGTGCATCGGCGCCGATCGCGGCATACGACAACTCCGGCCAGCCCACCACGCCAGCGCGCCCACCGGCTTCCACCACCTGGCCGATGAGCTCCACGATCAGCGCCGGGGTGTCGCTGACGTGCGTGACCGCCCTTCGCGCCAAGCCACCATTCGGCAACACAGTCGAAAGACCACCGCTGATCGTGAGCACCTCAGTATCAGCCGCAATCTCCTGAGGGACCTCCCCGCCGAGCGCAGCCATGCGCGCACGCAGCTCCGCGATCTGCTCAGCACGCGTCGGCTGAGCAGGCGCTTCACCCGCTTCATGCAGGTGCGCCGCCGCAGAAGACGCTCGAATAGGTGTTCCACTCACGTCAGTTAGTATGCACCTATGCCACGACACGGGCAACGTCCCTGGTCGAACATGTTTTCTACACCATCTTCATGAGAACCTGACTTATGGGGCCATACGAATAATCCATGATCTCCCCGTTCATGATGCGGCAACGAACGCCAACAGACCCTGGAGCACAAAGAAAGCTCTCGTCACAACGTTCCGAGCCCCCTTGAACTCCGTCATCGCGTACGCCCCATCGGCCTTCCGCTTGAACAGAGGCCGCGCTTCATACCGAGCCGAAAGAACACACTGCCACATCACCACACGGGACTTGACCCACTGATTTTGTCAGATATCTGACATAACAACGGTGGCGTTAATAGGGCGCAAAGCACCCCAGATGGTGGCAATGCTTAAATTTGGAGTGATGCAGAACACATTCATTGCGTTGTCTGTGTACACTCCGTATGTGAGTCGCCTATCAGGGTGACCTCCCGGAAACCAAGCGGCACGAAGAGTGGGCCAACCAATAAGGCTCAACTACACGCCCCAAGCAACACAAGGAGAAACCATGAAAATCACCGGCAAAAGTGAAAATCAGTCGCGTGGGTTCGTTGCACTCGCGATCGGCGCGACAGCACCTCTTCTTGGAGTAACAACCCCTGTAACAGGAGCTGCCATTGCTGGTTGGGGTATCGCTGCTGTGGCCTTTCCTGTCTCCGCTTTCTTCTTCCATCGAGCGAAGGATGCCGACAAAGTGCGCGAGTAAAGTTCCGATTTCATCGCATTACTTCGTGAAAGTCCTGTACCACACCGAGGCGGTACAGGACCTTACTTTGCAAAAAAGATCCAGACACCGGGTTAAGGCTCAAAAAGTGTGTCTGGCTCGGCGTGTCGCGGGGGTTAGATGTGGCCTTTTTGGATGCCGATTGAGTGTGTGTACTCGGTATCGATACCGTTGTCGTAGAGGGCTGGTCGTCGAAGTTTCATAGTCGGCTTGGTTCTCGTTTCGGGTCAGGGTTGTAACTTTGGCGAGTTGGTTCTGGCCCCAGTTGGACTGCCTGGCGATGTGTATTGGATCGCCAGGCAGTTCCGTTTTCAGATACAGCCACCAATCCAGCATTTTGCGTTGGTGCTCACCTGATCTGCCGCGATGAGTTCTCGCAAGGAGCTTCAATTGGGCGTTGATGCCGCCTTCAAGGCTGTTGGTGGTGGATTTGATCCGATGCGGCTTAAGCACACCTTTCGGGGGCTTGAGGTAGACAAACAGCAGGTCATTGCGCCACAGGTGGTTGAGGCTGTTGTAGGCCTTGCGCACGTTGACATGGGTCCACACGAGTGTGTCTTTCCCCGTTTTCGGGTCTTTGACCTGTGTCTTTTCGTTGAGCCAATCCTTGTAGAGCGTGTGGAACTCTTGCAGTTGTGCACCCCATTGTGCAGCCTCGTCCAGGGTGGTGATGCGGGTGAGTTTCAGCGCGAGTCGGTAGATGGTGCGGCCAGCATCAGTGCGTGGTCGTGAGGTGGTGTAGCGGCGTACTCTGCGTTGGGCGTGCACGAGGCAGCGTTGGATTTTGGTGTTTGGCCAGCACGTTTTAATTGCGCTTGTGGCTCCTCGGCCACCGTCGATCACAGCGATCAACGGTGCTTCGATGCGCTCGAGCAGGCGCTTGTAGTCGTGCGTGGTTTCTTGTTTGCACCAGTGCCAGGCGATGACGTGGTCGAGCGTTGCCGCCACGATCAGACAGCCACCTGCGGTGTAGGTGGCTGTCGATGAAGATCTGGTCGTAGACCCTGCCTGTATGGCCGATGGTCGGGTCAGGCACGTCAACCAGCCAGCACCAAGTAAACCGTCGTTTCATGGTGGCAAGGCTGATCCCGTGGCGTTGAGCCATTGCCCTTAACGAGGTTGACGTGGTGCAGTGATCGATGAACTGAGCGAACACCGCAGCGTTGGCTAGATCGTCACGACGTTTCACGCTGGACGCACCGCAAGCCTTGCATCGCCATCGGGTAGTTCCGTTGCTGGTGGTGCCGTTTCGTTTCATATCGCCGCCACAATGGCAGCGTGGTCGGTTCTTTGGCATTGGGCAACCGAACCACCGCCCCGTAGCACACCAAGGCAGCCACACCGTGGATTGAGAGCGAAACTGCCAGATATATACCCGCAGCGCTTATACTTTCAGCATTAGCCCAGATCAACTGCTAAAAATCAGCCCAATCGGACACACTTTTTGAGCCTTAACCCGACACCCCCTGTTTGAACTTTTATGTCTGCGTCAACTTAACGAGAAACTCTCCTCAGACCCCCACCAAGCACCCCACGACGGGCGCGGCGATCGTCTCACCATCCGTCGCCATGAACCAGAGTTTTGGCAAGCAAGCGAATGTGCTGTGATACGAGAGGTTCAAACGTGCAATGCAGAAGAGTTTAGAGGCATAAGAAGGCGGTGGAGCGCCCTGGTAACGTCGCCTTTCATGATCCCCATCAGCGCCAACGAGGTCCGCAACCGCGTCACTCCGATCCCCACGCCCGCCGTCGTGCGCGCGGTGGGTTCGCTGGCTGTGGGCGGTTCCGTGGGCGTGACGGTGTCCGAAGCGCCGCTGGGCATCAAGGCGATCACAGCACTGGTCTGCGTCGTTGTTGCTATCGCGGTGACGTGGCTGCACCCCTACCGGAAGCAGATTGTGGCGTTTGCGGAGGAGAAAAATGTCAGCAGGGTGCCGTCGATAAGCATGGTTGTGCCGCTCATGGTGTGGTGGCTTGTGCTCATGATCGGCCCGCTGGTGCACTGGTCCGCGGTGGCGGGGCTGCTGGTCGGTATCCTTGCGGCAGTGGCGGCGTGGTTGCTGTACCCGCACGTGGACGGCACGCGGCGCCTCGCGTACGCATAGAACTACTAGAAAGAATCTACTCGAAAGGCTTTCTAGTAGACAAGTTTTCGCAGCTCAACCTAGAAACATTCCCTTTCGAGTAGCTTTCTAGTAGCTTTCTAGTAGCTTTCGAGCTACCGCAAAGGCCCTTCCAAAAGCCATACCGCCCGAGGGTCCCGCGGACCTTTACCGCGCCATTGAATAAGGCCCTCCTCCCGCAGCGCTTTCAACGCGCGGCGGGCAGGCGGGTTCGAAATCCCCAAAGCATCTGCAACCTCCCCCGTAGACATTGGCGTGCCTTTCGCTTGCATGACTGACAGGGCGCTGTCGGCGTGAGGCGGGAGGGAGTCCGCGGTCTTCGGATCAAGCCGTTGAACCGCCTTCAACGTGAGCAGAACACTTCCGCTCGTCTGCTGGTAAATCGGGTCAGCAAAACCCACTCGCCGCATACCTGCAAACATACGGCGGATACCCTCGCCGAGTTCTTGACCAATCCGAAGCTCTGCCGTCACCCGCGCAATGAGAGGATTGCGTGCAAATCGAGCAATAGATTCTGGTCGTGTGGGGTCCACCAAACCGGGAAAGCGCCCCGGACTCGAAACTTCGATGCGAGATGGATAGATCTCGAACCGCACATGGTCACCAGCCATGCTGTACGACCGGTGAATGACAGCATTTACTAATCCCTCAAGCCAAACGTCGTTCGGGATGAGATTTTCATCCTCGAACAACCCCGAAGCACCCAGGCGCCGGACTTGCGGCAGCATCCCCTCAATCGCCCGCTGAGCAGCCCAAATTTGTTGTGGCAACGGCCCCTCAAACCGGTCGTCGGCCAAAAGCTGTTGCTGATGCCCCGCGAGCCGCTCATCCTCACCGAACCGCAGAACACGGACATGCGCATTAGGGAAGAACTCTTGCGGGTCTTTACCGAAGAGCAAAAGTGCTGCTGTTCGGGGCCTACCTTCACGGTCGATGAGATTTCTTGCTTTAAGAGCGTCTTCAGCGGAAGAAGAACCAATAACGTTGGCACATTCACCAACGACCTCCATATCGAGATCACCCATACCGACACGGGGCAGCACCGTCGCATCGAACTGTTGCTCACCCTTGGTGTAACGCAGTTCGAGAATGCCGTCTGCATTCAGTAACCGAGATTCGTCGCCGACACGCAGGAAGCAGTCCCCCGACCGCAAATAATGCACATGCTCACTCGGGTCTACATGAAACAGGTAAACCTGTGCACCGTCGCCGATATCGAACGGCTCGATTCGAACGCGCACGGTTGGATCCGTGTGGTCGAGCGATGTTTGTCTCAGATCATTGTCCTGTTTAGGCGTCGGTGCCCCATCAAACTCCCGGTCAGTAATTCCGACAGCAATAATGCCGCCCTCCGCATTTGCCATGCCGACGATGGTTTTGGCGAGATCCTTCGGCTTGATGCGGAAAGACTTTCGCTCGAACCATTGATCTTCCGGCAGACGCAGAAGAAGGCTCGGGTCATCTCGATAGTTTCTTTCAGGGTTCACGCGAGGAATTCTACTCGAAAGGCTTTCTAGTAGACGAGTTTTCGCAGCTCAACCTAGAAACATTCCCTTTCGAGTAGCTTTCTAGTAGCTTTCGAGTTACTACAAAGGCCCTCGCGCAGGCCCCGCCATTCTCGAAACCTCTGCTGCGAAGTCCGCCGGAGATACGGATAATGGCACGCATGGCTCAAAACTCATCGACATCGCTGAAGCACATGTGGGAAACCCGCCCGCGGCGCATCACGAAAGACCAAGGTGGTCGGGCCGTATTCGGCGGTGTGTGCACCGGTTTCGGCGCCCGCTACGGCTACGACCCGGTGGCGGTGCGTATCGCGTTTGTGCTCACCGGGTTCTTCTTCGGCGGCGGTATTTTCGCTTACCTGTTGTGTTGGCTGCTCATGCCGCGCCTCGGGGAGGACATCAGCCCTGGCCGGGCGATCTTTACCCGCAAGGATCAGCGCAGCCCCATCGAACAGAAGGAGTGCCGCACCGGCTGGCTGCTTCTGCTCGGACTGATCATTTTCATCCCGGCGGCGGCTGACGCAGGCGATAACCGTGTGACCTTTGGCGTGTTCGTGGTGTTGCTGTTCATTTGGTTGTTCGCCTACGCCGAAAACCCGACGCCACCCGAGCAATGGCGTGCCGACGACCTCGTGTGGCGCGATCAGAAACGCCGCCGCAGGTTTAAGCGCTAGCGGTAGCGCTTCGGCACATCCGGCGCGCCGAGCGTGAGCATGAGACGGTTGGCCCAGTTGAAGAAGGCTGACGAGTTGATCACGTCGATGATCGCCAGATCATCCAACCCGACCTCGCGCAATACCTCGACGTGCTCGGCACCGAATTCAAACGGGGTGCGGGTCAGCGCAACCGCAGCCTGGCGGATCGCGTCCCAGGCATCAGAGCCAAGGTCCGCCTCCACGCCTTCGTCCAGCAGGCGGTCGATCGCCTCCGCGTCGCCGCCTTCCTCCTTCGAACGTGCCTGGTGCACTGATGCGCAGTACTCGCAGCCGTTGAGACGGGAGGCGACGGTGGCGGCAAGTTCGCGCTCGGCACGGCCCAGGCCACCTTCGGTGTTGTAGAAGATGTCCAGGTCGGTCAGGGTGCGGGCTTTCAGCGCCTGCGGGTCGCGGGCGAGCAGACGGAAGTACTCCATGCCGATGCGTTCCGGCTTGATCAGGGCGTCGCGTTGCTCGTCGGTGAACTCGGAATCTTCAAGTGGTGCCACCCACGGCTTCCACCCCAGGGAGTGGTTGACAAACTTCTCGGGTGCGACGACCTCGGGTTGCAGGGTCACCGCAGCGGGCGTCCAGCCGGGATCGGCGACGCCGGCGGTGCGCTCAACAGCAGCATCCGCAACAGCAGCACCCGAACCACCCGCAGCCGCTCCCCCAGCCAGCACCTGCACACCGTGCACGACGCGCAGCTGGAACGCCACAAAGGAGATGAGTTGGCCGAGTGAGACGATCGCGTCCTCGGTGTAGCCAGTGGTCTGCAGGTGCCCGATCGCCGCGGGCGAGGCGTCCTTCGGGTGGAAGGTGAGCAGGTGGGCGAAGTCAAAGGCGGCGGCGAGCTGCCCCTCGCCGAAGGTGACAAAGTCCCCGCCCGCGTAGGGGCCGGCGGATACACCTGCGCGCACCGCGTCTTCGACCACGGCAACGAGCGCCTCGTCTTCGTCGACAAGCAAATCCGCGTAAAACTCCGCGGCGCGCTGCGCACCGGAAATGCCGGCGACGAAAGCGGCGACGGCGTAGCGGGTGGCAACCGGCAGGGCCTCGATGAGTGTCGGGTTGGTGGGCTCAAACAGGGCTGCGAAGCTGCGCTGGGCGTTTTCAACCGCTTCGGGTCGGCGGCGGCGCAGGTCGGCAAGGTCGGCCGGGGTTTCTGCGAGCAGATCGATAATGTCGTTAGACAACAAACTCTCCTAACTGTCGGGCACGGAAGACGGTGCCGGGGATGGCGTCGATAAGTTCACGAGTGACATCGTCGTGCGGGTGCGAGAACACTTCGTCGGTGGGGCCATATTCCACTTGTTGGCCGCGACTGAACACGCTCACCGTATCCGAAATCTGGCGCACCACCGCCAGATCGTGGGAGATGAACACATAGGTCAGCCCCAGTTCGCGCTGGAGGTTTTCCAGCAGTTCCAGGATCTGTGCCTGCACGGTCACATCGAGTGCGGAAACGGCCTCGTCAAGCACCACCAGTTCCGGCTCGACGATGAGCGCGCGTGCGATGGCGACGCGTTGGCGCTGCCCGCCGGACAATTGCGCCGGGGTGCGCGAGGCGAACCGCTCCGGATCAAGCGCCACACGCTCCAGGTATTCGTTGGCGCGCGCAAGGCTTTCGCGTTTCGACGCCCCCGCGAGGTTGCGCAGCGGCTCCGCCACAATCTCGCCGACCCGCATCTTCGGATCCAGCGAGGAAAACGGGTTTTGGTACACCATCTGGATGCGGTTGCGGAACTGCCGCTTCTGCTTCGGGCTCAGCGTGGTCAGTTCCTCACCGTCGAGGGTGATGCTGCCCTCAGCAGGCTGGTTAAACATGGCGATCGTGCGGCCTGTGGTGGTTTTGCCGGAGCCCGACCCGCCTACCAGCGCGTGCGTGGAGCCGCGCGCGACCTCGAAGGAGATATCGGATACGGCGGTGAAATCGCCGTAGCGCACGGCAAGGTTGTCTACGCGCAGGAGGGTGTCGGTGGTGACAGGGGGTCGTCGATACGCATTTGCCACGGACAGCGACGGCACGTTTGCCAGCAGGCGTTTGGAGTAGTCCTGTGTGGGGTTGGTCAGCACCGTGCTCACAGGACCGTGCTCGACGACGCGGCCGCGCTCCATGATGACCACGTCATCGGCGCGATCGCCCGCCACGGCAAGGTCGTGGGTGATGAAAATGACGCCCAGGCCCAACTCGGTACGCATCTCATCGAGCAGGTCAAGGATGGTTTTCTGCACGGTCACGTCGAGTGCGGACGTGGGTTCGTCCGCAATGAGCACCTCGGGCTCGAGTGCTACCGCAGCAGCGATGAGCACGCGCTGCTTCATGCCGCCGGACAACTCGTGCGGGTACTGGTTGTAGCGCTTTTCAGGATCATCGATGCCGACGCGCTCAAGCAGGGCAATTGCTTGACGACGACGCGACGCTGCGTCCCCCACCCCATGAATCTCCACCCCATCTTCCACGGATGCGCCGATGGTTTTCAGCGGGTTGAGCGAGTTGTTCGGATCCTGCGGGACCAAACCAATCTTTGCGCCGCGCAGCTCGCGCCACTCGGCAGCGCTCAGGCTGGCAAGATCCTGGCCCTTAAACCGGATGGAGCCCGCGCGCACGTTGCCGGTGGGCCCCAACAGGTCGAGCGCCGCCATGGCTGAGGTGGTCTTGCCGGAGCCGGACTCGCCGACGATCGCGGTCATCTTGCCTGCCTCGACAGCAAACGCGATGTTTTCCACGGTCGGCTCGGCATCACCGTACGCAACGGTAAGGCTGTCAACTTCAAGCAAAGGGATACTCACTTCGCATCACCTTCTGTCTGGATGACCTGGGAGATGTGGTTGGTGGACATCACGGTGGCCACAATGGCCAGACCCGGCAGCAGGATCAGCCACCAGGCGGTGGACATAAAGTCGCGGCCTTCCGCGATCAACAGTCCCCACTCCGGCACTGGTGGCGGTGCGCCGTAGCCCAGGAAGCCAAGGATGGACAACTGCAGGATTGCGGTGCCGAACTGCAGCGCAGCCAGCGCCAACACTGGGGTCAGCGAGTTGGGCAGCACGTGGCGGAACAACACCTGGGTCTGGGTTGCGCCAGAGCCGTAGGCAGCCTCGACGAAGTCCGCACCGGCAATCTGGATCACCTGCGAGCGAGCCAAACGAGCGAACGTGGCCACCGATGTCATACCAACAGCAAACGCCGCCTGCAGCGAACCGAAACCGGTGACGATGATGATGGACAGCGAAAGCAAAATGCCCGGGATAGCCAGCAGCACGTCCACGAACCGCATCAGCACGGTCTCTACCCAGCCACGCTGCGTACCTGCAACCAGGCCAATGAGCGTACCCAGGACCAGGCCGACCACCACGGCGATCAGCGCGCCGAGCAGCGACTGGCGTGCGCCGTAAACCACGCGCGAGTACACGTCGCGGCCCACGGCGTCGGTACCGAAGATGTGCTCACTATTCGGCGCGAGCAGCGCCACATCCACGCCCTTGTACGGGTCGTAGGTGGCAAACACACCCGGCAGCAGCGCCCACAGGGCAGCGATGACCAGGACGATCAGCGACAGGAACGTCGCCGGCGAGCGCCACCGGCGGTTCTTGCGCGACTTCGCCCGCACGCCAGCGCGCGTATTCGCCCGCGCAACAGGATTCGTTGCTGCTTGTGTTGTTTGTGTTGTCATCGGGCGCCCTCCTTCACGGCAGCCTGAGCGGTGCTCTTCTTAGCCTTGTTGCTCTGTGGCCCCGCATCCCGCAGGCGCACATCAAGCACCGGGTAGAGCAGGTCGACGATGAGGTTGATCAGCACGTATGCGGTCGCGGCGATGAGCACCACGCCGAGCAGTACTGGCATGTCGCGGCTGGATACCGCGTTGACGGTCAGCGAACCCAAACCTGCGCGGCCGAAGACGGTTTCGGTGACCACTGCCCCGCCGACGAGTTCACCAAACAGCAGGCCAGCCATGGTGATGGCGGGCAGTAGTGAGTTGCGCAGCACGTCGCGCCAGAAGATGCGGGCTTCGCTGGCGCCGCGGGCACGGATGACTTGGACGAATGGTTGGGCGCGGACTTCGTCGATAGACCGGATGAGCACCTGCATCAGCGGTGCCGCCATGGGCACGGCCAGGGTGAGCGACGGCAGGATCAGCCCTTCCAGCGGGGTCGGGTCGACCACGTTGACCCAACCGCGTTGGAAGGAGAAAAACTGCAGTAGCAGGATCGCGATCCAGAAACCTGGCAGCGACACCATGAACGACGGCAGTGCGCGGAAGAAGCTTCGCAGCGCGCCACCGCCGGGCAGGGTGGCCACATATGCGGTGAGCAGCGCGACGATGACGGCAAGACCGATCGAGGTCGCGGCCAGCGCAAAGGTGTGTGGTGCGGCGTCGACGATGAGGTCGAACACCGGCGTGCCCGAGGCAACCGAGAACCCCAGGTTGCCGGTAAACAGCCCGGCAAGGGTGGCCAGGTACTGCTCGACGAGCGGTTTATCCACGCCCATCTGCTCGCGGATCTCTTCGATCTCTGCCTGGGACAGCCCAAGCGCGGGGTCCGCATAGCGCGCGGCCACGCCGTCCGATGGCAGGGCGGAAAGCAGGAAGAACGCAAGCGTGTAGGCAAGCAGTAGTACAAGCAACGCTTGCCCGATCCGTTTCAGCACAGTGGTACTCATTTAGTTGTCCTCCCCATCACGGTCGAAGTACACCGAGTAGAAACTCGGGCGGGCCACCGATTCGGTAACAAAGCCCTTCACGTGTGGCGCAAGTGCGTACACCTGCGGCTCCTCAAACAACGGCAGCACGTAGGCCTGTTCGGTGAGGTAGTCCTGCACCGCCTTCGACGCGGCCGCACGGCCCGCATCGTCCGGCGTGGAAACCACCTTTTGCAACAACTCCTCGAGCTTGGCATCCACTGGGGTGCCATCTCCTGCGTTGTTCAGCAGCGAGTCGCGGCGGTTCACCGACAAGTGCGACTCAATCACGTCATAATCCGCACGCCCCACCATCGTGTGCATCAACTGCACACGGTTGATGTCCTTCTGCGCTGCGTTTTGCGTGGCACGGTCACCGGCCACCATGTTCAACTCAATGCCGAGGTCACGCAGGTCCGACTGCACCATCGTGACAATCTCCTTCGAGCGCGGCTGCGGCAGCGCGTGGTTGACCGACAGGCTCAACCGCTGCCCGTCTTTCACGCGGATGCCGTCGGGGCCGGGGGTCCAGCCGGCGTCGTCGAGAAGCGCACGCGCCTGATCGGGATCGAACGTGTACGCGCCGGGCTGCTCCGCGTAGCCAAGGGCACTCGAGGTCATCGGCGCGGTGGCTAACGGGTAGGAATCCGACAGCAGAATGCGGACGATTTCCTCGCGGTTCACACCATGAATAATCGCCTTACGTACTCGAATGTCCTGCAGCAATGGGTGGTTGAAGCGGAAGGCAAACTGATTGTTCATACCGTTGGCTGCGGCAGCGACAATCTGCACGCCCTGGTCTTCCAGGTGCCGCTCCACTGGCGGAGAGATCGTGCGCGCGGCGTCCGCTTGGCCGGACAGCAACGCGCCGGAGCGGACGGCTTCTTCGGCGGCGAGGGTGTAGTGGATGCCGTCAATGCGCGCCCGGCCCTGGTGCTCGAGCGACGGTGGCGCCCAGTCGTAATCCTCGCGCGTTTTCAGCACAAGGTCAGTACCCAGCGTTTCACTATCGACGACAAAGGGGCCCGAACCGATCACATTCGCCGCCCCGCCTGGGCCGAAGTCCTCGTTGCGCAGCTGCAGGGAGGAATCCGCCAGCAGGCCCGCGTTGTACGAGGACGTAGCCTGCGCGAAGCCCGGAGAAGGTGCGGTGAAGTGGAAGCGAACCGTGTCCTCGTCGACAACTTCGCCGTAGTCGTAGTTGGAGATCTGCTCCGAGACGTTGAGCAGGCGATCCTTGTCGCCCTGGCCGTAGAGGTCGAAGTTGTCCACGATGTTCTGCGCGGTCATCGGTGTGCCGTCGGAGTAGGTCACATCCGTGCGGATATCGAAGGTGAACACGGTGGCGTCCTCGTTGATCTCCGGCAGGTCGGTGGCAATCCACGGCTGGAGTTCGAGCGTTTCAGGGTCTTGGTAGAGCAACCTGTCTGTTAACTGATTGACCACACCGCCGTTGGGGTAAAACCCGGCAGCCGGCGGGTAGAGGCTGTTAAACCAGTTGGATTCCAGATAGGTGAGCACATTGTCACCCTCTGCGTGAGATTCAGCGCCACCCCCTGCGGTGCAGCCGCTCAGCAGGGCAACTGCACCTACAAGTACAACTGGGGCCGCAACCGTTTTCTTCGGCACGTTATCGTCCTCTTTTCCCTTGTGGTTTTCGGCACCATACCACTTTTAGACAATTCGGTTCTTTCTTAATAGACTGCGCAGTCTATACACGTTATAAAGATTCATCGAAATCGTGGAGGTACATCGCTGTGGGAGCAGACATCGCCATCGTCGGAGCAGGACCGCGAGGCATCTCCATCACCGAGCGCATCGCAGCCTTCCTCAACGACCGTGGCGCCACACCACTGACGTTGCACATCATCGACGACGCCCAGCTCGGCGCCGGCCGCATCTGGGACACCAAACAAACCCGCACACTGTGCATGAACACCCTGGCTGGCGCGGTGACCCTGTTCACCGAGCCCGGCGCGACCGTCACCGCACCTGTGCTCGAAGGCCCCACCATGTTTGAGTGGATCCAGGCGCTTCGCGGCGAATTCGCGCATCCGCTTATCAGCGACCACCCGCCGGCCGTCCCCAGCACCTTCGACGCTGAAATCCGTGTGACGCGGCCTGAATCTAATCCGTCGCGCGCGTTGTATGGCGAGTACTTGCGCTGGGTGTGGCAGGTTGCGCTGGCCGAGCTGCCGGACTCCGTCACCGTGGTTGAGCACCAGTTCCGCGCGATGTCGCTGTACAGCGACGGAGGCCGCGACGCGATCTTGCTTGCAGATGGCACGTTGATCCACGCCGACGCCACCGTGGTCGCCTCCGGTTGGGTGTTGCCCGCCCCAACCCCGGCACAGCAGGCCTTTGCCAAATCTGGCCTGACCTACATCCCGCCCGGCAACCCGGTTGAGCAGGACGTGGACCGCATCGGCGAGGGCGAGCGCCTGCTCGTGCGCGGTATGGGCATGGGCTTTTTCGACCTCATGGCGCTGACCACCATCAACCGGGGCGGCCGCTTCTTCGAGGACGACACGGCCCGCTCCGGTTTGCGTTACGACGCCACCGGCGAGGAACCCCACTTCGTAGTCACCTCCGGCCGCGGCTACCCCTACCTGCCTAAGTCCGAGTACAACTCGCTGCCGCCAAAGGCCGATTTGTCACGCCTGCGCGCAGCCATCGATGCCAACCCTGCCGAGCCCGGCAGCGGCACCTTGTCGTTCGGCCGCACCCTGTGGCCAGCGCTCGCCCGCGATGCCTTCGCCGAGTACTACCGCACCCTCGCGCGCGTGCGCCCCGAGGCGCTGAAGGTGCCGCTCGAGGAGATCATCACGCGTATCGACGACACCGACCTGGCCGTCCACGCCTCCCCCGAGGACATCCTGCCGGTCGCCCGCGCCCTGACCGAAGCACTCGAGGGCACAAGCACCGAACCGTTCGACATGGCTGCCTGGGTCGACCCGCTCGCCGGCACGGAAGATCTCAGCCTGGACGAACTCCAGCGCGTGGTCACCGACTCCATGGCGGGCGACATCGCCGAGGCCGTCGCCGCCTGGGACTCCCCGATCAAGGCCGGGCTGTGGGCGATTTCAGCCGGCCGCAAACCCAGCGCCATCGCCACCGAAAACGGCAAAGGCACCCCGGAGGTGGCCCGCTCGCAGTACATGGCGTTCGGTCAGATGGTCGGCTCCGGCCCGCCACTGTTCCGCACCCGCGAACTGCTTGCACTTGCAGACGCCGGCCTGGTGACGTTCCTGGGCCCGCAGCCGGTCGTCGATACGCAAGAAGGCGCATTCACCGCCGCAAGCCACGGGCGCACCACCACCGCGACTGCACTCGCCGACGCGTTCCTGCCTGGCCCGGACATCCGCAACACCAAGGACCCGCTGGTGCGCTCGCTTGTCGACGCCAACCGCGTCCGCCCCTTCGCCCACACCGCCTCACCCGAAACCGACGCGGACACCCGCCGCGCCGTCCACCCCGACGGCGCCCTGGATCCCCGCCTGCACATCGTGGGCATCCCGACCGGCAAGCAGTGGGCGGACACGACGATCTCGCCGATGCCGGGCACGAACCCGCTCATGCTGCAAGAAACCGACAAAACTGCGTTGTCGCTGCTCACCCAGGCGCGCGTGCTCTAGGCCTGTTCTAGGCCGGCACTAGATTAAGCGAACGTGTTATCGTCTACCTACATTCATTCGTTTTCGAGAATTCAGAAAGAGGTTTTTCCTTGAAGTTTGGAACTAAGCTTGCTACTTCTATCGCTCTAGCTTCTGTGCTCGTACCAATGCCAGTCGCTACGTCCGCAGAGATTTCTCAGAACGAGGTTCAGCAGCCAACTAGCACCGGGGCGGGAAATGATGTCCTTGAGGAAAGGATTGCTAAGGCACAAGAGGAGCGACAAGCGCTTCTCGTAATCAATGACGCTGATGAGAGCGGATATTCCGCTGAAGTAGTAAACGGTAACGTTCGCAAAGAAGCGGACACAGTATTTGTAGAAAGCCCGAAGGGCGAAGAAGAAGCTCTGCCCACTTCAAAGACTCTCACTACTGGAGAGAAAGTAAACATCGAATACTCGGTTGAAGGTGACCAGATCACTGCAAAGTATTCAACGAACGTTGATCCAGAGTTAGTCGATGCCGCCCTCATTCAACCTCGGTCTACTGCTGGGTGTGTGGGGGCCATCCTCGTAGGGATCGGAGGGACTACAGCATCTGCAGTCGGAGTCGCCACTGCGCCGCTCACAGGTCCTATTGGCCCTATGATGGCTGCAGCTACCATGGCAACCGCATCTGGTTCTATCGTAACCGCTGCTGATCAGTGCGGATAAATATAAGTACCACGAACAGTAAGGAACGAAATGAGCCTTGGACGCAGAATGCTGATCATTGCGTTGAGTACGAACATTGCCATGCTTTGTTTAGTGAGTGCTGTTCTCCAGATAGTTCTGCCGAACGATGCACCGCAGTGGCTCATCTTTGGAAATATTGTTGTCTTCGTAGCGTGTGTCTACTACACATACAAAGCAGTGACGGTGTGGCCGGATGAAGAAAAGGCAGCCACAATTAGTTGATTGCCAAATTTCCTGGAGCGCTACCCTAAGTCGCGCGCAACCGCCCACCGGGTCAACTGGTGGCGGTTCGACGTCTGCGTCTTGCGCAAAATGTTGGAGGCGTGCGTCTCCACCGTCTTCACCGAAATGAACAGCCGCTCGGCGATTTCCTTGTAGGTGTAACCACGCGCAAGCAGCCGCAACACCTCAAGTTCACGCCGGGTCAGCGAGTCCACCGCCGGGTCGTCCTCCTCCACAACCGGACCAGAGGCAAACGCGTCGAGCACAAACCCGGCAAGCCGCGGCGAGAAGTATGCGTCTCCGCCGCGCACCCGCTCAATCGCCTCCGCAAGTTCTGTCCCTGCGATGTTCTTGGTCACGTACCCACGCGCCCCGGCACGGATCAGCGCAATAACATCCTCAGCGGCGTCGGAGACACTCAACGCTAAATACGCAGGCCCCGGCGCGCGTTTGAGCACAGCCAACCCACCACCGTCGGGCATGTGCACGTCCAACAGCACCACATCTGGCTGCGTCTTTTCGATCCCGCGCACCGCCTCCGCAACCGTGCCCGCCTCCCCGACAACCTCCAGCTGGCCGTTACCTGCGGCAGCCAGCTCGGCTTTCACCCCGGCCCGAAACACCGAGTGATCGTCCACCAGAAACACGCGCGTCATAGGTCTAACGCTAGTTCGATCTCGGAGCCATTGCCTATCGACGACACCACGTGCACCTCTCCCCCAACCCGCTCAACCCGGCCCACGATGGAATCGCGCAGCCCGTGCCGGTCCGCAGGCACCCGATCCGGGTCGAAGCCGGCACCCCGGTCGCGCACGAACACCTCGAGCCTGCCCGCGAGGTGCTCGGCGTAGACGTCAATCGAATCCACCCCGGCATGCTTTGCGGCGTTGACCATCGCTTCCCGGGCGGCGAGCACGACCGCTTCGGTGCGCTCGTCGAAAGGAATATCCTCGCCCACCGTGACCGGTTGAATCACGACCCCGTAGGCATCCTCGACCTCGCCTGCGGCCTTGTGCAACGCGGCGAAGGTGGTGGTGTGGTTGGACACGGTGTCGTCGAAAAGCCATGCCCGAAGTTCGCGCTCCTGACCACGGGCAAGGCGCACCACCTCGTCCGGATCATCCGCCTGACGCTGGATCAACGCCAAGGTCTGCAGCACTGAATCGTGCAGGCGCGAGGCGATCTCCGCGCGCTGATCCGCCACCGCTTTCGCCTCACGCTCCGCGACAAGCGAGTTGGCCAACTTGGCAATCAGCGGCACCACAAGCACCCCGACACCAAGCACCGTCACCAGCACGGAAACAACCACACCGGCGACCCCGGCACTCTCCCCAAGGAGTGCCACAGCCAGCACCCCGCTCATGACCAATAGCGCACCCAAGGACAACGCTGCGATGTTGCCCCACGAATCCGTGCCACGGTCATACGCCTGCAACGCGATCACTGCACCGACGATGAGCACACCGATGATGAACACCACCATGGAGCCCGCACCGGAGGAAATCTGCAGCGACGTCAACGCACCCGCGAACCCTGCAAGCACCAGGAAGATGTCGAGCGCACTCGGGCGCTGCCGCGGCGCAGCACTTTCAGCAACCGGGGTAAACACCCACAGACCTGCGTACAGCAGCACCCCGAAGCCACCAGCGAAACTCGCCGCAACCAAAAACAGACGCACCCATTTCACGTCCACCCCGAGCAGGTCAGCCGCCCCGGACGCCACGCCAGCAATAACGCGGCGGGAACGATCACGGGTCAGCCGAGGATACAACGCAGACATGTCCCCTATCGTTGCACGGCAACCCCCTCAGGCACATCGGGGTAAACCCTGAGATGAAAAATCAGGGTCGTTCCCGATACCGCGCTTGGCGTTGCCTCGCAACAATAGAAGCCATGGAAACCAACACACTGAAGCGCATGTGGGAGACCCGCCCGCCCCGCATCCCGCAAGACCAGGGCGGCAAGGCATTCATCGGTGGCGTCTGCGAAGGCATCGGTGCCCGCTACCAAATCGACCCAACGCTCATCCGCGTCCTGTTCGTCGTATTGTCAATCGCCTTCGGCGGTGGCCTGTTCCTTTACCTGTTGTGCTGGATCAACATGCCCCGCTTCGGGCTGACCCGCACCCCAGCAAGTTCGATCGCCACCCCGAAAGAGCAGCTGACCAAGGTAGAGAAGAAAGAGCGCGACACGGGCTGGCTGCTGCTCCTCGGCCTTGTCATCTTCTTCCCCTCCGTCGCCGTTGCCAGCGACCTGCGCGGGGTTTTGGTCACCTTCGCGCTCTTCGCACTTGGTTGGTACCTCGCCTACCAGCGCCAGCCAGAGGCCCCGGAGGGACTCGTGGTGGGCGTGGAGTCGCAGACAAGTAAAGGCCCTGTTGTGGACACCTCCCACCTGACCGTGCCGGAAGGTTACGAACACCCCGGGCAGAAACCACCGGCATGGGACCCACTCGGCGCGGCACCTGAGCTGTGGCACCTTCCGGACCCTGTCGAGCCAGCTCCGGAGCGTGCGCAACCAAAGAAGCGCTACTGGCTGTGGATCCCCGTCACACTGGTGCTGACAACGGCAACATTCTGGACAATGACCGTGGTTAGCCAACTTCGCATCGGCTCAATCGGCAACTACGGCGTTGCAAATGTCTCTGCCTACTCCGCGGAGGCTATACCGGAATTTAAACACAACATCGGCGAGGCTCGGATCGACCTCACCATGCTCGAGCCACTCGACGAGCCGAAGACAATCAACATCAGCAACGGCGTCGGCAAGATCGACCTCAAGCTTCCCAATCACATTCCCGTCGACATCAACTGCAAGGTGACCATCGGCGAAGTCGCATGCCCCGAAGAACGACAAAACGCGGACACGGACAGCGCACTACTCACGATTAACGTGTCGCAGCGCGTCGGATCCGTGTCCGCGTACTACGCCCGCGAGGATGCAGGCGAAGGAAACTGACTTACTCCCACTCGATGGTGGCCGGCGGCTTGGATGTTACGTCCAGCACCACGCGGTTGACGTCGGCCACCTCGTTGGTGATGCGGGTAGAAATCACCTCAAGTGTCTCGTACGGGATGCGCACCCAGTCCGCGGTCATCGCGTCCTCGGATGCGACCGGGCGAAGCACGATCGGGTGACCGTAGGTGCGGCCATCGCCCTGCACACCAACCGAGCGCACATCGGCCAACAGCACGACCGGGCACTGCCAGATCTGGTCATCCAGGCCAGCCTTGGTCAGCTCCTCGCGAGCAATCGCATCAGCAGCGCGCAGGGTTTCCAGGCGCTCCTCGGTGACCTCACCGATGATGCGGATACCCAGGCCCGGCCCCGGGAACGGCTGACGGTTCACAATCACCTCAGGCAGGCCGAGCTCGCGGCCAACCGCACGAACCTCGTCCTTGAACAGCAGACGCAGCGGCTCGACGAGCTCGAACTCCACGTCATCCGGCAGGCCACCGACGTTGTGGTGGCTCTTGATGTTCGCGGTACCGGTGCCGCCGCCGGACTCCACAACATCCGGGTACAGGGTGCCCTGCACCAGGTAATCGACGGTTTGGTCCTCCCCGGAATCCGCCAGGATTCCAGCCACGGCGCGCTCGAAGGAACGGATGAACTCCGCACCGATCGCCTTACGCTTGGCCTCCGGCTCGGTCACGCCAGCGAGCTTGCCCAGGAAGGCCTTGCGCTCATCCACAGTGACCAGCTTCGCACCGGTCGCGGCGACGAAGTCCTTCTCCACCTGCTCGCGCTCACCCTGACGCAGCAGACCATGATCCACGAACACACAAGTCAAACGGTCACCGATGGCACGCTGCACAAGCGCTGCCGCCACGGCGGAATCCACGCCGCCAGACAGGCCGCAGATGGCGTAGCCGTCGCCGACTTGGTTACGGACATCGTCGATAAGCTGCTGCGCAATATTCGACGCCGTCCAGTTCTGCTCCAGACCAGCAATCTCCGTGAGGAAGCGGGTCAGCACCTCCTGGCCGTGCGGCGAGTGCATCACCTCCGGGTGGTACTGCACACCAGCAAACTTGCGCTCCGCGTTCTCAAACGCAGCAACCGGCGCACCCGGGGTCGAGGCAGTGACCTCAAAGCCCTCCGGCGCCTGCGTCACGGAATCGCCGTGGGACATCCACACCGGGTGCTCATCCAGGCCAGCGTGCAGCACGCCACCCTTGACAGCCATCGCCGTGCGTCCGTACTCGCGGGCACCGGTCTCCTCGACCTTGCCGCCGAGCGCCTGCGTCATCACCTGGAAGCCATAGCAAATACCAAAGATCGGCAGCCCCAGCTCAAAGATCTCCGGATCGAGCTGCGGGGCACCCTCCGCGTACACCGACGACGGCCCACCGGAGAGCACCAACGCCTGCGGGTTCTTCTCACGAACCTCCGCAGCCGTAATAGTCGACGGCACAACCTCCGAGAACACATGCGCCTCGCGCACACGGCGGGCGATCAACTGCGCGTATTGCGCACCAAAATCAACGACAAGAACAGGGCGTTTCTGAGCGGTAGTCACGGCCCAAATACTAGCTGATGGCATATAAATCCGAATATATTGTCCATTCTTCGACGTTTCGCCCCAGAATGATCTGCATGACATTGCGTGCCCCCTCCCCGGTTGAACCCAATGCCGACCGCACCGCCGTGTTGTGCATCCTTGGGTCCTGCCTGTTTCTGCAGCTTGGCGCAGCTCTTGCCACGCAGCTTTTCCCCCATGCCGGAACCTGGGCGACGAGTTCATTCCGACTACTCATCGCCTCCGTCATCCTGCTTGCAATCTCACGGCCAGCGTTTTGGCGCTGGACTCCCGAACAATGGGGTGCAGCGATCGTGCTCGGAGTGTCACTAGGCTGCATGAACGGCTTCTACTACGCCGGTATTGCAACTGTGCCACTCGCATCCGCGGTAACCATCCAATTCCTCGGCCCGCTGCTGCTCGCCGCGGTGTTGTCCCGTTCGGTACGCGACGGCATCTCCGTCGGGCTTGCGCTTACAGGTATGGCGCTGCTTGGCGTTGATTCGCTCTCCGGTGAGCCGCTCGACCGCCTCGGCGTGTTCTACATCCTGATCGCAGGCGCTGCCTGGGCGGTGTACATCCTTGCCAACAAGCGCACTGGCCGCCTCATCGCCGGCCAAGGTGGGCTCGCGGTTGCCCTTGCAGTTGGTGGTTTGGTGACGTTGCCCTTCGGTTTCGAAGGCGCACTCGTTATCGTTTCCGATACCAATCTGCTGCTCCTCGCAATTGGTACCGCAATCTTGGCGTCGCTGCTCCCAACATCACTGGAACTGATTGCTATGCGACGACTCCGCCCCCAGGTATTTTCCATCCTCATCTCGTTCGAGCCTGCATTTGCAGCACTCGTCGGATGGCTTGTGCTCAGCCAGGGCCCCTCCCCGCTGAAGCTTGCGGCGATTGCCTTGGTTATCGGTGCTTCCGTCAACCAGACACTCGCCGGCAAGCGACTCCGACGTCAGGTTTAACGGACCGCAGCGCTGAGACTGTCCAGAGCCTCGCGCACCTTCTCCGTCGAAGGTGCCTGTGCGAGGCGCTCAGCTGAGCGGTGCAGCTGGTTAATCGAGGCATCAGCAGCAGCCATTGCCTTGTTCACCTGCTCCACCAGCGGTGCGACCTCTTCGCCCATGTCGTTGGTGTTCTCAGACCAACGACGAATCATCTCGAGCGGAATCTTGGTCAGCTCCGTGATGGAGTTAACCTTCAGCTCCACGCGGCGACGGAACGACGAGTGCAAGAACACGGCGTCATCCATGTGCTTGACGTCAGCCTCGAGTGCGTCGACGAGAAGCTGCATCGACTCCTGCACGTTAGCCTCCGTGGAGAACTGTGCGGTCTGTGCGGTGTGCAGACGAGCCAGAGCAATAGCCATACGTGCGTTGGACGTCTTGGCGTAGAGCTCCTGAGCGGTCTCCTCGAGGGTCCTCGCGTTCTCGTCGATAATGCCACGCATCGTCGCCCACACCTGCAGCGGTGCGAGCAGCAGCGTACGCGATGCACCCTCGGTGACCACGTTTTCCATCTCGGCCTTCACGTTGTTGGTCACTGCGTTTTCCTCGACCAGCGTCGCACTGGCCTTGCGCAGCTCCTCAGCAGCGTCCTTAATGGCGGTCTGCACCGTCATGAACTCGTCGAGTTCACGGTAGAGCGTCACGGCAGCCTCGTAGATGTCGCCGGAGCCTTCCGGAAGCGTAAAGCCTGCATCCTCACGTGCCTGGACCTCAGCAGGAAGGACTTCGCGCAGGAATGCGTCGTAGTCCGGCAGCAGCTCCGTAACCTTCTCCGCGCCCATCACTGCACGCTCGCGGCGGCCAACACCGTTGGCCTTCGCCTCGTGCTCAACGATGTTTGCTTCTTGGTAAATACCAGCGGCTGCTTCGAAGTTCTCCGTCATCGGACGGGTACGCACCGAGAGGTAACCGCCGTTTGGCAGCGGCGTAACAGTGGCAAACACGTCGTACGCGGAGCCGCTCTTCGCCTTATTACGCACATACGCGGCGAAAGGACGGCCCTCCTCGATGGTGTCCCACATGAGTTTGAACGCCGCACCAGGCATCTCCTCATGACGGATGAGGTTGTGCGGCTTACCAATCATCTCTTCGGCGGAGTACTGCGCGTACTTGATGAACACATCGTTCACATGCGTCATCACACCTTTGGCGTCAGTCACCGAAAAGAAGATGTCGTTCACATCAACTTCGTGGAATGGGCCCTCAGGGGCGTCGCGAAGAATCGTTACACGGCTAGACATAGGTCGATTTCATCCAGTTCTTAGTTACGGATTGCCAAATCGGCTTTCTGGAAAGCTTTGATCCCAGTATAGCCACATTTCGCCATAATTCTTTTCAGTCCACCAATGAGATTCATCGCACCCCAAGGATCGCTCGATGGACCGAAGAGCACTACCTCCAGTGGCGCCGAAGAAGTGAAGTCAGGTTCCTTCCGCACGCTACCTCGCGGAAAACGTGGGTGAGCTGTCTGAGCTTCCCAATACACGCCACCGGCAGCAGCCTCAGTTGCCTTCGTCAATGGGTTGCCAAGCATGACAGCATCTGCACCACAAGCGATGGCTGCAGCAATCTCGCCTGCCCCCCAAATAGTGGTATCCGCAAGAATGTGGACATAACGTCCACCAGTCTCATCGAGGTAATCCCGACGTGCTGCCGCGACATCTGCGATAGCGGTAGCCATCGGGACATTCACCACCGTGTCGGCATCGCCCGAACCGACAATGACACCAGCAACGCCAGCGCGCATCAGGTGGGTCGCGGTCGTGTAGTCATACACACCACCGGCAATGACCGGCACGTCGAGCGAACCGACGAACTCTTTCAAGTTCAACGGTTCCCCACCTTTTTGCACGTGCTCTGCAGACACGATCGACCCCTGAATGAAGAGGATTTCTGCACCTGCGGCGATAACTACAGGCGCCAATTCGCGCACGTTCTGCGGGCTCACGCGCACCGCAACAGTCACGCCAGAGTCACGCACCTGGGCGATACGTTCCGAAAGCAAGTCGTGATCAAGTTCTGCGGCGTGCAACTCCTGCAAGGTGCGCACGGCACGCTCACCTGCCTCGACAAACTCCTGGTACTTCTCAGCCGTATCGACGTTAAAGGGGTCCTCGCATGAGTCCACCACCTTCTTCACCGCAGCCTCCAGATCAGCGTGTCGGCCCCACAGGCCTTCCGCGTCAATCACACCGAGGCCACCCTGCTTGCCCATCTCGATAACAAACTCAGGGCTTGCCAACGCGTCCGTCGGGTGGGACGCAAGCGGGATATCGAACGTGTAGGCATCAATATGCCAGGAGGTGTCCACATCCTGCGAGGAGCGGGTGCGTCGTTTCGGAACGATCGACAAATCACTCAAGCCGTAAGCCTTGCGGGCTTCGCGCCCAATGCCGATTTCCACGTAGTCACGCATGTTGTGCTGGTTCTCCTACTGGCGGTAGTTCGGTGCCTCGACGGTCTGCGTGATGTCGTGCGGGTGGGACTCACGCAGGCCCGCGGTGGTGATCTGGACGAACTGCTTGGTCTGCAGCTCCTCGATAGTGGATGCGCCTGTGTAGCCCATCGCAGCGCGCAGACCGCCAACGATCTGGTGGGTGATGGAATCCAGGTCACCGCGGAACGGCACGCGCCCCTCAATGCCTTCCGGCACGAGCTTGTCCTCGCTTGCCACATCCGCCTGGAAGTAACGGTCCTTGGAGAAGGAACGCTTCTCACCAGTCAGTCCACGGCCCTGCATTGCACCCATGGAGCCCATGCCGCGGTAACGCTTGTACTGCTTGCCGCCGACAACAACAATGTCGCCTGGCGCTTCCGCCGTGCCCGCCAACATGGAGCCGAGCATGACGGTGGATGCGCCGGCAGCCAATGCCTTAGCCACGTCGCCAGAGAACTGCATGCCACCGTCGGCAATGATCGGCACACCTGCAGCCTTCGCCGGCACGGCCGCCTCGAGGATGGAGGTAATCTGCGGTGCACCAACACCTGCAACCACGCGGGTGGTGCAGATAGAGCCCGGACCGATACCGACCTTGATGGCGTCTGCGCCAGCGTCGATCATGGCCTTCGCAGCGCTACGGGTAGCCAAGTTGCCACCGACAACGTCGACGCGGTCGCCGAATTCCTTCTTCACACGAGAGACCATCTCAAGTACACGGTTGTTGTGTGCGTGCGCGGAGTCGACAACGAGCGCGTCTACGCCCGCCTCAACGAGCAGACCAGCGCGCTCAAATGCGTCCTCACCGGTACCGACGCCAGCAGCGACAAGTAGACGGCCGTTCTCATCCTTCGAGGCGTTCGGGTACTGCTCGCTCTTGACAAAGTCCTTCACCGTGATCAGACCGGCAAGCTTGCCTTCGGAGGTCACAATCGGAAGTTTCTCCACCTTGTTGGCGGATAGCAGATCGAGCGCTTCCTTCTTGTCCACACCCTCCTGCGCTACAACCAGCGGCATCGGGGTCATGACCTCTGCAACCTTGCGCTGAGCATCCGGCTCGAAGCGCATGTCGCGGTTGGTGATGATGCCAACAAGACGGTCAGAACCGTCAACTACAGGAAGGCCCGAGATGCGGAAACGGGCGCACAGTGCATCGACGTCGGCGATGGTCATATCGGGGGTGGCGGTAACAGGGTTAGTCACCATGCCGGATTCCGAGCGCTTGACCACATCGACGTGCTCCGCCTGGTCCTGAGCGCTCAAGTTACGGTGCAGCACACCGATACCGCCCTGGCGCGCCATCGCGATCGCCATACGGGATTCGGTCACTGTGTCCATCGCCGCCGAAATAATCGGCATGCCGAGACGGATATTGCGGGTGAACTGGGCTTCGGTGCTCACCTCAGATGGAACAATGTGGGACTCCGCCGGAAGCAGCAGCACGTCATCAAACGTCAGCCCCCTCAGCGCCACCTTGTTCGGATCGTCGCCACCCGTCCATACTCGTGCCTCAGACATCGACATGTTCTCCTCTCCCGCGCGATTGTTTTCAGCAATGATATAACGTCGCACAAGCTCTGGGGCTATGCGGGGATGACGCCCTGATTGGCCTAGCAAGCGGCCACTTAATAGGCTGGGCACCGTGAATTACGACGACATGATGCCGCTGGACCCGTTCGCGGACGACCCAAACGATCCGGCGTCGTTCATCGAAGACGATGAGATCGTGGAGCCCCTCTCCCCTGAGGAGCGCGTCGCCGTCATCCAGGACCTTGCACACGTACGCGACGCACAACGCATGTTAAAGCCGCGCGGAATTTTGGGCATCCATTTCCTGTGCGAGGACTGCGACCAAATGCACTACTACGACTGGGAGATCATGGAGCAAAACATGATCGCCACCCTCAACGGGGAACTTCCCCCGGTGCATGAGCCCAGCGCGCAACCGAACGTCACTGCGTACGTTCCGTGGGATTACGCGATGGGCTACCTCGATGGTCTCGAGGCACGCTAGCTAGAAATTTTCCGACGAGCCCGCCCCGCCCGGCACTACCGGCGCGGGCGTTGCTGCGTACCGCGATGCAGAATCAACTGGGTTCGACGGGACATTATCGCGGACCGTCGGCCGTGCTGGCGGCTGATCTCCTGGGATCGGAGTTTGCTCGCGCGAATCGGACGGCTCCACCACCGTCGGTCGCGGTTGCTCCTGCGGCTGGCGCGGCGGCAAGCTCCCGTTCGAAGGCGCCACGGCATCCGACCCCGGCGCCGGTGCCCCAGCCGTCGGCTGCGCATTCTCCGGAGCAGGCGCAGGGTTCTGCTCCGGCGCCGGCGCAGGCTGCTGCACGCTCGGCGGAACTTCAACTTCATGGACCTCCACCACAGTCGTGGTTTCAGTAACCGTGCGTGGCGCTGGTTGCACTACGTCTTCACCGTTACGCGCCTCACGCATCTTGATACCTGCCATAAGCCCCCTAGCCTGCTCAAGCAGGCTTCGGGCGGCCTCCATATCCCCGCTTTGGTTCGCTGCCTCCAGCTCGTCGAGCGTGGTTGCCAACTCCACCATCGTGGTTTCGTTCGCCGAGCTCTGCGTGCCATACACCGCAGCGCCAGTGCCGACGATAGCCACAGACGCAGCTGCAGCACCGACCACACCTGCGACCCATGGGTTGGCGGTCCGGCGGCGCGCGCGGGCGTCGTCAAGCGATGCAACCGGCGCAACCGGCGCAACCGGGATCACCGTGGGAGCCGCTGGCATCGGGCGATCGACGTCCTGCTTTAGTCCAAGCAGCGCCGCAGCCAGTGGGTCACTGCCGTCACTGGGGTCTACACCACTCGAAAGCGCATCAAGAAACGCATCGTCGCGAACGCACTCTTCTCCAAAGTCGCCGCCACCAAAATCACGCGTCATGGCCTGAATGGTCTCCTTCCAACTGCTCACGCAACTTGGACAGCGCCCTATGCTGCGCGACACGCACCGCACCTGGAGTACTGCCCACTACCTCTGCCGTTTCTTCCGCCGAGAGGCCCACAAACACTCTCAGAATCACAATGTCGCGAGCCTTATCACTTAATGAATCGAGTAATGCGCGAACTTCGTTACTTCCGTCTGCAACAACGGCTGCATCCTCCGGCGTGAACGCAACAACCTCCTGGTCAGGGACATCTTCAGTAGGCGTTGTCTTGTCACGCACCAGGCTGCGGTGCGCATCGGCGACCTTGTTAAACGCAATGCCGTACACAAACGCCATGAACGGCCGCCCGGTATCCACGTAGCGGTCAATGGACGTCGCTACCGCCAAGCAGATCTCCTGAGCGACGTCCTCCGCAGTCGGCATGCGCCCGCCTCCAATGCGCGCCCTGGCGTAGCGCAGCACCCGTGGATGGACGATGGCAATCACACGCTGGAGAGCACGCGCATCCCCTTCGGCGGCACGTGGAACGAGGGTGACAAGTTCATCTTCCTCGTCACCCGCTGTCGCGCCGGTATTGCCAATCACAAGCAAACACTATAAACACCCATTCCCCCGCCATATGAGTTACCGACGCGTATTCAAGAATTCACCAACCTTTAACTCTTGCCATTTTCCCTACTAATTGCGCTTTTATTCACAAGAACGTCCGAGAAACACCCGTCCCGTAACCGCGCGGCAACCCTTTGTTCACCCACCGCCGGAACACTGCACTGCTGGTTGTGTACATCGCGTTTTCCACGGCAAAGGAGATCTCACACCATGACGTTGCCACAGCAACTCCCCGGCCCCAATGCAGACTTTTGGGATTGGCAGCTTCACGGCGCCTGCCGAGGCGAAGCCTCGGAAATCTTCTACCACCCCGAGGGTGAGCGGGGCCGCGCCCGCACGCAGCGTGAGAATCGAGCGAAGGCTATTTGCTTCAACTGCCCGGTGCTTACCCAGTGCCGCGAGCATGCCCTGCGTGTGGCCGAGCCCTATGGCATCTGGGGCGGCATGAGTGAATCTGAGCGCTCCACTGCCCTGCGCCGCGGCCTTGGCAGCGTGAAGTACGTCGCCGCCGCCAAGTAAGCGCACGACAGAAGAATCACGCCAAAAGAAAAACAGTGCCCTACCGAAGTGGGGCACTGTTTTAGCGTATCGACGACACCCTAGTGGGCGTGTGCGTGACCTTCCTCGCCTTCTTCGGCCGGCTTGGTCACCACGGATACCTCCGTGGTCAGCACCATGCGAGCCACGGATGCGGCGTTGACCACAGCGTTGTGGGTCACCTTCACCGGGTCGATGATGCCCTGGTCGATGAGGTTGCCGTACTCGAGCGTGGCGGCGTTGAAGCCCTCGCCGTTGTTCATCTCGGCAACCTTGGACACGACGACAGCGCCGTCGAGGCCCGCGTTGTCAGCGATCCAGAATGCCGGCTTGGACAGTGCACGTGCCACTGCCAGCACACCGGTCTTCTGCTCGCCTTCGAAGCCTTCAGCAAACTCCTCAAGCTGCTTGGCAATCTGCACCAGTGCGGAGCCGCCGCCGGCGATGATGCCTTCCTCTGCTGCCGCGCGGGCAGCGTTGATGGCGTCCTCGACGCGGAGCTTGCGCTCGTTTTGTTCGGTCTCGGTCGCTGCACCGACGCGCAGCACCGCGACACCACCGGAAAGCTTGGCCAAGCGCTCCTCGGCCTTTTCCTTGTCCCAGGTGGAATCCGTGGTTTCGATCTCGCGGCGGATCTGCTCGCGGCGCTCCTCGACTGCCTCTGCCGTGCCGGCACCGTCGACGATGACCGTGTCGTCCTTCGTCGTGGTTACGCGGCGTGCGGAGCCAAGGTGGTCCAGGGTGGCGTCCTTGAGGTTGATGCCAACCTCTGGGTCGATGACGGTCGCGTCGGTGACAACAGCAAGGTCATCCATGAACGCCTTGCGGCGCTCGCCGAAGTACGGCGACTTCACAGCAACGACCTTGATCACCTTGCGGATCGCGTTGACAACGAGAGCCTGCAGCGCCTCGCCTTCGATGTCCTCGGCCACGACGAACAGCGGCACCGACTCCGATGCAACCTGCTCAAGCAGCGGGAGGAAATCCGGCAGAGAGGAGATCTTGCCGCGTACGAGCAGCACGCGGGCGTCCTCAAGCACGGCCTGGCCGGCATCCGGATCGGTCATGAAGTACGGGGAGAGGAAGCCCTTATCAAAGGAAATACCCTCAGTCAGATCCACGTAGGAATCAATGGACTGAGACTCCTCGACGGTAAGCACACCGTCTTTGCCCACCTTCTCCATGGCACCTGCGACCATCTCACCAACCTCAGGGTCGCGAGAGGACACGGTGGCCACGTTGGCGATCTCAGCGGACGACTTCACGTCGGTCGCGCGAGCCTTGAGCTCCTCGACGACCTTGTCGGCTGCCGCCTTGATGCCCTTATTCAGCTCGATCGGGTTCGCACCAGCAGCCACGTTGCGCAGCCCTTCGGCGACGAGCGCCTGGGCGAGCAGCGTTGCGGTGGTGGTGCCGTCACCTGCAATGTCGTTGGTCTTGACTGCGACGGACTTCACCAGCTGCGCACCGAGGTTCTCAAACGGATCCTCAAGGTCAATGTCGCGGGCGATGGTCACGCCGTCGTTGGTGACGGTCGGGCCGCCCCAGGACTTTGCAAGCACAACGTTGCGGCCACGGGGACCGAGGGTGACCTTCACCGCGTCGGCGAGCGTGTTCACGCCGCGCTGGATGCCCTCGCGAGCTTCCTGATCAAATGCGATGAGTTTTGCCATAGCGTTTTACTTACTTCTCGACGACGGCCAGCAGGTCACGAGCGGACAGCAGGAGGAACTCCTCGCCGCCGTACTTCAGCTCGGTGCCGCCGTACTTGGAGAAGATAACCGTGTCGCCTTCCTTCACGTCCACGGCGATGCGGTTGCCATTGTCGTCGAGACGACCCGGGCCAACAGCGATGACGACGGCTTCCTGCGGCTTTTCCGCCGCGGAATCCGGAATAACCAGGCCGGAGGCGGTGGTGGTTTCAGCCTCAGCGATCTGGACGAGGACCTTGTCCTCCAGCGGCTTGATGTTGACGTTTGCCATGATCAAAAACCTTTCATTGGTGAATGAATCAATAGTTCAGGTCTCACGAGGCGCAGCCGTCGTCGCGGGTGAACAACTGTGCTTCACACAACCTGCCTTAGCACTCTACCTATGAGAGTGCCAGCCAACAACACTGGTGGCGTTTAGCGGTTTTTCACCGCGTTACGCCACAGCTCGAACTCTTCGGGATTGTCGTTGCGGAAGTTTTCCACCGCACGGATCGCGTTGACAACCTCTTCGACCGTGCCTTCGCTGATGCTGCCGCCCCCGCGCGCCGCGAAGATCACCGGCCCGCAGATCGACCGGGTGGGATCCGTAAGAAACTCCGGGGTGTCCGTCTCTGCAGTGTTACGCGCAAGGGACGCAACAGGGTTCGGCTCCGCTCCGACAATTCCAGCGTCAACCCGGTAAATCGCGTGGAACCGGTTGCCGTCGCGGTCAAACGCCACGTCCACAACTCCATCGGTTCCGCCACCGAGCATCTCGCGCGCAGAGTCCTCATCGAACACGATGCGACGGTACGTCAGATCTGGGTTGACGAGCAGCCCGAAGCGTTCGCGTTCGGCCTGCTCTTGGCTAAATTGCTCGGTGGTCACGGAGGATTTCCTTTCACGGGATACAGTTCAGGTGCTCAATGTAGCCCCTCCCTGGTGACCTCGCTCGGCGAGCGATTACACGAGCGGAACCTCTACCTCGAGCGACGTGTCCGTGCCTACACCCAAATCAGACGGCGTGGCCCCTTCGTGGATGAGCTGACCCGCAAGCGCTGCGATCATCACACCGTTGTCGGTGCAGAGTTTGAACCGTGGCACACGCAGTTCGATGCCGCGGTCGTCGCAACGCTGCTGCGCGAGTTCACGAAGACGACTGTTGGCCGCCACACCCCCGCCGAGCAGCAGGGTGTTCGCGCCGGTGTCCTCGCAGGCCATGATCGCCTTGGCGGTAAGCACGTCGCAGACTGCCTCCTGGAAGGACGCGCACACGTCCTCCAGCGAGATCACGCGGCCCTCACGCTCGGCGGCCTCAACGTGGCGCGCGACCGCGGTCTTCAGCCCAGAGAACGAGAAGTTGTAACGGTGTTCGCCGCGCAGATCCTCCGCACGCGACAGCGCCCGCGGAAAACGCACCGCATTCGGATCCCCCTGCGCAGCTAACTTGTCGACGACCGGGCCACCCGGGTAGCCCAACCCCAGAAGCCGGGCCACCTTGTCGTAGGCCTCACCAGCAGCGTCGTCGAGTGTGGTGCCGAGTTCCTTCATCGGCTTGCCCACCGCGTCAACCTCGAGCAGCTGCGTGTGCCCGCCAGAGACCAACAGCGCAATCGAGTGCGGCAAGCTTTCCCCCTCGAGGTTGGCCACAGCGACGTGGCCGCCAAGGTGGTTCACGCCGTAAAAGGGCACGCCCCAGGCGGCGGCGTATGCCTTCGCGGCGGAAGCGCCAACCAGCAGTGCGCCTGCAAGACCGGGCCCGATCGTGGCTGCTACGGCATCTGGCTTCTCAATACCAGCGTCCGCCAGCGCCTTTTCCATCACCTGCGGCATCGCCTCAAGGTGTGCACGGGAGGCGATCTCCGGCACCACACCACCAAAGCGGGCGTGCTGTTCCATCGAGGACGCGACGACGTCGGCAAGGATTTCCATCGTGCCGTCGTCATGAAGGTTGATGATGCCTACGCCAGTCTCGTCGCAGGAGGACTCGATACCGAGGACAATCATTGCTTACACCCTTTCGCTCTTGCGCGGGCGCGTCATGGTGTACGCGTCCATGCCGGAGGCCTGATAGTAGTTCTTCCGCACGCCGGCGGTGAAAAACTCGAAACGTTTATACAGCGCGATCGCGGGCTCGTTCTCCACCCGCACCTCAAGATAGACCGGACCATCCATGAGGTCAGCGGTGTGCATCATCTGGTCCATCAACGCCCGGCCCAGGCCGCGGCCCTGCTGTTCGGGGTCCACCCCGATGGTGTGGATTTCAAACTCTGGGTCGTCGCGCGGGCCCAGCATTGCAAGCCCCGCGTACCCAAGCATCCGGCCTGCTTCAAACGCACCGAGGTAAAACGTGTGGGGCGCAGCAATCTCTGAACGAAATGCTGCCTCCGACCACGGGTTATCCCCGGCGAACAGGACAGCCTCTATCGCTGCCGCCGCGGCCGCATCGCCGACTGTCAGTTCACGGAACTCCATCACGGCAGCGCGGGCGACTTCGGAGCTTGCTTCGGTGGCACCGCATCCGGCCGACGCAAATACAGCGGGACGAGAGGCTCCGGGGTGGCGCTCAGATCCGCCACAGCAACCAACCCAGCCGGGGCCGGCGCATGGTACGCAATAGTGCCTGCTACGACCGTGACCTGCTCTGCAAGGTTGTCGGGCACGCTCAGCACGTCCACCTGCTCCACTGGCAGATCCGCCGGCTTACATACCTCGGGGCCTGCAACACGGGCACCGTCGTTGTACCGGGCCCAGTACACCTCGCGGCGGCGGGCGTCGGTCACCACAAGCACATCGCCTTGGCGGTCTACCGCTACCGCATCGTGGGTGCATACCCCATGCACCGGAATGCCAAGCGCCTGGCCAAGCGCAGAGGCGGTGGCCATCCCGACACGCAAACCGGTAAACGGGCCCGGCCCGCAACCGACAACGATGGCGTCGAGGTCGGCGAAGGTGAGCGAGGCTTCGTCGAGAAGCACCTGCACTGTCGGCACAAGCTGCTCGTTGTGCGCACGCGTAGCAACGGTTGCCTCAGCAAGCGTTTTCGCCGCCTCGGTATCCACGACACCTGCGACCAAATCCGTAGTCGCCGTGTCGAGGGCGAGCACCAGCATTACTGGCCCATCCCCAGAGCCCACTGGCCCTTCGTGTTGTAGAACGGCATTGCGGTGTTCAGCGGGAAAGTCTCCGACTGCGGAACAGTGCAGATGTCGACCTTCTTCAACTCAACCGGGTCGATCAGGGCAGTCTCACCCTCCGCTGGGATCAGCAGCACGTAACCCATCTCGCCGTTGAGGTCCACATCCTCATCCGTCAGCGCGAAGGCTTCCTTCTTCGCCTTCACCAGCTCCTCCGGCTCGCCTGGGCACAGCGTGGTGTACCCCATGTATTCGTTTGCGTCGTACACCCTGGACGGGTCAACGAGCTGCGCGGCAACCACGTCACCGCCCGGACGGGTCTGCAGCAACGCACGCGTCAGCGAGTTCGTCGGCTTCACCTCGTCCACAGCGTTCGAGCCACGGGACTGCGGAATGAAGATGATCCCGATCAGGATCACCAACCACAGCACCGCCGCAAGAATGATCCAACCACGGGCTTTGCTACTCGTTTTCAGCATGGGTGTAAGCCTACATCCCCTCTACGACACGCCAGGAAACTATCCGCCCCTCAGTCTCTGCGAGAGTCTCCCGATCCAACTGCACGAGAATGTGGCGCGCCCCCAACTGCTCCATCAAACCGCCGCCCCATTCTGCGACCACCACGGCATCTTCCAACTCGGTATCCAGGTCGAGCGCATCGAGCTCACCCAGCGGATCGTCGCCGAGACGGTAGGCATCCACATGCACCAACGTGGGCCCGCCCACAGTGGAAGCGTGCTGGCGCGCGATGACAAACGTCGGACTGGTCACGCGTCCCTTCACCTGCATGCCACGCGCAATACCTTGTGTGAATGTGGTCTTGCCGGCGCCGAGCGGGCCATCCAGGATCACTAGATCCCCCGCCTCAAGTGCTGCGCCGAGCTCCTCACCAAGCTGCTGCGTATCGACGACCCCCTCACACACCCGCTTTCCCTCACGCGCAAACGAGTCCTTCACTTACTCCTCCCCTACATAGGTGCGAAGCGTTCGGCCCTCCGGCGCGCACACAACCTCATAGTTGATCGTGCCGGCGGCCTTAGCCAGATCAGTTGCGCTGCGACCACCCGCACCGAAGATGATTGCCTCGTCGCCTGCCTGGACGTTGTCCTCGTTTGCGCCGAGCCACACCACAATCTGGTCCATGCTCACACGCCCAACCTGGGTGTAGGTCTGGCCATTGATGGCGATCTCCAACGCACCCTGCCAGCTACGGTGCACGCCGTCTGCATAACCGGCCGGAATCACTGCGGTGTAGCCGTCCTCAGGTGCTTCCCAGGTGCGTGCGTAACTGGTTACTTCGCCCTGCTTCATCGGCTTAACCGCGATGACCTGTCCCACCCACGTCATCGCCGGTTTCAGGTCGTGGTCAATCCCCGCCACTGGCTCGAGCCCGTACAGGCTCACGCCCGGGCGCACCATGTCAAAGTGCAAATCCTTGCGCGTCCAAGTCGCTGGCGAGTTCGCCATGTGGTTTCGCTCCACACGCAATCCGGCCGCACGCGCCGCCTCGATCGCCTTGCGGAAGTTCTCCGCCTGGAAATCCGTGTAGGGGTCGACCGGGTTGTCGGCGCACGCCAGGTGCGTCATCAAACCAGCAACCTCAATCTTGCCGGCCTGCTCCGCCTCAAATGCCATCTTGAACGCTGCTTCCCACTCGGGTTCGTCGATACCGGAGCGGTGCATGCCCGTATCCACCATGAGGTAGACGGTGCGGTGCGTGGGTTCGTCGATAAGCAACTGCAAATGGGCAACACTCGGCGCGCCAAGATCGATGCCCTCCGGTAACTCCTCGTGGATACTCCACAACCAGGCGAGCACAGGCTTCTGTGTGACCTCACGGACACGACGAGCCTCAGCCAACGTGGCCACGCCGAACGCATCTGCGCCATTGCGATCCATCACCGGAACACACTTTTCGACGCCATGGTTATAGGCGTCCGCCTTCACCACACACATGAGTTTCGCCTCGCCTGCCTGCTCTTTCAGACGGCGAGTGTTGTGCGCAATCGCGCCTAGATCAATCGTTGTACGGAGCGGAAACATACGCCCCATTGTGCACCACCTACAGCAGGTGCACGACACCCAGCACAGTCAGCATTACTGCCACAGCCCACGTCGCCGCTGCCGTCACCTGCTGCGGGTGGCTGCGCGCCCACGCAAACCCCCTGCCTGCGAGACTTTCAGGACGAGCGCGCACCAACCCGACCAGCAGCGCACACAGCGTTGGCAGCGACAACGCCACCGAGGCGTACAGCGGAATCGCCGCGTAACGCACCTGCGCGTCAATACCCGAGGCGGACAGCAACGCAAGCCCGCCGTAAAACGGTGCCGAGGTTGCCGACTGCACCAGCCCCAAGACAAAACCCGTCAGCACCGTCAGCGGACCGGGCGTGTTCAGGTGCTGCATGATCTTCTGCGTCAGCGCCTGGTTGTCACCGCCACGCATGGCAAGCACCGCCGTCAGCAAACCCGTTGCGATCAGCAACACACCGAAGACAGGGCCGTTGACAAAACGTTCAACGGCGGAGCCCAACCCGTCGAAAATGACAAGCATCAGCAGCGCAAGCCCCGCCACCCCCAGCCAGTCACCGGCAATCAGCAACGATGTCGTCTTGGCGTAGCGGCCGTTTCCCCGCGGCACCGCAATACCTACTGCAACGATGACCCCGATGAGCAGAAGGTTCACCGAATCGACGAATGCGAGCTGTAACGCGCCGAGCATCCTGCCTCCTGAGTAACCCCGCCTGCAACGATGGACTCACCCTAGTCCAGACAAGGATGCAGTAGGATCGTCGGCGTGTCTGCGAAGCTAAAGAAACTCTCTGACCTGTCCAAGCGTGGCCCCCACCGCGTCCTTGAAGGCGACTTGGGCTACACGGGCCTGCCCGGCAAGGTGTACACCCCTGCCGAGGGTAAGAACCTGCCCGCTGTCGCGTTCGGCCACGACTGGACGAAAGACATCGACGACTACCACGGCACACTGCGCCACCTGGCCAGCTGGGGCATCGCAGTCGCAGCACCCAACACCGAAACCGGGTTTAGGCCAGATCACCGTGGCTTTGCTGCAGACCTGGAGACGAGCCTGCAGATCCTCGCCGGCGTGCGACTGGGCAACGGCAACATCTCTGTCTCCCCAGGCAAACTCGGCATCGTTGGCCACGGCATGGGTGGTGGCGCCGCAGTGCTTGCGGCGGTAGACAACCCGAAGGTGAAGGCTGTGGCGACGGTGTACCCGGCAAACGTCGCACCGTCCGCGGTGGAAGCAGCCCGTGCGCTCTTCGCCCCCGGCATGGTCATCGGTCCCGGCGAGGACGGCGATTCCTTGTTCGACCCGGGCAACCCCGCAAAGCTTGCCTACAACTGGGCAGGCGACGTGGTCTACCGCGCACCGAAGAAGGGCGATCAGCAGTCCTTCTCCGAAGACGGCATGATCAAGCGCATCCTCGGCTTGGGCAAGTCCGACCGCGCACTGCAGGAAACCGTGCGCGGCTTGCTCGTGGGCTACTTGCTGCACGTGCTAAACGACGAGAAGGCCTACGCCGGCTACGCGGAAGCCGACGCCGAAGGCTCTGGCGTGGTCTCCCTTTCTGGCGAGAAGCTCGCCAAGGCCGCGGGGCTGGCCCGCGACAACGCCGGTTTCTCCCTGTTCTAGGGCGGCGCGCTTCCGCGAGGTTCTCACTCAGGGGCTAGGCCTCTTCGCCCACGCCGGGCTGCTCCGGCGGAGTCCCCCGGGCCTGGCTTTGCAGCACCGCATGCACCTGCGCCCTTCTTGCGCGACGCGCCGCAGACACACGCGAGCGTTCCAAGGTGTAATCCCCACGCGGCGCGACCGGCTTCGGCCGTTCCATCGTCTCGCGTGCTCTGGCGTAGTGCTTCGCAGTTTGTTCCATCTTGTTCTGGTGCTCGCGCATCATGGCCTCAAAATCAGCCATGCGTTTTTGCGTCCTACGTTGGAACTGGAGCACAAACAACTCGTAATCCATTGGTTACCACTCCCCCGTTTTCTTCATTGCCCACGGATCCTGCCCGCCCTGAGCGCCTGATTGTGCCCCGTCTGCGCCACCTACGGAAGCAGCCGTTGTATCGACGTGCTGTGCCTTCTTCGGCGGTGGTGGCGGCTCTTGCACCTGCGACAGTTCTGGCGGTGGGGCGATAACCCCATCCTTAGTCGGTGTCGGTGCAGGTGCAGGCGGTGGCGGTGGCGGTGGCGTTGGCGCCGGTGCTGGAGCAGGTTTCGGTGCTGGTTTCGCCGGCGGTTCAGGCTCCGGCTTCGGTGCTTCCTCCGGCGGGCATTCCACCTCTCCTTGTGCGAGGTCGAGCTCAACGCCCAGCTTCAGCCCCACATCGACCGAGATATTCACGCCGGCGGCCACAGTGCCGACCGAGGAGCTTGCAACCGTGTCGCATGGTTTCTCCACCGCAGGCTCTGGCTGGGTTTGCGCCGCCTCACCGGTGCACTCGGCAATGCTGTCGAGGCACTCCCGGATCACCCCATTTCGGTCCGTGGTCGTTGCCGTTGCACACCGCAGCGCTTCGATGATCACCTCTACGGCGATCTCCACAATCTGAGTGATCCCGCAACGCTGCGCGATTTCGAACACACGGCGCGCAGGTTCCAAGATCGCACGAATCGCCATATCAGCTGAGCGCACGATCGCTTCTATCGCCGAAGAGCACTCTCCAATACGCTGGCCTACCTGCTTGACGTGTTCAAAGTGGTCGGTCTCGCGGGCTTCATTTCGGCACTCCCGATCCCGGATGCCCACCTCTTCAAACCATCCGCTGTTATCTGCCGTGCACGTGCGCGCTGGCGTATCCGGACGCTCACAACTCAACGCCAATTGCAAGCCGATCTGTGCGAACACTGAAAGGTCGAGCCCGCTGATACAGGAGGACTCGGACATCAACTCACCGGCAAGGCCTCGCACGGCATTGCGCTGGTGCTCTGGCACCTCAGGTGCAACCTCGACTGCTTCGACGAGGGTACGGACATCATCTTGCACTGTCGGCATCATGGCTGCTCCACCCCCTCAAGTACCTCGGCTGCGAGTGCATCGGCGGCCACGATGTCGTCGGTAAGCGCGAGCACCTGCTCCCAGTTCTCGCTGCGGACCTCTAAAAACCGCTTCGACGTACTGTGAAGCGCTTCAAGTGCCTCAGCAACACGCTGGCCTTGCTCCGCGAAGCCATCGCCGAAAGCAGACGGGTCCACCGTGATGCGCCTCGCGTCGAGGTCGTGCGCCGCAGCACGGTACGCGTTAATCGCGGCACCGTACTGCGTTCGAACATTGTCAACGTCAACGTCGACAGCACTGACATGTCGTGTCATTTCCCACCCCTGAAAAGATTCCAGTCCAACTATTTCTACTTAGTTAGACTCCCCCAACGCCCCGGCGGTTCCCTGCCGGGGCAAAAAACTTCTTACTCAGAAGTTACACGGCTGCGACGACCGCCGCGAGCTGTCCGGCAACCTTTCGTGCCTGTTCTTCCTCAGCTGCTTCCACCATCACGCGGAACAGCTCCTCGGTACCCGACGGACGCAGCAAGACACGACCGGTATCGCCCAGCTCCGCTTCAGCTTCGCGGATCGCGGCGGTAACGGATTCGTCGTCAAGAATGCGCGACTTGTCTGAGACCGGAACGTTGATCAGCGTCTGCGGCAGCGCGGTCATCACACTCGCCAACTCAGCGAGCGACTTCCCGGTTTCAGCCATGCGTGCCATGAGCATCAGACCGGACAGCACGCCATCGCCGGTGGTCGCATGCTCCGGAACCACAATGTGGCCGGACTGCTCGCCACCCAAGGAGAAGTCGCCACGGTTGAGCTCTTCGAGGACATAACGGTCGCCCACTTTGGTCTCCCGCATCTCGATGCCCTCGCGCTTCATTGCCTGCTTCAGCCCCAGGTTGCTCATCACCGTGGCCACCAGCGTGTTGGAGCGCAACGAGTTGTTGTCGCGCATCGCGGTTGCCAGTACAGCCATGATCTGGTCGCCGTCGACAACATTGCCCTCGGCGTCCACAGCCAAGCAACGATCCGCGTCACCATCGTGCGCCAAACCAAGGTCCGCGCCGTGCTCAACCACTGCGCGCTGAATCTGCTCCATGTGCGTGGAGCCTGCGCCGTCGTTGATGTTGTAGGCGTCGGGCTTGTTAAAGATCGCGGTCACGTCAGCTCCCGCTGCCGCATACGCCTTCGGGGCTACCTCGAACGCTGCACCGTTCGCGCAGTCCACCACAACCTTGATGCCCGACAGGTCGGTGCTCACCGCATCAGCCAGATGCGCCAGGTAGCGGCTCTGCGCATCTGGGGCCTCCTCGATCACACGGCCGATGCTGGTGCCGGTCGGACCGGTTTCCTCCAGCTCGTCCATGGCGCGCTCAATCTCGTCTTCAATATCGTCCGGCAGCTTGTGACCACCAGCGGAGAAGAACTTGATCCCGTTATCCGGCATCGGGTTGTGGGAGGCGGAAATCATTACACCGATGTCGGCTCCGTAGTCGTCCGTAAGAAACGCCAAGCCAGGCGTCGGAATCACACCGACACGCAGCACGTCCACGCCCTTCGACGCCATGCCGGCTGCCATCGCTGCCGCCAGCATCTCACCGGAGACGCGCGGGTCGCGCCCAATGAGCGCTACTGGGCGACGCTTCCCGGAGCGACGATCCTTCGTCAGCACCGTTGCCGCAGCCGCGCCGAGCTTCAACGCCAACGGCGCTGTCAACGCCTCGTTGGCCAAGCCGCGAACACCATCAGTTCCAAACAATCGAGTCATGCCCACAATTATGCATGTTTGCTGCAATTGCTTATCGACGAACCCTCGCAACCGGTCCGCTCGCCAACAATGACAGAAGAAACGGCAAACGCCGCCACCCGAAACCGGGCGACGGCGTGTGGAGTAAGCCAGCGATTAACGCTTGGAGTACTGCGGTGCGCGACGGGCCTTGTGCAGACCAGCCTTCTTGCGCTCCACGGCACGAGCGTCACGGGTGAGCAGGCCGGCCTTCTTCAGGGTCGGGCGCTCAGCCGGGTTGTAGATGTTCAGTGCGCGGGCAATAGCCAGACGCAGAGCACCGGACTGGCCGGTCGGGCCACCACCGGAGATGTTGGCCTTGATGTCGAACTGGCCCTCGCGCTCGAGCAGCGTCAGCGGGGTCAGGATGTCCTGCTGGTGCAGCTTGTTCGGGAAGTACTCCTCGAACTCACGGCCGTTGACTGTGATCTTGCCTTCGCCCTCGACGACGGTCACGCGAGCGATTGCGCGCTTACGACGACCAACAGTCTGGATCGGGCCCTCGTGCAGCGGTGCGACCTCAACGGTCTCCTCAGCAGCGTCAGCCTCCGGCGCAATTGCGTCACCGATGGTGTAGTTGAACTCCTCGGTTGCTGCGGTTGCGGCATCGATGTCGGTGTCGGCAGCGAGGTTGTCGTAGTTGTTCGGCTCGGTCATTACTGTGCCACCTGCTTAAACTCGTAGGTTTCCGGCTTCTGAGCAGCGTACGGGTGCTCGGAGCCGACGAAGACGTGCAGCTTCTTGATGGACTGGCGGGAGAGCTTGTTGTGCGGCATCATGCCCTTCACAGCTTCCTCGATCACGCGGTCCGGACGCTCGTCCAGTGCGCGGCCCAGGGTCATGGACTTCAGACCACCCGGGTAGCCGGAGTGGCGGTAACGCATCTCGCGATCGCGCTTGTTGGAGGAGATGTGGATCTTGTCGGCGTTGATCACGATGACGTGATCGCCGGTGTCAACGTTCGGTGCGAACTGCGGCTTGTGCTTACCGCGCAGCAGGTCTGCTGCGGTGGAAGCAAGCTTGCCCAGCACCACGTCGGTTGCGTCGATGACGTACCAGTTACGGGTCACGTCACCGCTCTTCGGGTGGTAAGTAGACATGCATGACTCCTTAAAGTCTGTCTAGATTGCTGCCGGCCATACTTCGCATGTTCCTCGACGGTTCCGGCGGCCGGTGGAGACCCGAAACGCGCGTCAGGCGGGACACACAGGGGTTAAACACTACGGCAATCTGGCCACAAAACAAAAACGCCGCCGCAGGTGTTCCCCATAGTCACCTGCGGCGGCGTTTCCCCCGAGTCCCCCTTTTTTCTTTTGTGGATGCGCCGGGGACGGGTCTGCCGCGCCCTATCCCCCGATGGTCGGCGTTGTCGCCCCGACGCAAGTCTGTTGATTAGCCCCAGCTGTTCGCTGCAGCGTTGTTGACGGCCAACATGGTGGAGTTGCCATCCTCAACGGTCTGCGCGATCTGGGTGAGGATCTGGTTGAGGTCCTCTGCTGCCTGGTCCCACTTGGCTTGGTGTGCCTGGTAGGCGGTGGCGGCGGTACCTTCCCAGGTCTGGACCATGGGCTGGAGCATCTGCTTCAGTTCGGCCAGGTCGCCGTTGATGCGGGATGCGGATGCGCGCATATCTTCGGATGCGCCGGCGATCTGAGTGAAGTCGTATTTGATCTGCATGGTGGTTCCCCCTTGTGGTTAGAGTGCGAGTCCGCCAGCGAGCTGACGGAGGCTGTCGGTGTTGGTTGCGTCGGTGGACTCGTAGTGCTTCGCGTTGTCGCGAATGTTCGCGGAGATCGCGGTCAACGCCTCCGACAAACGCTTTTGAGCGTCGTCGTAGCGCATCATCAGGTCGTCGAAACTGCGCTGCGCGTTGCCCACCCAGTAGTTGCGAGTGGATTCGACTACCTGTTGGATGCGATCGATTTCACGGTTGACGTTTGCGTTGGTGTCGTCGGTACGGTCTGCGGCGGCGCGCATGACCTCCGCTTCAGTGGCGAACAGCTCCATGGTTTCCCCCTTGTGTGTTTAGGTTGGATGAACGGTGTGTGTTTGCCGTTCATATATCTGACTGACATTTGGTGCTTTCGGTTCCATCGAATTCAAAAGTTTTTCATGTCCGCATGTCAGCCCCCTTAAATTCAGCGGTTTCCATGGCCATTCGACACGTTGCGCGTTGCACTGTGGTGGGTTCATGGCGCGTGTGACAGCCCACGAAAAGCTGGGTGGTGCCGTGCGGCCAGGTCTTCCAGAGCGCCTGCGATCCATCCGCGGCGCGCTCCAGGTAGGTCACCGAGGTGCCATCCGTGTCCACAAGTTCTGTTTGCGGGTCCGCCTCAACATCGGCGAGGAGTTGCTCGGCCATAGTCTTGGCCGGTAATTGGTACAGCCTCTCGACGGCGATGTGGAGGCGGAAATTCGGATCATCGCCGGTTGCGCGCCACGTGCCATCGTCGGCCTCAAGCGCGAACCCGGCAGGCAGTTCCACTTGAAGGCCGTCTTGTTCAAGCAGGACGGTCTGCGGTGCTTCTTCGCGTATCGACGACTCCACCACCACAGACGGCGTTGCCCCCGCCGCAGCTTCAGTAGCCGTCGGTGTCGCAATTGAACTGTCCGTGTTCGCTGCACTGCTGGCGCTGCCGGCACTGCCAACGCTGCCTTTCCAGACAACGTTGAAGATGACCACCGCACACACGACTGCGACCACCGCGACGACTGCGGCGATGATCCAGACGCCGATGTTTGACGAGCGGTTGTCCGCAATTGCCGCGAACGTGTCTGTCGGCGGGTCCCGTGGCGGATCCCACGGCGCAGGTGGCGCGGAGGGTGCGTTGAGCGAACGTGGCACGTCTGCCGGATCGGGACCAAGGAGTTCGGTGGTTAAGTCAATGTCGTAGTCCGCCAGGGCGTACTCGAGCTCGCGTAGGCGCGTGTCGTCTGCGGTGATGTGCACGTGTGCCCCGTCTGGGTTCGGCCCCAGCACAGTGCGGATCGTGTTCGCGATTTCACGGCTGCTTGGCGCGTCGAAGCGGTGGACGTCGGCTGCACCGGTGAACACGGTCGACGCATCGGTCGCGGTAATGCGCAGGTCTGTCATTTAGTCCTCCATATTCAGCATCGGCAGTTGGATCATGCCCTTCGGCTCGCCCTGTACGAGCGTTGCGCGCCCTGGTGGCTGCGGTGCCGGTCGGACGCCGAAGAGTGCGCCTTCGTCCTTGGTGCCGTCCAGAATCAGCACGTCTGGGTGAAGGTCTTTCACAGCGGCGAGGAACGGGCCAAACATGGCACGCCCAACACCGCCGAACTTGCGTGCCACCACGATGTGCAAGCCGATGTCACGCGCGTGGGGCAACAAGTCGATGATTGGGCGCAGTGGTTCGTCGCCGACCAGGTCGAGATCGTCGATAAGCAAGTAGAGCTCTGGGCCTGCCCACCAGGACCTGTCTGCCAGTTGGGCGGGCGTGACGTCGCTGCCCGGCAGTCGCGAGGTCAGCGTGGTGGCCAGCGAGCGCACCGCATCGGTGATCGCACTCGAGGAGGCCGCGTACGCCGCGACCATGTCGCTGTCGGCGTTGCGCAGGTGGGCCCGCCGCGGGTCGCAGATCACCATGCGGGCTTGTTCGCGTGGCATCGCTGAAATAGCCGCAATCGTGCTGGCGATGAAGGCGGATTTGCCCGCGCCGCCTGCACCGATGGCCAGGATGTGGCCGGTGGAGTACAGCGGTGCAAGGTCCGCTCCGCCAATGCCGAGTGGGATGCGGGTGCCGTCGATAAGCGGTTGCGCGTCGACTCTTGCTGGCAGCACGCGCAGGCGTGGCACCGGCGTCTGGCTCGCCGCCTGGGCTGCGATGTGTGCGATGTCTTCGGCGCTGGTCAGCGCGACATGCATGACTTTGCCGTCCGGGGTGAGCGCACGTCCCGGCACGGCGGCGAGACGTTCTTGGGCCTTGCGGTCGATCAGCGAATCCATCGGCTCGGTCAGGCGCATCTCGATGCGGGTGCCGATGAGGTCGCGCACATTCGCACGCACTGCGTTCCACCGCTGTGTGGTAACCAGCAGGTGCACGCGTGCAGCAGGGCCTTCGGAGGCGATCCGTGCCAAAGGATCGCGCAGGTCCTCAAGTTTGGAATCGTTGGCCAGCAACGCATGCCAACCATCGACAACGAGCAGTGTCGCGCGCGAGGCAGGCACATCCAGAAGTCCGGTGACCTCGTCGATAACACGGCGCGTGCGTTCTTCGTCCTTCGCGTTCGCCACACCCGCCACGTGTGGCAGGGACTCGATGTCGCTGTAGTCGCCGCCGCCTGCGTTGATGATGTAGATCGCCAACTCATCGGTTGTGCGACACAGCGCTTGCTTGGCGACGATCGACCGCACCGCCATCGACTTCCCCGTCTGCGGCGCACCAGCAATGGCAACATGCCCACCGGCACGGGAAAAGTCCACGGCGAAGGGGACTTGGAGTTGGCGATAGGGCTCGTCGACGAGGGCGATGGTGTCGTCGACAAGCGAAGAAAGCGCGAGCGTATCCGGCAACGGTGGCAGCCACACCTGGTGGGCGCGCATGCTCCGGGTTGCGGCGACGTCGCGGGCTTTCTCCACAACGGCGTCGAACAGCGTTGTCGAATAGTCGGTATCGGTAACAGTTTGCGGGGCGATTTCTATCTCGTCGCCGGTAAACAACCGCACTGTCGGCGCGTCCGCTGGGTGCGACAACACCTGGCGGGTCAGCGGACCGGACACGTAAGAACCCCTGAAGCGGGTGAGTTCCATACCTGACTTGAGGTAACCCGAGCCCGGCTCACTGGGCAGTTCATAGGCATCCGGCACGCCGAGGACTTGGCGCGACTCCCCTGCGGAAAACGTCTTCAACCCGATGCGATACGACAAGTGGGAATCGAGCCCGCGCAGCTTTCCTTCCTCGAGCCGCTGCGAGGCGAGCAACAAGTGCACACCAAGTGAGCGGCCCAGGCGGCCCACCGCGACGAAAAGGTCCGCGAAGTGCGGGTGTTGCGAGAGCAATTCTGAAAACTCATCGACGATGATCACCAGCGACGGCAGTGTGTGCCCGGCGCGGGTGTAGTCGGTGATGTTGGCAAAGTTGCCTGCGGCACGCAGCAGTTCCTGGCGGCGGTTCAACTCGCCGGAGATGGCATCAAACATGCGCTCGACCAGCACGGCCTCGTCTTCAAGGTTGGTGATCACCGCACTGGTGTGGGGCAGGTCCTCGCAGCCGAGGAAGGTTGCGCCGCCCTTGAAGTCCACAAGCACCAAGTTGAGCTCGTCCGGCGAGTGCGTTGCGGCAAGCGCAACAACGATTTCCTTAAGCAGTTCGGACTTACCACTACCGGTAGCTCCGATGCAGAGCCCGTGTGGGCCCATGCCACCGAGCGCTGATTCTTTGAAGTCCAGGTACACCGGCTGCCCATCGGGGGTCGCGCCGATGGGCACGACAAGCTTGTTGCGCATCCCCGGCCACATGGTGGTGGCATCGAGTGCATCCAGGTCCGTAATCCCCAGCATGGCAAGCAGATCGCCCGTGTCTTCACTCGCACCTTCTGGGCGTCGGTAGAACCCGAGGTGGCGAGCGATGAACTCGGCCTGCGCGTCAGTGAACGAGTCCGGAAGGCCGAGTTGCTCCATGCCCTGTTCGGTGACCGCAGCGAGCGTATCGGTGCACACGAGGTGGAAGGCATCCGGGTCCACAAAGTAGTGCTCGTCCGGGTGGACGACAATCACACAGTCGGCGTCGGGGGCGTGGAGGTGCTCCACGGTGGCGTCGATAAGCACCACGCGAAAACGTGCATGTTCCGCGCGAGCGTGCGGCAGCCACTTCGCCCACGCGAATGGCGCGTCGATGCTGACCAACTCGGGCCCATGAAAAAACGCGAGTTGGCACACGATGGAACGCGCCACCTCATGCGCGCCGGGACCAGCCAAGGTGACCGCGGGAAATGCATCGAGCTGCACAACAATCGGCATGCCAGGCACGGTGCTTACGGCAGCGACAGTGCGACGAAGACTCACCGCGCACACCGGGTCAAGGTCCTCTGGGCTTCCCGGATCCTCTACATCGACAGGCGTGCACAGCGCACCGCTGCCAGTCCCCAACCGGACGGTCAACGCCAGCGGTGACGCCGCAGTGCGCTCCCAAACCCGCTCCACCGGTGTCGCAGCAACAAGATCTGCCGGAGCCGGGTGCAACCCTGTCGCGTGCGCGCGCTGTTGCGCTGCGTTCGCGCGCGCCTTCCGGGTCAACGCATCCAGGTGGCGCAGGTACACCCGGCGCGTTTCGTTGATATCTCCCTGCCGATCTTGCGGATTGATCATGCCCAACAGTCCGAAAAGCATCATCAGCGGGAAGATCAACATCATTGGGCTCACAGTGCGTCCAGATGTCATCATCAGCGCCATCACCGCACCAACGGCAACCACCATCACAATTGGCAGCAAGATCTTGATCACCGGCTGCGTCTGCGGCTTTTGCGCTGTTGGGACTGGCTCTGCACGCAGTTGTCCTGTTGGCAGTGCCGGCACGTCAGGTGTGCCCGCAGTTGGTGCGAGCACAGCATCGTGGTCTAACCCGAGCATTCGTGGATCCCCCCTTTTCACCCCATGTGGCCACAGTTCCCCCGAACTGTGTTGGGCATAGTGTTGAGCGCAGTGTAGACCATTTGCCCGCCAAAGGGGTACGAAAAGCTGGACTGCAGCGTAACGGTGCGCCATACTGGCCCAAGTTGCGTGGCAAATGGGGGCCACGCGTTGAGACTTCCGGGGGAAGAGTTTTGGTTGCTACTTCGGCGCACCACATTGTGCGCGTAACCGTACGTGTTTCTGTTGCGGCGTTTCACCGCGATATCGATGTCACACTGCCGACATCCTCAACGTTTGCAGAGGTGCTGCCCGAATTGGCGCGTCTTGTGGAACTGCCGCAGATCCACCGCCCGTGGGAAATCTCCACGGCAGGCGGACGCCCACTCGACATGCACACGCCGTTGTACGCGCTCAAGCTTCACGACGGCGCCGTGATCGCCCTGCGCCCCAAAGAACCCATCGCACCTCCCGTGGTACGCGACGCCGCCGACGCCCTCGCGCACGCAGGCCGCAATGCCCGCAGCGTGCGCGGCCTCGACGCCGCCGCAACCCTCGTAGGGTTAGCGTGCATTGCGTTGCTGCTCAGCATGTTTACCCCACCTCCCGCGACCTTCGCCGTCACCGGGTTATGTGCGCTCACCCTCGCTGCTGTTGCGAAATCGCCCGCCGTGTTTGCTGCCGCGCCGTTGTGCCTCGGCTGGGCCGCCGCCACATGGGTCATCGGTGGCGCAGAACCGAACCTGCACAGCACAGACGTTGCTCTTGGCGCACTCGCAGGTGTCGTCACAGCCTTCATCACCGTCGGCATTGGAGTGGCTCTGCGCCTTGCAGGCCCTGCATTGGTGGCGTTTGCTGTCACGGTTGGTGTGCTCAGCGGCATCGGCACGTTAGGCACCTGGCTGCCCGCCGCAAACGCGCCTGCCGCATTATCCGTCCTCACCGGCCTGTTTACGGTTGCCGCCACACCCGGCATCGCCACCCGTGCTGCAGGCCTTGCCGTGGCGCACGTGCCCACCGCCGGCGAAGAATTCGATCGCGCCGACGAATACCAACCAGACGTCGACGCACGCAGCCGAGTCGCCACCACCATCGCCAGCGCAGTCACCGCCGGAATTGCCACAGTGAGCATCCCTGCGCTCCTCCAGATCGGCAGCAGCGGCGGTGCATGGAACCTCGTGTTCTGCACCTGCATCGCTGGCGCACTCGTCGTCTACGCATCGCGCCACCACTGGGCTGCAACCCGCATTGCGCTGATGGCGATAGCACTCGCGGCAGTCATTGCTTCCGCCATCAGCGTTGTGCGTATCGACGACCCGCATCCCGCCCTCATCACCATCGCCGTCCTCACCGCACTGGCAGCTACAACCACCGTGCTGTGGGCCCGGCGCGTACCCGACCTAGAACCGACAACCGTTGTCTGGTTCGAACGTGCCGAAATCGCCGCCCTCATCGCCGTCATCCCACTCGCGGTACACCTCACCGGGGTCTTCGACCTGATTCGAGGGCTGTAACAATGCGCACACGTTCCCTGCCCGCTTCCGCACTGTTGCCACTGATGCTCGCCATGCCTGTACTCTGCGCACCTGCAGCACTCGCGCCGGGCTCGCTTACCTACGCCTCCGCCCAAGACATCGCCTGCGCCGTGCCTTCGGCAGCACAACCACCAGGTGAGACACCTGCGGAGCTCCACGAGCTCCGTCGCTTCGCCACCGGAGCCGGCGTGCGCGTCGCCGTCATCGACACTGGCGTCGCTCCACACCCGGAACTTAATCACCTGCGCCCCGGAGCCGACTTTGTCGGCGACAACGCGCTTGCGGACTGCGACAGCCACGGCACCATCGTCGCCGGCGTCATCGCTGGGCGCACGCTCGGCATCGCACCAGATGCGGAGATCCTGGCGGTGCGCCAAACGTCAGCCCATTACCGCGGTGGCCGCGGCCAATCTGTCGCGGGGGACCTTGAGACGCTCGCTTCTGCAATCAACAACGCGCTCGACGAAGGTGCGCACGTGCTCAACGTCTCTGTCGTGTCCTGTGTGGACCCGGGGCTTGCCTCACGCATTGATCTCAATGGACTGCGCGGCGCGTTGCACCGTGCCGAGGCCGACGGCGCAGTCGTAGTCGCCGCATCCGGCAACACCAGCGCCGATTGTGAACCAGGCTTTAGCGTGATCCCAGCTCTGTTTCCCACGGTGCTTGCTGTGGGGGCTCGCGAGGACACCCACACGCTCGCGTCATACTCCATGCCAGCGGAAATCTCCGCAACCGGTCTTGTCCCACACGCGCTCGCATCCAGCGGCAACGGCTGGGCCGACGGCACGCTCACCCGTGACGGGTCACGCCCCTACGTTGGAACCAGCTTCGCCGCACCGGTAGTCAGTGGTGCGGCCGCGTTACTCATGCAGCGCTACCCCGGCATCACGCCGGACCACGTGCGCACGCTCATCACCGCCGCAGCACAACACGGCGGCGGCGCAATCACCCCGCACAACGTGATCAGCCAACTCACGCCGGACGACATCGCGCCCCGAGACACCGTCACCGTGGCCCCAACAGAGCGCACCGCCTCCTTAGCCGTGAAACGGTTCAGCAGTGTCGGTCTCGGCGCAGTTGTGTTCGCTCTGCTGGGTGTCCTTGTACTGCGTGCTGTTAGTACGTGGCGGTCAAAGCCGCAGCCCGGGTCAGCTCCTCGCCCTCCGGCAAGAGGCTGACAATCTCCCAAGGCACGCGCTCGACATGCACCGCACCGACCGTGGCAAGTGTTTCCGCATCGGGTGCACGGTGGCGCAACCCGTTGCTCGCCACGACGTGGAAGCCATGTCCGGAATCCACACCGATCGAGCCATCCGCAAGCCCCACAAAGTGTGTCGCCACCGACGCCCCAGACAACGCAATCGCCGAAGTATCACCGGATCGCACTGCACCGTACCGTGCTGCACCAGCGTGTTCTGTACCGTCGTGTTTTGTACCGTCGTGTTCTGTACCGGACTGCACCGCGCCACCACGGTCCTGGTCCACGCATACCGTCTGCTGCACCGGGTCAACCCACTGCGGGCGACGCTCTGGAATCGTCAGCCCTAAGTCCCCGTCCTGATACGTGGCTAACTGTTCGCGGCCGATGCTGCGTTGCTTCGCGCCAGCATCCAACAGCACTGCCTGCTGCACCTCACTGAGCGGCTCGATTCTCCCGTTGAACAGCGCCCACGCACCGCTCTCAGCGACCAATACTTCTGGCAACCGGTCGGGCGTAGGTACTGATACCGGTGGCAATTCCTTCAGCGCCGTCATCACCTGCAACGGTGGCTCCCACACCGGAGTGGTGTGCCCGACCCCCAACGCACGGCGCACGATACGCCCCTGCGGGGACGCCGCATCAGGCAGCAACTGTCTGCCCTCACCAGTCACCAGCCATTGGCGGGTGCCGTCGGTGGCCAGCACGGTATCGTCGCCAAGCAAAGGCTCCGGACGCTGCCCCGCAACCACCGTCACACGGCCCGGCACCGCACACACCGACCATGCAGCATCAACCGCACCCTCCGGCGCAAACATCGCCGGCGCAGCCACAATACCCACCTGAACGCCACGTGGCATCGCCGCCAAATGCTCATCACCCACCCGCGACGGATCAGCCGCCGCACCAGCAATCAAGCGTGCAGAAGAAAGATTGGTCACCGGATGAACAGTGTCATCAACACGCACATACAGCGTGCCGTCCGACGCCCGCAGAATCGGGGCATCCCCCGGATCTGCATTCGGACGCATCCACGCAAACAACCCCATCACCCCGGCGATCATCACCACCGCAGCAACACCAAACACCGTGGCGCGATGGCGCGCCGACAACGGGTCATGAATCATCCGGATATCCCCGAACAACAACCCATGCTCCATACGACGGCGCATGAACTGGTGGCCCGAAACCTGGGCACGTGTAGTAGGCAAAAGTTTCGCCATAATTCCCCCTCCCCCGAGTAAGTACTCAACAGGCTACAGCCTTAGCACCCCGCGCGCATCTACCAGGCGGCTACACCGGCATCTTCAAGCTCGAATAGCTCATCCGAGCCGTGGTCCTGTCCGTCTTTGCGCATCGCCCGCAACTGGGCGGTGGAGAACTCGCTGTTGACCGCAAACACCGACGTCGTGCCCTTGCGATACACCGGCGTCACCCCGTTTGACGCCCAGAACGCCCGCAGCATCGGATACTGCGGTTTCTGGTCCGCCCAAAACGACCCCGGGCTGAGCACAAAGAACCGTACGTTCAAGTCCTTCAGCGCCTGCTCCACCACTTCGCCGTTGTCTTCTCCGATGAAGTCCGCGTGCTGGAAAATTGTGTCGTGCGCTGAGCCAATCCCGCCGGTCGGCCATAGGTAGTGCCGGGAAACCGACGGCAACCCGTTGTAGGCATACATCCACGAATATCCATCCGCAGGATCACCCATGATCGTGCCTTCCCACGCTGCGTCCTGGGTCGCCAACCAGTCAAACACCTGGAGGTCATCCGCGCTTACCATCCGTCCGCTTTGGCGCGGGGTAGCAAACGCGTCCTGTGCACCAGCCTCAGTGTGGTTGCGTACCTGTGGCACCGCCGCCGACCCGGCGATCACCGCCACCGCGATCGACGCCAGCACCGTGGCTCGCTGCCCCGTACCGGTTCGTGTTGCGAGTGGAGCGAAGGTGACAAGGCGGATAATCACAGCAATGCCGATGGCGGCCGCTGCCCACACGCACATCACCACCGGCATGATCAGCCGGTGCCCCGTGCTGTAGTGCAGGTTGCCCACCATGGCCAGTACATCGCCCCACGCGTTATCGAATGGTGTGAGCGCATTTGCGGTCACCGCAAGCGAAACCACATACAACAGCACAGGCCACACCTGGCCGCGCCACAGCACCAACGCCAGCGCGCCTGCACCGGCGAGCCACAGCATCACCGTCGGGTCGAAGTCCGGGAAAAACTGAGAGACGTGCCGGGTGTCCATCCGAAACGCACTCCCCCACGCGCCGCCGCGGCCTAGTTTCTCCTGCGGCGCCCACGAGGCAACCTCACTCGCCTGGTCCGACCCCGCCAGCACTTGGGGCAAAAACACGAGCGTTGCCGCGGCTGCCGGGAGTGCCATCCACACCGTATCGCTGCGACGCGAGCGCACCGGGCGAACCAGCAGCGACGTCGCCCACGCAAAGATGACGCCGAGTACCACCACGGTCACCGCAGCCGGGTGTGTGCACAACACGCCAAGGAACCCGATCGCAGCAGGCAGCGCACCCGCATGCCGTGCCGGAACTTCAAGGAACTGCCAAACCACGATGCCGGTCAGGGTCATCGCAAACAGGTACGGCCACATCCCCACGTAGTCGGGCACCCACAGCAGCTGCGGGGCCGCGTACGCCATGATCGCGGCAAACGCGGCGGCAATCTGCGCGGTGAGCCCAGTCGAGCGCATAAACGCGAACACCAGACTCACCATGGTCAGCGGCAGTGCCACCGCTGGCAGCACCGTCGACGCGATGTTGACCGCCCGAATCGGCTCAAGTCCAGCAGCCTCCGCAAAGAGAGCAACACCCGCGTGGAATCCCGACGGGTAGAACAGCCGCGCGTGCGTTTCGAAGTTCTGCAGCTCGCCCATGCGTGTCGACGACGCCACGCCCGTCTCCATCACAAACCGCACCGCATTCGCATGCCACTGCGAATCCCACCCCTGGACGATATTGTCCGCACCGTTGGGCATCTGAGCCAACCACGACAGCCGGTCCGTAACTGCCATCCACGCCGCGACCGCTACCCCGACAAACGGAATGCCCCAGTGCGTCCACTCCACCTTGCCGGGAAAAAGCGCACGGTGCCACGGCACATCACCACCGCGGCGGGCCTTGCGTGCAAACGCATAGCGCCACCCGCCAGCCACCGCGAGGGCAAGCACCATGCTCACCCCGAACGTCCACAGGTTAAACGGCGCACTAGTCACGCCCCACATCCACGACGACACTCCGATAACACCGAAGGTCACCGGCAGCGCCGTGGTCACCGCTGCAGGAACTCGGAGGCCTGCAACCCACGCCACCAGGAATCCGGGAAGCAGGAAAAACACAACTGCAAACCATGCTGCGGCTGCTGTGGTCATCGCACCTCCCAGATTGTCAGTAACCCAAGCATGCTACATCTCGCGACGCGCGCGGGTAGCTTCGGCGCGGGCAGCTAACTCAGAATCAGCGGGATACTCGACGCCGACCAACGTCAGGCCACGAGCGGGAGCGAGTGGGACTTCGGGCGCGCGTTCGTCGCGAAGCAAGAGCTCCTTTGGCCAGTCACTCCCCCGGCGGCCCTCCCCGACGGTTAAACACGTCGCGGTCAGCGCGCGAACCATATTCCAGCAAAACGCATCCGCAACAATGCGCGCTTCGTACACGGTGTCCTCGACCTGCGACCACTCGAAAGAATGCACGTCGCGGATCGTGGTGGCATGCTCCTTCGGGCGGCAAAACGCCGCAAAGTTGTTCAAGCCCACAAGCGCATCGGCACACGCCTGTGTCGTCTCAAGGTTGATAGGTTTTGGCCACACCGCCGTATCGCGCGCCCGTGTTGGCAACGCACCTGCCGGATGCGTAGTCACCCGATATACGTAGGTGCGGGCCAACGCCGAGAAACGCGCGTCAAACCCCTCTGGCGCTTCCTCGACATTAAATACGCGGACGTCTTCCGGGAGCAGTTTTGCTAATCGACGAACCAACCGTCCCGGGTCCCCCTCAATCGAACGCTGATCAAGGCTGCTGCGAGGAATATCCACATGGGCGGTCTGTCCCGAGGCATGGACTCCTGCGTCGGTGCGTCCAGCGACGGTAAGGGAGACGCTACTACGCAGCACCAGGCTCAACGCCTCTTCGATGGTCTGTTGGACTGTGCGGATGCCGCTTTTCTGGCGCGCCCAACCGTGAAAATCGGTGCCATCGTAGGCGATATCCAATCGCAGCCGCATCGTCTCATCCATGGCGATCAATCTTAACTGGGCAATACAAAACGCCCAGCTACACGGGGTAGCTGGGCGTTACGCGAGGAAGGAAGTAAGTTTACTTCTCTTCCTCAGCAGCGGTCTCCTCTGCCGGAGCCTCGGTGGTCTCCTCTGCCGGAGCCTCCTCAGCCTTGGCCTCCTCAGCCTGGCGGGATGCAGCTGCGCGTGCAGCGCGGGTTGCCTCGGTGGTAACGGTCTCCTCGAGCACCAGGGAAATCTGGGTCATCGGAGCGTTGTCACCGGAGCGGTTCGGGAGCTTGATGGAGCGGGTGTAGCCGCCCTCACGGTTCTCGAACTTCGGCGCGAGCTCGTTGAACAGGTAGTTAACAACCTGCTTGTTCGGCAGCTCAGCGAGGACTGCGCGGCGGTCAGCCACAGTGCCCTTCTTCGCCTTGGTGATCAGCTTCTCAGCGTACGGACGCACGGCGCGTGCCTTAGCGTCCGTCGTCTTGATAGCGCCGTTCTCGAAGAGGGACTGCGCCAGGTTGGCCAGAATGTGCTTCTGGTGCGAGGCGGACCCTCCGAGGCGGGCACCCTTCTTGGGGGTAGGCATATTCGAACTCCTCGTATGCGGTTAGTTGAGCGCGTGCTCTGTTGTGTTACTCGGTCTCGTCCGCGCCGTCGTCCACGAAATCGCCAGTTTCGGCGTCGTAGCCTTCGAGCTGGGTCGGGTCGAAATCTTCCGGAGCGTCCTTCAAGGTCAGGCCCAGGTTAGCGAGCTTGATCTTGACCTCGTTGATCGACTTCTGGCCGAAGTTGCGGATGTCCAGCAGGTCGGTCTCGCTGTACTCAGCAAGCTCGCCCACGGTGTGGATCTCCTGACGCTTCAGGCAGTTGTAGGAACGAACAGAGAAGTTCAGATCCTCGATCGGCGTGGAGTACGCAGCGATGTACTCGGACTCCTGAGCCGACGGGCCGATCTCGATGCCCTCTGCAGCGGTGTTGAGCTCACGAGCCAGGCCGAAGAGCTCCACCAGGGTGGAACCAGCCGACGCGAGCGCGTCACGTGCGGTCATCGAGTTCTTCGTCTCAACGTCGATGATGAGCTTGTCAAAGTCGGTGCGCTGCTCAACACGAGTTGCCTCAACCTTGTAAGCAACACGGGTCACCGGCGAGTAAATCTGGTCGACCGGGATACGGCCGGCCTCTCCACCGGAGTTCGGCATAGCCGGGACGTAGCCACGGCCGCGCTCGACAACAAGCTCCATCTCCAGGCGTGCCTGCTCGTTAAGGGAGGCGATGTGCAGATCCGGGTTGTGAATCTCCACGCCTGCCGGTGGCTCGATGTCACCTGCGGTGACGTCGCCCGGCCCCTCGACTGCAAGCTGCATGACTACCGGCTCGTCAAAGTCGGAAGACAGCACGAGGTCCTTGATGTTGAGGATGATCTCGGAGACATTCTCCTTGACACCGTTGATCGTGGTGAACTCGTGGAGCACACCGTCGATCTTGATGGACGTCACGGCTGCGCCCGGGATGGACGACAGCAGCGTGCGACGCAGGGAGTTGCCCAGGGTGTAACCGAAACCAGGCTCGAGCGGCTCGATGACGAACTTCGAGCGGTTGGTATCGATGTACTCCTCGGTCAATTCAGGACGCTGAGAGATGAGCATGAACTTCTCCTTTGGCTCCCGCTATATGAAGCCGGTAGGGACTGATATGGAAGATTCCGTGCACCGTGGACGGCGCGCGGGGTGAAGCAAACGTGTGAAAGTTTACTTCGAGTAAAGCTCGACGATGAGCTGCTCCTGCAGCGGCACCTCGATCTGAGCGCGCTCGGGCAACTGGTGCACGAGGATGCGCAGGGTGTCCGGAACGACCTGCAGCCAAGCCGGAACGACAGCGTCCAGGAGGTTGTCCTGAGCCTCTTCGAACCACAGCATGTTGCGGGACTTCTCACGGACGTCGATGATGTCGTACTGCGTTACCGCGAACGACGGAACGTCGATGCTCTTGCCGTTGACCGTGAAGTGGCCGTGGGACACGAGCTGACGTGCCTGACGGCGGGTCTTAGCCAGACCAGCACGGTAGACAACGTTGTCCAGACGGGACTCCAGCAGGATGAGCAGGTTGTCGCCGGTCTTGCCCGGACGACGGTTCGCTTCTTCGTAGTAGCGACGGAACTGCTTCTCCATCACGCCGTAGGTGAAGCGAGCCTTCTGCTTCTCCTGCAGCTGGAGCAGGTACTCGGATTCCTTGATGCGAGCGCGACCAGCCTGCCCCGGAGGGTACGGGCGACGCTCGAAGGACATGTCGCCGCCGACGAGGTCGACGCGGAGGCGACGGGACTTACGGGTAGCAGGGCCGGTGTAACGAGCCATGTCTCTTTACCTCTTTTCCTTTCAGCCTTAAACGCGACGACGCTTCGGCGGACGGCAGCCGTTGAACGGCTGAGGCGTCACGTCGGAGATCGAAGACACCTCCAGGCCGGCAGCCTGGAGCGAACGGATAGCGGTCTCGCGGCCGGAGCCCGGACCCTTGACGAAAACGTCGACCTTCTTCATGCCATGGTCCATTGCCTTGCGGGCAGCGTTCTCTGCAGCCATCTGCGCAGCGAACGGCGTGGACTTACGGGAGCCCTTGAAGCCAACGTGGCCGGAGGACGCCCAGGAGATGACGTTGCCCTGCGGGTCCGTGATGGACACGATGGTGTTGTTGAAGGTGGACTTGATGTATGCGTGGCCTGCGGCCACGTTCTTCTTGACGATGCGACGTCCGCGACGTGCACCGGAACGAGTCTGAGTAGCCATAGGTTACTTCTTCTTTCCTGCGATGGTCTTCTTCGGGCCCTTGCGGGTACGCGCATTGGTCTTGGTGCGCTGGCCGCGGACAGGCAGGCCACGACGGTGGCGCATGCCCTGGTAGGAGCCGATTTCGATCTTGCGGCGGATGTCTGCCTGAACCTCGCGGCGCAGGTCGCCCTCGACGGTGTAGGAGGACTCAATCGCGTCACGCAGAGCGGAGAGCTGGTCATCGCTCAGATCGTCCGTGCGCAGGTCCGGAGAAATGCCCGTCTTCTCGAGCAGTTCCTTGGATCGGGTTGCACCGATGCCATAGATGTAGGTGAGAGCGATCTCCATGCGCTTATTGCGCGGGAGATCAACACCAGCTAGACGTGCCATGAGGTACGTACCTTTCGGGTTGTTACGGTGGTTTTCTCCCCACCCGTCCACGTCAACCAACGCTTTATCCGGACCGCGCCGGAGGATGGGTTGGGATTACACGCGGCTCCAGCCACCGTGGCCGGAGGTAAACGACCCACTATGAGCAGGTCTGGGTGAGGAGGCTGAAATGCTTACTTGTAGCGGTAAGTGATACGCCCGCGTTCCAGGTCGTAGGGAGAGAGCTCCACCACGACACGGTCCTCAGGGAGGATGCGGATGTAGTGCTGGCGCATCTTGCCACTGATGTGGGCGAGAACCTCGTGCCCATTGTCGAGTTCGACACGGAACATGGCGTTCTTCAGGGGCTCGACGATGCGGCCCTCAACCTCGATTGCGCCTTCTTTTGCCATACACTCCACTTCCTACACTGCCCGCAAATGTGCAGGCAGAAACGTTTTCTTACCGTGACAGTCGGTACCTGCCAACACTTCGTGGCAGCACCGCTGGACTACTTTATCCGCTCACCTGCGAAAACGCAAAAGGCCCCAGCATTTCGCCGGGGCCAATATGCAACAAAGATGCCTAGTAGACGTAGACCTTGTCACCGATCTGCAGATCACTGAAGTAGCGCTGTGCATCACCGCGGTACATGCGGATGCAGCCGTGAGACAGAATGCTCGGGTCCCCCTCATGGAACGCAATACCGTTGTAGGTGAAGTACGTGGCGTACGGCATCGGTGCGTTGCCGAACTCCCAGGAGATCTCGTCCTTGACCTTACGGTTGACGTAGAAGGTGCCGCGCGGCGTCTCGTAGCCCGGTCGGCCCGGACCAATCAGGCCCGACTGGTAGTACATGACACCGTTGTTCTGCAGCCAGGAACGGCGACCATCAATGTCAATGCAGGCCTTGGCATCGGCCGGGCACGGACCGTAGTCAAAGCCAGCACGCGGGTTCGGAGCCGGCGCCGGAGCAGGAGCTGGTGCCGGAGCGGGAGCCGGCTTCGGTGCAGGCTTCGGCTTCGGAGTCTTCTCGGCGATGAGTCCGGGGAAGAAAACCTCCACGATCTCGTCGATACGCTGCTTCGCCTTCGCCGGCAGATCCGGGCTGATATTCGCCAACCCGTCTGCCTGCAAGCGCAGGTTGTTGCGAAGATCCCAAGCTGCATCCCGTGCAGACTTATCCAGGTTTGCAAACGCGGTGTTTGCCGACGAGGACAGCGCATCAAGGCTGGAGGTTGCAACCGGATTCGGGGCCGGAGCAGGCGCTGCCTGCGCAGTCACAGGTGCAGCAAGCGTAGCGACGACACCAAAACCGGCGGCAAACGTAATTGCACGTCGCTTCAACGGCGACTGCTTTGCATGGCGAGGACGGTAAGACATGCCGGAAGTATAACCGTATAGCTATGAATCACGCATCGACGCGCCAGCCGTTTATACGCGCGGAGTAAGAATTCGTGGTCCCTGAGCGGTCGCTGCCACGGTGTGTTCCCAGTGTGCTGCCGGTGAACCATCGAGGGTGGTAACCGTCCATTCGTCGTCAAGTACGCGTGTGTCGTAGCCACCACCCAGGATCAACATCGGCTCGATCGCCAACACCGAACCTTCCTGAATCACAGGACCCCGATTCGGCTTGCCCTCATTAGCCAGGTACGGGTCTTCGTGCATCGTGCGGCCAATGCCGTGCCCGCCGTAGCCATCCACAATGCCGAGCTCAACGCCGAAACGCTCCTCGGCGGCGTAGGTTGCCAACTCCAACGCGTGAGACACGTCAGTGAGCTTGTTGCCCGGAACCATGGCTTTCAGACCTTCTGCGAGCACCCACTCGGTTGCGCGGTTGAGCGCGTCCACATCCGGCGCAAGTTCACCGATACCGAACGACCAGGCACTGTCCCCTACCCAACCGTTGAACGTCGCGCCGCAGTCGATGGAAACCAGGTCCCCTTCATTGAGCACCACGTCGGCGGATGGAATGCCATGGACCACCACATCGTTGACCGACGCACAAATTGAGCCAGTAAAACCGTGGTATCTGAGGAAGGTCGGCACAGCGCCATGGTCGCGAATGACGGTTTCCGCCACCTTGTCAAGGTCAAGCGTGCTGACACCCGGCTTTGCCGCAGCACGGACCTCCTGCAGCGCGACACCGACAATGCGGCCGGCTGCCTCCATCGCATCGAGTTCGTCGGGGGTTTTGGCGGCAATCTTGCGTTTGCGGAATGCCATAGCGGGTTGCTCCTTTGTGGTGGTCGTCGATAAGCAAAAGCGAAAGGCCGGTGCGAACACCGGCCTTGAACGTATTCGGGCTACTTGCCCAGCTGCGCCATGGCGCGCTGGTTGATCTCGTCGACGTCGCCCACAGCGTCGATAGAAATGATCTCCTCACCGTAGTGATCGATCAGCGGTGCGGTCTCATCGCGGTACACGGCGAGACGGGTGCGGATGGTCTCCTCGTTGTCGTCTGCACGACCACGGGCGAGCATGCGCTCCACGACAACGTCCTCATCAACAACGAAGTTGAGCACGCCGTCGAGCTTCTCGCCCTTCTTCGCCAGTAGGTCGGTCAGGATCTCAGCCTGCTCCACCGTGCGCGGGAAGCCGTCCAGCAGGAAGCCGTCCTTCGCGTCGTCCTGGTTCAGGCGATCCTCAACCATGCGTGCGGTGACATCGGTCGGCACAAGCTTGCCGGCGTCGATGTAGCTCTTTGCCTCAACACCGAGCGGGGTGCCCTCGCCAATGTTGGCGCGGAACAGATCACCGGTGGAGATGTGCGGAACACCGAGCTTTTCGGAAAGGATAGCGGCTTGGGTGCCCTTGCCGGCACCGGGAGGGCCAAGGAGAACGAGACGCATTATCGCAGAAGTCCTTCGTAGTTGGATTGCAGAAGCTGGGATTCAATTTGCTTAACCGTGGTCAGGGCCACGGAAACCATAATCAGGATGGCTGTACCGCCAAACGCGCTCATACCCATCCGGCCGGAGCCGGTGATACCGGCGTCCATTGCCAGGTTCGGCAGCACTGCGATCAGCGCGAGGTAAATCGCGCCGACGAACAGCAGGCGGTTCATGACGAACGCGAGGTATTCAGCAGTCGGACGGCCCGGACGGATACCCGGGATAAAGCCACCGTACTTCTTCATGTTCTCTGCCTGATCGACCGGGTCATACTGGATCGACACATAGAAGTAGGAGAAGAAGATGATCATCACGACGTAGGTGAGGATGTACTGCCACGAACCCGGGTTCTGCAGCCATGCCATCACGTGGTTCATCCACCAGTTGTCCGGCGGAGTCGGGTTATTCATGGTCACGATCTGTGTGATCAGAACCGGCACGTACATCAGCGACGAGGCGAAGATGACCGGGATAACGCCAGCCTGGTTGACCTTCAGCGGCAAGTAGGTGGAAGAACCACCGTACTGGCGACGGCCCACCATGCGCTTGGCGTACTGCACCGGGATACGACGCTGGCCCTGCTCAATGAAGACAATGCCGACGACCAGCGCAATAAGCGCAAGGATGACGAGGATCAGCGTCAAGGCACCGGAGTTCTGGAGGATGAACGCACCCTCGGACGGGATCTGGGTTGCGATACCCGCGAAGATGAGCAGGGACATACCGTTGCCCACGCCCTTTTCAGTGATGATCTCGCCGAGCCACATGATGAGCACCGCACCGGAGGTCATCACAAGGATCATCATGATCAAGGTCCAGACATTGCGGTCTTCCACCAGCACCGGCATTCCCTGGCCGAGCAGCTGCTCGCGGTCTGCCAGCGCGACGATACCTGCGGACTGCAGCAACGCCAGCGCGACCGTGAGGTAGCGCGTGTACTGCGTCATCTTCGCCTGGCCGGACTGGCCTTCCTTCTTCAGCTCCTCGAACTTCGGGATCACGACAGTGAGCAGCTGCACGATAATCGACGCCGTAATGTACGGCATGATGCCGATCGCGAAGATCGACAACTGCAGCAGTGCACCACCGGAGAACAGGCCAATGATGGAGAACATCGTGGCACGGTCACCCTGGGCAACCTCTTCGAGTCGCTGGTTGATCAACGCGTAATCAACGCCCGGGGACGGGATCTGGGCACCTACGCGGTACAGAATCATCAGCGCAAGGGTGATCAAGATCTTCTTGCGAAGGTCAGGATCCTTAAACGCCTGAGCAATTGCGGACACATAGCCTCCTGGCTTCCACCTGAACCGCGGCGGAAGGTAGTGGATAGTGCAGCGCCGACTCGTGCATGAAGGCACACAAAACGGGCCGTCGCCGTGTTTGACCCCACTACCCTAGCAGCTGTGCTTAAAAAGTTGATACTCACGGTCGACTTTACCGCTACAGCACAGCGAAAACCCCCACACCGGACAGTGATTGTCCAGTATGGGGGCTATCTCAAGCGCGGAAAGCGTTACGCTTTCGGCTCTTTACGCGTCCTTCGGAGCGCGCTTGGAGAACTCGACGACGGTGGCGGAGCCGCCAGCAGCCTTGAGCTTCTCCTCAGCGGACTTGGAGAACTTGTTTGCGGTGACGTTGAGTGCGACGTTGATGTCGCCCTCTGCCAGCACCTTCACCGGCTGCTTCGGGCGAACGAGGCCCTTAGCGACGATGTCGGCAACTGCAATGTCGCCACCCTGCGGGAATGCTTCCGCGAGGTCCGCGACGTTGACCACCTGGTACTCGACGCGGTTCGGGTTCTTGAAGCCCTTGAGCTTCGGCAGACGCATGTGCAGCGGCATCTGGCCACCCTCGAAAGCAGCGGAAACCTGCTTACGAGCCTTGGTGCCCTTGGTACCGCGGCCAGCGGTCTTGCCCTTGGAGGCCTCACCGCGCCCAACGCGGGTCTTGGCCTTGTTTGCGCCCTCTGCCGGGCGCAGATCATGGAGCTTGATGATGTCAGCCATGTTTTATCTACTCCCCTGCAACTTCTTCGACGGTGACGAGGTGACGCACCTTGAGGATCTGGCCGCGGGTAGCAGCGTTGTCCTTCTTCACCACGGACTGACCGATCTTGCGCAGACCGAGAGCCTCGAGGTTCTTGCGGGTCACCGGCTTCTCACCGATCTTGCCGTGGTGCAACGTAATCTTCAGTGCCATTGTTCTTAGGCCTCCTGTCCTGCGCGAGCGCGCAGCATACGTGCCGGGGCAACGTCCTCGACAGCCTTACCGCGCTTCGCTGCGACCTCTTCCGGACGCACGAGCTGCTTCAGGCCGGCAACGGTGGCCTGAACCACGTTGAGGGCGTTGTCAGAGCCGAGGGACTTGGCCAGGATGTCCTGGACACCAGCGGCCTCGAGCACCGGGCGGACTGCGCCACCGGCGATCACACCGGTACCCGGAGCAGCCGGGCGGAGCATGACGATACCGGCGGCTTCTTCAGCCTGAACCGGGTGAGGAATGGTGCCACCGATCATCGGGACGCGGAAGAAGTTCTTGCGAGCCTCTTCTGCACCCTTCTGAATTGCGGCAGGAACTTCCTTCGCCTTGCCGTAGCCAACGCCGACCATGCCTTCACCGTCGCCGACGACGACGAGAGCGGTGAAGGACATGTTGCGGCCACCCTTAACGGTCTTGGCAACACGGTTGATGGTGATGACGCGCTCGATGTACTTATCGCGCTCGTCGTTCTGGTTGCGACGGTCGTCGCGACGGCCACGGCCGCCGCGGTTACCGCGGTCGTTGTTGTTCTGGTTGTCGGCGGAGCGCCCGCCGTCACGCCGTTCACGTTCGGCCATTACGCGATCCTTCCGTTGATGGTGATGTTTGCCGTGATCATTAGAACTTCAGACCACCTTCACGAGCAGCTTCAGCCAGGGCCGCAACGCGGCCGTGGTACTTGTAGCCACCACGGTCGAAGACGATCTGCTCGATGCCTGCTGCTTTGGCACGCTCAGCGACGAGCTGGCCAACCTTTGCGGCCTTCTCCTTCTTGTCGCCCTCCAGGTTGCGCACGTCTGCCTCGATGGACGACGCAGAAACCAGGGTGTGGCCTGCGAGGTCGTCGATGACCTGGACGTGGATGTGGCGAGACGAGCGGTGCACAACGAGACGCGGGGTCTCCGGGGTGCCACGCAGGGTCTTGCGGATGCGGTAGTGGCGACGTGCGCGGGCCTCGCGGCGGCGGGACGAGATGTCCTTGCCCACCGGGGTGCGCTTGGTGTTCTCTGCAGTATTGCTCATGATTACTTACCCGTCTTTCCGACCTTGCGGCGGACCTGCTCGCCGGCGTAGCGGATGCCCTTACCCTTGTACGGGTCATCCTTACGCAGACGGCGGATGTTTGCCGCAATCTGGCCAACCTGCTGCTTGTCAGTGCCTTCGATGGCGAACTTGGTGTTGCCATCGACGGAGAACGTGACGCCTTCCGGCGCCTCAATCAGGATCGGGTGCGAGTAGCCGAGGGAGAACTCAAGGTCCTTGCCCTTCTGCTGCACGCGGTAACCGACGCCGAAGATCTCCATGTTGATCTTGTAGCCCTCAGTCACGCCGATGATCAGGTTGTTGATCAGCGAGCGGGTCAGGCCGTGCAGCGAACGGCTGTCACGGTGATCGTCCGGACGGGACACCACGACTTCGTTGTCTTCGACGGAAGCGGTGATCGGCTCCGGCATCTCGAGGTCCATGGTGGCCTTCGGGCCCTTGACCTCAACACGCTGGCCGTCGATCTTCACCTCGACGTTGTTCGGGATTGCGATGGGTGCATTACCTACACGCGACATAGTCTTTTCAACCTCCCCTTACCAGACGTAAGCGAGGACTTCCCCGCCTACACCCTTCTCTTGAGCCTGGCGGTCGGTCAGCAGGCCGTGGGACGTGGAGATGATTGCCACGCCCAGGCCACCGAGCACCTGAGGCAGGTCGTTGGACTTGGCGTACACGCGCAGGCCCGGCTTGGACACGCGGCGCAGACCAGCGATGGAAGCCTCGCGGGTCGGGCCGTACTTGAGGTTGAGCGTCAGCGATTTGCCAACCTTCTCGTCCTCAACTTTGTAATCTTCGATGTAGCCTTCCTGCTTCAAGATCTCAGCAATAGCTGCCTTGAGCTTGGAGGACGGCATAGACACGGTGTCGTGCTGCGCAGTTGTTGCGTTGCGCACGCGCGACAGCATGTCCGCAATCGGATCTGTCATGGTCATTGTGGTGACCGTTTCCTTTCTCGTTGCGGTTCCCTAAACCCACCTGACCCTTTTCAAGGTCGCGTTTTCCGCATGGTCTATCGGGGGCTACTCAACGCTGCCCACACTCAGTAGCGTGGGCCGCTCGCCGCCTCCCTTGCACGCGGTCCGCATCTTGGCGAGGGGCCTGCAACAAAGTTGGATGTTCAAATGTTTCTCTCGGCTTGGCACGCCGAAATCTCGGCGCACAAGTCCGATCGACCAAGTTACCTGCTTGTTCGCTCAGAACCAAATTGCTTAACGACGACACCTAGCCCCCGTCAGCATCTCCCGACACCGAATTGATCAGAACGGCAGCGCCGCCCTGGACTTCACCCGTGTTTGGCCGAGGTCTGAATTCTCTCCCGCGGCGTGTCCGCTGAGGTACGCACCTGGGTCGAACGAGCGGTTGGTTTGGTGCGCGGAGAGCACAAAGCCCTGCTCTTCGGCGAATTTGGAGCGGGCTTGCTCGGCCTTTGCGGCGTCGTCGACAAGCACAAGCGCATATTCGCTATCCCCCTTTGCTGCGCCCTCTTCAGCTTTCATCAGACGTTTGCCGATGCTTGTCGCGAACCCCTGCATAAACGACCGACGCATCACCACGACCGATTCCCCGAAGTTGGTGGCGCGGATCTTTTGTGATTCTGCAAGCATCACCGGCAACAACAGCGCGTAGAGCATGTCCACCCGGTCGAGGTGTCGCTGAAGGCCAAAAATGTCTGCGTCCATGACGCGCGTGGAGTTATACACCCGCTGCGTAAAGCCCGTGCAGTGCAACGACCTCGCGATGGAGTGCAGCAGCGTTGCCTGCATATCGGTGTAGGCGCCGCGGAACGTGTAGGCGCGGTGGCCTACGTTGTCGCCAGCATCGGGACTTGCAAGATCGCGCTCGTCGTAGCCGTACTGTGCCATCAGCTCGAATGCTCGGGCATAGAACGCGTCACCCTCCGGTGTCCCTTCCCTGTCGTTGGCTTGATTGAGTAGTTTTTGTACTCGTTGTTTGATCTTTTCCTCGGTACGCATCTGACGCACCCACCCCTTCCCCATTGCTGTTTGGATGTGTGCCTGTAGTTATAACGAACTCGCACGACATGTCCGTTTCAGCTTGTGGAATTTGCAATTTCCGCCCTGTGGATAACTTCTCTTTGCGCAGGTTGTAGCGCTGCGACGACACCCCTCCGTCCCGCTTGCACCCTAAGCGCTAGCATCGTTGCAATGAGCAGGACCAAGCGCAGTTTCGCCGTCACAAAGATTTCCGCTAGCGGCACCCGCGACACGCGCGCGGGCCAAGTGGAAGTGGAAGAACCACTCGAGGTGCGCGCCGGTGGCCGAGAGGTCGCTCAGTTGTTTCGCACCCCGGGCCACGACATCGAACTCGCCCACGGTGTGCTCCTGACGCAGGGCCTCATTACCACCCCTAAAGACGTCATTACCGCTCGCTATTGCGAAGGTGCCATCGGCGGCGAAAACACCTACAACCTGCTCGATATCGAGCTTTCCTACCCTGCTGCACCGCAGTTCATCGACCCAATCCCATCCCAGTCCTGTGGTATTTCTGCCGAGCAGCGCGTACGGGAGTTGGCGGTCCGCCTGAACGTGCGCAGCGAGTTCGCCCCTATTGATCAGGATGCGATCTTCGCCTTCCCAGAACGTCTCAACCAGGCGCGTCGTCGCGACCTACCCACCGCGCTCGCTGGCGAGACCGCGCGTCAAGACATCGACGCTGTCAACGCGGTACAGAAGATCGCTGGGCGTTTGCTTCTCGACGACACCCTGCCCGCCCACAACCTCACCCTCGCAGTGGATACGCGCGTGACGTTTGAAATGATGCGTGCTGCAGCAGCGGCCGGCTTCGGCATTGTCGCCACCACACGCGACGTCACGTCGATGGCGGTGGAATTGGCCCGCGAAACAAATACAGCGCTCGTCGGCGCAATTACCGACGAGCGCTTCAGCGTGTACTCGGGCGCTTAGCCAATGAACATGCCAGCAGCCTTCACGGCAGTGGCCCACAGACCGTAGATAAGCAGTCCAGCGATGATTGCCGCCAGAATGATTGCGACAATCTTGTGGATCTGGCCCGCGGAAGCCCCACGTGCCTGACCGGCACCAGCGCCCTCAAGCGCGGAGGCGCGATCTGCCTCGATCTTCGCCTGAACGGTGTCTTGGTCTTCGAACCACTTCGACGCCACCGGGCGTACAAGGATGTTGGCGATCAGGCCAACTGCAAGCAGGCAGCACATGACGTATAGCGACAGGCGGTAAAGGTCCGGGCCTTCGCCGCCGTTGGCGGCCTGGCGCTCCACGACCATGTTGATGATCAGCGGGCCAGCTACACCTGCTGCCGACCATGCGGTAAGCAGGCGGCCGTGGATAGCGCCGACCTGGTAGACACCGAATAGGTCGCGCAGGTAGGCCGGGATACTGGCAAAGCCACCCCCGTAGAAGGACAGCAACACCAGCGCGCAGATCACAAACAGCGCAATGTTGGCGTGGCCGAACCTGGCGAAGATGAAGTAGAAAGCCAACCCGATACCCAGGTACACCATGTAGATGTTCTTGCGGCCAATGACGTCAGAAACCGACGACCAGACGAAACGGCCAGCCATGTTCGCCAGCGACAGCAAGCCAACAAAGCCTGCGGCGGCCGCCGCGGTCAGTGCCGGGAAGTAGTCCTGAATCATCGGTGCCGCATTCTCCAGCACGCCGATACCCGCGGTGATGTTGCAGAACAGGATCACCCACAGGCACCAGAACTGCGGGGTTCGAATGGCGTTGTTGGCGCTAACATTTGCACCGACGATGGCAACCTTGGAAGGTTTGCGCCCCTGCTTCGCTTCGCCCGACGGGGTCCAATCCGGGTGCGGCATGCGGATGCAGTACGCGCCCATAGCGATGACGACGAGGTACACGACGCCAAGGGTGACAAAGGTGGGTTGGATGCCCGCGGCGCGGTTGGCGATGTCCGCACCACCGCCGTAGAACTCCATGAGGCGGTTCGACGCCGGCGAGGCAATCAGTGCGCCGCCGCCGAAGCCCATGATCGCAAGGCCCGTAGCCAGACCGGGGCGATCCGGGAACCACTTCATCAGCGTGGACACCGGCGAGATGTATCCGATGCCCAAACCGATGCCGCCGATAAAGCCGTAGCCGAAGTACACCAGCCACAAGTTTCCGGTGGTGACACCCAGGGTGGCAACGAGGAAGCCTGTCACCCATAGCACGCCGGAAACTGCCATGGACGCGCGTGGGCCGACTCGCTCGACCCAGGAACCGAACAGCGCGGACGAGATGCCGAGCATGCCGATTGCCAACGAGAAGATCCAGCCCACAGCAACTTCGCCGACACCGAAGTGCTCCATCATTGGCTTCTTGAACACGGAGAACCCGTAGACCTGGCCGATAGAGAGGTGGATGGCGAGTGCCGCAGGGACAATTAGCCAGCGATTGAATTCCTTAGGCGCGATAATTGCGCTTCGGGAGAAGTAACTCATGGGGGTTCCCCTATTATGGATGCCAAACAATGTATTTAATACAGCGGACATCATAACCACCCATAGCCAGCTTCACGCAAGCTTTCTTTCATGCTTTTCCAATACGACAAAACCCCTGCGACCGCGGTATAAAAACCGGGTGCAGGGGTGTCGTCGTCAAGTGAACGCTTATGCGCGCTTCATCTTGCCGTCCTTGTCAGCGAACGGGAAGCCGAGGTGCGTCAGCAGTGCGCGACCCTCGTCGTCGCTACCAGCGGTGGTCACGAGCGTGATGTCCATGCCGCGAACGCGATCGATCTTGTCGATGTCGATTTCGTAGAACATGGTCTGCTCGGACAGGCCGAAGGTGTAGTTACCGTTGCCGTCGAACTGCTTGTCGTTCAGGCCACGGAAGTCGCGAATACGCGGGAGAGCAACCGTCAGCATACGGTCGAGGAACTCCCACATACGGTCGCCGCGCAGGGTGACCTTTGCGCCGATCGGCATGCCCTCACGGAGCTTGAAGTTAGCGATGGACTTCTTCGCGCGACGCAGCTGCGGCTTCTGGCCGGTGATCGCGGTGAGGTCCTCGAGTGCGCCGTTGATCACCTTGGAGTCGCGGGCAGCGTCGCCCACACCCATGTTCACAACAATCTTGGTCAGGCCCGGGATCTGCATGACGTTGTCGTAGTTGAACTGCTCGTTCAGCTTGGTGCGGATCTCGTCCTGGTAGCGGGACTTCAGGCGCGGGGTGTAGTTCTGAATGTTCTCAGCCATTAGATGTCCTTCCCGTTCGACTTAGCCACGCGGACCTTCTTGCCGTTCTCGTCGAAGCGGTAGCCCACGCGGGTCGGCTTGCCGTCGGAGTCCAGGATCATCACGTTGGACACGTGGATCGGAGCTTCCTGGCTGACGATGCCGCCGGACTCGGCGCCGCGCTCGTTGTAGGAGTTTGCGACGTGCTTCTTGATGCGGTTAACACCCTCGACGAGGACCTTGTCGCGCTGCGGGTACGCCTCAATGACGCGACCCTGAGCACCCTTATCCTTGCCGGCGATGACCTGCACCATATCGCCCTTCTTGATCTTCATACTTAGATCACCTCCGGTGCGAGAGACACAATCTTCATGAAGCGCTTGTCGCGGAGCTCACGAGCAACCGGGCCGAAGATGCGGGTACCGCGCGGCTCGGTGTCGTTCTTGATGACGACAGCAGCGTTCTCGTCGAACGAGATGTAGGAGCCGTCCGGACGACGGGTCTCCTTTTTCGCGCGGACGATGACAGCCTTAACGACCTCGCCTTCCTTGACGTTGCCGCCCGGGGCAGCTTCCTTCACGGTGGCGACGATCGTGTCGCCGATGCCGGCGAAGCGTCGAACGGAACCGCCGAGAACGCGGATGCACAGCAGTTCGCGTGCACCCGTGTTGTCGGCGACCTTCAGACGCGATTCCTTCTGAATCACAGTTGGTCTCCTGACCTGGGTCAATGTGCGCCAGATTTCCGTCCTGAACGCACGTGGTCAATGTTCTTGCGGCCTATTGCTTATCGACGAACCTCGCGCGCTCGTCCCTCGCACACGAGGAGAGCGCAGTCTGGTCGAAGGGTCTCGGACGCTTCACTCGGAAACGCGTGTCACGCCCGACCAGCAGTAGACAACTGGAGTATTTAACCATGAGCAGCGCCGATCGCCCAAATTGCCGCTAAATCGTGTCGCCTGAAGATACAAAAATCGCCCCACCCCGAAACTTAGGGGTGAGACGATGAGTGTGCCGCAGCGTTAGCGCAATGTTAAGCGACGCTGGCAGCAACAGCGCCGAGGCCGAGCACACCAGTGAGCGACAGGATGGTGATGATCCAGCCCACGGAGGACAGGGCAGCTGGAACCAGCAGCAGGTTCGGGGCCAGCGGGCCACCGAGAGCGCGCATCTCATTGATGACCTGGTTGAGCGGCTCCGGGTAGGTAGCAGCCTCAGCGACAGGAGCACCAGCACCGATTGCAACAGATGCCGCAAGAGCAACAGCGGCGAGACGACGGAACTTCATGTTCGTTTCCTTTCAGGAGAGGTGTGTACGTGTCGCGGCTTACTTAGCAGCAGTGACGATGGACTGAATGATCGAGATGACAACGTTCAGCGAAGAAAGCGCTGCCGGCAGCAGAATGATGTTCTGGGCTTCCCAGCCACCGACCTTGTAAATCTCGTACAGAACACGGTTCAGCGGTTCCGGAGCAGGCTGAGCATTAGCAGCCGGTGCAGCAACAACAACGGTGGTCGCGACGGCCGCCGCGGCAACAAGACGACGAAGCTTCATGTGAGTCTCCAATTTTCTTAATGAACGGTAGGCATCGGCCGCAGCTTGAACGACCTTGCCCACCGAACATTACCGTGACGTTTTACAGTTTTTGGCAGAATTCTCATTTTCTTTCACGATTTTCCAAAGCTTTCCAATCGCCGAATAGGTATTACCACATTTCCGTTTAAGGTAGTACCTCTTGTACATTGGAGGGCGTGAGTTTCTACGAAGCCGCCCCCGAGGCAATCAAGAATAAGGTCGATCTGTTCTCGACAGAACCTGCCCGATTTGCCACGCGTTCCGTACTCGCGGGCGTGTACCTGGGCATCATGACGGCATTCGCCGCATCCACGGCACAACTACTCGACGGCTACGCCCCCGGCTGGGGCAAATACGCCTTCGGTGCCATCTTCGCGTCAACGCTGTACATCATCATCGTCTTGCAAGGCGAACTCGCCACAGGTGACATGATGTTCATGACCTATGGCGCCATCCATAGGCTCAACACCATCACCCGCGGGTTCCTCCTCGTCTTCTTTGTCACCGTGTTCAACCTCATTGGTGCAGTGGCGATTTCATGGCTGATTTCCCGGACCACCATGGGCCAGATGGTCGAGGTGGACGGATTCCTCCACGATTTGCTCGTCGCCAAGCTGCAAAAATCCAGTTCCACCCTGTTCGTTGAAGCGATCCTGGCAAACGTCGTGGTCAACATCGCCTTCATGCTGGCCACCCAGGCCGGCAAGGACTTCAGCGCGAAGCTGTGGGGGGTCATCCTGATCATCCCGTCGTTTGCCACCATGAGCTACGAGCACTCCATCGCGAACTTCATCCTCACCAGCCTGGGCGGGTTTACGCTCGGCCCTGAAACCATCGAAGGCTTCACCAACTGGAACGTCATCCGCAACTGGGTGGTCGTCTGGCTGGGCAACTTCGTCGGCGGCGGGTTCATCATGGGCGGCCTCTACGGATGGCTGAACCTGACCAAGACCGGTTACAAGGACTAACCAACAAGGACTAACTCCCCTCACCTTGGGTGCCTCTGCCAAAATGAGACGGGTGAGTACCCAGACACCTGACGTCCTCGAAGCTGTTCGCAGTGTTCGCGAAGCCCTCGCGGACACTGCCCTACCTATTGATGCAGCCCCAGAGGCCCGCGCAATTGTCAACCAGCTCGACGACTATGTCCTGCCCCGCCTCGCCAACCTGGACGCGCCGCTGCTCGCCGTGATCGGCGGCTCCACCGGCTCTGGTAAGTCCACGCTTGTCAATGCATTGCTGCGCGAGCGGGTCTCCAACCCAGGCGTCATCCGCCCCACCACCCGGCAGCCAGTGCTAGTGGCAAACCCAGCAGATGCTGATTGGTTTAACTCCCCACAGGTACTGCCAGGCCTGACGCGCTCGCACGGCGCGGGCAACGAGCAATCGACGACGCTGCGAGTCGTGGATACGCAAAGCGTGCCCGAGGGCCTTGCGCTTCTCGACGCCCCCGATTTCGACTCCATCGACGACAAAAACCGCGCCCTGGCAAGTCAGCTCCTTGCGGCTGCGGATCTGTGGGTGTTCGTCACCACCCCGGCGCGCTACGCCGATCAACTTGTGTGGAACTTCCTCCACGACGCCGCTGGCCGCGGCATTGAGGTTGTGGTGGTCCTCAACCGCCTGGACGAAAAGGCTGCCGAAACCGTGCCGGACGATCTGCGCCGCATGATGAATGAGGCTGGCTTGCACGACGCAACAGTCTTTACTGTGCCGTTCGTCGCGGACCTTGGCGCGGAGAAGTCTGGAGAGTCCGGGGAGTTTCTCGCCGAAGACCTTGTCGCTTCACTGCGCGATTACCTGACCACACTCGCCGAGGACACCGTCGCCCGGCGCGACGTGGCTGGCAAGACTGTGGCCGGCGCGGTTCAGACTGCGCTTGATCGAGTGGATACCTTGGTCGGCCGCCGTGAGCGTCAGGAGGCGTTTGCCAACCAGCTCGACGCATCGATCCACGAGTTTTACACCACCGCCAACCGTCAGGTCATCGACGCGACTTCCGACGGACAGTTGCTGCGCTCCGAGGTCATGGACCGCTGGCAGGACGTCATCGGTACCTCTGACGTGTTCCGTGGATTCGAGCGCTGGTTCAGCAGCGCAATAGATAAGGTGGGCAGTTTCTTCACCGGTCAGCCCGCTCCCCTGCGTGAGGTGGAGACCGAGATCGAGTCCGGTCTGCACGCAGTCATCGTCGATGCTGCCGAATCCGCAGCATCGCGCGCCTGGGCGCATACCGGCGCGGTCGCTCCTGAGCTGCGCACCGACGCCGATCCGGCTCTCGCACGCGCCAGCGCCGACATTTCCGAACAGGCGGCGAAACTGGTGCGAGACTGGCAGCAAGAACTCGTCGGACATATCCAGGACACTGCTGGCGATAAGCGTCAGCGCGCCCGTCTCATGTCCTTTGGGCTCAACGTGGTCACCGTGGCACTCATGCTTACAGTGTTCGCCTCCACCGCTGGTTTGACTGGCGGCGAGGTGGCCATCGCGGGCGGTTCTGCGGTACTTGGCCAGAAACTTTTGGAGACCATCTTCGGCGAAGACACGGTGCGCCGCATGGTCACTCAGGCCCGCAACGACCTCAACGAGCGCCTTGGTGGACTCTTTGCTGCCGAGCGCGACCGCTACCACGTGTTCACCGACCCGTTGCTCGAAGGCGCAACGGCCGAGCAGATCCGCGATGCCTCCCAGCAGGCTCGCCGGGCGGTGGATGCGAAGCTGCTGGGGGTCGTCGACAAGCAAGTGCCTGCGCGTATCGACGACACCCCCAACGACGACCTGAACAACAGCGCCCTGCGTGGCCTGTTTGACCAGCTTCGCGGCAACTTCCGAAAGGGGTCCGACAATGGCGCTGTTTAGCAAAAAGATTGGGCTGAGCAAACGGCTGAGCGCGCTCGAGGACGCTGCCGAAATTGGTGCACCGTACCTGTCCGGCGAGCAACGCGAACGCCTAGAACGCGTGGCCAAGGCTGGCGCCGAGCGTCGCGCCCTGTCCGCCGAGCACACCGTCGTGGGCTTTTTCGGCGCGACCGGTTCCGGTAAAACCTCGCTGTTCAACGCCGTTGTCGGCGAGGACCTGGGCAAAGCAGCGGCGCGCCGCCCAACCACGTCCTCTCCCCTGGCCGCGATCTGGCAGCCGGAAGGCTCTGAGGAACTCCTGGACTGGCTCGGCGTGGAAGACCGCCGCGAGCGCCAAGGCGAGTTTGCCAAAAATGCTGGCCCGCTGATCCTGCTGGATCTTCCCGACTTCGACTCGGTAGAGGCCTCCAACCGCGTCATCGCCGAACGCCTCGCCGGCCAGGTCGACGTGCTCGTGTGGGTGTCCGACCCCGAGAAGTACGCCGACAGTGTCATCCATGACCAGTTCATCCGCCCGCACGCGAACCACTCCGCGGTCACACTGGCAGTGCTGAACAAAGCCGACCTTTTGGCGGAGCGCGACGTGGACACCGTAGCTGGCTCTTATGCGGGCCTGCTTCTCGACGACGGCCTGACCAACGTCCACGTCATCCCCACCTCCACCCTGACCGGTGCTGGTATCGAAGACCTGCGCGGCGCGATCGCGCGCGTGGCAAAGGCCCACAATGCGCAGACTGCCCGCATCGAGGCCGACATTGCTTCCGTTGCCGCCCCATACGCCGGAACGAAGGGTGCCGGTGGTGTGGACAAGCACGCCAAACGCGACCTCGACACCGCACTGACCAAGGCCGCGGGTGCAGAACGCATCGCGGGCATCACCGCTGCCGCCTACCGCAAACGCCTGCGCCAACGCACCGGCTGGCTGCTGACCTCCTGGATCACCCGCTTCAAACCCGACCCGCTTCGTCGCTTAGGGCTGCGCGAGGATGCCGACGAACTGGGTGTGCACCGCACCTCCATGCCGGAACTCGACGCCGCCTCCAAAGCCGTAGCCAACTCGGGTCTTCGCGATTACGCCACCGCCGTTGGCGAAGGGCTGCCACACGAGTGGGCTGCGGCCGTGGCGGACCGGTCCGAGGAGATCTCCACCGGCCTTCCCGCCGAACTGGACCGCGCTGTGGCCCGTGCGAAACTGCCCGCGGAGCCGTCCAAGGGCTGGGCAGTGCTGACCATCTTCCAGTGGTTTGCGCTGCTCGCCGCCCTGGTTGGTGTGCTGTGGTACCTGCTGGTCGCCTTCGTCCCGGGCGTGCTCACACCGCTGCTGGGCACCGACCTGGTGCCGGATGTGGAAGGCTGGCCGATTCCTACCCTGCTGATCATGGCTGGCTTACTCACCGGTGTAATCATCGGATTGATATCCGCGGCCTTCGGCGGCGTGCTGGGCTCTGGGGTGAAGCGACGCACCCGCAACGCCATCCAAAAAGAGGTGGCCGCAGCCTCCGAAACTGCTGTGTCCCAGCCGCTGTTGGCCATCCGCGAGGACTATTCCCGTTTTGCCGAGCGCATCGCCCTCGCCGCTGGGTAGTTCCGGGTAGCGTCAGTGCCTATGGCACGCATCCCAAGAGTTCTCTCCATTGCCGGCACCGACCCCACAGGCGGTGCCGGCATTCAAGCTGATCTGAAGTCCATCGCCGCCGCAGGTGGCTACGGCATGTGCGTGGTCACCGCGCTGGTCGCCCAGAACACACAAGGTGTGCGCGAGATCCACACCCCACCCCAGTCATTCCTGCGCGCGCAGTTGGATTCCGTGTTCGACGACGTCACAGTCGACGCCGTCAAGATCGGGATGCTGGGCGATGCGGACACCACCCGCACGGTCTCCGAATTCCTCGCCCAGCACTCCGTCCCCGTCGTTGTTGTCGATCCCGTCATGGTCGCCACCTCCGGCGATCGCCTCCTCACCGAGGATGCCGAAGACGCCCTGCGCACCCTCGTTCGTGAGCACGCCACCGTGGTCACCCCGAACATCCCCGAGCTCGCAGTGCTTTGCGACGACACCCCCGCCACCACATTCGAGGATGCGGTTTCCCAGGGTCGTCGATACGCAGCAGATGCGAGCGTGTCCGTTCTGGTCAAGGGCGGCCACCTCACCGGGGATCACGCCTCCAACGCGCTGGTCACCCCCGACGGCGAGATCCACATCGCGGATGTGCCCCGCGTAGCCACGAAGAACACCCACGGCACCGGCTGTTCTCTCTCCGCAGCCCTTGCAACCCGGCTTGTTCTCGACGACGCCCCCGCCGCCGTCGAGTGGGCTTCCGCCTGGCTCCACGAAGCCATCGCCCACGCCGACGACCTCGAGGTGGGCCAGGGTCACGGGCCGGTGCACCACTTCCACCAGCTCTACCGCCTCGCCGAACCGCTAGAATCACCTGCATGACTGACCCGCGCAACGAAGATCAGAAGGTCGCCGCCGTGAACGCCTCCATGATCATGGCGGGCCAACCCATGTCCGCCGAGGACGAGGCGCTTCTGCGACGCCAGCTGCGAGGAGATATCTCAGCCGACGAGGTCGTGCTACAGGTGCTCGAAAGGGAAGGCCTGGGAAACACGCCTCGCGCACGTGAACTGCGGCAACGTATCACCGGAGCTGCCTAAACACCATGGCACGACGAAGCAACGAGGCCCCGGAAAACCTATTCGGGCTAACAGACCCGGTTGTGCTGGACCGCATCGCTGGCAACCTCGCGCCTCAACGACTCGGCGAGCTCGAAAACGGTCCACTGCTGACCGAATTCACACGTGAATCTCTGCAGTCCACACACCATTACCTCATGTAGGACATTTACCCCTGGGCGGGCCAGATCCGCACCGAGGAAGTTGGTGCGATGGGCATGGCGATGTGTCGAGCGCGATACGTTGAGGCTGAACTCGACCGAGTGATGGGCCGGATCGCGAAACTGCCGGTCTCCTCCGATGACAAGTCTGCTGCAGTAAACACCATCGCGGATCACTGGAGCGAATTGACAATCGTGCATCCGTTCCGGGACGGTAATTCGCGGACCCAACGCTTTTTCTTCGATCAGATGCTGCGCACCTCCGGTTGGGCAGTCGACTGGACACGCATCGACGCCGCAGAAGCCCACGCCGCCCGCTACGTCGGCGCAGCGACGGCTGCCCCTCATTTCTAGCAGAGGTTCTCACCCCGGGAGTATTCGCGCTTGACGCATTGCCTGACAACACGGGTACGCTCAGCGCGACACAGGGGCAGCGGGCTGGTGCTGCGGAGATCTTCCACCAGATGATGAAATACCGCAGCGCCAATCCCGGGGCGCCCTGGCGCGGTCGGTAGCTTCTACTCCACCGTGACGGACTTAGCCAGGTTACGCGGCTGGTCCACGTTCAGGCCGCGTGCTTCTGCGACGGCGCAGGCGAAGATCTGCAACGGGATCGTCGCCAAGAGTGGCTGCAGCAGGCCCGGGGACTCCGGGATGCGGATGATGTGGTTGGCAAACTGCTCCACATCCGTGTCGCCCTCTTCCGCGATCACGATGGTCACGGCACCACGGGCGCGCACCTCTTGGATGTTGGAGACCACCTTGGCGTGCAGGTTGTGGCGCGACTTCTTCGACGGCACGATGACAAACACCGGCTGGCCTTCCTCAACCAGCGCGATCGGGCCGTGCTTCAACTCGCCTGCAGCGAAGCCCTCGGAGTGCAAATAAGCAACCTCCTTGAGCTTCAGCGCGCCCTCGAGGGCGACCGGGAAGCCGACGTGGCGGCCAAGGAAGAGCACGGACTTTGCATCCGCCATATCCTGGCCCAACTGCTTGACCTGGTTTTCGTTGTCCAGCACGCGCTGGATCTTCTCCGGCATCAGCTCCAGCTCGCCGATGATCTGACGGATCTCATCGGCGTACTTGTTGCCACGCACCTGCGCCAGGTACAGCGCCAGCAGGTACGCCGCGACAATCTGGGAGATGAACGCCTTCGTCGACGCCACAGCGATCTCCGGGCCTGCGTAGGTGTACAGCGACGCATCCGCCTCACGCGGGATCGAGGAGCCCACGGTGTTGCAGATAGCGATGACCTTCGCGCCCTGCTCACGTGCGTGACGGACAGCCATCAGCGTGTCCATGGTCTCTCCGGACTGGGAAACGGCAACGACGAGAGTCTGCTCGTTGACAATCGGGTCGCGGTAGCGGAACTCGTGGGCGAGCTCCACTTCCGTCGGGATACGGCACCAGTGTTCGATGGCGTAACGCGCCACCTGGCCCGCGTACGACGCAGTACCGCAAGCGACGATGATGATTTTGTTGATGGAGCGCAGCACGGATTCGTCGATACGCAACTCGTCCAACATCAACTTGCCATCTTCGTCGAAGCGACCGTAAAGCGTGTCGCGGACGGCACCCGGCTGATCATGGATCTCCTTTTCCATGAAGGAGTTGTAGCCACCCTTCTCCGCAGCGGTGACATCCCACTCAACCTTGAACGGCTTCGCCTCGGCGGGGGTGCCGTCGAAGTCAATCACGTCGTAGCCATCAGCCGTCAACGTCACAATCTGGCCGTTGTCCATCTCCACCGCGTCACGGGTGAACTCAATGAAGCCAGCGACGTCGGAGCTCAGGAAGTTCTCGCCCTCGCCTACACCGATCACCAGCGGGGAGTTCCAACGCGCCGCAACAATGCGGTCTGGATGGTCCGGGTGGATGGCGAGCAGGGTGAACGCGCCCTCCAGACGGTTCGCTGCCAACTGCATCGCACGGGTCAGATCCCCGTCCGCTTCCGTGTTGTAGATATCCAGCAGCAGCGTGCCAGCAACCTCAGTATCGGTTTCAGACTTGAAGGTGTAGCCCTTCTCTGCGAGCTCAGCCTTCAAATGCGAAAAGTTTTCGATGATGCCGTTGTGCACCACTGCCATACGGCCATCTCCCACCACATGCGGGTGAGCATTCGCATCCGTCGGACCGCCGTGGGTCGCCCACCGGGTATGCCCGATGCCCAGGTTCGATGCTGCGATGGGGTTGTTAGCAATCTCCGCTTCGAGATCCGCTACCTTGCCGGCCTTCTTCCGGCATTCGATCGACTGGTCGTTCACCACCGCAACACCTGCGGAGTCGTACCCGCGGTATTCGAGGCGGCGAAGACCATCGATGATTACGTCTTTCGCGTCACGCGTTGTCGCGTTTGCGCCTACATATCCAACGATTCCACACATGCGGGAAATCGTACCCTTGTGTAAGGGCGCAGAAAAAGTTGAAAACGCAAAAACCGCCCCGGGTTGGTAGCCAACCCGGGGCGGTGGAGTCGTCGAGAAGCGACTAGCTTTTAGCGAGCCTTCTCGATGATGTCGACGAGACGGAAGTGCTTGTCCTTCGACAGCGGACGCGTCTCCTCGATGTGGACGAGATCGCCAACACCAGCGGTGTTGTTCTCGTCGTGAGCCTTGACGCGCTTCGTGGTACGCACGATCTTGCCGTAGAGGGCGTGGGACTTGCGGTCCTCAACCTCGACGACGATCGTCTTGTCCATCTTGTCGGACACGACGTAGCCACGGCGGCGCTTCTGCACGGCCTTGTCCTTGGTGTTCTCAGTCACGTTTGCCTCACTCATGGTTATGCCTCAGCTCCCGTGGACTCCGGGACGACGGACAGACCAAGCTCACGCTCGCGCAGCACCGTGTAGATGCGAGCGATGTCGCGCTTCACGGTGGAGATGCGGCGGTTGTTGGTCAGCTGGCCGGTTGCAAGCTGGAAGCGCAGGTTGAACAGCTCTTCCTTCGCCTCGTTGAGGCGGCCCTTCAGCTCGTCGTCGTTGAGCTCGCGGAACTCAGATGCGGGGGTACCGTTAGCCATTAGAACTGGTCCTCCTTCTTGATGACGCGGACCTTGCACGGCAGCTTCGCGCCTGCACGGCGCAGCGCCTCAATGGCAGTTTCCTCGTTGGGGTAGGACATTTCGAACAGGATGCGGCCAGGCTTGACGTTGGCCACCCACTTCTCCACCGGGCCCTTACCGGAACCCATACGCACGCCGAGCGGCTTCTGGGTCAGCGGACGATCCGGGAAGATGTTGATCCAGACCTTGCCACCACGCTTGACGTGGCGGTTGATAGCAATACGGGCAGACTCGATCTGGCGGTTCGTGATGTACGCCGGCTCGAGGGCCTGCAGGCCGTAGTCGCCGAAGTTGATCTGGTTGCCACCCTTGGACACGCCAGAACGGGTCGGGCGGTGCTGGCGGCGGTATTTCACGCGCTTAGGGATGAGCATGAATTAGCCCTCCTTCTTCTGCTCTGCCGCCCGGCGACGCTGGCCGCCGCGGCGCGGGCGACGGTCGCCACGTCCACGACGATCGTTGCTCGGTGCATTGAGCTCAGACTCGCGGACGCCACCGACGACGTCGCCCTTGTAGATCCACACCTTGACGCCAATGACGCCGAAGGTGGTGTGTGCTTCTGCAGTGCCGTAGTCGATCTCCGCGCGCAGCGTGTGCAGCGGAACGCGACCCTCGTGGTAGCGCTCGACACGGGACATTTCCGCGCCGCCGAGACGGCCGGACGTCATAACCTTGATGCCCTTGACCTGCGGGTTACGCATAGCGGACTGGATGGCCTTACGCATGGCGCGACGGAACGCGACACGGTTGACCAGCTGCTCGGCGATGGACTGAGCAACCAGGGTGGCGTCTGCATCGACGTTCTTCACCTCGAGGATGTTCAGTGCAACCATCTTGCCGGTCAGCTTCTCCAGCTCACGGCGAATACGGTCAGCCTCAGCGCCGCGACGGCCGATGACAATGCCCGGACGTGCGGTGTGGATGTCCACACGGACGCGGTCGCGGGTGCGCTCGATGACAACATCGGAGATGCCAGCGCGCTCGAGGTTCTTCTCGAGCCACTCGCGGACCTTGATGTCCTCAGCGACGTACTCGGCGTAGTTCTTGTCGGCGTACCAGTGGGACTTCCAGTCGGAAGTGATACCCAGGCGCAGGCCGTGTGGGTGAATCTTCTGGCCCATTACTTGGCCCCTTCCTTGGACTCGACAACAACGGTGATGTGAGAGGTGCGCTTCCGGATCTGGAATGCGCGACCCTGTGCACGCGGCTGGAAACGACGCATGGTCGGGCCCTCGTTTGCGTAGCACTCGGCAATGACGAGCGTGCGCGGATCCAGGCCGAAGTTGTTCTCCGCGTTGGCTGCTGCGGAAGCAACAACCTTTGCAACATCCTTGGACGCACCCTGCGGGGCGTACTTCAGGATGGCGAGTGCCTCAGCAACCGACTTGTTGCGGATGAGAGCAAGCACGCGGCGTGCCTTCATCGGAGAGACGCGAACGAACTTGGCAGTCGCGGATGCAGTGGTGATGGTGTCAGCCATTGCTTATCGACGTCCCTTCTGTTCCTTGACGTGACCCTTAAAGGTCTTGGTCGGTGCAAACTCGCCGAGCTTGTGGCCAACCATGGACTCGTCCACGAACACCGGCACGTGCTTACGACCGTCGTGGACGGCGAAAGTGTGACCGATGAAATCGGGGAGAATGGTCGAACGGCGCGACCAGGTCTTGATGACCTGCTTGGTGCCTGCCTCGTTCTGAGCATCCACCTTGTTGAGGAGGTGCTCGTCGACGAACGGGCCCTTCTTAAGGCTACGTGGCATGTCTGTTTACCTCCTCTTAGCGCTTCTTCGAGCGACGACGTCGCACGATCATGTTGTTGGAATAGCGGTTCGGGTTGCGGGTGCGGCCTTCCTTCTGGCCCCACGGCGAGACCGGGTGACGACCACCGGAGGTCTTGCCCTCGCCACCACCGTGCGGGTGGTCGACCGGGTTCATAACCACACCACGCACGGTCGGGCGCCAGCCCTTCCAGCGCATACGACCAGCCTTGCCCCAACGGATGTTGATCTGGTCAGCGTTGCCGACCTCACCAACAGTTGCACGGCAGCGGATGTCCACGCGGCGGATTTCGGAAGACGGCATACGCAAAACTGCGTAGTTGCCTTCCTTACCCAGCAGCTGGATGGACGCACCTGCGGAACGAGCCAGCTTTGCGCCTGCGCCCGGCTTGAGCTCCACAGCGTGGATGGTCGTACCGGTCGGGATGTTGCGCAGCGGCAGGTTGTTGCCAACCTTGATGTCCGCGTTCGGACCAGCCTCGACGATGGTGCCCTGCTTCAGGCCCTTCGGGGCGATGATGTAGCGCTTCTCACCGTCGTAGTAGTGCAGCAGTGCGATGTTCGCGGTGCGGTTCGGGTCGTACTCGATGTGAGCAACCTTTGCCAGCACGCCGTCCTTGTCGGAGCGGCGGAAGTCGATCACACGGTAGCGACGCTTGTGGCCGCCGCCGCGGTGACGAGTGGTGATGTGGCCGTGGGTGTTACGGCCACCCTTCTTCGGGAGCGGGCGCAGCAGCGTCTTTTCCGGGGTCGAACGAGTGATCTCGTCGAACGCGGACACGGAGCTGGCACGGCGACCCGGAGTTGTCGGCTTGTACTTACGAATAGCCATAGTGGTTCCTTTTCTATCGTCTCTTCAGCGAGCCGCGGGTTACGCGGTCGCACCGCCGAAGATGTCGATGGAGTCGCTGCCCTCGCGGAGAGTGACGTAGGCGCGCTTGGTGTCCTTACGCTTACCGAAACCGGTGCGGGAGCGCTTGCGCTTGCCCTCACGGTTGACGGTGTTCACCGAAGCGACGTCGACGCCGAAAATCTCTTCCACGGCAATCTTGATCTGGGTCTTGTTCGCGGACGGGGACACGTAGAAGGTGTACGTGTTCTGCTCCATCAGGCCGTAGCTCTTCTCAGAGAGCACCGGGGCGATGATGATGTCGCGCGGGTTAGCGATCTTTGCCATTTACTTCTCCTCCTCCGCAGCGGCGGCAACAGCTGCGCCGCGGTTGATGAAGGTGTGGAGTGCCTCGACCGAGAACACAACGTCATCAGCGTTGAGGACGTCGTAGGTGTTCAGCTGAGCCGGCTCAATGATCTGGACGCCCGGCAGGTTCCTTGCGGAGAGACGGGAATTCTGATCATCACGGCCGATCACCAGCAGGACCGACTTGCGGTCGGTGAGGCGCTCGATGAATGCACGAGCGGACTTCGTCGACGGGGTCTGGCCCGGGACGAGATCCTCCACGATGTGGATGCGCTCGTTCTGCGCACGGTTGGTCAAAGCGCCAGCGAGGGCAGCCTTGATCATCTTCTTCGGGGTGCGCTGTGCGTAGGAACGCGGCTGCGGACCATGCACAATGCCACCACCGGTGTAGTGCGGAGCACGGATCGAACCCTGACGGGCGCGACCGGTGCCCTTCTGGCGGAACGGCTTCTTGCCGCCGCCGGAAACCATGCCGCGGGTCTTCGTTGCGTGGGTACCCTGGCGCTTAGCAGCAAGCTGTGCATTCACAACCTGGTGCATGAGTGCCACGGATACCTCGCGGTCGAAGTACTCGGCCGGCAGGTCGACGGAACCCTTGGTAGCTCCGTCTGCGGTGTGGACGTCAAGCGTCAGCTTCGTCATGCGTGAGCACCGCCCTTCACTGCGGTCTTGACGGTAACAACGGAACCCTTTGCGCCAGGGATGGCGCCCTTGATCAGGATGAGGTTGTTGTCGCCGTCGATGCGTTGAATCTTCAGGTTCTGGGTGGTAACGCGGTTACCGCCCATGCGGCCAGCCATACGGGTGCCCTTGAACACGCGACCCGGGGTCGCGCAGGCGCCGATGGAACCCACACGACGGTGGGCAGCCTGGTTACCGTGGGAAGCACCCTGGCCGGCAAAGCCGTGGCGCTTCATGGCACCGGCGTAGCCGTGGCCCTTGGTGGTGCCTGCGACGTCGACGAAGGTGTCGCCTTCGAAGATCGTTGCATTGAACTCCTGGCCGAGCTCGTAGCCCGAGGTGTCGTCCATGCGGATCTCAGCAACGTAGCGACGCGGGTTGACGCCAGCCTTCTTGAAGTGGCCAGCCTGCGGCTTCTTAGCCTTACGGGGATCGATGTCGCCGTAAGCGATCTGGATGGCGGAGTAGCCATCGGTCTCAGGGGTACGGATCTGGGTGACAACGCACGGCCCAGCCTCGACGACGGTAACCGGGATAACGCGGTTCTCCTCGTCGAAGATCTGGGTCATGCCGAGCTTCTTGCCCAGAATGCCCTTGATCTGGTTGTCAGACATGTGTTAGTTCTCCACTACTTACGTTGGGGATTGCTCTACTGGATGTTCACGTCGACGCTGGCCGGCAGATCAATGCGCATAAGCGCGTCTACCGTCTTCGGCGTCGGGTCGAGAATGTCGATGAGGCGCTTGTGAGTGCGCATCTCGAAGTGCTCGCGAGAATCCTTGTACTTGTGGGGAGAACGAATCACGGCGTACACGTTCTTCTGGGTTGGCAACGGCACCGGGCCGACGACGCGGGCACCCGTACGGGTGACCGTCTCGACGATCTTCTTCGCGGATGCGTCGATCGCCTCGTGATCGTAGGCCTTCAGCCTGATGCGGATCTTCTGTCCCGCCACGCTTACCTCTTCCTCGCATCCCCACGTTCAACTCTCGCTTCGCTCGAAGTTGAACGAAGTGAAACGAGAGAGAAGCGGTGGGGTTTGTAGCTTCTAGTTTCTCTATAACGTTGTCCGGGCTGGGCCCTTGGCTCAACGCCAGTGTCTTTTCTGACTGTCATGACACATCCGGAAGTTGAGACCTGCGCAATAAACGCGCCGACGCTCAGTGCTTCCGCCAAGGCACGTTGTTGGCCGACACGTCATCGTCGACAAGCAATATGCCCGGGTATCAGACACGGAAGGGTGCGTGACCCTCGCGTACTGCCGCTGTTTATTTGCCATGGCCCCTTCACCGGTCTTCCGACTGGAAGGTGTCATGTTTGCCGAGCCACCGGCCGACTTCCGTCAACCCATGTCAAGGCAACCTGCGTATTAAAACACAAGGTTGCCACCAACGCAAGCCCGCTTGACGACGACAACCTGTGTACCCTTGTTCCCATACCGTGCGCGTCATCTATATAGGCGCACTCGGAACATGAACATCACAGTTGAAAGGACCGTCATGGCCGACCAGAACGCAAACAACGCTGCAAACAACACTGCAAAGAACACCCCAGCAACCACCTCGACCGCAACCGAGACCGAGAAGCAGCGCCCGCGCAACGAAAACCTCGAAACCGAGCACGGCAGCACTGTTATCGACGACAACGTTGTTGGCAAGATCGCCGGCATCGCAGCACGCGAAGTCTCCGGCGTCCACAACCTCGGCGGCGGCGCAGCCCGCATGTGGGGCGCAGTCCGCGAGTCCCTGACCTCCTCCACCAACGTCCAGCAGGGCGTCAACGTGGCAGTCGAGGACGGCCACGCATCCGTCGCAGTTGCCATCATCGCCGAGTACGGTGTCGCCATCCACGAGCTGGCAAACGCCATTCGCGAAAACATCACCGTCGCCATCACCCGCATGACCGGCCTGATCGTCGACCGCGTCGATGTCACCGTCCACGACGTCAACCTGCCGGAGCAGGAGACCGCAGGTGAGAACTACGACGACGGCAACTACCAGGCAGTCAACCAGTCTGTAAACCAGCAGATCCAGTAATCATGGCCAACACCCCCGTTACCCAAGAGGTTGCGGAGGGCGTCCGCGACGCCACACTCGCCGTCAACGGAGTAGCAAAACTCTACGGCGGCCGACTCGGCGAAATCGCAACCTACTTGCCGCACCAACGCATCGAAGGCATCCGATCTGCCTCACGCAACGGCAAAGCAGGCCTCGAAGTCCACTTCACCTTCGACGTCGCCTCAGGACGCAACGTCCACGAGGTCGCCGAAGACGTACGCGCCGCAGCACTGAGCGCTTCGGACGCCGAGTTCGTGGACGTCATCGCCGGCGATGCGCAATAGCAGCAACACGGGCTACGCCCCCGCACCTCACACAACAACCCGAAACGTGGTTTAACAATGAATCTCTTTGCCAACAAGGCACTGACCGGCGTCATCATCGGCGTCATCGTTGCCTTCTTCGTCACATTCGGTGGCTGGGCCGGCCTACTCTGGCTGCTGCTGTTTACCATCCTCGGCGGCGTAGTAGGCGCCCAACTCGACGGCCGCCTCGACCTAGCCAGCATCATCGGCAACGGAACCGGCCGGAGCAATAGCTAATGGACACTTCCTTCTACCACGTCAGCGAACGCACCATCGAGCGCGTGGCGGAAGTGGCGGCCTCAACAGTGCCGGGATCTCGCAACATCGACGCGAAATTGGCGGGCCTGGCGGGCCGCAGCCTTCCGCGCATCGAGGCACACATCGACCGCACGACGGGCCTTGTCGCCATCGATGCCGAGATTGCCACGTCCTACCCCGCGCCCGTCGCGGCGATTACGGACGCTGTGCGCGCCACCATCATCGCCCACATCCGCACCCTCGCAGGGATGGATGTCTCCCGCGTCAACGTCACCGTTGCTAACGTCGAATCGATCGACGATGGTTCCCGTGTGACCTGGGACGATGTTGCGACCCACGATGCTTTCATCATCCCAGAGCCCATCCAGGTTTCTCCTACCGAGATCACGCACCCCGTGACCAACGAGCGCGAGGAACTGGCGCCGATCGAAGCGCGATCGCTTGTCGACGACATGCGTGCCGTCACCACACCAACTCCCCCAAGCGTGCGAACCCCGAAACCGCCCAAACCGGTCATCGTTTCTGGCGTTGACGTGCCCGAGCCACTCGAGCCGTTCGCCCCAGAGACGCCCATGCCCGTGGCTCTGCGCGCCCCGTCGCTGCCAGCGTTGCAGCCCCTCACCCCGATCGCTGTCAAGGCGTTCGGGCACATGCGGCCGGTTGAGGTGCCGTGGCAGCGACCGTTGCGCGATATCACCGTAGATAGGCAGCCGCTCAAGCCGGTGACAATTCAGCCCAGTGCGCGCCCAACAAGCCCGCGCGGCCCGGCTCCGAAGCCCGTGGTCATCCCACAGGCCCCACAGCCGAAGCCACTTCAGCAGATCACGATAGAACCGGTGGTGAAGTACTATGACCGAACCAACTAGCGCCCGCCCAGTCGGGCCACACCCCGGCGACGAACCGCTAGGCACCCCTGCATCGCGCTGGATCGCAGTCCTCATCAGCCTGCTCCTCATCGCTTTAGCGGGTGTCGGCGCGCGTGACCTCTGGTACTACACCTACGAGTCGGAATCACCCGAGCAGTCCTGGTTTGGTCGCGCGTTTGAGTTCCTCGGCTCGTTCACCACAGAGATCCCCGCCGTCATCATTGCGTGCCTGCTGGCCTTGGTCGGCCTTGTGCTCATCGTGGTTGCGCTCAAACCCCGCCCGCACCGGTTTGTCCGAGTGAACTCCCCAGTGTCTATCTGGACCCGTCCCGTCGATGTGGCACGAAAGTCCACCAACACGGTTCACAGCGACCTCGGTGGCGAGCAAGTACGCTCCAAGGCGACCCGCAAGTCGGTCAAGGTACAGGTTGTCGACGACGGCTCCGGCCCCGCAATGCAAGAACGCATCACGCGATCGCTCAACAGCGAGCTCAAGAGCCTCGCCGCGCCTCCTGCGGTGTCCGTGAAGGTGTTGCCTAAGGAAACGCCTCAGGCACAAGTCACCACCACGGCGCAGTCGGCACCCGAGGTATCCGACGTCCGTCCCCCGGAGGTGCACCGATGACCAAAACATTGAGCTTCTTCAACCGTCTGGTCACGTTCCTGCTCGGCCTGTTGATGGTCGTTGTGGCCCTATTCCCCATTGCGGAGTACTGGGAAATCCCGTACTTGAGCGATTTCCTCCGCGACATCGACCGCAGCCGCGTGACGTACCTCGCCTACGAGGACTGGTATACCAAGGCGCTTATCGCCGCCGCTATTGTCCTGGCCGTGTTGGGATTGTGGATCTTGCTTGCAAATCTACGCTCCCGCGCGTTCTCCAACGGCAACATCGTGCCAGCCGATGCCGCGCACGGTGACACGGTAATCAACGTTCAGCGCGTCGCCGAGGCAGCCTGCAACACCATCCAGCGTCTCGACGAAGTCCAACGCGCCGACAGCCGCGTCGCTATGGTCGGCCAACGCCCGACCGTCACGTTCACCGTCACCGCGAACCCGAACTACCCGTTGGAAAGCGCCATCCGCGCTATCGAGGCCGCAGACGACGATTTCCGGCTCGCAAGCCACACCATGGACATCGATACCGTATGGAAGCTGCAATTCGATAGGATCTCCGCCTAAACGCGGCTTCGCGGCTGTCTAGGCTTCCTCCTGAACTTCCAGCGGCAACACCGCGGTAACTCGCCCCAGCACCACCGGCTCCCCGCCGGAGGCTGGGGCGATTGTCATGTCCGCCCCCGCCTCGCATTGAAGAATGCGTGCCCAGGCGAAGGTATCCACGTCAACATCACGACGCGCCTGTACCCAACGACGGATCCGGCTGCCGACCACAGCCCTTGCTCCATCTTCCAGCGCGACCAACCATCGGTTCCCTCCGACGCTATCTTGCAGCAATCCCGCCAGCGAACGACTCTCTCCCGGTGCAAAAAGCTTCAAATGACGGACAATCCCCAGCCGATGTTCCACCCCCTCCACATCAGTTACCACGAGCGGTAACCCCGGACCGGTACGTCGCATCGACGCATACCGCCACACCGACGGCATTCGCCCTGGGTGCGCCGCGCTTCGCACCACCACATTTCCGTCCACCAAGGTAACCTGAAGGTGCGGTTCGACGGTGGTGAAGGTAATGGGGGCGGAGGTGTCGTCGACAAGCGAAGGATGCTCCTGAGAGAGCTGCTGAAGAACTGCGAGCGCCTCTGCGTCAGTTGAGTCCCACCCCAGCCCACGATTGCCCAATACCCCAAATAATTGGCCGAGGCTCAAATCTGGTTGCCCCTCCCAAACCTCTTGAAGTGCGGCCAGAATCTTCGGGATACGTGTTGGGTCCTGCACGCCTCAGACCATAAACCACCCTCAGGGCATGCAAAAGGCCGCCCCTCCCAAACGGGAGAGGCGGCCTTGGCGTTTATCCGACGGTTACGTCAGATCGACTCGAATTAGTCGAGGATCTTGGTAACGCGGCCAGCGCCGACGGTGCGGGAGCCCTCGCGGATAGCGAAGCGCAGACCCTCGTCCATAGCGACCGGCTGGATGAGCTCGACGGTCATGTCGACGTTGTCGCCCGGCATAACCATCTCGGTGCCCTCCGGCAGCTTCACAACACCGGTCACGTCGGTGGTGCGGAAGTAGAACTGCGGACGGTAGTTGTCGAAGAACGGGGTGTGACGGCCGCCCTCGTCCTTGGACAGCACGTAGACGGAGCCCTCGAACTTGGTGTGCGGGGTGTAAGCGCCCGGCTTGATGATGACCTGGCCGCGCTCGACGTCCTCGCGCTTCAGACCACGCAGCAGCAGTGCAGCGTTGTCGCCAGCCTCAGCGGTGTCGAGAAGCTTGTTGAACATCTCGATGGAGGTGACGGTGGTCTTCTGGGACTTCTCGCGGATACCGATGATCTCGACCTCGTCGTTGAGGTTGAGGACGCCACGCTCCACACGACCGGTAACCACGGTGCCGCGGCCGGAAATGGTGAAGATGTCCTCGATCGGCATCAGGAACGGCTTGTCGGTCTCGCGCTCCGGATCCGGGATGGAGTCATCGCAAGCCTGCATGAGGTCGACGATGGACTGAACCCACTTCTCATCGCCCTCGAGAGCCTTGAGAGCGGAGATGTGGACGATCGGTGCTTCCTCGTCGTAGTCCTGCTCAGCCAGCAGCTCGCGGACCTCCATCTCGACGAGCTCGATGATCTCTTCGTCGTCGACCATGTCGCACTTGTTCAGTGCAACGAGGATGTACGGAACGCCAACCTGGCGAGCGAGCAGAACGTGCTCACGGGTCTGCGGCATCGGGCCGTCGGTAGCAGCAACCACGAGGATTGCGCCGTCCATCTGAGCAGCGCCGGTAATCATGTTCTTGATGTAGTCGGCGTGGCCCGGGGCGTCGACGTGTGCGTAGTGACGCTTCGGGGTGTTGTACTCCACGTGGGAGATGTTGATGGTAATGCCGCGCTCGCGCTCCTCCGGAGCCTTATCGATCATCGCGTAGTCGAAGGCCTTGTTCTCCTCCGGGTACTGGTCTGCCAGTACCTTGGTGATCGCAGCGGTGGTGGTGGTCTTGCCGTGGTCGACGTGACCAATGGTGCCGATGTTCACGTGCGGCTTAGTGCGCTCGAACTTTTCCTTTGCCACTGATTGTCCTCCTGGACTTCATGGTGGCTACGACCTTCGCAGCCACGTGGTTTGCTTACGCCCAACCGCTACAGCCCAAAACGGATATAGCGACGGGAGCCATTTCACAATGTGCCAGTTACAAGATCCTAGGTTCAAAAAGGCCGTTTTTCAAACTGGCCGATCCGATTCCCCGGACCAACCTAGAGGGTAACGGCCGGCTCAGACAACGCCCGTTGTTGCGTTGCCTCAGCGCGACCGCTACCCCGCTAAGGGTTCTCCCTTATACGCCAGCTGCTGGCACGCAGCTGGCGGGAGAGGGCGGCTTAGTTGCCGTTGCGCTTCTCGATGATCTCCTGCGCGACGCTCTGCGGAACCTCAGCGTAGGAGTCGAACACCATGGTGAAGTTTGCACGGCCAGCGGTCGAGGAACGCAGGTCGCCGATGTAGCCGAACATCTCGGACAGCGGCACCTTCGCACGGACGACCTTTGCGCCGGAGCGATCTTCCATGGCGTAGACCTGGCCACGGCGGGAGCTGATGTCACCGTTAACGGTGCCCATGTACTCCTCCGGGGTTACGACCTCAACAGCCATGACCGGCTCAAGCAGAACCGGCTTCGCCTTAGCAACAGCTTCCTTGAGGACCTGGGAGCCAGCGATCTTAAACGCCATTTCCGAAGAGTCGACGTCGTGGTAAGCGCCGTCCTCGAGGGTGGCCTTGATGTTCACCAGCGGGTAGCCAGCGAGGTAGCCGTACTGCATTGCGTCCTGGATACCAGCGTCGACGGACGGGATGTATTCCTTCGGCACACGACCACCGGTGACGGCGTTCTCGAACTTGTAGGTTGCGGACTCGCCCTCTTCCAGTGTCTCCGGATCCGGGTTGTACGGCTCGATGGTGACGATGACCTTTGCGAACTGGCCCGAACCACCGGTCTGCTTCTTGTGGGTGAAGTCGAGGGACTCGACCTTCTTGCGAATGGTCTCGCGGTAGGCAACCTGCGGGGAACCGATGTTTGCCTCGACCTTGAATTCGCGCTTCATGCGGTCAACCAGAACGTCGAGGTGGAGCTCGCCCATGCCGCCGATGACGGTCTGGCCGGTCTCTTCGTCGAGCTCGACGGTGAAGGTCGGGTCCTCTTCAGCAAGCTTCTGAATAGCGGTACCGAGCTTCTCCTGGTCGGCCTTGGTCTTCGGCTCGATGGCCACCTGGATAACCGGGTCCGGGAAGTCCATGGACTCGAGGATGATCGGGTGATCCGGGTTGCACAGCGTGTCGCCCGTGGTGGTTTCCTTCAGGCCAATGAACGCGTAGATGTTGCCGGCGTCAGCGTGATCGACCGGGTTCTCCTTGTTCGCGTGCATCTGGAAGAGCTTGCCCACGCGCTCCTTCTTGGACTTCGTGGAGTTGAGCATCTGCTCGCCCGGAATAGCCTGGCCGGAGTAGACGCGCACGTAGGTGAGCTTGCCGAAGAACGGGTGCACGGCGATCTTGAAGGCCAGTGCGGAGAACGGCTCTTCGACGGACGGCTTGCGGAACAGTTCCTCGGAGCCGTCGACGGAGGTGCCACGCACCTCGCCGATGTCCAGCGGGCTCGGCAGGTAGTCAACAACAGCGTCGAGGATCGGCTCGATGCCCTTGTTGCGGTATGCGGTACCGCAGAACACCGGGTAGATCTCGGAGTTCACGGTGAGCTTGCGGATGGCGCCCTTGATTTCCTCGATGGTGAGTTCTTCGCCACCGAAGTACTTCTCCATGAGCTCTTCGTCGGACTCAGCAACGGTCTCGAGAAGCTTCTCGCGGTACTCTTCAGCGAGTTCCTTGAGGTCCTCCGGGATTTCGGTGATCTGAGCCGGCGTGCCGGTCTCGACCTTGCCCGGCCACTGCAGGGCCTTCATCTCGAGCAGGTCAACAACGCCGTCGAAGTTGTCCTCGGCGCCGATCGGGATCTGCATTACCAACGGCTTAGCGCCGAGACGGTCGACAATGGTGCCGACGGTGTAGAAGAAGTCTGCGCCCAGCTTGTCCATCTTGTTGACGAAGCAGATACGCGGGACGTCGTACTTGGCAGCCTGGCGCCAAACCTGCTCAGACTGCGGCTCGACGCCTTCCTTGCCGTCGAACACTGCGACAGCGCCATCGAGAACACGGAGGGAACGCTCGACCTCAACGGTGAAGTCCACGTGACCCGGGGTGTCGATGATGTTGATCTGGTTGTTGTTCCAGAAGCAGGTCACGGCAGCGGACGTAATGGTGATGCCGCGCTCTTTCTCCTGGTCCATCCAGTCGGTGGTTGCGCCACCGTCGTGGGTCTCGCCGACCTTGCGGTTCAGGCCCGTGTAGAACAGGATGCGCTCGGTGGTGGTGGTCTTACCGGCGTCAATGTGGGCCATGATGCCGATGTTGCGGACCTTGTTCAGGTCCTTAAGCACTTCTTGTGCCACGTTTGTTACCCCAACTTAATGTCGTCGACGCTGTGAAGCGTCTATGTCGGTTAGTTGTCGTTAGTCAATTCTGCCATTTTGTTGCTCAAATGGCAGCGCGAGCTTGTGCTTATCGACGAAAACCCCGAAAACGCCGGCCCCACATAGGGACACATATGCAGTTTCGGGGTTTGCCGACGATCATCTCGCTTCCAGTCCCTACCAGCGGTAGTGGGCGAAGGCGCGGTTGGCCTCTGCCATCTTGTGGACATCCTCGCGACGCTTCACGGATGCGCCGAGACCGTTGGAAGCATCCAGGATCTCGTTGGCGAGACGCTCGATCATCGAGTTCTCACGACGCTGGCGGGTGAAGGTGACCAGCCAACGCAGGGCGAGAGTGGTGGAGCGCTCCGGCTTGACGTCGACCGGGACCTGGTAGGTTGCGCCACCAACGCGGCGGGAACGAACCTCGAGGTCCGGGCGAACGTTGCCGATAGCCTTTTCCAGGGTGCCCACCGGATCGGTGCCGGTCTTCTCGCGGCAGATCTCGAGAGCGCCGTAGACGATGCGCTCGGCGGTGGACTTCTTGCCGTCCTGCAGGATCTTGTTCACAAGCTGGGTGACCAGCTCGGACTCGTATACCGGATCCTTAACGATGGGACGCTTCGGTGCTTGCTGCTTACGCATTGATTACTGTCCCTTCTTCGCGCCGTAGCGGGAACGTGCCTGCTTACGGTCCTTCACTGCCTGGGTATCGAGGGCGCCACGAACGATCTTGTAGCGCACACCCGGGAGGTCCTTCACACGGCCGCCGCGCACGAGCACCATGGAGTGCTCCTGCAGGTTGTGGCCCTCGCCCGGAATGTAAGCGGAAACCTCAATACCGGAGGTCAGGCGCACACGGGCGACCTTACGCAGTGCAGAGTTCGGCTTCTTCGGGGTGGTGGTGTACACGCGGGTGCACACGCCGCGGCGCTGCGGGGAGCCCTTCAGCGCAGCAGTAGCCACCTTCGCGCTCTTGGTGTGGCGGCCCTTGCGGACCAGCTGCTGAATAGTAGGCATTCAAGCCCTTTCTGTTCGCGCGTCCCGCTCACACATGGCCATACATGCAAAAATGGGGGCTCTTCTTCCGGGGCCCTGCCGTTTGCATGAACTACCTAGTGAACGAGTCGCATGGAGTTCGTTTAACTTCGCACCGATTCACACGGGCGAAACCTCAGATAATTTACAACACGCCAGGGCACGACAGCAAATCCGTGCTAGCTTTCGTGGCATGAGCGAGCAAAACCTCCCTCGTAAGCGGCTGAGCAGCGCCGACCGTGAACGCGCCGCAGCCTTTCTCCACGATGCGTTCGTCGATGGGCAGCTCACGGTCACCGAGTTCGACGAACGCTCCCGCATGCTCTACGAGGCAACCTTTGTCGATGAGCTGCCAACGCTTATCGACGACCTCTCCCCCGTCACCGCCCAGCACGCCTCAGGAGTAAGAAATTACGTTACCGGCGAATCTGGCGGCGCCCAGTTCAGCCTCGCCGTCATGGGCGGCAGCGAACGCGGCGGAGACTGGTTGGTGGCTCCAACACACACTTCCCTCACCGTGATGGGAGGAAGCTCCCTCGATTTACGCGAAGCCCGATTGAGTTCCTACGAGACCGAGATCAATGCATTCGCCATCATGGGCGGCATCGAAATTGTCGTGCCCGACGATGTCCGAGTCGTCGATGCAGGAATTGGAATCATGGGTGGCTTCGGAGTGGAGACTCATTCTTCGTGCAGGTATTCCCTCGCAGAGATTCCCGTCGACGCCCCCGTCGTCCGCGTCCGCGGTCTGGCGCTCATGGGCGGCGTAGGTATTGTCCGCGCCGCACGCGCCGCACGTATTTAGCGAACTTCGCGCCGCTTCAGAAAAGCCCGGCCTCCCCATATGCGGGGAGGCCGGGCTATGAAGCAGACCTAGCTAAGCCAGAATGCTGGGGCTGCCTTTAGAGCTCCTCGTAGCCGAACTCTTCCATCGGCACGGACGCGCCGGTGAACTCGCCGTAGCCTTCGTCGCCGTAGATGGAATCGCCGAAGGTCGGGATGGCGTACGCCGCGGAGCGTGCCGCCTCGGTCGGCTTGACCTGGATGTTGCGGTAACGGGAAATACCGGTACCAGCCGGGATCAACTTACCGATGATCACGTTCTCCTTCAGGCCGATGAGCTTATCGGAGCGCTTGTTAATCGCAGCGTCCGTGAGCACACGGGTGGTCTCCTGGAAGGACGCGGCCGACAGCCAGGACTCGGTAGCCAGCGATGCCTTGGTGATGCCCATGATCTCGGAGCGCATCTCGGCCGGCTCCCCACCGTCTGCCACTGCTGCGGCGTTGACCTGGCGTGCCTCCGACAGGTCCACGAGCGTGCCCGGGAGGAACTCGGTGGTACCCGAGTCGATCACGGTGCCGCGACGCAGCATCTGGCGGATGATGATCTCGATGTGCTTGTCGTGAATGGACACACCCTGGGTGCGGTACACGGCCTGGACCTCGTCGATAAGGTGCTTCTCCACACCGCGACGGCCGAGAACCTCGAGCACGTCGTGCGGGTCAGCCGCACCGCGAAGCAGGCGCTCGCCCACCTCGACGTGGTCGCCTTCGCGCAAGCCACGCTCGATCATGGCGTCCGGGTTGGACTCCATCGGGCGACGGACCTGTGCCAGGCCCTGGCGCTTGGACAGCTTCTCGTAGACCACCACGTCGGAACCGTCATCCGGGTGGATGGTCAGGGTCCAGAAGTTGCCCTCGTCCTCGAGCGAAATCGTGCCGGCCACGGAAGCGATCGGGGCGCGGTTCTTCGGAACGCGGGCCTCGAAGAGCTCCTGGACACGCGGCAAACCACCGGTAATGTCGCCGCCGACACCACCCTGGTGGAAGGTACGCATGGTCAGCTGGGTACCCGGCTCACCAATGGACTGTGCAGCCACGATGCCGACAGCTTCACCGATATCGACGAGGTGACCGGACGCCATGGACTTGCCGTAGCACTTCGCGCAGACACCGGTCGGGGTCTGGCAGGTCAGCACGGAGCGGACCTTGATCTCAGCAATGCCGGCGGCCACGAGGTCGTCGATACGCTGCTCGGTGAGCTCGGTGCCAGCCTCAGCGATGACCTTGCCATCGGCATCGGTGACATCCGCAGCCAGAACACGGCCGGAGACAGAGGTCTCGACCAGGTCGTGGCGGTGGAAAACGCCAGCGTTTTCCACGGCAACAGGAACCTTGACGCCCTGACGGGTGCCACAGTCCTCCTCGCGGACGATGACGTCCTGCGCCACGTCCACCAGACGACGGGTGAGGTAGCCCGAGTCAGCGGTACGCAGAGCGGTATCGGCAAGACCCTTACGGGAACCGTGGGAGTTGTTGAAGTACTCCATCACGGACAGGCCTTCGCGGAAAGAGGTCTTGATCGGGCGCGTGATGTACTCACCACGCGAGTTCACGACCATGCCCTTCATGCCGGCCAGGGTCCAGATCTGACGCATGTTACCTGCAGCACCGGACTTCACGATCATCGGAATCGGGTTGTCGTCCGGGTACAGGTCCTCGACGGCCTGACCAACCTTGTTGGTGGCATCCTGCCACAGCTCGACCAGACGGTCGTAACGGTTCTCCTCCGTAAGCGCGCCCTTCTCCCAGAACTTGCGCTCGATGGCCTCGGCTTCCTTCTCGTACTGCTCGAGGACTTCGTTCTTGTTCGGGAGAATCAGCACGTCGGACATGGAGATGGTGACGCCGGAACGGGTGGACCAGTAGAAGCCAGCGTCCTTCATCTTGTCCAGCACCTGAGCGACGGTGATCATCGGGTACTGCTCAACCATGGACTGGATGATGTCGCCGAGCAGCACCTTGCCGCCGCCACCGCCCTTACGGACCATGGCGCCTTCCTGGTACGGGAAGTTAAACGGCATGAGCTCGTTGAACATGATGCGACCAAGGGTGGTCTCCATCATCCACGGCTGACCCTTCGTCCAACCATCCGGGAACTGCTCTGCCTCGATCTCCTCCGTCGGACGCAGGTGATCGATGCGCACCTTGATCGGTGCCTGCAGGCCAAGCACGCCCAGGTCGTAAGCCATGATGGCCTCACGGTAGGACGAGTAGACGCCGCGCTCCGGGCCGTTTTCGTCGGCAGGTGCATATGCGCCCTCGCCGCCGATCTCCTGCGGGCCCTTGAGCATGGTCAGGAAGTACAGGCCGGTCACCATGTCCAGGCGCGGCATTGCCAGCGGCTTGCCGGACGCCGGGGACAGGATGTTGTTGGAGGACAGCATCAGGATGCGGGCCTCAGCCTGCGCCTCTGCGGACAGCGGCAGGTGGACTGCCATCTGGTCGCCGTCGAAGTCGGCGTTGAACGCTTCACAGGCCAGCGGGTGCAGCTGAATTGCCTTACCCTCGACCAGCTTCGGCTCGAACGCCTGGATACCCAGACGGTGCAGCGTCGGTGCACGGTTGAGCAGCACTGGGTGTTCGGAAATCGCCTCTTCGAGCACGTCCCACACCTCAGGGCGCTGACGCTCCACCATGCGCTTGGCGGACTTGATGTTCTGCGCGTAGTCATTATCGACGAGGCGCTTCATCACGAACGGCTTAAACAGCTCAAGCGCCATACGCTTCGGCAGACCACACTCGTGCAGCTTCAGCTGCGGGCCGACGATAATCACGGAACGGCCGGAGTAGTCCACACGCTTACCCAGCAGGTTCTGGCGGAAGCGGCCCTGCTTGCCCTTGAGCAGGTCAGAGAGCGACTTCAGCGGACGGGTGCCCGGGCCGGTGACCGGACGGCCACGACGACCGTTGTCGAACAGGGCGTCAACGGACTCCTGCAGCATGCGCTTCTCGTTGTTCACGATGATCTCTGGTGCACCCAGGTCGATCATGCGCTTCAAACGGTTGTTGCGGTTGATCACGCGGCGGTACAGGTCGTTCAGGTCAGAGGTGGCAAAACGGCCACCGTCGAGCTGGACCATCGGACGCAGCTCCGGCGGGATCACCGGAATGGCGTCGAGGATCATGCCGGCCGGGTCGTTGCCCGAGCGCTGGAACGCAGCGACAACGCGCAGACGCTTCAGGGCGCGGACCTTCTTCTGGCCCTTGCCCTCGGCGATGATGCCACGCAGCTCCTCAGCCTCGGCGTCGAGGTCGAAGTTGCGGATCAGGGTCTGGATTGCCTCGGCGCCCATGCCGCCGGTGAAGTAATCCTCGTAACGGTCGACGAGTTCCTCGTAGAGGTTTTCGTCGATAATCATCTGCTTCGGAGCGAGCTTCTGGAAGGTGGTCCAGATCTCGTCGAGGCGCTCAACCTCGCGCTCGCCAGCCTCGCGCAGGTGCTGCATCTCCTTATCGGCAGCGTTCTGCACCTTCTTGCGGGCAGCAGCAGTCGCACCGGAAGCCTCGAGCTCAGCGAGGTCCTCCTCCAACTTCTGCGCACGGTCGGCGATCTCGGAGTTGGTGTCGTCCTCGACATCCTTCTTCTCCATCAACATCTCCGCCTCGAGGGTGGACATGTCGTTGTGTCGAGCCTCGTCATCAACCGAGGTGATGATGTTCGCCGCGAAGTAAATGATGCGCTCAAGATCCTTCGGCGCCAGGTCGAGCAGGTAGCCCAGACGCGACGGCACACCCTTGAAGTACCAGATGTGCGTCACCGGAGCAGCCAGCTCAATGTGGCCCATCCGCTCACGGCGCACCTTGGACTTGGTCACCTCGACGCCGCAGCGCTCACAGATGATGCCCTTGTAGCGGACACGCTTGTACTTACCGCAGGCACACTCCCAGTCGCGGGTCGGACCGAAGATGCGCTCGCAGAACAGGCCGTCCTTTTCCGGCTTGAGCGTGCGGTAGTTAATGGTTTCAGGCTTCTTCACCTCGCCGTGGGACCAACGGCGAATGTCGTCGGCGGTGGCCAGGCCGATGCGAAGCTCATCGAAGAGGTTTACGTCAAACACGTAAAAATTCCTTTTCTTTTAAGTGGTTGGCTATTGCGTTCGTTTGGTCGTCGACAAGCAATTGCTTTACGACGACCACCTGGCGCCTAAGCGGTATCCGCCGCTGCACCCTCATCGCGGGACAGGTTAATGCCGAGCGAGGAGCCAGCCTGATCAAACTCGTCGTCATCGCCGTCGAGCTCCATCGGCGTGCCATCAGTAGAGAGAACCTCCACGTTCAAGCACAGGGACTGCAACTCCTTGAGCAACACCTTGAAGGACTCCGGAATACCCGGATCCGGAATGTTGTCGCCCTTGACAATCGCCTCGTAAACCTTCACACGGCCGACCACGTCATCCGACTTAATGGTCAGCAGCTCCTGCAGCGTGTAGGCAGCGCCGTAAGCCTGCATTGCCCACACCTCCATCTCGCCGAAACGCTGGCCACCGAACTGAGCCTTACCGCCCAGCGGCTGCTGCGTAATCATCGAGTACGGACCAGTGGAACGAGCGTGAATCTTCTCGTCCACCAGGTGGTGCAGCTTCAGCATGTACATGTAACCGACCGAAATCGGGTACTTGTACGGCTCACCGGAACGGCCGTCGAACAGGACAGTCTTGCCGTCGCCGTCCACCATGACGTCACCGTCGCGGTTCGGCTTGGAGTTAGCAAGCAGGCCAGCGATCTCGTCGTTGGTCGCACCGTCGAACACCGGGGTTGCGGTCAGCGACTCCGGCGGGACGTCATACAGGTGCTCCGGCAGGGTCTCCAGCAACTTGGCGTTCGCCGGATCGTCCGGGTTCACCGTCCAGCCGGCCTTCGCTAGCCAGCCCAAGTGAACCTCGAGCACCTGGCCGATGTTCATACGACGCGGCACACCGTGGGTGTTCAGAATGATGTCCACCGGGGTGCCGTCAGCCATGAACGGCATGTCCTCCTGCGGCAGGATCTTGCCCACGACACCCTTGTTGCCGTGGCGGCCAGCCATCTTGTCGCCGTCCTGGATCTTGCGCTTCTGAGCCACGTACACGCGGATCATCTCGTTGACACCCGGGGACAGATCGTCGTCGTCCTCGCGGGAGAAGCGACGCACAGCAATGACCTTGCCCTGCTCGCCGTGCGGCACCTTCAGAGAGGTGTCGCGGACCTCGCGAGCCTTCTCACCGAAGATGGCACGCAGCAGGCGCTCCTCCGGGGTCAGCTCAGTCTCACCCTTCGGGGTGACCTTACCGACGAGGATGTCGCCGTCACGCACGTCAGCACCGATACGGATGATGCCGCGCTCGTCCAGATCCTTCAGCACATCCTCGGACACGTTCGGGATCTCACGAGTGATCTCCTCGGCACCGAGCTTGGTGTCGCGGGCATCAATCTCGTGCTCCTCGATGTGCACGGAGGTGAGGATGTCCTCCTCCACCACGCGCTGGTTGAGGATGATGGCGTCCTCGTAGTTGTGGCCTTCCCACGGCATGAACGCAACCAGCAGGTTACGGCCGAGAGCCATCTCGCCGTCCTTGGTGCCCGGGCCGTCAGCGATAACCTGACCGGCCTCAACGCGGTCGCCCGCGCTCACGATCGGGGTCTGGTTGTAGCAGGTGCCCTGGTTCGTACGCTCGAAGGTGCGCAGCATGTAGGTGTCGCGGCCACCCTCATCATCCATGACGGTGATGTAGTCGCCCGTGACGTTCTCAATCACGCCGGCCTTCTTGGAAATGACGGTATCGCCAGCGTCGTATGCAGCACGCTGCTCCATACCGGTAGCCACGTATGCGGACTCGGCGCGCAGCAGCGGCACAGCCTGCTTCTGCATGTTCGCACCCATGAGGGCACGGTTCGCATCGTCGTGCTCGAGGAACGGAATCATCGCCGTAGCCACGGACACCATCTGACGCGGGGAAATATCCAGGTAGTCAACGCCCTTCGGGCCGACGACGCCGATGTCGCCGTCCTTGAGGCGAACCTCGATACGCTCACCGGTAAGGTTGCCGTCCTTATCCATCGGGGTGGCCGCCTGCGCAATGGCGTAGCGGTCCTCCTCGTCGGCGGTGAGGTAATCAATCTGATCGGTCAGCTTGCCGTCTTCGACCTTCTGGTACGGCGTCTCAATGAAACCGAACGGGTTGACGCGCGCGTACGAGGACAGCGCACCAATCAGACCAATGTTCGGGCCTTCCGGGGTCTCAATCGGGCACATACGGCCGTAGTGCGACGGGTGCACGTCTCGCACCTCGATGCCGGCGCGCTCACGCGACAGACCACCCGGACCAAGCGCAGACAGACGACGCTTGTGGGTCAGGCCAGACAGAGAGTTGTTCTGGTCCATGAACTGCGACAGCTGCGAGGTACCGAAGAACTCGCGGATCGCAGCGGAGACCGGACGCACGTTAATCAGCGACGTCGGGGTAATCGACTCCGCATCCTGGGTGGTCATGCGTTCGCGCACGACGCGCTCCATACGGGACAGGCCAACGCGGACCTGGTTCTGGATCAGCTCACCCACGGTGCGCAGACGACGATTACCGAAGTGGTCGATGTCGTCGGTGTTGATCGGGATGATCTCACCGGACGGGGAGGTCATCTCCGACTCACCTGCGTGCAGACGCACCAAGTACTCGAGGGTGGTAGCAATGTCCTCTTCGGTCAGCGTCATCAAACCGTCGTGATCGCCGCCGAGACCAAGCTTGCGGTTGACCTTGTAACGGCCCACGCGAGCCAGGTCGTAACGCTTCGCCTTGAAGAACGAGTTCTCCAGCAGGGACTGCGCAAGGTCACGCGTCGGCTGCTCGCCCGGACGCTGCTTGCGGTAAATCTCCAGCAGAGCCTCGTCGGTGTTGTTCACACCGTCGTTTTCCAGGGTGGACATCATGATCTCGGAGAAGCCGAAGCGCTCCGTGATCTGTTCCGTGGTCCAACCCAGAGCCTTCAGCAGGACGGTAACCGGCTGGCGACGCTTACGGTCAATACGCACACCAACGGTGTCACGCTTGTCCACGTCGAACTCGAGCCAAGCACCGCGAGACGGGATAACCTTCACGGAGTGCAGCGGGCGCTCCGTGGACTTATCAATCGACTCGTCGAAGTACACGCCCGGGGAGCGCACCAGCTGGGAGACAACGACACGCTCGGTGCCGTTGACAATGAAGGTGCCCTTGTCGGTCATCAGCGGGAAATCGCCAATGAACACGGTCTGGGACTTAATCTCCTGCGTGTCGTTGTTAATGAACTCCGCGGTCACATACAGCGGCGCGGAGTAGTTGATGTCCTTGTCCTTGCACTCGTCGATCGTGTACTTCACGTCTTCGAAGCGCGGCTCGGACAACGTCAGGCTCATGTTGCCCGAGTAGTCCTCGATCGGGGAGATCTCCTCAAGAATGTCCTCAAGGCCCGAGGTGACGCGTGCATCGTCGCCACGGCTCGCCTGCTCATTCTCACGCCACTCCGACGTACCGACGAGCCACGCGAACGATTCGAGCTGCACATCGAGCAAGCCCGGGACGGTAATGGGCTCGTTAATCTTCGCGAACGAATAACGTTCCGGAGCCCCCGGGATTTCAGCCATATTCATGGTCTGGTCTGAGACTGCCAAGTTGGGTCCTTCCAGCACCTCTGGCGGATGCTCACCGGCCCGCGTCTGGCTTCGCGGTCCAGCGGCATTTCCGCAGGATAAGTTAGCATTTGGTCTGCTTCGGAAGACCCGCCCCCAGAGACAACAAAATCACCTTGTCAAATAGGAAATTCTCATCCGTATGCACAAGGCTTCAATGACGTACTGGAGACGGCTTCCAGCGCAACGAGCAAGCTTATACAAAAGCTAACAAATTGTAAAGGGCCCTATCGGGCACTCAACCCCCCGCGTTACAACCCTCACGCACCCGTGCCGTCTGGTGCCGTTGTCCAAGTTGCTGGAGGGCAGCCTACCACCCCACCCGCGCGACTCGTCAATTACGACGCGCCGAAACAACCGAACCAATCAGCCCCACCAGGGCCAACACCGCACCGACACCGGTGACAATCCACCACAACAACGGATTGGCCGCCTTCGGCTGCGCCTGACCAACCCGCTGCACAAGTTCCGTGACCTGCGCCTCATCCATCCGACCGTCATACGTCAGCACATTCTGCACGCCGTTACCCTCGGCGTCGGCATAGTAGTCGTCGACACGCTCGTTGATGCCCACAACAACGCCCGTTTGCTCGTCGACAAGCAACTCGCGCTCCGCCGCATGAGTAAAGAACGTACGTTCACCGTCGATCGTGAGCGTGTTACGCGGATCGGCGTAGCGCTGCGCCACATTCGTCGGAGCGACCGTCTGCTGGTAGCGGTTGACGGTGCGTCCGCCGATCTCTTGCGTATCGACGAACCGCGCCACCGCCGAACCACGCAACACCGGATCAAACACGTCCACGTCCGACGCAGGCGCGGGCGACGGGAATTTCAGCCACACACCATTCACCGCCACCTGAGCAGCAGGCATCGCAAAAATTACCTGCGCCTGCGCCGGCGACAACGCCTCACCCGACACCCGATCCAACTCATACGACCACGTCGTCGCAGACACCAAATTCTCAAAATCCCCCGGAGCCTCACCCGCTCGCACCGAATCCCCCACACGAATAGCCGCCCGCTCATCCCCCGAAGGCTCCATCACCTCCAAATGCAACTGACGCGTCACCGGCGCCGACTCCCCCGCACGCATGCCATCCGGATCCGTAATCGTCCACGTCGCATCCCCCAACGCCAACGGCAACCGCTCCCCTGACAACAACACCCGCGGCGCCAACATCCCAGCAACCACCAGCGCAATACCCACACCAGCAACCAACGCGGCCAAGGAACGGGAAAAACGCAGCATGGTCCGAAATCTTAGCGCAGGACAAGCGAAACCCCCGCCAGCCGGTAAACGTACCGGTGGGCGGGGGTGTCGTCGAAAAGCGAAAGGCTCTTACTTGAGGGTGACCTTTGCGCCAGCCTCCTCGAGCTTAGCCTTAGCAGCCTCAGCATCGTCCTTGGAAGCGCCTTCCAGGATGGCCTTCGGGGTGCCCTCAACCATTTCCTTAGCGTCCTTCAGGCCCAGGCCCGGAACGAGCTCGCGGACAGCCTTAATGACACCGATCTTCTTGTCGCCAGCGTCCTCGAGAACAACGTCGAACTCGTCCTTCTCCTCAGCAGCCGGAGCATCGCCAGCAGCGCCCGGAGCAGCAGCAACTGCAACCGGAGCAGCAGCGGTCACGTCGAAGACCTCCTCGAATTCCTTCAGGAACTCGGAAAGTTCGATGAGGGTCATTTCCTTGAACTGCTCAATGAGCTCGTCCTTGGTGAGCTTAGCCATGATGGCTTCCTTTCTTTAGGTGGGCGTCTGCAGCCCAGATGTAAAAGTTTGCTTACGCGGCTTCCTGCTTGTCCTGCAGCGCAGCGACAAGACGAGCCGTCTTGGAGGCCGGAGCCTGGAACAGGCCGGCAGCCTTTGCCAGAGAACCCTCGAACGCACCAGCGAGCTTCGCAAGGGTGGTCTCGCGGTTGTCCATCTCAGCCAGAGCGTCGATCTGGGAAGCGTCCAGGACGTTACCGTCCATGAAGCCGCCCTTGATCACGAACGCGTCGTGGTCCTTGTTGAACTTCTTCATCACCTTCGCAGCATCAACAGCCGCGTCGCCCTTGATGAACGCAACAGCGGTCGGGCCGGTGAGAAGATCGTCGAGACCCTCAATGCCCTGCTCATTAGCAGCGATCTTGATGAGAGTGTTCTTGGCGACGTGGTACTCGACATCAAAGCCCATATCGCCGCGCAGCTGCTGGAGCTGGCCGACGGTCAGGCCACGGTACTCAGTCAGCACGATGGAGTCCGCCTCAGCGAACTTCTCCTTCAGAGCTGCAAGTTCCGCAACATTCTTCGGGTTTGCCATGACACACGCCTCCTTCCGATACTTCATGTCCTTCAATCCGCCCGGAGCACCAATGAAAAATGCCCCGTGCAGAAGGCACGGGGCAGACGCAAGTCCAGCCTCGTTTCTCCTGCGTGGGTCGATCCCTGGAATGGGATACCTTCGACTCCCTTACGGAAGTGACCGACGGTCTTCGGTGAAACTTGAGCGCGACCCTTACGGATCGCTCAAACTTCGGTGGGTATCTTAGCGGGTTTCGCCGCGAGGTCAAATTGCCTGTGGATAAGCCATTGCTTTTCGACTGCTTTTCGACGATTCCACGCCCAGTTATCCACAGGCCAGGTGCACTTTCTCTGTTGACGGTTTAGCGTCTTAGGCATGAATTCGTTCGAGGTGTTAGTGCAGGCGATGTCGGCCGCAGCGTTAGAGACGCTGGCCGACTTCGACCTTGATGTTGCGCTCGCCTCGGGCTTCGCTCCGGATCGTGCGCGTGCCTGGTCGCGGCTGCGCGATGTGTACTTCGGGCGCACCAAGTTCACGCGCAAACAAAAGACAGCCAGTTCTTTAGCGCGAGGTTTCTCCCTCGACGAGCTGGTGTTGATCGAGCGACGCATCGCACCGGTCAAGGATGCCTCCCAGCGGTGGGCGCTGCGCCTTGCCTTACTTGAGGTCGAAGGTGGCTACCGGGCGATTGAGGCTGCAGCCCGCACGTTGGTGCCGGCGGATGAGAAACCGGCGGTGGATGCGGCGAAGTTCGGCCCGTCGCGAAACGGCAAACGCACCTTGCACTTGACCTACGACGAGCGTGAGATCTCCGATATGGAGCATGCCGGGCGGTTAGGGATTGATCAGGATCGTCCGGCTGCACCCCAGATTGCCGAGAATTTGATTGGGATCTTCTTCGGCGACGGCAAGGTTGCGACTGCTGTGCCGCGCCCGACGGTGTTGGTGCCGCTGCCGGACTACCTGCGCATCCTGGACGGCTCGGGCGACGACGTCATCCTTGCTATGACTGATGGCACCACCATGACGGGTGCGGAGTTTTTGGCCGCCCAGTTTGGTGATGCGTTGGAGGTGGCGGCGTTTCATCCGCAGGCCGGTGCGGTGAACTTGTATCGCACGCAGCGTTTGGCGAATCAGAAGCAGCGCGATCTGGCCAAGTTGGTCTCGCCGGTGTGTGCGTTTCCTGGCTGTCGTCACGGAGCAGACAACTGCGAGTTACACCATGTGGAGGCCTGGCGGCATGGTGGGGAGACCAACATCGCGAATCTGGCGCCGCTATGCAGGTATCACAACCGGGTCAATGATGATGACCCGTGGCGTAAGAAACGCGGCCGGATCGTCATGGTGCGGGGTGCGCCAGTATGGATCTCACCCCGCGGCTACCCGGTGAAAAACACCAACCGCGGGGCAATGGACCAACTCTTCGGCTAGTGCTCGTCGTGCCGCTCAGCGCGACGGAGCAATTTCAGCGCGGCAACAAACAGTACTGCGCCGCCGATGAGCGCCATGATGCCAACACCAATCGCGAGGCCAGCCCAGAAGCCGCCGGCCGTCGCGGAGTTGCTCGTGCCTTCGACGGGCTGCGCTGCATGAATCCCGCTGCCCGAAGCATCGGACGCAGACTCAGGTGAGGGCTCCGGCGAAGGGGCGGAGGTTGTGGCGGGGGCGCTAGTGCTCGTCGATAGTTGCGATGACGCTGCACGGCTTGCCTGCGCACGCCTCGTCGGAGACTGCTTCGCCGTGGATTGAGCCGCCGCCTGACTGCGAGGTGCAGCCTGTGCAGCACGCGCAGTACTCACCGATCGAGCCGACTGGGCCGACTGGGCCGACTGGGCAGCGGTTGCCGGGGCCGCAGGTGCAGCGGTGCGCGAGGGGCGAGAAGTTGCCTGGTTGCTCGGCCGTGTCGTCGGCCGTGTCGCCCGCTGTGTGGTCGCCTGCGCAGACGGCTTCGTGGACGGTTTTGCGGCTGGCGCGATGGCGTCGCCAAACTTCTTGATCTCCTTCTCCACCTGCCGCAGACCCGCCGCCAACGCCTGTGGGACGTTCAGGCTTTTGCCCGCGTTGCCCGTGCTGCCTGCGTTATCGGTGTCGTCGGGATTGGTTGGGGCGTTGGTGATGGCGTCGTCGCCAACTGCAAACGTTGCGACGAGTTCCTTCTCAAACGCCTCACCGTCACGCGTGGTGCCGGAATACACGAACGTCGCCGTGTAGATGCCCGGCTCGGTGAACCCAAAGCCCTGGTGGTCGTGGGCGTTAACCGGGTATTGGAGCGTTTTGGACGGGTCGCCCGAATCCAGTTCGATGCGCAGGCCTCGCAGATCCTCGTGCCATGTCATCAGGCGGCCCGGGCCGGTGACGTCGCGCATGCTTACCGTGATCCGGCTGCCTTCCTCAATCGCGCTCGCGGGCACTCCCGTGGTGGAAAAGCCCAGCCATGGCAGGTTCTTGTCCTGTGCTTGCGGCAGTATCCACATCTGCGCTGGGCTGCCAGGGAAGCTGTCGCGCACGCTATCGGGCAGGTCGGTGCGCGCACTGTCGGGCACGGCGAAGATGAAGCTGCCGGAGGGTCGGTGCGCCGGGTGGAGGGGGTCGGAATCATCGATGAGCACTGTGCTTAACGACGACCCCTCCCCCACCAAGGCCATATCCATATGACCCGCCTTGATCAGCGCGCGCTCCTTCGCTGCGGCGTTGGGTGTGGAGGTGCCTGGTGCCGGCTTGGGCTGCGCCGACGTGGTGGTCGCGGTGGTAGTTGGCTGCGCCGACGTGGAGGCCTTTGGTGAGGTCGGTGCCGTGGTGGCCACCGTGGTAGTCGCCGACGTGGTCGGTTGCGCGTCAGTGGGTGTGGATGCCGACTTTGGGGTGCGCAGGCCCGTGGTGGTGCCTTCGGGCAGGCCGACGGTGGCGTCGTCGCCGACAAGCCAGTATTGGGTGATGGGTTCGGAGCGTTCGGTGGTGCCGTCGGTACGCTCGGCTCGGCCTTGCCACGTCAGCGCGTAGATGCCTGGTTTGGAAAACGTCCAGGTGAAGTGGCCGTGGCCGCCGACTTCGTAGGTGATGGTGCGCATGTCTGGGTTGGAGGAGTCGAACAGTCGCTCCGGTTCGTAGACGCGGCTGGTGAACATGACGTTGATGTCGCCGGGCGCATCCATGTCGACGAGGTCGAAGTGCATGACGTCGTCTTTGAAGTTGGTGGGGATCGACGTGGGGTCGAGTTCGTGGGCGGGGTCGAATGCGCCGAGGCCCGACCAGATGGGGCGCCAGTTGTCGGTCCAGTCCACGCTTTGCGGCGCTGCCCAGACTTCGCTGCCGCGGGGGCCGAGGAAGTCGAGGGTGCCGTCGTCGGGGATGGTGAGTTTGGACAGGTCGTTGCCGTCGGCGTCCGCGTCTGGGGCGAGGCGGAAGCACACGGAGTCCTGGGAGGTGACCTGTTGGCCGTCCACCGCCATGACTGCCAGCTTGCCGCCGGAGCGGGTGCCGTAAAGGGCGTCGTTGTGGGAGTGGTAGAGCAGTTTGCGGCCGGCGCACGGGTGGTCGACGTCCGCGTCGAGGGTCACGCTGTGGCCGGGGTCGCCGGGTTTGTGCTCGCTGCTCGCCTGCGCCAGTGGTGCCACAGCAAACGCAAGCGTAGCGACGACCAGCGTCACAAGTCGGTTCAACTTCATGCCCGCACCACCTTCGCGAACACTCCGCGGCGCGGCGCGAACAGCCAGCTCAGTGCGAACAGGGCGGTGACGGAAAGGACGATCGTCGCCCCGGTTGGGGAATCGTAGGCCCACGCCAGCCACACGCCCAGGACGCTGCCAACCACGCCGAATGCGGCGGCGATGAGCATCATCGTGTCGAGCCGGTCGGTGAACAGGCGCGCGGCGGCAGCCGGGGTGATCAGCAGTGCGACGACCAGGATGTTGCCCACGGTCTGTACGGCGAGCACAACGGCGAACGTCACGCTGAGATACAGCGCGAGGTCCAACGCGGCGACGGGCAGGTTCATGGCGCGGGCGGTTTCGCGGTCCAAAGCGACGGCGGTCAGCCACGGGCGCAGGACGACCACAATGGCGACGATGATGGCGCCAGCGACCGCGTTGACCACCAGTTCGCGCACGCCAACGCCGGTGAGCGAGCCGAACAGGAACGAGCTCACGGAGGCGGTGTAGCCCTCGACCCGCGAGATGATCACCAGGCCGATGGCAAACGCGGCGGTAAACACGATGCCGATCACGGAGTCTTCTTTAATGGTGCGGCGTTGCGACATCACCGCGATCAGCACCGCCACCAACGCCCCCGCCACCGCGCCGCCGAGCAGCACCGAGGTCTGCAAGGCGAAGGCGACGGCGATGCCGGGAAACACCGCGTGCGCAACGGCGTCGCCGATGAACGCCATGCCGCGCAGCACCACGAAGCACCCGACCACCGCGCAGAGCACCGCGGCGATCACGGCAGCGCCCAGCGCACGTGGCAGAAAGGCCAGTTGTGGGTTCGCCATGTCGGCGAGGAATTGCAGGAAGGAAATCTCAGGCATGGGCGGCCTCCAGGTGTGCGCGCACGCCTCGTAGCCACGGTGAGTCGGGGCCGACGGAGAAGGTGTGCATCCAGGGGGTGTCGTCGTTAAGCAGGCGCGTCGGGCTATCCGCCACGATGCCGCCTTTGAACAGGATGAGACGGTCGCAGGATTCGACGGCCTCGACGATGTTGTGGGTGGACATCACAACGCCCAGGCCCTTATCGACGAGCTCACGAAACAGCCCGAGCAAATGTTCCGTGGTGGGGATGTCGAGGCCGGTGAAGGGTTCGTCGAGAAGCAGCATGCGCGGACGGCGCACCAAAGCACGCGCGATGAGCACGCGTTGGCGCTGGCCGCCGGACAGGTCGCTGATGGGGCGGTCGGCGAGGTCTGCAAGGTTCACCATCTCAAGCGCACGCTGCGCCCACATGCGGTCGCGTTCGCCAGCGCGGCGGTACCAGGGGCGCTTCCCAAGCGTGGCGTTGAGGGTGGCGGTGTAGACGTCGATTGGGAAATCCCACGCGACGTTGTGGCGTTGAGGCACATAGCCGACGACGTCGCGGATCGGACGCGAGTCGGTCGTCTCGACGGTGCCTGCGTCGGCGGGTACGAGCCCGAGCATCGCACGCATCAGCGTCGTTTTGCCTGCGCCGTTCGGCCCGAGCAGGCCGGTGAATTCGCCGCCGTTGAGCGTGACGTCCACGCCCTGAAACACTTCACGTCCCGGGTAGGACACGGCAAGGTCGCGGATTGTGATCACTTACGACGCCCCCACACCACCGCGAACGCCACCAACGCCAGGACGAGCACACCCAAGCCTGCGAACAGGAGCACATTGCTTGACGACGACGCCCCCTCCCCGGCGCCCGCAAACTCCGCGTCGAACGCCTCCTGCGGGTCAACGCCGACCGCAAGGCGCAGCACCTGCTCGTCGGTGTGCACCTGGCCGTCAGTGTCCTCCACCTTCGCGCGCACCTTGATCAGGTGCACGCCCGGCTCGGTGAACACCCAGTTGGCGTGGGTGTGGGTGTTGGGTTCGACCCACATGGACTGGTCGCCTTCGGTGCGGGAGTTCCACAGTTGCTGCGGTTCGTGGAAGCCGCCGGGTTGGACGAAGAGGGAGAAGTCGCCAGGGCCGTCGTGGCCGGCGAATTCGAGGCTCATGCCGGACGTGGAGCGCTCGAGCAGCGAGGGGGCTTGGGAGTTCCAGCCCAGCCATGGCACGCCTGCGACTTCGGTTTGGGGCACGACCCATACGTCGGAGCCTGGTTTGGCGCCGGTGAAGTCGAAGTCGTTGGTGTCGGGCAGGGTTTGCTTGGCGGCGTCGCCGACGGCGAAGACGACGTCGTTGAGGTGGCGCCACATGGCGGGTTCGTGGGTGTCGTCGCGGGCGAGGAATTGCAGGTTGCCGTCCACGAACATGGGGCCGAGGTCAACGTGGCCTGCGTCGATGACGGTGCGCTCCCCTTCCGGCGCGATCGTTTCGTTGGCGTCAACGACTTGTTGCAGGGCAGGGTTGTTGTCCTGTACCTGGGCGGTTGCTGCGGGTGCGGCCGCGATCATGGCGGCGGTGATGAGGGCTGGAATCTTTTTCATTGTTGTCCTTTCAAGCAGTTACTAATCGACGACCCATTGGCCAGCACAAAGTCCACATACGTTTGCGCTGGCCCCTGACCGGGCGGGTCGAGAGAGTCGCCCCAGATCGGGCACACGTTCACCCCGTGCTGGGCGGCCGTTTGGTTGAGCACAGGCGTTTCTTGTTCGCTGCCGTACTCGACGAACACGGCCGGCACGTCGAGGTTGTCCAAAGTGCGCGAGAGTGCCAGCAGGTCGCGCGGGCTTGGCTCCACGCTCGGGTTCGGGGTGACAAAGCCTGCGATGCGCAGCCCGTAGGCGCGGCCGAGGTAGGCGTAGCCGTGGTGGGTGGTGACCAGGTTGCGGTTGGTTTCGGGGATGGAGTCGTACATGGCGCGGACGGTGCGGTCGGTGTCGTCGAGAAGCGACTGGTAGCGCTTGGCGTTGTCCGCGAACTGGCTGGCGCGTGACGGGTCGATGGCGGACAGTTCGTCGCGCACCACGTCAACCACCGCTTTCATCGCGGCCGGGTCGTGCCAGATGTGCGGGTCTAGCTCGCCGTGCACGTGACGGCCGAGTACCGCCTGCGGCAGCAGGTAGGTCTCATCGTCCGGGTTGCCCAGGAAGCGGAACTCGCGCTGTGGCGGGATCGGCTGCAGGGTGGTTGTGGGTACGACAACGACGGCATCGGCGGGGTTGATGTCGGTGTGGCCGGGGTGGCTGTGGTCGTCGGTGCGAAGGGTCAGGTGGGTGGTGGTGTCGTCGACAAGCGTGGCGATGTCCACGTGACCATGCTCGATCGCCACCTTCCCAGGCGCGACCTGTGCCGGGTCCTGGCCGACAACCACCGTCACGGTTTGCTCGGCGGAGCTGCGCTCCGGCGCATCGACCGCGTCGCGCACCGACGCGCGCAGCCGCAACTCGTACACACCCGGCGCTGAAAAGGCCCAACTCACGTGCGTGTGCGCACCCGCCGGCAGCATGGTCGAGCCGCCGTCGGAGTCGAAGAGCAACTCAGGTGTGCCAAACGTGCCGAGGATGAAGGCGAAAGCTTTGCCGGGGCCGGTGGCGTCGACAAGCGAAAGCTCGGTGACCGCGGTGGCGGGCAGGTCGCCCTCGAACCGCAGGCCCAACCACACGGTGTCCAAGCTCGCGTCCTCGACCAGCGGGATCGGGGCGTAACCGTAGCGCTGCGTCTGCTCGGCGAGCGCCACTACACGCGCGTCGGGTCGCGCCGTCGACTCGATCGTGCGGCTCAATGCTTGCGGCTCCAGCAACAGCCCGTTGGTGAACACGGCGTCCGCATAGGCAATGTCGCGCGTGGCGTGCAGGGTCGGCTCATACGAGTGCGGGTCGGCGCCGCGACGCATCAACGGGTTGACGTCAGCGGCATCGCCGGCGACATTCTGCACGACATCCGCGAGAATGCTTGTCGACGCCACCACACGCAACCGGCCATCATCCACCGCACCGTCCGCCTGCGCGCAGCCCACCAGACCCGCAACCAACCCGAGGGCCGCTATAGCTTTGGCGCGCTTCACTTCGAGGCTCCTGCGAGGGCAATCAGGCGGCGTCGCAAGGCAGTGTCCAACGTGCACATCGCCGCGCCGAACACCGCGACGCCGAGGCCCAGGATGGCGAACGGCACGGTCATCACTGTGGTGCCGGTCTCTGCGAGGTCACCGGAGCGTGCGGCGTCGCTGCCTTGTGCCGTTGCCGCTCCGGCGCTGCAGCTGCCTTCTGGGTCAAACATGGAGCCAAAATCGAAGTGGCCGCTATCGGCGTTGCCGGCCTCGCCGACATTGAACGTCAGCGTGGCCTCGCCGGAGACCTTCTCCCCGCCTTTTGTGGTGGCGGTCTGACGGATGGTCACCTTGTACGTGCCGGGTGCCCCGAACACCCAATTGGGGTGCACGTGCGAGTTCGCCGGGATCGTGTGGCTGCCGGAGCCGCGACCATTCTCTGCGGTGAACCACTCCTCGCCCACCACTTGCCCCAGGCCGCCCTGGGTGAACACGGTCATTGGGCCGGGGCCGTTGAAGTTTGTTACTTCCCAGGTGACCTCGCCGGTGGTGTGTTCAATGAGCGACTCGTGCTGCGTGTTCGCACCCAGCCACGGCACATTGTCCTGCTGTGTCGCACCAATCATCCACGCCTTGCCGGCAGGCACTGGGCCGACCGCCTGGGGCAGGTCCGCCTCCGCCGCACTGCCAAGCCCGAACACAAGGTCTTCCGGACGCTTCCAGGTGGCGGGCACGTTGCGGTCGTCCTTGATCATCGGGCGCAACGCGGGTGTGCATTTCTTCGCCGCTGCTGAGGTGGTGGCGGGCGCCGGCTTGGCCGCAGGTGCTGCTGGGGCTGCGGGCGCAGATTTCTGGGCTGCCGGCTTGGAAGCAACAGACTTCGAAACCGAGCCTGCGCTGTTGGCTGCGGCGTTGCCGTTTGCGTCGTTGTGGGACGTGCCGGTGCTCGTGTCGGCCTTGGTTTCGGCGCTGGCGCGGTCTGTACCGGTCTCGGCGCTGGCGTCGCCGACGTGCCACGTGTACACCGCCTCGTTGGACTCGGCGCCGTCCGCGGTTGCCACAACCTTCATGGTGTACACGCCTGGCTGGGTGAACAGCCAGTTCGCGTGGACGTGGGACGGGTCGTCCTGAACAATGCGGGATCCTGAGGAGAGCTGCGGCTGGTCGCTATCAAGCACGGGTTGGAAGGAGCCGAAGCTTCCTGTCTGGAACAGGTAGACGGAACCTGGCCCGGAGACCTCGCGGAACTCGATGTCGACGCGACCGAAGCCACCTTCGCGCACGCCCTGGGTGTCCCACCCGGGCCACAGCAGGTCGGCGCGTTGGGTCTGTGGCAGCAGGTAGCCGGGCTCGCCGATCTCTGAGACGTTGGCGGTTTCGTCGGTGTAGGCCGCCTCGCCGACAACCAAATCGACATCCTCGGGTGCGCGGCGCACGTGGGAGCCGGTGACGTCCTCCTGCAGGTCCAAAGTCAGGCTGCCACCGTCGGCGGTGACGTTGAAGACATCGATGTGGCCCCGATCAAAACGGGCGGGATCCGCCAGTGCCACGCCACACGTCAACAGGGTGAGCAAGGCGGCGAGGCAGACAACCACAAGACTATTGGTAACCGTTTTCAACACTTAACGAATACTACTTCCATTAAGCGTTGCGACAAAGCACTACCCCCAGACACGAAAAAGCGCCCCGTGAACCACCGAGGCGCGAAATCGTTGCGGGAAGACTATGCCTTCTTGGCGTAGTCCTTCTCCACAGAGGTATCAACCGGAACGCCCGGGCCCTGGGTTGCGGACACGGTGATCTTCTTCAGGTAGACACCCTTGGCGGAAGACGGCTTGAGGCGAACGACCTCGTCGAGAAGCGCGCCGTAGTTCTCAGCGAGCTGCTCCGGGGTGAAGGAAGCCTTACCGATGATTGCGTGCAGGTTCGATGCCTTGTCCACGCGGAAGGCAATCTTGCCGCCCTTGGAGTCCTGGATCGCCTTAGCGACGTCCGGGGTGACCGTACCGGTCTTCGGGTTCGGCATCAGACCACGCGGGCCGAGCACGCGGGCGACGCGGCCGACCTTAGCCATCTGGTCCGGCGTAGCGATAGCTACGTCGAAGTCGAGCTGGCCAGCGTTGATCTGCTCGATGAGCTCGTCAGTGCCGACGATGTCAGCGCCTGCTTCCTTCGCCTTGGTGGCGTTCTCGCCCTCAGCGAAGACTGCGACGCGGACGGTCTTACCGGTGCCGTGCGGCAGGTTGACGGTGCCGCGGACCAGCTGGTCAGCCTTGCGCGGGTCGACGGACAGACGCATCGCAACGTCGATGGTTGCGTCGTACTTGCCGGAAGCGGTCTCCTTTGCCAGGGTCACCGCATCCAGCGGGTGGTAGAACGCGTCGCGGTCCACCTTGGCGAGCTGCTCAATGTAACGCTTGGACTTCTTAGCCATGTTTGATTCCTTTCAGGAGTTGTGGTTGGCGGGCCTGGCTGAAGGCCCTTCCACGTAAAGCGACGAGGTGCGCTTTACTTCTCGACGTCAATACCCATCGAACGTGCGGTACCAGCGATGATCGCGGCGCCAGCCTCGATGTCGCGGGCGTTGAGGTCGTTCTTCTTGGTCTCGGCGATTTCCTTGCACTGCTCCCAGGTGACCTTGCCAACCTTGTCAGTGTGCGGAACGCCGGAGCCCTTCTGCAGGCCTGCAGCCTTCAGCAGCAGGGATGCAGCCGGCGGGGACTTCAGGATGAAGTCGAAGGAGCGGTCTTCGTAGACCGTGATCTCCACCGGGACAATGTTGCCGCGCATGGATTCGGTCGCAGCGTTGTATGCCTTGGTGAACTCAACGATGTTGACACCGTGTGCACCAAGTGCCGGACCGACCGGCGGGGCCGGGTTTGCCATACCAGCTTCGATCTGAAGCTTGATCAGGCCAGTGACCTTCTTCTTAGCCATCGCAATTACCTCCTAGTTACAGCCTCGCCACCGCGATGAACAGCGGTAAGGCTTCCGGATGCCGGGTTTTTCCCAGCCACCGGGGATGAGAAAACGAAAACGTCGCGTGTGCGCAAAACACACGCGACGAGATAGGTTACGCCAGAGCGTCGTCGATAAGCAAAATGCGCTTACATGATGCGCTCGATCTGATCGGCGGTCAGCTCGACTGGGGTCTCGCGGCCGAAGATGGACACGAGCGCCTCGATCTTGCCGGTCTCCGGGTCGATGGCGTTGATGGTAGCGGACACGGACGCCAGTGCACCGGAGAGGATGGTGACGGCCTCGCCGACCTTGTAGTCGTGGGTGACCTTGTTCGGCGCCTCCTCCGCCGACGGCACAACGGTGTCGCCCTCGGCGTCGACCTGCGGCTTCGCGCCGGCCGCGGCGGACTTCGGCAGCAGGAACTTGGCGACGTCGCGGTGCTTCACCGGGGTGGCATTGCCCTCATTACCGACAAACGAGGTCACGCCCGGGGTTTCACGCACCACGGACCATGCGGCGTCGTTCATGTCCATGCGCACGAGGACGTAGCCCGGCAGGAGCTTGCGCTTGACCAGCTTGTTCTTGCCGTCCTTGTTCTTCTCCAGCGCCTGCTCGACAGGCACGACGACCTCGTAGATGGAGTCTTCGACCTCGAGGGTCTGGCTACGCATCTCCAGGTTGGTCTTCACCTTGTTTTCGTAGCCGGAGTAGGACTGGATGATGTACCACTCACCCGGCTGCTTCTTCAGTTCGCGGGTGTACTCGCGCAGGCGCTTGCGGTATTCAGCGTCGAAGTCGGACGTAGCCTCAGCGTCCTGGGCCTCAACGCCCTCCGCGGCCTCAGCGCCCTCTGCCTCCGGCGCTTCCGCGCCCTCGGTCGCCTCGGCGTTGTCATCCTGCTCGTTGGTGCCGGCCGGGTCGGAGTCGCCGTGGATGACCGGGTCGGTGGAGGGGTCGACGGGCGCGCCTTCGTCGATCATTTCCTGCTCGTTGTTTTCGATCGCGCCGTTGACGTCCTCGTTTACCTCAGTCATGGTTGTTCTCCTCGTATGTTCGCGGGTGTGCCCCAAGGTTACCGGGGCAAAAAGTATCCCGCCTTCCCTCGGTGTTCGAGGTGGCGGGAAACGTTACGCGTGAAATTGTACTTATCGGATGAGAATCCAGCGAATCCCCATGGAAGCGAGGGTGTCGGTGCCCCAGACGAGGATGGTGAGCACGATGAGGAACGCGAATGTGATCAGCGTGTAGTTCAGCATCTGCTTGCCGGTCGGCCAGATGACTTTGCTCATCTCGGAGACGACTTCGCCCGGGAAGGTTGCGATGCTGGTGGTCTTTTCCTCGGCCTCGTCGGCATTGACGGGGGTGCGCTTTGCTTCGTACCCGTCGGAGGACACGGGCGAGACCCCTCGCAGTTGGCGCTTGCCGGTTGGCTGTGCGGCATTCTGACCGTTGGGGTTAGTCACGAAAACTCCTCCAGGTTGTTTTGGCAGGGGCGACAGGACTCGAACCTGCAACCTACGGTTTTGGAGACCGTTGCGCTACCAATTGCGCCACGCCCCTAGGGCACCTTATTCGGTGCGCCTAACCCTACCACGGGCGCTTGTGACGTCCGTTTGAGGTGAGTAGCGATGGAGAGAATTGAACTCTCGACACAGCGATTATGAGTCGCTTGCTCTACCACTGAGCTACACCGCCATGTGTTCACTGACGCTCGCACGAAGTGCAAGGACCCCAGCAAACAACAGAGCCCCCTGACAGAATCGAACTGTCGACCTTTTCCTTACCATGGAAACGCTCTGCCGACTGAGCTAAGGGGGCACAGCCTCTTTGTTGTGGATCTTGCGACCCGCTCCGTTGAAGCCTTGAGAAGATTAACCCGATATCGTTTATAAACACAAATCGCCAGTACAGCCGATGTTTTTGCACATGCTTATCGACGACATAAACCGCTCCATAACCTACGCCATAGGCCATCACTCCCTACCGCCCTGCAGCCGCAGAACCACAGCACCGCACAGCGAAAAACCCCGCCGATCCGTGATGGGGATCGGCGGGGTGTGCCTGTGCCAGGTAGAAGATTCGAACTTCTGAAGGCGAATGCCGGCGGATTTACAGTCCGCTCCCTTTGGCCGCTCGGGCAACCTGGCGTGCACGTTTGAAGTGCGGGGATTACCTTACATCACGCCACCGTAATGTAGGCAAATCGCCTGGTTATCCTACGCGTTCGACGGTGAGACGTGTCATAGTGCGCAGCGCTTCGCGGGCGGGAATGTCGGGCAACTCGTCGAGTTCGCGCTCGACGATGTCCAAGTATCCGCGAGCGGTTTCGAGGGCGCGTTCACGGCCGCGTGTCTGACCCAGGAGGTCGAGGGCGCGGGTGACGTCGGCGTCGTCGGTAAGCGGGCCCGTGAGGAGCCCTCGAAGGGCTTCGCCGGCCTCGGAGTCCTCTTCGAGCGCGTAGAGCACTGGCAGGGTGAATACGCCTTCGCGCAGGTCGGTGCCTGGGGTCTTTCCGGATTGTTCGGGGTCGGAGAAAATGTCAATGATGTCGTCGACGATCTGGAACACCATGCCCACGGCGTCGCCGATGCGCGCGCAACGCTGGACCACCTCGTCGGACGCGCCGGAGTGCCGCGCGCCCAGGTAGGCGGCGGACGCGATGAGCACGCCGGTTTTCTCGTCGATGACCTTCAGGTAGTGCTCAACCGGGTTGGTGCCTTGTGCGCCGACGGTTTCGCGCATCTGGCCGGTGACCAGTTCCTCGAAGGTGTCGGCGAAGTGCTCGACGGTGGCCAGGTCCATTCGGCTCATCAGGCGTGAGGCGTGGGCAAACAGGATGTCGCCTGCAAGGATGGCGACGGTGTTGCTCCAGCGCGCGTTGGCGGACTCAACGCCGCGGCGGCGTTCAGCTTCGTCCATGACGTCGTCGTGATACAGCGTGGCCAGGTGCACCATTTCGGTGACGGTGGCGCCGTTGATTACGTTTTGGGCGCGCGGGTTGGGGCCAAACTCGGCGCACAGCAGCGCCATCATGGGGCGGAAGCGTTTGCCGCCGGCTGCGGCGAGGTGGGTGACTTTGTCGGTGAGGAACTTTTCGCCGCGTGAAAGTTCGGCCATGAGGAGGTCCTCCACCGCTTCTAGCCCGGTGTTGAGCCGGGTGTTGAGTGCGTCGTCGCCAAGGTCAATCTTGAATCCGTGGCGGGGTGACGGGGTGGTGCCGTACGTCATCGATAACGTCCTTGCAGGTTGGAGGGGCACATGGATAACGCACCTACCGTAGCCCACTTGCCCTTGGTTCTGTAGCAGTGGGTGGCGCTGGCACAATCAGTTGCGTGACTGAGTATTTCGACCTTGTGGTTGTGGGTGCTGGACCGGCTGGTTCGGCGGCGGCGATTGTGGCGCAGCGTGCGGGTTTGCAGACTTTGCTTCTCGACGCCCAGAGTCCCGGCCGCGACAAAACCTGCGGCGATGGGTTGACCCCGCGTGCGGTAGAAACGCTCGAGGCGCTCAATCTCAAGGTGCCCACCTACCGCAACAAGGGGTTGAAGTTGCATGGTTACGGCGGCGACGTTGAGGCACCTTGGCCGCGCGGTGAAGGCTCTGCGGCACCGCGGTCGGTGTTTGACGCAATGCTTGTCGACGAAGCCCGCACCGCCGGCGCCACCATCCGCCAACACTGCGTGGCAACCGGTGTGGAGTTTTCCGGCGGCGCGATCAGCGCGGTGGAAACGGACCAGGGCACGGTGCGCACGAAGTGGGTCGTGGTTGCCGACGGTGTGCGCTCCCCTTTTGGCAAGCAGTTGGGACGCACCTGGCACAAGGGTGAGGTGTTTGGCATTGCGGCGCGCTCGTATTGCGATTCGCCGTTTTCGGACGAGCCGTGGATGCATTCGCACGTGGAGCTGCGCGACGCGGATGGCGTGATTCAGCCTGGTTACGGCTGGATCTTCCCGCTTGGCGACGGCACCGTGAACCTCGGCTGCGGCGCCTTATCCACCAATGCGCGCCCGGCGAAGGTGAACACGAAGAAGTTGCTCGCCGACTATGCCGCACAGCAGCGCGAGGCGTGGAACCTCGGCCCGGAGCAGGCCGTTACCTCTGCGCTGCTGCCGATGGGCGGGGCGGTGTCCAACGTGGCCGGCCCGAACTGGGTTCTCATCGGCGACGCGGCAGCGTGCGTGAACCCGCTCAACGGCGAGGGCATCGATTACGGGTTGGAAACCGCTGTGCTCGCCGTGGAGTTGATCAACGCAGGCGGCGACCTCACGCTTGCGTGGCCAGCGCTACTGCGCAGCCACTACGGCGACGCATTCACGCTGGCGCGCACCCTCGCCCGTCTCCTGACCTACCCGCAGTTCCTACCGCTGGCTGGCCCGGTGGCGCTGCGCGGTTTGGGTGGGCGCTACCTCATGCCTGCAGCGGCGCGCCTGATGGGCAACCTGGTGCAGGAAGCCGACCGCGACCTGGTCGCACGACTGTGGCGCGCGGCAGGTCGCGTGGTGCCAAAGAACGCCCCGCTTTGGGACGTCGCTTAGCGTGGCTTAGTCGAGCGGCTTCACAGCGCTGTGTAGCGCCACGATGCCGGCGGTCAGATCCTGCCAGCCGGCGTTTTCCCAACCGTTGGCGTTGATCGCCGCGGCGAGTTCTTCCTGGTTAGGCCATGCGCGGATGGATTCGGCGAGATATTCGTAGGCCTCCGCGTTGGAGGAAAACACCTTTGCCAGCGCCGGCACAGCACGTGGCAGGTATTCCTTGTACAGGGTGCGGAAACCGGGGATGACGGGGGTGGAGAACTCGTTGACTGCCAGGCGCCCGCCAGGCTTGGTCACACGCGCCATTTCACGCAGGCCGGCCTCGAAATCGTGCACGTTGCGCAGGCCGTAGGAGATGGTCACCGCGTCGAAGGTGTTGTCGGCAAACGGAAGATACATCGCGTCGCCAACCACCTTGGGTACGTCGCGGTCCTTACCGGCGGCCAGCATGCCCTGGGAGAAGTCGCACGCCACGACCCACGCGCCGGATTTACCTAACTCGACGGTGGATACGGCGGTGCCGGCGGCGAGGTCGAGCACCTTCTCCCCCGGTTTGAGTTCGAGGCGTTCGCGGGTGCGTCGTCGCCAGTATTTGTCCAGCCCGAACGACAACACGGTGTTGGTCTTGTCGTAGTTCTTGCCCACGTCGTCGAACATTCCAGCAACGTCGAAGGGCTTTTTCTCCAGATCCGCCTTGGCCATGGTGGGCAAGTCTACTTCGCCACCCACAAAAGTAGGCTGTGCGGCCATGCCCCAGTTGCAAGTTCGGTAGACCGAACTTTATTATTCGCCAACATGGACACGCGGGTAGTGTGCTCCTTTTTCCGATTCCCCAACGCAAAGGAACCACATGATGAAAACTAAGGTGCTTGCGCTCGTCGCTACGGCTGCGCTAACTGCCGGCCTGGCAGGCTGTTCGCAGGACAGCGCCGACGCCGCAGGCGGCAAAGACACCCCCGTGGTACTCACCACGTTCACGGTGATCCAGGACATCGCCTCGAACGTCGCCGGCGACCACCTGCGGGTGGAGTCCATCACCAAACCCGGCGCGGAAATCCACGGCTACGAGCCCACCCCCGGCGACATTTCCCGCGCCGCCGATGCGGACCTGATTTTGGATAACGGCATGAACCTGGAGAACTGGTTCGCCCAGTTCGTCGCCGACCTGGACGTGCCCCACGCCGTGGTCAGCGAAGGTGTCGACCCGATCGACATCGCCGAGGACGCCTACGCCGGCAAGCCCAACCCGCACGCCTGGATGAGTCCGGTGAACGTGCAGAAGTACGTGGACAACATCGTCGACGCGTTCAGCGAACTCGACCCGGAGCACGCCGATGATTTCAAGGCCAACGGCGAAACATACAAGCAGGAACTGCAGGCTGTGCAAGACGAGCTGGAAACCAAGCTCGCCGCTGTCCCCGACAAGCAGCGCGCCTTGGTCACCTGCGAAGGTGCGTTCTCCTATCTGGCTCGCGACGCGAAGTTGACCGAGCGCTACATCTGGCCGGTCAACGCTGAGCAGGAAGCCACCCCGCAGCAGATCGCCGGCGCGATCGAGTTTGTGAAGGAAAACAACGTCCCGTCTGTGTTCTGTGAATCCACGGTCTCTAACGCGCCGATGATGCAGGTCGTGAAGGCCACCGGCGCGGAGTACGGCGGCACCCTCTACGTCGATTCGCTTTCTGAGGAAAACGGCCCGGTGCCGACCTACCTGGATCTGATTCGCCACGACACGAAGGTGATCATCGACGGTTTGAACGGGGGCAAGCAGTGATCCCCGCAATCGCAGTTGAGGATGTTGCGGTGCGCTACGGCGACGTCGTCGCGCTCGACGGCGCAACTTTGAGCGTCCAACCAGGCCGTATCTGTGGGCTGATCGGGATGAACGGCGCGGGCAAATCCACGCTACTCAAGGCGATCATGGGGTTGGTCAAGCCGGATCGCGGCACGGTTCGTATCAACGGCATCGACCCCATGCGCGCCCGCAAGACGCAGGTGCTGGGCTACGTCCCGCAGAGCGAGGACGTGGACTGGCAGTTCCCGGTCACAGTGCGTGATGTGGTCATGATGGGCCGCTACGGCCACATGGGCTTTACCCGCCACGCGCGTGCGGAGGACATTGCGGCTGTGGATCGCGCGCTTGAGCGCACCCACCTTGAGTCGTTCGCAGACCGCCAGATCGGCCAACTTTCGGGTGGCCAGAAGAAGCGTGCCTTCATCGCCCGCGGTATCGCTCAGGGTGCGAGCATCATGCTTCTCGACGAACCCTTCGCCGGCGTGGACAAACATTCCGAGGCCACCATCACTGAGCTGTTGCGTGACCTCGCGGCAGAAGGCACCACTATTTTTGTGGTGACGCACGACCTGGTTGCCTTGCCCCAGCTCGCGCCGGAGACGGTGCTGTTGAACCGTCGGGTGTTAATGCACGCCCCGACCGAAGTGGTGTTAGAGCCGGACAATTTGGTGCAGGGCTTCGGAATGGGGGTGTCGGCATGATTGCGCTGCTTACGGAGCCGTTTGGTTACGAGTTCATGATGCGTGCGCTTGCAACGTCGCTAGTGGCGTCGGTTGTGTGCGCGCTGTTGTCGTGCTGGCTGGTGCTGGTTGGCTGGTCGCTGATGGGCGATGCGGTAAGCCACGCTGTCCTGCCGGGCGTGGTGCTGGCCTACATTCTGGGCGTGCCGTTCGCCGTCGGCGCGGTGGTGTTTGGGTTCCTTGCGGTGGCGCTGATCGGGCTGGTGCGCGATACGTCCCGGGTGAAGGAGGATGCGGCCATTGGCATCGTGTTCACCACCATGTTTGCATTGGGGCTCGTGCTCATTTCGGTAACCCCCTCACACACGGATCTGAACCACATCATCTTCGGCAATCTGCTTGGTGTGTCTCGTGGGGACCTGGTGCAGGTGGCCATCCTGGGTGCGATCGTGTTTACCGTGCTGGTGCTCAAGCGGCGCGACTTCACCCTCTACGCGTTCGACCCCACCCACGCTCACGCGATCGGGTTGAATCCGCGCCTGCTCGGTGCGGCACTGCTCGCGCTGTTGGCGTTGACGTCAGTGGTGGCACTGCAGGCTGTTGGCGTGATCCTGGTGGTGGCGATGCTGATCATCCCGGGGGCGACCGCCTACCTGCTCACCAACAAGTTCGGCACGATGCTGATCATCGCCCCGACCATGTCGGCGGCATGTGCGATTGTGGGCCTGTACTGCTCCTACTACCTCGACACGGCCTCCGGCGGCATGATCGTGCTCGCACAGGGTGTGGTGTTTGGTGTGGTGTACCTGTTCGGCCCGCACGGGGTGCTGCGCGGTCGTCGTTACGCATCTACGCGCACGAAGACGGAATCCGTGGCTTCCTCGCCGAGCGGCACCGCCTCCGCCGCGCCGGCAAGCCGGACCGCGACCGCGCCGGAGTAAGGGGCACCCTCTCCCACCTCGAGGGTTGCGCCGACGACGAGCCCGTGACTGTCGAAGAATTGCAGCAGTTTCGGGTCGTCGTCGGCAATGCGTTCAATCGTGGCTTTCTGGCCCGGCTGCACGCCGGTCAGTGGGACGGCCTCGGGGGCATGAACACGCCCGCTGGCTGAGGGGATGGGGTCACCGTGGGGGTCGCGGGTGGGATGGTCAAGAAACGCGTCGATGCGCTCCACCATGAAGTCACTTACAGAGTGCTCGAGGTTCTCAGCCTCGTCGTGCACTTGGTCCCAGGTGTAGCCGAGGGCTTCCACCAAAAACGTTTCAATGAGGCGGTGGCGGCGGATCATCGCCACCGCATACGTGTGGCCGAGTTCGGTCAGTTCGATCGTGCCGTATGGCTTGTGTGCGACGAGCCCCTGCTCGCCAAGTTTGCGCACCCCATCCGACACCGTGGATTTCCGCAGCCCAAGGTGCTTTGCCACTGACGACGACGTCACCGGCGCATCCGACCACTCCGAAAGGGCCCAAATGCCTTTGAGGTAGTTCTGAGTGCTGGTAGACAGGTCGCCGACAGACATGCCCGTCAGTCTACTTTGCGCTTCACCGGCACCCAGCGCGGCAGTGCAACATCGCGGCCGAACAGGTGGATCACCTTGCGCTCGTAGGAGCCGAGCACCTCGGTGTAGTAGCCAAGGAGTTGCTGCCCAAGCGCCTCCCAAGTCTTGTCGGCCACGGACGCCCTGGCGGTGGTGGTGAGTTCGGGGTGGCGGGTGTCGTCGAGAAGCCAGCGCGCTGCGTCGGGGAGCTCCTCGGTGAAGGTGGCCACGTCGAGCAGCAAACCGTTGACGCCGTGCTCGATAAGGTCAACGGGGCCGCCAGCGCGGGGGCCGATCGTGGGCACGCCCGAGGCTTGGGCTTCCTGGATGGCCTGGCAGAAGGTTTCAAACTCGCCGGTATGCACGAACAGGTCGAGCGAGGCATACGCGCGGGCGAGCTCCTCGCCAGAAAGCGGGCCGGTGAACACGGCGTTGGGCAAAACCTCTTCAAGCGCCTCGCGCTCCGGGCCGCCGCCGACGATGACCAACTGGATGGACGGGTCCGTAACCAGCGGGGCGAGGCGGTCAACGGACTTCTCCGCGGCGAGGCGGCCGACGAACCCGACGATCTTCTTCGTACCGGTCGGATCCCACGAACGGCGCAGGATGTCGGAGCGCTTCGACGGGTGGAACAGTTCCGCATCCACGCCACGGCCCCAATGGCGGATATTTTTGATGTTGTGCTCCTCCAGCGCCTTGATCGTTTCCGACGACGGCGCGAGCGTCATTTCGCACATGTTGTGCACGGTGCGGGTCCAGTCCCACGCCATGGTGGCCAGGGTGGACAGTTGGTACTTCGTGGCAAAGCCGGCCACGTCCGTCTGGTAGAGCGCGACCGCGGGCACACCGAGTTGGCGGGCCGCGAACGCCCCCGCTCCGCCAAGCACGAACGGGCTGGCCAGGTGGATGATGTCCGGCTTGAACTGCGACAGTGCTGCTGTGACGGTGGTGGTGGGAACGCCGATGGGCAGCGAATCGATCAACGGCACCATAACGGTGGGCACCCGCACGATCTCAAAGCCAAGGTAGTCAGGAACTTCGTCCTGGAACTCGCGGGCGCCAGGCGCGATCACGATCGCGTCGTGGCCCTCCCGTTTGAGGTGCTCAAGGACGCGAAGGACGGAGTTGGTCACTCCGTTGACGTTGGGCAGAAAGGACTCGGCGACGATTCCCACTCGCATGCTGTTTACTCTCCCAGTTGACGTGAAACTTCGGTCGAATTCCGGCTGAACCGGACGTGAATTTTTCCTACGGCGAGCCAGGCCAGGGCGGCGATAATCGTCGCCACGGCCAGCACCGACAGGGCGGGGATGAGCGAGAGCGCCCACCCGCGGCCTTCCACCTTGACCAGGTCGGTGTTGTTCTTGGCGTAGGTCACCCACACCTGCTGGCCGGGGCCGAGCCCTGAGGGGTAGAGCACCCCGTCTCTCGGCGAGACGAGCCGGCCGTCTTCGGTTTCGTACTCCACGTAGGTGCGCAGCCGGGTTTGGTCGGTGACGGTGGCGACGCCGCGGCCGGGGTTGGCGTGGATTTGGGCGTCGTGAAGCGCGGGCCCTGCGACCATGGCAACGCAGCCGAGCACGGCGCATCCGTAGAGCGCCATGACGGCTTGGTGTGCGCGTCTGCGCCAGCGCATTACTTGGCTAGTCGCTGCGCGAGTGCGCGGCGGGTTTCGCGGGTGGTCACGGCCTCCACAACGGTGATGCCGTCGGGCTCGGCCTCGAGTTCAAGCAGCACTTGGTGCAGTTCCGCAAGCGATTCGGCGCGGCGGTAGTTCGCCCCGTACGCGAGCGCTTGCTTCTCGACGACCACCCCATGCGGCGTCCCAAACGCCCGCTCAAAGACGTCTCGCACCGGCTCCGCTGCTGGCTCGAGGGTTTCAAAGATGCCTCCGCCGTCGTCGTTGGCCACCACGATGGTCAGGTTGCCGGGGCGCGGCTCGTCGGGACCGATGAGCAGGCCGTTGATGTCGTGCAGGAACGTCAAGTCCCCCACGAGCGCGACGGTACGGGGTGCGCGGATCTCGTCCGCACGAAGCGCCTGGGTGGCAAGGGCGACGCCGACGGCTTGGGAGACGGTGCCATCGATACCCGCGGCACCGCGGGCGGCGTAGGTGTCCACGCCGTCGAACGGCATGCCGACAAAGGAGGCATCGCGCACCGGGTTCGACGCGCCGAGCACCATCGTGTCGCCCACCGCGAGGGTGTCGCACACGGCAGCGGCGACGTGCAGGCCGGTGAAGCCGAACTGCTCCTCGGCGAGGGCTTGGCGCACGGTGTCGGCGCCGACCTCGCCAGCGGCCTCACAGATCTTGATCCAGGTGTCCGTCGGCTGGCCCGTAGCGTTGACGCGCGAGCCGTGCAGGTCCGGCTGGCCAGTAAACGTGTCCGTGCGCGACAGGCCAATGACTGTGATGTCCGGATCCGCCAGCAGCGCCATGACGTCGCGGTGCAGCGTCGGGTGCCCCACCACAACGACCTGTTCCGGCTTGGTGGACGCGGCGAAGTCACCCCCGTCGTGGGAGATGGCCACCTCCGACTGCGCGAAGAACCGCGCAGCCAACGGGTGGACCTGGTGGAACGGGGTCGGCGCGGTCGGCTCAGCGATGGTGGGCACGTGTTCCAGGCCGGGTACTTCCCAGGCCTCGTCACCGGCGATGACCAGCGTGTCGCGGGTCAGGTCGATGTCCACGACTCCATGGTCGACGAACCCGGTGCGCGAGCCTGCGAGCGCACCGCGTGCGAGGACGCCCGGGCCGACCCGGCGCGGCTCGCCAACCGGCTCCAGCAGCGCGTCCGGCACGAGCGGGGTGTCCAGCGCAACGTTGATGTGTACTTGGCCGGCGTCGAACGAGATCGCTTCCGCCGCCGCCTCGTCCGCCACCTGTTGGGTCTCGGCGTAGCGGCCGAAGATGCCCTGCTGCCAAATGGTCTGGCTGGCACCGGTGCCCACGAGGCGCTCCGGGCGGTCGGCGCTGATCACGGCAAGCGGCGTGTGCGACATATGCGCCTCGATCATCGCCGGGTACGCGTTCGCCACCGCCGTGCCCGAGGTCATCACCACGCCAACGTGTCGGCGCTGCACGCGTGCGAGGCCGAGGGCGGTGAAGGCGGCGGAGCGTTCGTCGATACGCATGTGCACCGTGATGTCGCGTCGCGCGAGCAGCGCGTACGCCAGCGGCGAGTTGCGCGAACCCGGGCTCATCACCACATCAGTGCAATGCTTTGCGACGACCCCCGCCACCGCCGTAGCCAATTCCATAGCCGTTGCCATCTACCTACTGCTCCTGGAGAAACTGGTCCGCGCCGTCGCGGATCTGGTCGAGAATATCGCGGGCACTATCCCGAACATCACGCGGGATATCCTCCTCATCCGGCAGCTGCTCCGGCGGCAACGTGGCGGTCGGCTCGTCGCGCTCGCGGAAGATCGACGGGAACTTCGTCGTCGTACTCGTTGTGGTTTCCGTCTCGGTGGTCGTCTGGGTGACCGTCTCCGTCAGCGGCTCCTTGTTCGCCTCCGCGGCAGCCCCTTGCCACAGGAAGAACAGCACCACAGCTGCAATGAACGCCAACGCCGCGAACACACCCAACGCGATCGACGCCGCACTCGAGCCCTTCTGCGGCTCCGGCTGGTACGGCTCCTGATACTGGGGCTCGTACGGGGGCTCGTACTGCTGGTATTGCGGCTGGTAGTACTGATCGTCGTACTGGGCCTGTTGTTCGGACTGGTCCGGGAAGTACTGCCTCGGGCGCGGGCGCTGCGGCTCGTCGCCTGGACGGCCGTACTGTCTCGTCTCGTTATCCATGGCAAATAGACTAGCGCCCCGGCAGGAGAACTGCCGGGGCGCGTCGTCGATAAGCAGAATGCTCCTAGAGCACCAGCCCAAACACAGGTACTGCGATGAAGTACGTAGCCAGGGAGATGAGCACCAACGCAATCGCGTTGAGCCACACACCACCCTTGATCATCTCGCCCATGGTGACGTAACCGGACGAGTAAGCGATCGCGTTCGGCGGAGTTGCCACCGGCAGCATGAACGCACACGTTGCAGACAGCGCAACAGGGATAGCCAGCAGCAGAACGTTCATCTCGGTCGCCTCGGTCAGGCCGATACCAACGGCCACACCACCCATGATCGGCAGGAAGGTCGCAGCCGTTGCGGTGTTGGAGGTCAGCTCCGTCAGCAGCAGCACCAGCGCGGCGATGGCGAAGATGAGCAGGAACATCGGCAGGCTCGCCAGGCCCTTCGCCTTCTCACCGATCCACAGCGACAGACCGGTTGCGGTAAACATCGCCGACAGGGACAGGCCGCCACCGAAGAGCATCAGCACGTCCCACGGCATCTCATTCGCCGTCTTCCAATCCAACAGACGCTTGCCGTCAGAGGTGCCCGGGATGATGAACATGAGCATGCCGGCGATGATGCCGACGATCGCGTCGTCGTACGGGAAATCCCAACCAAAGTGATTGCGGCCCAGCGGGATGAAAATCCAGGCAAGCGCGGCGACGAGGAAGATCACACCCACAGCAACCTGCGGGAAGGTCCAGGCACCGAGCTTCTTCAGCTCATCGTCGATCAGCTCCTTGCCGCCCGGGATGGTGTCTACCTCCGGCTTGAACACCGTGATCAGCAGCCACCAGGCAATGAAGGTGAACACAACCGCGACCGGCAGGCCGACCAGCATCCACTGACCGAAACCGATAACGATGCCGTGGGCCTCCTCCATGTAGCCCTTCAGCAGCGCGTTCGGCGGAGTACCGATCAGCGTTGCCAGGGAGCCAATGGAAGCCGAGTACGCGATAGCAAGCATGAGCGCGGTAGCGAACTTCTTCTGGTTCTTCATGCCACCAACCGTGTCCGCGGTCAGCATGAGCACCGACGTACCAATCGGCAGCATGACCACAGCGGTAGCAGTGTTAGACACCCACATGGACATAAAGCCGGTGGCCAGCATGAAGCCCAAAATGATGCGCTTCGGCGAAGTACCGACAATCTTGACCACCATCAGGGCCAGGCGACGGTGCAGGTTCCAACGCTGCAGACCCAGCGCCATCAGGAAGCCACCCATAAACAGGAAGATCGTCGCCGAAGCGTACGGCGAGGACACTTCCTTAAACGGGGCCACACCTGCGATCGGGAACACCGCAATAGGCACCAAGGCGGTGGCGGCCAGCGGGATGGCCTCCGTCATCCACCACGCACCCATCAACACAGTGGTGGCAGCAACGATGCGCATGGTATCCGCGGAGTACTCCACCCCCTCCTTCGCACCGGAGGACTGCAACACCGTCTCAGCAGCGTTGGCAGGGAACAAGAAATACACCAAAACAGCCAGCACCACACCGGTGATCAGGCCGATAAGTTGGCGGCGCCACTCGCCAGGTTCGGGCGCTTTTGCCAGGTCGCCTTCTGAAAGCGAGGCAGATTCGTGCATCACGGGAGTCGACATGGGCGAAAGATTAGCCGACTGCCCCCGGATCCCACACGCGAATGCGATAAGAAATCGGACAATTACACCCGGAAAGAGGGATCCTGCTCCAGCACAGCCATGCACGCACGGACCCTGGCGAACCACCAATCCCTGCGCTCACCTGGGGCGCGAAGCCCGTGGAGGCGTTCCGGATCGGGGGTAGTGCGGGTGATAGCAAGTTCGCCGTTTTCCATGACGCGGGGCTCCGCAACGTCCTCCACGAACAGGCGCTGGGTTGCCAGCCCCGCCGCACGCGAACCGGTGAGCTTCGCCGCGATCAACCCCGCATCCATCCCAACAGCGGTATCCAAGGCGCTAGCGACAGTGACATCGAGGTGCAGGTCGCGCGCGATGGTGACCAGGTTGGCCACTCCCCCAAGCGGGGCGACCTTGCACACCGCCACGTCCGCCGCGTTCAGTTCAGCCACGCGGTACGGGTCGGCGGCACGCCTGATCGACTCGTCCGCCGCAATCGGCGTGCTGACGCGACGGCGCACCTCCGCCAACTCCTCCACCGTGGCGCACGGCTGCTCGATGTATTCCAACTCGCCGAGCTTCTCCGCCGCTTCGACGGCTTGGTCGACGGTCCAGCCACGGTTGGCGTCGACACGCAAACGCGCGTCGGGGCGGAGGCGACGGACGGCGGTGACGCGCCGGATGTCGTCGTCAAGCGACTGCGAAGGCTCAGCGACCTTGATCTTGAACGTGTTAACCCCCGGGTAGCGCGCGAGCACAGGCTCGACGTCCTCGACCGCGGGAATCGTGCCGTTGACCTCCACAGTGCCGTGCGCCTCCGGCAGGCCGGTGAACGCCGCCTCGAGCCCGGCGCGCAGCCAGGCGGCGGACTCCTCGGGTGCATATTCGATGAATGGGGAGAATTCGCCCCAGCCGGCGGGGCCGTCGATAAGCAAGGCCTCACGCGTGGTGATGCCGCGGAACTTCACAGCCATGGGCAGCGCGACAACGTGGGCGCGCTCGAGGATCTCGTCAACGGATGGGGTCATGGGTGCTTTATACCTCTTTATAGGTTGGGGTAGTTATAAAGAGGTATAAAATGTCAACCACGAGCCTCACGCTCCTGCCCGCCCCGCTCGTTTCTCACGAATTCGGCGAACCCCGGAACAGTGAACCTCAAGTAGCCGAAACCACTTTCCTCGATTAATCCCTTGTCAAGCAAAGATCTACGGACCATGCTGATTCCGGTTGTAGGTCGGCCCATTCTCTCGGCGATATCGCCTCGCTTCACCTGTGGCTCTAGATCCTCAGCCATTGCGCTAATGAATTCCCTCTCCACGTCGGTAGCTTTGTGCCACCGGGAGCGGAACATGGTCAACTGAGTTTCTTGGAATCGATCCGCTACATGTTTGAGGTTTGCTAGGTCAATAAAAGTGCCAGGGTCCGGAAAATCGGCCGCTTGCCACACCAGATCGCCTACAACCTGAATGAAATACGGTGGGGTGTCATGATTCCGGTGGACGGTGAAACCCACCGATCTGGAAGGATTAAATCATGCCACGTAAGTATTCGGATCAGTTTCGTCAGCAGTGCATTGATGAGGTGTTGATGTTCGGCAAGACTCGTGGTGCCGTGGCCCAGGAGTACGGGGTGTCGTCCTCGTCGTTGGGACGCTGGGTGGCCAAAGCCGAAGGCACCTTGGGCACTGGTTCCGGCAGCCACATGCGCGCTGCTGATGCCGCGTCGCAGGACCCGGCAGAGATGGCAAAGCGGATCAAAGAGCTCGAGCGTGAAAACGAGTTTTTAAAAAAAGCGGCCGCCTTCTTCGCCACGGAGCACACCACGAGGACCTCTTCGCGGTAATTGCCCACTTCCACGAAGAAGGCAACCCCTGCCCCCGCTACCCAGTGTCAATGATGTGCCGTGTGTTGGAAGTATCCAGCTCCGGCTATTACGCCTGGCGCAAGCGTAGAGATACTCCGCCGGCCGGTGGCACACCGCGGGCGAAACGCGCGGCGATTACCGATCTGGTTATCGAGATCTTCAACGAGCACAACGGTTTTGCCGGGGCGCGCACTATCTACCGGCAGCTTCAGGCCCAAAACGTTGCAACCACGCTGTATGCGGTGCGAAAGATCATGGCTGACAACACGCTGCACACCAAGTACCGTCGCGCGTTTAAACGCACCACGATCCAAGACCCGCAGGCGAGCGCACGAGCTGATCTGCTTCGGCGCCGTTTCTACCCCGCGATGCCGACAACCTATCTGTGCGGCGACATCACCTACCTGCGCACCGCGCAGGGATGGATGTATCTGGCCGTCGTGATCGATCTGAGCACACGGATGGTTGTCGGGTGGCAGATCGCAGACCGGATGAGTGCGCAACTTGTCGTCGACGCGCTGACCATGGCGCACGCGGCCGGTTTCGTCGCGGGCAACGCGGTGTTTCACTCCGACCGCGGCTCGCAGTACACCTCGAAGCAGTTCGCGCAAACAGCCAAGAAACTCGATGTGCGTTTAAGCACCGGCGCGGTCGGTGTGTGCTGGGACAACGCGGTTGCGGAGTCGATGTTTTCCACGTTGAAGCTGCATCTGCTGTACGAAAAGAAGCAGTTCGCGTCGAAGTTCGACGCCCGCTACGAAGTCGGACACTGGATCGAGGCGTACTACAACCGCCGCCGCATCCACTCCACCACCGGGCTGATCCCCGCCGAAGCAATGCGCCAATTCAAAACCCGCTGCGCCGACACACACGCCGCCGCAGCCTAACCCCCACAACCAAACACAACGGGTTTACCCGTCCACAAAATTTGACACAGCCCACGGGTAGCCGCCTGCTAAACGGACAGCTTCCTGGAGCGTGGCCGGAGACCAATTCACGCCCTTCTTCTTCGCCGGTTGTACTAATGCTTCCTCAGCGTGTTCTCGGTCCAGAGATTCAAGATGCACATAACTAAAGCGCTCTGCAAAACTCACAGCATCGGTAATCACATCCTGACTATGACTGAGCCCAGCTGCAAAGATGGCGAGAGGGAGCTCAGCATTTTCTGCCTGCATCTGCTGCCACGCGTACGCAAGCGAGCGCAGGCCATCTGCATCAGCCGACTGAATCTCGTCAATACAAACAACCATTCCACTAGCCCTGCCCCGGATCGTTTCCGCTGCATCAACAAGCGCGCGCTGCATTTGGTCTCCATATCCCGACGCATCTGGCCTCGGGCCTTCAACTGGTTGAGATCCTCCAACCGAAACACCAAACGCTTCAACCCGCAGCGACGACAACAGCCCGAGCAGCTTTTCTCCAGCCTCATCCTTCCAGCTGCGAGCAATCTCGCCGATTTTGTCCAAAAGGGCATTGAAAAGTGGCCGGTCCCCCGCTGTAATCCAGGCGGTTTCAAAGCCTTCAGCCTTAGCTTCTGCTTCAACTGCTCGAAGCAAGCTGGTCTTTCCTATGCCGCGGGGTCCCACGTAGACCTTCACCTGCCCCATCAGCCCAGGATCATGAGCCATAAAGAAAAGCTCGCGCTTCGCCTCCCTAAGAACTTGGTCTCTGCCATAAATGGTGGAGGCCACCACGCCAGGTGTGTACGGACTGCGCTGAACCATAGCCTCTTTATACCTCTTTATAGGTTGGGCTAGTTATAAAGAGGTATAAAGCGGACGCGTGAGTACGATTACCCCCATGCAGTACTCCACCGCCCAGCCCTTCGACCCCAGCCAGTGGCGCGAGGTCGAAGGCTTCAACTTCACCGACATCACTTACCACCGCCACGTCGGCGACACGCGTGCCGACGGCACCGTGCGCATCGCATTCGACCGCCCCGAGGTGCGCAACGCGTTTCGCCCCCACACCGTCGACGAGCTCTACCAAGCCCTGGATCACGCCCGGCGCGATCCGTCGGTAGGCGTGGTGCTGCTGACCGGCAACGGGCCTTCGCAGAAGGATGGCGGCTGGGCGTTCTGCTCCGGCGGCGACCAACGCATCCGCGGCCGCTCCGGCTACCAGTACGCCGGCGGCGAAACCGCCGAAACCGTCGATGAGGCGCGCGTGAAGGCCGAGGGCGGACGCCTGCACATCCTCGAGGTCCAGCGCCTGATCCGCACCATGCCCAAGGTGGTCATCGCGGTGGTCAACGGCTGGGCCGCCGGCGGCGGACACTCACTCCACGTCGTGTGCGACATGACCATCGCGTCGCGCGAGGAAGCCCGGTTCAAGCAGACCGACGCGGACGTGGGCTCCTTCGACGCCGGCTACGGCTCCGCCTACCTAGCCAAGATGGTCGGCCAGAAGTTCGCCCGCGAAATCTTCTTCCTCGGCCGCACCTACTCAGCCGAGGAGATGCAGCGCATGGGCGCGGTAAACATCGTTGCCTCGCATGCTTCATTGGAAGAAGAGGCGATCCAGGTCGCCCGCGAAATCAACGGCAAGTCCCCCACCGCGCAGCGCATGCTCAAATTCGCCTTCAACCTTGTCGACGACGGCCTCATGGGCCAACAAGTCTTCGCCGGCGAAGCCACCCGCCTGGCCTACATGACCGACGAAGCCGTCGAGGGCCGCGACTCGTTTTTGGAGAAGCGCCCGCCACGCTGGGACGACTTCCCCTTCTACTACTAGGCTTCTTGGGGGTACGGCGGTACTTTGCCGGGCTGGCGGCCCGGCGGCCCTGCGGCCCCCACCCAAAATAGTTCCCCGCTCGGGAACTATTTCGGGTTTTTGGCTCCACCGCGGCGGCGTTCTCCCAGGTCGGCTGTCTTGGGAGGCAAGAAAGTTCCACATCCCGGCCCAACCACGGGAACTATTTTCGCCGGCCCCCTCTTCCACTGACAGATTCTGCAGAATCTGTCAGGGGCGATTTCTGACCAGGCGCGATGCCGGCGACTGACAGATTCCGCCGTGATCTGTCAGGAACGCGCCGCCACGCTTGCCTCAGCCAACCTCAACTAAGCCAAGCTCAGCCTCGTCTCCGGAGACTCCGACCCGCTCGTCAGCAGCCAGGGGAACAGGTTCTTTTTCGGGCGTCGTAAATGCCGTGCGGCGGCGGGCCAGCAACCGATCGGCAACAAGCATCGCGGCGAAGGTAAGGCCGAGTAGCGGCAGAAACAGGCCGACCGGGATCGCTACGACGGCGAGGATGGCCCAGTCGCGGCCGGTGAGATCAGCCTGACCTGGGACGCCGGCGATGGCGTTCTTTGTTGGGCGGCGTCGCCACCAGAGGATGTAGCCCATCACGACCATGGCGCAGATCGCGAGCGCGCAGATAGCGAGCAGGATCTGCAGAGGCAGGCCGAACATGATGCCCATGTGCAGGTAGATGCCCCAGCTGGTCAGTTTTGAGAACAGTGGCAGTTCAGAGAATGGGAGCTTGTCTACAAGGTCACCGTTTTGGCCGTTCACGCTCACGGCGTCGGAGGTGGTGCGCCACGGCACCCAGCGCTCGCTGGCCTGCCACGCCTCGTCGGTGTTCTTGGGGACGAAGAGGCGCACTGATCCGGTGAGGCCTTCGGCGCGGGCGGTTTCGAGGACGGTGGCGGCTTGGTCGGCCACCTCGTCCTTGGTCAGGCCTTCGGCTCCGTGTGCGCTGGCGGGGTGGTGGTCGGCGTGCTCGTCGGCTGGGGCGGCTTCCGCGTCGGCGACCAGGGAGGTTTCGATCGGTTCTGCTTTGCCGCCCAACCAGGTGATTGTGCGGTCGACGTTTTCGCCGGCGAATACGGACCAGGTGATGCCTGTGGCGGACAGTCCCAGCATGGCCACGAGCAACCAGGTTCCGGCTACGCCGTGCAAGTTCAGCACTTTACGACGACGCCCCGTCGCATTCTCCAACCCAACCAGGGCTCGCTTCCGGGCCATCCGCCACCACAGGTACAGGCCGCCCAGGGCGACGACCCACAGCCAGCTGGCTGCCACCTCTGCGTAAAGCTCGCCGACCTCGCCGAGGTGGAGGCTCTTGTGTAGCGACGAGATCCAGTAGCGCAGCGGGAGTTCGCCGAGGCCGGAGTAGGTTGGCTCGTCGCCAATGACGTCACCGGTGTGGGGGTTGACGAAGATGCTGCGGAGTTGGTTTGTTTCGGTGAGGGATTCGTCGATAAGCAAAACGCGCGTTGCTTCATCGGGTGTCGACGACGGCCACACCTGCGCCACATCCATGTCCGGGTGTGTGTCCTGCGCGGCCCTGATTTGGCTGGCCAGCGGGGCGTTGGTATCGGAGGCGGGAACGGTCAGCACGTCTTTGTAGACGACGTTTTCGAGCGACGGAGCGACCGCGTAGAGAGCGCCACTTAGCGCGGCGACAAAGATGAACGGGGCAATGAACAGGCCCGCGTAAAAATGGATTCTTCTGGTCAGCGCGGGCAGGCCGCTGCGCCGTTGGACAGTACTGGACACACATACACCTTTCGGTTGATACAGGGACGCATTTTTAGTCGGATGCGTTGGCCCGCCAGTTCCCAACAGATGTCGATTTTCCAAAGCGCCTGGCAGATCCTGTCCTGATCTGTCGGATAGCCCAAAAGACGATATCGGGTTTTAGCACCTTGCCGACGCCGTTTCCCCAGGTTGTGCTCCGGCGAGAATGCCAAATCCCGATATCGTCTTTTGGGCTTTCGGTAGCGTGGTGCCATGAAACGTCACGTACCGATCCTCGCCACCACTCTCCTGCTGGCTGCCTGCGGCACGGAGACCGAACCAATCCAAACGCCTGCACCGGAAACAACGACGGTCGTTTCTCACGAGACGGTCAGCGCACCGACTAGCGCACCGGCCAACGAAACGTCAACCGACGCGACCACGGCGTCAGCGACACCGACCGCTTCGATCCGTGACCTGTACGCGGAAGCGATCGCGGACCCGGCGCGCTTCTTCGCGGACCTCGCGGATCTCGACGGCACGTTCACCTACGACGTTTTGGACATCAACGGCGATCTCGAACCCGAACTGCTGCTCCGCGCAGGCGTCAGCGCAGCCCCAGACGCAGGCCCAGACGCAGGCGCGGCCAACGGCAACCCATCGCCGGTGCGCGTGCTGCGGGCCCAGAACGGCGAGGTCACCTGGACGAAGGACTACCTCGTCGACTCGGACGAGCCCTACCCGACAGTGTTCACCAACGGCACCCAGCCGGGCTTGGACCAGTACGAAACGGACGGTCCCCGCCTCAACGTGACACACTTCGAACTGCGGGGTCAGCGTCTGGAAAAGGTGTGGGGCCCGGAGGAGACGGTCGTCGGCAATCCGCTCAGCGATGTCACACGGATCACCTGGCACCCGACGACGGACGCGGCGGCGCTGGACAAGATCGGCAACGCAACACTGCGTGGTCCGTTGGAGGGCACGATGGGGCAGGTGTCCAAGGTGGAGCACCTGCAGGGTGAGCAGTTCCGCGTCCGGTTCGAGCCGACCGCCGACGGCATCGCGGTGACGTACCCGGACCTTGGCTGCGCGGGCCACCTCGCGAAAACCGAGGATGGCTTCCGCGAGACGATCACCGAGGGCACCTGCGATAACGGCGGCACGTGGCATTTGCTTATCGACGACAACCACGCCCACGCCTTCTACAACTCCCCCGATGGTCGCTACACGGCAGATGGACGCCTGACCCCGGCGGGTTAGCGTCGCACTGGGCGCATGCCGCGCAGCACCCGCATCAGCGCCGCGACAACGACTGCCAGCAGCGCTAACCCCACCGCAGCCGCAATCCACACGCGTGCACCGGTGGCGGTGATTGGCCATGCGGGGACGGCGAGGATCCATAGTGCGGACTGTGCGAGGACGTCGCCGCCGATCGTGGCGGAGACGATCGTGACCAGGATCGTCGTGGCCAGCGTCCACGCCACGCCGAAGCGGACGGTGATGGCAAGTGCGGTGAGGGCCAATACGCTGCCTGCGAGGAACGCGAGGAGTCCGAAGCGTGCGTCGCCAACCACGGCCGCTCCGAACGCGCACACGAGGGCGACGACTCCAACGCACCAAGTGGCCAATGCGGCGCGGACGTGTGGGTGTTCGACCTGCATGAGCGCCCAGGCGGGACGCAGTTTCGGCCACACGAGGGTGGGCAGCACGCCGGCCCCAACCGGCAGGATGGCGTAGGCGAACAGCGCCTCGCGCACGTCCACCGGGTATGCCAGCGAGAACAGCAGCACCAGGGCGGTGAGCAGGAGCAAGACGCTTATCGACGACACCCTCGCCGCCATCGCAACCCCCTTCACCGCAGCCACGTATCCGGTGGTTTCGGGGCGCGGCGTTGCCGGCCCTGCGGCCAGCGGTGCGGTGACGTGGTGGACTCGGCGGCGGCGCAGCATGGGTCGGGTGCGCGGTGGTACGAGGGCGGCCACTACAAAGCCAATTGCTGCGAGTAGCAGTGTGAGGGTGAGGGCGGGAATGGGAGATTCCCCCGCCATGGGGTCGGTGGCGTCGAGGGGTAGCAGGTTGAAGTGCAGGCCCATGGTCGGTAGCGCCAGCCGGGTTGGCCAGGCGCCGGGGTTTATCCACCACCAGTCGCGTTCGGCGAAGTAGCCAAGCCCGATGGTGAAGAAAAAGCCGAGGATGATGGTCGGCAGCATCCCAATGCGTCGCGTGGCAGCGGCGGCGAGGCCTGCGGGGCCGAGCATGCCCAGCCACACAAACAGGCCGACGAGTGCAATCGAGGCCGTGTTGTCCAGGTTGAATACGAGGCCGGCGGCAAACGGCACGACAAAGTCGAAGGCGACGAACGCGGCCAGCGCCAGCCACACCACGACGATGCGGGCGGCGCGAGTGCGCTTGGGTGAAACCGGCCGCCACAATGTGCCGCCGCCGCGGGCGTCACGCTCGCGGGTCTCGGCCAAGCCTGCGAACAGTGCGGCGGCAGGCGCAGCCATGCCGGTGACCAACAGGCCTTGCGGGTAGAGCAGGTTCGTCGCGGTTTCCACATTTCCGGCCAGGGCGAACAACGTCAGCAGCACACCGACCAGCAAACCTGCCCCAGCGAGCCACCACAGTATGGAGCCGCGAGCACGGATCCATTCGGCGTGTAGGAGGTTCATCGTTCACCACCGCAGGTGAGCCGAAAGAACGACTCTTCTAGGTTGGGGCCGAGTTCCGCGAGCTCGCCTGCGAAGCGGACGCCGCCGCCTGCGATCACGGTGGCGTCGTCGGCCATGTGGAGTACTTCGCCGAGTTGGTGGGAACTGACCAGGACGGTGCGTCCAGCTCGCGCGTATTCGCGGAGGTAGTCGCGCAGGTGGGCAATGCCTTCAGGGTCGAGGCCGTTTTGTGGTTCGTCGAGAATAAGCACCTCTGGCTCGCCGAGCAGCGCCTGAGCGAGGGCGAGGCGGCCTTTCATGCCGGTGGAGAAACTGCCGGCTTTCTTCTTGCCCGCGGTTTGGAGGCCAACCAGTTCGAGAACCCGGTCGGCTTCGCTGTCGGGAAGGCCCAGCAGCGTGGTGTGGACGCGGAGGTTGTTGCGGGCGCTGAGGTGGCTGTAAAAGGCGGGGTCGTTGATGGAGGCACCAACGTGGCGCAGCGCCGAACGATCAAACGGCTGCCCCATCAGTGTCACCTCGCCGGCATCGGGTTCGATCAGGCCGAGCAGCACCGACATCAGGGTCGATTTACCCGCGCCGTTGGGGCCGAGCAGTGCGTGGACTCGGCCCGGGGTGGTGGTCAATGACACGTCGCGAAGTACGTGGTGGTCCCCGAAGGACACGACCACGCCGCGGCAAGCAAGTTGGGTATCAGTCATGGCATTCATGGTCGTCGCCGAACAAGGCGACCACATCGGCCGGCGGGACCACACTGCCTCCTCCTCTAGGAGGAGATCCCGGCGCGCTGGGCGATCAAGGCGAGCGCCACCCTGTCGCGCGCGCCAAGTTTGGAAAGCAGGTTGGAGACGTGCGTTTTCACCGTGGTCTCTGCAATAAACAGCGTGGCGGCGATTTCGGCGTTCGTCGCGCCGCGGCCAATCTCCGCGAGCACGTCGCGTTCGCGTTGCGTCAGCCCCTCCAGCGCAGCGGCGGATTCTGAAGTGCCCGCCCCGTCGCGGACCCACTCCATCACGCGGCCGGTGACCCCGGAGGCTAGGACCGATTCGCCGCGGGCGACGGCGCGTACGGCGTTGGCCAGGACGTCGGGTTCGGCGTCTTTGAGGAGAAAGCCGTGCACGCCGGCGTCGATAGCTGCATGGATCAAGGTGTCGTCGTCGAAGGTGGTCAGCATGATCACGCGTGGGCCCATCTCCATGATCGCGCGAGCGGCGGTGATGCCGTCGAGCACCGGCATGCGGATGTCCAGCACCGCCACGTCGATGCGGTGGGCGCGGGTTTTCTCCACGGCTTCGGCGCCGTCGGCGGCGGTGGCGACGACGGTGATGTCGTCCTGGGCGTCCAAGATGGTGCGGAGGGCGCTGAGGAGGAGCGGTTGGTCGTCGGCAAGAAGCAGGCGGATCATGCTGCCAACTCCGCCCGCACGGTAAACGTCTCCCCTGATTGCCATGTCTTCAGCGTGCCACCGGCGCTCGCCGCGCGTTCACGCAGCCCCTCCAGCCCGACGCCGGTGCCTGGTTGGGGTCGAATCTGGCCGGTAGAAACGACTTCTACCACCACGGTCTCGCCCGGTGCGACCCGAACCGTCACAGTGGGATCGACTTGGTGGCGCGCCGCGTTTGCCAGTGCCTCAGCCACGATGCGATAGGTAGCAAGCGAGGTCACCGGGGAGACATCCACTGCTGGTGCTTCCAGCGATACTTCCACGCCGGCGTCGCGGTAGCGCTGTACCAACGACGGCAGGTCAGGGATCCCCGCCGCCGGGGAAAACGCATGGTCGCTCTCGCGCAAACCGCGCACAAGCAGGCGAATCTCCGACAACGACTGCCCTGCGGCCTCGTTGATCTGCTGCAGCGCCTCCCGCTCCTGCCCCACCGCCAAACCAGCATTGGCCTGCGCTTTGATCAGGGTCAGGGAGTGGCCGAGCAGATCGTGAATATCGCGGGCAATGGCGCGGCGTTCCTCCTCGCGCGCCGCTGCGAGGCGCTGCTCTTTCGCGTGTGCTTCTCGACGACGCACCTCATCCTCAGCCGCCACATTCGCCCCCAGGAGATACCCCACCGCACTCGCACCCCAATGCAGCGCAAGCGTGATCCCGAGATCGACCCCGTGCCGGTAGAACAACACAAAGTTGTCGTCCCACGTCCACATGAACGGTGACAGCAGCGCCCACCCGCACGCGGCGGCGAGGACAACTAGCGCGAAGCGTTTCCCTGTAAACCGCCCGGCGATAAAGGTGGCCACCGGGACCGCCAACACCCACGGCGAAAATCCAAGGTTGACCGGCGCGGCCAGCCACATCGTCGACCAGGCAACATTCAGCGCGATAAGCGCAACCGAGGAGAACTTCGGCTTGCTCGTGAGCACCACGCACACCGCGACAAAGCCCCACGACAGCACGGCCTGGCCCCAACCTGCCGCGTCTATGGGTTGGGTAAACGCACTCGCGGTGTACACCGCCGCCAAAATGGCGACAGCGACCGCGAGCACAAGGTCACCCGGTTTGTAGCGCATGGGCGTAAGCCTATCGACGACCCCCGCCCCGCACCTCCTCCCCGAGGAGGAGATCTACTTGTTCAGGCCGGGGATCTGGGGCAAGTCCGGCACGTTGAAGCCGGCGGTCTTCAGCAGGGCGAACAGGGCGCCCAGTGCCGTGAGCACGGCGGCGATGATGCCGATGATCTCTGCAAGCTTCGCGTCGAAGGTCTTCGGCTGCTCCGGCGCAGGGGTGTCAGGCGTAGGGGTGCCCGGGGTCGGCGTCGGCTTGTCCGGCTCCGGCGAAGGCTCCGGCGAGGGCTCGGCCGGCTTATCCGGGTCGGCTGGCTTGCCGGGCAGCGTGTTCTTCAGCTCCGGTGCGGCGGGCAGTTCCGCGTTCTGCATGCTGAAGAGCAGCGGCGGATTGTCGTCGCACTTCTTTGCCCTGCTCAGCGGGTGGTAGTAGCGGGACTCGAGCGAGTCGAAGGCTTGACCGAAGTAGGTCTTGGACATGTTGGCGGCGAACGCGTTGCGCTGCCACTCGGGCATGTGCTTGAGGAAGCGGGCGGTGTTCGCGCCGGTGCGGCCGAACTCGTAGTCCGGGCCAAGGTCGTTCACTTCTGGCACGGAGCCGTCGATGCCGATGTACCAGCCCGCCGACCCCTTCAGCGCCTTGCCTGCTGGTGAGAGCGGGATCTGGGAGCCCTGCTTCATGTCCAGGTAAAAGTCGGCGTCGGTGGAGGTCAGGCCCAGTTCTGCCAGTTTGGCCTTGGTGGCGGCGCGGGCGGCGTCGTAGTCGGGGCGGGCGCCGGGTTCCTCGCCTGCCAGGCGGATTTCCTGGACGGTGATGATGGCCGGTTGGGTGAGGTGGTCGTCGCCAAGCGGCTTGAGCCCCTCGAAAGTTGCCTCGAATGCCTCGGCGACGGCGGTGGCGTACATGCCGTGCGTGAGGGTTTTCGCGATGCGTTCGGCTTGCCAGGCGGGGCCGCGCTCCGCGTCGTTGAGGGTGACGCGGCACTGGCCGTTGTCCGCAGGCGTGAGCGTGGCGGCGTGGGTCGTAGGGACAGTGACGGTGAAGGCGGTCGCCGCGGCGACGGCCGATGCGATGAACTTCTTCATGCTTGTTCTATCGGTGGGCTCGCAAACAGGTGTTACACGTCACGGCCTTCGCGGCGCGCGATATCCCACCGGCTACGCTCGTACGCTGTGACCAACCTGCTCGAACTTCTGCCCGTCGATCCCGCGAATCCGCTGGCTATCATGCCCGCGCTCGAGGAGGCGTTGACCGGCCAGCGCGCGCTATTGCCGGTGCCGACGAACGACCCGGCGCGCACGAACCTGCTGCGCAACACGTTGGAGCCCGGCGCGCCTATCGACGACGACATCGCCCTCGTCGTCTCCACCTCCGGGTCCACGGGCAAGCCGAAGGGCGCGATGCTGACCCCGGCGAACCTGATCTCGAGCGCGGACGCGACCCACCAGGCGCTCGGCGGCGAAGGCCAGTGGCTGCTGGCTATGCCGGCGGCGTACATCGCGGGCCTGCAGGTGCTGGTGCGCAGCATGGTCGCGGGCGTGGAGCCGGCGTTTGTGGACCTCACGTATGGTTTCGATGTCGCTGAGTTCGCCCACCACGCCCACGACCTGGCCAGCACCGGCGAGCGCACCTACACGGCGTTGACGCCGATGCAGCTGGCCAAGGCGACCTCGACGCTCAAGGGCATCGACGCGTTGCGGACCTTCTCCGCGGTGCTGGTCGGCGGGGCGGCGACCAACCCGCGCCTGCTCGAGTCGGCAAAGAAACTGCGCATCAACGTGGTGACCACCTACGGCTCGTCGGAAACCTCCGGCGGCTGCGTCTACGACGGCGTGCCCATCGCCGGCGCCCGCGTGAAAATCATCGACGGCCGCATCCACCTCGGCGGCCCCATGGTCGCGCGCGGCTACCGCAATGTCGGATCGCAGGCGCCCTCCGACGATCTCAAGGACGGCTGGTTCCGCACCTCCGACGCGGGTTCACTTATCGACGACCACCTCACCGTCCACGGACGCATCGACAACATCATCGACTCCGGCGGCCTCAAACTCCACCCCGAAGTGCTGGAGACGTTCCTGCTCAAGGTGGATGGGGTGACGGGTGCGTGTGTCGTCGGTAAGCAAGATGCGCGCTTCGGCGAACGCATCTGCGCTGCGTACACCGGGTCTGCGAGCGTGGCGGACATCATGGACGCGTTTGCGGACGCCGAGGACACCGGTGAAATCGCACGCTGGCAAGTACCGAAGGAACTCAAGGTTGTGCCGGCGCTGCCCCAGTTGGGTCCGGGCAAGGTCGACCGGGCTGCGGTGCGGGAGCTGTTCTAGCGGTTAGGCAGACTGGTCGCGGGGCTGAAGCACGATGTCGGGAACTCGACTCTCGTCCACGTCGCCATACTCGGCAATCCAGCGCAGCAACGGAGTGATCTCCCGGTCGATCTGACCGCGTTCAACCATTTTGATCAAGAGCTTCGCTGCTGCAATTTCGCCGATGTGGGGCGGTCGCTTAGCGACGACCAGCGGCTGGCCCACATTGGAGTTATCGCGTTGCGCCATCGTCGCCCACTCCCTTCAGTGCTGTGTCGATACCGTGAAGAAATTCCCCAGTGATCGTTTCTGAGATAGTGCGAACCATCTTAACTTGGTCGGGCGCTAGGAGACTATGGTCATTAAGTTCACCGAGCACTGCGATCCCAATCGCAACATCGAGCGGTTTCTCCGACGCACACAGCTCTGACGCCCACCTCAGGTCGTGATGCCATTCCTTCGCTGTGTCCTGCACCCGCGTGTTCATCACTGTGTGGGAAACACCTGCCCATGCAATGAGTGCTGCACCCACTGGGCCGATAACCTTTGCAGAAAAGTCCAGTACAGGCACGGTCATATTTGGTGGCCCCAGAGCAAGCACAATTGCATACCCCACTGATGTGGCGACAGCCAACCCTGTAAGCAGCCACGGTAAGTAGATCGAGTTCTTCATATTGAGTTAGACGTGACGAAGCCGCCTACGGTTCCATCGCAGCCACCTCAACCTCAAACTCGTCGGCACGAAGTCCGGACTGAAACGCAATTGCTTCGCGTACCTCTGCCTCAGCCAGCTCTAGGTTCTCGGTTTGAGAGACCACGCCGAGCTCCTTGCATTCGAGCACCCATACACCACCTGGCGAGCGCTCAGCATCAACCGTAAAAACTGTCATCGTTCTCTTCCTTCCCCATCCGGCTAGTACCTGATTTCATACCAGCTTTCTTTCGAACACGTTTGTCAACTCTGGGTTGACAATTTGCGCACCATCGAACACCCGACCGACTCCCCACCTGACCGCGTCGGCGCGTGCTTTAGGTTGATGGTGGCGTCGAAAATCGCGCTTACGCAGTTCAGATATAAGGAACAGGAATGAACCGGCAGCACGGGTTTGCGGTGGTCGATCTGGAGACGACGGGGCTGAGCAATCTCGATCGCATCGTGGAGATAGGCGTGGTGTTGCTGCGCCCCGACCTCACGGTGGAGGGCACGTGGGAGACGTTGATCCAGCCGGAGCGTGACATTCCGAACAGTTACATCCATAAGATCACGGCGACGGACGTCGTGGATGCGCCGGTGTTCCGCGACATCGCCGCGTATCTTGGTGCGCTGCTGAACGGCCGCACGTTGGTGGCGCATAATGCGTCGTTTGAGCGCCGCTTCCTTGCCAACGAGTTCGCACGCGCGGGCGCGGAGGATGGCATGTGCGAGTGGTTGGACACGATGCGTCTGACCAAGCAGCACCTTGGCGTGGGCAAACTCAGCGAGGCGCTTGCCATCGCACAGATCCACAACCGTTTGGCGCACTCTGCGCTTGCCGATGCCCAGGCCACCGCCGATCTCCTCGCGTACCTGCACGCGAACCACCACGCGGATATCGTTCACTTTCCGGCTGCGCTGTTCACCACACCCGCGTCCGAGGTCCGCACACTTCCCCGCGGTGGCGCGCCGTCTTGGGCAGGCCAGCTTTCGCGCACATTGCCGACGACCGGCACCAAGGATGAAGCCACCTACCGCGCCGAACTGACCCGCGCGCTTGTAGACCGCGAAATTTCCCGTACCGAGATGCGCCAACTCGAATCCACCGCCATTGCCGCAGGCCTAAGCTCCGACGACGTCGAGGCGATCAACGAGGAGTTCACCCGCCAACTCGCCGTCGAAGCCTGGTCAGACGGCATAATCACCGACGAGGAACGCGCAACCCTGCTCAGCATTGCAGAAGCGCTCGGCGTTGATCCCGCTCTCGTGCATTCGCTTCTCGACGACCCCCTTACCGGCCCAACCCCTTCCACCTTCACCCTGCACCCCGGCGATCGCGTCGCCTTCACCGGCGCCCTGACCATCCCACGCGATACCTGGGCAGCGCGGGCTGCGGTGCGGGAGCTTTTCTAGCCGGAGTGCTCGTCCTGACGTCCCAAACCGTATATATTACGTCATATATACGAGGAGGTGTTCATGACTGAGGCTGCTGCAGACTCCGTCGAAACCACGGTCTTCATGTCGGGCAACAGTCAAGCAATCCGAATTCCTAAGGACTTTCGTTTCGATTCTGAAACGGTTTGGCTGAAAAAGATTGGGGGTAAGCTTTACGTCTCTCCTGAGCCGCTCTCGGCTCTCGATGTGCTCGATGTGATCACTGCCGATTTACCGGATGGGTGGGCGGACGAGTTCGAAGAACCCTCTGATCTCCCCCTAGATCCGATCCCAAAGTGGGATGAATGATGCGCTTCCTCCTAGACACAAATGTGTGGATCGATGCCCTTCGTCGCAGTAACGCCAATATCCTCGAACGCATGCGCGTAACTCGAGCCGACGACATCGTGCTGTCTTCCATTGTCCTTGGAGAGCTGCGGGTTGGTGCGGGTAAGTCAACGTCGATTCGTCGGACCGATGCTGTCAAGCAACTCGAACAGGCGTATCAGGTAGTCGGAACCGGAGCGCCCGAGGCAGCTCTTTACGCTGACATCCGTTTGGAGCTAGAGGCGATCGGGCAGCCAATCGGTCCCAACGATTTGTGGATAGCAGCTCAGGCACGGGCAAACGACTGCGTTCTCGTTACCGCCAACACCCGGGAGTTCTCCCGTGTCCCATTGCTACAAGTAGAGGACTGGCGGGTGTAGCGGCTCCATAGCGCCATCACTTATCGACGAACCCCGCTGCGCCCTGCCCCCAAGGAGCGACGATGCACCTGCAGACCGCACACCCGAGCACCGGCGTCCCCGCCTCGATACCGTGGCGATCTCGAGTGTAACGGCCTTGATCGATGTGATCTGGGAAAATAAACACCCCCTAAAGCGAAAGAATTGCACCTTAGGGGCAAAATGATGCTCATGTCGTCATTCAGCGAAGTCCTCGATCAGCTCCGTGAGAATCAGCCTCAGGGCAAGTACGGGATCGCGTTTGAGAAGTTGATGGTTAACTTCTTCAAAACCGATCCTGTTCTCTCTGCGCAGTTCGATGAGGTTCAGCGTTGGGATAAGTGGCGCTACAACGGTGGCAAGGCCGATACGGGCATTGACTTGGTTGCGCGCCGCAAGGATGACGGTAAATGGGTGGCAATCCAGGCCAAGTTCTACAAGCCGACCACGAGCATCCAGAAGCAGCACATCGATTCGTTCTTCGAGGCCTCCGGCCGCTCGTTTGAGACTGAGTCGAGCGTCGAACACTTCGTTCACCGCTACATCATTTCAACGACCGATAAGTGGTCGAAAAATGCGGAAGATGCTCTAGAAAACCAGCAGATCCCCACCAGTCGTATCGGCTTTAATCAGATCGCAGAATCACCCGTGAACTGGGATGTTGTGTTCCCCGGCTCCGAGATGCAGGTTCGCCTCACCCGGCGCGAAACCTTCGAGCCGCGTCCGCACCAGCAGCAGGCGATCGAGAACGTCATGGCTGGGTTCAATACCCACGACCGCGGCAAGCTCATCATGGCCTGCGGCACAGGCAAGACGTTCACTGCGCTCCGCCTAGCTGAACAAGTTGCAAAGGACAAGGGGGGCCGCGCCCGCGTCCTCTTCCTCGTTCCTTCCATCGCACTGCTCGCACAAACACTTCGCGAGTGGACTGCGCAGGCTCGCCTAGATCTGAAGAGCTTCGCGGTTTGCTCCGATAACAAGGCCAGCCGCCAGGCCGAAGACATTGCCTCGTACGACCTCGAGGTCCCTGTCTCCACTGATGGCGACGACATCGCTACTCTTTTCTCGCAAGGAAAGCGCGCCAATGGTCTGCACGTCGTCTTTTCCACCTACCAGTCCTTGCCCGCTGTTCATGATGCTCAGGCGAAGGGCCTCGACGATTTCGACCTCGTTATCTGCGACGAGGCTCACCGCACCACCGGCGTCACACTCGCCGGAGCGGATGAATCCAATTTCGTTCGAATCCATGATGCCGACTACATCAAGGCTGCTCGTCGTCTGTACATGACCGCGACACCACGGCTTTTCGACGACTCCGTCAAAACCAAAACCGAAGAACACTCAGCCGAACTGGCTTCCATGGACGACGAGGCCATCTACGGTCCAGAGTTTCACCGACTCGGATTTGGTGAAGCGGTGGATAAGGGCCTGCTCACCGACTATCGCGTCTTGGTGATGACCGTGGACGAGGACGTTGCTGCCGAAGCACTGGTTCGGCACACGCAGGAAGGCATGAACCTGACCACCGCTTCAGCGATGATCGGTGCGTGGAACGCACTCGCAAAGCGCTCCGGCAAGTTGCAAGGGCAAAAAGGCGGATTTGAGGAAGATGCTGCACCGATGCAGCGCACCGTTGCCTTCGCGAAGGACATCAAGACTTCGAAGCTGATCGCGGAAACGTACCCGGGACTCATCGCAAGCCACCAACAAACGCTTCGCGAGCATGCTGCGACCAACGATGTTTCTCTTCACAACGTGGATTTGTCCGTCGCGGTACAGCACGTCGACGGCAGTATGAACGCGATGGAGCGCGGCAACAAGATCGCATGGCTCGAGGCATCCATGGAGCCGGACGAAACTCGCATCCTCACCAACGCGCGGTGTCTCTCTGAGGGCGTTGACGTGCCTGGTTTGGACTCGGTGATCTTCTTCAACCCGCGCAATTCCATGGTCGACGTGGTTCAGTCGGTCGGCCGCGTGATGCGCAAGTCGGAAGGCAAGGACTACGGCTACATCATCCTCCCCGTCGCGGTTCCTCCAGGGAAGTCACCATCCGAAGCGCTGAACGACAACGTTCGTTTCAAAGTGGTTTGGCAGATTCTCAACGCACTGCGTGCGCACGATGACCGCTTCAACGCCAAGGTGAACTCGATCGGTTTGAACGGTGACAAGCCTGATGAGCTCCCGATCGATGTCACTCACGTCGAAGTCGAAAAAGCAAAGGCAGAGCTCGATAAGAACGACTCCACCCCTGGTTATGAGACCTCGGAGCTCACCTCCGAGCAAGTTGCACTCTTCTCCCTAGAGAAGTGGCAGGAAGCGATCTACACCAAGCTCGTGGACAAGGTCGGCACCCGAACCTACTGGGAAGACTGGGCCGACGATGTCGCGGTAATCGCTGAAAACCAGATCACCCGAATCAATAAGCTTCTGGAAACTGCGAGTCCGAAACTCCAGCGTGAGTTCGAAACTTTCGTGGAAGGCTTGCGCGGAAACCTCAACGACTCAATCTCTGATGCCGAAGCGATCAGCATGCTTTCACAGCACCTCATTACCGCCCCAGTGTTTGACGCGCTGTTCAGCGAACATGACTTCGCTGCCCATAACCCGGTCTCCCAGGTCATGCAGCGCATGGTCGACGCGCTCGACGATAGTGATCTGGATGCTGAGACTGATTCGCTAGAGAAGTTCTACGCCTCGGTGCGTGTGCGCGCTTCCGAGGTCACGAGCGCGTCCGGGAAGCAGCAGGTGATCAAGGAACTCTACGAACGCTTCTTCCAAAAGGCATTCAAGCGCGACGCCGACAAGCTTGGCATCGTCTACACCCCAGTGGAGATCGTGGACTTTATCCTTCGCGCTGCCGATGACGTGTCGAAGAAACACTTCGGCCGCGGGCTTACGGACGAGAGCGTGCACATCCTGGAAACTTTCATGCCACGACGGATACAAACGCGCGCGAACTACGATTTAGCTGCCTGACTGGTTCACCGACGTAACCTCGCGCTTCATTGGACGTCGAAAGTCTTCGACTGTTTTTCATTATCTTCGACCCAGTGAACGGTTAGCTTTGTGCCTGCGGTGCCCATCGAATACGAGACTGGCACTTTCCAGATGACCCCAGGTTCCAGCGTGATTGGCTGATCATCCACAAGGAGTCTCATAAGGCCCGATGCGGCTTGGCCTTCGAAGGTCACCGCTTCAGCAGCGAGATCACCAGTATTGGTAACCTCAAACCAGTGTTTCGTTTCCTATTTGATCTTGCCGCGCTTGTCAATTTCCTTTTCGTGTCGCTCGCTCTTTGACTCGACGCGGAAGCGGACGCCGAGCGGCTCATGGCGCACCCCGACCACGGAGAGATCGATTTTGACTAGGTCATGCTCGACGGCAGCCCAGACTTGGTTCTCCAGTTGGCGGATGTCATCGAATTCTCCGAGCAGTCCCCGCTCCTTGATTTCATTCTTGAAATTTCGGAGACCCTCGAGTTGCGCAGTATCGACGTCATGAGGCAGTGGGGCTCTTGAGAAAAACAGGTGTACCGGTTTCCCGCTGTTTACTGCTCGCTCAATCTCTTCAACTGTTCCCGACACTGCATCTGGTGTTGGTGAGCCGAGTCGGCTGCCGAAGAGCGCGACCACGATGTCGGCTCCGTCGACTCCCTGGGTGTTGATGATCTCCTGAGAGTGACCTCCGAGCAGCGGTACAGAATTGGTCTCCCACCGCCACGGCAGTAAGACTACATTCCGAGTCGTCGCGTGGAGTCGATTCCATGAGTGCAGAGCGCCCTCGACTGCATCTCGGGCATCGGGTACGTCGGATGGGGAGGCGACGAGAACGCGCAGAACGGTTGCCGGAAAGCTCATGACTTTATTCAACGTGTCTAACTGCCCGGGTGACGAGAGGAGAGTCCTAGGACCACAAGGAACTGGTCGCGATTGTCTGTTCGCTGCCGTCGCGGCGCAGGCCCTGTCGCGCGCGGCCAAGGCGGGCGATACCTCTCCCGGGGCCGTGACGGCGGCGATCAAGACGACGGCCGAGTGGCTACACAATACGCCGGCGATCGCGCGCGATTCCTATATCAATCCGCGGGTGATCGAGCTGTTTGAAAAGGGCACGGTCATCTCGGGTAAGGCGACCGACGCGAAGGTGCGGGCCCTGCTGACCTAGGCTTCGTCGCTCTCCGGCCACGTGATGGGCGTGGGCGACACATCGCGGGCGGCGAAGCGCTCCGAGCCGATTCCGGCGGCGACGACGAGCACGATGCCAAGGACCTGGATTGGCAGCGGTACTTGGGCGAGGACGATCGCGCCGATAAGCACGCTGATCGCGGGCTCCAGCACATGAGGGTGCCGAAGGCGGCCGGGGCCATGGCACGCAGCGCGACGATTTCGAAGGCGAGAGGGATGACCGGCATCAGGAGTGCGAGCCCGAGCGCCGTGGCGATGACCGGCAGGGACAGGTACGGCAGCGCCTCGGGTAGCCCGATGGGCGCGTAGGCGATGGCGACGATCGGGATGGTGTAGGCGAGGGCGCTGATGCCGGAAAACCGATCACCGACGCGTTGGGTTAAGACTATATACAGCGCCCACCCGAGCCCGGAGCCGAGGGCGAACAGGATGCCGACGACGTCGACGTTACCGATCCAGGGCCGGGTCAGTAAGACGACGCCGATCATGGCGAGGGCGGGATAGGAAAGGGCGCGCCGCGAGGTGCTTGTGAGCGCGGCAAGGACGAGTGGGCCGAGGAATTCCAGAGCCACGGCGGTGCCGAGTTAGATGCGCTGGATTGCGGCAAAAAGAAGAAAGTTAGCGAGCCGGTGGTGACGCCGAGGGCGGTGACGAGACCGGCGTCACGCCAGGTCATACCGCGCAGGCGCGGGCGCGCGATTGCCAGGATGAGGACGGCGCCGGCGGCCACGCGCAGCCAGGCAGCCCCGCGCGGCCCGACGTCGTTGATCAAGCCAACGGCGAAGGCTTCCGAGAGTTGGACCGAAAGCATGGCAAGGACGGCGAGTAGCCAGGGCGGCACCTCGGCCGCACGGGCTTGCTGCTTGTCGCGCCATAGGCTCACCCTTCCAGGCTAAACCCTGCCTTGGCCATTGCCCACGCCTGCGGTTCAATGGAGCTATGACCCGACCCACGATCATGTTTGTGTGCGTTCACAATGCAGGCCGCTCCCAGATGGCGGCGGCTTTTGCCAAGACGCTGTCCGGCGGACGCATTGAGGTCCGCTCCGCGGGCTCCGCCCCCGCTGATTCGATCAACCCCGTGGTACGAGAGGCGATGGCGGAGGTCGGGATCGATCTGGCCGCGGCGCGCCCGAGGGTGCTGGTGGCTGAGGACGTGCAATCCTCCGACGTCGTCATCACGATGGGCTGCGGCGATGCGTGTCCGTTTTTCCCGGCACGCGCTATGAGGATTGGCAGCTGGCCGATCCGGCTGGGCAGGACCTTGCCACCGTGCGCGTGATCCGCGACGAGATTCAGGCTCGGGTGCGCGAGCTGGTGGCGAGCCTGCAGCCCTAGGCGCCGCGCCGACGCATTTGACCCCGCCCTCGACTTAGGTTAGGCTCACCTCAATTTGTGGTGCGGCGCAGGAGGGAATGCACATGGCGAAACGGGGTTTTGAGGGCGTGCTGACGCGCGGATTTGGAGCGCGCGACCACAGCGCAACAGTCACGGCCGTGACCTACCTCGCCCCGCATTTCGTGCGAATCCACCTGGTGAGTGCAAGTCTGCTTGCCGAGGTCGTTCTCGCGCCCACGGCCTGGCTGCGGTTCTGGTTCCCCGATCCGGACGGCAGCGACCAGGAACATCAGCGCGGCTACACCATCGTCGAGGCCGACCCGGATACCGGTGAGTTCGCGATCGACGTGGTGCTGCACGAACCTGCCGGGCCGGCCTCCAGCTGGGCAAGCCAGGCACAGCCGGGCGATACCATCGCGGTCACTACGCTCGGCTCGACGGGTTTCGTCCTGCCCGAGGAACTACCCGACGGATACCTCGTCATTGGTGACGCCGCGTCGCTGCCCGCCATCAATTCAATCCTCGAGGTGCTTCCATCCGAGCTGCCGGTCGAACTGTACCTGGAAGAGCACACGCTCGATGACCACATGCTGGAAATCCGCACGCATCCGCGCGCGCGAGTGCATTGGGTGCCGCGCGTCGATGAGGCGAGCCTGGCGGCGGGACTGGCTGCGCGGGACTGGTCGAACTGGAGCGCGTGGGTGGCGTGTGAGTCCGACAGCTTGAAATATGTGCGTCGCCGCCTGATGAACGATTTTGGCTTCCCGAAGTCCGAAATCCAAGCCCGCGCCTACTGGTGTTATGGGCGGGCATTCGGCAAAAAACGCCCCAAGGATCTGCCCGAGGCTGCCGCCGCGCAGGTACCTGCGGCCGGCGAGGCTGCGCCTATCAGCGGGACGTGGCGGGCTGAGGCCGGTCGGCGCCTGCTCGCCCCGCTGCGCACAACCTTCATCCTGGCGGCGATCGTGCAAGCGCTGGCCACACTCGCGCAGCTGGCCCCCTACGTCCTGCTCGTCGAACTCGCCCGGCTGCTGCTCGTCGGCGCCGGCACCGACGCGCTCATCCGCCTGGGCTGGTGGGCCGGCCTGGTCCTTATCGCGGGCGCGCTACTCACGACCGGGCTGATGACCTGGCTGCACATCGTCGATGCGCGCGTCAGTCAGGACCTGCGCACCCGACTGCTGATGACGCTCGGACGCGTGCCCCTCGGGTTTTTCGATACCCGCAGCGCGGCGCACATCAAGCAGCTGGTGCACGATGATCCGCTGGCGATGCACTACCTCATCACGCATGCGGTGCCCGATGCGGTCGGCGCCATCGTCGCGCCTGTGGCCGTCTTGGGCTACCTGTTCGTGATCGACTGGCGGGTGGCGCTCACCCTGCTGCTGCCGGTGCTCGCCTACCTGATCGGCATGTACATCATGATGACGCAGTCGGGCCCGCGCGTAGTGCAGGCGCCGCAGTGGCGCCAGCAGATGGCCAGCGCTGCTGACGCCTACCTGCAGGGGCAGGCCGTCGTACGCGTCTTCGGGGGTGCAGCCGCCGCGCCCTTCACCCGGAGCCTGCGAGACTACCTCGATTTCCTGCGATCCTGGCAGCAGCCGCTCAGCGGCCGCAAAACCTTCATCGATCTGGTCACGCGCCCCGCGACGTTCCTGTTCCTCAGCTGCGTGGTGGGCACCGCGCTCATCACCGCGGGCATGATGGATCCGATCTCGCTGCTGCCCTTCCTCTTTCTTGGCACGACGTTCGGTGCGCGGCTACTGGGCGTCGGCTACGGTCTGCAGGCGCTGCGCGACGGTATGCTCGCGGCACGCCGAATCCAGGTCATGCTCGACCAGGAGCAGCTGTCCACGCTGCCTGAGGTCGAGCATGCGGCGAGCGCGCCGAGGCCCGCTGGTCTCGTCGAGTTCGATGATGTGAGCTTTGGCTACGACGCGTCTACCCCCGTGCTGTCGGGCGTCTCGCTGCGCCTGGCGCCCGGTACCATCACTGCGCTCGTGGGCCCGTCCGGTGCGGGTAAATCCACCCTGGCGAGCCTGCTTGCCCGGTTCTACGACGTGACCGACGGCGCAATCCGCATCGGCGGCCACGATCTTCGTACGCTCGAGGCATCACAGCTGTATTCGCGGGTTGGCTTCGTCTTCCAGAATCCGCAACTGGTGCGCGCCAGCGCCCACGAGAACATCGCGCTCGCCCGCCCGGATGCCAGTCGGCACGAGGTGGAGCAGGCTGCCCGCGCCGCTCACATTCACGAGCGCATCCTCGCCCTACCGGACGGCTATGACACGATCCTGGGCGCTGACATCGCCCTATCCGGCGGTGAACGCCAGCGCATCACCATCGCCCGTGCGCTGCTGGCCGACTGCCCAATCCTCGTGCTGGACGAGGCGACGGCATTTTCCGACCCCGAATCCGAATACCTCGTCCAGCAGGCGGTCAGCCGCCTGACCGCCGGACGCACCGTGCTGCTCATCGCTCACCGCCTGCACACCATCACTGGCGTCGATACCATCGTTGTGCTCGATGGCGGCCAGATCATCGAGCAGGGTCGGCACGAGGAACTGCTCGCACGCGGCGGTCGCTACGCCGAACTCTGGGCAGCCGCCGAGACGAAGGCCACCTCATGATCCGCACGCTCATTAACCTGCTGCCACCGGCCCAGCGCCGCCATATCACCCCCTACCTGGCGCTCACGGCGCTAAGTATCGCGCTACGCGCCGCAGCGGCGCTCGCCCTCATTCCGCTCATCTCGGCCCTGTTCAGCTCGCAGCCGGGTGATGCCTGGCGCCCTCTGGCCATGATCGCGATCGCTACGGCGCTTGGCTGGGGGTGCGATAGCGCCGCGGCCCGCCACGCCTACGCTGTTGGCTTCGTGCTGCTGGATCACGCTCAGCACACCGTCGCCGAGCGCATCACCACCATCCGATTGCAGTGGCTGACCGGCGATAACCTGGCCACCACGCGTCAGGCGGTCGCTGCCACCGGTCCCGAACTCGTCGGGTTGATCGCCTACCTGGTGACGCCGCTGCTGAACGCCCTTATTCTTCCGGCCGCGATCGGCATCGGCCTGCTGTGGTTTTCTCCGACGCTCGGCGCTGCAGCGCTGGCGTTCCTGCCGCTGCTGCTTGGCGCCCTCGTCCTCTCGATGCGCCTGGCGCGCAGCGCCGACGCCGCCGCGGATCGCGCCCACGCCCAGCTGTCCGAGCGCCTCCTGGAGTTCGCCCGCACCCAGCAGGCGTTGCGCTCCGCCCGCCGCGTCGATACCGAGAGCAGCCATGTCGGCCAGGCACTTGCCGCGCGCACTCATGCGATGAGTCGACTGCTCGCCTACCGCGCGCCCGAGCAGCTGGTTTTCACTCTGCTGACCCAGCTCGCCCTCATTGCGCTCGGCGCCCTCGCGGTCAGCCGCGCCGTCACCGGCGAGGTTTCCCCCGCCGCCGCGATCGCGCTCATCGTCGTCATCGTCCGCTTCTTGGAGCCCCTGGCGCTCGTGGCCGATATCACCGCCGGCTTGCAACTGACCACGAACGCACTGCGCACCATCCACACCGTGCTTGCCGCACCGCGCGAGCACCCCGGAACCGCGACACCAACCCTCTCAACCGCTCCCCAGATCGAGGTCGCCGACGTCACCTTCGGTTATGACGCCACGCGCGAGCGCCCCGTGCTTGACGGCCTGAACCTCACCTTCCAGCCGGGCACCACAACCGCGATCGTCGGGCCTTCTGGCTCGGGCAAATCCACCCTGCTGTTCCTGCTGGCCGGGCTCCACCAGCCCACCTCCGGAAGCATCCGTATCCAGGGCACGGACCTCGCCGAGCTCACTCCCGCCGCCCGCCGCGCCCTCATCGCCGTCATCTTCCAAGACCCGTACCTGTTTGACGGCACACTGCTGGACAACATCTCCATCGGTAATCCCCACGCCACCGGCGAGCAGATCGAGCGCGCCACCGCACTCGCGCGCGTGGATGCCGTTGCCGCGCAACTCACCGACGGCATGGCCACAATGGTCGGCGACGGTGGCACGCTGCTATCGGGCGGGCAGCGCCAGCGCGTCTCGATCGCCCGCGCCCTGCTCAGCTGCGCCCCCGTGCTGCTAGTCGATGAGGCCACCAGCGCGCTCGATACCGAAAACGAACGCGCCGTCGCCGCTGCCCTGAGCTCGGAGACCACGCCCCGCACCCGCATCATCGTCGCGCACCGCCTGTCCTCCATCCGCCAGGCCGACCGCGTCATCTTCTTCGATGCCGGCCGCGTCATCGAGGACGGCAGCATCGAGGACCTGCTCGCCCTTGATGGCCGCTTCGCCGCATACTGGCGCCAGCAGCAGGCCGCCAGCGCTTGGCGCGTGCGCTAGTGCTCCCGCCAAGCCCTACGGTAGATTCAACGCCCTAGCCTACGTGACCCAGCTCACCGCCGGGTTGAAAGGATGGCATCAAGAAACGCTGTGCAGCAATGGCTCTGGTTTTTGCAGCTACGCTCGCCGGTTGTGGCGACGAGACCGCACCTGAGAGTTCGGCCTCGCCTGCCACGAGATCACCCCCCGACCACCTCAGCTCCTTCCATCAGCGCAAAGCTCAGCGTTGACAGCACGGATAAGCCCCTGACATCTGCCGCGTGCGCCACGATCGACGGGGAATCAACGATGTCATTCGAAACACCGGATCAGCCGCAGTCGTTGCTCACCGTCAAGGTTGCCGATGGCGCCGTCAAGGATGTGATATGGCAAGCCGGCAACACCCTGCACTCCTGGGGAGGCGACTACTTTGGACGTGACCCGCTCGTGAGTGTTGACGCAGACCGCTGGCGGATCGAGGCCTCCGTGCGTGAAATCAGCGGCGACGGTGCGGCCGAACTCAAGGCTATGGAAATCCAAGCGGAGATCGACTGCACGTCTGACGAGAGCCATCATCGCGACGACCCGTATCAGTCGGTAGCCAACGGCCAGTACGCACCGAGCCCTGAGCGCAAAGCTCAGCTCGAGCCACTCGATGCTCTATTCGCCAAGACTCAAAGCGAGGTGATAATCGACGGGCAGGCAGCGACCGTCACGAAAACGTCATGTGACCCCAGCTTCGTCGCTAAAACCAATGTGAGGGCCGATCTTGAGATCGGCGGAGAATCAGCATCCCTATCGTGGGACTTCACCGATCCCGCCGTGCCAAAAGCCGTGGAGTTGCGTCTAACGGGCAACCAGCTTGGCTGGCAGCACGAAAAAACGTCCTACCCGCACACCGGGTCGAGGGCAAAGCCCACGCACTGCGCGGCACGGTCTATTCCGATGACCTGTCCAAAACCAGCACCATCGAGCCCGTCATTTTCTGCGAAGCAAAATTATGGACACATCGTCTTGGGAACCTACTGCTGCTCAATCGCCGGAAAAACTCCAGTGCTTGCAATTATGACTTCGATGTTAAGAAGGAGAGGTACTTCAAGTCGGGGAAAGGCGTGGCGGTGTTCGCACTCACCACGCAGGTACTTGGAGAACCGGTGTGGACTCCGAGTGTTATCGAGCGACGTCAGAAAGAGCTTTTGGAGATCTTGATTAAGGAGTGGCAACTCTAATCACACCCTGGCGCCTGCCCAATGTCCGCCTTGATGGCTACTACTTGGGTGCTGCCGTCGCGGAAGTGGAAAGTCACCGTACCGTCGATGTTAACGGTGCCTTTGTCGAGCAAAGCTACGCAGAGGTATGGGTTGAAGGCCAACTGTTCAAGTTCAAGGTTGGCGGTCTCTTGCCTGTAGTAGTGGTAGGCGGCTAGTCGGTTGTGCTTGTTGTGGATTTCGTCGACCACGGCAGCGTGCTCAGCTAACAGCGCCTGGTGCTGTTCGTGGCTAGCGTTGAACGCCTTCTCGTAAACCTGTTGGTCTTGCGCGACGCGTGCGTTGTGGGTGATTAGTGATTCGAGCTTTTTCGCTACCTGGTCGATCTGGGCGATCAGTCCGGCTGCTTCGACTTCGAGGTCGCTGGTGTCGAGCGCGTCGAGTACGGCGTGGTTGACGGTGTCATCGGCAGGTGAGCCGAAGCGGAGGCGGATAGCCTCGAGGAACATGTACTTGAGTCGTTGATCGCTGATGTGCCCGGTGGCGCATTTTTCCTGGCCTGCGTATTTGTGGCCGCACCGCCAGATGACCTTTTCGTACTTACTGCCCGCGTGCCAGGTTTTCGAGCCGAAGAAGTGCCCGCACTGGCTGCACTCCAAGGTCGATGAGAAGGGCCTGGTGCGATGCTGGGTTCGCTGATCTCTAGCCCCTTTAGCTATTTCGGCTTGGACGAAGTCCCACACTGCCGGGCTGATGATCGCCTCATGGCTGGCGGTGACGTAGTACTGGGGTACTTCGCCTTGGTTGATGACTTGACGTTTCGTCAGGTAGTCAGCGACGTACGACTTCTGCAGGAGAGCGTCACCCTTGTATTTCTCGTTGGTGAGAATCGCTCGTATGGATCGGTAATACCAGGTCTTGTTGCCTGCGGCGGTGAAGGTCTCTGGTTCGTCGGTGAGGGTGCGGGCGATCGTTCCGATGGACATGCCACCTAAGTACATGTTGTAGATCCGGCGCACGAGTTTGGCTTGCTCGGGGTTGATGACGAGGCTGCCGTCTTCGCCTTTGTCGTATCCGAGGAACCGAGAATATGGGACGGTGACCTTGCCGTCGGCGAAGCGTTTGCGGTGCCCCCAGGTGACGTTTTCGGAGATGGAGCGGGCTTCTTCTTGCGCCAGCGAGCTCATGATGGTGATGAGGAGCTCGCCTTTTGCGTCGAAGGTCCAGATGCCTTCTTTCTCGAAGAAGACCTCCACGCCTTTGTCTTTGAGGGCTCGAACGGTGGTGAGCGAGTCGACGGTGTTGCGGGCGAACCGGGACACACTCTTGGTGATGATCAGGTCGATCTTGCCGTCGAGCGCGTCGATCACCATCTGCTGGAACCCAGCGCGGTGTTTGGTTGAGGTGCCTGTGATGCCTTCATCGGTATAGACCTTCACGAACTGCCAGCCCGCGTGATCGCTAATGTAGCGGGTGTAGTAGTCGACCTGGGCTTCGTAGGACGTCACCTGATCGTCGTGGTCGGTGGACACGCGGGCATACCCGGCGACCCTGCGCAGGGTTGTCTGTCCAAGTGGAGCACCAGTGTGGAGCGCTCGGGTGGCGGGGATTGCTGTGACGGTGCGGGCCATTTAGCGTTCGCCTCGCTCGGCGCGCAGGCGCTCAGCCTCTGCCTTGGCCACGGCCCGGTACTTCACCAATGCTTCTGGTGGTGTTGGTGCTTGCCGTGGGTTGTCCAACCCGAGCCTTTTGGCTTCGGCCCAGCGGGCACGCACGAGTTCGCCCCAGGCGGCTTTTCTTGCTGGGGTCCACGAGCTCTTCTTCAGGTTTGGTCGCCACGTGTGCGAGCTGCTGGTGCCATCGGTGTAATGAAACGTGTAATGGTCTTTTCCCTGCACTTCGATGTGGTCGATACGCTCGTTGAACACCTCTTGGTCGAAGGTATCGATACCCAGGACTCGCGCGATGAAGCCTTTGAGTGCCGTGTCAGAGATCTCGCAGGTGTCGCATCCGGTTTTGCGGCCTTTCTTGCGTTCGGTGCAGATCCAGTGCTCGGTGGAGATCGAGTTTTGGGTTTTCGGATTGCGTACGTTGCGCACAAACGAGCAATCGCAGGACACGCATTTGATCTTCGACGTCAACGCCACAGTTTCGATGGACCAATTCGCGCGGGCACCGAGCTCGCGACGTCGAGCGATCTCGGTTTGTACAGCGGTGAAGGTGTCGCGGTCGATGATCGCGGGGATCGCGTTTTCCACCAGGTATTGCGGCAACTGGCCGGTGTTGCGTACTGCTCGTCCAGGCCTGCCTTCCGGAGTCGACCAACGGCCCAACAGGAGGTCGCCGGTGTAGTGCGGGTTCTTCAGGATGTGACGGACCCATTCGCCGGGCATCTTGTTATCAGCCAGGTGCGGAACCCTACCGTCAGCGATGAGCTGCGCGGCCATCTTTTCGCACGAGGTCTTCTTCATGTACTGGGCGAAGATCCAACGCACCACGGCTGCTTCTTCTTCGATGATCTGCACGTCGGTGCCGTCAGCGGAGTCGGTATAACCGTACAAGTGGAAGCCGTTCGCTTTGCCTTCTTCGAAGCCTTTCCAAATGCGCCACTTCACGTTTTGGCTGATTTGCTCTGATTCTGCCTGCGCGAAAGAGGCCAGCAGGGTGAGCATGAGTTCTCCGTCAGCGCTGGTTGAGGAGATGTTCTCTTTTTCGAAGCGCACCTCCACCCCGAGGTCTTTGAGTTCGCGAACGGTTTCGAGCAGGTCGACGGTGTTGCGAGCGAAGCGCGAGATCGACTTGGTGAGGATCAGGTCGATTGCCCCTTTCCGGGCGAGGGTCAGCAGTTCTTGGAACTGGGGGCGATGCGTGGTGGTTCCAGAGATTCCAGAATCGGCGAACACTCCGGCGAACGTCCAGCCAGGAGTGTCGTGAATGAGTTGCTGGTAGTAGGAAACTTGGGTGGACAAACTCAGCGGTGTGCGCTCGGTTTCCATGCTGATGCGGGCATACGCTGCCACTTTCACAAGCGGAGAAGTGCTGATCGGTGGCGGGGTGATTTGCTCCATTCTCTTCAAGGTATTTCTCCTAGTCAGACAGGGTTTCAGGTTGTATCCATACATCACTCAAACCCTCGAGATAGTCAACGAAACAGGCTCTTTGTAGGGCGGCCAGCGGCGCATCGGGGGCGTCGAGGCGCTGGCAGACGGTGATGGCTTCGCGTGGGGTGAGGATGCCGCGTTCGAGAAGCTTCTTGACCTGCGTGAGCTGGTGATGAGCCGTCAGCTCGGCTGCCATGTTCATCGTTTACCGCCACGTGTGTTGAAGCGGTGCTGGATGTAGCACGGGTGGCAGCAGTACTTGCGTTTCACCTGGCTCGTGCGAGTAACAGTGACCTGTCGGTGGCAGTTCGCGCAGACCAGTTCTTCGGTGACCACGGTTCGGTGGGTGGCCCACCAGGCTCGTCGACAGGCAGTGGAGCAGAACTTCGATCCTTGCCGGAGCTCGATTGGCTTGCAGCAGTGCAAGCACCACACTCCAACTGGGTCCGTGACCTGCTCAACGGCAGGATCGACGGTGATGCCGTGTCGCAGACAATAGGTCTTGACACTGTTGGCGGTGAGATCCAGGTGCGCGGCGATACGAGAGTAGGCAACTCCTGCAGCGCGCATCATCTGGATGTGATGGCGATCAGTCTGGTTCAGAGCCATGAGCAGGCCCTCCTGGCAACGAGGCGAAAGGTGGTCGCCTATACGCCGGTTGCACCAGACGAAACCGGACAGCAGAAACAATGCTCCCTGCCGCGTTCGCACCCGTGGCTGGGTTTGCGCCTCTATTCGGATAAGGCGGCTATTCTTTGCTCAATTCACAATGTGGAGCGATCGACGTGTGAACCGTGACAGAGCAAGGGCGGGTGAGGATGACTGACGACGACGGTGAACTCCCGGTGTTTGTCGACGACCAGTCGTACTGAACCTGTTCAGAATGCGGCTCAGATTGTGTCCCTGACCCGTTTATTGCGGGCGAAGGTGAAGGCATCCGTATCGCGTTCATCTGCCCGAGCTGTGGAGTGCAGTCCGTCATCGACCCGTTCGAAGACACGCGGTAAACACCAGCTGCGCAAACGCAGAAAAGGCCCCGCCACCACCTCGATGAAGGTGATGACGGGGCCAAGGGTTGATTTCGCGTGGGTTAGCTGATGCCGAGCTTGTCGTTGACGCGTTTTTGCACGGCCGCGTAGTTGGCTCCGAGGCGACGCTTGCGTTCCTCACCGTTGCCATAGTCTCCACGGATCACCGCATCAGCCAGGGCATCGATGTTGACGGAGGGCTTGGCGGGGCTACCACCGGTGAGCTTTTCGTTGACGCGCTTTTGCACGGCAGTGTAGTTGGCTCCGAGTCGGCGCTTGCGCTCGTCCCCGTTGCCGTACTCGCCTCGGATCACCGCATCAGCCAGAGCGTCGATGTTGACGGAGGGCTTGGGTGCGGGCGGTGTGGGCTTTGCCGGTGGTGTCGGGGCGGGCTTGGTGCCGCTCATGCGGTCGTACCAGTACTGGGCGCGTGCCATGTAGGCCGCATGCTGGGAGCCTGCGAGCGAGGCCGGGCATTCGGTGGAAGCGATACAATGAGTGGAACCATGACGACGGCGTACATTGCCCAACGGCGATTCTGGTTGAAAGGAATCTTCGCGTCGTTACGGAACACTACGGTGTAAAGTACGGTGGCCGTCGCCAACCCGAGCAGGATCCAGAAAAATGTTCCAGGAACCCAGGGTCGGAGTACCCCACGCCCTTGACGTTTTTGACGTAGGCCTTCCCTGCACCCATCACCGCGGTGTATAGCACGGCAAGCCAAATTGCCTTCTTCATTAGCTCTCCTTGAGTGGGCCAGGCCCGTTAGATTAGATGTTTCCTCGGGGCATTGGCCCCGGGATATCTGGTGGCTGAACGATAGCGGAGGATACCAGTGTGGCGTCCACCGTGGCCACGATGTGACGATGAGGGACGCCGGCTCGTGCTTCCTGTAATAGACGTGCCAAGGTTGCGATGAGCTCAACGGTTGAGGTCTGCTGCGAAGTGGTCCCGATCAAAGAGAGCGAGAGCCGCGCGAGCGACCACCTCCGGCTCCGTAATCGGGATGGCGTGACCAGAATCACGTGCCACGATGAGCTGGGCACTTGCTGTCCGAGCGGCAGATAAGTGGTGGGCCTCGCGGATTGCCGCACGCATCTTTTCGCTCTCGCCGACCATCGCTTGGGCGCCACTGATCACGGTCACGGGAGAGCCGTAGTGCTGATCGTCGGTTGCTAGCTGCGCGAGACCAGTACGCAACGATCGCAATTCGGCAGCGGCCTCACGTGCTGCTGAAACGGTCGTAGAGTCCTGAAGCACTCGTGTCATCACGTCCGGCGGCAGCCCTCGGAGAATGGGGGTGTACATCGCAGAAAGCAACCGCAGCCGAGCAAGCGACACTAGACTCAGGCGCTGCAGGGCCAAGGACAGCGGGCGGAACTTATCCAAGAGGTGTTCATCGCTTGGATCGACGAGCACAAGTCCTGCGACGCGCTCGATGCGGCCCGCCGACATGCCCTGTGCAGTACGTACGATGGGACCGCCCCAGCTATGTCCGACGAGGACGACAGACTCGTAAGATTGAGCTTTAACGACACACGCTAGGTCGTTAGCGAGTCGTTGCAGTTTCCGCGTAGCTGGATCCGGATCGCTGTCGCCGATGCCCGCTCGGTTATAGGCGACCACGCGGCAGTGGGGCGCAAGGTGGCGCATGACCGGAATCCAGTAGTGTGCGCTCATCCCCAGGCCAGCCTCACACACGACCAAACGCGGCCCCTCGCCGAGGCTGATCGATGCTAAGCGTCTACCGTCAGGAGTCACGACCACATCACGGGTGGGCATCGGCTGCATAGGTGTGCCTTTCTCGCGGTGACCGGTGTGGGCTCGAAGGGCGTGATCATACCAACGCCGCTCACACAGACAAAGATAGGCTACCCTAATTCATCCTGACCGAGGAAGCCGTGAAAGCAGGATTGACCGTAGAAGGATCTGACCCCCGTGGGGTAGACACCTGATATTCAACCCTGTCGGGTTGGGAAGAAAGGTAATCTACCGCCATGCCTAGGTACTCCGAAGAGTTCAAACGTAATGCCTTGGCTCTCTACGAAGATAACGAGGCCCTTTCTCTAAAGGCCCCGTCTGCCGAACTCGGAATCAACCTGAAGTGCCCCGAGTTTTGTTCCTCCTTGGTCACGTCCATACACGCTCTAAAACCGTTATTTATCCAGTCGATCAGGCCGACTGCTTCACGGTGTACACCGGCTGGCAAAGGTCGATGAGAGCGGCCTCGAGTCGAGCTTTCTCATCGGCGTCCATGTGGCCGTTCTCACCTAGCGCGTGAAGGCGGGCACGGTCGATGAGGAAGCCGAGTTCGCGGGCGAATGCCGTGGTGTCAGCCATCTTGTCGGGCTTGTCCAGAAGCGGGTGGGCGATCACCTGCGCCCTCCGCGAGTCCCGAACCGAGTGCGCGCATAGCAGGCGTGCGAGCAGTACTTCTGGCTTTGCTTGATCCGAGAGAACGCGTTTCCACAGCCCAGACAGGTTGCCTGGCGCTGACCGCGTTCGTTCTGCTTGTGTTGCCAGGAAGCCCACCGGCACGTCGGCGTGCAGAATCTGGCCCGCCCGGTTCTTCCCTCTAGAGCCCTGCCGCACCAGGCGCACACACGCTTGCACTCCGGTGAGCCTTGAGTGAGCTCGTAACGAAGACAACACGAGCGCACCTGATCGCGGGTCAATCCGCAGAAGGCAGCAATGGACTTATATCCCCAGCCTGCGGCCCTCAGGTTCGTGATCCGCCGGATTGTCAGTGGAGTCATTGAACACACCGTCCTTTCACTCCACTGCCGACGAGTGCGGATGTGTTTAGTCCATGGACGCTTTTCGAGAAACGACCCGCGAGAATCTGGCAGCGAATAGTCTTGAGGTGTATTCGTAGGTGTTGGTGACAAGGAGGTGGCTCGTGGTGGCACCAAGGACTGTGCAGCTGTTCTTGATGGACGGCTCACCTAACGGGCGAATCAAATGCTCGTTGGATAACTGGGTGGGCAAGGTTTACCTGATCCCCCGCACGGAGATCACCCGATCAAAGGATCGCCCCGAGCTTGCACAGACCGGCATCTACTTGCTGTTCGGCACTGACACCGAAACCGGCGAGGAGCTGCTCTACGTTGGGCAGGCTCGCGAACGCAAGAACGGTAACGGCGTGCTGGCCCGGGTAGCTGAACATCTGGGTGAAGAGAAACTGGACTATTTCACCCACGCAATTTTGATCATCGATTCAGATAACTCCTTCGGCCCCACCGAGATTTCCTATCTGGAAAACGCCTTTTACCAGCAAGCCTTGGCAGCTGACCGGGTCAAGGCTGTCAACAGCAACGACCCGTCCCCGGGCAATGTGACTGAGGAAAAGAAAGCCGCGCTTGATGAGTTCATCTCCACAGCGAAAATCCTCATCGGTTCGCTGGGCTACCGGGTTTTTGATGCCGTCGACGACGCAAAAGCCGCCACACAAACTTCCTCTGAAACAGCGCTCCCGAGCGTGGAACCGTTGCTGTTTCTGAACTCGGCTGGCGCAACTGGTAGCGGGCGGCAGACCACCGACGGATTCGTCATCCTGAAAGGTGCACAACTGCGGGCAGACATGACCCACTCAGCACCAGAATCAGCGCGCAAGAACCGAGAAAAATTCGCCGACCGAATCAGTGACAGCGGCGTGCTGATGCGCGACACCTTGTTTACGTCTCCGTCGGCCGCCTCGGACTTCCTCACTGGCTCATCCACATCAGGCAAGGTCTACTGGAAAACCAGTGATGGCATTACACTGCGTGACCTCGAACAAGCCGAACTGAAAGCCGCTACCACCGGCCTATAGACACGAAAAATGGCCCCGCCACCACCTCGAAGCGAGGCAGCAGCGGGGCCTAGTAGTCAGCGGATCGTTGGTTGGGGTTAGTAGCCGAGTTTCTGATTCACACGTGCTTGGACGGCGGCATAGTTCGCACCAAGGCGGCGTTTACGTTCGTCACCATTGCCATACTCGCCGCGAATCACAGCGTCTGCCAGCGCATCGATGTTGACGGAGGGCTTGGCCGGGGTTTTGCCTGCGAGTTTCTCGTTGACGCGCTTCTGGACGGCCGCATAATTCGCCCCGAGGCGGCGCTTGCGCTCATTGCCGTTGCCGTACTCGCCTCGGATGACCGCGTCGGCGAGGGCGTCGATGTTGGCGGAGGGCTTGGGTGCGAGAGCCTTGCCGGTCATCTGGTCGTACCAGTATTGGGCACGCGCCATATATGCGGCGTGCTGTGTACCTGCGAGTGAGGCTGGGCATTCGGTTGGCGAAAAATGCTTATGGCCGAACACGTTCTTTCCCCACTGGGGTCGGCCGAGGCCGTAGTACTTGCAGACGGCTGCGGTCAGATGCGCGCCTTCCTCCAAGCACTTGGCGGAGATCTGCCACGGGTTGCTTGAGATGTCGGCGTGTTCGATGCCGATGGAGGTGGTGTTGGCGTCCCAGTTGCCTGCGTGCCAGGCGGTGTCGCGGTCCCACACGAGCTGGCCGATCCGGCCGTTGGAGTCGACCTGGTAGTGGGCGGATGCTTGGCGGGTTTGCCACACGTCCCAGATGGATTTGATGGTGAGGTTGCCTGCGTTGTGGTGGATGATGACCTTGTTGATCTTCCGGCCGCTTCGCCCGGCACTGTAGTGCTTGTTCATCAGCCGGTTTTCGTCGGCTTCGAGGGTGGCCCAGTTCTTCATGAGAGGTTCTCCTTTTCTGCTGAGGTGGTGGTTTGGTTGGGGTGGTGTTCGAGGTCGGGTTTGCCTGTTACGTCACGGGTGATCAGGTCCAGGGCGCGGCGGATGTGGGCTGGTACGGGCAGCCCGAGCCGGGTGGCGTTTTCGATCAGGCTGATGCCTTCGTTGGACAGGTAGAACACGACGGTGGCGGTGCGTAGTGCTCCGGGTGTTCCGATGACGTGCACGTCGAGCAGGTGGGCAAGTCCGATCAGGGTGAAGATGAGGATCTTGCGGGAGATGCCCCGGAATCCGATGGCTGAGGAGACGCGGCGTTCGGCGATCGCGGCGAGCACGCCGGTGATGTAGTCGAATACGACGAAGGCGATGAGCGCGTACACCAGGCCGTCGAGGCCTCAGAGGAACGCGCCGATGACAGCCCCGACCCCGGCCAGGCCGGTTTGGATCGTGGCCCAGATAGCTTTGAGCGACATAGAAAGTGGGTTCCTTCCCGTTTGTGGGCACACGACAAAGGCCCGCACCGAAGTGGTGTGGGCCTATTGGCAGTGCAGTTGGGCGTTAGAGTTCCGGGCTGGTGAGGATCTCCAGGATCGGCTCGTACAGGTCGATCGTCCCGGTGTGTTCGGTGGGCGCGGCAGGCGGTTGATCCGTGGCTGGGGTGGCCGAGACAGTGTGGAGGGCTTTCGGGCCGCTGCCGATGACCTCGACGATCCCTTCCTCGTCGTCCTCACCGGTCACGGGTGTGGTGGTTGGGGTGCTCATGGGTGCTACTCACCCCCGGCGAGGGATTCGGTGATGGCGTCGTAGAGCGCGTCGTAGGCAGCTGCCGCGCTGCCAGTGAGTTCCATCTCCGAGGCGTCGAGGAAGCTGAGGACGTCGTGGCCGTGATGCTCGTAGGTGGGGCCTTCGACTTCGACGCGCTGGGCCAGCAGTGCCTGGTGCTGGGCGTGGAACCCGGTGGCGTGATCCGGGTCGGCCAGGGTGAGGGTCCCGTCGTTATCGATGACGGGTTGACCGTCCTCATCACACACGGCGTGGGCGCGCACGAGCTCGTATTCGTCTTCGGCGAAGCTGGCATAGGTCTGTTCGAGAAGCCGGATGAGTTTGCTGCGTGCCCTGGACGCGCCACCTGTCAACGGCATGTCGTCAAGCAGCGCGATCGAGGGGCGGATCTGGTGTGCCGGTAGGAGGAAACGCATAGGTGGTCCTTTCTGTTCGGTTAGCTCAACGTGGTCGACATGGACGACAGCCCGGTGTTGCTGAAGTAATTCCAGGTGATGTTGCCGTTTGCGCCGCTGTTGATGTTTTTCACCCAGCCTTGGTTCAGCAGTGAGATCAGTGAGTTCATCCGCGACATGAGGTCTTTGACTCGGTTGAACACGCTGGTCATGTTGTAGAAGGTGTTGCCGCTGATCACGTACAGGTCGTTGGTGTGGAACACGACCTTGGACCTGCCACTGCTTCCTGCCCAGCCCGGGTAGGTGCCCACCCCGGTGAGGGTGCAGTCTTGCGGGATGATGATCCGGTTGCCTTGGGTGTAGAAGTCGTGCCCGTGAGTGCGTAGCGCGGCACCGAGGTGGATACCCGACTTGCCGTAGAACTTGCCCCTCGGATCCAGGGTCAGCATGGTCGTGTACGTGGTGCTCGTCGACGTCGTTTTGTACGACCAGCTGATGTAGTCGCCGGTGTATTCCAACGAGTTCGAGATACCACGGATGTCCGCTGCACCGGCTTTCGATTGCTGCCCGGTCCATCCGATGAAACGGGAACCGTAGTAGAACCGCATCCCCGACGAGGTGATGTTCCCTTCCAATGTGGCCCCGTTGTACCAGGCGATCTGCGTGGGGCTGATGCGAATGGAGTTCGTCCACCCGGCAAGCCCTACCTGGATGGCGTTGGTTGCGAGTTTGTCCGCTGTGATCGACCGCGCCCCGATACGCGAGGCATTAAGCACGCCGGTGGTGATTTTGCCTGCGTCGAGTGCACCGATCTTCGCCGAGGTGATTGCCGCATCCGCGATCATTCCGGTTTGGATGAAGCCGGTTGCGATCGTGAGCTTGTCGCTGGTGATCGACCCGGCCGCGATCCGCGCCGCAGACAGGGTGCCGGTGGTGATCTTCGAGGCCGACAACGAGCCGATCTTTGCGTCCGTGATCGCTGCGTTAGCGATCATCGCCGTCTTGATGAACCCATCAGCGATCGTGAGCTTGTCACTGGTGATCGATCCGGCCGCGATCCTGGCAGCCGCGAGTGTGCCGGTGGTGATCTTGGCAGCCGACAGGTTGGCGATCTTGGCGTCGGTGATCGCCGCGTTGGCGATCATTGCGGTGGTGATCGTGGCGTTATCGATACTGGTTTGGCCGGTGATGTGTATGCGTTTACCGTCAATCAAGATGATTTCGGGTGAGATGTTGATCTGGGAGATGATCTCGCTTGAGCGCACGCGCAGGTTCAGGTCGCTGGCCATCATTGAAAGTGACGAGGCGAGGCTGTTATCCGCGTTCGTCAGCTCAGTGAACCGGGCCTCGCTGCTGGTTTGAACCTGCCGTGCCGTCTCGTAGGCCGTATCGGCACGGTGTTGTGCTTGGGAGACTGAGCTCTCAAGCCCGGCTACCTTCATGCCAGCCTCTCCGGCTACCGCCTCAGCTTCCCGTGCTGTGGCTTCGGCCTGGCTGGCTGCCTCGCGTGCCTGACTGATCTCGGCTTCGGCTTCGGTGAGACGAGCAGCGACAGCGGCAGCGGCAGCTTGGGCATCGTCAGCAGCGGTTTTCGCAGCCTCGACCTCGGCGCGGGCCTCGGCAAGCTCAGCGCTGACCTGAGCATGGTTGAGATCGGTGGCAAGGGCAACCCAGCCGGGCTCGCCGGTGTCGGTGATTTGGTAGATCCAGATCTCGATGCTCTCGCCATTGTCCCTAAACCACGTGTCCCCGAGGCGGGCTGCAGCGGGCTGTTTCGGCCCGTAATGGTTGGTGGATTTCCCGTCCGCTGATGCCAGCGCCACGCCAGCGAGATCAGCGGCCATCTGGGCGGCCGTCTGCGCGGTGGTGATCTGGCGGGTGATCTGGGTGAACTTCCCTGCAACCGACCCGAGCTCCACCGAAATATATGTCTGTCGGAGCGGGTCGTACTCGTAGCCGACAACCCGCGCTGACAGGGACACGCCCAGGTCGGCGTGCTGTACCGTCACCGTGTCTCCCAGCAGGACGGTCTCCAGCTCGGCGAGGTCGGCGTACTCGCTCGTGGAGGCAAGGTCGACGAAGGAGACGGTGTAGCTCGCGGCAGGGGTATCAACGTGGTTGGTGGCGTACTCGGCCTTGGCGGCTTGACGCAGAAGGGCGTGTGCTTGCGGCAGAGGTACTTCGTCCTCGCGGGGGTTATCTGCGTCGGCGATCGCTTTGATGTCCGGGTAGCGCATCACCTTGATATGCGGGATCGCGTAGGCATTCAGGTGTGGCGAGTCGACGTAGAGCTCGGGCAGGGTGATCCCATCAAACCCGACCGGCACGATCCGGGTGACCACGCTCGTCAGATCGATGGTCGAGGTGTAGCCGGTGAGGTTCTTGCGATCCCGGATCACGACCCCACGATCCGCGCCGCGTGTGGCGGCGTGGTGGATGTGCCAGTTATCGCGCGTGAGCTCTCCGGCCCACCGGGAGGCGAACGTGTTATCCGAGGCCTGGTCCATGATCGCGGCGGCGAGATTCATCCGCACCACGCGCGCAGAGGCCCTGGTGGCCGTATCGGAGCTGGTCGCGGTGAACCGGTGCGGCGTGCTCGCAGACCTAAGGAGCTGGTCGAGGGCTGCCTTGGGGGTTTTGTTGACCACGAAGGTGTCGGCGATGAAGTTGCCTGCCAGGTCGTAGAACAGGTGGAAGGCCGTGATCTCGAGTAGCCCATCCAGGGTTGTGGTGACCTCGTGGATGCGAAACCCTTGCCGGATGGTGGTGCCGGGCACCGGTGCTGCGATGATCGCCTCGACTGCGAGCTGTGATGCCAGTGGCCCGTCTGCTGGGTAGGTGACGGTCAGCTGGTAGGCTCCGCCGAGCTCCTCCATAACCCGGGCGTCGAGGAGTTCCGGGTCGAGGACACCCTCGCCGGTGGCGGTGAACGTGGTGGCAGTCGGGGCATGCACGGTGAGCATCGGTGGGGTTCCTTTCACAGACGTTTCGCCCGCAGCCAAAGAAACGGCTACGGGCGCACTTAGAGCAAAGTGATGGGCCAGGTTAGGGGTTTCGCCAGTTCCCGGTGATCTCGACTTTGGAGATGCCACTACCCAAAGTGACCCGGTTGACCCCTGGGGTGAGGATCGGGAACGTGCCAGTGACCGCGTCGGTTTGCACCCGGCCCGCGACGTGCGCGACAAGCCGGGCCGAGTCCAGGGTGATCTGCCCTGCAGGTGACTGGACGCGGTAGGTAGTTCCGTTGATCGTCAGCGTCAACGCCCCGGTGCCCTTGATCGTGATGATCGGTGCCGCATCCACCAGGCCAGGGTTGGTGATCTGCCCGGAGGCGGTGAGCGTGTGGGTGGTCAGCCCCGAGTCGAGGTAGCTAAACGGCTCGCATACAAGGTGTGCCTCGAAGAATCCCCACGAGGACATGTCCGTGCGCAGTGGGCTGATGGAGGCGTGTTTGATCTTGTGGAAGGCCCCGGGCTGGTGGGACAGGTCAATGGTTGTTGCCCGGGTCAGCGCCAGTGTGGCCTTGTGGTAGGCGGCCAGGTCGCCTTTGATGGCGAGCGGCAACGTGATCGTCGTGTCGTGCCAGCCGCCGAGGCGGGTCAGCGTCCCGGACCTGCCTGCCACCTCAATATCGTCTGTGACCCGCTCGGCGACCGGTAGGTCGACCGGGCCGGTGAGCCTGAGGTCCAGCGACGTTGAGGGCACAGTTTTGTCGAGTGTGAAACCGTGCATCAAACGCCTCCTCCTGTGGCGAGCACCGTGTGGTGGGAGTTGATACGTGCCAGCTGGCGGTTGATGCCCGGGGCGAGTTTGCCCACCAGTGTGCCGTCGTTGAGCACGACCTTGATGTCCATGGCCTCCAGCAGTGTCCGGGCGGTCTGGTCGACGATGCCCGCAACCTCTCCTGCGCGCCCTGCCTCCTGGCCGACAGCGCTACTGCTGGTGGTTGCAGGCGGTGGTTGCAGGTGGGTTGGGCTGTGTCAAATTTTGTGGACGGGTAAACCCGTTGTGTTTGGTTGTGGGGGTTAGGCTGCGGCGGCGTGTGTGTCGGCGCAGCGGGTTTTGAATTGGCGCATTGCTTCGGCGGGGATCAGCCCGGTGGTGGAGTGGATGCGGCGGCGGTTGTAGTACGCCTCGATCCAGTGTCCGACTTCGTAGCGGGCGTCGAACTTCGACGCGAACTGCTTCTTTTCGTACAGCAGATGCAGCTTCAACGTGGAAAACATCGACTCCGCAACCGCGTTGTCCCAGCACACACCGACCGCGCCGGTGCTTAAACGCACATCGAGTTTCTTGGCTGTTTGCGCGAACTGCTTCGAGGTGTACTGCGAGCCGCGGTCGGAGTGAAACACCGCGTTGCCCGCGACGAAACCGGCCGCGTGCGCCATGGTCAGCGCGTCGACGACAAGTTGCGCACTCATCCGGTCTGCGATCTGCCACCCGACAACCATCCGTGTGCTCAGATCGATCACGACGGCCAGATACATCCATCCCTGCGCGGTGCGCAGGTAGGTGATGTCGCCGCACAGATAGGTTGTCGGCATCGCGGGGTAGAAACGGCGCCGAAGCAGATCAGCTCGTGCGCTCGCCTGCGGGTCTTGGATCGTGGTGCGTTTAAACGCGCGACGGTACTTGGTGTGCAGCGTGTTGTCAGCCATGATCTTTCGCACCGCATACAGCGTGGTTGCAACGTTTTGGGCCTGAAGCTGCCGGTAGATAGTGCGCGCCCCGGCAAAACCGTTGTGCTCGTTGAAGATCTCGATAACCAGATCGGTAATCGCCGCGCGTTTCGCCCGCGGTGTGCCACCGGCCGGCGGAGTATCTCTACGCTTGCGCCAGGCGTAATAGCCGGAGCTGGATACTTCCAACACACGGCACATCATTGACACTGGGTAGCGGGGGCAGGGGTTGCCTTCTTCGTGGAAGTGGGCAATTACCGCGAAGAGGTCCTCGTGGTGTGCTCCGTGGCGAAGAAGGCGGCCGCTTTTTTTAAAAACTCGTTTTCACGCTCGAGCTCTTTGATCCGCTTTGCCATCTCTGCCGGGTCCTGCGACGCGGCATCAGCAGCGCGCATGTGGCTGCCGGAACCAGTGCCCAAGGTGCCTTCGGCTTTGGCCACCCAGCGTCCCAACGACGAGGACGACACCCCGTACTCCTGGGCCACGGCACCACGAGTCTTGCCGAACATCAACACCTCATCAATGCACTGCTGACGAAACTGATCCGAATACTTACGTGGCATGATTCAATCCTTCCAGATCGGTGGGTTTCACCGTCCACCGGAATCATGACACCCCACCAGCAGATCATCCAGATAGGTTGTCGGGTCGATAGAATGCGGTGCAGCGGTCATCGTTACGTGCCTTTCGGTGAGATGTGGTAGTTGAGTCGAAGATTACTGACGATGGCCGCCCCACTATTTCCGGGGCCCACCATCAGCAAGCGTTACACCACACTAAGGGACGCAACCCATAGCAGAAAGTGTCTTGTAGTTACTTCAGAGCAACCGGCGCCCAACTCGAAGAGGAAGATTAAGATTCCGGATGCCTGTGATGCCATGAACGTGAGTTACTTCGGCCCGTTCGATCTCTATCGGAAACTGGGGCTTCGGTTCCATTAGGAAGTAAGACCTAACGAGATGCTGAGCACTTAGATGGGAATATAAGTTTTTCTCACGACTAGTAGGTTCTGAACCTACTAGTCGTGAGAAAACCGCGTGAATAGGTTTAGGGACGGGCGCGAGAGACTGTGCCCCCGAACTGCCATCCGCTCTACTTGAGCATGTAGAGCACCATTTTTGCCCTGGTCAGGGCTTTTACCGCGTGGGGGAGTCTCGTCGTGAAGTGAACCAGGCCTCCTGGCTTCAATATGACGGTCTTGCCGTCGCCGGTGATTTCTAGTTCGCCTTCTAGGGCTTGCACTATTACGGGCATGGCCGCGGTGTGTTCCGAGAGCTCCTCGTCCTTGTCGAAAGAGAACAGCACGACGTTAATGCCTTCTGCCTGCATAAGCGTCTTTGAGACGGTGGAATTTTCTGCGTATTCGATGCGGTCGGCGAGGTTGTCTATGAAGCCGAGCATGGCCGTCGGGAGGGGTTTGGGGTCACTCATTTCTGGTGTTCTTTCTTCAGTCTTCTTGCGTCTTGGGTTTGCGGGCAACGACCGCGATTCCGGTGAGCTGATCTTTGTATTCGTTGAACGTGGCGCGCATGGTCAAAATACGCTGGCGTAGATCCTTGTCGCGGAGAACATTCTTGATAATGCGCGCTACCCCGAGCAGCCCTTCGTCGGCTAGATTGCGTCGCGGCGATAGCAACGCCATCGGCTCGAAACCAACCCATTCGATGGTAAAGCCAGCGTTTTCAAGCACCTTGCACCATTCGTTTTCTGTTAGCGGGCGGGCGTTGACGCGAATCGTCTGGGCCAACTGCTTACGCAAGTTGTCGGCAAGCTGGGCGTCAATATCGTTAGGGGTGAGCCCAAGCTCGTGGATCGCGTAGCAGCCGCCTGGAGCGAGCAGCCGAAACGCTTCGGCCACGATCTCGTCCTTGCCCTTTTCGCCCTGCATCGTCAGCATGGCTTCGCCAATCACTACGTCAGCCGAGGCGTCTGGCAGGCCGGTGTTCTGGGCTTGCGCGTTAATAACCTTTCCGCCATGCGGGGTGACGACGTCTTGCACGTTTGCGACGGCATCGGGATCTTGGTCGACTCCTACATATGAGGAAACGCCGCGGTCGACTATGAGTTTCGCTGTTCGCCCCAAACCTGGGGCGAATTCCACCACTTCGCGGCCGGAAATATCTGCTTTATCCAGCATGCGCGTGGTGAGCTTCAGGCCACCGGGACGCAAGACCCGTTTCCCGGCGCGCGCCAGCACCCAATGCCCGGCGGCGGTTTTTGTAGAGCGATCACTTTGCGGAATGGAAGGATTCTTTGACACAACAAAATACTACCTGAATTAGCTTAGGTGAACCTAATTATTCAATTAAAAAACTCGCAACCGGCTAGTTGGGTCAACTTTTTGCCTACGCGGCATGGAGATATTCCGGGCTGCGTTTGCTTTGAGCGCGAATGATCGACGGCAGTAGCCCTTAGACAGTTTTGCAGTCAAAAAGTTTGCTAAAACTAGGTCGAACCAGGTGTTTGCGCCCACCAAACCGTCGTTTGCGTGCGGTTGCAGGTGCCGAGTACAGCCGCCCAGATCCTGACCGACGGGCCCAGCGCAACGGCTACCGCCACCGGCCTCTCGATACCCGTGTTGGGACCTTGGACATCGCGGTCCCGAAACTACGCCAGGGCACCTATTTCCCTGAGTGGCTGCTGGAGCGTCGCAAGCGCGCCGAGTCCGCATTGATCACTGTTGTTGCCGACTGCTATCTCGCTGGAGTCAGTACTCGCCGGATGGACAAGTTGGTCAAGACGTTGGGAATCGACCGGCTATCGAAGTCCCAGGTCTCTCGCATGGCCGCCGAGTTGGACGAGCACGTCGCCGGGTTTCGACACCGCCCACTAGGCGATGCTGGGCCGTTCACGTTCGTGACCGCCGACGCGTTGACGATGAAAGCTCGCGAGGGAAGTCGTTTGGTCAACGCGGTCGTCATGCTCGCGACCGGGGTCAACGCCGACGGGCATCGCGAAGTCTTAGGGATGCGGGTCGCCACGAGCGAGACCGGCCCGGCCTGGAACAAGTTTTTCGCCGATCCGGTCGCCCGAGGACTGTCCGGGGTCCGGCTGGTCACCTCCGACGCCCACCAAGGCATCGTGGAAGCGATCGCGGCGAACCTGCCCGGTGCCGTCTGGCAGCGTTGCCGCACTCACTACGCCGCGAACCTGATGAGCATCACTCCCAAGAGCTTGTGGCCGGCGGTCAAGGCCATGCTCCACTCCGTCTATGACCAGCCTGACGCCGATGCTGTTCACGCCCAGTTCGACCGGCTACTGGACTACACCGCCGAGAAACTCCCCGACGTCGCAGACCACCTCGATGCCGCCCGCGCTGACATTCTCGCGTTCACCAGCTTCCCGACCGAGGTCTGGCAGCAGATCTGGTCGAACAACCCCACCGAACGGCTGAACCGCGAGATCCGGCGCCGCACCGATGCGATTGGGATCTTCCCAAACCGGGAAGCAATTGTCCGGCTCGTCGGCGCCGTCCTGGCCGAGCAAACCGATGAATGGGCAGAAGGCCGCCGCTACCTCGGCCTGGAAGTCCTAGCCAAGAGCCGCCTCAACCTGATCACCACACCCACAACCACGACCGATGCCGACATGCCCGCACTCGCAGGCTAAAACCCCAAACGAGAGGAAAACACCGTTACACCACTACAAGGGACTTGACCCCCAACTTGCTAAAAGCTTTGTAGTTGACTAGGAGTGCAGATGGTCGTCGGCCCACCTGCAAGAACGAATAGCAAGCGGTATCGTCTACAGGTTGAGGTGCTACCCGCATCATTTGTCGAGACCCCGCGTCTATTCTTGCGCGCGAGATCCCGACTGGTTCACCCCCTCTACGGACGCCAGCCGGGTAGTGACGTGCCAGATACTCAGCGGTACAGCAGGCTAATCTCCAAACGTCCGCGGCAGCCGGAAATCCCAGTTCATAGCCGGTATCGAAGCTGTTCGATGGCCCTGCTCCGCACTGGGGTCTTGTATCCATCGTGACCAGTTGTGCGATCCGTTTACGGGCACTGGCACGTTTATGGTTCGCCTGTTGCAGTCCGGATTGATCGATCCGAAGGATCTGGCCCGCAAGTACGCCAATGAGTTGCACGCGACCGAGATCATGCTGCTGGCGTATTACGTGGCTGCGGTGAATATCGAAACGACGTTTAACGCGTTGCAAGCCGAGACGGCGCAGCGCGAAGACCTACCGGAGCCGGAGTATGTGCCGTTTGAGGGCATTGCGCTTGCCGATACCTTCCAGATCCACGAGGACGGCGACATCCTGGATCTGGCGGTATTTAAGAACAACAACGAGCGCATTGTTCGTCAGAAGAAGGCCCCGATCAATGTCATCGTGGGCAACCCGCCGTACTCAGTAGGTCAGACGAGCGCGAACGATAACAACGCGAACCTGAAGTATCCAACACTGGACGCACGCATCGCGGAGACGTACGCGGCGAAGTCGACGGCGACGAATAAGAACTCCCTGTACGACTCATATCTGCGCGCGTTCCGGTGGGCCACCGACCGGATTGGGGATCAAGGTGTTGTGGCGTTTGTGTCGAACGGTGGTTGGGTGGATGCCAACACTGGTGATGGTGTCCGCCTATCGCTCGCTGAAGATTATTCAGACATCTACTTGCTGAATCTACGGGGAAATGCCCGTACCTCAGGAGAAGAACGTAAGAAAGAAGCCGGAAACGTCTTCGGTGGCGGCTCACGCACGCCCATTTCAGTAGCGATTTGTGTCAAAGATCCAAACAAGTCGGGATTCGTTCTGCATTACCGCGACATTGGGGACTATCTGTCAGCGGAAGAAAAGCTTGCGATCGTGAATACGTCGACGATTGAGAATGTTGATTGGCAGTCAATTGTGCCGAATCAGCATGGAGATTGGTTGAACCAGCGCAGCGACGAGTTTGCGACCTGGCCGGTTATTGGCGAGAAGAAGGACACCGTCACGACGTTCTTTGGCGCCTATTCCGCAGGGTTAAAAACTGGCCGTGATGCTTGGTCGTATTCTTCTGCAACCGCCCAACTCGTAGAAAACATCGGGACGCACGTTGCGAACTACCGCCAAGCGCAAGACCTGTTGCGAAACGAAGGGTTTGAGGAAAGCAAACGGGGCGTAGACGCATTGTTTACACAACACCCGGAATTGGTGGATAGCACGCGAGGTTCATGGAATGTCAACCTGAGGCAGGAGTTAGCCCGCGGAACCGAGATCGCGGTTGATACGGACCGTGTGTTCACATCGTTGTACCGCCCGTTTTTCAAACAGCGGAATTATTTCGCGAAAGAATTGATCGACAGACAGTATCAATTGCCTTCGATGTTCCCGACGCTGCACCATCACAACATCGGGTACGTCACCACCAGCCCAGGCGATAGCGTGCCGTTGGGAACGCTGGCGACAAACATCATGCCTGATCTTCACACCCTCGCGACTTCTCAGTACTTCTCACGTTTCACCTGGGAGCCAGTAGAGGCGTCGGATGGTGGGTTGTTCGGCGAGGGGGCGTCGATAAGCGAAGGCGAGTCCTCGATTTATGGGCAGGTTGGCGAGGTCGTTGCGGGTTATGTGCGCAAGGACAACATCACCGACGAGATCAAGGCGCTCTACCGCGACGCGCTGGATGCCGATGTCACTGGTGACGACATCTTCCACTTCGTTTACGGCAAGCTGCACGATCCGAACTATCGGGAGGCGTATGCGGCGGATTTGAAGAAGATGCTGCCGCACATTGAAACGCCGGGTTCGCGTGAAGAGTTCGACAAGTTGGCGCGTTCCGGCAAGGAACTGATGGACCTGCACGTCGGGTACGAGGATGTGCAGCCGTACCCGCTGGATATCGCGGTCAAGGGCGACGAGTCCGACCCGGAGACCTGGCGTGTGTTGAAGATGAAGTGGGCACGTAAGAAGGACCCAGAGACCGACAAGAACGTCAACGACGTGACCAAGTTGATTTACAACAAGCGGGTCACCATCGCGGGTATCCCGGCTGAGGCTGATGAGTACATGCTGGGGTCGCGTTCCGCGTTGGCGTGGCTGATTGATCGCTACCAGGTGAAGAAGGACAAGGCGTCTGGGATTGTCAACGACCCGAACGATTGGGCCGATGAGGTTGGCAACCCGCGCTACATCGTGGATCTGATTGGCAAGGTGACCCGGGTTGCGGTGGAGACGGTACGGATCGTGGAGGGGCTGCGAGAATAACGCCGTTCGGTTCATTGCCAGTTGAGGCTCGAGAGCGTGGCTTCATCGCGGATGATCGAAAAGCGGTGCGGTGGCCCCTCAGCCGCCAGGTTGACCTTGAACACCTCACCGAAGATCCGGGCCATAGCGGACGTGTCATCCACCTCGACCTCAACTCATCAACCGCACCCTCAAGTCTGCATGCGTCTTTAGCGTCTTTAGACGCTTTCCTGGCGTCATCACCAATCTTCAAACCGAAAGAGGAGTCAGCCATGAGAGGCGTATTCCCCACTTGAGCCATGTAGCTTTTAGGCTACACTTGGGCGTGTGGAGATCATTTCCAGCAGCTTGTTTGACGCCTGGTTAGGTGAGCTAAAAGACAAACATGCTCAGCGACGCATTTTGTATGCAATAGCCCGATGCGAAGCACACGGAAGAATGATTGGAGACATCAAACCCGTTGGCGAGAAGGTTAGCGAGATGAGATTTCATTTCGGGCCCGGCTATCGGGTGTACTACACCCGACTAGGCGCAATAACGGTTTTCCTGCTGGCCGGAGGAGATAAATCCAGCCAGGATAAAGATATTCGAACAGCTCAAAAGCTCGCACAACAGGTAAGGGAGGAACAGTCGTGAAGGAAGTAACATTTTCAGCGTTCGATGCAAGCAAATATCTCGATAGCCAAGAAGCAGTGAACGATTACCTGGCTATCGCACTCGAAGACGGCGATACGAAAACCGTTCAGGTGGTTTTGCGTGACATTGCAAGGGCACACGGCATGAGCCAGCTCGCTAAAGAGACTCAACTCAACCGTGAATCCCTCTACAAGTCACTATCAAAAGACGGTAACCCGTCCTTTGCGGCTATCACGAAAATCATGAAAGCCCTGGGACTCAAAATAACTCTCGCTACACAAAATGCCTAGATACCTACTGGAATCACATCACCAATAAACCAAACGTGCCTCTGCTCAGCCCGTCCGGCCTCTATCCGCCGATCAGTGGTGGATCGCGGAGCCTGCGACCAGGCCCGTTGAATACGATCCGGGAAACGCTCGGCGGAGGGATCAGCAACGGTGGTGCGTGTGGTCTTGCGCCGGAGTACACCCGCGATTCCAAGGATATTCATGAGGCGTTGCACCTGGTCACGGCCGATGTTCCAGCCTGCCCGGTGGGCGGCTTTCCATAGTTTTCGTCGCCCGTAGACCCGCCGATTGGCCTGCCACAGCTCAAAGAGCCGGTGCGCGGTGTAAGCCTCATCCAGCTCGGCAGGGGTGGGCCCGAAACCACGGGCCTGGAAGCGGTAGAACGTTGCTGGTGTCGATTTGGGGTAGTTGGTACCGCGAGTCCGCGTAGTTGGTACCGGTGTTCCGCGTACCCGGTACTGCGAGGGGGTTTCTTTCATAGTTGATGTTGGCGGCACCGTACTTCGATGGTGCCGCGTCAACTTCTACTTGGAAGGAGCCGGTCTTTGTGGCCAACTTCAAACAAATCGTCGCGATGTGCCTTGACGGTGCTTGTTAAGAAGAAGAAAATGGTAGCGGTGTGGTGAGTATCTGGTAGCGCCTGAGTGAGTATCCGGTAGCGCACTTTGCTACCGTGATTTGCGCCGTCGACCTTCAGTGTGTCGAAATATTCCGAACAACAATCCAACACCCCGTAGACAGAGAATCACACCAATAGCCCCACACCAGAACGGAGGTATTGGTCAGGGGCTGTCTCTTGCATCCCTACTAGAAGTTCGAGGAATGCGCTGAGGTTACGTTCCGCGACCGTGACAAGGCGCAATACTGTGCTGCTACCCGATACTCACTGAAGCGCTACCGGAAAGTCACGCCACTGCTACCAGATACACGGTCGCAACAGGTGCTAGCTACGCACAGGTCACACATGCATTGGGGTGTTCACGACGAGAAGTATCCCGCGCAAAGAAGATCATCGCTGAGGAGTCACTGAGTTTAGAGACGTTCCGTCAGCTTCCACCGGGATGGTTCGATGAGCGATTCAGCGATGGCCGCAGCAAGCGCACACTGTCCTACGAGGTTGCGTCCCTTAGTGTGGTGTAACGCTTGCTGATGGTGGGCCCTGGAAAATGCAGGGGCGGCCATCGTCAGTAACCTTTCGACTCAACTACCACATCTCACCGAAAGGAACATGACGATGACCGCTGATCCGCATTCTATCGACCCAACAACCTATCTGGATGATCTGCTCGCTCAAGCCTCTCCGGATTTGATGCGCCAGATGCTGCAAGGGTTTATCAACCAAATCCTCTCCGCCCAGGCCGACACCGTCTGCGGCGCCGAATACGGCGTCGCCTCCACCGAGCGGGTCAACCACCGCAACGGGTATCGCCACCGCGACCTTGACACCCGTGTCGGCACGATCGACGTAGCAGTGCCGAAGCTGCGCCACGGAGCGTTCTTTCCGGACTGGCTGCTCGAGCGACGCTCACGAGCAGAACGAGCCTTATCGACCGTGATCGCGACGTGCTATCTCAAAGGAGTCTCCACCCGCCGAATGAACGATCTGGTGGCAACCCTTGGCATTTCCAACATGTCGAAATCCCAAGTCTCGCGCATGTCGGAAGAACTCGACGAAATGGTCGCAGACTTCAGAAATCGCCCCCTGGACCCCGGCGGGTACGCCTACCTGTCCTGCGACGCGTTGACAATCAAAGTGCGCGAAGGCGGCCGGGTGGTCAAATGCTCCGTACTGCTTGCCACTGGGGTCAACGCTGACGGCTACCGCGAAATGCTCGGTATGCACGTCGCCACCGCGGAATCCAACGCGTCGTGGAAGGGCTTCTTCCAGGACTTAAAAGCCCGCGGACTTCGCGGCGTCTTCCTTATCACCAGTGATGCCCACGAAGGCATCCAGCACGCCATTTCCGAAGTGCTGCCCGATGCATCCTGGCAGCGCTGTCGCACCCACTTCGCGAAAAACCTCTACGAAAAAGTCCCGAAAACCCAGTGGCCGATGGTCTTAAGCGATGTTCCAGACAATCTTCCAACAACCCGACGCCCAATCCACCTGGCGACAAGCCCGCGAAGTCGTCGACCTGTTAGAACCAAAGTTCCCCCAGGTAGCGGCGTACTTGGAGGAATCACTCGATGAGGTGCTGGCGTTTACCGCAGCACCGAAACCAGTCTGGAAGAAAGTCTGGTCCAACAACCCCACCGAACGGTTAAACCGGGAGATCCGCCGGCGCACCGACGTTGTGGGCATCTTCCCGAACCGTGAATCCATCATCCGGCTTGTCGGCGCGGTGCTTGCCGAGCAGCACGACGATTGGATCCAGCAAAAACGCTACATGTCACTATCCGCACTCGAACACACCAAACACCTCATGCACCAAACTGGAGGTGAACATGGCGAACATCACCAGCTAACCGCCTAACAAAACCCTGAACTTCATACCGAGCCGAAAGCACAAACGGCTACACCACTACACGGGACTTGACCCTGGAACAAGCCTGTGCACGCCTGATCGCACCTGATGGCACCAGGAGAGCTGTGTCGTATACCGCGGTGAAAAACATGATGGCCGCGGTGCGCAAAGACCAATCAACCCGCCCGACAGGCCATGATTTGCCAGCCACAACAGCGCCTGAAACACCACCGGTGGAACACGCACGCGATACCCGCGGCGCATATCTGGGTGGGTCTGCCCAGTTCAGTATGGAAAACCTCACGAAGAAAGGACCCCTACAGTCATGACACAGCCACAACCAGCATCAGCATCAGCGCGCTTTCTTGATGAATCGATCCTGCCTGTCTTTACCGATCTACGTATGACGGCTTTTGGCCGAACCGTGATTGATATTGCAGCAGATCCCATCTTCGACTCGTGGAGCTTTTCTGACAAAGTGCTCTACGCGCTCGATAAAGAAGTCGCGGCCAAGCGTGAACGACGAGTCAACAAATTACTCAAAGCATCCCGATCGCCAAATCTCGATGCGTGTATCGAAGACATCACCTACGCACCCGGCCGCAACCTCAACAAAGAGCAAATCACCAGACTCGCTCACTGCCAATGGTGTCAAAAAGCGCAAAGCATTGTCATCCTCGGCAAATCATCCGTCGGCAAAACATACCTGGCCCAAGCACTCCTTACCGCTGCGTGCAGAAACGACTACTCTGCCCGTTTCTTCCGCACAGACACCCTGGCCAACCAGCTAATGGTGCTACGCCATGATGACACAGCACGCATGGAGTTTCTTCAAGACTTACACCTGGCAGACGTACTCGTGCTTGATGACTTCTTAACAACGCCGATTGATGCTGCCACAGCACACCAGCTGCTCAACATTCTTGCTGAGCGTGAACACCGGGGATCAACCATTGTCACCTCCCAGTTCACACCCGATGAGTGGCACAAGTCCATCCCGGATGCTGTCATCGCCGAGTCGATACTGAATCGGCTTGTCGTTGGCGCTGAGATCATCACACTCGAAGGACCAAACATGCGCCTCGAAGCCAATACGCAGTAGCGGCTCATAGTCAACGCCCGAGTGTTACCCGATACTCACTCGGGCGTTACTGGATACTCACCACAGTGTTATTAAATCCGTGGTCCTAACAGCTATCGCGTCCCCATTCGTGGCCATGTCTCAGTCGTTTAGCAAGCAGGCGAATACGCTCTGGTACGAGATTTTCGATGTCGTCAAAGCCAACTCGCTGGTGGACTACTCGGGGCCGACTCCTGCGGATAACGTGATGGAACGGCTACTTCAGGCACGCTCATAGTTATTGGCGTAGTGCGGGTGCGGTGTGGGCGTAGATGACGACCACTGCAATCAAGGCGATACAGACGGCGAAGGGTGCCAGCGGGTTCCACCCGTAAAGGGCGGTCGAAGCCAGCGGGGCAATCGCGTACGCCAACCCATTATTAGCGTTGATGATGCCAGCCACTGCGCCTTGCTCATCTACACTCATCTTCAAGGTTGGGCCAGTGTTGTACCCGGGCATCGCCAGTCCCATACCTACCCCCAGCACGATACACCCGACAACCAGTAAAGCGTGCGAGGAGGTAGGCCAAATGAGCACAGTTGCAACTAGTGTAATGGCCAGACCAGTACGTAAAAGCTTCGCTGCTCCCCACCCTGTCTTTGGAGCAATCACCGCTTGGGCAATGATCATGGTCACGCCCATGATGGTCAGGTAAATCGCGGAAATACCTGCGGTCGCAGTTGCCGACAGGGCGAAGCGGTCTTGGACAGTGAATCCAAAAATCGTAGCAACAGAAGAAAACACAAGAAACATCACCAGACCAGTTGCTAGCCAGGGAGCTACACGCGGATCAGTGAAGCGAATCCGTTGAGGCTTTGCAAAAAGTTGCCCTCGGCTTTGAGGTGCGAAACTCACCAAGAGAACAACCAGACCAATCACCATCACAACGGGCATGACCACCAAGGGCAAGAGCAGGCCACCAGCAGCGGCTAACACACCTCCAGTAACACCTCCAACAATGGAGGCCATCCCTTGAGCCGCTCCAATCATGCCCAGTGCTTTTACCCGCCCGTTCTCGCTGGCAGCATGCGTGACCAGGTGGGCTTGCGCGGTCGGGGCGATCGCTGAAATCCCTCCACCATAGAGCAAACCACGAGTGATCACAACACCAAAAACTAGTCCGACACCGCCAACTACCTGGTTCATCCCCAGGTAGGAGACAATACCGAAGGCGCTCAAAGCGATGATCGCGATCACAAGCCCGGCCGCGAGTACACGTTTAGCGCCGACACGTTGGGAAGCTCGCCCCCAATAAGCACTCAAGCTCGCTAGTACAATCGCTGCCAAAGAGATAGTGGCGCCAATATGCCATTCCCGCAATCCCATCTGTCGTGACAGTGGCGCGATGATCGGATTGAGAATCATTTGCCCCATAAAGGCGAGAAAAACGATTCCCACTACCAGGTTCGCTTGCGCTCCTGGATCAATAGAGCTCTGTGTCGGCTTATTACTACGAGGGGCGGGCATCACTACACTCCATTACTAGAACACTGTTTCACTTAGGGATATTGTAGAATGGTGTTCTAGTAAGGGTCAAGTAATAAGTTAGGGTCACCTTATGAACACTGTGCTAACGGGGCGAAGGGCTGGGCTATCACGCGAGCTGATTGTCAAACAAGCTGTACAGTTAAGCGCGATCAGTGGCGTTGAGGGATGGTCAGTACGGGACATTGCCCGTGAACTGGGCGTGGTTCCCTCAGTGATTTATCATTATTTTCCAAACAAGGAAGCCATTTGTGATGCTGTTGTAGACCGGGTATGTGTCGGGATTGAAGTTCCCGACCCGGACCTTGAATGGAAAGCCTGGTTTCGAGCTATGGCTCACAATCTACGCCCCGCATTGTTAGCATATCCGGGGATTACCGACAGGTTCGCGCGGGGCAAGTTCACCGAACAGTTTTTGCCGATGATCGATGGAGCCTGGGCCAAACTACAAGAAGCTGGGTTTGGTGACAATTCGCCTGTGGCCTACACAATTATCGCGAACTCGATCATCCACACGATCGGAGCGAGAAACCTGCGCGCATCCAATCAAATCCAGCCTCGCCACAACCTGCACGAAATGCTTGTCAGGCTTGAGCCTATGATGGCTCAATCTGTTGGACTGACCAGTATTGTCAACTCTTACCTGGAGCCTCTCTCACACCCTGATGAAGAAGAAGCGATGTCCGAGGAATACTACGACCTCGTCATCGATGTGATCCTAGACGGCATCGAACACACCCTGCTGCCTTAACTCTGACCCACTTCTCAATCATCGTCTTAGTGAGCGTCCGCACAGCTGTGTACTTCAACACAGCGGATGTAGCCCAGTTGATAAGCCGGGTCAGTTCACGTTCACCCCTCGCGTTCTCATGGTCACGGAGACGGTTAAGTAGTTCTTCCTGATACGGATTATTCATGGTGTGCCCTTCATCCAGGTATGGGTAAAGGGAGCCAAGGCACACACCCTGACCCCCTTCGCTGCCTGCTACGGGCTAGCGTCTACTCGGTAGCACCCGCCGTGGTCGGCTCCACCACATCCTGTTCAGCCGTCGCCAGCACCTCCGGGCGGAACACGGAACCGCCGTACACCTGGAGGCCCGTAATCGCACGGGTGAAACGGAACGGCAGCATGGACGATTCCGCCACCTCCGTGATCTGGTAGCCGAACGCGGTAGCCATCGGGTGGCCCACAATGACACCTCACGGCCCGCCACCGTCGGCACCGTCGGCGCGGAAATGATGCGGAACCCGAGCAGGCGACCAATCTCACCGTTCAAGAGATTGCTGTTGTTCACTGCCTTGTCCAGGCGCTCGTCGTACAGCAACGCCGATTCCATCTCGGGGCCAACCATCACGAAACGGTCAGTCTTCGGAACCGAAGTGGCGTTGAGTTTCTTACGCAGCGCCACCAGCGTCTTGTACGCGTCCTTCTTCTCAATGTCGAGCGGGAGGGTGCCCACCTTGTTGGAGTTCTTCACTCCGTCCTTCATGAGCTTGCCGATGTAGGTATCGACCTGCTCGGACATGCCTTCCACTGCCTCGCTGACTGCCCCCGGCTTCACGTCCAGAGCAGACTGGACGGAAGATACCAGCGGAATCTTGAAGTTAAAGTAATCGGCCTAGTCGATCTTGAACTTGCGGTCGCCGAACTCAAGGTCTTCAACAACCATGTCTTCGGACTCGTCGTACGATTCAAAAATGTCTCGCGGACGGTGATTGAACGCACCGATCACGATATTCGTATCGATGAGGTACACCTATGCGACCTCCTGCATACGAGTAACCGCATTCTTCAGCGTCGCAGTCTTTGCAATGCCCAGTTGGCGCGAAGCTTCCTCTTGAGAAATTGCGCCATCTGCATATTCGCCGGTTACTGTGTCCAAGAACCGGCCACCCAGCCGAGACTTCAACGTGACGAAGAAGTCACCGCCTCCACTAACAATCGGAGGCGTAGGGGTCGAGGGACGTTGCCGAAGGAATTCCTGCACTTGTGGTTTGCCAAGGCGGCGCTGCCCCACAAGGGACCACAGTGTCGTATCCGCGCTTACCCGGTACGCATCGTATGCCCATTCAGTGATGTGTTTCAGATCGGGATTTCTGTCCCATTCCTGCAACAACGCATGCTGCGGCAGAAGCAGGGCAGCTGCAAACCTGTTACACCATCGCTCTACATCGTGATGATCGTTCATGGCTCCAGTGAGCCCTTCTGCAGCGAGTAGCACGTGGCCTAGCTCGTGAGCAAGGCTAAAGTACTGCCCAACTTTGTAATCACTGCCGTTGATGAAGATCAAGGGGTAAGCACCATCGAGCAGTGTGAAAGCACGAAACTCGTCGATGTCGAGTTTGCGGTGGTTGTTATTTCCAAGTACGGAGTTTCGCATCACCAAGACACCGCAGTGCTCAATTGCCTCCGCTAATTCCAGCACATTCTCTCGACCAGTAGCCGCCCTGCCTGGCTTCCATCCAGCATCGGCGAGCTGAGGAAGTAATGCACGCACGGCATCGTCCGGGTTATCACGTAATGTCCATTCGCCACCGAAGCATGGGGGCTCAATGCCTTCTGCACGAGCAAATTCGGCGTACCAACCCAAACGCCGCTCACAGGCGTAAATCGTTTCCTTCAATTCCGGGCTGAACTCGGTTACTTTCTTACTGTCTACGGTGCGGAAATCTGGAAAATCCGGTTGGTCATCCGTGGGGTCGTCGAGAAGCAAGTATCCAAACGGGATACAAGCAAGCGATGCCAAGTGCTGGGCCTGACGCAACGTCGGGGATACCTCCCCTTCCAGCCATTGCCGGACCAACCGAAAATCGCTTTTTTGGGCAAGTTCTTCAACCGTGACGCCGGTCCGCTGTAGGGCCCAACGCAACGTCGGTGCTGCAATGTCGATTCGAACAGTCATCACTCACCTCCCGCTAGTTACGTAGTTTTTACCTTAGCGGAGGAGCCCAGCAAACATCTCCGGGGAGCTACAGCTATCAAATTGATACAAACGAGTTTTCATGCCTGCGGAACTAGCCTCGCTCATGCTAGGGTTCATGTCAATCGTTCAGCCCGCCTCCGAGCCAAGCTCAGAGTGTGGGCTGGATTTCTTATTGCAATCTGGCGGATCCCTTCGTACTCCGGCGTCGCCCGCACCGTCACCGCGCTGACCTGAGTTGGTCGACGGGAAGGGGTCGATGCGAAGCTCGGCCCCACCCCCGGAGTGCACTGCTACGCCCGTCATCGACGGACCGGGAACGAACATAACAACATAAAAACGAAAGAACCCCCAGCGTTGGAAAGAGGAGCTCGGCTTCAAGGTCTGCGTTGTCTACTTCCCAGCATGCAAACTCCTCCTCATCAATGACGACAACCGGCACGCGATCGCCGTATTGGGCGGCGTTGTCGGGGTCCAGGTCGACGTCGACAAGCACTAGCTCCGTGTCACACTTCTCCACCACCGGAGCGATCTGCGCCTCCACCCGCTCGCACGAACCGCACGTGGAGCGCACCATCAGCTCGACCGTCTTCATCGCAACTCGTCTTCATCGTGCCTACGTCGCTCGCCCTTGTATGATTGCTCACGCTAACACCGCCACCGAAAGAGTCACGATTGCCATGTCAGAACAGCGGGAATTCCTTGCACAATGGTCAGTCTCTCAAGGAAACCTCCGCCGCTTCCTTGAGGACCTACTGCAGCAACACGATCTCAAGCAGTGCACCGCCTACTCCGACAGCATCAACGACCTCCCCATGCTTGAGATGGTCGGCTCCCCCGTTGCCGTCAATCCGGACCGTGCGCTGCGCCGCCACGCGAAAGCCCAAGGCTGGGCCGTCCGCGACTACCGTCCGGTGCGCCGCGCCGTACGCCTGTCCACCCTGCCGGTACTGAGTGCCGCGGGTGAGTTCTCTTTGTGGCGGTTGTGGAACAAGCGGCAGGAAAGGACTCACCATGCCTGATGCGTTTGCCCTGCACACCCCGCGGCTTGAGTTGTCGGTGCCTACACATGCGGATATCGATGCCATCTTTGCGATTCACTCAGATCCCCGCACCTACGAGCACCGCCCCGAGCTGACAATGAAGACCCGCGATGAGGCTGTCGAGCTTGCGCGCTCGTGGCAGAACAATTGGGCCGATCAGCAGTTGGGCTACTACACGGTACGCACCCTCGACCGCGCGACCATCGGCTTTACCGGGGTACGACACAGCGAGGAAGCCGACGAAGAAGTCCTGAACCTCTACTACCGGTTCGCACCCGAATCGCAAGGCCAGGGCTACGCCAAGGAAGCCGCAGCCGCCGCGATTGCGAGCGCCCGCGAGCGCTTCCCGACGTTCCCCATCGTTGCCATCATCGACCCTGTGAATGAGGCGTCGATTGGCCTAGCTGTGAGGCTCGGACTTGCGCATGTTCCCGGAGCGGGCGTTCCCGGCGACTACGAGGTGTACCGGCTTTCCTAGGTGGGAAAGTCCGCGTTGGTTGGGACTGTTCGGTGGGTATTGGGGCACGCACGGTTATTGATACTCAAAACCACCGGCGAGGGCCCCTCCTCAACAGAACACTAGCTAGATACCGAGGAAGCCTCTTCACGTTGGTGTCCACTCTTGAGTGGTTTGCTATGAGCTGAGTATAACGAAAAACTGCAGTCCTCGGCTCTCTCCTGATTTATGGAGGGTCAACGGCTGCAGTGTGGACACGAGAATATCGCAGATGGTTTTTAGATACAACCCTTCGGTGAACCTCGACTATCGCCTCCCGTGTCCTTTTGGGTTTGCCTGCCCACCGAAGGTTCGTCGATAGGCAAAGGCTCTTAGGGCTTTGTTGCGGTAATGGCGAATTGGAGTGGTAGGCGCTCGGGATTATCGCGGAGGATGAAACCGCGGGAGTCTTCGACCATCAGCTCCGGCCACGGGCACCACGCGGAGTACGGAGTTTCCTCAAGAGCGGTGACGGTCAGCCCCGCGTCGATGAGCGCAGTAACAATTTCGCCGAGAGAGTGGTTCCACTGATGGTTGCGTGGGCTAGCAAGTTTTGGCGCTCCTGGAGTGGTGACGTAGCTTTCCTCGTCCTCCCAGGTGAGCGGATCAGGCATTTCAAAATACGGCTGCTCAATGCGCAGACCTTGGGAAACGTCCTCTCCGATTGTCATGAACATGGGGTGGTCGTCGCGGATGAAAAACATGCCGCCGGGAGCGAGCAGCTTTGCGACGACCTCCGCCCATCGACGCACCTGCGGAAGCCAGCACAGCACACCTGCGGAGGTGTAGACGAGATCGAATTCGCCGTCGACCGCTTCTCGAGCGTCATAGACGTTGCTCTGGATAAACTCCACGTCCGCGTCGGCTTGGGCGGCGAATTCGCGGGCGTATTTGAGTGACTCCGCAGAGAGATCCACGCCGATGACTCGGAAGGCTCCGCGGCGGGCAAATCCGATGGTGTCGGTGCCCACGTGGCATTGCAGGTGACACACGGACTTCCCGGTGAGGTCGCCGAAGCGGTCAATGTCCACCGCGAGGACATCGCTAATAGCTGCCTTGTCCGCGATCAACGCATCTTTACCGCCGTAGTTGCTGAACATGTGGGTGTGGGCCCGTGAATCCCAGTTGGCTTGGTTATCCGCGAACCAGGAAGCGGTCTCGGACCGCGGTGAGTTAGTCTCCGCGTGCATCGTTACTCCCTCCTACGTCTCATTCCGTTGCCTGAGTTACGCAACTTTAGTTATATTGAAATCAATCGAGACCCCCTCCGAGCTTCCCGTAAGATCAGCGTCATATGAGAGGGGGGCTTTTACCTCGCGGTTACGGCGGCTTCACCCTCATACCGGAACGGTATCGCACGTCCTAAACATTCTTGAGCTTGCGGCTTCGCCCCCGCTTTCCACTCACAAAGCACAACCATGTAATTCGTGCCACAATGCGGCGGTGTGAGGATCGAGAAGCAACGCTCCCGAAAACCGTCTAGTAATCCGAAGTACGCAACCTCCCCCTCCACCACCCACTACCGCGGCACGTCGCCGGCGCGCATGCAGGCGACGAGGTTGCGCAACAAGCAGCGAATCCCGATGATCCCGGCGTACTAGGGCGCTACAGGAGTTCGTCGATAAGCGAGCGCACGCGATTGTCAATGTCGTCGCGCACAAGACGCATGCGCTGCATGCCCTCGATGCCGCGGTGCGAGGGTTCGTCGATACGCCAGCGCTCCAGCGTGCCGCGGGCGTCGTCGGGCATGTCTACCTGCGCGTCTTCGCCGAGCACCACGACGCGATCAACGCTGCGCAGCAGTTCGGGATCGATGGGTTTGGGCGTGCCGTGCGACATATCGGCGCCGGCCTCCGCGATCGCCTCGACGGATTCCTGATTCAGCGACGTACCAGGTTTGGTGCCAGCGGAGTGGATGCCGAGCTGGCTACCCGCGTGCTTCTCTGCGAGCGCCGCCGCCATCTGGGACTTGCCGCCGTTGCCGACGCACACAAACAGGACTGAGGGCTTCATAACGCCTCCTTAGGACAATTTGGGCAAGGTGGGATCGCCCGGGAACAGTTTCGGGCCGATCCCGCGCATGAGGTAGACGAGGCCGACGAGGATGGGGATCTCGATAAGCGGTCCAATCGTGCCCGCCAACGCCTGGGCGGACGTGGCGCCGAACGTGCCGATCGCAACGGCGATGGCCAACTCGAAGTTGTTGCCCGCCGCGGTAAAGGACACGGACGCGGACTGGGCGTAGCCCATCCCGGATGCCTTGGACACCACGAGTGCGATAGCGAACATGCCGACGAAGTAGCACAGCAGCGGGATCGCCACACGTGCCACCGTCCACGGTTGAGAGAGGATCTGGTCGCCTTGCAACGAGAAGAGCAGGACGATTGTGTACAGCAGGCCGATCAGCGCGAGCGGGGAGATCCGGGGCAGGAAGGTGTTTTCGTACCAGTCGCGGCCCTTGGTGCGCTCACCGATGATGCGAGACAGCAGCCCGGCGAGCAGCGGTATGCCCAAAAAGACCAGGACAGAGGACACGATCGCCCAGAAGGAGAACTCCACCGAGGTGGTCTCCAAACCCAGCCAGCTCGGCAGGATTTGTAGGTAGAACCAGCCGAGTACCCCGAACATGAGAACCTGGAACACCGAGTTGATGGCCACAAGCACTGCGGTGGCTTCACGGTCGGCGCAAGACAGGTCCGACCACACCAGCACCATGGCGATGCAGCGGGCGAGGCCGACGATGATTAATCCGGTGCGCAGCTCCGGCTCATCCGGCAGGAAAATCCAGGCGAGCGCAAACATGAACGCGGGGCCGACGATCCAGTTCAAGATGATGGACACGGTCATTAACCGTTTGTCGGTGGCAATCTCGCGGGTCTTGTCGTAGCGCACCTTGGCCAAGGGCGGGTACATCATGACCAGCAGGCCGAGCGCGATCGGAAGCGAGATGCTTCCGACTTCGAGGCGCTCGAGTGCGCCCGAAAGTCCCGGCACTGCCCGTCCAAGAGCGAGGCCCGCCGCCATGGCGAGCATGATCCACACTGGTAGGAAGCGGTCAAGAAACGACATACGCTCTACTGGCTGAGAGGTTGTGTCTTCCATCTGGAATCCTTATCTATTGACAGCATTCAAAACGAACACTAAGCCTCATATTTATCACCGTCAATATGACGAGGTAGGAAGCATGAAGGATTACGTCGCCACTACAGAAAACACTGACCTCGACTGCTGTTCACTGGGCTCCGGCTTGCTCTCCGAAGACGACGCGACGCGCTACTCAGCCCTATTCAAAGTTTTAGCGGACCCCGGACGGCTACAACTTCTCTCCAGAATCGCCGAAGAGGGCTGCGAGCCGATGAGCGTGGGCGAACTCACGCAACGCTCCGGGCTAAGCCAACCGACAGTTTCCCACCACCTCAAAATGCTTACCGAGGCCGGCCTCCTAGAAAAGAGCCGCCAGGGCAGGACGGTCATACACCGGCTGCGCCCGGAGCTGTTCCAGGAACTTCGCACCGTGCTGCAGATGGACTGAGACTAACGGGCGCAGACCTCGTTACACCGCGGCGCGTAGCTTGGTCACGTCCTCTGCTGAGTACGTCGCCGCGATCTGGGTGTCATTACCGCCGGCGAGGTTGTCGCGCGACAACCGCACGCGTTGGGAGCCGGGTACCAGCGGGAACGAGGCGGGGCGGTCCGCCACCTGGCGGACGGGGAACCCGGCGCGAAGCGCGCAGTGGTTGAGCCAGACGTCGTCGGCGCGCGGGGAGACGTCGAGAAACGCTGTGCCACGGGAGGCGACGAACTCCACCATGTTCGGTGGGTACAGCACGCCGTCCACACCGGTGGCGAAGTTCAAGTGCGATGGCTCGGTGGTGCGGACGGGGCGCCACTTTTTGTACGGGGCGATGACGTCGCAATCAAACGTGATGCGGTGGGCGCGAAACGCGGTGACGTTGGCGGGGTCGGCTGCGTGAGTAAGGGTGGTGGCGAAGTTGCGGGGGTAGAGGACGTCGTCGTCAACCGTGATCACGCTGTGGCCGGGCAGTTCCTGGAAGGTGCCGAAGTACTTCGTGTGGGGGCCGAGGCCGCCGGGGGACTTATGGACGTGCAGGCCGCGGTCCACGAGCCCGCGCAAGGTAGCGGGCCACGGTGCATGAAAGTCCGCCGGGTCGAGCCACAAATGCACCGGCAGGCGCTTCGTGCCCACAAGAAGCGAGGCGATCGCGGACGCTGCCGACTTCACCCTCGAACCATGTGTGGTCAGGGAGATGACGGTATCTCCGCTGGTGGGGAAGGCAATATCGGCGTGTTGCGCGGCGTGGTTCAGGATTGGCAGCCGCCAGAACGCGCTCGTCGCCACGAGCCCTTGGCGCACGGCATAGTCAATCCACATGGCGAACTACCCTAGCCCACCGCAACGCAAGGGTGCATGATGGAGTGCATGACTGATTCCGCCGCATTGCACCACTGGTGGGAGGCCGCACGCCCCCACACTTGGCCGAACGCCTTCGCCCCCGTCATCGCCGGCACCGGCGCCGCCGCCCTCTACGGGCTGGCGGACCTGGAGTACGCAATCCTGGCGTTCATCGTCGCCTGGGCGCTGATCATCGGCGTGAACTTTGCCAACGATTACTCCGACGGCATCCGCGGCACGGACGAGGATCGCACCGGCCCGACGCGCCTGACCGCAGCCGGGCTGGCGGAGCCGGAGCATGTGAAGCTCGCCGCGTTTGCATCATTCGCGGTGGCTGCCGTGTTTGGCATCATCCTCTCCATCGCCTCGGGCGCGTGGTGGCTCATCCTGGTTGGCGCGCTGTGCATCGCCGCGGCCTGGTTCTACACCGGCGGCAAAAGCCCCTACGGCTACTCCGGCTTAGGTGAAGTGTCCGTGTTTATCTTCTTCGGACTGGTCGCCGTGATTGGTACGGCGTTTACGCAGACCGGGTTCGTGTCGTGGGAGGCACTCCTGTGCGCCATCGCGGTGGGTGCGATCTCCGCGTCGGTGAACCTGGCCAACAACATCCGCGACATCCCCACCGATGCTGAGGCCGGGAAGCGCACGCTTGCAGTGCGGCTTGGCGACGACAACTCGCGCCGCCTCTTCACCTTCCTGACCCTGGTCCCGTTCGTGATGTCGATCGTGCTGGCCATCTCTGCAAAGCCTGCGCTTGCGGCGTTTATTGCCCTGCCATTTGCGGTAGCGGCAATTATGAAGGTGCGCAGCGGCGCTGAAGGCAAGGACCTCATCCCGGTGCTGGGCATGAACGGCAAGGCGATGCTGATCTGGTCGGTGGTGACAGCCCTGGCCATGGCGTCGGTGGGCTCAGCGATTTTCGGCGGCGCGGGCGAGCCCGTGCCGTACACCTCCGACATGCCGAACGAGAGCGATTTCGGGTGGAGTGAGTACGTCCCGAAGGAGACGTTCTAAGGTAACGGCATGCTTGACGTCCTTACCGGTTTTGCCATCATCTTCACTGTCATCGCAGCGGGGTGGTGGCTTGCTCACAAAGGCGTCATTGGACCGGGCGAGCAACGTCTACAGCTCAACCGCATCGCGTTCTACGTGGCCACCCCGGCGCTGATCTTCTCCTCAGTGGCGGTCTCGGACACGGACGCGTTTTTCTCCCCGGTCATTTTGGTCATCGCGATTGCCACGGTGGCCACGATGATCATCTACTGGATCATCAGCGCCGTGTGGTTCAAGCAGGACACGGCGGAGACGATGGCGGGTGCGGCGTCGTCGAGTTACTACAACTCGGTCAACATCGGCCTGCCCATTGCCACGTATGTGCTGGGCGATCCGACGTACGTCATCCCGGCGCTGGTGCTGCAGATGGCGGTGCTCTCCCCCATCGTTATCGCAGGTCTGGACCGCGGCGCGTCGGGCGTGCTCAAGTCGGTCCTTGCTGGTCTGACCGCCCCGGTTGTTGTTGCGGCTTTCGCCGGCTTCGCGGTGTCGGCCTCCTCGTGGACCGTGCCCGAACCAGTGCTGGCCCCCTTGGAGATCCTCGGCGGCGCCTCCATCCCGCTGATCCTCATGAGTTTCGGCGCGTCGCTCACGGGCGAGAAGGTCCTCCAGAGCCACCGCTTACCGACGATCACCGCTACCGCCCTCAAACTCATCGGCATGCCGGCGGTGGCGTGGGTCGTCGCTACGCAAACGGGCTTGACCGGCAGCGACATGTACGCCGCCCTGATCCTGTGTGCGCTGCCGACCGCCCAGAACGTGTACAACTACGCGGCCACGTACCGCTCCGGCGAAGTGATCTGCCGCGACACCGTCTTCCTCACCACTTTCCTGGCGCTACCTGCAATGTTGCTTATTGCGGGAGTCTTCTGAGTCGGCCCGCGGCGCTGCCTGTGACGCTGCCCATGACCTTGACAAATAGGGTGCTTTGGATCACACTCTTGTAATGCTCAAGGCACGGAAAACACTCGTTGCCGCAGCGCTGATGGCTGCGACGATGCTCGCCGGGTGCTCGTCGACAGGCGGCGCCCCGCGGGCAGAAAACACCGAAGGCACCGCCGGCGGCGTGGACACTCCGCGCTACGTCGTCGCCATGGTCACCCACGGCGCACCGGGCGACACCTACTGGGACCTCGTGCGCAAGGGCGCCGAGGACGCAGCCAAGAAAGACAACATCGAGCTGCGCTACTCCTCCGACCCGCAGGCCCCCAACCAGGCGAACCTGGTGCGCTCTGCCGTGGACGCCGGTGTGGACGGCATCGCCGTGACCATGCCGAACGCCGAGGCCATCGGCCCGGCGGCCCGCAACGCCGTTGATCACGGCATCCCCGTGGTGGGCCTCAACGCCGGTATGAGCAAGTACCAGGACTACGGCATGACCGGCTTCTTCGGCCAAGACGAAACCGTGGCGGGCAACGCCGCCGGCGAGCGCCTCAAGGAAGAAGGCAAGAAGAAGGTCCTGTGCATCATCCATGAGCAGGGCAACTCCTCGCAGGAAGCGCGTTGCGACGGCGTCCGCAACGGCCTCGGCGGCGACGTCGAACTGCTCTACGTCAACGGCCAGGACCTCACTTCCGTGCAGTCCACGATCACCTCGAAGCTGTCGCAGGACAAGAGCTTCGACACTGTGTTTGCCCTCCAGGCGCCGGTGGCCATGCGTGCGACGGAGTCTGTGAAGCAGTCCGGCTCCGAGGCGCAGGTTGCCACCTTTGACACCAACGCCGAGCTTGTCGACGCCATCGCCGACGGCCGCGTCGCCTTCGCCGTCGACCAGCAGCCGTACCTGCAGGGTTACCTTGCCGTGGATTCACTGTGGGTCGCGAAACGCAACGGCGGCACCCTCGGTGGAGGTCGTCCGGTGTACACCGGGCCGTCGTTCGTCGATAAGTCGAACGTGGACAAGGTCGCTGAGGCCGCAAAGGCAGGTATGCGATGAGCACTGCCGTCACAGCCGACGAGTCGCGCGAGGAATCGACCTCCGGCGACGACCGACTACGCACCCACACCGGCCTAGCCAAACTGATCCGGCGGCCGGAGTTCGCGTCCCTGCTCGGCTTCATCGCCATCTTCGCGTTCTTCCTGTCAGTCGCGCCCGCATTCCGTTCCTTTGAAGCGTTTGCGACCACGTTGTACGCGTCGTCGACACTGGGCATCGTGGCACTCGCCGTCGGACTGCTCATGATCGGAGGGGAATTCGACCTGTCCTCCGGCGTCGCCGTGACCACGGCCGCGCTCGCCGCTACGATGCTGAACTACAACCTGCACCTCAACTCGTGGGTCGGCGCCTTCATGGCTTTGGGCATCTCCCTGGCCATCGGCGCACTCAACGGCTACCTGGTCACACGCACCGGCATCGAGAGCTTCCTGATCACCCTGGCGGCCTTCCTCATGCTGCAGGGCCTCAACCTCGCCTTAACTAAGTTCATCACCGGCCAGGTGGCCACGCCGACCATCGCCGACATGGAGGGCTTCCCGTCCGCCCGCAAGGTCTTCGCCGGCACCTTCAACATCGGCGACGTCACCCTCAACGTGACCGTCCTGTGGTGGATCCTGTTCGTCGCCATCGCATCGTTCGTGCTATTTCGCACCAAGTTCGGCAACTGGATCACCGCAGTCGGCGGCGACCAGGACGCAGCCCGCGCCGTCGGCGTGCCGGTTCGCCGCGTGAAGATCCTGCTGTTCATGGGCGTCGGCTTCGCCGCCTGGTTCGTCGGCATGCACACTCTGTTCGCCTTCGACTCCATCCAAGCCGGCCAAGGCGTGGGCAACGAATTCCTCTACATCATCGCCGCCGTCATCGGTGGCTGCGCCATGACCGGCGGCCGCGGCACCGCAGTGGGCACCGCCATCGGCGCGCTGATCTTCGGCCTGACCAACCAGGGCATCGTCTACGCCGGCTGGAACCCCGACTGGTTCAAGTTCTTCCTCGGCGCAACGCTGCTCTTCGCCGTGTTCACCAACACGTCCTTCGCCAAATACACCAAGGGGCGCTAAGTGGCTGTCATCGAACTGAAAAACATCACCAAGTCCTACGGCAGCTTCGACGCTCTGCGCGGCGTGAACCTGACCGTCCGTGAAGGCGAAGTCACCTGCGTCCTCGGCGACAACGGCGCCGGCAAATCCACGCTGATCAAGATCCTCGCCGGGCTCCATCAGCCCACGTCGGGCGAATTGCTTATCGACGACACCCCCACCACCTTCACCTCCCCCCGCGACTCCATCGACACCGGCATCGCCACCGTGCACCAAACGCTCGCGATCGTCGACGAGTTAAGCGTGTGGCGCAACTTCTTCCTCGGCCAGGAACTCACCGGTCGCTTCGGTGCACTCCGCGACACCGAAATGAAACAGATCTGCGCCGAACAACTCCGCGAAATGGGCATCGACATCCCCGACGTCGACGTCGATGCCGGCAACCTCTCCGGCGGCCAACGCCAGGTCGTCGCCATCGCACGTGCCGTCTACTTCGGCGCCCGCGTGCTTATTCTCGACGAGCCCACCGCCGCCCTCGGCGTCAAACAATCCGGCGTGGTCCTACGCTTCGTGGCGGCCGCCCGCGACCGCGGCATCGCCGTCGTCTTAGTCACCCACAACCCCCACCACGCCTACCTGGTCGGCGACCACTTCACCATCCTGAAACTCGGCCGCCAGGAGCTCGATGAGCCCCGCGAGAACGTCACCCTCGACGAACTCACCCACCAAATGGCCGGCGGCGGCGAACTCGAGGCGCTCAGCCACGAACTCGGCCGCTAGCGACGGCTATCGGCGCCCTGGCTGCTAGCGCCGGCTAGCCCCCGCCGCCGGCACCGGCTGTCGGCGCCCTATCTAGCGGTCCGCGAGCTCGCTCTGGATCCACTCCTTGCGAGCATCGCGCTGACGCTTCAGCTCCGCCACCGCCGCGTTCGCCTCCAACCGCTGGCGCTTAAACACCAGCATGGACAGCGGGAACGCCACGATAAGGGCGAGGAGGGCGGACATGATGACGGGCACGGGGGCGTCGATAAGCACTGCGAAGAGCTGAATCACAACCGTCAGCACGATGAACAACACCAGCCGCAACACGCCATACACCGCGACCGCCCTATTCGCGCGCGACTTAGCCTGCGGATCTACCTGCGGAGAAGTTTCCTCATTCACATGGCTAACCCTAACCGGCGGGCAAGTATGTTTAAAACCATGGGAAGATTGCTACTCCTTGCATTGATCATCCTGGCCGTCATCCTCATGTGGAAAGCGTTCGGCCCCGGCTCCGCGCAGCGCTACGGCAGCCAGCGCGGCCTCCAGGAACCCCAAAAGCCGGTCATTAAAGGTCCTGACGATGACGAAGAGTTCCTCTGGAACATCGAGAAGAACCGGTTCAAGGAGCGCCGCGCCCGCGAAGAAGCCGAACGCAAGCGCCGCGAGGATGAAGAACGCCGCCGGCGCCGCGGTGAACTGGACTAGGGGCGGGTTTGCAAATAGTTCCCCGCCCGGGAACTTTCTTGGGTTTGGGAGGAGAAATATTTCACTTCCCCCAGGTCGGTTTTTGAGATCGCGCAAATAGTTCCCGGGTTCCGGCGCGGGCGTGGAACTATTTGTCCCTCCCTGACAGATTTTGCGAAATCTGTCAGGTCCGATTTCTGACCAGGCGCAATGCGGTGCGCTGACAGATTCCGGCAGAAAGTGTCAGTCCGACTCCGCCAGGACAACCTTCAGGCCCAGGGTGTGGGCCACCGAGATGACCTTCTCCCACCGAACGCCGGCGCCGCCGTGCTCGATGGTGTGCAGGGTGGAGCGGGACACGCCGGCGGCGTCGGCGACGTCCTGCTGCAAACGCCCCGAAGCGCGACGCCGGGAGGCAATCTGCTCGCCGAGGGCGATGAGCACCGGATCGTCGCTGGCGGGTTTACCCTGCTTGTTGCGGGGTTTGGTCATCGGTTGGCCTCTTGTTCCAGAACGGCGGGGAGTTTCTCAGACCAGGCCAGGGAGTCGCGCACCCCGTCGGCGATGGAGCGTTCGGGGGTCCAGCCCAACACGTCGTGGGCTTTGTCGGTGCGGGTGGCGCAGCCGACTACGTCGCCGGGGCGGGCCGGGCCGGTGGCCACGGACAGTGGGGTGCCGGTGGCCTCACCGAAGGCCTCGGCGAGTTCGAAGACGGTGGTGCCCTGGCCGGTGCCGAGGTTGATGACGTCGTAGCCGGTGGAGATGTCGTCGAAACGCTGCAGGCAGGCGACGTGGGCGCGGGCGAGGTCCCAAACGTGGATGTAGTCGCGCAGGCCGGAGCCGTCGCGGGTCGGCCAATCAACGCCGGTGACGGTGAAGGTCTCGCCGGCGTGGTAGGCGGAGATCATCTTGCCCAACGCATGGGACGGGACCGGGTTCTGCAGGCCTGTGCGCAGGGCCGGGTCGGCGCCGATGGGGTTGAAGTAGCGCAGGGCGATGGCGTTGAGGTGGCCGGTGGCGGTGTCGTCGCGAAGCACTCGCTCCAACAACCACTTCGACGCGGAGTAGGGGCTTTGCGGGTCTACAGGGCTGGTTTCGTCGACCATGTAGTCGGGGCCCGGCTCGTACATGGACGCGGTGGACGACAGGATGAAGCGGCGCACGCCGAAGCGCTCCATGACGGACAGCAGCGTGATGGATTTGGCCACGTTGTTGTCGTAGTACAACAGGGGGCGCTCGACGGACTCGGGGACGACGATCTTGGCGGCGCAGTGGATCACCGCGAAGATATCGGGATGGTCCGTGAACACGCGCTCCAGCAAGACAACATCAGCGACGTCGCCCTCGTAGCAGGCGAAGCGCTCGCCGAAGGTGCGCAGGCCGGTGGAGAAGTCGTCCAGAATTACCGGCGTGATGCCGGCATCATCGCAGCAGGACGCAATTGTGGACCCGATGTAACCGGCACCGCCGGTGATTAGCACCTTCACTAGTTCAGCCCTGCGTAGGAGTGCAGGCCCGCGATCACGGTGTTGACGTATGTCATGTTGAAGATTGTCATCGCCATGGCGAACACATTAATCCACGCCGCTGCGGTGGACTTCCAGCCGGCGGTAGCGCGGGCGTGGAGGTAGGCGGCGTAGAGGATCCAGGTGATCATGGAGACGGTTTCCTTCGCGTCCCAACCCCAGAAACGGCCCCAGGCTACCTCGGCCCAGATGGCGCCGAAGACGATGCCGATGCCGAAAAGCGGCAGGGTGACCACGGCGGTCTTGTAGGCCATCTGGTCAAGCGTCTTCGCCGACGGCAGCGGGCGTGCAATAGCGCCGAAGAAGCCGTGCTCTTCGCCGCGGGGCTGCCACATACGCAGCAGGTACAGCAGGGCGAACACACCGGAAACCAAGCCGACGGACGCGCCGATGGACACGGAGGACACGTGGACCGGCAGCCAGTAGGACTGCAGAGCCGGCACCACCGGGGCGGCCTGCATGTGGAACACCGTGGAGTTGAGGAACATCGTGATGACCATTGGGAACAGCAGCCACGGCCAGATGGTGTGCCAGCCCTTGCGCTGCACCACCACGGCGGCAACGACCATGATCACAGCGGTCATGAACAGGATGTATTCGTACAGGTTGCCCAACGGGAAACGCTTCGCGCCGAGGCCACGGGTGATAAACGCCACCACGTGCAGCGCCACGCCCACCCAGACCAGCGCCTGGGTCATGCCGGCCCACTTGCGGGCGCTGGCCACCTTGGCGGTGTACTCCGAGTCGTCGAGCGCCGATTGCGTATCGACGACATCCGGCCCGCCAGCTCCCACCAACACCTTCTTCTCTGCCTTTTCGGCCTTCTCCGCCAGGGCTTCGCGGCGGACATCGATGACTGCCGTGACGCGTCCGTAGTAGATGAAGGACATGATCAGCGCCACGATGTAGATGATGAAAGCGGTGCGGAATGTCAGGTCGGACAGCTCCGCCATGGTGGTGTTGACAAGCATAGGTCTTAACCTACTCCACCAGGCACCTATTTTCCAAGGTCATAGGGGTCAAATTCTTCCTCGTCTTCGCGACGTTCGAGGTGTGAATCGTCGCTAAGAAGCTCTGCTGCGAGCTCGTCGAACTCGCGTCCCCACCCCGCGCGGTCCGTTCGGGCGAGGCCGGCGATTTCCACGGCGGTGTGGCCCGGCGTGTCGGACGGGCGCAGGCGGATCCAGATGCGGCGGCGTTTAATCGCCAGCGACCCGGCGAGTGCGAGCAGCATGACGGTGGAGGCGATCAGCGCCCAGATCTGGGTGGTGTCGCGCGAGATTTGGTAGTTGGCGTATTCGGCGGCGCCGTCGAAACGCACCTTCACCTCGCCGCCGTCGGTGTCCACGGTGGCTTCGGAGCCCGGGGTCAACTGGACGCGGGTGACTTTCTGCAGCAGGCCTTCGGCGACGAGCGCCTGGTCGAGCGTGAAGATGTTCTGCGGGCGGCCGGTATCCAGGCCGGCGTCACCGACGTAGACGTCGACGGAAATCGCCGGGTCATCCATCGTGGGGAAGGCGGACTGCAACTGGTCGCCGTTCGGGCCGGTCCAGTTGGCGGTGGGCGCGAAGTTGCCCTCGATGGCGATCTGGTTCTTGCGGCGCTCCCCCAAATCCGGGTACATGCCGGCCGGTGGATCGAAACGCATCACGCCAGACGACAGGAACGTGGTCACGTCCGTGGGGCGGAACTGCACCATCTGGGTGCGGGTTTCCCCATTGGGCCAGGTGATGGTGATCTGCGGGGCGAAGCCGTGGCCTTGCAGGTAGATGCGGTCGCCGTTGATGCGCAGCGGGCCGTTGACGGTCAGGGTGGCGCGATCCCATTCGTCCTGCGGCGCGTTGAGGTCGTCGGTGTAGGTCACGTCCGAGGAGAACTCGTTGGCCTGGCCGTTGTTGAGGTATTTCGCCTTGAAGTCTTGTGATTCGAAGCAGAAGGGGGTCAGGCCGGTGCCGTCGAAAAATGGCCCGGCGCGGAACACGTCGAAGTTGGCGGGCGAGGTGTTGCAGAACACGCGGGGCTGTTCGACGGGGATGGCGTTTTCGTGCTCGGAGTTGGTGATCACGATGGCCTGGCCTTCATAAAACACCATGCGGCCTGCGGCGAAGGCGACGATCATGCCGACGATGCCGATGTGGAAGATCAGGTTCATCAACTCGCGCGTGTAGCCGCGTTCCGCCGAGATGGAGAACACGCCCGCGCGGTCTTCGTCGGGTTGGTATTCGGCGACGTGCCAGCGTTTGAGCTTGTCGCGCACTTGCTTTGCGACGACCGCCTCGTCCCCCTCAACCACACCCTCCGTATGCATTGGCATGCGGGAGAGGTAGCGCGGGGCGCGGGTCGGCTTGGCGTTGTAGGCTCGCCAGTGGTCCATGGAGCGCGGGATGATGCAGCCGATCAGGGAGATGACCAGCAGGAGCACGATGGCGACGAACCAGGTGGAGTTGAAGACGTCGAAGAGTTGCAGGCGGTCGTAGATGGGCCCCATGGTGGGGTTGGCGCGCAGGTAGTCGTCGACAAGCGTTGCGCTGACTTGGCGCTGCGGCAGCAGAGCACCCGGCACGGACGCGAGCGCGAGGATGAACAGCAGCATGAGTGCGGTGCGCATGCTGGTGAGCCAGTGCCACGCCTTGCGCAGCCAGGTTTGTGCCGTCTTCATTTAGATGATCGTCCCTCCGAAACCGTCGACGAGTTGGCGCGACCAGCCGATGAACGCGTCCCATGCGCCGGTGAGCAGCATAAGCCCGACGAGGATCATGGCGATGCCGCCTGCGATCTGGATGGCGCGCGAATGCTTGCTTAGAAAGTCGATGGAGCGCACAGCTTTCGACGACCCCAACGCCACCAGCAGAAATGGCAGGCCTAGGCCGATGCAATACGCGACGACAAGCAGCACGCCGCGGGCTGCGGTAAGCCCCTGGGTGCCAACCGACACCGAGATGATCGACGCCAACGTCGGCCCCAAACACGGCGTCCACCCCAGCGCGAACACACCGCCGAGCAGCGGCGCGCCAAGGATCGTGGTCCACTTTTTGGGCTGCATGCGGGTGTCGTTTTGCAGCGCCGGCACCGCACCCATGAACACCAGGCCCATGAGGATGGTGACCACCCCGCCGATGCGGGTGAGCGTCTGGGCGTTGAGCGCGATCGCGCTGACCGCGCCGAACACCGTGACCGTGGCCAGCAGGAACACAACCGTGAACCCGGCGACGAACAACGTAGCCGCACCGGCGACCGCCCAGTGTTTGCGGGCCACGCGCGGGCCATTGTCGTCCATGGTCATCTCGCCGCCGACCACGCCGGTCAGATACGAGATGTAACCCGGCACCAGGGGAATCACGCACGGGGATGCGAACGACACCAGCCCGGCCAGCGCGGCGGCAAGCAGGCCGAACAGCAGCGGGCCGTCGGTGACGATGTCGGCAAGGCCCACCTAGGCCTCCTCAGCCAAGCGGTCAACAACCTCGATGATGTCATCCGCGGTCACACCGCGCAGGAACACCGCGGCCGGACGGTGCTGCTTGTCCAGCACGATCGTCGTCGGGATCACCGAGGACGGCACGCCGCCGAGCGATGCGGCGGTCTTAAACGGCGGGTCGTAGATGGACGGGTAGGTCACGCCGTTGTCTTTGACGAAGTCCCGGGCAATCTCCGCATTGGAGTCGCGCACGTTGATGCCCAGCACGGTGCCCTGCCCGTTGGCCTGCAGGTGCTGCTGGATCTCCTCGAGGTCATCCACCTCCGCACGGCACGGCGCGCACCACTGGCCCCAGGCGTTGAGCACCACGATCTGGTTCTCAAAATCCGACAGTGCGATCGTCTGGTCTGGCTCCATGAGGGACTCGCCCTCAAAACCGGCAAGGGGCTTGCGCTCCGCCTCGTCGTAGGTGATCTCCGTCTGGCCACCTGGGGAGTGGAACGAGAAGGTTCCGCCCTGGTCCGCCGACGAGCTTGAGCAGGCCGAAAGCGCCAGCGCCGCCGCGCAGCACGCAGTGGCGATAAGCTTCCGCTTCTTCGTCATGGTGTCTACCTAGATCTCCTGGGCTGGGGTGTTGTAGGCCCAGTCAACAACACGGCCACCTTCAAACACAAGTGACGTCACGCTGGCCAGGTCGCACTGGCGGCTCATGTGCGCCAGCGTCTTACCCTGCACCTGGCGCTGCACCATGACAATGGGCAGCTGGTGGCTGACCATGACGGCCTCGTGGCCGTCGGCGATGTCGCGGGCGTCGATCACGGCCTCCCACATGCGCTCCAAGATGGCGTCGTAGGACTCGCCCCAGCTCGGTTTGAACGGGTTGGTCATGTGGCGCCAGCGGATCGGATTGGCCAACTGGGTGCGCCAGCCCTTGGTACGTAGGCCCTCGAAGGTGTTGCCGGCCTCGAGGATGTCCTCGCGGGTCTGGATCTCGCAGCCGGTCACCTCCGCGATCGGTTGCGCCGTTTCTTGCGCGCGCTCGAGCGGGCTCGCCGCCAGGTACGTCACGTCGCGGCCTTCAAAGAACTTCGAGGTGACCAGCGCCATGGACTTGCCTCGCGACGACAAGTGGTAGCCCGGCATCCGCCCGTAGAGGATCTTCTTCGGGTTGTAGACCTCCCCGTGGCGCACCAGGTGCACAATCGTCCGGGACTGCCCGCCCGGGTTCAACGCGTCGCTCACTCCGGCGCCACCGCCTGGGCAGCAGCCTTCGCGGCCACCGCAAGGGCGTCCTCGATGCGACCGAAGTCCTCGTCGGTCAGCGCGGTGGAGACGAACCAGGTCTCGAACGCGCTCGGCGGTGCGTACACGCCAGCGTCCAGCAGGGCGTGGAAGAACGGTGCGTAACGGAACGTGTCCGCTGCCTGCATGTCGGCGAAGTTGTGGCCCTCGCCCTCAGCAAAACGCACGGACAGCATGGTCGCGGCGCGCTGGATGTGGTGGGCGACGCCTTCACGGGTGAGGGCGTCGTTAAGCAGCTGCGCGAGCGTATCCGCGTTGCGGTTCAGCGTCGGGTAAATGTTCTCGTTGGCCAGACGCAGCGATGCCAGGCCGGACGCCATGGCAACCGGGTTACCGGACAGGGTGCCTGCCTGGTAGACGGGGCCGTTCGGCGCGAGCTTCTCCATAATGTCGCGGCGACCACCGAACGCGGCTGCCGGCAGGCCGCCGGAGATGACCTTGCCAAAGGTGGTCAGGTCGCCGGCGACGTTATCCACGCCGTACCAACCGGAGTAGGACGTGCGGAACCCGGTCATCACTTCGTCGAGAATCAACAGCGCACCGTTGAGGTGTGCGACCTCCTTGAGCTTCGCGTTGAAGTCGTTCTGCGGCGCGACGGTACCCATGTTGCCGGCGGCGGCCTCGGCGATGATCGCGGCGATCTGGCCCTCGTTTTCACGGAAGGCGCGCTCGACGGCCTCGATGTCGTTGTACGGCACGACGATCGTGTCTGCCGCCTGCGCACCGGTTACACCCGGCGAGTCCGGCAGGGAGAACGTTGCAATGCCGGAGCCCGCAGACGCCAACAGCGCGTCGACGTGACCGTGGTAGCAGCCCTCAAACTTCAGAATCTTCGGACGGCCGGTGAAGCCGCGGGCGAGGCGCACCGCAGACATGGTGGCCTCGGTACCGGAATTGACCATGCGCACCTCATCCACGGACGTGCGGGCCACGATGTGCTCGGCGATCTCGATCTCAGCCTCCGTCGGCGCACCGAAGCTCAGGCCGTTAACCAGGGCCTTCTCTACCGCCTCGATGATCTCCGGGTGGGCGTTGCCGTGCACCATCGGGCCCCAGGAGCAGACGAGGTCGACGTACTTGTTGCCGTCGACGTCGATAAGTTGCGAGCCGTGCGCACTCTGAATGAAGCGGGTCTGGCCGCCAACCGAGCCAAACCCGCGCACAGGCGAGTTCACCCCGCCCGGTGTGAAACGTTGCGCGCGCTCGAACAATTCTGCCGAACGCTGCGTATTGCCTGAAGTCGGGTTCTGGGAAGTCATGGTTGTCTATCGTAGGCCATATGAATATTGCGTTTTTAGGCCTTGGCCGTATGGGAACTGAGCTCGCGCTCAAACTTGTCGACGACCACTCGCTGACCGTGTGGAACCGCACCGCCGAAAAGACCACTCCCCTGGTCGAACGTGGCGCGCGTGCCGCCGAGACGCCGGAGGAGGCCGTCAAGGGCGCGGACCTTGTCATTACGTCGTTGTTCGGCCCGGACACCGTCCGTGAGGTTGTCATCGAACCGTCCCTCATCCCCGAGGGCGTGACCTGGGCCGACTCCACCACGATCTCCCCGGAGGACGCCGCCGAGTTCGCCGCTGCCGTCCCCGGCTACGTCCACACCCCGGTGGTCGGCTCGCTGCCGCCCGCCCGCGCAGGCAAGTTGGGCGTCTACGTCGGCGGAGCCGATGCTTCTCGACGATCCACCGTCGCCGACGTCGTCGCCCCCTGGGCCGCCGCCAACCCGGAGCGTTTGAAGGTTGTCGATTCGGCCCCAGCCGCCGCCACCGGCAAGCTCTTGGCAAACCTGGCGTTGGCCGTGACCATCCAGGGCTTCAAGGAGGCGTTGGTTTTGGGCGAGTCGCAGGGCCTGGCCCCGGAGCAGGTTGTGGACATGCTCGGCTCGACCGGCCTCGAGTTCATCGTGAACATGAAGAGCCCGTTCCTTCTGGGTGAGCGCTCCACTTCGCCTGGCGACTTCACCGCCGACGCCATCGCCAAGGACGCCCGCCTCATGCTGGCCACCGCCGACAAGGACCTGCCGGCCGTCGCCGCAGCGCTTGCCTCCCTGGAGGAGCAGCAGGAGGCCGGCCGCGGCGACGAGGACTTCTCCACCGTCGTGGTCAACCGGTAGGGGCGGGTGCCTCCTGCCCTCCGTCGCCTCCGCCTCTGTCCTTGCTCCGCCCCTCGCCCCTGCTCCGCCTCTGTCCTTGCTCCGCCCCTCGCCCCTGCCCTTTAAGTGAAGAAAGTTCCCGCTCAGGGAACTTTCTTCACCCCGACAGGCAAGAAGATTCACTTTCCCCAGGGAAGACGGCAACCAGAACGAAAATAGTTCCACGCCCCAACCGGGAGCGTGGAACTATTTTGCGTTGGCGACCATTTTCGCTACTTGCCTGCCTCGAGCTCGTTGCCCACGGCCTCGACGGCGCGCCCTTTCTTCTTCGACTGGTTGCGGAAGATACCGAAAAACACCACGACCAACAGCGCAATTGCAACCCAGTTGGCCACCTTGGCGTACTGGTCCAGGACCTCCACGACCGGCTCACCGATCCACCAGCCCAGTCCAAGGTAGAGGAACGACCAGAGGGTTTTGGAGATGAAGTTCAGCACCATGAACTTCCACAACGGCATACCCGAGATGCCCATGAACACGAACACCACAAATGCGATCGGCAACGGAATGGGCACGTACGCCAGGAAGATACCGATCCAGCCGAGCTTGATCGCCCACCCTTCCACGCGCGCGATGTTCTTCGCCGCGCGTTTCGAGTTCGCCGCCTGCACGTCCAGGATGCCGCGACCCCAGAGTTTGCCGGCCCACCAGTAGATCCAGTCGAACTTGATATTCACCAAGGACCCGATGAGCAGGTAGATCAGCCAGTGGGGCGCCTCCCCCACCGCGGCGAGCGCACCGGTGGAGGCGGCGCCGACGCGCGAGCCGGTCAGTGCCAGCAGGACCGGTGGGTGCAGCCCGAGCAGCCATGCACGCAGCGGGATCATCGCCAGGCCGAAGATACCGACGAAGCCAAACCAGGCAAGGCACCAGTAGTCGGCTTTGGTGGGTTTGCCGTTCCAGGGCAGGCCTTCTTCTTCCCACCATTCCTTCTCGGCGGGTTCGGTGGGTGCCGCGGCATCAGCAGCGCCGGCAGCTTCGGCGGCTTCGGCAAATTCGGCGGTGTCGCGCTCGTTGGCGTGTTGTTCCATAGGTGATCAACCTAGCGGAGAACCCACATTTGCCCCTAGCCACACATCGCCCATCGGTGCTAGCATTTTGACAGCATAATTTGGATCGTAAGGAGGCAGCATGGGCGCTATCCAAAAAAGCAAAGCGACGCGCATCACGCGTCGGGCTGAGACCACGGTCGCTGAAAAGCCAGAGAAGACCGTAACGTTGACTATCCGTGGCGTCGACGAGAGAGTGCGCCACAAGATCAAACTTCAGGCCAGTATGAATGGACGGTCTATGGAGGCAGAGGTACGTCATATTCTGGAAGAAGCAGTCCGACCTGTAAAGGCTGGCTTGGAGCTTTTCGAGCTCTCCCAAGAGGTGGGAGGTATGGATGACCTCGCCGGTGTTATGGATGAAGCGGTCACCGCCCGTCGCGGTGGTCAGTCATGATCATCCTTGATACGAACGTTGTTTCAGAGCTTTGCCGGAAGGCTCCGCACGAAAACGTCAAACGATGGGCAGCCACCACAGACCCGAAGCAGTGCATTACTTCCATTACAGTCGGCGAGATTGTCCGAGGCGTTCGGAGTTTGCCGTCAGGTGCCCGACGGAACGAAATTCAGCACGTTGTCTTCTGGCAATTGTCTAATTTCGAGCAGCGCAACGGTGTCCTTGCTTTTGATACAGACGCTGCCTGGGCATTCGGCGAAATCGTCGTGGAGCGAAAAAGGATGGGTCGCCCGATCCATGACGCCGATGCGATGATCGCCGCGATTTGTCGCGCCCACGATGCCTCGCTTGCCACCCGTAACCTCAAGGATTTTGAGGGCACGGGTGTGGAGGTCATCGACCCCTGGGAGGATGCCTAAAGCAGTTGCTTGGCGACGACGCGCGCGTCCGCCACTACCGCCGGCACCCCCACGCCGCTCGCCCAGGCGCCGGTGACTGAGATGCCGTCAACCTTGTCGATGATGTTTCGGACGTTGGCCACGGTGGCGAGGTGGTGTTCGTCGAAACGCGGCAAGCCACCGAACCAGCGCTGGACGAAGATTTCTTCCAAGCCGGCCTCGCGGCCGTCGAAGCCGGTGATGGTTTTCAGGTCGTCGAGCGCCCAGTCCACCAGGTCGTCTTCGGTGGCGGTCAGGGCGATGTTGTCGCCGAAGCGGCCGAAGCTTGCGCGCACGATGGCGCCGCCACGTTCGGCGAGATGCGGCCACTTGCGGGAGGAGAAGGTGAACGCCTTGGCCTTCACGTCGTCGGCACCGGTGGCGACGAGGACGCCGGAGTTCTGCGGTAGGCCTTCGTCGGTGGCAAACCGCATGCCGACCACCGCCGAGTTGGCCAGCTTCACCGACTGCAGTTCCTGCGCTGCCTCCGGCGCGACTTCCTTGAGCAGCAGTGCCGCGGTCGGTGCGGGTACGGCGAGGATGACGTGGTCGTAGACGGTGTCCTCGCCGCCTTTGAGGCGGAAGCCGTTGCCTTCGCGGCGAATCTCCGAGATGAACGCGTCGATGTAGATGTCCGCCCCGGACTGCTCCGCGAGGGCTTCGTAGAGTTCGTGGTAGCCGTCGCGGAACGTGTTAAAGACCGCCCCCTGGCCGGTTGGCAGCTCCGCGCGGGAGCGCTCCAGGTTGGCCACGGCGGTAGACAGGTGCACCTTGCCGTCGCCGGCTTCAGCGAGGCGATCGAGTTCTTCTGCCAGTTGCGGGATGGTGGCGCGAACGCCCAGGTCATCGGCGGTACAGGAGTAGACCCCACCAAGCAGAGACGACAGGATGACGTCGACGACTTCGTCGCCGTAGCGCTCGCGCACAAGTTTGCCGACGTTCATGTCGCCGTCGGTGTCCCAGGTGAAACCTTCGCGGTTAGCTTCGTCGTCGATACGCGCTGCGGTTTCGGCGCTGACCAAGTGCGCAACCGTTTCGGAGGTAGACGGGATACCCATCACGCCGCCGGTAGGCAGACCGCGGGCCTCGCCATTGGACCAGATCAGGGAGCGCAACCCGGACGGCTCGACGAGCGAATCACCAAGACCCAACTCGGTGAAGAACTCGACTGCGTCCTTGCGGCGTGCGAGGAATGCCTCGGCGCCCATATCGGTCGGGCCAGCCTCGAACGCGACGGTGTAGAGCTTGCCGCCGATGCGGTCAGTGGCTTCGTAAACGTCGGCTTTCGCATCAGCATTACGAAGCTCGAACGCTGCAGTCAGACCGGCAAGGCCTGCGCCGATAATGGCGATGTTCATTAAATCTCCTCGTGGATGATGCGTACGGCCTCAGTGATGGCGTCCGCATCGGTGGTCGGCAGGACGCCGTGGCCCAGGTTGAAGATGTGTCCGGTGGCATCCCCCGCTTCGACCGCGCGGGCGGCCTCGTTCTTGATGCGGGCGATCTCCTCGCGCACGACATCGGTGCCGGCGAACAGCAGCGCCGGGTCCAGGTTGCCCTGCAGCACGCGCGGGGAGGCGAAACGCTTAGCGGCGGTGTCCAGCGGCACGCGCCAGTCCACACCCATCACCTCGCTGCCTGCCTCAGACATGGCGCCGAGCAGCTCGCCGGTGGCCACACCGAAGTGGATGCGCGGGATCTCTCCCGCCACTGAATCCAGGATTTCAACCGAGTACGGCAGGACAAACTCGCGGTAGTCGGCTTCGGTGAGGAAGCCTGCCCAGGAGTCGAAGAGTTGCATCGCGTCGATGCCGGCCTCGACCTGCGTGCGGAGGAACTCGGTGATCGTTGGCACGAGGCGACGCATGAGCGCGTGCCAGGTTTCCGGATCGCCGTGCATCATCGCCTTGGTCTTCTCGTGGTTCTTGCTCGGCCCGCCTTCGATGAGGTAGCTGGCCAGAGTGAACGGCGCGCCTACGAAGCCGATGAGTGCCTGGGTGTCGGTCAGTTCGTCGAGAATAATGCGGATCCCCTCGGCGACTTCCTCCACGGTGTGGTCCAGGATCGGCAGGTTGTCTACGTCCGCACGGGAGCGAATCGGAGCGTCCAGCACCGGGCCCGTACCCGGCACGATCTCCACCCCAACACCCGCTGCCTTCAGCGGCACCACAATGTCAGAGAACAAGATCGCCGCGTCCATGTCGTGGCGGCGCACCGGCTGCAGCGTGATCTCCGCGAGCAGTTCCGGCATGAAGCACGAATCCAGCATTGCAATGCCTTCTCGCACCTTGCGGTACTCCGGCAAGGAACGGCCGGCTTGGCGCATGAACCACACCGGGGTGCGGGACGGAGTGCGGCCATAGGCGGCCTCAAGGAACGGAGCGTTAACAAGGTCGCGTCTAGTCATAGTGCCTTAGCCTACCTGCGAAAAGCCTAGATCTTGAACCGGCGTGCCCGGCGCGACTTCGCCTCGATGAACAGGGAGCTGCCCAGCATGAGCAGTGTCGCACCGACGGGTGGCAGCGCTCCAGCTGCGGCGAGGACGACTGCGGTGGCGTTATACGCAACGGCGAAGGCGAGGTTGCTGTTGGCGATGCGTTTAACGCGTTGGGCGTGCTCGATGAGTTGGGGCACGGACATGACGTCTTCGCGGATGAGAACGACTTCGGCGTCGTCGCTCCAGCGTGGCTCTTTGGTGCCGGCGAGGTCGTCTTCGGCGAACAGGATGCCGGAGTCGGCCACACGCAGCGTGGGCAGGACGGAGGCGTCGCCAACCATGGCAACGTTGGAACCTTGTGTGTGCAGTGCACGCACAGCATGGGGTTTGTCCAGCCCGTGAATGCCGGCAAGCACTTGAGAGATGCCGAGGAAGTCAGCGAACCGGCGCGCCACCGGGTAGGTGTCGCGGGTGAGCATGACGGTTTCCACACCCATGGATTCCAGGCGGTCGATGGCCTGGATGGCGTCGTCTTTAGCGGGGTCGTACAGCGTGATCACGCCGCGGTCACGTCCACCCCACCGCACGACGACGGGTGTGCCGCCAGTCGTGGCGGCGACGGAGAGTTTGCCGTGGAGTTGCGACAGGTTCGTCGGGCGCCACAGCGATGCCGCAAACGTTTCGGAGCGTGCGTTTTCACCAGTGCCCCACGTTGCGGTAATTGGTCCACCGAACTCGCCGTCGGGTGAGAAGGTGTCACCGTTGGCTTCGATCCAGTCTGGGATGCGTGGGTCGCCGGAGCGGGCGTCGCGTGCTCCTCGTGCTGCTTTCACGATTGCTTTGGAGGCCGGGTGGTCCGAGTCGGCAGACAGGACGCCGGCGATGCGCAGCACCAGTTCAGTGCTTTCGCCACGTACTGCGGTGACGGTTTCCACATGCATTTCCGGTTTGACCAGGGTGCCCACACGGTTGAAGACGACCATGTCGGTGTCGGCCAGGGTGCGAAGCGCGTTGCCGTCGCGCACAAGCATGCCGTGGCGCACGGCGGAGTCGAGGCCTTGGCGCATGGCGAGTGCAGGTGAGATGGCCAAACTCACGGGTGCGACGACGACCAGGATGGCCAGCGACGTCGCAGCGGCCGTGTTGATGTTGCCGTTAAACAGCAGCCAGAGTCCGAAGTTGAGCACCGCGATGACATAGGCGGTTGGGATCAGCAGGCCCGCGGAGCGAGTCGAGACCATGGTGGCTGCGTTTTGGTGACGTGAGGCGTCGTCAAGCCAGCGCTGCACCGCCGCAAGCAGTGTGGTGTGGCCGACGCGCGCGGCGCGGACTTTGATCTCGCCCGAGGCGAGCACCGAGCCGGCGGTGACGATCGAGCCGACTTTGAGGATTTGGTCGCGGTGCGTATCGACGAGCTCCCCACCAATCCGGCCGGAACCACCAACCACTTCCCCATCGACTGGGATGATGTGGCCTGCGGTGAGCGTGACGTCGTCGCCACGCCTGATCTCTGTTGCAGGCAACGCTTCGGGGCTGGGTGTGCCGCGTTTGTCGCGGTGATCCACGTTGTAGACGTCCTCGGCGCCGGGCCTGCGGGATTCGAGTTCCTCGCGCAGATCGGTGCGCACCTGCATGGAGAAGTACCTGCCGAATAGCAGCAGCGTGGTCACGGTGCAGGACACTTCGAAATACAGCTCGGGGCTGTCTGACATGCGCAGTGGCATCCAGCTGCCGGTGGTGGTGTAGCCGATGTCGCCGACGCTGGTAAACAGCAGCATGGCAAACGACCACACATAGGAGGCCAGGATGGCGATCGAACTCGCACCGTCTAGCGCCGAAATACCGCGACGCACGCCGCCTGCCATGGCGCGGTGGAACGGGGATGCGCACCACAGCGCCACCGGGGTGGCCAGCGCGAAGCACACCCACTGCCAGCCCGGGAAGTCCAGCGACGGGATGTAGGTGAGTAGCAGCACCGGGATGGTCAGCAGCACCGCCACCACAAGGCGCGTCGGTGTGACTAGGTCGCGGGCGGTAAACAGCACGTCGCCTTCACGGCGGGAGCGGCGCGACACCGGGCGCACGAACCCTTGTGCACGGGCGAGCAGGTTCGCCTCTTCGTTACGACGATGCTTCGCCCGGCGCGGCATCGGGTGTTCCTGCCAGTAGCGGCCGTGTGCGCGACGCTGCAGGGTCGAGTCGGTCACGGTTGCGGTGACGCCGAAGCTTTCGATGGTGTCGGTGAGCTCCACAAGCGGCGTACTTGCCGGTGCGGTGACCCACGCCATCTTCGTCGGGTACACCAAGCGCGCCGACACACCTGGCAGCGCCTCAAGTGCTTCGGCGATGTCGGTCAGTTGGGGCCCGTCCTCAATGCCCTCCAGCTCGAAGGCGTAGGAGGCGTTGGGGCGGACAAGTTCCCCGTCCAGGTCCCACGTCGCAGTGCCCGGGTCAATGCCTGCTTGGCGTGCGGCGTGGCGGGCTTCCTCGATGCAATTGTCCAGGTGTTCGTGGTTGCTCACTTACGCAACTCCCCTCCACAGGTCGCCACTTCGCGTATCGACGAACACATTCGCCGCCGGCCGGAACATCCCAAACAGGGCTGCGACAAGCAGGATAACCACCACGATGGAGGCCCAGCCAGCCACGCCGATGAAGAAGCCGGCAACGTTGAGGAACACAGTTGCCCCAATGCCTGCGGCTGCAATCCTTCGCGCAGTCTTCGACCCTTTATGGAAGTAGGCCGCACTCATCGACAGCAGGATGGCCAAGGCGATGTTGCCCCACGCCAAGATGCGCAGATTGAACCGGAAACGTTCGATCAATGCTTCGTCGGCACCTTCGATCATCCAGGTATCCGGCAGCCGGTCAGGCACGCCCTTGACCAGGGTCATCAGCCCGATGACGATCATCAACACCGCACTGGCAACCACCAGGTAGTAGGCGGTACGTAGCGGTCGGGGCCACTGCTCGGTGGCCTCGCCGCTGTACCTACGGTTCTTGTCATTCGGGTCTGAGACCATCGTGGGGAACATGCCTGCCATTGGGGACCTACTGTTCCTTCTCTGTCTTGGCTGCGTCTTTCTTCGACGCATCCTTCTTGGGCGCTACCCAGTTCACGGCGTCTTTGTCCGTGGAGTAGATGATGCCCAGAATGCCGGCCACACCCAGAATGATTTGGACGACACCGTCGATGCCGTAGAACACCACCGGTATGGCGGTGGAGGCGGGCTGCATCATGAACAGCGTGATCATGCGGAGGGCGAAGAACACCCCGAAGATCTGCAGCAGCCGGTACGCGTTGCCAGCCTGGGAGCTTTTGTTCCGCACGGCGCGCAGCGCGAACACGAACAACAGCAGCACACCCAACTGGATGAGTGTCATGAGGATCAGGGATCCGTAGACGCCCATGTTGACTAGGCCGTCCGAGATTTCCTCGCCACGCTGCTTAGCTTGTTGCTTGGCGGCGTCCCGCAGCGCGGACGGGTCGACGAACGCGAATACGACGGAGAGAATCTGGTGGATTAACTCGCCTGCGATCATCACTGCCCAGCACCGCAGCATCAACTGCACGGCCTCCGGCGGGCCGCCCGGCGTCTTCTTGTCCACGGCGCTGGCGTCGACGTGGCTGGGACTCTTCGGGTTGAGTGGCGGGAGGCTAACCATTGAGCTGCTTTGCTGCTTCGATGGCGTAGTAGGTCAGAATCTGGTCCGCACCAGCGCGTTTAATGGATACCAGCGACTCCATCATGGTCTCTTCGAAGTCGATCCAACCGTTCACGCCTGCTGCCTTGAGCATCGCGTACTCGCCGGATACCTGGTAGGCCGCCACCGGCACTGGTGACATTTCTGCCACCTTGGCCAGCACGTCAAGGTACGGCAAGGCCGGCTTGACCATGACAATATCTGCGCCTTCGGCGATGTCCAGTTCGGTCTCCAGAAGGGACTCGCGCACGTTTGCGGGATCCTGCTGGTAGGTGCGGCGATCGCCCTTCAGCGACGAGCCGACAGCATCGCGGAACGGACCAAAGAACTTGGAGGCATACTTCGCGGAGTACGCCATGATGATGACGTCCTCAAAGCCCTCGCGGTCGAGTGCCTTACGGATCTCGCCGATCTGGCCGTCCATCATGCCGGACGGGCTGACCATGTGCGCGCCAGCGCGCGCCTGGGACAGGGCGAGGTCGCAGTAGATTTCAACCGTCTTGTCGTTGTCCACGATTTCGTTGCCGTGTGCACCGGTACGCAGCACACCACAGTGGCCGTGATCGGTGAACTCATCAAGGCACGTATCGGAGATGATGACCAGGTCGTCGCCGAATTCGTCGCGAAGCGCCTTGATCCCGCGGTTCAAAATGCCATCTTCCGAAACACCGATGGAGCCTGTGGCGTCCTTATCCGCTTCAAGCGGCACACCAAACAGGTCGATCGCCCGCACACCAGCCTCAAGCGCCTCGTGGCAAATTGCCTTCAGGGAATCCTCGGTGTGCTGGTACACCCCCGGCATGGAGGCAATCTCGCGCGGCGCATCAAGGCCGTCTGCGATAAACAGCGGGAGGATGAAGTCGGCCGGGTGCAGCCTCGTCTCCGCCGTCAGGGTGCGCAATGCGGGGTTCTGCCGCAAGCGCCGTGGTCGTCGGGTGAGCTCAAAATCTGCCATGCGCCACATCTTAGAACGTCACCCGACACGACCCCAGCCGTGCTAGTTGCTCGCTGCCGACTTCCGGCGCTTCTTGCGCGGCGGCGGCAACTGCCCAGCCGCACGCAGGCCAGCAACGTGCTCTGCCAAGGCGTCAATGAGCGACGGGATATCGGCGACCTCCGGGACGACGTCCACACGCAAGCCCTGCTCGCGGGCTTCTGTCTCAGTCACCGGGCCAATGCAGGCGATGATGGTGCGCGCGTGCGGCTTGCCGGCAATACCCACAAGGTTCTTCACCGTCGACGGGGAGGTGAAGCACACGGCGTCGAACCCGCCGGTCTTGATCATGTCGCGCGTCTCCGGCGGTGGCGGAGCAGCACGCACGGTGCGGTAGGCGACAACATCGTCGACCTCCCACCCCTTGGCCTCCAGGCCATCGACCAGGACGTCGGAGCCCAGGTCCGCGCGTGGCAGCAGCACGCGGCCAACCGGGTCAATGTCCTCGACGTACTCCGGGAAGATCTCCGCCAGACCAGCAGCGTTCTGCTTCGTGCGGTGCGGGATCAACTCCGGGTACATACCACGGGCACGCAGTGCATCAGCGGTCTTCTGCCCCACCGCACCCAGGTGCACGCCGGCAAACGAGCGGGCGTCCAGACCAAGCTCCTCGAACTTGTCCCACACCGCATCAACGGCATTAACAGAGGTAAACAGCACCCAGCGGTAACGGCCTTCCACGATGCCCTTGATCGCACGGTCCATCTGCGCAGGGTTGCGTGGCGGCTCAAGCGAAATCGTTGGTACCGACTGCGGGATTGCCCCGTACTGCGTCAGCCGTGCGTTCATCGGTCCGGCCTGCTCCTTGGCACGCGGCACAAGCACTCGCCAGCCATACAACGGCCGGTTTTCCCACCAGGAGTACTTCGAGCGGTCGTCCGCAACAGTGCCAAGCGTAACGACGAGCGCACCCGACAGATCCGCATCCAACTTGCCCACCGTCTGCAACGTGGCATCAAACGTGCGCTGCAGACGCGTCGTTCCGTTCGTCGTAATCGTCACCGGAGTGGCGCCTTGGAAACCGCGCTCCATAAGCGCTTCTGCCATCTCCGCGAGGTGCTCCTGGGTGGCCTGGAACACCAACGGTTGCGGCGCAGACGCCAACTGATCCCAGTCCACCGGACCGTTGGTCAGGTCAGCCTCGGTATAGGTCGAACCCAGTGCAATACCAGCGAAGGACGGCACCGTCGACGGCAAGGACATGCCCGGCACCACGTGGAACTCCAGGCCAGCGTCTGCAACGGCGGAGATCTCCTCCATCACAGCATCACGGGTCAGCGGGTTGCCGGCGACCAGACGGATCACGTCACCGTCGCCTGCCTCGCCGTCCTCGATGGACTTCGCTGCCGCCTCGAGCGCCTCGCGCAGCTTCGGCACAATGCCCTCGCCTGCCAGGTCGCACTCCTGGAGCTCCGCCGCCGTCGGATCTTCCGGCTTCGGCGGCTTACGGCGCGCACCCGCCGCCTTCGCGTCGGCGCACATCTGCTCGTAGACGGCTTTCGCCTCGTCGAGCTTGGCCTGTGGCACTGGCAATGCTGAGCCAACGAAGTTTCTGACCCCCGCCGACACTTCCGGATCGACGAGTGCGATAGCGTTAGCTTCCATCACCTCGCGGGCACGGACCGTGAGCAGTTCAGGGTTGCCCGGTCCGGCACCCACGAAGATCACCTTCCCCGGCTGGGGGGTGTGAGAGGGCAATGTCATAGAGGAATCTCTTCTAGGCACAAATAACATCCCCCACGCAGACGGATCCACTTAAGCGACCCGTTGCGCGGAGGGGTGTGAACGTATGGTATTTACACCATAAAAGGGATATGCCCCAGAACAAAACCACCGCTACTTCATAACGTCAGCGGCACCGCGTTCAAGCAACGCCTCAGCAGTGCGTCGACCGATCTCTTCCGGGTCCGTACCCTGGACATTTTCCACGAGGGAACGGGACCCATCCAGCGCAAACACGCCGGCACGCAGCTCGATGCCGTTCTCCGTCGCACGCGCGGTTGCCGCCACCGGCGCGGTGCAGCCGGCCTCGAGTACGGCAAGTACGGTGCGCTCGGCGCGGGCCTCGACGGTTGCGGTGTCGTCGATAAGTTTCGCGATTGCTTCGCGGCCAGCCGCATCGTCGACACGGCACTCGACCGCAAGCGCACCCTGGGCGGGCGCCGGGATGAACTCGTGTGGGTCGAAGATCTGGGTCGCCCGGTCGCCGTAGCCACCACGCACCAAGCCTGCGTACGCAAGCATGATCGCGTCCAACTCTCCAGATTCGACGTAGCCCATGCGGCGCTCAATGTTGCCACGCAACGGACGAATGTCCAGGTCCGGACGCATCGCGCGCAGCTGGGAAATACGACGAGGTGCCGATGTGCCCACGCGGGCACCTTCCGGCAGCTCCGCCAGCGTCAGCCCATCGCGGGCGATGAGCGCCTCGCGGTTGTCCTCACGCTTGGGCACGATGAGGTAGGAACGCGGCTCGTACGCCGTGGGCAAGTCCTTAAACGAGTGGACCGCAACGTCCACCTCGCCATTGAACAGCGCGTCGCGCAGCGCGGAGGTGAACACGCCGACGCCAATGCGCTCCACCGGCGCCTGCGACAGGTCGCCCGGGGTGACCACGATCTTTAACTCAGCTGGGTGACCAACGGCGCCGAGGTCGTCGCGGACATGGCCCGCCTGTGTCGTCGCCAAGTGCGAACCACGAGTACCAATCTTCAACATTTACTTCTCCTTACCGCGCAGTTCCTCAGGCAGCGGGAGACGCTGCGCCTCCACCGACACCGCCGGCTGATCCAGCCCGAACAGTTCGGTCACTACCTCTTCCACACTCACTGTCTCCTGCGCCGCCGCAAGTTCCTTAATCTTCACCGTCGGCGCGTGCAGCAGCTTGTCCACGACCCTACGGACCGTGCGCTCAACCTGCTCAAAATCTTCCTCAGACATATCCGGAAGCCGGGTGCGAAGTTTCTGCAGCTCCTGGCCAGAGATCTCCGCAGCGTTTCTGCGAAGCCTCGTCACCGCCGGGGCCACCCCACGCACCCGCTGCTCGGAGGAAAACAGTTTCACTTCCTCGTCGATAATCGCCTCTGCCTCACGCAGCGCGCGCGAATCCTCGTTGGTCGTGTTACGCATCTGCTCGTGCAGGTATTCAATGTTGACCAGGTGCACGCCGTCGATGTCAGTGACCGCGTCGTCGATATCGCGCGGCAACGACAGGTCCGCCAGCATCACCGGACCCGCAATGTCCTCCGGCGTAATGGTGAAGCCGTCAGCCGCCGTCGCGGACACCACAATGTCCACTCCACCCATCGCGTGCGAGCGGTCTTCAAAATCCACAACCTCCGCCGGCACGCCCGCCTCGCGGGAATGTCCAGCAAGGCGCTCGGCGCGGTCGCGCGTGCGGTTGGCAATCACCAACCCGTCAATGCCGCGCTTGCTCAAGTGCGTCGCTGCCAGCGAACTCATCGCGCCAGCCCCCAACACCAGAGCTTTCTTCCCCTTAAAGTCTTCAATCCTCATCAGCCCCATCGCCTCATCCAAGGCGGCGGTAACCATGGACGCGCCCGAGTCGTCGATAGTGGTCTCAGTGTGCACACGCTTACCGGTATGCAGCGCCATCTGCGCCAACGAATGCAGATTCGGCCCCACCGTGCCACGCTCCGCCGCATCCACATACGCCGTACGCACCTGGCCGATGATCTGCTGCTCCCCCACAACCATCGAATCCAACCCCGACGCCACAGTAAACATGTGCTCCGCAGCAGCATCCGCGTACCGCACGTACAGGTAGCGACGCAGCTCCTCGATGCCCACCCCAGACACCTTCGTCAGCACCGTCAACACGTCCTCCACACCAGCGTGGAACGCGTTGGCCACCGCGTACACCTCGAGACGGTTGCAGGTGGAGATAATCATCGCCTCGGACAACGAAGGCCGCTCAACAAGAGCCGCGGACGTCCCCTCCTGCAGCTCCGTATCCATGCTGAGACGTTCTAGTAGGGACACAGGTGCAGACCTATGCGACATCCCCACGACAAGAACACTCACAAAACCCTCCAGTCCGCGTTGGAAATCAAACTAAAGGATAGCCCCTTACGCGAGGAGCGCCGCCTCAAGGTCTGCGTTGTCCACTTCCCAGCAGGCAAACTCCTCGCCGTCAATCACGACAACCGGCACGCGATCGCCGTATTCGGCAGCGTTGTCGGGGTCCAGGTCGACGTCGACAAGCACTAGCTCCGCGCCACACTTCTCCACCACCGGAGCAATCTGCGCCGCCACCCGCTCGCACGAACCGCACGTGGACCGCACCATCAACTCCACCGTCTTCATCCGAACTCCTCTACATCGTGTCTGCGGCGCTCGCCGTTGTACGATTGCTCACGCTAACACCGCCACCGAAAGAGTCACGATCGCCATGTCAGAACAGCGGGAATTCCTCGCACAATGGTCAGTCTCTCAAGGAAACCTCCGCCGCTTCCTTGAGGACCTTGCACTGCCCCCGCTTGACGACGACGCCCAGCGCACCGCCGGCCAAGCCGCCGCCGCTGCCGCCGTTGAAGAAACCTTTGGCATCAACATCCAAGACTTCGCCCTCGGCGTCGACTCTGTCGGCGGCGCCTTCAAAACCGCGGGCCGCCAAAAAATCACCCAGCCGGACCCCGAAATTCCCCAGGACCTCGAGGCGGCGGCATTCTTCGACATCGACAACACCCTCATCCAGGGCTCGTCGCTAATCCTGCTCGCCCAAGGCCTGTTCAAGAAACGCTTCATCACCTTGCGCGAACTCGCCCCGGCCCTGTGGAAGCAGATCCGGTTTCGCGTCTCCGGCTCCGAAAACGCCGACGACATCGCCGAAGGCCGCGAACAGGCCCTTGCTGTGGTCAAAGGCAAACGTGTCGAGGAACTCAAGGAAGCCTGCCAGGAGATCGTCGACAAGCAGATGCTGAACAAGTCCTACTCGGACGTCATCGAACTGGCCTCCATGCACATCGCCGCCGGCCAGCAAGTCTGGCTCGTCTCCGCCACCCCGGTCCAGATCGGCCAGGCCCTGGCGGAGACCCTCGGGTTCACCGGCGCTTTGGGCACCGTGGCGGAAGAAGAGGACGGCAAGTTCACCGGCCGCCTCGTCGGCGACATCCTCCACGGCCCCGGTAAGAAGCACGCCGTGGCCGCGCTGGCAGCACTGCAGCAGCTCGATTTGAAGCAGTGCACCGCCTACTCCGACAGCATCAACGACCTGCCAATGCTGGAGATGGTCGGCTCCCCCGTTGCCGTCAATCCGGACCGCGCGCTGCGTCGCCACGCAAAAGCCCAAGGCTGGGCCGTCCGCGACTACCGCTCCGTTCGCCGCGCCGTGCGCCTGTCCGCCCTGCCAGTATTGGGCGCTGCGGGAGCGTTCTCGCTGTGGCGCCTGTGGAACAAGCGGCAGGAAAGGACTCACCATGCCTGATGCGTTTGCCCTGCGCACCCCGCGGCTTGAGTTGTCGGTGCCGACAGATGCGGATATCGACGCCATCTTTGCCATCCACTCAGATCCCCGCACGTACGAGCATCGCCCCGAGCTGACAATGAAGACCCGCGATGAGGCTGTCGAGCTTGCGCGCTCGTGGCAGAACAATTGGGCTGAGCAGCAGTTGGGCTACTACACGGTGCGCACCCTCGACGGCGCGACCATCGGCTTTACCGGGGTACGGCACAGCGAGGAAGCCGGCGAAGAAGTCCTGAACCTCTACTACCGTTTCGCACCAGAATCGCAAGGCCAGGGCTACGCCAAAGAAGCCGCGGCCGCTGCGATTGCCAGCGCCCGCGAGCGCTTCCCGTCGCTCCCCGTCATCGCCATCATCGACCCTGTGAATGAGGCATCGATTGGCCTAGCTTTGAGGCTCGGACTTGCGTATGTTCCCGGAGCGGGCGTCCCCGGCGACTACGAGGTGTACCGGCTTTCCTAGCTGAAATAACAGCCCTGCTCACGTCGGAATGACGTCAGCAGGGCGTTGAACGACAAAACAATGCCAGTAAACACCGGCAATTGCCTTATCCAGTGAGTGATGATGCCTCTTCGCGTTGGCTCGTGCTCAGAGAGCTTTTTTCTTCACTTTCAGCTCTTTTATCCCCTCGTAGGTGGCGAAGGTGCTGGACAACAGTTACTGCAATTGCACCAACCAGCACGATGTAGATTCCGATCGTGATCGGTGACGAGAACAGAATTGAAGGATCGCCTTCGGAGACAGCAAGTGCACGACGGAGCTCGGTCTCTGCCAGTGGCCCCAGGATGACGCCGATAAGCAGTGGCGCAATGGGCATTTGATACCGGCGCATGAGGAACCCCAAGAAACCAAGAGCGAAGAGAAGGAAAAGGTCAAAGGTGGAGGAAGAGATCGCGTAAACACCCAGCATCGCGACGATAACAATGCCTGCGTACAGGTAGTGATTGGGAATGTAGAGCAACCGAGCCCACATCGGCGCCAAGAAAAGGTTCAACGCAAGGAGCACAAAGAGGGCGATAAACAACGAAGCCAGAAGAGTCCACACCAGGTCACCGGACCGCTCAAAGAGCAAAGGCCCTGGCTGCATTCCATACTGCTGGAAAGCAGCCAGCATGATGGCGGCCGTCGCAGAAGTAGGTAGGCCCAGAGCCAGCAACGTTCCCATTGCGGTTCCCGCAGTTGCGTTACCTGCGGCCTCTGGTGCTGCAAGCCCTCGGATTGAGCCAGTGGTACCAAAATCCGTATCACCGGTGTGCTTCGCTATGCGCTTCTCCGTACCGTAAGCCAAGAATGTCGGCACCTCAGCACCGCCCGCCGGGATCATTCCAAACGGCGCACCGAATAGAGTGCCGCGGACCCAAGCCGGCAGGGCCTTCTTAAAGTCCTTACCTGAAAGCTTGGCGATGCCACCAGTTGAGAGCTTGTGCGCTTCTGGGTCCTTGCGGATCCTGGATGCGATATGGAAAACCTCTCCTAACGCCAGCAAACCGACCGTAATTACAACGATATCGATGCCGTCGAATAGCCCAGGCTGGTCGAACGTAAACCGGGACGACCCGGACGGCCCATCGATACCAACAAGTGACAGCGCGACACCGATTGCGAGCGCTCCGAGTCCCCTAATCACAGACTCTGACACCACGGAAGAGATTGCTACGAAAGCAAACACGGCAAGTGCAAAGTACTCCGCCGGCCCGAACTGCGTTGCCATCTTCACCAAGTACGGCGACATGAATACAACGATGATGGTCGAAAACAGACCACCGATGAAAGCGCCGATAGCTGCCGTCGCAAGTGCCTTAGCCGCTTGACCGTTTTTGGCCATTCGGTGACCTTCGAAAGTTGATGCAATTGCTGACGACTGACCCGGCGTGTTCAAAAGAATTCCTGCGGTGGAATCACCGAACAGCCCGCCGAAATAAACACCCGCAAACATAATGAATGCTGCTGTGGGGTCGAGGGCAAAGGTGATCGGCAACAGCAAGGCCACTGCCATAGAGGAGCCGAGTCCCGGCAAAACACCTACTGCTGTACCGAGCACCGCACCGATAAATACAAATAGAAGGTTGTAGGGCGTGATAGCGGACAAGAAGCCCTCAAACAGAAGTCCTAACTGATCCATCAGATGCCTCCAAAAAATCCGGTCGGTAGATTCAGCCCCATCAGAGCGCCAAAAATCAGTTGAATAACGGATGCCACGATGAGCGAAACCCAAATATCAAAAACTGGTCGCTCTGACCCCAGGAAATGCGCTACCAGCCAGAACAATGCAGCAGCGGCTATCACCCAACCCAAATAGGGAAGCGCGATAATGAATGCCAGAACCGATACGAGGACCGCACCGAGCGTCTTCCAGTCAGAATTCACAATCGGTCGAGCCTTTGAATCTGCCGGAATGTCAGCCTTTTCTTTCCAGCTGCGCCGATTCAACAGTTCCTCGTGCAACATGGAATCTTCGCTGTACTTCATGCCAGCAAGATCGTGAAGCATGTCGATAGACATCTCGTAGATGTCCGAGTTATCTACGGAGTCAGCACCTTTTTCAACTTCTGGCCGTCGAACAATGTCAAAAGCTAAGGCTGCTGCGAATATGGCAGTCAAGATTCCCAACAGCATGGGAGTAAATTGAGGTCCCGGCTTGCTTTCGGAAAGCACTTCCATCGTCAAGGATCCCCAGATCAGGATCCCAGCCACGACTGCCAGAATGGCAACCATGACAAATTCGCTTCTCCCGCGCAGCACCGACTTTTCGCTACTTTTCATTTCTACAATCCCAACTGTTCGATAAGTACCTTCGTGCGGGCTGTCTCTTCATCGATGTAACGATCAAGCTCCTCGCCGGTCATGTAGGCGTCGGTCCAACTGTTACGGTGAACCGCCTCTTGCCAAGCTTCACTTCGATGCAGTTCATCAACGATCTCTCGCAGTTCTTCCTCTGCTTCTGCAGGAATGCCGGGAGGTGCCAGGAACCCTCTCCAGTTGGACATCTCTACGTTGATGCCTTGCTCCTTGAAGGTGGGCAGATCAGGCGCCGTCTCAATTCGCTCACCAGATGAAATAGCAAGCGCCCTCAGGGTTCCAGCCTCGACCTGGTCGGCGATTTCGTTATAGCCAGAGATGCCGATATCGGTCGTATGGCTCAACAGCGAGTTCAACGCCTCCCCACCCCCTGAATACGCAATGTAGTTAGCGTCTTTTGGATTGATTCCAATTTCCCCGGCGATGGCCCCGGTCAACAAATGATCAATTGACCCAAGCGACCCTCCCGATATCGAGAATCCTTTCGGATCGGCCTTCCATGCAGTAACAACGTCATCGAGCGTTTCATATTCAGAATCTGCAGGCACCACCAAAGCTGAGTAGTCATCCGACAGACGAGCAAGCGGCACTACATCCTTAAGCGTCGCTCCACTCCCCTTTAGCTCGATGGCGCCGATCATGACACCACCCGTAGTCATGATTGTTGATTCTTCCCCCTGCATTTGCACAAACTGCGAAAGCCCGATCGTCCCACCGGCGCCGGGAATGTTCACGACTTTTGCGTTATTAACAATGCTGTCTGCACGCAAAACCTGTTGGGCTTCCCTAGAAAAACCATCCCAGCCTCCACCAACCGCTGCCGGAGCGATGATGGTTAAATTCGCACGAGCCTCCCCCGTACTCGCACTGTTAGCCGACTGATAGATAGCTGCTCCCGATAAACCAATAGCAACGGCTGCGGTCACAACTTGCAACGCTTTAACCATGGCGCCTCCTTTCGTTGCGAACATCTACATGACATTGTTCTGCAACACTTACAACCACTAAATGTGAACTGTGTCATGTTTCCAATCTTTCTACACTAAAAACATTCTGAACATAAGGGGTTGATTACTGTTTCTAGTTGTGCTTAGTTTGTTTTATTCTCAGTACATTGAGATGCAGCACACTTTCAATGCCGAAAGGACACTTATGTCAGACAACATTTCAACAGCGCGCCAGGACATCGATGCAGACGTCATCGTGATCGGAGGCGGAAACGCCGGGTTCAGTGCCGCCCATGCTGCTGCAGAACGCGGACGCAAAGTCATCCTTCTCGAACGCGGCGAAGGTGACAGAGCAGGCGGAAATTCCTACTTCACCGCCGGAGCAACCCGAATCGCTCACGGTGGGTTGGAAGACCTTAAGGATCTCGTTGAGTTTGACGAAAGGCACGAAAATACCGTCGTGCCTCCCTATTCGGCAGATGAGTACCGTGCTGACCTGGAGCGTGTCACCGAAGGTCGGACAGATGCTCGTATGGCAGAGATCCTGGTCAATGAATCTGCCGATGCCCTTCGCTGGCTCAAGTCCTTGGGATTGAAGTACCGCTTGATGTATGAGCGTCAGGCGTACAAACGTCCAGATGGTTCATACCTCTTCTGGGGCGGCCTGCATGTTGGAAATGTAGACGGTGGCGTAGGCCTCATCGCTGACCACACACGCGTTGCTCAGGAAAACGGCGTTGATATTCGATACGGGGTGCGCGCGCTAGACCTTCTCCTTGAAGACGGAAAGGTATGCGGGGTCATCGCAGAAAAGGATGGTCAGCAGTTCACGCTCCGCGCCGAATCCACAGTGATTGCCTCGGGCGGTTTTGAGGCCTCCCCCGAAATGCGTGCTGAGTACCTGGGTGAGCGCTGGGCGAACGCTAGGGTCCGTGGCACCCTATACAACGTTGGCGACATGCTCCGCGCTGCTCTGAAGATCGGTGCCGCGAAGGGCGGAGACTGGGAGACATGCCACTCAGTTCAATGGGATGCAAACCCCGAGATCAACGAATCCAATATCGAACTCACCAACCGCTTGACCCGTCAGTCGTACTTCTTGGGCCTGCTCATCAACAATGAGGGCAAGCGCTTCCTCGACGAAGGAGCGGATTTCCGAAACTACACCTACGCAAAGTACGGAAAAGTAATCCTTGAGCAGCCCGACTCAATCGCTTATCAGATCTTTGATGCTGATCTCCGCCCAACGCTTCGCACCGAAGAGTACGACATGCCAGGAATCTCCGAGGTGAAGGCAGATTCTCTGGAAGAGCTCGCAAAGCAGATTGGTGTAGACCCAGACACATTCGTTGCGACGATTAACGACTTCAACGCGAACGTCAACGATGCAGAGTTTGATCCCACAGTCAAAGATGGAAAGGCGTCCTCTGTAACTCCGCCGAAATCCAACTGGGCAACGCCTATCGATAAGGCACCGTTCTATGCCTACCCGGTTACTTGTGGCATCACTTTCACCTTTGGCGGTCTGAAGGGCGACGACAACGGGAGAGTTCTCAATGAATCTGGCGAGATCATTCCAGGACTGTTTGCTTGCGGCGAAGCTCTCGGCGGACTGTTCTCCACGAACTACCCTGGTGGATCTGGACTTGCAGCGGGATGCGTCTTTGGTCGCCGTGCAGGTAGTGTTGCATAAATAGCGGAACACTGGTGTACAAACTAGCCCGGCCCTTCGGCCGGGCAATTTTTACGGAGGCTCTCAAAATGCGCGATGACATATTCACCCAACTTCGCAACGAGATATTGAATGGCACGCTTCTGCCCGGCACTCAACTGAAAGAAGTCCAGCTGGCTAACCGCTTTGGCGTTTCTCGTACACCGGTCAGAGATGCACTTTCCCGTTTAGAAGACTTGGGGTTGGCAGAACGCGTTAATCGAGGTCTCGAAGTGCGCGGTTTGGATCCAGAACAAGTTATCCAAGTCTACGACATGCGGATCTTGCTCGAAGTCGAAGCGTCCGGCCAAGCTGCTCAGAATCGGAACCTGAACGATATCCTCACGCTTGAAGCACTCCTGGAAAGAGATAGGAGCTTAGAAAATCCGACGGATGCCGAGCTCATCCAAACCAACCTGGAATTTCACCGTGCAGTCTGGAAAGCGACCCAAAATCCTGTTCTTATCGATCTACTAGAGCGCCTCATGACCCATTTGGTTCACGCTCCTACATCCACGCTTAGCGTCGACGATCGACAAAACGAGGCCCTGAATGAGCACGCTAAACTCATAGAAGCAATTAGCGATCGCAATACTGCGGCCGCTCGAGATATTGCCAAGCAGCACTTCAGCACAGCGCGCGAAATCCGGATGAACCTACTCCGAAAAGCTGCTCTACGAGATGCCACTCAGTAGAGGTTCACAACCCTAAGATCCCAGATCCCGGACTGCTCATACCAACGAGTCCCATGGCTCTATCGGCCTGATCGGGTACCGCTCATCAACGGTAAAGCGTTGGCACACCACCTGCGTGTCGTCGTCGATATCAAGCTCCCCGATGTATTCCACAAATTCTGGCGAGCGCCAATAACGTTCATGCCCGGCACGCCATTCGCCGGCATCCGTGTAGCCCTCCCCCTCGGCGATGGCATGCTCGTCGCTCACGTCCGCCAACCGGTAAATCTGAACCTCAGTCGTGCGGATGACGCACACCACGTTGTCATGTGAGTCAAGGACGGCCTCGAGGGCACCCACTTCCTCATGCGGCTGATAGTCGTTGGGGTATTCAGCCAGCAAGGATGCTGTCGCAGTTTTCGTGCCGTCCAGGATGGCGTTGACAAGAGCGTCACGGAGCGGGCCTGGAAAGGCGAACTCGCCACGAGGCAACTCCGAAATGGGCTCTAAAGCATCCCGATTCATACGTTCATATTAGGCAGCGAGACTCACCGTCCTTGGTATCGCACTGTTATGCCTCGTAGTTTTGGGTTCCCGCAATCCTGGCCTGCTGTTTTCCGCTGGTCGTCTAGCTCGGTGGTTGTGCAACCAGACGATGAGCTCCGTATTGACCATGGTGGTCGTTATCACCTGGAGGTTTGTGAAGGCGGTTTCGAGACCGTCTAGCTGGGTTTGTGGTCGTGCTAGACGATCAGGGGCAGCAACGAAAAGAGTGTGCCCTCATTGGGGCACACTCTTTGTGGTTTGGGTGTTTGGTTTTAGAGCATCATGTTGGCGAAGGCGAAGCCGATTCCGACGATGGCTAGCAGGGCGACGATCGGGGCGACGATGGCGACGATGTTGCCGTCTGCTTCTGCAGGCTTGTTGTCTGCCTGCTTGTTGGCGTTGTCCACCTTGGCCGGTGCTTCCTGCTCCTCAGCGTTTGCCTTGTTGTCGTCAGCGTCTGCCTGGTCTTGTACCTGCTCCTCGGCCTTGTCGTTAGCCTTGTCGGCCTGAGCCGGGGCTTCTGCTTCGACCTGTGCTGGTGCTTCTGCCTTGTCGTCAACCTTGGCGGGTGCTTCTGGTTTGTTGTCGATGATGGCACCTGCCATGGCACTGAAGTCGCCGATTTCAAGGTTGTCAGCAGCAATACGCGCAGTATTGATCTTTAGTACGTCCCAGTCGGCGGGGACAACCGCGTTGCCGTTGGGGGTTTCAAGCAGGTATGGCTTTTCCGAGTAGTTGAACTTGCCAAACTGGTACAGGTAGTTCATCACCGAGTCATACTCCGGCGCCATCGGAAGGGAAACACCTTTCATCAACTCGCCGACGGTGTCGTTAGCACCCCAGTGGCGAAGATCTAGAGTGTGGCCTAACTCGTGCAGGATGGTGTTGCGCAGTTTTGCATCCGATCCCATCAGGCGGTTATTCGCGATGAAAAACGAGTTATCACCAACCAAGGAAATACCCGAGGCGTAGTTACCTTGATCAATCTGATCACCGATAACCCCGATACGGAAGATGTTGTCACGCTCACCTAAGAACTCCTCGATGTTGTCGAGCAGTTTGTACGCCTGGATTTCATCCTTGAAGTAGTAGCGGTTGTAGTCGACGGTTTCCCCACCTTGTGGGGTGTAGTTGGGGATGTTGGTAAACAACTCGCCTGCGTCGATGTGCAGGTTAATGCCGTGGTCGTCGAACAGGTCGACCATCTCCTTGAGCATCTGTGCCGATGGGCCAAGGTTGCGCTTGTCAGCGAAATCACAAGCGTCAACGTAGGTGTCTTCGCAGCCAAGGCTGCGGTATTCGGACGCCATCCAGTTCAGTTGCAAAAACAGATCCGGACGATTCACATCAGCCCCATAACCGGGAAGCGGTACTGCAGTGCCGTCAGACAAGATGACACCGTGTTGTTCCCATACGTCGGGAAGGCCGTCGCCGTCAGAATCAACCAGGTCGAGCCCAGCGCCGAAATCAACCGGGGCGATCAATGCTTGCTCATCGCAAGCGTCGCACGCATTGGCGGGGGTGATACCGGCAATGGCCATGGTGGCAGTCAGTGCTGCTGCGATGGTGTTGCGGATTGCGTTGCGCATTGGTGGTGCTCCTTGGTGATTTCTTGTTTCGCTGATCAGGACCTGTTCTTCCTGACACGCTTAAGGTTATGCAGTTTGTATGCGCAGGTAAAACGGTTGCTGGACACATTGTTTTTTGGCGGGATTGTTCAACGTTTTTTCTGGATTGTTCAACGCTTTGCCCCTGGTTAACGTCTGGATTGTTCACCAATCCAACCCACATTCCAGACCGAGGCGAAGGGTTGTTGAACGATCTGATTTGCCTTGGGTGCACTTCGTTGAACAATCTTTATGCATGCATAGTATGCGGTTTAAGGGTGTTTTCAGCCAACACCCGCCCGTTTGAATCGCGACCTGGGGAAATGCCGGAACAGCACTTCAAAACAGCCCTAAAATGGTCGGAAGGATTGTTCAACGACTGTGAAAACGGCTCGAAATGGGTGTGACGTGCGGATTGTTCAGCAATCCGCACCACCTGCTTACCCCCGGAAATTACCCCCGTTTTACGAGCACACACGCAACAATAGCCTTCGAGACACGAAAACAGGGCGTTTCAACCCCACGAACACACCAGCCCACCACCCCAACGCTCATCGTCTAGCTCCCTGAAACACCAGCTAGACGATCAGCCCCATAACGACAAACACCCCCAACACCACCAGGGCAAACACAGAGGCCAAAACGAGACCGTCTAGCAGCATCACAAGCCCAGCTAGACGATCAGCCCACAGACCAGGAGAACACCACCCCACCATCCGCCCCAACCCCAATCCGACGCCATATATAGGGACACACCCACACCCCACCATCCGCTCCACGGAAGGCAAACAAAAAGCCCGCCTCCACAAAAACGGAGGCGGGCGGCGCTTGGCTTACTTGCCGAGCTTACGACGCTGCACACGAGTGCGGCGGAGCATCTTGCGGTGCTTCTTCTTCGACATACGCTTGCGGCGCTTCTTAATAACTGAACCCATAAGGCTTCCTCTTTTCTAACGTTGCTTCGTACGTACGTGGTCGGCACGACCGCTTGCGCGGAACAGTGGGAGGTGCACACTCCCACAGGTTGTGGCCAACCTGAACACGCCAAGCATACAGGCGTGCAGACCAGCAGCCAAAAACCGAAAACGCCCGTTCCCCCACTGAAATCAGGTGGGAACGGGCGTTTCGTAGGGGTCTGGAGTGGTTTTACCCCACGTCGTAGACGGAGGACTCCAGGTATTCGTTCACCGCGTTTTCGTTGACACGGAACGAACGGCCTACGCGGACGGCAGGCAGTTCGCCGGAGTGAACGAGGCGGTAGACGGTCATCTTGGAGACGCGCATAATCTCCGCGACTTCGGCGACCGTCAGGAACTTTCCTTTATCTTCATTAACCACTTAATTCTTACCTCTCGGCACGCAAACGCGCTGCAGGCTTCCCCTCCCGCAGGACGAACACGCACGTGCTCCAACCACCCTAACGTGAAACATGGGTTGAGTGCGACTTAAGGGAGAGAATTTTTTCAGAGTGCAGGTAGTGAACACACAGCATCAGTTGTGACGGGTGTGACTACCGGGGTTATTCCTCGCCAAGTTCCTTCGACCGGCGCGCACAGGCCTCCATCGCGCGGTAGAACGCACCACGCAGACCGGACTCCTCCAACTCGCGGATCGCACGCGCGGTTGTGCCTGCCGGGGACGAAACGTTGGCACGCAACTGCACGGGCCCATCCTCGCCTTCCAGCATCGCGCCTGCACCGGCCGCGGTGGCCTTAGCCAGACGCTCCGCAAGGTCGCGCGGCAGGCCGAGGGACACGCCCGCGTCCACCATCGCTTCGGTGACAAGGAAGAAGTACGCAGGGCCGGAGCCGGACACTGCGGTCACTGCGTCGATCTGCGGTTCGGTGACGGTGACAACCTCGCCGGCGGCGGCGAGCAGTTCATCGACGGTCTGCCGCTGCTCGTCGTCAACGAAACGCCCGTAGGTCACCGCAAGCACGCCCTTACCGACGAGCATGGGCGTATTCGGCATAACGCGCGCGATCGGGGCGCCTGCGAGCGCCACTGCCTCTTCCATCGCTGCCAGCGTGATACCTGCTGCCATGGAGACCAGGACCGGGGTGTTGTCGGCGTCGCCAAAGCCTTCGCCAATTTCGGCGATGACGTCGAGGATGCCCGCGGGTTTCACGCACAGGAACACGACGTCGGCGTGCTGTACGGCTTCGTGGTTGTCGTTGGTGGTGCGCACGCCGTAGCGCTCACGCAATACTTCGCTGCGTTGCGACGACCTATTCGTCGCCGTGATCTTCTCCGGGTCGTAACCGGACTGGATCAGACCCGACAGGAGCGCTTCGCCGATATTTCCGGCGCCAATAATTGCGATGTTTGCCATGGTTGCCATGTTTAGATCAACGCGGGCCCAAATGCCATAACTGCTGCAGCGATACCTGCAAGCGCCATGTTCAGACCATCACGTCCGGTGCGCATCGCACGCACACCGAAGACCACGCCGACCACTGCGACGATGCCAAGCAGCACCGCGACAACTGGGATGACGTGCGCCCACAGCCACTTGAATGCCAGGAACCCAAGCACACCCAGCAGCACGCCCAGGCCAACGAGCAGCACCATCAGAATCGGGTTGATGGAGGCGTCCTCGACTTCGATGTCGCGGACGTCCTCATCAGGCAGGTCGTTCTCGAACAGGTCGAGCTCCGCATCCTGCTTATCGACGACTACCTCCTCTACCGGCTTCTCCTCCGACTGAGGAGCCGCCACAGCAGCCGCAGCTGCCGCAGGCGCCGCCGGTGCCGTGGCCTGTGCTGCAGGCTTCTCCGCAGGCTTAGCAGCAGGTTTCTCTGCCGGCTTTCCTGCCGGCTTGGCAGCGCCTTCGCGCACGACCGGAATGACGTGGGTGTCGTCTTCGGCAGGCGGAGCCTGAGTCGGCTTCGCCTTGGCCACTGCCTCTTCAGGCTTCTCCTGCTTGGCAGGCTTCTCCGCAGGCTTCTCCTGCTTGGGGGTCTTTGCCGGTTCGGCGGGGGCGTCGATAGGCACGCTCGAGTGCTTCGCCTCGACAGGTTTGACGTTGACCTTCTTAAAGGAGTCGGTGAGCTCGGCGACCGAAACGCCACCGTCTTCGAGGCTGCGGCGGCGCCGGGGGCGTCGTGTGGCCGAAGGATTTTCCTTCTCGGCGCGCGCGAGGAGCTCGGCTACCGTGAGCTGCTTGTCGGCCATTTACTCGTCGTCTCCTTTATCGGCATTCAAACCGCCCTGGTCGATGCGTTTCAGAATCACGCCTTCACGCAAGGCCCACGGGCAGATCTCCAACTTATCAATATTTAGTGCGCGCATTGCAGCCTCGGCAACGAGGGCACCGGCGACGATCTGGTGGGATCGGTCCGCATTGATGCCTTCGAGCTCCGCACGGTCCGCTGCTGTCATGCGTGAAATGAACGCGATGAGCTGGCGCAAACCGGGTGCGGTGAGGGTGCGCTGCACGAACGGACCTGCCGACGATGGTGCTGCACCGGTAAGGCGGGCAAGGGAGCGGAACGTCTTCGACGTACCCACCGCCAGGCCTACCTCGCCGAGTGCTTTAAATTCTTCGGCGGGGCCGGCGAGTTCCGCGTCGATGTAGTCGCGCAGCATGTTGATCTTCTTACGCTCTGGCGGGTCGGTGTCGAACCACTCGTGGGTCAGACGGCCAGCGCCGAGGTCCAGCGACACTGCCAGGTCCGGCATTTCTTCGGTGCCTGAGGAAATCTCGAGCGAGCCACCGCCGATGTCCAGGTTGGTGATGCGGCCGGCGGACCAGCCGTGCCAGCGGCGGGCAGCGAGGAAGGTCAGGCGTGCTTCCTCTTCGCCGGAGAGGATCTCTAGGTCCACGCCGGTTTTCTTCTTCACCTGCTTCAGCACGTCCTCGGAGTTCGTCGCGGAGCGCACTGCCGAGGTGGCGAAGGCAAGGACCTCTTTGCACTTGAGATTGTTGGAGAGGTCGGCTGCTTCCTGGCAGGCGTCGACAAGTTTGTCGATGCCTTTTTGTTCGATGTTGCCTTTCTTATCCAGCAACTCGACAAGCCGCAGCGGCTGCTTCCAGTCACTCATCGGGGTGGGGCGTCCGCCACCGTATGCATCGACCGCCACAAGATGGACGGTGTTGCTTCCGACGTCTAATACACCTAATCGCACCACCTCAGCGTAACGGGTCTACGGTGTGCAAGTGTGAATCAACCAGCCCCGAATCCTGTTTTTCTTGGCTTTCCGGCAGATTCCCCGGCAGGTCGCTCCATTGCGGCAGGCAGGGAAACGGCCCAGGAATTCCCGCGCGAATGGTTTGAGTTTGTCCACCCGGAGGACCCTGACCACACGTTTTCGCTAGATCTGACCTGGCTCGAGTCCACGTGGTCATGCCGCTTTGGCACGTCACAGTGCCTGGGTATCGACGAATCCAACCAGGCGGTCGGCTGCTGCATCCACGGCGCATACATTGCCGACGAAGAAGACCGCGACACCGTATATAACTCCGTTGCGTTGATGCCGGCGAAGTACTGGCAGTTGCGTCCGGCCGACACGGATGAGTTCTTCAAGGCCGACGACCCCACGTGGCTCGAGCCGTGGCTGGAGTGGGACGACAGCGATGAAGAGGACGACGGCCCGCACATCAAGACAAAGGTGGTCGACGGCGCCTGCATCTTCGCCAACCGCCCCGGCCACCCGACCGGTGCGGGCTGTGCGCTGCACCAGTGGGCGATGGCGGAAGGCCACAACATCGTTGGCACTAAGCCGGAAGTGTGCTGGCAGGTGCCGTTCTCCCGCGAAGACGAATGGCAAGAGCGTAGCGACGGCCACGAGATCCTGCGCACCACCATCGGCGAGTACGACCGCCGCCAGTGGGGCGACGGTGGCGAGGATTTCGACTGGTGGTGCACCGCCTCACCGCAGTGCCACACCTCAAACAACGGCAGCCTCAAGCCGATTTGGCAGTCCATGAAGGACGAGTTGATTGCGCTGATTGGTGAGGTCCCGTATGCGATCGTCGCAAAGCATTGCGAGGCTCGCACGAACCTGCCGCGGGAGGCGAAAGCCACCCACCCCGCGACGGATCAGGCCTCGAACTTGTAACCCAAGCCGCGCACGGTAACCAGCTGAGTGGGGCGCTTCGGCTCCGCCTCGATCTTGGAGCGCAGGCGCTTGACGTGGACGTCGAGGGTCTTCGTGTCGCCCACGTAGTCGGCGCCCCAGATGCGGTCGATCAACTGGCCGCGGGTGAGCACGCGGCCGGCGTTGCGCATGAGGTACTCGAGCAGGTCGAACTCTTTGAGCGGCATGGGCACCGGCTGGCCGTCCACGAGCACCGTGTGACGGTCGATGTCCATGACCACCCGGCCGCCCTTCAGCAGCTGGTCGTCGGCATCCTCCGCACTTTCCGCCTCCGGGCCGCGGCGCAGCACCGCGCGGATGCGGGCGACGAGTTCGCGGGTGGAGTACGGCTTGGTCACGTAATCGTCCGCTCCCAGCTCCAGGCCGACAACCTTATCGATCTCACTGTCACGCGCCGTGACCATAATGATCGGCACCGACGACTCCGCACGCAGCTTTCGGCACACCTCCGTGCCACTCATCCCCGGCAGCATGAGATCCAGCAGAACCAGATCGATGTCTTCAGAGTCGAAGAGCTGCAGCGCCGTCGGACCGTCCGGCGCGATCTTGGTCTCAAACCCTTCCTTGCCCAGCAAAAACGCGAGCGGGTCCGATAAGTTCTCTTCGTCCTCGACGATAAGGATGGTCGTCACTGCTGCTCAAGTTCCTTTCTGCCAGCAGAGGCGTGAACAGATTCCGGGTCAAAGATCGGCAACTCAATGGTGAACGTTGAGCCGGTGCCGGGCCTAGACCACACGGTTATGTTACCGCCATGGTTGGCAACCACGTGCTTGACAATCGCCAGCCCCAGGCCAGTGCCACCTGTCGAGCGGGAACGGGCCTTATCCACCCGGTAGAACCGCTCAAACACGCGTTTTTGGTCCTCGGGCGCAATGCCGATGCCGCGGTCCGTGACACGAATCAGCACCGCTTTGTCGCGCACCGTTTTCTGCGTGATGCTCACCGGCTGCCCATCCGGCGAGTAGTTGATCGCGTTGGATATCAGGTTGGCCACCGCCACTGTGAGCATCGACTTGTCGCCGAGCACGTACAGCCCAGTGGGGGCGCCACGGTTGATTTCAATCTTGCGGTTTTCGGCGGTGACGTGGTTGCGGATGACGGCTTCGTCGATGATGTCGTCGACACGCACTGGCGCCATGTCGGGCAGCGCTTCCGCGCCTTGCAACTTCGACAGCGCAATCAGGTCCGTGATCATCTCCCCCATGCGGTGCGCTTCCTTGTGCAGTTTCCCGCCGAAGTATTCGACCATCTCCGGGTCAGTCGGATCCTGCAGAAGCGCCTCCGCCAGCAGCGACATGCCACCGACGGGGGTTTTGAGCTCGTGCGAGACATTTGCGACGAAATCACGCCGCGCGTGCTCCATCCGCACATTCTCAGACTCGTCGGAGCCGTAAATGATCACCGACGAGTTATCCGTCAGCGTCAACGGAGCAACTACCGCGCGCACGTTACGGATGCGGTTACCGGTGGTGCGCTGTGGCATCTCCATGTCGATGACACGTTGCTCCGCATCGTCCATCACCTGCTCCGCAACGTCGAGTACGCGGGGGTTGACGGTGCCGTCGTGCACAAGCGACATGTCGTGGGCACGCGCGTTGGACAGTTGCACCTTGCCATTTCTTCCAACGACGACGATGCCGGTGGGCGATCCCTGTGTCACCAGGTGCAACATATCGCTGACAGTGCTCACGCCAGTGTCTTCATCGTGGTCGTCCACACTGTTTCGGGCATACCAACGCAATGCCCGCCGCCCGAGATGGGCAGCGGGGACGGCGACGAGCGCGCCGAGAATAAACGCAAGAACTGGCGACACAGCCTAAGCGCTACTTCTTGCCCTGGTTAGCCACAGCGGCAGCGCCAGCAGCGGCAGCCTCCGGGTCGAGGTAGGTACCGCCCGGGTTGAGCACCTTGCCGCGCTCGCCGATTTCGTACAGCAGCGGCATGCCGGTCGGGATGTTCAGCGCCGCAATGTCCTCGTCGGAAATGCCGTCGAGGTACTTCACCAGCGCACGCAGGGAGTTACCGTGCGCCGCAACCATGACGGTCTTGCCCTGCAGCAGCTGCGGCAAGATTGCCTCCTCGTAGTACGGCAGGAAGCGACGCACAACGTCCTGCAGGCACTCGGTGCGCGGCACCTCCGGCAGGAACGCGTAGCGCGGGTCGTTGGTCTGCGCGTACTCGTTATCGATGTCGATCGCCGGCGGCGGAGTGTCGTAGGAACGACGCCACTCCATGAACTGCTCATCGCCGTACTTGTCGCGGATCTCCGCCTTGTTCAGGCCCTGCAGCTTGCCGTAGTGGCGCTCGTTGAGGCGCCAGTTGCGCACAACCGGGATCCAGTGGCGGTCCGCTGCGTTCAGCGCAATGTTGGCGGTGCGGATCGCGCGACGCAGCAGCGAAGTGAACACGATGTCCGGCAGGACACCCTTTTCAACCATGAGCTTGCCGGCGTTGACGGCTTCGCGCTCGCCCTGCTCTGTCAGGTCGACGTCCACCCAGCCGGTGAACTGGTTCGACTTGTTCCACTCACTTTGACCGTGACGTACAAGAATCAACTTTCCGTTACCCATGACTTTAAGCATGCCACGAAAGAGGTTTAGTGTCGTGGGCATGCTCAAGGTTTTTCGCTACGCCGCCGCGGTTGCTGTCGCCGCGGCACTGACCACTGCCCCATCTGCTGCCGCAGCGCCTGCGCTTGCCGCCCCCGGCGCGCCTGTGGCCACACTGTTCGAGGGCTCTAATTCGTTTGCTAACACGTCGCGCTGCAGCCAGGGTCCTTCCGGTGTGGTGCGCACCCCTGACGGGCAGACGAAGCGGATCATGATCACCGCCGCGCACTGCTTCGATGTGGACGATAAAACGGTGCGCCCGGAGGTGTACGCACCGGTGCGAGAAGGTGGCGGAGTGCGCTACCCGCACGTGGGCACCATTGATACGCAGCGCAAGAAGTTCGAGCTGGGCAACGGCGAATTGATGGACTTCTACCGCATTATCGACGAGCCCGACTGGGCCATGGTCCGCCTCGACCCAGGCGTTTCTGCCTCCGGCTGGTCCACCTCCCGCGACCAGTGGGGTTCTGCACCTTCCCGGAACGTGGCGATCACCGGCGTGAAGGATTACCGCAGCCTGGGCAACGAGCTGATCAGCTTTGACAACTTTGGCCAGCCCATCTGCAAAGACGGCATGCGCACCGGCCGCTCGTGCGGCACCCAGGTGTTTCGTACCCAGAACTTCATCTGGCACGTTGGGTTGAACTACGCCTCGGGTGATTCCGGCGGCATCAACTACGACCCGCGCACCGGCGAAGCGATTGGCCTGACGGTGATCGGTTTCGGCCCGTTCGGTAACTCTCAGCAGGTCGACCGCGCCCTCGAATCCGCCTACGGCATCCCCGACGGCCAGGTCAACCAGGCGTTCACTCCGGCGAAGCCTGCTCCGCGTGCGGAGTTTGCAACGCTTCGCGACGAAATCGCCCAGCACAACCCAGCCGCCGCCAAGAAACCCGCGCCGGCACCGACGAAGTTCCACAAACTCACCGGTGCGGTGCACAACGCGCAATCCGACGCGGCCCGCTTCGCCGGCGAGGCACAACGTCTCCCTCAGGCACAAAACCCAGTCGCTGCAGCGCAGGACCTTGCCGGACGTGCGGGCGCCGCAGCCAACCAGCGTGCAGGTGAGATCAGCGCCGCCGTGAACGCGATCATCCGCTAGTTGCCGCCGGGGATCCGGGGAGCCTCACAGGGGTCGTAACCGTCGAGCGCTTGCTTATAGACGCCCGCGAGCTGGTCTGCCGACGCCGCCCAGCTAAACCGGGCCGCGTGGCGGACGGCGGATTCGCCCATGTGGATGCGCGTGGAGTCGTCGATAAGCAACCGCTCCAGCGCGTCCGCCCACTCGTTGGTGTCGTGACTGCCCGCCAGCAGGCCGGTCTCCCCGTCACACACCGCGATCGGGAGCCCGCCGACCTTCGCCGCCACCACCGGCGTACCTGTGGCCTGCGCTTCCACGGCGACCAGGCCGAAGCTTTCGTTGTAACTCGGCACCGCCACAATGTCCGCCGCCTGGTAGATGCTGACAAGTTCCTCCGGCGGGCGCGGGCCAAGGAAACGCACGGTGGCACCCAGCGCCTCCTCGTCCGCGATCGCACGGTAGTGCTCTACTGAGGAGCCGGACCCGCTCGCCCCACCACAGATGATCACGCGCAACGGACCTTCGACGCTGCCGCGGCGCACGACCTCCCCCATCGCACGCAACAACACCTGCGGACCCTTGAAGTCCTGCAACCTGCCCACGAACGCCACCACCTTCGCATGCAACGGAATGCCCAGGTGGCGGCGCGCAAGTTCCGTGTTGCGGTTCGTGCCCGGGGTAAACAACTCCGTATCTGCACCAGGGCTGACCACGGAGATCTTCGACGGGTCCACGTCGTAGAAGCGGGCAAGCTCGCTGGTTTCATCCTCGGTGTTGACCACGAGCGTTTCGGCGTTGTCCACAAGTTGCTGCTCGCAAATACGGCGCGCCTCCGACTCCGATCCACCCACCCCGTAGGCGTTTTTCACCGCCGCCCACGTGTGCCCGGTGTGCACCAGTGGCACCCCGGCAAGATCTGCAAGCAACCACCCCACCTGGCCGGAGAGCCAGTAGTGGGAATGGATCAGGTCGTAAGAGCGCTCGTCTGCTCGGCAGAACTGCACCACCCCGCCGGAGAACGCAGCGAGTTGGGTCGGCAGGTCTTCTTTCTCCAACCCCTCATACGGCCCGGCGACGATATTGATCACCCGGTAGCCGGGCTCGACCTCAACAACCTCGCCCTGGCTGGGCCGCGTCGCACGGGTAAACACATCCACCTGCGTGCCCTGGCGAGCCAGTTGGGTCGCAATGTTGTGAACGTAGACGTTCATGCCACCGGCATCACCTATCCCCGGCTGCTCAAGCGGAGATGTGTGCATTGAAATCATGGCGACGCGCATGCGGGCCAGACTAGCGCGGCACATTACAACGCGTGCCGGTGCCACGCACCGAAGTCCGCAGCTACCGTCGCCGCCAGGTGCTGGTAGGCCTTGAGCGTCGCCGGGGCCATGCGTTCCAAATCGACGACCGCACCTTCCGCCAAGTGCCTGTCGTACGGGATCGTGTGCACCGCCCGCGTGCGCGAGGCGAAGTGTTCGGTGACCTTGCCCATATCGATGGTCGGCTTGCCCGGTGCGGATGAGGAAACGACCACGACAGCGTTGGCGGCCAACTGGTCGTAGCCGTGGAGGTTGAGCCAGTCGAGGGTCGCGGATGCGGACTGCGCGCCGTCGAGAGCAGGTGAGGTGACCAGCACAAGCGCGTTGGCCAGGTCGAGCACGCCCGCCATCGCGGAGTGCATCAGGCCGGTGCCACAGTCGGTGAGAATGACGTTGTAGTGGTGCTGCAGGATGTCGATGGCGTGGCGGTAGTCGGCTTCCGAAAACGCCTCGGAGACCGCCGGGTCTCGCTCGGAGCCGATCACCTCGAGCCGCGATGCTGCCTGGTTAGTAAAGGCACTGACCTGCGGGTAGCGGTGCGTTTCCGGCGCGTGGAGCAGGTCACGGATGGTGGCCGGTGGCGCGGTTGCTGCGCGTTGGGCAAGTGTGCCCAGGTCCGGGTTGGCGTCGATGGCGATGACGCGATCCCCACGGGTCTGTGCGAACACGCCTCCAAGGCCAACGGTGGTTGTGGTCTTACCGACGCCACCTTTCAGGCTCATCACCGCAATGCGGTAGTCGCCGCGCAGGGGCGCACGGATGGCGTCGATAAGCTGCTGCTCCTCGAGTTCTTTGCGCGAACCGCCCGGGTTGATGCGACCACGAGTGGCGGTGTGGATCATTTTGCGCCAGCCCTGTTTCGGCGGCGATTTCACCGGATCCACCAGGTTGGTTTGATCGAGCACCTCAGGTGGTGTGAGTTCAAGCTCCGGCATGGCAACAGCGTCGCGAAGCGTGGCGTCATGGAACGTGGTCATGAAAAATCCCCCCGTATTTCCCCAAATATGTGATGCGGGCAAGTGTAGATGATCAATTTCTTGCGCGCACCCATTCACAACCTACGCAAGGGTAAGTTATACTCCGCAACACGTTTAGTTACACATGACCATAACCGAGAGGATGCAATGGGCGCCGCAGACACACAGGCCTGGATAGAGCAATACGCCGAATGGACGAACCCGCGTCCCGAAATCGGCACAGATACGCTCGTGAGCTGGTTCAACCGGGCCGTGGCCACCCAACCGCGCAGCGCCGCAACGTGGTTCATGGGCAAGGAGCTCACCTACGCCGAGCTCAACGATCACGTCGGCAGCGCGGCAGCCGGCTTGGTCAAACTCGGCGTCCAGCCTGGGGACCGCGTTGCGGTTGCGCTCCCCAACTGCCCGCAGCACGTCATCGCAGTCACGGCGATCCTGCGGCTGGGCGCGGTCGTCGTCGAACACAACCCGCTCTACACCGCAGACGAGCTCGAGCCACAGTTCAACGACCACGGAGCGAAGATTGCGATTGTCTTCGACCGTGAAGCGGACACCTTCCTCTCCCTGCGCGGACGCACCCCGCTGGAAACCGTTGTGGCCGTCAACATGATCGACGAGATGCCAACGCACCTCAAGGCATTGCTCGCACTGCCAATCCCGCCGGTAAAGAAGAAGCGCGCCGAGCTCAGCACCCCCGCCCCAGGGACCATGAACTTCACCGACCTGCTGCGGACGCGTTCTCGCACGGTGCACCTGCCACCGATCGAACCGGAAACCACCGCCTTTATCCTCTACACCTCAGGCACCTCCGGGAAACCTAAGGGTGCGCCACTGTCGCACCGCAATATCGTCTCGGTCCTCAAGGCGGGCATCGAGTGGCTGGAGGACTGGGGTGCGGTGCGCGAAAAGGTGCTCGCCGTGCTGCCGATGTTCCACATCTACGGCCTTGCGTTGAACTACGGCCTGCCACTGACGGTCGGCGGGCAGATCGTGCTCGTGCCCGCACCGCAGCCGCAGTTGTACCAGTCGGCGATCCTGAAAACGCGGCCAACGATGCTGCCGGGCGTGCCCACGCTGTACGCCAAAATCATCGAATGGGCGAAGAAAGACAACGTCGACCTTTCCTCGATTCACACGTCGATCTCCGGCGCATCCACCCTGCCTGCAGAGACGATCGAACTGTGGGAAAACACCACGGGCGGGCGCCTCATCGAAGGCTACGGCCTGACGGAAACCTCGCCGATCCTCGCCGGCAACCCCCTCGACGGCACACGTCGTCCGGGCTACATCGGTCTCCCCTTCCCCAATACGGAGATCCGCATCGCTGACCCGGACGACCCCTCTCGCACCATGTCCGACGGCGAGCCAGGCGAGCTGCTCGCCCGTGGCCCGCAGGTCTTCGCAGGCTATTTGAACAACCCGGAGGCGAACGAGAACGCGTTCCACGATGGCTGGTTCCGCACCGGCGACATGGCCGTCATGGAGCCGGACGGCTGGATCAAGTTGGTGGCGCGCATCAAGGAGATGATCATCACCGGTGGCTTCAACGTGTACCCGGACGAGGTGGAGGGCGTACTTCGCCGCCATCCGGATATCGACGACATCGCAGTCGTCGGCCGCCCCCGCGAGGATGGCGCCGAGGACGTTGTCGCGTGCATCACACTTGTCGACGGCGCCGCGCTCGACCCCGAAGGCCTCAAGGCCTACGCCCGCAAGCACCTGACGCGCTACAAGGTGCCGCGCGAGTTCTACCACTTCGAGGAGCTGAACCGGGACCAGACAGGCAAGATTCGTCGCCGTGAGGTTCGCGACACTCTCGTCAGTCTTCTTACCCAACCGTAGGTAGATGGGCGTAGGGTGGTCACCATGACTTCACCCTCCCCAACCAATGGAGACGCCCCCTGGCTGCAGTACTACCCCGAGTGGACCGCCCACTCGCTGGAGTACGGCAACCGCACGCTGAACGATCTTTACGACGACAACCTGGCCGCCAACGGCAACAACACCGCCACCAGGTTCTTCGGCCGCACCCAGACGTTTAGCGAGCTCGATCGCGAGGTGCGCCGCGCCGCCGCAGGTCTGAAAGCCTTCGGCGTTCGCCCGGGTGACCGCGTGGCGATCATGCTGCCGAACTGCCCGCAGCACGTCGCCGCCTTCTTTGCTGTGCAGAAGATCGGCGGTGTTGTCGTCGAGCACAACCCGCTCTACACCGCCCACGAGCTGCGCCCACAATTCAAGAACCACGGCGCCCGTGTGGCAATCGTGTGGGACAAGGCCGCCGACACGCTTGAGCAGCTGCGCGCCGACACTCCGCTGGAAACCGTGGTCAGCGTGAACATGATCAAGGCCATGCCACGCGCCCAGCAGCTCGCGCTGCGCCTGCCGTTGCCGAAGGTGATGGAGGCCCGCGCAGCGCTCACCGGCCCGTGCAGCAACACGGTGCCATGGGAGTCATTGACCAGCTCCGCCATCGGTGGGCTGGGCACTGACCTGGAACCCCCAGCGGAGATCACTCCGGAAAGCCCCGCAGTGATCCTGTACACCTCCGGCACGACCGGCGCGCCGAAGGGCGCGGCACTGTCACACGCGAACCTGGTTGCCAACCCGCTGCAGGGCCAGGCGTGGGTAAAGGAACTCCAAGAGGGCAACCAGCGCATGTTGGCAGCCCTGCCGTTCTTCCACGCCTACGGCCTGACGTTCTCGCTGACGCTGACCATGCTGATCGGCTCCGAACTCGTGCTCCTGCCGGCCCCGCAGATGCCTCTTGTAATGAAGGCGATCAAGAAGACCCCGCCGACGTTCATCCCGGGTGTGCCCACATTGTTTGAGCGCATCCTGCAGGCTGCGGAGAAGAAGAACATCGACCTGTCCCCGATTCAGATTGGCTTCTCGGGTGCGTCGTCGCTGCCGAAGGAGATTATCGAGGGCTGGGAGCGCGCCACCGGCGGTCGTTTGGTCGAAGGCTACGGTCTGACGGAGACGTCACCGATCATCGTCGGCAACCCGCAGACCGCGGACCGTCGCCCCGGCTACATCGGTATCCCCTTCCCTGACACCCAGATCCGCATCGTGGACCCGGACAACCCGGACCAGGACATGCCCTACGGCGAGGCCGGCGAGATTCTTGCCAAGGGCCCACAGGTGTTCTCCGGCTACTTCAACAACCCCGAGGCCACCGAGAAGGTCTTCCACAACGGTTGGTTCCGCACCGGCGACATGGGTGTGATGGAGGAGGACGGCTTTATCAAGCTCGTCTCCCGCATCAAGGAGCTCATCATCACCGGCGGGTTCAACGTCTACCCGGCGGAGGTTGAGGAGGTCATCCGCACCCACAAGGACGTCGAGGATGTCGCCGTGGTGGGCCGTCCGCGCTCCGACGGTTCGGAGGATGTTGTCGCCTGCGTCGTGCTTCGCGACGGCGCCGCCCTCGACCCCGACGGCCTGAAGGACTTCGCCCGCGAGAACCTCACCCGTTACAAGGTGCCGCGCACCTTCTACCACTTCGAGGAGCTGGCCAAGGACCAGATGGGCAAGCTACGCCGCCGCGAGGTCCGCGAGGACCTGCTGTCCAAGCTCGAGCAGCGCTAAAGGCTCGGTCCGGACACCCGCGCTGCTTTGTTGGTCTCGCGGCGGCCATCCGCCGCGCCGCCCCACAGATGGTGAGAACCTAATGGTGAGCTCGGCAAAATTTTGGCGTTCTCCCCGTTTGATTCTCACCATTTGCGCGTGCGGCGGGGGTTCGCGCTAAAGGCCCACCCAGACCGGCTCGGGGTGCAGCTCAACGCCAAACTGCTTGTCGACGACCCCCTGCACCCGCCGGGCCAACTCCACGATGTCGTCCGCCGTGGCGTTACCCCTGTTCGTCAGGGCGAGGGTGTGCTTGGTGGACAGGCGCGCTGGCGCGTCCTCGCCGGGGAATCCGCGGGGGCAGCCGGCGCGCTCGATCAGCCACGCCGCAGACAACTTCTCTTGGCCCTCACCAGCGGCAAAGCGTGGCATGTGGTCTTCGCCGACCTTGGCCTCGATCTCATCCGCCAGTGAGGTGGGCACGACCGGGTTGGTGAAAAACGAGCCCGCGGACCACGTGTCGTGGTCGCCGGCGTCGAGCACCATGCCCTTCGCCCGGCGCGTCTCAAGCACGGATGCACGGGCCTCCGCCAGCGACACACGCTCCCCGCCCAGGTGGCGCAGCGGGATCGACTGGTCGGTCTTCTCCAGCGCCAGCTCGATCTCCAGCACCACGGCACGCGAGGTGAACTTCAGGTTGGAGTAGCGATACGCCAACTCCAGTGACTCGGCGGACACCCACTCGTCCGCACCCGTCTCGCGGTTGTAGAGACGCACGCGGGTGAGCACGTCCGAAATCTCGGAGCCGTACGCGCCGACGTTTTGCACCGGGGTGGCACCAGCGGAACCCGGGATGCCCGACAAGGCTTCGATACCGCCCAGACCATGGTCTACAGCAAAGGCAACCACGTCGTCCCAGACGGTGCCGGCTTGGATGCGCAGCGTGGTGTCGTCGACAAGCGAGATGCCCTCGTTGCGCACCAACACAGCAGAAAGATCGAGCGCACCTTCCGCAACAAGCAGGTTGGAACCGCCGCCGACAACAAGCAGCGGCGAACCGGCGCGATCAAGGCGCGCAACGGTCTCGGCGAGTGCTTCAGCGCTGGTGCACTCGATGATCTCGGCCGGCGAACCGCCGACGCGCAACGTGGTCAGAGAGGCAAATGATGGGGTTGACACGCCAACAACGGTAGTCTGTGATCCATGACTGCACGTAGTGAGATCACTGTGACCATCAACCAGCCGATCGAAAAGGTCGCGCAAGCCTACGCCACGCGCGAATACTGGGAGTTCATCGCAGAGAAACTCTCCCCGGAACCGGGCGAGCTCAACGAGTTCGCGGACAACACCGCAACCCTCTTTGAGATTCTGCCGACCTCTATCCTCCCGCCGGCAGCACAGGCGATGGTGTCCCAGGACCTGAAGCTCAAGCGCGTCGTCACCGTAGGCGCGCTCGACGGCGACACCGCCAAGCACACCATGACCGGCGACGTCAAGGGCACCCCGGTGGACCTCGGCGCCGAATACACCGCAACCCGCGACGGCGACAACACCAAGCTTGACTACGAGCTCGAAGCCAAGGTCAACATCCCGTTTATGGGCGCTGCCCTCGAGCCGAAGGTCGCCGAGGCACTCGAGGAGATCGTGGAAAACGAAGCGAAGCTCACCGAGCAGTGGATTAGCGAGAACCTCTAATCCCCCACTATCACAATCTCCGCGCTGATAACCCGGGTGCGGCGGGCAAACCCTACGGGGTGATCACCCGCGGCACGACCGGGTTTAATCGTCTGCGCAGATCTGATCGCTGGACCCGCTTTCACCCGCGGGTCCAGTCCCTGTTGCGCGCCGTGCCCAATCCGCTGGCCGTGGACGTAGGCTACGGTGCCTCCCACGCCACCACCGTCGAGTGGGCCGGGTGGCTGCGCCAGATCCGCCCCGACATCGAAGTCGTGGGACTCGAGATCGACCCCGAACGCGTCCTGCCGCCCCGCGACGGCGTGCGTTTCGAGCTCGGTGGCTTCGAACTTGCTGGCTACCGCCCCCACCTCGTGCGCGCCTTCAACGTGCTGCGCCAATACGACGTCGACCAAGTCCCCGACGTGTGGGACACCGTCTGCTCACGCCTTGCGCCGGGCGGCCTGTTCGTCGAAGGCACCTGCGATGAAATCGGACGCCGTTGCGCATGGTTGCTTCTCGACGACACCGGCCCCGTCTCCTTATCCCTCTCCTGGGATCCCTTCCACACCGCAACCCCCTCAGAGGTGGCGGAGCGCCTCCCCAAAGCGCTGATCCACCGCAATGTGCCCGGCGAGGCCATCCACGCATTTCTTACCGACGCCGACACCGCCTGGGAACACGCCGCCGGATGGGAACCCCACGGCCCGCGCGTGCGCTGGCGCCACGCCCTCGACGACCTGGCCGCAAAATGGCCGATCACGCCCCAGCGGCGCCGCTTTTCCGACAATTCCGTGACCGTCGAGTGGAACGCCATCGCCCCAAGTTCCTAAACTGGCCCGCATGACCAAAGCCTGGAAAGTCACCCTCTCCATCATCGTCGGAGTACTCCTCCTGTTCGCCGTTGCGGAAGGAGGCATCCGCGCGTTCGTGTCCCACCAGGTCACGTCCGAAGCCCCGGAAGGCACCTCGGTGTCCTTCGGCTCGAAGCCAGTCACACTCGGCTTGCTGGGTGGAAAGTTCCCCCACATGAAAATCGACCAGGACTCCACCCTGGTTGTGGACGGCAACACCTTCACCGGCGCGCCCGCCGCCGTCGTGGAGATGGACAACGTCCACATCACAGGTGGCGACCCGGTCGCCGAAACCCTCCACCTGACCTCCGATCTGCCCACCGAGTACGTCCGCGCCATGCTCAACCAGCAGTTGGAGCAGCAGATGGGCGAGGACGCCGGATTCCTGGCCAACTTCATCACCGTCAGCGACGTCACCGTGAACCCCGAGGCCGGAACCTTCACCGTCGAGTTCAGCGGCGGTGTCGCAGGCATCGATCTGCGCCCCTCCATGCGTGACGGCCAACTCGCGCTCGAGGCCGAGAACACCTCGCTGTTCGGCTTCGACCTGCCCGACGGTGTCGCCGACGCCATCAGCGGCGCCCTGTCCAACGGCATGGCCCAGGAAGCCAACAGCACCATGCGTATCGACGACTTCCGCGTCATCGACGGCGGCCTCCAAGTCTCCATGGTGGGCACCGACGTGAACTTCAACGAACTGCAGATGATGCAAGAAAACCCCGCCGGGTTCACGACCCAGCAGGGTTAAGCGGTGCCGCTGCGGCGGCGCGGGCGGTGGCGCTGCGGCGGCGCGGGCGGTGTTACCAGCCGCCGTTGCCCTCCAGAATGTTCTTGATCTGGGGGCGGATGTCGAAGTAGTAGATACCGATCGCCACCGCACCAAACCATGCGATGAACGGCAGGCCGAGCATGCACGCCACCGCAGACAGCGCCAGGATGCCAATCCAGGCGCCCTTCGACTGGCGGCCTGCTGCTTCGAACGCGTCGGGGCGGGTCGTCGCCACGAGCCCGGCAGCCACAAGGCCTGCGATGCCGACCGCGAAGAGCATGAGGAAGCTCGCGCGTGACGGGAGCGTCGTGATGAACTGGATCTGCTCAAGAGCCGCGGTATCCATATCCCAACCTTCTAGTTAGCGGTGTTGTTGGAGTCGGTTTCGTCCGTCTCCAGAATCTCGCCGTCGATAATATCGCCGTCGCCGGTGGTGTTGGTGAACTGGTCTTGGAGGCGCTCCACCAGGCCGTCGAAACGCGAGCGGACATCGCTCATAACACCCTTGTCGTCGACCCCATCAAGAGCCTTATCCAGACGTTCGTTGAGCGCAGCGCGCACCTCATTTACCTTCGTAGTCACAGTCTCCTTGAGGTCGTCGGAGATCTGCAGGTCGCGCTCACGCAGGGAGTTGAAGAGCTTCTCCGCCTCGTCGACGAAGTTGTTGGCCACGTTGCGCACGTCGCCCTCCGACGTCGCCGCGTTCAAGTTTGTGCGAGCCTCATCGGACGTGGATTGGAAACGCTCAGAGAGCTCGCCGGCTACCTTGCCCAGCGCCGCACCGAGGGAAGAACCTGCCAGCAGCAGGGCCTCGCCAGCGTCGCGCAGGTTGTTGCGGATCTCGCCATTGTTGTCAGCCATAGTTTTACCTTTCATCTAAAAGAACAAGAGCTGTGTCACAGTGTAAATAACCAAACCGGCCAGTGCACCGACCACAGTGCCGTTCAGACGAATGAACTGCAGGTCACGGCCCACCATCAGCTCGATCTTCTCCGCTGCTTCCTCCCCGTCCCAGCGCTCGATCGTCTCCGCGATGATGCCCACGATCTGTTCCGCGCCGTTCTCGGCCGCGTAGTGGGTGATCTTTTCCAGGCGTGCTTCGGCGTCGGCGCGGACTGTGGGGTCGTCGCGAAGCTTGGTGCCCCATTCCATCGACGCATCCGCGACCTTCCTGCGCAGCGTGCTCGACGGATCCGAGGCCGCCTCCACCAACGCTGTGGACAACTGCGCCCACATCCCGGCAGACGCCGAACGCACCGCGTTCGACGCCATAATGTCGCCCTTCAACGCCTCCACGCGCGAGATCATCTCCCCATCAAACTGCAGGTCCTGCGCGAAGTCGTTGATCTGTCGGCGCAGCGCCCTGCGCGCCTCGTGCTGCGGGTCCGCGTCCACGTCCGCCATGAACGACACCAACTCGTCGTACACGCGCTGCCCCACGAGGTCTTTGGCGAATTGGGGTGCCCAGCGGGGCATACGTTCGTCGATAAGTGAAACGACCGTGTCCTCCATGCCATTTACTTTGCGACGACCCCACGCCACCATGTCATCCACCACCGGCTCCACCTTGCCATCCGCAATCAAACCCTCCAGCGCACGGCCCAGCGGCGGGCCCCAAATCGGCTCCGCAAAGCGGTCGATCACCTGCGAATCGATGAACCGCTCCGCCTCCTTCGGGTCGATGCCCTCAACCATGCGCACCACGAACGTGCCCACCTCTTCGCTGACACGCTCCGCGTTCGCTGGCTGCGCCATCCACGTGCCTACCCGCTCCGGGATGCCCGCATCCATCACCTTCTGCGTAATCGTGCGCGCATTCAGGAAGTTCTCGCTGACAAAGTCGCTGAGCGCACCCGCAACCTGATCCTTCTTGTTCGGAATGATCGCCGTGTGCGGAATCGGAATCCCCATCGGGTGCTTAAACAACGCGGTCACCGCAAACCAGTCGGCCAAACCACCCACCATGCCGGCCTCCGCCGCAGCACGCACGTAACCAATCCACGCCGCCGTTGCGCCTTGGGATTGCGCCCACGAGCACGCAAGGAAGATCACCGCAGCAACCCCAAGCAAACTTGTCACCGCGATCTTGTGGTTTCGCAGGACGCGGCGCCGCTCCGCCTCATTGGTTGGGCTTGGCATCAACTGATCAGTCATGCCCCCGATTAAAGCAGCCCGGCCGACATGAGCACGAAAAATGCCCCCTCCGCCGAAACGAAGAGGGCAAAAGCGTCCAGCGCGTTAGTTCACGCGGCCAGTGCGCTTGCGGTACTCCTTGTAATCCTTCCGGCCAAGGCCGATGAAGATGAAGGCGAGCACCGTGGTGATCACTGCTTCAGCGACGCCCAGGATGAGCAGACGCTCTGCCAGGCCGTGAGTCTGCGAGCCAAAGCCGTAGACCATCGCACCCCAGCCCCACACTGCCAGGCCAACACCGAACAGTGCGGACAGGAGCAGACCCATCGCAACCCAGGTGATGTTGCGGTTCAGGGACGAGTGCGGCGCACCCAGGGATACCGGGTCGTAGCCCTCGATGTACGTGTCCTCAATCCTGTTCTGGTACTCAGGGAAAGACTCGCTGTGGATATCTGCAACTGCATGAGAACCCATGATGATGTTTCCTTCTACTACTGCTGGTTCTACCAGGACTCCAATACCTCGGAGTATACGGCAGATCTAGTCGTCGCCACCCTTGAAGGCAGCACGGGCACGCTCAGCGTTGATCGCACCGACTGCATCAAGCGGGATACCGGCCGGGCAAACATCAGCACACTCGCCGTACAGCGAGCAGTGGCCGAAGTTCGTCTCCAGCTCATCAACCATGTTGCGGGCACGGCGGCCGCGCTCCATCTTGCCCAGCGGCAGCAGCTTCAGGTGCTTGAGCTTCGCGCCAGTGAACAGGTGCGCAGCACCGTTCGGGCAGGCAGCCACACAAGCGCCACAGCCGATGCAGGCTGCGTAGTCAAGCGCGGTCTCTGCATCCTTGTGGTTCACAGCCAGCGTGTCAGCATCCGGAGCGGTACCGGCGTTGACCGAGACGTAGCCACCCTGCTGCATGACGCGGTCCAGAGCGGAACGGTCCACAGTCAGGTCCTTGATCACCGGGAATGCACCGGAGCGGAACGGCTCAATCTTGAGCGTATCGCCGTCGTTGTAGTTAAACAGGCGCTGCAGGCAGGCCGTCGTGTTCTGGCCAGCACCGTGGGGGCGACCGTTGACCAGTACGCCACAGGTGCCGCAAATGCCTTCGCGGCAGTCAGAGGCGAACACGAACGGTTCTTTGCCCTCTTCGACGTAGTTGTTGTTGACGTGGTCGAGCAGCTCCAGGATGGACATCTGCTCCACAGCGTCGTCGACCTGGACGGTCTCGAAGCTGCCCTCAGTGTCAGGACCAGCCTGGCGCCAGATTTCAAGTGTCAGTTTCATTACTTGTAGTTCCTTGCCATCAGCGGGATCGAATCGAAGTACAGGGGTTCAGCGTGGCGGATGAACTGGCCTTCGCCGGCCGGCTCCCACGCGGAGACGAAGCACCAGTTGTCGTCGTCACGCTCTGCCTCGCCGTCATCGGTGAGGTGATCCATACGGTAGTGAGCACCGCAGGACTCGTCGCGGTCAAGAGCGTCGATGCACATGAGCTCGCCGAGGTTGATGTAGTCAACCAGGCGCAGCGCTGCCTCGAGGGTCTGGTTCATGTCATCCGCGGTACCCGGGATGTGAATGTTGGTCCAGAAGTCCTCGCGCAGTGCACGGATCTTACGGATGCCCTCTTCCAGGCCCTCCACGGTACGGGCAACGCCGCAGTGCTCGTAGAGGATGTCGCCGAGCTGCTCGTGGAAGTGCTCCGGGCCGTGCGGCTCCGGGCCACGGATGGACATGATGCGCGCGATGCGCTCCTCCACCTCAGCAACAACGTCCTTGGCTTCCTGGGAGTCCTCGGAGAGCTTCTCCTCACCGAGGTGGTTTGCCAGGTAGTTCGGGACGGTGAACGGCAGGGTGAACCAGCCGTCGACGGATGCGGACAGCAGCGAGTTAGCACCCAGACGGTTTGCACCGTGGTAGGTCCAGGAGCACTCACCGGCGGCGAACAGGCCGTCGATGGAGGTCATCTCGTTGAAGTCGGTCCACAGGCCGCCCATGGTGAAGTGGACGGTCGGTGCAATACGCATCGGAGCCTTGTACGGGTCGTCGCCAGTGGAGTCCTCGTACATCTCGAACAGGTTCGAGTAACGCTCACGGATGGTGTCCTCGCCGAGGCGCTCAATCGCGTCGGAGAAGTCCAGGTATGCGGAGTTGTGCAGCGGGCCAACACCGTAGCCGGCATTGAGCTGCTGGGAGATCGCACGGGACGCAACGTCACGCGGCACCAGGTTGCCGAAGGCCGGGTAGCGACGCTCCAGGAAGTAGTCACGCTCGTCTTCCGGAATGGTGTTCGGGTCGCGGTCGTCGCCCTTTTCCTTCGGGGTCCAAATGCGGCCGTCGTTACGCAGCGACTCCGACATCAGCGTGGTCTTTGCCTGCCACTTCGCGTTGACCGGAAGACCGGTCGGGTGGAACTGGACGAAGCACGGGGACGCCAGGTAGGCACCACGCTCGTACGCACGCATCATGGCGGAAGAGTTGGAGTTCTTCGCCAGCGTGGTCTTGTGGTACACGTTGCCGTAACCGCCGGTAGCCAGGATGACTGCGTGGCCGGTGAACGGCGTGATCTCACCGTTGATCAGGTTACGGGTCACAATGCCGGAGCAGTGCTTCTTGCCGTCCTTCTCGGTGATGATCAGATCCATCAGGTCGTGGTGAGTGAAGATCTCAACGTTGCCCAGGTGGATCTGGCGCTGCAGAGCCGAAGCGGTGGACAGCTGCAGCTGCTGGCCTGTTTGGCCACGGGTGTAGTAGGTACGGGAGACCTGCACGCCACCGAACGAACGGGTGGCCAGGGTGCCGCCGTACTCACGAGCGAACGGAGCGCCAATGGCGTTCATGTGGTCGATCACGCGGACCGACTCGACAGCCAGGCGCCAGCAGTCGGACTCGCGGCAGCGGTAGTCGCCGCCCTTCACGGTGTCCTTGACGTGGCGGTAAGCACCGTCGTTATCCACCTTCTTGCCGCGGGCGGAGTTGACGCCACCCTGTGCAGCAATGGAGTGCGCACGACGCGGAGCATCGTGGTAGGTGAAGGACTTGACGTTGTAGCCGAGCTCGCCAAGTGCCGCAGCAGCTGCGCCACCGGACAGGCCGGTACCAACAACGAGGACGGTGAACTTACGACGGTTCAGCGGCGACACCAGGTTCATGTGGTCCTTCTGGAACTCCCACATGTCCTTCATGCGCACTTCGTCGCGGTTCGGCTCGTTGGACTGCAGGATCTCACCCGGGGTGACACCAGCAGCAGCCGACTCCGGCTGACGGAACGCCTGGGCCTGGGCCTGGCCAGCAGCCGGCGTCTCGGTGGAGGCCTGCTCGCCGTGCGAACCCTGATTCGAGGAAATAGAGGTAGTCATATTGTTTCTCCTATTTGGCCATTACCGAACGAAGTCCGGGACCCAGCCGGCCGCAAGAGCGATCGGCATGATGACGTTTCCGGCGACGACGATGAACGGGAGGATGTACGCGAGCACGACCATGAGGCCCTCACCGCGCTTGCCCAACCAGCCAAGGTCAGACACAGCGAGGTAGATGCCGTGGGTCAGGTGCAGCAGCAGTGCCAGGTTCGCGACAACGTAAACCAGGGTGACCCACCAACGACCTGGGCCGAAGGTAGCCAGCAGGTTGTTGCGGACTGCGCCGTGGACGAACTCGTCGGAAGCCACAGCAACACCCATGGTGAGGTCCAGGATGTGGAACACGATGAACAGCAGCAGGATGACACCCGTGACCAGCATTGCGCGGGTCGCGGTGGACTGCCAGCCACCCATCAGGCCCGTGCGCTTGAAGCGACCGCGGGACTTCTTCGAACGGCCGTGCAGGGCGAATGCTCCCCAAACGTGCAGCACCAGGCAGGCGAGCAGCACGATGCGAATAATCCACAGGAAGCCCTCACGCGGGAACAGCGGCTCGCCGATCGTGCGGAGGAACTCGCCGTAGTCGTCGATCGGCGCGGAGCCGTCGGCGTGCAGCGGCATAAAGATCTTCAGGTTGCCCACCATGTGGCCAAGCACGAAGAGACCGAAGATGAGGCCGGTGATGGCCATGGTCAGCTTGATGGCCCATGTTGGGTAGGACGGCCGCTCGCGCAGCGGCTTTTCAGTAATTTTTCCGTGACGAATGGCTTCACGGTCTGCGTTTTGTACAGTCATGGCACCTCCAGTGTCGCTAATACTCTATGAGAATCGCGCCGGTTACACACACCTGAATTGCAGGCCGATCCATGTTTTTCCCAAGTTTCAACCGACACTTGACCCCTCTCCCCAGTACGCACCGCACTTTGTGACCTTCCTCACCGCGAGGCATTGATGGTGGATAGCCAACAATCCTCACCCCGTTAAGTGTCAATCTTTGGTTGGTTAGTTTCACCTAACTGCCAGCTCGGGGCGAAATCGGTACGCTGGCCCCCATGGCTATTGACAAGAACACCGAGAACTCTGCAACCCGTCAGATTGATGCCCCTGCGGCCGCGATCTTCGACATCCTGTCCAACCCCGAGCGCCACGCCGAGACCGACGACTCCGGCATGGTTGTCTCCGCCGACCAGGCCGAGCGCCTCAAGGCAGTCGGCGACACGTTCACTATGAACATGACCAAGGAGGACGGCGACTACCAGACCGTCAACGAGGTCTTCGCCATCCAGCCGGACCGCATCATCGGCTGGAAGAACGTGGAAAACACCACCGCCCAGGTGAAGGTTGGCGCGAAGTGGCTCTACGAGCTCGAGCCGATCGACGCCGACAACACCACCGTGAAGCTCACCTACCAGCGCGATGAGCTGGAGGAGAACCTGCTGGGCATGACCGAGAAGTTCAACGACGACTTCCTGGCCAAGTCCCTGGACAAGCTCGCAGCAGCAGTCGCAGGCGCATAAGCACTCGCTTTTCGACGACCCCACGCGGCGCCCCGCCAGCCGGGGCGCCGCGTTCTGCTTTTGCTGATCGTCTAGCTTCCTTGGCAGCACAACCAGACGATCAACGCACCTCGCCCGCGTTTTCCCAGGTGATAACGCAACCCATGTTCAATATGGTGCGGATCGTCTAGTGGCAGCTAGACGATCCGCACCACAACATAAAAAAGGGGCGCGACCTGTGCGGTCGCGCCCCTTTTTATGCGGCGATCAATTAAAGGTTGATCATGTGGCCTTCGACGCCGTGGGCAACTTCCTTGAGCACCTCAGACAGGGTCGGGTGGATGTGAATGGAGCGAGCGATCTCACCAGCGGTCAGATCGAAGCGCTGTGCAAGCACAACCTCCGGCAGAAGCTCGGAAACGTTCGCGCCAACGAGGTGGGCGCCGAGGATCTCGCCGAACTCCGCGTCGGCAACGAGCTTGCCAAAGCCAGCGGTCTCAGCCAGGCCAACTGCCTTGCCGTTTGCGGTGAACGGGAAGGTCGCGACCTTGATGTCGCGGTCCGGCCACTTCTCCTTGGCCTGCTCCTCGGTGTAACCCATGGATGCAACCTGCGGGTTACAGAAGGTGGCGCGCGGGGTCATCATGTAGTCCTCGATTTCGAGGGTCTCTGCACCCGCGATGGTCTCGGCAGCGATGATGCCCTGCGCCTCTGCGACGTGGGCGAGCTGGAGCTTCGCGGTGACGTCGCCGATGGCGTAGATGTGATCGACGTTGGTGCGCATGCGCTCGTCGATAGCAATGGCGCCACGGTCGGTGAGCTCGACGCCGGTGTTCTCCAGGCCGTAGCCCTCGGTGCGCGGGGCGAAGCCGACGGAGATCATCACGCGGTCAGCCTTGAGGGTCTCGGTCTTGTCGGAGCCGTTCTTCTTTACGTCGACCTCGACGGTGTCGCCGTTGTCGCGCACCTCGGTGGTGGCGTGGCCGGTGAGCAGCTTCACGCCAAGCTTCTTGTAGGCCTTGGCGATCTCCTTGGATACGTCCTTGTCTTCGTTCGGCAGGACGCGGTCCTGGTACTCGATGACGGTGACGTCAACGCCGTAGTTGGACAGCACGTAGGCGAACTCCATGCCGATGGCACCTGCGCCGACGATGACCATCTTCTCCGGAGCCTCAGGGTTGAGGATCTGCTCTTCGTAGGAGACGACGTTCTCGGACAGTTCGATGCCCGGCAGGGTGCGCACGACGGCGCCGGTGGCGATGATGCAGTCGTCGAAAGTGACGGTCTTGCCCTTGTCGTCACCCTCGGTGATCTCGATGGTCTTGGCGTCCTTGAAGGAGCCCAGGCCGTTAATCTCCTGGATCTTGTTCTTCTTCATCAAGTAGTGCACGCCGCCGACGATCTTCTGGGAGACCTGGCGGGAGCGCTTGTGGGCGTCGGTGTAGTCAAACTCCACGTCACCCTTGATGCCGAAAGTTTTTGCTTCGTGGTTGAAGATCGAAGCGACTTCAGCGTTCTTGATCAGCGCCTTGGATGGGATGCAGCCTACGTTGAGGCAGACTCCGCCCCAGTACTGCTTCTCAATGACAGCAACTTTCTTACCCAGCTGAGCTGCACGGATGGCGGCGACGTAGCCACCGGGGCCCGCGCCGAGGACAACAACGTCAAAATGTTCTTTACTCACGATGCATATGGTACGTCCCCGTCTGGCAAAATGTGGCGGAGGATCTCCCCAAGTCTTTAGGAAAGCGAGCACAGTTCCGTGAAACTCACGCGTCCGGCCATCGCCGCAGCCGCTGTCGCCCTTGTTACAGCAGGTGCCGTTCCCGTTATCCATTACGCATCTTCGCTTGACGACGACACCCCCGCCGTCCTCAGCGCTGCCCAGTCGACAGTGAATACAACACTGCCCGAGACCACCACCTCGGAGACGACCGAGCCGACTGAGAAGTCGACCACGTCGGAAACGTCGACAACGTCGACCTCGAACGAGCCCACCCCAACCACGTCCGAGCTGGTGCCGGAGGGCTCCAGCAAGGACACGACCAACGAGGACCTCACCTCGAAGGACGGGAAGGACGACTCAGCCGCTGACGCGGATGCGGACGCCACGGTGCTTTCGGAGGATGCGGCGAAGCTGAACCCGATGGGCGAGGATATGCAGCAGCACCCGGCAATCAAGGAACTCGGCGAGGTGCCGAAGACGATGAGCGGCGCGGACCAGCGCTGGGTCAAGCGTCTGGCCGACAACCAGCACGTGTGGAAGAACGAAGCGCTGCGCGTGCACTCGGAGTCGATGGAACGCGACATCCCGGTCGCGGTGTTCTACGCCACCAACGACAAGGGCGAAACGGTCGAGAACGCCCCGACGGTTTACCTACTTAACGGCGCTGGTGGCTCCGAGCAGGACACCGACTGGGTTTCCCAGGCACTCGAAGAAGTCCACGAGGTCTACGGTCACTCGGGCGCGAACGTGGTCATCCCGATGGAGGGCGCATTCTCGTACTACGTCGACTGGGCTGCAGAGCCGCCGACGGAGAACAACGTGTTTTACAAGGGCAAGCAGATGTGGTCGACGTTCCTGGCCAAGGAACTGCCGCAGACCATCGAGCCGTACATCAAGGCTGACCCGAACCGCCGTGGCGTGATCGGCATGTCTATGTCCGCCACCTCGTCGCTGCTGCTCGCTGAGCACAACCCGAACATGTTTAAGGCCGTCGGCTCGTTCTCCGGCTGCCCGGCAACGTCGCGTCCGCTGCCGAGCTTCTTCATCAACCTCACCGTGGACCGTGCTGCACCGGGTGTCATGACGCCTGAGTACATCTTCGGCCCGATGGGTTCGGACTACAACCGCCGCTACGACGCCCTGGTCAACGCACCAGCTCTGGCGGGCACTGACACGAAGGTGTACATCTCCACCGGCACCGGCCTCGCAGCGGAGACCGACATGCCGGGCACGTTGCGGAAGCGCCTCGAAGATGCGGGCCTGGACTCCTCCGACGCGTTTGTGAAGGGTTCCGCGAACGCCGCGACCCTCCTGGTCGAAGGTGGCGCGATCGAGGCTGCGATGAACGCCTGCACCCACGACTTCCTGGTCAAGGCGCGTGCCAACGGTGCGGAGGTCGCTCACGCTGAGCTGCGCCCGGTGGGCACCCACTCCTGGCCAGTGTGGCGCGACGACCTGAAGCGCTCCTACGAGACCGTGTTCAAGTCGGCGCTCGGCCTGTAACCGCGCCTGTAAAAAACAGGCAACAAAAAAGAGGCACCCTGCCACAGGGTGCCTCTTTTTCTAGCTTTTAGAACATGCCCAGGCCGTAGGCGATCGTGGAGGACGTCGAGGAGCCGAAGTGAATGAGCTGGCCGAGGACCTCGTTGATCTGCAGCTGGACGGATTCGATCGGGTTCATGTCGCTTTCCTTTCAAAACGTGGAACATCTGTAACAATAGCCACAGGTTTAACGTATGTACCGTACAATGACGCTTCGAATGTCGTCAGGCAACACACTTTCGTTACAGAAACGGGGACCCGCCTCATGAAGACCTTGAAGAAAGCTGCGCTCGCAGCACTCACCGCCGTCGCCGTCGCATGCGGTACGACTCCCGCGGTGGCGCAGCCGGTTGGCGTGGTCAAGGCGTGGGACGCCACGGCAAACCCGCCGACTGTCATCCACACCGGCAAGCCGCAGTCCTGGGTGAAGCAGGTCGACCACAAAACGGTCCTGTCCTACAACGTGTTCTCCCCGTCGATGAACCGTGACATCCCGGTTGCCGTCATCCCCGCCACCAACCCAGCCGGCCAGCGCGTCCAGGGCGCGCCGACGCTCTACCTGCTCAACGGCGCAGGCGGTGCGGAGCAGGACCAGGACTGGATCCACCTGCACACCACCAAGGACTACTTCGCCGGCAAGGGTGTCAACGTGGTCATCCCGCAGGCTGGCGCTTTTTCGTACTACACCGACTGGGTCGCCCCAACCGTGCGCTCCCGCTACCTCAACGGCCCACAGAAGTGGGAGACGTTCCTGACCAAGGAACTGCCTGGTCCGATTGAGCGCACCCTCGGTGCAAATAACAACCGAGCGATCGCCGGGTTCTCCATGTCGGGCACCTCGGCGCTCGTCCTGCCGCAACACAACCCGGGCATGTACAAGGCGGCGGCGTCGTTCTCCGGCTGCGCGGCGACATCCTCGCCAGCCGGCTACAACTTCGCCCGCATCACCGTGAACCGCGCGTCGGCCACCCAGGACTTCAAAACCGTCACCCCGGAGATGATGTGGGGCCCAATGGGCGGACCGTACAACCGCTGGAACGACGCCCTGCTCAACGCCGAGAAACTGCGCGGCCTGAAGCTCTACGTCTCCGCGGGCACCGGCCTGGCGGGGCGCAGCGACCAGGTCAGCTACCTCATCGGCCTCGGCGCACCGGACCCGATCGCACACATCGGCGCGGCAACGCTGCAGGTAGAAGGCGGAGTGATCGAGGCTGCGATCAACACCTGCACCCACGACCTCAAGGCAAAGCTCGACGGGTTGAACATCCCGGCGCACTTCGAGCTGCGCAACGTGGGCACCCACTCCTGGCCGTACTGGCGCGACGACCTGGACAAGGCCTGGCGCACCACTATCGCACCGGCACTCGGGGTGTAAGCCCGCGCTGGACTAGACTTCGCAGGCGATGAAACGCCGCAGCGACAACTACACGGGCGTGGAACCCAACCGTGGGTTCCACGTCACGCATTACGACCTGGATTTCGACTACATCGTCGGACCCAACCGGCTCAACGCCACCGCAACGTTGACGCTGACCACCACCGAAGCCCTGCACCACCTGACGTTGGATGTGGCGGAGGGGCTTGCGGTTCGGCGCGTGGAGTCGTCGATAAGCAGTGGCATCAAGCGCTTCCGCCAGTCGGGTGGAAAATTGCGCATCTCGCTTCACGACGACCTCCCGGCCCACACCGAATTCACCCTCACCATCCGCTACGGTGGCAACCCCCGCCCGCGACGCACCGCGTGGGGTGAACTCGGCTGGGAGGAACTGGACAACGGCGCGCTGACCGCCAACCAGCCCAACGGCGCGCCCACCTGGTTCCCCTGCAACGACACCCCCGACGAGAAGGCGACCTACACGTTTAACGTGCGCACCGACCGCGACTACGTCGCCGTGACCAACACCACCGCGCACCCCATGCCGACGTACCTGGCCACGGTGCAGGTCGGCCAGTTCCAACGCGTGGAGCTCGGCCGCAACGTCGTCGCGTGGCTGCCCGGCGCGCAACCCGGCGACCTAAACAAACAGCAGGCGATGCTGGACTACTTTGAAACCGTCTTCGGGCCATACCCGTTTGAGAACTACCAGGTAGTCGTGCACGAGGAGGCGCTGGAAATCCCGCTCGAGGCGCACGGTTTGTCCATCTTCGGCATCAACCACCTGCGCCGCAACCAGCGGCTGATCGCGCACGAGTTGGCGCACCAATGGTTCGGCAATTCGCTCGGCATCGGCCACTGGCGCGACATCTGGCTCAACGAGGGTTTCGCCTGCTACGCCGAGTGGCTGTGGGCGGATCACGCAGGACAGATGCCTATCGACGACTCCGTGCGCACCCACTACGACAAACTCACCCCCATGCGGTTTACCCTGGCGGATCCGGGCCCGCGCGACATGTTCGACGACCGCGTGTACAAACGCGGCGCGATCACGCTGCATGCTTTACGACGAAGCGTCGGCGACCCAGTCTTCTTCAACACGGTGCGCGATTATGTGGCTGCGAACGCGGACGGGATCGTGGATACGCAAACGCTCATTGACGCCTTTGCCCGCAACGGCGCCGACGCCGCGCAGGTCACAGGGATTCTGGACGCCTGGGTACAGCACGCCGAACTGCCGGAGTGCCCGTGAAACACCTCTCGCTGGCGACAGTGTTCGCCGCCATCAGCGGGCTGGTCGTCGTCTGGGTCGCCGGGTGGGCGCTGGACGTAGAAACCGGCTACCGGTACTTCCTGGCCTACTGGGGGCTGTTCTTCGCGTGCGCCGGGATCGTGGACGGCATCACCCACGAAACCACCCGCGCCGTCGCCGCCGCCCGCGAGGACGGCACCCACGGCAACGCCAACCCGTGGCGCATGGGTGCGGTCATCGGCGGGGTGGCGCTGGCGCTCGTGGCGGTGTTCGGCCTGTTCGGCATGGGTACGATCGTCCCCTCCGACCCGACGCTGGCCACCGCGCTGCTGGCGTTCGGCCTGCTGTCCTACGCGTTCCAATCGGTGCTCTCCGGCGTGCTGTCGGGTGCGGGACTGTGGGAGCGCTACGCCGCGCTCGTGGCGTTGGACTCCGGCGCGCGCCTGGTCCTCGCCGTGCTCACGCTGCTGCTTGGCGGTGGGCTTCGCGAGTTCCTCATCATCACCGTCATCGGCGCCCTGAGCTGGGTGGTCATCCTCGCCGTCGACCCGGTGCGCGTCGCCTTGGACGTGGACCGCGCCACGTTCGTGCGCCGCGTCCTCTCCGCCATGACCGCCTCAGGCGCCTCCGCAGCGCTGATCACCGGCTTCCCCACCGCCGTCAGCGCCGCGTTTCCCGACGACCCGCAGACCTCCCTGACCGTCGCCGCGATCTCGAATGCCGTCATGCTCACTCGCGCACCCGTGCTCGTGCCGCTGCAACGCTTCCAATCGGCGCTGGTGGTGCGGTTCGTGGAACACCGCGACCGTATTTACAAGGCGCTGGCCGCCCCCATCGGCGCGGTGCTCGCCCTCGGCGTGGTCGGTTTCGCCGCCGCGTGGCTCATCGGCCCATGGATCCTGCGCCTCGCGTTCAAACCGGAACTGTTCGTCGCCGGCATCACGCTCGGACTGCTCACGTTCGCCTCGGCGTTTATGGGCATGCTCATGATCACCGGCGTGGCAGTGCTCGCACAGGAGCGGCATGCGTTTTACGTGGCAGGCTGGGTCGCGGCGACGCTGATCGCCTTCGCGGTCCTCTTCATCGCGCCGTGGGGCGTGGCCACCTCGGTTACCGTCGCCCTGTTCGTCGGGCCGGTTGTCGGTGCGCTCGTGCACCTCGCAGGCCTTGTAAGGTAACGCGATATGGAATCTTTGCTGGTCACCGGCGGCGCCGGTTTCATCGGGTCGAACTTCGCACGCATGGCGGCGCAGCGCTACCGCGTCGTCGTGGTGGACAAACTCACCTACGCCGGCAACCGCGCCAACGTCCCCGAGGGCGTCGAGTTCGTCCAGGGGGACATTTGCGAGCAATCGCTTATCGACGACCTGGTCAACCGCACCGACGCCGTCATCCACTTCGCCGCAGAATCCCACAACGACAATTCCCTGCGGGACCCAAGTGCGTTCGTGCAATCCAACGTGGTGGGCACCTTCACCCTGTTAGAAGCCGTGCGCAAATTTGATAAGCGCCTCCACCACATCTCCACCGACGAAGTCTTCGGCGACCTCGAACTCGGCGGCACCGACGCGTTTACCGAAACCACCCCCTACAACCCGTCGTCGCCCTACTCCGCCACCAAAGCCGGCTCCGACCACCTCGTGCGCGCATGGGTACGCTCCTTCGGCATCAAAGCGACCATTTCGAACTGCTCCAACAACTACGGCCCCTACCAGCACGTAGAGAAGTTCATCCCCCGCCAGATCACCAACATCCTGTGCGGCCAACCCGCGAAGCTCTACGGCACCGGCGCCCAGGTGCGCGACTGGATCCATGTCGACGACCACAACGACGCCGTCCTCACCATCCTCGAGCACGGCCGGCTCGGCGAAACGTACAACATCGGCGCCGGTGATGCTCGCTCCGCTCACATCACGAACAAAATGGTCATCGAAACAATCTGCGAAATCATGGGCGGCACCTACGAACACGTCGCCGACCGGCCCGGCCACGACCAGCGCTACACCATGGATGCCACCAAACTCCGCACCGAACTCGGCTGGACACCCAAGCACGACTTCGACACCGGCCTGCGCGACACCATCGACTGGTACCGAGAGAATCGTCGGTGGTGGGAGGACGGTAAGGGTGTCGTCGAGAAGCAATATGCGCAAAGGGGACAGTAATGATCGCAGGACTTGAAATCCACGACCTCACACTGCACAAAGACAACCGCGGCTGGTTCAAAGAAAACTGGGCCGGCCAAGCACTCGTACCGCAGCAACAAAACGTGAGCTACAACGCCCGACGCGGCACCACCCGCGGCATGCACGCAGAACCCTGGGACAAATGGGTCTCCGTCGCCACCGGACGCGTCTTCGGCGCGTGGGTAGACATGCGCGCCGGCTCCGAAACCTACGGCGAAACGTTCACCTGCGAAATCGGCCCCGACACCGCCGTGTTCGTCCCCCGCGGCGTAGCCAACGGCTTCCAGGCTTTGGAGGACGACACCACCTACATCTACCTGGTCAACCAGCGCTACAGCCCCGGCGGCGCCTACTGCTCCTACCGCGAGATCGACTGGCCGCTCGAACCCACCGAACTCTCCGCCGCCGACCAAGCACACCCCATGCTTGCCGACGCCACCCCACTACCACCCCGCCGCATCCTGGTCACCGGCGCCAACGGGCAGTTAGGCCGCGCGCTGCGTGCGATCTGGTCCGACGACGAGGCAGTGTTCGTCGGCCGCGACAAGTTCGACATCACCGCGCCACCCGCGATGGACTGGTCCGAGTACTGGGCCGTGGTCAACTGCGCCGCATACAACGACGTCAACGGCGCCGAAACCGACCGCGCCGCAGCCTGGGCGACCAACGCCGCCGCCCCCGCCGCGCTCGCCAGACTTGCCGACGAGCACGACCTCACCTTCGTCCACGTCTCCTCCGACTACATCTTCGACGGCACAGTCGAGGTCCACGATGAGGCCGAAGTACCCTCGCCGCTGTCCGCCTACGGAGCCTCCAAAGCCGCCGGCGACACCGCCGCCCAAACCGCCCGCAAACACTACGTCGTGCGCACCTCCTGGGTCTTCGGCGACGGCGCCAACTTCATGGAAACCATGGCCCAACTCGCCGAAAAGGGCGCCACGCCGAACGTGGTCTCCGACCAGCGCGGGCGCCCCACCTCCGCCGAAGACTTAGCGAAGGGCATCGCGCACCTGCTTCGCACCGGCGCCGAGTACGGCGTGTACAACATCACCTCCGACGGCGACACCGTCGGCCGCGACGAAATCGCCATGGCCGTCTACATCGCCATGGGCGGCGACCCCGCCGACGTCCACCCCGTCACCACCGAAGAGTACGGCCTCGACGCCGCCGTGCGCCCCCGCGAATCCACTCTGTCGCTGGACAAGATCAAGGCCACAGGGTTCGCGCCGACGAACTGGCGGGCGGCGCTCGCGCTCTACGTCGCCATGCGATAGCCCAACTGAGGGGGTGAATCCCGCTTATACTTACGGAAGTCCCCACCCCGTTCCCAGGAGATTTCCATGAAAACGTCGCGCTTCCTTGCTCTTGCTACTGCCACCGCTGTGGCCTTTTCCGCTGTCACGCCTGCGCAGGCAGCACAGGTCGGCCCCCTCGACCAAAACAAATGCAAGGTGACCTTCACTGCGGCGGAGAAGGATTTCCTGACATCGATGGAACAGGACGTGGCAAGCCGACTCGACTCGACGTTTGCACGCGACATCAACCTGTCGCTCGAAGCCGCATACCCGTCCGCTCGTCCCGTTGGCAATGACTTCGTCGACGCCAACAAGCAACCACTCACCGGCCACAAGACTGTCGATGCCTTCGACGCAGCATTCGACGCCCTGAACAAGGACTCGTACCTGAACCGACTGGGTATGGCAGGTATGAATGAGTCGACCGCGAAGTTTTATCTGCAGCTGCGCGCGCGAGCTGCCTATGGGCAGAACCTCGCCGGCGGCACCGAATCCGAGGAAACAGACTGGGATAATTACTACGTCGAAGCGAGGAAGAAAGAGGGCGATATCGAAGGCAACTTCGTTGGCGGCCTGCTAGCTCTCTTGCTTGGTCTCACCGATGTCCTTGGCAACGAGGCACAGATGGAGAAATTCTACTCTACCTTCGAGAAAACCTCCGCTGGCAAGTACTTCGAGGGAATGAACGTCTTCCTCAACGCCAACGCGGACGCTGAGGAAGCTTGCCTCGGCGAGGGCAACACTACGGTTGCGTTCCCGACGAAGCCGGCAAACCAGCCAGCCAAGGAGGACGGCTCTTCCACCGCTGGCATCGTGGTCGGCGTGATCGCCGCCGTGCTCGCGGTGGTCGGTATCGCGGCGACTCTAGCACCGCAGTTGGGGCTCCAGATCCCGAGCCTGCGCTAACTGAGGTCGCAGGCAACTTACCAATCAACTTCCCAACTACTTACCAACATGGGAAGTTGATTGGTAAGTTGGTGGCATGTTGCCGGTCGATCTTGCTCAGCTGCTAGACAAACTCCGCATAATCGGTACTGAACAGCAGCACGTAGAAGTTAAATCCGGCGCCGGCAAAAACATGTTGGAAACACTCAGTGCTTTTTCTAACAAAGACGGCGGAATCATCATTTTTGGAATCGACGAAGAATCGGGTTTCACCCCGGTTCCCAACTTCGATTCCCGGAAAACTCAAGACTCTCTAAATTCATTTTGTGAGAAGCTCACTCCGCCAGTCCGTCCAACGGTCGAAGTCATGCCATTCGAAGGTTCCAGTGTCGTCGTTGCACATTTCAAAGAAATGGCTCCGTTTGATAAACCGTGTTATATCACCGCACGTGGGCCCTACGGTGGCAGCTATATCCGTTTAGGCGAAAGCGAACATCGCCTTACCGCGTATGAAGTGGATCGATTGCGCGAGGAAAGCCACCAACCACGCTGGGATCGCACTCCCGTCGAAGAAGCACGCTTAACCGACTTAGATGAAAATATTCTTCGGTCCTACCCTTCAGCAACAACGCAATTCACGTCCGAAGACCTTTAAGGACGGGGAAGACATCGCGCTCCGACGGCTTCAAGTGCTCCAAGGCGACTCCCCTACCTTCGCAGCACTGTTAGCAATGGGCGACTTTCCTCAAGAATTCTATCCACGACTGACAGTCACTTTCGCCCTCTATCCAGGTGCCGAAAAAGGCGAGGTAGGAGAAGGAATTCGACTGCTGGATAGTGCGCGACTTAGAGGCCCTATCCCCGAGCTGGTAGACGAAGGTGTCCGCCTAGTTGAGAAAAATATGCGAACTGCTGGTCTTATAGAAGGAGTTTTCCGCCGAGATTTACCGGACTATCCTCAAATCGCAGTTCGCGAGGCACTCGTCAACGCACTTATGCATCGCGATTATTCCCCGACTGCACTCGGCACACCAGTACAGATCGACATGTTCGTGGACAGGCTAGTCATATCTAATCCTGGCGGACTTTACGGCGGTGTTACTAAGGAGAATTTGGGAACCCCTGGTGCGTCTTCTACGAGAAACCAACAGCTAGCAACTTTTTTGGAAGACCTTCATTTCGATGACGGGGGTCTCGTCGCTGAAAATAGAGGTACGGGTATCGCGACGATGACACGAGCGACCGCTGATGCGCTTATGCCGCCTCCTGTTTTCAGTAATTCTCTCACGCATTTCTCTGTGACTTTTCATAAGAGGAAAGTCGCTGCTGAAGAAACTCATGAAACGGCTTACCAACAGGTTCTCCGACTTTTCGATGAACAACATTCCTGGTCAAGCACTGAACTAAGAAATGCAACGGGGAGAAGCCGCAGCGCAATCCAGTTGGCTTTGAATCAGCTGATGGAAGAAGGGCGAGTTGAACGCACTGAGCCTTCTCGAAGCCCGAAACAGCGGTACCGGCTTACGAAGTAGAGCTTCCCAATCAACTTCCCAACTACTTACCAACATGGGAAGTTAGTGGGAAGTTGGCTGCCCACTAGACTTCGGGTCTATGAAAGGCACCATTCTGGCGGGCGGATCGGGTACGCGGCTGTACCCGATCACGCAGGGCATCTCGAAGCAGTTGATGCCGATCTACGACAAGCCGATGATCTATTACCCGCTGTCCACCCTGATCAGCGCTGGTATTCGGGAGATTCTGATCATCACGACGCCGGAGGATCGGGCGAATTTCGAGCGTTTGCTTGGCGACGGCTCCCACCTCGGCATCATGCTCCACTACGCCGAACAGCCGAAGCCGGAAGGCCTCGCCCAAGCGTTTCTGATCGGTGAAGATTTCATTGGCGACGACGCCGTCGCCCTGGTGCTTGGCGACAACATCTTCGACGGCGCCGGCATCCTGGAAGCGCTCGGCCAGGTGCGTGAGATTGAGGGCGGGGCGATCTTCGCCTACGAGGTGTCGGACCCGCAGCGCTACGGCGTGGTGGATTTCGACGCGGACGGCACCGCCCTGTCCATCGAGGAGAAACCGCAGCAACCGAAGTCGAACTTCGCGGTCGTGGGGTTGTACTTCTACGACAACGACGTGGTGGAGATCGCCAAGAACATCACCCCCTCGGCGCGCGGCGAGTTGGAAATCACCTCGGTTAACGAGGCCTACCTCAAGCGCGGCGACCTGAAGGTGCACCGCCTGCACCGCGGGGATGTGTGGCTGGATACCGGCACGATCGATTCGATGAGCGAGGCCAGCTCCTACGTCGAAGTGCTGCAAAAACGCACCGGCACCGTCATCGGTTCGCCGGAGGTCGCCGCCTACCGTGAAGGCTTCATCGACGCCGCCCAGCTGCGCGCGCTCGGCGAGGCCGTGCTCAAATCCGGCTACGGCCGCTACCTTATCGACGCCGCCGAGGAGGCCTAATGCCCACCCTTTCCGCCCTCATGAGCGTCTACCACGCCACCGACGCCGCCGAACTCGAACTCACGCTGAACTCCCTCGACGCCCAAACCCACCCGGCCGACGAGGTTGTGGTGGTCTTTGACGGGGAGGTATCTGGGGCGGTGCGTGGGGTCGTCGCAAAGCATGGCGCTCGCGTGGTCGAACTACCCGAAAACGTCGGCCTAGGCCGGGCGCTCAACGCAGGCTTAGCGACGATCAACGCCACCTACACCGCACGCATCGACTCAGACGACGCCGCCAAACCCGAACGCTTCGCCAAACAGTTGGCCTACCTGGAAGCACACCCGGACGTGGCCGCACTCGGCAGCGCCATGGAAGAGTTCGAACACACCCCCGGCGACCGCGGCACCATCCGCGCACTGCCGCGGGATCCGAACGCGTACGTGAAAATCAACTCCCCGCTCAACCACCCCGCGGTCACCTTCCGCACCGAAGCCGTCAACGCCGTCGGCGGCTACCAGCACGTGCCGTTCATGGAGGACTACGACCTGTGGGCCCGCCTCATCGCCGCCGGCCACACCCTGGCCAACCTCGACGAGCCACTGACCTACTTCCGCGTCACCGACGACCAGCTGCGACGCCGCGCCAGCGCCGACACCCGACGCGCCGAGCGCACCATGCAGGCCAACCTCGTCGAATACGGGCTGATCTCGCGGCCACGCGCGCTGGTGAACCTCGCCGTGCGCAACCTGTACCGCGCCCTGCCCATCGGGCTAACTAAGCGCGTCTACTCCGTGCTCTTCCACCGCGGCGAGTAACCTCTTTAAGCGACATGACCGGATTTTCAGACACTTGGCTGATCGTGCCTTGTTACAACGAGGGCACGGTCATTTTCGACGTGCTCAGCCACGCCCGCGAAACCTTCCCCAACATCGTCGCCGTCAACGACGGATCCCACGACAACTCCGCCGAACAAATCCGCGCCGCCGGCGCCCACCTGGTCAACCACCCGGTGAACCTCGGCCAAGGTGCAGCGATCCAGACCGGCGTGGAGTACGCGCGTGCGCAGCCCGGCGCGAAGTACTTTGTCACCTTCGACGCCGACGGCCAGCACCAGGTCAAGGACGTGGCGCGCATGGTTGAGCGGTTGCGGACGGAGCCGCTGGATATTGTCGTCGGTACGCGGTTTGCGGGCCAAGACAACTCGCAGGTGCCGTGGATTAAGCGCGTCGTGCTGAAAACGGTGGTGATGCTGTCGCCGCGCACCCGCAAACTCGGCCTGTCGGACGCGCACAACGGGCTGCGCGCGTTTAACAAGAAGGTCGCCGACGAGATGAACATCCGTATGAACGGGATGTCGCACGCTTCGGAGATCGTCACCATGATCGAGAAGTTCGGCTGGCGCGTCGACGAAGAGCCGGTGGATATTCTCTACACCGAATACTCCATGTCCAAGGGGCAATCGTTGATCAACGGGGTGAACATCCTTGCGGATGGGCTGGTCGCTAGGAGGCTGCCATGATTCAGGCGTTGTTGCTGCTGGCCATTGTGGCGCTGGCGTGGTTCTTTTTCGCCAACCGCCGCAAGGCGAACGCGAAGGCGTGGGTGAAGTTGGGTTTCGTGCTGATGATCCTCGCCGCCGTGTGGGCGATCGTTCGCCCCGACGATGTGACCGTGCTGGCCAACTGGCTCGGCGTGGACCGCGGCACGGACCTGATGCTTTACCTGCTGGTCATCGCATTTTTCTTTACGACGATCTCCACCTGGACCCGCTTCCGCGAACAGGAACTGCGCTACGCGCGCCTCGCCCGAGCGGTAGCGCTGCAGAACGCCGAGGCGCCCGAACGCGATTAGAACCCGCGGCGGATCCACTCCTCGAGGTGCGGGGCTTCGTCGCCAATCGTGGTGTGGTCGCCGTGGCCGGTGCGCACGACCGTCTCCGGCGGCAGGTCCAGGACGGACTTCTGCAGGGAGTGGATGATGGTGTCAAACGACGAGAAGGATCGTCCCGTCGCGCCCGGCCCGCCCTGGAAGAGGGTGTCGCCGGAGAAGAGTTCGCCGGCTTCCTCGGCGTAGATGACCACGGAGCCCGGCGAGTGGCCGGGGGTGGACATGACGCGTAGTTCGGTGCCGGCGATGTCGAAGGTGGCGCCGTCGAGAAGCGGGCGGTAGTGCGCGCCTGGGTTCTCGCGCTGCCAGAGGAACCCGTCGGTGGGATGCAGGTACACCGGGGCGTTCACGAGGCGGGACAGTTCGGGGGCGGCGTCGATGTGGTCGGAGTGGCCGTGGGTGGCCAGGATGCCCTTCACGCGACGGTTGCCCACCGCGTCGGCGATGGCCTGGGCGTTGTGGGCGGCGTCGATGATGTAGACCTCGGAGTCGTCGCCGACGATCCAGACGTTGTTGTCCACCTCCCATTCGCCGCCGTCGAGTTTGAACAGACCTGATGTGATGACGTTGTCGATACGCATTTAGAACTCCACTACGCTTCGCAGCACGTCGCCGCGCTTCATCTTGTCAAACGATTCTTCGATGTCGCCCACACCAATGCGTTCGGAGACGAACTCGCCGAGCGGGAACCGTCCCTGCTTGTACAGCTCAACGTACGTGGGGAAGTCGCGCTCCGGCAGGCAGTCGCCGTACCAGGCCGGTTTGATGGAGCCGCCGCGGGCGTACAGGTCGATCGCGGGGATGTCCACGTGGTCGGTCTGGTTGGGCACGCCCACCATGACCATGCGGCCGGCGAGGTCGCGCGAGTAGAACGCCTGGCGCCAGGTGGGCTGGATGCCTACGGCGTCGATGGCGACGTCGGCGCCGAAGCCGCCGGTGAGGTCGCGCACGGCCTCGATGACGTCGTCTTCGCTCATGTCCTTGGAGCAGATGGCGTGGGTTGCGCCGAACTTCTCGGTCGCGGCATCGCACTTTCGCTTATCGACGTCCACCGCAACCACCGTCGACGCCCCCGCCAGCGCAGCACCCGCCACGGCCGCAAGACCTACGCCGCCGAGGCCGAACACGACGACGGACTCGCCACGCTGCACCTCACCGGTGTTCACCGCGGCGCCCAGGCCGGCCATGATGCCGCAGCCGAGCAGGCCCGCCGCGGCCGGGTCGGCTTCCGGATCCACCTTGGTGCACTGCTTCTCGTGCACGAGGGTCTTCTCGGCGAAGGAGCCGATGCCTAAGGCTGGGGTGAGCGGGGTGTCGTCGACAAGCGTCATGCGCTGGGACGCGTTGTGGGTGTTGAAGCAGTTCTTCGTGTCCCCCTTGCGACAGGCGCGGCACTCGCCGCAGACTGCGCGCCAGTTCAGCACGACGAAATCGCCGGGCTCGACGTGGGTGACATCCGAGCCAACCGTTTCGACGACGCCGGCCGTTTCGTGGCCGAGCAGGAACGGGAACGCATCCTCAATATCACCGTCGCGGTAGGCCAGGTCCGTGTGGCACACACCGGTGGCCTGAACCTTGACCACAACATCGTTTGGGCCGGGGTCGGGGATCACAATGTCCACAACCTCGACGGGCGCGCCCTTGGAACGGGCGATTACTCCTTGAACAGTCTGTGTCATGCCCTCCCAGACTAGGAGCGGGCGATGATATTTGCCACGTGCTCGTGGCCACGCTGGTTCACGTGGATCGGCAGGTTGCCCGGGCCGCCGTAGAAATCGACCAGGCCAGCCCACATGCGCTGGTTATCCGGGGCGCACATGTTGTTGTTCATCGTGGACGGTTTCAGGTCTAGGAATTCGACGCGGGCGGCGCGAGCGGCGTCGACCTGCATCCACTGGGCGAGGTTCTCCCAACGCTGAACTTCCTGGAAGCGCGTCCAATCGGAGGCATTCGGGGCGATGTGGAACAGGCACACGCGGTCGCCGGCAGTGACCTTCGGGTAGCCGACGATCTGGATGCGCGCGTTCGGGGCGGCGGCGCGGATGCGGTTGATCTGCGGAACCATGTAGCGGGTGAAGTCGCGGCGGATGTCGGCGTCGGGGCGCGAATTGTTGTTGTACGTGTCGTTGAACCCGACGGAGATGATCACGCGTGCGGTTGCTGGCGACAGGCCGCGGTCCGCGATGGCGCGGTCAACCTGCTGGAAGAAGCCCGGCCCCTTCGAAATGGTGACCACGCCGGTGCAGGAGTAGTCACGCGCAGGCAGACCGAGTTTCGCGGCGGAGCGCTTGCCCCAGTTCGTGGCGGAGGTCGGGCACCAGGTGCCGTTGTCGGAGCGCCCGCGCGGGTCGAGGCCGAGTTTGCCGGCGGCCCACTGGCCCATGTTGGGGTCGGAAATAACGGAGTCGCCGAAGATGACCATGTTGCGCTCCTGCGCGTGGGCGGCCGGGGTCAGTGGGGCGACGAGGGCGGCAGCGGCCACAAAGGCGGCTGCGAGACGTCGGAAAACAGACACGAAAATCCTTTCACGCGAGACACTTACGTATCGGTAGGCTACATTATCCTCATGCGTCCCACCCATCGTCCGCTGTTCTTACTGAAGTCTTTCGCGCGATTCGTGCCCGCCGTTACACGCGCCGGCATCATCAGCGCCGAAGGCGGCCCCCGCGCAGCGCTCGCACTCATCCCGAATCTCGCGCGCTACTGGTTCACCACCGCCCGCGAAATCGAACAAGGCGCCGCAGCAGTGCCCGATCGCCTCGCTCTTATCGACGACACCGGGGCGCTGACCTACCGCCAACTGCGCGAAGACTCCCGCACCGTAGCCAAGTGGCTGCTGGCCCAGAAAGAAGAGCGCGGCCTCGACGAACTCCGCATCGGCGTCATGGCCCGCAACGGCCGCGGCATCGTCCTACCCCTCGGCGCCAAGGGCTACACCGGAGGCCACATCTTCCTACTCAACATCGGCTCCTCCACCGAGCAACTGCGCGGCATCATCGCCGAAAACGACATCAACATCCTCTTTATCGACGACGAGTTCGCCGACCGCATCCCCAACGACATCCCCCACATACCCGTAGTGCGCGCATATGAGGACGTGGTGGTGAAAGGGGTCGTCGACAAGCGACTGCCCCTCTGGCCCAAACACGGCAACCTCGTCCTCATGAGCTCCGGCACCACCGGCATCCCCAAAGGCATCGTGCGCCCCGAACCACGCCTGCCATTCGTGGTCGCCGGATACCTCGAAGCAATCCCCTGGCGCGCCGGCGACACCATCCAACTCACCGCATCCATCTTCCACACCTGGGGCTGGTCCGCCCTGCAAGTCGCGCTGGCGACCCGCTCCACCATCGTGACGCAACGCGAATTCGACCCCGAAAACTGCTTCCGCCAAATCGAAGCATTCCGCTGCGACGGCCTCATCTCCTCGCCGATCTTCTTCAAACACATGCTGGACCTCGACGAAAACTACGACACCTCGTCGCTGCGCTACCTCGCCACCGCCGGCAACGCCGTCACCCCGTCGCTACTGCGCCACACCACCGAACGCTTCGGCCCCATCCTGGCCAACATCTACGGCTCCACCGAACTCGCCCTCGCCGCCGCCGCATCCCCCGAACAAATGCAGGCCGACCCCACCACCGTCGGCAAAATTGCGCCCGGCACCGTGCTCAAAATTTACGATGACAACGGCCGCGAAACCCCCACCGGCCAAACCGGCCGCATCTTCCTCCACAACGAAACCGCCCTGCGCGGCTACACCAACCCGAACACCCCCACCGTCGAAATCGACGGGCTCATCGAAATGGGCGACCTCGGCTACATCGACGCCGACGGCTACCTCCACGTGCAATCGCGTAGCGACGACATGATCATCGTCGGCGGCGAAAACGTCCACCCCCAATCCGTGGTGGAAGTCCTCGAAGACATGCCCGGCATCGGCGAGGTCTACGCCCACGGCGTCGACGACGACGACACCTTCAAACGCATCGCCGTCTGGGTCGTCAAAACCGCCGAACTCACCGAGGAAGCCGTCCGCGACTGGGTGCGCTCGCGCTTGGCCGATCACTCGATCCCCCGGGACGTGCACTTCGTCGACAAGCTGCCGCGCAACGCCGTCGGCAAAGTCGTACCGCGCTTCCTGCCCGGGCTAGGGCAAAAAAATTGAGCCACCCAGGCTCGCCCCTCTTGTGCCAACCAATGGCTTTCCATTACTGTTCGAAGCGTAGAGATTGCACGTCGTGTGCAACTCCACATTGCCGGAGCCCCCGCCTAGTGCGGGGTCTTTGTGCGCCTAGGGCCAGACCCTTTGTATCCCGAGCTGTGCAATGTCATTAATCGCACTCCACATTTTGGCTTGCGTTTTGAGCATCCGCACGTTTCCAGTCTTCACATGAAGATGACGCTGATAGACATAACAACAAAGATCTGCAGCCTGGAGACCACGCATGCTCTTCGATGTTTGCGAGCTTCGAACTCTTATATCCGAACGTACCCTTGGCCTTGTACTCAACAAATTCTTTACGACCTTCAGGCGCGGTGTAGTGATCATCGAGATAGCATTTCGCCACTTCATTGTGCGTGTACGCGTATGTATTAACTCTCTCGAGAATGTAACTGATTGCTACTCGACGAGCGTTAAATGCGTAGCGATATTTCTTCTCCTGAGCACGCCTGTCAATCGTCTCCACAAACATGGCCGATGCCCACCGGTTAATGATCCCTAACGCCTTGAGATAGATCGAAGTCGCAACCCTAAGGGGAACGCCATTCCATTCACGCTTTTGCTGCATGATGTCGTATCCGTGAAACTCAGCGTTGATGTCAATGTGCTGCGTTGTCACCGCATATTCCGCGAGTAACACATGAAGTTCATGCTCAAGGTGAGGCAGGTTTTCCTCAGTCACAATCAACGCTGTGAGGGTGAAATATTCATCCCGATGTTCGGATTCATCAATGAAGGCGTGGAGCACAGCGATCACCCTAGCAATCGTTTTTCATGCTCGGTCCCAGCTCGGTTTCAGCTCGGTAATAACAGGGACAACTTGCGCCAACCCGGAGCGCGCGAAACGAAAAGAAAGCCCAGGTAAAACACCGTTTTACCTGGGCTTTTGTGCGAGCCACCTGCGAGAATCGAACTCGCGACCTTCTCATTACGAGTGAGACGCTCTGCCGACTGAGCTAAGGTGGCCGGGCAGCAATGCTGCACCGGGAAGACAGCTTAACCTAGCGGGCGCGACCTGCGAAACCCGCAGGTTAAGACACGTTGCACGCGAGCCTTATGCGGCCAATCATGCCGTTGAACGCCACCGCCGGAGTCACGTTCTGGTCCAGGCGCTCGCGGCACTGCCCGATCGCCTCGAGGCACTCCACGAGCCCCTCCGCCGACACCTGGCCGGCAATCTCACGCGCGAGCTCCTCAAAATCCGGGTGCGTCAGACCGACCTCGGCGCCCGACTGCACCACCATCGCATCCCGGTACACCCCCGCCAAGTCCACCAGAACCAAATCCAACATGTCGCGCTTGCGGCGCGTGCCACGACGCTTCTGCTCCTCTTCCAACTGACGCACCGACGACGCCACCGACCGCAGCGCCTTCGCCGCCCCCTTCCCCTTCGCACCCATACCGAGGGCGTTTTCGAGCTTGGCCCGCTCGGCTTCGTCGTCAGCTTTATGCGCCTCGACGGCCTCCTTCTCCGCCGCCTTCAGCAACGACCCCACCGCCTGAAACGCCTGCGGGCCGTGAAACACCAACTCGGCCAAGTTGATCGCCATCGCACGACGCTGCTGAATCGCCTCCGAACGCACCAACAACCGCGCCCGGCCAATATGGCGTAGCGACGACACCGCCGCCAGGCGCGCATCATGCTCCGACGCCCCCTCCTCCTCGACGAGAATGCGCACCAACTCATCCTCCGACGGCGACGGCACATACACATGCCGGCAGCGCGAACGCAGTGTCTGCGAAAAGTCCTGCGGATCCGTCGACGGCGCACACATGATGATCACGGTGCGCTCCGGCGGTTCCTCCACCGTCTTCAACAGCGCGTCAGCCGGCGCGGTGGTGATCGACGTGGCCAGGCGGTCCGCGTTTTCGATGATGACAACGCGCCAGGGGGCGACCGTCGGTAAGCGAGCTGCCTTTGCGACGATCTCATCACGCACAAAATCAACCTTGATCGTCGACGTATGCGGCACCACATGCACCAAATCCGTATGCGACCCCGCCAACGCATCACGGCACCCCTTACACCGCCCACACCCAATCTCGTCCGGGTTCTCACACATCAACGCCGCCGCAAACGCCAACGCCGCATTCGACCGCCCCGAGCCCGGAGGGCCCGTAAACAGCCACGCATGCGTCATCGCATACGCATCCCCCTGCCCCCTCGCCGTGGCAGCCGCCGACAAGATGATGTCGCGCACCGCCGGGGTGCCAGCCAAACGCTCACTAACGCTGCGGGTAGTCACAGGTGACCAGAGTACCCGCGCGCTAAGGTGATAGACCATGGAACGTATCTGGCGCGAGCTGCAGTGGCTTTGGGGCACGTCGTGGCCTCTCTATGCCGCGACGGTGCTGGGCACCAACCTGCTCGGCGCCGTGGGCTGCATGTTGTTCGTGCGCTTCCTCATCCCGATGGATGCCGTCAACGAGTTAGGCCTCAACGGCCAGCTTGGGTTTATCGGGGTGTTGTATGCGGCGATCGCTGTTGTGCTCGGCATGATCGTCACGTTTTTCCTGTTCCGGCCGGTGCTGGAGTGGCAGCGGCGCCCGGATGATCATGATCCGAACATGGTGCGGCATTTGGTGATGCGTTTGCCGGTGTTGCAGACGATCATCGTTGTTGCGGTGTGGGGGTTGGGCATTGCGATTGTCACGGTGCGCACGTTGCTTGTCGACGTCCCCCTGGGCATCGTCGTCCTCGCCACCACCATCCTGACGTGTTTTGTGGTGTCGGTGCTCACGTATCTGCAGGCGGAGCGTCTCGTGCGTCCGATTGCGGCGTCGGCGCTGGCGCGGCGGTTCGAGGATTCGACGCTCCAGCCGCCGATCGCGTCTCGGTTGATGCTGACGTGGTTCACCACCTCCGCCGTGCCGATGGTCGGGGTGCTGCTGCTGGCTGTGGCACAGCGCGTCGGCTACTTCCGGGACACCCCGGGTGAGATGACGGCGGCGATCGTGGCGCTGATCGCAGCAGGTATTTTCACGGGGTTTGTGGGGACGTCGTTTGCGACGGTGATCGTCGTCGATCCGATTAAGGAGCTGCAGGTCGCCATCAACCGTGTGCGCCGCGGTGAGGGCGACACGCAGGTGGACATTTACGACGGCTCCGAGATCGGTGTCCTCCAAGCTGGCTTTAACGAGATGATGCGGGGTCTGCAGGACCGCCAGCGTGTTCGCGACGTGTTTGCCAAGTACGTCGGTGCTGAGGTCGCGCAGAAGGCGCTGGAGGAGCGCCCGCAGCTCGGCGGCGAGGAACGCAGGGTCGCGGTGCTGTTTATCGACGTCGTCGGTTCCACCACCTACACCGTCCAGCACACCCCGGAGGAGGTCGTGGAGGCGCTCAACGAGTTCTTCGAGGTTGTCGTTGAGGTGGTGCACCGTAACAAGGGCGTGATTAATAAGTTCCAGGGCGATGCGGCGCTTGCGGTGTTCGGAGCGCCAGTTTCGCTTCACGACGCCGCCTCGCACGCCCTCCAAGCCGCCCGCGAAATCCAGCGCGGCTTGGAAGGCTTCGAACTGAAGGCCGGCATCGGTGTCGCCTCGGGCCACGTGGTCGCTGGCCACATCGGTGGCAAGGATCGTTTCGAGTACACCGTGATCGGTGACGCCGTCAACGGCGCCGCCCGCCTCACCGACCTGGCGAAGGACACCCCGGGCATGGTGCTGACCAACGCCGCAACCCTGCGCGCGGCGAACGAGGTTGAGCAGCAGCGCTGGACGCTGATGAAGTCGGTGGAGTTGCGCGGGCGCAACAAGATGACGCAGTTGGCGCGCCCGGTGCGCTCCACAATGGCGGACCGCTCCTAGGGCTTCCCCGGCGCCAGCCCAGCGCAGCGTCGCCAGCCCAGCGTGGCAGCAGCCCAGCGCCGCAGCGCAGCGCCGCCAGCCCAGCGTGGCAGCAGCCCAGCGCAGCGCGGCAGGACTCAGGCCTGCGGGCGCGCGAACTCGCGCCCGGTCAGTTGTTTCCGAACAGGAGCTGCATGGCTCCGGGGGTGTCGTTCGGCACTTCGTATCCGTTGGGTGACACCCACACTGGGATGCCGTCGCGGATGCATATTCGGCCTCGTCTGACGATCCACGGGTCGTCGTCATTGGTGCCGTTGTGGTAACTGCACAGGGGCACGAGGTTGGCCAGGTTGGTTTCCCCGCCGTGTCGCCAGGCGGTGATGTGGTGGATTTCGCAGTGATCGGCTCCGTGACGGCAGCCGGGTACCGGGCAGGTCGGCGACATCATCGACGCCAACGTGCGCTGCTTGTCGTTAGCAAAGCGCTTCGCCCGGTAGAGGTTCACCGCCCCCTCTGCAGGGTGGAACGCGGCGACTTCCAGGTCGGCGCCGAACTTCCGAGCGAGGAATTCGGCGCCGGTCATGGTGGTGCCGTCGGTAAGAATGAGCTCCACTTCGTCGCCGTGGCCGGACTGGATGCGGGTCCACTCCGGCAGCGGCACCAGGATGATGGGGCGCGGGGCGGCATACGGCATGGCGACCCCGGCGCCAGCCCCGTGAGCACTCCCGGCGCCGCCGACACCATCAGCGCCATCAGCACCCCCAGCGCCACCGCGCAGCAGGCTGACCAACGCGTCGGCCATTTGCTCGGCGGCGGGCAGTGACGGGTCGATGAGCGAACGCAGCAGGTGCTCCAAATCGGCGATGTCGCGCTCGGAGTAGGTCAGCGACATGTTGCGCATCCCAGCGCGCGATTTGGAGAAGCGGCACTGCTTCTTGGGGGTGGGTTTCGGGGTGGTGATGGTGTCGTCGATACGCCGCGACAGCGCTTTGTAGGAGCCCCGGAAGCGCAACAGTTCGAGGCGGAGGCGCCAGCGCTCGGCAAGGTCGGCGACGGCGGCAAGTTTGCGCTCAAGCAGGCAGATCTGGTCGAGCGGCATCCCGGCGGCCAAGCGGCGCGCGTCGGCCTGCTTGCGGGTGAACTTCGTCGCGCCGAAGTAGGTGGCGTGCGCCTGCGCCCACTTGCGTTTCAGGGCGGGATCGAGGGCGGCGAAGGCGGGCGCGGACTCGTCGAAACCCTGGAGCACGCTGATGTCGGCGTGCGCCAGGGCCTCGAGAATCTCGCGAAATGTCATGCCATGCACGCTAAGCGCACAGCACAACCCTTGTAAAGGAATTGTCCACTATATTGTGCATTCCTCAGCGCTTGCGAGCTTTGACCACGCGTTTTGTGGTCTGCTTCGGCTTGGCTACGCGCTTGGTTGCTTTCTTCTTTGTCGCCTTTTTCGCCTTTTTCTTGGTGGCTTTCTTGCCGCCGTTTTCGGCTTCGCGGGCGCGGCGCGCGGAGAGCAGTTCGTTGGCGCGCTGGTCCGTCATCGTCTCTGGCGTGTCGCCGCGTTGGAGGGACGCGTTGGTTTCGCCGTCGGTGACGTATGGGCCGAAGCGGCCGTCTTTGACGGTCATGGGTTTGCCGGAGACGTCGTTGTCGCCAAGCATCTTCAATGGTGGCTTGGCGGCGGCGCGGCCGCGGCGTTTCGGTTCGGCGTAGATGCGGCGGGCTTCTTCCAGGGTGATGGAGAAGATCTGGTCTTCGGACGCGAGCGAGCGCGAGTCGGTGCCCTTCTTCAGGTATGGGCCGTAGCGGCCGTTTTGGGCGGTGATGACTTCGCCGTCGGCGGGGTCGACGCCGACTTCGCGCGGCAGCGACAGCAGTTTCAGTGCTTCCTCGAGCGTGACCGTTGCTGGTTCCATCGACGCGAAGAGGGAGGCGGTGGCGGGCTTTAACTGCTCGTCGACAAGCTGCGCCATGCGCTTTTCCTTCTGCGCGGCGGCGGTTTTGGTTTCCCAGTTCTTTGCGCGTTTGCCTTCTTCGGCGCGCTGTTTGTCCTCTTCGGCGCGCTCGGCGGCGATGATTTCTTCGGCGCTGGCTTCGGCGGTGGTGCGTTCGTCGTCACGCACGAGCTCGGTGACATATGGGCCGAAGCGCCCTTCCTTTGCGACGACCACACGCCCATTGGCAGGGTTCTCCCCCAGTTCGCGGCCGGACTGGGGGGTGGCGAAGAGCTTCTCGGCCATCTCGAGCGTGATTTCGTCCGGGGTTGCGGATTCGGGCAGGTTGGCGCGCTGGTATTCGGGCTCGCCTTCGGCGGTCTTACCGACGACGCGTTCGATGTAGGGGCCGTAGCGGCCGACGCGGACGACGACGGGTCGGCCTTCGGCGTCGTCGAAAAGTTTCAGCGAGTTCGCGGCGCGCGCGTCGATGGATTCGAGGTTGTTCTCGATCATGTGCTTCAGGCCGCCGCGGCGTGCGAGGGCTTGGGCCATGGATTCCTTGGCGTCGGCGTCGCCGAAGTAGAAGCCGGTGAGCCACTTGGTGCGGTCTTGGTTGCCGTGGGCGATTTCGTCGAGTTCGTCTTCCATGGAGGAGGTGAAGTCGTAGTCGACGAGCGCGTCGAAGTTGTTTTCCAACAGCCCGACGACGGAGAACGCCACCCAGGACGGCACGAGTGCGTTGCCGCGGACGACAACGTAGCCGCGGTCTTGGATGGTCTTGATGATGGACGCGTAGGTGGACGGGCGGCCGATGCCGAGTTCTTCCATCTTCTTCACCAGCGACGCTTCGTTGTAGCGCGCAGGCGGGTTGGTGGTGTGGCCGTCCGCGGTGACGGACTTGGTGGTCAGTTCGTCGCCCTTGGCCAGTTGCGGCAGGCGGGTTTCGTTGGACTGGCGGTCGGAGTAGGCGCGCAGCCAGCCGGGGAAGGTGACGGTGCGGCCGGTTGCGGTGAACTCGCAAGCCTCACCGGCGGCGTCGGCGGCGATGGTGATCTTGGTGGAGTTGCCGCGTGCGTCTTCCATTTGGGAGGCGACGGTGCGCTGCCAGATCAGTTCGTAGAGCTTGAACTCTTCGGCGTCCAGCGCGCCCGCCAGCTGCCCGGGGGTGGCGAAGCGTTCGCCGGCGGGGCGGATCGCCTCGTGGGCTTCCTGGGAGTTTTTCACCTTGCGGTCGTAGACGCGCGGCTTGGCGGAGACGTAGTCGGCACCGTAGAGCTCGCGTGCTGCGGCGCGTGCGGCGTCCAGGCCCTGCTTGGACAGGGAGGTGGAGTCTGTACGCATGTAGGTGATGTGGCCGTTTTCGTACAGGCGTTGCGCGATGCGCATGGTGCGCGCGGAGGTGAAGTGGAGTTTGCGGCCGGCTTCTTGCTGCAGCGTCGAGGTCATGAACGGTGCGTAGGGTTTGCGCGAGTAGGGCTTTTCTTCCACTGCGGTGACGTGCATCGGTGCGGTGCCGAGGTCGTCGACAAGCGCATGCGCCTTTTGCTTATCGACGACCACCGCATCCGACACCAACTCTCCCCGGTCATTGAAGTCGCGGCCCTGGGCGATGCGCTTGCCGTCGAGGGAGACGAGCTTGGCGTCAAATTCTTCGGAGGAGTGGGCGAGCGAAGCAACCAAGTCCCAGTATTCGGCGGCGATGAACGCCATGCGCTCGCGTTCGCGCTCGACGATGACGCGGGTGGCCACGGATTGGACGCGGCCGGCGGACAGTCGCGGCATGACTTTCTTCCACAGCACGGGGGAAACTTCGTAGCCGTAGAGGCGGTCGAGGATGCGGCGGGTCTCTTGGGCGTCGACAAGATCCATGTCGAGCTCGCGGGTGTTTTCGGCGGCTTCGCGGATGGCAGATTCGGTGATCTCGTTGAACACCATGCGCTCTACCGGCACCTTCGGCTTAAGGGTTTCAAGCAGGTGCCACGCGATCGCTTCACCTTCGCGGTCCGGGTCTGTTGCCAGCAGGAGTTTGTCGGCCTGCTTGAGCTTGGCGCGCAGGTCGGTGACCTTCTTTTTCTTGTCGGCGGACACGACGTAGATCGGGTCGAAACCCTTTTCCGGGTTGACGCCGAGTTTTGCCCACGGCTCGTTTTTGTACTTCGCGGGGATGTCGGCGGCACGGCCCGGCAGGTCACGGATGTGGCCCACCGATGCTTCCACGATGTAATCGTCGCCGAGATACTTCTGTATCTTCTTCGCCTTTGTCGCGGACTCCACGATCACGAGAGTCTTGCCGTTTGCAGTCACGCTGACCTTTCCTCGATTCCCACTAAGCGTATGAGCGGTAAAACTTCCTCATTCTTATCAGACAACTAGCACATGGTTATACGGACGGGGGATTTTCTCGCCCCTGGCATTACACTGCGTTGGTGCCCTGGCGCGGAGTTGTTGGGGTGGAAAGGAGGACGCAGCGTGGTCGATTCACTCATTGAGTTTTTGCATACGTTGATGGGGTTGCCGATCTTTTACCCACTCGTCGTGTTGCTGATCGTTTCGGATGCGTTGGCGCCGGTGGTGCCGTCTGAAACCGTGTTGAATCTGGCTGGTGCGTTTTCCGCGTCGCGTGGTGTGCCGAACGTGTGGGGTGTGATCATCGCGGCGATTATCGGTGCGATTATCGGCGACAATATTTGTTTCGCCCTAGGCGCGAAGTTGATTCACCGGGTGGATAGGTTGGATCCGGATTCGAAGGCTGGCCAGGCGATTACGTGGGTGCGGGCCAACATGAACCGGGGTGCGGGCGCGATGATTATTGTTGCGCGTTTCCTCCCGTGGGCGCGTTGGGTGGCCACGATTGTGCTGGGGTCGGTGCGTTACAACTGGTTTAAGTTCTTCTTTTTCGACACCATCGGCGTGATCCTGTGGGCCTGCCTGAGTGTCGGCATGGGCTATTTGGGTGGCACGCTCCTGCAGCAGTATCCGCTTCTGGGCATGGTGCTGGGTGTAGTGCTGGGTTCGCTTGTGGGGTTTGTGATTCAGAAGCTGCAGAACCAGATCTTCGAGCGTTCAGACGTGCGCCGCGGCATTAGCGCGGTGTAGGCATAAAAATTTCCCCCGGTCGGGTGTGCCGTCCGGGGGAATCGCGCTGTTTTAGAGGGCGCGAACCTGCTGGGCCTGCGGGCCCTTGGCGCCTTCGCCGACCTCAAACTCGACCTGCTGGTTTTCTTCGAGGGTGCGGAAGCCGGAACCCTGAATTTCGGAGTAGTGGACAAAGACGTCGGCGGAGCCGTCGTCGGGTGCGATGAAGCCGAAGCCCTTTTCGGCGTTGAACCATTTAACAGTTCCGGTTGCCATGGTGAAACCTTTCAAAATGTTGCATGTTTTTGTCGTCCACCAGGGCCTGTTTGGTCCTGGTGCCCGCGTGCACAATCCTCGCGAGCACCTGATGAGGCGCACACAAAATCTGTGACCGTTGCCCAGTCTGCCACGATTTGTTGTCGGGGGCACTGCTTTGGCCCGGCTAAAGTGGCTCACCATCATGGTTTCTGGTTTTGGCGATGAGCTCGTTTCGGTGCTTGCGCAGCGTTTCCCTGCTGCGACGGTGACGCATGTGGAGCATGAGCCGGCTCGTCTCGCGGTGTTTGGACAGTGGCCCGAGTGGGTGGAGCCGGGGTTGAAGCAGATGCTTATCGACGACACCGTCACCCTCCCCTACGCCCACCAAACCCAGTGCGCGGAGTTGGCGTGGGCGGGCCGGGATGTGGTGGTGGCGACGGGGACGTCGTCGGGAAAGTCGTTGGGCTATCAGTTGCCGGTGCTTTCCGCGTTGGCGGCGGATGAGAAGGCGTGCGCGATGTATCTGACGCCGACGAAGGCGTTGGGTTCGGACCAGTTGCAGGCAACGCTTGCCATGACGCGGGGTAATGCGGCGCTTGCGTCGGTACATCCGGCGCCGTATGACGGGGATACGCCGCAGGAGTCGCGGGCGGGTATCCGGGAGCACACGCGCTATGTGTTTACGAATCCGGACATGCTGCACGCAGGGCTTTTGGGCGCGCACGAGCGTTGGGCACGGCTGCTGCGCCATTTGAAGTTTGTGGTGGTGGACGAGTGCCACACCTACCGGGGTGTGTTCGGGGCGAACGTGTCGTTGGTGTTGCGCAGGTTGCTGCGTATTGCGAAGGCGTACGGGTCTGAGCCGACGCTGATTTTCGCCTCGGCGACCGCGGCGGATCCTGCGGGCCAGGCGTCGCGGCTGTGCGGGCGCGAGGTTGTTGCGGTGACGGAAGATGCGGCGCCCACCGGCGAGCGCACCATCGCGTTGTGGGAGCCGGGGTTCATCGAGGGCGCCGAGGGCGAAAACGGCGCGCCGGTGCGGTACCCGGCGACGACGGAGGCGGCGTCGATCATGTCGACGTTGCTGTTGCAGGGTGCGCGCACGTTGACGTTTGTGCGCTCGCGCCGCGCCGCGGAGACGGTGGCCATGCGCGCGCAGGAGGACCTGGTGGTGGCGGGCCGGGCGGATTTCGCCGAGCGTGTCGCCTCCTACCGCGCCGGCTACCTCGCGGAGGATCGCCGCGCCCTCGAGCAGCGTCTGGATAACGGCGATCTGCTTGGCGTGGCCACGACGAACGCGCTTGAGCTTGGCATCGACGTCGGGGGCTTGGACGCGGTGGTCATGGCGGGGTTTCCGGGCACGGTGGCATCCTTTCGCCAGCAGGCCGGGCGCGCGGGCCGGCGTGGCCAGGGCTCCGTGGTGGTGATGGTGGCGCGCGACGAGCCGATGGATACGTACCTGGTTCACCACCCCGAAGCACTGTTGGGCCGGCCGGTGGAAAACAGCGTGTTCAACCCGGCCAACCCCTACATCCTGCGCGGGCACATGTACTGCGCGGCGGTGGAGCGTCCGCTTAGCGACGACGACGTCGCCGCCTTCAACGCCACCGACGTGGTCAACGACCTGACCGCCGAGGGGTTGCTACGCCGCCGGCCGCAGGGGTGGTTTGCGGTGCCCCAGTTGGAGGGGGAGGTCACTCCGGAGACGGCGCATTCGTCGGTAAGCATTCGCGGAGGCGTGGGTGAGGAAGTCATGATCGTCGACGTGACCGACGGGCGGCTGTTGGGCACCGTGGACGCGGGGCGTGCGATGAGCCAGGTGCACGACGGCGCGGTGTACATCCACCAGGGCGAATACTTTGTGGTGCAGTCGCTAGACCTGGACGATTACGTGGCGCTGGTCGCGCCGGAGCGGCCGGATTACTCCACGCAGGCGCGCTCCACGACCGACATCACGATCCTTGGCGAGCCGACAGATCTGGAAAACCCGTCGCCGGGACTGTGGGTGGCCAGTGTGGACGTGGAGGTCATCGACCGTGTCACCGGCTATGTCGTCCGGCTTGCCGACGGCACCGTCTCCGAACACATCCCCCTCGACCTGCCCGAGCAACGCCTAGTCACCCGCGCGGTGGCGTACACGATCGACCCGATGGTGCTGGACAAACTGGGTATTACGGCTGGCGAGATCCCCGGCGCGCTGCACGCCGCGGAGCATGCCGCGATCGGCCTGCTGCCCCTTTTGGCCACGTGCGATCGGTGGGACATCGGCGGCGTGTCCACCGCGTTGCACCAGGACACGATGCTGCCCACGGTGTTTGTCTACGACGGCCACCCCGGCGGCGCGGGCTTTGCCGACGAGGGCTTCGCCCGCTTCCACGAGTGGATCGCCGCGACCTACGAAACGGTGCGGTCCTGCGGCTGCAAAGACGGCTGTCCGTCGTGTGTGCAATCGCCGAAGTGCGGCAACGGCAACCAGCCGCTGGACAAGCACGCCGCGCTGAAGCTGCTCGGCGCGTTGGTCACCATGACTGGCTGACAGGCAAGGCGTTACGGCCCGGCGCGAGCGGTCGCTTCGGCGTGGCGCAGCCGCACGGCCACGATGACGTCGCCCTCTGCAAACTCGCACGAGGTGACCTCGGCGCCGTTGTTGCTGGCGGTTTCGTTGCCCCACTTGCAGGCATCAGCACCCCGGTAGAGCGCGGTGGCGGCGGCGACGGCGGCAAGGTCTGCGGCCACGCGGGCCCGGTGCGCGTCGGCGGTGCCGGCCCCGGTGACCACCACCGCAAGGGCGAGTGAGACCACTGCGGTGATGATGCCTGTGGTGGTGACGGTGGCGGAGCCGGTGTCGTCGATAAGCAATCTGCGCATTAGAACTCCACCGGAAAGACCGCGGTGGCGCGCATGGTGCCAATCGGGGCCGGGACTGCGGCGGTGACGGTGGCCAGGCCTGCAGATTCGTGCATGGTCACCTCGCCGCGCGGGGCGGTGTAATCCACCCCCATGGCGTGCGCCCGGGCAGCAGCACCGGCGATGTCCACGGCGGCGATGTAGGCGGACATCGTGGCAATGCCGCCCACGATCGCAGCCGTGACCACCACGAGCGTGGCCATCGAAAGCGCCGTTTCAATCGTGGTCATTAGCCCGGGGTGTTGGTCAGGGCGTTGGTGATCACGTTCTCAATCGCGGAAACGACCCCGTCGCCGTTGACCACGAGATACAGCACCCCGGCAAGGGCAGCTGCCGCGAGTGAACCGAAGGCGTATTCGATGGTGGACATGCCGTCGTCGTTACGCAAACGCTGGATGAAGAAGGTGGAAATGCGGGTCATGATTGTTCCTTTCAGAAGTTGATGAGGTTGCTCCCGAGGCTGATCACCACAGGCGCGAGCCCGAGAACGAAAAACGCCGGGAGGAAAAATGCGGTCAGCGGGATGGCGATGAGTACGCCGGCGCGTTCCGCTTTGGCTTTGGCGTGGTCGGCGGCGTCGGCACGCAGGTTTGAAGCGATACGTTCGCACCCTTGTGCCAGCGCCGCGCCGGACGCGTGCGTCATAGCGACGAGACTGGCCAAGTCCTCCCCGCCGGGAATGGTGTGGAGTTCCGACCAAGCACGCTCAGGTTCGACCCCGAGCGCGAGCAGCGCTGCGACGGTGTGCCACGGGCTGCGGTCGCCGTCGTGAGTTTCGGCAACCGCGGCGGCTGCGGCACTGACCGGCAGGCCGGCCTCGAAGCAGGCGGCGAACAGGGTGATGTCGGCGGCACAGCGGTCCGGCAGCGCGTAGTCGGGTCCGTCGCGCGGGGTCTTCGGCGTGGGCGGCACCTGGCGGGTGACGCGCCGGGCGGGCTGCGTGGGGCTGACGGCGAGCGCGGTGGCGATGAGCAGGGCTGCGGCGATCATGTGGTGGCTCCTTGGATGATGAGTTGGGAAACGATCACACCGGCGCACACCAGCGCGGTGCCGACGGTGAGCAGTACTCCGCCGAGGCCTCCCCCGGTGAGCAGCGCGAGCGGGTTCGCGCCCATCGCCGCGCCCATGAGCAGGCCGGCGAACGGCAGCAGTGCGAGCACAACCGCGGTGGTTTTCGGGCCGGCGAGCGCGGCGTTGGTGGTGGCGCGGTGGCGTCGGGCGTGGTCGATGTCGTCGCGTGCGGCGGCAACCAGGCGCGACAGCGGTACTCCTCTACTGGTCGACAGTGCGAACAGCGGGGCGATGCGGGCGAACTCGTCCGTCTCGGCCGCAAGTGGTGCGCCGGTGGTGACGTGGTGGATGAGGTGCGCGACGTCGCGGGCGATCTCGCGCGGTGCGTGTTCGGCGGCGCGCTCTAACGCGGCGTGCAGTGGCGCGCCGGCTTCGACGTTGGTGCCAAGGTGACCGAGGAAGGTGGCGACCGCTTCCGTGCGCTTGGAGGCGGCCCGGGCGCGCCGTTGGGTATCTGCGACCCACACCACCGTCGCCGCACCCATCGCTAGCGCGATGACCAGGCTGGCCCGGTCGAACGCCAGGGCGGCGAGCACCACGGCGCCGACAACCAGCGGGATGGCAATGCGGGGAGGAACAGCCAACGAGCGCGGCGCGATGCGAGCACTCGGGGCAGGCGGCGGGCAGGCAGCGGCGCCGGCGAGAAGCAACAGCGTGGTCATGACAGGAGCTCCTCGTAACCGTCGGCGCGGCCGGCGTCGGCGTCCCACACCACCTTGGCGCGCACGGGTTGGCCTTCGAGCACGCCGATCTGGTGGAGGCGGCGTGTGCCGTCCGGGTGGCGTTTGACCACGATGACCACGTCGATAGCTGCGGCGAGTTGGGCGTGCAGCCCGGCGCGATCCAGCCCGCCCAGCGCGGCGAGCGCTTCGAAGCGGGCGGGGACCTCGGCGATCGAGTTGGCGTGCAGGGTGCCGGCGCCACCGTCGTGGCCAGTGTTGAGTGCGGCGAGCAGGTCGACGACTTCGGCGCCGCGGATCTCGCCGACCACGACGCGGTCGGGCCGCATGCGCAGCGACTGGCGTACCAGGTCCGCGATGGTGATCTCACCGGCACCCTCGGAGTTCGCCCCACGCGTGGTCAGGTTGACCACGTGCGGGTGGTCGGGGGTGAGTTCCAGGGTGTCTTCGATGGCGACGATGCGCTCGGCCGGGTCGACCTCCGCGAGCAGGGCGGACAGCAGCGTGGTCTTGCCGGAGCCGGTGCCGCCGACAACCACAAACGCTTTTCGCTTTGCGACGACCCCACGCAGCACCTCCGCTACCTCCCCACCCAGTGCGCCTCGCGCTACCAGGTCATCGAGGGTGGCCGAGGCGGTGTGCAGCACACGCAGGGAGATGCAGGTGCCCGCCTGTGCGGTCGGGGCGAGCACGGCGTGGAAGCGTAGGAGGGTGCCGTCGTCGCGGGTGATGTGGCCGTCGCAAAACGGTTGCGCGTCGTCGAGGCGGCGCCCGCAACTGGCGGCCAGGCGGGAGGCCAGCCGGCGCACGGCGGCTTCGGATTCGAAGCGCACCGCGGAGCGTTCCAGGCCCGCGCCCGAGTCGACGTAAACGCAGTTGGGGCCGTTGACGCAGATGTCGGTCACGGTGTCGTCGGCAAGCAGTGCTTCAAGGGGGCCGGTGCCGGTGGTGTCGTCGCGAAGTGTGCGCATCACATCCAGCACGCCGATGTCGCTGATCACCACGGCCTCTTCGCGGATGAGGGCTGCGATGCGGGCAGGCTCCGGAGTGGTGGGTTCGTCGGCGAGGCGGCGCTTGACGCGGGCGATGAGGTCGCGGTCGATCATTTAGGCCACCTCCTCGAGCACCGCATTGGCGCAGGCGGCTAGCGAACGGGGCACACGCGCGGGCAGGCCGGACTTCTCCACCGCGCGGGTCAGCCCGCGCACGTGTGGCAGGTGGGTGAGCACGGTGGCGCCGGTGGTATGCGCGATCTCCTCGTCGGTCAGCGCGGCCCAGGCGCTATCGCGCACAACCACCACACACGGCAGACCAGCGGCGGCGCACTCGGCGACGATACGGGTCGCGGCGGCAACTGAGCGCACCTCGGGCACGACCACCACGACGACCAGGTCGCTGCGGCCGGGAATCAGCGCGGCGGGCGCATCCACCACCGTCAGCCCTGCCCCGCCGACGGCGCCGGCGACGTGCTCCAACGCGGCCGCCTCCAGCCGGAACGGGTCCGCCACGCGCTGGCGCGGAAAGGTCAGCACCGCGATGTCGTCGGCGGTGGCGGGCAGCGCGCGGCGCACGTCGGTGCGCGCCACGGTGCCCTCGCCGAAGTCGATCTCGCCCCAGCGCGCGCCGGGGACGTGCTCGATGCCAAGCAGCAGGTCGAGCCCGCCGGAGAGCCAGTGCCCGTCGAGCAGCGTTGCCGAGTCACCCCGCGCCGCCACCCGACACAGCGCGGCTGCCAGGGTGGACGCCCCTGACCCACCGGATGCGCCCACGACGGTGATCACCTTCCCGCGCGCCGCCACCGCCGTGGGCTGCACGGCAAGGGCGCCAATGGCGCGCAGGAGGTCCGCGGCCTCGGCGGGCAGGACGAAGACCCGCTCGGCTGAATCGACCAGCTCCCCACCGACGCGGAAGACGTTCGCTCCGTGGGGTGGGGAAAGGTCGGGGGCGCGGGTGTCGTCGATAAGCACGGCGAATGCTTTGGGCGCGTGGCGGGCGAGCTCGGCGGCATCGGCGGTGTCGATGACCTGGCGGCCGGTCGCGGCGGCGAGGTGAACGGCCTCGGAGTGGGTGGCGGGGTCGGCGACCGCGACCACGATCGGGCCGGTGTGTGGGTGTGTGCGTGTCATGCCAATAGTGTTTTTCACCAGCGTAAATGTGGCAACCACCCTGTGGACAACCCGCAATCTAAGTGACATTTCAACAAATCGCCTGTGGACAACTCGTCCCAAATGTTCACTTCTTTCACAGCGGGCCTACACTGCCCCACCAGCAAAGTGGGGCTAGACTGCTAAAGCATGTCTCCCACACGGCCGGTGGCGGCGTTTTTCGACCTCGACAAGACGATCATTGCGACGTCTTCCGCCTTCGCCTTCGGCAAAGAATTCCGCAACAACGGAATGATCACGCGACAAGAGGCGTGGGACCTCTACCTGACCAAAGCCCAGTACATGCTGGTCGGCCAATCCAGCGAAAAAATGGACGCCACGCGCGACTCGCTCGCCCACCTCATCGAAGGCTGGTCGATCGAGGACGTCCAGCGCATCACCCAAGAAACGATGCGCACCGTGGTCACGCCCGCGATTTACGCCGAAGCGCGCGAACTTATCGACGAGCACCGCGCCCAAGGCCACGACGTCATCATCATCTCCGCCTCTGCATCAATTCTGGTTGAGCCGATCGCGCGCGAACTCGGCGTAGACACGGTCGTGGCCACCGAACTCGCGGAGAAGGACGGCAAGCTCACCGGCGAGATCACCCGTTACCTCAAGGGCGGGGCGAAGGCGGAGGCTGTGCGCCAGTTTGTCGCCGACCACGACTACGACCTGGAGCGCAGCTACGCCTACTCCGATTCCGCCACGGACATTCCAATGCTGGAACTGGTGGGCAACCCGGTGGCGGTGAACCCGGACCGGGCGCTTCGCAAGCACGCACTGTCACACGATTGGCAGGTGCGGACCTTTAAAGACCCGGAGCCGCTGATCCAGATGCCGAACGCCCGCGAGGTCGGCATCGGCGCGAGCGTGATCGCCGGCGTGACGGCGTTGGCGGTGGCTGGGGTGCTCATCGCGCGTGCGGTCTCCGGCAAGTCCGGCGACAAGCGTCACAGCGCGTGACGCTATCTTTCACCCCGATTCAGGCAAACACTGTGATGTATCGCTAACATCGTTGAGAGAATTCCAGGCACCGTCCCAGGGTGCCTCATGTAATAAGCCACCCAGGAAGGTGAGTAAACAGTGAGCAACGAAGGTCTGTACACCAGCGGCTCGAGCGCCGTAACCGCCAAGGTGGATTCGATTCCGCTGCGCGATACCGATGTGACGGTGCCGGGCCAGCAGTCCATCGGCACCTTGATCTCTAACGCGTCGGAGCAGGTGTCCACCCTGGTCCGCGGCGAGATCGAGCTGGCCAAGGCTGAGGTCATGGGCGAGGTGAAGAAGGGCGCCATCGGCGGCGGCCTGTTCGGCGTCGCCGGCGTGATTGCGCTGTACTCCTCGTTCTTCCTCTTCTTCGCGTTTGCGGAGATGCTCGCATCCTGGATGCACCGTGGCTGGGCATTCCTGATCGTCTTCCTCATCATGATCGCCCTGGCTGGTCTGCTCGCGCTGGTTGGCCTGAAGAAGGTCAAGAAGATCAAGGCTCCGGAGCGCACCAAGAACTCAGTCAACGAGTTGAAGAACCTGAAGCCGGGCGAGGCTCAGAAGAACCTGACCAAGAACGAGGCTGGCCTGTACACGGGCCGCTAACCGCTAACGCAGGCTTGCGTATCGGCGATACCGTTGAGCCTGGTTACATCCCCTACGCGCTGCTGCACCTGGTGTGCGGTCAGCGCGTAACCCGTTTCTGAGGCATCCAGGGACGCACCGAAGATCATGCCTGCCACCTCACCAGCCGGGGTGAGCAACGGGCCGCCCGAGTTGCCCTGACGGATATCGCCACGGATGGTGTAGGCCTCGCGCTCCACACGGCCGGTGGTGTAAATGTCCGGGCCCGAGATGGTCAGTTGGCTGCGGATGCGCGCCGGTGCGGCCTCGAATGGGCCGGATTTGGGGTAGCCCATGACCACGGCGTCGTCGCCACGCTGCAGCTCAGTGGCCGCCCAACGCAGCGGTGGCAAACCAAGCCCTTGGGCGTGGAGCACCGCGATGTCGGTGTCGGGGTCATAAAACACCACGTCTGCGGGCTTCACGCCGACAACGGTGTCCAAAGAGACGCGCTCGGTGCCGGCAACGACGTGCGCGTTGGTAAGCACATAGCCGTCCTCAAACACGAAGCCGGAGCCCATGAGCCGGCGGCGGCAACTTTCTGCATCGCCCATGACGTGGACCACGCTCGGGCGGGCCGCCTCCACAACTTCGGGGCGAAGCGCCGCGTTATCGGGTGCGTCCACCTGGGCGCCGTGCGGGGATTGGAAGGGGGAAACGAGCGGGGGCAGGCCGGACTCGTCGAGAAGCGCTGCGAATTTCGCGGGCAGTTTCCCGGCGCTTTCCGGAGCGGTGTCGTGGATTTTGGCCAGGATGTGCGAGTTGCGGATCCCGTCGCCCAACTCACCCGGTATGGCTGTGGCCAGCGGGATTGAGATAAACCACACCACCAGCGCCAGTGCGACCGATTGGAACAGTGCGCCCACCACCGAATCCACGAAACGCGTCAGGCGGCTGCGTACCCGCGCCCGCAAGTTGCCCCCGAGGGTCACGCCGAGCAGGTTGCCCAGGCCGACGAAGAGCACCACCACCGACAGCAGCAGCGTGATGCGGATGGGTTGGGACTCGGTGACGTCGAGAAGCAACGGCGCCACCGCCAGCCCCACCACGAGGCCCGCGATAATGCCGATTGCGGAGATCACAGCCGAAAACGCACCTTGGCGCCAGCCGCTGACAAACGCAGCGACGACGGCAAGCCCAAGCAGAACGTCAACGACCAGGTGCATTCCGCAAATGTTACAGCTCGCGGTTGCGGGATCGGGCCAGCGCCTCGTAAAGATCGCCCGGACGCTCGTCCCAGGCGCGCACCCAGCCAGCTAATTCCAGCACGACCGCCAGCAGGATTCCGGTAAAACCCCAGATGAGATAGTCGCGGGCCCAAAACGTCGGACCGGTCCAGTGCTTCCAGCCGAGCTTCGCGCGGTTGGCCGGATCCACCAAGTCCCGGATGGGAACGAAGAACACGTCGTCGGTTTCGAGCTCGCTTGCCGGGTACACCTCACCCGGGTCGGGTGCGTACGCCACCACGGGGCGCACCAGCCTGCGGCTGCCACCGGTTTTCACCTGCCCCATCACCGCCAGCGGCACAACCCGCTCAGGGGCCAACCCGGTCTCCTCGTATGCCTCGCGCAACGCCGCCGCCACCGGGCCTGTATCTGTGGCGTCGATGTGCCCGCCCGGAAACGCCATCTGACCGGAGTGGCTGCGCATAGACGGGGTGCGGTGCGTGATCAGCACCCGGGCGTCCTCCGGCAGTTCCTCCGCCTCCGGGTCGCCAGCAAACACGATGAGCACCGCCGCCTGGTCCTCCCCCGGCGTTTGCGGCACGCGCGGGCCCAGCATCGCTTTGACCCGCGCATCGCCCTCGCCAGCGCGCAGCTTATCCACGAGCCCCCGCAGCCACACCGGTGCCCGTTCCGGCCGCACCGCAACCATCACAGCACCCCGCGCACGGCCTCGGCCAGCTCCTCGGCCGAGGTGAACTCCTTGGCAAACACGCCCAACTGCTCCTCACCACGGAACACGACGGTCAGCGGCACCACCGGCGGCAGGCCGAGCGTGCCGGCGAACACGTTGGAGTCGTCCTCGAAGCTCGGCAGGTCCACGCCGAGGTCCTCCAACAACGCCGCGCCGCGCGCCCCATCGCGGTCCGCGTGCACGCCCACCACGGTGTACTCAGGGTGTGCGCGGGCGAACTCCTCCACTACGGGCAACTCCGCACGGCACGGTTCGCACCACCACGCCCACACGTTGGCCACGGTGATCTCCTGCTGCGCGCCGGCCGCCTCGCCGCCTAGGCACGCCAGGTCCACGCCGCCGATCGCACCTTCTGGGCAATCCGGGCGTCGTGTCACCGGGGCAGATTGCTTTTCGACGACACCGTCGCCGGCCGGGGGCGTGGCGTCGTCGACAAGCAACGCCCTGGCACCCGCAATGACCAGAAGAGTCACCGCAACGATCGCGGCGACGCTGACCCAGATTGTGCGCTTCACAGGCCCACCATCCTCAAAATGTGGTCGCGCTCAGGGCCGGAGACCAGTTCGGCGGCTTCCTCCGGGTCGGTGGGACCTACGCCGAAGGAGGGACAGTCGAACGCGATCGGGCAAGCGCCGCAGGCCGGTTTGCGGGCGTTGCAGACGCGGCGGCCGTGGAAGATGATGCGGTGGGAGAACATGGTCCACTCGCGGCGCTCGATCAGTTCCGCGATCGCGTGTTCGATCTTCACCGGATCCGTCTCTTCTGTGAGCATCATGCGCTTGACCAGGCGTTGGAAGTGCGTGTCCACTGTCAGCCCCGGGTAGCCGAACGCGTTGCCGCGCACCACATGCGCCGTCTTGCGGCCCACCCCGGGCAGGGTGATCAGGTCCTCGAGCTTCTCTGGCACCTCGCCACCAAAATCGGTGACCAGCTTCTGGCCCATCGCGATCAGGTTCGCCGCCTTGGAGCGGTAAAACCCGGTCGAGCGGATGATCTCCTCCACCTCTGCCTGGTTGGCCTCCGCGTAGTCGGCGGCCGTGGGGTACTTGGCAAACAGCGCCGGGGTGACCATGTTCACCCGTACGTCCGTGGTCTGCGCGGACAGCGCCGTAGCAACGAGCAACTCCAGCGGGTTAGTAAAGTCCAACTCCGCGTGTGCGTCCGGATACGCTGCCGCCAACGTGCGGTTAATACGGCGTGCCCTGCGCTTACGCCCGATCGGAGTCTCTTTCCCCTTCGCGGCGGGATGGGCGCCTGGGCGGCGATGTTTCAATGGAGAGGTCGAAGCGGCCATGCCCAACATGCTAGCCGTACACTATGGGTATGACCTTTTTGCTTGTGGTGCTGATTCCGCTTGTGCTTGGGGTATTTCCGCTTTGCATGGAGCGTGTGGAAGCAGCGGTCATCGACTAACACAGTTCCCAGTCGCGGAAAGACTATCGCACTGATTAGTTGAGCTGGTAGAGTTCCAATTTGTGTGACGGTCACCGCTAATGGCACCGTTCGTGACCAATCCCACGCAAAATGCGTGAGCGACAGTCTGAGGAGGACTCATGGAAGGCGTTCAAGACACTCTTGCCCGCGCCGGCATCTTTCAGGGCGTCGACCCTGACGCGGTCGCCGCGCTGATCAACGATATGGACACCGTGGATTTCCCGAAGGGCACCACGATTTTCGACGAAGGCGAGCCCGGCGATCGCCTCTACATCATCGTCGAAGGCAAAATTAAACTTGCCCGCCATGCGCCGGACGGTCGCGAGAACTTGCTGTCCGTGATGGGCCCGTCCGACATGTTCGGCGAGCTCTCCATCTTCGACCCGGGCCCGCGTACCTCCTCCGCAGTCTGCGTCACGGACGTCACCTGCGCCACCATGGACTCCACCATGCTGCGCGAGTGGATCGACAACCACCCGGAGATCTCCCAGCAGCTGCTGCGCGTGCTGGCCCGCCGCCTACGCCGCACGAACGCGTCGCTGGCAGACCTGATCTTCACCGACGTGCCTGGCCGCGTAGCCAAGACCTTGCTCCAGCTGGCAAACCGCTTCGGTGTACATGAGGGTGGCGCACTCCGCGTCAACCATGATCTCACCCAGGAAGAGATCGCCCAGCTTGTGGGTGCGTCGCGTGAGACGGTGAACAAGGCATTGGCCACGTTCGCTCACCGCGGCTGGATCCGCCTGGAGGGTAAAAGCGTGCTCATTGTTAACACTGAGCACCTCGCTCGCCGCGCGCGCTAACGGAGGCGCCCGCGGCGGGTCGAGAATCCGCTACTTGGCGTTGAGGTAACGCAGCGCCACACGAGTCGACTGTTCTGCGGCACCGCGCAGGACCGGGTCGACATCGTCGTAAATCGCATCGACCAGCGTATTGATGTCCGCGTTATCGCCATGCTCCTTCAGTGCCTGACGGATCTGATCCAGGCGCTGGTTACGGCGATCGATGTACTTGCGGGCGTACGCAGACAGGTCCTCACCTTCCGGACCGTGGCCCGGAAGCAGCATGACACCCTTGCCCTTTTCCTCGAGCATTTCCAGGGTGTCCAGGTAGGCACCCAGATCACCGTCGGTCTCAGAAATCATGGTGGTGTGGCGACCCGCAATGGTGTCGCCGGTGATGATGCCTTCCGGCTTACCGTCGGTGTCTTCGCCCGGGTAGACGAAGAAGCACACAGAGTCACTGGTGTGGCCCGGCGTAGCGACGACCTTCACGCGCGGGGTAACCCCCTCAACGGAGATTACTTCGCCGTCGGTGAGTGGCTCATCGCCGGAGGTATGAGACGGATCAAGGGCGCGGACCGGTGCGCCAGTGAGCTGGCGGAACCGTTCCGCGCCATCTGCGTGATCGTGGTGACGGTGAGTCAACAGAATCAAAGCGACCTTGTCGGCCTTTGCCTGCAGCACGTTGAGGTGACCCTCATCGGCCGGGCCCGGGTCGACGACGATGCTCGCCTCGTCGCCCTCACCTCGGATCACCCAAGAGTTCGTGCCCTCGAGCGCCGCGTAGCTGGGGTTCGGCACCAGGACCACCGCGGCGTTGGGGGTCACAGGGCGCAGCTGGCTGTATGCGGGATGTTTCATGGCTCCCACCCTACCCCGTCACGGCTGCGCCGATGGGCAAACTAGCCTTCGAGCTCCACGACAATCTCGACCTCAACCGGGGTGTCCATCGGAAGGACAGCAACACCGACTGCGGAACGTGCGTGTGCACCGGCTTCGCCGAAGATTTCCTGCATGAGTTCGGACGCTCCGTTGATCACGGCGGGCTGACCCGTGAATGCCGGATCGGAGGCCACGAAACCCACGATCTTCACCACGCGGGCAACGTTGTCAATGCCTACGTGTGCGTCCACTGCAGCCAGCGCGTTCAGCGCAGCCTGGCGGGCGTAGCCGTATGCATCCTCCTGGGATACCTCGGCGCCAACCTTGCCGGTGGCCGGCAACTTGCCGTCCACGAACGGCAGCTGGCCGGACGTCCACACCTGGTTGCCGGTGCGTGTTGCTGGGACGTATGCGGCCACGGGTGCGGCCACGGCCGGAAGTTCAATGCCCAGTTCTTTCAGGCGCTCAGACCACTGTGCCATTTACTCAACCTCTCGTTTCATGTAGGCGACAACATTGTCCGGGTTCGGACCCGGGGTGACTGCGACGAGTTCCCAGCCGTCCTCACCCCAAGAATCCAGAATCTGCTTGGTGGCGTGCGACAACAGCGGAACGGTTGCGTATTCCCATTTCTTCATGGGATTCACCCTACCTAGAGGCCAATAATTTCGCCGCCGCTGGACAGGTGGGTTGCCCAGTCCTTCACGTGCGGGTTCTTACGCAGTACTGCGCGGCGCTGACGCTCGGTCAGGCCTCCCCATACGCCGAATTCCACCTTGTTATCCAGTGCGTCTGCGCGGCACTCAGTCATCACCGGGCAGGCGCGGCAGATGGCTGCTGCCTTGCGCTGCTCGGCACCGCGGACGAAGAGTGCGTCCGGGTCGCCGCCGCGGCACTGGGCCTGGGTGACCCACTCGCCACGGTCGAAGACCAGTGTTCCCGAGGAGTCGCACTTCTTGGAGGTGGTCGGTCGCAGGTTGGTTGCCGGTGCCTTTTTCAAACTCGTGGTCATCGTGCGTCTCCTTAGACGTCCTATCCCTATCCGGAAGCGGAGCGGACTCCTTTTATACAATCGACCGCATATTAGCGATCCCATGTAAATGGAATCACACAGGAAATTCCATGTCGAATGCATCACATTTTTGGGGGGAGCATGGTATTCCCCCACGCCACAGATTGAATTAAGGTGTTGGCGTGTCTGCCCTGAAAAGCTTAGGAAACCTGCTGGTCGCCGTCGTCGCATCAGCGCTCGTCATGGCGTTATGCCTGGCGCCGATCGCAGGTCTTGGGGGTGCCGCAATTGCGCGTACCGACGAGACCATGCAGTCCAACCTCTCCGACCTCACCCACGGCGACGTGCCGGGCGTGACCACGATTACGGACGTCAACGGCAAACCCATGGCGTGGATCTTCAAACAGCGCCGCTACGAGGTACCCAGCGAGCAGATCTCGCAGTACGCCAAGGACGCGCTGGTTTCTACGGAGGACCGCCGCTTCTACGTCCACGAGGGCGTGGATATGCAGGGCTTTGCCCGCGCGCTGGTGACCAACGTGCTGGCCGGCGGTGTGGAGCAGGGCGCGTCCACGGTGAACCAGCAGTATGTGAAGAACTACCTGTGGCTCATCGATGCTGAGAACGAAGAAGAAGCCCTCGCCGCAACGGAACAGTCCATTCCCCGCAAGCTGCGCGAGATGCGCATGGCGTCGGATCTGGACAAGACGCTGGAGAAGGACGAGATCCTTACCCGGTACCTGAACCTGGTGTCGTTTGGTCAGCACTCCTTTGGCATCGAAGCCGCCGCGCGGACCTACTTTGACACCAGTGCCGCCAAGCTCAATCCGGCCCAGGCTGCGATGCTGGTGGGCCTGCTGCAGTCGGTGGAGGCGCTGAACCCGTATACGAACCCGGAAGGGGCGGTGCGTCGTCGCAACGTAGTGCTCAACAACATGGCCGCTCAGGGCTACATCGAGCAGTCCGAGGCCGACCGCTGGGCGGGCGCACCGTTGGGCATTCTGGACAAGCCGAAGACACTGCCGGAAGGCTGCATCACCGCCGGCGACAACGGCTTCATGTGCGATTACGCCCTGCGCTACCTGGCGGAAAAGGGCCTGGACCTGGACACCATCAAAAACGGGTCCTACACCATCAAGACCACGCTCGACCCGAACATTCAGCAGGTCGCGCTTAACGCAGTGCGCAACAACGTCAGCCCGCACACCGCAGGCGTGGCACAGGTGTTGGACATTGTGGAGCCCGGCACGGACTCGCGCAACATCAAGGCGATGGTGTCTTCCCGCTTCTATGGCCTGGACCTGGACCAAAGCCAGACGATCCTGCCGCAGCCTGTGTCGCTGGTGGGCAACGGCGCAGGCTCCGTGTTCAAGATCTTCACCGCGGCCGCCGCGCTTGAGCAGGGCTACGGGCTGAACTCCATGCTGAACACACCGGCGCGTTCCGTGGTGTACGGCATGGGCGCAGGCGGCGCCGCGAACTGTCCGCCGGGTGCATATTGTGTAGAAAATGCCGGCGTCTATGCACCGAAGATGAGCCTGCAGGACGCGCTTGCACAATCGCCGAACACCACGTTCATTGAGCTGATTCAGACCGTCGGTGTTGCCCCGGTCGTGGATCTGGCGGTTCGCTTGGGCCTGCGCTCCTACAAGGACGACAACTCGTTTGGGGACGGCCGCTCCATCGCCCAGGCCGCCAAGGAAGAAAACATGGGCTCGTTCACCCTCGGCCCCTTAGCCGTCAACGCGCTGGAACTGTCCAATGTCGGCGCCACGATCGCCTCCAACGGGCGCTGGTGTGAGCCGAACCCGATTGCGAGCGTGACCGACGAGCACGGCCGTGAGGTCTTCATCGACCGGCCCGCCTGCGAGCAAGCCATCGACCCGGAGATCGCTGCCGCTTTGGCTGCCGGCATGTCGCACGACATTGTCGACGGCACCGGCGCCGACGCCGCAAAACGCAACCATTGGAGCGCACCCACCGCCGCAAAGACCGGTACGACCGAGTCGCACCAGTCCTCCGCGTTCCTCGGCTTCACGCTGGGCATGTCTGCGGCGCCGTACATCTTCAACGACGGCACCCAAACCACCCCGCTGTGCACCGCCCCGGTCCGCCAGTGCGGCGTGGGCAACCTCTTCGGCGGCAACGAGGCAGCCAACACCTGGTTCCAGGCCGCCGCTGGTGTGCCCGGTGCGGCCTCAGGCCTTCCGGCAGCGAGCGCGAAGTACCAGACCGGTGCGCGCCGCGCAGCCGTGGACTCCGTGGTTGGCCAATACTCCTCCGCCGCGAAATCCCAGCTGGAGGCCCAGGGCTACAAGGTCGTGTTGAAGACGGTGCCGGGCGGCGGTGCCCCGGCCGGCCAGGTTGTGTCCATCACCCCGGCGGACGAGTCGCTCGCGCGCGGCTCCACCATCACCCTGAATGTCTCGGACGGCTCGGCCCCCTCCAGCACCGCGCCGAGCCCATCCCCGTCCCCGTCTGCTCCCCCGAGCCCCGCTGCCCCACCGGCGCCGGACTTCAGCGGCATCGAGCAATCGCTTAACGACGCCCGCGACGCCATCGCCAACGCCTTCGGCAACAACTAACGCGGCTGGCTAGCTCAGGCGGGCCTTGACAGCCTCGGAGATGCGCTTGCCATCAGCACGGCCGGCGGCCTTGGCGGTGGCGGCCTTCATGACCTGCCCCATCTGCGCCATGGAGGTGGCGCCGGTTTCGGCCACGGTGTCGTCGATAAGCACTGCGAGCTCATCGTCCGTCAACTGCTTTGGCTGGTACGCCTCGAGGATGTTCGCCTCGGCAAGCTCGGTTTCGGCGAGATCGTCGCGGCCGTTGGTCTGGTAGATCTCGGCGGACTCGCGGCGCTTCTTAATCTCACGTGCGATGATCTTCTGAATCTCCTGATCATCGACCTCGTGCTTCGTGCCCTCGGTCTCAGCGGTCTGGATCGCCGCCAGCAGCATACGGATCGTGCCGGTGCGCTCCTTCTCCTTCGCCTTCATGGCTTCCTTGAGGTCTGCGCGGATCTGGTCTTTCAATGCACTCATGCCTGCGAGATTACAGTGGTGCGAGTGAAGACGTTGAAGAAAGCCGCCGCAGCCACCCTCGCCGCCGGAGCCTCCGCACTCGCCTGGGGGTTCACCGAACGCAACAACTTCCAACTGCGCGAATACACCCTGCCACTGCTGGAACCAGGCGTGTTGCAGGGGCGCGGGGAGTTTCGGGTGCTGCACGTATCCGACTTGCACATGATCCCCGGACAGAAGGAAAAGGTGGAGTTCGTCTCCGGCCTGGACGCGCTCGACCCGGACCTGGTGATCAACACCGGCGACAACCTGTCGGACCTTGGTGGCGTGCCCTGGGTGCTCGACGCCCTCGGCCCGCTGCTCAACCGCCCCGGCGCGTTTGTGTTCGGCACCAACGACTACTGGGCGCCGCGCCCCGTCAACCCCCTGAAGTACCTCACCGGCGCCAAGCGCGAGCCGTCGTACGTGGACCTGCCGTGGGAAGGCATGCGCGCCGCGTTCATGGAGCGCGGCTGGCACGACGCCACGCATAACCGCCTGGAGTTCAAAGCCTCCGGCGTACGCCTTGCGCTGGCGGGTGTCGACGACCCGCACCACGACCTCGACGACTACCCATCCATCGCCGGCTCGCCGAACCCCGACGCCGACCTGGCCATCGGCCTCCTCCACGCCCCCTACCGGCGCGTACTCGACGCCTTCGAAGCCGACGGCTACCAACTCGCCCTGGCCGGCCACACCCACGGCGGCCAGATCTGCCTACCCGGTGGCCGCGCCCTGGTCACCAACGCCGACATCGACCGCGAACGCGCCTCCGGCCTGCACCGCTACGGCCGCATGTGGATGGAGGTATCCAACGGGCTCGGCCAGTCCAAGTACGCGCCCGTACGCCTGTTCTGCCCACCGTCCGCATCGCTGATCCGGGTCGTCGAGCGCGGGTAGACCGGCTGCGGGGTGGTCGGTTGCGGGCTGGTCGGTTGCGGGCTGGTCGGCCCGTCCGTTCGTCTGCCGCTCCGCTGCTTTGCCTGCTCCGTCTGCTCCGTCTGCTCCGTCTGCTCTGCCTGCTCCGCCGCAGGTCGCGCGAACTGCCTAAAAGACGATATCGGGATTTGGCGATTTTCCCGGAACGCGACCTGGGCTTTTGCAAAAACGAGGACGCAAATCCCGATATCGTCTTTTGTGGCGCTGGATCCAAGCCGCACCGCGCCGCACCGCGCCACCGCCACGCCGCCGCCACACCGCCACCGCGCCACCGCCACGCCCCCACACCGGCAACAAAACGCACACAACCTGCCGTTTTGGCCAAACCGAACCCCAGGGGTATTGTGTTTCGAGTACCGCGGACAACAGTCCGAGATACCACCGGGATATGGCGCAGCTTGGTAGCGCGCTTCGTTCGGGACGAAGAGGTCGCAGGTTCAAATCCTGTTATCCCGACCAACACAACCCGCCTTCCGAGGCGGGTTTTCGCTTTCGATAGTCCGTGTCGGCAGCGCCACTAAGATTATCGCGATGAATAAGAAGAAGATTTTTTCGGGTTAAGCGACAAAATGTGTGTCTGCTATCGGCGTGTCGCGGGGGTTAGATGTGGCCTTTTTGGATGCCGATTGAGTGTGTGTACTCGGTATCGATACCGTTGTCGTAGAGGGCTGGTCGTCCTGTTTCATAGTCGGCTTGGTTCTCGTTTCGGGTCAGGGTTGTAACTTTGGCGAGTTGGTTCTGGCCCCAGTTGGACTGTCTGGCGATTTCTATTGGATCGCCAGGCAGTTCCGTTTTCAGATACAGCCACCAATCCAGCATTTTGCGTTGGTGCTCACCGCGTCTGCCGCGATGAGTTCTTGCAAGGAGCTTCAGCTGGGCGTTGATGCCGCCTTCAAGACTGTTGGTGGTGGATTTGATCCGGTGCGGCTTAAGCACGCCTTTCGGGGGCTTGAGGTAGACAAACAGCAGGTCATTGCGCCACAGGTGGTTGAGGCTGTTGTAGGCCTTGCGCACGTTGACATGGGTCCACACGAGTGTGTCTTTGCCTGTTTTCGGGTCTTTGACCTGTGTCTTTTCGTTGAGCCAATCCTTGTAGAGCGTGTGAAACTCTTGCAGTTGTGCACCCCATTGTGCAGCCTCGTCCAGGGTGGTGATGCGGGTGAGTTTCAGCGCGAGTCGGTAGATGGTGCGGCCAGCATCAGTGCGTGGTCGTGAGGTGGTGTAGCGGCGTACTCTGCGTTGGGCGTGCACGAGGCAGCGTTGGATTTTGGTGTTTGGCCAGCACGTTTTAATTGCGCTTGTGGCTCCTCGGCCACCGTCGATCACAGCGATCAACGGTGCTTCGATGCGCTCGAGCAGGCGCTTGTAGTCGTGTGTGGTTTCTTGTTTGCACCAGTGCCAGGCGATGACGTGGTCGAGCGTTGCCGCCACGATCAGACAGCCACCTGCGGTGTAGGTGCCGTCGATGAAGATCTGGTCGTAGACCCTGCCTGTATGGCCGATGGTCGGGTCAGGCACGTCAACCAGCCAAAAGGCATCGAATTTGCGCTGCAGCGTACGTGTCGAGCAGCTCATGTTGCCGGCGATCGCCGCAAGACTGGTCCCGGTGGTCAGGTGCTGGATGAACGCACGAAATAGGGCTGCGTTGGTGATATCGCTGCGCTGCTTGGTCAGTGAAGCACCGCAGATTTTGCACCGCCACCGGGTCGTCCCGTTGCTGGTGGTGCCGTTTCGTTTCATATCGCCGCCACAATGGCAGCGTGGTCGGTTCTTTGGCATTGGGCAACCGAACCACCGCCGCGTAGCACACCATGGCAGCCACACCGGGGATTTTCGCAAGAGAGGGCCAATATATGCTTTTGGAGCATATATTTTCCGCAAACGCGGAGTTCAGAGCATGAAAATCAACGATTCCGGACACACATTTTGTCGCTTAACCCATTTTTTCGCTCCCTGATCGAGTGCCCGTATCCTCCATCTTCTTGGACGAGTCAGGAACCCGAAACTCTTCAGGTGGGTTCTTTGTTGTCGGGTTCGTCAAAAATAGGAACCTACAAGTACTCGATCGGGAGATTCGCCATCTTCGCCAGTCCCACGGTTTCTATCAAGAAATCCATTTCTCGGAGATCAAGAACAACAAGTTAAATTTCTATTTTGATCTCGTTGAGCTTCTCGCCGCAGCCGACGTGAGAGTTGGAGGCTCGGTTTATGATTCCACTCACTCTTTCGGGGACCATGACACTTGGCTGCAGCAAGCGAAGATGGCTTCTCGGCTTATCCGTGGGAACATTAACCGCGGGGAACTGGTTAATGTTTTCCTTGACTTAGTCCAAACTCCACGAGGAGAGTCGGTCGCACAGTTCGTTAAGAGTGATGTAAACCGCGCGATTGGTAGTCGTTGCGTTCTTGAAGCATACGATTTCAATTCAGAGGCTAGTGACTTTATTCAGCTGGCAGATATTGTTGCTAGTTCCATCGCCTACGAACGCCGGCATGGTCGAATGGACCCAACAGTCCGAAATACACCGAAAGCTCGAGTTGCTGGTCGGCTGAGACGAGCCCTCGCATTAGACAGTTTCGCTGACATTCAGCAAGGCAAAGTCAATATTGTGACGATTGGGTCAGAAAATGCTTGATTTAACTGATGCCAGTTCTATACTGGGGTTCTCGAGGGATTTGGGCTAAAACCCACCACCTCTCGAGCCGGCTGGGATTAAGTTCGCAGTCCCGGAAAGCGCAAGTGGTTGCGCGCTTCAAACTTGAGTGGCCTTTCATCCCTTCAGTGGGATGCGGGGGCCACTCTTTATTTTGCCCAGGCCACGCCCCCACGGCTTAACCCAAAGCTGGGCCTTGCCTCACACATCTACGATTTTTTGTCGCTCTTTTTGCTAGACCGCACATGCCGCAGATACACCAACGGTCCTACCACGGGTATGAACACTAGAAAGAGCACGATCCAGACATCCGACCATCCTCTGTTAGGTTGCCGGAAAAATACAATCACGCTGGCAACTAATAGCACCACAGCCACCAACGTGAGCAACATAAAAACGTAATCGACCGGTGATGGTTCCAATGGAGAAACTCCATTGCCTAGCAAAGCGGCTAACTGCATTTGTGAAATTTCCATTCACCCCTGGTTCATCACATTGCTTCTGACACGGTGTTTTCGCCCAGGATCCTACCCGGCAACGCCCCCACCATCGCGCGTTAACGCTGTCGCAACACGTCTCCCTCGATACTGAGGTGGTACAGCCCGTACACACACTCACACTCCGAGGAGGAAAACCATGACCAGCACCACCACCCGTATCGCCGCGTACGCAACCGCAGCAACGCTCGCGCTCGGCACAGCCGGCGTTGTCGGCGCGGCCACCCCGGCGAACGCCGCTACCGTCGCGGCAAAGGACAAGGACGGCGTGTGCGCCGTGAAGCTCGCGCCGGCCGAGAAGCGTTTCATCGAGTCGTGGTTCGACGAGTCCAAGGCGATCGGTGACTACGAGCAGGCTCGCGACCTCATCGCTGCGGTCGAGCAGGTCTTCCCCGGTGTTGTCGCGGAGAACGAGAAGGCGCTCAAGGGTGAGAAGGCGGAGTTTGGCAAGGTGTTGCCGGAGGGTCTCGTCGCAAAGTATGCGGATGCGCAGAAGACGATGAAGGAGTCGGAGCCGACTGTGAATCGCACGCTGGAGGCGATTGATACGAATTCGTGGCGCGTTGGCCCGGACACGAAGCACATGGAGACGCCGCTGACCGCGAAGGATGGCGACGTGTACAAGGCGTGGACGGAGACCCCGTCCGGGAAGGTCGCCGCGAAGCGCATGCTTATCGACGACGCCGACGCCACCGCCGCCGAAACCTGCACCAAGGGCATGCAGGCAGATGTGAAATACCCCACCGCCAAGGCGGACGTGAACGTGCCGGCCATTGTCGGTGGGGTGATTGCGGCGCTGCTGGTGATCGCAGGCCTGTTCTTCGCGCTGCCCCACTTCGGCATCAAACTGCCGATGTTGGGCATGTAGTTCTCCCCCCAAACCGACCCTGTCTCCTTATCCACGTTGGAGGCAGGGCCTTTTACTATCTCGCATCTGGTGTGCTTTGAATCATATTCAATGATTTACTGCGACCTAAGTCATAGTTTTTGTAGCATTCGTTCATCCCGCTTTTTGGAAGGAATGATCGATGACGACAACTGCAGATATTTCTCCTCCTCTTGAGCGGAAAATGCTCTCTACATGGGAGGTGACTGCCATCTCGGTGGGGTTCATGGCCCCGGTGATGGCAATGTCACTGAACGGCATCGGTGTGGCGGGGCTTGTCGGCAAAGCCGTTCCGTTCGCATTCGCAGTGGCATTCGCTGGCGCAGTGTTCGTTGCTTACGCTTTTGTACGGCTATTGCAACGAGTTACGCACGCTGGCTCGGTGTACGCCCTCGCTGGCGTGACAGTCGGACCAAAAGCCGGGTTCTTTAGTGGTTTCGCGTTGCTCGGCACATACATTTTCATGACTACATGCATCCTCGGCGCATGCTCGGTGTTTTTCGAAGCGATGCTGACGGAGCTCTCCTCCGGATCTTCACAGTTCGTCGGCATTTTGGTTCCGTTGTTCATCGGAGCGCTAGGACTGTACCTCAACCTGCGAAACTCCACTTCGGCCGCGAGAGTCACACTGGTAATCGGCCTGATCGGCATCATCGCCATGTTGATTCTCTCCGTCGTGATCCTGTCAAAGGTAAGTGCCGGCACAGCGCCGTACGAAACATCGATTGATCTTGGAGCACTCACTCCTGCAGGAAACTCATGGTCCGCGATCATGACCGCATCGGTTTTCGCCTTCTTGTCCTGGGCCGGATTTGAGTCTGGTTCCTCACTCGGGGAGGAAACAACGGAGCCGAAAAAGACGGTCCCTAAGGCTCTCTTGCTCGCGGTGGTTACCGGCGGTGTCATTTATGTATTCGTCATGTTTGCTCAGACAATCGGTTTCGGCACTGACGAAGCCGGCGTTGAACGCTTCGCAGGTGCATCGTCGACACTGACCGAGCTCGGCTCCGCGTACATCGGCCAATGGTTCGCGGTGCTGATCTCTGTCATTGCGTTCTCGGTGGCATTTGGCGCGTTCCTCAGCTCGAGTACTGCGACGTCACGCCTCATTTACACTCTCGCCCGCGATGGTTTCGGCCCGACCGTTTTTGCAAACCGCGATCCGCACACTCGTGTTCCGAAACAAGCAGTATGGGCGACCAACATTATCGCGTTGGTGTTTGCGCTTGGAATGGCATTCGCTGGCCGAACCAATGTTGAGGTCTATTACTGGTACGCAACTATTGCGACGCTGTGCATGGTCATCGCCTATGGCATGGCTTCTGTTGGCGCGATCCGGTTCATCCTGAAAAAGGAATCCTCCATTCCCGTCTGGGAAATCGTTTTCCCAATCTTGGCGCTGGGCTACCTCGTTTACGTTTACCTCATCCAAGTCGTGGGACAGGTTGCACCGTACACATATTTCCCCTGGCTCTCTGGCGCGTGGTGCTTGTTGGGCCTCGCAATCATCATCCTCAATCCCAAGCTTGCCCAGAACATTGGGCAGAAACTTACGAAAGAAGACATTGACGCATGAGCATCCACAACAACGGCACGTTCACGTTCCTGGCAACCACAGATATCTCCGCACGCACTAAAGGACGGGCGATAAGCACCAAAGATTTTGAAAAAGGTGCGAGCGTTGGCTGGGTTCCAGCGAATCTAGGCATCGGGCCACTCGGTCACATTGTCGATGGAATTCCCTACGATGCCACTGGTGATATTCGTCTTGTGGCAGATGCTGATGCAACCTATGAAATCGCCGGTATCCCGGAAATCCCAACGTTTTCTTTGAGCTTCGCAAACCTGATCAACACCGATGGCACTCCGTGGGAATCTTGCGCTCGTAACTTCCTCAAGGAAGCGGTCGACGAGCTTCGCGACCGACATGGGTTAGTCATGACCGCAGCGTTTGAGCATGAGTTCACCGAACGCCACGCGAAAGAAGCGACACACCCATTTTCGTTCGCTAGCTTCGTCGACGGAGAGCCAGTGGGGAGTGCACTCTTCAATGTTCTGGAAAACGCAGGTGTAAACCCAGAATGCTGGCTGCCGGAGTATGCGCCGTATCAATACGAGCTGACTGTCAAGCCGACAGACCCTGTTACTGCTGCGGATCGTGCAATTTTGGTTCGCGATATTGTCCGCACTGTTTTTAAGGCCTACGACCGTGAGGTCACTTTCTCCCCTGTTCCGGTTGCCTCCGAGGGCGGTTCTGGAGTTCATGTCCATTACGGGTTGTACGGCACCGACGGCGAAGTTGTCGCATTTGATCCGGACGGACCCGGACGGATGTCGCGCATTGCGAGTCAGTTTAACGCGGGACTGGTTAAGTACGCTGCGCCGATGACCTGCTTATTTGCCCCATTGACAGTTAGCTACGAGCGCCTCAAGCCACACAATTGGTCGGTTGCCCAAGCATTCTGTGGCGAACAGAACCGTGAGGCTTTGGTACGCATTTGTCCGACGAACGAAGCCGACGGACGCACACCGGATAAACAGTTCCACTTCGAATTCCGCGGCGGCGATATCGGCGCGAACCCTTGGATCCTGATGGGCATGATTATCCGAGCGGGGATGGCCGGAATAGAGGAAAACCTCGACCCAGTGCCGGTAGTGACTGGCGACGATTACTCTGAGCTCGAATCGCAGGACAACGAAAACCTACCTGCGAGCCTTAAAGAAGCCCTAGACCGTTTTGAAACAAACGAGGTCGTACGCTCTTGGTTCTCAGATGCCTGGGTAGAAACATTCTTGAAGGTCAAGCGCGACGAGATCCAGCATCTGAAGGACAAGAGCATCGTTGAGCAGTGTGAGGTTTACGCGAATGTCTACTAACAACGAGTTGCAAGATGCTATCGATCGGATCCCCCTCTTTGATCACCATTGCCATGGCGTGGTCACAGACACTCTAACCCGCGAGGAATTCGAGGCGCTCATCTCTGAGTCTTCAAGCGCGGCCACTCCAGGTACGACACGGTTCGACTCGCAGATCGGTTTCCAGGTCCGCAACCTGTGTGCACCGGTTCTGGGACTTGATCCGTTCGCAAGTCCTGACGACTACATCGCCGCCCGTGCTGAACTCGAATCAGAAGAAGTCAACAAACGCTTCATCCGCAGGACCGGTATCGCGGAGTTCGGCGTGGAGACCGGACATGCCGCTGACACGATCACTGACCCGGATGCTTTTCGACGAACATCTGGAGGCACTGTTTACGAGATTGTCCGACTCGAGCGTGTCGCAGAGCAAGTGGCAGAAGCTGTTCGTGATGGTGAAGCCGTTGGTGACAAAGCCACTGAATTCCTCACCCAGCTCGGAGTAACGCTTGACGAGCATCTTGTTACAGCAGCTGGTGTGAAGTCCATCGCTGCATACCGAACTGGTCTCGATTTCGATGCAGATCGCCCCTCTGAACAGGAGGTACTTGCAGCGGCGGAAAGGTTTGTAAGAACCTCCGGGAAGCTTCGACTAGAGGACAGCACTCTCATTCGCCATTTGCTGTGGTTCGCCATCGATCGTGCGCAGGTGATCCAACTCCACATCGGCTACGGTGACGACGATGTGGACTTGCATCGCTGCAATCCGCTACTACTCACGAATCTGTTCCGCGCCTCTCTAGAATCCGGTGCCCGCTTCACCCTGCTGCACTGCTATCCGTTCCATCGAGAGGCGGGCTACCTTGCAGATGTTTTCCCACACGTGTACTTCGATGTTGGACTGGCTATCAACTACACCGGTGCCCGGTCACGCGCAGTAATTGCGGAGTCACTGGAACTGGCACCTTTCGGCAAGATTCTGTTCAGTACAGATGCGTTCGGCCTACCCGAGCTTTATTACATCGGTACTTTGCTGTTCCGTGAAGGACTTTTGTCAGTGCTTGAAGAGTTTCACAAACACAACGGATGGCCAATCGATGAATGCATCCGCGTCGCGCAAATGATCGGATTCGAAAACGCACAGCGCTTGTACGGTGTATCTACAACTAGCAGCAACGAAAAGGAGCCAAGCTAAGGATGCGCGAAAACCTTCAACAGCTGGCGGAACAGTGGGTTTCTGAATTCAACAAGTACCTCAGCGATGTCGTGGAGCTACGGAAACAAATTCACAGTTCTCCCTTCGTGAGTGGCGAAGAACAGCCCACTACTGACTTGATGATCGAAACGATGAGCGTACGACTCGAGCCGGTTGCTCAAACTGGCGCGGTCGGCCGAATCGGGCCGACAGAGGGTGCGTCCATCGGCATCCGAGGAGAGTTAGACGCACTGCCGGTAACAGAGGAGACGGGGGTGGAATGGTCATCAACAAACGATGCGATGCATGCCTGTGGTCACGACGTACACCTTGCAGCCTTGGCCGGTGTGATCAGAGCAGCGAAGAACCTCGATCTGCCATATGGCCTTGTACCAATCCTGCAGCCGCGTGAGGAAACGTACCCATCCGGTGCGCTCGACATCGCAGAGTCCGGAAAACTTCAACAACTCGGCGTCCGCCATGTCATCGGCGCACACGTTCACCCCTCAATTCCCACGGGTGCAGTTGCCGCAGGCTCTGGATTTGTCAATGCTGCTGCTGGCGAGATTGCAATCTCGGTAACCGGTAAGGGAGGCCACGGTGCGTACCCACACAACGGGTGTGACGCCGCTGTTCCCACGGCGCAAATCGCTGTAGGTATCTCGGAGGTTGTACGCAGGATCGCCGACCCAATGTCGCCTGCTTTGGTAAGCATCGGCACTATCGCGGTAGGACAGGGGGCAGCGAATGTTTTGCCACGGTCGGGACGGATCTTCGCTACTGTCCGCAGCACTACGTCTGCGATTAATGAGCGCATCGTTGAGGCAATCCGCACAATGGCAACCGGTATCGCAACTGGATATGGTTGCACCGTCAATGTGGAATACAAACCAGGCGAACCGGAGCTCGTAAACGCCGAAGTTTTGTCAGAGAAATTCGATGCCTACGCCGCTTCCCTCGGCATCGCGAATGCAGAGACGATGCGTTCGATGGGCGCCGACGACTTCTCATTTTATGGAGAGATCTGCCCATCCCTCATGTGCTTTGTCGGTGTCGCAGACAGCGAGAAAGAAACGGCGTCTCTGCACGATCCATCATTTCTCCCGTCCGACGAGGCGCTGTCAAACGTAGGTAAGACAATGATCGCTGGCTACATTGCTGCAGCCGAAGCCATCTCGGAAGGTGAAGGCTAGCCAATCCCCACGCCGATTGGCAGTTAGCAAAATTGCCACCGAGAACACATCTTGTTCTCGGTGGCTATTTTTAGTTTCTAGTTCTGGCTAGAACTTAGCGATCGGGCCGAGGGCGCGGTCGACAGCAAACGGTGCCAGCAGGGCAATCAGGGAGATGAGGCCCGCGATGCCTGCAATCGCCAGAGTGGCGATGAGCGCCGGGGAGTCGACGTCGACGGAGGAGCCGGCGGCGGTGTTCTCCTCGGTGGTCTCCTCCACCGGCTGCATCTTGTTCTCAAAGGTCAGATTGTGGTTGACCGGATCGATGCCCAGCGCGTTCAGGCTGGCAAAGAAGAGGTCGGTCTGGTCGATCTGGCCGGTGAGGTTCGCGGCACCCGGGCCGGAGGCTGCGACACGCAGCTGCGCACCGGTGTGCTGCTGGCCGCCGAGCGCATCCTCGTCCTCGTTGGTCTTGGAGGTGGCGAAGTTGACGGCCATGGTGGAGCCTTCAACCGTGGTCAGCTGAGTGACGCGACCAGCGGTGTTCTGGTTCTCGTAGGTGATCTGTGCGGTGTGAGCGTGGTCGGCGGTGGCGACGATCAGGGTCTCCTCACCGGTCTTCTCCACCCAATCCTGAACAGCCTGGACGGCCTCGTCGAGCTGGCCGACCTCGCCGATCAGGCCACAGGCGTCAGCCTGGTGGTCGGCCTTGTCCGGCGAGGCGGACTCGACCTGGAGCACGAAGCCCTTGTCGTTCTGCAGCAGCTCGAGCGCCTTGGAGGTCATGGCTGCCAGTCGCGGAGTCTCAGCGGTGAACTCCGGGTTAGCAACGCAGGTGGCCGGCTCGAGGTCACCGCCATCGGTGGTCGGAATGGACTGGTTCAGCGCGCGCGGCATGTTGCCCTCGGAGAACAGACCGAGGACCGGCTTGTCGGCGTTTGCCTCTGCGATCGCGTCGAGCTCGGAGGCGTTAGTGACAACCTGGTAGCCATTGTCCTTCGCGTTTTCCAGAACAGACTTGCCGGCGGTCCAAACGTTGCCGTTTTCGCCCCACTGGCCGCCCTGGACGACCTCAGTGTTGAAGTAGCTGCGGCCGCCACCGAGGGTGACGTCTGCGCGCAGGTCGACGATCTGCTCGGAGATGGAGCCAAGACCGCCGTTTTCACGCAGCTGCTCGCCCTCTGCGACCTTCTTGTCGCCAGACGGTGCGTAGTAGGAACGCTTGATTGCGTGTGCAGCGAAGGCTGCCGGAGTAGCGTCCTGGATTTCGGCGGTGGTGACGTTGCCGATCTTCAGGCCCTTGGCCTTTGCGATCTCGCCGAGGGTTGCAACCGGCTTGCCGGCGTTGTCCACGCCGACCGCGCCGTTGTAGGTCTTCACACCGGAGTTCCAGGCGGTGCCGGTCGCAGCGGAATCACCGACGTAGTTCGGCAGGCCGGTCTCCTTGTCCAGGGAGAACGTAGTCAGGTAGCCGGTGTAGTCCAGGTCGTCGAGACCCTCGAAGCGGCCCGCGGAGCCCTTGAGGTAGTTACGCGCTGCGGTGATCTCGGAGTCGCCGGTGCCGTCGCCGATGAGCAGGACGACGTTCTTCGCCTTGGCGTTGTCGATGCCCTGGCCCTCGGTGCCGAACTGGGCACAGTCGCCGACCTTCGGTGCCTCGCCTGCGGAGACGAGGTAGCAGAGCTGGTCGCCCGGCTTCGCCTTGGAGCGGTTGGCCAGCGAGATGACCTTGTTGCTCTTGTTGATCTTCCACGGCTCCTGGCCACCCTCGGTGCCACCGTTGAGGCCGAGCGCATTCGCCATGACGTAGAAGGCGTCGGTTTGGTCGAGCTGGCCGTTGACGTTCTCGGAGCCCGGGCCGAAGCCTGCGATGCGCACCTGGGTGCCGGTATGCATCATGGAGAAGTTCGGGGTGTCGAACGGGTCGCCGTTGGCCTTCTTGTCAAAGACCGGGTTGCCGTTCTCATCCAGCCACGGCTGGGTGCCGAAGCCGATGGACATGGTGGTGCCGTCCTTCGGCGTCTTCAGGCGAGTTACGGCGGACACTGACGGGCGGCCGTCCGGGATGATTTCCGCGGTGTGCGCGTGGTCGGCGGTGACAACGATCATGGTCTCACCGTCCGCCTTGGCAAAGTCGAGGGCTTCCTTAATAACCTCGTCGATTTGCTGGGTCTCGCCGATCATGCCGCAGGCGTCGGCTGCGTGGTCCGCCTTATCGATGGAGGCGGACTCGACCTGGAGGAAGAAGCCCTTGTCGGCGCTCTTGTCGTCGAGAAGCTCGATAGCCTTCTTGGTCATCTCGGCTGCGGACGGCTCGTCGCCGCGATCAGCTTCCTTGCAGACCTCCGGCTCGGTGGTGCCGTCGGACTTCACCGGCACGGTCTGCTCGAACTTGCGGGTCATGTTCTTGTCGTGGAACAGGCCGAGCACCGGCTGGTCCTGGTTCGCGACGGTGATGCCCTCGAGGCCCTGCTTGTCGTCGACAACCTGGTAGCCCTTGGCAATCGCGTTTTCGCGGACGGACTTGCCGGCCTCCCAGTCGGCGCCGCCGTCGTTCTTGTCGGTCAGGAACGGGTTGCGGTTCTCGCCACCCTGCTGAACCTCGGCGTCGAAGTACTTGCGGCCGCCGCCCAGGGTGACGTCGGCGCGGGTGTCGATGATCTGCTCGGAGATGGAGCCAAGACCGCCGTTTTCGCGAGCTTCAGCACCCTTGACCGGCTTCGCGTCGCCGGACGGCGCGTAGTAGCCGCGTTTGGAGATGTGCGAGTGCATCGCGCCCGGGGTCGCATCCTGGATCTCCGCGGTGGAGACGTTACCGGTGCGCATACCGGCGTTCTTCGCCATCTCCAACAGGTTCTCGTGCGGCTTGCCGGTGATATCGATGGACAACGCGCCGTTGTAGGTCTTCGTGCCGGTGGACCAGCCCGTTGCGGACGCGGCGGAGTCGGTGACGTACTGACGCTTGCCATCCTCACCGATAGCGAAGGTCGTGTAAGCACCTGCCGCAGTCAGCTCGTCGAGGCCCTCGAAGCGGCCGTTAGCGCCCTTGAGGTAGTTACGAGCAGCAGTGATCTCCTGGTGGCCCATGCCGTCGCCCAGGATGAAGATGACGTTGCGTGCCTGGGCGTCGGTGTTGCCCTGGCCGCCCTTGCCGAACTGTGTGCAGTCACCCGGCTGCGGGGCGACGATGTTGCCGTTGGAATCGATGGAAATGCAGGTGTCCTTGCCGTTGAAGGACTGCTCCGCCGACTGTGCGAGGGAGGTAGGCAGGTTCGCAATAGCCAACGCAGAAGCGCTGACTACCGCGGTAGCTGCTTTTAGCGAGAAACGCATGTTGGGTTCCTTATAACGAGAAGCCGAAGAATATGAAACGGTTTTTGAACCGATACGCACCCTAAACACAGCAAATTTCTAATAAGGAACACTCAGGTGAATTTTAGGTAACGGCAGATGCGAAAAGGGCGGCACCCAACCTGGTACCGCCCTTCGCTTACGCGCTCAGACTACTTACTGGAGGAGCCTGCGTTCTCCGACGAACCTGCGTTCTCCGATGAGCCCTTGCTTGACGACGAGCCCGTCTCGCCCGAGGACGTCACACGCTCCGTCGAGCCGAGCACGGTCATGCCGTTGTCGAAGCCCTCTTCGCGGCAGGCCTGTGCAATCAGCACACCGGTGAGGCTGGCTGCAGCAATGACACCAAGCGCAATACCCAGCGGCTGGAGCTGCTCGCCGTAGCCTGCGAACTGACGGTTGATGGCGTCTGCCTTCACTTGCAGTTCGCGAGCCCACTCAGGCTGCTCCCACTGGCGGCCCTGGTGGCCGTGACCCCAGTCATGCTTCGGCATGGACTCCTGGAAACGAGCGTTGAGCTCTGCAGATGCCTTCTGGATCTGCGGACCGAACGCCTCGTTCACGCCGTAGCCAATGCCAGCGAGGACGCCGATTGGCAGCAGCCACAGGATCGGGCTGTTCTTCGCAAACGCGTTGGCCACGCAGCGCTTCGCCTTATCGGACGAGCTCTGAGCCGGATCCGCCGGGGTGGTCGGATCGGTCGGCTTGTCCGGGTCAGCCGGCTGCTTCGTGCCAACCTTGACGATCAGCTTCTGCGGAGCCTTCTCCTCGACGGTGCCGTCTTCCTTGTGGATGCGCTCACCCGGAACACCTGGCTGCACGATCTCGTGCTTGCCAGCTTCCATGTTCGGATCCTCTCGGATCTCGAAATCGTAGGCGGTTTCCTCGGTCCAACGGACGCCGTCGGCCGGCTTGGTGCCAACGCGCACGACGCGTTCGACCGGCTCCTTCACCACCTCGGCGGCAGCCTTGCCGTCGACGACCTTGATGACGTACTTGCCGTCCTCACCAGCAACATCTTCGACTTCCTCACCTGGCTCGAGGCTCGGATCGTAGACGATCTTGGTGGTGTAGTGGACGCCAATTTCGAGGTCTTCGGTCGGCGTCGGCGTGTTCGGGTCCGTCGTCGGCTTCTTGGTACCAACGCGGATGATCATGTCCTGCGAATCGGAGATCTTTTCATACGTCGGCACCGCTTCGCCCTGCTTAGCCCCGTCGACATACTTCCAGACCTTTGTGGTCTTGTCGTAGCCAGTCCTGCCCTGTTGTTCAACCTTGTACTGGCCAGCCTCGAGGGTGTCATCTTCGATGATTTGGGTCTTGAACGGGACGTCAGTGACTTCGATCTCCTTGACGTAGCCGTCACTGATACCAGTGCCGACCTCGATGATCTCATCCTTCGGCTGCTCGATGACCTCGACCTCGTCACCAACGTGACGAGCCAGACCCGGAACGCCCTTCTGAACAACACGGTGGGTGCCAGCCGGCAGATCCGGCCTCTCTACAGTCTTTACCTTGAACGGAATGTTGTTCTTCCACTCCGGCGTTTCACCCGGCTTGGCACCAACACGGATCTTGCGCGGCTGTGCCGGCTCGATCTCTTCGACGACCGTCTTGCCGTCTTCGGAGGTCACGCGAATCTTGCCCGGCTTACCCGGGGAAACTTCAACTTCCTTGCCCGGTTCCAAGTTCTCATCAAACTCGACCTCGGTCTCGAATGGAACCTCAACGTAGGTCTCAGCCTTCTTCGGATCAGGGATCTTGGTGCCAACACGGATGATCTGCTTGACCGGCTCCTTGGTGCGGTCAGTGGTCACCTTTGGATCCCCGGACGGCTTGCCGTCGACGATCTTCTGGGTGGAGGTCTCAACGTCCTCACCAAGCTCGCCCTGCTGATCGACAACCTGCTTACCAGACTCAAGGGTGTCGTCGAGGATGACCTCGGTCTCGAACGGAACTGGCTTCTTCACCTTGGTGGTCAGATCGCCGTCCTTGATGGCCGGACCGTACTCGATGATCTCGTTGACCGGATCCTTGGTCTGCTTCTCTTCAGGCTTCACGGAAGCCTGGTCGCCCTTGGCGGTGAAGTCAGCGGTGTAGGTCTTCTCACCCGGGACGCCCTTCTGGGCGACCTTGATCTCACCCGGCTTCAACTCCGGGTTCGGACGGGTCTCAACACCAAACGGAACCTGAGCAGTCCAGGTCACCTTATCGCTAGCACTCGACGGCTTGGTACCAACCTTGATCACCTGCTTCGTCGGTTGGGAAAGCACATTCTCGGTAACCACTGGATCACCAGGAACACCATCTGTCACCTTACGAGTGGTGGTGATTTCCTTCTCGCCAGACTTGCCTTCAGTAACAGTTTCGGACTCGCCTGCTGGCATCTCTGGGTCATAGATGACCTCAGTCTCGAAAGGAATCTGAGTCTTGACCTTGTCGACGATATCCGGCGTCGGCTTCACACCGATACGAATTACCGCATTCTTCGGTTCCTGAATGGTGCGGGTCGTGATCACGGGATCGCCGGTGGGGCGGCCGTTGACAATCTTTTGGGTTGCGGTGACCGCTTCCTGCCCAACGACGCCCTGATCAATGACCTGCTCGCCTTCTTGCAAGGTGTCATCGAAAATAACCTTGGTTTCAAACGGAATGTGACGGGTGGTCTCAACTACGTAGTCGTCAGAATCGGTCTGCAAACCGTATTCCACAATGCGCGGCTTCGCGGGCTTACGCACCTCTCCCTCATTGACCCCCGCCTCGCCGCCAGCAGCGGTGAACTTCGCGGTGTAGGTAACCTCGCCGTCTTCACCTTCCTGGACCACGCGGGTTTCACCCGGCGCAAGGTCATCAGCCGGGCGCAGTTCCGTGCTGTACGGAATCGGCTCAGTCCAAGTCACATCGGACTTCGACTTCGCTTGCTTAGTGCCCACGAGGATGATCTTTGTGACCGGTGCCTTCGTCTCGTCGAAGGTCATCTCCGGGTCGCCATCAGGCTGGGAGTTGCGGATCTTCTGCGTGACCGTCGTGGTTTTCTTACCCGGCACACCCTCTTGCTTGACCTTGGTCTCGCCAGCAGGAATGGAATCGTCGTAGACGATCTCAACCGTGTACGGAACATCAACTTCGTACTTGTTAGTGATCTCGCCTTCGGTCATCGTGCCGACGCGAACAACGGCGTCCTTCTTTTCCTTTGTCACTTCCTCGGTGACTACAGGATCTCCGGAAGGGCGACCGTCGACAAGCTTCTGCGTCGAGGTCACAGTGATTTCGCCGGTTTCGCCTTCCTCATCAGTGATGGTCCGACCGGCGACGAGGGTGTCATCAAAAATGATCTTGGTTTCAAAGACAACCGGCTTCTTGGTCGTCACCACCAACTCGTCATCGTTGAGTTGCGGACCGTACTCAATGATCTGGTCTACCGGCGGCTCCAGCTCAGTCTTCGTCGGTGTGGTCTCGGTCTGCCCATCCTTGGCCGAGAAGTCCACCGTGTACTGGGTCTTGCCAGGCGTACCTTCCCGAACAATCTTGGTTTCACCCGGCTTGAGATCAGGATTTGGGCGAAGCACAGTGTCGTAAGGAGTTGGCGCAATCCACGTTTGAGTGCCTGTTGCTACGACCGGCTTGGTGCCGACAAGGACGACCTCATCAACCGGCTCTTCGGTTCGCTCCCAAGTGCCGTCTCTGTTCTGCTTCTCCTTGCCCGGCTTGCCCTTGGTTTCGACCTCGTACTCGCCGGCCGGAATAGAGTCGTCTTGCTTATATACGACCTTGTACGGGACTTCGCGTGTCGGCACGTCAACAACGTTGATGACAGCCTTCACCTGATCCGTGGAACCATCCTCGTAGGTCACGGTGACGGGAATCTCAACCTGAGTCCCCTGTTCCGCGTCTTCAGGGGCCGTTGCGATGATTTTGCCGTTGCTGTCAATGCTGACGGTCCAACCAGTCGGAACCTTGCCCAGCTTGTAGGGGGTATCCTTCGCCACGTTAACGTCATCTGGCTTGTCAAGGTTAACCGCCAACTCTGCGGTATCTCCCGGGAAGACTGTTTCAACAGGGTATGTTGGCTCTGCCTCCCACGCATTGGTCAGCTTCACCACGGTGGTGACAGGCGCCTGAGTGGTCAAACCACCCGGTGCGTTTACCGTAACGGAGACAGTCTTCCTTTCTCCCGGCTTGGCATCCGTCGGCGGGGTAGCTGTGACCACACCGGTTTTCGGGTCGATGGTGTAATTCCAACCATCTACTTCCTGGGTGAGGACCGGCTTGCCATTCTTCTGGCCGAAGGAGAACGTGGAGCCGTCTGGCGTGTCCTCCACCTGGTGCTCAGTTGCTTGGCCTGGACCTGTGACCTGGACATCGTACGATGCCTTCAGATCGCCCTTGATGACGACGACAGTGCCTACAACCGTCTGCGGCTTTTGCTTGCCTTCATCGCTGTAGTGAGCCTGGACCGGAACGTTCAGGATGTCGCCTTCCTGCGCACCCTTCGGAATCGTGGTCGTGATTTCACCAGTGTTCTCATCAACGTTGACGGTCCAGGTCTTACCATCCTTACTCGTAAGGCGGGTCTGGTTGGTGCCATCCTCGAAGGTATATAGCGCGTCGGGGCTTCATCGGTCGTGTTGCCGCTCAGACCACGCTCCGGGATCTCGGGAGTGAGGCTGACGCTTGCGTTCGGCTGACCGGTCTTGGTGTCGTACGTCGGGATCTTGATGTCCACGATGGCCTGGAACTGGACCTCGATCTCATCCGTGGTCTGGTCCGGATAGGTCGCTTTGACCTTCGGGGTAATGACGGTTCCCGGTGCAACAGAGTCATCGGCCTTCGCGGTGACCTTGCCGGTGTCGTCGACGGTGACAGTCCAGCCATCTGGGACAGTGGACTCATCGATCTCAAACTTGGCCGGGTGGACCGGCTTGTGGCCCTTCATGATGGACTTGGTGCCCACCTGGGCGGTAATTTCCTCGTTCAGCTTGCCCTTGGATAGGCCAGGGCGCACGAGGTCTGTGACCTGGGTGTTGTTCGGGTCGACAACCACGAGGAGTTGGAGTACGTCTGTGGAGCCGTTCGAGTACTCGACAGTGATTTTGGGCTGCGCAAAGCTACCCGGCTTCGGATTTTCCGGAGCAGTGACGGTGACGTTGTAATCCTCGTCAATGTCGACGGTCCAGCCCTCGTAGACATACTTCTCGTCAATCTCGACCTTGGCCTCGAATCCACCGTCGCCCTTCTTCTTTGCCAGATTGGCGATCAGATCCGGGACCTGCTTGAAGACGACCTTCTGCGGTTCGGTAGCCAGCGGGCCGGTAGCACTATCGACGCCGGAGATGATCGACGCGTCCGTCTTGTCGTACTTCGGATCGTGGTCCTCGGTGTCATCCAGCGAGAACTCCTTGGAGTCGATGACGTTCGCCTTGCTGTAGCGGTCCAGCGAGTTGGAGCTGTCGAAGGTCTTATTCTCGCCCCATTCGTTGTTGTGGTCAGCAGCGGCCTGGAGTTGGTCAACAGTACGCGGCTTCGCCAAAACGGAGAAGTTGACGTTCTTGTCGGTAGCCAGGTCAGTACCACGGTACTCCGGCCAGGTGAAGAAGATCTCACCGGTCTTTTCGTCGATACGCAAGTTCTGCGTACCACCGGAGGCTTCCGGGTCGGTGGTGCCGATGAACTTGCCGTTGCCGTCGTAAGCTTCCACGACCATGCGGGACATGGAATCGTCCTTGCCGTCGTTCTGCACAGCAGGAATGTTGACGGTACCGACCTTGGTTTCGTCACCGGGCACGATGACGTGCTTCTCGAAAGACTCCCACGACACCGTAATCGGGTTACATTCGATGTTCTCGCTCGGCCACGGGTTTACAGTAGCGCTGAATGCAGAGCTGTCACCTTCCGTGGCTTTCAGGCCCGAAGGATTGTCCTTCTTGTAGTTGCTCTGCCAGGCGTAGCGCACGGGATTCTCGGCAGTGGCCGAAGCGAACTGCTTGACCTCCTCAGCAGTGAGATCTGCGTAGAGATTTAGGTTTCGTTGGTCGCGAGAACCAGTAATTTCGATGCTTTCGTCAGCCTTGTGCGTGACGCTCTTGCCAAGGAAGGTCTGGTCGGCATCCATGGAAGGCACCTCACCGGTACCCAAGACGCCGCCAAGCTTCCCGCCATTGGTGAAGGACCAATCGGCGAACGTGCGGTCCTTCGAGTTATCAAAAGAGACGCTCAAGCCCCACAGGGTCTTGTCGGGGCTATCTGTACCCGGCTCCCGGGTGGTCCAGCTGAAACCAGCCTGGCTGTGGTTAGCGGTGTCGGTCTCTGAAACAACACACGAACCAGCCGGCAGGTCGGAGGCCTTCTGGGCGTCCTGCTCTACCGCGCCGGACTTGTCGCGGATTCCGCCGGACAATGTGGCAGCCGCGGCGTACGGCGCCAGCGGGCCCGGGCCGACGACACTCAGGCCACCAAGCGCGAGCGCAATCGCAGATGTTGCCGCGATGCTAGTAGACGTGGACTTACGAAAACGCCGAGATGATTCGGCCATGTGATACTCCTCTGTTAAGCCACTCGACGGGGCCGTGAAAGCGGCTTCTCGATCAGGCAGCTGTTTTGTAACCTTCGCTTAGCCCAGACAGCCAAGCAATAGATGACATCACATTTTAGAGGCGTATTGAACGCATGTCTAGGTGGCGGTTTGCTCGGCGGTTCGGCGCCACACCCCCGCCAGCCCCGCTGCGGCAAGCAACGCGGACAGCAGCAGTGCGGCGACCACGCCTCGGTAGTCCCCGCCATTGCCGGCGGCAGACACAGCGACAGTTGTCCAGTGCATGGGTACTGCCTGCGAGAGTGCTGCCCACACCGCATCCAACTGTGCGGTGGTAGCAGTGCGCCACACCCAACCGACGAGGCCGGTCTGTGCCAGCGCCATCACTGCCGCGGCCCCCAACCCGACAGCCAGACCACACAAACGCATCAACACTGCGGCTAGCCCCGTTGAGGCGAGTGCGCCAGCCAACAGTCCAGCGGCGACCACTGCATATTCCTGTGCGCCGAGCCCCTCACCGAGGACACCAGCCAGGATGGTGCCGGCCGCTGCGATAATGATGGCGCCGGGGATGATGATCCACCGGCGGGTGCGCGTCGATAGGCAAAATGCTGCTGCGAGCGCTGTACCACCCAGCACCGCCATTGCTGCAAGCAACATCGCGGCAATCGGCGCAAGCGTCGAACGGGTCTGCTCCGCACCCTGGGCACCCGGCGCGGCCGCGGGCACCGGAAGCGCTGCACGCACCGCGGAGACCTTGTCGGCGTTCATGCCGGCCATCTGGTCGATCTTTTGCACGCCGGCGACCAACTCGTCGATACCACCGGTGGCCTGTGCGGTCTGTCCCTGCAACTCGCGCAGGCCCGCGGCCAACTCGGCAGCGCCGTTGGTGGCTGTATATATACCGTCGTGGTAGCTGTATCCCGGAACGGCGAGCTGGTTGGCAAGGTCGCGGGAACCGTCGCGCAGTTGGTTCATCTTCGCCACCACATCCGGCGGCAACTGGGCAGTCTGGGCTTGCTCACGCAGACCCTTGAGCGAGTCGCGGGCCTGGACCGCATCCGGGTCCTTCGCGTCCTTCAACTCGGCGAGCGAGCGGTCAATCGCGCCGACCACTTGGCCGCGCACCGCCTCAAAACCCGTGACCTGGTTGACCACCTCGCCGATAGAATCTGCTAACTGGGTCGCGCCCGCGCCCAACTGGCCGGTACCGGCTTGGAGTTGCACCATGCCGTCGGACAACTGCTGGGAGCCGGTCTGGGCGGCAGCGAGGGCGTCGAGAAGCTGCTGCGTCTGCCCCTGCGCCTCACCAACACCTTCGGCCAACTTGCCAGCGCCCTCCTTGAGCACCTTCGCCTGCTGGCCAGCCTCACCGGCGGCACGGCGCGCGTCCCCAAGGTTGTCCGCACCAACCTGCGGGGCGCCGGACACCTCCGCATCGCGCGCGGCGTTCGCCCACGTGGACGCCGGGGACAACGGCATAAACACGCCAACCACCAGCGCTAACAGAGCACACACCAACCGCAACGCGTTGTCCGATTTCATGCAACTGTTCTTATCACCAGTCACATGTGTTCTGCGGGAGGCGCACCGCCCGCTCGTGCAGCTTGATACTGTCTTTAACGTTCATTGCCAATCCCTTACAAACCTTTGAAAAGGGTTCACCATGACTCTCCCCCTCGTCATCGGGCTCGTTGCAGCAACGGTGGTGCTTTCGCCGCTGCTGGTGCGAGTCATGGACAGGAAAGCCGGGTACCCGCTCGCAGCACTGCTGTTCGCTGCCGCAGGTGTGCTGGGCACCAACTTCACCGCCGTTTCCCAGGGCAGCGACCTGTTGTGGTCGTTCGTGTGGGCGCGCGATGTGATGGGTACCGGCTCCGCGATCGAGTTCGCACTGCGCGCGGACGGCTTAGGCATCTTCTTCGCGCTGCTTGCGCTGGTCATCGGCGGTGTAGTGTTCGTCTACTCCGCCGCCTACCTGCCCGAAAAGCAAGGCAACACGAGTTTCTACACCATCATGACGGCCTTCACGCTGTCCGTGCTGTTGCTTGTGCTTGCCGACGACGCCGTGCTGCTCTTCATCGCCTGGGAGCTCGTCTCCATCGCGTCGTTCATGCTGATCGCCCGATCCGGCTCGTCGGGCGAGGCCGGTTCGTACCGCACCCTGATCCTGACGTTCTTCGGCGGCCTGACGCTTTTGGCGGGCCTTGCGGTCGCCGCCATCCAGGCAGGCACGACGCGACTAGCGGATATTTTGGCCGCGGACGTGTGGGGCGACAACCGCGTCACCGTTGTCGTCGCGCTGCTGATCGCGTTCTCCGCATTTACCAAGGCTGCGCAGTTCCCGTTCCACTTCTGGCTGCCCGAAGCCATGGCTGCCGCCACCCCGGTGTCCGCGTTCCTGCACGCCGCCGCCGTGGTCAAGGCCGGCGTGTACTTGCTGCTGCGCTTCTCCACTGTGTTCTCGGACGTCGCCGCCTGGAACTACCTGCTGGTCATCATCGGCCTGTTCACGGCAATCATGTCGGCGTGCTTTGCCATCACCAAGACGGACCTGAAGCACCTCACCGCCTACTCCACCGTGTCGCACCTCGGCTGGATCGTCGCCGCCATCGGCGTCGGCTCCCCGATTGGCCTGGCCGCCGCACTGACCCACACGCTGGCGCACGCACTGTTTAAGTCCTCGCTGTTCATGCTCATCGGTGTGGTCGACCACGAGGCCGGCACCCGCGACATGCGACGTCTGGGCAAGCTTTACGACAAGATGCCGTTCACGTTCGCCTCCACCGTGGTGGCGGCCGCCTCCATGGCTGCGGTTCCCCCGCTGTTCGGCTTCGTATCCAAGGAATCCATCCTCGACGCCTTCCACGAGGCGCCCTACGGCATGGCCCTTTTGATCATCGCCGGGTTCGCCGCATTCCTGACGTTCCTGTACTCGCTGAAGATTGTCTTCGGCGCGTTCGTGGACGGCCCGAAGGACATGTCGCACGTCCACGAAGCACCCGTCGCCCTCTGGCTGCCGGCCGCACTGCCGGGCTGGATGTCCGTCGTCCTGCCGTTCATGCTGTTCTGGGTGGACAACCCCGTCTCCGCAGGCGTACGCGCAATTACTGGCGACGACACCTTCACCACCCACCTGGCCATCTGGCACGGCCTGACCGCACCGTTCATCGTCTCCCTGATCGTTCTGATCGCCGGCGTGATCTTCGCAGTTGCCTTCCGCAAACCCGTCTTCGCGGCACTGCGCAACAAGCAACTCCTGCCTGCCGACGGCCCCGACATTCTCTTCCGGATCACCCGCGGCCTGTCCGACTTCGGCGAGCAACTGGGCAAGCTGGCCGACGGCTTCAACCCGTCACGCCACCTCTTCCCACTGCTGGCCTCCGTCACCGCCATGGGCCTGTGCGTCATCGCACTCACCGACGGCATCGACGGTGTGACCCCAGCCGACCGTGCCGAAGGCCTCGACGTGTGGTGGGACCTCATCCCGTTTGCCATCATCGCCATGTCGGTCCTGGGCATGGTGTTCACCCGCTCCCGCCTGGCCTCCGCCGTACTGCTGGGCACCGTGGGCGTGGGCATGACCCTGCAGATGTTCATGCTCGGTGCCCCCGACGTGGCGCTGACCCAGTTCCTCGTCGAGGCACTCACCGTCGTGGTCATCCTGGTTGTGCTGCGCTACCAGCCGCGTGTCTTCCCGGAGACGAAGCCTCGTCGTAAAGCACTTGCTGCTGTATTTGCACTGCTCGCCGGCGTCGTTGCCTTCTTCGGCGTCTACGGGCTGACCGGCCGTCGCGGCCGCTCCGAACTCGCCGAGTGGTACCTCACCGAAGGCGGCGACGTCACCGGCGCCGACAACATCGTCGCCGTGATCATCGTGGAATTCCGTGGCTTCGATACCCTCGGCGAACTCTCCGTCCTCGGCATGGCCGCCGTGGTCATTGCCGCCGTGGTCGCCTCCATGCCACGCCACCTCTTCGAAGCTGGCACACGCCCGCGCCCGTTCGGCCAATCGCAGTTGAACTCCATCCCGCTGCGCAAGGCCGCCGCGCTTGTCGCCCCGGTACTCGTCGTACTGTCGGTGCTGATCTTCTTCCGCGGCCACACCGCACCAGGCGGCGGCTTCGTCGCAGCACTGGTCATGGCAACCGCATTCGCCATCAACTACCTCTCCCGCGGCTCGGATGCCGACGTGGTGAAGAACTTCACCCCAATCCGCCTGACCGGCTGGGGCATCATCATCGCGATCTCCTCCGGCTTCCTCGGGTTCATCGAAGGCGGCTTCATGTACGCCATCCACGGCGAAATCGCCGGCGAACACATGACCACCTCGCTCATCTTCGACTTCGGCATCTACCTCGCCGTGCTCGGCATGGTCACCGCCGCCATCAACGCACTCGGCGGCTACCTGCGCCCCGGCGCCGACCTGTCCGACCTGGACTACTCGCGCGACGAAGCCGAAAACCCACTGCCGTCCATCCCCGAGCCGCTACCGCCGGAAAACCCGGTGGACGCACACCCCGACCCGATCAACCCGGCGCACGACCCGCAGCCGGTTATCACGAAGGAGCCTTAACCCATGGTCATGGCACTTACCATCGCGGTTCTCGTCGCGGGATCCGTCTACCTCGTACTCCAACGCGGCATGGTGCGCATCGTCTTCGGCATGTCCCTATTCGGCCACGCCTCCAACCTCACCCTGCTCGCCGCAGGCGTGGGCTCCTGGCGCGGCGAAGCATTCCCCTCCCGCGTCCCCTTCGAAGACATGGGCGACCCGTTGCCACAGGCATTCGTGCTGACCGCCATCGTCATCGCAATGGCAACCACCACGATCCTGCTTATGCTCGCATCGCTCGGGCGTAACGACGACACCGCCGAGCAACCCACCGGCACCGACGCCGGCTACTCCAAGATGTGGCTCAGCCCCTCCGCACTGTCCACCGCCGGCCGCAACGCGCGCCTCAACCCCAAGAAGCTGGAAGAGATCCGCGCACGCGAGATCAGCCACGTCACCAACGATGATCTGAAGGTGAAAGACTAATGGCCGTCGACGCAATCCTGCCTATCTTCGTTGCGCTACCGCTGATCGTCTCCGCGGTCACGGCGCTGAGCCCCTGGAGGAAGCTCAACAACACGCTCGCCATCGCCATCCCGGCGATCAACCTGGCAATGGGTGTGTGGCTCTACCTCTACACCGCTGAGCACGGCACGATCGCCCACGTCATCGGCCTGTACCAAGGCGGCGTTGGCATCTCGTTCGCCGCGGATACGTTCTCCGCGGTGATGATCGTGACCACCATGATCGTGGCGCTGACCTCCAACTGGTTCGCCATCGCCGTCGGCGAAACCCAAGCACGCTTCTACACACCCCTGTCGCTCGTACTGATCACCGGCGTGTGCGGCGCGCTGCTCACCGCGGACCTGTTCAACTTCTTCGTCATGATCGAGGTCTGCCTCCTGCCCTCCTACGGCCTGATCGCCATGTCGGGCACCCGCCACCGCCTGCTGTCGGCGCGTATGTTCGTGCTGGTCAACCTGGCGGCGTCGACAATGCTGGTGCTCGGCGTGGGCTACCTCTACGCCGTCACCGGCGTGGTCAACCTCGCCTCCCTGCAAGGTGTGGCTGCGGGCAACGGCCCGGCAACGGTGGCCACCGGCATCGTCGTCATCGCAATTGCTGCGAAGGCTGGCGTGTTCCCCGTCTACACCTGGCTGCCACGCACCTACCCGTCCACCTCGGCCGCCGTGATGGGCCTGTTCTCCGGCCTGCACACCAAGGTCGCCGTCTACATGCTCTTCCGCATCTGGGTGATCATGTTCGACATGGACCCGCGCTGGAACACCCTGCTGATCGTGGTCATGGTCATCTCCATGATCATCGGCGGCTACGCAGGCCTGGCCGAATCCACCATGCGCCGCGTGCTCGCCTACCAGATGGTCAACGGCATGCCGTTCATCCTCATCATGCTGGCATTCACTAACGACGACGCCCGCTACGCCCTGGCCGCCGGCCTGCTCTACACCCTGCACCACATGGTCACCATCGCCGCACTGGTGCTCAACTCCGGCGCGATCGAAGAAACCTACGGCACCGGCACCATGGCCAAACTTTCCGGCATCGCCCGGCGCGACCCATGGACCTCCGCCGTGTTCGTCGCCGGCGCGTTCTCCATCGTCGGCTTCCCGCCATTTTCCGGCATCTTCGGCAAAGTCACCATCGTGCTCGCCGCCGCAACACCCGGCGACTGGCGCTCCTGGGTAGCCATCACCGCCATCATCGTCGCCTCCTTCGGCGCCCTGCTGTCCATGATGCGCCTCTGGCAACGCGTCTTCTGGGGCCGACCCATGCAGCACTACCCCGAAGCGCTCAACGTGCGAGTGAGCTTCATGCTGCCGTCCGCGGTCCTCATGATCCTCTCGCTCGGCATGTTCATCTTCGCCGGCCAAATGTGGGACATCACCACCACCGCAGTCGACGACCTACTCAACGTCGACGCCTACACCAGCGCCGTACTTGGCGACGACTCCATCGGAGGCGATAACTAATGCGAGGCATCATCCACGCCGCGGGCTACACCTGCTGGATCATCAAAGAAATCTTCGCCGCAGGCTTCGACGCCGTGTTCAAGGCATTCAACCCGGCGACCAAGATCGAACCAATCGTCATCTACTACCCCATGCGCCTGCGCACCGACTGGGAAGTGTTCTGGTTCACCACCTCCATCACCGCCACCCCAGGCACCCTCTCCATGGGCCTGCGCCACCCCATCGAGCCCGGCGGCCCCATCACCCTGCTGGTGCAAGCCGCGTTCGGCTCCGACCCGGAAGACATCATCGCGGGGCTGGCGGATATGGAGGAGCACGTGCGGCCGTCGCTACGCAATAGCCCCATCGACCCGAAAACCGTCACCTGGGAGCCCTACGTCGACCAAGGCCCCACGCCTGACGACGACACCGTCCCGCCCGCAGAAAGGATGAACTAAATGTTTGTCACCATCATGCAGGCCTGCCTCATCATCATGGCCATCTGCCTACTCATCTCCCTTGCAGCGGTCATCCTGACCAAAGACGAATTGTCGCGCGCCGTCATGGCCGACATGGTCTTCTACGGCATGATCGCCATCTTCCTCGTCTGGACCCTGTGGAACACCTCGTCCATCGCCTACGAGATCCCCATCCTCGCCGGCATCGTCTGCGGCGTGATCCCAACGATCTCCATGGCCCGCATCATCTCGAGAGGACGCCGCTAATGACCGCTTACGAAATCATCGTCGCTGCCCTGGTCATCCTGGCCACCATCTGCGTCATCGCAGCCACCATCCTGCAACTACGCGCCCCCGACGCGCTCACGCGCGTCAACCTGCTCGGCCCCCTGGTAGTCATTGCGTTTCCGATCCTGATCATCGCGAAACTCATCTACTCCTGGTCCACCACCGGCTTCGACCTCAACGACTTCATCCGCGCCATCATCGCCATCCTCGGCGTCTGGATCGTCGGCTCCGTCGCCTCCTTCATCATGGGCCGCTCCCTCTACGGCGTGACGGTGTCCGACAAACTGTAATCTCTACAGGTTGTGAGCAGGAACGACGAAGGCTACATCACCGAACTGGCGCTACGCGCCGGCCGCGGTGACAAAGCCGCGCTCACCGAATTCATCCGGCTCACCCAAGACGACGTATGGCGCCTGCTCGCCCACCTGGCTGGCCCCCAACACGCCGACGACCTCACCCAAGAGACCTACCTGCGCGTCCTCGGGTCCCTGCCGCGCTTCCAGGCGCGGTCGTCCGCCCGCACATGGTTGCTCTCGCTCGCGCGGCGGGCCTGGGTCGACTCCGTCCGCCACGACATGGCACGGCCCCGCAAATCCGCCGCCGAATACGAAACCGTCGCCGCCTCCGACCCCAGCCCCGACAACTCCAACACATGGGGCGACGTCATCGACGCACGCTCGCTTCTCGACGACCTCCCCGCCGAACGCCGCGAAGCCCTCGTATTAACCCAGGTCCTGGGCTACACCTACGAGGAAGCCGCGAAGATCGCAGGGGTGCGCGTGGGCACCATCCGATCCCGGGTTGCGCGGGCCCGTCGCGACATCATCGCTGGCACCGAGTAAATTATCTACATGCTGAAAAAAGCCTTACTTATCTCTGCCGCGTTCATCGGCACCGTGGTCGGCGCAGGCTTCGCGTCCGGCCAGGAGGCCATGCTGTACTTTTCCGCCTTCGGCACCCAGGGCCTGTGGGGAGCGATCCTCTCCTCCGCCCTCATGCTGATCGCAGGCGTAACCATCCTCCAGCTCGGCTCGTTCTTCCAAGCCAAGGAGCATATGGAAGTGCTGGGCATGATTTCGTCGAAAGTCATGGGCTGGATCTTGGACATCGCCACCATTGTGACGCTGTTCTCCATCGGCTTTGTCATGTTCGCCGGTGCTGGTGCCAACCTCAACCAACAGTTCGGCCTGCCCGTGTGGATCGGCGCGGTGCTCATGCTGCTGATGACGCTTGGCTTCGGCATGCTGGACGTGGACAAGGTCACCGGCGCTATCGGTGCGCTGACCCCGTTCCTGCTCATCTTCGTCATCGTCGGCTGTGGCTGGACCCTGGTCAACGGCCACCCCGACTGGGACGCCCTCAACATCGCCGCATCCAACGTGGAGACGTCACTGCCGAATTGGTGGGTCGCCGCCCTGAACTACACGGGCCTGAACATCATCTGCGTGACGTCCATGGCCATCGTCATCGGCGGTAACCAACTGGACACCCGCGCTGCCGGCCTCGGCGGCCTGCTGGGCGGCGTGGGCTACCTGGTCATGCTGATCCTGCTGGCGCTGTCGCTGCTGGTGAAGATCGAGACCGTCGAAGGCGACGACATGCCGCTGCTCACCCTGATCACCGAACTCAACCCGACCATGGGCACCATCATGGCCCTAGTCATCTTCGGCATGATCTTCGCCACCTCGCTGAGCATGTTCTACGCCCTGGGCAAGCGCCTCGCCCGCGGCCGCGAAGAACGATTCCGCCTCATCTTCGTCGCCGCCTGCCTGATCGGCTTCGCGCTGTCGTTTGTGGGCTTCCAGTCGCTGGTGTCCACCGTTTACCCGATCCTGGGTTACCTGGGCATCCTGCTGATCACCGTGATGACCCTGGCGTGGCTTCGCGGCATCCCGAAACTGCGCAAGGAAGGCGACCGTCGCCGCCGCGCACTCGAACTGACGCGCAAGAAGATGGACCCGAGCGAGCGCTTTACCAAGAACGAGGAACGCGAACTCGAGTACATCACGTCCAAGTCCAACGTGGATGAAGAAGAGCTCGTCGAGGCACTCGAGGAGGAAGTTGCGCAAGAGCTTCTCGACGACGACGAGATCGACTACGACGAAGAAGACCGCGAAAGCCCCTCCGACCTGGTCTACATCTCCTACACGGAGCCCGTGTCGGCCGAGGAGTACAAGGCGAACCCGGACGAGCCGTGGAACGACAGCACCGTCGACGACATGATCGCCGCCGAGGAGGCAGCCGAAGCCGCCGAGCGCGAAGAGGAGGAGCGCCGCCTCTAGCCACACATACAAAAAGAGGGAGCAGGTTCTACTCCCTCTTTTTTATGTACCGGCTAGACCAGCAACTCGGCGATCTGGATCGTGTTCAGCGCGGCACCCTTGCGCAGGTTGTCGCCGGAGACCACGAACACAAGGCCGCGGTTGCCGTCGATGGTCTGATCCTGGCGGATGCGGCCGACAAGCGAGTCGTCGATACCCGTTGCCTCACGCGGGGTGGGCACCTCGACGACGCGCACACCCGGCGCGCCCTCGAGCACCTCGGCGGCACGCTCCGGGGTGATCTCCTTCTCAAACTCCGCGTGCACCACCATCGTGTGCCCCGTGAACACCGGGATGCGCACGCAGGTGCCTGCGACCTTGAGTTCCGGGATGTCCAGGATGCGGCGGGATTCGTTGCGCAGTTTTTGTTCTTCGTCGGTTTCGAGGGTGCCGTCGTCGACAATCGAGCCCGCCAACGGCAGGGCGTTAAACGCGATCGGGGCGACGTACGGGCCGAAATCCTTGTTCTTGTCGGTGGCACCGTCGCGCACCAGCACGTGCGGGTCGCCCAACTCGGCGACCTGGTTGGCCAACGTGTCCACACCAGCGAGCCCCGAACCAGAGACGGCCTGGTAGGAGGAGACGCGCAGGGTGCGCAGGGTGGCGTCGTCGTGAAGCGGCTTGAGCACCGGCATCGCGGCCATGGTGGTGCAGTTCGGATTGGCGATGATGCCCTTGGCCAAGTTCTTCACCGTCTCCGGGTTCACTTCAGACACGACGAGCGGGACGTCGGTGTCCTTGCGCCACGCTGAGGAGTTATCCACCACGGTCGCACCAGCTGCGGCGAACACGGGCGCCCACTCGCGCGACGTGGAACCACCGGCGGAAAACAGGGCAATGTCGACGTCCGCGACGGACTCCTCCGTGACCTGTGTGAGGTCCTCGACGACGATGTCCTCGCCACGGAACGCAATCGTCGTACCGGCAGAGCGTGGCGACGCAAAGAAGCGCACCTTATCCGCCGGGAAGTTACGTTCGGTGAGGATATCGCGCATCACGCGGCCAACCTGGCCAGTCGCGCCAACAACAGCAAGCGTGGTCATTTGCAAAACTCCTTAACGTCCAGTGCCTGCGTACACCACGGCCGGCTCGTCGCCGCCGAGGTCAAACTTCGAGTGGATCGCACGCGCCGCCTCGGCCACGTCGGCCTTGCGCACCACGGCGGTGATGCGGATCTCGGAGGTGGTGATCATCTCGATGTTGATGCCCGCGTCGCGCAGCGCGTCGCAGAAATCAGCGGTCACACCCGGGTGAGACTTCATGCCGGCGCCGACGAGCGATACCTTGCCGATCTCGTCGTCGTACGTAATGTCGTCCCAACCCTCGTTGACCTGCATGGCGCGCAGCAGTTCCATGGTGGCGGCGCCGTTGGCCTTCGGCAGGGTGAAGGTGATGTCCGTCTTGTTGTCCTCGATGTTGGAGATGTTCTGGATCACCATGTCGATGTTCACCTCAGCGTCCGCGAGCGCACGGAACACCTTGGCGGCCTCGCCCACCTCGTCGGTGATGCCCAGGATGGTGATCTTGCCTTCCGAATCGTCGGTGGCCACACCGGTGAGAACTGCTTCTTCCATGGGGATATCCTCCAATGCTCCGGCGACCAGGGTGCCGGTGTCGTTGCTGTAAGACGAGCGCACCCGCAGGGGCACGTTAAAGGCACGCGCGTACTCGACGCTGCGCAGTACAAGAATTTTGGAACCGCTGGCGGCCAGCTCGAGCATCTCCTCGAAGCAGAGCTTGTCCAGTTTGCGGGCGTCGGCCACGATGCGCGGGTCTGCGGTGTAGACGCCGTCGACGTCCGAGTAGATCTCGCACTCGTCGGCGTTCAATGCGGCGGCGAGCGCGACGGCGGTGGTGTCGGAGCCGCCGCGGCCAAGCGTGGTGACGTCCTTCGTTTCACGGTTCACGCCCTGGAAGCCGGCGACGATGGCGATGTTGCCCTCGTCGATAGCTTCCTTCACACGCCCGGGCGTGACCTCGATGATGCGGGCGTTGCCGTGGCGCTCCGTGGTGATCACGCCGGCCTGGGAGCCGGTAAAGGACTGCACCTTCTCCCCCAGCGCGTCGACCGCCATGGCGACCAGCGAGTTGGAGATGCGCTCGCCTGCGGTGAGCAGCATGTCCATCTCGCGCGCGGGCGGGGTCGGGTTGACCTGTGCTGCCAGGTCGAGCAGTTCGTCGGTGGTGTCACCCATTGCCGAGCAGACCACCACCACATCGTTGCCTGCCCGGCGCGTCTCCACAATGCGCCGGGCGACCGCGTTGATGCGCTCGGCGCTTTCTAACGAAGATCCTCCGTATTTCTGGACAATCAGTGCCATGTCAGCCTCCCACGGATCCTTCGTGCATTCCAACGGTCAAGAATAGCGTCCCAAAAGCGTTGGTTGGCGTCTCTCGCTAATATCATTCACCGTGCATAGTATTTTTCTCGCCGTTGTCTTCGCGCTGCTTTCCGCGGCGACGATGGCGGCGGGCACCGTGTGGCGACACCGGATCATGCGTGACGGCAGTTCGGTGGTGAAGTCCATGCGTCGGCCGGCGTGGTGGGCGTCGATGGGGCTGGCGTTTCTCGCCTACGGTTTCCAGGCCGCGGCGTTAGCGTTTGGCACCCTGCTGGTAGTGCAGCCGATCCTGGCGCTCTCCCTCATGCTCACGCTGGTGTTTTCGGCGCGCGCGGAGCATCGCCGGATGCACCAGGCGGAGGCGTTTTGGGCGATCGTCCTCACCGCGAGTGTGGCGAGTGTGATCGTGTTCGGCCGCCCCATCCCCGGCGAGCGTGAGCCCGCGACCTGGGAGTGGGCCACCGTGGTGGGGGTCGGTGCGGTGGTCTCGATACTTGCCCTCGCCATTGCTTCTCGACGACGCCCCAACACCCGCGCACTCATCGACGGCATCATCTGCGGCGCCATGTTCGGCTTCCAGGCCGTGTTCTCCAAGGTGGCGGTGGACGCGTTCGTCCACGGCGGCATCTCTGGGCTGCTCGCCTCCTGGCAACTGTGGGCGATGCTGGTCGCGGCGACCGCCGGCACCATCGTGCAGCAATACGCCTTCGCCGCCGGCAACCTGGCCACCTCCCTGCCAGCCTCCAAGATCGTCGAACCCCTGCTGGCGTTCTCGCTCAGTCTGACGTTGCTGGGTGAAAGCTTCAGGCACCAGTCGGTGCTTGGGTACGTGTTGGTGGGGTCGTCGATAAGCGTGATGCTCATCTCCGCGGCGTTCCTCACACGCGTTTCCATAAAGTGATGTAGGGTGTGACGCATGTCGCAACGGACGCTTCTCCTTCTACGCCGCGGCGGGAATCAGGCCCACTAACACGGCCGGCACCCCGTCGCGGAGTTTCTCATTGCCGGCCGTGGACACCCCCGACAATGAAGGAACCAAACAATGTCCGACTTCTTTGCACCCCGCGAAATCCAAACCCCATCCGGCCCACGCAACGAAGGCCAGCCCGCCTGGAACAAGCAGCGCGGCTCCCAGATGCCCGTCGACCGCTACCTGACGTTCGCCCAAGAGGTAGAAGACATCACCCTGCCGGACCGCACCTGGCCCGACAAGAAAATCACCCACGCGCCACAGTGGTGCGCCGTTGACCTGCGCGACGGCAACCAAGCCCTGATCGACCCCATGAGCCCCGAACGCAAGCGCCGCATGTTCAACCTGCTGGTGGAAATGGGCTTCAAGGAGATCGAGGTCGGCTTCCCCTCCGCATCGCAGACGGACTTTGATTTCGTGCGCGAGATCATCGAAAAGGACATGATTCCCGACGACGTCACCATCCAGGTCCTCGTCCAAGCCCGCGAACACCTCATCCGCCGCACGTTCGAAGCCTGCGCGGGTGCGAAGAACGTCATCGTTCACTTCTACAACTCCACCTCCAAACTGCAACGCCGCGTGGTCTTCCGCAAGGACCGCGACCAGATCAAAGCCCTGGCCACCGACGCCGCCGAACTGATCAAAACCATCTCCGCCGACTACCCCGACACCAACTGGCGCTGGGAATACTCCCCCGAATCCTTCACGGGCACCGAGCTGGAGTTTGCGAAGGAGGTCTGTGACGCGGTCGTCGCAAAGATGGGTGCCACGCCAGACAACCCGATGATCATCAACCTGCCCGCCACCGTGGAAATGATCACCCCCAACGTCTACGCCGACTCCATCGAATGGATGCACCGCAACCTGGCCAACCGCGAGGCCGTGATCCTGTCGCTGCACCCCCACAACGACCGCGGCACCGGCGTCGCCGCAGCCGAACTCGGCTACCTCGCCGGCGGCGACCGCATCGAAGGCTGCCTGTTCGGCAACGGCGAGCGCACCGGCAACGTCGACCTGATCACTCTCGGCCTGAACATGCTCACCCAAGGCGTCGACCCCCAAATCGACTTCTCCGACATCTCCCGCATCCGCGACGTCGTCGAATACTGCAACCAACTGCGCGTACCCGAACGCCACCCATACGGCGGCGACCTCGTCTTCACCGCATTCTCCGGCTCCCACCAAGACGCGATTAACAAGGGCCTCGACGCACTCGCCCAAACCGTACGCCCCGACGCCACCAGCGAAGACGTCACCTGGGACGAACTGCGCGACACCACCTGGGAAGTGCCCTACCTGCCAATCGACCCCAAGGACGTCGGCCGCACCTACGAAGCCGTCATTCGCGTCAACTCCCAATCCGGCAAGGGCGGCGTCGCCTACATCATGAAAACCGACCACGGCATCAACATGCCGCGTGCCATGCAGCCCGAATTCTCCGCCGTGGTGCAAAACATCACCGACTCCGAAGGCGGCGAAGTCAACTCCAAGAACATGTGGGACATCTTCGCCCAGACGTACCTCGACCTGGACACCCCGCTGGACCTGGCGTCCTACCACATCGATGCCGCCGAAGAAGACGGCGAAGACACGCGCGTGTCGGCGGTGGTGGCCTACGAAGGGGCTCGTCGAGAAGTGCAGGGCTCCGGCAACGGCCCCATCGCGGCGTTCGCCAACGCACTCGAGCAAATCGGCATTGACTTCGAAGTGCAGGACTACTCGCAACGCGCCCGCACCGCAGGCGACGACGCCGACGCAGCCTGCTACATCTACGCCGACGTCGACGGCACCTCCGCCTGGGGCGTAGGCATTGCCGGCTCCACCACACGTGCCTCGCTTGAAGCGATCGTGTCGGCTGTGAACCGCTCCTACGTCAAGAACTAGGCCGCCCTGCCCAAGAGGTCTATACTTGGGCACACCTTTACAGGCAGTGAGGAGGACGGATGCGAACGTACGCGGTACCCGGTGGCGGATTTGACGTCCCCATCGAGCAACCGCGTATCGACGACCCCACCGCCACCCCCTTCACCGCCACCCTCAACCCCCTCGACCGAGGCGGGTTCGAGGTACTGCGTGGTGACGCCGTGGTTGGCGTGTTGAGCGCCGGGCGCCGCGCCGACCTCGACCACATCGCCCGCCACGGCTTCGCACCCCAAGTGCGCGCACGCATCGACGGCGACGACATCGTCCTCGACCTCGCCGTCCCCAGCCTCTCCATCCCCACCAACGAACCACCCCGCGCCCCCTGGGTCCTCCTCCCCAGCGGCCAGACCTACGCGGTCGGCCCGTACGAAACCGACCAACACCCCGCCCAAGTCCTGGCAGTGATCGCTCCGGGTGGGGACGTGTCGGTCGATGGGCGCGTCGTCGCAAAGCTAGAGGCCCCGGAGCTTGCCGACACGATCGCCGACCTCACCGCGCGCGACCTCACCATCGTCGCCCGCGGCACCGCCGACGGCCACACGCTGACCATCGACGCCGCACCCCACACCGGCGACCTCAACATCTCACCCCTGCCATTCTTGCCCGCCCTGCCGCGCGAAGACGACACCGGATTCTTCGCCACCGTCGACGCCGAAGCCGCAGCCCTCGCAGCCGACACCGAAGAACACGCCGAACTCGACACCACAGGCAACAGTGGCCTCACCCGCCGCCTCATCGCCGCAGGCGCCGCCGTCATCGCCGTCGCCATCACCGTCGTCGGCACCGCAATGATCAGCGCATCCTGGCGCGAAGACCAACGCTCCATCTCCCCATTCCCCGAAACCGTCACCAACACGACCACGTCGGAATCGTCGGAATCGTCTGAGTCGGAGACGCCCGAGCCTTCGGAGCCGTCGGAGGCGTCGGAATCGCCCGAGCCTTCCGAAGCACCCGCGCCAAGCGCCCCCGCCGTACGCGTACCCACCCCACAGCAACAACTGCCCGTCCCCGCCCCGGCACCCGCGCCCGTCCAAGCACCAGCGCCTGCCCCTGCCCCCGCGCCAGCGCCAGCGCCGGCACCGGCACAAGAGCAAGCCCCGGCCCCCGCACCCGCACCCGCACCTGCCCCGGCGCCCGACCCACGCCCATACGAATACTCCATCGGCGGCTTCAAAATCCGGTCCAACGCCCCGCTCGACCGCCCACTGTATGAGGTCACCGAGCCGTAGTACCCTCTGAACAATGAGTGACTACCCCTTCGTCGCAGTATTCGTGCAGGCAACCGGCATCCACCCGGCCACCGCACGCCTGCTCACCATCGACGCAGTCACCTTCGACGCCTCCGGCCGCATCGGCGAAGACTTCCACGCCGTGATCAACCCCGGCACCGACCCCGGCCCCGCCCACACCCACGGCCTCACCCCACACGACTTCGCCCAAGCACCACGCTTCTCCCGCCACCTGCGCACACTGGACAAACTTCTCGACGGCCGCACCCTCATCGTCCACGACACCCCCACCACCTGGGGCTTCATCGTCTCCGAAGCAAAACGCGCCATGAACGCCGCCGCCCGCGCCAACCGCTCACGCCGCGGCCGAGGCAACAAACGACGCCAACGCGTCGGACACGTGCCGCGGCCGGAGATGATTGTGGACGTGCTGGCGTCGTCGCAACGCAATGGCCACATCCCCACAGACACCCGCATCAACGCAGTCGCCAACATGATTGGCGTCGCATCCCCACCCGCAACCGCCTCGCTCGAACGCGCGCAGGTCCCCGAAGCCGAATTCTCCCGCGAACAAACCCTCAAACTCATCGCCATGTACCTCCACATGGCCGACAACCCCGCCACCTACAACCCCGCCGACCTCACCGGCGACAAATTCGGCCTCCAACGCAGCGCCATACGCGTCGACGCCGAAAAAGCCCCCGCACTCACCGCCAACCCCGGCCCGCTCGACGAAGACGGTCTCAAACCCGGCATGGAATTCGTCATCTCCGACGACATCAGCCGCAACCCCGACGACCTCATCGACGCCGCCATGCGCGCAGGCCTGACCTACCGCGAAAAACTCACCCGCGAAACCTCCGTCGCCGTCTCCGACGCCAAACTCCGCGGCGCCGAACTCCGCGGCAAAGCCATGCACGCCGACCGCAAAAACATCCCCGTCGTCTCCGGCGACGAATTCGCCCGCCTACTAGGAGACATGACCCCCGCAGAGTAGCCTTGTGCGCATGCAAGGACCCATCTCCCGAGCCCGGGCACGCCTAGCGACGACCGCAGCCAACCTCGCCACCGCAGCCTCCCGCGCCACCGGACGCGGCGCCGGCGGCATGATCGGCGGCCTCGTCGCAGGCGCGATCGACCCAAACATCATGGCCACCCTCGGCCGCGGCCGCCCCACCGTGCTGGTCACCGGCACCAACGGCAAATCCACCACCACCCGCATGCTCGCCGGCGCCGTGCGCACAAAGCACACCGTGGCCACCAACGACGGCGGCGACAACATGGACGCCGGCATCATCTCCGCTTTGCTCGCCGGCAAGGACGCGGAGGCCATCGTGCTCGAGTGCGACGAACTGCACGTCCCCAAAGTTGCCGAGCGTCTGCAGCCGAAAGCGTTCGTCCTGCTGAACCTCACGCGCGACCAGTTAGACCGCGTCGGGGAGATCAACTCCATCGAACGCGCGCTACGTGCGGCGGTGATGGCGCATCCGGAGGCGGTAGTCGTCGCTAATTGTGACGACGTGCTCATCTCCTCGATCGCCTACGACCACCCCAACGTCATCTGGGTCGCAGCGGGCGCCGGCTGGCTCGGCGACTCCGTGACCAACCCACGCTCCGGCGGGCACGTCGTGCGTTCCTCCGTCACGCACGACGAAGAAACTGACTGGTACGCCGTCGAACCCCTCCCCGACGGCCGCGAATTCCGCCGCCCCACCCCGCAGTACACCGTCACCGACAACGCCCTGCAAACCCCGCAAGGCGCAGCGGTACTCGACCTGAAACTGCCCGGACGTGCGAACCGGGGCAACGCTGCCCAAGCCATCGCGTGTGCCGTCGAAGCCTTCGGGGTGCCGCTCGACGATGCGGTGCGCGCCGCCAGCGAAGTGGACAACGTCGCCGGTCGCTACACCACCGTCCACCTCGGCGAACACGACATCCACCTGCTGCTGGCCAAGAATCCCGCCGGCTGGCAGGAGGCGCTGTCCATGGTGGACCGTGACGCCGACGGCGTGGTCATCGCCGTCAACGCCAAGCAGGGCGACGGCGAGGACGTCTCGTGGCTGTGGGACGTCAAGTTTGAGGATTTCGGCGACACCCACGTCATCGCCTCGGGCGAGCGCGCCACCGACCTTGCGGTGCGCCTGACGTATGGCGGCATTGACCACGAGCGCATCCCCGACCCCGTGGAGGCGATTCGCGCCTGCCCTCCGGGTCGCGTGGAGGTGTTGGCCAACTACACGGCGTTGCTGAATCTGCGCCGCGCGCTGTCGAAGCAGGAGGATTACCGTGCCTAAACTCACCATTGGTCTTGTGTTGCCCGACGTGTTGGGCACCTACGGCGATGATGGCAATGCGTTGGTGTTGCGTGAGCGTGCGCGTTTGCGTGGTTTCGATGCGCACATCGAGCGCTTCTTGCTTAACGACGACATCCCCGCCACCTGCGACATCTACACCCTTGGCGGTGGCGAGGACGCCGCCCAGTTAATCGCTGCTACCCGTTTGAGCGCCTCGCCGGGGCTGCAGGCGGCTGCCGCGGATGGGCGACCGGTCTTCGCGGTGTGCGCCGGCCTGCAGGTGTTGGGGCATACGTTCCGTGCGCACGGCGAGGAGGTTGAGGGCGTGGGTCTGTTGGACATCACCACGTCCCCGTTGAAGACCCGTGCGACGGGCGAACTCCTGTCCGAGCCGACACGTGCCGGCATCACCGCCGAACTGACCGAGTCGCTGACCGGCTTTGAGAACCACATGGGCGCGACCGTGCTCGGGCCTGAGGCGGAAGCGCTGGGTGTGGTGACGCGCGGCGTCGGTAATGGCGTCGGTGTCGCAGGCTCCACCGACGAAGAGTTGGTTGACGGCGTGGTGCAGGGCAGCGTGATCGCCACGTACATGCACGGTCCGGCGCTCGCGCGGAACCCGCAGTTGGCGGATGTGCTCATTGCACGCGCACTGGACGTGCCGCTTGCGGAGTTGGCTCCGCTTGATCTCGAGGATGTTGCCCAACTACGTCGGGAACGCCTCGCCAAATAGTTGGTTCATTGCCCCGCGGTTGGTGTTTTTCACCGGATACCCGCGGGGCGAAATCCATACTGGGGCACCCCGCACCATGACGATCCGGCCGCGTTTCTTACGCCACGGGTCATCATCATTGACCCGGTTGTGATACCTGCATAGCGGCGCCAGGTTGCCAATATTGGTCTCCCCACCATGCCGCCACGCCTCCACATGGTGTAACTCGCAGTTGTCTGCTCCGTGACGACAGCCAGGAAACGCACACACCGGCGAGACCAACTTGGCCAGATCGCGCTGCTTCTGATTCGCCAAACGCTGCGTGCGATACAGATTCACCGCACCGGCCTGCGGGTGAAACGCCGCCACCTCAAGCGCATCACCGAACTGGGCGGCGAGAAACTCCGCACCCGTCATCGTCGTGCCATCGGTCATAGCAAGGATGACGTCGTCGCCCGAGCCGTCCAGGATGCGCAGGTAGTCCGGCAGCGGCACCAACACCGTCGGGCGAGGTGCTGCGGTAGCGACTTTGCCCTCGCCGAAGAAGATCCCAATCAAATTCTCGGCAATCTGGGGTGCAGCCGGACGATCCTGATCAATCCCGAGACGCCCAGCGTGTTCCATGTCGGAGATCTCCCGCTCGTCATAGGTTAGGTGCAGGGTGCGTTTGCCGTTTCGCGACGGACCGAACTTCGCCGCATCCACCGCAGGCTTCTCATCTGCCGGCACCAACGTGCGGGCCGCAGCCTCAATCGCCCGGTAGCCACCTTCGACCTCAAGTAAGGCAAGGCGCAGCGCCCACCGCTGGGAGGCATCCTTGACCGGTGCGATGCGACGCTCGATCAGCGCCAGCTCGTCGAGGGAGAAACCTCGCGCTAAAGAACTGGCTGTCTTTTGTTTGCGCGTGAACTTGGTGCGACCGAAATACACATCCCGCAGCCGCGACCACGCCCGCGCCCGGTCCGGTGCGAAGCCCGAGGCGAGTGCAACATCAAGGTCGAAGTCAGCCAGCGTCTCTAACGCTGCGGCCGACATCGCCTGCACTAACACCTCGAACGAATTCATACCCAAAACGCTAAACGCCCGGCGCAGAAAATGCACCTGGCCTGTGGATAACTGGGCGTGGGGTCGTCGAAAAGTAAAGAGTTATCCACAAATCACAGCTTGAGGCGCCCGGTTAACGCGCGGGAGAGTGTCAGCTCGTCGACAAACTCCAAGTCCCCGCCAAGCGGCATACCCGACGCCAAGCGCGACACCGTCAGCGACGGGAAGTCCTTCAACAGACGCGCCAAATACGACGCCGTCGCCTCCCCCTCCGTATCAGGGTCGGTAGCCAAGATGACTTCGGTGACGTCGGGGTTGTCGGCGCCGTCGACGTCGTCAAGCACACCGCCAATGCGCTGCAACAACGGCGCGATGGCCAGATCCTTCGGGCCGACATTCGCCAACGGATCCAACGACCCGCCCAACACGTGATAGCGGCCCGAATACTCCCCCGTGCGCTCAATGACCTGGATGTCCTTCGCGTCCTCCACCACGCACACCAGCGTCTTGTCGCGGCTCGAATCGGCACAGATGCGGCACACTTCCTCGCGCGAGACGTTGTTGCAGATGCGACAAAACGTCACCCCGTCGCGCACGGCGGCTAGGGCGGTGCGCAGCCTATCGATGTCCTCCGGCTCCGTCTTCAGCAAATGAAACGCGATACGTTGCGCGGATTTGGGGCCGATGCCGGGGAGGCGCGAGAATTCGTCGATAAGGTCTTGCAGCGGTCCTTCAAACACGCGGGGGTTCCTTTCGTGGCATGAAAAACGCGCCCGACCAAGCCGGCCGGACGCGGGAAGCGACAGGTTAGACGATGCCGCCGAACGGGATCTCGCCCGGGCCTGCCTGCGGGGCGCCACCCTGCGGTGCGCCGCCACCCATTGCGCCGCCGGTCAGCGGGGCGATCTTCTCTTCGGCGAGCTTGCCGGCCTGGTCATGGGCGTCGCGGTATGCGGCGAGGATGAGGTCCTGCAGCGTCTCGACGTCCTCCGGGTCAACGGCTTCCGGCTTGATGGTCAGGTCGGTGATTTCGGCGCCGCCGGTCATGGTGACGGCAACGAGGCCGCCGCCTGCGGTGCCGGTGACCTCGGTCTGCAGCAGTTCCATCTGTGCCTGCTGGAGTGCGGCCTGCACTTCGGCGGCCTGGCGGATGAGTTCCTGCATGTCCTGTGGCTGGGTCATGGTTGCAACCTTTCGTTTGTTGGTAAAGCTCCGTGGGCCATTGTACGCGTCGCTTAGAGGGGTTTGGCTCCGAGTTCGGCGGCGAGGAGGTCCATGGCGACTTCGGTGGCGTCGCGGCGGTCTGCTGTTCGTTCTCCGTCGCGTGCTTCTTGGGCCATGTCGCGTTCTTCGTCTTCGCGTGTGTATTCGGGTTCGGCTTCTTCGAAGGGTTCGGCCGGTTCGGGTGGTGGTGGGATGTCGTCGCGTTCGCGTTTGGCGCGTTCGGCGGCTTTTTGGCTGGCTGCGGCGACTGCGGCTTGCCAACTGTTGGCGGGGGCAGGGTCTTCGGGCTTTTCGCTTGACGACGACCCCTCCCCCGGATTCCACACCTCCCTCGGTTCTGGCCGCTTGACGTGGGCGGCGTCGGGGTTGGTGCCGACCACGCAACGGACCTTGATCGGCGTCCCGAGCTTCTCGGTGAACACTGCGACGATGTCTGCGTTGTTGCGTTCGGCGTTGATGCGGTCGGCGAGCGCCCCGGTGTGATGGCCGACGACGAGGGTGTCGTTGTCGAAGCCGAGCGGTTTCGCCTCCGTCAGCATGATTTCGGCGACCTGGTTGCGTGCGCCGACGGATTGGCGCAGGCGGGTCCAGTCGCGTTCGATGCGCTGGTATAGGTCGTCCGTGTCCGGTTGTGGCGCGGGTTGCTGCGACGCGGGTTGGGCAGGTTCGGGTTCACGCTGCGGTTCCGGTTGCGGCGCGGGTTCGTGCGGCGGTTCCGACGCAGGCTGCTGTGGTTCGGGCGGCGGCGTCTGCTGCGCTCGCTGCTCGGGTGCCGGTTGAGCAGCCGCGGCTTGCGGTTCGGGAGTTGGCTGTTGCTGCGCAGGCTGTGCGGGCGCGGGCGCGGGTTTGCGCGAGGCGGTGCGGGAGCTTGCGGCGGCGGCTGCAGCGGCTGCGGCGGCTGCAGCGCCTCCCCCGCCAGCGGCGCCGGAAGGAGCGCCAGCAGAACCACCGGCAGAACCGGCAGAGCCAACAGCCCCAGCCCCAGCACCGGCCGCGCCCACCGCGCCACCGCCAACGCTGACGGTGAGGAGGTGCGCCATCATGATTTCGAGGAGCAGGCGGGGCGAGGTGGCGCCGGCGAGGTCTGGGAGTCGGTCGTTGACTTCGGTGGCCAGGGCGGACAGATGGGCGGGGGTGAAGAGTTCGGCTTGGTGTTTGAGGATTTCGGAGCGGTCGGTGGGGGCGTCGACAAGCCCTTGCCCGAATGCGTCGGGGACGGTGCGGATCAGGAGGAGGTCGCGCATGCGGTCGAGGAGGTCGAGGGCGAAGCGGCGGGGTTCGTGGCCGGATTCGATGACTTCGTCGATGGTGTGGAACATGGCGGAGCCGTCGCCAGATGCGATGGCGTTGACGGCGGCGTCGAGAAGTGTGAGGTCCGTGACGCCCAACAGTGGCAGGGCGAGGTCGTAGATCAGGCCGTCGGGTCCGGCGCCGGCGAGGAGTTGGTCGAGGATGGACAGGGTGTCGCGCGGGGAGCCGCCGCCGGCGCGGATGACCAGGGGGTAGACGTTTTCGTCGACGGTGACGCCTTCGTCGGCAACGATGCGCTCGAGAAGGGAACGCATGGCTTGGGGTGCGAGGAGGCGGAATGGGTAGTTGTGGGTGCGCGAGCGGATGGTGCCCAGCATCTTTTCGGGTTCGGTGGTGGCGAAGATGAAGATGAGGTGGGCGGGTGGTTCTTCGACGATTTTGAGCAGCGCGTTGTTGCCCTCTTTGGAGATCATGTGGGCTTCGTCGATGATGAAGACGCGGTAGCGTGAGTCGCTGGGTGCGTACAGGGCGCGTTCGCGCAGGTCGCGCATGTCTTCGACGCCGCCGTGGGAGGCTGCGTCGATTTCCATGACGTCGAGGTTTCCGTTGCCGCCGGGGGCGAGGGAGATGCAGGAGGGGCATACGCCGCAGGGGGTGGAGGTTGGTCCTTCGGCGCAGTTGAGTGAGCGTGCGAGGATGCGGGCGGATGATGTTTTGCCGCAGCCTCGTGGGCCGGAGAACAGGTAGGCGTGCGAGATGCGGTTGTTGTCCAGCGCGGTGGACAACGGCCGGGTTACTTGTTCTTGCCCGACGACTTCGCCGAATGTTGCGGGGCGGTATTTCCTGTACAGAGCCACGCGGGCTACCTTACTCGGCCTCGCGATTCCATTCGGTGGTGTTGGTGCCGCGGCGTCGTAGCCTGCGGGTTAGGACGTCGAGGCCTTGGTTGCGGGCGATGGCGTATTCGTCGTCGGTGAGGGCGACGAGTTCGAGCAGCAGGGTGAGCCTGTCGGGTTCGCGGTATAGCGGTGTGCCGCGGTCGAAGAGTTCGGGTTCGCGCAGCCAGCCGTGGCGTGCGGTGGTGCCGAGCTCGTCGAGGGCGCCTTCGAGCAGCATGCCGGGTTGTGCGGGGATGCCGAGGCGCTCAATGGCACGGGCTGCGGCAACGACGGCGCGCCCGGGCAATTGCTTATCGACGACCCCACCCACCGTCACAATCTCACACCGCACATCAGTCGCCCCATCCCCGTCGATGACCAGGCCGGTGTCGACTTGGGAGAAGCCGACGGTGCAGGCCGCAGGGGTGGAGTTGATGGTGGTGAGGGCGACGGCGGCGTCGTCGATAAGCATGAGCTCGATGTCCATGAAGGACCCGAGCCATGCGGCGACCTGATCAGTTTTCATGCGCCTCGATGCATGCGAGCAGCACGCAGGTGGCAACGCCGTCCATGGCGGTGCGGACCTCGTCGAGCGGCGGCAGGGACGGTGCGAGGCGGATGTTCTCGTCGTTTTCGTCGATGCCGCCCGGGAAGGATGCGCCGGCCTTGGTCAGGGTGATGCCGGCCTCCTTGGCCAGTTCCCAGACGCGCTTGGCGGAGCCGTCCTTGACGTCCAGGGAGATGAAGTAGCCGCCGGTCGGCTCGGTCCACTCGGCGACGTTGTACTCGCCGAGGCGCTCCTTGAGGATGCCGATGACAGCCTCGAACTTCGGGGCGAGCGAACCGGAGTGCTTGAGCATGTGGGCGCGCAGGCCGTCGACATCGCCAAAGAAGCGAGCGTGTGCCAACTGGTTGACCTTGTTCGGCCCGATGCCGCGCACACCGGCGTGGCTGTTGTACCAGTCCAGGTTCTCCTTGGAGGAGGCAAAGAACGCCACGCCCGAGCCAGCGTGCGTGATCTTGGAGGTGGACGACATGTACCAGAAGCGGTTCGGGTTGCCGTGCTTCGCGGAGATCTCGAGGACGTTCGGGTTGTCCGGGAACTCGTCGGTCAGCGTGTGGATCGCGTACGCGTTGTCCCAGATCAGGCGGAAGTCCGGCGCGGCGGTCTCCATCGCGCAGAGGCGCTCGATGGTCTCGGCGGAGTAGGTGATGCCGGTGGGGTTGCCGAAGATCGGCACCGACCACATGCCCTTGACCTGCGGGTCCTTCACCAGTTCCTCGACGAGGTCCATGTCGGGGCCGGTCGGGGTCATCGGCACCTGGATCATCTCGAAGCCGAAGTGCTCGACGATGGTGAAGTGGCGGTCGTAGCCCGGCACCGGGCAGATCCACTTGACGGTCTCCTCGTCCTTCCAGGGGCGTGGCGAATCGTTGGTGCCCCAGATGTAGGCAAAGGAGACGAGGTCGAACATGATGCTCAGGCTCGAGGAATCACCCGCGACGACGTTCTCCGGGGCGACGCCGAGGGCCTCGGCCCAGAGCTCGCGGATGTCCGCAATGCCGTCGAGGTTGCCGTAGTTGCGCACGTCAGCGCCGGTCTTGTCGGTGTAGTCGTCCGCCCCCGGCAGCGACAGCAACGCGTCAGAGAACCCGAGCTGCTCTGCGGACGGCTTGCCGCGCGTCAGGTTCAGGTTGAGGTTTCGGGCCTTGAGTTCCTCGTACTGTGCGCGGGTGCGCTCGGCGAGTTCGTTGAACTGGGCTGCGTCCAGGTCCTTGAGAGACATCATCACTCCAGATGTTCGAAGGCGAATTTTGCGTGCCCACCATCGTAGCGGCCTATCCGTCCCCGAACATGAAAAAGGGACCTCACGCACCTGCTAGAGCTCGCTGACCCTTGCTGCGTTCCCGCCCTGGGGGAGTTCACAAGATAACACCGCGTGAGATCCTGCCTGACACTGTAGCCATCTCTTCCGCCAGAACACAACCTGCGCCGGGCCACGCTGCGGTTTTGGTCTTGTGGGGTGTGTGCATTACCATGTCCAAAGACGCTTCGCCGGTGCATGCCGGGGAAGTTGTTCGCTGGAGGATTCGACTAGCGGCCTATGTCACACGCCTGGAACGCGTGCGGGTTTCACGACCCTCGTGGGTTCAAATCCCACATCCTCCGCAAAATGCACGCCCCGCGTTTCTACGCGGGGCGTTTTTGCTACCGTTTTGTGCGTGACCACCGCTGCGAACACTGCACACACTGCGCTCGATCAACTCGCTGACCTGCTGGATGTCGGCCGTTTCACGGTTGCGGATGCGGGCATGATCCCGCGCGCGATCGCCCTTGCCGCCGCCGAGGAACTTAACGTGCCGTACGAGGACGCGTGGACTGCCGAGGAGATCGCCGACAGCATCTTCGACAACTTCGCCCAGTACATCCTGGGCTCCGGTGTTGACGGTCGGGCGGCGACGCTGCTTGCAATTGTCGACGACCACTTCACCGCCCAGACGTCTCGCACCCGTGGGTCGGGGGTGTCGTCGTTTAGCAAGCTCTCGTCGGACGACTTCACCCCGGCGAAAAACAAGTTGGAGGCGGTCAACCGCATTAGCGCGCTGACGGGTTCGGGCCCGGAGACGCTCGGGCCGGGGTCAAAAGAGCGCAAGTCGGTGCTGGTGAACCTGGCGCGTGCGATCGACAACAACAACGCGCCGGAGGATGCAACCAAGATCGAACTCGGCCGCTGGCTGGCGGGACAGCTCGGCGGGACGTGGGGACCAAGCGATTACTCGTCCGGCTACACGATCACGCTGAACGGCCTGAACAACCTGCTGCACTTGGCCACGCGCAGGTTCACGGGCGTGGAGGATTTCGCCTCCCCGCTGCTGGAGGCCAACGCGCTCGTCGCTGGTGCTGCGGAGGCGCTCGGCCTGCGGGCGGACACCGATTGGGCGAGCCTGCCGTTCGATGGGCGCACGTGTGTGGAGGAGATGTTCGCGGCGCAGTACCGCAACCGGAACCAAACGGAGTGGTTCGCCTGGTACGCCGAGTTCAAGGTCCTGCCGTTTTACGCCAAGAAGTTCAAGGGCGGACCGGCGACCATCGGCCACACGGAGTTCGACTATCAGGGCACCCGCACGTGGGATTTGAAGGTGCATTCCAGCGACGGCAAAGCGGACCGCACGCCGCTGAACGACCAGTACTCGGTGGATCTTGCCGCAGCACAGGACGGGGTCGGGTTCATCGTGGTCAACACTGTGCCGGATTACACCGACGAGGACGCGTTTTACCGCTGGCACATGGCTAAGCGCAACAAGGTGGTCAAGAACCGCAAGCCGAACTCGCGCAAACTCAAGGTCGCGCACACGGTGACCAGCATTGAGGCGTACTACTTCCCGGACACTGCATCTATTAGCGACGCCATCGCCCGCGGCATCATCAAAGTCTTCAACCAGGGCCGCCAGCAGGACGGGTCGCCGCGCAAGCCGAAGTACGAGATGGACATGGCACTCGCGCGCGGCACAAAGTATTTGCTCACGGCACTTCTGTGAGGTCCTGTGCGTACGCCGCCGCCACGTCCACGTCACGCCCGAACACCACGCGGTTGAGCCGCTCCACAAGGGCGAAGGGGTGCTTGACGTTTTCATTGACAATGCCGGCGTTGAGTTTGGTGACTAGGTTGTTGCGTTCGGAGGCGCGGATGTCGTCGATAAGCACCGGCTCTAGGTCGGGCACTGGCACGGACATGAGCACGCGACGGGTGAGGCTTACGCCGCCGTCGTGCCAGCGCCACCACAAATACGGCGCGGACGAGTTCAGCGTCACCGCCGCGAGGTCCCGGTCGTGTGCGGTGGCGAAGTGCAGCACCTGCTTCGAGCGCCGGCTCAACTCCCCGAACGCGGCGGAGATGTAGTAGCGCGGAGTGGTGGCTACGGTGAGCGAAAACTCGGTCGGGCCAGGCACGACGAGGTCGGCGATGGTGCGCTCCCACCCCTGCATCTGCCGCCAGATGTCCTGGTGGTCGGGGTGGATTTTCAGCCACTCCCCTCCCTGACCGACCTGCCGTGGGGCGAGCAGATGCGGTGCCTTTTCCAGCAAGGCTGCCCTTGATGCCGCACGCCATCGCAAGATCGGCGTGACCCGCCACGCGCTTGCCCCCGGCGGGCACACGGTGACGGCAGCGCGCACAAAGTTGGTTTTCGACGTGTTCGACGAGCCGAACTTGTAGCCGCGGAACAGGGTGTCGGGGACGTTGTCGAAGACGGTGATGTCGCCGCCGGTGAGGTGGTCGTCGATTAGCAATCGCAGCCCTGCGAACTTCGGCGCGCCCAGGTAGGAGGCGGGCGTGACCGCGATGAAGCCGCGGCTGGTGGTGGCGACGCGCTCCATGAAATAGGCGAACAGGTCGCGGGTGGCGGCGGTGGCGAACGTGTCGTCGCGCGCAGTGGAGGCGTACGGCGGGTTCATGATGACAAAGTCGTGGGCGGGGATGTCGTCGTGAAGAAAATCGGCCACCACACAACGCGCGGCGAGCGCTTCAAAGCCTGCGGTGTCGCCCGGCGCGAGGAAGTGCGACAGCAGCACCACCGCGGTGTGCAGCGCGACCGGGTCGATGTCCACCAGGATCAACTGCTTTGCGACGAAGCCCCCCACATCCCCATCAACCTTCCGCGCAAGGTGCCACGCGAGCACCCCAGTGCCACAGCACGGGTCCACCCACGTGCCCTGTGGGAAACGGTTGACGTGCTGGGCCATGAACGCCGCGGCGTCATCCGGCGTGAAGTACTGGCCCGCATCCTTGCGCGCCTTACTGTCGCTGAGCGCCAGGAACGCCTCGTAACAAACCGCGATCTCCCCGATGGTCATGTTTTCGAACACATCTTCTGCCAGCGGCTCGACCCCCAGGTAGGATTCCACCACCGGCGCAAGGTCGGGCCGCAACGCGTTCGAGTGCGCCGCGATCCCCCGCAGCCATGCCTGTTGGCCTGCGATTTCGGGGTGCGCGCGCAGGCGGTTCAGCGTGGCGGTGACACGCTTTGCGGAGAAGTTCGATCCCTGGGGCACGGTGCCCGAGCTTATAGCTCTTTTACTCTTCCGCTCCAATCTGGGCTGCTGTATACTCGCGTGCATGATCGACGCAAAGCTTTACGAAGCAATCAACCAGCAAGTCACCGAAGAGTACGGTGCCGCCTACATCTACCGCTACCTGGCCAACGAGATGGACGCCCTGTCCTTCCCGGGCCTGAGCGAGTGGTTCGCCGCGCAGGCATCTGAGGAGTGCGACCACGCGCAGAAGTTCGCCCAGCACCTCATTGACCGTGGCGAGCATGTCAAGCCGCACAACATTGAAATCGACGCGCCTGAGATCAAGACCCCGCTCGACGCATTTGAGGCTGCTCTTGCGCACGAGAAGAAGGTCTCGGAGCAGATCCGCCAGATCACTCGCCTGGCCGATGAGGTCGGCGACCTGGGCTCCCGCCCGCTGCTGAACTGGTTCCTGGAGGAGCAGATTGAGGAAGAGTCGACCGTGAGCGAGATCGTCGACCAGCTCAAGCTTGTTGGCAAGGACGGCTCGGGCCTGTTGCGTATCGACGCCCGCCTGGCCGGCCGCTCCACCGACTCCGACGCGTAACCCACCCCGGATTTCGCGTTCAGCCCCCGTCACGTGCGGGGGCTTTGTTTGTGTCTAGCTGGATTGTTGGCGGCGCTTGACCCGCCACATGTCGATCGCGATGACCACACCGAGGATCGCAGCGTGCTGGCGTTCGCTCAGCTCCGGCTCGAACTGCACCCGGTAGTCCGACTTGCCGGTCAGTTCGCGCCCGAAGCCTTTGTATTCCGCGACCACGTGCGCGATCGGGCGGCCCTGCGATGTGAGCGTGTAGTTGCGGTTGAACACCTTGCCTTCGACTTGCACCTCGGGAAACCCTGCGATGTCGAGGTCGAATTTTGAGCCCATGAGCTTGAACCGCGATGTCAGCCGCGCCAGCTCCATCGCGGGAGTGACCAGACGCACGGTGTAGCTGTCGCGGATGAGGTCGATCGGGTCTTCGATGCTGATAAGGTGCGTGCCGCCTGCGTCGAACACGTCGACTTGGCGCGAGGCCCGGCTCAGCACGTCTTTCATGTTGAGCTTCGTTTGCCGTGCCGTGCCAAGGGGTTGTCCGGTGGGTGCTTCGATCGCGAACTCGTTGCGGCCGAAGATTTTGGTTTGCCGGATAATGACTTCGTTTTCCCGCAGCATGATGTAAATCGTAGTGCTGCCCCGCTGCGCGTGCTGGGCAGAAATGCGTAAAAGGCTGACGCCAGTTCCGAGTGTGGACTGGTGTCAGCCTTTTACGGTGTTCGGAAGAGAAGGGTTAGGCGGTTTCCTCGGTCTCCTTACCGTCGCTCTTGCCTTCGCCCTTGTTGGAGGAACCCTTCGCGTCTGACTTGGAGCTCTGGGCCCACTCCGGCAGTTCGCCGTCCTTGCACAGGGCGGCGAGGATGCCAATGCCTGCTGCCAGACCAGCCAGGGACAAACCGATGGCTGCTGCCTGGGTGACCTCCGGGCCGAACTGCTGCTGCAGACGGTCAGCCTCAACCTGGATCTGACGCATCCACTCCGGCTGCGGGCGACGGTTGGTCTCGCCGCCGAGGCCGAACTGCTCGAGCGGGTTCGGGATGTTCATCTTCTCCGACACGTTCGCTGCTGCCTTGCCCAGCTCGGCGCCGAGCGGGCCGGCCAGCGGTGCACCGATGGCGATCAGCAGGCCGAGCGGAACCAGCCACAGCAGTGGGTTGTTCTCGGACGACATGCTGTCGAAGCACTTCTTCAAGTTCTCCGAGGAGCCCTGGTCAGACACCAGGTTCTGCGGCTGCTTCTGGCCTGGGTCGTTCGGGATGGAACCGTTGTCGGTCTTGACCGGGATCTCGACGATCGTGGTCTTGCCGTCCGGTGTCTTCACTTCCACCGGGATGGTGATGTTGGTGCCCGGCTTCACGTCGGCTGGCGGGGTGATGGTTAGGTTGCCCGTGCTTGGGTTGACCTCGACCTTCCAACCCTCCGGGATCTTCGGGTTGTCCGGGATCTTCCACTCGCCCGAACCGTTCGGCGGCGGAACCTCCGTCTTCTGGCCCGGGTAGACAACGATCACGGTGGTGGTGTTGTTGTTGTCGCCTGGGGTGGTGTTGTCGGTGCCGTTGCCCGGCTGGGTATCCGGGACCTTCACCGTGACCTTTGCCGGCACGACGTCGGTCTTGCCGCTCGGGTAGGTGACGGTGACGTCGATGATTTTCTCGTCGCCATCCTTCGCGGTCTTCGGCACGGTGACCGTGATGTCGCCAGTCTTGGCGTCGATCTGCGGGTTCCACTCCTCAAGGTCCTGGCCCGGGGTGATCTCGTAGGTGGAACCACCCGGCACGTCGTCCTTCTTCGGCTTCAAGGTGGCGTTCTGGCCCGGGGTCTTCTCTACCTCCGGGTACTCCGGGGCACCGTGGACGATGACCTTCGCCGGAACGTTCTTATCCACGGAACCGTCCGGGTAGGTCACGTCGACCAGGATCGTCTTCACATCGCCAGGCTTTGCGGAGCCCGGGATGGTGACGGTGATGGTGCCGGTTGTCGGATCAACCTTCGGCACCCAATCGCCCAAGTCCTGGCCCGGGGTGATGGTGAAGGTGGAGCCCTCCGGCAGGTTCTTGTTGTTCTGCTCGAGGCTGACCTCCACCCCGACCTTGCCGTAGGTCTCGCCGTAGCCCGGGGTGTTCAGGTTTGCATCGGTCTCGCGCACCGTCACCACCGTGTCGATGGTGTCCTTGGAACCGTCGGCGTAGGTGACGTCCACGGTGAACGTGGCGGTATCGCCGTGCTTCGCACCCTTCGGGGCGGTGACCTTCAGCGTGCCGTCCTTGGCTGGTTCGGCGGTCCACCCTTCCGGTGCGTCGACGACGGTGTAGGTGGCGTCGACGGCGATGCCGCGGACGTCGCCAGGCTGTGCCTTCAACGCGACATCAACGGAGCTACCCGGCTTGACCGTGTTCGGCGTGTTGTAGGCGGGAGCAAACTTGGCAACGGGGACGGAACCGGTGAACTTCGGCGTGTCCTGATCAACAACGCCGTCCTCGGTTGCAACGCGCAGTACCTGTGGGTTCTTGTAGGCGTCGAAATCCTCGTCCTTGGTGGCCTCGCGAGGGTTCGCGATGATCTCCACATCAACCTTCGCCGCCTTGTCGTCATCAACCGAACCGGTCGCGCCCTTGGGGAGGGTGACGTAGACCTTGCCGGTGTCGTCGACACGCACCTTGGCACCCTCGATCTTCTTGCCAGCGATGGAAACGTTGCCGGTCAAACGTTGGTAGTCGTTCTCCGCATTGGCCACCGTGATGCCGGTGTCGTACTCATTGCCGTCCGCGATGATCGCCTGGGACTGCTGCTCAGAAGCAACAATTGGCGCGCAGTCATCGGTCTCAAATACCCACGGGGCGACTTCAATCTGCACAGTTGGGCTGACGCGGGTCTTCTCAGCCGCCAAGATCGTCGGATTATTGACCTTCCAGGCCCACGTCTGCGCCTGCTGATTGCTGTCCACAGCCAGCCTCACAACGGCCGTGCGCTTCTGATCACGCTTCAGCGAAAACGACTCCTGATCAATCAGCGCAACCTCGTTGACATCAAGCATCTCAACGGGCTCATTGCCCTTGCGCTTGATCTCAACGGAGCCCTTCTTCAGAGCTTCAAGCTTGTAGGAGTGGGTTGCATCCTGCGTACCTACGTTTTCAACAACGATGAACGCCGTGCCGGATTGAAACACCCGCTCACTGTCAGCGCTTACGCTCACCCACGGCACGAAAGCGTTGTCTACCTCGTCGAGGCCAACACCCACGCTGACCCCGTTTTGGGTTGTCTTCAGCGCCACGCCAGGGTTCACCGTGGTGATGTTCTGATCCAACACAACAGCACATGCGCCCTGCTGTGGGTTCGCGGTCCGACCCGGAGGGCTTGTGAATTCTTCTGGCAGCGCGGTTGCTTGCGGGGCGACAACAGCCGAAGCACCGAGGGCAAGCGCAACGGTGCTCGCAGCAATCTTCTTCGAAATCATGAAGTCTCCTTAGAGGTTCGTTGCCCAGTGGTGCGTCCCCAAACGCAGCCACGTGACCTTCCTCCAAATATGAGTGAGCTTCAGACCGACCGCAAGAGTTTTAACATATAAAAAACAGGTTATACTTCACTAAAACACAGCAATTACAAAGATTCCCACGTCCATGGGTCGCGCGACAGTTGTGACGGTTCGAACACATCCAACAAACCATTCACGCTATCTACCTGGCCATATCCGAGCGACCCGGCAATATCACGCACAATGTCGGACTGACGTTTATCGGCCAACATCTCCCGCAAGGTGACAGCACCATCGCGCTTTGCTAATCGACGACCCCCTGGCCCCACCACAAGCGGAACGTGAATATAAAAAGGCGTCACGAGAGAAAGTTGATCAGCCAAATACGCTTGTGCCGGGGCAGAAAACAACAAATCGTCGCCTCGCACAACCTGATCCACCCCCTGAAAACCGTCGTCCACAACGACCGCCAAGTTGTACGCCCAATCCCCCGCCTGCGCCTGATCCACACGCCCGCCGCGCTTCAAAATCACATCATCAACCGGCCCCGTGTAGGCACCGTGGTAGAAATCCTCAACCGTCCACTCACGCACGTGGGCCCGCAGACGGATTGCGGGGAGGCGGCCCTCGTCGGCGAGGTCGCGTCGTCGTAAAGCACGCTGCTCCTCCGTGAGATCACGACACGTCCCCGGATACATCCCCGGCTGCGCATGCGGCGCGGATGCCGCCTCGCGGATATCCCGGCGCGTGCAATAACACTCATACGTATCCAGGCGAGCCAGCGCATCTGCATACGCGTCCCCGCGATCGTGCTGGTAGAGCACCGGAGGATCGAAGTCGAGGCCGAGCGCCTCCAAGTCCTCAATCTGGCGCAGCGCCGACTCCGCGGATGAACGCTCCGAATCAATATCCTCCACACGCAAAAAGAACTTCCGGCCGCTTTGGCGAGCAAACAACCACGCCAACACCGCCGTACGCAAATTGCCAAAATGGAGATCGCCGCTCGGACTCGGCGCATAGCGACCAGCAGGACCTTGGAAAACAGCCATATGTGCAATGATATTGCGCATGTCACCGCGCGTATCCCGCTCCCCATACCCGTACCTGCTCGCCGTGTTCTGCGCGGTGTTTCTCATCTCAAACATCACGGCACAAAAAGGCGTGGTCATCGGGCCGCTGGTCACCGACGGGGCCTTCTTCCTCTTCCCCATCTCCTATGTCATCGGGGACGTCATCGCCGAAGTCTACGGGTTCAAAGCCGCACGCCGCGCCGTGTTCACCGGCTTTTTCATCGCGGTGCTTGCCGTGGTGACGTTCTACATCGCCATCTGGCTGCCCGCGGCGGACTTCTACGACATGCAAGACACCTTCGCCGCAGTCCTGGGCTTGTTGCCGCGCATCGTCGCGGCCTCGCTCGCCGGCTACGTAGTGGGTCAACTACTCAACGCGTGGGTACTGCAGAAGATGAAAGACCGCTTCGGCACCGACCGCCTCTGGGCGCGCCTGATCGGCTCCACCATTGTCGGCGAATTCGCGGACACGCTGCTGTTCTGCACCATCGCCGCGAGCGTGATCGGCGTCGATTCCGCGAGCACGTTTATCAACTACGTCGTTGTTGGGTTCCTGTGGAAGACCCTCATGGAGGTCGTGCTGCTGCCGATCACCTATCCGACGATCGCAGCCGTGCGCCGCGCCGAACATCGCATTGCCGACGAGAGCGTGTAACCCACAGGGCTCCGAAACCTGTACTGTTGCTGATGCAGACCCCCTCCACACGTGTGGACCAAGGGGGTCTAGCTGTTTCTAATCTAACTCGCGTGGCCCCCCTGGAAGGATCACGTGGAGCGAGGTACTCGCTGTACCAATTGTGGGCGAACTTGTGTTTGGGCACTTTCATTAACGACGAATTCGCACTCCACGCAACGTGATCTGCCATCTGAACGAGTTGGGACGCCCTGGAGCCCAGGAAGATGGGATCCTCAATAACATGCCGAGTTGTCCTTGGGAGTTCACGATGTGCTCGGCGAAAGTTTTTCTCAGTTCCGTCCCTTACGAGCCGGTGTGAAGGCCAAGCGCAAATCCAGCGCAGCTAGAACCTTAAGCAGCGTTTCTACCGTCGGATTCCCAACTCCATTTTCTATGCGACTCAGTTCAGCCTGTTGAATTCCGGCAGCATCAGCAACAGATTGCTGAGTTGCGCCGCGATCATGCCGGGCCGACGCAAGTGCAGCACCTACCGCTTTACGCTCTGCAAGTTCCGCAGCAAACGCTCGCGTTGCCGCATCACGAATTACCTCGGCTGCTGGCGATTCCGATTCTCGATATGGCTGGATGAAGTCTTCAAACTTTGTAGTGGCCATTTGTTCACCCCCACGCTCCGCTTAATAGGTAACCAGCAGCAAGTTTATGTGTTTAACCCCATAACAGCAAGGCGTATTTACTCTCTTTTCCAGGCAGACAAAACGGAGCGCGCTGCACGAATTTCCTTCTGCTCCTGCTTTCGACTTGGATCGCGCAACTTGTTGTATCCACCGAGCAACAAAACGATTCGCTGACCATAGAAAGTGCAATAGACACGAATTAGCACCCGTTTCCGCCTCCACCGCTTTGGAACTTCGCCAACCCTTTCCGCTGCACCAAATTCGCGCAAGATCGTCTCGATGTCACGTCGTATTCGTAGTTCGAAAAGACCCTGCCCTAAATTCTTTCCCCACTCGCTGGCACAGATATCGATGCCCAACGGTGCGAGCACATGCTCAATCGCTACCTCTACGACAGTGCGCTCTGCTTCATCCAACCGGCTATAGAAACGGGCAAAATTCCCACCGTCAAAAACCTCAATACTCCAAGTTGGTTCAGCCAAACTATCCCCCATTCCCCAATGCGATTCACTTTAGCCGGATGCGGCTCGAAGTTTCCCCAAAATCGCTCCAACCCTAGACCCGCAAATCACAGCTTAGGGGCAAACCCGAACTCACCCTGCTTGCTAGATCGAGCACATGAGTGCCCCAGAGGGCGTCTAACAGGACATCGGGTCGAGTTCGGGTTTGCTCCTAAGCTGGCTGCGCGACTACATGTCCCCTACTTCCCGGCGTAGTAGCGGCCGAGGAACTCGTCGCGGTAGGCCTCGTAATCGCCGGCGTCGATGGCAAGGCGGATGTTGTCCACGAGGCGGATCATGAACTCTAGGTTGTGGATCGTGCACAGCGTGCCCGCCAGGAACTCCTTCGCCTTGAGCAGGTGGTGGATGTAGGCGCGGGAAAAGTTCTCAGAGACGTAGCCGCCGAACTCCTCGTCCACGCCGGAGAAGTCGCGCTTGAAGCGGGCGCCGGCGAGGTTCATGCGGCCGTCCAGGGTGTACACGCCGCCGCGGCGGCCGAGGCGCGTCGGGGCAACGCAGTCGAAGGTGTCGGCACCAGCTTCGACGGCGGTGAAGATGTCGTCCGGCTCCGAAATGCCCAGCAGGTGGCGTGGCATGTCGATAGGAAGTTCGTCGGTGACCCAGCCGACGATCGTGCCCAGATTTTCCTTCTCCAGGGCGCCACCGATGCCGAAGCCACCGAAGCCACGGCGGCCCTCGTCGAGCGCCTCGCGGTGAAGATCCAACAAGCCGTGCACCGCCTGGCGGCGCAGGTCCTCGTACTGCGCCCCCTGCACCACGCCCCACAGGGACTGCAGCGGCTTGTCCGCCCGAACCTCGGTCAGGCGGTCGTGCTCGATGAGGCAACGACGGGCCCAACGTCGGGTGCGCTCGACGGAATGCTCCTGGTAGGCGCGGGTATCCACAAGCGTGGTCAGTTCGTCGAAGGCAAACATGATGTCGGCGCCCAGCTGGTGCTGGATCTGCATCGACACTTCAGGAGTGAAGCGGTGGGAGGAGCCGTCGATGACGGATTTGAAGTCGACGCCGTCGTCGTCGACACGCGCCATGCGATCCTTGTTCGCCGCACGGATGTCGCCCTCGGTCAGGCCTGCGGTGTCCATGGCGAGGACCTTTTTGAAGCCGACGCCGAGGCTCATCACCTGGAAGCCGCCGGAGTCGGTGTAGGTGGGGCCGTGCCAGTTTTCGAAGGCGGCGACGCCGCCGGCCTCGTCGACAATGTCGGGCCCTGGCTGCAGGTACAGGTGGTAGGCGTTGGAGAGGATCGCTTGCGCACCGGTGGAGCGGATCTGCTCGGGCGTGAGCGTTTTCACCGTCGCCTTGGTGGCCACGGGGATGAACGCAGGGGTCTGAATGGAACCGTGCGGGGTGTGGATCACACCGGTGCGGCCATGCCTACCCGGCGCGGGCTCCAGCTGGGTGCCGACCTCGAAGGTGGTGTCCGTCTGCTGCGTCATGCGTGTTCCTTTTCTAGTTCGGTGCCCTCAACGTCGACCTCGGGGAGGAGTTTGTCCAGCCATTTTGGCATCCACCACGAGGCGCGGCCGAGGAGGAACATGGTGGCGGGGACGAGGGCCATGCGGATGAAGAAGGCGTCGAAAAGTACTGCGACGCCGAGTGCGAAGCCGAAGATCTGGATGAACGGCAACGGCTGATCCAAGAAGGCGATGAAGACGGCGATCATGATGATCGCGGCGGCGGTGACCACGCGGGCGGCCTGGGTGAAGCCTTGCACGGTGGATTCGTGCACGGCGCGCAGCCGGTCGCCGTCGCCGTTGCGCAAGTAGGCCTCGCGCATGCGAGTAACCAGGAAGACTTGGTAGTCCATGGCCAGGCCGAAGGTGACGCCGATGAGGAAGATCGGCAGGAAGGACAGGATCGGGGTCGGTGTGTTCACCAAACCCCACAGGCCTTCTTGGAAGAACAGCACGGTCACGCCGAAGGCGGCGCCGACGGACAGCAGGAAGCCAAGGCCTGCCACGAGCGGCACCATGATGGAGCGGAACACGATAACGAGCAGCACGATCGCCAGCCCCACCACGATGGACAGGTACAGCGGCATGGCCTTTGAGAGTTCTTCGGTGATGTCCATTTGGACGGCGGTCAGGCCGGTCAGGCCAACGTCGATACCCGTGGCGTCTTCCACCTGGCTGATCGCGTCGCGCACGCCGTGGGCGATTTGCAAGGTGCGTTCCTCTTCCGGACCACCGGTTGGGGTGGCGAGGATCTGGGCGGCTGTGAGGTCGTCGTTAGCTGCGATGAGCTGCGCGTGTTCGATGCCGTTGACGGAGCCGATCTCGCCCATGGTGTAGATGAAGGACGCGAGCGCTGCCTTTTGGGCGTCGCCGCCAGCCTCATCCGGTATCGCTGACATGTACGGCTGGAGAATCTCCGAGTTGGGGTTGACGCTGTGTGCATCAACCACCAGCAGCAGCGGGGCGTTCACACCGGGTCCGAAGCCTTCCGCCATGAGGTCCGCGGACTTGCGTTGGGTGGTGTCGTAGTTGGAGGTGCTGTCGGACGGCAGCGACATCTCCAAGCCAAGCACCGGGGTGGACAGCGCGCCGAGCCCCAGCACGACCACTGCCATAACAAGGCCCGGCACCTTTTCGACGAAGCGCACCCACCGCCTACCCATCGAATTCTCATCGAGGTCCTTCGCCGGACGCTTACCCGGACCCGGATTACCGGCCAGACCGGGAATCTTGCCCGCGAAGGTCTTCGAGCCGAACGCGCCAAGCAACGCCGGTACAAGCGTCAGCGCGACGAGCACCGCGATGAACACGGTGACGGCGGCGGCAAGGCCCATCCAGGTGAGGAACTCGATCTGCGCCAGTGCCAGGGCGACCAGCGCGGTAAAGACCGTGGCACCGGCGAACACCACCGAGGAACCCGCGGTGCCGACAGCCATTCCGGCCGCCTCATCCGGCGGGAGGTGGCGTGCCTCCTGGCGGTAGCGCGACAGGATGAACAGGGCGTAGTCGATGCCCACGGCCAGGCCGATCATGACGGCAAGGACCGGGGTGACGTCGTTGAGCTCCACCCAGTGGGTGGTCAGCAGCACCAGCAGCGCGCCGATGCCCACGCCGACCACGGCGGAGATGATCGGGATCACCGAAGCAGCAAGCGAACCGAAGGTGACCACGAGCACCAGGAACGCCACGGCCAGGCCGACCATCTCTGAGGTGGTCTTAATGGCAATTGGCTCGCCGAAACCGGCGCCGCCGGCCTCCACCTGAAGGCCCGCGTCCCGGCCGATTTTCATAGCCTCGTTCACCACGTCGCGGTCCGCCTGGTCGACGGACATCGACGACTCAGCGTCGAACTCGAAAGTGGTGTAGGCGATGCGGGCGTCATCGCTAAGCATGCGCAACTGATACGCATCCGCTTCCGCGCGCTCTCGCGGCATGCCCATCTCAGTCATCTGGCCAATGACCATGCGCTGCAACTCGCCGTTGACCGTCACTGGATTGCCGAAGCGCTCCCCCTCCACCCCGAGATGGTCGCGGATATAGCCGACGGTGGCATCCATCGCCGCCATATGCTCGGGCGTATCCAGGCGCTGACCCTCAGGCGCGGCGAACACCAAGTTCACGCCAGGGGCTGTGGCCACATTGCCGGCATCGGGGAAGTTTTTCTCCATGTCGCGCAGCGCGTCGATAGCCGGTGTGCCCTCGATTGCGAACTCGGAGGTAAACGGCTTCATCAACGAAAACGCGCCGCCCGCAGTCGCACCGAACAGCAGCAGCCACGCCACAATCACCCGCCATTTGTGCAGGTAGGACCAACGTCCGAGGTTGTACAGCAGTTTCGCCACGTCAAAGGGTTCCTTCTGTGATACGGAAAAAGCCCCCGTTGCCGGGGGCTTTAACACTTGGCGGTAGCGGCGGGATTTGAACCCGCGGTGGTTTTACCCACACTCGCTTTCGAGGCGAGTACCTTCGGCCGCTCGGACACGCTACCGCCGACTAGATTAACGGCAGCGCCGCCAAGAAACCAAATTTAGCGGTCAGCTTCGTCGCGGACCTCGTCCGCCTTGTCCTCAACCTTGGCTGCAACCTCGTTGGCCTTGTCCTTAATAGCGTCGCCCGCCTCGGAGAGCTTCTCCTTAGCGTTGCCGATCAGCTGATCGGCCTTGCCTTCGTTCTGAAGCTTCTCGTTATCGGTAAGGTCGCCAGCCGCTTCCTTAGCCTGGCCCTTGATCTGATCAAGCTTGTCATCCAAACCCATGATGTTCTCCTTTATTCGTTGAAATTCGGTGCAGTCGCCCAGTGTAGGGACAAACCCGAACACTTTGGGTAACGATTCAATTACTCCTCAGCTCTTCAAAGAAATCACTCAGTAACCTGGCAGTTTCTTCCTCCAGCACGCCGGCGCGTACCTCAGGGACATGCAGATGCCGCGGGTCTCGGATGGCATCCAGCACCGAACCCACCGCACCCGTCTTCGGCTCCCATGCGCCAAAAATTAACGACGACACCCTCGCCCCCAAGATCGCCCCCGCACACATCGTGCAGGGCTCCAGCGTGACAACGAGCTCACACCCATCCAGCCTCCACCTCCCCAACGCCTCGCACGCCTGCCGGATGGCCTCCACCTCCGCGTGCGCGGTCGGATCGTTGTTCGCCTCCCGGCGGTTCACCCCCACCCCAAGGACCTCGCCCTCCGGGGAGAACACCACAGCCCCCACCGGTACATCGCAAGGCGGGGTCATGCGGGCAACCTCGATCGCCTCCCGCATCCGTTCTTCAGCCCGGCGGGCAGGTTTGCTAATCGACGGCATCAGCAAGCTCGTCGCCAAATCCCAACTCGTCGGCGATGGTGTGGGCGAGATCGGCCGGGTCGGCGTCGTCGTCAAGCAAAATGCTCAACTGCTCCTCGGACAACCCCAGGTCCGCGAGGATGGCAAAATCACCATCAGCCCAGCCGTCGACGTTGTCCAGCTCATCCGGGTCGATGTCGGGGATGTCCACGTCGGCCTCATCGAGGATGTCAGCCGCGAAATCATCATCCACCGCCATCGTCGCGTCCGAAATCAACACACGCACCTTCGACGGGCCCGGACGCACCACAACCAAATAGTCATCCTCCACGTTGAGCAGCGCAAACGCCGCGCCCTCGCTGCGCAAACCGCGCACAGCGTCAATGGAGGTGGAAAGGTCCGTGAAATCGTCGCGGAACTCGCGCACCTGCCACGAACCCCCAACCTGAGCGACGGTGACGGCAAACCCGTCCGTGAAGTCCTGACTCATGGGACGAAAGCGTAGTCCGCGCGGGCCAAAGTGTCACTAGACTTAACGCGGTGACTACCTACCAACTGCCCCCCATCTGCATTCTCGGCCTCGGCCTGATCGGCGGGTCGCTCATGCGCGACCTGACCATCTCTAACGAACGCGTCTTTGGCTACACCATGCACGGGGCACGCGCGGCACAACGGGACGGCTTCGACGTCTCCGACAACATGGAAGAAGTGCTGCGCCGCGCAGAGGCCGACAACGCGCTCATCGTGGTTGCGGTGCCGATGGCGGCAGTGGCGTCCGTGCTGGACCAGGTAGCTTCGTTCGCCCCGACGTGCGACATCACCGACGTGGTATCCGTCAAAGAGCGCGTGTACGACCTCATCGTCGAGCGCGACATGCAGGGCCGCTACGTCGGCGGCCACCCCATGGCGGGCACCGAGTTTTCCGGCTGGAGCGCCTCCCACGAGGGCCTGTTCGAGGGCGCCGCGTGGGCCGTAACGTATGACTACGCGCGCGAAGGCCTTGCCGACGACCACTGGGCTGCCCTGTTCACCACCGTGTGCCGGCTCGCATCCGTTGTCGGTGCGGAGGCGGTCCCCGTGCGCGTATCGCTTCACGACGAATCCGTCGCCCGCGTCTCCCACCTCCCCCACGTCATCGCCGAAGCCCTTTCGTTGGTCGGCGACCGGGGCGGCACGCTCGCACAGTCCCTGTCGGCCGGGTCCTTTAGAGGCGCGACCCGGGTAGCTAGTACGGAACCCGAACTCGTGCGCAACATGTGCGAAACCAACGCCGACTCGCTCGTGCCGGTGCTCGACGAGTTCATCGAACTCCTCCAAGCCGCACGCACTTCTCTTGCGGACGATCCGGCGTCCATGAAGCAGCTAGCGGAATCTGGCAACCGCGCCTACCTGCGCATGGCAGCCCGCAAAGGCGCCCGCCGCGAGTCCGTCTCCCCCGTGAAGATTTCTTCCCGCCCGGTCATGCGCGTCCACCCTGGCGCACCGGGCTGGGTCCGCCAACTCGAGCAGGTGGAGTCCCTCGGCGGACGCGTCGAGGTGTTCTAGGTTTTGTTTTCTGGGGGGTTGGGGGCTTGGGGGGTTGATCCCTGGGGTTCCCCGGGGTTCTAGCCGGCCGTTTTCCCTGGTCGTCTAGCTCTGTGTTTGTGCAACCAGACGATGAGCTCCGTATTGACCATGGTGTTCGTTATCACCTGGGGGTTTGTGAAAGCGGTTTCGAGACCGTCTAGCTGTATGTGCGGGGGTGCTAGACGATCAGGGGCAGCAACGAAAAGAGTGTGCCCTCATTGGGGCACACTCTTTGTGGTTTGGGTGTTTGGTTAGAGCATCATGTTGGCGAAGCCGATGCCGATTCCGACGATGGCCAGCAGTGCGACGATCGGGGCGACGATGGCGACGATGTTGACGTCTGCTCCTGCAGGCTTGTTGTTGTCTGCCTGCTTCTTGGCGTTGTCCACCTTGGCCGGTGCGTCCTGCTCAGCTTCAGCCTGGTCTTGTACCTGCTCCTCGGCCTTGTCGTTAGCCTTGTTCCTAGCCTTGGCCGGGGCTTCTGCTTCGGCTTCGACCTGTGCTGGTGCTTCTACCTTGTCGTCTGCCTTGTCGGCGGCGGGTGCTTCTACCTTGTTTTCTTCCTTGGCGGGTGCTTCTGGTTTGTTGTCGATGATGGCACCTGCCATGGCACTGAAGTCGCCGATTTCAAGGTTGTCAGCAGCAATACGCGCAGTATTGATCTTTAGTACGTCCCAGTCGGCGGGGACAACTGCGTTGCCGTTGGGGGTTTCAAGCAGGTATGGCTTTTCCGAGTAGTTGAACTTGCCAAACTGGTACAGGTAGTTCATCACCGAGTCATACCCAGGCGCCATCGGAAGCGATACACCCTTGATCAACTCGCCGACGGTGTCGTTAGCACCCCAGTGGCGAAGATCTAGAGTGTGGCCTAATTCGTGCAGGATGGTGTTGCGCAGTTTTGCATCTGATCCCATCAGGCGGTTATTGGCGATGAAAAGCGAGTTATCGCCAACCAAGGAAATACCCGAGGCGTAGTTACCTTGATCAATCTGATCACCGATAACCCCGATGCGGAAGATGTTGTCACGCTCACCTAAGAACTCGTCGATGTTGTCGAGCAGTTTGTAGGCCTGGATTTCATCTTTGAAGTAGTAGCGGTTGTAGTCGACGGTTTCCCCGCCTTGTGGGGTGTAGTTGGGGATGTTGGTAAACAACTCGCCTGCGTCGATGTGCAGGTTAATGCCGTGGTCGTTAAACAGGTCGACCATCTCCTGCAACATCGATGCGGACGGGCCAAGGTTGCGCTTGTCAGCGAAATCACAAGCGTCAACGTAGGTGTCTTCGCAGCCAAGGCTGCGGTATTCGGACGCCATCCAGTTCAGTTGCAAAAACAGATCCGGACGATTCACATCAGCCCCATAACCGGGAAGCGGTACTGCAGTGCCGTCAGACAAGATGACACCGTGTTGTTCCCATACGTCGGGAAGACCGTCACCATCAGAGTCAACCAGGTCGAGCCCAGCGCCGAAATCAACCGGGGCGATCAATGCTTGCTCATCGCAAGCGTCGCACGCATTGGCGGGGGTGATACCGGCAATGGCCATGGTGGCAGTCAGTGCTGCTGCGATGGTGTTGCGGATGGCGTTGCGCATTGGTGGTGCTCCTTGGTGATTTCTTGTTTCGCTGATCAGGACCTGTTCTTCCTGACATCCATAAGGTTATGCAGTTTGTATGCGCAGGTAAAACGATTGCTGGACACGTTGATTTTTGGCGGGATTGTTCAACGTTTTTTCTGGATTGTTCAACGCTTTCACCCTGGTTAACGTCTGGATTGTTCACCAATCCAACCCACAAGAATCACCGACGCGAAGGGTTGTTGAACGATCTGATTTGCCCCGAGTGCACTTCGTTGAACAATCTTTATGCATGCATAGTATGCGATTTAAGGGTGTTTTCAGCCAACACCCGCCCGTTTGAATCGCGACCTGGGGAAATGCCGGAACAACACTTCAAAACAGCCCAGAAATGGTCGGGAGGATTGTTCAACGACTGTGAAAACGGCTCGAAATGGGTGTGACGTGCGGATTGTTCAGCAATCCGCACCACCTGCTTACCCCCGGAAATTACCCCCGTTTTACGAGCACACACGCAACAATAGCCTTCGAGACACGAAAAACAGGGCGCTTTAGCCCTGTTCTGCTAGTACGTTTCGCGCCCAACTAGCCGATGAGCCCACTAATAAACACCATGCCCAACGCCACTTGGACAAACACCACCGGCATCTTTCGATCTGCTAGCACAATCCCGAACACCACTAGCAGACCAGGAGAACACCACCCCAACGCTCATCGTCTAGCACCCCGAAACACCAGCTAGACGATCAGCCCCATAACGACAAACAACCCCAACACCACCAGGGCAAACACAGAGGCCAAAACGAGACCGTCTAGCAGCATCACAAGCCCAGCTAGACGATCAGCCCACAGACGCGGAAACGCCCGCCGGTGTCGAATCCTGCGGGCGTTTCTATGCCTGGTTTTTAGTTCTCGTTGGTCTCGCGGCGACGGCCGAGCGCCAGGTAGGCGCCACCCACCAGCATCAGCAGGACGCCGAGGGAGATCACGGCGCGCATCGGCGTACCGGTATCCGCAAGATCACCGTCGCGCTCCTTACTGGAGGAGGTGGTGGTCTTCTTCGTGGAAGTCGAACCCTTCGCAGCAACGCGGTTGGAGTTGTTGCTTGCGTTCTTCACGGACGTGGTGCGGCCCGTGGAGCGGCTCGGGGTGGTCTTCAGCGGCAGTGGCGTCGCCGAGGACTTCTTGGTCTTCGCACCGCCACCGGCACCTGCGAGACTCGCGGCACCGGCCATTGCGGCAGCCGGGCCGAGAACCTTGGTGGCAATCGGCTTGAACTCATCAATCGCCTTCAAAATCTGCTGCGGACGGTTCAACGTGGTCACGTTCGGGTCACGCGGCAGGACGATCTCTGCGGTCTTCGCGTTGCGCTGGACCTGGATTTCCGTGTTCTTGTAGCCGTGCGGTGGTTCGATCAAGGTGAGCTTGATCAGCTTGCGATCCTTAGCGTCCTTATTCAGATCGAACACGACGTTTGCGCGTCCGTCGGCACCAGTCCTACCGGCAACGCGGCCATCAGCGCTCTTGAACTCAGCGCCTTCAACAGCCTTGTTGTCATCGGTGCGGACAAGGACCTCCATGACCCAGTCATCCTCAGCCGCAGGCGCGGTTGGGGTCGTGGCCGAGTTGGTCGGGGTCTCGGTGGCAGGCGTGGTGGTCGTGGCCGGGTTCGTCGGGGTCTCGCTGCCCGGGGTTGCGGTCGGGGTTGCAGCGCCAGTCTCCGGGTTGTCAAGGCCAGGCAGCTTGAGGCCAGCGACACCGGCGAAGTTGTCAGCTTCATCACCCTTGGTGACGACGTTAGAAACCGCGTTGTCCTTCACGTGGATAGCGGTCGCGTCGTCGTCGGCAAAGACGAACTCGCCGTCTTCGTTCTTGTAGGCGTAGTTCAGTGCCTTTACCTTCGGCAGGGTTGCCTTTTCCGGCACTGTCACAGCGGCGTGGGTCGCGGCTGGGGCCTTCTCGTCGACGTCGAGGTGCCACAGGTAAGCCTCACCCTTGTCGTTGGTGGACAGGGCGACAAGCGAGGTCTCGTTCTTCTCACCGTCGGCAGCCCATGCGGCGGGCTTGCCGGCTTCCTTCACGCCGTCGATCTTCAGCGGCTTAGTGGTGAACGCGAGCGGGGTGTTCTTGGCGCCCGACTTATCGTCGGAAAGATCCAGGGTGTACACCTTGTCCTCGCCGAACAGCACAAGCGTGCCGCCTGCGGTGAAGGCAGCGGTGTCGATCTTGGTGGCGTCGTCACCCTTGAGGTCGATCTTGCCCAGATCCATCAGACCACCATCGTTGGCGTTAATGCGCAGCAGGTGACCGGCGTCCTTGCCCTCCTCGTCCTGGGAGATGGCGTACAGCAGCTTGTTTTCAGGGTGGCGCGCAAGAGCGGTGTAGGTACGGCCCTTGGAGTTGTACTGCGCGCCAGAGGTACCGGTGCCGTTACCGGGCGTATCCAGGAACAAGGCAGCAAATGCCTTTGCAGCATCCGAGATGCTCGAGTCCTTGGCTGGGGTCTGCGTCACCGGCGCGGCCGAGTCCGCCACGGGGGTGTTGGCGGTGGCCGGGGTGGTTGCTGGGGTCGTCGATACGCTGCTCGCATTGCTTGTCGACGACACCGGGTCCACCGCAGCAGACGACGTCACAGGCGCAGTCTCCTTCGCAGTAGCGCTCTCCTGTGCGTTTGCGACCGGCACGAGTGCGATCGAGCCTGCGACTGCTGCCGCGAGCGAAAGCCCGACGGCACGTTTTGCCTTGGATGTTGCTGCCATTATTACCTCTCGAGAATAGAAAAAGCGCGCGCGAGCGCCCCCAAAAACCACATATGAATGTATACGCCAACCTTGGACTTCACAATACATCCCGAACAAAAGCGAAACCCGCCTACTCGCCGAGCAATTTGCATCGGTTTCGTAGGCGGGTCAGCTTTTAGGCTTCAGCCGGTTCCGCTGGCTCCTCAGGCTTGGCGGTCTCCGTTGCCTCGGCCTTGTTGTTGGAGCTGCTGCCCTCGGTCTCTACGTTCCAGCCGAGCTGGCAGCTGGCGTAGTACAGACCCATGATCAGACCAGCCACAGCCAGGAGGCCAACACCGGCAACCGCAGCCGGGGCGGCCGGGTTGATCTGGGACAGCTGGCGGTTGACCTGGTCGATCTGCGCCTGGAACTGGTTGAACACAGACGGGACTTCAATGTTCACGTTCGGCATCACGCTGCGCACTGCCTCGTTGGCCTGTGCGGCCGCGGCGTTGAGCTCGTCTTCGAACATCACACCGATACCACCGGCGACTGCACCGAGAAGGCCGATCGGCACCAGCCACGCAACCGGGTTGGATACCGAGGATGCGGTGGCCAGGCACTTGCCCAGGGAGCTGCCGTCCTCGCCAACAATTTCGTTGTCCCTGCCGATACCGCCACCTGCAGCGATGTCGCCGTTGCCCTTCTCAAACTGCAGACCGATCACGATTTCCTTCTGGGACGGATCATCCGCAGCCGGACGCAGTTCGAACGGCTCGGAGAACTTGCCGCGAACCTTGAACGGCTTCGACTCCAGGGTCGAGCCCGCACGGGACGAGTTCTTCTCCGGATCACGCGGATCAATCAGACGCAGGTTGCCCGGGTTGTCGATCTCGAAGGTGTACTCACCCCACGGTGCAGACTCGAAGTAGACGTTGCCGTCTTCGTTGGTCTCGCCCGCGATGGACGGACCACCATCGGTCGGAACCAGCTTGACCTTCAGCCCTGCGAGGCCTTCGTTCTCGTCCTGCGTGCGGTTCTGGTTCTCATCAACCCATGCGATCAGGCGCAGGTTGTCAGCCAGCGGAGCACCCTGGTCAACGATGATGTGAGCGTTGCCCTTGAGGTTCTCGCGCGGGGAGATGATCAGCGTGGATGACGGGTCATCGCCGTAGTCCGGTTCACCCGCGAGGCCGCGGCCACGAGCCGGACGCGTCGGGAGTTCACCCGTTGCTTGTGCTTGGTTGTGGTGACGGACATTGTTAGCCAGACCTTCCGGGATCTCAGCAGTGAAGATCACACGCTGACCTGGCAGCAACGTGCCGTTGAAGCCCTCAGGCTTCTTAATCTCAAGATCCTTGACCTTCTTCAGCTGATCAGCTGGAACGTCGTTGCCATCCTTGTCCTTGGCATCGCCCTCAAAGATCGCGTCCTTTAGCTCCACGTTCACCATCGGTGCAGAACCGGTGTTCTGGATTTCGTAGGTGAACTTCAGCGCGTTGCCGACGCCCATACGAACAGGCTTGTCCGGGTTGGTAGCAAAGCGGGCGTTGACCTTCTTGTGCACCTCTGCCTTGATGAACTTGGTGTACGCCGAATCCGGTGCGGAACCTACCTTTTCACCAGTGGAGGTTTCACCGAAGGCGGTAGCGACGTTGTTGAAGTCGAACGCATCCTCCGGAGCCTTCATCTTGGCCTTAATCACCTCGGTTTCACCCGGGGCGAGCTCAGCAGTCCAGCCTTCCGGCATCTTCAATTCGATGTTGCGCGACTGAAGTTCCGGATCATCGATCTCGATGTTCTTAATCGGCGTATCACCGGTGTTGGTGATGAAGAGCTCGTAGTAGAGATCTTCGCCGGGAAGGGTGGTCATGACATCGTCGACAAGATTGCCGTCCTTGTCCTTAACCTGGCCCAGGTTATCGGCGTCGCGGCCCCAGACCTGCTTCTCCAGTTTCAGGGAAGCATTCTTGGTCAGCTGGATTTCCGGCAGCTTCACGTCATCACCAGGGCGGACCGGAACCTTGATCTTGTCGATCTCGCGGTCGCTACCCGGAGTCAGGATCTCGATCTCGTTGACGCCAGGCGTGACATCTTCGATCTTGAAGTTGCCCTTCTCATCAACGTCGATGATCTTGGAGTCGCCGTTCGGGTCGGTCACTACGACCTTGGTACCCGGAACAGCATTGCCGTTGCCGTCGTTGACATTGCCCTCAATGGACTGATCGATCGGAGCCTTGACACGGATCTCGCCCATGTCGGTACGCTCGCCCTGCTTCACCGTGACCTTACGGTTCAGCGGCTTGCCGTTGATGTCGGTGTCCGGCCAGCCCTCCGGCAGCTCAATTTCCATGTCGAAATCGACGACGCCTTCAGGGAAGTACTGGAAATCGATCTCCGGGGTGACGAAGAAGCCGTCTCCATCAACGCTGAGCGGAATCTCGTAGTCGAAGTACTCCGGTCCCTTGGTCTCCTCAGTGCGGGGATCGACCGAGATCGTGTTCGGATCAGCGACATCCTTCTTGATGAACTTGATCTTTGCACCCTGGATCGGGTTACCGTGCTCATCGATCAACCAACCACCGACGGTGTTTTCACCGATGCGGTCAGACTTGTCCTTGCGGCCACGTTCCGACTTGTCGACCTCGAACTCGATCGGATCAGACTCGCCGTCCTTGACCTCAACGATCTTCGGACGTGGGTTGTTCATGCCCTCAGGGGTCTCTACCTCGACGATGTACTTACCGTCAGGCAGCGGCTTGTCGTCCGGACCATGGATCTCGAAGTTGCCCTCTGGATCCGTGATCTCTACGTTCTCAGCAACCTTCTCGCCATCAGGTCCGTAAACCGTGACATTCGGCTTACCCTCGCCGTCCTGCGGCAGCGGCTTGCCGTCCTTGTCCTTGACTGTGCCGGTAATGGAAGGCTTGGTCTCGGCCGGAGTGGTCGTGGTCGGCGTCGGCTTTTCAGTCGTCGAGGTCGGCGTCGGCTTCGACGTGGTCACCTTCGTGGTCATCGGCTTTTCAGTTGTCGAAGTTGGCGTCGGCTTGGACGTGGTCACCATCGTGGTCGTCGGCTTTTCAGTCGTCGAGGTCGGCGTCGGCTTCGACGTGGTCACGGTCACCTTCGTGGTCGTCGGCTTCTCAGTTGTCGAAGTTGGCGTCGGCTTCTCAGTCGTCGGAGTCGGCGTCGGCTTGCTGGTCGTCGGCTTCGGGGTCGGGTTGATGTTCTCCAGCTTGGTGTCCTGGTCCTTCTTCACCTCCACTGTCTGATCCTTAGGCGCGGTGTACTTATCCTTATCCTTCGGAGTGACCACAACCGTGTAGTCACCCGTCGGAATCTCATCCAGCTTCACATTGCCGTTGGAATCAATCGACACCTCACGACGCTCATTCGTCTTCGGGTCAACCAACTCAATCTTTTCAACAGCTTCCGGATCCACAGAACCAGACACCGAACCCTTATCGCGCGAAGGCGCAACATTCTCCAGCTTGGTGTCCTGGTCCTTCTTCACCTCCACTGTCTGATCCTTAGGCGCGGTGTACTTATCCTTATCCTTCGGAGTGACCACAACCGTGTAGTCACCCGTCGGAATCTCATCCAGCTTCACATTGCCGTTGGAATCAATCGACACCTCACGACGCTCATTCGTCTTCGGGTCAACCAACTCAATCTTTTCAACAGCTTCCGGATCCACAGAACCAGACACCGAACCCTTATCACGGGTAACGGTCAACTTGACCTTGCCATCGCCGTTCTCCGAGACGTGTGTCGCGGCCTCGCCTCTGACCGAATACCTCTCAGGCGTCTTCACTTCTACTGTGTAAGAACCAATTGGGGCCTTTCCCCAGGTAAATCCACGGTCTACCATTCCGAAAGGGTAAATGTCATTGTCATTATGACGCGCGTTAACTTCAACCGGTACAGGAGTATCGAGCTCAACTGTCAAGAAGCCAATTCGCTTAGTCAGCTCGAAGTTCTTAGTTTCGATGCCATTATTCGTGACGTTAGCGCTCTGCGGGTCAGGCACGGCAAGGTCACCAGGAACAGTTTCTTCCACAACCTCGACCCGGTATTTACCCGTTGGCAAATCCGAAACCGAGTACTCGCCGTTGTTTACGTCAACAATAACAATCTTTTCAACATCGCGAGTGGCATCTTCGACTCCGGTAACACGGATCTTCAGATTCGAGTCCTTTGGGGCATTCGTTACAGATCCTTTAATGGATCCCTTCTCGCGCTGCGGAGTGATATCCCCAAGCTTGTATTCTTCATTGGCCTTAATCTTCACCTGCCGACCATCGGGCTTTGCGTATCCGCGTGCTGGTGTAACTACAAGGGTGTAAGCCCCCTCGGGAATGCCAGATGCAGAGATTTTACCGTCAGAATTCACGGATACGGTCGTAGAGCTTCCATTGGCATCAACGAGTTCAACCTTTTGAATCGAGCCAGGCTTCACAGTTCCAGACAAAGAACCCGGCTTCGCAGTCTCGACCCAGGATCTAGTCAACCCAGACGAGGCAGGACCACCTGAGTACGGCCACTGGGTATTCTTTCCCTCTTTGTCTAGACCTTTCTTGTTCGCACCCTTCGCGACGAGTTTAATTGCCCCGCCATTCGTTGCAATTGGTTTATTGAAAGTAATACGCGCTACCGGCCCGTTGTTCGGTGTTTGGCTTAGTCCCTGCTCCCAATTATCCCCAATCGCCGCATTAATGAGGGACGCACTAAGTCCCTGTTCCCTTACAAATTTCCTGCCATTGGAGATATAAACCTCATCAAACGTATAGCGTTCTTTCGGGTAGCGACGATCCTTTGTGGTGGTATTGATCAAGGGCGCATTCTCACGCATCGAGAAAATCAGTTCATTAAACGTTTGATTCGAGGAATCCTCAGCGATCCAGATTTCAATGTCCCGCCCGACCGCCTTCGAGGTCACCTGAAGCAACGAACCTGCCGGACGTTTATTAGTTTCCTGCGCCCCTGCAACCTGCACCTCCCCACCAACAACACTCGGCACAGTCAAGCCAGACAGCGCCAGCGACACTGCGGTCATGCCTGCAATGGCGGTGCGCTTACCGGAGAAGCCGCGACGTGAGGAACGGCGCGCGGAGAAGTTTGCATTGAAATCGAACGGAGAGGAAGCGTTGTTCAAGATTGCTCCAATGGTTGATTTTTCTATAACGGGAGAAATTCGAGCAAGAAGTACATAGAACACGAACTTCCGCGCGAGACTTCCAAATAATTTACCAACTTGGACAGGCGCTTTCAAGCGCACTCACATCTAAAGCCCCTGCTTAATCAGTGTTTATTCAGATTCAAAGGGTTTATTAATCTTTGCCGTAATTACGTCTCAGACAAATCGCGAAAGAAGCAAAAAGGGAAGGCCCCACACAGTTTGTGCAGGGCCTTCCCAAAATTGGTGCGCCCGGAGGGATTCGAACCCCCAACCTTCTGATCCGTAGTCAGATGCTCTATCCGTTGAGCTACGGGCGCAGTGCCTGTTGGCAACGAAGAAGAACATTACACCCGGCGGAGCGCACCACCAAAACCGCTGTTCAGACCCCCCATTACAGGCCGAGAACGCTCTTGGCAATAAGGAAGTAGATAACCAAACCGGTCGCGTCACAGAAGGTGGAGATGAACGGGTTGGAGAACACTGCCGGGTCGGCGCCGACTGCGCGGGCGATGATCGGCATGATGCCGCCGACGGTCGCGGACATCGCACACACGCAAAAGAGTGTGGATCCGATCACAATGCCGATTTCTTGCCCGAAAACGGCCCACGCGATGCCCAAACCGAGGATACCAAGCACCGAACCAAGGGTCGCGCCGACGCGGAGTTCGCGCCACATGACTTTGAAGATGTCGCCCTTGGATACGTCGTGAAGCGCAAGGGCACGCGTGACCGTCGTTGCCGCCTGGTTGCCGGTGTTGCCGCCGGTACCGGTCAGCAGCGGAATGAACAGCGACAGCACGGTGACCTGGGCAAGGGTGTCCTCGAAAATGCCGAGAACCTGCACGGTCAGGATCGCAGAGACCGCCAGTACGAGCAGCCACACGATACGGGAGCGCACCAGGTTCAGCACTGGTGTGGACAGGTACGGCTGCTTCAGCGACTCGGAACCACCCAGGCGGGCAGAGTCCTCACTGTCAGCGAATTCGACGATGTCCTGGGCTTCGTCGTACGTGAAAATGCCCACGAGGTGCTGCCCGTTATCCACAACTGGATACGCAAGGCGGCCGGACGCGATCAGGCGACGCGCCGCGTATTCGGCATCTTCGCTTTCCAGGACGGTTTGGGCTTCGCGCATGATGGTGCCCACTTCGTCGTCCGCGCGCGCCTTGAACAGGTCCTTCAGGCTGAGAACACCGGTGACGTGGTGCATGTCGTCGATAACTGGCACGGTGTAGATCGTCTCCAAGTCATCAACGTGAGAGCGCAGCTTATCGACGACCTCCTGCGCCGTCTCCGTCGCACCAACCGCCTCCACATTCGGCGACATCACACGACCGACTGACCCCTTCTCGTAGGCGAGAATCAGGTCTGTGTAGGCGCGGTCGTCCTCATCCAACTCGTTGAGAACCCGCTCCGCCACCTCCGGATCCATGTGATCGAGCAGCATGACCAAGTCCTCGGTGCCGAGGGCATCGAACAGGCCGGGGATCTGATGATCGCCTAAGGCTTCGACGATTTCGGCCTGGTGGGCGGGCGCGAGGGCGTCGAAAAGCACAGCGGCTCGAGGCGCTGGCAGCAGTCGCACCAGCTCCGCACCGCGTCTCGACGGCTGCCGCTCCACCAAACGGACGATGTCACGCAAGTCCATCCCCGCGAGTTTCCGCTGCATAGCAGCCAAATCACGCGGGGATAGACGGCGGCGCCGCAACTTCCGTTCAATATTGGCCAAATCAGCCGTTTGCATAGCTCTCACACCGCGAGCGTACCTGGCTTCATATTCACCCGAGCGGGGGCTATTCCCAGATAGCTATTCCGCATTTATTACGCATGTGTAAAACTTTACGAACGTTTTGCGATACATCTCGCGGAAACACCCAGGAATCGGCGTTATCGCCCAGACCCAAGGAGCCCCCATGGCAAAAACTGTACGTTCCCGACGCGTATCCATCGCGGCGGGCGCGCTCTCCCTGGCGCTGGTGGCGCCATTCGTATCCCCCGTCAGCATCACCCCGGTGGCGGCAGCTGTCGACGCCAGCGCGTTCGACACCACCTACACCACCACCAACTTCTGGGATGTCGACGAAGCAGTCGTAGAAGGGCTTGTGCTTGAGCCCGGCGACAAGGTCGAAGCAACGGCACTCCTTCTCGCCCGCAATAAATGGCGCTTCCGCACCAGCGGCTGCAACCTGATTCTCATCCGTCCAGAGGCTGCGATCTCCTTCGGGACAGGTAACCAGAACATTGCGGTCAAGGTAACCAAGGCCGACGGGTCCTCCTTCGACACCACGCTGAAGGTCAACGTCGTGGATAAGAAGGCCGAGGGAAACACGTTCACCGAGCCTGCCGACGCCTGCCCAGCGCCGGAGGAGCCAACGCCTGAGGAGCCGACCTCCGAGGCCCCAACGTCCGAGGAACCGACGCCCGAGGCCCCAACCTCGGAGGAGCCCGCTCCGACCACGACCGCTCCTGCGGAAGAGCCAACGTCTGAGCCGGCTCCGACGACGGCTACCCCGCCGGCGGAGGAGTCGTCGACAAGCAATGCCCCGAAGACAACCGCAAACGCCTTCAACGGTCGCTTCAACACCGCCAACTTCTGGAACAAGAAGGAAGCAGTGGTCGAAGGCCTGAAACTGCAGCCGGGTGACACCGTCGCACCGACGACGAACACGATCTTCAACTGGAACTTCCGTAACGACAACGGCACCCTCACCGTGATTCGCCCGCAGTCCGCGACTGCTTTTGGTACCGGCAACAAGGACATCGCCGTGAAGGTGACCCCCGCCGAGGGCGAGGCGTTCACGACCACGCTGCGTCTGAACGTTATCGACGAGCGCCCCGTCGGCGATTGGGAAAAGGAACTGGAGAAGACCTACCCGGTCGACTTTGAGAAGTCCACCTCCGCCAAGACGCTGGATGCGCTCAAGCTGCCGAAGGGCGTGACCCTGAGCAAGGGTGGCGTGAGCCTGCCGACCGGCTGGAGCGTCACCACCGACGCCGACGGCGTCCGCATCACCCCGCCGGCCACCTTCACGGAAGGCGACATTGAACTGCCTGTCTCCGTCGAGCAGGTCCACGCCGACGGCACGAAGGACACGTTCAAGGCAACGCTGAAGATTGCTGCGAAGAACCCGTCCAAAACCCCGGCTGAAGTAGCAGGTACCGCAGCAGACATTCTCGGCCCGCTGCTGGGAAGCATCATCGGCGGCGCGACCGGCGGCACCGGCCTGGGCAGCCTCATTGGCAACCTGATCGGTGGCGGCAAGGGCGAAGGCTCCGAAGGCGGCAGCGGCGGCGGCCTTGGTGGTGTCATCGGCAACGCTCTCGGCGGCCTGCTCGGTGGCGGTAAGGACGGCAAGAGCCCGCTGGAGGGCATCGTCAAGGTTGAGGTGCAGCCGAGCGGCATCATCGTCACCGGCAACGCCAACCCGACCGTGGAGATCCGTGACAACGGCTCCAACAATGGTTCCGGCAACTCGGTCGTCGTGACGAACAATGCGAACCCGACGGTGGACATTCGCGACAACGGCTCCAACAACTCCGTGGTTGTTACCGATAATGCGAACCCGCGCGACAACTTCAACAACAACGGCAACCCGTCCGTTGTCATTACGGATAACCTGAACCCGGTTATCACGGGCAACATGAACGACAACGGGTCCAACAACGGCTCGAACAACTCCGTTGTGGTCACCAACAACGCCAACCCGGTCATCACCAACAACGCCAACAACAACGGCTCGAACAACTCGGCCATTGTGACGGGCAACGCGAACCCTGTTGTCACCGGCAACGCGAACAACAACGGTTCTGGTAACTCGGTCGTCGTCACGGACAATGCAAACCCGCGCGACAACCTGAACAACAACGGTTCCAACAACTCGGTCGTGGCGACCAACAACGCCAACCCGACCGTTGTCATCACCGGCAACGCGAACGACAACGGCTCGAACAACTCCGTTGTGGTCACGAACAACGCCAACCCGGACATCCGCGACAACGCCAACGGTGGTCTGTTCGGCAGCTCGGGTGGCTCCTCGAAGAAGGGTGGCAACGGCGACCAGCAGGGCGGCGACAAGCTCGTCGGCGCCAAGGTCAACGCCACCGGTGGGTCCTCCGACCCGCGCTGCATCGCTTCCCTCGTCGGCCTTGGCGTGCCGCTGGTCCTGATGCTGCCGCTCGCGCTGGCTAACCAGGCGGGCCTCCCGGGCCTGGGTCAGGCAAACGGCCAGGCTGGCGACATCTTCACCGCGGCCGCCCGCAACGCTGGCCTCGATCCTGCCCAGGCGATGGCAATCGGCGGCGGTATCGTCGGCCTGGTTTCCGCGCTGCTGATCGCTACCGCGGTACGCACCTGTGTCCCGGACGTGCAGAGCGTTGACATCAACGTCAACGGCTCGTCCCGCAAGGATAAGGAGGAGGCGCCGACTACGGTTGCGCCGGTCGTCGAGACGCAGTAGCCCCTCAATGCGAAAACCCCCGCTGAGCGGGGGTTTTTCTTGTGCGCCCGGAGGGATTCGAACCCCCAACCTTCTGATCCGTAGTCAGATGCTCTATCCGTTGAGCTACGGGCGCAATGGCGGAGATGACAGGATTTGAACCTGCGGCCCCCGTCAAGGGGGCAACTCCTTAGCAGGGAGCCCCATTCGGCCACTCTGGCACATCTCCAGCGCTGCGTACACATTACCTGTATCCGGGCGAGCAGCCAAATATCACCGAAATCCGTCCGTATACTCGGCCGCATGAAAATCCACACGTGGCTCAATTCCGGACTGGCAGCACGCGACAATTCCGGCGACACCGCGGATTACCTCCTCTGGTTCCCCGCGGCACTGGACACGCTCGGCACTGGTCCGCTCACCGGCTCGCTGCATTTCACGCCGAAAACATCGGTGCTGCGCGACGCGCCCGAAGGCACTGTGCTGCTCGGCATCCCAGCGGGCGATCTTCAGGGCATTCTGCCTATCGACGACACCACCACCCCCGTACACCTCACCAACCCCCTCCCCCTCGAGCAGATCCAGGTCGTCGCCGGCCAGAACCGCCCGGACACCAAGCGCGCCATCGAAATCCTGCGTGACGTTCCCGGCGAGCGCCAGTTCCACACCATGCCGGAACTCTTCCCATAAGAAGTAATTGGCGGAGACGAGGGGATTTGAACCCCTGGAGGGATAAACCTCGCCGGTTTTCAAGACCGGTGCATTCGGCCGCTCTGCCACGTCTCCTCGTCGCAAAGCAAGTGCGACGCACATACTCTACAACACGTCGCGCGTCGCTCAATCTCGGTAGCCTAGCCGCATGAAAGCGATCACACTTATCGACGACACCAACCCTCGCTCCCTCGAACTCACCGAGGTAGACACCCCGCAACTGCAGGATGGGGAGGTGTTGGTCAGGGTCACGGCGGCGGGCGTGAACCGTGGCGACATCGTGCAGGCCGAAGGTAAGTATCCGCCGCCGAAGGGTGAGTCGGAGATTATTGGCCTGGAGTGCGCCGGCGTGATCGAGGACCCGGGCACCACCGGGCACGAAAAGGGCGAAGAGGTCGGCTGCCTGCTGGCGGGCGGCGGGTACGCCGAATACGTCGCGGTGCCGGAGGGCCAGCTCACGCCGAAGCCCGCGAACCTCACGTTGGAGGAAACCGCCGGCGTGGTGGAGGCGGCCTGCACGGTGTGGTCGAACCTGGGCATGCTCGCCGGCATCCAGGAAGGCGACAACGTGCTGATCCACGGCGGCGCGGGCGGCATCGGCTCGTTCGCCATCCAGTTGTGCAAGGCGCTGGGCTGCACCGTCGCCGTCACGGCGGGCAGCCAGGAGAAGCTCGACTACTGCAAGGGCCTCGGCGCGGACGTCCTTATTAACTACAAGGAGCAGGACTTCGACGAGGAACTCAAGGCCTGGGCGGACGTGATCCTCGACGTGGTTGGCGGGCCGTACCTGGAGCAGAACATCAAGACGCTCAACACCGACGGTCGCCTCGTGGTCATTGCGGTGCAGGGCGGGCCGAAGGGCACCCTGTCGCTTGGCCGGATGATGCCGAGGCGCCTGTCGGTCCACGCCACCACGCTGCGCGCCCGGCCGCGTCCGATGAAGGCGGAGATTGTCGCCTCGACGGTGAAGAACGTCTGGCCGCTCATCGAATCGGGCCAGATCAAGCCCAACATCACCGCCACGTTCCCCCTCGCCGACGCCGCCAAGGCCCACGACCACATGGATTCCGGCGACAACACCGGAAAAATCCTTTTGATCGCGTAGGCTACGCCAGCGAGGCGACTGTGCGCACCAACTGCTCGATGTCGTTCTGGGTATTAAAGGGCGACATGGCGATGGTGACGGCGCCGCCCATGTCGGCGACGCCCATGTCGTCGAGAAGCTGTGTCTGCGTCGTCTGAGCAGCGACAATACCGTGCGTGACCAAGCGATCCAGCACGGTTTCCGACGGCACGCCTCGCACACCGAACGCCAGGCGCGGGATGCGCTCCACACGCGCGTCCTCCGCTGCCTCGCCCGTCACACCAACGATGTGCACCGCAGGCAGCGTGCCCAAAAACGTATGCAGATCATCCCGCAGCCCGTTCAGGTACGCGGTGGTCTCCCCCATCGAGTACTTCAAGCGATTGCGTCTCGACGACCTCCCCGCCGCCCCCTCAACCAACGACGCATAGTGCTCCACCACAGCCGGCACACCACCAGCAAGACCAGGCGACACCTCCAACTCGAGAGCCTCACGGTCCAAACGCTTAAACATCGCCGCGTCACGGAAAATCAGGGCCGCGATCTCCGGGCCGCCGAACTGGGCCATGTCCACCGCAGCGATATCGGCACCCCACGCATCCAAATCCAACGGACGGTACGGGGCGTACGCCGACGCATCCACAAGCACCCACGCCCGGGACTTCTCACGCACCGCCTCCACAATGTCCGCAACGCCCACAACGTTGCCCAACTCCGGATGCGCCGCCGGCACCGACACCAAACGCGTCGACCCGTCCGCAATGTCGCGGTACTGCCACGCAGGCAAATCGCCGGTGGCCAGATCGGCCTGCGCCCAGGTCGTCGATACGCCAGCGCGCTGCAAACGCCCCGACAACACCGGACGATCCACCGGATTCAGCACCATCGACGAGTTATGCCGCAACATCGGACGCATCGCCGACACCAACGCCGAATACAACGCCGGAACACTCGGCCCCAACACCACCTGCTCCGGCATCACCCCAGCCAGATCCGCAATAGCTACCCGCGCCGCCTTCGGATACTCCGCCCCCTCCGGCAAACCAACATCCGACCGGGAATGCGATCCCAACACCGGCTCCGGCGGCGGCACCGACGCAGCATTACGGAAACTCCGCGCAACCGCCCCCGCAACCTTCTCCGGCACCTGCGGCGACACATGCGCATTCAGATACGTCCAACCGCCACCCAACGACCCGTAAAGCCCACGGACCCCCCACACGTCATAAGCCACGGCCGACCTCCTTCACGCAAGAACGCCCTTAATTATGCACGCACGTCCGACACAGCGCACACCACCAGCTCGGGAGCACGAAACATGTGCACTAGGGTGAACTGCGTGCATAACGTAGAACAACTGCGCGATGACGTCGCCCGGATGACCAGCGCGCCTGGCGAAAACACCCCGCCATCAACATCCAAAACGTTCCGGCGGGCATTCGACGACCTCATCCGCGGCTGGGGCCAACACGAGCTCTGGCTCCAACTCGGCTGGCAGGACATCAAACAGCGCTACCGACGCTCCACGCTCGGCCCCCTGTGGATCACCATCGCCACCGGCGTGATGTCGCTCGCCCTCGGCCTGCTGTACTCCATGCTGTTCCAAATCGACGTCGCCGACTTCCTCCCACACGTCACCGTCGGCTTCATCGTCTGGGGCTTCATCTCCGGCTGCATCAAAGACGGCGCGAACGTCTTCATCGAAAACGAAGGCCTGATCAAACAGCTCCCTTCCGCCCTGTCGGTCCACATCTACCGGCTCGTGTGGCGCCAAACGCTGTTCCTCGCCCACAACATGGTCATTTGGGTGATCCTGGCGCTGATCTTCCGCATCCCCATCACCCTGAACACCCTCCTGTTCTTCCCGGGTATGGCCCTGCTGCTGGTCAACGGCGTGTGGGTCGCCATGTTCTTTGGCATGGTGGCCACCCGCTTCCGCGACGTCGCCCCGCTGCTCGAAGCCCTCGTCCAACTCCTCTTCTACGTCACCCCAATCGTGTGGACGACGAGGACGCTGAAGGACCAGGGTGGTGTCGTCGAGAAGCGTGCAATGCTCGCCGAAATCAACCCCCTGTTCCACTACCTCGAAATCGTCAGAGCACCGCTTATCGACGACCCCGTCGCCACCTACAACTGGCTCATCGTCATCGCCTGCACCATCGTCGGCGTACTCATCACCCTGCTGGCCATGAAACAGTGGCGCTTCCGCGTGCCGTACTGGGTCTAGGAGTTACACATGGTTTCCATCGACACCTACAACGCCTGCGTCGACTTCCCCATCTTCGACGCCAAATCCCGCTCCCTGAAAAAGGCCATGATGTCCTCGGCCGGCGGCAAAATCGGCCAGAACGCCTCCAACACCGTCGTCGTCGAAGCGCTCCGCGACATCAACCTGCATTTAAGGGAGGGCGACCGCGTCGGCCTCGTCGGCCACAACGGCGCAGGTAAAACCACCCTGCTGCGACTACTGTCCGGCATCTACGAACCAACCCGTGGCGTCGCCGACGTCCGCGGCCGCGTCGCCCCCGTCTTCGACCTCGGCGTCGGCATGGACCCCGAAATCTCCGGCTACGAAAACATCATCATCCGCGGCCTATTCCTCGGCCAGACCCGCAAACAGATGAAAGCCAAAATGGACGACATCGCCGAATTCTCCGAACTCGGCGACTACCTCTCCATGCCCCTGCGCACCTACTCCACCGGCATGCGCGTCCGCCTGGCGTTGGGCGTGGTCACCTCCATCGAACCCGAGATCCTGCTACTCGACGAAGGCATCGGCGCCGTCGACGCCGCCTTCATGTCCAAAGCCCGCGTGAGGTTGGCCGAAATGGTCGAGCGCTCCGGCATCCTCGTGTTCGCCTCCCACTCCAACGACTTCCTGGCGCAGCTCTGCAACACCGCGTTGTGGGTGGACAAGGGCGAAATTAGGGAGGCCGGCCTGGTTGCCGACGTCGTCCGCGCCTACGAAGGCCCCGAAGCCGGCGACCACGTCGCAGAACTGGTGCAGCGCTTCCACGGGTAGGTGTCAACCATCTCCCGAAGAAAGTTCCCCGCCCGGGAACTTTCTTCGATTTCGGCCCCCAAAAGTTTCACTTTCCCCAGGACGCCGGGCGACACACCCCATAAAAGTTCCACGAATCCCATTATCGCTGGGAACTTTTTTGCATCAGGGACTCGACGAGGCCCAGGCATTCAAACATCGTCCTGGACGAGCACCTCGCGGGCGTCCATCCCGCCAAGGTCATCTTGAGGTTGATGGAGGAGTCTTTGTTGCGCTGCTTATAGTCCGAGTGGTGTTCGCCGTCGTACATAACGGCAATCTTCAGATCAGGAATGGCCAGGTCAAACGTGGTCACTGTCCTGCCGTCGACGACCAGCGGCACCTGCTCCTGCACAACGTGGCCATACCGGGCCGCGAGCACCGCAACGAGAAGGCGCATCTCGGTCTCCTTGGGGGAATCGGCAAGAGAGCTGCTGAGCCGCAAGACCTTCCCCAACCAACTGGCGTTGATTTTGTGGCAGGCAGCGGCCTTAATGTCGGCGGGTGTGATGTCCCAGAAGCGGCGGACACAGTCGACGAGTTGCACCGCTCGGACTTCCTCGGCAGACAGGCCCTCTACATCGACGACATTCCAACAGTGCTCCCCGCGTTTGACCTGGATCAACGCCTGGACAACTGCCGCCACTGGGCTAGCCGTCCGAAGGCCAACGCCACGGTGGGTGACTTTCCAAATGGGGAAGGTTGCTCGGGAGTGGCGTCGGATCGTCGGTAAGCAAGGCCCTGCGAGTTGGTTGCGTCCCGAGGAGGCGAGCAGCGTGGTGTCGGCTCCTTCGACCAGGTAGGGCAAGCCATAGAGGGCGAGTGCCGAGAAGCCGGAGACGATGCTGCCGGGGCGTTCGACGGCGTGGGCGATGGCACGGGCGGCGGCGCAGCCGTGGTAGCGCACGCCGCGTGGGTGGTGACGGGCGTCGTTGTCCACCCGCCATTCTTCACGGCAGTGTTCGGTGGCGAGGTAGCGGTCGGCGCTGACTTGGTGGTAGGTGAGGTCGGGTGTGCGTTGTTTGTCGTGGATGAGGATTGCTTCGATGTCGACACTCATGCCGTTTCGTAGGTTCGTCATGGTTATTAGACGCAAGAGCGACGGTTTGGGATCCCTCGGGCACAATAAATGTATGACTGCCTTGAATCGCAACGGTACGACTGCTGCCGTGATTGTGACCCATAAGCGCGTTGACCTGCTGCGACACTCGTTGGAGCAGGTGGTGTCGCAGACGCATCCGGTGGATTGGGTCATTGTGGTGGATAACGGTGATGAGGATGCGGTGCGTGTGCTTGTCGGCGAGCTCGCCAACGACAAGGGCGTCTACCTACCAAGCAAGACCAATCTGGGCGGGGCGGGTGGCTTCGCCTACGGATTCTTGCACGCGCTGGCGTTGGGGGCGGATGCGATTTGGTGCGCGGATGATGATGGTCGCCCGAAAGACCACACCGTCCTCGAAGAGCTCTACCGAACCGCAGAGAAGCATCAGTTGTCGGAGGTGTCGCCGGTGGTGGCGAACATTAACGACCCGGAGAAGCTGGCGTTTCCGCTGCGGCAGGGCACGACGTGGCACCGGCGTGTGGATGAGTTGCAGGGCGATTTTCTGCCGCAGTACGCGAGTTTGTTTAATGGCGCGTTGATTTCGGCGAAGGCGATGGAGCGCATCGGCGTGCCGGATTACCGTTTGTTTATCAGGGGCGATGAGGTGGAGTATCACCGTCGTCTGGCGCAGTCGGGCCTGAAGTATGGCACGGCGTTGACGGCGTTTTATCTGCACCCGGATGGGTCGGACGAGTTCCATCCAATTATGGGTGGGCGGGCGCATGCGCAGTTCCCTGACAATGAGACGAAGCGGTATTTCACATACCGCAACCGTGGCTACATCATCAATCAGCGCGGTATGAAGAAGATGCAGTTGCAGGAGGTTGTCCGGTTCGGGTGGTTCTTCCTGGTGGAGAAGAAGGATCCGAAGGGCTTCGTCGATTGGCTGAAGTTGCTTAGGCGGGGGGCGCGAGAGGACTTTCGTCGCCCTTAGCGTCCTTAAAGATCCAGTAGCGCTGGAGGAGGAAGTTGGTAGTCGTCGCTACGCCTTGTGCGATGACGAAGGACACGGCGTTCTTCCACGAATCTTGCAGGCCTAGCGACGACAACGGCTCGTCCGTCACCCTCCACAGCAGCATCTGCACCGCAAAGGTGGTGGCGTAGAGGATGAATACGGCGCTGGCTTTTTTGGCGTCGATTTTGGCGTTGAAGGCGAACTTGGAGTTCAGCACGTAGGCGGAGATGGTGCCGAAGACCCAGCCCACGGCCTTGGCAAGGTCGCGCTGGACGTCGAGGGCTTGGTCGAGGGTGTTGGTGATGCCGAAGTCGATGACAGCGCAGCCGATACCGATGACCAAAAACGGGATGAGCTGCTGTTTTAGGGAAGCGTTCGAGGACACGGGCGTTTACCCTACTAGGCTCATGTGCCATGAGGAAGCATTACAAAGGTGATGACCCGGACGCGATCCACGAGGCAGCACAGCGTGTGGAGGTCCCCCTGTCCGACTTCATGGTGCGCCTGATGGCCGAGGAGCTGCCGTTTGTGGACTCCAAAGGCCGCACACGTATCTATGAGATTCTTCGCGAACACGACGGACCTGTGATTTCGAGCCAAGAAGAACTGCCCGCGGAGATTCGTAGCATTATGGATCTCTAGTCCGGCGGTAGGGTTGTGGGCATGGAACTGACAACCCAATCCCTCTACGGATGGGGCCGTACCGCCCCATCTACCGCCCAGGTCCTGTCCACCCCTGACGTGGACACGATTGCGGAGGCAGTCAAGCGGGTCGCGGATGAGAACGCGGACCTGCCCGAGCACAAGCGCCGCGGCGTCATCGCCCGTGGTCTGGGTCGCTCCTATGGTGATCCCGCCCAGAATGGTGGCGGTTTGGTCGTCGATATGACGCCGCTGAACCGGATCCACTCCATCGACCCGGATTCCGGCATTGTCGACGTCGACGCGGGCGTGAGCCTTGACCAACTCATGAAGGCCGCCCTGCCGTATGGCCTGTGGGTCCCGGTGCTGCCGGGTACCCGCCAGGTCACCATTGGTGGCGCGATCGGCCCGGATATTCACGGTAAGAACCACCACTCTGCGGGCTCGTTTGGCAACCACGTGTTGTCCATGGAGCTGCTGGTGGCGGACGGCCGCGTGCTGCACTTGGAGCCGACCGGCGAGACCGCTGAGCTGTTCTGGGCCACTGTTGGCGGCATGGGCCTGACCGGCATCATCCTGCGCGCCCGGATCCAGATGACCAAGACGGAGACCGCCTACTTCATCGCGGACACCGACCGCACCAACACGCTCGACGAGACGATCGCGGTGCACTCCGACGGCTCTGAGGTGAACTACACCTACTCGTCGGCCTGGTTCGACGCGATCTCCGCACCGCCGAAGACGGGCCGCTCCACCATCTCCCGCGGCTCGCTGGCCACCTTGGATCAGTTGAAGGAGTTCGCCCCGAAGCTGGCTAAGGACCCGTTGAAGTTCAACGCCCCGCAGTTGATGACGGTGCCGGACATTTTCCCGTCCTGGACCATGAACAAGCTCTCCCTGATGGCGATCGGCGAGGCGTACTACATGATGGGCTCCCCCGCCCGGAACCAGGTGCTGAACCTGACGCAGTTTTACCAGCCGCTGGACCTCATCGGGAAGTGGAACCGCGGCTACGGCAAGGCTGGCTTCCTGCAGTACCAGTTCGTCGTCCCGACCGACGCTGTGGAGCCGTTCAAGGACATCATTTACGACATCCAGTCCTCCGGCCACTACACCGCCCTGAACGTGTTCAAGCTGTTCGGCGAAGGCAACCAGGCACCGCTGTCCTACCCGATGAAGGGCTGGAACGTGTGCGTGGACTTCCCAATCCGTCCGGGCCTCAACGAGTTCCTCGACCGCCTGGATGACCAGGTCATGCAGTTCGGCGGCCGCCTCTACCTGGCTAAGGAATCCCGCACCAGCGCGGAGAAGTTCCACAAGATGTATCCGGAACTGCCAGGCTGGTTGAAGACCCGCCGCGACATCGACCCGACCGGCGTGTTCGCATCCGACATGTCCCGCCGTCTTGAGCTCAACTAAGGAGTACCCATGCTGAACGCAGTAGGCCAAGCCCAACACATCCTCCTCCTCGGCGGCACGAGTGAGATCGGGCTCGCGATTGTCAGCGAGCTCGTCTCCCGCGGCGGCAACCCCACCGTCACCCTGTGTGCGCGCAAGGACTCCCCGCGTATCGACGACGCCATCGCCGAAGTCCAGCGCGCCGGCGCCGGCCATGTACGCCTGGTCGATTTCGACGCCCTGGATTTCGCCTCCCACCCTGCGGTGATCGAGGCAGCCTTTGAGGACGGCGAGGTCGACGTCGCCGTCGTCGCCTTCGGCACGCTCGGCGACCAGGAGCAGCTCTGGCAGGACCAGGCTGCCGCCGTCGCTTCGGCGCAGACCAACTTCACCGCCCCGATGTCGGTCGGTGTGCTGTTGGGCCAGGAGATGAAGCGTCAGGGCCGCGGCAACATCATCGCCCTGTCGTCGGTGGCGGGCCAGCGCGTGCGCCGTTCCAACTTTGTCTACGGCGCATCCAAGGCCGGCATCGACGGCTTCTACCTGCAGCTCGGTGAAGCTTTGAAGGACAGCGGCGTGAAGGTCACCGTGGTCCGTCCGGGCCAGGTGCGCACCAAGATGACCGATGGTCTCGACGAGGCCCCGCTGACCGTAAACAAGGAGGACGTCGCCGAGGCTGCCGTGGAGGCCGCCCTGGCCGGCAAGCCATCGGTGTTCGTGCACAAGCTCTTCGGCCCGATCTCCCTGGTCCTGAAGGCGATTCCGGCGCCGATCATGAGCAAGCTCAACTTCTAGCGCCAAAATAGTTCCCAGCCGGGGAACTTTCTTCAACAACGACCTGCAAAAGATTCACTTCCTGCAGGTCGTTTTCGTCTTGGTGGAAGATAGTTCACACCCCGGGAACTATTTTCTAGTCGTTAGCCCTGCCCATCCCCATCAGCACCTGCTCGCGGAGCCGACCGGTCCCCACCACCGCCAGGACACAACCAACCAGCGCAACCGCAACAAGCGCAGCGAACAGCGCCACCTTGTCCAGCACGTTGACGTAAACCACGACCATGATGGTGCCCATCAGGCCACCCATGCCGAATCCCAGCAGGGCCACCACCAGCATGGGAACCCCAACCTCGCGCACGGCAACCTTGGTGTGGAACGCGGCCGGCGCGCCAATGAAGTAGAGCGATTTGGTCAGTTGCTTCTGCTCCACCACGGAAAGTGCCTGGGTGAGCAGCGTGGACGACACCAACAGGACCGCCGCGAAGACAGCGGTGATGACCACGCCGGAGGGGATGTCCCCTGTGATCATCTTCAGGGCGGGCTGGTCGTCGATCTCCGGCACCGCGGAGATCCAGGCGCCGACGCCGCCGATGAACGCCACGAAGTACAGGGCGGTGACGCGCTTCCAGGTGGTTTTCGCTCCCCTGCCGACCCGGCGCGTGGCCACGTAGTTCGCGGCCCCGGGGACTCGGTAGCTCAGGCGTGCGAGGAGTTGGATCAAACCGACGGCGATCAGTGCGTTGACGGTGAGAATGCCGCCTGCGACCACCAACAAGGCGCCGAACTCCAACGCGTCTGCCTGCGGAGCGATGGTGAGCGAGCTTAGGTAGCGGTACAGCACCACCGCACCAACCACTGACAACACCAGCGTGATCATGTTTTGTCCCTTCGGCGGGATTTTCTTGGTGACGCCGAGTGGGGTGACGGCGACTCGTCGCAAAGCAAGCCACACGGAGCAGGCGGCCAGCACGAGCACGACGATCCAAGCGATGGGGATGACCCACCAGGTGAGCATCTCCCAGGCGCCGACGCGCTTTTCCTGGAACGTCAGCAGCGACCACGCCGGGCACGTAACTATGTACAGCACCGACCCGAGCACCAACCCAACCAGGGCCTGGCGCAGCGACTCCAGGATCATCATTCCGCGCACCTCGCCGGCGGTCGCGCCGATGAGGCGAAGCACCGCCAGGTGCTCCTCGCGCCCGCCGAGGTTCGCCCGCGCGGCTTGGGTGAGCAGCCCCAACAGGCTTGGCACGAGGAGCACGCACGCGAACAGCGCGAGGAAGATATACGCGATGGAAATCGGCCCGCCCATCGACTCTGCGATTTCCACCAGCGCCTCGTGCGGGTGCAGGTCGCGGGCGAGGAACATCCAGGTGCCGCCCATGAGCGTGCACAGCATCCAGGTCGCTACGGTTACCGCCACCAGCGACAACGCACGGACCCAGCGTTCGCCGATCTGCCGTTGCGAGCGCCCTTCGCTTGTCTGCGACACCGCCGAGCGCATCAACGTCACCGCACTCATCGTGTCACCTCCGAGTGGATCAGGCCGTCGCGGATTTCGACGCGGCGGCTGCACCAGTCGGCGATCTTCGGATCATGCGTGACCAGCACGAGTGTCACACCGAACTTCTGCGCGATTGCCACGATCTGCTGCATAACCTCATGCCCGGTGGCTTGGTCCAACGCCGCCGTCGGCTCGTCGGCAAACACGACCGACGGCGGCCCGGCCAACGCGCGCGCGATGGCCACGCGCTGCACCTGGCCGCCGGAGAGCTGCCCCGGGTACCGATCTACAAAGGCGCCCAAGCCCAACCGGGTGAGCATGTCGATGGCTTCAGCGTGTGCCTCGGCCCGCGACACCCCGCGCATGATCTGCGGCAGGGCGACGTTTTCGGTGGCGGTCAGCTCCGGCAGCAGTTGGCCGTCTTGGAAGATGAAGCCAAAGTTTTCCAGGCGCAGGCGAGACCTTTCGGCGTCGCTCATTGCGGCCACATCGCGGCCGTCGAAAAGCACCTGGCCGTCGTCGGGCACGAGCACGCCGGACATGCAGTGCAGCAGGGTCGACTTGCCGGAGCCTGAGGGACCCATGATCGCGACGGATTCGCCTCCGCCAACCGTCAGGCTGATGCCTTCGAGAACCCGTTGTTGGGTGAAGGACTTCGTGATGTCGTTGAGTTCAAGCATGGTGTCTATTCCACAGGTGGTCGTCGATAAGCGCTATGGCCCTGGGTCCCGAATATGGGTAGTGCTAGCTCTACCTGGCTACGCTCGGGGCCATGCGGCGACATAAACACGAGGAGCGAGCTGCCACCAAAATCCACCAACTGACGGTTTCGCGGCGCAGGATCGCGGAGGCGTATGAGGTGGAGCGGCTGCGCATCGAGCGCGATCTGCACGACGGCGCGCAGCAATATTTTGTGGCCGCCGCGATGAAGTTGGGCGAGGCAAGGTTGGACATTGCATCGCAGCTTCTCGACGACGCCGCCCGCGACCTCCACAACGGCCTCGACGCACTCAGAAGAACCGTACGTGGCATCCACCCGCGGGAACTGTCGGACCACGGGCTGGTTGCCGCGATCGAGACCGCAGCCGCACAACACGGCCCGCATGTCACGGTCCGAGCCCCGCACGAGCTGCCGCGTATCGACGCCTCCGTCACCGCCGCCGCCTACTTCTTCACCACCGAAGCCTTAACCAACGCCGCGAAGCATGCACCCAAGGAAAACGTGAGCGTGCTCGTGACCTGCGACCACACGTTGAATGTTTCCGTCACCGACCAGGGCGGCGGCAACGCGCGCATCACGCCCGGCGGCGGACTGGAGGGCATGCGAGAACGCATCGCCGCGTTCGGCGGTGAGATGGAGCTGCACTCGCCGGACGGTGGCCCGACCACTGTCACCGCACGTATTCCGTTGCTGTTGTTCCGAGGAGAAAGTGGGATTGCGCCATGAGGATCGTCATCGCGGACGACTCCGCGCTGCTGCGGGAGGGTGTTGCAGGGTTGCTCACCCGGCGCGGCCACGAGGTTGTGGCGCAGGTGGAGAGTGCGGATGAGTTGCTGGGGGTCGTCGATAAGCATGGGCCCGACTTGGTGATCACGGACGTGCGCATGCCGCCGAACATGCGTGACGACGGCCTCCAAGCCGCCCTGGAACTGCGCAAACGCGGCCCAGTGAATGTGCTGGTGCTGTCGCAATACGTCGCGCCTGCTTATGCCCGTGAGTTGTTTGCGGACGGCGACGGCGGCACCGGCTACCTGCTCAAGGACCGCGTCGCTGAGGTGAAGGACTTCATCCAGGCCTGCGAAACCGTGGCAGGCGGCGGCGTGGTCATCGACCCGGACGTGGCGGGCGCACTCATGGCGGCGAGCTCACGCTGGTTAACCACGCTCACCCCTCGCGAGGTGGAGGTGCTCGAACTTATGGCAGAAGGCCTGTCCAACAGTGAGATCGCGGGCAAGCTCTACCTCTCCGGCGCGGCGGTGGCGAAGCACGTGTCCAGCATTTTCTCCAAACTGGGGCTCACCCCAGACGAGGACAACCGGCGCGTGCGCGCCATTCTTATGTACCTGGCGGAACGTGGCGTGGGGTGAGTGTCGGCAGCGTATGCGACACTATTACGCATGACTACCGCTTATCATCCCGACGAGCTGTCACCGGGGCAGGCAGCCGTCCGTACCGTCGCGGCGGGACTCGCAGGCGGCATTCTCGCGCTCGCTGCGTGGTTTGTGCTGCACCGGATCTCGCTGCCGGCGTTCAATACCTCCATGGTGACCAGGTCGTTGGCCACCGGTGTGTCGTTCGTCCTGTTAGGCATTGCTGCTGTGTTGGCGGTGCTGTGGACGCGCGGGAAGAAGCACTGGATCATTTCGGCGGTGATGGCGTTGGTGCCGGCGGGGTTGGTCGTCGCAACGCTTGGCATTCCGCTGTCTGCCACCAAGCTGTATCTCGACGGCATCCAGGTTGACCAGGGGTTTAGGACGCAGTTCCTGTCCCGCATGACTGAAAACCTGGGCCACGCGGACATGGCCTACAAGGACCTGCCCACCTTCTACCCGATGGGTTGGTTCTGGGTCGGCGGGCGTGTGGCCAACGTGCTGGGCATGGACGGTTGGGAGGTGTACCAGCCGTACGCGATTGCCACCCTGGCGGCGGGTGCGGCGATGCTGACGCCGATCTGGCGCAGGCTCGTCGGTTCCCTGCCGGTTGCTACCGCGATTGCCGTGGTGACCACCGCGATCGTGCTGACGGAAGTCCCAGAGGAGCCTTACGCGGCAATCGTGGCGATGTTCCTCCCGGCCGCGGCGGTGTGGGCCCACAGGGCGCTGAGTGGCTCGTGGGCAGCCACCGCCGCGTTGACGATCTACCTGGGCATTTCCGCGTCGTTCTACACCCTGTTCACCGCCATTGGCGCGCTGACCGTTGTAGTGATCGCGGTGGTGATGTTCTTCACCGGCGAGCGCACCCTGACCCCGCTGAAGCACCTGCTCATCGTCGGGTTCGCCTCCATGGCCATCGCTGCGATCTCGTGGGGTCCGTACATCTGGCGTGTAGTCACCGGTGACGAGGCGCTGAAATCTACCGCGAACCACTTCCTGCCCATCGAGGGCACCTACTTTGCCCTGCCGTTCCTGTCGTTGTCCCTGGTAGGCCTGCTGTGCCTGTTCGGCCTCATTGGACTTATCGTGCGGTTCCGCGACCCGGAGATCGCCTCCCTGGGCGCGGCGATTGGCGTGAGCTACGTGTGGGCGCTCGCCTCCATGGCGATCACGCTGCTGGGTACCTCCCTGCTGGGCTTCCGCCTCGAGGTGCTGGTTGTGTTGCTGTTTGCCACCCTCGGCGTGATTGCGGTAGCGAACTTCCGCCTGACCTGGCTGGAGCAGCAGGTGAAGAATAAGACCGCCCTGAACGTGGTGGCGATCGTCCTGGTGGCCGTGGCGTCGCTGCAGATGGTGCAGCACATTGCGGTGAAGAACGAGGCGTACATCGACCAGGCCTACGCCGATACCGACGGCTACGGCGAGCGCGCGGACCGCTTCCCGCCGGATGCGGGCCGGTTCTACAACGAGATCGCCGACTACATCGAAGAGCACGGCCACATGAAGAACGACGCGGTGATCTACACCGACGAGATCAACTTCATGGCCTTCCAGCCATTCTTCGGATTCAACGCGTTTACCAGCCACTACGCCAACCCGCTCGGCGAGTTCGAGCAGCGCAACGGTGAGCTGGAGTCGTGGTCGCAGATTTCTTACGACGACCCGAAGAAGTTCACGGAGGCTATCGACAACAGTCAGTGGGAGCCGCCGACTGCCTTCATTTTCCGCGGCAGTGAGGATTCTGACTTTAAGACCCACATCGCCCACGACATTTACCCAAGCCAGCCAAACGTGCGCTACCAGGGGTTGTTCTTCAACCCGAAGGCGTTTGACAAGGCGAATTGGGACGTGAAGTTCATCGGACCGTTTGCTGTCGCGGTGAGGAAGTAAGGTGACCGGAGTGAAAACTGGATCTACTCGTCTTATTGCGACCGTTTCTGGTCTCATCGCGTTTGTGCTTCTGCTGCTCACCCCGTTTTTGCCGGTGAAGCAGACGGAGGCGAGCGTGTCGTGGCCGCAGAACGACACGGTTGGTTCGATCAACGCGCCGCTGATTTCGTTGGCTCCGCAGGACCTTGAGGTCACGGTGCCGGCCAGCAGCGTCGGCGAACTGCGTGAGGGCCAGAGTCTGATCTTCGGTACGTTGCCGGAGTCGTCGAATAAGGCGAGCGACCGCGGCCTGTTCATCACCGCTCCCGACGGCGGTTTGGTGGTGACTTCCCTCAACGACGTACTTTTCGAGCTCACCCCAGCCGAAGTCCGCAACCTCCCCGACGATGCGAAGCTGCATGTCAGCGTGACGCACGAGGAGACCACGGTTGAGATCCCGGGCACGTCCCACTCGGAGACCAGCGAGGATGATTACCGCCCGCAGGTCACGGGCATGTACACGGAGCTCGAGAATAAGCACACGCTTATCGACGACGGCCTTGCCGCCCACATGAACATCAACTCCCGCTTCACGTCCTCCCCGACGCTGATCAAGAGCATTGCGATGTGGGGCGGCCTGCTGAGCGCCCTGGTCAGTTTGTGGGCGTTGCGGAAGTTGGATGGTCCGGCGCGCTATCGTCGTCGCCAAGCAAAGGGCTTGAAGCCTCTCGACGGCGTCGTAGCCGGTGTCCTTGGCTTTTGGCACATCTTCGGCGCGAACACCTCCGATGATGGCTTCCTGCTGACCATGGCGCGCGTGGCCGCGAACACGGACTACATGGCCAACTACTACCGCTGGTACGGCGTGCCGGAGGCCCCGTTCGGCTCCCCGTTCTACGACGTGTTGTCGTTGCTGTCGGAGGTCACCACCGCGTCGATGTGGATGCGCCTTCCGGCCCTGTTTGCAGCGCTTGGCACGTGGTGGTTGCTGTCGCGCGAGATCCTGCCAAAGTTGGGCCCGGAGGTCGCCGAGCGCAGAGTCGCCCACTGGACGGCGGCGTTTGTGTTCCTGGCGTTCTGGTTGCCGTACAACAACGGCACCCGCCCGGAGCCGATCATCGCCGTTGGCCTGATGGCTACCTGGGCGCTGTTCGAGCGCGCGATTGCCACGAACCGTCTCACCCCGGCAGCCTGGGGCACCGTGACCGCCGCGTTTACCCTGGCGTGCGGCCCGACCGGCCTCGCAGCGGTTGGCGTGTTCCTGATTTCGCTGCCTGCGGTGCTGCGCATGATCGGTTCGCGCCCGCAGCCCCGAATTTCTTACGTCGCGCCGTTTATGGGCGCGGGCCTGGCGGTGATGGTGCCGGTGTTCCACGACCAAACTCTGGCCACCGTGCTCGAGGCGACGGAGGTGCGCTCCGAGGTCGGCCCTGCCCTGAGCTGGTTTGAGGAGTGGACCCGCTACGCAACGCTTCTAGAGCAGACCGTCGACGGCTCCATGTCGCGCCGCTTCCCCATGTTCGTGCTGCTGCTGTGCACCGGCCTGATCCTGTGGGCGCTGGCGAAGGGCGACAAGACCACCGGCACGACCAAGCGCATGATGCTGATCCTTGGCATGGCGACGTTCTTCCTGCTGTTCACCCCGACGAAGTGGACGCACCACTTCGGCATCTACGCGGGTCTCGGCGGTGCGATCGCGGCTGTGGGTGCGGTGGTGCTCTCCCGGATTGCGATGAAGTCGGACCGCAACCGCACGTTCGCTATGGCTGCGGTGCTGTTCCTCATGGCGTTTACCCTGGCGGGTTGGAACGCGTGGTGGTACGTGTCCTCGTTCGCGGTGCCGTGGTGGGACCGCACTGTGCAGTTCAAGGCCATCGAGGCCAACACCGTGGTGCTGGCGATTGCCCTGGTGGTGTTCGCAATTGGTGTGGTGCAGTCGATGCGCGGCCCGCGCGCGATCAGCACCCGTTGGTCGGGCGTGATGGCTGCGCCGATCGCCGTGTTTGCGATCCTCATGGTGACGTTCTCGTGCCTGACGTTTGTGAAGTCGTTCGTCTCCCAAGCCCCGGCGTATTCGGTGGGTATGGGCAACGTGAAGTCGTTCAAGGGCGACGTGTGTGCCCTCGGCGGCGACGTGCTTCTGGAGGACGACACGAACGAGTCCTTCCTCACCCCCGTCGGCGGCGTTCCACTGGGCAAGTCCCTGGATGCGGGCAAGAACATCGGCTTCACTCCGGACGGCGTGCCGGCGTTCATCGCTTCGGAGACGGCCGATACTTCGGACCGCACGCTGAGCGACACACAGTCTGACGACGACACCGCCGACGTCGATCCCGCTTCCGACGAAGCCCAGTCCACCTCCCGCGTGAACACCCAGGGCAACCGCCCGAAGTCGATGCGCGGCGTGAACGGCTCGACCGTGCGCCTGCCGTTCGGCCTGGACTACAACCGCATCCCGGTTGCCGGCACCTTCGATGACGAGCCGAAGCAGTCCGCGTCGCTGGAGACCACGTGGTACGAGTTGCCGCAGCTTAGCGACGACCGCCCCCTCCTGGTCACCTCCGTCGCCGGCCGCATCGCCCACCACGACATCAATGGCGTGGAGCAGGAAGGCACCGAGCTGAAGCTGGAGTACGGCACCAACAAGGACGGTGTGGTGCGCAAGCTCGGCGAGGTAGAGATGCTGGACCAGGGCCCAACCCCGCTGTGGCGTAACCTGCGCTTCCCGCTGGCGGACCTGCCGGAGGAGGCGAACGTGGTGCGTCTCGTCGGCGAGGACACCTCCCTTGCGGAGAAGGACTGGCTGGCGGTCACGCCACTGCGCAACCCGAAGCTGATCCCACTGTCTGAGCGTTTCGATTCCGACACCCCGGGCCTGCTCGACTGGACCGTCGCGTTCCAATACCCCTGCCAGCGCCCGTTCTTCCACGCCAACGGTGTCACCGAGATTCCGGAGTTCCGCGTCATGCCGGACGGACCGGGCAAGCAGCAGCTCTCTGGCTTCATGGACTTCCTCGGCGGCGGCGCGCTCGCCCCTGCGGAAGCCGTGAACACCTCGTACGAGATCCCGGGCTACCTCAAGGACGATTGGCAGCGCGACTGGGGTTCGGTGGCGCAGTACGAGCCGCGCCGCAACTCTGTCGGCGACGTTCCCGAGTTGGCACACGTGGACACCGAGGTGACCACACGTTCCGGCCTGTACACCCCCGGACCGATGAAGGTGCGAAACCCTGACGAGCAGGGTTAGGATGCACATGTCATGAAACTCAGAAATGTTCTCGCAGCCTGCGTCGCTGCCCTCAGCGCCATCGCCACCGCAACCACCACTGCGGAAGCACAGCCCTTCAAGCAGCAGGGGTGCTCCGCGCATTACCTGGTTGCGGTGCCGGGCGGAGCGAACACGGCTGAGGGGATCCCCGACTACGTGCCGCACGGTGGCAACGTGTTCATGACGGGCATCCTGACCAAGCTCGGCACCGCCGGCGAGATCGATCCAGTCTGGGTTTCGTACCGCTCCACCCCGTTCGCGGCTACCCCGTACAAGCAGGCGTCCGCCACTGGCTACAACAAGGCGCGTGCAACTGTCACCCGCCTAGCCAATGCGTGCCCGGACGCCCGCTTCTCCTTCACCGGTTACTCCCTCGGCGCCGACATCGCCGCCCGCTTGACCAGCGATATTGCGCACGGTCGCGGCCCGATCGCGCCGGAGAAGGTCTCGGGTGTGGCACTGTTTGCCAACCCGTACCAGGGCGACAACGGTGCGGTGCTGTCCCACGGCACCTCCCCGCACGCACGCGGTTCCCTCGGCCCGCTCCCGGAGGGCTACGGCGAGCTCGGCCCCCGCGTGCTGGAGATCTGCAATGCCGGTGACCTGGTGTGCAACATGAACGAGGCGCACCGTGGTCTTGTCTCCCCGGCGATGCGTACCAACGTGGCTGCGGGGCAGATCCCGTTCGGGGAGTTCAACAACCTGTTCCGTTCCCTCGGGTTGGGCGCGTTTGCTGTCTTCCACGACATTGGTTTGCACGGCAGCTACACCCTCGGCCAGCAGCGGGAGGCATCCAACTGGATTATTGAGCAATCTTTGGCCCCGATCCAGGTGCCAATTCCGTAGCATGGTGGCATGCATGACCTCTTTGAAGTAGTAAACGGCGAGTGGGTCGCCAACCACGAAATCCCCGCTGACCGCGGCATTGACGGCGCGTTTTACGCCCTGCGCGATAAGGCGGAGGAAGATGTCCACGCCATTCTTGCGGACGGCAACGCCCTCTACACCTCCTTTATGGACGTGGATGCGGTCAACGCTGCAGGCATCGACGCCCTCAACGCCGACTTGGAGTTGATTGAGGTGGCGAGCGTTGAGGAGTTCGTCGAAAAGCTAGGGCTCTTGGAGCGCACAGGCATTGGCGCACCGCTAACCTACTGGGTGGAGAAGGATTCCCAGGGCGAGGATTCCGTCCCGTACCTCGTGCAATCGGGGCTTGGGCTTCCCGACGAGGCCTACTACCACGAGAAACAACACGCACAGACGCTCGCTGACTATGAGAAGCACGTCGCGCGCATGCTCGAGTTCCTCGCCCCGAAGTACCTGCTGGGGCTGAGCCCGGAGATCGCCGCACAGCGCATTATCAACGTGGAGAAGGCGCTGGCAGACTCCCACTGGGATGTGGTGAAGTCGCGCGACGCGATCGCCACCTACAACCCGGCCGAACTCTCCGACATGCCGCCGCTGGTGCAGAAGATGCTTCGCGCCTCCGGCCTCCCCGACGGCCGCGTCATCGACATGATGCCCTCCTACACCGCGGATCTGGATGCAATGCTGCGCCGCGAAACGCTCGCCGACTGGCAGCTGTGGGCTGCGTGGAACATCCTGCGTTCCCGCGCCGGCGTGCTCAGCGAGGAGATCGGAAAAGCAAACTTCGAGTTCTACGGCAAGAAGCTTTCCGGCGCGACCCAGCAGCGCGACCGCTGGAAGCGCGGCGTGGCCCTCGCAGAATCTCTCATCGGCGAGGACATCGGACGCGAATACGTCAAGCGCCACTTCCCGCCGCAGTCCAAGGAGCAGATGCTGGAATTGGTGCAGTACCTTATCGACGCCTACCGCACCCGCATCGCCGACCTCACCTGGATGAGCGAGGAAACCAAAAAGAAGGCCGCGGAGAAGCTTTCCCAGTTCAACTCCAAGATCGGCTACCCCGACAAGTGGCGCAGCTACGAAGGCCTGGAGTTCACGGACAACCTCGTCGAGAACGTGCGCCGCGGTGCCGCGTTTGAGCACGACTACCAGCTGGGCAAGATCGGCAAGCCATCCGACCGCGACGAGTGGGTGTCCAGCCCGCAGACCGTCAACGCGTTCTACAACCCGGTAGTCAACGACATCACCTTCCCGGCCGCGATCCTGCAGCCGCCGTTCTTCGACCCCGATGCCGACGCCGCCCAGAACTTCGGCGCGATCGGCGCGGTGATCGGCCACGAGATCGGCCACGGTTTCGACGACCAGGGCTCGCGTTACGACGGCCAGGGCAACCTCAACTCCTGGTGGACCGAACAGGACCGCGCCAACTTCGAGAAACTCACCTCCAAACTGGTCGATCAGTTCAACGGTCTCGTCCCGTCCGTCTTGGAGGGCACCGACACCTCTGGAGTGAAGGGCGAGTTCACCCTCGGCGAGAACATCGGTGACCTTGGCGGACTCGGCATCGCCGTCGTGGCGTACAAGAAATACCTCGCCGACAAGGGCCTCGAAGAAACCCGCGAGGGCTTCCAGAACCTGTTCTACGCGTGGGCTCGCGTGTGGCGTTCCAAGGCCCGTCCGGAGATGGCGGCACAGCTGCTGGCCATTGACCCGCACGCCCCGAACGAGTTCCGCTGCAACGTCATCGCTGCGAATATCGACGAGTTCTACGACGCCTTCGACGTAGAGAAGGGCTCCAAGATGTGGATCGAGCCCGAGGACAGGGTGATGATTTGGTAAACGAGTACCCGCTCAACGAACAGGGCGACCCGAACTTCAACGTCGGGGGCGTTAAGCGCGACCTGCCGCCGGAACTGCAGTTGGAGCAGCTCACCTCCTACATCGAGGCGACCTACGAGGACGGCCCGAACTACCTGGCACTCCTTCCAGACAGGATCACACACGCCGCCATGCTCATGCTTGGCAGTGCGGTGGATCATGCGATGCCGGCGACGAAGTGGTCGGGTGAGGTGGTCGTCGAGAAGCATGAGCTCGGTGTTGTATTCACACCGAGCAACCCGACCGGCGCGTGGGCCGTCTCCGTGTGGGACGGGCCCGACAATGCCAAAGAGATGCTGTGGCGCCCCGACGTGGCCGCCGCCGCTGAACTCTCCGGCACGACGATCCTCGACGTCGACCGCGCAGAAGACGCCCAACGCGCCGTCGACCAACTGCCCGGCCCCGTCACCGCCTGGGTGCTTGGGGATACCCCAGCCCCCACCGCCGACGACTACGTCTTCACCTTCCCCACCACCAACCGAGAGGGATTCGTGCAGGTCCCGGCAGGTTCAGGGCTCGAAGGCACCGAGTACTACGCCAAGGGGTTCATTTCCACACCGGCAGAAATCCGCCGTCGAGTGCAGGATGTCGCGGAGCATCTCCGTCGTTGACCTGGTTGATACCCACGTTGGTATCCACCGTGTTTTCATAGGCGGTGCCGTACGTCAGTGCGGCCACCGCCCACGTTTCCTTGCCGATCTCACCCCAGGACACCGAGCCCGTCGCACTCTCTCGGTCGTCTGACCAACCCATCTTCGAGCCCTTCACACGCTTCAACCGGGCCGTGCCAAACCCCTGGATGAAACCGTCCGACGCCACCGCGGTCTGCTTCTCCATGCCCGCGAACAGCGGTTTCGCCGCCGGGTCCCACACAATCGACGCGATGAACGTGGCCAGATCCCGCGCCGAAGTTTGCGACTTCCCCCACGACACACCACGTGCCGTCTGCTTCAAGTCAAAGTCCTCGGCAATCTGATCGATCGCCTCCGGATACTTCGCATCCAACGTGCTGGCAATCCCGTCATCAGAGGAGGCAATCATCTCCTCCACCTGCTTCTTCTCAGCCTTCGTGCCGTTGTACAGCACGTAGTAGCCCAGATAGAGCTTCGCCAGCGACAGCGCCGGCCGGGCCTCCTCCGCCTTCGGCGAAATGGACACACGTCCGTCCGGATGCACCACCGCAAGCCCCGTCCGATCCCTGTTATACGACGGGTCCACGTGGTACGCACTCAGCGGAAAACTTAACGACGCCACCAGCAACGCCGCCCCTACACGTTTCACAGCACAGAGTCCGCTTCGCTGATCTCCTCAAACGTGGGTGTTTCAACCTCGACGATGAAGCACTGCGCCCCATTCGGGTCCGCAATGCCCGCCATCGGCCCAAACGCGCCCTGGCCAGGCCCGACGAGCACCGTGCCGCCGTGCGCCTCGACCGCCTTGCACGCCGCCTCGAGGTCTTCCACACCGAAGTAACTCACCCACGACGCCGCCTCGCCGACGTACATACCCAAGAACGGCGCACCGTCCTCGAACGCCAGGAAGTAACCGTCTTCCTCGCGGATCTCCCAGTCGAACAGGTCGCCGTAGAAATCGATGGTGGCCTGGTCCGTGGTCACCAACTCGTACCACACCGGCACCCCCGGCTCACCGGCCGCGACGAAGCGTTCCTCCGGATCCATCAGGCCAAACAGACCGCCGGACGGGTCCTCACACAGCGTCAACTCATCGTCGGCGCTCAGGACACGGCCACCGAGCTTTTCCACCTCGCCGCCGCCCATAAACGACGTCACCCAGCCATCAGCCTTACCCGACACCAGACCCGCCACCGGCAACCCATCCTTGCGAGCAGTGCCGTCGACAATCTCCCAGCCGAATACGTTGCTGTAGAAGTGCGTGGACTTCAGCACATTCGTGGTCATCAGGTCCTGCCAAAACGGCATGCCGTCCTTGCCTTCGAATGCAGGCATTACATGTTCCTCCACTTCTCCGGATCGAAATCGTCGTTGGCGGTGCGCTCATCGAAGTAATCGTCACCGTCCGAGTCCGCCATCACTGTTGCGGAGGCGTCGCCGATCGAGACGGTGTCTTCGTCGTAAAGCAAATGCCCCCGCGAGGTGACCACATCACCGTTGACCAGCACCTCTCCCCCAGCAATCGCTTCCTTCGCGTGACCACCGGATTCCACCAGGTTGGCCAGTTTCAAGAACTGCCCGAGCTTGATTGATTCGCCCGAAATCGACACGTCCATATGCATGTAGGGCAGTCTAGCGGTCTGCCTGGTCGACCGGCATGATGCTCATCGTGTCGATGTTCACCCGCTTCGGCAGGCTCGCCACCCACCGCACCGCCTCCGCAATGTCCTCGGCGGTGAGGTTCACGTTGCCCTCGTAAACCTTCTTCGCACGCTCCTCATCACCACTGAACCTGTTCAGCGCGAAGTCGGTCTTGACCCGGCCGGGGTCGATCTCGCACACGCGAATGTTGTTCTCCGCCTCTTCCCTCCTCATCGCGCGTGTGATGCCGCGCAGGCCGTACTTGGCGGCGTTGTACCCCGAACCGCCCTTGTACGCGTCGGTGCCCGCCACCGAACCAATGTTGACCACAAGCCCCTCCGACGCCTTGAGCTGCGGATACAGCGCACGCGTAACCCGCATGGTGCCCATCACGTTGGTTTGGAACATCCACTCCCAGTCCGCTTCGTCCGCGTCCCGCAGGTAGTCAGTCTCCTTCGCTCCACCCGCGTTGTTGACCAGCAAGTCCACGCGTTCCAGGCCCGCAAGCCTATCGACGCTCCCCTGGTCCGTCACGTCCAACTCCACCGCAACGCCGCCGATGTCGTCGGCAATCGCCTGGCACTTCTCCAGACGCCGAGCCGCCACGATGACCTTCCAGCCGTCGGCGGCAAGGGCCCGACACGTCGCCTCGCCAATACCCGCGGAACCACCTGTAACTACTGCAACCTTTTGTTCGCTCATGCGCCGAAGTGTAGGCCCTCCAACAGCATCCATGTGGCCAGAAGAATAAAGATGACGCCCGTGACCACGTCGATCCACCTGCCGTAACGCTCAATCTTGGAGGCCATCGCGCGGACTGCCAGTGCGAACCCGACGAACCAGACGATTCCGGTAGCTATCAGCAACGGAGCCGCCCACCAGCCCACGTGTGCGAACTGGGCGAAGATCGCCCCGAAGAACAGGACGGCCTTCGGGTTGGACAGGTTCGTCGCCACACCGGTGAGGAACGGTCTGCTCACCTGCTGCGCTTCCGGCAACTCCGGGTCGCTCGCCCGAATCGCGCCTATGCCCATCCACAACAAGTAGGCGCCACCGACGATCTGCAGCACCGACAGGATCTCCGGGAACGCTTGAATCAACGCACTCAGACCCGCCAGCGACGCGACGATCCACACCGTGTTGCCCAGCATGATGCCGAGCGCGCACAGGATGCCATCCCGTCGATTCTTCGCGCCAACCCGGATGATCTGAAACAGGTCCGGACCTGGGCTGACGATTGCCGCGAACCAGACTCCAAGCAGTGCGATCATCACTTCTCCATCTGTCGCATAGTGATGTTGAGTCTTCCTTCTAGCAGCGTCGACGTCCCCTTCTTTGCCCCCAGCACGCCGTGTCTCGCGCGGCGGGCTGGGCCACCGAACACGAGGGCATCCCCGGACATCAGGAGAGTATCGTGCCCCTCGATGCGGAACACACAGTCCTGACCGAACGACAGGCTGACCACCGCGTTCTCAGATTCTTCCTCCGCATCGACGTGCATGCCCATTCCTTTGCCCGGCGGGTAGAAATTCACTAACGCCGTTTCCACACGTGGAGTCTCACCAACCCGCGGGTCGATCTCGCGTGCCCGATCCATCACCTCCCCTGCGATCCGCTGGAAATTCTCCGGCACCGGCGGTACCTGATATCCATCGACTTCCTGCAGCATGCGGTACGGGTTCGTCGCCCAGAACCACCCGAGCGACAGCATCCACGCATCCATCTTCCCTTTGCCTACCCGTGGTTGGCGCATCGCCACCGGCGTGCCGGCAACCGACCTCGCTAATTCGCGCGCTTGTTCGATAATTTCCCGCTGCTCATCAGAGGTGAAAAACGCAGGTAAATGCACCACCCCAGGCATGACGCGGTTGGGTTCGCGTGGGATCACGGTGGCGTCGAAAAGCAATTGCTCCACCTTGCGTGTCGTGGCCGTTTTGTATGATCTTCATGTCAGATGCGGGTTTTTGGTACCGGTGTTCCGGAGACCCGGTACTGCTGTGTTCCGGGTAGTTGGTACCGGGGCCGGGCCGACGGAGTCGGCCCGGCTGTTTGTCTTATTCGTCCGGTTCTATTGGGGCGGTGGCCTTGCGCATGTCGAAGTCTCCGATGCGGATTCGGTGGCCGTTGTTGAGGCGGCTAACGAGTGAATCGGCTCCGACTCTGTCGGGGAGGGCTTCGACCCAATAGGCGGCGGCCGATTGGGAGGAGATCAGTGTTGGGAGTCGACCGTCGCGGTCGAATATGATCTTGCTCAGGTCTTCTTGCCCGCGCTGGTTGATGCTCATGGTCATAAAATCGTCGATGATAAGGACATCGACATTGATCAGTTTCCGCATCTTATCGAGGTAGTTTTGGTCAGTCGGTGAGAAGACCGCCAACATGTCTACGAGTTGGTCTAGCCGGTAGTAGGCCACGGAGTATCCGGCTTGGCATGCGGCGACGCCGATGGCGCAGACTATGTATGTTTTCCCTGTTCCGGTCGGTGCGAGGATGTGAATGTTGGTCGGGTTTTCCCGCCAGTTGGTCGCCGCGATTCGTTTCAGTTGGCGCATGTTGATGCCGCGTTGTTCTGCTCGGGTGACTTCAGCAAGGCTCGCGTCCGGGTATCGGAATTGTGCCTGGGTGATGGCTTTGGCGATGTTGCGTTGTTGCCGTTGTGTGTAGGCCTCTTCGACTGCTGCGAGGAAGATGTCCTCTGGTAGCGCATCCGCGTAGGCCTCGTCGTTGACAATCTCGTAGAAGACATCAGCGAAGGTCGATACGCGAAGCTTTCGCATTTTTGCCCGTACTGTTTCGTCATTGATGTTGCTCATGGTTCACGCTCCTTCTAGTTTTCGTAGTGGTCAGCAGGCCGGATGAAGACGGCGTCAGCTGCGTCGCTGGTAAGCGGGGCGCTTGGGCGTTGTTGGTTCTTCGTCGCGGGCTGTGTCTTTCGCCCTGGTGCAGCAGGGTGCTGCTGAGCGTGCGCAATGTCAGTCTGGATGCGCTTGATCACAGCCATAGTTGGAGCCAGCTTCTTTTCTAAGACCTGCTGGCACGCCGGCTCGAGGGTGGCTTTGCTGTGCTTTTTGCCCAGGTTGGCCAGCACGTTGCGAGCTTGAAGAAGTCCGCGGGGTACGGCGGCACTATTACGATCGAGGATCATCGCTATGACTGTGTGCGTTGCAGAACCGAACGACGAGGCCCAAGCCAAGAGTTCGTCGCGGGTGAGCGCCTTGTGGCCTTCGTCATCGCTGCTTGGCCCATGGTTGGGATCAGTGGAGTACCGGTATTTGAATCCGTGAAGGCGTGTGTGTTCAGCAACTAGTTGATCACCGTTGAAGATGCTCACCAGTTGCGGGGTGAGCCTGACCGTCACTGCCTCTCCTACCAGCTGAAATGGCACAGAATAGTACTGGTAGTCACAGGTGATGTGCCAATTACGGTCGACTTTGAGCCGCTTGTATGACACTTCCGTAAACGGTGTCGGCGGCAGATCGCGCATCACTGGTGCTTCTTCTTGCTCAAAGCGCATGCGCCGTGTTGTGCCATCAGCCCGTGTCATTGCGCTGTTGATATCGGCAAGCCGGTCAGCGATTGCCTCATTGAGTTCATCGAGATTGTAGAAGACCTCGTCGCTGAAATACCCGAGTATTTTGGTGTAGGCGATTTTCACAGCACGTTCTACTGCCGCTTTGTCGCGTGGCCTGCCAGGTCTTGTCGGCACAATCGTGACCCCGTAGTAGTCGGCAAACGCTGCGTAGCGGTCAGTGACCATCCGGTAGCCTGAATGCTTCCTCGGCCGGTAGGTCGCCGTAGAGGCATTATCCGGCACGATGACCGCCGGTAATTTGCCAAGATAGTTCAACGCTTTGACGTGGCATGCAATCCAAGCCGGCATCTTCTCATTCGCAGCAGCAGTGACGTACATCAGCCCTGAGTACGGGCATACCGCGACAAACAGCGACGCCTTGAATGCGGTATCACCACTGGCCTGATCCACCACCGGCACTTTGTCGCCAGCCCAGTCGACGTAAAGCTCTTGCCCCGGCTCATGGGTGACGACTTCGACAAGATCATGAGCACGGAGAAATTCATTGAGCCCACTGCAAAACTGGGAGTACTGGTACTTTGTCTTGTCCGTCGGACACGGCTGCGACAAGTAGTCCATCCACAGCTTGTGCCTGGTCACGTGCTTTTTGCTTTGGAGCTTGCGTGCAAGGGCTTGAAAATCAGGCTGGTCGTAGGACATCGTCCGCTTACTCCGGCCGTCGCTGAATCGATCATCGAACCATCCCGGTGGGAGTTGGCGGAAACGCTCTGGCGTTAGTGCCTCATCAGCGATGACTTTCTTTGCGCGGGATACTTCTCGTCGTGAACATCCCAATGCGTGTGTGATCTGCGCGTAGCTTGCACCGTCAAGGCACATCGCGATGATCTGTTTGAAGTTAGCCACAAGGACCGGCTCCTTCCAAGTAGATGTTGACGCGACACCACCGGATTGTGGTGTCGCCAACATCAACTATGAAAGAAAACCCCTTGCAGTACCGGGTACGTGGAACACCGGTACCAACTACGCGGACTCGCGGTACCAACTACCCCGAATCGACACTTCACACAATAACTCAAAGTGTGCGAACGGGCAAACGTATTTTTTTCCATTTCTGCTGGCTAATCCTCTGACGCTCGGTCGTGTGTTCGATATTGCTATTGACAACCCTGCAAATGGGGCCATGACTACGGCAATCGAACCGATGTTTCGCAACCAACGCACTAACGACCCGCACGCAAGCGGCGCCCAAGCGATCCGCGACATCTACTGGGGAATGTTCCGCATGTACGCGTACGAAGGCCACGTTGAAGACGACTTTTACATGATCTACCTCGACTGTCACTTTCTTGACGTAGCCGCGGCTTGCGGATTGGCAGAATGCGGACTGCACAGGCTTCGTGGCTGTAGTGGTCGTCTTCTTCGTGACTTCTAGCTGACGCCAAGAGCCTTTTTCCAGACAGCGAAAGTACTCCGCCGAAACAATTAGCTCAGTTCAGGAGAGCTATAAGTTCCGCCCTAGAGCTACAGTCCATTTTTTTCAGAAGAGAAGACACTATTTTCTTTATATAGGATTCAGAATAAAATAACTCTTTTGCTATTTGTCTATTGCTGTTTCCTCGGCGCAACAATTCCATGACAGCTTCCTCATTATCGGTTAATGAAGCGTGTGCCATTCGTTCGACAAACCGTCCCCACGGGGATTGAGCTACCAGCCGTTTCACGCATTGGGGTGAGAGACTGGTCCCTCCGTTAAGCGCATCTCTGAGTGCCTGAATAATTACCTGCGGAGGTTGTCCTTTAATGACGTACCCGGACGCCCCACGCGCAAGAGAAGTAATCATCGTGTCGTCAGTGTCGTAAGCTGTCATCACAACAAAAACAGGTGGTTCATCGAAACTGTTCGTCTGTTTCAGTAATTCGACTCCATCCATATCGGGCATGCGGACATCGGACAACACAACGTCACAGGTATGACTATCGAGCCATGTCAGCGCGCAGCGCCCGTTCGCGGCGGTGGCAACAACCTCTAGGTCTGGGGTTTTAGAGAAGTAAAGCGGAAAGGATTCCCGGATTACGGGATCATCATCAACAAGGAGGATCCTGGCGCTCATTTACTACACCAAGGATGGGTTTGACCTTTACTGCACCCCAGCCAGTCCTTAATAATCTGGTATGTATGAGTCACCGGTTTCCTCTCAGCGGGAGGTACCTCGACTGTTACGGGGGATCCTGCCACAAGGCTAACGGTAAGCATAAGAGAGATCACGGAATTCATATTTACGACGAAACCTTTCAGACGGGGACATGGAAAGTAATCGACCAACGGGCGTCAGCGCTATCCAGTGTCATGCTTCCGCCTACGGCGGCAATCGTTCGCTGCATAGATACTAAACCAAAATGGCTGGAACCAGCTCGCCCACGCCCCGGTCTATAAGTGTTAGCGATAGTCACAATGATTTGTTTGGCATCTGCAGTTGCAGTCATTCTCACCATGGAATCAGGGACGGCATACTTGATGATATTGGCACTGGCCTCAGACAAACATCGACTGAGCGCCTTGTCGATAGACTCAGTGCCGGGATCCACGCTGACATTCGCGGTGGATTCAACATGAAATCCGGCCTCCTGAAGCGCGCGATTAGTTTGTATCAGTGTCGTGGTTAGCGCTGGCACAGTCGCTTGCTGATGATTGATCGCCTGGGCATTGAGCTCGTCCACTAGCGCGCGAATACCGCTTATTGACTTACGCGCTGTGGTAGCACACTTCTGTAGAGCTTGCTCTATCTCCGGCGTGGAGATCGCCAATGCTTCAAGCCTAACTATCAGCGCAGTTAGATCAGCAGCTACCGTGTCATGGAGAAGCCCAGCTACTTCTGCCTTACGTTGGCGTATCTGGAGATGCCGTTGCCTTTCTTTTGTATTCACCGTGTTGATAAACCACCCAACGGCAAATGCGCAAACCATCATGAGGCTAAAGATGGTCACAGACTGCGAATCCACACTAAACGACTTTTTATCCGGGGAGTAAAACCCAAGTAGCGTCGTAAAAACTGCAAGGACTACTCCAGTCTTATACCTGCGTTGCGCAGTAACTACAGTAACCATCAGAATGGACGTCAACGTCACCAAATCTGGAGAACGAGCGGAAAAGCTTGCGACCGCAAACAGCGCAAGATGCCCCAGAGCGGCGACAGTAGGCCGATATGCCGCCAGAGGCAATGTAGCTGCTAGCAAGAAGAAAAGCACCCCAGTGCCAATGTCGACAGGAGCGACTACCGAAACGCGCAAGCCCCACAGAGTAAGAGCCAGCAAGCACAACACCAGCGCTATTACTACGCGGCCAGAATGAAACGCCTTAATAAACACATTAAGCACCCAGAGTTGCATCGGTGGAAACCATAGAAGAAGTGAAGCATGAAAGTTACGGTTCGTCCCGCCACCCAGCAATCGAATTTTCAACTATCAACTTATCGACGTTGAATCAAAAGCGATGCCAGAACCGGCCGATCAGAACCCCCAATATCCAATCGAAAAGCGAGGCGATAGCACTTCAAACTAGAGCACCCCTAGGCTTTGTTCCGCGACCCAAAGTACCTTTCCACTCTCCTTGATTCTCTCCCTCGTCGTTGGCCAGTGTGTAAGACAGCATCGCTAGAGATCACCCCCATTCTGAAGCCCATGGGGCGCTGTCCATGTTTTATCTGTTTGGCACCATCCCAGAGCCTCAACAAAAAGGGGGACAACGACCAGCAGTACCCGAACCAGGGAATTTGCCACCTTCGCGGTAAAACTTTCCCAAGATAAGCAAACTAGATAGGGTCGCATTTTCCATTTTTAGCATCTCGTTTCTGCAGCTCAACAATTGATTCGGTGAGCGAGAAGTCCGGATTGTCTTGTCGGAACTGCTTGATTGCAGACGCCGAGGGGATGGGTAGGCTCGAATCGATTTCTTGGGCCTTCGAGAGGTTTCTGTTTGGCTTTAGTCCCCACACTCCGATGATTGCGAGAACAAGCGCTAAGACGAACTGCCCCGTAACGATGGCCACTACTGCCGCCCCAATTGACAAACAAGACCCTATGTACTCTAGTTTTTCGAGCATATCTTCCTCTTGTGCAACTATTGCTACATGCGTGCGCTAGTCGAAGCACTTTTCCTGCACGCCAGCGATTCCTACGAGCTCCGCCGCGAGTGCACCGACAGCTCCACCGAGAGCTTGCAGCTTCTCGTAGCTGAAGCTCGCCCCCCACATGACGCGAACGGCTTCCGCCACTCCTCCAAGTTCTTTGATATAGCGCTTTATCTTGAGAAGTTTGGCGGCTCCAACCAAATTACCTGCGATCATCCCCGTAATTGCCCCAGTACACCCAAGAACACTGGCGTAAGTAGTTACCCCCGGTGTCCCTGTCACAAGGTTTTGCTGGACCCATGTTTGAGTAGCAGCATCGCCTTGAAGGAGGACTTCATCTGGAATAGACATGATGGTTTTCAGGTCGGCTTCCATTTGCTGTGCCTGTTCGGCAAATGCAGGGTCAAATTCAGTGCTGGTGCCCGCTGCATGCTTCGTGGAAATCCCTTTACCATTGCTCTTTTGAGTGCTGATAGAGGGGGCGTCGGTGGGTGACGGAGTAGCGTACGCGGCTGACACTGACGCGACCGAGCATGCAATGGTCAGCGTGACTGCCCCTGCGAGGACACGATTACGGTGAAAAAACATAGTACCTCTCTAGTGGTGGACTGGATTGGAGACACTTTTGAAACTAACCGCCTACCTGCAGAAAGGGCAATAGTTCAGATCACTTCTGGAACTTTAGTATCCACAGTGGTTCCAAAGGTTGCACTCCTTTTTGGAGCGCCTTAATCTTTTCGGCTCAAAAACAACTTGACGCTGTCGCCGTTGGCGCCCCAGGGAGTGGTGGGAAATAGATCAGTGGTTAAAGAATTCGCCCAGAACCAGCCGAACGACAGCATCCACGCATCCATCTTCCCTTTGCCTACCCGTGGTTGGCGCATCGCCACCGGCGTGCCGGCAACCGACCTCACTAATTCGCTCGCTTGTTCGATAATTTCCCGCCGCTCATCAGAGGTGAAAAACGCAGGTAAATGCACCACCCCAGGCATCACCTGGTGTGGCTTGCGCGGGATCACGGTGGCGTCGAAAAGCATCTGCCCAACATACCGTGTCGTGGCCGTTTTATATGATCTTCAAAATAGCCACCCAGGATGTTCGAACACCTGAACTCTTTATTCTTCATTATTCCGTTATACCCCCTTGCGTATCGCTTGTTTGTTCGATACTATAGCACCATAGACGAAAGGGGGGACCATGACAACGGCAACCGCACCACCGAAAATTTTCCGCAGTCAGCGACCAGATGATCCAGACAGCCGAAACGCTCAAATGATTCGCGATATTTACTGGACAATGTTCGGCGAGTACGCATATCCGGGCCTCGAGGTGGATGATTTCGACCTCACTGTTGAGAAGGTGCAATCGGCCACCAGTTGGAACAAGGGGTTTGTAAAGAACGCGATCCTCGGACATGCAGTCCTACAAGAACTTCCACGGCTTCGCGCGCTACAGAGCAACACACGGGTGATGGACATCGGCCACCTGACCGCTGCATATACCGCGATCGAGGAGCTCGGCCCAGATCCAGACGAGGAAGCACTCACGCTTATCGACGAGATCCTGGTTGACACCTTCACCCCCAAGCGCAACAACCAGCAGGTTCCGCAACGCAAGACGGTCACCGACCGCATCCGCGCTGCAATTAAACGCCTGGACAAGTCGCGCGGGTACAACGCAAAGAAGCGCGATGAACGCGAACAGGATACGAGCGACACGTTCCGGATCGACTGCTTCTCATTCGGTGGAGAGGACCGCGCGTCGATAGAGATATTCACCAACCCAATCGCCGCAGGTCGCGTCGGCGCAAGTGTGAAGGCTGTCGCCCGCGAACATGGCATCAGCATGCCCGAAGCCGCTTTGAAGTTGCTGTGTGGTGAAATCGCCGGCACATCCGTCACACCGGTGCTCAACGTGTACAGCCCGAAAGACCGCGAGGAAGGCGACCCGGTTTTTCTGCCAGGTTTGGGTTGGACCGATGCTGAAACCACCGCAGCCTTCGAAGACTGGTTGGCGTCCACCGACCACGTCGAACGCGACCTCGACGCAGCAGCCGTACAGAAACTAGGTGGCTACGCCCCGAACGAGGCGATGCGTCACGCTGTCATCGCCCGTGACGGCACCTGCATTTACCCTGGCTGTAACCGCGCCGCTCAGCAGTGCCAGCTCGACCACCGCATCCCTTACGGCGAAGGTGGCGAAACCGCAGTGGAGAACCTGTTTGCACTATGCCAGCACCACCACAATCTGAAAACGGATCGTCGCGGGTTCTACATTCCCGATCCGGTCACCGGTGACATCGTCTGGCTTTTCGAGGACGGAACATACGAAATCTGCACGCCGGAAGGCCTCCTCCACGAGCAAGTCACTCCGACGAACCCGCGGTGGAAGTCCAGCCTGGCCAACGTACGTAAAAACCGTGCCCGGGCCGCCGAGTTCTACGCCAAAGGCCACCGAATCCTGGACATTTTCGACGACACCCTCGACGAAGAAGCAGCCACCACCGCGATCGAAGAACTCGAGCAGGAATACAACATGGAATTCCCATTCGCACCCGAAATGCCGTGGGAAGAGCCACTCCCTCCAGAACCGGACGACGAGGAACCGCCGTTCCCAGACCCGGAAGACTACTACCCAGAGGAAAACCCGTTCCACGAACAACCAAAGATTGATCTGCCTTACTTCGCTCGCAGATTCAGATTTGATGACCTTAAAAACCTGGTGCTTGATATCGATGGGGACAACTTTGGGCTGGCAACGTAGATCACCGCAGGTAGAACTTGTCCACCACGTCGTATTTCGGCCCGCCACTTCTCCCCTTGCCCAGGTGGGACTCGAGCAGGAGCACTTCGTCGACGGCGAATTCTGGTCCGGTGTAGATGGCGAGGGCGTGGGCGTGGTCGTCGAGAAGCAATGGGTCCCGAGTTCGCGTCCCGGTGCGGGCGACGGTGAGATGCGCACGTTGGCGGCGGTGGGCATCTGGGTCGAGTTGGCAGTCCGCCATGAGGTCTTTCAGAGGTGCTTTGTCGCCGCCGACTCCGATCCACATGGTGCGGCGTTCGAAGCAGCCGGCGCCCCGCAGATGCAAGCGGAGGGGCCGAGTGAAGGCAGTCGCTTGGGAGAGATGGTCCGTGACCAGGGCAGCATCGTTGGGCTGGTTGCCGTAAAACGCCAGCGTGATGTGCCAATTGTCGGGGTCAGACCAGCGCACTTCGGTGCCGGAGAAGTCCCGGATGGGGCGCAGGGCGGTGATGAGGTGTTCGCGGACTTCGTCGGGTGGGACGATCGCTGCGAAGAGGCGTCTCATGCCCCACACGCTACCCTGGATTGCCATGTTCGACCTGGCGAAAATCGGCCGCGACCTTCCGGTGTCGCAAGTCGTGGACAAGATCCCCCACCGCGGTCCCCTTGTAGTGGAAGCGCCTCCGGGTACGGGCAAGACGACGTTGATCCCGCCGGCGATCGCAAATATTGCCGGAAAGACGCTGGTCACGGCACCACGGAGGGTCGCGGTGCGGTCGGCGGCGAGGAGGCTTGCGTTTCTCGACGACACCCCGCTGGGCACCAAAGTCGGCTACTCCATCCGCGGGGAGCACAAGGACAGCTCCGAGGTGGAGTTCGTCACCCCCGGGGTGTTGCTGAATCGCCTGCTCAAAGACCCCGGCTTGGAGGGGGTTGGGGCGGTGGTGATCGACGAGGTGCACGAGCGCCAACTGGACACGGACCTGGTGTTGGCGATGTGCATGGAAGTGGCGTTGCTTCGCGACGACCTCTACCTCGCCGCCATGTCCGCCACCCTGGACGCACAGAAGTTTGCCGACCATATGGGCGCGCAGGTCCTATCCACGGAGGCGGTGACCCACCCGCTGGACATCACATATGCGCCGCATTCGGACAGGATCCGGGGCACGCGCGAGTTCTACAAACACGTGGCGCAACAGACGCACGGCACGGAACGGACCTTGGTGTTTGTGCCGGGTGTGCGCGAGGTGGATTTGGTGTGCGGGTTCCTGGACGATGCAGTCCCCCTGCATGGACGGCAGAGCAGCAAGGAGCAGGATGAGGCGCTGAACGGATCCAAGAGGGTGGTTGTTGCGACGTCGGTGGCGGAGTCGTCGATAACTGTGCCGGGTGTGCGCAAGGTGGTCGACGCTGGGCTGTCCAGGGTGCCCAAACGTGACAACAGGGGCATGACTGGCCTGGTCACGGTGTCGGAGGCGAAGACAAGCGCGGATCAGCGAGCCGGTCGCGCGGGCAGGCTCGGGCCGGGCGAGGTGGTGCGGGTGTTTTCGCGCGACGATTACGCCAACTTCCAGGCGGACATCACACCCGAGATCCTCACGGCGGATCTGACGGGTGCGTTGCTGACTATGAAGGCGTGGGCGTCGCCGGACCTGCCGCTGTTGGATCAGCCGAAGGACTACACGGAGGCGGAGCAGAATCTGGAGGCGATTGGGGCGCTAAGCAACGGAAAAATCACCGATTTTGGCAAGAGGTTGGCCAGTTTCCCGCTGGATCCGCGGCTGGGCGCGGCACTGTTGACGTTCGGTTCGCAGGCGGCGGGCACGATCGCGCGGCTTGCTGGTGAGGTGGATACGAAGCGGCTGCGCAGGCTTGTCGACGACAAAGGCCCGGCGGACCCCGGCGAGGTGATTGCGGCGGCGTTTCCGCAATGGATTGCGAAGAAGGTCGGCGAGGGCGAGTACCTGTTGGCGTCGGGGACGCGCGCGAAGTTCAACTCGCATAGTGAGTGGATCGCGGCGGCGGAGATCCAGCGCACACCGACACAGGTGATCATCCGAGATGCCGAACCGATCGCGTTTCCGCAGGACAGGGTGACCGAAACCAAGAAAGCAATGCTTGTCGACGACAAGGTACGCGGCCGGCTCGTCACCTCCGTCGGTGCGATTGAGCTCTCCTCCACCCCGATCAAACTGACTCCCGACGAGGCGGCGGAAGCGCTCACCCACCTGCGGTTTGAGGACTTCCCGCTCAACGACAAGGAGCAGCACCTGAAGGAACGGCTGGACTTCCTGCACGCCACCCTTGGGTGGCCGGATGTGAGCGAAGGGGACTATTCGGTTGAGGTTTCCGAGGTGGCGAGGGGGTCGTCGATAGGCAATTGCGATATGCGGGCGGCGATGTTGCGGCAACTGGATTGGAAGCAGGTTGCGGAGTTGGACCAGGTGGCGCCGAAGGAGTTTGAGTATGCGTCTGGCAGGCCGGTGAAGCGGGTGAAACTGCAGCACATGTTTGGCAAAAACGGCCAAACAGTCGCGGGTGTGAAGGTGCTGTACCACCTGCTGTCGCCTGCGGGTAGGCCGCTTGCGGTGACGGATGACCTGGACAGTTTTTGGGCGGGGCCGTACCAGCAGGTGCGCAAGGAGATGCGGGGCCGCTACCCCAAGCACGCGTGGCCGGAGGACCCTACTTCACACACTGGGAAATAATCGCGCCTGCGCCGGCGAGGCCTGCGACGGCGAGGATGGCGGCGATGCCGAGGTCAACGTCGCGGGAGTTGAGATCCCGAAGTTTCAGATCGACGCTCAGGGCGTTCTCGACGACCAAGTTGAGGTCGTTCTGACGCGCGGCCAGCGGCAGGCTCATCTGGGAGGCGAACCCAAGCGGCAGTAGCACGAGCAGTGGCAGGCCGACGCCGATGGCGGTGGCGGAGCACTTCGGGGAGACCTCGGGGGCGTATTCGACGAGCGCGTCGATGATCGCGCCTTCCTGGTTGAGTTCCGACGAAGCGTCCTTGCTGATGGTGACGCGGACGGGGAAGACTCGCTCGGTCTCGTCGGCAAGCACTGCGCGGACGGGCCACTCGTACACACCGGGGGTAACCCCCTCCCCCGGCGTGAGGTGGATGGAACCGTCGGGGTTCAAGGTTGCCCAACGCGGTAAGTCTTCGGCTTCGTACCAGGCTTCGCCGATGGGCAGGGGTGCCTCGATGGTGGCGGTCAGGCCCGGCACGACTGCTGTTTGTTTGTATCCGTCATCGGCATACGCTGGGGAAACGGTTGCCAACGACAGTGCAATGGCACATGTCATTGCCGCAATTTTCTTGCGCATTTGCCGCCTCCCTCAGTTGTTTATGCTTTAAACGTTCTGTATCGATTGATGATTGTAGTAGACAACCCCTGGGGTAGTGTTAGTCGCCATGACAAAGCGCACCGTTTCGGTCTGGACGCTGGTCTCCCTCATCATCGGATCGACCATTGGTTCCGGCATTTTCGCGCTCCCCCAAAACATCGGCTCGGTCGCGAGCCCCGGAGCGATGCTTGTTGGTTGGGCAATTGCCGGCGTCGGCATGTTGTCCATTGCTTTCGTGTTCCAGATCCTGGCGGTGAGGAAACCCCACCTGGACTCCGGCGTGTACGCCTACGTGCGCGCCGGCTTGGGTGACTTCATCGGATTTACCGCAGGTTGGGGCTACTGGCTCGGCTCGGTGATGGCCCAGGTTGGGTATGCCACCTTGTTCTTCGGCACACTGAGCCACTATGTGCCGGTGCTGCAGAACCGCTGGGTGTTGGCAATCGCGGTGTCCGCAATGAGCTGGCTGATCCTGTGGGGGCTGACGCGCGGCCTGAAGCAGGCGGCGGTGATGAACGTGGTCACCACCGTGGCAAAACTCGTACCCATCCTGGCGTTTATTGTGCTGGTGGCGTTCCTGGGGTTCTCGTGGGACCGCTTCACCACCGACTTCTGGGGCAACGCCAACAGTGCGCCGTTTAGCGCTCAGTTGAAGGGCATCATGCTGTACACGGTGTGGGTGTTCATTGGTATTGAGGGCGCGTCGGTGTACTCCAAGCAGGCTCGCCGCCGCAGCGATGTGGGCCGTGCGACCATCATCGGCTTCCTGTCGGTGTTGGCCCTGCTCGTGGCGGTGTCCACCCTGTCCTACGGTGTGCTCAGCCAGGAAGAGTTGGCGGCGCTGCCGGACAACTCGATGGGTGCCGTGCTTGAGGCAGTTGTCGGCCCGTGGGGTGGCGCGCTGGTCTCTATCGGTCTGTGCTTGTCGGTGCTGGGTGCGTACGTGTCGTGGCAAATGCTGTGTGCCGAGCCGATTGTGATGATGGCCCGCGATGGGTTGTTGCCCAAGCGATTGGCGACGACCAAGAACGCCCAGGTTCTGTCCACCATCGTGATCCAGCTGTTCGTGGTCGTGTTCTTCGTCTCGGCGGCGTCGTACAACGGCATGGTGCAGTTGGCCACGATCATGTACCTGCTGCCCTACATCTTCTCCTCTATCTACCTGGTGCTCATCGCGCGTGATCATCACGTTCACCTGGTGGTGGGGTTGATCGGTTCGGTGTACTCGCTATGGCTGATTTACGCGGCGGACCCGGTATACGTGCTGTTGGGCGCGCTGGCGGTGGTGCCGGGCATGGTGCCGTACGTGGCTACCCGGCGCGCCAACAACGAGCGTTCCTTCAACACCTTTGAGTGGTTCGTTGTGGCGTTGGTTCTGGTCGGCGCGGTTGCGGCCATTTATGGCCTAGCCAATGGCTCCCTGGTCCTTGAGTAGTTTCACGCACAGCACCACCACGAGGATGAGCAGGGCGACGCGCACCAGTTTGGAGCCGCCCTTGAGCACCGTTCTCGTGCCGATCTGCGCGCCGATCACGTTGGCCACCGCCAAGATCAGCGCCAGTTTCCAATCGATGTAGCCACCCACGCCAAAGACAATCAGCGCGCCGAGATTCGTGGCGGTGTTGACCACTTTGGCCATCGCCGCCGACTGGAGAAACTGCTGCGTGAAAATGGCGGTGAACGCCATGATCAAAAACATGCCGGTGCCCGGGCCGAAGATGCCGTCGTAGGCGCCGATCAGCGCCGCTGCTGCGACTCCCAGAGCAATTCTTATCGACGACACCCTTCTCTCCCCGGTCGTCCCAAACGTCGGTTTGACCACCACGAAGATGCCGACGGCGATTAGGAGGGTGATGATGATCGGGTTGGCGATGGAGTCGTCGATAAGCGAAACTGCAGTTGCTCCAAGCGCGGCGGCGATGCCTGCGATGAGGGCATAAATCCACGTGAACTTGGGCACCCCGACGCGGCGCACGAGCGACACTGCGGCCGAGGCGGTGCCGCTGATCGCCGCGACCTTGTTGGTGGCGAGCACGGATGCGGCGGGCATGCCGGTCGTCGCCATGAGTATCGGGATGAGCACGAGGCCGCCGCCGCCGATCACCGCATCGATCCAACCGGCGAACGCTGAGGCTGCGATAAGGAAGGCGAGCATACGACTACTATGCACCACATGAACCGTTGGATCGTCGCTGCCCCGCTGTCGGTGCTGTGCGGTCTCGTGTTCACCTACCTTCACGTGCCGGCCGCATGGATTCTCGCCGGCATCGTTGGTGCTGGAACGGTCGCGATTGTCACTGAGCGTGACCTGCGGATCAACGAACACCTGTTCACCCTTGCCCGCGGTGTGATTGGCGTGGTGGCGGCGCTGCCGCTGGTAGGAATTCCACCGGGTGATTTGCTGCCGTTCTTGGTCCCTGGCCTCATCGCGGCGGTGTTGGTGATTGCAGTGGCGTTCTTCGGTGGTTTGGTGTTGGCGAACCATGGCGTCTCCAGGAAGACGGGAGTGCTGTCGCTGCTGCCTGGTGGGGCGTCGCTGATGCCGGCGCTCGCGCGAGACCTAGGGGCGGACATGCGCTACGTCAGCCTGAGCCAATACCTGCGGTTGCTGACGGTGTCGATAACACTGCCGGTGGTGGTGTCATTTTTGGATGCGCCCGCCGCCGGCGAAGTCATGCACCTCAAACCCTACTGGTGGATGTGGCTGCTGGTCCCAGCACTGATTGTGGTGGGGATTCCACTCGGCAAGGTTTCTCGGCTGCCCAACCCGTCCATTTTCGGACCGATGCTGGTCACGGTACTGGTTGGGTCGTTCGCGGACTTCACCATTGTTCCCCCGGAACCACTGAGCATTACGGCATTCCTAGCGCTTGGCTGGATGTGCGGCGGCGGCCTGTCCGTGCCGGCGTTGAAGGCGTTTTCCAAACTGCTGCCGGCGACGATGGCCTACATCGTCGGCCTCATGGTGTTCTGTGCGGGCATCGGGTGGGTCGTAGCCAAGTGGCTGGGTCTGACCCTCTACGAGGGCTACCTCGCCACCACACCCGGCGCGCTCGAGACCGCGCTGGCACTGTCCGCCGAGGGTGGAGCCGGACCCGCCGTGGTGGCACTGCAGCTCATCCGGCTGATCTGCGTGTTGATCTTCGCCGGGTTCGTCCCCCGAATCCTGAAACGAATCGAGCGAGACGACTAGTGCAGGATCGCGTGGGCCAGGATATCCATCGGCATTGAGCCCAGGCTCAGCGCCTTCGTGTGGAACTCGTCCTGAGTCATGCCGCGGCTGAGAGCCTGGTCGCGCAGGTCGATCCAGTCCTTGAAACCCAGGGCATACGACGGGGCTTGGCCCGGCCAGCCCATGTAACGGTCCAGCTCGAAGGCCAGGTTGGCTTCCGCCATGGCGGTGTTGTCGCGCAGGAAGGCCTTGGCGTACTGGGCGTCCCACACGCCGGTGCCTTCCGGGGTGGTCTTCTTCAGGTGTACGCCGATGTCCACCATCACGCGCGCGAGGCGCAGACGCATGGAGTCGAGTAGGCCCATGCGGTAGCCGAGGTCTTCGCGGTAGCCATCCATGAGGTGCTCGGCGTAGAGCGCCCAACCTTCGCCGTGGGCGGAGTTCCAGCAGACGGAGCGTCGCCAAATGTTCAGTTCACCGCGGTTGAGCAGGGCGTAGGCGTGCTGCAGGTGGTGTCCCGGGATGCCCTCGTGGAACACGGTGGTCAACTCCTGCCAGGTGTGGAACGTCTCCTGGCCTTCTGGGACGGACCACCACATGGTGCCGGGACGGATCATGTCGTCGCTTGGCGGGGTGTAGAAGATACCGCCGGAGCCGGCGCGGTCGATGGCGCACTCCACCGGGGGCATGCCCTCGGGGATCGGGAACACCTTGGCCACGTCTTCGTTGACGCTGTTCATCCAGGCGAGGAGGTTGTCGGTGCCGTGGATGGTGTAGCGCTCGTCCTGGTTCAGGTGGCGGTATGCGGCGGCGACGGAGTCGTCGTCGTAAAGCTTGCGCGCGATCTGCTTCTGCTTATCGACGGTGCGCTTCAGTTCCTCCTGCGCCCAGGCGTAGCCCTCGTCGAGGTCCACATTGCGGCCGTGGAAAAGTTCGGCGAACAGTTCGTAGCGCTCGCGGCCCACGGCATCGTCGTGGGGCGACTTGGGTCCGAGTTCGGTGGAGAGCCAGTCGGCCATCTGTGTGAACGCGGCCTTCGCCTCTTCGACGATCTTGGACTCCGGCGGGAGGCCCAGTTCGTCGAGTTGGGAGTCGCTTTCGCCCAGCGCCTCGCACTGGTTGATCACGGTGTCAATCTGGCGGTGGGATGCCACATCGCCGGCAGAGGCAGCCTCTGCCAGGGATTCGCGGTAGCCGGCGAGCGCTGCCGGGATGCGCGACATGCGAGAGGCGATGGCGTCGAAGTCCTGCTCCGTCACGCGCGGCATCAGCGCGAACGAGTCGCGGATCTCCTGAATCGGTGAGGCAATGTTGTTGAGCTGGCGCAGGAGCTCGCCGCGGTGGTGAAGCTCGAGCTTCATACACAGGCGGTCGCGCAGGATGGCGGCTGTGAGGTTGTCTACGTCGTCGAAGTCGTCTTCGTCGTCGGAGTCATCGGTGGAGTCGTTCAACGCGTCAACGTCGGCGATGAGGTCGCGCATGCGGTCTGCGACCCGGTCCCAGTACTCGGGGGAAAAGTCCTGCAATTCGCCGTCGTGGCCATCGATGCCAATTTGGGTTGCCAGCGTGGGAGAGATGGCTGCGAGGTCGTAAACGAAATCCTCGCAGGTGGCGTCGAGAAGCGACGGCTCGCGCATGGGTTGGCTCATGCTGGGCGATTGTATAGGAGCTGGCCAAATGGACAATTCGTCGCACCATCCAGTAAATATATTCATCATGACTTGGGCTTCGTTTTCTCGTCCACGTACCCCCGCGGCGAAATGCCTGCACCTCATTCGCCTGCAGGAACTCACCTCCCGCAGCGAGCTCGTCCGCGCGACCGGCCTGTCCCAGCCCACTGTCACCCGCGCAATCGCGGCGCTTGTCGACGCCGGATACGTCACCGAACGCAACGACCTCACCCAATCCCAAGGCCGCGGACGGCCCACCATCCCGCTCGAACTCGCTGAAACCACCGAAACGCACGCGGGTGTGTCCGTGGGCACCGACTCCACCTACATCGCCCTGTTCGACCTCAAGGGCCGCACCCTGCGCAGCGTGGACGTGGACCTGCCGGTCTCGCGTATGAGCGAGGACGACTTCATCCAGCACATCATGGCCGGCCTGAACAAACTGACCACCAGCGTCGGCCGCCCGCTCGCCACCGTGGGCGTGACCACATCCGGCACGGTGCGCGGCAGCGGCGACGTCTACGCCCCCAACCTCGGCTGGGACGGGGTAAACATCGGCGATCAGATGCGCGAGCAGTTCTCCGTGCCGGTGCAGGTCACCTCGATTTCCAGCGCGATTGTCGGCTCTGAGATGCAATCCACCGCAGACCTGGACACCCCGTCGGTCATGGCGCTGTTTGCCGACGACTCCCTCGCCTGCGCCATCTCCAGCCCCGAAGGGGTCAACCCCATCGAGGTCGAGCAGGGCGAGCTGACCACCCAGGGCCTGCTGGACGCCATCGATGTGCCCACGATCCGCACCCTGCGCCAGGCGGTGGAGGACGCCGGGGAGGCAACCCGTTCCGCGCTCGACAACCGCGCCCGCGGCCTTGGCACGCTCGTGGCTGGGCTGTGCTCCGACCACTGCCCCAACACCGTGGTTGTTGCTGGCAGTGCGTTTATCGACGACCCCCTCGCCTCCGCCCCCTTCGCCCGCACCGTCCGCGAACATACCTCCGGCCCTATCGATCTGCGCCTGATCCCTAGCCACAAGGATGTGGTGCGCGACATCGCCCGCGCCGTGGCGTTGGATTACGTGCTTCGCGAGCCCCTGGCGGTTGCGGGGGCGTAATGCGCAAGGTCGCCTGGGTTGCCGTGCTACTGCTGGCCGGCTGTTCCACAGAAGTTCCGGTTGAGCCGTTTCAGACCGAGGCAGTACCGACGCAGACGCAGGAGCAGTATGAGGGCCTTGAGGGGGTCGTCGCAAAGATTGAGGAGGCGACAAACACCGAGGTGGGCGTCGCTCTTTACGACGGCACCACCCTCACCCAAGCCGGCTCCCTGGACACCCTGCCGGCCTGGTCCACCATCAAAATCCCCATCGCACGCGCCGCCGAACGGCACTGCGAATACGACCACGCCACCATCGCGGACTTCACCCAGGCCTCCATCGAATGGTCCGACAACGACTCCGCCCGCGCCCTGTGGGACTGCATGGGCGACGACCTCGAAGCCGCCAAACTCGTCGGCGAGGAAATCGAAAAAGCCGGGCCGCACGTCAACGTGCGCGGCGCGTTTGGCACCACCAGCTGGACGTTCGCCGACCAGGCGAAATATGCCCACTACTTAAGCACCCGCGACCAATCCCAACCCGTCCTGGCGGACATGCGCAACATCACCGAAGACCAGGCCTACGGGCTCGGCCAGTTGGGGGTTCCGTTCAAAGGCGGCTGGTCAGACGTGGAGGAAGACGGCTCCTGGCACACCCGCCAACTCGGCTGGATCAAACACGTTGGGGTAGCCATCGGCGCGCGCAGCGCCGACGGCAGCTACGAGGACACCATGGATGCCCTCGACCAAGTCGCCGAGGCTATCGCCCCATAAACTTATCGGCGATCGGGCGCAGGTACGGCTCGATGAACTTCACAATCGCGGCCAGGATCGACAGCACCGTCAACACAATGCCCACGGTCCGGCGCACGTCGTCCGGCGACTTATCGCCGACACCCGCGAAGACCAACTTCTTCGGCGTGGTGTTCGGGGTTTCGTTGCCATCCGCCGGACGGTGCAGAACCACCTTCTGGGAACCCTGCGGCATGGATTCCACGTCGGTCGGCTTGTATCCCACCACCGCAGCCGATGCCTCGCCCTCAGCGGTGACCGCACCGGCGAAACCGACACGAGTCACGGTGGGGTTCAGGAACGTGTGCAGGTGGCCGGTCATGCTGTTCTTGTCGTCGGACCACTTGCCGTTCAGACGCTTCAGGTCCGCCAGCTCGCCATAGCCCCACCCCTGCATGGCGCGGCTCATGTTAGCCGTGCTGTGCAAGTTCGCGCCCCAGCCTCCTTTGCCGCCGATGGTGGCGGTGTCCTCCGGGCCGCAGTTGTCCGTACACGTTGCGTTGAACGGGCGGACGTGCGCGAACTTCTTCGCCGCCTCCACCGCACGCTGCAGTGCGATCAGGTTGTAGCCGGTGTCCAGTTGCACCGCGTTGACGTACTTCTCGCGGGTATCCAGGCCCTGTTCTGCAGCAACCGTGCGGAGCGTTTTTCCGTCGTATGGCACGTTCTGGTCCCACATGTCGCCGCGGAGCTTGCGCAGTTCACTGATGCCGGTTTCCGCATCGTTGGTCAGGTTGAACTTCGTCTCAAGCGCGATGACCTGGTCGGCGGGCTGGTTGAGTTCCACGCCGGTAACGGGGGCCGGGTCGGCGGAGGCTGCTGGGGCGAGGACGAGTGCTGTGGCTGCCGCGGTCGCTGCGGCGTATAAACGGATGCGCATAACCCGAGGGTAGCGCGTACCACGCCATAAAGAGCACTGGCACGGCAATGTAAAGGAACTGCGGGGCGCCAGGCCAGAGCACCACCGAAGCGTACGGGGCCATCAGCACCATGAGCGCCACCGAGCCGTAGCGTTCGAAGACGAACACGCCAAGCGGCACGATCCATACCCAGTGGTGGTACCAGGAAAACGGACTAACCAGGCACGCGGTCAGGCCGATGAAGGAGACGGCGAGGGGTGCGGGGGCTCGTCGACAAGCAAGAAGCGCAAGGATGGTCACGGCGGCACACAGCGTGAGCCACAGCAGCGTCGAATCCATCCCGGCGCGGGCCAGCACTTGGCGTATGGACTGCGCCCCCGGATTCTCGTCCACCCCAATCCGTTGCGTGCTGAAGATCGCGCGCGTCCAAAAGTTCGGCGCGTCCACCACATTCATCCCGCTCGCCGCAGTGCACACGAACGTGAACGCGGCAACGAATGCCGAGCCCCACCTGCGCTGATAGATCAACAACACGATGAAAAACGCGGGCGTGAGCTTGATCCCCGCAGCCAGGCCCGTCCCGATGCCCGGCAGCCTGTTCTTCGGCAGGAAATCCAGGCACACCAGCCCCATGAGCAGCAGGTTCACCTGCCCGAAGTACAGCGTGCCCTGCACCGGCTCCGTGCACAGCACGAAAAAGGCCACCAGCGGCACCACGTGCTTCTTGCTTATCGACGACCCCCACACCACCCCGGCCAACACCACCACACTGACCAACTTCCAGGCGACGCCGAACCACTCCTCGGTTGGCAGCCACGAAAACACCACGCCCGCAAACGGCGGATACGTAAACGGCAAGCCCGGCAACAGGTCGTGCGCATAGAGCGGCAGGTGGTCCTTCACCTGCTGCCCGCCCAGCACGTAGACGTGGAGGTCACTTGGGTAGGCGGTGGAAAACGCAGTCTCCAACGGCGTAGTGACGTAACGATAGACCGCTACTGCAACAACAATGAGCAGGAGAATCACAAGTCGAGCCCGTCCAGGATCGCATCCATGGCGTCAGCGACGTCAGTGCGCCACAGCGTGTCCACCTTCGTATCCGCACGCCCCGGCCCGCCATTGATCACGGCGGTAGGTTTGCCCTGCTTCTTCGCATCCAGGATGAACTTGTAGCCGCTCATCACCGCAAGCGACGTGCCAATCGCAACCACACCCGTCGACTCCGCCAGCCACTGATCCGCCAGTGTTCTCGTGGCCTTAGGCACGTTCTCGCCGAAATACACCACGCTAGGCTTCAGGCGCTCCGAACCACAGTTCGGGCACGTGATCATGCGGAAGCGCTCCACGTCCTCTTGGCGCAGTTCCACGTCGCCGTCCGGGTTGATCATCGTCCCGACCACCTCGACAGAATTGAAGTAGTTGGGGTTGGCGGCGGTGAGGAGGTCGTCGATAAGCGATCGCTCATGCAACACATTGCAGTCCAGGCACACCACATGCTCCATATCGCCATGCAACGCAATCACGTTTCGCGAGCCCGCCTGTGTGTGCAGTCCATCGACGTTTTGCGTGACAATGCCACGAATCAGGCCGGCCTGCTCGAGCTCCGCAAGCGCAAAATGCGTCCGGTTTGGCCGCGCCGCCCGCATGAACTGCATACCGACGAACGCACGCGCCCAATACCGACGCACCTGACGCGGCGAATGCGCGAACTCCTGAAACGTCATCGGACGGCCCTTGGTCAAACGGCCGGTTTCGGAGCGATAGTCGGGAATGCCCGAATCCGTCGACACGCCCGCGCCCGTGATGACCAGCGTTTTTGGGTTCCTTAACTGTTCTATGACGCGTTGCTGCGCGTTCGGGGTCGGCGTTGCCGTTTCCTTGACCACCCGCTCAATCGAACGCACAGCGGACCGATGCGCCATCGCAATCGCGGGGTCGTCGAAGAAAGTTTCCATCGCCAGGCAGTGTACAAACCACCTAGGATTTCCCGCATGGGGGAATGGAAAACCGAAATCAGAACCAACCTTGTCGACGTCCGGGGGCAGACATATCTCAGCAGCGACCTACTTCGCCTATCCACGTCACACGCGCTGGCGCGCCGCTCGTTCGACGCCTTGAAGGTCCACCAGCAGCACTGGGCCCGGGCCTACTGCGCGGGCCTTGCCGTCCACGCCGCCGTGATCACCGGTCGCGCCTCCGCGTACCTCAACGACATGTGGGTCGTGAACACGCCGCTAGACCAGGTCGCGCTGGTGTTGCCGTCGGTGCCACGGCGCTCAACATGGCCCGCCGGCGTACGCTACGTGCAACGCACACTCCCCGCCTCCCGGATCCGCCGCGGGGAAGCCATGTCCACTACGTCACCATTGCAAACCTTTCTAGACATTGCCCGCCTCGACGGCTTCACCCACGCACTCGTCGCCGCAGACTGGCTCGTCCAACGCGGTGGCTTCACACCGGCCCAGCTTCAGCACCTCGTCGAAACTGAGCCGCGCTTCCCAGGCAAACCCGCCGCCCGCATGGCGGCGAGGCACGCGTCGACCCTGTCCGAATCCGCACCCGAGGCCTACGCGCGCGCCCTGCTCATCGAAGCCGGCATCACCGACGTCCGCGCCAACGTCACACTCACCCGGTGGAGGTACCGCGTTGACCTGCTGATTAACGGGTGGTTGGGAGTTGAGATCGATGGGCGCGTGAAGTACGACGACACCACCTTCGGCCCTGCGCACAAGGCACTTCTCGACGAGAAAACGCGCGCCGACCGCCTCGGCAACGCCGGCCATCCCCTGCTCCGGTACGCGCCGCGCTACCTGGAGGAGCACCCCGAGGAGTTCGTCGGAGCGGTGCGGGCGCGCCTCGAACTTGGCCGTTAGGTGTGCGGGGTTTTGTTCATATGCAGGGCTCGATATGCGTAAGTGCAGGTCAGCGCGTTTTCAGAAATTTCGGCCAATTTTCCGCAAAACGCCGTGACCAGGGGTTACGCATATCGAGCCCTGCATATGAAGCCGCGAAGGGCCTACCGGAACGGGACCTCACCGATCGTGCGGCGCAGCTTCCGGGTCCGGAGACGTTCGGGGCGCCGGGCAAGCTTCTCCATCGCACGCACGGCACACATGACGTGGGCTTCCTTCGAGTTGGAGTAGAACGCCTGGGCGCCGGCGGGCAGTTTCGGCACAGCGTGCAACGGCAGGTCGGATACGGCCAGCAGGGTGCCGTAGGGGACGCGGTAGCGGTAGCCGTTGGCGGCGATTGTGCAGGACTCCATGTCTACGGCTGCGGCGGTGGATCCCCGGAGCCATTCCCACAGGTCCTGCGGGTCTTTCCACTCCCAGTTCCGGTCGCCGGTGGACAGGACGGTGCCGGTGCGCATCAACGACGCGTCGTCGCCGTAGACCTTGGTCACGGCCTTTTCCAGGGTGCGTTGCACTTCGGGGACGGCGGGGATGGGCAGTTCGCGGCGCAGGTAGTCGTCGAGAACGTGGTCGTGGCGTTCGTAGGCGTTGCCGAGGATGAGGTCGCCGATGCGCATGCGGGCGTCCAGGCCGGCGCAGTGGCCGATCATGATCCACGCTTCCGGACGCAGAACGGCCAGCGAGTCGGTGATGGTTTTGGCGTTGGAGGGGCCGACGCCGATGTTGATCATGGTGATGCCGTCGCCGTTTTCGGTGATCAGGTCGTAGCGCGGCATCTGGAACTTCGACCCCAGCTCCAGGTCTTCGAGCGCGACGGTGTCGGAAACTGTTTCGCCGGAGGGGAGGACGAGGCGGGTGTAGCGCGAGTCGGGGTCGGAAAGTTCACGCAGGCCGAAGCGCACGAATTCGGTGACGTGCATGGCGTAGTTGGTGAACAGGATGTAGCGCTGCAGGGTGTCCACGTCGATGCCGGTGTAGTGCTCGAGTCGCGCGATGGCGAGGTCGAAGCGTTGCGGGCCGAAGTGGAACAGGGGTTTTTCCGGACCATGGAAGGCGTCCCAGTGGCCGTCGACAATGGCGTCGTGGACGTCGTCGAGGGCGGGTCGGGGCAGGTTGCGTGTTTCGTCGATAGGCGGTGTGCCCTTGATGTAGGCGGGCGGGATGACGATATCGGAGTACTCCACACGCATGGAGCACGGATAGTTCGAGGTCAGCGCTTCGAGTTGGGCGGTGAGGTAGTCCTCGAGCAGATCGGGGCGGGAGAGGACTGCGGAGTAGGTGCCGGCTTCGTCGACGTAGCCGAAGGTTTTGGAGCGGTCGATGGGGCGCCATTCGAGCACGTCAACGGTCAGTTTGGGGTAGCGCACTTCCCCGTAGCGTTCGAAGTCCCCGGCGCGTGCGATGTCGCACGACGTGTTGTACAGGGCTTTTAGCTTTTCGACGACCTCACGTGCCTGGTTCATACCCCGCCAGGCTACTCACGAATGAGCACGCGGCGCACGGCTTCGGCGCGGCGACCAAACTCCTCTGCGGGAACGCCTTCGCGGATGCACTGCTCAATGAGTTGCTGCATGCCTGCGATGTAGAACCGGGCCATATCGTCGACAAGCTTCATGTCCGCGTTTTCCCAACGGGCGGCGCGGGGCAGGAGTTGTTCGCGCATGGTGGGCAGCATGACCTCGTAGACCTGGTTATCCAGGAGGCTGTGGATCGGCGAGTCGATGATGCGCGTGGCGGCGGTGTAGTGACCAGCGGTCGCCTGTGCCAGTGCAGTGACCGACGCTTCAAAGTTCTTGTCAATGCTGAATCGTTCCGCGAAACTGCCGTAGGCCGCCAAGACCCACTGCGCTGCGGTGGCGAGCACGAGGGCGTCGCGGTCCTCAAAGTGCTGGTAAAACACCTGACGGCTCACGCCTGCTTCTTTCACGATTTGCGAGACATTCAGATCAGCGACCTCGTAGTCGTTGAGAAGGCGCATGGTGGCGTCGATAAGCGCCTTTCGCGTGCGCAGCGCGCGCGGGTCTTGGCTGTCCGAGCGGCGGCCCGGGAGGGTAGTTTCAGTCATCCCATGTCTCCAAAAGATTTCCGACATTAGTGTTATGTGGTATGAGCCTAACCGATGACACCCTGGAACTGTTACATGCCCTTATTAGAAATGGATGCGTCAACAACCTAACGGCAGATTCTGGACACGAGGAAAGAAACGCCCGCACGCTGCAGGAATTCTTCGGGGATACCCGTGTAAACGTGGAACGCTTCGAACCCCATCCGGGTCGAGTTTCTGTAGCGTTTTCCATCGAAGGCACCGACCCCAACGCCGAGCCACTCACCCTTTTGGGCCACACCGATGTCGTGCCCGTCGACGAGGACAAATGGACAGTTGACCCGTTCGGGGGTGAGATCAAAAACGGCCGCATCTACGGGCGCGGCGCCACCGACATGCTCTACATCACCGCAGCGATGGCGGCGGCTGTGCGCGACGTTGCCCTCTCCGGCACGCAACCCAAAGGCACCCTGACCTTCGTGGGGTGTGCCGACGAGGAGGCCCGCGGTGGCCTCGGCGCGGCGTGGCTCGCCGAAAACGCGTCGTTCGCCTGGGCGAACTGCCTATCCGAGGAGGGCGGCTCACACCTGCCTGTGTCCGACGGCTCTGACGCACTCGTGGTTGTCGTTGGCGAGAAGGGCGCCGCACAGCGCCGCTTGACCGTGCATGGCGACGCCGGCCACGGCTCCGCACCCTTCGGCCGCGACATGGCGGTCACCAAGATCGGCGAGGTCGCCCGCCGCATCGCCGCCATCACGCCCGAAGTGCGTAGCGACGACATCTGGGAGGGCTACGTCCGCGCCTGGAAATTCGACCCCGACACCGAAGCGGCCCTGCTGCGCGGCGAAGGCTACGAGACGTTCGGTCAGCTGCAGAGCTACTCCCACGCCATGAGCCACCTCACCATCTCCCCCACCGTGCTGCGTGCCGGCGAGGCGATCAACGTGTTGCCGTCCGTCGCTTGGATGGAGCTCGACATCCGGCCCTTGCCTGGCCAAACGCAAGAAGAGATCGACGATCTGCTGCGGGAAGCGCTCGGCGACCTTGCCGACGAGGTGGAGATCACCCACCTCATCACCGAACCCGGCACCGTCTCCCCCACCTCGGGCCCGCTTTACGACGCCATCGTGGACACCTTCCACGAATTCTTCCCCGACGTCCCCGTCGTCCCGACGATCGCGGCGGGTGGATCCGACCTGCGCTTTGCTCGTCGTAAAGGTGGCGTCGGCTACGGATTCGCCCTCCACGGGCGCGGCGAAACGCTGGGGTCTGTTCTAGGTGAGCTCCACAGCCACGACGAATCCGTCTCCCTCGAAGACGTCGACCTCACCGTCCGGGCGTACCGTTCCCTGATCCGCCGCTTCGTCGGGGCATAGTTCCGCTATTTCGGTTCATATGCAGGGCTCGATATGCGTAACCGCTGGTCACCGCGTTTTCCGAATTTCGGCCACAATTTCTCGAAAACCCCCCTACCTGGACTTACGCATATCGAGCCCTGCATATGAAGGTTTCACGCCCTTCCAAGGCTCGCACCACCTGTCACATCTGCCCCATCCGTGACATACTGTCCCGCATGAAGTTTCGTACTCTCGCTATGACCGCGGCGCTGGCCGGCACGATCGCCGCCGCGCCGACCGCCCAGGCTGACGCCATCGACGACACCCTGGCGAAGCTGCCCGCGGGTCCGATCTCCTGCGACCAGGCCTCCCGCTACTGGACCAATGACGCCGACTACCAGCAAAAAGTCCGCCAGGCGCGCACAATCGCGATGTTCGACCGTCGCGGCCCGCAGATCCTGGATGCGCTTTCGCGTGTCGACGAAGCCGCCAACCGCTGCGGCCTCAAAGGTACAACCGGCGGCAACAACAGCAACTCCAACAACGCCAACAACACCGCGCCGAAGCAGAACGCGCCCGCGCAGCAGCCAGCACCTGCCCAGCAACCAGCCCCGCAGCCAAAGCAGCAGCCGAAGATTCAGCCGCAGTTCCCGGAGCGCATCAACCTCACCCCGGCTGGTATGCCGTCGGTGGATGTGCCGGTCGCGGGCGTGACCACGCTGCAGTTGCCGGACCTGCTGAAGTTGCTGCAGGACGCGTTGGCGCAAATCCTGGCTTACTTCAACATCCAGCTGTAAAGCTCGTTGCCGTCGGCGTGGATTCGCACGCCGGGCGTGGGGTCAAGCCACAGGTCGGTTTGCAGTGAGTGTTCGCCGTCGGTGCAGGTAAACGAGATCGTTTCGTTGGTCTTGTCCAGCACCTCAACGCGAGCCCGCGTGAGCCATGCGTTGCGACGACGCACCCCAATCAGCTTCTGATACTCCGTAAAAATCCACCCACCCAGTGGTGAGAGTTCCGCCGGGGTGGCTGGCAGGGCGGGCCGGACGGCGTCGTCGGCAGACCAGCCCTCCCCGCGGGTGCCGGTGAAGCCTTGCTCGTCGCCGTAGTAGATCGACGGCATGCCAGGCACCGTCATCAGGATCGCGGCGGCGAGGACGAGTTTGTTGGTTCCAACCGTGGAGGCGATCCGGTCAACGTCGTGGTTGCCAATGAACGTGTTGGTTAGCAGGTCGGCGGGGTGGCGTTCGAGGGCGTGGGCGAGCTCCCAAAAGTTGGCGTCGACAAGCGATGACCAGATGGCTTTCCATAGTTCATACTGGGTGACTGCGTCGAGCGTGCCAGCTGCGGCGATCTCTTCGTAGTCGCCGTGGATGACCTCCCCGAGAAACATTGCGTCAGGGAACTCCTCGCGAACGCGGGCGAGCACGTCGCGCCAGAATTCGGGCGGGACGGCGTAGGCGACGTCGAGGCGCCAACCCGCAATGCCGCGTCGCAGCCAGTGGCACATGATATCGACGACCGCGTCTCGAATTGCCGGCTCATCGTGGTGGAGGGTGGCCAGTTCGTTGTGTCCCTCCCAGTCCGTGTCGCCGGCAAGGCCTTGCTCGACCCAGGGGTGGGTGCGGGCCACGTGGTTAAACACCCCGTCGAGCATGATGTTGATGCCACGTGTGGTGCAGGCGTTGATAAGCCAGTCGATGTCGGTGTCGTCGCCAAGCCGTGCGTCAATGCGCATGTGGTCGAGGGTGTCGTAGCCGTGGGTGACCGACTCGAAGATGGGGCCGAGCAGCAGGCCGTTGCAGCCGAGTTCGACCAGGTAGTCCAGCCACGGCTCGAGGCCGCGCAGGCGGTGTGCGGCGTCTTTTGTGTCGCGGATCGGGGCGCCGAGCGCGGCCAACGGGTAGACGTGCCACCAGATTGTGCGGTCCAACATGAGCCCGAGCCTACGCACCGAGCAGCGCCAGCGGTACGACCGCGATTCCGTCGGGGCGGCGGTAGGCGCGGTTGCCGGTGGTGAGGATCACCGCGTCCACAACATCGTCCGGGAGTTTCTCGCGCAACCAAAGCAGGTGCTTGACGTCGTCGTCACCCACGTTGGCGGCCAGTTTGACCTCCAATGCCACGATCGCACCGTCTTGGTCCTGCGCAATGAGGTCGACCTCTCGATCCCCTTTGACCGTGCGGAAGTGGCCGACGGTACCGAAGGATGCTTGCGCCGCTACCCGCACGGTGAGGGTGGCGAGCGACTCGAACAGTGGTCCGAGCAGATAGTTGAACCGCCCCGTGAGTTTCGCAGCTGGAATCTCCAGCAGACGCAGGACAAACGCTGGGTCCGCAAGCTGGTGTTTCGGTGCTTTCGCGAGGCCAGCGAACGGGGAGCGTCGCATGTCCCAAGCTGGCACGGGGTCCAGCATCCACAACTCGGCGAGTTTTTCTCTGTACACCATCGTCGTGGATTTGGCGGGTTTGTTGGTTTGTCCGGGCGTGGCTGCGTCGAGAATCTCCTGGTAGCTCGTCGTCGTGGAGCTGGCTGCTGCGTACGCCGCTAGCCAGTTCATCAACGCTGTTGGGTTGCGCGCGGTGTAGCCCTGCTCAGGGAGGTCGCGATCCACCACACGGGTGAGGTAGGAGTCCAGCTGCTGGTTGCGGAGTACCGGTGGCGCTTCATAGAACCCCGGGAAGCCGCCGGACGCTATCGCGTCAATGTAGTCTTTCAGGGTTTTGTCGGTCTCGCCTGCGATGGTTGCGTCGCCTTGAAAAAGTTCGCGCATGCTTATCGACGACTCCCAGCCACGCCGTTCAAACAACGCCAACGGTCTCATCCGCATTGACAAGATGCGCCCTGCTCCGCTGTGAGTATCAGTCCCGGCTACGGGAGTGGCTGAGCCGGTCAGGAGAAAACGCCCGGCGGGAGCACCATTATCCACCGCCCGCCTGACGTAATCCCAGGACTCGGGGTGGCGCTGCCATTCATCGATCAAGATCGTGCCATCAGGGCTTGCGGTGAACGCCGGATCGGAGGCGAGAACTCCGGCACCCTCATCCGTGTCGAGCTTGAGCACCGTCGGCGCTCGCCGGCGCGCAGTTTCGGTTTTGCCGACACCTTTCGGCCCCTCAACCGCAATAGCAGACGCATACGGAAGGAGCTGGTCAAGTTGTGTGTCTACAGCCCGTTGCAGGTATCCCATAGATATGAACCATACCAATTTTCCGTCTTGAATCGGTCGTTTTTTCCGTCATGAATCGGTCGAATTTTCCTCCCTGCGCCCGATGAGCGGCTGCAGACCCTTGGCAATGCGTTCCTTCCATGCGGAGGCAATTTCCTCGTAACCGCTGTCGTGGGGGCGCATGCCGCGGTGGGTGAAGTTGACCTTGGTTTTGCCGGACTCGTCCTCTTCGATGTCGAAGATAAGCGACGTGTCGTCCCACTCGTGGTCTTCCTTGGGGTTGTCGGTTGGTTCGACGTCCCAGACGATGCGCTTGCCGTCGTCGGCTTCCTTGACGGAGAAGCCGACGTAGCGGTCGTCGTCGGAGTAGTGGAACTCGGAGCCTTGTTCGGCGGCGTCGCCTTCGACGCGTTCGTCCCACCAGGTTTTGGGTTTGGTGATCGCTTGGTAGACCTCTTCGCGCGTGGCGGGGACGGAGAAGGAGGCGGTGAAGTCGCGGATGGCTTGGGCTGTGGTGCCGTCGGCAAACTCGTAGTCCGACAGCGTGTGGTCCGGGTCGTAGATGGAGATGTTGTAGCCCTCGTCCCGGTACTGCATGAGGCCGTCTTTGATCAGGTCGCGGCCGGCCTTGTTAAACGCGGTCACGCCAGAGACGTCAAGGATGAGGTTTGTGCTGGTCAGGCGACGCTGGGAAAGACCACGGAGGATCTTCTCAGCGGAGGTGAACGTGATCATGCCTTGTAGTTCGACGATTTCGGCGTCATCGCGGCGTTCGATGCGGCGGATGCCCGGCGCGAAGTAGAAATTCGACGACAGCAGGTTCAGGCCCATGGAGCTGGACAGTTCCTGGAAGATTTTTACTCCGCGCACGGAGTTGCCCTGTTTATCCAGGCGCGGGCTTAGCGACGCAATACCTAACTGGCCCGGCAACGTCCCGATCAAGCCACCGGCCACGCCTGACTTCGCGGGGATGCCGACGTTGACCATCCAGCGCCCGGAGGCGTCGTACATACCGGCGGAGACCATCACGGCTTGGGCGAGTCGGGCCGCTTCCGCCGAGACGATGCGCTCCCCGGTGACGGGTTGGATGCCGGCGTTGGCAAGGGTTGCCGCCATCACCGCGAGGTCCTTGACGGTGGCCAGGATGGCGCACTGGGCGATGTAGGAGGCGACGGCGTCGTGGGCGTCGTCGCTAATGGTTCCGGCTTCGCGCAGCATGTGGGCGAACGCCTTGTTGCGGTCGGCAGTGGCCTTTTCGGATTCGAATACCTGCTGGTCGATGCGCAGTTCGCGGCCGGCGAGGCGGGAGAAGTAGGCGCGGATTTTCTCGCTGCGCTGCTCCACGGGGATGTCGGGGCCACCGATGAGTTGGTTGACGGTGATGGCGCCGGCGTTGATAAGGGGGTTGGCGGGCCGGCCTTCGCTATCAAGCGAAAGTGCGTTGAAGGCCTCGCCGGAGGGCTCGACGCCGACGTGGGTGTGGACCTCGTCGGGCCCGTACATGTCCAGCGCGAGCGCATAGACGAACGGTTTGGAGATGGACTGGATGGAGAACTCGTAGTCGCAGTCCCCGACCGCGTAAAGCTGTCCGTCTGCGGTGCACAGCGCAAGGCCAAGCTTGTCGGGGTCGGCGTGTTTGAGCACGTCGATGTAGTCGGCGCGGTGGCCGGAGTCGTGGTCACGCACCGATTCGACGATGTCGTGCAGGTATTCAGTCACAGGCGAACGCATGCCGCAAGTGTAGGACCTGCGGAGGATACTAAGGCCGCTTGGTCAGACGGGCCCCGCACTCCCCTGGCCGGTCGTGGGGGCGCAACTGCACCTTGAAGCCGTCGAGGCTTTCCTCCAAGAACCCTTCGTGCAGCGCACAGATGACCGGGGCAGGGCGCTTGCCACTCTCCGTGATGAAGGGACAGGCGTTGAGGCCGAGTTCCCGCACTTTCCGCGTTGTGGCGTCGGGGCGGTGCAGCGGATCGAAGCCCATCTCCCGCAGCATCTCGGCGGCCTGTCGCTCCGCACAGTCCAGGTCTGTTGCGGTACCGCTTTCAGGGCGGGCGTTGATCCGGTTGGCCCATTCGCGGCCGATGGCCTTAGCGGTGGTGGCGGTGGCGTCGTCAGGCAGTTTGCTCGCAAGCACCTCCACCAGTGCCACAATTGCGCGCGACGCACTGCTCGTGCGTGCAACCCGAGCGGTGTACACGTGCGACGGGCGGCCCCTGCCAGATCCGGTAGCGACGTGGCGGCTGACCACGCCTGCGCTCATCAGTTCGTCGAGGTGGCCGCGCACTGTGTTGGGGTGCATGCCAAGCGCCTCGCCGATCTCGGCGACTTGGACTCCCTCAGGGTGGCGCTGCACCTCGTGGAACACGTCGACCTGTTTCGCGGTCAGCCGGTGAACGGCTGCGATCAGCTCACCAGATGGTCGCGGTGCATGTCTGCGTTCCATGCGCATTCTCCTGGACGTGTTACGGGCATTCCTGAAATTATATGCCTTACTGAGTTGTATCCCAATTTGATTTTCACGGGTCGTACAATGAGTTCTACGCAAACTCACTACTAAGGAGCCGTCCGTGGCGCGCAACACCCACATCGCAGCTTGGTCCGTGGTCGCGGCACTCATAGCTGGGACTGCATCCGCAGCAACACTCCTGGCGCCTGCCCAAGGCGAGCTTCCAACTGGCGACGACGTCGTCCACGTTGATGTGGACATCGAAGGCATGCGGTTTATCCCCGACCGTGTCGAGGTTCCACGTGGCATCAAACTCGTGGTCAACCTGACAAACTCCGGCGACAAAGAACACGACCTGAAAGTTGGCGAGGGATACTCGGGCCGACTCAGCCCAGGTGAGAGCGCGAGCGCCTATTACGGCGAGTTCAACGTTGACACGCTCGGGTGGTGCACCATCGCCGGGCACAAAACAATGGGGATGCTCTTTAGGGTCGACGTGACGCCTTAATCAACGCCACCTGCGCCTTCACGGCCCGCGCGAGCAGCGGAATGAACGCCACGAGCACGCCAAATACGACGAAGGACAGCACAATCCGCGCGTAGGAATTGTTCACCGCCAGCCATGCCAACAGCGCCACATTGAACAGGCCGACGCGCACGTAGGCAGCCCGGTTGAGTTCACGGAGCCCGGCCTTCACCGCTGCCGGCCCACCGCCCATCATGGTTGGCATGAGGTAGCTCATCGCGCCGATGAGCAGTTGTGCTGCAAACCCGAGCAGCAGCGGCAACGTTGGAATGTCGGCAGATCCGCCGAACAGGCGCACTGCGTACCAGGTCAGCCCGCCAATCAGCCACGCAACCGCGAACAGGGCCGATAGCGCTGGGTAGGTGATGCGACCTCGGGGATCGCGAAGCACCGTCAGCGCGTTAACCACAAAGCCCTGGTAGAGCCACGCCCAGCCCGCAACGATCACCATGGTGCCGATGCCGGTAACCACGGACATCCGCAGCAGCGCACCCGCGACCGCCACGGTGACGCCAGCGCCAGCGAGCACCAGTGCCACACCGACCCTCCCCACGGCGCGCGTGCGCCACATCGCGGGAAACAGCACGCTCAGCGCGCCCATGGCTGCAAAGCCGACGAAGCCGCCAACGTTGATGAACATGTGCGCCTGGCGCACCGCACCGTGCCACTGACCAGGCAGTCCGGCCGACAGCGCCGCGCCGAACAGCGCACCGACCGGCAGACAGCACGCCGAGGCCACGAAGCCGTACACACTCGCATTGCTTCGTTGCGACGCCCTGACCTGCCCCGCCAACACCACCGCATGCCACGCCACCACAACGCCGACGACCAGCGCGCCGACCCAGGTCAGCCAGTACCACAGCAGCATCTGGCCAATCAGCGTTGCGACGATGCCGGCGTTGAGCAGATAGGTGCGGGTGAGTTGGGCGGGGCGGGTGGCGTCGTCAAGCTTGCGCCCCAGGAAGCGCTCAGTGAGCGTCTGCGACCACAACAGGATCGAGTTTGTCAGAATGCCCAGCGTAAAAATGTGGATGAGCAGCCACGATCCCTCAGGGATGAACGGGTGGACAAGCCCCACGATGATGAACACGCCCATCCAAATGCTCACCGGCTTGGAGGCTTTGCGGTGCCACGCCCGCGGATTCATATCAGGCATTGACCGACCCCGACTTCGGGTTGTCGCGGAAGCACCACCACGTGGCCGCCGCGAACACAACCGCAGATACGGCCAGCACGAACAGCACATTCTCGTACGACTCGGTGTACGTCGCGCCACCATCCAGACCCCGCTGGAGCAGCGAACCGGTCAGCGCGACGGTGGTCAGGGTGCCGAACTCGTAGGAGACCTCCTCCACACCCGCCGCCATGCCGGAACGGTTCATCGGAGCCGCGCCAATGATCGCAATCGACGACACACTCATCACCGAGCCCACCGCAAAGCCCAACACCGCAAGCGACACAACCTCGAACAGCACGCTATGCGACGACGCGCCCACCACCAGCAGACCAGCCCCCACCACCGATAACGCGAAACCACCAGCGATCAACGGCATGAAGCCAACCTTGTGCAAAAACGCACCACCGAGCGTCGACGCGGGAATGGCGGCCACGGCCATGGCGACGACGGTGGTGCCGGCCTTCAGGGGCGTAAATTCGTCGACAAGCTGCAGCTTCTGCGTCGTCATCAATTCCGCGCCCGCCATGATGAACATGCCACCCGCCGCGGCAACAACGCCGCCGGTGAACATGCGGGACCGGAAGATGTCGAAGGTGAGCAGCGGGTCATCGAGGCGCGCCTGACGCCGCACAAACAGCCACGAGCCCAACACGCACGCCACGATCGAGCCGACCAGCAGCGCGACGCTTTGGGTGTTCGCAGCCTGCTTGATCGCCATCGTCAGGCCCGACAGCGCAACCAGCGAATACAGCGAAGATATGACGTCCCACGCCTTGTTCGGATTCGGCAGATTCGGCGGCGCCAGCCACACCGTAAGCACGAGCGCAAGCAACACAATCGGCACGTTGATGAGGAACACCGAACCGACCCAGAAGAACTCCAGAAGCAGACCACCAACCACCGGTCCGAGCGCGCCGCCAACCACGGCAACCGCGCCCCAAATACCGATGGCAAGGTTGCGCTCGCGCTCGTCGGAAAACGTCAGACGGATCAACGCCAACGTCGCCGGCATCATCACAGCCGCACCAACACCCAACATGGCGCGCGCCGCGATCATCTCAGCCGTGCCCGGCGCGAACGCCGCACCCAGCGACGCCACACCGAAAATCCCGAGACCGATCAGGAACATCTTGCGGTGGCCCACCCGGTCCCCCAGCGTGCCTGTGCCAAGCAAAAGGCCCGCAAGTGCAAGCGGGTAGGCGTTAATGATCCACAGGCCCTCGCTGGGACCTGCGCCGAGACTACGTTCAAGCGCGGGCAACGCCGTGTACAAAATTGAATTATCCAGCCCGATCATGAGCAGGCCGAGAGATACAACAGCAAAGAAGCCCCAGCGCTGCGCGGGTGTGCTGGTGGATTCCATGCGGGGAATACTACCGCGCGGTTCTTTTTCACCTTGTCGCAGGATCTACGCCAGGTAGGCCGCACCTTGCTGCATAAGTCGCTCTAAGTACAAATAGCGCTGCTTAGTCACCCAACCACTGCCTTTACCGGACGCAGTATTTTCAATTTCACTTGGCAAAGTCCGATGCGCTCCAAGTGGTTGCGTTTCGTCCTTTGAGGTCAACACAAACGCTTGATACCGACCTTCAACCCCACTGCCATCACACCATCCATTTTGAGATAGCTCTTCAATGGCTTGCGCGATTTTCCGCAGTTCAGGCCTGTTGCGGTCTTTTGCCTCTTTCCTTAAGAGCCGCGCCTCGTTCAAATTCCAGGTGATATTGTCCTGCCGATACTTGACCGCAGGAATCTCAGTTTGAATCTTTCTGTCAACATAAAACGCAAGATGACGCACAGGACGAAACGTTCGTCCTGATTTACAGACATACACAGACGTCTTTTTATAAAGCTCCCATTCCTTCTTTCCAGGAACTAACAAAGTATCTGCTGGTTCGGTCGGGCGCCGGTTGTACAGGGACTCAACGCGGTCTACTGCCCTAAGAAAATGCTCGAACGCAGGATCAACATAGTTCGCTACGGCAAAAATCCGATCGCATTCAAACGGGACATCGGTATCAAGAATCGAATCGTGGTGAGCCACGCGATTACGAAAGTTTCTAATCCCTTCCACTGCGGCGCCGACTTCGCTACGGCTTCGGGCATAAGGGAACGCACCTTGCAAACAGAGGCGCCAAAGCTCGTCGTTGCCTTTTCCAAGCATTCGAGTCCAAAATCCGAAATGCAAGTTCGCGGTTATCTGCTCCCGCGAATCTCGGTGGTGGGGACTTAATCCCTCCCTTGTGTCTTCAACCCTTTCCCGGACTCCTTCTCCAATTAAAGGATTTCGAGAGAATATCCACGGCACTGAGCCAGCATCGTGTTCGAAATGCTCCCTAAGAGCCTTATCGATGACGTTTCTCAGCCCAACTTCAAAATGGGCAAGTAACTCCAGACCTGCAGCGGCAACCTCCCCAGCCCACAGATAAAGCTCTCTAGCTTTCTGCACATCGTTGTTTGCTTCCTGCAGATACGGCGCAAAGCGCGAGTCACTGACGAGCTTTGAGAAGAAAAACTCGGAGCCAGAACCTTCAACCCCATCTAAGGACCCCAAAGTGTCAACCCCCTTGACCTTTTATAAATGTGCGCACAAATACAGCACCTATGCTTGGACGTAGCGCCCTTTAAGTGTAATCTCTTTCTCGTACGCCCCGGTGTCGCCTCTGCTCAAGCAAGCGCCCGGGGCTTAAAATTTCCTACCACCTTCAGGGGTCAAAACAGCAAAAGTCCCGACCCACACTCCGGGGAGTATGTGTCGGGACTTGGTTTGTGCCCGGGGGGGGTGTCTGGTTCGGTGACATCGTTCCGCATGTCTCATGAGATCGTTCCGGTTTGTCCTGCGGGTATGTCTCGCCACATCGTTCCGGTTTGTCCTGCGGGTATGTCTCGCCACATCGTTCCGGTGGAAAACGAGCCCACTGAAAATGCCCCACCGGGCCGAAAACCGATGTCTCGAGTCATCGTTCCGCCCATGCTTATCGGATGGAGAAACCAGGCAAGCCCACACCGAAAATCATCATCCAGACCATGCTCGCCACAGGCATGAGCCAAGCCGAGGCGGCTGAGCACTTCGGCGTTTCGACCCGGTGGATCAGAACACTGCAAAAGCGCTACCGAGAAGGCGGCATGGACGCGCTTACACCTCGATCAAAACGGCCAAGAACAAACCCAAGGGCGCTCGACAAAACAGTTGTCGACCGCATTCTTCAACTGCGCGACGAACTCACCCACCGCGGCACCGACGCCGGCGCTCACACCATCCGTTGGCACCTACAACAAGACGGAATAGACCCTCCACCAGCAGTATCAACCATCCACCGAGTGCTTGCCAACAACGGACGCATCACACCACAGCCCCAAAAACGCCCACGCAGCTCTTGGCGTCGCTTCCAGGCAGACCAGCCCAACGAAACATGGCAAATGGACTACAGCGACTGGACCATCGCCGGACACAAACGCGTAGCCATCCTGACCATCCTCGATGACCACTCCCGATTCATCATCTCCTGCCGCGCCTACCACACAGCCACCGTCACAAACGTCATCACAAGCTTTATCGCAGCAGTTCAGGTACATGGCTGCCCACAATCAACGCTCACCGATAACGGCCGAGCATTTACCACCAACACCGACCGGAAAAACCCGTCACGAAACGGCTTCGAGCAACTGCTCATCGACTTGGGCATTACCCAGAAAAACGGCAAGCCCTACCACCCGCAAACCCAAGGCAAAGTCGAACGCTTCCACCACACACTCAAACTCGCGCTAAACAACAAGCCACCAGCACAAACCATCGAGGAGCTCAACGAAGATATCAACGAGATCATCGACTACTACAACTACAAACGCCCACACAGAGCACTCGCCCGCATCACCCCAGCCGAGGCCTACAGCGCACTGCCCAAAGCCAAACCGGCAGCAGCAAACTTCGACCACCACTACCGGCTACGCACCGACAAAGTCAGCATCAACGGCAAGACCACTCTGCGATGGGGCGGGAAATTACGCCGCCTCTACATCGGCCGACGCTGGGGCGGCGAACCCATCACCATGGTCTGCGTAGACAACCACGTCGACATCAAAATAAACGCCACCGGGGCACAAATCGCTGCCTACACACTCACCGACGAAAAGATCTACTACAACCAATCAGACAACGAACTAAACCCCAAACGGGGCAACTCCAAAAACAAAAATCTCGAGACACCGTAGGAACGATGTCTCGAGACAACACATTGTGCCCGGGGGGGGACTTGAACCCCCACGTTCTTGCGAACACTGGCACCTGAAGCCAGCGCGTCTGCCAATTCCGCCACCCGGGCGGGCGACTTGATAAATATAGAACGAGCCGTATGGAAATTACAAACCGCCAGCCCACACTATGTTTTAGACACGCGCACTGCGTTTTCAGATAGGTCGTGTCGGGGTGGGCACCTATACTGTCCGAGTTACTTAAATTTGCATGTGAAGAAAGGAGGTGCGTGGGAAGTGGCGGTAATGGACAAGCTGGCAAAGCTCGATAGTTCTCTGCAGCGCGGCTTGGATAACTCTATGGCTGCGCTGTTTGGCGGCAAGGTTGTGCCGGAGGAGATTGAGGTGCTGGTCAAGCAGGAGGCACAGGACTCGCTGGTGGTCACGGATCGGGACGAGTATGTCGCCCCGAATGTGTACGCCGTGGGTGTGTCTTCGAAGGACTTGGAAAACTTGTCCAAGAATCGTGACCTTCCTGCGGACCTCGCCGATCAGCTCATGCGGTACGTACGCAACAAGCAGTGGTTCTTGGATGGGCCAGTTGTTGTGCGTATTGCCGAGGAGTCGGGTTTGAGGACGGGCCAGCTCCGTGTGTCGTCGTATATCGACACGATGCCGGATGTGGTGAGTGGATTCGACGCCATTGTGGCGGAACCGAAGAAGCGTGCCCGTGCCTTGGGCTCGGAGAGTAAGGAGGATGCAATGTCCGAACCGAATACTGGCGAGTCAACTGGGCAGAATGCCACGGTGAGCCTGCTGCTGCAGGATGGCTCTTCGCGTACGTACTTGGTGCACGAGGGGTCCAACATTTTGGGCCGTTCGAATGATTCTGATTTCCGTCTGCCGGATACGGGTGTGTCGCGTCAGCACGCTGAGATCACCTGGGATGGCCAGGTTGCGGTGTTGGTGGATTTGCAGTCCACGAACGGCACGACGGTCAATGATGAGCCGGTGGATAACTGGATGCTGGCGGATGGCGACGTGATTACGCTGGGCCATTCCAACATCGAGGTTCGTATTGTTGGCGGCCAGGATGAGGTGCCGATGAATGCGAATGAGCCGGACTTCACGGATTCGGTGTCGCACCCGAGTACTGAGTATTTCCAGCCGTAGAGCACCGGAAGGTTTGAGATGGATTCCACAATTATCCTCAGCGCGCGTTTTGGTTTGTTGGCGCTGTTGTGGGTCTTCATCCTGCTGGTGATGTGGACGCAGCGTAAGGATGTTGTCTCGGCGGGTGGGGCGGTTCGTCGCCAAGCGGTGGCTTCTTCGCCTGCGCCGAGGGAAAAGGCGCGCACTCTTGCGGTTGTTGCGGGCCCGTTGCAAGGCTCCCACATGGAGATTGCCAGCTTGGAGGAGTTCACTGTTGGTAGGGCTGGTGACAATGACTTCCAGCTGGGTGACGATTATGCGTCGTCACGCCATGCGCGCCTGTTCCGGCGTGGCAGTGACTGGTTTGTGGAGGACTTGGATTCGCGCAACGGCACCTTTGTCAATGGGGTGCGAATTGATCAGCCTGAGCGGGTGACCGTGGGTATGGATATGAAGATGGGACGCACGATTGTGAGGCTAATGCCGTGAAGCTCGCGCTAGATTTCGTCGCCGCGTCCGATCGCGGCTTGGTCAGGACTAATAATGAGGACTCGGCGTATGCGGGTCCGCACTTGTTGGTGCTTGCGGATGGCATGGGCGGCCACGCTGCTGGTGAGGTTGCTTCCCAGTTGATGGTGGAGCACATGGAGCACCTCGACCGCGACCCGAAAGATGCCGACATGTTGGCGTTGTTGGGTGCGGCGGCAGAGGACGCGAATGCGTCCATCGCGGAGTCTGTGGGGACTCACCCGGAGCAGGCTGGCATGGGTACGACGCTGACGGCGTTGATGTTCAACGGCCAGCAGTTCGGTCTGATTCACGTGGGTGATTCGCGAGGCTATTTGCTGCGCGACGGAAAACTTACGCAGCTCACGGTGGATGACACGTTTGTGCAGTCGCTTGTCGACGAAGGCAAGCTCGCCGCCGAGGACGTGTCCAGCCACCCGCAGAAATCCCTGATTCTCAAGGCGTACACGGGCCGCGAGGTCGAGCCCCACCTGGAGCTCGTAGAGGTCAAGCCGGGCGACCGCGTGTTGTTGTGCTCCGACGGGTTGTCGGATCCGGTCACGCGCGAGACGATCGAGATCGCGCTCGGCGACGGCACGCCTGAGATGGCAGCGCAGCGCCTGATTGAGTTGGCGTTGCGTTCCGGTGGTCCGGACAACGTCACCGTAGTGGTGGCCGAGGTCATCGAGGTTGACGACGACGCGGACGTCCCCGAAACACCCGCCGCAGTGAAGGCCGGCGCGTTGGTGCCGGCTGTGGAACAGACACACCCAGATTCCTCCGCGAGCCGGGCCGCGGCGCTGCTGCGCAAGTCGGAGACGATCACCCCGGACCACAACCGGGCGAAGACGCAGGAGTCGGATTCCGCCGACTCCGACGAGGAGTCCCACTCAGCAACCGCGAAGGCTAAGCAGCCGAGCTCGGTGTGGCCGTGGGTCGTCGCCACGCTTGTGCTGCTGTTGGCGCTGGTTGTTGGCGGTGCGGTGTGGTCGAAGTCCCGCATTGTGGACGAGTACGCGCTGACAGTAAACGACGACAGGCAGTTCGTCGTGGAGCACACCTCGCGCAGCAACCCATTCGCCGCAGAGAAGGTCGAGCGCATCCAGCACGCCTGCCTGGGCAAGGACGGCGATCTGCGTGTGATTTCGGCGAACTCGACGCCGGAGGACTGCCACCTGTTTAGCGTCGATGACCTGCCGCAGGAAGAGCGCGAAGCAATTGTCGACGAGGGCTTCACCGGCACGTACGACGAAGTGCTTGGCCGGTTGAAGGACTTGGCGGATGATGCCTTGCCGGGTTGTGTGGATAAGCAAAAGCCCGAGGACAACAAGTGCCGGGAGGTTCAATGAGCAGGCTGACTGCACGTAGCCGCGAACTGCTGCTGCTCCTGTTCGCCACCGGCCTGCTGCTGCTCATGCTGTTCGGGCTGGAGACCAGCCAGGGGCACACCCTGTCCACCGAAATGCTGTACCTCGTGGGCGGGTTCATCGGTGTGTACGCGATCGCGCACCTGTCGCTGGCGTTTCTTGCGCCACACGCGGATCAGGTATTGCTGCCGATGGTGGCGCTGCTCAATGCGATCGGACTAGTGGTGATTTACCGGCTTGACCTCGCCGAACGCCCTGGATACGGGCCTTTGGCAGAGCGGCAGATGATGTGGTCGCTTGTCGGCGTGGGGCTGATGGTGCTCACCCTGCTCGTCGTGCGCGAGCACCAAGCGCTGTCGCGGTACTCGTACCTGCTAGGCCTGGTTGGCCTAATTTTCCTGGCGCTGCCACTGGTGTGGCCGCAGCCGGAAGGCCACGCGGATGCCCGCATCTGGCTGTGGCTTGGTCCGTTTTCTATCCAGCCGGGTGAGTTTTCCAAGATCCTGCTGCTGATCTTCTTCGCTCAACTGTTGGCGCAGAAACGCGCCCTGTTTACGGTGGCGGGTCGCAGGTTCCTGGGGTTGACGTTCCCGCGTGTGCGCGACCTCGCGCCGATTCTGATGGTGTGGGCGATTGCCATTTTGATCATGGCGGCATCCAACGACTTCGGTCCGGCGCTGCTCCTGTTCGCCACCGTGCTGGGCATGGTGTACTTCGCCACCGACCGCATCTCCTGGCTGGCCATCGGCCTGGCCCTCGTGGCCGTCGGTGGCTACGCGGTGTACCAGGTGAGCGGGAAGATTCAGGAGCGAGTGGCCAACTTCATCGACCCGTTCGCAGACTTTGAAGGCATTGGCAACCAGCCCGCCAACGCCCTGATCGGCCTGAGCTGGGGCGGTATGACCGGCACCGGTTTGGGCTACGGCCACCCAGAACTCGTGCCGGTGGCGCACTCCGATTACATCCTCGCCGCGATCGGCGAAGAGCTCGGCCTGGTCGGTATCGCTGCCGTGCTGTGTCTGTTCGCCATCTTCATCACCCGCGGATTCCGCACGGCGATGCAGGTGCGCGACTCCTACGGCAAACTGCTGGCTGCGGGCCTTGCGCTGACGATTGCGATCCAGATCTTCGTCGTCGCCGGTGGTGTGTCTTCCATGATGCCGATGACAGGCCTGACCACGCCGTTTATGTCTGCCGGTGGTTCGTCGGTGATGGCGAACTACATCCTGCTCGGCCTGCTGCTGCGCATCTCTAGCAGCGCGAACCGCCCGGCGGAGTACGACGAAAGCACACAGCGACGCCAGGTGGTGGGTGCCCGATGAACAAGTCGATCCGTTACGGCGCCGTCGTCTCCTTGTTGCTGATTACCGCGCTGCTTGTGAACTTCACCATCATCCAAACCATGCGTGAAGACGAATATGCCCAGGACCCGCGCAATTCCCGCACGGTGATGGAGCTCAAGCAGATCAACCGCGGCAACATCAAGGCCGGAGATCTGACGCTTGCAGAGTCGTTCAAGAACGAACAGACCGGCTACTTCCAGCGCACCTACCCGAACATGCCGTGGTCCTTCGCCCCGGTGGTCGGCTACGTGTCCGACCAGTACGGCACCGCCCAGCTTGAGGCGGGCCTCAATGGGGAGCTCACGGGTGAAGGTGGGTCGTCGTCACGCTTCCTGCGCACCGGGCTCGAGGATTCGAAGAAGGGCGACGATGTCGAGCTCACCATCAACCCGAACCTGCAGGCGCTCGCTTTCGACCAGCTTGCACAGCCTGGTTACAACGGTGCTGTGGTGGCGCTGCGGCCGTCGACGGGCGAGGTGCTGGCCATGGCCTCGACACCGAGCTACGACCCGAACGAGATCGCCAACCCTGCTACTGCCGGCGACACGTGGGCGCGGGTGAACAACGACCCGGGCCGCCCGCTGCTCAACCACGCAACGCAGGAGCAGCTGCCTCCGGGATCGATCTTCAAGATCATCACGACTGCCGCTGGCCTGCGCAACGGTTACACGCCAGAGTCGCCGCTGACCGGCGACGCGCAAATCATCCTGCCGGGCACCGACAACCTGCCGCTGACCAACTACGGCGGCCAAGCCTGTGCGGGCGGCGGCCAGGTGCCGCTGCGCACCGCGTTCGGCCTCTCATGCAACACGGCGTTCGTGCAGATGGCGCTCAACCTTGGGCCCGATGCGCTTCGCGACGCCGCCGCCCGCTTCGGCGTCGGCCAACAATACGACCTCGGCCTGCCCAACGCGGCAGGTTCCCTGGGTGACCTGCCCGGCGCGGCGGAGCTTGGCCAGTCCGCGATCGGCCAGCGCGACGTCACCATGACCGCCCTGCAGGCTGCAGTGATGACGGCGGCGGTGGCGAATAAGGGCCAGCGCATGAATCCGTTCGTGGTCGCCCAGGTGCGCGACGCGAACGGCAAGGTTTTACGTGAAACAAAGCCGAAGTCGCTCGGCGAGGCCGTAACGGAAGAGGAAGCCGCGACGATCACGGACTTGATGTACGGATCTGAACGCTGGACCTACGGTTACGACGGCAACGGCTTCGCCTCGAAGACCGGTACCGCCGAGCACGCCGAGGGCGCCGCCCCGCACGTGTGGTACGTGGCGTTTGATCCGCAGAAGGACGTGGCGGTGGCGGTCGTCGTCAAGAACGGCGGCAACTTGGGCGAAGCCGCGACCGGCGGCCAGGTCTCCGGACCGATTGGCCGCGCCGTACTGCGCGCTGCACCAGCACCTGCACCCGTGGAAGGAGACAAGTGATGAACACCGAAAGCCGCGAGGACCTGCAGAAACTTATCGGGTCGAACTACGAGCTGCAGTGGATCATCGGCCACGGCGGCATGTCCACCGTATGGCTCGCCGACGACATCAACCGTGAGCGCGAAGTGGCCATCAAGGTGCTGCGCCCGGAGTTTTCCTCCAACGAGGAATTCCTCACCCGCTTCCGCAACGAGGCCCAGTCCGCCCAGGGCATCAACTCCGACAACGTGGTGGCCACCTACGACTACCGCGAGGTGGAGACCGAGGGCGGGTTCACCGTCTGCTTCATCATCATGGAGTACATCCGCGGCGAGTCGCTGGCGGACCTCATCGCCCGCGAGGGCCAGTTGGATGAGGCGGTCGCGCTTGACGTCCTCGAGCAGGCCGCGCACGGTTTGGCGGTGATTCACCGCATGGGTCTGGTGCACCGCGACATTAAGCCGGGCAACCTGATGATCACCCAGAACGGGCAGATCAAGATCACGGACTTCGGCATTGCCAAGGCGGCGGCCGCAGTGCCGCTGACGCGTACTGGCATGGTGGTGGGTACTGCCCAGTACGTCTCCCCGGAGCAGGCCCAGGGTATGAAGGTGACGTCTGCCTCCGACGTGTATTCGCTGGGTGTGGTGGGCTACGAGATGCTCTCCGGCAAGCGCCCGTTCACCGGCGATTCTTCGGTGTCGGTGGCGCTCGCCCACGTGTCCGCCGAGCCGCCTGCGCTGCCGATTTCGGTGTCTGCCCCGGCGCGTGAACTCATCGAGATCGCCCTGCGCAAGACCCCCGGTCAGCGCTTCCGCGACGGCAACGAGTTCCAGCTCGCCATCGCCCAGGTCCGCCAAGGCCTGCGTCCCGCCCAGCCTGGTGGGAACACGCAGGTGGTGGCCATGGAGCCGTCCGCCACCGCGTCGACTCAGATGTTGGCCAACGTTGCCAGCGAACGCACTGCCCGTCCCGCCGGCGCGTACCCGCCGTCCGCAGCTCGCGCAGTTGCTTCTCGACGACCCCCCGCACCCGCACCCAAACCAGCCCCGGCTGCCCCGGCTCCGCAGAAGAAGTCGGCGGCTGGGCCGGTCGTCGCTACGCTGCTCGGGCTCGCGCTTGTTGGTGTGATCGCAGCTTGGGCGTACACCGCAGGCGTGTTCGACCGCTTCATCGGCGGCTCCACCCCGACCACGACTCCGACCGTGGCCACCCAAACCGCAGTGGAGGAAGAGGAGCCCGAGACGGAAACCGTGGCTACCACCACGCACCACGAGCGCACCACGGTCACCGAGACGCACGCGCCCGGCACCGTGAGCTTCGTCGAGCCACCTGAGCAACACGAACCGACGCGGGACGACGAGGCACCCGAAACAACCGCGCCGACCTCGGCAGAGCAAGCCCCCACGTCGGCACCGGCAACCAGCGTGGCACCAGCCCCGACGCAGGAGACGAATGCGCCGGCGCCTGGGATAGAATTGCCAGACCTTGAAAACTTGTTCGGAGGTGGCAGGTAAATGCTGATCGCGGACCGATATGAACTCGGCAACATCATCGGCACCGGCGGCATGTCAGACGTATATGCCGCCACTGACGTCGCGCTTGGGCGCGACGTCGCCGTGAAGATGCTGAAGATCGACATGGCGCGCGACGAGAACTTCCGCGAGCGCTTCCGCCGCGAAGCCCAAAACTCGGCGCGGCTGAACCACGAGAACATCGTGGCGGTCTACGACACCGGGTCGGTGGAAACCTCCGGTGTGGACGTGCCGTACATCGTCATGGAGCGCGTCAACGGCATGAACCTGCGCGACATCGTGCGCAACGAAGGCCCGCTTACGCCCGAGCGTGCGGCGAAGCTGCTGCTGCCGGTCACCCGCGCGCTGCAGGCCAGCCACGACGCTGGCATCATCCACCGCGACATCAAACCCGCCAACATCATGGTCACCAACACCGGCTCGGTGAAGGTGATGGACTTCGGCATCGCGCGCGCGTTGGACGATTCCACCTCCGCCATGACGCAAACCTCCGCGGTGATCGGCACCGCTCAGTACCTCTCCCCCGAGCAGGCCCGCGGCAAACCGGCCGACGCACGCAGCGACATTTACGCACTCGGCTGCGTCATGTACGAAACCGTCACCGGTGTGCCGCCGTTTGAGGGCGAATCCCCCTTCGCCGTCGCCTACCAGCACGTGCAGGAGGACCCGGTGCCGCCGTCCGAGCGGATCCCGAACCCGCTGACGGACAACGAGGCCGTCAACGTGGATTCCGTTATCCTCACCGCGATGGCAAAACACCCGGCGGATCGCTACCAGACCGCCACCGAAATGGGCGAAGACCTGCAGCTCCTTGAGCACGGCAACGTCACCACCGCTGCGCGTAATCACCTGTCCGCCGCCGAGCACGACGCGGGTGCGCATGCTGTGGACAACACGGTTGTGGTTGAGGGTGCGGTCAGTGGGCCGGCTCCGCGTCGCAGAGAAGCAATGGCTCCAGAGGCCGCACAGCACACCCGTTACGCCGACCACCGCGCCGCCAACGAGAAGACCTCCTCGAACACGCTGAAGTGGATCGCGGCGCTGCTGAGCCTGGTGCTCGTCGGCGCAGTGTCCTGGTTTGCGTACGACTACTTCTCCGAGGGCAACAAACCCGCCATCACGCAGGAAAAGATGGTGCAGATCCCCGATCTGACCGGCAAGCCGCGCAACGAAGCCGTCCAGGAACTCGAACGTCTCGGCTTCCAGGTCTCCGTCATGGACGAGCCGAGCCCGGACATCAAACGCGGCGACGTCATCGCAACCAATCCGGCAGCAGGCTCCGAACTGAAGCAGGGTGCGGTGGTGAAACTGACCGTTTCCTCCGGCAAGGAGATGACAGACGTGCCAGACGTGACCAACCTGACCACGGACGAAGCGATCGAGGAGCTGGAGAAGGCGGGCCTCGAGCTCAACCCGAACGTGCGCCGCGAATCCAGCGACAACATCGAAGAAGGCATCATCCTGGGCCAGCAACCCGCTGGCGGTACCCAGATTGCCAAGGGCTCGCGCATCGCAATCACCGTCTCCTCCGGCCCCGACATGGTCCAGGTGCCGTCGCTGGTGGGGCTGAACGTGGAGCAAGCCACCGCGACCCTGTCGTCGCTGCAACTGCGCGCCACTGTGACCAAGGTGGATTCCGAGCGTCCCGAGGGTGAAGTGCTCGCCGTCGCCGGTGAAAACACCGACGTGCCCACCGGCACCACCATTGAGCTGCGCATTTCCAACGGAATGCTGATGAAGATGCCGAAGATCACGCACCTCGAGCCGTCGGACGCTGAGCGCGTGCTGCGCGACGCCGGCTGGAGCGGCCGCATGGTCGCCGGGCCCACCGTGCCCACCGGCGCGCTTGTCGACGCCGGGCAGATCGGCCACCAAGAAATCCCCGCCGGCGACCTGATCCGCAAAGACCAGGCCATCAACTACAACCTGTGGAAGTTCGACGCCGGCGCCTTGCTGCCGCAAAATAACGCAGCTGCAGGTGAGGCTGATACAGTTTCACCCCAGAACGCGGTAAACGCGGCAAACGCGGTACGCAACATGGAACGCAGGCTCGGCCTGTAACCCCAGAAAGCAACGGAGACAACGATGCCTAAAGCGAAAGTAACCAAGGACCCGGTCCGCCCGGTCAGCAGCACCTCCACCGGCGTGTCCCGTACCCCTGTCAAGGTCAACACCGGTGGCACCCCAGTGTGGTACAAGGTCATCATGTTCGGCCTCATGATTCTCGGTCTGGCGTGGCTGATCCTGTACTACCTCGCCGGTGACCAAATTCAGTTCCTCGCCGAACTCGGCCCGTGGAACTACGCCATCGGCTTTACCGGCATGATCCTCGGTCTGCTGATGACCATGGGCTGGCGCTAAACCGGTTTTCCCTGCTTAAACGGGGCGTCGCGGAGTGTTTCCGCGGCGCCCCGTTTGTTTCGTTTACCCCCGGATTCGGTGAATTCTACAACAGTTTTCTGCACAAACCTGTGCACTCGATTATCACTTTATCAGTGAGAGTTAAATCTCACCTCAACGTTTTCAAAGGAAAAGTCACCGAGAAAGGACCGCCCGTGCGCGCAATCCGTTCCGCCGTTGCAGCACTCGCAGCCGTCGCCATCGCCGGCTCCGCAGTCACCGCAACCGCTCAAACCCTTGAAGAGTCCTATCCGGAGACTCCGGCAACCAACGATGCTCTGCCGATCATCCACACCTACCGTGGTTCTGACCACCTGAAGGCCAACGTCCTCAACCCACGTCCGGTCTGCAACTCCACCGAGGACTACCGCACCGTCGTGTACAAGGTGAAGGACAACTTCCTGCCGGTGGGCACCATCTCCACCACCAACCTGTCCGACAAGGCCATCCCGCTGTCCCAGGATCTGTCCCGTACCCAGTCCATCTCCGCGTCCGTCAACGGTTCTAAGACCGAGACGATCACGCTCGGTGGCTCTGGCTCCAAGGACGGCCTGCAGGGCAACATCGGCTACTCCCTGGCCAAGTCCCTCGGCTGGGACGTCTCCGGCTCCCTGAGCTGGTCCGTCGGTCAGCAGATCGGCCCGTACGAGGTGCCGGCAGGCAACACCGGCGAGGCCACCTACGGCTTCCGCACCGTCACCATGACCGGTACCCAGCAGCGCTGCCGCCCGAACGGCACCTGGGCCACCCCGACCGCCTGGATCGCCAATATGCCGGTCAAGAACGAGGTGCGTGTCAAGAACTACGCCACCCCGGCCGGCTCCTGGGCACCGAACAAGGGCGCACAGGTGACCACCCCGGTGGACAACCCGAACCCGGCGTACAACGAGGACGTCAAGAAGATCGAGACCGGCGCGAACCTCGATGACGTTGACAAGGTTGAGGACGACAAGGCAGCAGACGTCACCAACAACGACATCACCGACGAGGGCACCAACATCATCGACGAGGTCGAAGAGACCAACACCGGTGAGGTTGAAGAGGTCATCGAAGCAGAAGAGAACGCTGTGCGCGAGCTCGACCTGCAGCCGCACTTCACCACCTCCACCTGGAAGGCTTCCGGCTTCGCAGGCTCCGTCGCACTGCGTGTGAAGAACGTCGGCGACAAGCGCTACTGGGGCGAGTTCCCGGCCGTGACCTTCCGCGTTGAGGTCGGCACCTTCGCCGGCCCGGAGGGCGTCGACCGTCTGATCACCACCACCCGCTACAACGGCTCCCACGTCCGTGACCTTGGCTACGACTTCGACCGCAACGTCCGCGTCTTCGAGGTCACCCTGTCCAACCCGGTCAACGCTGGCGACGACATGCTGCTCGCCGGCTTCTCCTTCGGCGACGGCAACACCAAGGAAGGCCGTCTCCACAACACCCTGACCGTCACCCAGACCGGCCGCCTCGCAGGCGACACCTCCCTGTACAACGACCAGAAGGTGTCCTCCCTCGACGCAACCACCTCTGACTTCGGTCGCCAGGTCCGCGGTACCTTCTAAACCCTTCTAAAACCGCGAAGCTGACAAAGCCCGTTGAGTCTGTTGACTCAACGGGCTTTACCTTGCGCTAGTTGTTCTGTGCCGCGCGCTTCTTCGCCAGCGACTCACGAACCCTGGTCTCAAGGTCAGCATCGACCTTGCCCCAGTACTCGTAAACGCGCTCCTCGACGTCCTTGTTCTTAATCGCCATCATCTTGTTGGTGATGTTGTGAACGAAGCGCTCCTTCTCCCCGTCGTCGAACACGTCGCGGTAGAGCGTGCCGGCCTGGCCGAAGTCGTCGTCCTCCGCGTGCTTGACGTACGCAGCACGCACAAGGTCAGTACCCTCCGGATCCGGGTTGACGTAGAGGTTCTCCGCCTGGCCGTAATCGGTGAAGTTGGAGGAGGAATCCTCGCCGTTGTCCAAGTAGCCGGCGCCCTTGTCGGTGCGGTTCGGCGAGTAGTTCGGCTCATTCTCCTCGTTGAAGAAGTACGCCATGGAACCACGCTCCGCGTAGGTGTTCACCTCGTTGATCGGGCGGTTGACCGGCAGGTCCTTGTAGTTCGTACCGATGCGGTAACGCTGCTGATCCGAGTAGGCAAACACACGCGCCTGCAGCATACGGTCCGGCGACAGACCCACACCCGGCACCAGGTTCGCCGGATCAAGCGCGAGCTGCTCGATCTGTGCGTGGAAATTCTTCGGGTTGCGGTTCAGCACAAAGTAGCCGACCGGGATCAGCGGGTAATCCTTCTGCGACCAGGTCTTGGTCAGGTCGAAGGGGTTAAAGCGGTAATCCTTCGCCTCCTCGAACGGCATGATCTGCACCTTGACGTCCCAGATCGGGTAGTCGCCGTCCGCAATCGCGTTGAACAGGTCCGCACGCTGGAAATCCGGATCGGTACCGGCCTTCTCGGTGGCCTCCTCGTCGGTGAAGCACTCCCAACCCTGACGAGTCTTGAAGTGGTACTTCACCCACACCGGCGTACCTTCCTCGTTGATCCACTGGAAGGTGTGGGAGCCGAAACCATCCTGGTGGCGCGACGTCTTCGGGGTGCCGCGGTCGCCCAGGAGGTAGGTCACCTGGTGTGCGGACTCCGGGGTGCGGGTCCAGAAGTCCCACTGCATCTCGTCGTCACGCAAGCCCGAGTTCGGCTGACGCTTCTGCGAGTGAATGAAATCCGGGAACTTCATGCCGTCGCGCAGGAAGAACGTCGGGGTGTTGTTACCCACGATGTCGTAGTTGCCGTCCTCCGTGTAAAAACGCAGCGCGAAACCGTGCACGTCACGCCAGGTATCCGGCGAGCCAGCCTCACCCGCGACCGTGGAAAAACGCGCCGCCATCGGCGTAACGGTGCCAGGCTGGAACAGCTTCGCCTTCGTGTACTGCGACACATCCTCCGTGATGTGCAGCTCACCAAACGCGCCATGACCCTTCGCGTGCGGAATACGCTCCGGGACGTTCTCCCTGTTGAAGTGGGCTAACTTTTCGATCATGTGGACGTCGTTAAGCACATTCGCACCCTGACGACCCTGCGTCACCGAAATATTCTCCGACGCAACCGGCTGACCACTCAACTCAGTGGTACGGCCCTTACCCGCAGGACGCTCGCCCTTAGCGACGATCTCCTCCGCCTTGCTCTTGTCAGTCACGACTTGCTCCTTACTTCACTGTTGTTGACATGTACCCCTCCCAGGGTAGGTACTTCCGCATGAACCGGTTGCCGAAACATTCGTAAGCAGCCTCGACGGTGGCTACCAAGTACGTTTTCTACGCTTCTCCACGTCGCCACCAGAAGGCGGCTCCACGTTGTAGCCGAGGTCTCGAAGCGCCTCCGCTGCCTCCGCAGGATGATCCCGAACCGCAGCGCGGAGCTGCTTGTCCAGCCACCCCTCTCGCGACTGCAGCAATTTGCTCTCCCACCCAGGTTTTCCTCGGAAGCCACATTCGCGGACAACGAAATATAAGAAGTCCTCCAGTGAAGGACGGAACCGTCGCCCTCCTACGGGAAAATGCAGGGCTTGTAGGTCGCCTTTGCGCCTGTCCTTGGCCTTTGTTCCCTCGAAGTTCGCCATAAGGGCAACACTTAACAACCCGGAGATCCCCGAAGAGTGAATATGCGCCGTAGGGGCAGAGGTATATCCGCGTTCATACTCGAACCTGATACCAGGTGAAGTGCGGACGCGGATCTCGAACTTGCTTCGATCGACGGCCAGATACTGTTCGCCTGAACCGATCGCGAGCTCATATTCGATAAAAACCTGATAGATCGCACTGTAATCAGATCTTGAAACCCCCTGATCAGACTGTCCAGCTCCGTAAACAAGTGGCAGTTGAAAACTACCGACAACGCGATCTTCATCCGTATTAGATTCGGCGTTGTACCGAACGTCGCGAATGGACGCGACTGGCAATACATCAAGCGCCAAGTCGAGCGCCTGCTGCAGGAACTCTACAGCCTCTTTCTCCACGCTTAACGCTCCCCGAGAAGTGACTCCACCCTGCGCAACTCGTCGTAGATGTCTCGCTGCTCGTAGGTGAACCCGCCTGACCAGGCAAGATCCTTCAGTACGTCATCAGATGGCAACGCCATCCCCAACGATTCAGTTAACTTCGCGCGCAAACCGCGTTGGCGTGCTCGCAGCTCTGCATTGGTAAAGCGGCGCACTTTCAGCTTCATGAGAATCACCTTCTTCCTTTTGGCTTTGATCCTAACCAACGGCAGCGACATTGCTCTCCCGTTATTCGAACACTAACTATCCACACCTGTGGATAACTCTGTGCACAACTCCACAGGCGCCGTGGATGTGCTGGGGATTATTCGAAAACACCAGGTAACTTCGGCGTGTCATTTTCACTGTTCGACGTGTCGTTCGAGGAACAACACGCGTGTAGTTCTCCACATTGTGGATAACGCTTGTGGATAACTCCGGTTAGTACACAGGGATCGTCGACGGCAACGTCAACACCCACACCACCGGCACCGCAGCCACCAACGCCGAACACGCCGCCACCCACCGCGTGCGCACATTCGGCGAGGTCAGCCACCACCCCACAACCAGCCCCACCACAAGCCCACCCAGGTGCCCCCACAGCGACACCGTCGGCGACATCAGCGAATACGCCACGTTCACCGCTACCAGGGTGAGCGGGGCGCGCAGGTCAGTTGATCGTCGATAAGCAACTGCGATGAGCACCGCCATCAGCATGTACAACGCCCCCGACGCACCCGCCGTCGGCGTTGTGAAATTAAACGCAAGCACGCTAATCGACGACCACAGCACCCCCGCGCAATACGCCACCACAAACGGACCCGACCCCACAAAGCGCTCCACCTCCGCGCCAATGAACACCAACATGAACATGTTCAACGCAAGATGCGTAATGTCCAGGTGCAGAAAACCCGCGCTCAACGTGCGCAAATAGCCCCAGTCGTACACCAACGGGCCAAACAGAATCATCTGCTCCCCCACCGGCGAATCCCAAATCACGTCCATCACACTTCTCGACTGCACCGCCGTCACCACAAACACCAACGTGCACAACGCAGCAATAACGGAGGTGGCCGGAGCATTCTTCAACGTGTTCTTCATGGCATTGGGGAACATGGCCCTCAGCGTACTTTGGGCACGAAAAAGCCCCCGCCAACTGGCAGGGGCTGGTCGAGACGTGTTACTTGACCTCGACCGAGTTGATCACAACATCCTCAACCGGACGGTCCATGCGGCCGGTCTGCACGTTCGCGATCTCGTCGACAACCTTCTTCGACGCCTCATCCGTGACCTCACCGAAAATGGTGTGGCGGTTGTTCAACCACGGGGTAGCGTCCACGGTGATGAAGAACTGGGAACCGTTCGTGCCCGGGCCCGCATTCGCCATAGCCAGCAGGTACGGACGATCAAACTGCAGCTCCGGATGGAATTCATCCGCGAACTGGAAACCCGGGCCGCCCGTGCCGGTGCCGGTCGGGTCGCCGCCCTGGATCATGAAACCCGGGATGATGCGGTGGAAAATCGCACCGTCGTAGAACGGGCCCTCGGTCGTGCCCTGGGCGTTCTTGGTGGCGTACTCCTGCTCGCCCGTCGCCAGGCCAGTGATTACCTCTACCGTCTTCGGCGCGTGGTTGCCAAACAGGTCAATCACGATATCGCCGTGGTTCGTGTGCAACGTCATCGTTTGTGTCTTCTGAGTCATGCCGACCAGACTACGCGGAATCGTCCGAGGGCGTTCGCCGGGTCGGCGGTTGGGCGTGCCGGGCTGTCTTGGTGTCCTGGGCTGTCCTGGGCGGTCCTGGGCGGTCCAGGACTTTGATCGCAAACCCAGCGAACCAGTCCCAGCGAATCGTCGAAAATTGCCGATTCGCTGGGACTGGTTCGCTGGAAACTCGATCGGAGGCCTCGGCTAGCACGTTGCTCTTGTGCATCGGCTCCCCAGCGGATACTTTTAATCCAGCATCATAAACCGGGGGGTCATATGGTTGGGGAAAAGTTGACGCAATTGCTCGTCGGCCAGGCGGTCGCCGAGGCGGAAGCATGCGTAAAAGTTGCATCGCGTCGATACGTGCGCCTCGAAGCGTGGAACGCGCTGCGGCCGTACGAGCGCGAGTACTTACGCTGCTACGCAGCAGGTTCATCGGCCCATCGCTCGGTGTTGGTGAGTCGCTCGGCCGCCCGCCTACTGAACATGTGGACCATCCCGGACGGCAAGGAAGTCATCGAGCTCGCACAAACGCACGGTACGCCACCATCCACGAAAGACTGGCCCGACGGTCTGCGTTACCGTCACATGCGGATCCCTGAATCGGACGTCTACTGCATCCACCGGACCGACTGCATCGGTGCGGACCGAAAAATACAGGTGACAAGCCCAGAGCGCACCGCGATCGACATCGCGCGGTTTCACGGCGTGCGTCAGGGCGCGGTCGCGATGGACTGGCTTCTAAGCTTCGGCACCCTCCAAGAAAAGCGGAGACGATGGGAGACCATCCAAGCGAAAATTGCCCGTCTCAAGGGAAAACGAGGGATTGCGAACGCACGGCGGGCACTCGAACTTGCGTCTCCTTGGTCAGAGTCACCGTACGAAACTCTCCTGCGTGTGATTCTCCACGAAAACGGTATTGAGGTGGAGATGCAACTGTGGATCGGACCAGATTTCCGAGTCGACCTGATCTGGGGAAATCTCGTTATTGAGATCGATGGCCTCGATAAGTTCGAGAACAAGCCTCACGATGCCGTCCTCTCTCAACTCAAGCGCGAAACTTGGATTCGTGAGCAGGGATACGAGGTCATCCGATTTTTCACACGGGAGATACTCCGGAATCCGGAGGAATGCGTCCGCCGGATACGGGAGGCGAAAGCACGGGCAGACAAGCGCGGTGAGCCGCAAGTCGCCGCGACCCGGCAACGTCCAAGGCAACGCCAATCCCGATTCCCGTAAAGCGCGCCGCGCCGCACCCCTGAAACGAAAGAAACCAGCGAACTACACCCAGCGAATCGCGGTTTTCGGGCGGTTCGCTACAACTAGTTCGCTGGAAACTCGAAGCGGGGGCGGGGGCACCGGCGCACCGGCGCACCGGCGCACCGGCGCGGCAGAGCACGCCCCGGCGCGACCGGAACCTACAGGCCGGCGACGACCTCGTCGCGGGCGGCGACCAGGTTACGCAGGGACGGGTCGACTTCGGCGTAGCCGCGGGTCTTCAGGCCGCAGTCCGGGTTGACCCAGAGGCGCTCGGTCGGCACGTGTTCGAGCGCGGCACGCAGCAGGCCTGCGATTTCCTCGGTGGACGGCACGCGCGGGGAGTGGATGTCCCACACGCCGGGGCCGATTTCGGAGTGGAAGGTCTCGTCGATATCTTCCAGCAGTTCCATCTTGGAGCGGGCTGCCTCGATGGAGGTGACGTCGGCGTCGAGGCCGGCGACGGCGTCGATGATCTGGCCGAACTCCGAGTAGCAGAGGTGGGTGTGGATCTGGGTCGACGGCTTCGCGTTCAAGGACACGAGGCGGAAGGCGCGGACGGCCCAGTCGAGGTAGGAGGCGCGGTCGTCGGCACGAAGTGGCAGCAGTTCGCGCAGGGCTGGCTCGTCGATTTGGATGACGTTGATGCCGGCTTCCTCGAGGTCGGCGACTTCGTCGGCAAGGGCGACGCCGATCTGGTCGGCGGAGACCGAAAGCGGCACGTCGTCGCGCTTGAAGGACCAGGCCAGGATGGTCACCGGGCCGGTGAGCATGCCCTTGACCGGCTTGTCGGAGAGGGACTGGGCGTATGCGGACCAGTCGACGGACAGGGCCTTCGGGCGGGAGACGTCGCCGACGACGATTGGCGGGCGGGTGCAGCGGGAGCCGTAGGACTGGACCCAGCCGTTTTCCGTGACGACGAAGCCGTCGAGGAGTTCGGCGAAGTACTGGACCATGTCGTTGCGCTCGGCTTCGCCGTGGACGAGGACGTCGAGACCGATCTCTTCTTGCAGTTCGATGACCTGCTTGATTTCGGCCTTGAGGGCTTCCTTGTAGTCGGCGTCGGAAAGGGAGCCTTCGCGGTGGTCGGCGCGGGCCTTGCGGATTTCCTGGGTCTGCGGGAAGGAACCGATCGTGGTGATTGGCAGGGTGGGCAGCTTCAGCTCGTCGCGCTGGATCTTGATGCGCTCTTCGAAGGCCGGCTCGCGCTTGACTTCGCCCTCCGGCAGCTTTGCCACGCGGTCCACAACCGCCTGGTTGTGAATCGTCGTGGATTCTGCGCGGGTGCGCACGGCGCGGTCGGACTGGGCGAACGCCTCGGCTGCGGCGTCCGGGCCGGCGACGAGCGCCTGGATTTCGGCGAGCTTCTCGTCGGCAAACGACAGCCACGGTGCGACCTCAACCGGCAGGTTGCGCTCGGCCTTGAGGGTGTGCGGCACGTGCTGCAGCGAGGTGGAGGTGGAGACGGACACCGGGCGGCCGAGGGACTCGAGGACCTCGGTGCGTTCGCGCAGGTTGGCGGCCCAGACGTTGCGGCCGTCGATGATGCCGGCGACGAGGTGGGTGGTCTCCGGGATGGTGGTGCGGATGCGCTCCGGGTAGTCGGCGTCGGCGTCGAGGGTCCACGGGGAAAGGTCGACGTGCAGTGCTTCGACGCCGAGTTCGCCGAGGACCGGCAGGGCCTCGCGGGCGGAGCCGTACGGGGTGGTCAGGTAGACGTTCGGGCGGTTCTCCGCGGCCAACAAACCAGACCATGCCGAGCGCAGGTACTTGGCAATCTCGGCGTCCGGGGTGGACAGGTCGGCGACCACGGCCGGTTCGGCGATCTGGATCCACTCCACGCCGGCGTCCTTGAGGGCCTTGAATACCTCAGCGTAGGCGTCGACAAGCGCTGGCAGCAGCGACCACTCGGCAGGCTTGGACAGCGCAATGAGGGTGACCGGGCCGACGAGGAACGGGCGAACCTTGTGACCGGCCTCGGCAGCTTCCTCGACGATGTGCAGGATGCGCTCCGGCACGGCCTTAATCTCCTGACCAGCCTCGATCTCCGGCACGAGGTAGTGGTAGTTGGTGTCGAACCACTTGGTCATCTCCAGCGGCACGCGGGTGGCGTTGCCGCGGGCGAGCGCGAACTCCTCGTCCAGATCCACCCCGCCCGGCACGAGGCCCACGGTCAGGGCGGTCTCGAGCACCTGGTCGTAGAGGGCGACGTCGGCGGGGATGGCGTAATCCTCGGTGAGGCCGAGGTCGCGCAGATGGTTGTAGTTGTTCACGCGGAGGGCGCGGGCGGTGGAGCGGAACGTGTCGGCGTCGATACGCCCTGCCCAGTAGCTCTCAAGCGCGTGCTTCAGCTCGCGGTTCGCGCCGATGCGCGGGTAACCCTCGATGGTTGCCTTGGGGAAGGTGGTCATGGTTTGTCCTTTATCTATTGGATGCCGATGCGGTCCAAGAAGTCCCGCGTGACGGCCAGGTTGTTGTGGGTGTACACGTGGAGTCCGCCGGTGCCGGCGTCCAAAATCTCCCGCGCAAGGTTGGCGGTGAGTTGCATGCCGGTTTCGTATTCGTCGTCAGCTTCGAGCAATTGCTTCTCGACGACCTCAGGCACCTCCAACCCCGACAACTCACCCATCCGGCGCACACGCTTCAGGGAAGTCATCGGCATAATCCCCGGAATCAACGGGATACGCACACCCGCCAGGCGTGCTACCTCGACAAAGTCCAGGTAATCCTGCGCCTCGAAGAAGAGCTGTGTAATCGCGAAATCGGCACCCAGGCGCTGCTTAGTCAGCAGCACATCCAGGTCATGGTCGAAATTTCGCGACTCCTCATGCCCCTTCGGGTAGCACGCAACCGACAGCGCGAGCTTGCCGGCGGCGAGGCGAAACGCCTCCTCTTCCTGCACTTCCTCGATGAGGTTGAGCAGGTCGGTGGCGTACTGCAGGTAGTGCTCCGGCATGCCCGTTTCGGGCAGGTCGCCGCGGAGTGCGAGGAAGCCGCGCACGCCGGCGTCGATAAGCGTGCGGATCCACTCGGTGAGCTCCTCGCGCGTACCCGCCGTGCAGGCCAGGTGTGCGATCGGGCGCAGGTCGGTGGTTTCCGCAATCCGGGAGATCACCGCGGCAGTGCCTTCGAGCCACTCGCTGCGACGCGAGCTGGTCACGGAGACGTAATCCGGGTTGTAGGCGGCCAGGCCGGCAATGAGTTCGTCCATCTTGGCCACGCTGTCGGAGGGGCGCGGCGGAATGATCTCGAAACTCAACGCGGTGCGCTGGCGCTTCGGACGAGGGCGGCGGATCACCGGAGCGCCCTCGCGGTCGATGGGTGCCGAGGCGGAAAGCCGGGTCGAAGGGGAGGCTTCGAACATGGCGGACCTTTCTCTCGGCTGGCTGTCATCGGGACTTGTTGCACCGTGGTTAAACGGTGACTTGAAACTTATGTTGCCCGTTTCCGCGCCACAATCAAGGTTGTCTATTTTGCCCGTTTGCGCAGGTCATGCGGCCGGTTTTCGTGAATGTAAATACCACAAACTGAACCGCTTGGTTCATTTTTACGTAACGCTTGGTACGGAGCCGTTCTGCGGGGGCTTCGCTACGCTAGACACCGAACCAATCGAACAAAACTTGAACCCACTAAACAAAGGAGCCCACATGAACCTCAGGACCATCGGCATGGCCTACGCCCTCGCAAACCAAGGCCTGAAGTACTTCCGCGACCAAAACGACAAACGCGAGCGCGACATTTACCAGTCCCTCATCGACACGCTTAAAGACGGCGACCTCTCCGACCTCACCGACAAATTCGACCGCGACCAACTCCAGGAGCTCTACGGCGCCGCCCGCGCCGAAGCCGGCGAAATCACCCGCCAGGCCCACGAGCGCCTCGACCGCCGCCGCGCCGCCTTCGACGCCGACGCTCCCCTGCGCGCCGCCCAACTCGCCTTCCTTAAAGACCACGCCAAGGAGAAGAAGGACGAAGGCCGCAGCGTGCTCGGCACCATCGGCTCCGTGATCAAGTGGTCGACGCTCAGCGCCGTCGCCGCAGGTAGCGCATGGGCTGCCTGGGAGTTCTTCCTCAAGGACAAGATCGCTGAACTTCGCGACGACTCCCCCGCCGACCTCGACCTCGTCTCGGTTGCCGAGGGCGGCGCTGGTCGTGCTGGCGGTGCTGGCGTTGGCGGGACCTCCACGCTGGTCTACTCCACCACTACCGAGGACGACCGCGAAGCACGTTCGGCCGACGATTCTGACGATTCCGCAGGTCGCCACCGCCTGGAGGACTAGCGCCACGTCCCTTCCGGGCCCAGCCCCGCCCCCGAACGCCTATACGTTCGCGCGCCAGCCGGCCATGAGGTGGCGGACGAGGCGATCGCGCACGTCGGGGAGCAGATCGGCCAGGGGTGAGGCAAGCGGTCGGGTGGCCACGATCAGTTCGGTGGCGAGCTGCAGCGCGGTTTGGCCGGGGGCGACGATGTTGTGGGGCACGGCTTCGTCGATAAGCAATTGCACGTTGTGCATGAAGGTCTCGCGGCGTTCGACGATGATGCGGGGGCCGTCAGCGGAGGGTTCGGCGGCAAGGGCGGTGGCGAGCATGCCGACGCCGGAGTCGACGATGGCCCAGACGAAGCGTTCGAAGCTGCCTTGGGGGTCGCGGTGGAAGTCGGCGAGGGTGTCGTCGAGGAGGGTTTGGAGGTCATCGATGTAGACGATGGCGCAGGCGTCGTAAAGCGATGCGCGCGATGGGAAGTGGCGGTAGAGGGTGGCGATGCCTACTCCAGCGTCAGCGGCGATGCCTTCGAGTGTGATTTCGGAGTTCGGGCGGGTTTGGATCTGTTGGAGGGCGGCCGTGATGATTTGGTCGCGTTTTTTGCGGGCGTCTGCGCGCATGGGCCCACTCTCGGTTTGACAGTGATTGAATTGGGAAGCACCATATCACGAGTTAAGTGATAGTCCACCCTACGGTTAGGGGACCGAATGTCTGCAATCCTGTCTGCACAGGATCTTGTCCTGCGCAGTGGCGACGACCCGGAGTCGTTCGACATCGGCCGCGGTTTGACCCTGCTCAACACGGCGCGCGAGTCCGATTCGACGCTGCTCAGCCTTGCGCTGGCGGGTCGCTTCCGCCCTGCAGAGGGCACCATTCTGCTTGATAGCGAACCCACCACCCACCACGATCGCTTCCGCGATGTCGCGTTGGCGGGCGTGCCGGAGATCGACTCGATCGATCGTCTGGTGCGCGTGCGGGATGCGATGCGGGAGCAGATTGCGTGGTCGCAGAGTTTCTTCAAGCGCACCCCGCGCAGCCCGGAGGCGATTAAGGCGCATCCGTACGTGGAGAAGTGGTTGGAGCCGCTGCAGTTGGAGGAGCTGGATCTGCTGGCCAAGGTCGGCGACATTACTCCGCTGGAGCGCTTCCGCTTGCGCGTGTTGCTTGCGTTGATTTCGCGTCCGGAGGCGAAGTTGCTCATTGTCGACGACATCGATCAGGTCCGTGACATGAAGTTGCGCAAGTTGCTTCTTAGCGACCTCCGCGGCGTCGCGGTCCACCTTCCCGTGATGGTGAATACGGTCAATGAGGAGGGGCTATGAGCGGCCTGCATATCGGAACCGATTTCCGGAAGTTTTTGAACGGCAAGCTCCCACCGCTTGCCCTTGTTGCCATCATGTTGCTGCCGTTGCTGTTCGGTGGCTTGTTTGTGTGGTCGTATTGGGATCCACTGGGCAATTTGTACAAGTTGCCGGTTGCGTTGGTGAACTCGGATGAGGGTGAGAACGGCGACCAGGTGGTTGACGAGCTGTTGGAGCAGCGTCCGTTGGATTTCCAGTTGGTCAGTGCCGAGGAGGCCAAGGAGGGCATTGCTAACGGCACGTATTACCTGGGGATGGAGATTCCGACGAACTTCTCTGAGGCTGTGACCAGCGTGAAGTCGGAGGATCCGCATTCGGCGAAGATCAACATCACCTTGAATGAGACGAATGGTTTCATCCCGACGGTGTTGGGTGATAAAGCCGGTGAGGCGGTCGCGGTTGCGGTGTCGAACTCGGTTGGCGAGAAGGTGGTGGACCAGCTGTTCGTCGGCATTAATACGTTGTCGCAGGGTGTGCAGGACGCCGCGGATGGCGCGGGCAAGCTCGACGACGGTGCGAATAAGGCCAAGGACGGCTCGCAGAAGCTCAACGACGGCGGCACGAAGCTCAACGACGGTATCCAGCAGCTCAATGACAAGGTGCAGCAGATGCCGGGTGCGGTGGGCAAACTCGACGGCGGTGTGGCCAAGTTGCAGGACGGTGCGGCGCAGCTTAATGACGGCATCACCACCGCATCCGGCGGCGCCTCCAAGCTCTCTAACGGCCTGGATCAGTTGCAGGCGGGTACCCAGCAGTTGGGTGCCGGTGCGACGAAGATCGCAGGTGGCGTGGATAAGCTCACCGGCTTTGCTGGCACGTTGAACCAGGCGCAGGCGGCGTTGGCTGACGTCAATGCGAACCTGGACCGCGTGATCGCGGATCTGGACCGCTCCCCTATCCCGGGCTCGAACGAGTTGGCCGCGCAAGCCCGTGGCGTGAAGGCACAGTTGAACGCTGGTCCGCTGCAGGCGGTGCCGGGCAACGACCTGGTCGGCCAGTTGATGCAGTTGCAGGCTGGCGCGCACGAGTTGGCCACGCAGTTGTCTGATCCGACCGCGCAGTACCGCGGCGGCGTGGATAGCGCCGTAGCGGGTGCCCGCACTCTTGCGGAGGGTCTGGCCCGCCTGCAGGACGGTTCGGGCACGCTGCTGGCCGGCATTACGACGTTGAAGGACGGTACGTCGAAGTTGGTCGTCGCTGCGAATACGGCGACGGATGCGACCTCAAAGTTGGCGGCCGGCTCGAACCAGTTGGTGGTGGGCCTGAGCGATTTGAACGACGGCCTGGTGAAACTTTCTGACGGCACCGGCGAGCTCTCCATGAAACTTGCGGACGGCGCCAAGGAAGCCCCGAAGTGGGAAGGCGAACGCCTGGACAAGGCGATCCACGCCGCCGCGGATCCGGTGACCCCGCAGCACACGGGCGACGGCGTGACTTACTTTGGTAAGGGTTTGAGCCCGTTCTTCCTGGCCCTGTCGCAATGGTTCGGTGTGCTGATCACCTACATGATCATGAAGCCGTTTAGCCGCCGCGCCATCGACTCGGGCGTGAGCGCGTTCCGCGTGATGCTGTACACGATGATCCCTTCCGTGATCATTGGCTTTGCGCAGTCTGTGGCGCTGTGGGTGGTGCAGGTTGGTGTGCTGAAGGTGGAGCCGCAGCACCCGGTGGCGCTGTTCGGCGTGTTGGTGTTCGTGTCGTGGGTGTTTATCTCCGCGATTATGGCGTTGAACACCACGTTGGGCCCGGCGCCTGGCCGTTTGGCCACGATGGCGTTGATGTCGCTGCAGTTGGTGGCGTCGAACGGCCTGTATCCGCCGGAGGTGCAGCCTGGGTTTATCCAGTGGGTGCACACGTGGGATCCGATGCGCTATTCGGTGGATTTGGTGCGCTACGCCCTGTTCGGTGCGCCGTCGTATGACCCGCGTCTGTGGACTGCGCTTACGGTCCTGTTGTTCGTGGCGGCCCTGTCCATCGCCCTTACGTGTTTCGCGCTGCGGAAGCGTCGCACGATGGCGTTCAAGGACCTGCACCCCGAGTTGACGGTGTGAGACGCCCCCTAGCCATCCTGCTGTCCGCCGCGCTTGTGCCGCTCGCGGTGCCACAGGCGCAGGCGTTGCAGTTGCGGTGCCACCCCGTGCATGTGATTCAGGCGGCGGGGTCCGGGTTTTCGCATTCGTGGCATCCGTCCGCGCGCGAGTCGCTTTTCGACGACGCCTCCTCCCCCGCCGACGACCTCCAAACCCGCTTCGGCGCCCGGACGGTGTCCACGTTTCAGGTGAAGTACCCGGCCTCGCTGGGCCGCTTCAGCGTGTTCGGTACCTCGGGCAACGTCCCGGAAGGCACCGAGGCGGCCACGTATGGGGAGTCGGTGCGCTACGGCCGGGACGTGGCCACCTTGGAGATGGAGACCGTGGCCCGGCATTGCCCCGGCACCCGGTTCATTTTGATCGGCTACTCCCAGGGCGCCCACCTGGTCGGTGATGCGGCGGCGGAGGTTGCCGCCGGTCGCGTGCGGGGTGTGGGTGCGGATGACATCGCCGCCGTCCTTCTCTTCGCCGACCCCGCCCGCGCGCCGCTGGGTGACCCGGCACCGCAGCAACCTTCGCGCCTCTACACCGAACCACCTGCGGGCGTGCGCGGCCGCAACGGGGAGACAGTCCAGACCGGTGGCACGACGCTCAACCCCGCGTTCGAGGGCCTCGCCGGCACCCGCACCACGCCGTTTACCGGCTTGGAGGGCAAGGTGCTCTCCCTGTGCAACGGCGCGGACATGGCGTGCGCGACCGACCCCACGAGCCCGCTGCGCACGCTTGCGGATGTGGCCATGCGCGATGTCACACCCGGCCCTTTCAACGCCATCACCGGCATCCGCGTCGCCCGCTTCCGCGACTTACGCGCGCAGGGGCTGCCGGTGCCCGAGGCGTTTGAGCAGTCGGGCCTCTCACGTATCGACGCCACCCTCATCCCCCAAATCATCATCGAAGCCACCACCGCCGCCACCGCCCTCGGGCAGCACGCGGCGGGCACCAGCACCACTCCCCCAGCCGAACAAGCCGCCATCGCGCTGCTCGCCGCACTGCCGGAGTTGGCCAAGGAGGGCGTGACCTGGCCGTGGTTGTTCCAGGCGCTTGAGCCTCTGCGCGATCAGGCGGCGCAATTGCTTGACGACGACACCACCGCCTGGCTCGATCTCACCCTCGAAATGTTTCGCACCATCCATGCCGTGGAGCAGTTCAGTTGGCAGCTGCATCGCCTCGGCGTGATCCCCCGCACCCCAACCGGCACCGAGGGCCGCCAGGCCTGGGCGCATAGCACCGTGGCGGTGTTGTGCGGGCAGGTGCTGGATGTGACCGGCCTGCGCGCCACTTACGAGGATCCCCAGAACGCAGTGTTGGTGTCGTCGGCCCAGCGTGCTGGCGATTTCGGGCCGCGGCACATGTCGTATTACAAGTTGGGCTTCACCGACATCCCCGGTGGGTTCAAGGTGGGCGGTCAGACGGGTTATGACTATGCGTTGGGGTGGCTGGACCGGGTGGTTCGTGGGGTCGTCGCAAAGTAAATGCGCAAGAGAAAACCCGCCGGGCTTTCGCCTAGCGGGTTAGCTCACTGCGGGTTTACTTGTCCTCAGCGGGCTTGTTCTCTTCGGTGCCCTTGTCCTTGGACTCCGGCATCTTGTCGGAGGAGCCCTTCATCAGGGTCTCGTTGCCGGTCGCCTTGCCCACCATGTAGGAGGAGGTGTACTCACCTGCACCACATGCGCGCATGACGCCGTCGACTGCCAGGAGGCCGAGGGTGATCGCACCCAGAGCGCCGGCTGCGAGGCCGATCATCTGCGGGTTCTCGATAGCGAACGCACCCTGGATGCCAGCCGCGCGACGTGCACGGTCGTCGTCGTGAATGCCCAGACCGCGCTGGATCTGGTCGTTCGCCTGACGGATCGCGGCGTTGACCTGGGCGGAGACCTGCTCCAGGCCCGGGATCTGAACCTGCGACAGGATACCCAGCGGGATAGCCAGCAGCAGCGGCGCGGTCATGCCGACGATGCCGGCGATGCACTTGCCGTCGAGCTCAGAGGAGCCCTTGGTGGTCTGGTTGTCCGTCTCACCGGTCACGTTGACCTTGAGCTTCAGATTGCGGACGTAGGACTGGTTGCCATTCTTGTCAACCAGGACGTAATTCAGGCTGTCGCCAGGTGCGCCCAGATCGGTCTCGACAACGACCTTGCCGTCCTTTTCCTTGACGCTCTTGACCTTACCGCCGTTCTCAACCGGAACGAAGCTCTTCACACCATCCGGCAGGGTGATGGTGATCGTGCCGGTGGTCGGGTTGTTCGTGTAGGTGATCTCCGGCAGATCCTTGTTGGTACCAGTGGACTTGCCGTTGGAGACCAGCGTTCCAGACTCTGCAGTGTCCACCGGAACAATGTCCAACAGGATCGTGCGCAGAACGGTGCCTTCGCCGTCACGCTCTTCAACGCGGATGACCTGGCCGACGGTATCCGGCTTCGCCGTGACTCGGAAGTTGCCGTCCACCGTGCTGGTGGTCACGTACTCGCTGCCCGAGGTGATGAAGAACTTACCGCCATTCTTCATCGGCGGGATGTCGGTGTAGCCGGTAACCGGGATCACCGAACGCTGCTGACGGTTGGTAGAGACGCGGCCCTGTACGACGTTCACCGTGTAGCGGTTCAGCACAGAACCGTTGGAGTCGCGCTCTTCAACGACGCCAGTCTTGCCTGCGGCGTCAGCCTTCGGCTTGAGGATCCACTCGCCATCGGTGGTCTTCGGCTCCTGGAAGAACTCGCCGCCCTCAACGAGCAGGAAGCTGTTCTTGCCGTTTACAAGGGTCGCACGGAACTCGGAGTTCGTGGAGACGGTGTAGGTGGACTCGCCCGACTTCGGAGCGACCATGTTCAGGTGGTACTCGGCCCAAACGCCACGGGCGTCCTTGACCTGGATCTTGACCAGACCAGTCTTGTCCGGCAGACCCGTGATGATGAACTGGTCGTTCTTCTCATCACGCTCGACCTTGACAAGGTCCTTGCCCTCGTTGATGACAGCCTCGTCATCCTTCGCGCCCGGAATGCGTGCGGTTGCGTTCCAAGCCATCTCGCGCACGAGCGGCTTGACCTCAGCGTCGCGGCCCGGGGTGACGTTGATGGTGTAGCGCTCGAAGACGAAGCCCTCGTCCGTGAGGTTCTCCAGAACGATCTTGCCGTCGGCGTTGCGGTTGAACTCGATCTTCACCGACTTGGTATCACCCGTCGGCAGCGAGTTCTCGTCAACAACGAGCTTCTTGGCCTCGTCCTTGTTGTCATCGACAACACGAAGGTTCTTGCCTTCCAGCTCGAGCACGTTGTCGGAAGTGACATCGTATTCGAGGTTGCGGACCGGAGCCGGGGAGACGTTGTAGGTGAACTTGGTGATCTTCTCGTACTTGCCGTTGGCGTCGTCCTTGAAGTTGAGCGCGGTCTCGAGAACCTGGACCTGGCCCTTTGCACCCGGCTTGAAGACGAGCTTCCAGTCGCCGTCCTCGGCAATCTTCGACTTCTCGAAGTCGATGATGTCCTTGTAGACAGTCTTGTAGTGCTCGAGCATCTTGTCGAAGGAGTCGAACTTCTCATCAACATCGAAGGTGAAGCGGTTCGAAGCCCTTCCTTCGGCGTCCTTGATGCTGTAGCCCAGGGTGAGATCCACAACCGCACGGTCGACGATGTTGCGAGGCTCAAGCTCCTTGAAGTCGAAGCCATCAAAATCCTGAGCAGGGTTGACCTGGATCTTCCAAACACCGATCAGGGTGCCGGTCTTCTTGTCGACGATGTGGATGATCGCCTCACCCGTGAAGCCCTCGTTCGGCTTGACGGTCCAGACGTCCTTGTCGGCGCCATCTTCGCCAAGCTTGCCGCGCTCTTCGGTGACATCAACGTCACCGGAGATGACCTTGATGTCCCACTCGTTGCTACGCTCGATGTTGACCGAGCCGTTGCTCTGAATCTCGTAGTTACGGATGCGCGGGCCAGAGTGGACATCCTTCTTGATGTCAATCGTGTACTTGTATTCGACACCGTTCTTGTCGGTGAAGACAACGACGACCTTGCCCTCGCGGTCCTTATTCTTCGGCGTGATGACCCAGGTGTCGTTGTCACCCTCCTTGATGTCCACCAAATCCTCGCCTTCGACGATCTTGAAGGTGCCGCCGCGACGCTCCACGATCGCCGTGGAGGTGCTCAGGATCTCGCGAACAACCTCGAACTTCGAGGTGGTGTTCTCGATGGTGACGATGTTCTCGCGCTCGTTGCCGCTCTCGTCGACCGTGGTAACGACAACCTGGCCGCGCAGGTTGGTGTCGGTAACCTCGACCTTCACACCCTGCTCGTCCTGAACAACCTTGATGCTGCCCGGCACAACCTCGTGCTCCACGCCGTTTTCATCGATGTAGACGCGCTTCTTAATCTTGTCGCCCGGGTTCAGCGGGATGACCTTGACGCGGTTCTCGCCGTTCGGGTTGAGGGTGTAGAAGAAGTTGTTGACCGTGACGTTGGTCTGGGTCTTCACCGTGATGGTGTCGGACACCTTCACGCGGTAGATGTACTGGTTGCCGCGCTCATCGGTGATGAGGATCTCGACGTCGCCCTCGCCCTCGAAGCCCGGCTTCGGGGTGATGATCAGCTTGCCATCCTCGGTGCGCTCCACGATGACGATGTCGCGGCCCTTGGTGACCTCGAAGGTCCAGGAGCCCTTGATGCCACCCGGCAGCTCGATCTCCTTGGACTTGTCCTTCTTGGTAAAGCCAGCGAAGTAGTAGTACTCGTGAATTTCCTTGACGGACTCGTAAATCTTCTCGGTGTAGTAGTTCTCCGTGAGGGTGACCTTGTTGGTGGTCGTGACCGGCTTCGGAGTCTCGGTCTTCGTGGTGGTAACCGTCGTACCCGGAACGTCCACAACGGTGGTACGCGTCGGGGTGGACCAGTGGGTTGCGGTAACCGTGGTAGCCGGCTTGGTCACGACGACCGGGGTGTCGCTGATCGTCTCGGTGACAGTGGTCGGCTCGCCCTCAACGGTGGAGGTGACAGTCTTCGGAGCCGGGGTCTCGGTAACCTTCTTGGTGACGGTCTCGCCACCAACGACCTCGGTCGTCGTCGTGACAACCGGGGTGGCCTTAACAGTTTCGGTAACCGTCTGACGCGGGCGGGTCGTGCGAACCGTCGTGTACGCGGTCGGGAGCTCCTTGCGCTCCGTCACCGTCACCTCAGGGTGGGTGTAGGTAGCGGTTACCGTACGCGGGGTATCCGTGACCGTCGTGGTGGTCTTGTGCGCCGGAAGCGTCTCGGTGGTGGTGACGGTCGACGGATCCTGCGGGATCGTCGTCGTCTCCTCGATGATTTCCTTCTGCGGTGGCGGCTTCGGGCCCGGCAGGCCCGGCTGCACGATCGTGATGATGCGCTGGAAGGTCCAGTGCTTCTTCGGGTTCAGGTTGAGGTTGTAGTTCTTCGGAACCAGAACGGTGACGTACTCGCCCTCGGTGTAGTTCTCCTTCACCGTCTGGAAGTTCGCGTTCTTCACCAGAACGTAGTTCGGGGTGCCGTCGCCCTGAACGTCCTGACGCTTCCAGATGATGTCGAAGCCGGTCAGGGAGGAGAAGAGGTACTTGTTCAGGCGGTTCTGGTGGAAGTAGCCACGGATCTCGTTCAGCGAGCCGAGATTGTTGGAGAGCAGTGCCTGGAGGATGCGGTTCTTCGTCTGAATCTGGTACACGAGGTTCGAAGACGGGTTCTTCTGGTACTGCTCGTAGTCCTTGATCAAGGACTTGGTGACGTTGATCGCTGCGAGACGTACGTCGTCGTTAATACCCAGGCCATCGCCGAAACGGCCGGAGGCACCGGTGAGCTTACGGACCTCGTAGCCACCGATCTCATTGTTCCAAGGGTTGTCGATACCCCAGTCGATGCACCAACCCGACGCAACCTCGTTCGGCAAGACAAACGTGTTGACGTCGAACGGCTGGTTACGGAGGTCTTTGTAACCATCAGAGTAGAACTGGCGCAGTTCCTGCTCGCTGAGCGACTGGTAAGCACCGACGATCTGTGCGCTGGAACCGGTGTAGGTAAGTGCCAACGCGTCAGGCGCAACACTCACTGCGGTACCGGCAATCAGGGTGCTCGAAATGAGCGCAGCCATAGCGCGCTTCTTCAGATGTGCGTTCTTCAACGGCTTCATTCCTTACAACTCGGAGGAGATATTCGAAGCAGCCTTGAGATCACCTGAACACGGATCTCCAAACTGATAACTACATATTTAAGCGCAATATCGGCTTGGAGAATAGTCCGAAACTCCCTACAGAAAGCCAAAACGCCAGATCAACATCAAAAACTTAGAAACCTGACCCTCTGAACTGGACGTTTAGACGGTACTCAGGAAGAAAACTACAAGGTGATTTTCACCACAATCCGAGCAATTGTTCAACAAATCCTAAAACAACGCCGAAAGCCCGAAGCCGACTTGGCTTCGGGCTTTCAGGGATCAGAACGATTTACTTCTTGGATTCGTCCTTCTTGTCCTTTGCACCAGCTTCCTCGGACGGTTTTTCAGCCTTGTCCTTGGAGCTCTTGCCGGAGGAACCGTGCATCATCCAATCCTGACCGGTCGCCTCACCGATCTTGTAGGACGAGGTCATCTCCTCCTGGCCGCAGGCACGCAGCACACCGTCGATCAGGAACAGACCGAGCGTGATTGCACCGAGGGAACCGGCGGCGAGGCTCAGCATCTCCGGGTTGGCAACGTTGAACGCACCCTGGAGACCGGCTGCGCGGCGAGAACGGTCATCGTCGTGGATGCCCAGACCGCGCTGGATCTGGTCATTTGCCTGACGGATAGCGTCGTTCACCTGAGCGGACAGACCCTCCAGGCCCGGGATGCGGACCTGGGAAAGGATGCCCAGCGGGATAGCCAGCAGCAGCGGTGCAGACAGGCCGATGATGGAGGCAATGCACTTGCCGTCGATCTCAGAGGAGCCCTTCTCGGTCTTGTTGCCCTGGAGGTCAACGCCAAGGTCGATCTCGACGTAGTCTTCCTGCTTGTCGCTGCGGACGCCGTTCTCAATCGGAACGACGACGAGCTTGCCGCCAGGAACCTTGCCAGCATCAACCTCGAGATGACCGCCCTTGTCCACCACCTTGTCGTTCGGGACGATGGTGCAGCTGCCGTCGCCGGTGCAGATGTTGATCTCAACGTTGTTCGAGCCACCCTCGAAGTCAACGATGTAGCTGCCGTCCTTGCCCGGGTTCGGCTTGATCGACGGACGCGGCTTCGGAAGCTCGCCTTCCGAGGTGTCCGGGATGACAGCGTCGACAACGCGGACGAGGTTGCCTTCCGGATCGCGGATCTCGATCTGCGCCAGACCACGCTTGCCAGGCTGTGCCTCGATGGCGAGCTTGCCCGGCTCTGGCTCGGTGACCGTGACCAGGTCCTTGCCGTGAACAACCTTGTAGGTGTGCTTCTCGCCGAAGTCAACGGAGTCCTTGATGTTCTTGTACAGAACAGTGCGGAACTCTTCGAAGTTCAGCTGCTTGCCCTCCGGGAGGACCTCGATGTTGTAGCGGCGGACCACAACATCACCGCGGCGCTCGATGACCTTCACGGTCTTGCCGATGGACTCCGGGCCCTTCGGCACGAGGATCCACTTGCCGTCTTCCTCGACGACCTTGACCCACTCTGCACCCTCGATGATCTCGATCGGGTTGTTGTTGATGCGGGTGATGGTGAAGCGACCGTCAACGCTGAGTTTGTAGTCGTCGGAAGACGCAGTGTTGCCACCATTCTTGCCCGGAACAACCGTGTAGATGTAGCGCTCAACGACAGTGTTGCCAGACTTGATCACAACGGTTGCGGTGCCGGTCTTGCCGTCCTTCGGCGTGACCAGCAGAGTGTCGCCCTCGCGCTTGACGTCAATGACATCACCCTCGACCTCGTAGGTGAACTCCGAGGAGTTCATGGTGATCGAGGACTCGGACTTCGGCGTGAGCTCGAACTTCTCCTCACGTGCACCCTGCGGGGTCACGACGAAGATGTAGCGCTGGTACGCGATACCGCGGGAGTTAAGGACCTCAACAACCACTTCACCGTTGGCGCCGTCGACGAACTTCAGGGAGTTGTTCTTGATGTCGCCGCCATCGAGCAGCTCATTGCCCTTGGTGACCTTGAGGTTGTCGCCCGTGATACCGACGGTTGCGCCGGACTTGACGTTCTTGCGCACCTCGTCGATCTTGCTCGGGGTGACGTTGATGGTGTACTCGACGAGCTCATCATCACCGAACTTCTCGACGATGACGATCTTGCCGTCCGTGCCCACCTTCGGCAGGACCTTCCAGTTGCCGTTCTCGTCGACTTCCTTGTCGAAGAGATCCTCGCCTTCCTTGACCTCAAACTCGTTAACCGGGGTACCGAGGTTCAGGGTGACGGTGTTGCGGTCCAGAACATCCTGGGTGACCTTGGCGGTCGGGTACTTGGTGTCACTCTTCACCTTGGCGACGATGGTGTAGGTACCAATCAGGACGCGACCGTTATCGGTCTCCTTGTACACGTTGAAGACCAGGGTGCCGTTGGTGACGTTCGTGACCTTCCACGGATCCTGCTCGTCCCACTTCCACTCACCGGACTCGGAGACGATCTCCTTGGTCAGATCGGAGGTGTCAGTGCCGTAATCGATCGTGACGGTGTTGCCCTCGTCCATCAGGCGGGTGACGTTGTCCACGGAAACGTTCGTACCGTGCTCGATCTTCAGGTTGAAGGTGTAGGTCTTGCCGTCCTTGTCAACGGCCTTGATCACTACATCGCCGGTTGCGTCCTTCTTCGGGGTGACAACCCAGGAGTCGCCGCGCTTCTCGATCTTCTCAATCTTGTCAGCGCCCTTAACGATCTCCGGCTTCTGCTCCACATCCTTGACCTCGAGGATGTAGGAGTTCAGGTTACCGATGATGCGGGTGTAGGTGGATTCATCGGTGCTGGTGTTGATCAGGAAGATGTAGTTGTTCTCAGCGCCGGTCGGCTTGCCGTTGACCTTCTCAAAGACGGTGACCTTGATCTGACCCTGCGTCAGGCCATCAACAACCTTCAGCTTGTACTGGTTGGAGGAACCCTCAACCTTCACCAGCTCGCCCGGGCCGTCAACCTTGTAGTCCCAGCCAGCCGGGACGGTGATGGTCTGGTCGATGTTGGAGACACCCACGTTGAAGAAGTGGTTGTTCACGGTGACGTCGTTGACGGTGACCTTCTCGGTCTTCTCGTTGACGATGTTGACCGTGTACTCGTGGCGGTTGCCTTCGCTGTCCGTAATGACGAAGCGAACGGTGCCCTTGCCCTCACGCTTCGGCACGATCTCGATGACGTACTTGCCGTTGCGCTCAACCTTGCGGATATCAACGAGGCCGTTGGAGTCGTCGATAATCTCGAGCTTCCAGTCACCGAGCTTGTCAACGTCGATGATCTGCGTCTTGTCGGTGCCCTCGAAAGCGAAGGCGTAGGTGAAGTGGCGGGTGTAGCGCTCAACAGTGGAGGTGCGCTCAACCGTCTTGTAGTTCTTGTTCACCACGGTGGTCTCAACAACCTTGGTGGACGGCTCAGCGGTCACCGTCTGAGTCTCGGTGCGCGGGGCACCGCTCCGCTTCACGGTCTCGACGACGGTAGTGGCCGGCTTGGTGACGGTCACCGTCTCGGTTGCACCCTCGACGGTGTCAGTTGCGCGGGCCGTGGTGGTCTCGGTGACAGTCACCGGCTCAACCTGCTCAACGGTGACGGTCTTCTGCGGAGCGGTCACCGTCTCGGTTTCGACCTTGGTCGGCAGCGTGGTCTTCGCGGTTGCGGTGACCACATCCGGACGACGGGTGGAGGTAACCGTGAGCTCCTCCGGCGTCTCAGTCACGGTCTTCTCGACGATCGGCTGGATGTACTGCGTCTTCGTCGCGGTACCGCCCACCGTCTTGGTCACGGTTGCGTTACCCGGACGCACAGTCTCCGTCTCGGTGACGGTCGACTGCACCGTCGAGGTCACGGTCTTGGTCTCCTGCGGAGAAACGGTCTTGGTGACCGTCTCGCGGATCACGTCCGGCTGGTAGTTGTCCAGACCCGGCTGCGCGATGATGAGGATGCGCTGCTTCGTCGGGTCGCGGAGAACATCCTGGTAGATGTTGTAGTTCAGCGGAACGAGGACGGTGACGTACTCGCCCGGGTTCACCTTCAGCGCGTTGAACTTCGCGGAGTTCTTCACCAGGTAGAAATCCGACTGACCAACCGTTGCGGTGGCGGTGCGGCGGATGCTGAAGCCGGTCCAGCTCTCAAACTCTGCGGCGGTCAGCTTCGGCGGGTTGTTGGACCAGCCGAAACCATAAGCAGCCCAACGCGGCTTAATGTCGCCAGTAATGTAACCACGGATCTGGTCGAGGACTTCCTGGTTGTTGGACACCAGTGCCTGCATGGCCAGGGCCTTCTTACGGACCTCTTCGTGGCGGCCAGCGTAGTAATCATCCAGCATCAACTTGGTCAGGCTGATCGAAGCCTTCTCAATGTCCGGGTGGATATCAAAGCTGCCGCCCGAAACAAGGTTGAAGCCGTAAAGACCGGAAACACCGTCGAGCTTGCGGACCTCGTACTGGGTATCCAGGCTCGGACCCGGCAGCGCAGCGTCGATGCACCAGCCCGGACCGTACTGGGTCTGGAGCATGTCCATACGGCCCTTGAGCTTGGCACCCTTGTTGTACTGCAGTGCAGCCTTGTTAGCGTCGCTCGGCAGCGCGGAGTATTCGCTAGTTACTCGCTCGTCAGCGTCAGCGGTCGGAGCTACGACCGTTACGCCACCAAAAGCCACCGTGGCGGAAACCAGGGTGGTCAGGACGCGCTTCTTCAGATGTGCGTTCTTCAACGGCTTCATTCCTTACAAGTCGGAGGAGATATTCGAAGCAGCCTTGAGATCACCTGAACACGGATCTCCAAACTGATAACTACATATTTAAGCGCAATATCGGCTTGGAGAATAGTCCGAAACCCCCTACAGAAAGCCAAAACGCCAGATCAACACCAAAAACTTAGAAACCTGACCCTCTGAACTGGACGTTTAGACAGTACTCAGGAAGAAAACTACAAGGTGATTTTCACCACAATCCGAGCAATTGTTCAACAAATCCCATTTCAGGCGCTGAGAGGGCCTGGGCTTTTGTCGCCGCGCAGGCGCTTCAGCACATTTTCAGCGGAAATCAAGCACATCGGCACGCCCACCCCAGGAACGGTCGTGGCTCCGGCGTAGTACAGCGCTCCCAGCTTCTTCGAAGCATTCGCGCCGCGCAAAAACGCCGACTGCTTCAGCGTGTGCGCCGGCCCGATCGCCCCACCCGACCACGCGTGGTAGCGGTCGCGGAAGTCTGCAGGACCGAGCGTCTGCTTAACGACGACCCTCTCGCCCAGGCCCTCAACCCCACACCACTTCTCGATCTGTGCAATGGCGGCGTTGGCAATCAGGTCCACCTGCGGGGAGGCCTCATCGCGGTACATGTTGCCGTGGCCGATCGTCTCCTCGGCAGCGACGGGCACAAGCACGAACAGGTTCTCGTCGCCTTCGGGCGCCACGCCGGGGTCGGTCGCGCTCGGCTTGGACACGTAGATCGACTGCGACGCCCCCAACGGCCGCGCAGCCGGTTTGCCCTCGAAGACGGTGGCGAAGTCATCGTCCCAGTCCTCGCTGAACAACAGGTTATGGTGGGCCAACTCGGGGATCTCACCCTTCACGCCCAGCATGACCAGCACGGTGCCCAGGCCCGGATCGCGGCGAGAGAACCACGACTCGTCGTACGTGCGCAGCTTCGGCGGCAGCAGCCGGGTCTCGGTGTGGTGCAGGTCGGCACACGAGATTGTGAGGTCGGCGGGGATGAGGGTGTCGTCGATAAGCGAAATGCCCGTGGCGCGCCCACCGCTGTACGTGATGGAAGCGACGTCCGCGTTGAAGCGGAACTTCACGCCCTGCTCGAGCGCCAGCTCGTAGAGCGCATCCATCACCGCCGCGAACCCACCCTGCGGATACAGCACGCCCTGGGTGAGGTCCGTGTGGCTCATCAGGTGGTACATCGACGGCGTGCGCGCGGGATGCGACGACAAAAACACCGCCGGGTACGTCAGCATCTGGCGCAGGCGCGTGTCCTTGAACTGGCCTGCGACGAAGCGATCCAGCGGCTCCATCAGGTAACGCAGCAACTTGCCGTACTGGCCGCGGATCTTGGCAAAGGGCTTCAGCGTGGAAAAGGTGGTGTAGAGGAAGTAGCGCAGCGCCAGGTCGTAAGTTTCGGCGGCGCGGTCGAGGTAACTGGCCAGTTGGGCGCCGGCGCCGGGCTCGATGCTGTTGAAAAGCCGGATCGCATTGTCGCGGCCCGACTCCACATCGATCGGGTCATGGTGCTCGGGGAAGAGACGGTAGGCGGGCGTGAGCGGCTTGAGATCCAGCACGTCCTCGGTGCGCTTGCCAAACAGTGCGAAGAAGTGGTCGAAGGCATCCGGCATGAGGTACCAGCTCGGGCCGGTGTCGAAGCGGAAACCTTGGACGGTTTCGTTGCCGGCGCGGCCGCCATGCGAGCCGAGGCGCTCGACCACCGTGACCTCGTAACCCTCCCGCGCCAGCAGCGCCGAGGTAGCCAAACCGGCAGCACCCGCGCCGATCACCACCGCAGTTGTCATAGCCCAACCCTCGCAATCGCCTTCGCCGTCAGCGCAATCTTGCGACGCTGCGGCACGCTGATGCGCTGCTGCGTCAACTGCGCGGCCGGGGTGCGCTCCGCGATCTCGGTGAGTTCACGAAACAGCGCCTCCGCGGCCGCCACTCCCCCACGCACCCCGCGGGGCAGCAACGGGATCGCCTCCAAGGCCTGATCAAGTTCGGTGTGGATGGTGGTGGTGATGGCGTGCTTGGTGTCGTCGTCAAGCATGCGCCCAAAGTACGCCCGCCCGAGACTGCCCTGATCCTCCCCGAAATCGCGCAGGAAGTTGATGCGCTGGAACGCCGCACCGAGCGCGCGGGCGCCACGCTGAAGTTTCTCGGGATGGGGTGTCTGGCGCTCTGGGAAGAAAATGTCCAAACACATCAAGCCAATCACCTCGGCCGACCCATATATATAGGTCTCCAACTCCGCCGGGGAAAAAGCGTGCGGGTTGAGGTCCGCGCGCATCGACGCGAAAAACGCCTCGAGGTGCTCCGCGTTGAGGCGACAACGCCGATACGTATTCGCCCACGCGTGCAGCACCGGATCCGTGTGAAAGCGCTGGTTAGGGGCCTGGAGGACCTGCTCCTCGTAGGCGTTGAGCAGGGTCTCGGGGTCTGCGTAGGCCTGCTGCGCGGCACCGTCGACGATCTCATCTGCGATACGCACCACCGCGTAGAAATTACGAATATCGCGCCGCACCCCCGGCGCCAGCACCTTCGTCGCCAACGAAAAACTCGTCGAATACTGCGCAATCACCTGAGCAGCCGCACGATCCGCCATCGTGTCGTAACGGGAAAGGTAAGAGTTCACGCAGGCGCTTTCTATTTGCAGACTTTTCCGGGAGCTTACCGCGCAGCAACCGCTGCCTGGGCCCCTGGTGACCACCAACGCCAAAGGCCAGATCCCCGGGAGGACCTGGCCTTTGTGTTCCTTGTGGAGCATAGGAGAATCGAACTCCTGACATCCTGCTTGCAAAGCAGGTGCTCTACCAACTGAGCTAATGCCCCGTGCCCTTTCGGGCTGTGGGCCTAGCAAGAATCGAACTTGCGACCTCATCGTTATCAGCGATGCGCTCTAACCGACTGAGCTATAGGCCCTGGGAACGAATAGGAATATTACAGAGCACTGCTATAACCGCCAAATCGCCAGGTTGTTGCGTGTTTTTATGCTTATCGTCTAGCTGCTTGTGCATTGCTACTAGACGACCCGCCTGCACCCTCCACATATCCCCAGGTGATGTTGGCGTTGGTTTTCAGTATCAGCGTGATCGTCTGGTTCGCCGGAACGGGAGCTAGACGATCAGGGCACAACAACCGCACTCCAACGACACCTCAACGACACCCTCGCGGAACGGGGGTAATTTGCGGGGGTAGGAGGCCTGCACAAATTGGTGAACAATCCGCCCAACCTGGCCTTTTCGCCACTCAGCAGCGCCCCAAGACGGCGCCAAAACCTGTTTTTATACGAGCGTGACAGGCAAAACTCCTGGTGAGGGCCAGATCCCAAGTTGTATACCCATCAGTATACAAATCAATGCATAGTATGCTGCTTCTCTGGATTGTTGAACGAACCGAACCGGAACGAAAAAGATCGTTCAACAACCCAACGCGACAGCCCTAAAATCAGCTCGGATTGATGAACAATCCGCACGATAAACGGGGTGAAAACGTTGAACAATCCAAAATAAACGTTGAACAATCCGGCCTCGAAAGGGCCGAAAATTCGGCGGGTTTACCAGCGCATACTTGGTGCATAAACTCGAGGGCAGCAAAGGAAATGCGGTGTTTACCGCAAACACCGCAGATAAGTAAGGAGCAGGAAAATGCGCGCAGCACTTCGTACCGGTCTCGCAGCAGCCCTCGCCGCCACCGTCGCCTTCGGTGGAGTTGTTCCGGCTAAGGCTGCAGAGCCTGCTGACGTTGTCGTCGATAATCAAGCGATCTCCGCGGAGCTCATCGACTCCGACGGCGACGGCATCCCCGACATCTGGGAGCGCAACGGCGTTGTCCTCGAGGACGGCACCGTGCTTAACCTGCCTGCTTACGGTGCGGACCCGAGCCGCCCGGACCTGTTCCTCCAGCTCAACTGGATGGAGTCCGAGTACAAGACCCTCGGCTGCGACGTCGAGCCCTCCGAGGCTTGTGCCAACGCCAACACCAGGGAATACGGCGTGAAGGCCGAGTCCCTGCAGGAGATGGTTGATCTTTTCGACGACCACGGCATCAACCTCCACGTCGACGCCGGCGAAACCTTCAACAACATCCCCGGCTACGAGGCTCGCGGCGGTGAGACCCTGAAGTACGTCAAGAACTACTTCGAGAACGAAAGCCAGGGTTCGAAGCTGCTGAACAACATCGACGAGATGCTCGGTGAGCGCCAGAACATCTTCCGCATCGGTGTTATCGGCGACCAGATCGACGCCTACAACCTGTCGTCCGGCGCCTCGCTGGTCAACGACACCTCGTTCTTCGTGGCTAACCACCGCTTCATGAACTCGGAAGAGATGCTGCGCAACACCATCCTGCACGAGCTAGGCCACACCCTCGGCCTGCGCCACCAGGGTGCGCACGCGGTGGTCAAGGACATCCAGGGCATGCGTCTGGATACCTCGGCCTACAAGTCGGTGATGAACTACGACTACCAGTTCGACTACTTCAACTACTCGGAGAAGCCATACCTGCTCGACACCCCGTTCGGTGTGCGCGAGGTTCCGGCGGACTGGGAAGCACTGGCCATCAACGCTTGGCGCATCGGTGCCCGCGGTGTTGCCTCGGCTCCGTCGCAGGAAGGGGCGGTCAACGACCCGGCTCCGAACGAGCAGCCTGAGGAGGAGAAGCCGGCAGAGCAGCCAGCACCTGAGGCCGAGAAGCCCGCTGAGAACCAGCCGGAGAAGCCCGCCGAAAAGCCAGCCGAGCACGAGCAGCAGGCTGAGCAGAAGGACAAGCCGGCTCCGGTTGTTGAGAAGGACGTCAACGTCGCGGCGATCGTCGCCCCGATCGTGGCAATCCTGGCCCTGATCGGCATCGGCTTCGCGGTGATGAACATGATGCCGGGCCTGGGGTTCTAACCCAGCGCAGGCCAGCACAGAAAAGACTTAACGCGCCCCGGGAGGTACGACCCGGGGCGCGTTTTGGTGTCGTCGATAAGCGCTATTTTGCCCTGTTAGACATGGTGTAGCGCACACCACCGACGAGGTCCGCGACGGCGTTGTACATGATCGCGGTCAGTGGCGCCATGATGGACATGAACACCACGCCGGCCAGGCCGAATAGGGCCGCGGCCATCATGGCGAGTTTCATGTCCACGACCTGGTCGCCGCCCACGCCGCCGATGAGCGAGTTGATGGACTCGACCACCCCGGCGCGGTCCAGCGCGAGGTACACCAGCACTGCGGCGAGCATCCAGGCGATGAACCCGAACAAGGCAAGCAGCGTCGCAACCTTAAAGACGGATCCGGCGCTGACGTTCCGGATTGTCACTTTGCGAGCGGCCATGGGCTACTCCTTCGCATCGTCGAGGGTCTTCTGGCCGGTTGCCACGGCAGTGGCTTCCTCTTCGCCCTCGTCTTCGACGTTGCGGTCGATGGCGAGCAGCTCGACACCGTCGTTGAGGTCCACGAGGCGCACGCCCATGGTTGCGCGTGACGACGGGCGGATCTGGTTGACCTCAGTACGGATCACGCCACCCGCGGAGGTGATGGCGAAGATCTGGTCCTCCTCGGTCACGGCCAGGGCACCGATGAGCTTGCCGCGCTTCGGGGTGTACTTGAAGGTCATCACACCCATGCCGCCGCGGCCCTGGGTGTTGTACTCCTCGATGGCGGTGCGCTTGCCGTAGCCGCCGGAGGTGGCCACGAGCAGGAACTGGCCGTCTTGGACGACGGTCATGGCGAGCAATTGGTCGTCGCCACGGAAGCGCATGCCCTTCACGCCGGCGGTTGCGCGGCCCATCGGGCGCAGCTGCTCGTCGTCGGCGGAGAAGCGGATCGCCTGGCCCTGTTCGGAGACGAGCAGGATGTCGTCGTCCTCACCAACGAGGGACGCGCCGATGAGGGCGTCGCCTTCGTTGAGGTTCAGGGCGATCAGGCCGGAGGAACGTGCGGATTCGTAGTCGGTCAGGCGCGACTTCTTCACACGACCATCGCGGGTGGCCAGGACCAGGTACGGAGCGTCCTCGTAGGACTGGATCTGGATGACCTGGGCGATCTTCTCTTCCGGCTGGAACTCCAGCAAGTTAGCCACGTGCTGGCCGCGGGCCGTGCGGCCTGCTTCCGGCAGTTCGTAGGCCTTGAGGCGGTAGACGCGGCCGAAGTTGGTGAAGAACAGGATCCAGTCGTGGGTGGAGCAGATGAAGAAGTTCTTCACCACGTCGTCCTGCTTCAGCTCGGCGCCGCGCACGCCCTTGCCGCCGCGCTTCTGGGACTTGTAGGCATCCACCTTGGTGCGCTTGGCGTAGCCCGTGGAGGTGATCGTGACCACGACGTTTTCGCGGGCGATGAGATCCTCTTCGGTGACGTCGCCGGTTGCGGCAACGATCTGGGTGCGGCGCTCGTCGCCATACTTGTCGACGATCTCACCCAGCTCCTCGCCAACAATCTGACGCTGACGCTCCGGCTTGGCCAAGATGTCCTTGTAGTCGGCGATTTGTTCCTCGATGGCGGCAAGGTCGTCGACAATCTTCTGGCGCTCCAGCGCTGCCAGGCGGCGCAGCTGCATGGCTAGGATTTCGTTGGCCTGGATCTCGTCGACATCGAGAAGCTTCATCAGGCCCTGGCGGGCGTCGTCGACAGTCGGCGAGTTGCGGATCAGGGCAATGACCTCATCCAACGCATCCAGCGCCTTGACCAGACCACGCAGGATGTGGGCGCGCTTCTCGGCCTCGTCCAGGCGGTACTGGGTGCGGCGGACGATGACTTCGATCTGGTGCTTGACGTAGTAACGCAGCATCTGATCCAGGCGCAGGGTGCGCGGCACACCGTCGACGATGGACAGCATGTTGGCGGAGAAGTTCGTCTCCAGCTGGGAGTGCTTGTACAGGTTGTTTAGCACCACGCGCGGCACAGCGTCGCGCTTGAGGGTGACCACGATGCGCATGCCCACACGGTCGGAGGACTCGTCCTCGATCTTGGAGATGCCCACCATCTTGCCGTTGGTGACCTGCTCGGCGATGTTGTGGATGAAGTTATCCGGGTTGACCTGGTACGGCAGCTCGGTGATCGTGATGACCTGGCGGTTGCCAATCTCCTCGATCTCCGTCACGCCGCGCATGCGGATGGAGCCGCGGCCGGTGGTGTAGGCGTCCTTAATACCCTGATCACCCACGATGAGGCCGGCGGTTGGGAAGTCCGGGCCCTTCACGCGCTCCATGACGGCGTCGAGCGTGGTCTGCTCGTCCGCGTCGTGGTTGTCCAGGATCCACTGGATCGCGGCCGCCAGCTCATTCAGGTTGTGCGGCGGGATGTTGGTGGCCATACCCACGGCGATGCCGTTGGAGCCGTTCATCAGAAGGTTCGGCACACGGGACGGCAGCACGGCTGGCTCTTGGGTTTTGCCGTCGTAGTTCGGGTTGAAGTCGACGGCGTTTTCGCGGATGTCGCGCACCATCTCCATGGCCAGCGGAGTCATCTTGCACTCCGTGTAACGCATGGCGGCCGGGCCATCGTTGCCCGGCGAGCCGAAGTTACCCTGGCCATCCACCAGCGGGTAGCGCATCGCCCACGGCTGCGCCATACGCACGAGGGTGTCGTAGATAGCGCTGTCACCGTGCGGGTGGAAGTTACCCATGGTGTCTGCCACCGGCTTTGCACTCTTCACGTAGGAGCGCTCGGGGCGGTAGCCGTTGTCATACATTGCGTAGATGATGCGGCGGTGGACCGGCTTCATGCCGTCGCGCACATCTGGGAGTGCACGACCGACGATCACGCTCATGGCGTAATCGATGTAGCTGGTCTGCATCTCCTCGTTGATGTCGATTGGTTGAATGCGGTCCAAGCCGCCAGTGGTGTCATCAGCCATGTGATTGAGTCTAGCGGGCTTCTGTGGCTTTTTCCGCCACGACCATGGATCGCCGTGGTATCAAAGTGGTATGGCTATGACGCTCCGGTTGACCGCAGACGAAGACAAAGCGCTCGTTTTACTCGCATCCGCATGGGGTTGCTCCAAGCAGGAAGCCGCGCGCCGTGCGGTGGTCTCCTCCGCAACGCGTTTGCTTGACGACGCCACCGTCACCGACCTCGCACGCTCCCTCATCCCCGGCTACACCGCCATGGAATCACGCATCCGGCAGGCCCGCTCGTGATGGGCTTGAGCCGGGGGTTCAGCAGAGGCTTGAGTGCAGAGCAGTTGCTGGCCATCGCCGACGAGTACTGCGACTTCCACGGATGCCACATCACGTCCTTCGGGTTCCTGGCAGCATGTGCTGCCGTGCCAGGCTCCCGGTTCCACGGCGTGCCGGTCTTCGACTCGGTGGACGCCGCAGCCGAGGCCTTGTCCTCTTCTATTACTGTGCTCGCACCGCTGTCGTCTGGCAACGAGGGATTCGCCGTGGTCGCCGCAGAGGTGTATCGGCGCTGGGCGGGATAAACGGGATAAATCCAAAAACTCGCATTACAGGTGTCTAGGGGTATAGTCGAAAAGTTCTTATAACTTATTGGAGGCAGCCATGAAGTTCAGTCGCACCGCCATTGCGGTCGCCACCACCGCCGCGTTGTTGGGCGGCGGTGTTGCCCTGCCCCACTCCCCCGCAACCGCCGCCACCTCTCAAGCCTTCCTGTCCGGACTCACGTGGCCGGTCAAGCAGGTTACGCCCGGCGGTACCGTGGAGATCGCCCCGCAGGGCTCCATCCCCAGCAACGTGCGCTTCGAGGGTTCCGACGACTACCTGGGCTACCGGTTCAGCACCAACCCACGCACCGGCGTGGTCACCATGCACGTCGCCGAAGACGTGATCCCGAACCAGCGCACCCAGTTCATGATCACCGGCAGCGACGGCGTGCGCGCACGCAGTTTCCCCATCATGATCCACGTCGTCGACACCATCGGCGAGATGGCAAAGAAGTATCCCCTGTCGTACTACCCAGCGTTCACCGTCGAAGACAGCTCCGATTCGGTGCTCTCCGTAGCGCAACTGCAGGGTGACTTCCCCGAAGGCACCCGATTCGAAGTCACCGCTCCCGACCATTTCAAGGTCACCGCAGCCGCCAACGGCGATCTGTCTGTCACGCAGCTCGATCCGGTCAAACCAGGCTCCAAGAGCGCAGCCAGCGTGAAGGTGATGTACCCCGACGGCTCGTTCCGCAACGTGCGTGCAGATATCTACGCCTACTCCAAGAAGTCAAGCGAGTCCCTTGGCAGCGGTGCGTCTATCGAGGACTTCTTCAACAACATCTACGACAACGCCTTCACCCCGAAGTGGCACGACAAGACAATGAGCGGCAGCGAGCAAGCCTCCACCGCGTTGGCGGACGCCCTGCCCGAAGGCACCACCTTCAAGGCACGACCCGATCTCAACCCGAGCATCTTCCGCTTTATTGATGTCGATGTTGACGAGGCCAGCGGGGTTGTCGTCGTCAAGCCAAAGCGCCCACTGACAGCACCTTGGACCTTCCAAATCCCAGTCGAGGTCACCACCCCGGACAACCTCGTCGGCATCGGATGGGCAACCTTCACCGTCACCGAGGACGGCAAGTGGAACTCCGAAACCTTCACCGTGAAATACCCCGCCGCGAGCGCCACCACCACGGAAATCGCCACAGCCAAACCGGTCGGCGACTTCCCCGAAGGCACCACGTTTGAGATCAACCAAACGCCCCCGGCCGGCTGGCAGGTGAAGATCGACCGCCACACCGGCGAAATCAACCTGACCCCGCCGCAGCGCACCAGGGCCGGCACCACCGTGACCATGCCGGTAACCGCTCGCTTCCCCGACGGGTCGCGCACGTACCTTGAGACCAACTTCACCTTCACCAAACCCGAGGTGGAACAGGCATCCGTGACCACCGTGCGCTACCCCACCGCAAGACTCCTTCCCGGGGAAAGCGTGACCGTGAAGCCAAACAACTGGCCGGACGGCGCCGTAGTGAGCATCACTAACTTGGTCATCCGTGACCTCACGTTTACGGCCGACACCTCCACGGGTGCCATCACCATCACAGCAGGTAAAAACGCGGACGTTGCGCAAATTGCGGCGAATGTGGTGGTGACCTACAAGGACGGCTCGCAAAACACGGCCCGCCTGCCAATCGCCATCCGCAGCAACACCACGACCGCAACGCAGCCTTCTGATGCGCCTGGTCCTGGTTCGCCCGCTCCTGCGCCTGCGCCGAAGCCGGGGACGCCGTCCACCGCCAATCCGGCACCCGCTCCTGCGCCTGCACCGACTCCTGGCGGTACGGACAAGGAGGGGTCCAGCACCGGCGGCATCATCGCCATTGTGCTCGGCGTCCTGGCCCTGCTCGGAGCCGCAGGGTTCGCAGTGACACAGATGGGTTCATTGCCCTTCTAACGGTCCCGAGCGCTTAACATGTCTGCCATGAAGAAAATCGCCACCGCCGCCACTGCGATTGCCGTGGCCGCTGCCGTCGTCACCACGGTCGCACCAGCTCACGCCGAACCCGCCGTCACGCAGCTCTCCACCACGAGCTCCGGTGGTTCCTCCAAGCCGAACTACCGTCCGGACTACGACAAGGACCTCGACGTGCCAGAAAAGCGCCCGCTTGAGGGCTCCTACACCGGCTCGGCTCCGATCTCGTTGACCATCGCGTTGGTGACCACGCTGGTTGCCATCCAGGCCATCGTCGATTTCGTGCCGCCAGTGCGCCAAGCTGTCGACGACGTAGCCAAGCAGTTCAACCTCACCCACGTCGCGGGCTCCTCCGAGAGCAACCGAATCTTCCCGGCACAGTTCATCACGTCCCAGGTCACGCAGGCGATTGACCAATTCCAGAAAAATCCTCCGTCGTTTAAGTAACGCCCCGCAACCGCGTATGTTACGGTTGTGAACTGTTGTGGTTGCAGTGACTTATGGGGCTGCGGAGGAAGAACTGCAACCAAATAGACCGCGTCCAGTCCTGGACGCGGTCTTGTCGTTTACCTCCGGTTCTAGCCCCAGTAATAGAAGTTGTACTGACTCAGGTACTCAAGCACAGGGCCGATTGCGGCAGCACCGATTTGGGTAGCATTCACCTTCGGTCCGAAGGACAGGACACCTGCGGCGTAGCGGCCATTCGGCCCCTCAACCCACACTGGGCCGCCGGAATCGCCGTGGTCCGAAATGTTCCGGAACCGGAACACCAGCGGACTCGGGGTGTCAATGTAGTAGCCACACGACAAGCCGCTGCGCCAACCTAGACGGCAAAGCTTCGGCTCAGTCCTATCGATTGCCGGCAAACCAGCAACACCCTGCACACGGCCAACACCTGGAACGGTCGGGTCAATCTGCACATTGGGGTTATCAAGGAAAATGACTGCGAAATCAGCATCGACCCCAATCCGATTCGGCATGCCGGTCGAAGAGATAAACCGACCCGCATACATGAGCTGGTTATTGGGAAGCATCACAAACGCACGGTCCCCTGTCACACCGCAGTGACCGGCGGTCAGGTTGAACACACGGTTAGTGTTCTGCTGGCGCAGCATCCACCCAAAACTGCATTCGCCTTTAGGACGACCCGCCTGGTCAAACACCGTATATTTGGCGCCCGGCGCCACCTTGCCCAGATTGACAAGCCGTTCGAAGCCCTGGGACTGGCGGTACACTTCGGTGTTGCGCATACCAGCGGTTACACGCGGTGCAGGCTTCTGCGGCTGCTGCGAAGGCCGAGGCTGCGGCGCAGGGTTGGGCCTCTCCCTGTCCGGTTGCGTAATGTTCTGCTGCCCTGGGTTTTCTGAACTTAACTCCCCCGATGACAATCCGCCGATGAGTCCGAGAACCGTCAGAATCGCGATGACAATACCTGCGATCTCAGGAAGCCGAGAAGCGATGTCTTTAAAATCAGGCATAACGTTTCCTGTCAATTAGTGCCGAAGATACTGAATACTATATCCCTGCTCCCTGACAGCTGCTTGTTTTCCTGCAAACACGAATCGTGTCGTACGGCAAGTACACTGCCCACTATGAGTGATCTATCCAAGCTTCTCGACGCCTCCACCCGTTCCAAGCTCGTCGAGGACCTGACCCAACTGACGGAAACCACCGTGGCCAACCAGTCCGGCCTGACCGGCATGGCCCTCAAGTCCGCCATCGCTGCAGGTAAGAAGGCTGATGCAGACGCCGTGAGCAAGGGGCTGAACAAGTTCCTGCCGGACCTCGTCGAGTCGCTGAACCCGCACTGGAACGCCTTCAAGGCAAGCGGCCAGCAGGACTTCGGTGGGTTCCTCGCCGCGAACGAGGACTCCGTGATCGATTCCGTCCTCAAGGCTGGCGATACCGCCATCGAATCCATGCCCAGCGCGCTGAAGAAGGTCTACTCCACGCTGCGCGGCAAGGCGAAGAAGATTGTGAGTCCGGCGTTGCCGGACCTGGGGCGTGTCGTCGAAAAGTACGCGTAGCGCAAAGCACCCGCAGCACCTCACAACCACCAACGCCCCGGCACTTCCACCAAGGGAAGTGCCGGGGCGTTGCTGTACGCGCCTACAGCCTAGACGTCGAGGAAGCGGACGTCCTTCGCGCGGCGGGTGATGAAGCTGCGGCGTGCCGCGACGTCGTCGCCCATCAGGATGGAGAACAACTCGTCGGCGCGCTGCGCGTCCTCGAGCTCCACGCGGCGCAGGATGCGGGTCTCCGGGTCCAGGGTGGTCTCCCACAGCTCCTTGGCGTTCATCTCGCCCAGACCCTTGTAACGCTGGATGCCGTCATCGGTGTTGATCTTGCGGCCGGCCTCCAGGCCCTCCGCCAGCAGCTCGTCGCGCTCGCGGTCGGAGAAGGCGTAGCCCGGCTCGCCCTTGCCCCACTTGAGCTTGTACAACGGCGGGTTAGCCAGGTACACGTGGCCGTTCTCCACCAGTTCCGGCATGAAGCGGAATAGCAAGGTCAGCAGCAGGGTGGCGATGTGCTGGCCGTCCACGTCAGCATCGGCCATGAGCACGATCTTGTGGTAGCGCAGTTTCGCAATGTCGAACTCTTCGTGGATACCCGTGCCCAGGGCGGTGATGATGGCCTGGACCTCGGCGTTCTTGAGCACGCGGTCCATGCGGGCCTTCTCCACGTTCAGGATCTTGCCTCGCAGCGGCAGGATCGCCTGGTACTTGGAGTCGCGGCCGCCCTTTGCGGAACCGCCTGCGGAGTCACCCTCTACGATGAACAGTTCGGACTTTGCAGGGTCCTTCGAACGGCAGTCCGCCAGCTTGCCCGGCAGGCCACCCAGGTCCGTCGCAGACTTACGACGAACCAGGTCACGCGCCTTACGCGCCGCCTGACGAGCCTGCGAGGACGCCACCGCCTTGTTCACGATGACCTTCGCCTCAGCCGGGTTCGCGTCGAACCAATCGGACAGGTTCTCGTTGATGGCGCGCTGGACAAAGCCCTTGACTTCAGTGTTGCCCAGCTTCGTCTTCGTCTGGCCCTCGAACTGCGGGTCAGCCACGCGTACGGAGACGACAGCGGCGAGGCCCTCACGGCAGTCGTCGCCAGTAAGATTCGGCTCCTTGTCCTTGAGCAGCTTGTGCTCGCGGGCGTAGCGGTTCATCAACGTGGTCAGCGCGGCACGGAAACCTTCCTCGTGCGTACCGCCCTCATGCGTGTTGATGGTGTTGGCAAAGGTGTGGACAGACTCCTTAAAGGAGCTGTTCCACTGCATCGCCACCTCAGCCTCGAGGCCGTCACCCTTCTGGTCGAAACCGACGATGGTCGGGTGGATGGCGGTCTTCGACTTGTTCAGGTAGTTGACGTAGTCAATCAGGCCGTCTGGGTAGTGGTAGACAACCTTCTTCTCGCGCTTCTTCTTGACGTCCGGCGCAACCTCATCGCCAGCCTCAACCGGGTTGCCGTCGCCGTCCTTATCCACCTCGGACGCGTCGACGGTTTCGGTGTTGTCGTCGAACGAGTCGCCGCCGATAAGCGCCGCAGTGTCGCCCTCTTCCGCAATCGCCTCGAGCTCGAGCTCCTCATCGGTGACGCGCTGGTCCGTCAGCGTAATCGTCAGACCCTTGTTCAGGAACGCCATCTCCTGCAGACGGCGCGCAATGGTGTCGTAATTGAACTCGACCGTCTCAAAAATCTCCGGGTCCGGCCAAAAACGAATCGCCGTACCAGTACCGCGGGCATTACCGCCCTCTTCCAACTCATCCGGCACGGCCATGTTGAAGCGCTGGTACCAGTGCCTACCGTCACGCTTAATATCCGCCTCAACGCGAGTGGACAGCGCGTTCACCACGGAAATACCCACACCGTGCAGGCCACCGGAAACCGCGTAGGACTCCGAGTCGAACTTGCCGCCGGCGTGCAGCTGGGTCATAACCACCTGGACAGTCGGGGCGCCGGACGGGTGCATCTCCACCGGAATACCACGACCATTATCGACGACCTCAACGCCGCCATCTGCCAACAACGTCACATCGACCTGGTCGGCGTAGCCCGCCATCGCCTCGTCGACAGAGTTGTCCACGACCTCCCACACCAAGTGGTGCAGACCGCGCACACCGGTGGAACCGATGTACATGCCTGGGCGCTTACGCACCGCCTCAAGGCCCTCGAGAATAGTAATCGACGACGCGTCGTAATGGGGTTGCTGTTCAGCCACTGCGGGACGCTCCTCCATGCGTGAAATATGGGCCCTAAGCCCGTTGAACTCGTTTCATCTTACACGCCGAGGGGGACATAACGGGCACTCGTCCAACCCGCGAGCGGGCGTTTCACGCCCCAATTTCACGTTTTCGGGTTTTAAAGGACAGTCAATCCGTCAAGGAAATCTTGTTGCTGGGCGATCACAGAACGAAAGCGGTTGTTTTGTCGGATAACCTCCGCAACGTCCTTGTCGATATAGCTCGCGATACTAACGAGGTTATCCGCATCACTATTAAAGTTGTGCCGTCCGAGAAGATGTTCATGATGAGCGATCCGGTTCCGTAACTTGGCAAACTGGTTTAATTCGTTCCTCAGCTGGGAACGCTTGCCTTGATAGTTCGGAAAAGCCTCAACCAAACACGGCTCCCATAGCGTCTGTTCGTAGTTGAGATAGCCGCGCCCTGGACCCGAGTCTCCGTTATTCAACAAGCTAAGCCACATTCCTAGAGAAACTTTTCCTACAAAATAGTCCCCCGAAATAGCAGAACTGGGACGCTTCCGTTTAATCTCACTCAGTTTCTGTTCAAATGCACGGTAGTCTTTTCGCGTCAGAAGGATGTACTTGCTCTTGAGCTGATTCCCTTCTTCGGAAGACGATATGGAGTCTTCTCCATTCATCACTAACGTATGCCAACCGTCTTCGTGGTCTATATCGAAGTAGTCGCACAGTTCGTCGTTCATAGCGTTGCGGACGAGAACCTCCACCAGCGCCACTGCGGGCCAAAAAGACCCCGCGATTTGTGAGTCCCAGAAATACAGTCGACTTGCAGCCCGGTTAATTCTTTCAGAAAGTTCGAGGTGTTGTTCCGCCCTTGGTAAGCGATCAACTGGCGCTTCCTGTCCATTCTTTCCTGGCGTTAAAACATAATCCCGAAACGTTGACATTCTCGGCGAAGAAGCGATGAGATTCATATTCAGATCGCTGAAATTCATTTCCACCCCCAGAAATTTCAAATGCCCCGAGCGTCCTGAAAACTCAGAACCTTCGCCGTTACTGGCTCAATCTGCGGGGCTTACATGGAAAACAATAAGCGACACTTTTCCCCAACGCAAGCTCTAACTGCGTGAGGGTATTGACATTCAAATCAGTAACCCCTACCCGTAGGTATCCCGCGGGCCGCGGCCTTTGACGTGCAGCGGCCCGTAGCGCCAACTTTTCGTCTTCGGTCCGTAGATGTGCAGTTTGGTCACCACGTCCGGCCCGACTTTCTCGGCGATGGCGCGCAGCACTTCGCGCTGCATGTACTTCATCTGGGTCGCCCACGCGGTGGAATCACAACTCACGTGCACTTCGTCGCCCTTGATCATCTCCACGTGCGTGTGCTGTGCGATCTTCTCCCCGACCAGGTCCTCCCAGTGCCCCATCACCCAGCCATGCGCCATCTTTTCGGTCCAGTCGCGTTTGCGCACTTCTTTGCCCAGCAGGTTGGCAAAAGAGGAGACTTTGTAACTCCTCGGCAGCGCGCGTCCGTCCAGGCCGGTGGGAATCCCCCGAACATCTGCTTGTCGACGACCCCCTTCCGGCAAGTCCAACCCCGGCACCGTGATGGTGCGGTGGTCGTCGATAAGCGTTGGCTTGTTGCGCCTTGGAATCACACTTGTGCCCTGCCGGGAGAGGTCCGGCAGGCGGCCGCCGCGTTTGCGGGCGGTGGCGCGCAGGTTGTCGAAGGTGGTTTTAATGAGATCGCTCAATCGAACTCACCCCATCCTCCATGGTCACGGCGTAGCGGGCGGTGACGGCGTCGTCGAGGTTGCCGGGCAGATCGTCGCCAACCGCAGCGGTAATCAGGACCTGCTCGGCCTCTTCGGCCACGTGAACGAGGCGCTCGCGGCGTTTGGCGTCGAGTTCGGCGAAGACGTCGTCGAGAATCAGCACCGGATCCTTGCCGTCGCTGGACAACAATTGGTATTCGGCCAGGTGCAGTGACAACGCATACGACCAGGTCTCCCCGTGCGAGGCGTAACCTTTCGCAGGGTTGTCGCCGAGCATGAGCGCCAGGTCGTCGCGGTGCGGGCCGACCAGCGTGATGCCCCGGTCGATCTCCTCCTTGCGGCGCCGCCCCAACTCCGTGAGCATCGCCGCCTCAAACACCGCAGGGTCCCGCGAGGGCCCGCCGGCGAGCTCCGTGACAGCTTTGTCCAGCGTAGAGCGGTATTCCACCGACGCCGGCCGCGATTCCGGCGCCACCGAGTGGTACGCCTCCGCGATCAGGGGCCCAAGCGTATCGACGAGCCCATGCCGCCCCGCCACCACCTGCGCCCCAAAATGTGCAAGCTGGCCGTCCCACACGTCGAGGGTGCTCAAGGCGCTGGCGCCGTCGTCGTCACCATAGCCCCTGCGAAGCGCCATGTTTGAGTGCTTGAGCAGTGCGTTTCGTTGGCGCAGCACCCGCTCATAATCCGCGCGGGCCCCGCCAAGACGCGGCGTGCGCAGCGCCGCCAGGTCGTCCAGGAAGCGACGCCGCTCCGCCGGCTCACCATTGATCAGCCGCAGGTCCTCCGGCGAAAACATCACCGTGCTCAACACGCCCAGGATCTCCCGGGCGGACTTCAACTTCGTGCGGTTGATCTGCGCCTGGTTCGCCCCATGCGGCTTGATCAGCAGATGGGTTGTGAGTTCGCGGCCGTCGTTGACCGTGGTGACCGAGACGCGCGCGTTCGGTCTGTTGGTGGCTACGAGGGGTGCGTCCGTAGATACGCGATGGCTCGACAACGTGGATGTGTAGTGCACGGCCTCCACAATGTTGGTCTTGCCATGGCCGTTGCGCCCGGCGATCACCGTCACCCCCGGCTCGAGCTTGAGATTCAACTCGGGCCACGAGCGGAAATCACGCAGATCAAGCTCGCGGACGTGCATACAGGCCGCCCGCGACTAACCCGGCAGGCGAACCGGCATCAGCAGGTACGTGAAGTACGTATCCGGGGTGGGGAACGTGCCGTTCTCGTCCGCCTCCGGCAGCTCCTCCGGCTCCGGGATCATGATCGCCGGACGCGACGGCTCCGTGAAGCCGAACACCACGCGGTTCGTGCCAATCACCGACAGGCCCTCGCGCAGGTAGCCGGCGTTGAAGGCGATGAGCAGTTCGTCGGCACCGGTGAAAGCAGCGTCGATGGTCTCCTCAGCCGCACCCGAATCCGCGCCGGAGGAAAACAGCGTGACCTGGCCTTCCTTGAAGTGCAGACGCAGCTGCGCGTTGCGGTCCGCGACCAGGCTGACACGACGGATCGACTCCATCAGCGGCGCAACCTCAACCGACGCGATCGACGTGTGCTCCTTCGGCAACAGCGGCTCCACATTCGGGAACTCCGCATCCAACATGCGAGTTGTGGTTTCGCGGTTGCCGGTGTGCAGGCCAAACAGGCCCTCGCCGCCAATGTTGTCCTCGGAACCGACAGCGATCTCCACCGGCTCGTCGATACTCGTGTCCAGCGTACGAGCGTTATCCAGCAGCGTCTTCGCCGGAACCAGCAGATCCGCCTTCACGTTCGCGCTCGCCGGCTCCCACGTCAGGTGACGCTGCGCCAGACGGAAACGGTCCGTGGCGGTAAGGGTGACATTCTCGCCGTCGATCTCCACATGGATACCCGTGAGCATCGGCAGCGTGTCATCACGACCTGCCGCCGCCGCGACCTGAGTGACAGCACCCGTGAGCGACGCCGGCGAAATGCTACCCGTGACCTGCGGCAAGTGAGGCAACTGCGGGTAATCATCCAAGGACATAATCGGCAGCTCAAAGCGTGCCGCAGCACCCTGCAGCACCAGCTTCTGACCATCCGTGGTCACCTCAACCGGCTTGTTCGGCATGTTCGCCACAATGTCCGCCAGGAGCTTGCCCGCCACAGCGACGCGACCAGGGTTAGACACCTCTGCGCCGATACGCACACGGGTGGACACCTCGTAGTCGAAGCCCGCGAATTCCAAACCATTGTCATCCGCAGTGATCACCACCGCGCGAAGCACCGGCTGCGTGTTCTTCGTCGGCAAACTGCGCGCAACCCACGCCGCGGCGTCAGAAAGGTCGTCCCGTTCGACGCGGAACGACACGTTGTTGTCACCGTTGATGTCAACCATGGCGGCGCAGACTCCTTGCACGTGGGTAGGGGCCGGATGTAATTACGCAACCACTCTAGGCGGGCACCCCGACACACGCCATTTACGGGTGCCAGTTTTGTCATTCGCTCTTTGCTTCTCGACGAAGCCCCGGCGAGTTCTGCACACCCTCTCTTTCTCTTAGAAGAATTACAAGTAAATAGATGGGAACAACAGTAAGTCCTGGGGAATCTGTGGATTACACGTTATCTTGGCCGGTCATCTCGGCGATCCGTCTTGTGATTCAGGGTGTGGATAACTTGTGGATAACTGCCCTTGCCTGTGGATAGATTTCTGCGCTTTTTGGAATTACACAATCTGTCCCGAGCTATCCACCGTTTGTACACATCTCGCTCCCCAGCCGGTCAAAGGCGTTTTGTGACCAAGATCGCCTAATTACAACGGTGTAATTACACAGGTGTGGATAGGTCTGTGGATAGATCTAGGTTGGGTGGGGTTTGGGGGTTCGATTTCAAAAAAGTTCCCGGGTTCTGGCTGGGTAGTGGAACTTTCTCTTGGTGCTATCAGTTCAGCCCTGGGGAAAGTGAATTTTCTTGGGGTTCCGGACGCAAATAGTTCCCAGGCGGGGAACTATTTTGGTGAACAGGGCCTGGAGCGGGAGCAGGCCCCGAAACCACAAAAAAGGGAGCCCACCGGAGTGGACTCCCCTATTAACTCAACCGCCTACCGCGCGCGGGCCCGGTTCTTCACCAGTTGCGTGAGCTCCTGGATCTCGTCGTAGGTGCCACGGTTTTCTGTCATTTCCTTGCGGATCTTGCGGTCGGCGTACATGACGGTGGTGTGGTCTTTGCCGCCGAACTCGTCGCCGATCTTGGGCAGTGACAGGTCGGTGAGTTCGCGGCAGAGGTACATGGCGATCTGGCGGGCGTGCGCTACCTGACGGGTTTTACCTGCGCCGACGAGCTGCTCCATGGTGACTTCGAAGTATTCCGCGGCGGCTTCTTTGATGGTGGCGGCGTTGATGTTCACGTCGCCTTCGTCGGGAAGAATGTCGCGCAGTGCTACCTGCGCAACTTCCATGGTGATTGGCTCGTTGATCAGCGAAGAGTAGGCGGAGACGCGGATTAACGCGCCTTCGAGTTCGCGGATCGACGACTCGAACTGCGACGCGATGAGTTCGAGCACGGCGTGGTCGACTTGGGTGCCGTCGGCGGCAGCCTTCTTCATCAGAATGGCGATGCGGGTTTCTAGGTCTGGTGGCTGAACGTCGGTGATCAGGCCGCCTTCGAAGCGGGTCCGCAGGCGATCTTCCAGCGTGGTCAGTTGCTTCGGCGGGCGGTCGGACGACAGGATGATCTGCTTGTTTGCCTGGTGGAGGGCGTTGAAGGTGTGGAAGAACTCTTCCTGGGTACCTTCTTTGCCTTCGAGGAATTGGATGTCGTCGACCATCAGAATGTCGAGGTTGCGGTAGCGCCGTTTGAAGGATTCTTGGCGGTCGTCGCGCACGGAGTTGATGTAGTCGTTGGTGAATTCCTCGGACGAGACATATTTAATACGCAGGCCTGGCTGCAGGACGCGGGCGTAGTTGCCGGCGGCGTGCAGCAGGTGGGTTTTGCCGAGGCCGGAGCCGCCCCAGATGAACAGGGGGTTGTAGGCCTTGGCGGGGTTTTCGGCGACGGCGACGGCGGCGCCGTTGGCGAAGCGGTTTGAGGAGCCGATGACGAAGTTTTCGAAGGTGTATTTCGGGTTGAGGCTGGCTTCGCGGTCGGGGTCGTGAGCTGGCTTTTCGCGCGGGATGCGGCGGTCGACGGTGGGGTGAGCAGCTGCTTCTCGACGACGCCCCTCAACCTGAGCGGCATGCATCCGCGCCAGCTCGTCGAGGCCCATTGGGATTTGTTCGCCGGCGGCGGGTTGTTCTGCTTCGTACTCCCCCGCCACGGTTTGGGATTGGCCCCAGGAGTGCTGCTGGACCGGCGGCGTGGGTGGCTGCACCGGTTCGGGTTCGGGCTGTGGTTCAGGCTCGGGCTCGGGTGCGGCGACGGAAACGGCCAGGTTGTAGGGCAGTCCGGTGTGGGAGGTCAGCAGCGCGGTGATGTGCGGGGAAAGGGAGTCTTCGACCACGTTTTTGGCGGCTTGGTGTGGTGCGGAGAGGAGGGCGTAGCCGTCGACAAGCACGACTGGCTTCATGAGCCGCAGGTAGGCGCGCTGCTGCGGGGTGAGTGTGGGGACCGAGGAGGAGGGTTGTTCGGAGAGTCTGAGGAGTTCGTCGACGATGCCACGCCAAAGATCCTCGAGGTGTTGATCCGCCAAGGTCCGCTCCAGTCTGTCAATTTCCTGTAATTCCAAATTCACCGCTTGATCCAC